>CAWIFT010000005.1:0-582154 GCA_963835455.1 uncultured Actinomycetes bacterium
CACTCACCCACATGTACTCCAAGGTGAGTCCGAGGTGATTATGGTGAGTTGATGCAACAACAAGACGGCATCGTCGGTACCGGGAGATCGCGGGCCTTGGTGACTACCTCGATTCCCTCTCCTTTTGCGCTCGTGGTGAAGTATATTGAAGGGCACCCACAGCCGCACGCGCCTATGACCTTCGCCCCGGTGACTGTGTACCGAGCCTCTCTGTGATCGAACCGCTCGTGGTTGCGAGCGCCGACAGAACCGCCTTGCCAGCCGTTATATTGCGTCTTTGAACATGTCCACGTGCTAAATAGATTGCCCGATTGTGGTTGCTCTGGTGAGTACCCGATTGGCAGTTCTGGTCCCGCTGAGCGTGCGAGGATCGAAGCGCTTCTTCATCCAGAAGGGTTCGCTTCCGGTGCGTTCCCTCGTGGTGGCTAGCTCGTAACCGAGCTTTTCGTAGAACCCTCGGGCGTAAATAACCGAGGCGACATGGATCTCTGCGGCGGACGTTCGGTTTCGAAAGTCGGACTCGGCACAAGCGACCAAGCGGGTCCCGAGGCCTGCTCGTTGCGAGTCCGGGGCATGTAGACGTGTCGAAGCGGTTTGCCTCGCCGAACCGGCGGATCCAACGATGAGGCGATCGGTCTCAGCCACGACGAAGAGCTGCCGATCCGTGACCATGGCGCGGAGTTCGTCGACCTCAATACTGTCGAGGAGCTCGATGACTTCGCGGGGTGAGTACACGCTCGGGGCGCTGGCGGACAACGGTGGCGTAGCGCAAGGCCTCGACGACCTCGATATCGCGAAGCTCGGGGCGACTCCTATCACATCCGATCTCACCTCTCGCGATCGAACGCCAGACACCCGCACATGTAAGCAACATCGGCCTCGGGGATCCACTCCGGGTGCGGTGTTCGAGGGTTGCATTGTCTTCCCGGCTGGTTCGGGTGGTGGCGTCGAGTAGCGCACTGAGGGAGGTCTCGTTGGTGGGGCCTGGTCTCGTCAATCTGATGGTCACACCTGACCCGGTCACGGTTGTCCCGCATGAGGGAAGTGGGTCGGCTCGTTTTGAGGTCGGGCCCGTTTACAGCACATGAGTGGGAGCCGCGACGCGGGTCCGCTTGGGGCCGTGACCGAAGTTGAGCGTCGTTCCTCGAGCGAGCCGGTGGATGACCGACACGACGAGAGGAGATGGTCATGGGTTGTCGACGACTGGTCGGCATTGACTTGGGGATCGCGTCCCGTGCACGCGGTGCGGATCCTTGATGGTGAGGGCGCGACCCTCACGAAACGCAAAGCGTTCCCGACGGTCGAAAGCCTGACGCAGCTCGAACGTGTTGCGTTGGATGGCACGCCGGCAGGCACGCGTCTCGAAGTGGTGATCGAACCGACCGGTCCGGCGTGGTTACCGATCGCAGTGTTCTTCATCAGTCGCGGTCATTGTGTGTATCGGGTGAGTTCGGCGCAGTCCGCGGACCTACGTCGCTATCTGTCGCGGCACGCGAAGACGAACGGGATCGACGCGGACACGCCGCGCGGATTCCGCTGTTCCACCCCGAGGGTGTGCATCGCCTTGCGTTGGTCGGTGCTGAAGCTGCCGGGTTGGATCGTCGCGTTCGGGCGGCGGATCGGTTGACGCGCATGATCGCCGAGCACAAGACGCGGCTCAAGGCGCTGGTCCGCCAGTTGATGCCCATGAGCCCACTCGCGGGCAAGGTCACGCTCGCGGACCTCGCGGTGCTCGAACGTTGGGCCGACCCGAGATTGTTAGTGAAAGCGGGCCGGAAGCGGATCACGGCCGTGATCGCGAAGGTGTCACATGGTCACAACGGCGTTGACCGCGCCGACGAGTGGCTCGCAGCGGCGAAGGCTGCTGTCGAGCTCTACGCGGACCATCCCGCGGTCGCGTTCACCGAGCTCGCCGCGGAAGTCGCGACCGAGGTCCGACTGCTGCGCGCGACTCACGATGAACTCGTCGTGCACAATCGTGAGCGCGAGGTCGCATACCGATCGGTCGACCCGGACGGCCTCGCCCGCAGCCTGCCCGGACTCGCTGAGATCGGTGGGCCCGCGCTCGTCGCGACCATGGGCGACCCGACCCGGTTCACCAAACCCAAACAGTTTCGTGCGTTCACCGGCCTCGCACCGAAGGCGTCCGAGACCGGTGACACCGACCGCAAAGGCCAGCCCATGTCCAAAGCCGGATCGTCGCTGCTACGAACAACGTTCGTGCGCGCCGCGGACACCGCCCGCAAACAAGACCCGCAACTCGCCCGCATCTACTACGTGCAGATGGTGGAGCGCGGCAAGAACCACATCGGCGCGATCTGCGTTGTCGCCGCCCAACTCGCCGAACGCGCGTGGGTCGTGATGAACCGACAAACCCCATACGTCATCTGCGACACCGACGGCTCACCCGTCACCGCCGAACACGCCGCCGCGATCATCGCCGAACGGTGGACCGTTCCCGCCGACGTCCGCGCTCGTCGACGCAGCAAAAAGGGGAAGGCCCCCCAAGCCGTCTCCACAAGACGACACGAACGAGGCGACCTTCCCCGGCCCGCATCGTCAACCCGTCACCACGAACCCGTCAACCCGCGCGACCGCACCCAACGACAGACCACTTGACAACCCCATCCGGCATAGGCACAGATTGGCCGATATCGAGCCTCGCAGCGAGCGCATAGCGGCAGTTATGGCGTTCCGAGTCGTTGCAGTCGGGCGAATCGTTTCCGGCCGCAGTACCGGAGTTCGCGGTCGAGCACTTCAATGCCGATGATCCGTCCGTCCTCATCGACATCGAGCACGAGCTCTCCCGCGAGGTCATCTGATAGCGGCGACAACCTGCCGCTTGGAACTACCCACCTCAACGGTCGGGATCAGCCGAAGGTACGCAGCGTCGACTTCCGGGTCGTAGGTGCCGTCCACGACGCTCAGCGTGCCATACGTGGGCGCCGCAGATCGGCAGATATGCACGTCGGAGAACGCGTGTCAATGATGTATCGGCGGTCCGGGCGGCGGTGGTCCTCCGCTGAGCGTCGCCCCGCTCGGAATGACCTCGCCCCGTGGTCCAACGATGTAGGAGACGAAGCGGTCGCGATCGGTTGACGCCAGCACCACGCAGCGAAGTCTCCCGGCACTCGATCCCGAAGGAACGAGGCGTACGGCCGCACATGCGGAGCCGCCGGAAGACCGCTGGTGATGGCGCGAATCTCACCAATCGTTGTCGGCGCAGCGTTGAAGAAGTCGTGCGGTGCAGCCCTACGACACGCGATGTCTGCGGCTTGCTGGGCGGATCGGCTGCCGTCGCTGAGGTACTGGTCGTGGGTAGCGGAGTCGAGTTATTCCGAGAAGAGCTACACGCCGCAGCGATACAGATCAGCGCGAGAGCCACCATCCCAGCTTCACAGTATGAGTTCGACGCTGACGCGGCGGTCGAAGTTCCACGCGCGCCGATATTGCCCGCTCTGGGACGCTTCTGGCGAGCGCGTTCGCCGGTTTCAGGTGGGGCGGCCGGGTTGGTATCCCTCGTCGGCGAGCCATTGGCGGGCGTGGCCAAGTCGGGTGTCGTTGTTGAATCGGTGCCAGCGGGTGAGCAGATCGGGGTAGCGCTGCAGTTGGGTGTAGAAGCGGCGGAATGCGCCTTTGCCGTCGATGGCGTCGGTGAGTCGTCCGACGGTGTCGTGATCGTCGACGGTGGCGATGAACCGTTGCATGGTGCGATACGGCGCGGCCGGGCCTTGACCGATGACGGTCAGCCACCGGTCCGGGTCGTCGAACTCGATTTCGAGGAGGCCGGCGTCTCGGCTGGCTTCGATAATCGTCTCGGTCCAGACCTGGCCGTCGTGGAGATCCATGAACCCTTCCGAGCCGGCGTTTTCGGCGAGCGCGTCGGCGAGCTCTTCGAGATCAACGCGGACGCGGAGTGAGCTTCGAGGGCGATGTTGCGGGGTCGCGTTCGAGGGCGCCGGCGAGGACGTCGTCGCCGTCCCAGCCCGGGCTCGCAAGGCCTCGATCAACTCCGTTGTGATCTTGCGCGAGCGTCGCGTCGGTGTCGTCGAAGCGAGCGGCGAGGACCGCCTCGCCGGCGTGTTGGAGTCCGTCGTAGGGCAGCTCAGCTGACAGCAGCTGCGCCAGAGCTGCGGGGTCGGCGCGGGCGGCTCGGAGATCGTCGATCCATCGGTCGTGTCCCACCGGCACCTCCGTTCCGCTGCGTTCTTCGGCCGCTGACTCTACGCGGTCGGAGGTTCTGGCGTCGGGACGGTCGACACATCTTCCAGTCACTTCGATTGGAGGATGTCATGCAGGTTCCCACTTCCGTTCTCACTCCGACGCTCGTTGAAGACGACCCGTTCTCGGATCCGGAACGGTTCGCGCTCGCCGGATTCCTGGCCGGGTACTCGGGCCTCACCCATGAGGCCTACGCGCTCGATCTGCGCCAGTACGCCACCTACTGCGCCGACCATCACCTCGCGCCTGTTCGAAGCGAAGCGTGCCCACATCGAAGCGTTCGCCCGCCAACTCGAAGCCGCTGGGTCGGGCGCGAGCCACGATCGCGCGGCGGCTGTGCACGATCACCTGCTTCTACCGCTACGCCGAACAAGAAGGCCTCATCCCGATCTCGCCCGCGGTGCACGTCCGGCGCCCGCGCCTCGACTACGAATCGCACGCGACCGGCCTCGACCGCAACGAGGTCGGCGCCATGCTCGTCGCCGCCGGCCTCAGCGACGCCCGCGACCACGCCCTCCTCAGCCTCCTTGCCCTCAACGGGCTGCGGGTGTCCGAAGCTACCGGTGCCGACATCGAAGAACTCGGTCTCGAACGCGGCCACCGCACCCTGCGGATTATCCGCAAAGGCGGCAAGATCGTGACCGTGCCCCTCGCACCCCGCACCGCCCGCGCCATCGACCTCGCCATCGGGGAGCGCACCGAAGGACCCATCTTCTGCGGCAACGACCACGGCCGCCTCGAACGCCACGCCGCCGCCCGCATCGTCCGCCGCATCGCCCGCAAGGCCGGGATCACCAAACGAGTCGGACCCCACACGCTGCGCCACGCATTCATCACCGCCGCGCTCGACGCCGGCGTCCCCCTCCGCGACGTCCAAGAAGCCGCCAGCCACGCCGACCCCCGCACGACCATGCGTTACGACCGCGCCCGCGTCAGCCTCGACCGCCACGCCACCTACATCGTCGCAACGTTCATCGCCGGCGCCGCCCGCTAGCCCAAACCCGCCCAATAACACGCCCGCTCTGGTTCGCAGAAGCGTCCCAGAGGAGGCTGTCGCACGAATCTTGACGATCGCGCTGGGTTTTGGGCGGCGATGTGATCATGGGTCATGGTGTACAACTTCGTGGCGGGTGATCGCGATCAGTTGTTGTTGATGCGACTGTCGTTGGCGGATTGGCTTCCTGCGGATCATCTGGCGTGGTTCGTGTTGGATGTTGTCGGCGAGCTCGACGTGTCGGCGTTCGTGGCCGCGTATCGGTCGGATGGTCGGGGTGGCGCCGCGTATGAACCATCGTTGATGGTCGCGTTGCTCGTGTACGCGTATTGCGTTGGTGAACGATCCAGCCGGGTGATCGAACGTCGTTGCCACGAAGACATCGCGTTTCGGGTGATCGCGGCGAACCAGCTTCCCGATCACGCCACGATCGCTCGTTTCCGAGCCACGCATCAGGACGCGCTCGCCGATCTGTTCGGTCAGGTCTTCGGCTGTGCGCTCGCGCGGGACTGGTGAAGGCGGGACTGGTCGTGGTGGACGGGACCCGCATCGAGGCGAATGCGTCACGAGCCGCGAACCGCACCGCGGAACAACTCGCCAAAGAGATGTTGGACGACGCGGAGAGAGTCGACGCGGACGAAGACGCACGTCTGGGAACCGGCGTGGTGATGAACTCCGTGGAGAGCTGACCGGTTCCGGCGACGAGCCCGTATCGGGGCGTTGTTGGATGAGCTGGAAGCCGACGCGGCGAAGCGGTCGCTCGAGGCGCGGCTCGCACGCCGCGCGGAGATGGAAGCCGCGACGGGCGGCGGCTGCGGGACGCAAACCGAGACCCGATGCGCAACATCGTCGTTCCCGGCACTGGGCGAATCTGACCGATCCTGACAGTCGACTCATGCGGGTGCAGGGCGGTTTCGTGCAGGGTTACAACGCGGAAGCGGTCGCGAGGTCGATCAGGTCATCGTCGCGGCGGAAGTGACCAACGACGGCAGTGACGACGCCCAGTTCGTTCCGATGGTCGCAGCGACGAAACAGAACCTGCGGGCGCGGGCGCGCGCACACGCGTCCGGACGTGCTTGCTGACGCCGGCTATTGGACCAAGGACAATGCCGCCATGCCCGGCGTTGAGGCACTCATCGCGCCGGGAAGAACACCGGACATCAAACGAGACGTTCGTACCGAAGCGAAACGAGCCGAAGTGCTCTCCCGCGTGGAACGGGTGAGATCTCCGTCGTCGACGCTGTCGGCGAGCTGGGGGTCGGTCGATCCCGCATCGATCAACTCTTGTTGGCACGGCGACGTTCACTGCCACCGACACCCGCGGTCGCGATGACCGGGAAGCTCGCAACACCACGCGGTCGACGGCTCTACAAGAAACGATCCGCGACGATCGAGCCCGTGTTCGGCCAGACCAAACACAACCGCGGGATCAGACGCTTCTCCCGTCGTGGTACGCCCGCTGTGAACAGCGAATGGAAGCTCATCGCCGCCACCCACAACCTCCTCAAGCTCTGGCGGCACGCGAACCCCGCCTTCGCCTGACCCGAAACGCAGCATCATCTCCACCGAACACGACCTGCCGAAATGTTGGTGCGACAGCTCAGAGCGGGCATTCTGATTCCCTATGCCGGATGGGGTTGTCAAGCGGTCTGTCGTTGGGTGCGGTCGCGCGGGTTGACGGGTGCGTGGTGTCGGGTTGACGATGCGGGCCGGGGAAGGTCGCCTCGTTCGTGTCGTCTTGTGGAGACGGCTTGGGGGGCCTTCCCCTTTTTGCTGCGTCGACGAGCGCGAACGTCGGCGGGAACGGTCCATCGTTCGGCGATGATCGCGGCGGCGTGTTCGGCGGTGACGGGTGTGCCGTCGGTGTCGCAGATGACGTATGGGGTCTGTCGGTTCATCACGAGCCACGCGCGTTCGGCGAGCTGGGCGGCGACAACGCAGATCGCGCCGATGTGGTTCTTGCCGCGTTCGACCATCTGCACGTAGTAGATGCGGGCGAGTTGCGGGTCTTGTTTGCGGGCGGTGTCCGCGGCGCGCACGAGCGTGGTCCGCAGCAGCGACGACCCGGCTTTCGACATCGGCTGGCCTTTGCGGTCGGTGTCACCGGTCTCGGACGCCTTCGGCGCGAGGCCGCTGAATGCTCGGAACTGTTTGGGTTTCGTGAACCGGGTCGGGTCGCCCATCGTGGCGACGAGCGCGGGCCCTCCGACCTCGGCCAGTCCGGGCACGCTGCGGGCCAGACCCTCGGGATCGACCGAACGGTATGCGGCCTCGCGTTCGGTGTTGTGCACGACGAGTTCATCGTGAGCGCAGCGCAACAACCGGACTTCGGTCGCGACTTCCGCGGCGAGCTCGGTGAACGCGACCGCGGGATGATCCGCGTAGACCTCAACAGCAGCGTTCGCCGCCGCGAGCCACTCGTCGGCCCGGTCAACGCCGTTGTGACGATGTGACGCCTTCGCGATCACGGCCGTGATCCGCTTCCGGCCCGCTTTCACCAACAATCTTGGGTCTGCCCAACGTTCGAGCACCGCAAGGTCCGCGAGCGTGACCTTGCCCGTCGAGTGGGCTCATCGGCATCAACTGGCGGACCAGCGCCTTGATTCTCGTCTTGTGCTCGGCGATCATGCGCGTCAACCGATCCGCCGCCCGAACGCGGCGATCCAACCCGGCAGCTTCAGCACCGACCAACTCGAGGCGATGCACACCTTCGGGGTGGAACAGCGGGATCCGCGCGAGCGTGTCCGCGTCGATCCCGTTCGTCTTCGCGTGCCGCGACAGATAGCGACGTAGATCCGCCGACTGCGCCGAACTCACCCGATACACACAATGCCCTCGACCGATGAAGAACACTGCGATCGGCAACCACGCCGGACCCGTCGGTTCGATCACCACCTCGAGACACGTGCCCGCCGGCGTGCCCGCCAACGCAACACGTTCGAGCTGCGTCAGGCTCTCGACCGTCGGCAACGCCTTCCGTTTCGCGAGGACCGTGCCCTCACCATCAAGGACCCGCACCGCATGCGCGGACGCGATCCCCAAATCGATGCCGACCAGTCGTCGACAACCCATGCCCATCTCCTCTCGTCGTGTCGGTCATCCACCGGCTCACTCGAGCAGCGACGCTCAACTTCGGTCACGGCCCCAAGCGGACCCGCGTCGCGGCTCCCACTCATGTGCTGTAAACGGGCGCGACCTCACAACGGGCCGACCCACTTCCCTCATGCGGGACAACCGTGACCGGGTCAGGTGTGACCATCAGATTGACGAGACCAGACCCCACCAACGAGGCCTCCCTCAGTGCGCTACTCGACGCCACCACCCGAACCAGCCGGGAAGACAATGCAACCCTCGAACACCGCACCCGGAGTGGATCCCCGAGGCCGATGTTGGTTACATGTGCGGATGGAACCTGTGTGCGGGAACGGGCGTCGAAGAGTCATGAAACGCCTTGCATCAGCGGTAGCGATCGTCGCTGCACTCGGTGCCTGTAGCTCGTCGCATCACTCCTCGGCGTCGACCACCACGACGCGCCCGGATCAGCGGGCGACAACGTCGAGCAGCTTCGTGGCGTCGGCTTGCGTATCGGATGTCAGTAGCGGCATCTCGGGAACACTTCGGCTGATCGGTGGCCCCCCGCCAGGGATCAATCGCGCAGTCCCGGGTACCGTCACCGTCACGTCCGCGTCGGGTTCACGCTGCGACGTGCCGATCGTCCGCGGCTCATTTGCCGTAGCGGTGCCGGTCGGGACATACACCGTCACAGGTCACAGTCCCAGCTTCGGAGACGACACCGGCAAGTGTTCCGCGGGTGGTCACGTCGTCGTGACGAACGCACGTACGGTGGCCGTGACCGTCGTCTGCCCGGTCAACTAAGCGGCAATCGACACGCCATAACTGCCGCTATGCACTCGCCGCGCTGGCGCGCGATCGGGCATCATGTGGTGAGCGCGGCTCGAACGCGGTGTCGCCCTCGGCCCGGTAGCCGGCCACGAGTGCGTAGACCCAGGAGCGGGCCACCCCGTAGGTGTTGGCGACTTCGGATGGGGACCGGTGCTCGACGACAACCGCGGTGATGATCAGACGAGCTTTGGACACCCGCCCAGCGTCAAGGACTGTCCGCTATGTCTTGAGACATCCGTCCTCGATGTCCTGAGACCGGGCACTGCCCCCGCCACCAACGAAATGCAGGTCAGGCCCGGTGCGAAAGCACCGGGCCTTCTGCGTGTGGTGCCGAAATTGGTGCCGACATCGCGAATTCGCGTCGTCTGCGTGGTGCCGCACAACCCGAAGGTCAGTGCGTTTCGGTCACGGAACGCGGCCGTTCGTGTTGTCCTGTCCCGGTCACTCCCGTCGCGTGTCGTTCTGTACCGCGGGTCGATCCCGCACGCGACACCGACGATGAATGTCGCCGGAATCGCGTCGGGTCGACAACCCGAAGATCGTGTGTCGCAGATTGCGAGCGGCGGGGGCATTCGGCACACTCGTCGGGTGGCCAAGAAGGTGGCGCGCAACGATCGGGCGTGCGGCGACGACGGTGCGAGTTTCGATTGGTGGCGTGAGCTCGCCGACGAGTTGGCGGATGTGGGTTCGCTCGCGCGTGGCGTGGTGTATGCGTTGGACGGCCGGGTCGAGCGATTCGAGGTCGCGGACGGTTCCTTGGACGCGGTTGTACGCGGTTCGCATCCATACCGTGTCACTCTTTCCGGCTCGCGCGATGCGCCGCGCTGGTCGTGCGATTGCCCGGTCGGTATGGAGCGAACGTTCTGTAAGCACTGTGTCGCGGTCGCACTTGTCGCGGCGGGCGAGGATGCCGAATCGTCCGGTCGGGAACCCGCCGCAATCGACGAGGTCGGCGCCTATCTGGGATCCCTCGACCGGGCGCGGCTCGTCGAGCTGGTGATCGAGCAGGCCGGCCGGGACGAGTCGTTCCGTGAACGCCTTGCCGTGCGGGCCGCGGCTGCGGCGGGTGCCACGATCGATGTTCGAAATCGGCGCCAGAGATTGAAACGCGCGTTCGGCAGCGGCCGCTTCGTCGACTATCGCCACGCCCCGGATTGGGCGTTTGGTGTGAACGAGGCCCTTGACGAGCTGGAGGAACTTCTCGACGCGGGTTTCGCGATCGAAGTTGTCGAACTGGTCGAGTATGCGCACACCCGGGCCGAGAAGGCGATCCAACACATCGACGACTCCGACGGGTGGATCAGTGCGATCTCCGTTCGGCTCGGCGATCTGCATGTGCGTGCGTGCAACGAAGCGCGAATCGATTCGGTCGCGCTCGCTCGGCGGCTCGTGAAGTTGGAGCTTGCGGGCGAGCTCGACACGTTCCACCGCGCTGCGCTCGTGTACGCCGGCGCGCTCGGTCCTGCTGGTATTGACGAGTACCGCCGATTGCTCGAACCGCGATTCGCCGCGCTCGTGCCAGGTGAGGATTGGTCGCACGAACGGTTCCGGATCCGCAACGCGTGCGTCGGGGTCGCGCTCGCCGCTCGCAATCCCGACGAGCTGATCGCAGTCAAAGCGAACGACCTGCGTCTCCCCGACGACTACGCCGAGATCGCCGGGCTGCTCGCGGAGACCGGTCGCTTCGACGACGCGATCCGCTGGTGCGAGCAGGGTCTCACCGACCACGCGGACCGAACCTGGCAGCTGGCACCGCTGCGCGAACTACTCGCCCAGCTACACCGCGACCGCGGCGACACCGATGCGGCGCTGGAGGTGTTCTGGGTCGCATTCGAACACAGACCCTCGCTCGACACGTACCGCCGTCTCGTCCGAGAGGCCGATGCGGCAGGCGACGGTCCGCGTTGGCGTGTCGACGCGCTCGCGTCCCTGCAGCGTTCGCTCGTCGGCACCGAAGCAGCCGCCTCGGAGGCGCACGTGCAGCACCTGAGCGCGACCATCATCGAAGTGCTGCTCTTCGAAGGCCGTGTCGACGACGCGTGGCGGACCGCGACCGAACGCGATTGCGACCAGCGACTCTGGATGCAACTCGCCCGCGCACACGAATCCGAGCATCCCGAAGACGCGATACCGATCTACGAACGCGAGGTCGAAGCCCTCATCGGCAAGAAGAACGACGGGGGATACCGTGACGCGGTGAAGCTCATGGCACACCTTGAATCGCTGCACATCCGTCTGGAAAGCCGAGACCGGTTCGCAAAGTTCGTCGAGCACGTCCGCTCGACCCACGGGCGCAAGACGAACCTGATGCGGCGCGTCGACGGGAAAGGCTGGTAGCAAGGCGTGGCCAAGGAACGGTACCGGCGGCCGGGTGACACACTCGATGACGACGAAACGGTCGTGATCCGCGGCGGTGAACTCGACCGGCTCCTGCTGCGCGACGACGTGCTACGCAACCACGCGATCTATGGGGTCTTCGGAATCTCGGTGTTCGCGCTGCGGGACGCGACTGTCGACGAGCTCGCGCAACAGACGCCGATGGTCCGCTTCGAGACCCTCACGCTCATCACGGTCGGGGCGCTCCGGGCTGCGGGCCTGGCGCTCGAGCCGACCGGCCGGAACCCCCGCCACTTCGACGTCGTGTTCGACGACCTCGACCTCGGCGTCGAGCGGCTTTGCGGCTGCGAACACCGCACCATCGTCAACCCGTATTATGAGATCTGAACAGGGACTCGCCATGGACGACATCGACCTCACCGCCGATCTCAACGCCCAAGACGACGACGGCCTCGGCTGGTCGACCCTCGCCGAAGCTCGGTCACCGGAGCGGGTCGTGCCCGGCGCGATGCTCCTCGCCGGGAACCGCGCCGCCCGAGCCGTCGTGCGCGTCGTCGCCGTCGACGACGACGGGCAGGTCCACTTCGTGATCCTGCCCGGCTCGATCGACAAGAACCGGCACTTGCTCGGCAAGACCGTCGCCTGACCGCGCCGCGCGACGCGCTGTGTTGCATCGCGCGTGGTGCCGTGAATGGTGCCGTTCATCCCCGGACTACACGGGACAGGACGGGAGTAGACGTCACCACCGCGGACCAATTGCCTCGTCAGTCCGTACTGCACGGGAGTAGACGGGAGCAGAGGTCACGGCACTGGGCCGGCTCATAACCCGAAGGTCGCAGGTTCAAATCCTGCCCCCGCCACCATTTGAAGTTGCAGGTCAGGCCCGGTGCGAAAGCGCCGGGCCTTCTGCGTGTGGTGCCGAAAATGGTGCCGACATCGCGAGTTCGCGTCGTGAGCGTGGTGCCGTACAACCCGAAGGTCAGTGCGTTTCGATCACGGAGCGCGGCCGTTCGTGTCGTCGTGTCCCGGTTGCTCCCGTCGTGTGTCGTTCTGTACCGCGAGTCGACCGCGCAAGCGGCGCTGACGATGAACGTCGCCGAGATCGCGTCGGGTCGATAACCCGATGCTCGAGCTTGAGCGCTACCGCGTGTGTCGCGCAAGGCATCGACGCTCGGGACCTCGCGTAGCGGCTCGTCGTTGAGTGCTTCAAGCGGTCTTGTTCGGAACCTGCGGCTCGCGCCGGTGAACGAGGTCGATCACACGCTCCGAACCTAGGCACTGTTTGCTCGCAGTTCTGCAGAGGCCCTTGAGCACGAGTGTCACGTATCCATGCCAGTCGCGGGTATCGCTCATCTTGGCCATGGCGGAGCGGGTGATGCGTACGACGTCAGCGGCGAAATCGCCACGGCCGAAGTGGTCCGATTCACTGGGCGCAGCCGGATCGAGTTACTCGGCGTCGTTCGTGCTGGCGTTCTCGATGAGGTTCCTAGGCGCGGTGCGAAAGCGTTTCGAGTCTCCGCTTCTGAATGACCGCAAGCGCCGGATTGAGATGACGACGAGCCGCAATCCGCTCGCAACCTCGACGGTAGGATCACGCCAGTGACTCGGCCCTCTGGGCTCCTGTGCCTCTGAGGTCGGCGACCCGGCCAGGCCCCAACGAGTGCAGGAGAGCGTCGATGACATCTTCAGTAAGTGCCGTGCCGGCGTCAGAGCCGGAGCATGGTGCGTCACGAGCGGAGAAGAAGGTGGCGATCGTCACCGGGGCGTCGCGTGGGATCGGTGCTGGCATCGCTGCCGCCTTCAGCTCGGCGGGTTACGCGGTAGTGGGAACGGCGCTTTCCGTCGAGCCGTCCGCGACACCGGACGTGCTGATGATCTCGGGAGACATCGCGCAAGCCGAGACCTCCGAGCTGGTGGTCCGGCAGGGGCTCGATCGGTTCGGCCGGATCGACACGCTCGTCAACAACGCAGGCATCTATATCGGGAAGCCGTTCACCGATTACACCGTCGACGATTACCTGGCGATCACGTCGGTCAACCTCGCCGGGTTTTTCCATATGACCCAGCGGGCCATCGCGCAGATGGTCGTTCAGGGTGGAGGCCACGTCGTCAATGTCAGCACCAGTCTCGTGGAGCACGCGGACGTAAGGGAACCGTCGGCCCTTACCTCCCTGACCAAGGGCGGGCTGGAGGCGGTGACGCGCTCTCTGGCCACCGAATACGCCGGCCGGGGCGTCCGCGTCAATGCGGTGGCGCTCGGCATCATCGAGACCCCCCTTCACGACCCGGCTTCGTACCGTGAGCTGGCAGAACGACATCCCTTGGGACGCGTGGGCGAGGTCAGCGATGTGGTCGACGGGGTGCTCTACCTGGAACGCGCCGCGTTCGTGACCGGTGCGACGCTCCGCATCGACGGTGGCCGAGCAGCCGGAGGTTGACCAATCCTGCGGGCGCATCGCACCCCCGCGACGGGAGCCTTCTGATCGCCGTGTGGACATCGCGTGTGTGGTGGCGCAGTCTGGGTAGTGGGCTGGGCGGCGGCCAACCGACACGCGGAAGCGTCGAGCGAAAGGGGTTCTACCATGCGATCCGACATCAGACCAGGCGCCGTGTTTCCCGACTACTCGTTGCCGGATCACACCAACGTCGTTCGCACGCTCAGTGAACTCCAGGGCGACGACCCGATGATTCTCACCCTGGCGCGCGGCAATTACTGCCCGAAGGAACACCAGCAGCACCTGGAGCTCGCGGCGCACTTTCCGAAAATCGCGGTCGGTTATACCCAGGTCGTCACCATCGCCACCGATGACCACCACACACTGCAGGAGTTCCGGGGTGCCGTAGGCGCCCAATGGACTTTTCTCTCGGACCCAGGTCGGACGGTCCAAAAGGATCTCGACATCCAGGAGTACACGGATCCCGATCACGATCCGATGATCCCCCACACGCTGGTGCTCAAGCCTGGACTCGTCGTTCACCGCATCTATAACGGCTACTGGTTCTGGGGCCGCCCGTCGTTCTATGACCTGTGGTCCGACCTCTGCGCGGCGTCGAGCGAGATCCGCCCCGACTGGGACCTGAGCAAACCGGGATTGCGCGAGGCCTGGGATGCCGGCGACTACTCGAGCTTTCACGGTTGGAACAGGCGCGCCGCGAAGTCGATGCCCACTTCGTACGAGTCCTAGAAGTGCGAACACCCGTCTGCGAACTACTCGGGATCGAACGACCGATTGTGTTGGCAGCGATGGTGGCGGTGCCCGAACTGGCTGCAGCGGTCTCGAATGCCGGTGGGCTCGGCATGGTGACGCTGACGTGGTCCGATCGGGCCGGAGACGTCGTGCGCGACACGGCGGCGCTCACCGATCGTCCCTTCTGCGGCAACCTGGTGCTCACCTCCGATCAGCACCGTCGCCTTGATGAAGCCCTCGAGGCCGGTTTGCGGATCGTGTCGCTGTTCCTGGGCGATCCCGCCGACTACGTCGAGCGGGTCCACGATGCGGGCGCACTCGTTCTGTGCACTGTCGGCAGCGCCGAAGCGGCGCGGCGCGCCGTCGCCAGCGGAGTCGATGTCATCGTGGCGCAGGGTTGGGAGGCCGGAGGGCACGTAGGGAGTCAGATTGCGACGCTCCCCTTGGTGCCCGCGGTCGTGGACGCGGTGGCGCCGGTGCCAGTGATCGCGGCCGGTGGGATCGGGGATGCTCGCGGCGTGGCCGCTGTCCTCGCGCTTGGCGCGCAGGCGGCATGGGTGGGTACTCAGTTTCTGCTTGCGCAAGAGATGCCCATCCACCAGGAGTACCGCACTCGCTTGATCAACGCGGTGGAGACCGACGCGGAGTGGTACCCCGACCTCTACGACGTCGACTGGCCGGACTCGCCCCATCGCGCGCTGCGCAACTCGACGGCCGAGATGTGGGAGTCCGCGGGCCGGCCGCCTTTGGAGAGACGGCCCGGAGTGGGCGATGTCGTCGCGCACTTCGCTTCCGGCGAAGCAATCGTCCGCTACGAGCCCGCACCGCCGATGGTTGGGACCACCGGTGACATTGAAGCGCTCTCTATGTGGGCCGGGCAGAGCGTCGCGTTCGCCCGGCAGTCACGACCCGCGGCGGAGATCGTGGCTGAGCTCGTCTCGCGTTTGTGAGGCAAGCCGGCCTGCCGGCGCGAAGTTCCGTTGACAAATCCGTTGAGACGTGAGAGTCAATTTGGCGGTGGCTCGTAGGCATAAACAAGCGGGTTGAGGAGATCGCGGTAGACGAAGGGTGGACTCGGTGCGTTGACCGGCTCATCGCGCTGCCCGAAGAGAAGGGATCGTGGAGGACAAAATGCCATGGTTTCCAGATTTCGTTAGTGCCGTTGAACTCGCCCGTCGCCAGACACGGTCCGTCGGCCTTGCTGATCCCGTCCACCGGTACTTCGATGCCCTCGAGAGCGGGCGCACTCACGAACTAGAAGAAATATGGCCCGGCCAAGTGGCGATTTACGACCCCCGGGAGGGGGAGGTGCGCGGTCATCGACAGCTTCGAAGGTTTGTCCGCAACAATCAATTGTTGTGGGCTGAGCGCCACGTTCGCATCGAAACCGTAGCCTCCACCTGTATTGGCGGGCGGGCCGTAGTCGAGCTGCTGGCGCACCTGGACGACTACGACAGTCAGCCGGTGGATTGGCCGATGGCCGTCGTTGCGGAGTTTCCCGACGAACTGTCGGTGGTGTTCCGCACCTATTGCAGCCAATGGCCGGTCGACGGGCAGCGTCACATCAGGCGCCCCCTGCTCGAGCCGACAAATACGCAGCTGAGTGACGTTGTGGGCCGATATCTAGCCGCGCTAAGCGCCGGAGATGTCGACTCCATCGTGAGCGCGTTCGCCCCAGGCGGGTACGTCCGCGAGTCAATCGGTCCGCACTTTCTGCACCGTGGCACGCGTGAGCTGCGTTCGTATTTCGCCGAGTGCTTCAAGGCAGGTGGTGGTCTCAAACTTGAGCACTGCACCGTGACCGACGACGGCGTGCGTTGCGCCCTGGAATTCAACTGTGTTCGATGGGGTAGTCACGAACTGACACCCCAGGCTGGGATTGGCGTCTATGAGCGAAGTTCGGACGGCCTGCTGGCTGCCGTCCGCATCTACGACGACATCGAAGCGCCCATTTAACAGTTGTACATCGATTTGGGGGAGTGCATGCGCAGCGACATCCGTGAAGGCGAGACGTTTCCCGACTACGAGCTCGCCGACCAATCCGGCCGGCGGCGGTCCCTGTCGGAGCTTCAGGGGGGCAACCCGATGGTGCTCCATCTGTCCCGTGGCGGCTTCGATCCCAAAGAGCATCAGTTCGTAGGTCAACTGGTGGGCGTATATCCCGAGTTCAGAAATGCTTACACGCGATTGGCCCTCATCTCGACTGACAATCAGCTCAACATCAATGAGTTCCGGGACGCGCTGGGCGCCACGTGGCCGTTCCTGTCGGACCCCGATCGGGTCGTCCAGAAGGATCTGGACATCAAGGAGTTCACGGATGAGCCGCACGATCCGATGATCCCCCACACGTTCGTACTCGAGCCCGGACTCAAGATCTTCAAGATCTACAACGGATATTGGTACTGGGGTCGGCCCACGATGGCCGAGCTCCACGTAGATCTGAGGGATGTGTTCAAGAAGATTCGGCCCGACTTCGACTTGGCGGCCCCGGGGTTGCGGGAGGCGTGGGAACGAGGAGACCGCGATCAATTCCTCGTCGACACATTGGAGGAGCCGATCCGCTACACCGAAGGCAAGAGCATCGGTATCAAACGTTGAGTCGCGGGGTCCGCCATGCGCGTCCTCCGCTCGGGTTCTCGACCACACTCGAGCTGCTCGCGGTGCAACGCGTTCGATTGGGTGCGACAATCCTCTTAGGGACGAGGTGGAGGAGAGCTGGATGAGCAGCGGCCGGGAGCTTCGTGTATGAGCGATTACGACGTGATCGTGCTGGGCGGCGGTGCGCCTGGCGAGCACTGCGCCGCGGCCGTCGCGGCGCGTGGGCTTCGAGTCGCCGTCGTCGAGCGGGAGCTGGTCGGAGGCGAGTGCTCCTACTGGGCGTGTATCCCGTCCAAGTCTCTGTTGCGTCCAGGCGAGGCCGTCCAGGGCGCCCGCGCCGTCGGCGCCAGTGCCGAGGTGAACGTGCAAGCGGCACTGGAGTGGCGGGACTACATGGTGTCGGGCTATTCGGATGCCGGACAGGAGAAATGGCTGGCGGATCGCGGCATCGCGCTCGTCCGGGGCGTGGGCCGGCTCGCCGGGCCCGGCGTCGTCGACGTGGACGGCACTCGCCACACGGCGGAGCATGTCGTCATAGCGACGGGCGCGGATCCTTTCGTGCCACCCATTCCGGGGCTCGACGGCCTGGTCGGCGTGTGGGGCACACGCGAAGCGACCGCCATGAAGACGATTCCCAGCCGCCTCATCGTGCTCGGCGGTGGCCCGGCCGGTGTCGAGATCGCGCAGGTGGTCCAGCGGCTCGGCGGTCAGGCCGTGCTCATCGACGGCGCCGACCGGCTGATCCCACGAGAGCCGGCGCCGCTCGGCGTGGCCTTGACCGAGGCACTGCGGCGCGACGGGATCGAGTTGCACCTCGGAGTCCAAGCTGCGGGGGCCTCGCACGACGGCGGCGACTACGTCGTGAAGCTCTCGGACGGGACCGAGGTGCGAGGAGAACGACTGCTCGTCGCGACTGGCCGCCGTCCCCGTGTCGAAGGGATCGGGCTCGAGACGGTAGGCATCGAGGCAAACCCACACGGTGTCGCGGTGGACGAGTATCTGCGCGCCGCCGACAACATCTGGGCCATCGGGGACGTCAACGGCATCTGGCCCCTGACCCACGTCGGCGAGTACGAGGGAGACGTCGTGGCGGCGAACATCGCCGGGGAGAATCACCCGACGAACTACGAAGCCGTGCCGCGCGTCACGTACACCGATCCGCAGGCGGCCGCCGTCGGTGCCGCGGAGGCGCCATACAGCAGCACAACGCTCCTGACCGACGTGGCCAAGACCGCGACGTACAGCCACCAGTACGCCAAGTCGAACGGATTCTTGACCCTGCTCAGCGACGGCGCCCGGTTGACCGGGGCTTACGCCCTCGGAGCCGAGGCCGGCGAGTGGCTGCAGCAGGCGACGCTCGCCATACGCGCCCGCGTTCCGTTGGAGGTCTTGAGTGACGTGATGCAGCCGTTCCCGAGTTTCTCGACCATCTTCGATTCGGCTTTCAAAACCCTTCGAATGCAGATCGCCAAAATGCCGCCGCCCTTGCCGCCCATGCAGGCGCAGATGGCACGGCTGTGACCGTCGAAGACCGTCGGAGGTAGCAGATGGCCGAGGTCTCACCGCCCCAACCGGAAATCCTGCTCACACACTTCATCGTGTCGGACGACGTCGAGCGCTCTCGGCGCTTCTACACCGAAGTGCTCGGGGGCCGGGTCGCCTTCTCCAGTCCCGGAGGGCCGACCAACGTCGCACTGTCCAATAGTTGGATCGTCATCAATGCCGGCGGAGGCCCGACCGACGACAAGCCTGAGGTCACCCTGGAGACGCCCAGCGACCCAAATCGGGTGAGCAGCTTCGTCAATATCCGGGTCAAGGACATCGCGACCGTGTACGCCGAATGGGCCGCGCGGGGTGCTCAGTTCCTGACGCCCCCGAAGCAGCACCAGTACGAAATCCGCTGCTACATGCGTGATCCCGACGGTCACCTGATCGAAGTAGGGCAGACCACCGACCCGCAGGGGGACTGGGTGCCCGATCACTGGCCATCGAGCACGCCCGCCGCCGAGCTGCCGACGCCGCCGGAGGGGATCGTGCTGGCCCACTTCATCGTGTCGGACGATGTCGAACGCTCCCGCCGCTTCTACACCGATGTGCTCGGAGGCAGGGATGCGTTCTCCGGACCCGGAGGGCTCACGTATGTCCAACTGTCAAACAGCTGGATCATCATCAACGTCGGCGGAGGGCCGACGGACGACAAGCCGGAGGTCACCCTGGAGACGCCCGCCGATCAAGACCGGGTAAGTAGTTTCCTCAATATTCGAGTGACGGACTTGCACACCGTGTACAGCGAGTGGAACGCGCGCGGTGCGGAATTTCTGACGCCACCGAAGCAGCACCAGTACGAAATCCGTTGCTATATCCGCGATCCCGATGGTCATCTGATCGAAGTGGGACAAACGACGGACCCGGGGGGAGATTGGTTCCCCGATCGATGGCCATCGAGCAAGTCGGAGCCAGCTTCCTGACGGGTGGAGGTCTCCATCATGACCACGGCGATCATCGGCACCGGAGGCATTGGATCGGCCATCGCGCGTCAGCTTGCTGCGGGTGGCGAGACCCTCCAGCTCTCGAGCGCCGACACGGAGTCGGCGCGAACGCTGGCTGCGGCAATCGGCGGAGCAGCGGTCGTCGCGCTCGACAACCGGAGCGCTTTGCAGGGAGCCGATGCCGTAGTCCTCGCGCTGCGGTTCTCGGTGTTGAAAGACGTCATCGACGAGATCGCCGACGCGTGCGGAGACACGGCGCTCGTCGTCCCGAGCAATCCGGTCGGACTCGACGCACAAGGCGAGGTCGTGCGACTCCTACCGGAAGGGCAGTCATCGGGCGAAGTGGTTGCCGGGTGGTTGCCGAGCGGGACACACCTTGCCATTGCGTTCGGCACCATGTCGGCCGGACTCTTCGAGTCCTCGAGCCGCCGGTCGCCCGATCCCGCGGTTCTGTTCTACGTGTCCGAGGACAAGGACGGGAACGACGAGGTCGAGCACTTGATCCGGACGGCGGGCTTTGTGCCGATGAGGATCGGCGGGGTCGAACAGTCGAGCCGACTCGAGGTGGGCGGCGATCTTCACGATCTTGTGGTCGGCTCCGCGGAGGCGCGATCCCTCGTCGTGGAGGCGTAGCTGGTTTCCGCCGACATCGCCTACTGAGCGCGGTCGTTCGTGTGCATCGCGTGTGGTGTCCGCGAATGGTTCCGTCCGCCGCGATTTCAGTCTTGTGCAGACCTCTCAACTGGGCGCAAAATTGCAAGCAACCGACCGAGCGGAGGTCCCCGGTGGCTGACGACACGAGCATCCGACCGTTTCGAGTCAACGTTCCCGACGAAGATCTCGCGGAGCTTCACCGGCGGATCGCGGCCACGCGCTTGCCTACGAAGGAGCTCGTCGCGGATAGGTCACAGGGCGTTCAGTTGGCCACGATTCAAGAGCTCGTTCGCTACTGGGAGAACGAGTACGACTGGCGTCGGTGTGAGGCGCGACTGAACGCGCTGCCGCAGTTCACCACCGAAATCGACGGGCTGAACATCCACTTCATCCACGTGAAGTCGAGCCACGAGAACGCGCTGCCGCTGGTCATGACGCACGGTTGGCCGGGCTCGGTGATCGAGCTACTCGAGACCATCGGCCCCCTCACCGACCCGACCGCGCACGGCGGACGCGCGGAGGACGCATTCCACCTCGTGTTGCCGTCCATCCCCGGCTACGGCTTCTCCGACGAGCCGACCGAGGCAGGCTGGGGCCCCATCCGCATCGGCCAGGCCTGGCACGAGCTCATGGGGCGGCTCGGCTACAGCCGGTACGTCGCGCAGGGCGGTGACGTCGGCTCCCAGGTCACCGACGCGATGGGCCGCCTGTCGCTCGACGGTCTGCTCGGCATTCACACGAACCTCCTCACCCCGGCGCTGGGCGACGTCGACGCCCTGAGCGCGTCGCCACCTACCAAAGAGGAACGTGCTGCGATCGACCAGCTCGACGCATTCCACACGACCGGCACCGGCTACTTCGTGGAGCAGGCAACGCGCCCGCAGACGATTGGCTATGCCCTTTTGGATTCGCCCATCGCGCTGGCGGCCTGGATGATCGATCACGACACCGACGCCTACCAAAAGATCGCCCGCGCCTTTGTCGACAAACAACCCTCGGGCAATCTCACCCGGGAACACATCGTCGACAACATCACGCTGTATTGGCTGACCGGCACCGGGGCCTCGGCGGCGCGGTCGTATTGGGAAGAAGGACAAGAGGGCGTTCGTGCGGCCGGGCAGGCTCCGCCGCCGGTCTCGATTCCGGTTGGCTTCACCACGTTCCCCGGAGAGATCTGGCGTACCCCGCGCAGCTGGGTCGAGCGGGCTTACCCCAATGTCCCCATCTACTTCAACGAGGTAGACAAGGGCGGTCACTTTGCGGCCTGGGAGGAACCGGAGCTCTTCTCGGAAGAATTGCGCGCCGCGTTCCGGCCACTTCGATAGCGGATTCGTCAATGGACGGCCGGCACGACGTCGTGTGACGTCCCACGGGACGCTACGAGACAAGTACAGGTGTCAGGCAGCATCGTCGCGGCCCGGTCCGGCCCACACGAGCCGGTTCCGCGTTTGCAGGAGATCTCGTCGATCGCTCACCTAGCGCGACGTTTCCTGTTGCAGCGCGCGTGGTGCCGTGAATGGTGCCGTTCATCCCCGTACTGGACGGGACAGGACAGGAGTAGACGTCACGGGTGCCCCGCGAATCACCTCGTCAGCCGTACTCCACGGGAGTAGGCGGGACCGGAAGGTGCGGCACTGGGCCGGCTCATAACCCGAAGGTCGCAGGTTCAAATCCTGCCCCCGCCACCATTTGAAGTTGCAGGTCAGGCCCGGTGCGAAAGCGCCGGGCCTTCTGCGTGTGGTGCCGAAAATGGTGCCGACATCGCGAGTTCGCGTCGTGAGCGTGGTGCCGTACAACCCGAAGGTCAGTGCGTTTCGATCACGGAGCGCGGCCGTTCGTGTCGTCGTGTCCCGGTTGCTCCCGTCGCGTGTCGTTCTGTACCGCGAGTCGACCGCGCAAGCGGCGCTGACGATGAACGTCGCCGAGATCGCGTCGGGTCGATAACCCGAAGGTCACACCTGAAGATGTTGCCTGGGTCCGCGCAGACGAGGGGCGGGCTACAAGCGCGGCGCCGTCACCAACCCGGCTATCCCCACCGGCAAGCGGGTCCATCATCCTCTGATGAGATCACGCTGTACACGCACAATGTGAAGAGAGCCTCTCTTCCCGCCGTCCCGTCGGAGTTCGAGCGGTGGGATACTGGCTGCGAGTAGGCGCCCGACGTTCCATTGTGGGGAGGTTGGCGTGCAATCCGAGACCGATCCGATGGTTCTGGACCTCTACCTTCCCCAGTACGACGTGACGGAGACGCACGCCGTCATCGTCGACGCAGACACGGACCTCACCTGGCAGTCCATTCGGCGGAGCGACCTGTCCCGGTCCGCGGTCATACGAGTGCTTCTGGAGGTGCGCAGCTTTCCCAATCGGATGCAACGGTTCCTGAAAGGGCAACCAGCGGAAGCCGCGCGCCCGCCGTTGACCCTCGACGACATGGGCCGTGCCGGCTTCGTTCTCCTAGGAGAACGGCCCGGCCAAGAGATCGCGTTCGGCACTGTCGTGCAGCCGTGGAAAGCGGTTACCGACGACAAGCCCGCGCCGCAGCTCGATGCTGATCGATTCGCCGCGTTCGACAACCCTGGGTACGTCAAGGTCGCCTTCAACATCAGGGTGGTGCCCTATGGCAGCGAGCGCGCACTCATCACGACTGAGACACGGACGGCTGCCACGGACCCCACGAGCCTCCGCCGCTTTGCTCGCTACTGGTTGCTCGTCGGCCCATTTAGCGCGCTGATCCGCCAACTGATGCTGCGGATCGTGAAATCCGATACCGAGCGACGACCTGAGCATCGAACCAGTCGATGACGCTTCCAAGCAGGTGAACTACTTCTCGGGAGTGAGCCGATGCACGGGTCGGTGCACCGTAGGGGTATGGCCTAAGTACCGCACGGCCACGATCGCGAAGGCCTCGGTCCCGGCGTGCTGGGATCTCCGGTGCTACCCGGGGCGCGGAGTCAGGCGGTTTCCGCGCGGGTGTTGACACTCCTTGTTCGCGCTCTCGGTCTCTTTCTCGTGGATCGCGACTCAGCGCGTGGGCGAGGCTTCGCTGTTGACGGTGCAGGGTCTTTCATCGGTGGCCGTCGGGTGCGCATGGCGGCGACCCTGGAATCAATCCTGCTCTGAGCCATTGCGCAGGTAAGTCTACATAGATATAGTTACCGGGTGACGCGAGCTCGACGCCCCTCTCCGCAGACGGTGAGAGTGTTGCAAGCCCTCGCGGCGGACCCGTGGAGCTGGCGGTACGGCTACGACCTGCTGGGCGAAACCGGCCTCCAGTCCGGCGCCTTGTATCCCATCCTCATGCGCCTCGCGGACCGCGACCTACTGGAGGCGGAGTGGGAATCCGACGCTCCCGCGGGGCGTCCGCCCCGCCACCTCTACCGGCTCACCGCCGACGGCTGCGCGTTGGCCGCGACGCTCGAGCCGGCGCGCGTTCAGCGGCAACGATCGGGTGCGATGCGCCTGCGAGGTACTTCATGAGTGTCGACGGAAGTCGCGGGTGATGGCGGAACATCGCGGTGGGGCCCAAGTCGTGCTCGCGGTCGTTCGTAGATGGTTGCCGGAAGACCGGCGCGCCTGGGGTCTTGCCATGAACGCGGAACTTGCGCACATCGATGGCCGTCTTGCCCGCACCCGATTCGCCGTCGGTTGCGTGCGCGTCGCGCTCCTCCCGCCGCTGCCCGACGCGCACTCCAAGCGGTCGCAGTTCGCGATTCTCGCGAGCGGCACCGCGGTCCTCGTGCTCGCGCTCTACGGCCAGCACCGAATTGCGGCGAACCCGTCGACGGGCGGCCACGGCGTCGTCTATACGAGCTGCGCGACCGCGTTCGGCGTCACGCTTGTCGTCGGGTACGGGCTGATCGCCCTGCGACTCGTCCGGGCTTCCGGGCCACGCGCGGTCGCCAGCCGTCGCTACGGCATCGCCGGTGGCCTGCTCGTCGGCGTCATCGTGCTCGTCGCGAGCACACCGCTCGCAACCACGGCTTTTGGAACGCGACAGGCTGCCGTCGCGACGGCCGTGTCTGGGTTCTCGATAGCGGTCGTCTCGACAGCTGCCGCATACCGCGCCGCTCGCCTCGGCCGCGATTCTCGTGGCGCGCGAGACGCCGGACTCTGGATCGGGATCATCGCGGGGTTCGTCCTGATTGCCGGACTCTTGACCGTCACGCTCGCGGCCACGACCTGGGTAACGCGCGACCCCGCCGTCGTCAGCGCTTACCGCGACACGCTGAACCCCGCCCACTACGGGAACTACCGCACCCACTACGCCACGATCACCGGGTACGCAATGAGCGAGAACAGCGACACGGCTCTTCTGCTCGGCCTGATTTGGCTCCCGCTCCTCAGCCTCGCATTCGGCAAGCTGGGTGGAGTCATTGGCAGCACACATTCCGATGAAGCGCCGCGTCCGCCTACCCGCGTACAGCGAAGTCGGATTCGGGCTCAAACCCATCACCGGTGAGTATGGAGGCGTGGTGACTCTCTTCGACAGATAGCGAGGTTCGGTGCCTGACCACGCGACGCGTCCCCTTCGATGTGCATCGCGGGTGGTGCCGAGAATGGTGCCGTACACAGCGTCTGCGATTTGGCAGCCGATCGCGTCGCCGCCGTGGTGCCGCACAACCCGAAGGTCACCGCGTCAATCGCGCCAGGTGACGTCTGCTACCGCCTACTCCCGACGCGTGTCGTTCTGGACATGATCGAAGACTCGAACGATGCGCGTTCCGTCGTTGTCAAGATGAACCTCGGGCGGAGCGTGCTGGTCGGTCGCTCGTGACGCGCCACTGTCGGTGCCGTCGACGATCGCCGTCGCGATCGCCGCCGCGGCGACCTCGGGCGTGGCCGCCGGCGTCTACCCCGCGACCCGGGCCGCGCGCCTCGATCCCACCCGCGCTCTCACCACGGATTGATTGATCTGCCACGCAAAGATCCGTCCTTGCAGGAAAGGAAGAATCGTGCCGTACAGATTGTCCGCGACTTCTGGTGCTGCAGTCGTGCCCTGCCGCGATTGCCACGCACGCGACGCCCGGTCCTGGCAGGGACAGGACGGGATGAGACGTCACGACGGTCGCGCGAATCATCTCGTCGTCAGCACGGCACGCGAGTAGACGGGACGAGAAGGCGCGCAACTGGGCCGGCTCATAACCCGAAGGTCGCCGCCCCCACCACCATCTGAAGTTGCAGGCGTGGGCCGGTGCAGTCGCACCGGCCCTGTGCGTTCGGGGCGCGAGTCGCTACGCGACGCACTCGGCCGCGAAAGCCGTCCGCAGTGCTCTGCGGGAGCTGACGCCGAGCTTCGTGAACACTTTTCGGAGGTGCCACTCGATGGTGCGGTGGCTGAGGAACAGCATCGTGCCGATTTCGGAATTCGTGTGTCCCTCGCAGGCGAGCCGCGCGATCTCCGTCTCCTGCGCGGTGAGGTCACCGCGGCTCTCGAACGAACGTCGACGAGCATTCTCGCACGTGGCCGCGAGTTCGCGGCGCGCGCGCTCGGCGAAACCGTTCAGTCCGAGATCGACGAATCGCTCCTGCGCCGTGCGCAACCGCTCGCGCGCATCGACGCGCCGGTTCTCCCGACGGAGCCACTCGCCGTAGAGCAGTTCGACCCGCGCGGTGAACGACGAGCCCGCTCCGGGCGAACCGCTCGATGGCTTCCTTGTAGAGCAGTTCGGCATCGTCGCCTGTGGCCAGCAGTGCTCGCGAACGGGCGAGGATGCCGAGCGCCCAGTCGGCGTCGCTGCGCGTGCGCTCCTCGAGGCGGTGCAGCGCGCGGGCGCCGACGCCGACCGAGCCACTGCGGATACTCGCCTCGACCAACTCGCCGAGGGCCCAGGCGAGATGACCGACGTCGGCGCGCGATGCGGCGCGTTCGGCGGCTACACGCGCCGCGTCGTAGCGGCCGCATCCGTTGAACATCACCGCTTGCGCGCATTCGGCCACCGATACCGCCACACTGTCGCTGGCGAACGCATCGCGAATGCTCGCCTCGATGAGCTCCAGCGCGCGGGCCTCTCCGCACGCCGGCGCAGAGACCGGTCGGGCGTGGATGTGCGCGCTCACACTCAAGGCGATGGTCTCGACATCGGGTGCGTCCGGCAAGAACTGTGTGACACACGGTCGGTCCACGAGGTCGGTCCGATCGCCACGAATGTCGCTGCCCGAGCTCGTTGACATCTTCGCCTCCACCTGACGTGGTCGTTCGTACAGCGGATCAGGAATCCGAAGCTCTGGATACGGATGCGTGGTCTATGAGACTTTGGTGTCGGGTCCGGGGCCACGCCGGGCTCCAAGTCGAGCCTACGACCGGCTCCCGGACCGAGCCAGACGACCGGCGACCGGCGTCGAGCGGCTACGCGGATCGTGGAACTTCGGCCCAGAGGTCTGTCGTGCCGTTCGCGTTGCGGCGCTGGCCGAACGCGAGTGTGAGGGTTTGCAGGACCCGCTCGCGGAGATGAAACGGTGCGTCACTCAACTCGATGTTCGGGATGCCGCATACGCGGACGTTGTGCAGCCGGGCGAAGCTGTCGACCGTGACGAGCATCGGGGCCCGGACGTCGGCGTCGTGTGCCGCGCCCAGGAGTTCGGCGACGATGAGCTCCACGTTGGCGACGTCCGCTTCGGCGAGACCGCGGTCGAGCAGTGCACGGCGAACCGCTCGACGCGCGCCGGACGCCTGACGGGCCGATTGCACTCGAAGTCGGACCTGCGCCATCCCGAGCCGTTGTACCCACAACGACGGCATCCGCCGCGTGGCGGCCTGCTGATCGGAGGGCCTTCCTTCGATGATGCGAGTGCCCTCGGGGTCGCTGACAGCCCGAGGGCACCTCGACCAGTCGGCCCTCCGCCGAACCGACGTTCCTTGCAGTCCGTGTTACTCGGACCGTCTTCCCGCGAACCGCCGAGACGCAACACTCCTTCTCAACGTTCCTCCCCGCGCGGCGGAGCACGATTGCGCCCCGCCGGTCTCGGGTAGTTCGAAGTTCCGTAGGCACGAGCTCAAGGAGTCAGTATGAGATCCATCCTTCGCCTCGCCGTTCTCGCACTTGGCGCATACGGTGCCTGGAAGCTCTACGAGGAGTACGGACAACATTTGCAGGCGTCCCGCCGAGACCTCGACCAGTTCGCGGCACGTGCCAAGCGTTCGGCGCACGAGGCGGCCGAGCGCGTGACCTCTGCCGCCGGCGACGCGACGGAAGCCGTCGCGGCGTCGACGGCCGACATCAAGACCGCGGCGCTGGATGCACAGGAGAGCGTGACTCAGAATCTTCGTGACCCCGCGTTCGTGGATGACTTTGGGGCGTGAGCTCGAGCGACGGTCGCTCCGGCAAGAGCGTGCGGTTCACGATCGAGTTGCCGAAGCGGCCCATCTCGTAGGGCGCAGCGTCCGCACCTCGGTTGCGGTGCGCTCGGGCGGGAACACTTGAAGTAGTGCTCGGCCGACAGAGCTTCCTCATCCACAACACGCCGGCGGCGCCCTCGGTCGCTCGCGCGTACGTCAGCCAGACGTTGTCGTCTGCGCCGCGCGAGGTCGTCGATGTGGTGGCGTTGATGGTGTCGGAGTTGGCGACGAATTGCGTCCGCCACGCAAACAGTGATTTCACGATGTCGATCGAGCAGACCTCCGGCTCGGTCACGGTCGACTTCGCCGACGACGGCGAGGACTGCGTGACAATGCGGCGGCCTGGGCCCGACGAACCGACCGGACGCGGCCTGCGTGTCGTCGACGAGCTCGCCGACAAATGGGGGGTAGGGGAAGGGCTCGCGCGCGGCGGAAAGAGTGTCTGGTTCACGGTTCGACTGCGGTGAATTCGCGGTGTCGCTTGCGAGTCCAAGCGAGATCCATCAATCTCACTTGATGTATTTCCGGCCGACCTCCTAAGGTGCGATCCGTGAGAGTCGGGACGGTGGCGTCGGCGCCGCCGGTGTTCGTCCGGGTCGCGGCGCATCCGCTGCGGTGGCGGATCCTGAACGAGCTGGCCGCGAGCGATCGGCGGGTTCGCGAGCTCACGCTCGCGGTCGCCGCCCCGCAGAGCCTCGTGTCGTATCACCTGGGCTGCTTGCGCGCGGGCGGGCTGGTCGTTGCCCGGAAGAGTTCCGCCGACGGTCGTGACTCCTATTACTCGCTCGATCTCGCGCGTTGCGCGGACCTGATGTCCGCGACCGGTGCGGCGTTGCATCCCGGCTTGCGGCTCGCGCCCGTGGAGTCGGATCGTCGTTCGGCGCGTTCGTCCGGGCGCGCACCGCGTGTGCTGTTCCTGTGCACCGGGAACAGCGCGCGATCGCAGATGGCCGAAGCGCTCCTGCTGGATCGAGCTCCGTTCCCCGTCCACGGCTCGAGTGCGGGGAGTCGACCGAAGCCGCTGCATGCCAACGCGGTTCGGGTCATGCGAACCCGGGGCATCGACATCAGCGCCAACCGCACGAAGCATCTGCGGGAGTTCTCCCGCCGGCGCTTCGACCACGTCGTCACGCTCTGCGACCGGCTCCGGGAGGAATGCCCGGAATTCCCCGGTCACCCGCGGATCACGCACTGGAGCATGCCCGATCCCTCGGCGGCGGGCGCGACGAACGCGCAGACGTATCCGGCGTTCGAACGGGCCGCGGACGAAATCGAGCGCCGCGTCCACTTCCTGCTCGCAGTGATCGGGCAGCCGTCCACCAAGGAGAGTTCATGAGCACGACCGACGAGTTCGTCAGCGTCCGCTACATGGTCGACGACGTCGACGCGGCCATCGCCTTCTATACGACACACTTCGGGTTCACGGTGCTGACGAACGCGGCGCCCGCGTTCGCGGACGTCGCCCGCGGTCGCCTCCGCCTGTTGCTCAGCGGCCCGAAGAGCTCCGCCGGCCGGGCCATGCCCGACGGCCGGGAACCTCGACCCGGTGGGTGGAACCGGATCCATTTCATCGTCGACGACATCGCGGCGGAGACCGAACGGTTGCGCGACGCGGGGATCGTGTTCCGCAACGACGTCCTGACCGGTCCCGGCGGCTCCCAGGTGCTCGTCGACGACCCCTCCGGCAACCCGATCGAACTGTTCCAACCGGCTGCGCCACCGCCGGCGTGACCGGCACGGACGGAGCCGACGGCGCGGACGGCGCGGCGGCGCCCGGTCTGCGCACCGTCGCGATCGAGTGGGGCCGCATCGGCTGCATCGGTTTCGGCGGGCCGCCGACGCACATCGCGCTGCTCCGGGAACTGTGTGTCACGCGCCGCAAGTGGCTCAGGGCGGAGGAGTTCGAAGACGCGATCGCCGCGTGCAACCTGCTGCCGGGCCCGGCGTCGACGCAGCTCGCGATCTACTGCGCCCGCCGGGTGCGGGGCCGCGCCGGCGCGATCGTCGGAGGCGCCGCGTTCATCGTTCCCGGCCTCGCGCTGATCCTCGCGCTCGCGGCGCTGTTCCTCGCCGGGTCGCCGCCGACCTGGGTGCGCGGCGCGGGCGCCGGTGCCGGCGCCGCGGTCGCCGCGGTTGCCGTCAACGCCGGGGTCGCGCTCGCTACCGGCGAGCCGGCGCCGGGCGCGCTCGACCGGCAACGTTCGTTGGATCGTCTACCTGGCCGCCGGCGCGGCGGCGGCCGCGACGCTCGGGCCCTGGATCGTGCTGGTCTTGCTCGGTTGCGGCGCGGTGGAGGTCGGCGCGCGCCATGCCGGCCGCGCGGGAACCACGATGTCGGTCCTCGCGCCGACGCCGCTCGTCGGTGCGGCAGTCGCGGCCGGTGGTCTCGCATCGCTGACCTGGGTCGCGTTCAAGGTCGGCGCGCTCTCGTACGGCGGCGGTTTCGTCATCATCCCGCTGATGCAGGCGGACGCCGTGCACCGCTACCACTGGATGACCGGCAGTCAGTTCCTCAACGCGGTCGCGCTCGGCCAGATCACCCCCGGACCGGTGGTGCAAACGGTGGCGGTGGTCGGCTTCGCCGCGGCCGGCGTCGGTGGCGGCCTGCTCGCGGCGCTCGTCGCCTTCTTGCCCTCGTTCCTCTTCGTCGGCGTCGGCGCGCCGCACTTCGATCGGCTCCGCGCCAACCAACGCGTCCGCGCGTTCCTGGACGGAGCCGGACCCGCCGCGATCGGAGCGATCCTCGGCTCGGCCGTTCCCCTGGCGCTCGCCCTCTCGGAACCGTGGCAATACGCCCTGCTCGGCGGGGCCGCGATCGTCCTCCTCGTCCTGCGTCGCAGCGTGGTGCTCACGCTCGTCGCCGCGGGTGCGGTCGGAACGCTCGTGGCACTCGCGGGCGGGCCTCTGCCGCACTGACGCCGTGGCCCGGCGCGGAACTCGCCCGTTAGGGTCGGGCGATGGGACGCGAGGTGGTGACAGGGTATTGCTGGCCGGAATCCGCGGTGGCGGGCGACCGAGTCGGGCTGCACATGTCGTCGTCCGCGGCCCGACCCGTGCGCGTCGAGGTGGCGCGCGTCGGCGCGCGCCGCGAAGTCGTGTTCCGCGACGACGCCGTCGCGGCCGGCGAGCACGCGACGCCGAAGGACGCGGCCTCGAAGGGGTGCGGCTGGCCGGTCGCGCTCACGCTCGACGTCGCGGAATCGTGGCGATCGGGTTACTACGAGGTCGTCATGGAGATCGACGTCGGCGACAAGGTGCGGCGCGACTACGCGTTCTTCGTCGTGCGTCCGGCCGCGGGCGCGCGCGTCGTCCTCGCGCTGGCGACCAATACGTGGCACGCCTACAACGACTTCGGCGGGCCGAACTTGTACACCGGTGGCACCCACGTCGCCATGCAACGTCCGATGGCGGCGGGTTACCTCTACAAGCCGCCCGGAAAGGGTCGGCGCGTGACGGGCACGGGCGCGCCCGATCCGCAGAACGCCGCGCACGTCGGTTACGTGCAGCTGAACCACCTGTCGGGTTATGCCGGATCGGCGGGTTGGCCCGACTGGGAGTTGCCGTTCATCGAGTGGGCCGAACGCGAAGGGTTCGAGATCGGGGTGTGCACGAACGCCGATCTCGAAGAACACCCCGAGGTGTTGGACGACGCGAAGCTGTACCTCTCGGTCGGGCACGACGAGTACTGGTCCATGGGAATGCGCGACACTGTCGAGGCCTTCGTCGCGCGCGGCGGCAACGCGGCGTTCTTCTCGGGCAACACGTCGTTGTGGCAGGTGCGCATCGAGGGTGACGATCACGACGTGATGGTCGGGTACAAGGGCTTCTTCAAGAACGACCCGGTGATGGGGACCGACCGCGAACCGGAGGCGACGACGTTCTGGTCGGACGTCGTCGTCGGTCGGCCCGAGAACCTCATGACGGGCGTCTCGTTCACCCGCGGCGGCTATCACCGCATCGGCCGCAACGTGACCCAGGGCCTCGGCGGTTACACCGTGCACCGTGCCGGTCACTGGATCTTCGAGGGGACCGGGCTCGGGTACGGCGACGTGCTCGGCGCGGCCGCGACCGCCGTCGGCTACGAGTGCGACGGGTGCGTGTTCACGTACCGCGACGGGCTGCCGTACCCGACCGGCGAGGACGGCACGCCGGCGACCTTCGAGATCCTCGGCACCTGCCCGACGCAGCACTTCACGCGCGAGACCGCGCCGCGTCCGCCCAAGCCGGGCGAGCCCAGCGAGTTGGAGTACATCGCCGCGCGGGTGTTCGGGACGCGTGAGCCCGAGGCGATGGAACGCATCCGTCACGGCCACGCGGTGCTGGGGGCGTACACGAACGATGCGGGCGGGACCGTGATCACCTCGGGTTCCACGGACTGGGCGCACGGGCTGGCGGGGCGGGACCCGCAGATCGAACAGATCACCCGGAACGTGCTCACCCGGTTGGGCTAGGCCGGGAGGCCGTTGCCGCGGCTTGCGGGCCGACGTGCGCTCGGCGTCTCGTCGCCGTAGCGTGAAGGTGACCGATTCGAGAGGCCGAGCCCGTGCGTCGTAACGGCATCTGGTCCCATTGGTCGGGCAGAGTGATCGTCGCGATCGTGGCGACCGCGTTCTGCGCCGGCGTTGGTGTGACCGTCGCGGACGCGGCGCGCTCGGTGCCGTGGTCACGATCGAACGGAAGTGCGACCGGGGCGCGGGGCGACCTGCCCGCCCAGCGCGCCGCGCTCGTCGCCGCGTTGAGTGTCAACCCGAAGCCGGGCGAAACCGATGTCCCGCTCGACAAGCCCGTCGTGGTGGTCGCCGGCGCCGGCCGCTTGACGGACGTGCGCGTGACGAACGGGAACGGCGTGGCGGTCGCGGGAACGTTCGCGGCGCCGGGGAAGTGGTGGCAATCGAACGGACTCCTCGCGCCCGGCAGCGTGTATCGGGTCGCCGCGACGGTGGAGGGATCGTCCGGGGTCGAGGCGACGTCGAGGTCGACGTTCCGTGCCCTCACCCCGTTCGCGAACGTCGATGCCACGGTCTTTCCCGGTGCCGGAATGACCGTCGGTGTCGCCCAGCCGATCGTGATCCGTTTCGATCACTTCATCGACGACAGCGACGCGCGCGCGGCCGTGCTCCACCACTTCGTCATCACGGAGTCGCGACCCGTCCGCGGCGGCTGGTACTGGTTCAGTGCGAACGAGTTGCACTTCCGGCCCGAGAAGTTCTGGCCGACCGGCGAGAAGGTCACCGTGGCCGCGGACCTGCGCGGCTGGAATGCGGGCGGCGGCATGTGGGGTGACGGCGGCCTGCTCACGCAGTTCACGATCGGTGACGCGCACGTGGCGATCGCGAACCTGGCGACGGACCAGATGACCGTGACCGACAACGGCCGCGTCGTCGCGACCTATCCGTTCAGCGGTGGCCGCGACCGGTACCCGACGATGAACGGTCTCCATGTCGTGCTCGACCGCGAGAGCGTCGTCCACATGGTGTCGTCGACGAACGGGATCCCGGTGAACTCGCCCGACGGTTACGACGAGCTCGTCTACTCGGACGTGCACATCACCGACAGCGGGGAGTACGTCCACGCCGCGCCGTGGTCGGTCGGGAGTCAGGGACATACGAACGTCTCCCACGGTTGCATCAACCTGAGTCCCGCGGATGCGTTGCGGTTCTTTGCCTTCAGCCGGGTCGGCGACGTGGTCGCGGTCGTCGGCGGGCCCCGACCTCCGGCGCGCGGCGATCACGGGGTGATGGACTGGGAAACCCCGTGGCCCGACTGGACGCCGGGCGCGGTCCACGGTGTTGCGCCACCGCGAAAGGTCGTGGGAGCGCAGCGTGTTGCTCGCGCGTGAGCTGCGTCTACGCGTTCGGCTGACCGACGCGGCGCCGATCGAGGTCCCGGTTCCGCGGTTCGGCACTTCTACGGTCGGGCCTGTTCGTGTCGCGGTCGACCAGGATCGCGACGTCGTGCGGTGGTCGGTGGAGCCGTCCGGGCCGTCGCCCGTGGCCATCGATGCCATTGGGCTCGTGTGGGACGCGGGCCCGGCCGGGGACGCGCCCCACGTGTTCGTTCAGGGCTACCAGTCGTGGTCGCCGACGCGCGCGCGGCGTCTCGGCGTCGACGAGGACGCGTCACGCGATCCGCGGACGCTCGCGCTCGTGCGTGCCGCGTTCCACGCCGATCCCGGTGTCGCCGCGGTCGGTGAGCTGCGGTCGGAGCAGGTCGCGGTGCTCGCCCTCGCCGGTCCCCATCTCGAGTGCATCGGGTTCCTCGGTGGCGACACGCATGCGGGAACGATCCGGGTGCGCATCGTCGAGGGCCGGGTCGAGGTGTGCGCGGAGGCGTGGCTCGGCGGCGCGCGCCTGTCGGTCGGATCGCGACGCCCACTGCACGACCTGACGATCGAGCGCGGCGACGATCCCGCCGAGCTCCTCGAGGCGTGGGCGGCCCGGGCCGGGGCCGCGGCGCACGCGCGGGTGGACGCGCCCTTCGTCGTCGGGTGGTGCTCGTGGTACCAGTACTTCGAACGCGTCACCGAGCGCGACCTCCGAGACAACCTCGGGCACGCCGATGCGTGGCCGTTCGACGTCTTCCAGCTCGACGACGGCTACCAGCGCGCCATCGGTGACTGGCTCGGGACGAACCCGAGGTTCCCCGCGGGCGTCGACGGCATCGCGGCCGCGATCCGCGCCGCGGGCCGGACACCGGGGATCTGGCTCGCGCCGTTCCTCGCCGCGCCCGACAGCGATCTCACACGCGCCCATCCGGAATGGCTTGCGAGCACACCGGGCGGTGACGGCTTCGCGATCGGCATGTACAACGAGTCGTGGGGCGGCGTGATGGCGGTGCTCGACACCACCCGACCCGACGTGCTCGACCATCTGGCCTCGACCGCGGCCGCGCTCGTCGCGGCCGGATATCGATACCTGAAGCTCGATTTCACGTTCGCGGCAGCGATGCCCGGGCGCTACGCCGACCCGACGCGCACGCCGGCCGAACGCGTGCGCGCGGGCTTCGACGCGATACGGCGCGGCGCCGGTGAGGAGACCTTCATCGTCGGGTGCGGCGCCCCGATCGGCGCGGTCGTCGGCGCGGTCGACGCGATGCGGATCGGTGCCGACGTCGCCCCCTGGTGGGACGCGCCGGCCGGCCTCGGCGAAGACCTCCCGGGCTACGAAGCGGCGACCCCGTCGACGCACAACGCGTTCGTCAACACCTGCACCCGGAGTTTCATGCACCGCCGGCTCTGGTCGAACGATCCCGATTGCGTCATGTTGCGCACGGGGGACACCCGGCTCACGAGCCTCGAAGCCGAGGCCTGGGCCCGGACGGTCGGGCGCTCGGGCGGCCTCGTCCTCCTCTCGGACGACCTCGGACAGCTCGGACCACCCGAGCGCCGCCTGCTGGACGAGATCGTGGTGCTCGGACGGGCGGCCGACGCCGCGGCGCGGACCGGCCGGCCCCCGCGTGCCGACGGGCTGCTCGACTCCGCCGGCCCACGGGGCCTCGCGGGACCTTTGGCCACCTGAGCCGGGCCGCGCGGCAGTATCGGCGCACCGTCCCACCCCGGACACTGACATCGATGGCCGGTGTGACGTTCGAACAGGTGACCAAGCGCTTCGGCGACGTCGTGGCCGTCGACGACCTCACGCTCGAGATCGCCGATCACGAGTTCCTCGTCCTGCTCGGGCCCTCGGGCTGCGGGAAGTCGACGGCGCTGCGGATGATCGCCGGCCTCGACGAACCGACTGCGGGCACGATCGCGATCGGTGGCGAGGTGATGAACGACATCGAACCTCGCGACCGCGACGTCGCGATGGTGTTCCAGACCTACGCCCTGTACCCGCACATGACCGTGCAGCGGAACATCGAGTTCCCGCTCAAGAGCCGGAAGGTCGCGGCCGGCCGAGCGCACGCGGCTCGTGGCCGAAGCCGCCGAGTCGCTCGGGCTCACCGAGCTGCTCGATCGCAAGCCCGCGCAGCTGTCGGGCGGGCAACGACAGCGGGTGGCACTCGCGCGCGCGATCGTCCGCCGGCCGCAGGTCTTCCTGATGGACGAGCCCTTGTCGAACCTCGATGCGAAGCTGCGCGTCCAGACCCGAGCCGAGCTCATCGAATTGCAATCGCGCCTCGAGGCGACGGTCGTGTACGTCACGCACGATCAGATCGAGGCGATGACGATGGGGCATCGCATCGCGATCATCGCCGGCGGTGTGCTGCAGCAGGTCGGACCGCCGCAAGAGGTGTACGAGCGCCCGGCGAACCTGTTCGTCGCCGGGTTCATCGGCACACCGCCCATGAACACGATCGAGGCGCTGGTCGTGCGCGAAGGCGAAGGTATCGCGGCCGGGCTCCCGGGCGCGCGGGTCCCGCTGCCACCGCGGCTCGCGCATGCGGTCGCGGCGCAGACCGCCGAACGAATCGTCATCGGCGTCCGCCCGGAGCACCTGCTGCTGGCGGACGACGGCGTCGTGCCCGCGACGGTGACCGTCGTCGAGTCGCTCGGGCACGAACGCAATGTCGTGTGTCGCCTCGACGACGGTACGTTCATCATCACCCGTCAGGACATCGACGCGCCGCGGCCCGCAGTGGGCGAGACGGTGCACCTGACGACCGAACCCGAGCACCTGCACGTGTTCGACGCGCGCACCGGCGAACGGGTGGCCGACGCATGACGGCCGTCGTCACCGCCGCGCCGGAGCCCGAGGCGCCGGCTCCCGGCCCGCGGCCCGTGCGCCGGCGGCGCCGCTTGCGCCGCCGCACGCGCGACATGTTGCTCGGATACGCGCTCGTCCTGCCGTCGCTCGTGGTGTTCGGGACGTTCGTCTTCTACCCGTTCGTCAAGAACTTCTGGCTCGGCCTGTACCGCACGCCGCCGTTCCCCGGACTGCCGCGGCGCTGGGTCGGCGTGTCGCAGTACCGCGAGGTGCTGACCTCACACCTGTTCACGAACAGCTTCAAGGTGACGATCGAGTTCGTGCTGCTGACGGTGCCCCTCGGGATCGCGCTCGGACTCGGGCTGGCGGTCCTCGCGCATCAGCGTCTCCGCGGGATCGGAGTCTTCCGCACGATCTTCTCCTCGACGGTGATCACCTCGGTCGCGGTCGCGTCGCTGATCTCGTTGACGCTCCTGAATCCGCAGATCGGGCTCTTGAACTACTGGCTCGGACGCACGGGGAGCCTGTCGCCGCTCGACGACCCGAAGTGGGCGTTGGTGGCGGTCGCGGGCGTGACGATCTGGCAGAACCTCGGCCTCTCGTTCATCATCATGTCGGCCGGGCTCCAAGGTGTCCCCGACGAGTTGCTCGAGGCCGCACGCGTCGACGGCGCCGGAGCCTGGTCCCGATTCCGCAACGTGACGTTGCCGTTGTTGTCGCCCACGCTGTTCTTCGCCACCGTGGTCGGGTCGATCCTGGCCTTCCACTCCTTCGGCCAGATCGACCTGCTCACCGAAGGCGGCCCGCAGGAGCACACGAACGTGCTCGTCTACGCGATCTACCGGACGGTGTTCAAGGAGAACAACGACGGGAAGGCCGCGGTGCTCGCGATCGCGTTGTTCGCGATCACGCTCGTCCTCACCCTCGTGCAGCTGCGGATCCTCGAACGGCGGGTCAGCTATGAGCGCTGACCTCGCGCCCGGCTTCGAGCGATTCCTCGTCGTCATCGGCGTGACCCTTCTCGGTGCGATCGCGCTCGGGTTCGTCGGCGCGCTCGCCCGGCCCGCGATCGCGCGCCGGGCCCGCGCGGCGAACCGCTACATACTCCTCTGCGTCCTGTCGCTCGTCGTGTTGTTCCCGATCTACATCACGGTCGTGAACTCGCTGCTCCCGGCGGACAAGATCGCGGCGCGACCGCCGACTCTCTTCCCGTCCCAGTTGCTGTGGAGCGCCTATTCGCAGGCGTGGACGCAGGGGCACGTCGGGTCGTATCTCTTCAACAGCCTCGTCGTGACGTTCCTGATCGTCACCGGACAGGTGGTCACCGCGACCTTCGCCGGCTACGCGTTCGCGTTCCTCGACTTCCCGTTCAAGCGCACGATCTTCGTCCTCTTCCTCTCGACCATGATGGTGCCGTTCGAGGTCGTGTTCTTCACGAACCTCCAAACCGTCGTGACGTTGGGTCACGTTCCGGTCGTCGGCCAGTTCATGGGGCTCGACACCTACGGCGCGCTTGCGATCCCGTTCCTTGCGACCGGATTCGGCGCGTTCCTGATGCGACAGGCGTTCATGTCGTTGCCGCGCGACCTGCGTGATGCCGCCGAGCTCGACGGCTACGGGCACTTCCGCTTCATGTGGCGCGTGGCGGTACCGCTCGCGCGGCCGACCGTCGCGGCCCTCACGTTGTTCGCCTTCTTCGACGCCTGGAACCAGTACCTGTGGCCGTTGGTCGCGAGCGACCACTACCGGACGGTTCAGGTCGGCTTGCGCCAGCTCAGCCGGGTGAGTCTCGACCAGATCAACGTGACGTTCGCAGGCACGGTCCTGGCCGCGGTGCCGTTGCTGATCCTGCTGCTCGTCTTCCAGAAGCAACTCGTGCGCGGTCTCACGGCCGGCGCGGTGAAGGGTTGAGGTGAGTGCCATGCGACGAACGCTGCTTTGCGTTCTGGTGGTCGGGTCGACCGTGTTCGCGGCGTGCGGTGGGAGCAGCGGCAAGGGAAAGGCGGCCGACGGCACGAGCGCGTCGTTGCCGGCCTGCCCGCTGAGCGCGCTCGCATCGGCCACCAAACCGGTGCAGATCACCTACTGGCACGCAATGACGCGCGCGAACGAGGACGAGCTCAAGCGGCTCACGAGTGCGTTCAATGCGCAACAGCACGACGTGCACGTGACGCTGTCGGCCGCCGCGAGCTACACCGACAACTTCACGCGCTTCAAGGCGGGACTGTCGACCCGCGTGCTCCCCGATCTGATGCAGGGCGACGACACGTCGACCCAGGCCATGATCGACTCCCAGGCCGTGTTGCCGGTCGCGTCCTGCGTTGCAGCCGATCACGCGTCGACATCCGATCTCATTCCCCGCGTGCTGGCGTACTACAGCGTGAAAGGTGTGCTGTGGCCGATGCCGTTCAACAACTCGAACCCGGTCCTGTATTACAACCGGAAGGCCTTCGAGAAGGCCGGGCTCGACCCGAACAAGCCGCCGGTCACGCTCGACGAGGTCAAGGCCGATTCGCAGCGGATCGTGCGCAGTGGCGCCGCATCCTTCGGTCTCGCGCTCAAGACCGATTCGTTCTACTTCGAGCACTGGCTGGCCAAGGCCGGGCACACGCTCGTGAACAACGGCAACGGCCGTACCGCGCGGGCCACCGCGGTGACGTTCGACGACCCGACCGGCGTCTCACTGTTCCAGTGGATCGACGACATGGTGACGTCGAAGCTCGCGCTGAGCACGGGCCCGGGCGACCTCGACCATTACCTGGCCGTCGGGAACGGGCGCGCGGCGATGACCATCGACACGTCGGCCGCCCTCGGGACGATTGCGCAGCTGTTCGCCGCCGGCCAGTACGGCAACGTGCAGCTCGGCGTGGGCGCGATGCCGGGCCCGACGAGTCCCGATGGCGGCGTGCTCGTCGGCGGCGCGGCCAACTACATCGTCAACCGCTCGAGCCCGGCGCAACAGGCCGCGGCCTACGAGTTCGCCAAGTACCTCGCGACGCCGCGGGTGCAGTCGGAATGGGCGGCGGCGACCGGTTACACGCCCGTGTCCGCGTCGGCGGCCTCGATGGCACCGCTCGCGCAGAAATACGCGCACCAGCCCGAATACAAGGTCGCGTACGACCAGCTCCGGGCCGGCCCGGAGAACGAAGCGACGGCCGGACCCGTGATCGGCGCGTACGGCTCCCGGGGGCAAGGGGTACGCGGCGCCATCATCGACGCCATCGCGAAGGTTGTCGACCAACGGTCGACGCCGCAACAGGCAGCGCGCGACGCGGCGGCACAGGCGGATGCCGCAATCGAGGAGTACAACGGCCGTGTCGGTTGAGAGACCAACGGCCCTAATCTCGCCGGGCCGCTTCCCGTACGGTCGATCCATGGTGACCAAGCGCTCATTCGCGGTACTCCTGGTCGCCGCGCTCGCGTTCGCGGCGTGCGGCGGCTCGTCGAAGCAGTCCTCCGACAACAACAACAACGGCGGCGGGAACGGCGGTGTGCAACCGTCCGACTGCGGCCTGGACGCCTTCGCGAAGGCGACCAAGCCGGTGCAGGTGACCTTCTGGCACGCGATGACGCGCTCGAACGCGGACTGGCTCGTGCAGACCGCGAAGCAGTTCAACGCGTCGCAGCACGACGTGCACGTGACGCTGGCCCAATTCCCGACGTATCAGGACCTGCTCACCAAGTATCTCGCGGGCTTGTCGACCAAGGATCTCCCCGACATGTTCCAGCCCGAAGACACCACGGTGCAGCGCATGATCGACAGCCGGAGCGTCGTCCCGGTGCAGGCCTGCGTCGATGCGGACCACTACCCGCTCGCTCCGCTCCTGCCGCGGGTCAAGGCCTATTTCTCGTACCAGAACGTCCTGTACGGCATGCCCTGGAGCATCTCGAACCCGATCCTCTGGTACAACGCAACCGCGTTCACCAAGGCGGGACTCGACCCGAACAAGCCGCCGTCGACGCTCGCGCAGGTGAAGGAGTACTCGCAGAAGATCGTCGCGAGCGGCGCCGCGAAACACGGCATCGCGCTGCGTGTCGAGCCGTACATCTTCGAGTTCCTCAACGCGAAATCCGGGGGAACGCTCGTCAACAACGGCAACGGCCGTGACGCCCGCACGACCGCGGCGACGCTCGAGACCCCGACCGCCAACACGATCTGGACCTGGTGGAACGACATGGTGCGCAGCGGTCTCGCGCTCAACACCGGCGGCGCGACCGGGAACATCGATCACATGCTCGCGGTCGGCAACGGCGACGCGGCGATGACGATGGAGGCGAGCGGAGTGCTCGGGACCGTGAAGCAGGTACTCGAGTCGGGCCGGTACAGCACCGTCAAGATCGCGACCGCGCCGCTGCCCTCGATCGACGGCGGTGGTGGCGTTCCGGCCGGCGACGGGTCGCTGTGGATCAGCAAGTCGGCCGCGCCCGAAAAGCGCGCCGCGGCCTGGCAGTTCATCAAGTACCTCGCGTCGGCCCGGGAGCAGGCGTCGCTCGCGGTGGAAGGCGGCTACGCGCCGATCCGTTCCGACGCGACCAAGGTGCCGGAGCTCGCGCAACGCTGGCAGGCGGAGCCGATCTATCGCGTGAGCTACGACCAGTTGACGACGGGGGAGGAGAACGCGGCAACGGCCGGTTCGCTCATCGGCGACTACCAGGGTGTCCGCGACGGGGTGAGGGACGGGATGCTCTCGATGCTGACCGGCGGCCTCGCGCCCGCGGCGGCGCTCCAGAAGGCGCAACGCGAAGCGGACGCGGCGATCAAGGCGTACAACGATCGCCTCGGTGTCGGCTGACGACTGTCAGTCGATCGTGTCGGCGGGTCCGTCAACCGCCCGCCATCGCTCCGACGACGATGAACGGCTCCGCGCCGGTGGCGACGGCGTCCGGCACGGGAGTGTCGGGCGACTCGTGCGACAGATCCTCCTCGAGCGCGAAGAAGCGCACGAACTTCCGCCGCTCCTGTGTCGCCTGGTCGCGCAGCGTCCCGCGCAGCACCGGGAACTTCGCCTCGAGTGCGTCGAGGACCGAGCGCTGGGTGACCACCCCGGCGACGTCGAGCGTCACCTCGCCGTCGACCTGCGCAAGTGTTCGCAGGTGCGCCGGCAGCACGACGCGGATCACCGCGAGCCCTCGATCACGACAAGGTCTGTACTTCGACCGACAGCACCGAAGGGAGGTCGCGCACGATGGGCTCCCAACTGTCGCCCGAATCCGCAGACGCGTAGACCTGCCCGCCGGTCGTGCCGAAGTAGACGCCGCACATATCGAGCGAGTCGACCGCCATTGCGTCGCGGAGCACGTTGACGTAGCAGTCGCGTTGCGGCAGCCCCTTGGTGAGTGGCTCCCAAACGTTTCCGCCCGTGCGGCTCCGGTAGACGCGGAGCTTGCCCTCGGGGGGATAGTGCTCCGAGTCGCTCGTGATGGGCACCACGTAGATCGTCTCGGGTTCGTGGGCGTGCACGTCGATGGGGAAGCCGAAGTCGGACGGCAGGTTGCCGCTCACTTCGTGCCACGTGTCGGCGCCGTCGTCGCTGCGCATCACGTCCCAATGCTTCTGCATGTACAACACGTCGGGAGCGGAAGGGTGCATCGCGATGCGGTGCACACAGTGGCCGACCTCCGCGTCGCCGTCGGGTATGCCCTCCGAATGCAGACCGCGGTTCGCCGGCTGCCACGTGGTTCCGCCGTCCTCCGTTCGGAAGACGCCCGCGGCCGAGATCGCGACGAACATCCGATTCGCGTTCGTCGGGTCGAGCACGATCGTGTGCAGGCACATGCCGCCCGCGCCCGGCTGCCATGCCGGTCCCGACCCCTGCTCGCGCAGTCCCGGTAGCTCGTTCCACTCGTTGCCACCGTCGACCGAGCGGAACAACGCCGCGTCCTCCACGCCGGCATAGACGGTGTCGGCGTCGGTCGGCGACGGCTCGAGGTGCCACACGCGCGCGAACTCCCACGGGTGCGGTGTGCCGTCGTACCACTGATGCGTTCCGGGAACGCCGGCGTAACGAAACTCGTTGCCGACCGGTGTCCACGTCTCGCCGCCGTCGTCCGACCGCTGGATCAGCTGACCGAACCATCCGGTGGACTGCGACGCGAACAGCCGATTCGGATCCACCGGCGACGCCTTGACGTGGTACATCTCCCACCCGCCGAAGTACGGGCCGTCGACCTTCCAGTCCGTGCGTTTTCCGTCCGCGGTCAGGATGAAGGCGCCCTTGCGCGTCCCCACCAGTACGCGTACTCCGCTCATCTGTTGTACCTCCGGTCCGACGCTCGCGCCACGATATTCGCGTGCCCACCCAACCGATCAGACTCTCGCCGCCGCGCGAACTCACCGGTGCGGTTCGAGGAACGCCCGCCGCGACCGGTGTACCGGTCGACCGTTGCTCCTGTCAGTCGATCGTGTCGGCAGGTTCCGGTCGGCCGTAGAGATCGCCGCTCGCGAGGTCGCAGCCGGCGTCGACCAGGAGGTCGCGGTGCTGGTCGTCGTCGACTCCGCCGGCGGCGACGAGCAGTCCGCGCTCGTGTGCACCGCGAACGATCTCCGACACGGTGAGCCGCGCGTCCGCGCCCTTCACCGCATCGCGCGTGAGCCGGTGCGAGAGGTGCAGTTCGCCGAATCCGTGTTGGTCGAGAAACCGCGCGTCGGATGCGTGCTCGACGCCCGTGAGAACGAGCCGGACGTCGGTGTCGCGCAAAGAGTGCAGAGCATCGTGCAGCGCGGGAGACCCGTCGTCCAGGAGCCGCCGGGCGACCTGCAGGCGTATCTGGTCGGTCGCGAGGGAGAACGCCTCGGCGATCTCGCACAGGTACTGCTCGGTGCGTACGTCGGCGATCAGCCGCCGCGAAACCGGTGCGTACAGGCAGAGCGGGGTGTCTCGGGTGGTGAGCGCCAGCACCGCCGCGGTCTCCCGGGCCACGCAGAGATCGACCTGCATCGCGAGCGCGGTTGCGGCGATCATGTCGACGAAGTCGGCGGCCTCGAGCAGCCCGAGACGTCGATGGTGCCACCGCGCGAGTCCCCGGTAGCCGACCACGCGGCCGGATGCGAGCTCCACGACGGGTTGGGCGTAGGCGCGCACTTCGCCCCGGCTCATGCCGACGCGGAACTCGGCCATCGTCGGAGGTCCGTCGGGGCGGTCGGGCCCGACGCGCAGCCGATCGACGTCGACGTCGGGAACCGGTTCCCGGGGCGACGTCGTCGAGGCCCGTGCGACCAGCGCGGCCAGATCGTCGTGCGGCTCACAGACCGCGACCCCGCACGCGACGAATGCGGCGATGTCTCCGCTCGTCGTCGGAATCGGCACATCGACCAACGATTCGCGGACCATGCGCGCGATACGCAGGACATCACCGCGAGTGTGAACCCCGAGCAGCAAGATGCCGAGCTGATGATCGTCGACGTGCCCGACGATGTCGATCGTCCGCGCGAGTCGCGTCATGCGGCCCGCGAGGCCGCGCATGACGGCGGTACCGCCGGGGGCGTCGAACCGCTCGAGCGTGTCGTCCATGTTGACGACCGTCGCGAGTACGAACGCGCACGAGTCGCCGTCGCGAGCCGCGGCTACCAGCGCGTTCCGGACGCGCTCGTCGAAGGCCGACGGGGTCAGCAGCCCGGTGATCTCGTCGACCTCGAATCGAGGTGCAGCCGCGCCGAGATCGTCACGCGCGAGCTCGTGCGCGTACATCACCGTGCCGAGCGTCTCGCCCCCGGGGCCCACTCGGGTGCTCACCGAGACGTACATCGGAACGGCGACCCCGCCCGCGACGTTCACCCGCACCTCGCCGCTCCAGGCCCCGGTGCGCAACAACTGGGGCCGGACAACCTCGTGGTAGAGGGTGAACTCGTCCACCGGAAAGATGTCGGCGGTCGTCAGGTCGCCCGGCTCGGCGACGCCGAGCCGCTTGCACGCGGCCGAGTTCAAGAAGATGACCCGGCCCCACGGATCCGAGACGCCCACGAAATCGGTCGTCTGCTCGGCGAAGACCAACAGTTGCGCCATCACCTCGGCTTCGCGGTCGGAGTCCACGCACCCACCTTCGCTCAACGGTGCGGAAAGATTGTCAGACCCGCATCGGGCCATCAAACGCCGGCGGGAACCGTCCGGTCCGAAGGCGTCGCAAAGAACACGTTGGGATGCGGTCCGTGGGCACAAGGAACGCGTAAGGACGGCTGATCCGGGTGAGGTCCGGGCGTAGAAGAGAACCATGAGTTCGATGAGCTCTTACAGCTGGGAACCGCCCACCGGCGGTTCGATCGCCGAGCCGTTCGTGCCGCGACTGATCGCACTGTTCGGACTGCGTGCGTGCTGGTACGAGTCGTTTCCGTTCGACGTGCAGCTCCCGCGGATCGAGCCCGGCCGCATCGTCCTGCCCGCGGACGAACCCGGGCTCGCCCCGTGGTCGCTCGACCTGGGCATCGAGTTGCCCGTACGCCATGGCCCGCTCACCATCGGCCGGTACGTGCTCGTTCCCGCGTCACGGACGACCGGTGTCGTCTTCACGCCCGCGCGGCGAGCCGACGCGATCGCGGCGATCTCGCCGGTCGGCTCGTTGATCGCGGCGGCGATGATCGCCGAGACTGCCACCCCCCGGCGCCATTAGCGCCGGCCGCGACCAGCGCGCTAGGGCTTCGCTTTCGCTCCCTGACGCCACCCGGGAACGCTCGGCGCCTGTGGTTCCAGCGAGCGCAGATAGGTGGTCACCTGTCGCACCTGCTCGGCCGTGAACGTTCCGCCGTAGTCGAGGCTCCACGCGGGCATCTCGGTTCCCGAGACGCCCCCCGACACGAGCGCGAAGATCTGCTCGTTGGTCGTGTTCTTCAGGAACTGCGTGGAATTGAGGGTCGGTGCGCTGCCGCCACCGGTTCCGTTCTTCCCGTGGCACTGCGCGCAACTCGTCGCGAAGATCTGCGCGCCGATGGCCGTGTAGCTGGTGGTCTGCGCGCGGGTTGCGCTCTTGCGGAGGCCGGGTTCGCGGATGCGGTAGGCGACGAACCCGGCCAGGAGCAGGATCATGAAGACGAGGCCGGCCGCGAGGTAGCGATTGAGGCTCCGATCGAGCCACTCGGGTTCGAACGGCGGGGGCTGCGGGCGTTCGCGGGGCACGTCAGGCCTTGCCGATGCAACTCGGGCCCTTGGGCGGTGTGAGGAAGTTGTTGGTCCCCCGGGGCGGCCCGGCCTTCAGGACCCCGGTGTTGACGACCACGTTGTCGCCCTCGAGCGTGACTTCGTAGCGATCCATGCCGCGCGGTGCGGGCCCGGCGATGTACTCGCCGGCCAGGTCGTAGACCGAGCCGTGACACGGACACTCGAACCGGCCCGAACTGTCGCAGTACGGCACGTGACAGCCGAGGTGCGGGCACTTCTGCGACAGCGCGAAGAGGTAGTCGTTCGCGTTGACGATGTACATGCGGCCGGCACTGACGTAGGTGCTCGTACCGGTGGCGAAGCTCGAGGTGGTTCCCACCGTGATCTTGGCGCCGCCCGCGCTCGACGCCAGCGGGCGCAGCGCCTCGTAGCCCGTGTACGCAGCCGCGCCGATGAGGAGCGCGCCGCTGAGCTTCCAACCGCCCCGGAGAAAATCACGTCGACTCGTGTCATCCATTGCGACTCCTAGAACTCGATGTACGAGTGGGTCCACGGCGCGATGAACTTCCACCCGGGACCGCGGAAGAACGTTCCGATGACCGTGAGCACCACCGCGATGGCGAGCAAGATGCTGAACAACACGATCGCGACCTTGCGGTGACTCGCGCGCGTGTCCGGATTCCGATCGATGTACGGCAGCAGGACCAGGACGAGGACGGCGCCTGCGGGGATGAGGATGCCGGCGACGAGTGGGTCGAAGCGCGAGAGCAGCTCCTGCAACCCGGCGAAGTACCACGGGGCCTTGGCGGGTTCGGGGGTGACGTTCGGGTTCGCGAGCCCGCGCAGCGGTGCGCTGAACGACACCGCGAGTCCGAGGACGACGGCCGCGGTACCGAGCGCGACGACGACGTGCCGAACGAGCAGGTGCGGCCACGTGAAGACGGTGTCGTCGACCGGACGCGCGGCTTCCGTGACCGACTCACGGTCGACGACGCCGAGCAGACGCACGCGTCCGCCGTACAACTCGGGCGCGGCCAGGGCCATGGGTTCGGCCGCGGGTGCCGCGGCGGGACGTTCGGTGGCTTCCTCGGAGAACGATCCGACGCTCGTGCGCTCGACCGCGAATCCGTCCTTGCGCACCCGCCAGATGTGCACGGTCAACATCAGCGCCAGAATCGAAGGGAGTACGGCGACGTGCAGGGCGTAGAAACGCAACAGCGTGTTCTGCCCGACCTGGGGCCCTCCGATCAGGAGGTCTTGCAGCCTCCCGCCGACGAGGGGGACGTAGTGCACCAGGTTCGTGCCGACGGTGACCGCCCAGTAGGCGAGCTGGTCCCAGGGCAGCAGGTATCCCGTGAACGAGAAGCCGAGTGTGATCAGCAGCAGCATCACGCCGATCACCCAGTTGAACTCGCGCGGCTTCTTGTACGCCCCCGCGTAGAAGACGCGCACCAGATGCAGTGCGACGACGAGCACCATGAGGTGCGCCGACCAACGGTGCACGTTGCGGATCAACTGACCGAAGCCGACGCCCGTCTTCAGGTTCTGCATGTCGCCGTACGCGGAGCCGACGGACGGCGTGTACACGAACATGAGATAGATGCCGGTGACGAGGAGAATCCCGAAGAGCACGGCCGCGATGAATCCCAGCCGGAGCGAGTAGCGCAGGTTCAGGACGCGCTTGGGGATCTTGACGGGATACACGTGCAAGAAGACGTTGCTGAACGACTGCAGCGCGCGGCCGCGAGGCGTGTCGAGCTGCGCGTGGCGGAACGCCGACCGCCACGGATCGCTCCGCTTGATGCGGGCGGTGATGCCGTGGTCGACCGACGTTCGTCCGGGCTCGAGCTTGTTCGGGTCGACCTCAACCATGGGTGAGCTCCCTTGCGTGAACCATCGACAGTGCGCCGGGAGGACACCGATTGACGCAGAGGCCGCATCGGATGCAGAGGTCCTCGTCGAGGAGCAGCACCGACTGCTGCTCGGTCCCCAGTCCGACGTGATCCGCGCGTGCGATGGTGATGCAGTTCGGTGGGCACACGTCGACGCAGAGACCGCAGAGAATGCACAGCTCGGGCGAGAGCGTGATGTTGTCGAAGCAGCGGAGACAACGGAGGCCTTCGAGCCGCGCCTGCTTCTCGTCGTAGCCGGTCTCGACCTCACCGAAGCCGACGCGCCGGTCGGTCGGTGTCGCCGGAATCGCTTGGCGGGGGATCGCGTCGTAGTCGCTGTCGAGTCGGCGGAAGCCACTGCGCAGCTCGACGCGGATCTCGTGGGTCGACGTCGCCGGCGGCGCACCCGTGAGCGCGGCGTGGATCGACGCGGCCGCGCGCTTTCCGTCGGCGATCGCGTCGATCAGGTTCCGCGGGCCCCGCGCGACGTCGCCGCCCGCCCAGATCCGGGGGTCGGAGGTCTGGAGCGACCCGGGATCCACCTGCACGCCCCCGGGTCGGGTGCGGGCGATGTCGGCGCCGAGGAAGCCCACGTCCGCGCCCTGGCCGACGGCGAGAATGACGGTGTCGGCGGGAATGACCTCCTCGGTGCCGGGCGCGAAGGTCGGTGAGAATCGTCCTTCGTCGTCGAAGACCGAGGTCACCGCAATCGTCTCCAGGCCCGTCACGTGCGTGTCCCCGACGAACCGCTGGGGACCACGCCGGTGCACGATGCGGATCCCTTCGCGTTCGGCCTCTTCGATCTCCTCCGGGTCGGCCGGGATTTCCTCGGCGGATTCGAGCGCGACGACCGTGACGTCGAGCACGCCGGCGCGCCGCGCGGCGCGGGCGACGTCGAGGGTGGTTGTCATGGCGCGGCGGGCGTCCTCCTCCGCGTTCGCCCCCGGCGCGACCGGCGCCGGAGGCGTGGCGCCGGACGAGGCGGCGCGCAGCGCCGTGCGCGCGGCGTCGAAAGCCACGTTGCCGCCGCCGACCACCACCACGCGGTCGCCGAGCGCGACGTGGAAACCCTGATTGACGTTGAGGAGGTACTCCACCGCGCGCAACACGCCGTCCAGGTCGTGGCCGGGGAGGTCGAGATCACGCGCGATCCCGGTGCCGACCGCCAAGAAGAGCACGGCGTGGCGGTCGAGCAGCTCGGCGATCGAATGCGTCTCGCCGATGCGCGCGTTCGTCTCGACGTCGATGCCGAGCTCGACGATCGCCTCGATCTCGCGGGAGATGAGGGCGCGCGGGAGCCGGTACTCGGGAATGCCGAGCACCATCATGCCGCCGAGACGGTCGTGCGCTTCGTAGATCGTCACCGGATGGCCGGCGAGGCGCAGGTCGCATGCCGCCGCGAGACCGGCAGGCCCACCACCGATGATGCCGACGCTGGGCCCCGCCGCGGGCGGGACGTCACCGTGCGCCGCGTGCCACATCGTGTTCGCGGCGAAGCTCTCGACGCCGAAGCGTTCGGTCACGAACCGCTTGAGCGCGCGGATCGACACCGGCGCGTCGACGGAGCCGCGGCGGCACGCGCGCTCGCACGGCGCCGCGCACACGCGGCCGCAGACCGACGGAAACGGGTTCGGTGCGCGGGCGATGAGGTATGCGTCTTCGAATCGGCCTTCGGCGATGGCGGTGACGTAGGCGCCCGCGTCCGTGTTGACCGGGCAGGCGGCGCGACACGGCTCGTTCGCCCAGAGCCAGTCCGCGTCCGGGGCGGCAGGTATCGACATCAGATGATCTTCCGGCGTTGCAGTTGTCGCAGCGCCCACGCCAGTGCGATCAGGAACACGAAGAACAGCGGCGTCACGATTCCCACCAGGCTGCTGCGCGTCTTGCCGTGCATCGTCAGCACGGCGTTGGATCCGTACACGAGCACCGCGGTCGCAATGACGACGATCGCGATCGCGCTGAGGATGGCGCGCGGCCAACCGATCGTCGTGGGACGTTCCTTGTCGTCGTCCATCGATTCATCACCCAATCGTGAAGGCGGCGCGCATGCCTTTGCCGTAGTGGTCGGCGATGTTGCAGACGATGACGTAGTTGCCGGCGGTCATGTTCTTGATGGTGAAGGTGCGGGTGCCGCCGGGTTCGAGGTCGGGGTCGCCGGTTTCGCCGATGTTGGTGTCTTCGGAGACTTTGTTGGCGCCGGTGGTGACGGGAGCGGGTGGGTCGCCGGCGTTGTTGATCGGGATCTTGTTGTAGGGGAGATTGGTTTTGAGGACGACGGCTTCGTGGACGATGGTGCCGTTGTTCTTGACGACGAAGGTGACGTCGCCGGCGGGTGCGGTCGCGGGCGAGACCGCGAGGGTCATGGGTCCGCCGCCGGCCGTGTCCCCCAACGTCACATTGACGGTGGTGGTGGGGCGCGTGACGGTGAAGGCGGCGCGCATGCCTTTGCCGTAGTGGTCGGCGATGTTGCAGACGATGACGTAGTTGCCGGCGGTCATGTTCTTGATGGTGAAGGTGCGGGTGCCGCCGGGTTCGAGGTCGGGGTCGCCGGTTTCGCCGATGTTGGTGTCTTCGGAGACTTTGTTGGCGCCGGTGGTGACGGGAGCGGGTGGGTCGCCGGCGTTGTTGATCGGGATCTTGTTGTAGGGGAGATTGGTTTTGAGGACGACGGCTTCGTGGACGATGGTGCCGTTGTTCTTGACGACGAAGGTGACGTCGCCCGCGGGTGCGGTCGCGGGCGAGACCGCGAGGGTCATGGGTCCGCCGCCGGCCGTGTCCCCCAACGTCACATTGACGGTGGTGGTGGGGCGCGTGACGGTGAAGGCGGCGCGCATGCCTTTGCCGTAGTGGTCGGCGATGTTGCAGACGATGACGTAGTTGCCGGCGGTCATGTTCTTGATGGTGAAGGTGCGGGTGCCGCCGGGTTCGAGGTCGGGGTCGCCGGTTTCGCCGATGTTGGTGTCTTCGGAGACTTTGTTGGCGCCGGTGGTGACGGGAGCGGGTGGGTCGCCGGCGTTGTTGATCGGGATCTTGTTGTAGGGGAGATTGGTTTTGAGGACGACGGCTTCGTGGACGATGGTGCCGTTGTTCTTGACGACGAAGGTGACGTCGCCCGCGGGTGCGGTCGCGGGCGAGACCGCGAGGGTCATGGGTCCGCCGCCGGCCGTGTCCCCCAACGTCACATTGACCGTCGTGGCCTTGGGCTTCGTGCTCGACGAAGTACCCGGAATCTTGACTCCGCCGTCGAGCGAGCTCGACCCGGCCGAGCCGGTGGGGGTCGCGCACGCGGAAAGGCCGAAGAGCAGGCCGATCACTGCGACGCCGGCGAAGATCCGTCGTCGTTCAATCGGGTTCGAACGTCGTTTCACAGCGCGAAGCCTCTACAACCTTCCGGTGCGGAGAGAGCTCGAGCGCCGGGGTCCGGGGCGACGATCCTCGTTGTCGAACAATCGCCGCGGACTGTACGGCGACTTTGATCGCCGGGTCAACGATTCCCCACCTCGGACGTCGAGATATCGCGAGATCTCACCATGAAGCACGCCGCACCTCCCGGTGGGAGATTCGTCGCGATTCCCGGGCCGGGCTAGGGCCGAAGGGCCCTGTCTGGTGATCTCCTCGTCGACGAGTTCCCGGTGAGCAGGGTGGCCCGACCCGCGGGCACTACGTTGCTGCGCGGTGGAGCCGATCGAACGACTCCTTGCCTACGAGGAGATCCGCCAGCTGGCGGCGCGCTACGCGGTCGCGCTCGACGCGCGGAACCTCGATGATCTGACCGCGCTGTTCGTCGACGACGTGCAGGTGGGGAGCGAGCGCGGGCGAGCCGCCCTCCGGGCCGACCTCGACGCGTCGTTGCGCGCCGTGGGGCGCACATTTCTCCTGGTCGGTACGCACGTGATCGACCTGGTCGACGACGACCACGCGACCGGGTCGGTGTACTGCAAGGGCGAGATCCAGGTCGGCGAGCGCTGGATCCAGCAGGCGATTCTCTACGAGGACACGTACGCGCGCCGCGACGAAGCGTGGCGGTTCGTGCGCCGCCGGCACCGGCTCTGGTACGGGGCGGACGTCGGTGTGAACCCGCTCACGCTTCCGGACGCGAACTGGCCCGAACACCATGACGGCATGGGCACGGTCCCCGAGCACTGGCCCTCGTGGCGCGCGTTCTGGGCGACGGGGAAGGTCGAGGACCGATGAACGGCCGGTTGCAGGATCGGGTCGCGATCGTCACGGGCGCGGGCGACGGGATCGGTCTCGGTGTGGCCCGCCGGTTCGCGGCCGAAGGGGCGCGCGTGCTCGTGGCGGAGATCGACGGCGACCGGGGAGCGGCCGTCGCCGAGGGCCTGACCCGCGACTTCGGCGTCAGTGCCGCGGCGATCCCGACCGATGTCGCGCGCCGCGCCGACGTCGAGGCGATGGTCGCCCGCGCGCTCGACGAGTGGGGCGGCGTCGACATCCTCGTGAACAACGCATGGGGTGGCGGCGCGCTCGGCCGGCTCGAACGCAAGGACGAGTCGCGTTTCGACAACGGATTCCATGTCGGTTTCTACGGTCCGCTCTGGGCGATGCAAGCCGCGTTCCCGTCCATGCGGGCGCGCGGCTACGGCCGCATCATCAGCATGTGCTCGCTCAATGGGGTCAACGCGCACGTCGGCACGGCCGAGTACAACTCCGCCAAGGAGGCGCTGCGTGCGTTGACCCGCACTGCGGCCCGGGAGTGGGCGCAGTACGGCATCACCGCGAACGTCATCTGCCCGGGCGCGAAGACGGCGGCCTCCCGACGTGTGTTCGCGCAGAACCCCGAGCTCGAGGCGATGGCCGACGCCGCGAACCCAATGGGTCGCCTCGGCGACCCGGAGCTCGACATCGCACCGGTCGCCGTCTTCTTGGCGAGCGACGAAAGCCGGTACCTCACGGGGAACACGCTGTTCGTCGACGGCGGGTCGCACATCAACGGCGCGCCGTGGGCGCCCGATCTCCCCGACGTTCCCGACGTTCCGTAGCTCGCTACCGGCGGTAGCGGTCGAAGCCGGAGGTGGTCACGACCGTGCGGTCGTCGGCGATGCTCATGCCCTCGTACCCGACACGCGTGGCCAGCCAGCGCATTCCGTCGTCGGGCCCGAGTACCAGTGCCGCGGTCGCGTAGGCATCGGCGACCGCGAGGTCGGGACCGACCACGGTGACGGATGCGAGTCCGACCGCGGGTCGACCCGTGCGCGGATCGATGATGTGATCACCGCGTTCGTAGCGTCCCGAAGTCGCAACCGCGGCCCCGGTGATCGTGAGCACCGCGGCAACGTGCTCTTTTTCCCACGGGTGCTGCACGCCGACGCGCCACCCCGCCGGGTTTTCTTCCGGATGCCCGACCGCGACGAGATCGCCACCGGCGCTCACGAAGAAACAGTGGGCGCCCGCGGCGCGCAACATCTCGCCCGCCTTCGCCACCGCCCAGCCCTTGACGAGGCCGGAGGGATCGAGGGGCGCTCGCCCGGGGCGATCCGGGACGTTCGGCAACCCGCCGGCGGTGATGTCGAACGCGCCGCCCGACTCCACTCGCATCTGCTCACAGAGCGCGAGGACCTCGTCGACCTCCGGGCTCGCGTCGGCGCGGTGGAGCTCGCCGCGCCCGATGCGCATGATCTCCGTCTCGGGCCGCCAGGTGCTGAACAGGTCGTCCACGCGGCGGAAGAAGGCGAAGCACTCGTCGACGACCCGGTCGTCGTCGAGGCCGCGCCCGTCGACCGTGATGACCGTTCCCCACTGCTCTTCGGCTCGGCGGCTTGCGCCCCCGCCGTGCTCGTGGATCACCCGTGCGATCGGTCGAGCGCGCTCTGCAGCGACTGGGCGTAGCTCTCGCTCGTGAACGTCGCGCCGGAGATGATGTCGATCTGCGCACTCTGCGCCTGCAGCGCCTCCTGCTGCAACATCGGTTCGGCCTGCTGGCTGATCTCGAGCGAGCGTTGGTGCGCGTTGGGCATCTGCGTCGCGACGATGTTGGTGATCCGGCTCCCCTGCAGTGTGACCTGCAGCTGCACCGTGCCGTACTGGTTGTCGATGGGGTCGCCCATGATCGTGCGGTTCTGCGCGACGGTCGGCCCCGGGGTCCCGGTCGGCGGCGTCGTCGCGGGCGGGGTGGTCGTCGGCGCGACCGGGTTGGGCGCGCCGGTCGCCGGGCTGGTGGCGGGCGACGAACCGTGCGTCGGCGGCGGTGCCGAGGTGGCGGGAACCGTCGACCGTGGGGCGACGACCGAGCGCGCGGACTTCGTCGGGAGACCGGAGGTCGACTTGAACGATGCCAGCGCGCCGAGACCGAGCGCAGTGATGATGGCGGCGGGGATGGCTCTGTTCATCGGGGGTGTGTCCTAGAGCTCGAAGCGTTCGAAATGGATGTGCGCGCGGGGGACGCCGAGCTTCTCGAGGCGTCGGCGCATCGCGGCGATCAACGGAGGCGGCCCGCAGACGAAGCAATCACGGTCGCGAATGTCGGGCACGCCGCGCTTCAACGCGGGTATCGAGAGCAGGTCGGTCTGGTCGTTCCCGATCTCGGTGCCGGTGATGATGTGCACGCGCACGTTCGCCGTCTTCGCGAACGACTCGAGTTCGGCGCCGAAGACTGCGTCTTCGGCCCGGGCCACGCGGTAGAGCAACACGACGTCGTCCGCGGGGCGGAACGCGTCGAGCATGGCCCGCAACGGGGTGATGCCGATCCCGCCCGCCACCAGCAACGTGCCGCGGCGTGATCGCCGCGCGTCGGTGAACGTCCCGTACGGCCCTTCCGCGAAGACGCGGGTGCCCGGACGGATGCGTTGCAACTGCTTCGAACCGTCGCCGAGATCCTTCACGGTGATGCGCAGGAAGTCGCGCGTGGGCGCGGCCGAGAGCGAGAACGGATGCGTCTTCCACCACATGTCGGGAGTCAGGAAACGCCACAGGAAGAACTGCCCGGGATCCGCGCCGATGCGGTCGAGGCGTTTACCGGACATGATGATCGAGACGACGCCGGGCGCCTCGCGTCGTACGGCGTGCACGCGGAGGCGGTGCCGCGCGTTGAGGCGGATCGGCACCAGGACGCGCCAGGCGATGATCGCGCCGAACACGAGCGCGTAGACCGCGATCCACCAGATGCGCGCGGCGCGGTCGTTCGCGAGGTCGTTGCCCACCGCGATCTGATGCGCGAACGAGAGCGCGATCGCGAGGTACGCGTAGAGGTGGATGAAGTACCACGTCTCCCGCTGCAGCTTCCGGCGCGCGATGCGTACCGAGGTGACCGCCACCGCGAGGAGGAGCAGGAACCCGACCCACGCCATCAACACGTCGGGGTAATGCGAGATGAAATCGCGCGTCTGCGACCAGAGGGAGACCTTGCCGGCGGTGGCGTAGCCCATCGTCGTGAACACGACATGGCCGGTGATCAGCCACACGGTCGCGAAGCCGAGCCAGCGATGCCATACCGCGAGGTGGTCGAGGCCGACCGCGCGTTCGAGCCACGCGATACGCGACATGAGGAGAATCTGAACGAGGATGGCGTAGGTGCCGATCAGCGCGGTGAGCTGACCGGCGGCCACCGCGTTCGCGCCGGGGCCGTTCACGTCGTTCAACCCGCCGTGACGGAACCAGAGCCCGAGGGTGACGAGCGCGCCGACGGCGATCGCCCACGCGACCAGGCGCGCGTGATCGTGCGCGGGACGCCGGCGTACGACGGGAGGCGCCGGTTGGCGAGGCTTCGAGAGCGTGGTAGAGGCCATATCGGAGGGACGGCAGGGGCTCCACCGACCCCATCGAGGATCGTCGGCGCCCCTGTGGGGTTTCTGGGTCGAAGGTAAGGGTGAGGGAAAGCCTCCCGCCGGCTACAGGCGGGCGGGCGCGGCCGGCAGGCTGACCTCGGCCACCAGCCCGCCGCCCGCGCGCGACTCGAGGCGGGCCGACCCGCCGGACGCTTCGGCGAGCTGGCGCACGATCGCGAGCCCCAGTCCGGTCCCGCCGGCGTACGCATCGGGTGCCCGCCAGAACCGGTCGAAGGCGCGCGCCCGGGATTCCGCGTCGAGACCCGGGCCCTGGTCGAGCACGTTGACCTCGACCTGCGTGCCCCGATGGCGGACCACGACGCTGATCGTCGAACCCCGGGGCGCGGCGTTCAGGGCGTTGTCGATGAGGTTGTCGAGCACCTGTCCGGGGGCGCTCGGGATCGTGCGGGCGAACGCGGTCCGGGGCGCGTCGAGGACGATTTCGATGTCGTTCTCGGCGGCGACATCCTTCCATCCCGCGACGCGATCACGCGCGACCGCGGCGACGTCGACCTGATGCAGGTTCTCGTGGTGCGCGGCGTCACTCGCGAGCAGCAGCAGACCGTCGATGAGCCGGCTCATCCGTGCGACCTCGGCCGACGCCGCCCGGATCGGCTCCTGATCCGCCGGGTTCCCCGTCGCCTCGAGGTTCTCGAGCCGAAGGCGCAGCGCGGTGAGCGGCGAGCGCAGTTGATGTGAGGCATTCGCGACGAACTGGGCCTGGGACTCCATGAGGTCGCTCAACTGCGCGGCCATCCGGTTGAACGTGCCCGCGACGCGCCGCAACTCCTCCGGGCCGTCGGACTCGTCGAGACGCGTCGCGAGATCGCCCTGCCCGAGACGATCCGCGGCGTGCTCGAGGTTCCGGAGCGGTCGCGTGATCCCGCGGCCGATCAGGATGGCGAGGAGGACCACGGCGGCGAGCACCGCGAGACACAGCACGCCGAGCTGGAACCACACGTCGCGGACGCGCTCGTCGAGCGTCGCCGTGGGGTAGGTCAGCCGCACGGCTCCGTCGACGACACCTTCACTGGTCGTCGGCACCGACGCGTACGCGACGACCTCGTCCTTCGGTCGGAGCTCGCCGCGCCCCGCGGTGCGCGTGCCCTTCAGTGCGAGCTGGATGTCCTTCGCGGCCGCGAGGGAGGTCCCGACCCGCTCGGGATGCGCGGAGTCCAAGAGGATCTCGCCCCGGGAGTTGACGATCACCACGGCGGCTCCCATCGCGCGCGCCGATGCCGCGATGTTCGCCGCGGGCAGCGGCGCGTGGGACTCGAGTGGATCGTCGACCTTGGCCGCGATGGTGTCGGCGCCGCGTTCGGCATCGAAGAGCAGCCGATCGTGTTCCCGGTGCGCAAACGTGATGCCGAGGGGCGTCACGAGCAGGGCCAGCGCCAGCGCGATGAGGGTGGTGTAGGCGACGATGAGCCGGCGGGTCATTCGCCGTCGTCCAACCGATAGCCGACGCCGCGGACCGTCGCGATGAAGGCAGGGTTGCCGAGCTTCTTGCGCAACGAGCCGATATGCACATCGAGAGTCTTGGTGGATCCCCACCAGTGTTCGTCCCACACCTCCTCGATGATCCGGTCGCGCGGCACTACCGTCCCGGGGCTCTCGGCGAGTCGGGCCAGGAGGTCGAATTCCTTGCGGCTCAACGCGACCTCGCGCTCGTCGACCTCGACCCGCCGGGCGCGATGGTCGATGCGCAGGTGTGTGAACTGCTGCACCTTCGGGTCGAGTCCGGACGTCGCCGCGAGCCCGACGCCCGAACGGCGGCGGACCGCTCCGATGCGCGCGACCAGCTCGCGGAACCCGAACGGCTTCACCACGTAGTCGTCGGCGCCCATCTCCAGGAGCCGGACGCGATCACGTTCGTCGCCGCGCGCGGTGAGCACGATGATCGGCGCCGAGTGGCGTTCCACGAGGAGACGGCAGATGTCGGCGCCGTCGACGTCCGGCAGTCCGAGATCGAGCAGGACGAGCTCCGCGTCGGCCGCCGCGGCCAGACCCTCGGTGCCGCTGCGCGCGACCGTGACCTCGAAGTCCGCGCGCTCGAGACCCTCCGCCAGGGGAGTGGAGATCGAGTCGTCGTCTTCGATCAGGAGGAGGCGCACGCGTTCGGTCACAGGCCGGGAAGGTGTTGCCAGTCGTGGGCCCAACCTCGTGTCACGACCGCGAGCGTTACACCCGCGAGCACCACAACCGCAAGGAGGACGAACCGGGCGGAGGCGCCCGGCACCTGCCGGCGCTGCGAGCGCCGCCAGTCCGCGAAGGCGAGCGCCGGCGTTTCGAGGGCATGTCCGAGCACATGGATGGTCATGGCCCCGAACCACACGACGAAGCTCGCCTTGTGCGCAAACTTGAGCCAGTCGACGTGCCGAGCGAGCACCGTGCCGATACCCGTTGCCAGGAGGGCGACGGTCATCACGGTCACGATCGGTCCCAGGAGGCGCAGAATGGTCGGCGGCGCGCCTTTCTTCACGTAGTCGCGTTGACCCGTGTAGTAGCGCGAGAAGCGGTAGCCCGTGCTCGCGATCTTCGCGACGACGAACGACACCAACAGCATGCCGACGAAGACGTGGAGCCACATGAAGCGTTGGATCTCGAACAGCGTGAGGCCCTCGAAGAAGAGCAACACGAAGATGACCGCGCCGATCGCGCCGGTGATCCGGGAATTGCCCGCCACATTCGCCGCGGGCGCGTCCGGCGTCGGGGCATCCGAAGGGCGGCTCGATTCAGTGTGCACAACTCATGATGCAACTCCGGGTGGACCGGCCGCCGACGCGCCACAATTTCCTTACCAACTCATTACCTGAATCGAGGCGCGGTGTGCGGTCGACCGCGGACCTCGCGCACGCGCACCGCCGAGCGGGAGGAATCCGATCTCTGACATTCTGGGAGCCGATTGTCGCGATCGAGGGGACGCATGGGAGACGCACCGACCGGGCCGGCGCGCAGCCGGATCGCCGCGTTCATCGCCGGAGCCGTTGTCGTCGTGGTGGTGATCGTCGGATTTGCGGCGGCTTCGGACTCCGGGAGCACGCCCGCGGCAGCTCCGACCGTCACGACGCGCGGCGCGGTCGACCCGAACGCGTCGCCGACCACCGCGGTCGGCGCGCCCGGTCCGGGCTCGAGTGGTGCGGGTTCGTCCTCCGGACCGACCCCGCGCGCCACGACGAACGAAGCCGGGGGCGGCGCGCCGACGACCGCGGCGACCGGGAGCCGGAGCGGCGGGGTCCCGACGAAACCCGCTGGGTCGACGCTCGTGCCCGACCTCGTCGGAGCGCCGCAGCCGGCGGCGACCGCGAGGCTCGCGAAGCTCGGTTTCGCGGTGAGCGCAATGATCGAGTCGTCAACCGTGCCGCCGGGTGTCGTGTTGCGCACCACGCCGGACGCCGGCGTGAACGCGTCGAAGGGGACCACGGTGACGCTCTACGTCTCGCGCGGAGATCTGGCCGACGTCCCGAGCTGGCTCGGCCTCGCGTCCTCCACCACGGTCATGGACCAGATCCGCACGCAAGCGGACGCGAGCCGGCTGCGCGTGGCCTTTGCCGGAACGTCGAGCTGCCAGCCCGATGCGGGTGCGGCCACCGCGGGCCACTTCGTCGCACAGTCGCCCGCCGGTGGTGCGCAAGTTCCCGTCGGCACACTCGTCGTGCTCACGGCGCAATGCCCGTGAGCGCCCCGTCTCCGTGATGGGCGCCGGTCCCGTCGCCTCGGTCGAGGGTCCGGCGTAACCTGGCGCCCGTGACGATCGAATCGACCAACCGGCGCGTCCAGGTCAACCCGGTGACCAGCATCATCGGGGCGGAAGTCGAGGGTGTCGATCTGCGGGAGCCGCTGGACGCGGCGACGGTCGCCGAGATCTCCGATGCGCTCGTGCGGTGGAAGGTGTTGTTCTTCCGCGATCAACCGATCACGTACGACCAGCAGATCGCGTTCGCGGCGAACTTCGGCGAACTCACCCCTGCGCACCCGATCGAGCCGGGGCTCGCGGAGAAGCCGGAGATCTACGTCGTCGACACGCGCGAGGAGAAGAAGCTGTTCGGCCACGGTGTGGAGCGGCCGCGCTTCGCCCCGCCGCGCATGACGGCGACGGGCTGGCACACCGACATCACCTTCGTCGCGAACCCGGCGCTCGCGTCGGTGTTGCGGGGTGCGGTCGTTCCGCCGTTCGGCGGCGACACGATGTGGACCAACCTCGTCGCGGCGTACGAGGATCTGTCGCCGGCCATCCGCGACCTCATCGACGGTCTGCAAGCGGTGCACCGCTGGCACGGCTTCACCGGCGAGACGCGCGCGGGCTACGACCGCAACCAGCCGCCGCCCTCCGCGGTGCACCCGGTCGTGCGGGTCCATCCGGTCAGCGGCGAGCGCGCGCTGTTCGTGAATCCGGGATTCACCCGCTACATCGTGGGGCTCACCGACCGCGAGAACAGCCGCATCCTCGACCTGTTGTTCGATCAGATCGCGCGGCCCGAGTTCACCGTACGTTTCCGGTGGGAGAACGACAGCCTCGCGTTCTGGGACAACCGTTCGACTGCGCACCTCGGACCGGTCGACCTCGCGTCGAGCGATTTCGACCGCCGGGTCGAACGCGTCACCCTCGTCGGCGATCTTCCCGTCGGCCCCGACGGGTTCGAGTCCGTTCCGCTGCGCGGCGAGCTCTTCAACTAATCCGCGCGACGGAGAGTTCACCGACGCTCGTGCTCCCGCGCGGCTTGCACCGGGTGGTGCAGGCGCTGCAGGACCGGTTCTTCATCGTGGGGACTACGCCGAGGCGAGAAGTGTGGTGGCGAGCTCCGAGATGAGTGCGTCCGGGTTTCGGGCGACCTTGTTCCAGGTAGCGAGCACGATGCGGTAGCCGTGACGACCGGGGACGCTCCATTTCTCGTTGTCGAACTCGTAGTCGTTGGCGTCGTCGTGCCAACGCCGACCGTTGGTTTCGAGGATGGTGCGTGCGGCTTCGAACGCGAAGTCGAACCGGTACGTGCGCCCGTTCCAGGCGAGAGGGAACTCGCGGACGAAACCGGTGAAGCCACGCGCGATGAGTAGCCGCCGGGTCTTGACCTCGAGCACGGACCGCGCGGCGTATGCGGGGTCGAGTTGATCGAGGAGGTTGCGAAGGGCGGTGACACCCGGTCGGCCGCAGCTGGCAAAGCGTTCAAGATAGGCGCGTAGTGCAGGGACGGACGTCAGTCGACGGCGGCGCGCGTCCTCGCAGGCGATCTCGAACGCTTCGTGGTCGAGCACCGCCGCCAGTGCGACCAGTGTCGCTTCCGGACCGGCTGTGAGGAACTGCCGATGTCGACGCAGTTGCAACGGTCGTCGGTCGGCCGCGTAGTGGACTACGACGTCTGTTGACCGCACACGTCGCGTTCGCGGAACGACGATCTCCGCAGCTCGAGGCCGTACACCTTCGAGGCCGTACAGCGCGCCGGCCGAACGTCCTGCCGCGGCGGCGTCCTCGCCCGCCCAGAGCAGAGCGGCTCTGAGGGATTGTTCGTGTGAACGAGCAACTGCGGTCATGCGATAGATACCGGGCAAGACTCGCTCGACGACACCCGCGGCCGAAAGTGCCGCGAGTTGCTTCCGGGTGACGCCGTACGCCACTGCGTCACGGCCGCGGAACACACCCTGCGATGACGCAATCAACCGAGAAATCACGCCGAGTGCGGATTCATGTGCCATTTCGTGTCCCCAGGGGGTACAGACGGGCATATGAATGCCCGCACAACCGGGGAAGACGGCGGAACGTAACCCAGGGGTGCGCTACTTCGGTCAGAGCCCTTCGAGGGCTTGCAGGCGACCGGACCTGATCGCTTCACAGAACGCGTTGTAGTCGCGCTCGTTCTGATCGGCGTACCGCGCGGAGAAGTCGGCGATCGACTGGTCGAAGCGGTCCTTCTTCCCGAGGTACGCGGCGATCGCGATCGGGTCTCCCGACCGCGCGTGCGCCCGAGCCAGGGTCTGACCACAGACACGCGCGTAGAACTTCAGGCCGTCGGGCACCATCGCTTCGACGTCGACGGAGCCCTTCATGTCGCGCAGCTGGCGCCAATACAGGTGCCGGTTGTCCTGGAGGCCCTTGGTCCAGCCCAAGAAGATGTCGCTGGCGGCCTGCATCAGGCGCTGGCCCTGCACGACCCGCTCACCCGGCTCCTCGTAGCGACTCTTCGGCAGGTGGTCCTCCAAGACCGAGGCGGTCGCTTCCTTGACTTGCAGGAAGAGGGGATCCTGCTGATCGCGGCCTTGGAGCAGGACGATGAACGCACGCGTGCCGACGCTGCCGACGCCGACGACTTTGCGCGCCACGTCGATGACCTCGAATTGCTCCAAGAGGTGACGGCGATCGTCCTGCAGGGTGGCGCGGTAGGCGACGAACTGATCGTGCACCGCGTTGGAGATATCGGTTGCCGACAGGCCGTAGGTGTCGCCCACGTCGCGTATGGGGACGATGAGCGGAGGCTGGCTGACGATCCGGTACTGGCCGTCGACGAACTCGGCGAGCTTCGACAGCGCTTGCACACTGTCGCGCGTCCGCGCCTTCTGGCCGATCGCCACCGCGCCCTTCGCGAGCCGTTTGTCGGCCTTGCTCTTCGTCGCGCGGGCGGCCTCCTTGGCCGTTCGGGTCAGGTCTTCCTCCGACGTGCGCGCGTACCAGATCCCCAATACCGGTAGAGCGGCGAACTCGGCCATCGTCTCGCGGTAGCCGGTGACCGACGCGAGGGTCGCGGCGGTCGTGTCGGCCGCGGTGTAGCCGTTGTGGCGCGCCGCGATCGTGAAGCTCGCGGCCATGCGCTTCACGTCGTACTCGAACGGCCCGGGCAGCGTCTCGTCGAAGTCGTTCAGTCCGAAGAGCAACGTTCGCTCCGGCGAGGCGAACAGGCCGAAGTTCGAGAGGTGCGCGTCGCCGCAGAGCTGGGAGTCGAGGCCGGCGTTCGGCGTCTCCGCGAGGTCGGCGGCCATGATCTTCGCCGCGCCCCGATAGAACGTGAACGGCGACACCATCATGCGCCCGTGGCGCACGGGCACCAGGTCGGCCTCGCGGGTGACGTTCTGTTCTTCGAGCAACGCGACCGGATCTCGGCGGCCCGCGGCGGGCGCCCAACCCGAATGCGCCTCACGGGGCGTGTGCTCGCGAGCGGCGCGTCCCCGAGCTGCTCGATCCTCGACGTTCGGGTGCGGGACTCTGCTCACGATGAACCTCCGATGTTCTCAGTGCGCGAGCTCAATGATGCCCTTGACCACGAGGTACGCGCCTATTCCCAGCAACAGCCAGAACATGACCATCTGCCAGTTGAGCTGCAGCCACTCGCGCCACTTTGCGAGCAGCGCCTCCGAGCTGTTGGGGCGAAAGACGGTCACGAGGATCGGAACGAGGATCCCGATCGAGCCGATCACGACGTAGAGGCACATGGCCACGACACGTTCCCGGGTGGTCAGGTTCTCCCGCACGATGTCGTTCCCGACCGCGACCGCGATGAGGTACGGCGGCAGGAACGCGCCGAGAACGAACGCGGCGCCGGCCGACATCGTGTCGAGCCGTTTCATCCAACCTGGCGTTCCCTGGTCGGTGCCCTGGCGTGCCTTCGCCCGCGTGCGGAACCCGACGTACGCAACTGCGAGGCCGAGCGCGATGTCGAGGGCGGCGGAGGCCTTCGACGAGGTACTGCCGGACGACGTCGAAACGTCGCCGCCGATCACGATGATCCCGATGCCGATGATCGCAAGCGCGGCCGCCCAGCCGAGCAGGAAGCCGACGGCCTTGGGCCGACCGTGCTTCGACGTCAGCAACAGCACACCACCGAGGACCGGAATCGGCTCGAGCGCGATGACCAGGGTCATCAAGAGCACGTTCGGGTTCATGCATCCTCCATCACCGCAACGTTCGGCCCCGCGCCAACTCGGTGAGTGTCAGAGGACTGTTGCCGGGTCGTGCCGGTTACGTCAACGTCGCCGTTCTTGACGGCGGTTCACGCCGTTGGCCGCAACGGCAACGGTTGCAACGGTTGCCGCGGTCCGGGCGACCGGAGCGGGGCCGATCACTGCTGCGCGGCGCACACGTCGTCTCGCGATACCCATGTCGGTTCTCCTCGTTTATTCGTCGTCGAATTCGTCGTCGGCTTCGAGTGCGGCGGCGATGGCCTGAATCGGAATCCGCCCACCGGCGACCAGTTGACCACCCGAGTGCCGCACCGCATTGCCGAACGGGATCGCCCAGAGGTTCTCCCAGATCAAGACCGCGGCGGTCGTGCCGGGCTCGATCGCGGCCGCGACCGCGACGACGTCGTCCTCGCTCAACAGCATCGCGAGCGCGGTTTCGTACTCGCGCAACGTGCCGGCTTCACTCGGGTCGAGGTCGGAGAGCTCGATCACGTCGAGGTCGCCGTTGTCGTCCTTTTGGAGGAAGATGAGGTCGAGGACGCGCACGATGCCCTTCGCGACGAGGTCGTCCAGGGCCGGCGCGATCTCGCCGTTGAATTTGCTCCCGGGGAACTCGACGACGATGTAGTCGACCGGTCCGAGCTCGTCCACGATGTCAGCCATTGCGTCCTCCTGAGTGCGGTACGGAGATCGTCGCCCTCCGCCGGCACCGGAGCGTCACCCCGCAGGGGTGAAGGTCACTGCGGCGTCGCGTCGGCCGACGCGTACTCCGCCATGATCTCGTCCGCGTAGCGGCCCGCGCGCAGGAGCTCCGCCATGCGCGAGAACGCGGGTTGCGTGTGGCCGAAGAAGTGCTTGTAGCTCGGGCACAGGTAGTTGAGGCCCGGTTCGCCGTCGGGCGACTCGCGGAACCGGTCCTTCGGGCAACCTCCGTGGCACGCGTACCGCACGTCGCACTCGAGGCAGTATTGCGGCAGGCGCTCGAGCTTGGCGTTGCCGAATGCGCGCTGTTTCGGCTTGGCCACGAGTTCGACGAGGGTTTCGGTGTGGATGTTGCCGAGCAGGTAGCCGGGCTCGACGAAGTGATCGCACGAGTAGACGTCGCCGTTGTGCTCCATTGCCAGCGCAGTGCCGCACGTCGGCGAATGGATGCAGAGGCTGTGCACGTCGAGGTGGGAACCGAGCGTCACGTCGAACATCTGCACGAACACGGTGCCGACGTCGGTGCGTATCCACTCGTCGAACACGGCGACGAGGAACTCGCCGTACTGCTCCGGCATCACCGACCGTTCGGTGACGAGCGAACCTTCCTGCGTGTATAGGAGCCGCTTGCGGCCCGGCTTGTCGCTCCAGCCCGCGTTCGCCGTCTCGAGCGTGGACTGCGTCGCGCGCTCGAGGATCGGGATGAACTGCAGGTAGCGCGCGCCGAGCTCATCGCGAAAGAACCGGTACACCTCGAGCGGGTGCGCGACGTTCGCGGCGTTCAGCGTGCAGAGAATGTTGACCTCGACGTTGCCGGCGCGCAGCAGGGACCACGCCCGCATCACGTCGTCGAAGCTGCCGCGGCCGTTCTTCCAGACGCGGTACGCGTCGTGCATCGGCCGGGGGCCGTCGACACTGAGGCCGACGAGGAACTTGTGCTCGGCAAAGAACGCGGCCCACTCCTCGTCGAGGAGGGTGCCGTTGGTCTGGATGCTGTGCTCGATCGTCTGGCCGGGTCGCGTATGACGCTCGGCGATCTCGACCGCGCGCCGGAAGAAGTCGAGACCCATCAGCGTGGGCTCGCCGCCCTGCCAGGCGATGGTGATCTCCGGCGTCGTGTGCGCCTCGATCAGCTGCTGTATATACGCCTCGAGCGTGTCGTCCGACATACGGGACGACACGCCCGGGTACAGCGCATCCTTCGAAAGGAAAAAGCAGTAGGTGCAATCGAGGTTGCAGACCGCACCGGTCGGCTTGGCCAACAGGTGGAAAGAGGGCGGTGCGCCCTCCGGCCGCTCGGCACCCACGGTCGGGCTACTTGTTCGGGTCGTTGGCTACTGCCTGGCGGATGTACGCCTGCGCCGCCGCGTCCTGAGCCGCGGCTCTCTCGGCTGCGTGCTGCGCCATCTTGTCGCCCCGGGCGATCAGGTACACGAACACGCCGAGGAACGGCAGGATCACCACGAAGATCAGCCACATGGTCTTGGCGAAGCCGCCCATGTCGTGGCTGCGGAAGATGTCCGCGAAGACGTAGAACAACGCCATGATCCAGACGATCCAGAAGAAGAAGATCAGGAACGACCAGAACACGGCCAGCAATGGGTAGTCGTAAGCAAGGAACATAAGAAGAGTCTCCATAGAGGCGAATAGTCCGTCGTCACCCTCGCAGGGTGACCGGGACTTGTCGACAACCCCTGCGGCGTGTACCGGCGGCTCCGGAGCTTCGTGGGCCGCAGCATCCTGCTCGGGCTCGAGATCCTGGTCGCCGCCGACCTGATCCGCACCGTCGCGGTCGACCCGTCCCTCGAGAATGTCGGCGTGCTCGCCCTGATCGTGTTCATCCGGACGTTCCTGAGCTTCTCGCTCGACGTCGAGATCGAGGGTCGCCTCCCGGGGCAGGCCCGCGCCCGGGCCGATACCGACGCGAAGGCGAACCCATAGGCATCACCGGGCTCGGCATCCAGGACTGACCGGACCGAGCGGTCACCCGGCGAGGGTGACGACGGAGGCTCCACCGCTGTGGAGACTCGGCGCATGCTTGCTTACGACTACCCGATCCTCGGTTTCTTCTGGACGTTCCTCTACTTCTTCATCTTCGTCATCTGGATCATGTTGCTGTTCCGCATCTTCGTGGACATCTTCCAGAGCCACGACATGGGCGGTTTCGCCAAGGCCCTGTGGTTCATCTTCGTGATCGTGCTGCCGTTCCTCGGCGTGTTCGTATACCTGATCGCGCGCGGGCCGAAGATGACGCAACACGCCATGGAACGGGCCGCGGCCCAGGACGCGGCGGCGCAGGAATACATCCGCCAGGCCGTCGCGAACGACCCGAACAAGTAGCTCATGCCCAAGGAATTCAAAGGTGTCGTCAACGTCGACATTCGCGACTCCACGCCCGACTGGACCCCCTTCGAACCCCCCAAGGTTCGCGAGGGCGCGCCCAACGTCGTCTACGTGGTGCTCGACGACGTCGGGTTCTCGGCGCTGAGCTGCTACGGCGGCCCGGTCGAGACCCCGAACATCGACAAGATCGCAGCCGACGGCGTGCGCTACACGCAGTGGCACACCACTGCGTTGTGCTCGCCGACGCGTTCGTGCCTGCTCACGGGGCGCAACCACACGCGCAACAGCATGGCGTGCATCACCGAGGCCGCGATCGGCTTCCCGAACGCGAGCGGCACCATCCCGCCCGAGAACGGGATGCTGCCCGAGATCCTCGGCGAGCTCGGGTGGAACACGTACATGGTGGGCAAGTGGCACCTGTGTCCCGAGGACGAGATGAACCTCGCGTCGACGCGGCGCAACTGGCCGACCGGTCGTGGCTTCGAGCGCTTCTACGGATTCCTCGGCGCGGAGACGAGCCAGTGGTACCCCGACCTCGTGTACGACAACCACCCGGTCGACCAGCCCAAGACGCCGGAAGAGGGCTACCACTTCACCGACGACATCACCGACAAGGCGATCGAGTTCATCAGTGACGCCAAGGCGATCGCGCCGGAGAAGCCGTTCTTCCTCTACTACGCGCCCGGCGCGTGTCACGCGCCGCACCACGCGCCGAAGGAATGGATCGACCGCTACAAGGGTCGCTTCGACATGGGCTACGAGGCGATGCGTGACCAGACGCTCGCCCGGCAAAAAGAGCTCGGCATCGTGCCGCCCGACACGCAGCTCCCGCCGGTCAACCCGATCGGTACGAGCAAGACGCGTACCGGACCCGAAGGAAAGCCGTTCCCGCCGCTCGACGAGACGCTGCTCTGGGATTCACTCAAAGACGACGAGAAGAAGCTGTTCTCGCGCATGGCCGAGGTCTACGCGGGCTTCCTGTCGCACGTCGACCATCACATCGGCCGGCTCGTGGACTACCTCGAGCGGACGGGCGAACGGGAGAACACCCTCATCTTCGTGGTGTCGGACAACGGCGCCAGCGGCGAGGGTGGGCCCTACGGATCCGTCAACGAGATGAAGTTCGCGAACGGCATCCCCGACGACATGGCGTCGAACCTCGCGCTCATGGACGACCTCGGGAGCCCGAAGACGTACAACCACTACCCGAACGGTTGGGCGATGGCGTTCAACACGCCGTTCAAGATGTGGAAGCGGTACGAGTTCAACGGCGGGACGAGCGACCCGTGCATCGTGTCGTGGCCGGCGGGCATCAAGGCGCGCGGCGAGATCCGCTCGCAGTACCACCATGCCATCGACCTCGTGCCGACGGTGCTCGACGCGGCCGGGGTCGAGTCGCCCACCGCGATCAAGGGCCACACCCAGAGTCGTTTCGACGGCGTGAGCATGCGGTCGAGCTTCGACGACGCGGACGCGCCGTCGGCGCGCCGCACGCAGTTCTATTCGATGCTCGGTTCGCGCGGCATCTGGCACGACGGCTGGAAGGCGATCACCACGCACCCCACGCTCAGCGGGTGGAGCAACTTCAACGACGACGAGTGGGAGCTGTACCACGTCGACGTCGATCGTTCGGAGATGCACAACCTCGCGGCGGAGCAACCGGACAAGGTCCGCGAGCTCGTCAACCTCTGGTACGCGGAGGCGGGCGCGAACCAGGCGTTCCCGCTCGACGATCGAGGTGCGCTCGAGATCATCTTGACCCCCCGACCCGTGCTCACGCCGCCGCGAAACCGCTACGTCTACTTCGCGGGCACGGCCGAGGTTCCCGAGTCGCAAGCCGTGAACGTGCGGAACCGTTCCTTCGTGATCGGTGCGCAGGTCGACCTGCCGGGACCGGTCGCCGAAGGCGTGATCTTTGCGCACGGTTCCCGTTTCGGTGGTCACGCGCTCTATGTGCGCGACAACCGGTTGCACTATCACTACAGCTTCGTCGGGATGCTCGAACAAGAGGTCGTCGCGACCGCGGAGCTGCCGACGGGCGAGAACCTGCTCCTGTCCGCATCGTTCGACAAGGACGGCGAGGACCCGCCCGGCGTCGCGACCGGGATGCTGTCGCTGTACCACGGCGACACCAAGGTCGGCGAGGCTCGTATCCGGACCCAGCCCGGCAAGTTCATGCTCGCCGGTGAAGGGCTCTGTATCGGGCGCGACAGCGGCGCGGGCGTGACCGACGGCTACGCCGGGACCGCGCCGTGGCACTTCACGGGCGGGACGATCAAGCGCGTGGCGGTCGATGTGAGCGGCGAGCCGTACCTCGACCTCGAGCGCGAGGCCGCCGCGATGTTGGCGCGCGAGTAAGTCGCGACTAGAACCAGTGTTCGAAAGTCATTCGAGAAAGAGGTAATGGAGATGGGACCCATCGAGATCCTGATCATCGGCTTCCCGGGCAACAAGTTCACCGGTGAGGTCGCGCCCACGTTGGCCGAGCTGGTCGAGTCCGGGCAGATCCGGGTGATCGACCTCGTCTTCGTGGCCAAGGACCCGGCCGGCGACGTCGTCGCGGTCGAGCTCTCGGACGTCGACAAGGCGACGAGCGCCGCGTTCCAGCCGTATGTCGACGAACCGAGCGGCATGCTGTCCGACGAGGACATCGAAGACATCGCCGTGGCGCTCGAGCCCAATTCGTCGGCCGCGATCCTGTTGTTCGAGCACCTGTGGGCCACCAAGTTCCAGCAGGCGGTCCTCGGTGCCGGCGGCGTGCTCATCGATTCCATCCGCATCCCCAAGGAAGTCGTCGACGCCGTCGTCGCCGTCTGACACCCGAGTTTCACGAGAGGACACTGAGATGCTTCGACGAGGACGACCGCTCTTGCGGACCGCGGCAGTGGTCGGCACCGCCAGCGTGGTGGCCGGCAGCGTGCAGCACCACCAGCAGCAGAAGTACGCGGCCCAGGACGCGCAGGCCCAGCAGGACGCGTACGCGCAGCAGGCGCCGCCCCCTGCGCCCGCCGCACCGGCGGAGCCCGACCTCAACGCGCAGCTCCAGCAGCTCGCGCAGTTGCACCAGCAGGGAATCCTGACCGACGAGGAATTCTCGGCGAAGAAGGCCCAGATCCTCGGCATCTGATGACGGGTCCGCTCCCGAGCTGGCGCGACACCACGGCGAAGAAGTCGGTCCTCGACTTCGTCGGCGCGGTCACCGACCCGAAGTCGGATGCGTTCGTCCCGGAGCGCGACCGCGTGGCGGTCTTCGACAACGACGGCACGATCTCGACCGAGCAGCCGTACACGCAGCTCGCGTTCATGCTGGATCGCGCCACCGAGCTCGGGCGGCCCACGACGCCGGACGAGCTCGAGGCCGGCGGCATGCCGGCGGTGCTCGAGCTCGTCGCGTTCACCCACGGGTCGATCTCGACCGACGAGTTCAACCGCGTGGTGCGCGCGTGGATCGCGACGGCGCGCCATCCGCGCTTCGGGCGTTCCTACGCGGCCATGGTCTACCAACCGATGATCGAGTTGCTCGGGCTGCTGGACGCGCACGGGTTCGAGTGCTGGATCTTCTCGGGGGGCGGCTCCGACTTCATGCGCGCGTGGGCGCCGGAGGTGTTCGGCATCCCGCCGCACCGGATCATCGGCAGTTCGGGATCGGTCACGTTCCGGATGGGCGACGCGGGACCGGAGCTCATCAAGGGCACCGATCTGAAGGTGATCGACGACAAGGAACAAAAGCCGGTCTCGATCCACAACGCGGTCGGGCAGCGACCGATCTTCGCGGCGGGCAACACCGACGGCGACCTCGCGATGCTGCAGTGGGCGGCCGGGAGTCCGTACCGGTCGTTCGATCTCGTCATTCACCACACCGACGCCGAGCGCGAGTTCGCGTACGACACGGACCCACTCCTGGGCGCGGGCACCACGGCGGTGCTGGCCGCCGCGGCCGCGGGCGGCTGGACCGTCGTCGACATGGCGGCCGACTGGGAGACGATCTACGCGCCCGAGTGATCGCTACCCGACGAGCGCGGGCGCGAGCTCACGCCAGTCGGTCCGGGGAAGTTCGTCGTCGGGGCGGATGACCTGGACGCAGACGTGGTCGGCGCCGGCGTCGCGCATCGCCTCGACGCGCGCGGCAACCGTGTCGATGTCGCCCCACGCGACGATCGCATCGACGAGCCGGTCGCTGCCGCGGTCGGCGAAGTCGTCGTCGCCGTAGCCGAACTCGCGCAGGTTGTTGGTGTAGTTCTCGAGGGTCACGTAGACCGCGGTGTGACGGCGGGCAGTCTCGCGTGCCGACGCCGGATCGCGATCGAGCACGACCGCGAGCTCGGTGGCAATGGTCGCGTCCGCGCCGACGATCTCGCGGGCGCGCGCAATGTGCTCGACCGGAACGAAGTAGGGGTGAATGCCGGATGCTCGATCGCGGGCGAGACCCAGCATCCGCGGGCGCAGCGCCGCGAGCACGCGTGCGTCGGCGGGAAAGGGTGTGCTCGCCCGGTCGAGGCCGTCGAGGAACTCGACCATCTTCGAGAACGGTTTCGTGTAGCGGCCGGGGTTGCCGTGGTCGATCAACGGGGCGTGACTCACGCCGAGCCCGAGCAGGAAGCGGCGCTGCCACGCCTCGGACCAGGACGCCCGCCGGTCGGCGACCTCGGTTGCGGTGTGCATCCAGATGTTGAGGATGCCGGTCGCGATCGCGATGCGCGGCGCCGCGCCGAGGAGCGCTTCGACCGCACCGAGCACGTCGCCGCCGACGTCGGGGACCCAGATCGCGGAGTAGCCGAGCTCGTCGAGCTCCGCGGCCGCGTCGGCGACCAGCCCGGGGTCGCCGTAGCGCATGTGCGCAGACCAGATGCCGGTGCCGGTGAGTGCCATGCGTGCTCCGATGCTCCGTCGTGACGACGAGGCAGGCTACGGCACCGGTACGTAGAACTGCGCCGCCCACTTGCGGAACGGGAGGATCGGCCCGTCGCCGTCGGCGAGCGCCGGGTTGGCGATGTGGATCTTGTTGTCGAAGATCACGTTGTCCTCGGCCATTTGCTTGCGGAGGTCGCGCACGAGGGCCTCGCCGACGCGCTTGGTCTGCGCGAGTGCGTCCGCGTCGAAGCCGAGCTTCTTGACTTTGTAGACCTTGACCGATTGGGTCCACTCCCAGTCGATGGGCGTGGTGGTCGCGAAGAAGATCGTGTCGATGATGCCGCAGAAGCGCGCGACGGAGAAGCCGGGACCCCAGCTGTCGGTGTCGATGCGACCGGGTTGCGGGCCGCGCGGCGTGGCGAAGTCGACGCGGGCGCGGATGTGGTTGAACCAGGAGTCGTACGTGATCGATTCGATCTCGGGCACCGTCGCCGCGCCGTGCACGGTCTTCAGGTGGACGAAGTCGGGACCGTTCTCCGCGAGCTCCTGCCACGGGCAGCGCACGTTCCATTCCGCGACGATCGGCTCGGTCCACTCGTCGGTCGCGTACTCCGGCAGATCGGGGATTTCCCACAGGGGAGCCTGCGCCGGGTCGGGGTGATACCAGAACAGCACGAACCCGTTGATGTCGATGGCCGGATACGACCGCAGCCGGGCCCGGGCGTTCGTCCGGTCGCTGTAGGGGATGCGCACGTTGCGTCCGTCGCCGTCGTACTCCCACCAGTGGTACGGGCACACCAGGTTGCCGCCCTCGACCCGTCCGCCGAGCGCGAGGTTTGCGCCGAGGTGAGGGCAGTACGCGTCCATCACGTGGGGCGCGCCCTGCTCGTCCCGCCAGACGACGAGGTCGCGTGCGAGCAGCCGCAGGGGCCGCACCGTGCCGGCCGCGAGGTCGGCGGTGTCGCACGCGCGGTACCACGCGAACGGGAAGGACGTGTAGTACGGGAAGCGTTCGCGCGCGGACATCGCCGTCGGCTGGTACTCGCCCTGTTGCGCCAGGACCTGCAACGGCGTCTCGCCCGCGAAGTCGCGGATCTTGGTGGTGGTCGCGGGCGGGAGGTCTGCGTTCGTCATATCTCCGTTCGTCATGTCTCCGTTCGTCATGATCTTCCCCGCGGTTTCAGCAGCGTCCGCGCCGCGCGCTCGAGCTCGTCGGCGATGTCGGCCGGCGCGCGCCCACCCGTGACCAGCCCGACCATGTTCGCGAACATCACCGCCTCGAGGATCCGCACCACCTCGGCCCGATCCGGAACGTCGGTGTCACCGAGGGCGAGATCGACCCACCGTTGCATCGACGACTCGAGCGCGGCGCGCGCGTGCGCGACCTCGGGTGAACCCGAGATGTACGCGCGGGTGATCGCGACATAGAGGTTCGGCGCCTTCTCCACGTTCTGCACCGAACGGCGGAGCATCGCCACCGCGCGCTCGACGGGCGTACGCGCCCGGCCCGGCCGCGACGAAAGGGTCGCGGTGGTGTGGCCGACGAGCTCGATGAGCACGTCGACGAGGATGTGGTCCTTGGACGAGAAGTAGAGATAGGCGGTCGGGGGCGAGACGCCGGCGCGTGCTGCAACCGCGCGCATCCCGACGGCTTCGTAGCCGCCCTCGGTCGCCAGTGCGCGGGCGGCGTCGAGGAGCCGGTGCCGGGTCGCGGCCTGCGTCGCGGACAGCGGACGGACCACCACCTCCGCGCCCGGCGTCATGAATGCGACCCCGCGGGCGAGCAACGCGTCCCATCGGATCGGAACGTGGGCGTAGCCGTCGATCAGGTTGGAGTGGACGCGGGGGAGCGTGGCGACGGGCTCGGTGACCTCGAGCCCCCGAAGCGCGTGAGCAACGCCTCGAACATGATCCGCGCCTCGAACCGCGCGAGGTTCGCGCCGAGACAGAAGTGCGGCCCGCCGGCCCCGAACGCGACGTGATCGTTGGGAGCGCGCGTGATGTCGAGCCGATCGGGCTCGTCGAAGGCGAGCTCGTCGCGGTTGGCCGACGGGTACACGAGCACGACGCGGTCACCGGCGGCGATCGCCCGGCCCGCGATCTCGGTGTCCTTCGTCGCCCGGCGCGTGAACTGCATCACGGGGCTGACCCACCGGAGCAGCTCTTCGATCGCGGTGGGCAGGAGCGAGAGGTCGGACCGCAGCAGTTCGAGCTGTTCGGGGCTCTCCAACAGCACGATCGTGCCGGTCGTGAGGAGGTTGCGGGTCGTCTCGCTGCCGGCGTTCTGCAACAGCATGAAGAACAGGTCGATCTGCATCTGCGTGAGCGTCTCGCCGTCGACCTCGGCGGTGATGAGCACGCTGAGGAGATCGTCCTGCGGTTCCGCACGCCGTTGCTCGCAGAGATCGTCGGCGTACATGAACATCGCGGTCGCCGCGTCGGCGCGTTCGTCCGGCGTCACCGACTCGTCGAAGCCGAACGTGAGCTCGGTCCAACGGAACACCTGCTCGCGATCGGCTTCGGGAACCCCGACGAGATCGGCGATCACGTGCAAGGGCAGCCACAGCGCGATGTCGGAGACGAGATCGCAACTCGTCGCGGCCCGCGTGCGCGTCCACGATGCTGTCGACCCGCACGCGGACGCGGTCTTCGAGCTCCGCGACGCGGCGGGGCGTGAACCCCTTGTTGATCAGCTTCCGCAGCTTCGTGTGCAGTCGGCGGGTCCTGGCTGATGAGCAGGTCCGACATGCCGCCGTCGCCGTCCTCGGGAATCTCCGCGTCGAGGAACGGATGCGGTGCGTTGGCGAACGTCGCGGAGTCGCGCGAGACGCGCTGGACGTCGGCGTGACGCGCGATCACCCAGTAGCCGCGCTTCCACGTCGGGTGATCGTGGTGCGAGACGGGATCGTCGGCGCGCAGGGCGCGGAACGTGTCGTGCGGGAAACCGTGGGTGAAGGTGGCGGGGTCGTGGAACACGATCCGATCCTGACACGCGCCTTTACACGTGTCCAGAAATCTGTTGGGATGACGTCCGGTGCTCTCCGACGCAGCGTTCCGAACCGAGGCGGTGGCGTGGCTCGCCGAGCACGCGCCCGCGATGCGCGCCCGCCTCGACCGCGCCTGCGGCGACCGGGAGCACTTCGAGACGGGCCGGACCTGGCAGCGCGAGCTGTACGACGGCGGCTGGGCCGGCATCGCCTGGCCGGTCGAGTACGGCGGCCGGGGCGCGACGCGCGGAGCAGGCGGCGATCTTCGCGCAGGAGCAGGCGCGCTTCGCCGTGAGCGCCGGCTTCGTCGCGTCGACGATCGGCATGGTGGGTCCCGTGCTGCTCCGGCACGGATCGGCGGCGCAACGCGAGCGTTACCTCCGACCCCTGTTGCGGGCCGACGAAGCGTGGTGCCAGTTGTTCAGCGAACCGGTCGCGGGCAGCGATCTCGCGAACCTCGCGACCCGGGCGGTGCGCGACGGCGCCGAGTTCGTGGTCAACGGTCAGAAGGTGTGGACGTCGAACGCGCACCTGTGCGACTTCGCGATCCTGCTCGCGCGCACGAACCCCGACGCACCCAAGCACCGCGGCATCTCCTTCCTGCTCGTGGACATGCGGACACCGGGGGTCGAGGTGCGGCCGCTGCGCCAGATCACCGGCGCCGCGCACTTCAACGAGGTGTTCCTGACCGACGTCCGCGTCCCGGTCGAGAACGTCGTCGGCGAGATCGACAACGGATGGGCGGTCGGCCCGTGCGGTACTCGCCCACGAGGCGGCCGTGATCGGCGGCGGCAATGCGGCCGTCGCGGGCTACGCCGCGCTCGCCGCCTTGGCCCGCGACCTCGGTCGCGCCGCCGAGCCCGTCGTGCGCCAGCGGCTCGCCGCGGCCTATACGAGCGAGCGGATTCTCGACTACATGAAGCAGCGCGTGCAGGCGGCCGTGCGCGACGGCAACGGTCCCGGGATCGACGGCTCGGTGATGAAGGTGCTCTGGTCGGAAGCGCGGCGCGACGCGCGCGGAGCTCGGTGTGGCGCTGCTCGGCGCGCGCGGCGCGCTCGACGACGACTGGCCGCTCCAGTTGCTCGAGCAGTTCTCGAGCACGATCGGTGGGGGGACGAACGAAGTGCACCGAACGATGATCGGCGAACGGGTGCTCGGGCTGCCGGCCGAGCCGCGGGTCGATCGCGACGTCTCGTACCGCGAGTTGGCGGCTCGCCGTGTCTGACGCGACCGAGTCGTATCGCATCAACGACGAACCCGATCAGGTGCGGCGCGAGCACGACCGCCTGCGCGTGCTCGTCGCGTGTCGCCGACGGCCGCACACGCGCGCGCCCTGACCGATGTCGGCATCGCGGCGGGTTGGCACTGCTGCGATCTCGGTTCCGGCGCGGGCACGGTCGCGGCGTGGATGGCCGAGCAGGTGGGGCCGACGGGCCGCGTCGTGTCGCTCGACGTCGACACCCGGTTCCAGCCACCGAGCTCGGGTGTCGTCGAGGTGCGCCAGGTCGACGTCACCACCGATCCCGATCGGCGCGGCCGAGTTCGATCTCGTGCACGCGCGTGGCGTTGCTGCAACACCTCGCCCAACGCGAGGCCGTGCTCGACGCGATGATCGCGGCGGCGAAGCCGGGCGGCTGGGTGGTCGTGAGCGACGTCGACTGGATCCAGTTCGACGCGCAACCCGTGCCCGAGCCGTTCGCGACACTGTCGCGGACGCTGCGCGAGCTCAGCGCGAGCCAACACGGATACGACGGGACGTGGGGTCGGATGCTCGTCGCCGCGTTCACCAGACGCGGCCTGGCCGACGTGAACGCGCGGGGCGAGGTATGGACGATGCGCGGCGGGCACGGACTCGGCCGAGTGGTACGTCGCCGCGCTCGACCGTGCGCTCGACGTCGTCCCCGCCGACGTGTTCCCGCCGGGTTTCGATCCCCGGGCCGCGATCGCCCAGGCGCGCGAACCCGACCTTCGCGATCCTGTCGCCCATCTCGGTCACCGCATGGGGTCGCAAGCCCGAGCGCTGAACCCGAGCGGTGAACGGGCCCGGGCAGCTGGCAGGATGACCGGATGGCGACGATCGGAGATCTCGTACGCGCCCGCGCCGGTGACGGGCATGCCGGTCTGCGCTTCGAGGACGACGTGTGGACCTGGAACGAGGTCGTGGACGCGGCCGCGCAACGGGCCGCCTTCCTGCGTGCGCACGCACCGGCCGGCGCGCCGTTCCACGTCGGCGTGCTGCTCGACAACGTCCCCGAGTTCTGGTTCACGTTGTGCGCGGCCGCGCTCGCGGGCGCGACCGTGGTGGGGATCAACCCGACCCGACGCGGCGCCGAGCTCGCCCGCGACATCGCCCATACCGACTGCGCGTTCGTGCTCACCGAGACCGCGCACCTCGGGTTGTTCGATGCGGCGGGTGAGGTCGTGGCGCCCGACCGCATGCACGTCGTCGACTCGCCCGAGTGGTCCGAGTCGCTGGCCTCCTTCGTGGGTGCACCGGTCCCGGAACCGAGCGCGGCGACGGACGCCTTCATGCTGATCTTCACGTCCGGGACCACGGGTGCACCGAAAGCGGTGCGCATGGGTCCCGAGCGGCTCGCGGCCTACGGCTCGAAGCTCGCGGAGATGTTCGGGCTGACCGCGGACGACGTGTGTTACTCCGTCATGCCGCTCTTCCACTCGAACGCCGCGGTCGCGGGATTCACGAACGTCGTCGCGTCCGGTGCGACCGGTGTGCTGCGCCGCCGGTTCTCGGCAACGAACTTCCTCCCCGACGTCCGGCGCTACGGAGTGACCTTCTTCAACTACGTGGGCAAGCCGCTCAGCTACATCCTCGCCACGCCCGAACGCGACGACGACGCCGAGAACTCGCTGCGCTTCGCGTTCGGCAACGAGGCCGCGCCCCTCGACATCGACCGCTTCGCGGCGCGCTTCGGTTGCATCGTCGCCGACGGTTACGGCTCGACCGAGGGCGGCTTGAACATGTCCAAGACGCCGGACACGCCGAAGGGTTCGCTCGGGTTGCCCGTCGCGCCGATCCGGGCCGCGATCCTCGATCCCGACAGCGCGCGAGGAGTGCCCGCCGGCGGAGTTCGACGGCGACGGCCGATTGCTCAACGCGCGACGCCGCGATCGGTGAGATCGTGAACCCCGACGGCGGCGGTGGCTTCGAGGGGTACTACAACAATCCCGAGGCGGACGCCGAGCGGGTGCGCGACGGCGTCTACTGGACCGGCGACCTCGGCTACCGCGACGAACGCGGGTTCTTCTACTTCGCGGGCCGTTCGGGCGACTGGCTCCGCGTCGACGGCGAGAACTTCGCCGCCACGCCCGTAGAGTTGGTGCTCGCGCGTCACCCCGATGTCGTGCTCGCCGCGGTCTACGCGGTGCCTTCGGTGGAAGTCGGCGACGAGGTCATGGCCGCGCTGCACCTCCGCGACGGTTCGACCTTCGACCCGGAAGCGTTCATTGCGTTCTTCGAGGCGCAGCCCGACGTCTCGCCCAAGTGGACGCCGCGGTTCGTGCGCGTGACCGACGGGCTGCCTTCGACCGCGACCCAGAAGGTGTTGAAGCGCGTGCTGCGGCACGAGCACTGGGAGTGTGACGACCCGGTGTGGTGGCGACCCGGGCGCGAACCGGGCTACCGGCGTCTGACCGCAGACGACGTCGCCACGTTGCGCACCCAATTCGCCGAACGCGGTCGCGAGCACTTCATCGGCCGTTGACCGCGTGCCGCCGAGCGAGTGGTATGCACGGTGATGACCTGGCCCGACCTCACGCTCACGGAGTGGGAAGAGACGCGCGCCGCGCTGCACATGTGGACGCAGATCGTCGGCAAAGTGCGGCTTGCGCTCGAGCCGATGGTGAACCACTGGTGGCAAGTGCCGCTCTACGTTTCGGCGCGTGGGCTGACGACGTCGCTCATGCACGTCGGTGAGCGCGGGTTGGAGCTCGAGCTCGACTTCGTCGCTGCGGCGTTGCACGTGCGGACCACCGACGGTGACGAACGCATCGTCACGTTCTTCGGGCGCCGCTCGGTTGCGAGCTTCTACGACGCGACGATGACCGCACTCTCGGAGCTCGGCGTGCAGGTGAAGATCCTCGCCCGGCCGGTCGAGGTCGAAGACGCGATTCCATTCGTGCAGGACGATCGGCGCGTGGACGATCTCTTCGCCGCGCGCCGCTTCTGGCTCGCGCTCGTGCAGATCGATCGGGTGATGGTGCGCTTCCGGGCCCGCTTCATCGGCAAGGTGAGCCCGGTCCATTTCTTCTGGGGCGCCGCCGACCTCGCGGTCACCCGCTTCTCGGGCCGCACCGCGCCGTTGCACCCGGGCGGTGTCCCCAACTGCGCCGACTGGGTGCAGCAGCTCGCGTACAGCCACGAGGTGAGCAGCTGCGGGTTCTGGCCCGGGGGGAGCGACGAGGGATCGTTCTACTCCTACGCCTATCCCGCGCCCGTGGGGTTCGCCGACTTCCCGATCACGACGCCGGGCGCGTACTTCGACGCCGCGCTCGGCGAGTTCCTCCTGCCGTACCGCGCGGTGCGGACGGCGGTCGATCCCGACGCGCTGCTCACCGACTTCTTCCAGCAGACCTACGTGGCCGCGGCCGAGCTCGCCCGCTGGGATCGGGCCGCGCTCGAGTCCTAGACCGACCCTCGCTGCGTTTCACCCGCACGTAGCGGTGACGTCGACGATTGGAAACATGCGGGCTGCACCATGGCCCCGGGTCAGAGAACACCCCCCATGTCCCCGGCCCGCACGGATGCACACACTCAGGACGTTGGGTCGTCCGCAACAACGCTCCCCCCGGGGTTGCGGACGACCCGAGTCCGGTGTCCAAAGGGGCAGGAGCCGGTTCCGGGAAACATGAGATGGATCTGAACGCTGCCGACGAGGAATCGATGATCAGAGCGGCGGTCGCCGGCCTCGGGAGCCGGTTCGCGTCCATGGACCGGTCCCGCATCGAATCGGTGGTGCAGCGCCTCGTCCGGGAGTGGTTCGCGACCGCACGGGTGAAGACCTTCGTCGGCGTCATCGCCGAACGGCATGCGCGTGCCGAACTGCTCCAGCTGCGCGCCGACGCCGAAACGGGCGCCTGACGGTCACCCGTCCAGGGTGATCTCGAGCTCGGCGATGCGATCGGGGTCGGCGACCATGTCGATCTCGGCGATCTTGGCGTCGAGGATCGTGAGGGCAAAGACGACACGCGGTACCCCGCCCTGGGCCCACACCAGTGCGACGTCGTGATCGACGAGCGCCGGCTGCGCGGCTTTGGCCCGGCCCGCGAACGTCTCGGCCACCGCGGCCGCGCCGGCGGCCTCGGTCGCACCGGCCTGCAGCGCGGCGGCGTCGGCCCGCAGCACGACATCGGGATCCAGCAGCGCGAGCAGCGCGTCGAAGTCGCCGCGGCGCGACGCGGCGAGAAACGCGTCCACGACCGCACGCTCGCGCGTTCGATCGGCATCGACCTGCGTGTCGGCGCCCTGGACCCGCCGGCGCGCGCGGCTGGCGAGCTGCCGCGTCGCGGCCGGCGTGCGGCCGACGACGGGTGCGATCTCGTCGAACGGGACCGCGAACATGTCGTGCAGCACGAACGCGAGCCGTTCGGTCGGGGTGAGGAGATCGAGCACGACGAGCAGCGCGGGTCCGACCGAATCGGCCACCAGCACGGCGCGCTCGGGATCGAAGCCGTCGTCTCGCGGGTGCTCCGGATCATCGCGGTGCGCATCGATCGGCTCTTCACGCCGCGTCGTGCGGGACCGCAACATGTTCAAGCACACGCGCGCCGCGATCGTCGTCAGCCAGCCACCGAGATTCTCGACGCCCTCGGTGCCGGAACGACTGACGCGGATCCAGGTGTCCTGCACCGCATCGTCGGCTTCGCTCGGCGACCCGAGCATCCGGTACGCAACCGCGCGCAGGCGCGGGCGGTTCTCCTCGAACTGCTCTGCCAACCACTCGTCGTCGTTCACGGCGCGGAGTCGCTCGGCAGGTCGCCGCGGTCGATCGCGCGGCACAGGAGTTCGTGATCGCGTTCGGTCTGATCGGCGTACGCGACCGCGAACTCTGTGATCGCGCGATCGAACGAGTCGCCCGATCCGATGTATCCGAGCGTCGCGACCGGATCGCCGCTCCGGGCGTGTGCGCGCGCGAGTGTCCAGCCGCACAGTTCGGCGAACAGCGCCATGCCGTCGGCGTCCATCTGCTCGGTGTCGAACCGGCCCTTCATGTCCCAGAGTTGGCGCACGTAGTAGTCGATACCCTCGACCCCTGCATTGGCGGCGTCACCGTTCTCGCTACCGGTCCACCCGAGGAGGATGTCGCCCGCGGCCTGCAGCAGGCGCTTTCCTTCCACGACGCGTTGACCCTGGTTCGCATAGCGGCACGCACCCGCGTACGGCTCGAGTACCGAACGACCCGCCTGTTTCATCTGCAAGATGATGGAGTTGTCGGCGTTGCCGTCGTGACTCTCGAAGAGCGCGACCCAGCACCGGGTGCCGACACTTCCGACCCCGCCCACCCGGATCGCGTAGTCGACGAGCTCGTAACGGTCGAACAGGACGCGTAGGTGGTGGCGCAAGCTCTCTCGATACGAGTCCACGACGCGCGCCACGACCTCCTCGTCGCGGGGCTCGTGATAGATGAGCGGCGGGTCTTCGCGTAGGCGCGTATGGCCATCGACGACCGTGGTGAATCGGCGGAGCGCCTGTTGGTGACTCTTGTCGCGGGCGCGGCTCATGCGCTTGCGCAACATGCGGTTCTGCTTGCGCCCGAGGTTCTCGCGCTTCAAGACGGATTCGAGCGTGTCGGAATCGATGCGCGAATACCAGATGTCGAGCGCGCTCTGGTTGGCGTATTCCTTGGTGTGCCGGTGGTACGACTGTGAGGCCTTGGTGGCGACGTTCCGGCATTCGCGCGCGGAGAACCCGTTGTGCCGGCCGGCGACGATCGCACTCGCGGCGAGGCGTTTGAGGTCCCATTCGAACGGTGCCGGCAGCGTCTCGTCGAAGTCGTTGAGGTCGAAGTTGAGCGCGCGTTCGGGAGTACCGAGCAGGCGAAAGTTTCCGATGTGCGCGTCGCCGCACGCCTGCACGCGCAGCCCGGACTGGGGGGTCGTCGCGAGATCGGCGGCCATGATCCCGGCCGACCCGCGGAGGAAGCCGAACGGCGACGCCGCCATGCGCCCGTAGCGGAGCCCCAGGAGCTCAGGGAGGCGGTCGGCCTCGGTGGCGCGGAGCGCGGCGATCGGGTCGCCGCGGGTGTCGGGGGGCGACCAGGCCGCCTGGTGTGCGCGCGGCACCGCGGTGCGTATGGCTCGCCCGGCCCCGCTGCGCTCGGCCGCGCTCGGGAGCCTCGGTGCTCCGCCCTCGGTCATGGCGGGATATTAAGGACCGAGTTTGGACTTCGCCGACGCGCGGGCAAAGATCCGGGCCGACTTGGCGCCGAGAGGAACCGTGACGTGAGCCCCAGCAATGCCGGATCGAGCGATGCCGGCGTGATCGTGTTGTGTGTCGACGGGTCGGACCTCGCGACGAAGGCAGTGGCCGCCGGATTCGAGCTCGTTCGAGCCGCGGGGACGCCGCTGGTGGTCACCGTCGTCGAGGCGAGCGACGAGTCGCTCGTCACGGGGGGCGGGCACTTCGGCGGCGTCATGTCGGCCGAGGAGCTCTCGGAACGCGACACCGTGCTCGAAGCCGAGGGGCGAACGGTCGCGGAACAGGCCGCGGCCGCGCTGGGGATCGACGCGGCCGAGATCCGGGTCGTGCGCGGCGATCCCGGCCCCGCGTTGTGCGCGCTCGCCACCGAAGTTTCCGCGCGGGCGCTCGTCGTGGGTTCGCGCGGCCGCGGCGGCATCAAGCGCGCGCTGCTCGGATCGGTGTCCGACTACCTGGTGCGCAACGCGCCGTGCTCGGTGGTCATCACCGGCCCGGCGGGCTGAACCCGACGGTCGCACCCGGCGAGCGGTCGGAGGTGCGCAGCGCACGACCGGAGGTCATGCGTCGACCGGTTCGCCGATCTCGCGCAGCGCCGTGGCGAGCGCGGCGCGGAGGCGGCGAGCGGTCGCCGGACTCAGATGGCCGACGAGCCCGGTTCCCGGTTTCCCCGCCTCCTCGACGGTCAGCTCGATGCGCGGGTCCACGCACTCTTCGCAATCGTCGAGCACGGCAACGATCCAGGTGATCTGCACTCGTTCCGGGTCGTCCGCCGGGTGATCATCGCTGCCATAGTCAGCCAACTTCTTCATGGCCCGAGTCAATCACGCGCGCAGTACTCGTATGCGTGACGATTCGTCTGTAGCGTTCCGCGGAGATCCGTACTCGCAGAGGGGGTTTCGATGTCGCAACGAGCTCGAATAGCGCTGGCGGAAGCAATCGGTACGTTGATCTTGGTCGTTGGTGGTCCCGGCACGGCGATCCTTGCGACGGGCCGGTTCACTCCGGGCAGCTCGGTCACGGTGCTCGGCGTTGCGATCGCGTTCGGGCTCAGCCTGTTGTGCGCCGCGTACGCGATCGGATCCATCAGTGGTTGCCACATCAATCCCGCGGTCACGGCCGGTCTGTGGGTGATCGGCAAGACGAAGTCGGGCGACGTCCCGTTCTACATGGGCGGGCAGGTGGTGGGTGGCCTCGTCGGCGCGCTGATCATCTTCGTCATCGCCAACAGTCACTCCGGCTTCAGTGCGAAGGCGTCCGGTTTCGCATCGAACGGCTACGGCTCGCATTCCCCCGGCTTGTTCAAGCTGCCCGCGGTGATCCTGATGGAAGTCGTGTTCACCGCGCTGTTCATCTTCGTCATCGCGAGCACGAGCCGGAAGTCGATGTCACCGGGATTCACCGGCATCACCGTCGGACTCATGCTCACGCTCATCCACCTCGTCACGATCCCGGTCGACAACACGTCGGTGAACCCGGCGCGCAGCATCGCGACGGCCGTGTTCCAGCACACGTGGGCGCTCAAGGAGCTGTGGGTGTTCATCGTGTTCCCGATCGTCGGCGGCATCCTCGGCGGATTGCTCTGGAAGGCGCTGGTTCCCGCGGACGACGAGTGACGGATGGATCAGGCGGGGAATCGCTCGACCGGTAGTCCCGCGGCTCGCCACGCCCGGAATCCGCCGATGAGATCGGTCGCGCGCTGCAGGCCGAGCTGCTGCAGTGACGCGGCCGCGAGGCTGGACGCGTAACCCTCGTCGCACACCACCACCACGACCTGCTCGTACGACGTCACCTCGGGAATGCGGTGCGCGCCGACGGGATCGAGTCGCCATTCGAGAACATTGCGGCCGACCGCGACCGCGCCCGGGATCACTCCGTCGCGGACGCGCAGCTCCAGCGGCCGGATGTCGACGACGAGGGCACCCTCGGCGGCGGCCTGTCGTGCTCCGGCCGGTGACACGCGTTCGAGCGACGCGCGCGCCGCTTCGAGGAGCTCGTCAACCGTGCGCGGTTCGGGCATCGGCCCCCAACGTATCCACGCGGCCCGGAATCTTCACACGTTCGGGGCGCCGAGGGGTGATCGATAACAACAAATACCATGGAAATAGTTGAGATAGCGACCGCGACCGTCCGGAGTTTCCCGGATGTTGGATCCGGGTAGCTTGGCGCACCATGACGCTTGTGCATCGGGTCCTGTACCCCACGCCGATCGGGACGCTCGACGAATACACCAAGGCCCGAGGCGGCAAGGGCCTCGCCGCGGCTCGGGCGATGAGCGCCGAGGAGATCATCGAGCAGCTCGAGGCATCCGGACTCCGCGGCCGCGGCGGTGCGGGCTTCCCGACCGGGCGCAAGTGGCGCACCGTGCGCGACTACTGCTCCAACTTCGAGCGCACGTCCGTGGTGATCAATGCCGCCGAAGGTGAACCGGGCACGTTCAAAGACCGCACCATCCTCCGCAACGACCCGTTTCAGGTGCTCGAGGGGGCGGTGATCGCCGCATTGGCCCTCAATGCCGACCAGATCATCGTCGGCACCAAGCAATCCTTCACCGCCGAGGTCGAACGGCTGCGCGCGGCGGTTGCCGAGATCACGAGCGCGGGCTGGGTCGACGGCATCGAGATCTCCGTCTTCGGGGGCCCGAACGAGTATCTCTACGGCGAAGAGACGGCGTTGTTGGAGACGATCGACGGGCGGTACCCGTTCCCGCGCATCGCCCCTCCGTACCGGCGTGGCGTTCGCGAGGTCGTCGAGTCGGCCGCCGACATCGGTGCCGACAGCGGACTCTCGGCGCACGTCGAGATGGCCGGACCCGACGCCGACACCGAAGCCCCGCCCGCGCTGGTCGACAACGTCGAGACGTTCGCGAACGTCGCTCGGATCGTGGCGCGCGGCGCGGACTGGTTCCGCACCGAGGGGACCCCGGAATCGCCGGGAACGATCGTGTGCACGGTGACGGGCTCGACCGTTCACAGCGGCGTCGGCGAGGTCGTCATGGGAACGCCGCTGCGCGAGGTCATCGAGGCGATCGGCGGGGGCGCGCGGCCCGGTCGCGAGATCCGCGCGGTGTTGCCGGGTGTCTCGAACACGTTCATCACCGGCGCCGCGCTCGACACCCCCGTGAGCTACGAAGCCCTGGCTGCGATCGGCAGCGGACTCGGTTCGGGGGGCTTCGTCGTGTACGACGACTCCGACGATCTCGTCGCGGTCGCGGCAGGCGTCTCTCGGTTCCTCGCGGTGGAGTCGTGCGGGCAGTGCACACCCTGCAAGCTCGACGGGCTCCGCATCGCCGAACTGCTGGCGGCGACGACGCGCGGCGAAGCCGCCGCCAACGACATCGACGAACTGCGATCGCGGATCGCGAAGGTCGCCGACGGCGCCCGCTGCTCGCTGGCGACGCAGCAACAGGTGATCGCGGCGAGCCTGCTCGAGCGGTTTCCGAACGAGGTCGCCGCGCACCTCGACAAGACGGCGCGTGCTTCGGCCCCCGTGGCGGTCGCCGAACTGGTCGGCATCACGAATGGCGTCGCCCGCATCGACGAACGACATGGCGCGAAACAACCCGACTGGACCTACGACCCCGTGGACTCCGGCAAGTCGCCCGCGGCGCGGCTCGGGGAGCACCGCGACCCCCAGGCCCTCGCCTGAGTGATCACCGGGTCACCCGATCTCCGGTCACCCGATCACCCTGTCACCCGGTTACATCAAGTGGTAACCGAAGCCGGTGAACGCGCCGCGCAGGTGCTCTTCGTTGTCGGGTTGGTAGCCGATGCGCTCCATCAGCAGGTAGCCGAAGTGCCGGCGGCGGCCGACCATCGCGACCGCGCCCACGACCTCCATGCGGACCGTCAGGGACGTGCGCGGCAGGAACAGGCGCCGCCCGAACGGAAACGCGAGCGAGAGGCCGTCCTCCCGGATCGAGAACTGCCAGGGCAGCCACCGGCCGTGCACGTAGGCGATCAGGCCGAGCACCGTGACCCACTGGATTGCGTGGCTCGGTCGCACGACGAGGATCAGCGCAGCGAGGGCGAGCAGCAGCTTGGGCCACCAGCGCAGGAACCGGTTCCGGCCGAGATAGCCGGCCTCGTCGGCCATCGCCCGAGGCTACCGCCGCCCAGAAGTTTCCGGACGCCCAAGAAGTTTCCGGACGCCCACGAAGTTTCCGGACGCCCACGAAGTTTCCGGACGCGACGACGCCTCCGGCGGCTATGGCAATGCGTGAACCGGAGGCGTCGTGCTGGGCGTCCACGCGTAGAGGGGGTCGCAGGCGCCATGAGGATTGTCGGCCGCAAAGGCCGATCCCTGAAGCGCGGTTTTCGACCGGGCTTCATTTCCGGGCGCGGTCGGCCGACGACCTGGGGGTGAATCTGACACAGTGCCCGTACGACGGGGCCCAGGTCGATGTCGAGATCTCCTCCGGCGGGTCGATGCTGCTCACGTGTGCGGCCTGCTCGGCCGTGTGGGAGCGGCACGGTGCGTGGACGGCCCGGATCCGCGAACCCGACCGGGAGAAACTCCTCACCGCCCGACTCCACGGTCTGACGATTGCGCCCGCGGAGCCGCTGCCGATGCAGTCCGTGTATCGCGCCTGACAAAGAAACCCGCGACAACTCGGCTCCAGGCTTGAGTCGACACCGTATTGGGAAAAACCTGTTGTGAGAAGCAATTCTCGCGCCGGCGGCATGGTCCCTGGCTTCGGCTCGCACGCGGCGGGTCGTTTACGGTGTTCTCAGTCGACCATTCGGAGGGTTCTTACAATGCCGCGTTACCGAGTCACTTTGAGACGTTCGTCCGTAGAAATCGTCGAAGCGAGCAACCAGTACCAGGCTGCGATCGTGGCCCGCGATCTGTTCGGCGACAGTGTCGAAGTCGCGGATGTCTCGCCGGCTGTCGGCCGGCCGTCCGCTTCCAAAGGCGCCCGCTCCGGCGCGGCGGCGAAGTCCACGAAGAAGGTGGCGAAGAAGCGGCGCCCGTTGTCGCCGGAGGCGCGCGCCAAGCTCGCGCAGAACCTGGTGAAGGCCCGCGCGGCCCGCGCGGCCAAGGCGAAGGCCACGAAGCGCGCCGCAAAGGCGACGAAGCCCGCGAAGAAGACCACCAAGCGCGTCGCCAAGAAGCGCTGACGGCTCGCCGCGGCATTGCGGCGAAATTATGACAACGGCCACAGTGGTCTCCGGCCGTCTCATTGCGAGGCGCGACGGCTCCGATGCAGGGGTGTCACCGATCTTCGGTGGCACCCCTCATTCCTGATGATCGAGCTGCGTCTCACCGCCGATGTGAAGCGAATCGCCTCCATGCGCGACGCGATTCGTCGCGAGTGCGAACGCGCGCAAACCGGCGTCGAGCACGCGGAGATGGTGGCCTTCGTGGCCGAGCACCTCGTCGGCGGTTACGGGCGGGAACGCAAGCGCGTCGGGCGCCGCGCGTCCGAGGTGTTGATGATCGTGACCGTGCAGTCGGATGCGACCATGCTGATGGTGCGCGACCCGCACCCCGGGCACCGCGAGCTCGGTGAGCCGCGACAGCACATGCTGCAAGCGCACACGACGCGGTGGTCGACGATGTCCGGGCGGGACGGGCGAACCGTCTGGGCGGAGATCGCGCGCAAGCCCGGACCCACGTCCGAGCCGGTCGCCGCGGCCACGGTCGTCGCCCCAACGCAAACACCGGCCCCGGGCGCCGAGCCCGCCGACGCCGCGAGCTGGTCGGATCGCGCGATTCGTCTGCGGCTGCGCGTCGCGCCCGCGTTCCCGTCTTCCGACTGACCGGATCCTCCGCTACCGTGCGCGCCGTGAGCGCACCGGGGGCGATGAACGCGTTGCTCGCCCGGATCGGCGGCGGCCTGTTCCAGCAGGCGTTCGTCGTCGACGACTTCGAGGGCGCGCAACGTGGGCTGCGAGCGACGCTCGGCTGCGGCGACTTCGCGACCCTGCCCGCCTCGGATATCGAATACGACTTCCGGGGCGGCCGCACCACCTGTGCGCTCGACATCGGGTTCGCCCGCAGCGGCAACATGCAGATCGAGCTGCTCCGGCCCGTCCGGGGGGTCGGGCTGCACTCGGAGTTCCTCGCCGCGAACGGCCCCGGGCTGCACCACCTCGGGTTCCTCGTCGACGACATCGACGCCGAGGTCGCGGCGGCAGGTGCACTCGGGTTCGCGCGCGTGCAGGGCGCGACGTTCGGTTCGCTGCGCTTCTGTTATCTCGACACCTGGGACGCGTTCGGCCTCTACGTGGAGCTGGTCGACGACCCGGAGGCGATGATGATGGCCCTCATGCCCTGGCGTTGAGGCTCAGCCCGCGATCGAGAACCCTCCGTCGACGGCGAGGGTCTGACCGGTGATGTAGCGCGCCTGCGGGCTTGCGAGGAACAACGCCGCGGGCGCGATCTCGTCGGGTTGCCGCGAACCGGCCGAGGGGTGTGCGCGCGAGCAGCGGTGCCGTCAGCTGCTCGAAGTCCATCATCGGCGCGGTCATCCCCGTCTCGACGACACCCGGCGCGATCGCGTTCACACGAATGCCGTATCTCGCCCACGCGACCGCGAGGGTCTTCGTGGTCTGCACGATGCCGGCCTTCGCCGCCCCGTACCCCGGCACGATCTCGATGCCGAAGAAAGACGCCATCGACGCGAGGTTCACGACGCTCGCGCCGCCGTCGAACTTGCTCGCCGCGAGCAGGCCCCGCACCGCGGTCGCCATGCGGAACGCGCCGAACAGGTTCACGGTCACCGATTCCTCGAACACCTCGGGCTCGTACTCGCTGCGCCCGCCGGGGAGGTTCTGGCCCGCGTTGTTCACGAGCACGTCGAGCGCTTCGAGGCCCGCACCGACCGCGTCGATCTCCGCGGGCTCGGTCATGCGGCAGCGCTGATACGCGAACGACGTCAGGTCGACGTCGTACGCCTCGCGCGCCGCTCGCGTTCCCGTGACGGTCACGGCCGCGCCGGCATCGAGGAACGCATGCGCGATCGCCCGCCCGATGCCCGACGTACCGCCGGTGACGAGCACCCGCGCGCCGGCGAAGTCGAACGTGACGCCGCTCATGCCCAGACCTTCTCCCAGCGATTGCTCGTTGCGGATCGGTACATCGCGAGCGCGAGCCGGAGCTCACCGACCGCGTACCCGGCCGGCGCGGCGGGCTGCGTCCCGCGCAATACGGCCGAGGCGAAGTCGGCGAGCTCGGCTTCGTACGAGCGCAGGTAGCCGCCCTGCTCGCCCATCTTCTTGCCCTTCCACTCCGTCCCGTCCCAGAGCTTGACCCACCCGGAACCCTCGACGGTGAGCTCGCCGGTCGTGCCGGTGACCGTGAAGAGCGGTTGTGGCGCGATGCCGCCCGTCATCAACATCGCGTCGAACGCCGCGACGGTCCCGGAATCGAATCGCAGCAGCGCGCGACACAGCGACTCACCCTCCATGCGCGGATCGGGATGGCCCAGCGCGGCGACCACTTCGTCGACCTCGCCGAGCCAGATCCGCAGGGGTCGCAGCCAATGGGAGCCGGTGTCGATCACCACGCCGCCACCGGCCGCGGCCTGGTCGAAACGCCACGGGCGGTCGCCGCCGTAGAAGTCGCCGAGCGCGGGGAAGAACGTGGCCGCGCGCGCGGTGACGACCTCGCCGATCGCGCCGTCGGCCACGAGGTCGCGTACCGTCAGGACCTCGGGCCAGTACTGCGCGTTCTCGGCGACCATGAAGACGGTGCCGGCGCGCCGTGCGGTCTCGAGCAGGCGGTCGCACCCGTCGATCGTCGGGGCGAGCGGCTTCTCGAGCAGCACGTGCAGTCCCGCGTCCAGCGCCACCGTCGCCACCGGCTCGTGGAGATGGTGCGGAACCGCGAGGAGCGCGGCCTCGAATCCCCCCGCGTCCAGCGCCGCCTCGAGCGATCCGTACGCGGTCGCACCGGTGCGCGCGGCGATGCGGTCCGCGTTCTCGCCGACGGGGTCGACGGCGGCGGTGATCGTCATCGGCACTCCGGCGCGGTCGATGGCGTCGAGGTGCCAGTGCGAGATCGCGCCGCAACCGACGATCGCGGTGCGCAGCCCGTCCGTCATTCGTCCTCCACTGCAACCGGAAAGCGTGCGAAGTAGTAGTCGAAGCGGGCGCGGACCGCGGCCGGGTCGAGCCCGAAGTCGCCGCGCAGGTCGTACCCGATCCGGCCGTGCTTGCCGCGCGGATTCTCCGCCATGAACGCGTCGAGCCGGCCGCGCGCCGCGCGGGTCATGGGCAGACCGGCCCGCGCGTAGATGCGCTCGACCATGCCGATGTCGTCGGCCATGAACTCGTGGAAGACCACGTCGATGCTGCGATCGGGCGGGAGGAGGTCGCGGTCGCGGACGCACGCACGGAGGAGCCGATCGACCCGATCGAGCCAGTACTCCGCCAGTGCTTCGGGTTCGATCGCATCCCGTCGCATGCGGTCGCCGTACCCGAGCATCGTCGCCGCCGACTGGATGACCGCGACCGGGTCGCGGTGCGTGATCGCGAACGTCGCGTCGGGAAAGGTCGCGAGCAGCGCCGGAATCTGTTCGAGGTGTTGCGGCGACTTCAGCACCCACCGGTCCGGGCCCCGCAGGAACGTCAGCACCTGCAGCACCTTCTTCATGTACGCGTAGTGGACGCGCTCGTCGAGGCCCAGGTAGAAGTCGCGCCAACGCGGTACCCGCGCGTACCACTCGAGCGTGTACGACGCGAAGTCGAGATCGAGGAGTTCGATCTCCTCTTCGATCGCAGTCGGGTACTGGTGATGCATGGCGCGGAGGTGCGGCACCATCTGCAGCTGTGCTTCGTAGTCGCGTCGGCAGCGGGTGAAGCGGGGATCGATTCCGTCGCGGTCGGGACCCTCGCCGGGGAGCGGAACCGGCTCGAGACTCTCCCAATAGGGGAGCGAACGCAGCCGCGTGTCGGCGGCGATCAGGTTCACGAGGTGGGTGGTGCCGGATCGGGGGAGCCCGATCACGATGATCGGGGCGACGAGCTCGATGTCGAGGATCTCCGGGCGCCGGTGCACGAGGTCCTCGACCAGTAGCCGGCTGGTCAGGAGCCGGACCGCGCGCTGGCGGATCGCGAGCCGCCCGATCGGACCGAGACCCGTGTCGGCCTCGACCGCGTCGATCATGGCGTGCAGGCGCGTGCGAAAGCCGGGATCACCGAAGTCGTCGCACCGGGCCCGGTCGCACGCCTCGGCGATGAGTCGGTCCGCGTCGAGGTCGAGGTCGAGGGTGGCGACGTAGTCGAGCGCGGCCTGCTGCGCGGGAACCAGGCGGGGCGCGCGCAGGTCGTCGATGCGCACGACCTCGCCCCGCGCGTTGCTCATTGCGCGCCGAGGCGGGTCATGGCGCCTCGAGGCGATCGATCCGGTTGGTCGCGCTGCGCACCTCGCCTTCGAGCCAACGCGTCATCCAGAAGTTCGCGCGCCCGTGCTCCGCGAGCAGCTGCGTGTGCGCGGCGCGGTACGCGTCGAGCGCGCCCACGTGCTCAGGGTCGACCGCGAGTGCGATCTCGCAGAGGCGCACCGCGGTGAGCGGATCCGAAGCCGCGAGCTCGCCGGCGCGTGCGGCCACGGATTCGACCCCGCCCGCCAGTGCGACGAGCTCGGCCGCACCCTGCTCGGGCGCGGCGCCGTAGAGGTCGAGGGTCGAGTGCTGATGGAACCAGCCTGCGTACGACTCCCAGATCGCGCGCACGCTCCAGTCGACGCGGCCGTACGCCTGGCCGACCGACAGGTTCTCCGGCAGCGTGACGCTCTGCATCGCCGACCACACGTCGTCGCCGGCGTTCATGGCCGCAACCGTCGCGTCGTGTACGTAGCGCGTGGCGTCGCGGATGCGTTCGCATTCCGCGCGCACCGTGGCCCGACCCTGCACGGGCCCGTGGTGACCGAGGAGCAGCATCTCCGGTTCGAGGTCGATGACCCGCTGCACCGAATCGGCGAAGGCCAGCGCGTCGCGCATGCGGTCACCGCGCATCGTCACGAGGTTCGGGAAGTGCCCGAACAAGGCGGAGAAGATGTTGCCGACGAGTGCGACACCGTCGTCGGGCAACCAGAGCACCAGCGAGTCGAGGGTCTCGCCGCCGGGGACGCTGATGCACTCGAAGCGGCGACCGCCGCACTCGAACGCGTACGTCTGCGAGAAGGTGATGTCGGGAACGGCGGGCCGGGCGAGGGGTGGGAGCTCGACCGCGTCGCCGCGCGCGAAGCCGGGCTGACCCATCACGTCCGCGAAGAACGGCAGCGAGCGCCGGATGCGCAGACCGTGAATGCGAACGTCGTCGGCCTGACACGCCGTGATGTCGGCCTGCGCGATGAGTTGCGTTCCGTCCTCGCGGAAGCGGTCGATGCCGCCGATGTGGTCGGTGTGGCTCTGGGTGAGCACGATGTAGCGCGTCGGCGCGGTCGTGACCGCGTCGTAGTTGCGCTTGTGCGTCTTCGCCTCGAACCACATGCCCGTGTTCACCACGACGCGGCCGTCGTCGGTCGTGACGAGGTAGCTGCTCGACATTCCGGGTGAGCACCAGATGCCATGACCGACGTCGAGCGCGGCGGGCGCCGACGCGGGGCCGACCGCGAAGAAGTCCGGTTGGTTGCGGACGTACTCGGTCGTCACGTGATCTCGACCCGATCGTCCTGCTCCAACGCGCCGCCGCGGGTGACCAGCGCGTAGACGCCGACGCACGAGCTCGGGCCGAGGCCGGGGATGTCGAAGCGGTTGTGCCGGGCGACGGTCTGCAAGACCGTGTTGTCGGCCGGCAGGTCGCCCTGCGCGAGCGTCGTCATGACGCAGCGCGGCGCGGCGAGGAACACCGACGCCTGTACCTCGGCGCCGAGCGCGATCGAGTGGCCGACCCAGTCGTTCTCGACGAAGCCGGCCGCGTCAGCGACGGCCACGACCGCGTTGGGCCGGAAGCGCTGGGGCGGGAAGCTCGTGCCCGGGCTCAGCTCGTGGAGGCGCGTGAGCGACGCGGTCGTGATGACGTGCAGGGGTGCGGCGTCGAAGAACGTGCCCGGCGCGACCGCCGCGATCTTCTCGTCGGTGACGGTGTCGTCGCGCTCGTCGGCGAATCCCTGGACCGGGAGGCGGTATTGCTCCAACCTCGCACCCTTGGGGGGTCGGGTCTCGAGCCGCACGGTTCGACCCACGATCCGCGACAACGCGACGTGCACGCCCGGATCGTCGCTGCGGATCGTCTCGCCGTCGGGCCCGGTGATCTCGACCGGCGGGAGCTCGGCGGCGTCGTCGGGTTCCGCGAGGTACGCGGCGCGGCACCCGAACAGCACGCTCCAGCGGCGGGGGTTCTTCGCGCTCGCGACCATGCCGGTCTCCTGATCGACGAGCGCGTATCCGCGGTCGCCGAGCAAGCCGCGGTCGCCGACGATCGCCGCGTCGATCGACTCGCCGAGCATCGACTTCACGGGATAGCGGAAGAGCGCGTCGATGTTCACCGGCTCGTCTCGGGTTCGACGCGGGCGCCGTCGCGCACGATCCAGTAGCGGCGCTCGTCGTCGCCGAGGATCTCGGTCGCCTTCGGCGGACCCGACGCCGGATCGCCGTGGTACGCAACCGCGCCGTCCGGTGCGTACTGAAGGATGTATGCCTTGCGTACGGCGTCGGTCGTGTTGCGCCGGGTTGCGTGCGGGGTGAGCGACGTGAACACCACGATGCCTCCGGCCCGCACCGGAACGTCGACCGCGGTCGACCAGTCACCCCAACACTCTTCGCCGACGGGAGTCGACTGGTGTTCGAGGGTGCCGGCCCGGTGCACCCCGGGCATCACCGCGATGCAGCCGTTCTCCGGGGTGGCGTCGGTGATGGCGAGCCAACACGTCAGGTACGCCTGCGGCTCCACGTACGTGTAGCCGTTGTCCTGGTGCCAGAGCACGGGCTCGGCGCCGTTCGGCTGTTTGAACACGGACTGATCCCAATAGAGACGCACGTCCGGGCCGATGAGGTCGCGCGCGAGCCCGGCGAAGACCTCGTCCGCGACGAACCGGCGCGCGTACGCACTGCGCGTCACCGCGTGGGGTGCGACCGTTTGCGAGTCGAGCGCCGTGACCCCGAACCGCCCGTCGGGTAAGCCCGCGAGAAACGCCTTGGTCCGCTCGTCGCCGGGTTCGAGCTCCGCCGCGAGCCGGGCGAGCGTGGCGGCGTCGAACGCATCCTCGACGACGAAGTAGCCGAGCTCGTCGAACTGGCGCGCCTGCTCGGCCGAAATCGTCGTCCGCGGGCCCGTGTGGTCGGGCCAGACGAAGCCCGTGTTCCACGGATGCAGAGCGCGGCGCATCGCCGCAGACGCTATCCGAACCCCGTGCGATGATGCCGGGGTGGCCGACTTTCCCGAAGGCTTCTTCGCCCGGGGCGACGAAACCGAGGATGCCGAGTTCTACGCGTCCCCGCGCTACGTCACGCACATCGACGACGGGGCGATCGCCGCGGTCGGCGCCCTGTACGAAGAGCTCGCGGTGCGCGGCGCCGTGCTCGACCTCATGAGCTCTTGGGTCTCGCACTTTCCTGCGGCGCCGGAGGCGCTCACGGTTCTCGGTATGAACGCCGACGAGCTCGCCGCGAACCCGCAAGCCGCGGCGTGGGTCGTGCACGATCTGAATGCCGATCCGGTGATGCCGTTCGCCGAGGATTCCTTCGACCACGCGACATGCTGCGTGTCGGTCGACTATCTCACCGATCCGGTCGGGGTCTTCCGCGATGTCGCGCGGGTCGTGCGCGGTGGCGGCCGGTTCGTGACGACGTTCTCGAACCGTTTGTTTCCCACCAAGGCGATCCGGGGCTGGCTGTATTCGGGCGACGCCGCGCATCAACAGATCGTCACCGAATACTTCGCCGCCGCGGGCGGTTTCGCACCGGCGGTGGCGCGGCAGTGTCTCACGCCTCCCGGCGGCGATCCGCTCTACGCGGTGTGGGCGTCCGTCATCTGACGCGCCGTCGCCCGTCGGTCGTCAGATAGCGCACAGCAATTCGATACCGCTGCTTCATCGGCGGGACACGCCGCGGTACCGCGTCTACGGCAGGGTTGGCGTGGTGGGCGATCTCCTCGACGCGTACAAGCCAATCGATGCGTGGGACGAGATGTTCGACGCGCAGGGCGACACCAGGGTCGACTATCGATCCCTCTACGAGCACGTGCAGACCCTTTCCAAGCAGGATTTCGACGAGCGCTGCGCGACCCGCGACCGCGTGTTCCGGGATCAGGGCATCACCTACGCGCACTCGGGCGAGGAGCGCCCTTTCCCGCTCGACCTGGTTCCCCGGGTCATCTCCGCGTCCGAGTGGTCGGTGATCGAACGAGGAGTGGCGCAGCGCGTGCGGGCGCTCGAGCGGTTCCTCGACGACATCTACGGACCGGGCGAGATCATGCGCGCCGGCATCGTTCCGCGCCGCCTCGTCGTCACGTCGTCGCACTTCCATCGGGCCGCGTGCGGCGGCATCAGTCCGCCCGGCGGTGTGCGCGTGCACGTTGCGGGCATCGACCTCGTGCGCGACGGCGCCGGGAAGATGTGCGTGCTCGAGGACAATCTCCGCATTCCGTCGGGCATCTCCTACGTCGTGGAGAACCGGCGCGCGATGACGCACGTGTTCCCCGAGATGTTCGCGGCGCACCGCGTGCAACCCGTCTCCGACTATCCGTCGCGTCTCCTGCAGACCCTCTGCGCGACGGCACCGCGCGGCGTCGACGACCCCCGGGTCGTGCTCCTCACACCGGGAGTGCACAACGCCGCGTACTTCGAGCACTCGTTCCTCGCGCGGCAGATGGGGGTGGAGCTCGTCGAGGGCCGTGACCTCGTGTGCCGCGACAACGTGCTCTACATGCTGACGACCGGCGGCGAAGAGCGCGTCGACGTGGTGTACCGCCGGGTCGACGACGAGTTCCTCGATCCGTTGCACTTCCTCCCCACGTCCATGTTGGGCTGCGCGGGAATCGTGAATGCCGCGCGTGCGGGCAACGTCACGATCGCGAACTTCCTCGGCAACGGCGTGGCCGACGACAAGGCCGTGTACCCCTACGTTCCCGCGATGATCGACTTCTACCTCGGCGAGCGTCCGATCCTCGCCAACGTCGAGACGTTCATGCTCGACGACCACGAGGTCCGGTCGTGGGCGCTCGAGCGACTCGATCAGCTGGTGTGGAAGCCGGCCGACGGCTCGGGCGGCAAGGGCATCGTCATCGGGCCGCGCGCGGACGGGGAAGCGCTCGAAGCGGTGCGGCTCGCGGTCGAAGACGCGCCCCGGTCGTGGATCGCGCAGCAACCGGTCGCGCTCTCGACCGCGCCGACCTACGTCGAGTCGGGAATGCGTCCCCGCCACCTCGACCTGCGCCCGTTCGCGTTGAACGACGGTGAGAACGTGTGGGTCGTCCCCGGTGGTCTCACCCGCGTGGCGTTGGGCGAGGGGAGCCTGGTCGTGAACTCGAGCCAGGGCGGAGGTTCGAAGGACACATGGGTGCTCGCGCCCGACGGCGTGGATGCCGAAGAGGCCGAGGCGGCGGCGAATGACGCCCTGGGCTGCGAGCCGCTCGCGCGCCAACCCTTCGACATGGTTCCGGCCGCCAACGAGCAGGCGGCCCAACAGCAGTGAGCCCGGACCGGACGAGCCCGAGATGCTGAGTCGCATTGCGGAGTCGCTCTACTGGCTCGGGCGTTACACCGAGCGGGCCGAGGCCACCGCGCGCATCCTCGACGTGTACTCGCACGCGTTGCTCGAAGACCGCGTGGGGGGCGAGGAATCCGCGTGCCGCCGGCTGGTCGAGGCGATGGGCGCAACCGAGCCGGCCGCGCTCGTCGAGGTCGGCACCAACGTCGAGTCGCTCGTGGGCTTCTTCGTCGACGATCCGCGCTACGAAGGCTCGGTCGTCCGCTCGCTCGAAGCGATGTGGGAGAACGCGCGGGGCGCGCGCGAAGCCATGTCGTCGGAGATGTGGGGGAGCATCAACGCGACCCACAGCGCGCTCGACGCGCGCCGCGGTCGGTCCGTGTACGCGCAGCACGGATTCCTCGCCTGGGTCCGCGACCGCGCCGCGATCGTGTCGGGACTCGCCGACGCCACGATGAGCCACGACGACACGTGGCGCTTCATCGTCCTCGGTCGGTCGCTGGAGCGCGTCGACCTCACGGTTCGGCTCCTGTCGACCCGGTTGGGCGACGCCTGGGGCAGTGCAGGCTGGGTCGCCACGCTGCGCTGCTGTGCGGCCTACGAGTCGTATCTCCGCACCTACCGACGGGGGGTCGAGGGTTCCAAGGCGCTGGAATTCCTGTTGCTGGACCGCCTGTTCCCGCGTTCGGTGTTCCACGCGCTCGGCGCGGCGGAGACCGCGCTGTTCGATCTCGATCCCACGTCCGACCGTCACGGCGCGGGCAGTGAGCCGCGGCGCGTCGTCGGGCGCGCGTGCGCCGATCTCGAGTTCATCCGGGTCGCCGAGCTCGAGCGTTCGCTGCCCGAGCACCTCGCCGCGGCTCGAACGAGCGTGCGCGCAGGCGCACGACGTCATTGCGAAGCGCTTCTTCAATGCCGCGCTCGCCATCCGGTGGAGCGCCTGATGGTCTGGAGGTTATCGATCGAACACGTCAGCAGCTACGAGTACGAAGGGGAGGTACTTGCGTCTTACAACGAGGCGCGCATGAGCCCGGCGCGCGACGCCACGCAGATGGTCCTCGACCATCGCGTCGACGTCCGCCCGAGCGTTCCGGTCATGCAATACGTCGACTACTGGGGTACTGAAGTGAGCGCGTTCGACGTGCACGAGCCGCACGACCGGCTCATCGTCGCCGCGCGATCGCTGGTCGAAACCGTCGCAGCCATTCCCGATGTCACTGATACCGACTGGGAGGTTCTGTCCGATGAAAACGTTCGCGACCGCTTCTGCGAATACCTGCACACGTCCCCGCACGTTCCGCTCGACCTACCGTTTCTCGAAACCGCAGCCGAGATCGCATCCGGGCGCACACCCCGCGAGACGGTCGAGGCCGTCAGCTCGTGGGTCCGCGAGAGCCTTTCGTACGAGCCCGGCGCGACCGACGTCTCGACGAACGCGCGGTCCGCCCTGGAACTCGGTCGCGGCGTCTGCCAGGACTTCGTCCATGTCGCGCTGGCACTGTTGCGAGCGGCGGGTATCCCGGCCCGCTACGCCTCCGGTTACCTGCACCCCGACGCCGATGCTGCCGTCGACACCGCGGTGACCGGGCAGAGCCATGCCTGGCTCGAAGCGTGGACGGGGTCCTGGCAGCGCATCGATCCCACCAACGGTCAACCCGTGGGTGAGGAGCACGTACTCGTCGCGCGCGGTCGCGACTACGGCGACGTCTCGCCGCTCAAGGGCGTCTACAACGGCCCACCGTCGCGCTCGAGCGAGGTCCGGGTCACGATCCGCCGCGTCGCGTGATCAGAAGTTGATCTTGGCGCCGTCCGCGAGGACCGCGGCGCGGTCCGCCGGGAGGATGTAGCCGTTCGCGATCGCCTTGTCGGTCGCGGCACGGAACTTGGCCAGGTACGCCGCCTTCGTCCCGTAGAGCCGGACGAGTGTCGCGTGATCGAACGGCACCGTGCTCCCGAACAGCGCGCACAGAACACTTGGGTCACCCGAGTCGCCGGACAGCGTCGCAGTGGGCACGTCGTTCGCGGCCGTGCGCACGCCACCGAGCGCGTTCCCGTACGCGTCGCGTTGGACGACGGGAGTGCCGTTCACGAGCGCGACCTTCATACGCGGCGCGGATTGCGGTGGGACGCCCGTGCTGATCCACTGGTCGAGCTGGTGCAGCGCGGCCTCGGCGACGTAGTGCGTCGGGGCGGTGTTGACCTCCGCGGCTTTGCAACGGAAGCTCTTCGCGATCCCTACGCCGTCGCCGCCCGCGATGAACGCGTCCGCGTGCGAGGCGCCGGCGAGGTCCCACAGCCGGAGATGAGGTGAATCGGGCTGGCGGGCGTCGAAGTAGCGCAGGAACGTCTCGTCGGTTTCGGTCTCCACGAGGAATACCGGAACGTCGCTGTCATCGCGAATGTGGATGCCGCCGCTGATGCCGCTGCTGATATCGCCCCCGTTGATCGAGATCGCACCACCGCCGCGGCTGTGCACGAAGAACCCGTCGTAGACGCGCGCCGTGGGTTGGATCGCGTCGATGTATGTGGTCATCTGGAATGCCGACTGCGACTCACCGATCCCGACGATGCGTTTCGGCTGCAGCGGACCGAGCACGTCGAGCTTTCCGGGGGTACGGAGCGCGCGACCGATCTGCGTGAACATGTCGAGCGAGTACTTGTCGCCGGGATGGCGCAACGAGCCGTAGCGAACCGGATCGGCGGCGCGCAACCCACCGGCCGGCACGCCGCCCGGGACGGTCACGACGCCGGTCCCGCCCGACACCGCGATCAGTTGCTCCGAGACACCCACCCACGCGTAGCCGCTGCGCGTCACCTCGTTACCCACGTACGGGAAATCGGGCGCGGTCTCCGCGCCCACACTCACGTTCATCCACTCGACGAGCACCGTTCCGTTGAACTTCTTCGGGTCGCGCGGCTTCCGCACGATGATGCGGGTGCGGTACGGCGCGGTCGCGCTCGGCTTGATCGACCAGCGGCCGTCCCGGGTCCGCGGTCCGACGCTCGTATACGAGGTCGCGGTTCCCGACGCGAAGTACTCGTCCTCCGCGTAGCCGGCTTTCGCGAGGTCGATGTTGACGCCCGAGATGAGCGAGATGCCCTTGCCGCCGGTGATCGGCCCGCTGAGCGTGGCCGCGGGTCCGGGCGGCGCGGGCGCACGGGTCGTGGGTGTCGCGACCGCGGGCGCGGCCGTCGAGTTCGGCGTGCCGGACGCCGAATGCGACGAGGACGAGCACGCCGAGAGCAGTGTCAACGCGGCGACGGTGACGCCGAGGATGACGGGCGGCTTGCGGGTCATTCGGGGGAGTTTGGCAGGTCGCCGCCGGTTGGGGAGGGCGCGCGGACGGCCCGCGCGCCCGATTCCGGATGCAATCCCGCGTGTCGATCCTCCGGCGCGGCGCCCTACTCTGGCTGGGGTGACCGACTACGCCGATCCCGATCTCGATGTCGATCCGGATTCCGATCTCGAGACGATTGCGCCGCTGGCGCCGCCGCCGGCGGCGAGCGGCGCCGGGCACGGAAGCGAGCGGGGCCCGGTCCTCGCAATCGCGGCGGCGCTCGTCGTCGTGTCGCTCATCGTGGGGTTCGCGATCACGACGGTGGTGCTGAACGCGCGCGACAAGGGTCCGACGGACCTCTCCGTCGGGCCGGCTCCCACGACCACGGCACCCAAGGTCCCCGCGGCGCCGGTCGATCCCGACGCAGCTGTGCTCGGCGGGCTCATCCTGCGCCAGAGCGACGTCACGGCGCCGAACACGGTCCAGCTCCTCCAACACGGCGCCGACACCACCGTCGCCACGCTCGACCTGTGCAACGGCACGTTCGCGAGCGAGGCGCAGCGCACGGCGCGCCGCCAGGTCGCGCTGCTCGACTCCGCGAGCGCGTTGCGGATGAGCACCGAGGCCGTCCTGTACGGCCGCGCCTCCGGCGGCGCGCAGGCCTTCGCGGAGTTGAAGTCGGTCGTGGACAAGTGTCCGGCGACTCCCGTGGTGAGCCCGGTGGGCGAAGACACCGCCGCCACCACGTTCCGCGCCGCGCCCGACACGAGCTGGCCGCGCACGCCGACGGTCGACCGACTCGCCTACGACTTCGTCACGACGAGCCCGGCGAGCGGTGCGTCGTCGCATTCGGTCGCGGTGTACCTGCGGCGCGGGCGCGTGCTGATGGGCGTCTACTTCGCGCAACCCGACGGCGTGCAGACCGCGGTCGAGGGCCGCACCACGATCCAGGGCATCGTCGCCGTGTTCGAAGCACGCATGGCGAAGATCTCCGATCGTGTCGCCGCCGGGGGCTGACGGTCGACTGACGGGTGGCCCGGACGTGGGACCATGGTCGTATGACGCCGAATCCGGCCCGGGCACTCTGGCAGTGCATCGAGCCCTATCACGCGGTCACCTACTTCACGAGTGAAGCGCGTGCGGCGTTCGAGGACATCGGGCTGCGCGGCTTCTGGCGCGGCTACTTCGCGGGCCGCGCCGCCCCGCTCGGCGCAGTCGGTCCCGGTGTCGTGGTCGCGACCTTCTACGGCTTCCATCCCGACTTCGTGGGTCGCGCGATTCCCGAGGTCTGGGAGATCACGAGTCCGGAGCACGCGATCGAGGCCCGTGAGCTCGGCGCAGGTCGCGCACTCGCGCGCTGCTTCGACATGGAGGATCCGATGATCGCGCGCGCGGCCCGGCTCGTCCTCCAGGCCACCGACGGCTGCGATCCGTTCGCGCGCCCCCTGTTCGCCGCGAACCACGACCTCGCGTGGCCGCGGGAACCGCACGTCGCGCTCTGGCACGGGTGCACGTTGCTGCGTGAACATCGCGGCGACGGTCACATCGCCACGCTGTACGCCGCGGACGTCGATCCGTGTGAGGCGCACGTGTTGCGGCTCGCGGCGACGGGCGTAGACCGCTCGACGATCGCGCCCTACCGAGGCTGGGACGACGAGGACTGGGCCGCGGCGGCCGACCGGTTGGCCGAGCGGGGTTGGCTCGACGGCGACCACGCGATCACGAGCGTCGGCGTCGATGCCCACGCCGCGATCGAGGCCGACACCGACCGCATGGCGGAGGGACCGATTCGGGCGCTCGGCGAAGACGGCGTCACGGAGCTGCTCGACATCATGCGGCCGCTCGCCGAGGTGTTGTCCGACACGGGAACCATCCCGTTCCCCAATCCCATCGGAGTGCCGCGGGCGACTCCGGACTGATGTCGGCCGCGGATCGTCGACAGTTCCGCGCCCGGGTGCGATCATGCGCCCCATGACCACGACTCCCCGCGCGCACGACGACCTCGAAGCGATCCTGTCCCAGGTCGCGGTGGACGACGGTGCGACGACCCACACCGTCGACTCCGAGTTCGACGCGACGTTCACCTGGAACTACACGAAGGGTGAGCGGCCCGCGCTCGACAAGCTCTACGAGAAGGCGAAGACGTCGCAGTGGAACGGAACGACCGATCTCGACTGGTCCGTCGATGTCGATCCCGAACGCACCGCGGCCGAGCTCTCGCGCAACGACCGGCGCATGCAATACGTCCGTGGGCTCGTCGACGAACCGGGTTCACCGGTGGCGAACTGGGGTGAAGCGGAGATCGCCCGGTACGCGATGGAGAACGTCGCCCATCGCGTGAGTCAGTTCCTGCACGGTGAGCAGGGCGCGTTGATCTGTACCGCGCGCATCGTCGAGACCGTTCCCTGGATCGACGCGAAGTACTACGCGTCGACGCAGGTCGTCGACGAGGCCCGCCACGTCGAGGTGTTCGGCCGCTACCTCGACGACAAGCTCGAGACCCGCTACCCCATGAACGCACACCTCGGTGCGCTCATCGACGACGTCCTGTCCGACTCGCGCTGGGACATCACGTACCTGGGGATGCAGATCCTGATCGAGGGCCTCGCGTTGGCGGCGTTCGGAACGATCTACAAGACCAGCTCCGAACCGCTCCTGCGCCAACTCATTCGCTACGTGATGAGCGACGAAGCCCGCCACGTTGCGTTCGGGGTGTTGTCGTTGCAGGAGGCGTACGCCGAGCTCTCCGGACCGGAGCTGCGCGAGCGTCAGGAGTTCGTGTACGAGGGCTCGCTGCGCATGCGCGACCGGTTCCTGCACCAGGAAGTGTGGGAACGGCTCGGCGTCCCGGCCCGGGCGATCGTGCCGTACTTCATCCGCCAGAACCGGGAGGAGGAGATCCTGTTCCAGCGCATGCTGTTCGCGAAGATCGTGCCGAACTGCAAGAAGCTCGGGCTCCTCGACGCGCGCACGCCGTGGCTGCGCGAACGGTTCACGGAGATGGGGGTGCTCGAGTACGAGGACTACGTCGATACCAGCGTCGAATACGCCGAGTTGAACGCGATCGAACAGGAACGGGCGACCGCGGCGGCCGGACGATGAACGTTCCCGCGACGATCGCCGACATCACGCCCGAATGGTTGAGCGACGCGCTCGGCCGGCCGGTCACCGCGATCTCGACCGAGCCGATCGGCGTCGGTGTCGGCCTCGTCGGCCAGCTCTACCGCGTGCAACTCGTCGGCGCGGGCGAACCGTCGACGTTGATCGTGAAGCTGGCCGCGCCGACCGAAGAAGGCCGCTTCGTCGCCACGGTGCTCAACATGTACGGCCGTGAGGTCGGGTTCTACAACGAGTTGTCGACGCGTACGACGATCCCGCATCCCGACTGCTACTTCGCCGCGCACGACCCCGTGACCCAGGACACCGTGCTGTTGCTCGAGGACGTATCTCTGCGCGGGCGGGGTGGCGACCAGATCGCCGGCTGTTCGCTCGCCGAGGCGCGTTCCGCCATCCGCACGCTGGCGCGGCTGCACGCCTGCTTCTGGGAAGACGAATCGCTGTCGGATTCGTCGTTCGTGTTGCAGCTGGCCGACGATCCGTATCCGGCCGCGGTCGCCATGGCGTACGACATGGCCTGGCCGCGCGTGCAGGAGTTCTTCGGCGACATGATCGACGACCGCATACGCGAATTCGGCGACAACTACGCGGCGCGCATCCCGGGACTGTTCGCGAAGCTGTGCGAGGGGCCGCTCACGCTCGCGCACGCCGACTGGCGCCTCGACAACCTGTTCTTCACCGACGGCGACGACGACGTGATCGTGGTCGACTGGCAGCTCATCGATCGCTCGGCGGGCCCGCGCGACCTTGCGTACCACGTGACCCAGAGCGTCAACATCGACGATCCCGACGGCTACCGGCACGCGTTCGACACGTACCTGTCCGATCTCGCCGATCTCGGGATCGAGGTCGACCGCACGTGGGCGTGGGAGATGTACCGCTACGGCGCGATGCTCGGCTTCGTGTATCCAGTCGTCGCCACCGGCGCGCTGACGATCGACGATCCGCGGCACGTCGAGCTCACGCGGGCCCTCTTCCGCCGCAGTCTGGCGGCACTGACCGCGCTCGACGCGTTCGCGCTCCCGGTATAGCCACGCCGCCCGTGCGTACCACCTCCTTGCCACCGCAATGACCTTCAGCCCGCGTGTGGGTGCGCCGAAAAGGTGACGTATGCTGACAGCATCGTTCTGATGCAGTTCGGAACGGTGTCTGGCGACCCTCCTGGACCCCGAGGCTGGTCGGAAGCACGACCTTTCTCACTTTTCAGAGAGCCGAGACGCCCATGACCACGTTGTTGGACCCGCCCTCCTCCTCTCCGCGCGCGCCCGAACCCGCCCGCGCACCGAGTCGGGCCAGTGTGCGCGCCGGCCGCTTCGTCACCGGCCTCCTCATGATCGGCCCACCGATTGCGCTCGCGATCGCGATTCCGCTGCTGTGGGGCCACGCCGTCAATCTGTTCGACATCGTGCTCGCGGCCATCTTCTACGTCGTCACGGGCCTCGGCATCGCGATCGGCTATCACCGCCTCTTCACGCACCGCAGCTTCCGTTCGGTGCGGTGGCTCAAGATCCTGCTCGCATCGACCGGCTCGATGGCCGTCGAGGGTTCCGTCGTCGGCTGGGTCGCGACCCACCGGCGGCACCACGTCTTCAGTGACAAGCCCGGTGATCCCCACACGCCGCACGAGTACGGACCCGGACCGGCCGCGCAGTTGCGCGGGTTCGCGCACGCGCACGTCGGATGGCTGTTCAAGGCCGACCCGACCTCGGCCGAGCGCTACGCGCCCGACCTGCTCGCCGACGCCGACACGATGATCATCAGCCGCCTGTTCCCGATCTTCGCGATCGCGTCGCTCGCCGCCCCGTTCTTCCTCGGCTGGACGATCACCGGCGCGTTGAGCGGCGCACTCACCGCGTTCCTGTGGGCGGGCCTGGCGCGCATGATGCTGCTGCACCACGTCACGTGGAGCGTCAACTCCATCTGCCACATGTTCGGGAGCCAGCCCGCGACGCAGAAGGACGAGAGCACCAACTTCGCGCCGCTCGGCATCATCTCGTTCGGCGAGGCGTGGCACAACTTCCACCACGCGTTCCCGCGCTCGGCGCGCCACGGTGCACTCCCGCATCAGGTCGATCCGGCGGCGGCGGTGATCCGGTTGTTCGAGCGTGCCGGTTGGGCAACCGACGTGCGCTGGCCGACCCGAGCGCAACTCGCGGTCTGCAGGTCGGACTAGCCCGCGTGTGCTTTTCCCCCGGCGCCGACGCGGTCGTCGGGGGAATTGTCGTCGTCGTCGGCGTCGACGCCCTGCGCCACGTCCGGGAGCCGAATCAGATACCTCTGGCGTCGCTCCCGCTGCTGTTCGGGCTGCACCAGATCGACGAGGCCTTCGTATGGTTGGGCCTGCAGGGCCGCGTGTCCGAGTCGATCGGGCGCGTGGGTGTGTGGATCTACGTGCTCTTCGCGCTGGCCGCGCTGCCGGTTCTCGTGCCGCTCGCGGTGCTCGCGGTCGAGCAATCCGCCGGTCGGCGCCGCGTCATCGGCGCGCTCGCGGCCCTCGGGATCGGCGTCGGGGTCGCGTTGGGTGTCGCGCTGTTCCGCGGTTCGGTGGATGCCGCCATCGACGGTCACCACATCGCCTATGCCGTGAGCGCGTTGTCCCAAGGTCGCGAGCTCACGGCCTTGTACGTGGTCGCCGCGTGCGGGGCGTTGATCGCGAGCAGTCATCGCGATCTCGCCGTGCTCGGTGTCGTGAACCTCGTCGCGGTGCCGGTCCTGATGTGGCTGACCGTGAGTGGCTTCATCTCGCTGTGGTGTTTCTGGGCCGCGATCGTGAGCGTCGTGATCGACGTGCACCTCCGTCGGTCGAGCGCGGTTCGGCTCGCACACGTAACGTGAGTGCATGCGCGTTTTGGTCGTCGGAGCCGGAGGGGTCGGTGCCGCGATCGCGCGCGGCGCTGCGGAATCCGAAGTCCTCGAACACGTCGTGGTCGCCGACGTCGACGTTTCGCGGGCTGCGGCCGCGGTCGAACGGTGCGCGGATGCGAGATTCGTAGCGCGCGCGCTCGACGCGTCGGACACCACCGCGATCACGGAACTGGCGCGGCTCGAACGGGTCGACGTCGTACTCAACGCGTGCGACCCGCGGCTCAACCCTTCGATATTCGCAGCCGCGTTCGACGCGCACTGTCACTACGTCGACATGGCGATGACCTTGTCGGAGCCCGATCCGGACCGGCCCTACGAGGTGACGGGCGTGATGCTCGGCGAGTCGCAGTTCGCGGCGTCGGATCAATGGCAGGAGCGGGGTCTCCTCGCCCTGGTCGGCATGGGCGTGGAGCCCGGCCTCTCCGACGTCTTCGCCCGCTACGCGGCCGACCACCTCTTCTCCGAGATCGACCAGGTCGGGGTGCGCGACGGCAGCGATCTCGTCATCGACGGCTACGACTTCGCCCCGACGTTCTCGGTCTGGACGACGATCGAGGAGTGCCTCAACCCTCCGCTCGTGTGGGAGCGCGACCGCGGGTGGTTCACCACCCGGCCCTTCTCGGAACCCGAGACGTTCGTGTTCCCCGAAGGCATCGGCCCGATCGAATGTGTGAACGTCGAGCACGAAGAGGTGCTGTTGATCCCCCGCGAGGTCTCGTGCCGGCGCGTCACGTTCAAGTACGGACTCGGCGACGAGTTCATCGAAGTGCTGCGGGTACTGGCCAAGACCGGGCTGGCCGCGACCGCTCCGGTTGTCGTGCGCGGCGTGGAGGTCGCGCCGCGCGACCTCGTCGCCGCCGTGCTTCCCGATCCCGCCGGCCTCGGTGATCGCATGCACGGCCGCACGTGCGCGGGAACGTGGGTGACGGGTACGGGTGTCGACGGTCGGCCGCGCGAGGTCTACCTGTACCACGTCTCCGACAACGCGGAAACGATGGCGCGCCACCACGCGCAGGCCGTGGTGTGGCAGACCGCGATCAATCCCGTCGTCGCGCTGGAGTTGCTGGCAACAGGTGTGTGGAGTGGTGCCGGGGTGCGGGGCCCGGAGGCGTTCGACGCCGTCCCCTTCCTCGATCGCCTCCGCGCCCGCGGCGAGGAATGGAAGCTCGAGGAGCGCTCCAGCTAGGAACGAGCGGCTTCGGGCTCGTCGACCGGCGCGATGCTCGCAACGACGAGCTCGAGCGCAGACCGATCCATGGGACGCCATGCTGGCGCATTCACCCTTGTTTCATTGGGTGGTTCTGCTAGAGTACGAACATATGTTCGTGTCACTGGAGCTCCTGATGAAGAAGCGGCGGGAGCTCGACGCGGCCGAAGCGGCGTGGCTCAAAGATGTCGCCGACTACGACCGTTCCGGCGACTACACCGTCGATAACTTCCAGTCCGCGGCGTCCGCGTTGCGGCACGCGTGCAACATCGATCCGGGTGTCGCGCACCGGTACGTCACGCTGTCCCGAAAGCTCGAGCAGCTGCCCGACGTGTCGGCCGCGTTCGAAGCGGGCGACATCTCGACGCGTCATGCGCACGTGATGGCTGATGCGTACACGCCGGGCCGGGCCGCGGAGATCGGGAGCTGTGAAGCCGAGTTGGTCGAGCAGGCGCGACAGCATCCGCCAAAGGTGTTCGCTGCGATAGTGCGCCGGTTCACCGACGCGATCGATGGCGACGGCGGCGCAAGTGGGGACGAGACCGATTACGACCGGCGCGCCCTCTACAGCGCGAGGACGTTGAATGGCGCGTTCGACCTCCGTGGGAACGGCGACCAACTGTCGGGCGACTGCATCGACACGGCGTTGAACACCGAGATGAAGCGCGACCTACAACATCAGGATCCGCGTTCGACGCCGCAGCGTCGGTTCGATGCGCTCACAGGGATCTGCCGGCTGTACGTCGAGCAGCTGAACCCGAGCGACGTGCACGGTGTGCGGCCCCACGTGAGTGTTGTCGTCGACATTGACGAACTCCCCGGCGCGGCTGCAGAGACCGGAGTGCGCGTCCCGACCGAGGTCCGGCGCAACGAGTACTCCGCGGCGATGTTGGAACTGATCTCCTGCGATTGCGAGATCAGCCGCATCATCATGCAAGGTCGGTCTGAAATCCTCGACGTCGGCCGCGCCACCAACACTGCGACTGCCGCGCAATGGAAAGCACTCGTGGCGCGCGACCGCCACTGCCAAGCCTCCGGCTGCAACCGCCCTCCCAGCCACTGCGAAGCGCATCACCTGTGGCACTGGGGCCGCGGCGGCCCGACCGACCTCGATAATCTCGAACTCTTGTGTTGGTTCCACCACCGGGAACGACATATCGAAGAAGCGAAAGCCCGCGCCCGCGGCGGGTAGTCGTCGCGTCCCCGCGCGCAATCGCCGTGGGCTTGCCCACCTTGTACGGTGAGCCACATGACTCCCAGGTACGGCACCGTCAAAGGCGAGACACCACCCGCGCTGCACCGCGTCGGCACCCTTTCCGGCCGGTCGTGTTGCGGCAAGCCGATCACGCTGCTCCCCGCCGGCGACCGACCGAGGCTCGTCGTCTGCGGAAGGTGCAAGGCGCTCGACGAATCGCGGCGCGAGGGAATTCCCGAGTGGTTCTCTGACTAGATACGAGACCAGGCTTCGGTGAGCACCGAGCGCAACACCTGCTCGATGTAGTCGAACTCGGGCTGACCGATGGTGAGCGGCGGCGCGAGTTGGATGACCGGGTCGCCGCGGTCGTCGGCGCGGCAGATGAGGCCCGCTTCGTACAAGGCCCGAGACAGAAATCCCCGCAACAACCGTTCGCTCTCGTCGGCGTTGAACGTGGTCTTCGTGGCCTTGTCCTTCACGAGCTCGATGCCGTAGAAGTAGCCCGCGCCGCGCACGTCGCCGACGATGGGGAGGTCGTACAGCTTCTCGAGCGTGGCGCGGAACGCGGCCTCGTTGGCGCGCACGTGCTCGGGGAGTCCTTCGCGTTCCATGAGATCGAGGTTCGCGAGCGCCACCGCGCAGCTCACGGGATGACCGGCGAACGTGATGCCGTGCAGGAACGTCTTGTTGTCCCGCAGGAACGGATCGACGATGTGCGGGCGCACGATCATGCCGCCGATCGGCGCGTACCCCGACGTCATGCCCTTGGCCATCGTGATGATGTCGGGCTGGTACTCGTAGCGCTGCGAACCGAACCAGTGGCCGAGGCGGCCGAACGCGCAGATCACCTCGTCGGAGACGAGCAACACGCCGGTCTCGTCGCAGATCTCGCGGACGCGTTGGAAGTAGCCGTCGGTGGGCGGGAAGCAGCCGCCCGAGTTCTGCACCGGCTCGAGGAACACCGCCGCCACCGACTCCGGCCCTTCCATCTCGATCGCGAGCGCAATGGCTTCCGCGGGATCGATGGGGGAAGGACGGTACGGGTTCGTGTTGGGCACGCGGACCGCACCGGGAACGAGCGGTTCGAACGGCATCTTGATCGCGGGAACGCCGGTGATCGACAGCGCGCCCATGGTCGTGCCGTGGTACGCGATCTGCCGGCCGATCACCTTGTAGCGGTGCGGTTGTCCGGTGGCCTGGAAGTACTGGCGGGCGAGCTTCCACGCCGACTCGACGGCCTCGCTGCCGCCGGTGGTGAAGAACACGCGCTCGAGGTCGCCGGGGGCGAGGCTCGCGAGGCGTTCGGCGAGCTCGATGGCGCCGGGGTGCGCGTAGCTCCACACCGGGAAGTACGCGAGCTTGCGCATCTGCTCCGAGGCCGCGTCCGCGAGCTCGTTGCGACCGTGGCCGACCTGCGAGACGAACAACCCCGCGAGACCGTCGAGGTAACGCTTCCCGTTCTGGTCGTAGACCCACGCCCCTTCGCCGCGCACGATGATCGGGATGTCGGCGTCGGAGCCGGGCATCGGGGTGAAGTGCATCCACAGATAGCGGTGCGCGGCGGCGGTCAGCGAGTCGGATGATGTCGTTGTCATCAGGTTCCCCAGGAATAGGTCTGCTTTTCGAGGCGCAGGTAGACGAAGGTCTCGGTCGAACGGATCCCCGGGATCGATCGGATCTGCGTGTTGATGACTTCGAGCAGGTGCTCGTCGTCGCGTGCCGTGAGCTCGACGAGGAGGTCGTACGTGCCCGAGCAGATGACGACGTAGTCGATCTCCTCGTTCGCGCTGAGCTTGGCCGCCAGCTCCCGGACGTCGCCGTCGACCTTGATGCCGACCATCGCCTGGCGGTGGAATCCCACCTGCAGCGGGTCGGTGACGGCGACGATCTGCATCACGCCCGCGTCGAGGAGGCGCTGGACCCGCTGGCGCACCGCGGCCTCGGACAGCCCGATCGTCTTTGCAATCGAGGTGTACGGGCGGCGACCATCGCGTTGGAGCTCCCGGATGATCTGCATCGACACGTCGTCGAGCAGGGGACCGGGGCTCCGGTGGTCATCAGTGCGAATATCGTCGTCAGATATCTGTGCCACAACGATCTACTTGCAGAGACAGCGGATGATCTGCGAATACTAGCTTTAGTGTGCCGATCGAGTCCACGCGTGGAGAGGGGTTCCCATGGAAGTCGTCCAGAACTTCGTGAACGGCAAGGCGGTCGACGCCCGCGACGGCGCCACCACGCCGATCGTCGACCCGTGCACCGGCGAGACCTACGGCTCGGCGCCGCGGTCGAGCGCGGCCGACGTGGACGACGCGATGGCCGCCGCCCAGGCCGCGTTCGCCGGCTGGCGGGCCCAGACCCCGTCGGAGCGCAGCCTCGCCCTGCTGCGGATCGCCGACGCGCTCGAGCGCGACGCCGATCGTTTCATCGCCGCCGAATGCCGCAACACGGGCAAGCCGAAGGCCTTGATGGCCTCCGAGGAGATCCCGCCCGCGGTCGACCAGATCCGGTTCTTCGCGGGTGCCGCGCGGATGCTCGAAGGACGCGCCGCGGCCGAGTACATGGCGGGGCTCACGTCGTTCATCCGGCGCGAGCCCATCGGCGTGGTCGCGCAGGTCTCGCCGTGGAACTACCCGTTGATGATGGCCATCTGGAAGATCGCGCCCGCGCTCGCCGCGGGCAACACCGTCGTGCTCAAGCCGGCCGAGACCACACCGGCCACCACCGCGATGCTCGCCGAGCTCGCGGCGGAGTTCCTCCCCGCCGGTGTGCTCAACGTGGTGTGCGGCGACCGCGACAGCGGCCGCGCGCTCGTCGAGCACAAGGTGCCCGGTCTGGTGTCGATCACCGGGAGCGTGCGGGCGGGCATGGAGGTTGCGGCCTCCGCCGCGACCGACCTGAAGCGCGTGCACCTCGAGCTCGGGGGCAATGCGCCCATCATCGTGTGCGACGACGCCGACCTCGAAGCCGCGGCCGCGGGCATCGCCATCGCCGGCTACTTCAACGCCGGCCAGGACTGCACCGCGGCGACGCGCGTCATCGCCGCGGCGTCGATTCACGACCGCTTCGTCGACCTGCTCGTGGCCGAAGCCAAGGCCAAGAAGGTCGGCGGTCTCGACGTCGAGGACGCCGACCTCGGGCCGGTGAACAATCCGCAGCAGCTCGAACGGGTCACGGGCTTCATCGACCGGCTGCCGTCGGCGGCCGAGGTCCTGTGCGGGGGCAAGCGCATCGGCGACAAGGGTTACTTCTTCGAGCCGACGGTGGTCGCGGGGGTCAAGCAGGACGACGAGATCGTGCAGCAGGAGGTGTTCGGGCCCGTCATCACGGTGCAGCGTTTCAACGACGTTGCCGACGCGGTCAGCGACGCGAACGGCACCGACTACGGGTTGTCGTCGAGCGTGTGGACGCGCGACCACGCCAACGCGATGCGCCTTTCGGCTGCACTCGACTTCGGTTGCGTGTGGATCAACACGCACATCCCGCTCGTCGCGGAGATGCCGCACGGCGGGTTCAAGCACTCCGGCTACGGCAAGGACCTCTCGATGTACGCGCTCGACGACTACACGCGCGTGAAGCACGTGATGAGCTCGCTCGAATAGTCCGCGCTACTTGCGCACCGCGCTACCGACGAACGGAGGCCGCGAGGGCGTCGAGGCCCTCGTCGAGCAGATTCTCGTCGAGCACGAGCGGTGGGAGCAGGCGCACCACGTTGCCCAACGTCCCCGCGGTCAGCACGATCACGCCCTGCTCGTGACACGATGCGCAGATGCGCTTGGCCCGGTCGGCGTCGGGCGAGCCGTCGTCGTGGACGAGCTCGATCGCGACCATCGCGCCCCGGCCCCGGACGTCGCCGATACCGGCGGTTTCGCGTTGGAGGGCGGTGAGCCGCTGGAACATGCGGTCGCCGAGCTTCTGCGCCCGCTCGACGAGCCCTTCGGACTCGATCACGTCGATGGCGGCGAGCGCGGCCGCGCAGGAGACGGGGTTGCCGCCGAACGTGCTGCCGAGCCCGCCGACGTGCACCGCGTCCATGATCTCCGCCCGACCGGTGACCCCCGCGATCGGCATACCGCCGCCGAGGCCCTTGGCGGTGGTGACGAGGTCGGGGACCACGCCCTCGTGCTCGCTCGCGAACCACGCGCCGGTGCGGCCGAAGCCCGTCTGCACCTCGTCGGCGACGAACACGATGCCGTTGGCCGTGCACCACTGCGCAATCCCCGCGAACCAGCCCGGCTCGGGCACGACGAATCCGCCTTCGCCCGCGATCGGCTCCGCCACCACGCACGCGATCTGCGACGCGTCGACGCTCGCCTCGATCCACGCGATCGTCTCGTCGAGGCCGCCCGTGCCGCGGTAGGGGTACGAGAACGGCGCCCGGTACACCTCGGGCGCGTACGGGCCGAACGACTTCTTGTAGGGAACGACCTTGGCCGTGAGCGACAGCGCCAGCAACGTGCGGCCGTGGAAGGCCTGGTCGAACGCGATCACCGCGGGGCGACCGGTTGCCGCGCGGGCGATCTTCACCGCGTTCTCGACCGCCTCCGCCCCCGAGTTCACGAGCATCGACCGCTTCTCGTGCGTGCCCGGCGTGCGCTGCGCAAGTTGCTCGCACACCGCGACGTAGCCCTCGTACGGCGTCACCTGGAAGCACGTGTGGATGAAGCGTTCGGCCTGTTCCGCGATCGCGGCCGCCACCGCCGGATGCGCGTGGCCGACGTTCACGACCGCGATGCCGGCGCCGAGATCGATCAGGCGATTGCCGTCCACGTCTTCGACGATGCCGCCCTGCGCGCGCTCCACGAAGATGGGCAGCGTCGTGCCCACGCCGGCGGGAACGGCGCGTTCGCGTCGCTGCCCAGAGCTCGCGCGAACGCGGCCCCGGGATTTCGGTGACGAGCTTGCGGGCCTGTTCCATGGGCACCTACCCGAGAGTTGTCGCGTCGATGGCGCCGGCGCCGCGCCGCGACGCCCGCACGCTGTACACGCCGCCGATCGTGAGCATCGCCAGCGCGAGCACCAACACGATGGTCGAGAGCGCGTTGATCGAGGGCGACACGCCGAAGCGCAGCTGGCCGAAGATGTACAGCGGAAGCGTGGTGGAACCCGGTCCCGAGGTGAACGTCGTGATCACCACGTCGTCGAGGGAGATCACGAAGGCCAGCATCGCGCCCGCCGCGATGCCGGGGGCGGCGAGCGGGAGCACGATGCGGAGGAACCCCTGGAGCGGCGTGGCGCCGAGGTCGGCCGCGGCTTCGATGAGCCGATTGTCGAACGCGGTCAGTCGGGCCTTGACCACCACCACGACGAACGCGATGCAGAACGTGATGTGCGCGGCGATGACGGTCCAGAGGCTCAGCTCGACGTGGATGCCGCGGCGGAAGAATGCGGTCAGTGCGACGGCCATGACGATCTCGGGCATGACGAGCGAGATGAAGATCAGCGTCGAGTACCCGGACCGGCCGCGGAACTTGAAGCGAGTCAGCGCGAACGCGGCAAGGGTGCCGATCACCGTCGAGACGAACGTCGCGATGAATGCGACCTTGAGCGTGTTGCGGAACGCTTGCAACGCAGCATCGTTGTTCTTGAGCGCGGTGTACCAGCGGGTCGAGAAGCCGGTCCAGTCGGTGCCGCTCTTGGCCTGATTGAAGCTGAACACGACGAGCACGATGATCGGCGCGAACAGGAATGCGAACACCAGGACGGCGTGCAGCTTGAGGTACCGCGGGCGCAGCGAGCTCTTCTTGTTGCTCACAAGGCATCGTCCCCGACGCGACTCAGATAGATGAACACGCCCACCAGGATGAACGCCATGAGCAACACCGACATCGCCGAGCCCAGCGGCCAATTGTTCCCACTGTTGAACTGGTCGTAGATCGTGTTGCCGATCATCTGCGTTCTGACGCCGCCGAGCAGTTCCGGGGTCACGAAGTCGCCGACCGCGGGGATGAACACGAGCAGCACACCCGCGATGAGCCCCGGCGCAACGGTGGGGATGATCACGCGAAACAGCGTGGACACCTTGCCGTGACCGAGGTCGTAGCTCGCTTCCACGAGCGACGGATCCATTCGCTCGATCGACGCGTACAACGGCAGGACCATGAACGGCAGGAAGCCGTAGGTGAGGCCGAGGATGACCGCGAAGTTCGTGTTGAGGAACACGTGATTGCCGCCGAGCCCGATCGCGCCGAGAACCGTGTTCAGCAATCCCTCGCGTTGGAGGATGAACTGCCACGCGTACATGCGGATCAGGTAGCTCGTCAGGAACGGGATGATGACGAGTACGAGGTACAGGTTGCGGAAGCGCCCGCCGAAGCGGGCGATCCAGTACGCGAGCGGGAACCCGATCAGCACACACGCGATCGTCGCGACCACCGCGTACCAGATGGAGCGCCAGAAGATCGGCAGGAAGTCCGGGTTCAGTGCGGTGTGGTAGTTCGACCAGACGAGGCTGCCCCACGTGAACTTGATCGGGACGATGACGCCGCGGTGACCGAGGCTGTACCCGACGATGAGGATCGTCGGGATGATGAGCAGGAGGACGAACCACAGGCTCGTGGGCAGCAGGAGCAGATTGCCCGCGGCCCAATCCGGGAGGCGTCGCCGCCCCTTCGGTGGCTCCGCCGTCTCCGGCTCGGGCGTCGGAGGTGACTCGACCTCGGCGACGCTCAAGCCGATTTGACCTCGGTCCAACGATCGGAATACTTGAGCTCGTCCTCGCCGATGTCCTTTTGGAACGGAAGTGTCGCGAGCACCGCGGCCGACGGGTAGATCAACGGGTTGTCGAGGATGGCCTTGTTGATGTACGGCTGCGCGGCCTTGTTCGGGCTCCCGTAGTTGACGAAGTTGGTGAGCGCGGCGCCGACTTTGGGCTCGAGGATGTAGTTCATGAACGCTTCCGCGTTCTTGGGGTGACCGGCGCCCTTCGGGATCGCCATCGAGTCGACCCACGAGAACGCGCCCGACGTCGGGATGACGTATTCGATGTTCGGCTTGTCGGTCTGGATCGTGAAGACGTCGCCCGAGTACGCCTGGGCCATGATCAGCTCGCCGCCCTTGAGCGGGTCCTGGTAGTCGGACGTGATCTGCTTGACCGTCTTCTTCAGCTCGATCAGGTAGTTCTTCGCGGCATCGAGGTCGTCGGTGTTGGTGGTGTTCGGGTCCTTCTTCAGGGCGAACAACGCCATCGCGAACGCGTCGCGCGCCTCGTCGAGGAACGACGACTTGCCCTTGACCGCCGGGAGCTTCAAGGCGTCCCAGTCGGTGACGGCGCCGTCGACCTTCGTCTTGTCGTAGCCGATGCCGGTGGTGCCCCACTGCCAGGGGATGGAGTACTGGTTGCCGGGGTCGTACGCGGCAGTGGTGAAGCGCGGGTCGAGGTTCTTCACGTTCGGGATGAGCGTCAGGTCGAGCGGCTCGAGCAGGCCCGCGTGCTTCATCTTCACGAGCGTCGCGTCGGTCGGCACGATGATGTCGTAACCCGTGCTGCCAGCCGACAGCTTGTTGAACAACTCGTCGTTGGAGCTGTAGTTGTCGTACGTGACCTTGATCCCGGTCTCCTTTTGGAAGTTCGGGATCGTGTCGTCGGCGATGTAGTCGGTCCAGTTGTAGAAGTTCAGCGTCTTGGCTTCGGGCTTGGGGTCGAAGGTGGGCCGCGTCGTCGACCCGCCGGTGCCCGTCGACTTGCTGCTGCCACTGCTCCCGCACGCCGCCGCGAACCCGGCCGCCGAGACGAACGCCATCGTCCGCATGAACGTGCGCCGGCTGAAGTGCGGGGACGCCTTGTCCCAGACGAAAGCAACGGATACGCGGTCGGGATCGTTCACTGCACTGACTCCTTGTCGAGAGTGGGCCCGTCGGCGAGCACCACGTTGAACTCAGGGTCCCAGACGAGGCGTGTCCGGGTGCCGGGAACGCCGGCGTCACTCACCCGTTCGCTGTTCTGGCGGAAGGCGACGAGCGTGGTGCCCGCGTCGGTCTGAACCACGAGTTGGGTCGAGACGCCTTGGTAGACGACGTCGACGACGGTACCGCCGATCGTGCACATCTTTTCCGCGACGGGCTCCGCTTCGGGTACTACGCGCAGTTTCTCGGGACGGACGGTGAACGCGAGCCGGTCGCCGGGGCTGACGGCCCGTCCCTCGGGCGCCGGAACGAGCAGGCGGTCTCCCGGCGCGGCCTCGACCTGCAGGTACTCGTCGACCCGACCGATCACCGCGGCCTCGATGATGTTCGACGTACCGATGAAGCCGGCGACGAAGCGCGTGGCGGGGCGTTCGTAGATGTCTTCGGGAAACCCGATCTGCTCGACCTTGCCCTTCGACATGACGGCCAGGCGATCGCTCATCACGAGCGCTTCCTCCTGGTCGTGGGTCACGTAGACGAAGGTGACGCCGCACTCACGTTGGATGCGCATCAGCTCGAGCTGCATCTGCTTGCGGAGCTTCAGGTCGAGCGCACCGAGGGGTTCGTCGAGCAGCAACACCGCAGGCTCGTTCACGAGCGCCCGCGCGAGCGCGACGCGTTGCTGCTGGCCACCGGAAAGTTGATTGGGCCGGCGATCGTCGTGACCGCTCAGCTGCACCATGTCGAGGTACTTCTTGACCCGGTCCTTGATGTCGCTCTTGGAGACCTTCTTGCGCCGCAAGCCGAACGCGACGTTGTCGGCGACGGTCATGTGCGGGAACAGCGCGTACGACTGGAACACCGTGTTGACGTTGCGCTTGAACGGCGCGACGCCGACGATGTCGCGGCCGGTCAGCTCCACCCGGCCGGAGTCGGGCTCTTCGAATCCCGCAATCATGCGGAGCGAGGTCGTCTTGCCACATCCTGACGGACCGAGCAGTGAGAAGAACTCGCCGGCTTTGACGGTGATCGTGACGTCGTCGACCGCGACCAATTCGCCGAACCGCTTCGTCACGCCGTAAAGGCCGACTTCTACTGGTCCTTCGGGATCGGTCAACCTCGCCTCCTGCATGCCGCGCGTGGATCGTCGGGAACCCTCGCAGATGCTCGCGCGTGCTGCAACCGCTCGGATTCCACTCTTACCGCTCGGCGCGGGCGCACTACGAAATTCGTAGGCGGTCGGCGGGGAACGCAAAGACCTCGCCCCGGCCACTCCGTGCGAGTGACTGGTAGTCGCGGCGCGCGAACCACCAACGCCCGTCGACTCTCCGGTAGTCGTCCTGATAGACGCCGAACGCCTGCGTGGCGTGCCCGGTTGCCGCTTCCTGGCGGAGCTCGCAGATGTAGAGCCGGGCGTGGGCGTGGTCGGCATCACCGCCGACCCGCAGGGCCACCCGCGTGCTCAAAGGCACGAACTCGAAGAACTCGAAGCGCTCGACCGCGGTGCCGATGAACTCGCCGACCTGCTGCGGCCCGGCGAGCTCGATCGCGGCGTTCGTCACCGTGTCGACGCGCACCGGCGCGTCGGCGAGGAACATCTCGTGAAATTCTGCCCAGGCTCGCCGGGTGACCGCGTCCGCGTAGGCGTTCTGCAGGCGCGTGATGGCGACGTAGTCGATCGTGTCCTGGAGGTCGTCGGCCACGGTGATCAGGCCGGGGGCCGGGAGAAGTCGCGGTTGGGGTGTTTGGGCGGCATCGCGACGGCGGGGACCTTGCACTGGCTCTCGCGCATGTCCTCGAGGACGTGCACCATGTTGAGGAGGTCCTCTTCGTAGCGGAATTTGCCGTTGCCGGCGTAGATGAGCGTCGAGACGCCCGACTGTTCGTAGCGCCGGCCGTCGGCGCGCGCACCCGGCAGCAGCTGCTTCCACTTGATGAGCACGTTGTCGCCCTCGATCGCGTAGAACTCGACCGGGAACGTCCATTCCTCCAGGCCGACCATCGCGTCGCCGAACACGGTCGCCTTCATCTCGTCGATGCCGGTGACCCGCCCCCACGCGGGATCGATGAACACGGCGTCGTCGGTGAAGTAGTCCGCCAGCGCGCTCCATGTCGCACCGCCGGCGTCGATCACCTTGCGCGTCTCCACGTAGCGCTCGACGGTGGCGACGATCTCTTCTCGGGGAAACGGCATGGTGCGGGCCTCTCTGGTGGCGGTCAGGGGCGAATCTAGGCTGTGGGTGCGTCGGCGATCACGGCGATGATCTCGTCGCCGTAGCGTTCGAGCTTGGTCGGGCCGATGCCGGTGCAGCGGGCGAGCGCGGCCAGCGAATCGGGTCGGGCGTCGGCGATGCCCTCGAGGTGCGCGTCGCTGAGCACGATGTACGCGGGGACGTGGTCGCTCGCGGCGCGCTGTTTGCGCCACGCCTTGAGTGCGTCGACGAGCTCGGGCTCGGCGTGGGTGACCGCGGCGCCGCGGGCGCGGGTGAGCTGGGCCCTCCGGCCGTCGAGCTCGACCCGTTCGCCGTAGGGGATCACGATGCGGGCGCCGTTGGCGTCCTCGAGCACGGCCGAGTCGGTGCGCAGCTCGACGATCGGTCCACTCGATCCCGCGAACGCCACGTGCAGCCCGACCTCGGCGTCCACCGCCGTGCGCGACCGGGTCGGGGCGGGTTCGGCGCGTTCGGCGCGGGGCGCGCGGACGGGTTCGGGGGGCGCGGGCTCGAGGAGCTCGTCGAGGAAGGGCCGGCGCGCGGTGACGTCGGCGATCACCTGTACCGCGGTGTCGCCGCGGGTGATCGCGACGTGGAAGATGCGGCGCTCCTCTTCGATGTCGTCGGCGAGCGCGTGGGGCATGAGCCCGTCGTGCGCACCCATCACCACGACGAACGGCCACTCCATGCCCTTGACCCGGTGCACGGTGGAGAGCGCGACGCCGTCGGTGCGTGCGGGTTCGTTCGCGGCCCGCAGGCGGTTGCGCAGCCAGGGTTCGAACGCCGCGGGATCGGGTTCGAACGTGGCGACCGCGATGAGGGCGTTGAGGTCGTCGCGGTGGCTCGCGTCGGGAGCTTTGCCCGAGAGGTCGAGGGTGGCCGAGCGCGGCGCCGAGGCCGACCTCGTCGCGGATGCGGGTGAGGAGCTGATCGGTGGTGGCACCGGCGTCGAACGCGCGGCCGAGCGTTTCGAGGTCGTCGCAGAACGCCTCGAACTTGGGCGCGGCCGATGCGCTCAACCCGTCCGCCTCGCGGCGGAGCGCACCCACCCGCCACTGCCGCTTTCGTTCGAGGCGCTGCAGCACCTCGCGCCGCAGTGAGCGGCTCGGGCGGCGCGCGGCGAGTGCGAGATCGGCGCCGTGGTAGCCGGTGTCGTTCCCGGCCGCGAGCGCGAGCCGCAGGTAGGCGAGTGCGGTGCGGGTTCCCGTGCGGTTGAGCACCGCGACGCTGACCGGGGTCCAGCTCGGCACACCCGCTTCGCCGAGCAGCAGTTGCGCGGGGAGCAGCACCGAGTTCACGCGGCTCAACAACGCGATGTCGGACGGCGCCGCGCCGGCGTGGAGCCACGCGGTGACCCGCTCGACTGCGGCGTGCGCGATGCGTTCCGGCGGAGTGGTCACGACGGCCAGCGCGTCGGCGCCCGCGTCGACCGGCTTGGCCGCGACGATCTCCTTGTCGATGCGTCTCCGGTTGTACGAGAGGAGGTTGCGGGTCGCGGCGACGACCGGTTCCGGGCAGCGGTAGTTCGTCGCCAGCGCGTGGTGCGTACCGCCGGGGAAGTAGCGGTCGTAGTTGATCAGGAACTCGGGGTCGGCGCCCGCGTAGCCGTAGATCACCTGATCGTCGTCGCCGACGCCGAACACGTCGTACGCGGGCGCGGCGACGAGGCGGAGCAGCAGCAGTTGCGCGGGCGTGAGGTCCTGGAACTCGTCGACGAGAAGATGGCGCGCCTCGCGTTGGAACGCGGCGCGCACGTCGGGTGCGCGCAGCAGCGCTTCGATCGCGCCGTAGATCTGCTCGTCGTGATCGATCGCTCGATCGGCGTGCAGCTTGTCGCGGTACTCCTCGAACATCGCCCCGAAGCCGGCGACGTCGTCGCGTTGGGCTTCGACCACGTTCGGGTCGACGAGTCCCAGCCGGACCTCGCTCAGCGCGTCGATGTAGGGCGCGTACATGTCGGTGTTCGCGCGCGGCTTGACCGGTACGAGTGCCTCGATGCGACGGCGCATCTCCCACTCGTCGATGAGGGCGGTGTTGCCGCCGCTGCGGCGCAGCACGTCGTTGCCGAGCGCGTGCAACGTGCGCACGCGCCGCCGCGCGGTGTCGTTCACGTCGGACAGACGCGCCTGCATCGTGTCCTTGGCGCGGACGTTGTACGCGACCGCGGTGATCGAGCCGGGACTCCAACCCCGGTCGACCAGGAGCCGGAACCGTTCGGTGAGCACGCGCGTCTTGCCCGAGCCCGCGGGCGCGATCACGCGTGCCGCGCCGGTGTCGTGGACCACGGCCGCGAGTTGATCGGCGGCGAGCTCGGCGGTGGTGGTGACGGCCCGGTCGGCGGCGAGGATCCGCTGTTCGAGGTTGTTGCGGTGGACGAGCACGTGACCGTCCGGCACCGCCGGTGGCGCCGGCGCGCGGTCCACCGTCGCACCACGCGGGCGTGGACCCGTCGAGCACCACGTCGGCATCGGTGCCCGCGGTCGCGCCCAACCGCACCGCCTCCACCGTCGGGCCCCACACCATGCGGCCGACGCGGTGGTCGTAGTTGTTGGCGCGGGCGAGGAAGTAGAGCCGCTCGCGCGTGAACTCGAAGCGCGGCGAGAGTGCGTAGGGCGGCCGGACGGGCTCGGTCTCGGGGGCGCGCAGCTCGTCGGCCGGGCACCGCAGCTCGACGACCACCGGGATCCGCCGGGACCAGTGCCGGTGCAACGTGTCGAGCGCGGCGCCGGGATCGCGTAGCGCTTCATCGTCGATCACGACTCGATCGGCCCCGGCCCAGTGGTCGGGCGCGGGCGCGGCCGGGCCCACGATCACACCGCGCCCGAGGCGCGTGATGACTTCCGGGTCGGGAAGATCCGTCACGGGCGCATCATGCCCGAGCGGTGAGACGCCTTATCCCAGCTCGTTGCCGACGATCGAGACGAACGAGACCATCTCGCCCGGGTAGCCCCCGAGGTTGTGGGTGAGAGCGAGGCCGCGGTCCGCGTGCGCGATGGTGCGCTCGGGCGGTGCTTCGCCGCGCAGCTGGAGCCACGCCTCGAACACCATGCGCAGCCCCGACGCGCCGACCGGGTGGCCGAAGCTCTTGAGCCCGCCGTCGGGGTTGACCGGGAGCGCGCCGGCGAGGTCGAACGTGCCGTCCAGCACTTCCTTCCACGCGGTGCCGCGCTCCGCGAACTGCAGGTCTTCGTAGATCAGCAGCTCGGCGGGTGTGAAGCAGTCGTGCACCTCTGCCATCGCGAGCTGCTCACGGGGGTTGGTGATGCCGGCCTGCGCGTACGCGTCGCGACCGGTCGCCGCGATCTCGGGGAACGTCGTGTAGTCGTACTCGGGATCGGCGTTGCCGGAACAGTTGCCGGCCACGAGCGACAGCGCCTTGATGTAGATCGGCTTGTCGGTGTACTTCAGCGCGTCTTCGGCGCGCACGATGATCGCCGCGGCCGAACCGTCGGCGACACCCGAGCAGTCGTACACGCCGAGGCCGCCCGCCATGAGCGGCGCGTTGCAGATGGTCTCCATCGAGACCTCTTTGCGGAACTGCGCCCGCGGGTTGCGCGCGCCGTTGTAGTGGTTCTTCCACGCGATGCGGGCGAGCACCTCGCGCATCTGCGCGTCGTCGAGGCCGTACTTCTTGCCGTAGCCGGGGGAGCACATCGCGAACATCGCGGCCGCGGTGAGCGTGCGGCCGGTGCCGTCGGTCGGCGTCTTGGCCGCGCCGACGAGACCCTGGTAGCCGCTGTCCTTGACCTTCTCGACGCCGATCGCCATCGCAACGTCGTACGCGCCGCTCGCAACCGAGTACGCGGCGTTGCGCAGCGCTTCCGACGCGGTCGCGCAGAAGTTCTCGACGTGCGTGACCGGCTTGTCGTGCAACTGCAGCGGCCGGGCGAGGGCCATGCCGCTCATGCCCGACATCGCGGTACCGAGCCAGTACGCGTCGATGTCGTCCTTGGTGAGTCCGGCCGCGGCGAGCGTGGCTTCGTTGGCGTCGACGAGCAGGTCGTCGGTGCCCTTGTCCCACTGCTCGCCGAAGGGAGTGCACCCCATGCCGACGATGGCGACGCGGTCCTTGATTCCGTGCGAACCCATGGCGATGCTCCTCTGCCGCCGGCCTAACGGACCGGGCGGGCCTTCCAGAAGTAGTTGTGAATCTCGTCCGAGGTGAACAGCTTGCGGAACGTCATCTCGACGCGGTCGCCCATCTTCAAGGTGGCCGCGTCGACATCGGTGAGCTCGACCGGCAGGCGACCGCCGCCGTCCCAGTCGACCACCGCGAACGCAACCGGCGGGCTGGGCGAGTACGCGATGCGATCGATGGTCAGCAGTGCGATCGTGCCCTGCACGTCGGCCATCGGCGCGGGCTGCATGTCGTCGACCGTGTCGCCGACGCGCGAGACGCGCGCGGGCGGCATGTGCAGCTCGCCACTGGTGCGGTCGCGTGATCCGACGAACCCGTACTTCCAGTCCTCGGTACGGCCCGACACCGACGCGGAGATGCGGTCGGGCTCGGGACGGCGGGGCGGTTCGAGGGTCGCCTCACCGCGCCAGCTGAGGAACTTGCCGTAGGTGATGTCGGACGCGCCTTCGATCTGCGCGGCGACGGTGCGGGCCGGGGTGTACGACGCGATCGCGTCGGTCGTCTTGAACAGCATGACGTCGGCGCCGTCGGCGAGGACGACCAGCGCGATGACCTGACCGGGTTGCGCCGACTCCAACGTGTCGGCGAGCAGCAGCGCGGCGTGCGCGCTGCCGGTGTTGCCGACGGTCGTCGAGCGGTCGTCCGCGAGCGCTTCCTTGGCGGTGCCGAGCTTGCCGCTCACGGCTCGGGCCGCGCGGGCGTGCATGCCGGTGACGATGACCCTGCTCACCTGGTCGGGCGAGAGCTCCGCCGACTTCAGCGCGGCGTTCCACGCCTGGTCGACGAGCGGGCCGTACTTCACTTCGCCGAAGCGTTCCTCCCACGCGCGTGGAGCGGGTGGAACCCGGGGTGCGCCAGCGTTCCAGGAACTCCTCGGTGGTGCTCGCGCCGCCGAGGTACTCGGCGATGACCGGGCCGGCGGAGTCGTCGCCGATGAGCAGCGCGCCCGCGCCGTCGCCGGTTGCCGACTCGTCGCCGCTCGTCGGGAGACCCCCGCGCTGATCGGCCGTGACGACGAGCGTGGTGCCGCTGCTGGTGAGTGCGGTGCGCAGCGCGCCGACACCCGACCGCAACGCGCCGCCGAAGTCGAACGCCGACACGTCGGTGTCGAGCCGGAGCGCGGCGTGCAACGTGGACGCGTTGTTCTTGTCGAGATACGCCGGTGACGCGGTGGAGAACCAGAGCGCGCCGGGCGCGGTGCCCGCGGGCGCGCTGCGCAGCGCGAGTCGCGCCGCCTCGACGCCCATCGTCGTCGTGTCCTCGTCGTAGGACGCGACCGAACGCGTCCCCTTGCCGCCGCCGCTGCCGAACGTCTTCGCGATCTCGGCCCGCTGAAGGCGCCGGAACGGCACGTAGCCGCCGGCGCTGATGATGCCACGCATGGCATCGGAGTCTATGACGCCAACGTCAGCTCCCGTCCGGTCGGGGTCGTTCGGCCCGAACGCCGGCGGCACGAAGCCAAGATTCTCGGGCCCGTCGATACTCCTGGGCGGGATCCTTCGGCCCGAGAATTGCGTCGCGGCGACGGCGTGCGAAGTTTCGGGCCGCGCAAACCTCGCTCTCTAAGGTGACGCAATGAAGCTGGGCGACGTTGCGAACGAGGGTGCACAGCAGTACGGCAAGCCGCTCGACGGGGTGCGCGTGCTCGCGGCGGAGCAGATGCAGGCGCTGCCCTACGCCACGCAACTGCTCGCACGGCTCGGCGCGGACGTGGTGAAGGTCGAGCACCCGAAGCACGGCGAATCGGGCCGGGCATCCACGCCGGCCATGACCGATCCCGACGGCCGCAAGGTCGGCGCCACTTACCTGCGCAACAACTTCAACAAGCGCAGCGTCGGCATCGACCTGAAGCTGCCCGAGGGCCGCGACCTCTTCCTGCAGCTCGTTTCCAAGTTCGACATCGTGGCCGAGAACTTCAAGCCGGGAACGATGGACCGCATGGGCCTGGGCTACGACGTCATCGCGCACACCGATCCCCGCGCGATCTACGTCTCGATCTCGGGCTTCGGCAACACGGTGGAGACGCCGTACCGCGACTGGCCCGCGTACGCGTCCATCGTCGAGGCGATGTCGGGCATCTACGACTACCGCCATCCCGACCGGCCGCCGGTGACGATCCCGGTCGGCGCGCTCGGCGACATCAGCTCCGCGCTGTTCGGCGTGATCGGCATCATGGCCGCGCTGCGCCACCGCGATCACACCGGCCTGGGGCAGTACGTCGATGTCGCGATGTTCGACGCCATGGTCGCGATGACCGACATCGTGACGAACTTCTGGTCGTTGGGCGTACGGCCCGAGCCGGGGAAGGGTCTGGAGGTCATCTGCGAGGGATTCCGCGCGTCCGACGGCTATGTCGTCGCGCAGATCGTGCGCGAGCACCAGTTCTGGAATCTCGGCGATCTCGTCGGCCGGCCGGAGTGGCGCGACGATCCGCGCTTCGCGACGCGCGCCGGTTGGGCGGCCGCGTTCGATACCGAGATCCGGCCCGCGGTCGACGCGTGGGCGTCGAAGCGCACGAAGCTCGAAGCGGCGCGGGAGCTCACCGAGGCGGGCGTGGTCGCGGGCCCGAGCAATCACGCCTCGGACGTCATCACCGACCCGCACGTCGCAGCGCGGCACATGCTCGTCGAGATGCCGCGCACCGACGGTGTCGTCGATCCGGTCCTGGTGCCCGGCAATCCGGTGAAGCTGTCGAAGGTGAGCGAAGGCCCGGAGACGCGCGTCCCCTGGGTCGGCGAACACACCGCCGCGGTGCTGAGCGCGGAGCTCGGTCTGAACGAGGCGGATCTCGCCGGTCTCCGCGAGCGCGGCGTCATCTCCTGAAGCCCGACGTCAGCGGTTGGCATCCGCCGCCGGTAACGGTGGGCCACCCTCCATCATCGTCCGCCCCGTCGTCGCGTCGACCAGCACGGTCGTGATCTCGGTGAACGCGCGTGGCGGCGCGGAGGTCAGATGTCCCCACACCGTCACGACGTACATCTCGCGATCCGCGGCCCACGCGTGGACGAGCGCCCAGCTGGCGCCGCGCAACTTCCACGCATCCGCGTAACGGTCGAAGAACGCGACGTCGACGCGCGCGCAGGTGAAGCCCGGCATGTTGCGCCGTGCGGTCCCGAGCCGGCAGTCGAGTTGCGCCAACACCGTCGCGGCGATGCGAGCCCGGGAGACGTAGGGACCGCCCGTGCGGGCGAGCACGCCCGCGCCCGCGCGAACGGGGAAGGGCGCGCCCCGAGGCGGCGGGACGGGACTCTGCACGACGAGCTCGGCGGTCGTCGGCGGCGCGGTCGGAAGGATCGTCACGGCTGCGGCCCGACGATCGCCGTTCGACCGGTGCGTGGCTGCAATGCCGCCCGCCGCCGCGGTGACCACGACGCCCAGCACCACCAACCCGATCCTCCGCCGCCGGCGTCCGCCCGGTACCCGCACTTCGTCGGCCGGGCGGTGCCGCGCCGCGGGTGGGGAGTCGCGCAGGAACGCGTATTCGTCCGGCATCGGCGCATCGGGCACCCCCGGATTACACACCGGTGCCGGCGCGAGGGGTTGGCGCCCCCTCCGGGGTCGCCTCGTACAATCCGCCGCATGGACTTCGATTTCTCGCCTGAGCAGCGCGCCTTCGAGCAGGAGGTCATCCGCTTCCTCGACGATCACGACGATCCCGATGTGTTCGACCTGACGAGGGAGAACATGGCCCAGATCGTCGACACGCCCAAGCGCCGCGCGTTCATGGCGTCGCTGGGCGAGCAGGGCTGGCTCGGGCTCACGTGGCCCAAGGAGTACGGCGGTTCCGAAGGGCCCGGTGTCTACGAGTACCTGCTCAACGAGCAACTCGCGGCGCGCGGCGGCCCGCAGATCGGCAAGGGCGTCGGCATCATCGGCAAGACGCTCATCAAGGAAGCCAGTGAGCAGATGAAGCAGGAGTTCCTCCCGCAGATCCTGCGCAACGACATCGAGTTCGCCGTCGGTTACAGCGAGCCCAACGCGGGTTCCGACGCCGCGTCCATGCGGTTGAAGGCCGAGCGGGGTGAGCGCGACGGCAAGCAGGGTTGGATCCTCAACGGGCAGAAGACGTGGACGACCTCCGCGCACTTCGCGGAGTGGTACTGGCTGGGGACGCGCACCGACCCCGACAACAAGCACATGGGCATCACGCTCATGCTGGTGCCGCTCGATCAGCCCGGGGTGACCATCAAGGGCATCTGGACGATGGGCGACGAGCGGACGAACGAGGTCTTCATCGAAGACGTGTTCGTGCCCGACGAGTACGTGGTCGGCGAGGTGAACCACGGTTTCCAGTACATCTCGCAGGCCCTCGACCTCGAGCGCTTCACGATGTTCACGTTCTCGCCGATGAAGCAGCGCCTCGACCTCTTGATCGACTACGTGAACACGGCGGTGCGCGACGGTGTCCCGTTGAAGGAAGACCCCGTCGTCCGCCAACGCATCGCGCAACTCAGCACCGAAGCCGAGGTGGCGCGCGTGCTCGGCTTGAAGGTCGTCGCCGCGTCGATGAAGGGCGAGAAGGTACCGGGCACACCGCCGCCGACCGTCGAGTCCTCGAAGTACAAGCTGTTCGCGACGGAGTTCTCGCGCCGACTGGCGAGCGCGTCGATGGACATCGGTGGGCCGGGCACGCAGCTCCGGGTTCGGGTGAACCCCGACGCGCCGATGGAAGGCCGCGCGGAGTCGACCTACCGCTACACGGTGATCGACACCATCGGCGGCGGCTCGTCGGAAGTCCAGAAGAACGTCATCGCCCGGCGCGGCCTCGGTCTCCCGAAGAACTTCTGAGCCGTGCTGAAGGGTGTGACCGTTCTCGATCTCGCGTCGGTGGGTCCGGCCGCGCGCACGTCGCGTTGGCTGGCCGACTACGGCGCGCGCGTCGTGAAGATCGGTCCGCCGCCGAAGCAGTCGGGTGTCCAGATCGTGCCGCCGTTCTACGCGTACAGCGGCCACCGCGGCATGGAGCGTGTGCTGCTCGACCTGAAGTCGGACGCCGGCCGGGACGCGTTTCTCCGTCTGGTCGCGAAGGCCGACGTGGTGATCGAGAGCTTCCGCCCCGGCGTGATGGATCGGCTCGGGCTCGGCGACGCGCCGGTGCGAGCGGTGAACCCCGCGATCGTCTACTGCTCCACCAGCGGTTACGGGCAGACCGGCCCGCGGTCGCAGTGGGCCGGGCACGACCTCAACTATCTCGCCGTCGGCGGCTACCTCGATTGCTCGGGTCGCGACGCCGACGGCGGCCCCGCACTCCCCGGCGCCACGATCGGCGACGCCGCGGGCGGCGGGATGCAGGCCGTGATCGCGATCCTCGCCGCGCTCGTGCAGCGCGCGGCCACGGGTGAGGGCGCGTACCTCGACGTCTCGGTCGCCGACGGTGTGATCGCGCTGATGTCGCTCTACGTCGACGAGTACTTCGCGACCGGTGAGGTTCCCGGTCCGCGCCACAACATCCTCACCGGTCGGTACGCGTGTTACGACGTGTACCGCTGCCGCGACGACCGGTGGATCGCGGTCGGCGCGATCGAGCCGCACTTCTACGCCAACCTGTGCCGCGCGCTCGACTGCGAGCAGTGGCTCGCGCACCAGACCGACGACGCGGTGCAGGACGCCATCCGCGCCGACTTCCGCGCCGCGATCGCCACCCGGACGCGCGACGAGTGGGTCGCGCGCCTCGGGCCCTCCGATACGTGCGTGTCGGAGGTCGCGTCGGTGCCGGAGCTCGTGCGCGACGCGCACTTGCGCGCCCGGAACGTCTTCGTGGAGGCGAGCGCGCCCGAGCAGGGGACCTTCGAGCAGGTGGGATGGGTGCTCGCGGGAATGGACCGTGGGCAACCCGGTCCGGTCGTGCGCGCCGCGACGGTCACCGACACCGACGCACTGTTGGCCGAAGTCGGCTACTCGGCCGCGGAGATCGCGGCGCTACGCGACGAAGGAGTAGCGGCGTGAGTGAGCGCCAGGAGCGGAAGATGAGTGACAGTGATCTGCCGCCGGAGGTCGAGAAGCTGATCGGCGAGGTGCAGTACGAGGAGGCGGGGGAGTTCCCGGTCGAGCGCGGCTACATCTGGACGACGTGTTCCTCGGTGGAGAACGGCAATCCGCTGTTCTGGGACGACGCGGTCGCCGCCGAGATCACCGGCGGCCCGATCGCACCGCCCACGATGATCTCGGTGTGGTTCCGCCCGCACCAGTGGTCGCCGGGTCGCACCGAGCCCGCGGTGCCGCTGCAGGTGCACTTCGACATGAAGCGCATCTTCGACCTGCCCGAAGCGGTGATGACCGACAACACGATCGTGTTCCACGAGCCGGTGCGTCCGGGTGATCGGTTGCGCACGCGCCAGGTCCTGCGCTCCGTCAGCGAACCGAAGACGACGAAACTCGGCACCGGGCGCTTCTGGGTGATCGAGGTCGAGTACCTCAATCAGAAAGACGAGTTGGTCGGCGTGGAGTCCTACACCGGCTTCGGGTACCGGCGAGGTGAGCGATGACCACCACCACGAAGACGGTGATCTTCTCCGACGTGAAGGTCGGCGACACCCTCCCCGAGCTCGCGTATCCGGTTACCGCGACGACCGTCGTGCTCGGCGCACTGGCGTCGCGCGATTGGCGCCCGATGCACCACGACCACGATTTCGCGGTGCATCGCAACGGCACCAAGGACATCTTCTTGAACACGCCGAACCAGGCCGCGTGGTTCGAGCGGTTCCTCACCGACTGGTCGGGCCCGAAGGGCCGGCTCGGGCGCATGAAGTTCCGCATGAAGGGTTCGGTGTTCCCCGGCGACACGATGGTGCTCGCCGGCACCGTCGAGCAGGCCGAGACCGACGACACCGGCTGCGGTTGGGTGACCGTGCTCGTGCGGCTCACCGTGAACGACGAGCTCATGACCGACTGCACCGCGCGCATCGCGCTGCCCACCAACGACGACGACAACCCCTGGACCCGCCGCGGCGACCAGTGGAAACCGTAGGGAGCTGAAGATGGATCTCGACCTCAACGAGGAGCAGGAGATGCTGCGCGAAATGGTGCGCGGCGTGTGCAGCTCGTACGCGAACCTCGAGACGGTGCGCGAGCTCGAGGACGACCCGGTCGGTTTTCCGGCCGAGTTGTGGAAGCAGATGGCCGAGCTCGACCTCATCGGGCTCATGTTGCCCGCGGCCTACGGCGGCTCCGAGATGAGCGCGCTCGAGGGCGCGGTCGTGTACATGGAGCTCGGGCGCGCGCTCGCGCCGTCGCCGCATTTCGTGAGCGCGGTGATGGCGGCCGGCGTGTTGCTGCGGTCCGGGAGCGACGAGCAGAAGCAGTCGTGGTTGGCGCGCATCGGCTCCGGCGACGCGATCGTCACGACCGCGTGGCTCGAACCGGGCAACGGGTTCGGAGCGCGCGGCGTGCAGACGCGCGCGACGGCCGACGGCGACGGCTACGTGCTCGACGGGGTGAAGTGGCACGTGCCGTTCGCGCAGGCCTCGAGTGCGATGGTCGTGCTGGCCCGCACCGGCGCCGCCGACACCGACGTCGACCTCTTCCTCGTCGACACCGCGGCGGAGGGTGTGACGACGGAACAGCAGCTGACGCTCGGTTCCGACACGCAGTTCGCAGTCACACTGGCGGGCGTGCGCGTTCCGGCCTCGGCGCGCATCGGCGGTGCGCAGAGCGGCTGGGCGACGTGGAACGACGCGATGCTCGACGGGATCATCATGCTCGCGGCCCAGGCCGTGGGGGGCGCCAAGTACACGCTCGAGATCACCGTGCAGTACGCCAAGGACCGTGAGCAGTTCGACAAGCCGCTCGGCGCCTTCCAGGCGATCGCGCACTACCTCGCCGACGCGGTCACCGTGGTCGACGGTGCCGAGATGCTCGTCTACGAGGCGGCGTGGGCGCGGGCGAACGGACAGCCGGTCGACCGGCTCGCGCCGATGGCCAAGCTGTTCGCGTGCAAGACGTACCGCGACGTGACCGCCATGGCGCAGCAGGTGTTCGGCGGCGTCGGGTTCACCGTGGAGTACGACATCCAGCTGTACTTCCGCCGGGCGAAGCAGCTGCAAATCTCGTGGTGCGACGACCGCGCGCTCGAGGAGATGGTCGCGAGCGCGATCTTCGCCGTCGACGCATGACGGTCCGCCGGGCCGGGATCGAGGATTCGGATGCGGTCCTCGACACGATCGCGACCGCCTTCTACAACGATCCGTTCTGGAGCTGGGTGTTCCCCGACGACACGCAGCGCGCCGCGCAGTTCGGGGTGTGGTGGAAAGTGTTCGTCGACGCGGCCTTCCGGTTCGAGAACTGGAACTGGGTGACGAACAACTGCGGCTCGATCGCCCTCTGGGCTCCGCCCGGGCACAAGGACCTGAGCGCCGAGGACGACGCGGAACTCGTGCGCCTCATCATGGAGTTCATCGACGGCGATCACCGCGACGACGTGTTCGAGACACTGGCCCGGTTCGACGGTGCGCATCCCCGTGACGTCCCGCACTACTACCTGAGCATCGTCGCGACCCACGACGACTACCGCGGTCACGGGTATGCGGAGTCGATGCTCGCCGAGAACCTGAAGCTGATCGACGCCGAGCACATGCCCGCGTATCTCGAGTCGAGCAACCCGTTGAACGTGAAGCGATACATGCGGCTCGGATTCGAACCGATCGGCGAGATCTTCGTTCCCGACGATCGGCCCGCGATCACGATGATGTGGCGCCCGGAACGGTAGGGCTCAGCTCGGGCGGTTCTGCACCCAGCGCGTGCCGTTCCACGTCGCGGTCCAGTCGGTGAACACGTTGCCGTTCCAGTAGCGCAACGTGGTGGCGTCGCGGCGGAACCAACCGGGCGGGCTCGCGCCCGGCTTCGGGATCACCATCGGGGCGTCGTCGGCGGTCGGGTTCTGCGCCGGCTCGCTCGGCGTGTTGACCGGCAAACCGCCGACCAGGGCCGGCGACCGCTGCGTGCGCAAGTCGGATGAGTCCGCGAGGTATTGGAGGTCGACGGGCGTGCCGGTGACGGTGTCGTCGACGGGTCCACGCCCGTTCGGGTCGAGTCCCTCGAGTCTGCGCAGGATCGCGATGCGCTCTTCGAGCGGCGGATGCGAGTCGAACATCCGGTTGAGCTTGGCGTGCCTGTCGTCGCCCTCGTTGTGCAGCGGAGCGACGAGCCAGAGGTGCGCGGTGGCCCGCGAAACGTGGTGCACGACGGTGTGGTCGGCTTCGAGCTTCTCCAGCGCTTTGCGGATGCCGCTCGGTGAGACGAGCTCCGCCGCGCTCACGTCGGCGAGCTCCTCGCGGTGTCTCGAGATCGCGAGCGACAGGACGCGGGCTCCGAACGCGAGCACGCCTGCGAGGATCGCGACCGCGATCAATGCGGCGGCACCGCCGCCGTTGTCGTCGTCGCCCCAGTCCGCGAACCAGCTCGCCCGGGCCGCGATCTCGGCGACGGCAACGAGGATGCCGACCGTCGTGACCGCGAGCGTCGTGACCTGGACGTCGCGGTTGCGGATGTGCGAGAGCTCGTGCGCGAGCACGCCTTCGAGCTCGCGGCGTGACATCAGGTTGAGCAGGCCGGTGGTCACCGCGACGCCCGACTTCTCCGGTGACCGGCCGAACGCGAACGCGTTGGGCGCGGGATCGTCGACGATGTAGACCCGAGGCTTGGGCAATCCGGTGCGGATGCACAGGCCTTCGACCACGTCGTGGAGCACCTTGGCTTGGCTCGGCGTGACCTCGACCGCGTGCGTGAGTGCGATGGTGGCGCGCACAGCCAACGCCCAGCCGATGACGTCGACAAGGATGGCAACGCTCACGCCGACGAGGATCCCGACCGGCACCGAACGGGAGACGAGGATCCCGATCGCCGCGCCGAGGATGCCGATGAGGAGGAATTCCGTCGCGAGCATGATCAGCGACGTACGCCGGTTCTTGGCGATGAGTTCGACGTGGGTTACCGGGTCGGACGATTGCACAACCCGACCATCGTCGCGCGTCGCGGACCATCCCCTCGGCCAGGGCGCTGACTTCCTAGGGTTGGCCGGAACCGAAACGCGCCCCGGAGCGTTTATTTCTCGCACTCATGGGAACGCATGGGATACGAGCAGACCGCAGCGCATGATCACATCCGTCGGGAGTTGACCTGATCTTCGCTACCGACGTCGCCCGATCTCTCGCCGGGCCGTTCCTCGCGGCGTGCGCGCTGCTCGTGATCGCGGGCATCGGGAAGATCGCGCGCCCGGCGCCGGCGCAGGCCGCGGCCCGCGCCGCAGGCCTTCGAGTTCCGGGCATCGGGATCGTTGCCTTCGGTCTCGTCGAGGTCGGATCGGCGGTCGCGGGCGGATTGCTGGGTGGTCCCGCCGCGCTCGCCGTTGCCGCTTGCTACGTGGTCCTGGCCGCGGTCGCCGTCGCGTTGCTGATCCGCGCGCCGGCGACGCCGTGCGCGTGCCTGGGTGCGTCGAACGCGGTGGTGACGCGCACGCACGTGGCGATCAACGTCGGCGCGGCCGGCTTCGCCACGGTCGCGGCGACGGGCGGGTCGCCGCTCGCCGCGCTTTCCGATGGCTGGATGTCCGGCGTCGTGATCGCGGTGCTCGTCGTGTGCTGCGTCCAACTCGCGATGCTCGCGCTCGAGACACTGCCCGAGGTCACGGCCGCGATCCGGGAGGGATCAACATCACCATGACGACTGCCGTACTGGTCATCGAATCCGTCGTGCTCGTGCTCTTGACCGTGCTCGTCGCCGGGCTCCTGCGCAGCCACGCGGAGATCCTGCGCCGCCTCCACGCGCTCGGGTCGGGCCTCGACACCGAGGTCGGCTCGACCTCCGTGCCGATCGATCTGCGCGCCGACGCCACCGCAACGTTTGCTCCCGCGGCGGATCTCGTCGGGGCCGGACTGCGCGACGACGCGCTGCGGGTTGCCGTGCTCGGCACGCGGCACCGCACACTGCTCGCCTTCCTCTCGAGCGGTTGTCTCACGTGCCGCGGGTTCTGGGACGCGTTCGCCGACCCGCCCGCCCTGGATCTCCCGGACGACATCCGGCTCGTCGTCGTCACCAAGGACGCCCAGGACGAGAGCATCTCCGCGCTCCGCAAGCTCGCGCCGCCGGGGCTGCCGGTGGTGATGTCGAACGCGGCCTGGACCGATTACCGCGTTCCGGGATCGCCGTACTTCGTGCTGGTCGACGGGCCGGCCGGTCGGGTTCGCGGTGAAGGCACCGGCGCCGACTGGGAGCAGGTGAAGAACCTCCTCCGCCAGGCCGCCGACGACGCGAGCGACGACGGGCGCGAGGCCCGCATCGATCGCGAGTTGCTCGCCTACGGCATCGCGCCCGGCGATCCGAGCCTCTACCGCACCGCCGAGCAGATCGCCGCAGATCAGGTCGCGGAGGAGTCCCGCGCGTGAACCTGGCCCTTGTCGTCGTCGGGTGTGTGCTCGCCGCGTTGGCCGCGGCGCGCAGCGCCTGGTCACCCTGAGGAGAGTCGATGCTTGCGAGCATCAATCCGCTCGGGGAGCGGGCACGCAACCAGCGCTACTGGCTGACCGTCTCGGCGTACGTCGTCGCGTCGACGGTCGCGGGCGCGCTCCTCGGAGGAGTGCTCGGGTTCGTCGGTCAACCCGTCGCCGTGCCGCTCGCCGCGGTCGTGGTCGTCGCCGGGCTGGCCGCGGCCGGGATCATCGTCGACGCGCGGAGGCGGGTGCCCGGCCCGCGCCGTCAGGTCGACGAGAACTGGCTGGTCAACTACCGCGGTTGGGTCTACGGCGCCGGCTTCGGCGCGCAGCTCGGCCTCGCGTTCCTGACGATCGTCACCGCCTCGGCCACGTGGGTCGCGTTCGCGTGCGCGTTGCTCGCGGGCGGTCCGATCGCCGGCGCGTTGATCGGCGCGACTTTCGGTCTCGTCCGCGCGCTCCCGATCCTCACCGCGGCGCGCGTGCGCGATGCCGCGGCACTCCGCAGTCTCGTCCGCCGGCTCGAACGCATCCGACCGCGTGTCGCGATCACGACGACCGCCGTGCAGGGTGCGGCCGCGGTCGGCCTCGTCGCACTCGCGGTCGTGAAAGCGACATGACGACGACGAAGCTGGCCGCGCACGGCCTCACCCTCGGGCTGCCGTCCGGTTGGGAAGGACGCATTCAACGGCGCGCGACCTCCGTCCCCGCGGAACAGACCCATTCGGTCGTGCACCTCGCGAACTTCGCCCTCCCGGAGAACCGCGACGACTTCGGCGGGGGTGTCACACCTTCGATGCGCTCGCGCGACGTGTTCGTCGTGCTGTTCGAATACGGACCCGAGTCGCTCGGCAAGCCGCTGTTCGCCGCGGCGGGCGTCCCGCGCGTCTCCGCCGACCTGTTCGGCTCCAAGCGGCTCCAGCGTCCTTTGCCGGGCCAACTCGGCTGCCAGCGCTTCTTCACCGCCAACGGTCGGCCGTTCTGCCTCTACGTGGTTGCGGGGAGCCGCGCGTATCTGCCGCGCATCATCACCGAGGTCAACTCGGTGCTCGCCGCTCTGGACGTCGGCCCGTGAGCGTCGCGCTCGAGGATCGCGCCCGGAGCGAACGCACGCTCGGCGAGCGAGCGGTCGCGACCGTCACCAAGCGGTTCCGCCGCACCAGCACGCGGCGCAGCTTCCTCGTGCGCACCGCGATCTTCGGGTCCGCGCTCGCGGTCAACCCGCTCCGGTACCTGCTGCGCCCGGGGTCGGCGTACGCGTCTCTGTGCGGGCCCGACGCGTCGTGCGGCTCGGGCTGGACCGCGTTCTGCTGCACCGTCAACGGTGGGCAGAACACGTGCCCGCCGGGTTCGACCCCCGCGGGCTGGTGGAAGGCCGACAACTCGGGATTCTGCAACTCCGGCCCGCGCTACTACATCGACTGCAACGCGTCGTGCGGTTCGTGCGGATGCGGCAGCAGCGGCTTGTGCAATCCCGGCTGCGCGGCGTGCAGCTGTCATTGCGCGTCGGGTACCTGCGACGAGCGGTTCACGTGCTGCAACCTCTTCCGCTACGGGCAGTGTCATCAGGACATGGCATGCGTCGGGCCGATCGTGTGTCGCGTCGTCACCTGCGTCGCGCCGTGGGAGTTCGACGCGACCTGCACCACCACGAGCGCGACCGCGAACGCCACCGCGTTGCACGACGCGCCGTGCCTGCACGAGTTCCAGTCGTCGGTGCTCGGGTTCGGCGCCGCCGCCGATCACGGTGAACCGCGGGACGTGCTGCCCATGCCGATCGTCGGCATCGAGTCGAGCCCCTCCGGGCGGGGCTACTGGCTCGCGTCGGCCGACGGCGGGGTCTTCAGCTTCGGCGATGCGCACTTCCACGGCTCGATGGGTGGCCGGCAACTGAACCACCGGATCGTCGACATCGCCCGCACGCCGAAGGGCGCCGGCTACTGGCTGGCCGCGGCCGACGGCGGAGTCTTCGGGTTCGGTGACGCGCACTTCCGCGGTTCGATGGGGGGAGAGCACCTGAACCAGCCGATCGTGGGCATGGCCGCGACGCCGTCGGGGCTCGGCTACTGGCTGGTCGCGGCGGACGGCGGCGTGTTCTGTTTCGGTGACGCGCACTTCCGCGGTTCGATGGGGGGAGAGCACCTGAACCGGCCGATCGTGGGCATGGCCGCGACGCCGTCGGGGCTCGGCTACTGGTTGGTCGCGGCGGACGGCGGCGTGTTCTGTTTCGGCGACGCACGGTTCCGGGGTTCCGCGGCCGCCATCGCACTCAACCGTCCCGTCGTAGGCATGGCCGCGACGCCGACGGGCAAGGGCTACTGGTTCGTGGCCGCCGACGGCGGGATCTCCGCGTTCGGCGACGCGCACTACCTGGGCAGTGGCACGAACCGCCTGCACGCGGGCAGCGCGGCCGACCTGGCCTCACGCCCCGACGGCAAGGGCTACTGGATCGCGACCGATACCTGATCACTGGTCGCTCGCGCTGTGCCTCCCCTCCGGTCGGCTCCGCTGCCGCTCCCGAGGGGCCGGACCGGGGTCGATGCCTCGGTAGGGTCGGCGGCATGCCCGGATCAATTCTCGGAACTGCGGTTCGGCGGGTCGAAGACCCCGACCTGCTCCTCGGTCGAGCCGAATTCGTCGACGACCTCCCGATCGACGGCGTGCTCCACCTCCACTTCGTACGCTCCTCGTACGCGCACGCACGCCTGGTTTCCGTCGACGTCGACGACGCGCGCGCCCGGCCCGGAGTGGTCGCGGTCTTCACCGCCGCGGACCTCGGGTTGCCGCCGTACGAGGGGCTGATGGAGGTGAACGCGCGCTGCGTTCGCCCGCCGCTCGCGCAGGACAAGGTGCGATTCGTCGGGGATGCGGTCGCCGTCGTCGTCGCCGAGACGCGCGGCGCCGCGGCCGACGCGGCCGAGGCCGTCATCGTCGACTACGAACCCTTGGAGGCGGTGGCCGACGCCGAGGCCGCGCTCGCGCCGGGCGCACCGTTGCAATTCGAGGAGCTCGGATCCAATCTCGCAGCCGCGGTCGGGCCGCGCGACCAGGGCGACGTGCTCGAGGGCGCCGACGTGATCGTGAAGGCGCGTATCGAGAACCAGCGCATCGCGGTGATGCCGATGGAAGGGAGCGCGATCGCGGTCATTCCCGGCGCCGACGCCGCCGGGCACGACCTCACCATCTACGTCTCCACGCAGATGCCGCACGGCTTCGCGAACCGCATCGCGCCCGTATTCGATCTCGACCCGGAGAAGTTCCGCGTCGTCGCGCCGCATGTCGGGGGCGCGTTCGGCGGCAAGCCCGGGCTCGCGGCCGAGCACTGTGTCGCGGTGGCGGTCGCGCTGCGATTGCAGCGCCCGGTGAAGTGGGTCGAGACCCGCTCCGAGAACCTGATCGCGATGCCGCACGGCCGCGGCCAGGTGCAGTACGTGCAACTGGGGTGCAAGCGCGACGGCACCATCGTCGGAATGAAATGTCAGATCGTCGGCGACGCGGGTGCGTACGCGGGCTTCGGCGGCGCGCTCGGCATGGGACCGACGCGCATGATGGCGCAGGGCGTGTACCGCATCCCGCGGATCTCGTACGAGTGCGCGGTGGCGCTGACCAACACCACGCCGATGGGCGCGTTCCGGGGCGCGGGCCGGCCCGAAGCCGCGGCGATGCTCGAACGCATCATGGACATCGCGGGTGCGGAGCTCGGCATCGACCCGGCGGAGATCCGGCGCCGGAACTTCCTGCAGCCGGACGAGTTCCCGTACACCACCGTCATGCGCACGGAGTACGACAGCGGCGACTACGACGCCGCGCTCACCGAGGCGCTACGCGTCGCGGGCTACGACGATCTGCGCCACGAGCAGGCCGAGCGGCGGGCGCGGGGCGACCGCGTCGCGCTCGGCATCGGTGTGAGCGCGTACGTGGAGATCACCGCGGGCGGCGGTGGCTCCGAATACGGGTCGGTGACGGTGAACGCCGACGGCACCGCGACGATCCGGGTCGGCACCTCGGCGCACGGCCAGGGGCACGCCACGTCGTTCGCGATGATCGTCGCCGACCGGCTGCAGATCCCCATCGAGCAGGTGCACTTCGTGCAGTCGGACACCGCCGAGGTTCCGACCGGCGGCGGCACCGGTGGCTCGCGGTCGTTGCAGCTCGGTGGTTCCGCGGTGGCGAACGCGGCCGAAGCCGTCGTCGCGCAGGCGCGCGAGGTGGCGGCGACGATGCTCGAAGCGAATCCCGACGACATCGTGGTGATGGACGGCGGCGTGGGAGTCGCGGGCGTGCCCGCGAGCGCGCTCACCTGGGCGCAGCTCGCGGCGCCCGCGCCGATCTTCGCGGTGTCCGATTTCCGCCAGGACGGTGCGACGTTTCCCTTCGGGGCGCACGTTGCGGTCGTGGAGGTCGATCTCGACACGGGCCGGGTCACACCGATCCGCCACGTCGCGGTCGACGACTGCGGGCGGATTCTCAACCCGTTGATCGTGGCCGGGCAACAGCACGGGGGGATCGCGCAGGGAATCGCGCAGGCGTTGTGGGAGCAGTACGTCTACGACCGCGACGGCAACCCGCTCACGTCCACCCTCGCCGACTACGCCATGCCGAGTGCGGCCGAGTTGCCGTCGTTCGAGGCCTCGAACACCGAAACCCCGTCGCCGCGCAACGACCTCGGTGCGAAAGGCATCGGTGAATCCGGGACGATCGGTTCGACCCCGGCGGTGCAGAGCGCGGTGATCGACGCGCTGAGCCACCTGGGTGTACGGCACATCGACATTCCGTGCACGGCCGAACGCGTCTGGGCTGCGATACGCGACGCGGAAGCCGGCATCGTGGCGTCGCCGTGGCGCGAGCCACCGGCGATCTTCGCCGGCCTGACCGCGCCGACGACCCGCGCCGACGCCGAAGCCGTCGACATCTAGCTGTGCTGTCCCGCGAGGGTTTGGCCGCCACGCGAGCCACGGGAGGCAGGTTGCCCGAGCCAGTGCTCATCCCGGTACACATCGCGCCGCGGCTGAGCGACGGTGCCATCGGCGCGAGCGGTCGTTGATCGTCCCGCCGTTACTCCGGCCGCGGTCGAGCGACGAGTACGCGCCACTCCCGTGGTCGGCCGCTGACCGGGCCGCGGTCGCCCGCTACAACGCGATCGCGGCGGACGTCCCGGTGCACGACCGTCGCGCCACGGCGGCTGCGCTGCAGGCGATCGATGCCGCGCACGGTGGTGGCTTCTATGCGGTTCCCGCGGCGGCCGTCGTGGATATCGAGGCGGCGGACGCCGCGTTCGCCGGGAGCGGAAGTCCGGTCGTCGACGTGCAGACCCACCTCGTGGATCCCGAGCGGTGGATCGGACCGGGCGCCGATGCGCTCGCCGGATTCCTGCGCATGGCCGATCCCGATCGTTGGACCGACCCGATCGATCCGCGGGCCATCGACGGCGCCGCGTGGGCCGCGCTCGTGTTCGGCGCGTCGGAGACCGCGGTCGCGCTGCTGACGTCGACTCCGGGCCGGGCTGACGTGAACGTGCTCACCAATCCGCAGATCGCGGCGGCGCGTGACGTCGTCGAGCGTTACGCCGGCACCGGGCGCGTCCTCACGCACACGATCGTGCACCCGAACCTCGGCCCGAGCGAGCTCGACGCGATGGTCGACTGGCAGGCCACGCTGCGCCCGTCGGGCTGGAAGACCTACACGCTCTGGGGGCCGCCGACGAAGGCGTCGCCGACCGGCGGCTGGTTCCTCGACGACGAGGAGGTCGGGTTCCCGTTCCTCGAACGGGTGCGCGCGCTCGGGCCACGCGTCGTCGCAACGCACAAGGGCATCGGCGGCCCGATTCCCGATGCGTCGGTCGCGGCCGCGTCGCCGCGCGACATCGGCCCGGCCGCGGCCGCGTTCGGAGACATCGCGTTCGTCGTCTACCACTCCGGCTACGAGCGCAACCCCGACGGCCAGGAAGGCGCGTTCGACGCCGCGCATCCCATGGGGGTGGATCGACTCGTGCGCAGCGTGCTCGATGCCGGGAACCCGCGGAACGTGTACGCCGAGCTCGGCACGACATGGTTCTTGATGTTGCGCCGGCCGGTCGAGGCCGCGCACGTGCTCGGCAAGCTGCTCGTTGCGCTCGGCCCGGAGCGCATCGTGTGGGGGACCGATTGCGCGTGGTACGGATCGCCGCAACCACTGATCGACGCGTTCCGCGCGTTCACCATTCCCGACGCGATGCAGGCGCGCTACGGCTATCCCGCGCTCACCGCGGCCGTCAAGGACCAGATCCTCGGCGCCAACGCCCAGACGTTGTACGGCGTCACGGCCGCACCGCGCGTCGACGGCGACTGGGCGGCGAAGGCCGCAGTCGAGTTGCAGCGGGCCATCCGCGCCGCGGGAAACTAGCCGGATGCGTTCAGCTGGGCGATGAGCTTCGCGGGCGCGACGCACGTGTAGGCATCGATCAGGATCTGCCCGATCTCGTTCCAGTCGACCTTGCGGTCGAGGCGCACGCCGATCCAGCCCCGGTGCCCCACATACGCCGGGACGTAGAAACGGTCGGGTTCCTCGTCGACGAGTTGCTCCTGCACGCCCGCGGGCGCGGCGCAGATCAGCCCGAGCCGGCCGTCGCCGTGATGGTCGTCCCAGATGGTGGCGAGGGTCTTCTTCTCCCGGACGAACCAGGTCGGAGCGCCGTGACTGAGCCGCTCGCTGACCTCCGGCAGCCCGAGGCACAGGTCGCGCACGCCCTGGACCGGATCCCGCTTCGCCATCGCGCCAGTTTTGCATGGGCATAGGTTGAAGGTCGATGGCATCGAACCGTGGACGGGTGCGCGTCGAACCCGGCGCCAAACGGATCCGGGCGTACGTGGCCGGGGTCGCGATCGTCGACACGATCCACCCGCTGTACGTGTGGGAGAAGCCGTCCTATCCGGCGTACTACATCCCCGAGGCCGACGTGCGCACCGATCTGCTCGAACCCAGCGCAACGATCACGCACTCGCCCAGCCGCGGCGACGCCGTCAGCTTCACCGTGCGCATCGGCGACGATGAGCGGGTCGATGCTGCCTGGCAGTACCGCGACTCGCCGATCGAAGAGCTGCGCGACCACATCCGCTTCGACTGGCACGCGATGGACGCGTGGTTCGAAGAGGACGTCGAGGTGTTCACGCACGCGCGTAATCCGTACACGCGCATCGACATCCTCCCGACCTCGCGGATCGTGCGCGTCGAAGCGAACGGAGTGCTGCTCGCGGAGTCGCCGCGCGCGCTCGTCTTGCACGAGACCGGGCTCGCGCCGCGGTGGTACCTCCCCGAGGTCGACGTTCGTATGGACCTGCTCGTTGCGACGGACGCCGTGACTCACTGTCCGTACAAAGGTCAGGCCGAGTACTGGTCGGCGCGAGTCGGTGACGCATGGGAAGAGAACGTGGCCTGGTCGTACCCCACGCCGTTGCCGGAGAGTCAACGCATCGCCGGTTACGTCGCGTTCTACGACGAACGCGTCGACGTTGTCGTCGACGGGATTCTTCAAGTGAGGAGCACACGTTGAGATTCGGTCTCGATCTTGCGCAGCAACGCATGCCGTGGAGCGAGGTTGCATCACGCGCCCGTTTCGCCGACGAGCTCGGCTTCGACGGCATCTGGGGGTTCGACCATTTCCAACCGATGTACGGCGACGGCCCGGGCGAGTGCTTCGAGGGCAGCACCACGCTCGCGGCGTGGACCGGGATCACCGAACGGGTGCGACTCGGTCTCCTCATCACGGGCATGACCTATCGCCATCCCGCCGTCTACGCGGCCGAGGCGATCACCATCGATCATGCATCGGGCGGTCGGCTCGAGCTCGCGTACGGCGCCGCGTGGTTCGACAAGGAGCACCACGAGCTCGGCATCCCGTTCCCGCCGCTGAAGTCGCGCATCGACGCGTTCGAGGAAGCGGTGCAGATCGTGCGCGGTCTGCTCACCACCGACGACTTCACCTTCGACGGTGAGCACTTCCAGGTGCGCGACGCCACGTTGCTTCCGCGCCCCGTGCAGCGGCCGCACCCGCCGATCTGGATCGGCGCGTCGGGCGAGCAGCGGATGATGCCGATCGCGGCGCGCTACGCCGACGTGTGGCACTCGTGGGGCACGCCCGAGTCGATGCGCGACAAGTCGCAGCGCATCAGTGCGCACGCCGAAGCCGCGGGCCGTGACCCGGCCGAGATCACCCGGGCGTCGTCGCTGTCGCTCGAAGACGACCTCGACACCATCGCCGCCAACATCGAAGCCTGGGAGAACGCCGGGTTCGCGTACCTCGTCTGCGGCTGGCCCGCCACCGGCCGGGCCCCGGTGGAACAGTTCGCGAAGCGGTTCTTGTCGCGCTGACATCTCAGGCCGCGCGCGCCGGTGGGGCGCGGAGGGTGCGCTTGCGGTTGGTCGGGTCGCGTTCTCCGAGGATCCAGCCGCTCGATTTGCGCCGGTGGTGGAGATAGCAGAGCCAGCCGAGATTCGCGAACGAGGTTTGCCCGCCTCTTGCGTGGTCGTGAGTGTGATCGCGTTCGAGATATCCGCGGTGGTTGCAGCCTTCGACGTCACACTCGCGCCCGCTGACCAGGAGTGCGGTTTGGACTTCCGCCGGGACGTGCCGACCGAGGTGCGCGACCGTGAGGATGTCCTTACCGCGCTTGATCACGACAGTAAGAAACGCCGACCCGATCAACTCGCGCACCCACGACACGTCGACGGGCCCAACGCCCGGGATCTCACACACCTCGCCGTCGGCGGCGCCGCCCCGGAGCAACGCGCCATGATCGATGACGACGTGCACGGTCGCGCCGCAGCCCCTTGCATCGGTCTTTTCGCCGAGCACGAATGTGGCGAACGCGTCGGCCGCGTAGGCCTCGTGCGGTTCGTGGTCGGTGCCGGCTTTGTGATCGCGGAAGATGCGTTGGACCGCCTTGTCGAACACCGCTCTCATGGGTCCGCCGACCTCGGGTGCGAGCCGGAACCTGCCCGCGATCATCCCTTCGGCGTCGGTCCGCATCGAGAACCGGCGCTGCTGATGGTGGCGCTTCGCCCGGGCCGCGGGGTCTTCGACCGCAGCCCGCGCTTTCACGCACGCGTCGCGCAACGGCACCAGGCCCTGATCCGCGACCGCCAACAAGTCCTGTTCGGCCGCCGGGTTCTTGGTTGCGGCCGCGGCGATCATCTGCGCTTGGCCGGCGGACAATCGCCCGTCGCGCACCGCCGCATCAGTCGCGGGCAACTGCTCGAGTTTCTTCGCCGTCTCGATCGCGCCGCGCACCGCGCCGGCAGCAACACCCAACGACCGTCCCACGCGCGCCGCACCGTCACTCTCGCCGGTCTCCGCGACGCGTTTCGCGGTCTTCGCGATCATCCCGTCGACGAGGTTTCGGATCCACGCGAGCTCGTCGACGACGCGTTCCGCTGCCTGTAGTGACAGCGCGGACGCGTCGAACGCAGCCGAGATCTCGTCCATCGTTCTTCGGGCCGAAACCAACGTATCGAACATGCGTTCGCATCGTAACGAATGGGTGTGACAACTACGAAGGAATCGTCGCCGATGAGTCAGTCGAAAAGCGCGGCGAAGGGCCAAGGCTGAACGTCGAGTCCTTGGCCGTGCGACCCTTTCGGTACGGGTTCGTGTTCAAGACGACGCGGAGAGCTCGAGGGACGGGTCGTGGAACACGCCGTAGGGCGTCGGTCCGCTCAGGAGGTTCACGTCGAACTTCGCCACTTCTGCGCCGCCGAACCCGGCGCCGAGAATCAGAACGCGCTGCACTCCCGAAACTGAGTCATGGTCGCGTTCGCGGCGCGGCTCAGCCCGAGGCCGCGATCGACACGACGGGTGCGGGCAACAATTGGTCGGCCAGCGAGCCGTAGAAGCGCTTGTTGCTGAAGTCGAACACCCCACCGTCGGACGCGACCATCAGGTATCCGTTCCCGAAGCGGACCATGCCGTTGATCGGGCGGTTGAGATGGGCGCCCCCCATCGAGCCCCGGAACGGTGCGTGGAACGCGAAGATGCCGCCGTCGCTCGCGACGAGCCAATAGCCCGAGTTGTCGGCGTTCGGAACGAGGCCGGTGACGGGTGCGTTGAGACGCAGGTTGCCCGTCGAGCCGTGGAACTTCGCGTCGCCGAACGAGAACACGCCACCGTCGGCCGCGACCATGTAGTAGCCCTTGCCCGTAGGGGTCGCGACGGAGCCGACGATCGGTTTGCTCAACGCCAGGTGGGAGAGATCGCCGTAGAACTTCGCGTGGCCGAGGGGAATCACGCGCCCGCGGTTCGTGAAGAGCCAGTAGCTCTCGTAGACCTTCGTGAAGCAGAAGCACACCGTTTGGGGGGCGTTGACGCGCGACAAACTGACGACCCGTTCACCCGCGGACAACGGGGGGTCCGGCGATCCGGGATTGGTCGACGCGGGGTAGACCTTGATCGCGTCGGATCCGAAGGTGCCGTTCTCAAAGGCGAACGCGAGCACCGAACCACGGTCGGTGACGGTCCAGTATTGGTCGCCACTGCGGCTCGATTCGATGTGGACGAAGCGCTCGCCCAAGAGTGTCCGCGCCGATCCGAGTGACACTTGCCCGAACGAGTACACGTTGCCGTTCAAGTCCAACATCCAGTAGCCGTTGGGTCGCGGCACTGCGTCGGTGCCACTGGTCTGGCCGAGCCCGACCGAGTTCCGCGCCGCCACCGTGACGTGATATTGCGCGCCGTTCTCCGCGAGGTCGATCTTGGCCGAACGGACACTCGCGCCGACGTCGGTCACGCCCATCTCGGACGAGATGCGGTAGCCGGTGATCGACGCGCCGCCGTTGCTCGCGGGCGGGACCCATGCGACCGTCGCCGCGTGGTAGGAGGTCGCGACGGAGACCGCGCGGGGCGGTCCGGGCGTCGTCGCGGTCGCGCCGGCCGGCGCGACCACGAGCAGGGATCCGACGATCGCGGCGAGTGCGGTGAGAGGAATGATCCGGCGCATGGGCGAACTCTACGCGCGGGCAAAGCTCGACGCGGTCCAGCTCCAGCATCTTGATCGCGTTCCCGCGCAGGACCTTGTACGCGATCTTCTCGTCGAAGTCGGCGAGCATCTTCTCCGCGTACTCCTTCGACGTCGGCCACGTGGTGTCGGTGTGCGGGTAGTCGGTCTCGAAGCAGATGTTGTCCTCGCCGACCTCGGCCAGCGAGTGCAGGCCGTGGTAGTCGGCGGTGAAGCAGCCGAAGATGCGGCCGTAGTAGTACGTCGACGGCGGCTCGGGGATCGTCTCCTTCGAGTGCTGCCAACTGTCGTGGTGTTCCCAGACGGTGTCGGCGCGCTCGAGCGCGTACGGGATCCAGCCGATCTGGCCCTCGGAGTACGCGAGCTTCAGCTTCGGGAACTGGATGAGCTTGGCCGAGAACAACCAGTCGGCCAACGACGACATCGAGTTGTTGAAGGCGAGGGTGCCGCCGACTCCGCCGGGCGCGTCGGGCGACGCCGACGGATTCGTCGACGACGAACCGATGTGCATGCACAGCGTCACACCCGTGTCGTTGCACGCCGCGAACACCGGGTCCCAGCCACCGCTGTGGATCGTCGGCAGCTTGAGGTGGTGGGGCAGTTCGCTGAAGCAGAACGCGCGCACACCGCGCTCGGCGTTGCGGCGGATCTCGGCGGCCGCGAGGTCGACGTCCCACAGCGGCATCAGGCAGAGCGGGATGTTCATGCCCTTGGACGGGCCGCACCACTCTTCGACCATCCAGTCGTTGTACGCCTGCACGCACGCGAGCGCGAGCTCCTTGTCGTCGGCCTCCAGGAACGTCTGGCCGCAAAAGCGCGGGAAGGTGGGAAAGGGGAGCGAACCGTCGACCCAGTTGCGCTCGAAGTCGACGACGCGCGCGTCGCGCTCGTAGCACCCCGGGCGCATCTCGTCGTACGTGAGCGCTTCCATCACCATCTTCGTGCGGTCGAACTTCGACAGGTCGCCGTCGGGGGTCGCTTCCAACGGGATCGCGACGAACCGCTTGTGCACGTAGATGAGCCGGTCCTCGAAGTACCAGGCGTCGCCCCACAAGCCGTCGGGGTCTTCGGTGTTCACGTACTTCGCGCCCGGCTTGTGCGAGAACGCGCCCCACCGCTTGCGCTCGACGCGGGGGCCTTTCTCGCGGTATTTCTGCGGCAACCAGGTTTGCCAGACGTGCGCGGGCTCGACGACGTGATCGTCGACGCTGATGATCTTCGGCAGCTCCATATACCTGACGTTAGCGTCAGGTATGCCTCAGGCGCAGGTGATCTTCTGGATGTCCGACTGGCCGGTGGGCACGTACGGGTCGGGGTTCGCGCCACCGGCGAACCGATCGGCGATCCAGTGCGTCATGTCGCCGGCCGACGGCGCGATCACGCCCGCGTGGCTCTGGCCCGGGTAGACCCAGCGCTGCAGGACCTGGTGCAGGTCGCACAGGTGGTTGGCCAGCAGCTGGGTCGAGGCGACCGGGATCTGTTCGTCGTTGCCGCCCTGGATGATGAGGAGCGGAACCGGGCTCTTGGCGGAGAACGCCTCGGGGTCGCTCGCCTCGAGCACCTTCTTCCACAGCGGCACCTTGAACGGGTCGCCCTTGGTCAGCGATTTCACGTCGAGCGGACCGAGCGTGCCGTTCACGTCGCAGCTCGTGTCGAGCTTCGGGAGCAGCGCCTGGCCCTTCGCGGTGAGGACCTGGTCGAGCGGCGCCTCGGCGTCGCCGTACGCGGTGTTGAGCCCCGCCGCGGCCATGATCAGGTAATAGCGGTAGGGACTGGTCTGCAAGAAGTCGTAGATGAGGTTGAACTGCGACGGCGGGGCCCCCGCGACCACGCCCTTCATGTGCAGTTCGGGTGCGTACGTGGGGCCGATCTGGTCGGTGAACATCGCGGTGTGGCCGCCTTCGCTGTGGCCCCACACGACGTAGTTGTCGCTCGCGTGCGCGGCGGGCAGGTTGCGGGCGGCGCGCACGATGTCGATCGTGTTGCGCGCCGCGCTGTCGCCGGCCACGTACGGCAGCAGTCCCGGTGTGCCCTCGCCCTGATAGTCGCTCGCGGTGAGCACCCAGCCCTTGTCGAGGATGAGGTTGCCGAGACCGGCGGTCTCGGAGTCGTCGGGCTTGAACGACGGTGCGCACACGTCGGCCATGCCGTTGGTGCCGTGACCCCAGGACACGACCGGGAATCCGCCGGTGGGCGGCGTGCCCTTCGGCACCGCGATCAACCCCGTGACCGGCGTCGGCTTGCCGTGCACCGTCGTCGACACGTAGAGGACGCGGTAGACGTCGCCGTGAATCTTCGGCAGTGTCAGCCGTTCGAACTTGATGAGCGTCCCCGGCTTGGCCGGGATCGGCTCCGAGAACGAATAGAACGACGGCAGGCCTTTCGGCGCAGGCACGATCGTGGTGGTCGTCGTCGGCGCGGCTGTCGTCCGGGACGACGACTGCGATGACGCCTTCGACGACGAGGAGCACGCGGCGAACAGGAGGGTCGCGGCGGCGACCGTCGTGAGGAGCTTGGGATGATGCATCGGGGGAGCGTACGCAAGGAAGGCGTCAGGAGGTCGGCAGGCCCGTCTGCGGCGCCGGCAGCCTCGTCGTTAGGCTGATCGCTCGTGGAACTCGACCTCCCGCTGTATCGCAAGGGCGTGCTGCCGTGTCAGCACCTCGAACGGGCGATCGCGGCGGGGGTGATCGACGCCGGGCGCTTCACCATCCCGCCCGAGAACGTGCAGCCCGCGAGCCTCGACCTGCGGCTCGGCGAGGTGGCCTACCGGATCCGTTGCAGTTTCCTGCCCGGCCGTCAGGCGGTCGAGCACCGGGTCAAGGACTACATCATCGACGAGCTCGACCTCCGCGGCGACGGCGCGGTCCTGGAGAGCAAGCGGCCCTACCTCATCCCGTTGAAGGAGCGGCTGTCGCTCCCGGAGAAGATGCGGGGGAAGGCCAATCCCAAGAGCTCGACCGGCCGCATCGACGTGTTCACGCGGGTGATCACCGACGAGAGCTACCGGTTCGACGAGATCGCCGCCGGCTACGAGGGCCAGCTGTATCTGGAAGTCGTCCCGTTGTCGTTCCCGGTGCGCGTGCGCGAAGACCTGTCCCTCAACCAGTTGCGGTTGTCGGTCGGCTCCGCGTTGTTGACCGACGACGACGTGCGCGCGTTTCACAACGGCGATCCGTTGCTGTTCCACCGCGGCGAACCGGTTCCCGCGGAGAAGCTCGCGTTCGGCGGTGGCCTGTTCCTCGGTCTCGACCTGCACGGTGACGACCACGGCTACGTCGGCCACCGCGCGCGCGACAACGCGCCGCTCCTCGACGTCGCGAAGAGCGCCACCGCGCCGGTCGACCCCGAACCGTTCTGGGAGTCGGTGCGCCACGAAGACGGCGACCGCGTCGTGCTCACGCCGCAACGCTTCTATCTCCTCATGAGCAACGAAGCGGTGTGCATCCCGCCGACGCTCGCGTCGGAGATGACCGCCTACGACCCGACGAGCGGCGAGCTGCGCACGCACTACGCGGGGTTCTTCGATCCCGGCTTCGGCTACGACCCCGGCGGGGCGTCGACCGGTTCGCGCGCCGCGCTCGAGGTGCGCGCCCACGACGTGCCGTTCATGATCGAGCACGGTCAACGGGTCTGCAAGCTCACGTTCGAACAGATGCTCGAGGCTCCGGACCGGCTCTACGGGCAGGGCATCGGCTCGAACTACCAGGGTCAGCTCGAGACGCTCAGCAAGCATTTCGCCCGCTGAATCCTCGGGTTTCCCGCTGGGCCGGTGCTTGTGAGCGGCAGCGGAGGGGTCTAGGTTCCGCGCAGTACTGGCGTGAGCCGTGGGGGGCACAGTGGGTGGGTCGCGTCGGTTCCTGGGTCTGGTGATCGCGCTGGTTGCCCTCGGTGCGGGGTGCGACAACGGCGGCGGGGGCGGGGGCACGACGACGACCACGACGTCGACCACCTCGGTCGCGACCACGACGACCTCGACCTCCACGTCGACGACCTCGACCTCGACCTCGACGACCACGACCTCGACGTCCACGACTTCGACAACGGTCGCGGCTCCGCCGCCGCCGGCGGCTCCGGTCGTGAGTGTCGGCGATGCGGCCGTCGTCGAGGGCGACTCCGGGTCCGTGGTCGCGAAGGTTCCGTTGGACATGTCGACGACGACCGACTCCACGGTGACCGCGACCTATTCCATCACCGCCGATACTGCGCTGCCCGGCGACTTCCAGGCGAAGACGGGCACCGTGTCGTTCGCCGCCGGTCAGGCGAGCAAGCAGATACCCGTGACCGTCTTCGGCGACACGACGCCCGAGAAGAACGTCAAGGTCGCCGTGCGCGTGACGTCGGTGACGGCGAACGCGTCGATCGGTGACGGAGCCGGTGGCGTGACCATCATCGACGACGACGCCAACGGTCCGGCCACAACGGTCGAGGCGAATGTCGGCGACGTGACCCCCGTGGAGGGCGACAGCGGCACGCATACGGCGAACCTTCCGGTCACGTTGAACGTGCCCGCGCCGGGTCCGCTGTCGTTCACCTATTCGATCGATTGCGGTTTGGCGACCGCCGGGCAGGACTACTCCGAGCCGGCAACTGGCACGATCAGCTTCAGCGCCGGCCAGCAATCCAAGGACATCCCGATCCACATCAACCCCGACACCATCCGAGAAGGTGCGGAGCCGATCGCCGAGAGCCTGCAGCCGGCGAGCCCGGGGGCGATCGTCAACCGGGCCAGCGGGACCGCGACGATCCTGGACAACGATCCCTTGGTCGTGGGCGGCGTCGAGGCGGAAAGCGTCGCGCCCGACGGCAGCAGCGGGAATTATCCCGACGACTCGTACACGACCCCGTGCCAGCGGATCCTCGCGCGGGCGGGGGCGTCGTCGATCAGCGGCAACGGCCAGTTCGTGGCGTTCGAATCGAACGCCGACAACCTCGTTGCCGGCGACACGAACACCCTCAGCGACCTGTTCGTACGTGACCGCTTCACCGGCACGACCGAGCGCGTGAGCGTGAAGAGCGACGGCTCGCAGGTGACCGGGGCCGACCTTCCGGGCGGCACCGGCGTGGCGGGCTACGACCCGGTGCTGAGCAGCGACGGCCGCTACGTCGTGTTCGACTCGTACGCCCGGCTCGTCGCCCAGGACACCAATGACGGACCCGACGTGTATCTGTACGACCGGCAGGCGCAGACGCTCGACCTGATCAGCGTTGCGCTCGACGGCAACGCGTCCGGCATCACCGGCGGCGGCCCCGGGGAGAGCTATGCGCTCGGCGCCGACGTCAGCGCGGACGGCCGCTACGTCGCGTTCGAATCGAGCGCCCCGAATCTCGTGACGAGCGACCCCGATCCGCCCGCGGACACGAGCCATCCCCGCGGCTACTGGCCCGACATCTTCCTGCGGGACCGCGTCTCGGGAACCACGCAGCTCATCTCGACGGTCGGCGACACCGGCGACCTCGCGCCGGTCATGACGCCCGACGCGGCGAAGGTCGCCTACGTCGGCCCGGTCACCGTGGGCGGCACCGCGAGTGAAGGCATCTACGTCTACGACCGGGCGAGCGCCACGACCCAGCTCGTCAGCCTGACCTCGACGGGCAAGCCGACGGACCAGGCGATCGAACCGGCCATCAGCGCCGACGGCACCAAAGTCGCGTTCCGAGCCTTCGGTGCCGTGGTTGGCGCCCACGTGAACCAGGGCGTCGGCCACCTCTACCTACGCGATCTCACCGCGAGCACGACCGAGCTCGTCGACGTCGACTCGCCGACCATGACCGCGGACCGCGAGCCGTACTCGCCGACGCTCAGCGCCGACGGCCGTTACGTCACGTTCGGGTGCTGGTGTCAACGCGTCGTCGACGGGTTGGCACCGGGGATGTTCCACGAGGGGATCTACCAACGCGACCGCACGCTCGGCGTCACGCAGGAGGTCGATCTCAACCAGCAGGGGATCGTCGCCGATCAGGATTCCAGCGTCGCCGGCCACGTCCACTTCGCGAGTGACGACGGCGCGCTCGTCGTCTTCGGATCGATCGGCGCCAACCTCGTGCCCGCCGACGACAACGACCATGCCGACATCTTCGTGAAGCGTCTGCGCTGACGGCTCCGGGCCGTCAGCGCGGCGTGTGCTGCGCCAGCGCGTCGAAGACCTCGCCGACGCGATCGACGATCGCGAGATGACCTTCGTCCACCCATGCGGTGAGCTGCGCTCCGGGAATGCGCTGTACGAGCTCTCGGGTGTGGTGGATCGGAACGACCTTGTCCGCGGTTGCGTGCCAACAGTGGATCGGCACCGTGATCTCCTCGACCGCGAACCCCCACGGACGGCCGAGGATGGCGTAGTCGTCGACGACCCCGCCCGCGCCGTGGAGGCAGGACTGGCTGAACACCGCGAGCGCGGCGCGCGCGGACGGAAACTTGGCCATGACCGCGCGATCGGCGTCGATCATCTCCACCTGGGCGAGGCGCGCCGACGTCTTGGGTGCGAACCGGACGCCGTAGGCGGAGAGCATGAGCGTCGCGCGCGCGAGTACGGGTGCGCGTTCCGCGAGCCGCGTCAGCGCGCGGTCGCTGGCTTCGAACTCGTCGATCGAGGCCCAGACGTCGACCTGACCCGCGCCCGACACGATCGCCGCGGCATTGACGCGGCCGGCGAGCGCGTGGGCGCCGTGCAGTGCGTACGGAGCCCCACCGGAATAGCCCAGGAGAGAGAACTGCTCGAGATCGAGGGCATCGGCGAAGGCGGCCAACGCGGGCGCGTAGTCGGCGACGATCGGTGCTCGGCCCAGGCGCCACGGCGCGGACTTGCCGACACCGGGCCGGTCCGGTGCGAGCAGGCGGATCCCGCGGGCGCGGGCGCGTTCGTCGGCCCACGCGTATCCCGCGCCGCACGCGGGCGTGCCGTGCAGCGCGACGACGGGCGTGCCCTGCGGATCCCCGAACGCGTAGTACCCCACGGTCCGACCGTCCGCGGTGCGCACGGTGCTCGGTTCCGGAACCTCGACGAATTCGAGCATCGTCGATTCATCATGCCGTGTGCAGCTATGCCGTTGCGACTCGATCGGTGAGAAGAGGTCGCTAACGGGGTGCGTCGCCGCGCCGGTACGCGGCGGTGACCTCGTTCAATCGGTCGACCAGATCGTCGTCGAGCTCGGTGTCGACTCCGGCGATCGTCGCATCGAGTTGTTCGGGACGGCTCGCGCCGACGATCGGCGCGGTGATCGCGGGGTGGCGCAACGTCCATGCCACCGCGAGCGTCGGCAACGGGATTCCCGCGTCGCCTGCGATCTTCACCAGCTCGTCGACGGTGTCGAACACGTTGTCGTGCCAGTAGCGATCCTGGTAGGTCTGCGCGGCGTTGCCGAGGGCGAAGCGCGTTCCTTCGTCGGGGGCCTTGGTGCGATCGTGCTTGCCCGAGAGCATGCCGCCCGCGATCGGGTTGTACGGGATGACCGCGACGCCCTCATCGAGACAGAGCGGGAACAGCTCGCGCTCGAACTCGCGGAACAACAGGTTGTAGCGCGGCTGCACCGAGTCGAAGCGCGCGATTCCGAGCACTTCGCTCCGGCCGATCGCGCGCGCGAGCCGGTAGGCGAGGAAGTTGGAGCAACCGATGTAGCGCACCTTGCCGGCGCGCACGAGATCGTCGAGTGCGCCGAGCGTCTCGTCGAGCGGTACGCCGGGATCGTCGAAGTGCACCTGGTACAGGTCGACGAAGTCGGTCTGCAGCCGGCGGAGCGACGCGTCGATCGCGTCCATGATGTGGCGCCGGCTGTTGCCCATGTCCCAACGGTTGCGGCCCATCGGCGCGAAGCATTTCGTCGCGACGACGTAGTCGGAGCGACGGCCCTGAAGCCAGCGGCCGAGGATCTCCTCCGTCCGGCCGGCGGTCGTGAGGTCGCCGCCCAGCGGGTACGCGTCGGCGGTGTCGAGGAACGTCACCCCGAGATCTGCCGCCTGGTCGAGCACGGCGCGCGACGCCGCTTCGTCGATCTGCAGGCCGAACGTCATCGTCCCGAGGCAGATCCTGGACACTTGGAGACCGGTACGGCCGAGCCGAACGTGTTGCATTTCAAAGATGTAACACCAGGAGGCTCACCCCGCACAACGCCGTGATCGCGAGCAACACGACGGCGTCGGTGACGCGAAAGCGCGCGCCGGGGAGGTTGCCGCCGGCGCCGAGGCCACCGCGGTTGACGATCGCGTCGCCGAGATCGCGCGCCCGGCGGATCGACGCGACGATCGCGGTCGACATCAGATCGTTCGTCTCGATCAACGCCTGGCGGACCGCGGCGCGGGGATGGCCGCGTGCGTCGCCCTCGTCGTCGCGCGCTCGCAGGCGTCGGGCCGCGCCCAGCACGCGGATCTCGTCGATGAGCAGCGGGAGGCAGCGGATCGCCAACGCGATCGCGATCACCCATTCGTCGACGGGAAGGCGGAGCCAGCGCAGTGGGCGTCCGAGCCGCGACAACGCGGGCGCGACCTCGCCGAGCGGGGTCGTCCAGCCGATGACCGCGCCGGAGAGCACCAGCGCGATCGCGAGCGCGGTGAAGCGCGCCCATTCCTCGAGTCCACCCATGCTGAGGCCGATGCCGCCGACGTGGACGATCGGTGCGGTGTTCGACCACAAGCTGAGGAGCGCGCTGATGCCCAGCGCACCGTAGAACCAGTTCGGCAGGCGCGGGAAGGCGCCGAGCGGGATGCGCGCGACGAGCAACTCCAGGGCAACGACGGCCGACGCGATGCCGATCATCGGCCAGGTCGGCGAGATCGAGACGATCAGAGCGAGCTCGGCCGCGACGATCAACTTCGTCCCCGCCCAGAGCCGATGCACCGGCGTATCGCCGGGCACGAGCCGGAGGAACGTCAGCTCGGTCTCGCGGCGCGCCGGGCGCGGACGCGACTGCAACGCGCGTTCCGCCCGGCTCACGGCTGTGCCTCCGGAACGGCGTCCTCGAGCGGTTCGTCGCGGGTGATGCGGCCGCCCTCGAGCTCGATGATGCGATCCGCGAGTCCGGGCGGGAGGTCGTAGTCGTGCGAGACGATCACGAGCGCGACGTTCTGTTGGATCCGTAACCGCGTGAGCAGCGCGTCGAGCTCGGACCGGCCGTCGGCGTCGAGCCCGGCGAACGGCTCGTCGAGCACGATCGCGCGGGGCTGCGCGGCGATGACGCCGGCCAGCACGACCCGGCGCATCTGCCCGCCGCTCAGCTCGTCGACCCGGCGCCCGGCGAAGCGGATCGGGTCGAGACCGACCGCGGTCAGCGCGGCGCGGGCCGCGTCGTCGTCGACGCCCCCGGCGGTACGCACCTCGTCGACCACCATGGGCCGCAGCACCTGGAGCCGCGCGTGCTGGAACGACAGCCCGACCCGGCCGACCTGATCGGCGATGGGCCGGCCGTCCAGCAGGGCCGCGCCCTCGGTCGGCTCGATGAGGCCCGCGAGCACCCACGCCAGGGTCGACTTGCCGGAACCGTTGTGCCCGACGACGACGATCGCCTCACCGGGGTGAACCGTGAGGTCGACCTCGGTGAGGGCCCGGTTCGCCCAGGGCGTACCGCGCGAATACACGTGACCGACGCGTTCGATCGAGATGATCGGGCGCCCGAGGCGGCCGTGCGGGCGACCCGACGCGGTGTTGCCCGTCGCGGTGTTGCCCGTCGCGGTCTTGATGGTGTCGTCCGCGCGCAGGCGTGCGGGCGCGTCGACGATCCGACCACCCGCGAGCGTGATCGTGCGGTCCGCGGCGGCGGCCTCGGCCGCGCGATGGGTGATGTGCACGACGCCGAGCCCGTCGGCGTGTGCGAGGTCGCGGAAGAGCGCGACGAGTTGGGCGCGGCCGCCCGCATCGACCATCGCCGTCGACTCGTCGGAGATCAGCAGCTGGGGATTGCGGGCGAGCGCGGCCGCGATCGCGAGCCGTTGCAGCTCGCCGCCGGACAACGTCGCGGTCTCCCGGCCGATGAAGTCGCCGAGTCCGACGCGCCGCAGAAAGGCTTCGACGTCGACGCGTTCGGGATGGGGCATGCCCCAGACCACGTCGTCGCGCACGCGCACACCGAGGACCTGGGCCTCGGGTCGCTGCGAGACGATCGCCGTTCCCCCGGGTTGGCCGAGACCGACCGGGCCGGGGCGGGTGAGCTCACCGCCGGACGGCGAACGCCGGCCCGCGAGCAGCCGCGCGAGGGTCGACTTGCCGGAACCGTTCACGCCGACGATCGCGGTGAGCTCGGCGGGCACGACGTCGAGCGAGATGTCGACGAGTGCGTCCGTGGCGGCGTTCGGGTAGCGGAAGCGCACGTCGCGCAACGAGACGGGAACCGGGTTCGGCACCGCGCCGCCGTGCGCTCCGCCGGCGCCGGCGCCGGCCCCGTCTTCGTCCACCACCGCGTCACCGAACGCGCTGCGGACGCGGATCAGCGCGGGCGTCGACAGACCGTGCGCGAGCCAGATGCCGAACCAAAGAAGCACGAACAGGGTGACCGGGATGCTGATCCACCAGTAGTCGATGCCCCACTGCACCAACTGCTCGAGCGGGCGCGCCAGCCGGACGAGTCCGAGGTTGCGCAGGATGTGGAAGAGGCCGAACCAGCCGTTGTGGATCTGGTCGAGCGTGAGCTGGCGCAGGTTCTCGAAGACGAGGAGCAGGCCGAGCGTGATCGCGCTGGCGCTCGGCCAGAGGGTCGCGAGACCGGTGATCGTCGTACGGCGCGCGCTCCAACCCCGGCGATCGCCTGCACCGACGAGCGCACCGAGCGCGGCGCACGCGACCATCGACGTGATCGCGGCGGTGCCGACGACGAGGAAGCCGACCGCGCACGCCGCGATCGCGCCGGTGACGACCGCGCGGAGGCGGTGGCGGGCGCCGACGACGGCGAGCGGCACGACCGCGGCCGCGATGAGCGCACCGCCGAACGGAACCAGCTGACCGACGACGATCAGCGCGAGGGAGACGTCGGCCAGAACCACGGCCTCGGCGAGTTCGCCCGGCCCGAGCCGCCCGTGGGCTCTGCGGGTGTGCGGCCGTTGCATCCCCCCAGGTTCGCGTACGCGGACCCCAACCCCCGCCTCGCCCTGCACCCGGCCACTCGCACGCCATCTCCAGCGGCCGTCCGCCCGCGCCGATAGCCCGACGGTGCAACCGGAGGGCCCGCGGACGAATCGCGCCGGCATCGACGACTTCGACGCGCTCCTCGCCGAGGTGCAGGCGGGCCGGCCCTCGGCCTGGGACCGTTGCTACCGCTGGCTCGCGCCCTCGGTCGCGGGCTATCTGCGGACGCAGGGCGCACGCGAGGTCGAGGATCTGACGAGCGAGGTCTTCCTTGCGATGTTTCGCAACATCGGCACCTTTTCGGGCACCGAGGCCAACTTCCGGTCCTGGGTCTTCGTCATCGCCCACCGGCGGCTGCAGGACGAACGGCGCCACCGGTTCCGCCGCCCGGCGGCCGACGCGCTGGACGAAGCCTCCATCGAGCGCCTCGGCCGCATGGCGTCGGCCCGGGGCGCGGGCGGAGACGCCGAGGAGGAGGCGCTGCGGGCGATCGGAGCGGATCGGGCGGTGGCCCTGTGCGCCCGGCTCGTGCCCGATCAGCGGGAGGTCGTCGTGTTGCGGGTCCTCGGCGATCTGACGGTCGATCAGGTGGCCGAGGTGCTCGGGAAGAGTCCCGGGGCGGTCAAGCAGCTCCAGCGGAGGGCGTTCGCGGCGATTCGCCGGCTCATCGAGCGCGAGGGCGTACCCCTGTGAGCGGCCGCGGCGATGACGGGAGCGAGATGTCTGGACCCGACCCCTTCGACGACGACGCCATCGACGGCCTGCTCGCGGGTGCGAACCCCGATCCGGACGCCGCCGGTGTCTCCTCGTTCGTCGCGGATCTTCGTGCGGCAGCGGTAGCGGTTCCCACGCCTTCTCCTGTTCTCGCCTCGGCAATCGCCGCGGGGGGCATCTCTGCACATGAGCCCCCTGTTGCGAAGCGGAGGAAGTTGAGAATGAAGATCCAGGGATTCCTGGCCGGCCTCGGTGTCGCGGGCAAGGTTGCACTCGGAGTCGGCGTCGCGGCAGCCGCGACGACCGGCGCGGGCGCGGCCGGCGTACTGCCCGGACCGGTCCAGCACGTGGTGTCGAAGGCGGTCGACGCGGTTTCGCCGTTCTCGCTGCCCGACGGCGAACATCACGGAACCCACGACGGCAACGTGGCCGATGGCGGCGACGCCACGACCACGACGGTCGGCGACGTGACGACGACCACCGAGCCGAACCAGGACGGCAACGGTGTCGTCACGCCCACATCCGTCGAGCACCACGGTGACGGCGACACGACGACCACGACCCTGGCGCACCACGGCAACGGGTCGCACGAAGGCGACGGCGGCAACCACGAGACGCCGACCAGCGTGCACAACGGCAAAGGCGACAACCACGAGACGCCGAACACCGAACACCACGGCGACGGTGACAACAACAATCCGGAATCGTTGACGATCCACTGCGAGCGGCTCGGCGACGGCGCGCGGATCTCGTGCACGTGGAGCGCGGCGACCAATCCCGATCACGCTCGCTACGTGTTGCTCCGTACCGGCGACGGCCACAACCGGGTGGTGTGGTCGACCGAGGACGGTTTGAGCTTCATCGACACGGTGGACCTCTCCCTCGGGACGGTGTACTCGTACACCTATCGGGTCGACTCGCTGCGGGCCGACGACTCGGTGTCGGCACACAGTCCCGCGGTCACGGTGGAGTGCTGCAGCGGCACGACCCCGACGACCGTCCACCACGACGAGACCACCACCACGACGATCCATCACGAAGACACGACCACGACGACCATTCACTGAACCGAGCGTCACGCGAAAGAAGGTCCCCGGAGCGTTGTGCTCCGGGGACCTTCTCGTTCGCTTCGCTCGAATGGAACTAGAGCGGCGGACCGACGACGAGCTTGATGCTCGCGTCGTGGTGCGTACCCGCCGAGTCGACCCAACCGACGTCGACGGTGTCGCCCGGGTGCAGATGCGAGAGGGTCTCCCGCAGCGCACCGTCGTCCGCGATGGCCTTGCCGTTGACGGAGACGATCACGTCGTTCTGCTTGAGCCCGGCGGCCGCGGCACCCGTGCCGTCCTGCACGCCGACGACGAGGGCGCCCGAAGTTGCGGCGCTGCTGCCGTCGACCGGCTGGGCCGACACTCCGAGCATCGCCCGGTCGCCGATGTGGATCTTGTCGGTGTCGTTCCCGGTGCGGATCTGGCTGACGATGTTGACCGCGTTGTCGATCGGGATCGCGAAGCCGACGTTCGAGCCCTGCGAGTTGTTGAACTGCCCGCCGCTACCTGCGGCGGCGGTGTTCATCCCGATGATCTTGCCGCTCGCATCGACCAGCGCGCCGCCCGAATCGCCGGGCTGGATCGGTGCGTTGATCTGGATCATGCCGTGGAGCGTCTCCTGCGAGCCGTTCTCGTCGCCCGCGGTGACCTGCTGGTTGAGCGCGGTTACCTGGCCCTGCGACGCCTTGGGCGTTCCGCCCTGTCCGAGTGCGTTCCCGATCGCGACGACCGGGTCGCCGATCTGGACCTTCGACGGCTCACCGAACACGACGGTCGGAAGGTTCGAGACGTTGTCGGTGATCTGGATCAGCGCGACGTCCTCGGTGACGTCGTAACCGACGACTTTGGCGTTGTGCGTGTCGCCGACTCCACCGATCGTCACCTTGATGCTCGTCGCGTCCGCGATCACGTGGTTGTTGGTGAGGATCTCGCCCGTCGACGAGATCAACATGCCCGTGCCCGCGGCGCGGCCCTGCGAGAGCGTCGTGTTGATGTTGACCAGCGCGGGGTCGACCTTGGATGCGATCGAGTTGACGTCGAGCGAGCCGGTACCGGGGTTGGTGTTCCCGGTGCCGCCCGAGTTGCCGTTGCCGTTCCCGAAGCCCGGGATGGTGAGGCCACCGCCGTTCGGGATCGTGAACCCGCCGTTGTTGCCGGAGGACCCGTTGTTGTTCGATCCGTTGTTCGCAGGAAGCGTGCCGCCGTTCGCGCTGAAGGTGTGGGTGCTGTCACCGTTGTGCACCGCCATCGCGACACCGGCACCGACGCCGGCCGACGCGAGCACGAGCGCGAGCGCGGCGACGACCGCGAGACCGCGCCGCGCCTTGTTCGGTGTGGGCGCCATGGCTTCGGGCGCGGGCGCAACGGGCGGGGCCGGGGGCCAGGTGTACGGAGCCGAGGCGTAGGGACCGGGCGGCGCGTAAGGCCCGGGGGCCGCGTAGGGCCCGGACGCGGTGTACGGGCCGCCTTCGGTGTACGGGCCGGGCGCGGCGTACGGGCCGGACGAGGCGTACGGGTCCGGTTGCGTGGGCGGCCACGAGACGTGCTCGGCCGCGGGCGGCGGGGTTACCGCGGTGGGTTCGGTCGGCGCGGCCGGGGTCTCCGCGGTGGTTTCGTCGGCCTGCGCCCACGAGTACTGCGGCCAGTTGTGCTCGGCCGGCGGGGTCGCGCCCGCACCGGGCGACTCGCCGGAAGGCTCGCCGCCTGTGTTCCAGGTCTGGTCGGACTCACTCATCGGTGCATGCCTCGACTTCGTACGGTTGCGCCCGGGTGGCGCTCCTGGAAACGATTCTTCCCGCCCGGTTTGGGATTGACCTGTGAGTCAGCTGGACGATTCCCCCGAATTTCGCGGGCCAGAGCGGTTCGGGCACCTCGAAACCGAGTGGTGCGCCCCAATGATTGCGGAACGACACTTCGTGCACCGGTCGGCGCGCCGCGACCCCCCACCTTCCCGTCGGATACCCGAAGGTCACACATGAGGAGAACAACCAACCTTCGGGCTTCGGTACTCCCAGAATGTCGAGGACGCGGTCGAGTTGGAACACGAACACGCTCGTCAGCGACGCGCCGATCCCCTCGGCGCGGGCCGCGAGCATCGCCGACCAGGTTGCGGGAAAGATCGAACCGCCCGTCGGGTCGAACTGCACGAAGCTGAACAACAACAGCGGGTACTCCTCGAAGTGATCCGCCAGATGTTGCGCCGAACGTTGGATGCGCAGCATCTCCGCGCTCTCGGGCGCGTCGGGGTTCGCGTTGGCCGCGTCGAGGCGATCCTTGTAGATCGTCACCCACAGCTGCGCGAGACACTCGCGGTAGATCGGTCCGAGCTCTGCCTTCACGGCGGCGTCGTCGACCAACATGAATCGCCAGTTCTGCGTGTTGCCGCCGCTCGGCGCGCGTACCGCCGCGTCGAGAATGCGTTGCTGGGCATCGAGCGGAATCGGGTCGGGCCGGCAACGCCGCATGGCGCGCGTCGTGTAGAGCGCTTCGTACACGTCCATCGAGTTCTCCGTTTGTCCGGTGGTCGCTACCAGGCGTAGGCCTCGGGCGCGCGACCGCCCGGGCCCGGAAAGATCTCGTCGAGCGCGGTGAGCGTCGCGTCCTCGAGGGTGAGCTCGAGCGCGCGCAGTGACGCGCCTTCGAGTTGCGCGAGCGTACGCGGCCCGATGATCGGTCCGGTCACGCCCTTCTGCTGCAACAACCACGCGAGCGCGACAGCGGCCGGTTCCTCGCCGAGGTCGGCGCAGAGCTTCTCCCACTGTTCGAGCCGCGGGCGCATCTGCTCGTAGCGCGGCTGCACGCTCTTGCGGCGCGCGGTGTCGGAGCCGGTCCCGCCCAACATGCCACCCGCGAGCGGGCTCCACGGAATGACGCCGAGGCCGTAGGCGCGGCACGCGGGCAGCACTTCGAGCTCGATCGTGCGGGACGCGAGGTTGTAGAGGCTCTGCTCGCTCACGAGGCCGAGGAAGTGCCGGGCGTTGGCTGCTTCGTTCGCCTGCGCGATGTGCCAGCCCGCGAAGTTGCTGCTGCCGACGTAGACGACCTTGCCCTGCTGGACGAGCGTCTCCATCGCCTGCCAGACCTCGTCCCACGGCGCGGCGCGGTCGATGTGGTGCATCTGGTAGAGGTCGATGTGGTCCGTCTGCAGCCGGCGGAGACTCTCGTCGCACGCGGCGCGGATGTGCCGCGACGACAGGCCGCCGTCGTTCGGCCATTCCGTCATCGGACCGAACACCTTCGTCGCGAGCACCACCTTCTCGCGCCGCCCGCCACCCTGCGCGAACCAGCGGCCGACGATCTCTTCGGTCGCGCCGGGGCCCTTCGGTCCGCCGTAGCGGTTGGCGGTGTCGAAGAAGTTGATGCCGAGCTCGAGCGCGCGGTCCATGATCGCGTACGAGTCCGGCTCGCTCGTGAGGGGGCCGAAGTTCATCGTGCCGAGGCAGATCGGGCTGACGCGCAGCGCCGTACGTCCGAGACGTCGATATTCCATGGGGCGACGCTACCCACGGGATGCCGCGTTGCCAAAGCCTGTCCGGGGCGGCAGGCTCCGGTGATGAGAAGACCTGCCGTCATCGTCTGCTGCGCCTTGGCGATCGGCGCGTGCTCTTCGTCGTCGAAGCCGGCCGCGAGCCCGCCGAGCAGCCGCGCCACGACGACGACGACAACCGTCGTCACCGGTCCGAGGTCGATCGGGCACGTGTTCGTGATCAACCTCGAGAACGAGGACTACAACACCACGTGGGGGGACACGTCGCCGGCGCGCTACCTCAACTCGACGCTGGTTCCGCAAGGGAAGTTGTTGACGCAGTATCACGGCATCGGTCATGTCAGCCTCGACAACTACATCGCCGAGATCAGTGGTCAGTCGCCCAACCCGTCGACACAGTCCGACTGTGTCAACTACGTCGAGTTCGCGGCGACGGGTATCGGTCAGTACGGTCAGGCGCTCGGACAAGGCTGTGTGTATCCGAAGTCGGTGACGACCGTCGCGGATCAGCTCACGGCCGCGGGCAAGACGTGGCGTTCGTATCAGGAGGACATGGGCGAGCCGTGCCGTCATCCGGCGATCGGCTCGACCGACGACACGGTTGTCGCGCGCAAGGGCGACATGTACGCCACGCGGCACAATCCGTTCGTCTACTTCCACTCGATCATCGACACGCCGGCGTGCACGCAGAACGTCGTCGACTTCGATCAGTTCGCGACCGACCTGCAGTCGACCGCCACGACCCCGAACTTCTCGTTCATCACGCCCAACCTGTGTCACGACGGTCACGACTCGCCGTGCGTCGACGGCGAGCCGGGCGGACTCGTCTCCGCCGACCGGTTCCTGGCCGCCCTGGTCCCGAAGATCCTGGCCTCGCCCGCGTACAAGGCCGACGGCATGCTGGTGATCACCGTCGACGAAGCGGCCATCACGAGCACGGCGGCGTGTTGTCACACCCCGCGGTCACCGAATGCCGCCAAGCCGGGGCTCAATGGGCCGGGCGGTGGACGGATCGGAACGCTCCTCCTGTCACCGACCGTGAAGGCCGGAACCTCCGACGCCACTCCGTACAACCACTACGCGTTGTTGTGCAGCATCGAGGACATGTTCGCCCTGAAGCATCTCGGCTTCGCCGGCGCGCCGGGTCTGGCGTGCTTCGGAAAGGACGTCTACGACGCGCCCGGCAATTGATTGTTTGTAAATGCGCCCGTTCGCGCCACCAGTCCGAAACTGTTCGCGTGCACAACGACCACTCACAGTCGAAGTGAGAACGGATATTTGTACAAAGCGGTGTCGAGTTTGTTTTTACTGAGTGTGCCGAGGTGTGCGAGGGTTGGAGGGTGGTGAACGCCTTCGTCTTCGTGGCACTCCTCGCGCTGATCTCGGCGCTGTGGTTCTCGTCGCCGCGACGGAGGTTGTTGCGCCGCAAGGTGCGGCGCGCGGCACGACGCCGCGGGTTGCTCAGATCTTCGAGATGACCGAGTCTGCGAAGCGGCTGAGAAGGTCGATCTTGTCCGACAGCGGTTGCGTGTCGGGCTCCGTCGTATAGGGATAGCGGAAGCCGACGATCACGTCGGTCACGCCGAGATCTTCGAGCTTGTGCACGCCGTCGACCGAGAACGCGTCGAGCGAGATCGCGTGCACCTCGAAGGGTTCCGACGCGCGGCCGTACTCCTCGCGCAGCGCGTGGACGCGTTGCACCATCTTCCCGAGGTCGGCGGGATCGCCGCCCGCGTGGATCCAGCCGTCGCCCTGGCGGGCCGCGCGCCGGAGCGCGACATCCGCGTGGCCGCCGATGAGGAGCGGGATCGGGGTCTCGGGCGTCGGACAGATCTTGCAACGCTCGAGGTCGACGAGTTCGCCGTGGTATTCGAACCAGCCGCCGGCCATGAGGCCGCGCAGCACGTCGACCATCTCGTCCATGCGCTTGCCCCGTCGTTCCCACGCCACGTCCATGGCGGCGAAGTCTTCGGGCCACGGACTGATGCCGACGCCGAGGCGCAAACGGTCGTCGCAGAGCACGCCGATGCTCGCGGCCTGCTTCGCGACCAGCACGACGGGCCGCACCGCGAGCTTCAGCACGAACGTGGTGAAGAGGATGCGGCTCGTGCGGGCGGCGAGATAGGGGATGAGCGTGAAGGGCTCGATGATCGGCTTGTCCTCGAGGAACGCACGGTCGCCGTCGGCGGTGTACGGGTAGAGCGTGTCCGACGCGGCCGGGAAGATCAGGCTGTCGGGCACCACGAACGAGTCGTAGCCCGCGTCCTCGGCGGCCTGCGCGAGCGGCGCGAGGAACATGGGGTCACAGAAGGTCTCGGCGTAGCTGAATCGCATGGGCGTGATCATGCCCGACGCGCACTACGCGGTTCGCTTCCGGCGCCGGATCACAACCACGAGCACCGCCGTCGCCAGCCCGGCCAGCACCACGATCGCCACGGTGGCGGTGGTCGTCGACCCGGCGGTCGACGACGAGGATCCGGCGGCCCGGGCGGTGGGCGGGGAGCCGGCGAAGGCGTAGTGGCCGGAACCGACGGTCATCACGACGTCGCCGCGTGCGGCCCGCACCTCGGAGATGCCGGGATCGTCGACGACGCTGCGGCCACCCTCGTTCACCGCGGCGACGCCCGACCCGGCCAGGTGCACCGTGGCGGTGACGTTCGCGGGGATCGTCACGTCGATCGTCTCGCGCCCGGAGGCGGCGCGGGTCCAGGTGACGGGGATCGGTCCGCGCTGCGTCGACACGACCCCACTCGCGCGCGTGAGGCTCGTCGCGGGGATCTGCACTGCGACGCTCGCGCCTCCGGGCGCGGTGACGCGCACGCCGAGCACGTCTTCTTGGAGCACCGCGAGCACGGTCGCTCCCCATCCGTGCGATTCGCTGTCGCCGGTCTGACGCGCATCCCAACTCTCCCACGTGAAGGTCGCGCCTTCCTTCAGGATCTGCGCGTACCCCGGGCGGTCGGGGTCGGTGAGTGCGGCGACGAGTGCATCGTCCCGACCGCTCACGTGGAAAGCGTCGAGGAGCACGCGGTAGTTCACCACGCCCATCTGCGTGCCCAACCGGATGGCGTAGTCGGCGACGGTGCGCACTTGCGCGGCCGGGACCATGCCGAACGCCAGGGCGAACGCATTCGCCTGTTGCGAAGCATGCGCGCTCGGCGTTCCGTCGGCGTGGAGGCCGTCGACGAAGATGCCGTCGGGGCGCGTGAGTCGTCTGCGTATCGCTTCGCCCAATCGAGCCGCGCGCCCCGCGGACTGTTCGACCTCGGTGGCCGGCCGACCGAGGGCCTGAGCCATCGCCGCCGCCCGCCGGAACGCGTTCGCGGCCATCACGTTGAGCGTGGTGCGCGCGGCCGTGTCCATGTCGTAGCCGTAGCGCATCTGCGGCGGCCAGTCGACGAGGCCGTAGAGATAGTCGCCGCCACCGCCCGGCAGGTTCGTGACGAGACCGGTCTTCGGATCGATCGCGCGCGCGAGGTAGCCGGTGATGTTGCGGACGACGGGGTACAGCGCCGCGAGTTGCACGCGGTCGCCGGTCGTCATCCAGTACTTCCAGACCCAGTCGACGTAGTCCTCGGTCGAGTCGGGTATGTCGCGCTTGTCGTCGCCGTTCGGATACACCGCGTTGACCCGGCCGTCGGGCCAGTAGCGCGCCTGCGAGCGCGCGAAGTCGCGGAGCGCCTGGTCGGTGAGTGCCCGCTCTCCGAACGCGGCCATGGCCGCCTGCGATACGTCGTACGAGTCGCCGAGGAACGGCCCCTTCTCGCGCGTGGGCGTGTCGAGGAACTGTTCCTGCGCGTCGTACAGCGCCGAATGGCGGGCGAGGTCCCAGACCGCGTCGATCCGAGGGCTCGACGTCTGGAAACGGGCCGCGTTCTCGTCCGGCATGTTCGCGTGGCGGGCCGCGATCGTGACATCACCGCGGGTCAGTGCCTCGTCCGCACCGTCGACCTCGAGATAACGGAACCCGAGGTACCCGAACGGGCGCAGTTGCTGCGCACCGTTGCGTTCGTCGAAGTCCCAGTGCATGTCGGTCTCCTGATGACCGCGCGTCGTCGACACGTGACCGTCGGGGTCGAGGAGGTCGCCGGACACGAGCTTCACGGGCCGACCGGAAACGCCGTGCGCGATCTCGACGACGGGCGTGGCCGCGGTGACCGTGCCGAAATCGGCAACGTACGCACCGTTACCGAGGCGCGTGAACGAGCGCGGGGCGACCGTGCCGTAGACGATGTGCGTCCGCGCCGGGACGAGGTGGCGGAAGAGCGTCCAGGGATGGGTTCCGAGAACCGTCGGCGGCAACCACCCGCGGTCGTCGAAACCGGGCCGATCCCAACCGACGGGATCGAGGCGTTCATCGACGTGTTCGACGAAGTCGCCCTCGTCGTTGCGGGGCGGGCCCGGAATCCACGGTCCGGTGTGCGTACGCCAGGTTGCGTCGGTCGGGATCACGACGCGTCTTCCGTCGGCGTAGTCGACGGTGATGTGCGCGATGAACGCTTCCGGTGACGGCGGCCGTCCCTGGCCCGCCAACGACCAGTGGGTGACGAACGCGAACGCGTTCGGAACGCCCGGCCGCACAAGGTTCGTGACGTCGGTGGTCTCGTAGTACTGCTCGTCCGGATACGAGAACGACGGACCCTGCGCGGCTCGCGTCCCGTTGACCCGCAACTCGTACTGCTGGCCCGCGGCCGCGTACACGCGGGCGCGCACGATCGCGCCCTCGCCGAGCGTCGTCTCCTTGCGCAACAACGAGAAGTCGTCCGGTTGCGCCGCAAGCGCTCCGCCGCGGCGGATCCACGACGCGTGCCAATCGCGGTCGCCGAGACCGGTGTCGAAGTGGGCGTCGGGTGCGTACGGCCCGAACTCGCCCGCGGCGTCCTGCGTTCGCACGGTCCACCAGTAACGGTGGTCGGGCGCAAGCTCCAGCCCCGGCGCGAGCACGTATGACTGCTGACGACTCGCGGTCGGTCCGCTGTCGAACAGCACCTTGTGGTCGCCGGAAATCGGCGCGTCGCTCACGATGAGTTCGTAGCCCCGTTGGGTCTCGTTGCGATCGGGGTCGTTGACGATCCAGCCGAACGCGGGGGCGCCGGAGACCGCGAGCGGCGCGCCGTCGTCGTCGACGGTCAGGCCGGTCGGCGCGGCGGGTGGCCGATCGGCCGCCGCGGCCTGCATCGCCGATCCGCCGGTCGCCATCGTGATCGCGACGACAACGCCGATCGTGACGCCTCGCCGAACGATCTCCCGCCGCACGCGCGGAGTCTGTCACCCACGTGGATCGCGCGGCGGCCGGCTACTGGCGGGCTCCGCCGGCCGCGTGCCTGGAGATTGGCCCCGCGTGCGTAAAGATTGGCGCCGATGCTCATACAGATCCGCTTCCGCGACGCGATCGCAGACGGTCGCGTCACGCTGACCTTCCGGCGGTGGCGCCGCCCGCAGGTGGTGCCGGGGAACACGTATCGCACGGCCGCGGGCCGCATCGTCGTCGAGGCCGTCGACGTCGTCGACCCGGAGCGCATCTCCACCGCCGACGCGAAGCGCGCGGGGTTCGGTTCTCGGGCCGAGGTGATTGCCGCGCTCCGGGGTGAACCCGATCTGCCGACCTATCGCGTGCGCTTCCGCGCCGCGGAGGGGCCCGATCCGCGCGCCGAGCTCGCGGCGACGGCCGACCTCTCCACCGCGGAGGTCGACGAGCTGCGCCGCCGGCTGGCGCGCCTCGACCGGGCGAGCTCGCGCGGCCCGTGGACGACGGCGGTGTTGGAGGTGATCGCCGAACGGCCGGCCGTGCGTGCCGCGGATCTCGCGGCGGGTTTCGGTCGCGAGACGCAGCCGTTCAAGCTCGACGTACGCAAGCTGAAGAACCTCGGGCTGACGCTCAGCCTCGAGGTCGGATACTTGTTGTCACCGCGTGGCGAGGCGTACCTCGCGGCCGTTCACGCGTCGTAGACGAGGATCGCGCCGCTGTAACACGCCACCCACACGCGGTGGTGCACCGGCTCGTACGCGACGCCGATCGGATGGTCGGGGACGGGGAACGAGTGCACCACGCCGAGGTCCGACGTCTTCAGCACCGACACCGAGTTCGACGAGTAGTTCACGACATAGAGGGCCTGGCCGTCGGACGACATCGCCATGCTCCGCGGTTGTGACCCGGTCGTCGTGCGCGCGACCACTTGCCCAGTCGCAGTGTCGACGGCGACGACGCGATTGTCGCCGTTCAGCGTGACGAAGAGGTGCCGGCCGCCCTTCGACAGCACGAGGTGGCGGGGCGAGTTCCCGACGCCGCGGAAGTACGACAGCGCAAACGTCCGGAGGTCGACGCGCGCGACGTCGAACGACCCCATGACCGCTACGTACGCCACCTGCCGGGCGCCGTCGACCGCGATCCCGCGCGGGTACGCGCCGAGATGGATGCGCTTCACCTCGTGCAGCGTGTTGTAGTCGAGGATGCTCAGGTCGTAACTGCACCAGTTGCTCACGAGCACGTACCTGTCGTCGGGGGTGACGGCGACGTACTTCGGCACCATCCCCACCTGGCCGACCTTGTCGATGGTCAGCGTCTTCAGGCTCACCCGGTAGACGTAGCTCGGGCTCAGCCCGGCCGGGCCGCGACATTGGTCGGAACCCTCGGGGCCGAAGTTCGCGCCGTACATCGAGTAGTTCGTCGCGAACATGTACCGGTGCGCGCTGTCGACCGCCGCTTCCACCGGTGCGCCGCGCGAGACCCCCGGGTGGCCGCCGATCCCGAACTGCGCGAGGTCGACGCCGTCGGGAATCGTCTTCACGAGCGCGGCGGTTCCGGCGTCGTACACGGTCATCGTGTGCTGGTACATCATGTTCTGCGCGAACACGAGGCCGGTATCGGTCGCGGTCACGGACTTGGGGGAGATCCGGCCGTTGATGGTGTGCACGTGCGTGAGGGTGAAGTCGTCGGCCGGGTTGTGCGGCGTGGTGGTGCTCGTCGTGGGCGCCGGCGCCGTGGTGGCCGGCGCGGTGGAGGTCGCGGCCGCCGACCGGGGCCTCGTTCCGGTCGGCGAGGAGGCGGCCCCGCCGCGGGCGTGCACCGTGGGTGACCCGCTCGAGGAGCCGTGCCTCGAGATCGCGACCGCGCCGCCGACCGCGATCGCGATCACGAGCGCGATCCCCACGCGCATCCGGGTCTGATTCACCGCGAAGAGTATGGCGGGCCGGGGCGGGATTGACGTGCCGCCTCCGCACCGCGATGCTGCGTATCCGCCGAACGAGGAGCCGGGAAATGGACGTGCGTGCCATCGTCGATGTCGAGCCGGAGGTCGAGCACAACGGCACGGTGCCGGTGTGGTACCTGGTGCACCCGCGCGAGATGAAGGCGTTGACCGAAGGTGGGCACCTCGAACTCGTCAACGAGTTCGAGGTTGCGAACGGTGGGTACGTGTATCCCCACTCGCATCCGACGCACGAGTTCTACTTCGTGATGTCCGGCCGCGGTGTGATGACGATCGACGGTGAAGACCGCGACGTGTCACCCGGCGACTTCATCTACATCCCGCCGGACCTCGTGCACAGTCTTCGTCCGACGGGTGGCGGCGCGATCCACTGTTTCTGCTTCGCGGTCGCGGTCGCGGGCGCGCCGGAGATCGACTACACGTCGCATTGACTAGTTGTTGTCGGGGCAAGGTGTTCCCGACAACGACTGCGTGAGCGTGACCGTCCCGGTCGGGAGGCCGTGCAGCCGGGTCCAGCCGCCGTCGGTCGCGGCCGCGCACCCGCCGGGCGCCACCGACCAGTGCTTCGTCGCGCGCACGCGGAGCACCAGATCACCGGAACCGGTGACGTTGAGGGTCACGCGATCGGGTGACATCGACTGCAGCGTCGCGGGACCGTCGACGAGGCCGGCGAAGCCGGCAACCTTCCACACGCGCCAGTGCGCGTCGCGCCAGACTTCGTGGAGGTAGGGCAGCCCGCTCATGATCAGGGACCGCTCGCCGAGGGACGAGTCGTCGAGGCGCGCATCGGGGAGCGCGACGTACTCGACCCCGTTGGCGTGCAACCACATCCGGTACGTGGCGGCGGTGAGCGGAGCCGCGTAGAAGAGCGGGTTGTACGCGATGTCGAGCTGGCGCTCCCAGCCGCGCGCCAACAGCATGTGCGGCGCGGCGTAGGCCGCCTCCCAGTGGCGGTACGTCGACGGGATCTCGACCCGACCGATGGTTCCCGCCGTGCCGCCGAGCCCCGCGTCACCCCCGAGATACGTGAGGAGCGGCTGGTAGTAGGACGCGTGCGTCGACGGATCGGTGTGGGCGAAGGCGATGCCGTCGACCGCGGGGAACCACTGCCAGATGAGCAGCGGGATCGCGAGGGCCGCGAGCACGAGACGCCGGCGGGGGAGCAGCGCACACGCGAGAAGCGGTCCGGCCACGTACTGGTCGAGACGACTGACGTTGCCGCCCAATGCGGTCGGAACGACGTACGAACCGATCGCGACCACCGCGAAGCACGCGGCGCCCCAACGCGCGGCGGTGTGCTTCCACAATGCGGCCGCGACGATCGCGCAGAGACAGAGGTCCCAGATCAACGCCCATGGTTCGTACGGTTCCATTCCGGCCGACGGGAAGAGCACCGCGATCACTGCGATCGGCGCGAGTGCGCCGGCGAGCAGCGCGAGCGCTTGTTTGCGCTGCGCGGGTTGGGAGCCGGCCCACGCAACCGCGACGATCGCGAGGAAGCATCCGGCGAGCGGGCTCGCCAGCGACGACAGCACCGCGCATCCGACCGCGATCACGACCCGGCGGTGTTGGAGTGCGTAGATCGCGCCCAGCGCGAGCACGACCCCGAACGCGTACGTCGTGCGGCCGACGATGAGGTTGATCACCGTACCGAGCGCGAACCAGAGGCTGCCGAGCCACGCGACCGCACCGAACGAGAAGCGCAGGATGCGTTCGAACATGAACGCCGACGCGATGCCGCTGATCGCGCCGAGCGCGAGCGGACCGATCGGTGCGCTGATCGCGGGCGCGATCACGCTGTAGTTGAGCACCGCGTGGCCGCCGAACCACTGGCTGTTCCACAGCACGAACCCGTCCTGGCGGAAGAGCTCGGCGCGGAAGATCTGCGCGGGGAGGTCGGAGCCGCGCCAGCCCAGCGTGATCGCGAGGAGCGCGAGCACTCCGGCGACCACGACGGCCGCGGTCATCGTGGGCCATCCGTCGAGGAAACGGTTCGGACGCGGGCGCGTCGTGACCGCGAACGTTCCGCTCACCACCGGCCTCCGACCGCACCATGCACCGGTCACGAGGTTACAGGCCGGCCTCGGAATCCGAAGATGGGGGCACAAATATCGGTGAGAGGGCGTGCTCGTGACTACTAGCGTCGCCCGGCATGGGGGATCCGATGATCGAGGCGCGCGCGCTCACGAAGCGCTTCGGCTCGTTCGTCGCGGTCGACGGCATCGACTTCGCGATCGAATCGGGTGAGGCCTTCGGCTTCCTGGGCCCGAACGGCGCGGGCAAGACGTCGACGATGCGGATGATCGGCTGCGTGTCGCCACGCTCAGATGGCGAGTTGCGCGTGCTCGGGCTCGACCCCGCGCACGACGGGCCGGAGATCCGCGCCCGCATCGGTGTCGTGCCGCAGGAGGACAACCTCGACACCGAATTGACGGTGTGGGACAACCTCATGATCTACGGCCGCTACTTCGATCTGCCGCGGCGGGAGATCCGTGAACGGTCGGCCGAGCTGCTCGAGTTCGTGCAGCTGAGCGACCGGCGCGACTCGCGCGTCGATCCGCTCTCGGGCGGCATGAAACGCCGGCTCACGATCGCGCGTTCGCTCATCAACCGGCCGGAGCTCTTGTTGCTCGACGAGCCCACCACAGGACTCGACCCGCAGGCGCGCCATCTCCTCTGGGACCGTCTCTACCAACTGAAGCGCAGCGGCGTGACGCTCGTGCTCACGACGCACTACATGGACGAAGCCGAGCAGCTGTGCGATCGGCTCGTGATCATGGACAACGCGAGGATCGTGGCCGAGGGTTCGCCGCGGCAGTTGATCGTCGACAACGTCACGCGGGAAGTCGTCGAGGTGCGGCTGCCGATCGAGGCCGACGCCGCGGCCGAGGTCGCCAAGCTCGAGCGGCTCGCGGACCGGATCGAGCCCCTCGCGGATCGCGTGCTCCTCTACACCGACGACGGTGACGCCACTTCGAGCGCGGTCGCGAAGGAAGGCTTCGACCTCGACACCGTTCTCGTGCGACGGGCGAGCCTCGAGGACGTCTTCTTGATCCTCACCGGCCGCACGCTCGAGGACTGAGAGCGTCCGGTGGCGACTCCTCCGATCGTTCGTGTCGTCGAGCGCGAAGCACTCGTGTACGCGCGCCTGTGGCGCGGGCTCGCGTTCAGCACGTTCGTGCAGCCCGCGCTGTATCTGGCTGCCATGGGTATCGGACTCGGCGGACTCGTGAGCGCACACTCCGGCTCCGTGGACGGCCTCACCTATCTCGACTTCGTCGCGCCGGGCCTCCTCGTCGCGAGTGCGTCGCAGCTCGCGGCGTCCGAGTCGATGTGGCCGGTGCTCGGCGGCGCCAAGTGGATGCGGCAGTACCACGGCGTCGTCGCGACACCGATCGCGCCGGGCGAGCTCTACGGCGGGTTCGTCCTCTGGACGGCGATGCACGCGATGCTCGGCGCAACCGCGTTCCTTCTCGTCGCGGCGCTGCTCGGTGCGATCCCGTCGGCCTGGGGCATCCTCGCCGTCCCGGCCGCCGGCCTCTGCGCCGCCGCGTTCAGCGCGCTGTTGGCGTCGTTCTCGATCACTCAGGAGTCCGACGCGTCGTTCCCGCTGATCATGCGCCTGGCGATCCTCCCGATGTTCTTGTTCTCGGGGACGTTCTTCCCGATCAGCCAGCTCCCGCCGGTGTTGCGAACGCTCGCGTGGCTCTCGCCGTTGTGGCACGGCGTCGAGCTCGCGCGTGACGCGACGACGGGCCACTTCGACATCCCCGCCGATATCGCACACGTTGCGGTACTGCTGGCCTGTATCGCCGCCGGTGCACTCATCGGGGTGGGCTCGTTCGCGAGGCGGTTGAGCTCGTGACGACGACGATGCGCCGAACGCCGGTGCTGACCGTGCCCTTCCTCCGCTGGCGGAGCCGGCCGTGGCGGCTCGTCGAACGCAACATCCTCGCGTACCGGCGCATCTGGTACATCTTCCTGAGCGGCTTCGCGGAACCGCTCCTGTTCTTGTTGTCCATCGGTGTCGGTGTCGGCAAGCTCGTCGGCGACATCGAGGTCGGCGGTCAGCTGGTGTCGTACCGCACGTTCGTCGCGCCCGGACTCCTCGCGATCGCGGCCATGAACGGATCGCTGCTCGACACGACGTTCAACTTCTTCGTGAAGATGAAGTACTCGCACACGTACGACGCGGTGCTGGCTTCGCCGCTGTCGCCGCGCGACGTCGCCAAAGGGGAGATCACGTGGGCGTTGCTGCGCGGCGCGTGCTATTCGGCCGCGTTCCTCGTGACGATGTTCTTCTTCGGTGACATCACGTCGGGTTGGGCCGTACTCGCGCTTCCCGGTGCGGTGCTGATCGGCTTCGGGTTCGCGGGAGTCGGGTTGGCGGCGACCACGTTCATGCGCTCCTTCGTCGACTTCGACTACGTGAACATGGTGATGATCCCCCTGTTCCTCTTTTCGGCCACCTTCTTCCCGTTGTCGCGCTATCCCGCGGGCCTGCAGGCGATCGTCCGGGTCACGCCCCTGTACCAGGGGGTGGTGCTGGAGCGGTCGTTCGTCATCGGCGATCTCCACTGGACGCTGCTGGTCAACGCTGCGTATCTCGCCGCCATGGGCTGGATCGGCCTGCGGGTGGCCTCCCGCCGGCTCGGCCTCCTGCTGCAGCCCTGACCGGGCTGCTCAAGCCGGGACGCGAGTGTCCCGATCCTTCTTCTCGTGGCCGAGGATGACAGGTCCGGGCCGTGGAGTCCGGCGACGGAAGCCCGGGCGGCGACGGTCGTCGGTCAGCTCGAACGCATGCGCCCGGACGCATTCGCGCACGCGCGGCGCGTTGCGCATCTCGCCGTGCGCGTCGCGCGCCACGCGCACCTGCCCGAATCGCTCGCGTCGCAGATCTACTGGGGTGCGCTCGTGCACGACGTCGGCGAGCTCAACGTTCGGCCCGAGCTCCTGCAGAAGGACTCGTGGATCGACGAACGTGAGCGCATGGCGATCTGTGAGCACACGATCGTCGGCGCGCGTTGGCTGGCGGGAGTGCCCGGGCTCGCGCCGCTGGTCCCGTTCGCGCGCTGGCACCACGAACGCTTCGACGGTCTCGGCTACCCCGACGGCGCGAGCTCGGGGCAGGTTCCTCTCGCGGTCGCGCTCGTCGGGGTCTGCGACGCGTGGGATGCGCTGACCGAACCCCGCCCGTACCGCGATCCGCTGAGCATCGACGACGCCGCGACCGAGATGTGGCGCTACGCCGGTCAGCAGTGGAGCCGCGCGCTCGTCACGTGGACGATCGACTGCGCCCAGGACTTCGCCGGCGCGACCGTGATGGAGGAGCTCGACGACGACGAGGTGGTCTGAGCCGAACGGTCTTGGCGCGCCGATCCGTGCCGCGCCTACCGTTTGCGGCGTGATCCGTCGGGTGTTCAAGAACCTCGCCGTACTCGACTCCGGCGCGGCCCCCGCCGCGTCGGCGCAACTCGAGCGTGACGGTTACGCGCGTTTGCCAGGCGTGTTCGGCCCGGCCGAGGTCGCGCAGATGCGCGCCGAGATCGACGAGGTCTTCGAGACGTTCCCGCCCGAGCGGGCGCGGGGCGACAAGGACGAGTTCCGCTACGAGATGCTCAACCGCAGCGCCGCGTGCCAGGCCGCGGTGATGCATCCCCGGATCCTCGAAGTGATCGAGCCCTTGCTGGGCGACGACTGTCACGTGATCGCGAATACCGCGTGGCGCAACCCGCCCGAGTTCGCGGGCGGACCGTGGCATTGCGACGCGGGACCGCACGTGCCCCGCCCCGAAGGCGTGCCCTGGGACGATCGGATCCCGTACCCCGTGTTCGCGGTCGCCACGCATCTCTATCTGCAGGACTGCGCGCGCGCCGACGGCCCGACCGCGGTCGTGCCCGGGAGCCACCGTTCCGGCCGCCTCCCGCCGTTCGACCAGATGAAGACCGAGGAGCTGTCGTACGACGGTCGACCCCCGGTGTTGTTCGAGGTCGAGGCGGGCGATGTCGGGCTCTTCGTCTCCGACGCCTGGCATCGCGGTGTGCCCGCCGGACCCGGGGGCCGCGGGCGGTATTTCCTGCAGGTCCACTACGCGCGCCGTGACATCGCCCAGCGCATCCGCACGACCGACGAGGTGAACCAGGTCTCGCCCGAGGCGTTCGCGCGCGCGACCACCGAACGGGCGCGTACGGTGATCGGCCTCCACGCCCCGTTCTTCTACGACGCCTGATCGGCCGCGGCCTGCGGGTCAGATGTCGAGCGGGCAGTTGTCGGTGATGCCCAGCACTTCGAGTGTGCGCCCGAGGCCGAGGAACACTGCACAGCACAGCGTGAGATCGAGAATCTCGTCGTCGGCGAAATACGCACGAAGCCGCGTGAACAGCTCGTCGTCGATCGTGCGGTGGTCGGCGGCGAACCGTTCTGCGTACTCGATCGCGAGTCGCTGACGGTCCGAGTAGCCGGGCCACGTTCGCCATTCCTCGAGGTGCGTGTAGACGTCCTCGTTCACGCCCCCTTCGACGACCGACGGCGCGCGAAACGTCGAGCACGCGTCACACGCGTTGAGTTGTGCGATCCGCATGCGCGCGGCTTCGCGTTCGGCGGCCGGCAGCTTCGACCGTTGGTACGCGGTGGTGATCATGTTGTAGGAGATCTCTCTCATCCACCTCTCGAACGTGGGGTCATCGCCGCCGTCTTCGCTCACGCACCCGTCCTCAGCCGAAAATCGTCCCTCACGCAGATCGCCGAACTGCTGGACTGATCCCGTGCAAGACGTTCGGGTTCGCCTGGCCGCGGCTGAGGACTTCACCTTTCTCGCGACCATGCTCGGCGAGGCCGCCGTCTGGCGCCCCGACAAGCCGACACCGACCGCTGACCAGGTGCTCGCCGATCCGCGCTACGCGCTGTACCTCGCTGGATGGCCGAGGCAAGGTGACTATGGACTGGTTGCCGAACAAGACGGACCGGTGGGCGCGGCTTGGTACCGGACATTCACCGAGGCGAGCCACGGCTATGGCTTCGTCGCTGAGGATGTCCCCGAACTGGCGATCGCGGTCATCGCGTCCCGTCGGCACGAGGGGATCGGACGACGGCTCCTCATCGGCCTCGTCAACGCCGGCGTTGGTCAGGGATTCCCGGCTCTGAGTCTCAGCGTGCGCGAAGAGAATCCGGCGCGCGGCCTCTACGAGTCGGTCGGCTTCGTCTGTGTCAGGAAGCACGGATCGTCGTGGACGATGGTCCGCCACGCCGCTCAATCGACGTGAGCGACTACCCGGCGCTGCGTCCGGTCGATCGAACAGAGCGGTAGGGATGATGATGGCGAGCGGGCTATTTCGGTCGGGCGCGTTGCTGGGGATGGATCGTTTCGCCACGAGCCAGCATCTCTACGAATTGGTCGATCCGACGAGAGCGAGTCTCGGCACGCTTCGCCGTTTCGATGCGGTACAACACCGCGTATCGGTTGGCGCCGTTCAGGTCGGCGAACATCTTCTCCGCAGCAGGGTTGGCCGACAATGCGGCCGCGAGATCGGCCGGAACCGACGCCGTCTGCCTGTCCCGAATACGCAGCGGCCCAGCGGCCATCGGCCTTGGCTTGGTCGATCTCGGCAAGCCCGGCCGGCAGCATCCGGCCTTCCGCGATCAGTTCCTCGGCGATGCGGAGATTGCGCTTCGACCACTGACTGGTGCGGCGCCTGGGAGTGAACCGCTGCGCGAAGGTCGTGGCGTCGCGGCTTCGCTTCTGACCGTCGATCCATCCCTGGCACAGCGCTTCTTCCAGGGCCTGGGCATAGGTCAGGCTGGTCGGGTCAGTCATGCCTTTCTTGGCGAGGACCAACCAAACGCCCTCGGAACGGTCGCGATTCGCGTCGAGCCAGGCCCGAAACGCCGCCGCATCCGAAACGATCAAGGTCGGAACATCAAGTCGTGCCATACGCCGCCCACATTGCCCGCTCTGGGCCGCTTGTGCGAGCGCTACGGGACGATCGGTGGGTAGTAGTTCTCGGCCCCGATCTTCTTGATGTCTTCGTACCAGCTGCCGTCGTACGCGTCGGTGTGACCCTGGCGCATCGGGTCCTCGAAGTTCCACGCTTGGCGCTTGTACGTCCAGTTGTCGGGGTAGAGGCGGTGGGCGGCGCGCCAGTGGGGGATTGCGGCCGCGTGATCGCCGGCGCGATGGAGGTATTGCCCGAGCTCGAACTCCGCGGCCGCGGTCGCTTCCGCGTCGGTACGCGGATCGGAACGACGGACGACCTCGTCGGGCGACGAGCGCGTAACGGCTCTCGCTTCCGTGCGCGATCCAGTCGTTGATCATCGCCGGATAGATGTCGGGGTCGCTCTTGATCTTGCGCGCCTCGCGCAACATGTCGGCGACGTCGGGCGGGACCGTCGAGAGGTCGATCTTGCGGAACGCCTCGTTGATCTCGTTGTGGCCGCCGGGGTGTGCGGGCTCGGCCGGGCGCACGATCATGCCGTCCTCGTCGATCCACACACCGTTCGGCACGTTGACGAAGCCGAAGAGCTCGTCGGTGACGTGCGCCTCGTCGATCAACGACGGGTGTTCGGGGTGCGCGGACTCGATGAAAGGACGCGCGTCACTCGCCTCGACGTCGAGCGCGACGGTGACCACCTCGAGGCCGAGCGGGTGCCAGCGGGTGCGGTGTTCCTGCCACACGGGCAGGTCGAAGCGGCAGCCTCACCACGACGCCCACGCGACCAGCAACACCTTCCGGCCGTGCAGGCTCGACAACTTGAACGGGTTCCCGTCCGCGTCGGGCAACGTGAGCTCGGGCGCCACCGCGGAGGTGAGCGCGCGACCCGTGACCGCGGTTTCGGGGCCGAGCGCCCAGATGCCGTGGGCGTCGTCGGCGACGAGCGGCATGCCGAGCCGCGCGGCGAGCACCGAGGCATCGAGGCGGCCGCCCGGTTTACGGGCCTCCGGTGGCAACGGAACACACGCCTCGGCCTTGCACGCGCCCTGCGGCTTGATCGACCAGCCGGTACGGGCCTTCGAATTCGTGTTCGTCGACCGTCAGATCGTGCAGGATCACGGTTCGCACGATAGACGCGGACGGAGAACGGGGTCACATGCGCGAGCACCGGTACGAATTCGAGATGCCTCATTCGGCCGCCCGCATCTGGGCGCTGTTCCAGGACTACGACCGGTGGACCGACTACGCACCGATGGTGAAGCGGGTCGACGTGTTGTATCCCGGCGACGAGGAACACAACGGGCGCCTGCGGCGAGTCATCTACAAGATGCCGTTCGGTCGTGAGGGTTCTGCGCTCGAGCTGGTCACCGACGTCGTGCCCGACCGGGGTTACACGTACACGATGATCTCGTCGACACCGGGCAACGATCAGATCGGTCACGTCGCGCTCGAGCCGCTCGCGCCCAACCGCACGATGTTCCGTTTCGACGAGCGCTACAACATCCAGAAGGCGCCGTTCAAATGGTTCGAAGGGCCCATCTACAAGTTCATCAACAAGAACAACGAGGATTCAATGCGGCGCGCGTCGGCATGGTTGACTGCGCATCCGGAATACCGCCCGGATCTGATCGAGAGCTGACCGCTTGCGCATACTGCTGGTGTCCGACCTGCACTACACGCTGAAGCAACTCGACTGGGTGGTGTCGGTCGCGGGCGAATACGACCTCGTCGTGGTCGCGGGCGACCTGCTCGACATCGCGTCGATCGTCGAGCCCGACGCGCAGATCGCGGTCGTGCTCGAGTACCTCTCGCGTATGGCTGCGAAGACCACCGTTGTCGCGTGCTCGGGCAATCACGATCTCGACGGTCGCAACGAGTTCGACGAACGTTCGGCGCGCTGGCTCGAACGGGCACGCGCGTCGGGGGTGTTCGTCGACGGGACGCGCTTCGAGACCGAGCACGAGGTGGTGACGGTCTGCCCGTGGTGGGACGGACCGCGCACGTCCGAGGTCGTCGATCGCCAGCTCACCGAAGACGCCGCGATCGTCGGCGACCGGCGTTGGATCTGGGCCTACCACGCCCCGCCCGACGCGTCGCCGACGAGCTGGACCGGCAAGCGGCACTACGGCGACGAGGAGCTCCGGGCGTGGATCGAGCGGCACCGCCCCGACCTCGTCATGTGCGGGCACGTGCATCAGGCGCCGTTCGCCGCCGACGGTGCGTGGAGTGACCGGATCGGCGCGACGCTCGTGCTGAACGCGGGTCGCGAGCGCGGGTACGTCCCGGCCCACATCGATCTCGACACCGAAACCGGGCTGGCCCGTTGGTCGTCCTCGGAAGGGGTCGAGGAGCGGGCGCTCGCGCTCGACTAGTACTCGGGGTCGGGATCGCGATCCGAGCCGAGTTGGGTGCGCGTGGCCGAGGTCTGCATCAGCGTGCCGAGCACCACATCGACCATGCCGAGACCGCCCTCGTGATCCGCGTACTGGTGCTTGAGGTCGGCGAGGTAGGTCGTCATCGCCTGGAGCCGCACGGCGAGCATCTGCGCGAGCGCAGTGGGCAGCGTGGGGTTGGATTCGAGCAGGGTGCGCGCGTCGTCGATGACCGCGAGCCGTGCGCTCGTGGCCGCGGCGACGTCGGCGGTCGCGGGTACTCCGAGCAGGAGCGAGGTCTCCCCGACGCACGCGCCGGGTTCGGTGATCGTCGCGATGGCCGCCCCGCCCTTGGCGACACTGAGCGTGCCCTCGAGCAGGATGTACAGCTCGGGTACGGATTGCCCGTCGACGAGCAGCACCTCGCCCGCGTCGAGTGTCCGCGTGGGAAACCCGTCAGCCAGCGCAAGGAGTTCCTGCATCCCCGCAGTCTCGCGCGACGGGGTCCCCGAAGCGTCAGCCGACGTCCGGGCTGCGCTTCTCCGCGTCTTCCGGGACGGGAGCGGACGACGACCACGATCACCACGGTGCCGCGACGACAACGACGACGGTGGGCGACTGCAAGACTGACCGGATGCTGCGCCAGGCGATCGGCGAGTTTCTTCCCGCCGCGATCGCGGTGGCGCTGAGCCCGATCCCCATCATCGGCGTCGTCCTCGTGCTCGACAGTGACCGGGCGCGGCGCAATGGTCCCGCATTCGCGTTCGGTTGGGTCGCAGGACTCGCGAGCGTCAGCGTTCTCGTCGTGCTCGCGGTCGGTGCCGCGTCCGACCCGGGAAGCGACGCCGCCTCGGGCGTCAACTGGTTCATGGCCGGCATCGGATTGGTGTTCCTGGCGATGGCCGCGCAACAGTGGACGAAACGACCGAAGCGCGGTGAGACGCCGGAGATGCCGCGCTGGATGGCGTCGATCGGCTCGATCTCGTCGACCAAGGCGTTGCTCCTCGGCGCCACGCTGTCCGCCGCCAACCCCAAGAACCTCGCATTGACCCTCGCCGCCTCCGCGGCCATCGCCAACGCCCAGCTCGGTACCGGCGATACCGCGATCGCCATCGTCACCTTCGTCGCGATCGGATCGGTCACCGTCGTCGGCGCGGTCGGCTTCTATCTCGTCAGTCCGGCGCGCGCGACCAAGCCGCTCGCGGCCGTGAGGCAGTTCATGGCCGACAACAACGCCACCATCATGATGGTGATCCTGCTGATCCTCGGCGCGAAGCTTCTCGGCGACGCGCTCGCGGGTGTGTGGAGCTGAAGCGGGTCCACGAGCTGACGCGCCCGCGTTGGGTTCTCGGGCCCTTCAGTACTCCCGGGCGGGATTTTTCGGCCCGAGAGTTCGGATTCGCCCGAATCGTCGCGGCCCGAAACGCGTCACTCCCGGATGTTCCTGGTCATCACTGAGCAATGGGGCTTAGGGAGGGGCATGGACGAGCCGACAACCCAACTCGGTGGGCCGTTCCCGGCAATGGCCCGCACCCACAACCGGACGCGGGGCGAGGGATCGCTGGTGAGACGCAGGCTGACGATCAGGACCAAGCTGGCGGCGACGTTGGCGGTGCCGCTTGCCGCGCTGGCGAGTTTCGCCGCGCTGCAGGTGCGCGACGCGTACAACCGATCCGACCAGGTGAAGCTCCAAGCGGGCCTGGCCACGTCGGCCACCGGCCCCGCGGGCGTCCTCACCGCGCTCGAGAACGAGCGCGACTACGAGTCGCTGCGCGCGATCGGTAAGCAGAGTCTCGTCGCACCGAAGAACACGAAGTTCTCCGCGCAGGTGACCGCGAGCACCGATGTCGCGCTCGGCAACTTCCGGTTGCTGCTCGGCGACGTCGGCGGCGCCGCGGCCGGCAACTACCGCTCGACGCTGACGCAGGTGAGCTCGCGTCTCGTCGCGCTCCGTCAGCTCGCCGAGGACCGCGCCTCCAAGACGCAGACGGCGGCCGGCGCGGCGGAAGCGACCGTCATCTTCAATCGTTACACGAGCCTGATCGGCGAACTGCTGGACTCGGATCAACGCTCCGGCGCGACGATCGACGACGCGAATCTGCGCAACGGTGCCGAGTTGCTCAACGCGATCGCGCGGCAGAGCGATGCGGAATCGGGCGTCGGCATCAAGGTCGGTCTCGCGGCGATCACGCGCGATCCCGCCGCGATGCTGGACGCGCAACGGCTGGCCGACCGCCAGTCCCAGGGTGACGCGGATCTGCACGTGCGCGCCGACGGTCCGTACGAACGGGCGGTGCTCGGTGCACTCGACGCTCCGGCCCGCAAGAAGGCGGTCGCCGAGTTGCAGAGTGCCGCGCGGAATCCGCTGCACGCCAACCTCGTCACGCTGCTCAGGATCCGCCCCGACTCGATCAACCTGCTGCGGGTCGCGCAGACGAACACCGCTGCGGTGGTCACTCAACAGGCGCACACGCTGACCTCGGCCGCGCAGGACGAGGAGCGCAACTGGATCGCCATCACGATCGCGTCGGTCATGCTCGCGATCGCACTGCTCTGGCTCACGAACCGCTGGATCACCCGCCCGCTGCGGGCCCTCGCCGACCAGGCCGCAGATATGGCCGGTCAACGCCTCCCGGCGGCGGTGCAGGAGATCCTCGAGACGCCCGTCAACGAGGACGTGGTCCCGCCCGAGGTCGAACCCGTCCGGGTGCACGCGGGCGGCGAGGTGCACGCGGTCGAGGTCGCGCTCAACAAGGTGCAGGACAGCGCGGTCTCGCTCGCAGTCGAGCAGGCGTCGTTGCGGCGCAATATCGCCGACGCGTATGTCAACCTCGGTCGCCGCAACCAGAACCTGCTGTCCCGCCAGCTCGAGTTCATCACGCAGCTCGAGAACGACGAATCGGACCCCGAGACCCTCGAACACCTCTTCCGCCTCGACCACCTTGCGACGCGCATGCGCCGCAACGCCGAGTCGCTGCTCGTGCTCGCAGGCCTCGCCCCGCCGCGTACGTGGAGTGCCCCCGTGGCGATGGGTGACGTCGTGCGCGGTGCGCTCGGCGAGGTCGAGGGCTACCGGCGGGTGCGTCTGCGTCACGTCGACGAGGCGCGGGTCGACGGTGCGGCCGCGGCCGACGTGAGTCACGTCATCGCCGAGCTCGTCGAGAACGCCCTCTCGTTCTCACCGCCCGACGCGGACGTCGAGGTCTACGGGCGCCGTGACGACCACGGTTACGTCATCACGATCGTCGACTCCGGCATCGGGATGCACGAAGAGGAGCTCGAGCGTGCGAACGCGCTGATCTCCTCCGCGAGCGCGTTGACGCTGGCGCCTTCCCGCTTCCTCGGTCACTACGTGGTGGCGCAGCTCGCGGCCCGGCACCACCTGAACGTGCAGCTCGTCGCGTCGCCGGCCGGTGGGCTGACGGCGATGATCGCGCTGCCCGCGGTCCTGCTCGGCATGACGAACGCGCCGACGACCGAGGCACCCGCCGCCCCTCCGGAGATCGACCAGCCCGCGAACGAGGCCGAGCGTCCCGCGCTCGCGTTGCCACGCCGCGAGTCGGCGGCCGAGCTCGCGGCACCGCCCGCCGCGCCACCGGTTCCGCCGGCCGCAGCCGCGGCCGCGACGGCTGCGGTGGTCGCACCGATCTCGTTCAAGGGCACTTCCGCCCCGCCGCCGCTCCCGCCCGAGCTCTCGCCGGATGCCGCGCCCGATCTTTCGCTGGTGCCGCCGTTGGCGGAGTCGGAAACGCACGATGCGTTCGACGACGAACTCGACGAACTCGACGACCTCGACGGCCGGGACCCGGTCGACGCGATCGCGGTCTTCGACGACGCGTCGTCCGCGCCGGCGGCTCCCGATGCTCGCGACGCCGCCGCGGAGCCCGAGGTCGTCGCCCCGGACCCGCAGCCCGAAGCCGCGCCGGCCCGACCCCGCCTCGGACTCGGAACCTTCGCCGACCTGCGCGGTGCAACCCAGCCCACACCGGCCCAGACTCCGGCCGCCGACGCCGCACCGACGCCGGGCGAACCGCAGCCGGCCGCACCGTCGACCCCGGTCGCGCCCGCGGCTGCGGCGGCCGCCGCCACCGCCGCGCCGGTCCAGAATCCGGACCGGCCCGTCGCGATCGCGCCCGATCGCCGTGCGTCGTTCGCGGAAGTCGCGCAAGCCGTCGACGACGCGGCCACCGGCCGTGCCGCCGAACCGGCCGCGGCGGGGTCACCGTTCTCGGAGGACCTCATTCCGCAACGCCTGCCCAAGCGCGGCCGGCGCAGCTCGAAGCTCGAGACGCCGTGGGTCCGCCAACGTCCGGTGGTGAGTGCGCCCCCGGTCGCGGCACCGGCCGCCGCGGCGCCGGCCCCGGTGGCCGCCGCGTCGGTTGCGGCCCCGGCGGCGCTGCCGTCGCGCTCCGCCGGTGAAACCCAGATCGCTTCTGCACCGGACCCGGCCGGGAACGGTGCAAGCGGAACGGAACCCGAATCCGGCGCGGCCCCGGGGGCCGACGGTGGTGAACGGTTCGCATTCTTCGCCGCCTTCCGCGCCGCAGCCGAACAGGCTCGCGAGGAAGCCGGTATCGATGATCGGAGAGGGCATTGACGGTGCAATCGGACGGAGCGAACGCCGTGGGCGCCAGCGCCGAGGTTCGCAACTTCAACTGGTTGCTGTCGAGCTTCGTCGACGCGACTCCGGGTGTCACTGACGCGGTTGCCGTGTCGTCGGACGGCCTCCTCATGGCGATGTCGAGCTCGCTCGAGCGCGCCGGCGCCGAACAGCTCTCGGCGATCATCGCCGGGATGACGAGCCTGGCCGAGAGCACCGCGCGGTGCTTCGCGCTGGGCGGGCTCGAGCAGGTCATCGTCGCGATGGAAGAGGGATACCTCTTCGTGTCGTCGGTCTCGGACGGAAGCTCGCTCGGTGTCGTCGCCGATCGTCGTTGCGACGTCGGCGCGGTCGGCTACCAGATGACGCTCCTCGTGGAGCGCGTCGGCGCCGCGCTCAGCCCGGCGCTGGTCGCGGAGCTCAAGGAGAGCGTCCTCCAGTGACCGAGGAGCTCCCGCCGCGCGCGACGGCTCAGGATTTCGTCCGACCGTTCGTCATCACGGGCGGGCGGACGCGCGCGGCTGATTCCTCGCTGAAGATGGAAACGATGGTGCAGACCGTCGGGAAGCCGCGCGACGACCTGGGCTTCGAGAAGGCGCGCATCGTCGACTGCTCGTACGAACCGATCTCGGTCGCCGAGATCGCGGCCGAGCTGAACGTGCCGCTCGGCGTGGCGATGGTGCTCGTCGGTGATCTCTGCGACGACGGTTGTCTCGAAACGACGTACAGCGACCCGGTCGAGATCGAACTCTCGGCCCTGACGAGGATGATCGATCGTGTCCGGGCCCTCTGAAATGACGTCGGTCGCGCCCATGTCGCGCAAGGTCACGTCGGTCAAGCTCGTCGTGGCCGGTGGATTCGGTGTCGGGAAGACGACGTTCGTTTCCGCCGTGTCGGAGATCCCGCCGCTGACCACCGAGGCCGCGATGACGACGGAGTCGAAGGACGTCGACGACACGTCGCTCATCAACAAGAAGGTGACGACGACCGTCGCGATGGACTTCGGGCGCATCACGGTCGACGACTCGCTCGTGATGTACCTGTTCGGCACGCCCGGGCAGGAGCGGTTCGCGTTCATGTGGGACGACCTGTGTGACGGCGCGCTCGGCGCGGTCGTGCTGGCCGACACCCGTCGCCTCGCCGACAGCTTCGTCGCCCTCGACTACTTCGAATCGCGCAACACGCCGTTCGTCGTCGGGGTCAACCACTTCGCGGGCTCGTACCACTATCCGATCCCCGAGGTCCGCGAGGCGCTCGGTGTCTCGGACTCGATTCCGGTGGTCGACTGCGACGCGCGCAGCCGGGAGTCGGTCAAGGTCGGGCTGATCACCCTGCTGCAGCACGTCTACGAGATCCGCCGCGCCGCGCTCGCGCGCTAGCCGTCTCGACCCGCACCGCTTCCGCGCGCAACGCGCTGCAGGTGTTGGAGCTCGATCATGAGCGGGAGCACGAAACCGATGTACGCGCTCGTCAGGGTGTAGTCGTCGACCGCGCCGTGGGTCGTCCGGGAGTGGACGTCGATGACGCGTACGCGATCGTCGCGCACCGCGTACTCCTGCGCGCGGGCGACGATCGCGTGGAGCTCTTCGAGGGTCTCGACCTGCATGCCGAAGTGATCGAGCGGCGGGGCGGTGAGCGGGGGATCGGCGGGCAGCAGGTAGACGAACTGGCCGAACGCGCCGGTGTAGAGGATGAGCGGGTTGCCTTCCTCGCCGGTGTTGTCACCCTCGGTCCAGCCGAACACCTCCCCGTAGAACGCGAGCACGTCGGCCCGACCGCGTTCGTCGAGCACCGCGGGATCCATGCTGATCGCGACGTGGTTGAGCGTGGGTCGACCGCTCACACCGCCACCTCCGGGGTGACCATGACCTTGCCGGGCAGCTCGCCCGCGGCCAGCCGCTGCATCGTGCCCATCACCTCGTCGAGGCGGACGTCGACCGGCTCGATCAGGAGATCGAGGGGGAGTGCGCCCGACGCGAGCAGGTCGAGCGCGGGCCGGAAGCCCTCGGCGTCGTAGTTGTACGCGCCGATCAACGTCTGCTCCATGACGATCACACGGTTGTGGTTCACGCGCGGCGGTGTGGAACCGGTGCCGACGAAGACGAACGTGCCCGCGTAGTCGAGTTGGTCGAGCCCCGATTCCGCGGCCGCGCCGTTGCCCGAACACTCGAACACGACGGTGAACGGCGCCGTCGACGGGGCGCCCCATCGGCGCCCGCGGCAACGCGTCGGGCTCGATCGCCGTCGCGGCCCCGACGGCCAGTGCACGGGCGCGGCGCGCCGGCGCCGGTTCCGAGACCACGATGTCGCGTACGCCGCGGCTGCGCAGCACCGCGGTGGTCAGGAGCCCGACCGGTCCGCCCCCGGTCACGAGCACTCGATCGTCGGCCGACACCTGCGCGAGGTTGACGGTGTGCAACGCGATCGCGGTCGGCTCGGTCAACGCCGCGGCGCGCGTCGAGAGCGTGTCGGGCACGCGCACGAGGCGCGCCGCCGGGACGACCTTGTACCGACAGAACGCGCCCCGGGAGAAGTCGAGGAGATCGGGCGGCTCGCGCCGCAGGCACACCGCGGGCCGGCCGTGCGTACACGCGCGACAGGTGCCGCAGCCCGGCGTGGGATCGGAGACCACGCGCGCCCCGATGTCCCAGCCGCTCGCGTCCGCGCCCAGCGCCGCGATCGTTCCCGCCCATTCGTGGCCGAGCACCGATCCCGGGCGGGCGTAACGCTCGAGGACGAGGTGCAGGTCGGTGCCGCAGATGCCGCAGTGCGACACCTCGACCAGTGCGTCGTCCGCGCCGAGGGCCGGCACCGGGATCTGTTGCACCTCGATTGCGCCGTCACCGACGTACACGGCCGCCGGCATGAGCGGGGCAGGCACGTCGGGCGGCACGGCGTCAGCTTCGCATCACGGTCGGAGAAAGAACAAAGCCGCCGGCTGGTGGCCGGCGGCTTCGTCTCGCGAGCTGCGAACGTCAGACGGCGCGGACGTTCTGAGCTTCGTCTCCCTTACGACCGGGTGCGACATCGAACTCGACCTTCTGGCCTTCTTCGAGCGTCCGGTACCCGCTACCGGCGATGTTGGAGTAGTGGACGAAGACGTCCTTGTCCCCGCCCTCGAGCGAGATGAAGCCGTAACCCTTTTCGGCATTGAAGAACTTGACCGTTCCAGTTGTCACTGCACGTACCTTTTCTAGACCGCGGCGCGGACCCTACGCGCACCGTCGATGACACATTACGACACCGACGGTGCGCAGCGGAAGGCTCAGATCCAACCTTTGCGGCGGTAGTACCAGAGCTGCAGAACGGTGGTGACGATGATGAGGGCCCACGAGAATTCGTAGCCTCTCGCCCAGTGCAGCTCGGGCATGTGAATGAAGTTCTGGCCGTACAGACCGACGATGAATGTAGGTACCAGCAATACCGATGCAACGACGGTCAGCCGTTTCATGACCTCGTTCTGGTTGACGGCGATCTCGGCCTGGTGGTAGTCGCGCACGCCGGCGAGCAGGTCGCGCGAGAGGTCGAGGCCGTCCGTCGCGCGCAGCAGTTTGTCGTAGGCGTCGGCGAATCGCAGCTCGATGTCGCGCGGGAACAACGAGACCTCGCCGTCGAGCTCGACGCGATCGTCGAGCACTGCACGCGCGGCGTCGCGCGTGGGCGCGAGCACGCGGCGCACGTGGAGGATGTCGTGCCGGATGCTCGAGATGCGTTCGCGGATGTCGGTCGACGGCCAGTCGCTCACGTGGTCTTCGAGCTCGTCGATGTGTTCGTCGAAGTCGTCGACCATCGCGAGGAACCGCTCGGCGATCTCGTCGACGACCACGTGGAGGCACAGGCCCGGCGGTGAGCCGTTGCGGAGCGCGGCGTTGTGGGCGTCGTCGAACTCGCACGCGGTGTGTCCCTCGGGCGTCTTGCGCACGGTCACGAGAACGTCGAGGTTGGCGATGAGGTCGACCTCCTGGAAGACGACCTCACCGGTCGGCCGCACGGCCGGGAGCGCGAGGACGCCGAAGACGTAGTCGCCTTGGGATTGCAGCCGGGGCCGGGGCTCCGCCCGGGCCGGGCCGAGGATGCGGTTCATCGCGGTCTCGTGGATCTCGGTGGGCAGCGCGGCGCGCAGCGTCTTCTCGTCGGGATCGCACAGGTCGATCCAATGCTGCTCGGCGGGCACGGGCGTCAACGCTACGCGCCCGCCGCGGTCAGCCCGCGGACGACGACTACGACGACGCGGTCGGACAGTGGCTGCGATCGACGGCAACGACCTGCCAGCCGCGGCCGCGGGTGAGCGTCCGCAACGCGACGCCGCCGGTGGGCGTCTGCAAGAGCGACTCGATCATGCCGACTTCGTTCGTGTGGCGTGCCGGCTCGTAGGTGTCGTCGTGGATGATCCGGTCGATGCCCCGGTCGCAGAGCAGCGCGGCGTAGTCGTCGACGTTGCGGAAGTTCCGGATCGCCATGCTCTCGGGGAACATCTCGGAGTCGAGCCGGCCGCCCGCGCGCAGCACGAGGTACATGCCGAGTTTGCCGTCGGCGCCGCGGAGCACGCGGTACGTCGCGCCGGGCACGAAGGCGGGGGAGCGCAGGTAGGCGTCGAGGCTCGCGGTATCGGCGCCGTTGTGCACCAGGGCGCTCCATTGCTGGCCGACGTTCAACGGGATCTCGAAGCCGATGTGTCCGATCAGCGCGATCGCGAGCCCGAGCGGCGCGAGCGCGCGGATCCCCGTGCGCTGCAGGAGGACGCAGATGATCGGGAAGAAGATCATGTACGTGCGCGGCCCGAGCGTGATGACGAAGTCGACGAGCTCCTGACCGGTGGTGCTCGCCGCGGCGGTCGGTGACGCGAATACGAGCCACACGGCCGGGAGGGCGATCGCGCACGACAGCGCGTACCAACGGAGGAGCGCGCCGCGGTCGGGCGCGAACGGGAGGTAGCAGAGCACGAGCAGGAGCGCCATCGGCAGGACGATCGCGGCGTGGTTCGCCTGCGCGATACCGACGATGACCGCCGCCCACGCGTAGTGCCCGCGGCGCCAGGCCGCGATTCCGAAGAGCAACAGCATCGAGCCCCACGCGAACGACTGCTGGCCGAAGAGCAGCGCCTCGAGGATCGCGGGGTTCGCGAGCACGGCCGCGGCCCACCAACCGCGCCGGAGTTCGGGGAATGCGACGAACGTCGCGACGATGCAACCCACCGCGCCGATCGCGGTCGACAGTGTCACCGCCCAGTTCCCGAACAACGGCCACACGAGCGCGGCCGTCGTCCAGTTCACGAACCCGTAGGGGTACGCGTACGCGTCGCCGTGCGCCAGGACCGGCATGCGCCACGGAAGGCGCGCGTGATGCCAGAGGTCGTGCGCGATGTACCACACGTGGACGTGGTTGTTGACGCTGTCGGACGACAGCACGATCGCGTGCCGCAGGTACAGCACGAGTACGACGACCCAGGCCGCGGCCAGGAGCAGCACGGCGACGCGCGCGCCCGGGATGTCGCGGGTCTCGGGTTCGGCCTCGCCGCCGGCGTGCACGTGCACGCCGGGTCAGCCGTGCTGGCTGTGGCAGGACTGATACGCGGGGCCGCCGACGAGTTGGTCGAGCCGCACCGGGTGCAGGCCCCGCGCGCGCAGTCCGTCGAGGATCAGCGGGAGCGCCGCGACGACTGCCGCGCGGTGTGCGCGGGTCGTCTCGTCGAGACCGACGTGCAGGTCGATGATCGACCCGCCCTGCACCGACTGGAGCACCTTCGCCGCGATCGCGCGGGAATCGTTGGTTCCCCGGTCGCTCACCCCGACGTCCCACATCGCCATCCGCATGTTGTGGTCTTTCACCACGCGTGCCATCAGCGGTGTGCGCTGGCCGTGCGGTGGCCGGAACCACACCGGGCACGTCCCGATCTCGCGGGCGAAGGCTTGCTGCGTGCGCTCGAGCTCGGGATACGTGGGATCGAGCCACCGCCAGTCGTCGTGGTGGTACGAGTGATTCCCGACGAGTTGACCGTCGGACACCAGATCGCGCACGACCTGCGGCGACTGGTCGAGGGTCTTGCCCACGACGAAGAACGAGCCCTTCACGTCGGGCGCGGTCGAGGATCTTGACGATGGCGGGTGTCGCGGTGACGTCCGGACCGTCGTCGAAGGTGATCGCGACATCGCTCGACTCACGCGAGCCGTGCACCACACCGCCGCCGAACCACGTGGCGCCGACCGTGCTGGCACCGAAGTAACCCGTGAGCCCGCTGACGGCGACGACGAGCACGCTCCCGAGCGTGACGCTGCGCCACCGCGGTGCGCGGGGCAGCCCGAACCGGCCGAAGCGCGAGACGATCGCGGCGACGAACACCGCCGCGACCGAGAAGCCGAGCAGGACGCCACGTGAGCCGGCGATCGCGATGACGACGAGCGCGACGAACCCGCCCCCGATCACCGAGGGCCGGGGCCGGCGCACCACCGGCGCGGCGAGGGCGGCGCCGACGCCGAACACACCCGCGAGAATGATCGCGCTCGGGGCATCGGTCCGTTGCGGGACCAGCCAGGCCGCGACGAGCGCGACGAACGAGCCGAGCAGGGCGAGCGCCGGACGCGGAACCGAACGACGCATCAGTGCTCCGAGAGCGAACGCGCAGATCGATGCGAGCAACACGGTGATGAAGGTGTCGGTCGAACGCTGGTACGTCAGCGCGATGAGCACTCCGAGGACCGCCGCGATCGCGACGTGCGCCACGGCGTCGGTCGGGAACGCATCGGGGAGTCGGTCGCGTCGCCACACGCGTCCGGCGGCCACGGGGATGACGGCCAGGTCGATCGCCGCGTCGCGCAGCCGGGTGCGCGACCGGGCGACGGGCACCGGCACGACGTGGTCGTTGCGCACCTTGTAGCCGAGCTGGCAGAGCACGACCGCGACCTCGACCGTTTCGCTGTACTGGTAGCCCGAGTAGTAGTCGAGTGCGTGCGCGAGCGCGCCGAGGCGGAAGATGCGGTACCCGGATTCGACGTCGTGCAACGGCGATCCGGCCCACGCGCTCGCCCATTTCGACAGCACCCAGTTGCCCGTGCGCTTGAACGGACCGTGATACGAGAGGTCGCGGCGGGCGATGTTCGCGTCGAGCCCTTCGGCTCGGGTCATCTCGACGAGCTCGTCGAGCACGTGCAGATCGTGCTGGCCGTCGGCGTCGACCGTGAACACGAGATCGTTCTCGCTCAGCTCACCCCGCGCCAGCCGTTCGCGCAGCTCGGTGAGCGCGGTGAGGTAGGCCTCGGACATGCCGCGGTTGACTTCATGCACGAGGAGCCGGCAGTTCGGCCGGCCGCGCGACATCCATTGCTCGATCTCGGCCCGCGTATTGTCGGTCGAGCCGTCGTCGACCACGACCAATTCGTCGACGAGCGGGTAGAGCGCTTCGAGCACGACCGCGACCATCGGCTCTTCGTCGTACGCGGGAACCACGGCAATCCGGCGCGGAGCGGAGGCGACCCGACGCCGGGTGGTCTCGTTCACGAGCCGGCTTGCTGCTCTCGGTACCAGGCGAGCGTCTTGCGCAGGCCTTCCGCGAACGTGTGCTGCGGCACCCAGCCGAGCTCGTCGCGGGCACGGTCGCTCTTGACGGTCCGGGCGCGGTAGTCGCCGGGCCGAGTCGGGCCGAACGTGACTTCGACGTCGCCGACGAGGTCGCGCACGGTCTCCGCGAGCTGGCGAATCGAGGTCGCCTCGGAGGATTCGAGGTTGTAGGTGCGGTTCGCCGCGACCGGCTTCAGCGCGAGAACGTGCGCGGCGGCGAGATCTTCGACGTACACGAAGCGGCGTTCCTGCGAGCCGTCACCGTCGATGCGCAACGCTTCGCCGCGCATCGCGCGCAACAGGAACGCGGCGACGACGAGGTCGCTGCGCATGTGCGGCCCGAACGGGATTCCGTACCGCAGCACGGTGTAGGGCCGGCCGAACAGCGTCGCGTAGTCGCGACAGAACATCTCCGCCGCGATCTTCTCCGACGCGTACAGGTGGCGGTCGGTCTCGAGATCGAACGGAGTGGTCTCGTCGACGACGTCGCCCCGCGTCGCGGCGTAGACCCATACCGTGCTCGAGACGATGACCCGGCCCGAGTCGGCGCGGCGCGCGCCTTCGAGCACGCGGGCGACGCCGAGGGTGTTGAGCGCGACGCTTTCGGCCGGATCGGCGACGATGTCGTTGACGTCGGCCATGGCCGCGAGGTGGAAGACCGCCTGCGTCCCCTTCAGCGCGTCGGTGACGGAGTCCTGATCGAGAATGTCGACGTCCGCCCACTCGACGTTGGGCTGGGCCGGCTGTTTGGGGTCGATGACCCGCACCTCGTAGCCCGCGCCGAGGAGCGCGTCGACGACGTTCGAGCCGACGAACCCCGAGCCGCCGGTGATCGCGATCAGTTCCTTACTCAATGCAGCCCCACCTCGGTGAGCGCGATCCCCAGGGATTCGACGACGTAGTCGGCGTCGGTCTCGGAGAGCGTCGGATACAACGGTAGACAGATATGGCGCGCGCCGATGAACTCCGCGCCCGGGAGCGGGCGGTCGGCGAACGGCTCGAACACCGGTTGCCGGTGCAACGGCGTGTCGTAGACCTCGCCCGAGAGCCCGATATCGAACCGTTCCCGCATCAACTGCTTGAGCGGAGCCCGCTCGACGCCGTCGGGGAGGTACGCAATGTACTTGTAATAGTTGCAGTGCGCGTCCGCGGGAACACGGAGCGGGCGCAACCCGAGATCGTCCATCGCCACGTCGTACCGCTTCGCGATCGCCTGGCGGGCGGCGATGAACTCGTCGAGCCGTCCGAGCTGCGACTGCACGATTGCGGCATGAGGCTCGCTCATACGCCAGTTCGCGCCGAGGCGGGTGTGGAAGTTGGCGAGGAACGATCCCTTGCCCTGGTCGCGGTACGTATGAGCCGCTTCCACGAGGGCGTCGTCGTCGGTGACGATCATCCCGCCCTCGCCGCCGGCCATGACCTTGGTCGGGTAGAACGAGAACGCGCCGGCGATGCCGAACGTCCCGGCGCTCTTCCCGCCGAGCGCGCAGCCGTGCGCGTGGGCGGCGTCTTCGACCAGGTACACGCCCCGGTCCTTGCACAGCTGGGCGAGCGCGGGGACGGCGGGGCTGATCAGCCCGCCGATGTGGACCGCGACGACCGCCGCCGTGTCGGGCGACAGGTGCGCTTCGACGTCGGCGAGGTCGAACGCCATGGTCTCGGGGTCGCAGTCGACGAACACGACGCGGGCCCCCGCGTGCACCGCGGCCGCCGCGGTCGCGAAGAACGTGTTCGCGGGGACGATGACCTCACGTCCTTCGACTTCGAGCGCACGCAGGATGATCTCGAGCGCGCTGGTCCCGGAGCTCACCGCGACCGCGTGCTGCGTCGAGTGGCGCTTTGCGAAAGCTTCCTCGAGTTCGCGGCCGATCGGACCGAGTGTGAGCTGGCCGCTGGCGAGAGATTGGTCGATCCGAGCGAGGATCTCGGCGCGGTCTTCGGCCGGGAAACACACCCGCGCAGGAGGCACGCGCATGAACAGACAATCTATCGAAGGGAGGGTGACTCCGTCCGAACGCACGGGTCGCTCGCGCTACGCCTCCCGTCCGGTCGGCTCCGCTGCCGCTCCTGCTCACAGGTCGCTCGCGCTACGCCTCCCGTCCGGTCGGCTCCGCTGCCGCTCCTGCTCACAGGTCGGCGCTCGCTCCCGTCGTCGTGACGCCTCCCGTCCGGTCGGCTCCGCTGCCGCTCCTCTAGTGTCCCGGATGGTGTCGGCGCGCCATGTCGTTCTCATCGGGCTCATGGCGTCGGGAAAGTCGACCATCGGGCCACTGCTCGGGGCCCGGCTCGGCCGGGATTTCGTGGACAACGACGTCCTCCTGAAGGCGCGAACCGGCCAAAGCGCGCGCGAGATCGCCTCGGCGGAGGGTGTCGACGCCTTGCACCGGCACGAGGTGGACGCGCTGGTCGGCGCGCTGGCGGATCCGGTCCCCGCGGTGATCGCGGCCGCGGCGGCTGCACCCATGGAGGCCGATGCGGCGGCCGCGATGCTCGGCGCCTTCGTCGTGTACCTGCGCGCGTCGCCCGAGGTGCTCGCGGCCCGGCTCGCGGGTGAGCCCGCCGCCGACGACCACCGCCCGGCGGTCGGTTCGATCGCCCAGCAGTTCGACGCGCGCGACGCCCGCTACCGCGAGCTCGCCTCGCTCGTCGTCGACACGACCGCGGTCGCGCCCGACGCGATCGTCGCCGAGGTCAGCGCGGCGCTTGCATGACGAGCGTCTCGAACGCGACCCGGATCTCGAAGCCGAGCGCCTCGTAGACGCGGATCGCGGAATGGTTCTCCGCGAGCACGTGCAGGATCGGGCGCTCGTTGCGCGCTTCGATGCCGGCGGCGATCGCCCGGACCAGCCGCGTCGCGAGCCCGCGCTTGCGCGCCTCGGTGTCGGTGCACACCGCGCTGATCTCGGTATGGCCCGTCGGGTGGAGCCGTTCCCCGGACATGGCCACCAGTCGGTCGGCCGATTCGGCGCGCACGCCGAGGTACGTGCCGAGCGCGACCGTTCGTTGCGCGAACGGACCCGGCCGCGTGCGTTCCACCAGCGCGAGCATCTCCGTGACATCCGTCGCGCCCAGGCTCACGAAGGAATCGTCGGGTTCGCCGATGGGCTCCGTCGCGATCATCTGCAGCGACTGCATGCTGAGCGCGATCTCCCAGTCGTGCGGTACCTCGACCGCCGCGGGTCGGAACAACACCGCGCTCCCACCCGGACCGACGAGCTCGGCGAGGGCATTCCAGGCATCCGGACCGACCTCGTCGGGAAGGGCCGCGAACACGGCAACGTCGGTCTGGTAGCGCAGCGCGAGGCTGCTGCCCTCGGAGAATTCGGCCTGCGGGCCCGTCAGCGCGTGCCAAACGGGGTTGTCGAGCAGCTCCATGTCCGCGATGGTGTCATGGTGACGCAAGCGCCTCCCGCGATTTTCGACCACGTCGCTCGTATCGACGGCGACGGCTACACGATCGTCGAAGGTGCGATCGAGCCCGAGCTCGTCGTCGCCCTGCGCGACGCGATCCGGCGGTTGGAGCGCGAGCTGCACGTCGAGCCGAAGGGGACCGCGGCCGAAGGGCACGCGACCCGCCGCATGTACAACCTGCTCGTCAAGGATCCGGTGTTCCAGGCCATGCCGCTGCACCAGAGCGTTCTGCCGATCGTCGAGTGCGTGCTCGATCGCGGCTGTCTGCTCTCGGGCATGACCGCGATCGACATCGGTCCGGGCGAGGGTGAACAGCCGATGCACGGTGACGACATCGTGATGTCGCGCCACCTGCAACGCCCGCACGCGGCGATGATGGTCACGAGCATGTGGGCGCTCGACGACTTCACCGCCGAGAACGGCGGCACGCGTTTCGTTTCCGGGTCGCATCGTTTCGTCGGCACCCCCGACGAACCGGGCGCGCTCGACGGAGTCGAGGTACGCGCGCTCGAGATGCCGGCCGGTTCCGTGATGATCTTCCACGGATCGTTGTGGCACGGCGGCGGCGCGAACACCACGTCCGACGAGTGGCGCTGTGGTGTGAACGTGCAGTACTGCCCGGGGTTCGTGCGTCAGCAGCAGAATCCGTATCTCGGCATCCCACCGGAGATCGCGGCGACGTTCCCCGACCGGTTGCTCGAGTTGCTCGGCTACCGCCTCTACAAAGGCATCATGGGCCACGTCGACGGAGCCAGCCCGGGCGAGGTCGTGTTCGGCGCGCGCCTGGCCGAGACCGCGTACCGCGACAGCGAACGACGCGGCACGAAGCCGATGACCGGCGACCTGAACGGTTGAGCCCAGCGATTGATCAGAACGTCCGGCGGCGTCGCGCCTTCGACGCGAGGAACATCAACAGCGCACCGGACAGCGTCAGCGCGACGGCGACGGCCGCAAGGGCGGCCGACATCGACGCGCCCGTGTGCGGGAGCACGGTCGGCGCCGCCGCCGCGATCGCGCCGCCACTCGTCGGCGGCGTCGCCGGCCGCGCGGCCGCGGGAGCGGTCGTCGCGGTGGGTGCGGCGGTCGTCGCGGTCGTCGTCGGGGGTGGCGGGACCGTGGTGCTTGCGGGCGCGGCCGTCACGACGATCCGGCCCGTCATGAACGTATGGATGTTGCAGTGGTAGCCGAATGTGCCGGCAGTGTTGAACGTGACCGAGAACGACGCGCCCGGGTTGAGGTTCCCCGAGTTCCACGTCTGCCCGGAACCCGGATCAGAGGCCCAGGTGTGCGTCACCGCGCCGTGGTTCGTGACGGTGACGGTCGTGCCCGCCGGGACCGTGAGCGTCGCCGGCGAGAAGCTGAAGTCCTGGACCGACAGCGCCGCCGATCCGCTCGCCCCCGCCGCCGTGCTCCCGACGACCGCTGTCCCGATGAACGACGTCGCGACCACCGAGACCGCGAACGCCACCCTGATCCAAATCCGTATCCCCGAAATCCGCATCCGAAATCCGCATCCCCGAAATCCGCCTCATGGACACGGCATACGGACGCGGCATCCACGGGGTTCAACCGACGGGCGCGCAATCGGGACCGTCGGGCGCGGGGCGGTGCCGGACCGCGCGGGCGGGCGTGATGGTGACGGTCGAACCGTCGACCGCGGCGGTGCCGTCGACGATCAGCGAGTAGTCGTCGGGCCGGGCCGGCGGCCAGAGCAGCGACACGTTCGGTCGGGCGCGGGCGTTGGCGCAGCTGCGATTCCCGGCGGCACAGGTGATCGTCGCGGTGCCGATGCTCGGGGTGATCGCGACGGCGTGCGCGCTCGAGTCGTCGGAAACCGTGAGGAGGTACGCGAAGGGCGCCTGCTCCTCGGCGACGGCGCGCACTTCGCCGAGCTCGACCTCGATGCTCATCGCCGGCCCTTCCTCGTGAACTCGCGCGGCTCGTAGTAGCCGGGATTCGTGTCGGGCCGGCCGCGTTTGGTCGTGTAGCGCCATTGCGCGGAGATCCGGCCGCGCACGGCGTGGCGCGTCTTCGGGACACCGTGCAGCCAGTCCGACTGGAAGCGGCCCCCGAACACCATCAGGTCACCGCCGGCCGGCGAGAGGTCGCGTGCCGTCGAGCGATCGCGCGTGTTCCGCCGCTGCACGAGGAACGGGCGCCGCGCGCCGAGGGTCAGGATTGCGACGACGGTGTCCTCGAGCCAACGCATCTCCCGATCGCGGTGCATCGCGACGCTGTCGCGTGAGTCGCGGTAGTACGCCAGCCCGAAGCCGTCGAAGTGCGCGTGGTACTTCGTGGCGATCGCTTGCTGGGCGTCGGCGAGCACGGGATGCCCCGGTTTCGCGAGTGAACCTCCCGCGCCCATGCGGGGCTCGTCGATATAGCGCTCGTAGCGCCACACGCGTCCCTGTTGCCAGGCGACCGTCGACACGAGGTGCGTGTACACCTCGTCGGCGCCGAGCAGCCAACCGCGCGCGATGTCGATCCACGAGGTGTCGTCGAGTTGCAGACGCTCGAACGCGACCCCCGAATCGATCTCGGGCATCAGTCGATCGCGTGGTAACAGGCGTTCACCAACTCGTAGCTGCGCGCGTCGCCCGCGAGCCCCATGTCCATCCGGTTCATGACGTACCCGAACGCGAGCTCGGCGTCGGGGTCGGCCCATCCGACCGAACCGCCCGCGCCGAAGTGACCGAACGAACGCGGCCCGCCGAGCTCGATCAGGCTCGAGCGCAACATGAAGCCGAGCCCGAACTGGATGTCCATGTCGAGCAGGACGCGGTTGGGTCCGGTGGTGAGTTGGGTCGTCGCGCGTCGGAGCTGCTCCTCGGTGAGGATGCGCACCCCGTCGACGCTGCCGATGCACGCCGAATACATGCGCGCGATCGAACGGGCGTCACCGATCCCGTTCGCGGCGGGGATCTCGGCGGCATGAAGCGCACGCGAGTTCCAGACGTCGGGGCCGGACAGCGCGCCGCCCGGCGCGAAGAGCGCTTTGCCGAGCGTCGTGTCCGGTCCCATGAACTGGTTCACGAGCGCGGCGACCTCGGGGTCTTCGGTGATGAGTGGATCGGCCAGGCCGCCGACCAACGGCGCGACGCGCGGTTCCTCCGACTCGGGGAGCCCGATCCAGAAGTCGAGGCCGAGCGGTGTGGCGATCTCGTCGTGGAAGTACGTGCCGACGCTCCGGCCCGCGACGCGGCGGACGACTTCGCCGACGAGCCAGCCGTACGTGGTCGCGTGGTACCCGTGCTGCGAACCGGGTTCGTAGTGGGGGACCTGTTGCGCGAGCGCATCGACGACCGGATCCCACGACAGTGCCTGCTGCAGTGACATCTCGCCGTCGACCCACGCGAGCCCGGCCTGGTGCGACAAGAGGTACGAGACGGGAATGTCGGCCTTGCCGCCCGCGGCGAACTCGGGCCAGTAGCGAGCGACGGGCGCGTCGACGTCGAGCGCGCCCTCCTGCGCGAGCTTGTTGGCGCACATGGCGGTTGCGCCCTTGGTGGTGGAGAAGACCAGCGCGAGCGCGTCCTCGTCCCACGGGCGTCCGGTGGCGACGTCGGCGGTGCCCGCCCAGAGGTCGACGACCTTCTCGCCGCGGCGGTACGCGCTGAACGACGCGCCGATCTCGAGGCCTTTCGCGAAGTTCGTCTCGAATGCGTCGCGCACGGCCTCGAAACCGCGTTCGGTGGTCCCGTGGATCTCCGTCATGCAGCAGGTTTACCAAAGGACCGTCCGGGCGGCCATAGGCCGTTGCCCGCCCCATCTCGGCTCGCGTGGTCCGCACCGGCGCTTCGCGTTCTCATCACAATCCGGGGCGACGCTCAGGAGGACGGTTTCCCCACTCCAGGAGGACGACATGAAGTTCAAGCAGATTGCAGCATCCGGATTGATGGTCGTGACGCTCGCGAGCGTCGGTCTCGTCGGCTTCGGCGCCACCGGCGCGGGCGCCGCGACGGTGAACACGACGACCGTGAACGACGGCCGCCCGCGCCTCGATCCCGGCGTCACGCTCTGGCACGACGCCAACGGCTGGCACGTCCGCGTGACGCACAACGCGATCCACGACCGCGTGTTCTCCGGTCTGATCCACACCAGCGGATCGCTGACCGCCGTGCACGCGGTGCGACTCGAGAAGAACGACTCCCTCGCGGTCGGCTCGGGTGGCCACACGCTCGCGTTCCGCTTCAACAACTACGGCGGTGTCGACGGCTTCGATTTCGCGGCCCCGAGCGCGCCGTACCTCGCGTTCGGCTTCACGACCGACGGTCACGTGCTGGCGCCCGCGCACATCTCGATCGGTGCGGCCGGACGCCACCCCGCGTCCGACCCGTTCGTCCTTCGGTAACGGGCGCAGATGGGGCTCGGGGGCGGGTTCCGGTGACCGGAATCCGCCCCCGCCGCCCCTACACTGGAGCTCCCCCCGAATTGGAGTTCTGTATGAGCGCGCGCGACGACCTGCGCAACGTGGCGATCATCGCCCACGTCGACCACGGCAAGACCACCCTCGTCGACGCGCTCCTGTGGCAGTCCGGGGCGTTTCGCGCCAACCAGGACGTCAACGAGCGGGTCATGGACTCGAACGACCTGGAGCGTGAGAAGGGCATCACGATCCTCGCCAAGAACACGGCGGTGAAGTACGGCGACGTGACGCTCAACATCGTCGACACCCCCGGTCACGCCGACTTCGGCGGTGAGGTCGAGCGGGCGCTCGCCATGGTCGACGGCGTGCTCCTCCTCGTCGACGCGAGCGAAGGCCCGCTCCCGCAGACGCGCTTCGTGCTGCGCAAGACGCTCGAGGCGCACCTCCCGGTGATTCTCGTCGTGAACAAGGTCGACCGTCCCGACGCGCGCATCGCGCAGGTGGTCGACGAGGTGTACGAGCTCTTCATCGACCTCGGTGCCGACGAGCACCAGATCGAGTTCCCGATCGTCTACGCCAACGCGCGCGCCGGCTGGGCGTCCCTCGACGCCGATGTCGAAGGCAGCGACCTCAAGCCGCTGTGCGAATTGATCCTCGACCGGATCCCGGCCCCCGAATACGAAGAGGGCCATCCGTTCCAGGCGATCGTCACCAACCTCGACGCGTCGCCGTACCTCGGCCGACTCGCGCTGTGTCGCGTGCGCAACGGCCACGTACGCAAGGGCGAGCAGGTCGTGTGGTGCCGCATCGACGGGACGACCGAACGCGTCAAGATCGTCGAACTGTTCCTCACCGACGCGCTCGACCGCGTTCCCGCCGAGGAAGCCGGGCCGGGCGACATCATCGCGGTCGCCGGCATTCCCGACATCACGATCGGCGAGACGCTCGCCGACCTCGACGATCCCCGGCCGTTGCCGCCGCTCATCATCGACGAGCCGAGTCTCTCGATGACCGTCGGCATCAACACGTCGGTGCTCGCGGGTCAGGACGGGAAGAAGCTCACCGCCCGTCAGGTCGAGAACCGTTTGCAGCAGGAGCTCGTCGGCAACGTCTCGCTCCGCGTGCTCAACACCGAACGCCCCGACGCGTGGGAAGTGCAGGGTCGCGGCGAGTTGCAACTCGCGGTGCTCGTCGAGACGATGCGGCGCGAAGGGTTCGAGCTCACGGTCGGCAAGCCGCAGGTCGTGATCCGCGAGATCGACGGCAAGCGGCACGAGCCGGTCGAGCTGCTCACGGTCGACGTACCCGAGGACTATCTCGGCGTCGTCACGCAGTTGCTCGCGCTGCGCAAGGGCCGCATGGAACAGATGGTCAATCACGGCACCGGCTGGGTCCGGATCGACTTCCGGGTACCGGCGCGTGGGCTCATCGGCTTCCGCACCGAGTTCATGACCGAGACACGCGGGACCGGGATGTTGCACCACGTGTTCGACGGCTGGGCGCCCTGGTTCGGCGAGTTACGGACCCGCCCCACCGGCAGCCTCGTCGCCGACCGCCGCGGCATGACCACGGCGTACGCGTTGATGAACCTGCAGGAGCGCGGCGCGATGCTGATCGGTCCGGGGGTCGAGGTCTACGAGGGGATGATCGTCGGCGAGAACGCACGCGCCGACGAGATGGACGTCAACCCCACGAAGGAAAAGCAGCTCACGAACCACCGCGCCTCGGGCTCGGACGATCTCGTCCGGCTCGTCCCGCCGCGCGCGATGTCGTTGGAGCAGGCGCTCGAGTTCATCACCGACGACGAGTGCGTCGAGGTCACGCCGAAGAACGTCCGGCTGCGCAAGGTGCTGTTGTCGTCGAACGACCGCGGCCGCCAGCGCAACTCGCTGAAGCCGCCCAAGTACTGACGCGTCGCCGCGATCGCGACCGCGGCTAGTGCGACAGCATCGCAATCGACACGAGAACGGCGATGACGTTGTTGGTCGCGTGCGCGACCATCCCCGCGCCGAGCCGGCCCGTGCTGTTCCGGAGCCAGCCGAGGAACAGGCCGAGCACGAAGATCGTGCCGCACTTCACCGCGGCCTGATTGAACGTCATGCCGACCTGGTAGTGCGCGGCGCCGAAGAACATCGCCTGCGCCACGGTCCCCGGACCCAGGCCGAGATTGCGGACGAGCACGGGCTGCACGAGGCCGCGGAAGTAGAGCTCTTCGATGATCGGCGCGCCGACGCAGGCGAACAGGAACGTCACCGCGATGAACGATGCGCTGGGTTGGCTGACGACGAAGAAGTGCGAACCGCCGCCGTTGTCGGGGAAGAGGTGCAGCAACACGTAGGTGACGCGGCTCGCGACGAGGACGCCGACCACGCCGACGCCGATGCCGACCTTGACCTCTCGGCTGTTGGGCGCGCGGAAGCCGAGATCGGCGAGCGTGCCGCCGGGACGGCGGTGGCTCGCGACGTAGGCCGCCATGCCCAGCCCGGTCCACAGTCCGAACTGCCCGAGCACCATCACCGGGACGGTGAGCGGCGCGGCGCCCAACGCGACCGCGAGGAGCGAGCCGAGCACCGACAGCGCAAGTGCGCCGAAATACCCCAGGACCGCGATCCCGCCGCCCTCGATGTCGGTGCGGGCCACCGGCTCCACGGCCGCCCGGGCGACCGGAACGCCGTATGTGGGATTCCCGTACGAGTACCCGTCGTACCGATTCGTCGGAAGAATCGGCGCGACGGGCGCGGCGGGGGTCGTGAAGCCGGTCCAGGTCATGCCGTCCCACCAGCGGGTGGGCGCGATCTGCCACGGGTCGGGATACCAGCCCGGCTGCGGGGCCGGCGCGCCCGCCGCGGGATCGGTCGACTGCACCTAGGGGTTTTCGGCCCTCCGGCGGGTCGACTTGCGATCAAATCCCTGCGGTCGATCCGCCGGCGGTCAACCCCGCGTGAGCAGCCTCCGGGCGGTACCGCCCAGGAACAGCGCCATCGCCTCGTCGTCGAGTGGCAGCGCCTGCGCCTCTGCGAGCGATCGGCGCATCGGGAACCACGGCTCGTCGCTGCCCCACAACACGCGTCCGCGATACGTCTTGGTGTTCATGAAGGCGACCAGGTTGGGGTCCATGTAGCGCGGCGCGTACGCGGTGCACGAGAGATAGAGGTTCGACCACTTGCGCATGTAGTTCATGAGCAGCTCTTCGTAGGGGTGACCCATGTGCGCCACGATCACCGTGAGGTCGGGGAAGTCGATGAGTACGTCCTCGAGCAACTCGGGATGCTGTACCCGTGACCGCACGCGCGGCCCCGGGATGCCGGCGTTGATCCCGACGGGCAGACCGAGCTCTTCGCATACCTGGTAGATGGGGTAGTGGCGCGCGTCGTTGGTCGGCACCTGCGACGCCAGCGGCATCACCCGCACCATGCAGAACGCCGGATGTTGCGCGAGCTCGCGCAACCGCTTGACCTGCCGTCCCGGCCGCGACGGATCACCGATGCCGCCGGCGACGAGGAAGCGGCCCGGATGCGCGGAACAGATGTCGAGCAGCTTGTCGGTGTTGCGGTCGAGACCGCCCGTGAACACGCCCGTCGCGACGCCGAGCTCGTCCATGATCGAGAGCAGCGAGTCGACGCCGACCGGACCTTGATTGCTCCCGAGGTAGCCGGGGATGTTCTCGTATCCCTCCTGCGTCACGAACTGCTCCGCCGACTGCTCGGTGACGAGGTTGACCCAGATATCGAAGATGTCCATGGTCCGGCGACGCTAGCCAAGGTCGCCGTCGGGGCGCACGGGCTACGGTTTGCCGCATGCGTGCAGCAGTGCTCGAGGCGTCGGAGAAGCCGCTCGCGATCGTCGACGATGTCGACATCGACGATCCCCGTGTCGGTGAAGTCCGCGTGCGCGTGTCGCACTGCGGTGTGTGTCATTCCGATCTCTCGCTCGCGAACGGCACGTACCCGTTCTCCGCGCCGGTGGTGCTCGGGCACGAAGCCGCAGGGGTCGTCGACGCGATCGGCGCAGGCGTGACGTCGGTCGCTCCCGGCGACAAGGTGGTGCTCACGCCGATCTCGGTGTGCAACGCGTGCTACTGGTGCGCGCGTGGAGAATACGGATGTTGCGTCAACGCCGCGTCGATCAACACCGGCGTGCTCGCCGACGGTCGCACGCCGCTGTCGCGTCAGGGGCTGCCGGTTCTGCGCGGTGTCGGCCTCGGTGGGTTCGCGGAGTACGTGATCACGACCGAGACCGGTGCGATCAAGGTCGCGCCCGACACGCCGCTCGACGTCGCGTGCGTGATCGGCTGCGCGGTGCAGACCGGCGTCGGCGCGGTCCTCAACACCGCGCGCGTCCCCGAGGGCGCCACAGTGCTCGTCGCGGGCGCGGGCGGCATCGGTGTTTCGATCGTGCAGGGCGCGCGCGTCGCCGGCGCGACCAAGATCATCGTCTCGGACCCGGTCGGTGAACGCCGCGACATGGTGAAGCGCTTCGGCGCGACCGACGTGATCGATCCGACCGCCGACGACCTGCTCGGCGCAGTGCAGCAACTGACCGGCGGCATCGGTGTCGACTTCGCGTTCGACGCGGTCGGCGCCGGTCCGGTGATCGAGTCGTGTATCTGGGCGACGCGCAACGGCGGCACGACGGTGATGGTCGGCGCCGGCGGCATCGACCAGACCGTCACCCTCGCGCCGCCGGTCATGTTCACGCTCACCGAACGCAAGCTGATGGGCTGTCTGCTCGGGAGTTGCAACGGGCGCCGCGACATTCCCCGCCTCCTGGATCTCTGGCGTGCGGGTCGCATCGATCTCGAGGGGATGATCACGGCGCGCCGTCCGCTCGCCGAGGTCAACGAAGCCTTCGCCGACATGACCGCGGGCATCGGCCTGCGCACCGTTCTCACCGTCTAGGAGCAGCGCCGTGGAAGTGTCGTTGCCTCCCCAACTCCAGGACTTCGTCCGGTCACAGGTGCGAAGCGGTCGGTACACCGACGAGCAGGAGGTCGTGCGCGAGGCGCTGCGCCAGATGCGCGCGCTCGTGAAGGCGGCCGAGGACCCGACGGTGGCCGGTTTGGTGCGCGACGCGATGGGCCTCGCGAACCAGGCGCAAAGAGATGTCGCGAACGTGTTGCAGATCGCCGATCGCGAGACGAACGTGCTGGGCGAGGTCGTCGGTCAGGCCGCTTCGCTCGCGACTGCGGCGATCGAGGTCGTGCGCAAGGTGCCGGGCGCGCGCGAGCTCGACCGGGTCGTACGCGGCCCGATCGACCTTCTCACCGCGACCGCCGAACGGGGCGAGGTGCAGGCCAAGGCGATTCGTCAGAACCTCGAGGCGACGGCGAAGGCGCTCGGCGTGTTGACGTCGGTCCTCGAACGCGTCAACAGCGCGACGCGCACCGTCAACAGCGTGATCCTGCCGGAGCCCGTCGTCACTCCCGAGCGCGTGGTCGCCCCGGAGAAATGACCGCACGCGAGGTGAGCGCGGCCGAAGCGGCCGCGATGCTTCGGCCCGTCGACACGCTCGCGCTCCCGCTCGGACCGGGCGCACCGAACGCGTTCCTGCACGCGCTCGGCGAACGCGACGACTGGCAGCAGCTCGACGTGTTCGGGGCGCTCCTGCTCGACCTGTACCAGGTGTTCATGAAGCCCGGTGTCGTGCTGCGCAGCGGCTTCTTCGGCCCCGCGGAACGGGCGCTGCGCGACGCGGGGGCGAATGTCGACTACATCCCCGCCGACTTCCGCCGGTTCGTCACGATCGCGGAGCAGTTCGCGCCGCGCGTCATGACCACCGCCGCCGCACCGCCCGACGAGCACGGGTTCATGAGCTTGTCGCTGCACGCCGGCGCGACGACCGGTGAACTGCACCGCGCGTCGATCGATCCCGACCGGATCGTGATCGTCGAAGTGAACGACCAGTTGCCGCGCACGCTCGGACTGCCGCCGGAGTTCCCGCACGCGCTGCACGTCGACCAGGTCGACGCGATCGTACGCGCCGATCGGCCCGTCTACGTCCTGGACGAGCCGCCGCCCGATGAGTTCGACCGGGCGATCGCGCGTTTCGCGCGCGACTACATCACCGACGGCTGCACGTTGCAGACCGGGATAGGAGGGGTGCCGTCGTCGATCGTCGCAGTGCTCGCGGAGGACGACGGCGGCGATTACGGCGTGCACTCGGAAATGTTCACCACGGGCCTCATGCGACTGCACCAGGCGGGCAAGGTGACGAACGCTCGCAAAGGCGAGTTCGACAACTTCTCCGTCTCGACATTCGCGCTCGGCACCGCCGAGCTGTACGCGTGGCTCGACCGGAACGCCGACGTCCGGTTCCTGCCGGTCGAGATCGTGAACGCGCCCGACGTCATCGCGCGCAACCACAACGTCGTGTCGATCAACGGCGCGTTGGCGGTGGACCTCTACGGGCAGGTGGTCGCCGACCGGCTCGACGGGCGTCAGTTCTCGGGCATCGGCGGGCACGAGGACTTCGTGGCGCAGTCGGGACTCGAGCTGAGCGATCGGTCGCTCATCTGTCTGCCCTCGATCGCGCAGTCGGCCGGCGTGACGGTCTCGAGGATCGTGGCGCAACTGACGCCGGGCACGACGGTGACGTCGCCCCGGCACCAGGTCGACGTCGTGATCACCGAGCAAGGTGTCGCGGAGCTGCGCGGACGCACGCTGCGCGAGCGGGCGCGCGCGCTCGCCGACATCGCGCACCCCGACTTCCGAGCCGACCTGCAGGCGGCCGCCACGCAGATCACGTGACCGGGCCGGCGCGATGAACGAGCTGTGGATCGTCCGCCACGGCGAGACGGAATGGAGCGCGTCGGGGCGGCACACGAGTACGACCGACGTCTTGTTGACCGACGCCGGACGCCGATGCGCGACCGCGCTCGGACCCGGGCTCGCCGGGCACCGGTTCGCCCTCGTGTTGACGAGCCCGATGCGCCGGGCGCGGGAGACGGCGGCCGCGGCGGGATTCCCCGACGCGATCCCCGACGACGACCTGTGCGAGTGGGACTACGGAGAGTTCGAAGGCATCACGACCGCCGAGATCCGGGCGCGGGGCGGCGTCTTCGCGCAGTGGACGATCTTTGGTGGCCCCGTGCCGGGCGGGGAGACGATCGACGAGGTCGCCGGGCGCGCGGAACGGGTGCTCGGGCGCGTCGCCGCGTCCGACGGCGACGTCTTGTGCTTCGGCCACGCCCACTTCTCGCGCGTCCTCACCGCGGTCGCGCTCGACCTCGGCGCCCCGGCTGCGGCGCGGTTCGTGCTGGATCCGGCCACCGTCAGCGTCGTCGGCGCCGAGCACGGCGGGCGGGCGCTGCGCCTCTGGAACTCCCGAAGCTGAGGCTCGCGCCCCGCTCGTGCGCAAGCCTCAGCTTGGGAGAAACTTGTCCGGTGACTGGTGGTTTGCTCGACCGGCTGGCGGATGCGGATCGCCGGGCCTTGTGGGCGGTGATGCGGCGGTGCCGGTTCGGTCGGGGCGAGGTGGTGTTTCGGGAGGGTGATCTCGCGGATTCGTTGCACGTCATCGTGAAGGGCCACATCGCCGCTCGGGTCACGACCCCGGGAGGCGACACCGTCATCTTGCGGGTGATGGGTCGCGACGACCTCGTCGGTGACTACGCCCTGACGTCGGACGCACCGCGTGCGGCGACCGCGGTGGCGTTGGACGCGGCCGAGACGATGGTGCTGCACCGCGACGATTTCGCGCGTCTGCGCCGGGAGCAGCCTCGCATCGACGAGTTCCTGCTCGATGCCGCCGTCCAGGAAGTGCGGCGCTTGTCCGCGGCCCTGGTGGACGCGTTGCACGTTCCGGCCGAACGGCGTGTATTGCGCCGTCTGTCGGAGGTCGCCGCGCTGTGGCCGCCCGGCGCCGCGTTGCCCTTGTCACAACAGGACCTCGCGCAGCTCGCGGGCGTCACCCGGCAGAGCGCGAACCGGGTGCTCGCGTCCGCGCAGGCCGACGGGCTGGTCTCGATCGGCCGGGGCCGGGTCGAGGTCGTCGATCCCGAAGGGCTCGAGCGCGCCGCCCGCTGACCCGCCCAATCGGGTCTGGTTCGCTCGAGCTTTCGCCATCCTGGCCCCCTTCGGTTCGTCGTCTTCACTCTGACCGGGCGGGCGCGAGCTGTCTGTCGGCCGGCCGACAGTGTGAGTGTCATCCCGGCGACGTTCGGGCCGACCGGGCGCCTGACGTTCTCTTCACGAAACTTCGCCTCAAACCTTCACGTTGCCCGTCGAACGTGAAGGCATGCAGATCAAGCGACACACGGGCACCGGCCTCGTGGTGGTCACCCTCGGGCTCGCGGCGCTGGCCACGGGCTGCGGCGGTTCGTCGAGCAAGGCGACCCCCATCGAGGCTCCCACGACCGTCCGGACGCCGAAGACCCTCACCCCGCCGACGTCCGGTGCGAGCGGGGAGGCCGGGCCGACGACCACGGCGAAGCCCACGCCGGCCGCGCTCGCCGTGCTCCAACAGCAGCTCGACCAGGCCGGCTCCGCACTCACCGCCGGTGACAGTGCGATCGCCGCCGCGGATGTCAACCAGGCCAAGGGCCAAGAAGGGAGTGCGCCATGACCCGCTCGACGCGAAGGATCGGCACCGTCGCGGCCACGGTGTTCGCGCTGGCGATCCCGGCGCTCGCCGCGCCGGCGGACGCGGCGACGGGCGGCGCGCGGCTGACGCCGAACGCGGCCCAGCAGTGCAAGGCCGCCGCGCTCAAGCCGATCGTGCACGCCGACGCCGTCCGGCGCACGTCGACGCTGGCGAACCTCGTCGCCCGGCTCGGGACGAACAAGGATCCCTACGGCCTGAACGGCCCCCAGAAGGCAGCGCTGCAGGCGGCGAGCGCCGGCATCACCGCGCTCGACGCCCAGATTGCCGGCACCTGCTACCCGAGCGCGGCGGCGCTGAAGTCCGACGCGCAGAAGTTGTTCGTCGACTACCGCGTCTATTGGCTGCGGGGCCCGCAGACCGGGGCGATCCGGGCGGCCGACGCCCTCGCCGGGGCGCGGGCGCGGCTCGGGCAGGCCGCGGCGAAGGCGGCCCCCCTCGTCGGGTCGAACGCGAAGGCGCAGTCCGACCTGGCCGCCATGAACCGTGCGCTCGCGACCGCGGACGCCAAGCTCGGGACTCCTCCGAGCGTGGGCTCGACGATCGCCGCCGCCGCCGGACTGCAGCCGGCCACCGACATGACGAACGACACGGCCGTCCTCGAGTCGGCCCACTCCGACCTGCTCGCCGCCAAGGCCGCCCTCGCCGCCGCCCGGGCCGCCGGCCTCGCGTTGATCGGCGACCTCCAGGGCTGAACTCGGGCCCCGACCCGACCGGGTCCGGCCACACAACGCGCGCGAAATTCTGCTCGAGGCGTCAAGTAATCGCGGAGTGTGGCCGAAATAACAAACGGCATGCGTGGGTCAGGCGTCAACTGGCCGGCGGTCGTCGCTCCCGACGCGACGAACCGTACGGGTGGATCGCGAATGCTCTTGGACGAGCTACTCGCGGAGAGGGAACGCGCCGAAATGCCCCCCACGCCCCCGCCGGTTCTGACGGTCGACCCGGTGGTCGTACCGCCGACCATCGACACCGGGCGCCGGGCGATTCGTCAGCGTCTCGCCGAGCTCGAGAGCGCGGCGGTCCGCAACTACCGCTCCGCGGAAGAGGCCCGGCGCGTCCTCGTCGACGAGCACCACCGCCTCGAGCAGGAGCTCAACGCCCGTACCCACGCCCAGCACGAAGCCGCGGCGCTGCGGCGCGAGCTCGAACGGCTGAGCGAAGAAGAAAGCCGCCGGGCGGTGCAGGAGCGCACGCGCGCCGAGCGCGAGGCGCGGGCGCAGGTCGCCGGTGAGCTCAAGCGGTTCCAGGAAGAACACGAGCGCGTCGTGCAGGAGCTGAACGCATTGCGCGGCTCGCTGTCCGAGCACGACGGCCTGCTCGACGAGTACGTGACGCGGCTGCGCGAAGAACAGGGGGCGCGGGCCGCGTTGCGGGTCGAGCTCGAGCGCGCGGAAGCGGCCCGATCCCTTGCGGAGCGGAGCCTGCAACGCGCGACCGAGAACGCGCGTCATGGCGCAGAGGACGAGATGATCCGGCTCGCGACCGCCGAGCAACGGCTCGCCGACGCACTCTCGGACCGTGAGCGGCTCGCCTCGCAGTTGGCGGAGCTGACCTCGGGCGACGGCGCGATCGCTCGCCTGACCGGGCAGCTCGAGGAGAAGGACGCGGAGATCGGTCGCCTCGGCGTTCGGATCGCCGATCTCTCCGCCCGCATCGAGGCGTCCGAACAGGGTGCGCGCGACGCCCTCGCCGAACGCGACGACGTGCTGGCCGCCCGCAACGCGGCCGAGGCGTGCCTCCGTGAAGCCGAAAAGGCGCGGGTCGACGCCGAGCTGGCCGTCGACGTCGCGGCCGCGCGGATCGCCGAGCTCGAAGCCGAGCTGGCCGAACACATCGAGTCGACCGACGCTCGGGCGCGCGAGATCGACAAGACTCTGGGGAAGCTGCGGCGCGAGGCGCGTGACGCCTCGAACGCCCAACGCACGGCGGAATCTGAGTTGGCGACAGCCGAGGCCGAGCGCGACGAGTTGCGCGCTCGGGTCGCCGAACTCGAAGCCGAAAGCGTGCGGGCGCGTGCCGATGGAGACCGGTTGCGCGCGCACGCCGCGATGCTTGGAGACGAGCTCGCGGCCGCGCGTGTGACGGTCGCCGAGCTGCAGGCGGCCGCGTCCGCACCCTCCGCCGTCGCGGTCGCGGTGCCGGCCGCGCCGGCCGAGGCCACCGTGGTCGTCGAGCCCGAGGTCGCGGCGGAGGCCGCGGTCGTACCAGAAGTCGCCGCGGCGCCGGCAGCCGCGGTTGCACAAGAAGTCGCGGGCGCCGACGTCGCGAAGCCGGAGGAGACCGAGCCGGAGGCACACCCGCCGCTTCCGCTGCGCGTCGCGGGTCGGCACAAGCCGGCGCCTCCGCTCGCCCGCCGGCGCCCACGACAGGACCCGACGCTCGCCAAGGCGCCCGCGGAACCGCAGGCGTACCGCGCGCTGGCGCGCTTGGAGATCCCGCCGGAGGCCCCGGCCCCGGTTGCAGAAGTTCCCGTCGCGGAGGAGCCCGTCGCCGAACCGGCGCCGGTAGCGGCGGCTCCGACGGAAGAGCTGCACCGCCGCACCGCGCTCGCGGAGTTCACCGCGCTCGCGAGCAGCGGCGAAGACTTCAGCTTCCGCCGGCGCTGAAGCGCCGATACTTATTGGTCGCTCGCGCTCCGCCTCCCATACGGTCGGCTCCGCTGCCGCTCCTTATTGGTCGCTCGCGCTCCGCCTCCCATACGGTCGGCTCCGCTGCCGCTCCTTATTGGTCGCTCGCGCTCCGCCTCCCATACGGTCGGCTCCGCTGCCGCTCCTTATTGGTCGCTCGCGCTCCGCCTCCCATACGGTCGGCTCCGCTGCCGCTCCCGGTGCGGGTCTACTGGAGGTAGCCCTCGACCGTCTTGGGATCGCGCTCGTTGACCTGGCTCGGGTCCTTGCCGAACTCTTCCTGGCTCCGGCGCTGCCGCAACAGGTCCCAGAGCTGATCGAGTGTCACCTCGATCTCCCGGAGTTGCGCGGGATCGTGATCCTCGGTCCGTTGCATCTTCTGTTCCTCGGCTACGAGGTGAGTGATCCGGTCGATCAGGTCGCGGTCGTCCACGTCGTGCTCCCATCCACGGCTGCGTTGCGCACCGTTGTACCAGGTAACGTCACGCGCCGTATCGAGGCCCGGCGCCGCTCCGGCGTGGCCTCCGGCGGAGTCAGGAGCGGTCGACCGTGGAATTCGGGCTCTTCAACAGCGCGTGCGTCCTGCCGCAGTTCAACGGCGACGAGCACCGCCGCATCATGGACGAGGTCGCGATCGTCCGCACCGCCGATCAGGTGGGTTTCAAGTACACCTGGGCGACCGAGCATCACTTCCTCACCGAGTACTCGCACCTGTCCGCGAACGAGGTCTTCCTCGGCTATCTCGCCGCCGCGACCGAGTACCTGCACATCGGATCGGGCATCTTCAACGTGACCCCGCCGGTGAACCACCCGGCGCGCATCGCGGAGCGGGTCGCGATGCTCGACCACCTCTCGGAGGGACGCTTCGAGTTCGGCATGGGCCGCGGTTCGTCGACGACCGAGCAGAAGGGCTTCGGCATCACCGACCCCGACATCACCCGCGACATGTTCGACGAGGTGGTCGGCGAGTTCGCCAAGATGTGGCAGCCCGAGGAGTACCCCGGCTTCGACGGCAAGTTCTTCTCGATGCCCGCGCGCAACGTGTTGCCGAAGCCGTATTCCACACCGCACCCGCCGATGTGGGTCGCGGCGGGGAACCCGTCCACCTTCACGAAGGCCGCGCAGATGGGCCTCGGCGTGCTGTGCTTCACGATCGGCGGACCGGAGTCGGTCAAGCCGCTCGTCGAGATCTACAAGAACGAGATCGCGAACGCGGATCCGGTCGGCGGCTTCGTCAACGACAACATCATGGTGACCACGCAGTTGCTGTGCCTCGAGGACGGCCAGCGGGCGCGCAACCTCGGCGCCGATCTCGGCATGGGCTACCACCGGAGCCTCCTGCTGCGGTACCTCGACACGTTCCCGCGCCCGGCGGGAATTCCGGAGTGGCCCGCGCTGCTCCCCGACCCCACCCCCGAACAGCTCGACGAGTCGATCAGGGCGGGGGAGACGCCGTACGGCACGCCCGACGAGGTCGCCGCCGCGATTCAGAAGTACGCCGACGCCGGTGTCGATCAGGTCGTGTTCGGCCTGTTGTCGTCGTCGATGGAACGCGATCTCGCCACCGAGACGATCGAGACGTTCGGGAAGCACGTGCTGCCGCGTTTCGACACCGACCGGGTACACCGCACGACGCGCCAGCGCGAGGCCGCGGCCGCGGGCGCGAAATAGACCGTCGTCCGGCCGTGCGCGCCCCGACGTACAACCTGGCCGACCTCTGGGAGACGCTCTGCGACGCCGGACCCGACGCCGAATGTCTCGTCGCGCCGCCGGTCCGTCACACCCGCGCGTCGCTCGATCGTGAGGCGAACCGGATCGCGAACCATCTGGTGGCGACCGGGGTGCGTCCCGGCGACCGCGTCGGGATCTACTCGCGCAATCGGGCCGAGTACGTCGAGGCGTTGTTGGGCAGTTGGAAGTGCGGCGCGGTACCCGTCAACATCAACTGGCGTTATGTCGCCGACGAGCTCCGCTACGTGATCGACGACGCGGAGATCGTCACGATGATCGTCGAGGACGAGTATCTGCCCGTGCTCGACGAGCTCGGGTTCGAGCGGCGGATCCGTATCGGTGAATGGGCCGACGCGAGTGCGGCGCGCGCGTTCACCGCCGTGCCCCGCTCGTCCGACGACGTGTACATGCTCTACACCGGCGGCACCACCGGAATGCCGAAGGGCGTGATGTGGCGCCACGAGGACTTCTTCTACGCGTGCTGCATGGGCGGCTCACCGTTCGACCCGATCTCCGAACCGGCGGAGATCGTGCGCAACGCGGAGCCGGCGTTCCGCATGAGCCCGCTGGTGCTCGGCCCACTGATGCACGGCGGCGGCCAGTGGCTCACCCTCATCGCGGTCTACGGCGGCAACCGCGCGGTCATCTCGACGGATCGGCACTTCGACCCCGAAGCGGTGCTCGATCTCGCGGTGTCGGAACACGCGACGACGGTCGGCATCATCGGGGACGCGATGGCGCGTCCGCTCGCGGAGGCCGTGCTCGCGCAGCCCGGACGTTGGGACTGCTCGGAGATCGTCGGGCTCGGCAACGGCGGCGCGATGTTGAGCGCGTCGGTGAAGACGCAGCTCGCCGCCGCCTTCCCGAACGCGGTGTTGAACGACAGCTACGGCGCGTCGGAGACGGGCGCGGCGGGCAGCGAGGTCGGCGCGAGCACCGAACGCGACCGCCCCCGGTTCTCCACCGACGGTCGTACCTGGGTGCTGGATCCGGAAACGCTCGAACCGCTCGCGCCCGGTTCGGGCGTCGAAGGACTGTTCGCGCGCAAGGGTCACATTCCGCTCGGCTACTGGAACGATCCGGTCAAGACGGCGGCCACGTTCCGCACCGACGCGCGCGGCGTGCGGTGGGTCGTTCCCGGCGACTGGGCGACCATCGACGACGAGGGCCGGATCGTGTTGTTCGGCCGCGGTTCGGGTTGCATCAACTCCGGGGGCGAGAAGATCTTTCCCGAGGAGGTCGAGGCCGCGGTGCGGGCGCACCCGGACGTCTTCGACGCGGTGGTCGTCGGTGTACCCGACGATCGCTTCGGCCAGAAGGTCGTGGCGCTGGTGAAGCTGCGCGGCGGCGCGCCGGAGCTCACGCTCGACGCGTTGCAGGAGCACTGCCGCACCAAGATCGCGGGCTACAAGGTGCCGCGCGAGGTCATCGTGGGCGAAGCGCCGCGCACGAACACCAACAAGCCCGACTACGCGACCGCCCAGGAGATCGCCCGCGCCCGGCTTGGTTGACGCGGCGAGGTGGGCCATGCTGGGCGGATGGAGACACGTCCCATCGGCTCCCTCGACGCGTCGGTCGTCGGTCTCGGCTGCAACAACTTCGGTGGCCGGATCGACGAGGCCGCGACGCAGAAGGTCGTCGATGCCGCGCTGGCCGCGGGCATCACCCTGTTCGACACTGCCGACATCTACGGCGGAACGCTGAGTGAGGAGTTCCTCGGCCGGGCCCTCGCCGGTCGGAGGGACGCCGCGCTGATCGCGACCAAGTTCGGCGGCCCGATCGACGACGAACGCAAAGGCGGCGCGAGCGCGGCGTACATCGCGCGGGCGTGCGAAGACTCACTGCGCCGGCTCGGGACCGATCGCATCGATCTCTATCAGCTGCACTTCCCCGACCAGGCGACACCGCTCGAGGAGACGCTCGGCGCACTGAACGAGCTCGTGCGCGCGGGGAAGGTGCGCGAAATCGGCTGCAGCAACTTCTCCGCGGAGATGATCGAGGCGGCGGCGCGGATCTCCGCCGACAACAGTTGGGCGCGGTTCGTCAGCGTGCAGAACGAGTACAGCCTGCTCCGCCGCGGTCCCGAGAAGCAGGGTGTGCTCGACGCGTGCGCGAAGCACGACGTCGCGTTCATTCCGTACTTCCCGCTCGCGAGCGGAGTGCTGTCGGGCAAGTACCAGCGGGGCGCGGCCCCGCCGGCAGGCACGCGGCTCGCGGGAATGCCCGCCGATCGTCGGGAACAGGCGCTCTCGGACGCGGTCATGAACCGGGTCGAGGCGCTCGACGCCTGGGCGCGTGAGCAGGGCCGCACGTTGCTCGAGCTCGCGTTCGCGTGGCTGCTCGCCCGGCCCGTCGTCGCCAGCGTCATCGCCGGCGCGACCAAGCCGGAGCAGGTGGCCGCGAACGCGGCGGCCGGCGGTTTGATCCTCACGGACGCAGACCTGGCCGAGATCGACGCGGTGATCGCGGGAGCGAAGGAACAGTGACCGCGGAACTCGAAGCACTCTCGCGCGCCCGGCTCGCAGTGCTCGGTCGAGAATGGTTGTTGCACGGCCACCTGCAGGATCGCGTCGGCATGCCGCTCGTCCACACGGGCCGCACCCGTGACGAGATGGAGGCGATCGCGATCGAAGAGTGGATGGCCGCGAGCCCGATCTACTCCCTCCGCACGCAGGAGGCCTTGCGCTTCGGCGCCGGCGACGTACCGACGATCCTGAAGAACATCCAGCTCGACATCGGTGCGCCGCCGCACTTCATGGACTTCCGGTGCAAGGTCGAAGACGCCAACCACGGGGAGTTCTGGCTCGCGCACTGCGGCGCGCTGCTCGACGTCGAACCGATGGGCGAGGACTACGTGCACGGCATGTGCCACGCCATCGAAGATCCGACGTTCGACGCGACGGCCGGTGCAACGAATCCGCGCGCGCAGGTGCGCCCACTGCACCGGCCACCACGCGTTCCCGCCGGGCGTGAACCGCACTGTCACTGGACGATCACGATCGATCCCGGCTTCCCCCCGGTCGATGCCCATCCGTACCGGTGGATCGTGGAGAAGTCGAAGATCGCAAGCATTGCCACCGAAGTCCCGTTCGCGAACGGCGGCGAGGTCGAGCCCGGCGGTTGGGACGACTATTCCCACGACTTCGATCCCGATTTCGAGCTCGAGGATCTCTCCCACCGCGCGCTGGTGACCGTGCTGCAGGAGGTCGCGGTGCAGAGCCACCTGCTGCTGCGCGGGTTCGCGGTGGCGGTGTCGGAACGCTACGGCGAGGACGCCGCGCTGGAGTTGGTACCGCAGATCTTCACCGGGCTCGCGGGGATGACCGCCCAGCGATTGGTGCCCGTGCTCGAGCTGACCGAACGCGACGCGCACGACATTGCGCGTCTCCTGAGTCTGCATCCGATGTTCTGGCCGCGCACGTACGTCGACCTGCGCGTCGAGGTCGTCGCCGACGACCGCGTGCGCTTCGCGTTCGGGCCGTGTCCGGTGCTCGAAGAAGGCGACGGCTTCACCTGGTTCGCGCAGTTGGGCGGCGCGAGTGACCGCGGCCTCGACGCGATCGTGCAAGCCGTCAACCCTCGGGCTTCGTGTCAGCCGGTGGCGACGCGCGGCGACGAGCGCTTCGCGTACGAGGCCGTCATCGATCCCGCGGCCGCGCCGGCCAAAGAAGCGCCGGAGATCGCGCTCGCGAAGATCAGCGGCGGCGCGACGTTCGTGTTCACCCCGCGTCGTCCGGTTCGGGTCGAGTGATCGACGCGCTCGCGCCGATGCGGACGGCGCCGATCGATGCCACGGCCAGGGAAACCGCCGCCGCGCCGATGATCGCGGCGGCCTGACCCGGCCGGAGTACCTCGGACGCGAGGCCGAGCGCGGCGATCGCCGAGGGCACGCCCATTTCGGCAGCCGCGAGCAGCCCGCTCGAGACGGGGAGCCGCACGATCGCGGCCGTCACGACGGGCACGAGCGTCATCGCGATCGAGAGCATCACGAAGAGGAGGAAGTCGTCGCGCGAGTGCACGAGCGCGCGGAGGTCGAGGCGCGCACCGAGCACGACGAAGAACAACGGGACGAAGAAGCCCTCGCCGAGGCCGATGAGTTGCGCGGCGACGCGCCGGGGTTCTCCGATCAGCGACACCATGACTCCGGTGGCGAATCCCGCGAGCAGCGCGCTCGTATCGAAGCTCTCGGCGATCCAGGAAAGTGTGAACAGCACGAGCAGCGAGATGCGGAGATCGAGCGCCCAATCGCGGTGGTGCGACGCGTGGCGCAGATCGTCGACCCGGCGGAAGCGGGTGAGGCGAGCCAGCACGAAACCGAACACGGTCGCGCCCGCGACGACGAGCAGCGACCCGAGCAGCGCCCGACCGAACCCGCCCGTGTTGAGGACGAACGGCACCGCGACGATCGTCGCGATGTCGGCGAACGACACCCACGCGATGGTGACGAGCAGCGCGTCGCTCCGGCGCGCTCCGATGATCGGCAGCACGATCGCGGCCGAACTCGATGCGACGAGTACGGCCAGGAGGGCCGGCCGGTGCAGCCCGGTCAACGCCGCGAGCAACGGGGACAGCGCGATCGATACCGCGATCGCCACGCCGGTAGCGATCAGACCGCGCCGCGCCGCGCCCCGGATGCGCGTGTCGCGCAGCGGCAGGTTGGTCGCGACGATGAACATCAACAGGGCGAAGCCGATGTTGGCGAGGAAGACGAGCGTCGGCTGCGTGGCATCGATCGTGCCGGTTCCGGTGAGTCCGAACACCACGCCCGCCGCGATCTCGCCGATCACGATCGGCGGCGCCAATCGGGTCGGGAGCAGCGCGAGCAGCGGACCGAGGAGCCCGACCGCGACCACCAGTGCCAGCGTCCCGTAGGTCATCGCGCTAGAACACGCCGGCTTCGAGTCCGGCCGCGAACGTGATGCCCAGCTCGCGGCACCGTTCCCGGGCGGCGTCGTCGATCTCACCCACGACGAGGACGGGCGCGAGCACCGACTTCCAGTGCAGTCCGGCCACGATGCGCTCGACGCTGCGGATCGCGCCCTCGCCGTCGTGGCCACCCTTCACGAACAACGCGTACGGGAGGCCGCGCGTCTGTTCGAGCAGGTCGTAGTAGATGCGTTCGAAGAAGTCCTTCAACGCGCCGCTCATGTATCCGAAGTTCTCGGGAGTGCCCAGCAGGATCCCGTTGCACCACCGCACGTCGTCGACCGTCGCCGCGAACGCGGAGGCGACCCGGACCTCGACCTCGTCGATGTCGTCACTCGCTGCGCCGGCGATCGCGGCGTCGGCAAGGGCCTGGGTCCCGCCCGAGCGCGAGTGGTAGACGACGAGCAGGTGACGGGGGTCGGGCACTACGACCGATGCTGCTCCTGAAATGCGGCCAGGTCGAACGCGAGGTGCTCGCGCACGTCGCCGACGTGGTCGACCACGATGTGGCGGCGCGAGAAATGCCAACCCCGGTCGCCTCGCACGAACGTGTCGCGGTACCGGCCGGTCACGATCGGCTGCAGCGGCAGGGTTGCCGTCTGTTGGAACACGACGAACGAAGAACGGGCGGCAGCCGTTCCGGCGGCCTCTTCGATCTCGACGATCACGTTCGCGGTGAGGTGGCGCGTGCGCAGGGTTCCGTCGTCGTGCACGCGGTTCGTGCGGGTGTAGAGCTGCTTGATCGCCTCGCCGCCGGCGATCTCGCCCTCGACCCCCTCGTTCGTGATGACCGCGTCGCCGAACAGATTGGCGATCGCGTCGAAATCGGCCGCGTCGATGTACTCGGTGTAGCGGAACATCAACATCGTTATCGCGTGGTGGCTCTCCCACGTGCCCGCGCTCATCGCGCGACACACTATCTTCGAACTTCGTGACCGACCCCGGCCCGTACGAGCTCCGAGTACCCGTCGAGGACGCGTTCGACGCGACGATCGGCTTCGTCGTCGACGAGTCCGAAACCGTCGGCCGCTGTTCCGGCCGCCTGCCCGTGCGCCCGGGCGTGTGTCAGCCGATGGGGATCGTCCACGGTGGCGTGTACGCCGCGATTGCCGAGACGCTCGCGTCGATGGGCACGGCACGCGGGGTGCTGGCCGAGGGTCGCGTACCGCTCGGCATGTCGAACAACACGAGCTTCCTCCGACCGGTCAGCGCCGGAACGGTGCACGGTGTCGGGGTCGCGATTCATCGCGGTCGTATGAGTTGGGTCTGGGACGTCGAGATGCGCGACGACGAAGGACGCCTGTGCGCGACGTCGCGCGTGACGATCGCCGTGCGGGATCACGGCCCGAAATGAACAAGATCCGGCTCGGCTTCTTCTCGTTCACCGAGATCACCGATCCGAACGAGCACCACTCGTACAACGAGTGGCATCAGCTCGATCACATGCCCGAGCAGTATCCGCTCGACGGGATCGCGTTCGGACAACGCTGGGTGTCGACACCCGCGTGCCGCGCCGCACGGGCGGTGAGCGAGGCCCCGCTCGATTCCATCCACTACATGACGCTGTATCTGATGACCGAACCCGTGGACCGCACGTTGCGCGAGTTCATGCAGCTCGGTCGCGATCTCCATGACGTGGGGCGCTTCCATCTGCACCGCCGGGCGCGGCTCTCGGGTCCGTTCACGTTCCGCGGGTCGGCGGTCGCGCCCCGCGTGCTGATCTCGCCCGAAGCCGTCCCGTACCGCCCGAACCTCGGCGTGTACGTCGAGGTCGAGGAGATCGCCGGCGCGGTCGATCCCCGGGCGCATCTCGACGCGTTGTGCTCGACCCCGGGTGTCGCCGGCGCGTGGTCGTTCGCGGACGACGAGCGCCGCGTCATCGTGACCTGGCTCGATGCTCCGCCGCTCGAGCTGTGCGAGCCGCTGGCTCCGATCGTGGCCCGGCGCCGCGCCGAATCCCAGGGCCGCACGGTGTTCGCCGGTCCGCTCGAGACCATCACTCCCTGGCAGTGGAACTGGTTCGACGCCGAGTGAGCCCGCGTTCGGGCTGAACTCCCCGGTGCCCGGCCCCGTATCCCAACCGATGCGCCGGCAGATCACGAAGACCACCTGGGTATGGGGGAGCGCACTCGCCCTCGCCGCACTGCTGTTCGTCGCGTGCGGGGGCTCTTCGTCACCCACGGCGTCGCCGCCGTCGACGACACCGACGTCCGTGGTGGTCGAGGACGCGAAGCTCCGCGCCGCCGATTTCGCGAACATCAACGCGATGACCCGGGTGGGCGATCATTTCGTCACCAACGTGCGCGGTCACCTCGCGGCGGCCCTCGCGGTCGCGCGCTCCGCACAGGGCGGTAGCTACCCGGTCGGCACCGTCATTCAGCTCGTGCCGCAGGAGGCGATGGTCAAGCGCGCGCCCGGCTTCAGCCCCGCGACCGACGACTGGGAGTTCTTCTCGCTGGACGTGTCGGCGAAGGGCACGCGCATCCTGAGTCGCGGTGGGGCCGAGGTTCTGAACCGCTTCGGTGGCAGTTGCGCGTCATGCCACAGTGCGGCGAAGTCCCGGTTCGACTTCGTCTGCGGCAACAACCATGGCTGCGCGCCGCTGCCGATCGGCCCGGGGGTCATCGCGTCATTGCAGAGGAGCGATCCGCGCCCTCGCCGCTGAGTGTGGCGGCGATCGGACTGCACCGACAGTTCGCCGACGAGTTGGCGATCCGAAGGTCAGTTGTTCCCGCCGGAGCCCGAACCCTGGTCGCGGCCGTTCGAGTCAGCCGCCGCGGGTTCCGGCCTTCGCGATGATCGATGCACGCATTTCGGTGTTACCTCCGAGGCTGGTGGGGGAAGTGGGGTGCCGTGCCGGCGTCCTCTCATCCGAGTCAACGCCACCCGTGCCGTTCGGGGTATCGCATCCGGACACACGCGGCGTTCCTTAACCAAGACTTATGGCGCGCTTCCTTGCGTCGGCTCCCGCGCCCTATCAGGCTGCGGTCATCGATTTCGGGCTTTTGGGGGGCAACCGTGTTTCATCGTCACTTCTCCGCGCGAGTGTTTCTCTGCGCCACCGCGGCGTGCACTCTCGGACTGGCAGTTCCCGCTCGGGCGGGCGCCACGAGCAATGCGTCGGGTGCGGTCGCGGCCGCCAGCACGCTGGGCGTACCGCAGAACGTGGACGCACAGCCCGAGGCGAGTCTGGAGATCACGGTGACGTGGTCCTCGGTCGCCGGGGCGACGTCGTACAACCTCTACCGCGGGCTGCATGACGGCACGTTGGCGCAGATCGCAACCGGGGTGACGGCTACCAGCTACCAGGACACCGCGGGTCTTGTCGACGCCCAGGAGTACGACTACGCCGTCACCGCGAGCGACGGCACGAACGAGAGCGCGCGGTCGGATCGGCAAAGTGCGACCGCGTACACCTGTGACGTGACCGGCACGGCGCGGTCGGACAAGGTCGACATCACGACCCCGGGCGAGACCTACTGCGGTATGGGCGGCGCCGATCGCGTGACGATCGACGCGAGCGACGTGGTGGTCCTCGGAGGAACCGGCAACGACAAGATCTCGGTGAACAGCGGCGGCGGCGACACGATCGACGCGGGCACCGGCAACGACCACGTCCAGGTCGCCGCGACCGACACGAGCACCACCGGCGACACCATCGACGGGAACGCCGGCAACGACAGCGTGACCGGCAGCAGCGGTGACGACACGCTCGACGGTGGTTCCGGCAACGACCACCTGAATGGCGGCAGCGGCGGCGACGTCATCACCGGCGACGACGGTAACGACACCATCGTCGGCGGTACCGGTGACGATGTGGTCGACGGTGGTTCCGGCAACGATCACCTGAGCGGCGGCGACGGCAGCGACGTCATCACCGGCGACGACGGTAACGACGTCATCAACAGCGGTACCGGCGACGACACCGACATTGGCGGCACCGGCAACGACAACATCAACACCGGCACCGGAACCGACATGGTCGATGGTGGCGACGGGCAAGACCAGGTCAACTGCAGCACGGGCACGCCCGTCGTCAGTCCCGACCCGCAGGACACCGACAACGCGGACTGCCAGAACGACATGGAGAACTCGAGCGCCAGCTTCGGGTCGGTCGAAGGCACGATCGTGTCCTACACGGCCGGGGCCGGGGGATCGATCGTCGTCGACACCGGCACCGCGCAGGTGACGATCGGTATCGACGCGAACACCCGAGTGGAGGCCGAGGGCAACGGTACGCCCCAGGCCGGCGACCGGGTGGAAGTCGAGGTTGCGGAGGGCACGCAGCCGCCGGTCGCGTTGGTCATCCATGCGCAGGGCCCGTCGTCCAACGACTGACGCGGCAAAGGAGCGGCGAGCGTTCCACCCTTATCGACAACGATGATCGACCCACCGGCACGACACCGGTGGGTCGATCCCGTTTCGGGCATGCGCTACTGCCGACGCAGCCGCGCGGTCATTCGATCGAGGGCACCACGAGCGCGATCGAGTGCAGAGAGCGGCGGCCCGGCGACCGTCGAACCGACCGAGTGATCATCCAGTCCGGCGCTGAGGCAGTCGGCGAGATGCGCAATCAATCGAGGGGCGTCGTCGAGCGGGAGCTGAAACGTCGCGGTGCACGTATTCCCGTGCCAGGTGCTCAGCACGACACATCGGGCGCCGCTGTGACACGTGACCTGCAACCGGCGATCCGGTCCTCTCGGATCGATGAACCATTCCCGGTTGCTCTGGCCATAGCGAAGAGCGTTCATGCTCCGCATGGGACCAGTGTGCGGCAGGCGCGAGCGTCCCGTCCAGTGCCGTACATGACTCCTCACGGCGTCACGATCGCCTGCGCCCACGCGTAGTCGGCCTTACCCGTCGGCGTGCGGACGACGGAGTCGACGACGTGTGCGGCGCGCGGCACCTTGTAGCCGGCCAGATGCGCGCGGCAGTGCTCCTGCAGCGACGCGAGGTCGGGCGCGGTGCGCCCCGCGGCGGGCGCCACGACCGCAACCACGCGCTGGCCGAACTTCTCGTCGGGCGCGCCGACGACCACGGCGTCGGCGACGGCCGGGTGACCCTTCAACACCGCTTCGACCTCCTCGGGATAGACCTTTTCGCCGCCGGTGTTGATGCAGAGCGAACCGCGGCCGAGGAGGTGCACCGTCCCGTCGCTGTCGATCGTGGCCATGTCGCCCGGCAGCGACCAGCGCACGCCGTCGATCTCGACGAACGTGCGGGCGCTGCGGTCGGGGTCCTTGTAGTAACCGAGGGGAACCCGGCCCCGCGTCGCGAGCCGGCCGACGACGCCCGAGCCGCGCGGCACCGGGCGCAGGTCGTCGTCGACGACGATCGTCTCGGCCTTGGCCGAGAACGTCAGCGAGCGCGCCGAGGTGGCAACCCCCGCGCGTGTGGTCACCGCGACGGCCTGCGCGGGCGACTCCGACGAACCGATGCCTTCCACGATCGCGAGCACGGACGGGATGCGATCCATCAGCTCGTCCTTGGCGTCGCCCGACAAGATGCTGCCCCCGGAGCCGAGCAGCAGCAGCGAAGAGGTGTCCCAACGCGCCGGATGCGCGGCGAGCGCGGCCAGCAGGGGCCGCGCACTCGCGTCGCCGACGAGGTTCACCGCGTTCACGCGCTCGCACTCGACGAGATCGAGCACGTGCTGCATGTCGACATGGGCAAGGTCGTACAACACGACCTTGCCCCCGCCGAGCAGCGTGCCGATCGCCGACCACTGGCCGCTCGCGTGCATGAGCGGCCCGAGCGCGAGCGACACGAACTGCGGCGGGCCCGGGTCGCCCGCGGGCAGGAACGGCTCGAGGCGTTGCGGCGGGTTGTCGATCACGGAAACGGTGATGTCGTCCGGCCGTTCGATCGGTGGACCGCCCGGGTTCCCGCCGCCCATCGCGCCGAAGAAGATGTCCTCGTGCCGCCACAGCACGCCTTTCGGCATGCCGGTGGTCCCGCCCGTGTACAGCACGTAGTGGTCGTCGGCGGAGCGCGGTCCGAGGTCGCGGGTCGCCGACGCGTCCCGCAACAATGTGGGAAAGTGCGGACCCTCCACGTCGAGCACGAAATGCACGGCGGGACAACGCGGCGCGACGCGCGTGGCCCGGTCGCGACCGGGCGCGTCGTGGATGATCCCGATCGCGTCGGCGTCGCCGAGCAGGTATTCGAGCTCCTCGTCGACGTAGCGGTAGTTCACGTTGATCGGGACCGCGCGCACCTTGTAGCACGCGAACATGGCGGCGAGATGCTCGACCGAGTTGTGCAGGAACAGCGCGACGTGCGTGCCCGGGCCGGCGCCGAGGTCGGCGAGCACGTGCGCGAACCGGGTCGACTCCTCGTCGAGCTGCGCGTAGGTGCGCCGTTCGGTGCCGCACACCGCGGCCTCGCGGTCCGGGACGGTGTCGGCCACCCGTTCGAACAGATCTGCGAGATTGAACTGCAACGTGTCCCCTCGACTCGCTACTACAGTCCGATTCTGACATGACCGACCTGCAGCGCATGCTGGTGCGAGCCGACGGCTTCGTGCCCAAGGAGCGCTACACGACGCGCGAGTTCACCGAGCTCGAACAGGCTCGACTCTGGCCCCGGGTCTGGCAGATCGCGTGCCGCGAGGAGCAGGTGGCCCGGGCCGGAGACTTCGTGGAGTACACGATCGGCAACGAGGGCGTGGCGATCGTCCGGGCCGAGTCGGGCGCGCTCCACGCGTTCTACAACGCGTGCCTGCACCGCGGCCGGCGGCTGGCCGAGGGCTGCGGGTCGTTCGGGGAGGGTGCAATCCGTTGCCCCTATCACGGCTGGTGCTACGCGCTGGACGGCCGGCTCGTCGACGTCCCCGACCGCGACGAGTTCACCGGTCTGCCCGACGATCTTGCGCTCGCCCCCGTGCGGGTCGACACGTGGGGTGGCTTCGTGTTCGTCAACCTCGACCCCGACGCGGCGCCGTTGCTCGACTATCTCGCTCCGCTCCCCACGTTGCTCGCGCCGTATCACCTCGACCAGATGCGCCTGCGCGCGTCGCTCGGCACGATCATCGACGCGAACTGGAAGGCGGTCGTCGACGCGTTCAACGAGGGCTACCACGTGCAGGGGTTGCACACCCAGATCCTTCCGTGGACCGACGACGTGAGCATCGAGTACGAACAGTTCGAGCGCCACGCGCACTACGGCCGCCTCGCCGGCGCGCGTCGTGAGCTGCGGCCGAGTCCGCGCTTGCAACTGCAGCCCGGCGAGTACGACGAGGGCGAGATCCTCGCGAACATGGTCGGGGGACTCGGGGGCGCGTTCCTGGCCGAGGAGCGCGCCGCGATCGAAGCGTTGCGCGCGACCGGTCCGCCTCCCGGATCCACTCTGCTCCAGGCGTACCAGGCGCGGCGGGTGCAGCTGCTCGAGACGCGCGGGTTCGACGTCTCCGGCCTCTCACCCGATCTCATGACGAGCGCCGACGACGTGTTCTGTTTCCCGAACGTCGTCGGGCCGATCTATCCCGGGAGTGCGATCCTGTTCCGGGTGCGGCCGTTCGGCGACGATCCGAATCGCTCGATCAAGGACACGTGGGTGCTCGAGTGGCGCGCGCCCGGCGCCGACGACGAACGCCGGGTGCAGCCGAAGTTCTACGCCGACTGGCGCGAGCGCAACTGGGGCGAGATCACCGAACAGGACTACGAGAACCTCGCCAATGTGCAGCAGGGGATGCATTCCGCCGGGTGGACCGGCGCGCGTTTGAATCCGCGGCAGGAGGGCAACATCCTGCACATGCACCGCGTGATCGATCGGTACCTCACCCGCGGCGGGTCCGGTCGTGACTGACGCCACACCCCGGCCCGCGCCCGCGGGTGGCGGGTCGGGCCGCGCGCGGCTCATCGCGGGGATCATCCTGCTCGCGCTGTTGATCGCGTTCGTGATCGACAACACGCGTCGCATCACCGTGGGCTTCGTCCTGTTCGATCACCAGACCCGGCTGATCTACGTGCTGATCGTGACCGTGATCATCGGCGTGGTGCTCGACCGGCTCTGGCAGCACTGGCGCCGGAGCCGGTAGTCACCAGCTGCCGCCTCCGCCGCCGCCACCCCCGCCACCGGAGAAGCCGCCGCCGAAACCGCTCGAGCTCGACGACGACGGTTGGCTCGCGTACAACGTGCCCGTCGCGACGGTCCCGAAGTGGTTCATCGAGCTCGCGAGCAGGACGGCGTTGAACGGCGCGTTGCCGTGGTACCAACCCGTGTCGAGCTGTTGCGCGTCGAGATCGGCGAACACGCGTGCCCACTTGTCGGTGCAACCGAACACGATCGCGTACGGCAGATACCTCGAGAAGACGTCGTGTTCCTCGGCAAAGTGTTCGCGCAGACCCTGCTCGCCTTCGTCGAACAGGCGCCGGAATCCGCGCACGCGCGAGAACATCGCGGTTCCCTTCGCAGTGCGTGCCGGCATGCGGTGCGCGACGACGAGCATGGTGACGGCAGCGAGGACGAGCGCCAGGGGGATGAGTCCGAAGGACGATGCCACCGCGACGCAATACACGATCACGACGCTGAGGATGAGCAGCCCGGTTGCGATGAGGGCCCAACGCTGGCGGGTGCGGTCGGGGCGGATGCGGTACCAGCCCTGCGTCACGACGTCGTCGTACATCGCGCCCTGGATCTCCGAGAGCTGGGCGCGGAACTTGTATTTGAGATCGGAGAGCTTCACGCGGGGTCCGGCGCCGAAGAGGGCGTTCATCAGCGCGGTCTCGTACGGCAGGAGCGTGCCCTTCCCGACGGTCGGGTTGGCGCTGAGCTCGTAGTCCTTGTCGAGGTCGGTGATCGTGAGCCAGCCCCGCACCGCGAGATCGACGATCGTCGCGGTGACGTCGACCAGGTTCGCGTGTTCGTCGACGAGCGTCCCGACCTGGCCCGGCAGCACGCCGTTCGGGGGTATGAACTCGACCGGGCCCGCGTCACCGTGGCCGATTCCGACCGGCTCCTCGGCGCCGGTGTCATTGCCGAACGCGGCGTCGACGGCCGAACCGGCGTAGCGCCGATCGCGGCCGCGTCTCCACGCGAGCCGCACGACCCCGCCGATCGCGACGATCGCGAGGAGGAGCGCGGGGATCACCGTGTTCGGCCGGGCTGCGAAACCGTCGGCCAACGTGCGCCGGCGTTCGAGGATGGGTTGCGGGTCGGGCACGATCGCGCCGGACGGGAGCCCGATCACCGTGGTGAGGCCCTCGTTCGGTCCCAGGTTGGCCTGCGCGAACGCGGCCGTGTGTCCTTGCGCCGACGACTTGTCGCATCCCAGCCGGCTGTTCTGCGGACCGGAGTAACACGCGACGTCGGTGACCTCGGCCGGGGTGGCCACCGTCACCGTCGCCTGATCGATCGGGACCGGCCACTGGTTCCCGATCGGATCCCAGTACAGCTCCTGGTGATCGGGAAACGTCCGCGCCGCGCCGTCCACGTCGTAACGGATCTCGTAGGTGTGCGCGCCGCTGATCGCGACGCCGGGATCGCCGATGCGAACGCGCAGGTACTGACCGATGTGGCTGATGTCCACCGGCGTGTCGCCGCCGTCGGCGCTCACCGTGACGTCGTTGATCTCGTACTTGCGATCGTGGTGGTCGTCGTACGTCTCGCGTTCGACCAGGTCGCGGTAGATGCCGTGCCGAGACGCGCTCCCGAAGTCGTACGCGATCGTCTCGACGACCGTCAGCGTGCCGCTCGGTTGCAGTTGCATCTCGACCCGGTAGTCCGTGATGCGCTCGCCGGTGGTCTGCGCGGACGCGCCCGCCGCGATTCCGGCGATCGACAGAGCACCGATCGCGAGCGCGACCGTGACGCGGACGAGCCGCCTCACTGTTCCGACATGATCTTGTCGTAGGTGGCGGCGGGATCGACGTACGGGTTGCCCGACACGTCGACGACGACGTGATCGATGTCCACGTTCGCGGGGAACGGGGCCGTGTACCCGTCGCCGATCGCGGGCCCCACCTCGTAGCCGCACGTCAGCCCGCCGCCGGTGTAGGAGAACGTCATCGGCGTGAAGTGCGCGATGTCGCCCGCGCCCACGGTCGCGCCGTCGACGCGGAGCTCCGCTCGGCCCGTGTACTCGGCCGTCTTCGAGAACGCGAACACGATCTCGTGCGGGCCCGGTGTGAGGAACGCCCGGCCGTCGACGACGTCCCCTGCGTCGGCCTCGATCACGTCCCGACGGGCGCCGTACAGGTTGTGCACGTAGCGCGGCTTGCCGTCGACGAGCTGCAGCGTGAAGCCGCCGAGGACCGAACCGAGCGCGAGCAGCGTTCCCGACGCGGTCACGCCGTCCGGAACGGTCACGAACGCGGTGATCGTGTGCGAGCGGTTGCGCACGTTGACCGCAACCGACTCGGGCACGGGCGAACCGTCCGGGTAGTACACGTACGTCTCCCGCACCTGCCGGGTCGTCGGCCGGGGGTTCAGGATTGCGAACAGGGGTCGGTTGTCGAGGGGCAACACGTCGTTGCGCGCGGCTTCCTCCCACCAGAGGTCGACCATCTCGGCGAGCCGCTCGGGCTCGGCCGCGGCGAGGTCGTTCGTCTCGGACGGATCGGCCTGCACGTCGTAGAGCTCCCACACGTCGTCGTCGAACGGCGCATCCGGGTCGAGGCCGTCGTCGTACATCTGGCCGAGCGGATGGAACGTCACGGCCTTCCAACCGCGGTGGTAGATGGCACGCGAGCCGAGCATCTCGAAATGCTGCGTTTCGTGCGTCTCCGGCGCGGCCGCATCGCGCAGCACCGACGCGAAGCTCTTCCCGTCGATGCGCGATTGCCCGACGCCGTCGATCTCGGTCGGGGCCTCGATACCGACGAGATCCAGGATCGTCGGCAGCACGTCGATCGCGTGTGCGAACTGCCGTCGGGTCCCGCCGCCGTCGGTGACGCCGGGCAGGGAGACGATGCACGGGTCGGCGACGCCGCCTTCGTGCACCTCCCGCTTCCAGCGCTTGAACGGAGTGTTGCCGGCCATCGTCCAACCCCACGGGTAGTTGTTGTGCGCGGTCGGCCCACCGATCTCCTCGATGCGGGCGCGCAGCTCGCGCCGGCCCGCGGGCGCCCCGTTCATGAGTCGTCCGTCGTTGATCGACCCCTTCGGCCCGCCCTCCGCGCTCGCGCCGTTGTCGGACACCGCGACGATCAACGTGTTGTCGAGATCGCCGGTGCGCTCGAGGAACGCGAGCAGGCGCGCGATCTGTGCGTCGGTGTACGACAGGTACGCGGCAAAGCACTCCATGAAGCGAGCGGCCACGGCGCGGTCTTCGGCCTTGAGCGAGTCCCACGCGGGCACCCAGTGCGGCCGCGGCGACAGCTGCGTGTGCGCGGGGAGCACGCCCGAGGCGATCTGGCGGGCGAACGTCGCGGCGCGCCACTCGTCCCAACCTCGGTCGAAGTGGCCCCGATACCGCGCGATCCACTCCGGCGGGGCGTGATGCGGCGAGTGACATGCGCCGGTGGCGAAATAGCAGAAGAACGGGCGATCGGCGTCGACGGCGCGGAGGTCGCCGATGAAGCCGATGGCACGATCGGCGAGGTCGGCGCTGAGGTGATAGCCGTCCTCGGGCCGCGCGGGCGGCAACACGGAGTGGTTGTCGTGGTAGAGCGAGGGCACGAACTGATGCGTCTCGCCGCCGTGGAACCCGTACCAACGGTCGAAGCCGCGGGCGAGCGGCCACGACGCCCGTGACGATGCCATGTGCGTCTCGTCGTCGGGCGTGAGGTGCCACTTGCCGACCGCGTAGGTGGCGTACCCGTTGGCACGCAGCGTCTCGGAGAGGAAGCCGTTCTCGCGCGGGATGCGACCGCAGTATCCGGGGTAGCCGACGGCGAGATCGGCGACGCGACCCATGCCGTTGCGGTGGTGGTTGCGCCCCGTGAGCAGGCACGACCGGGTCGGGGAGCAGAGCGCGGTCGTGTGGAAGTTGGTGAGCCGCACCCCCTTGCTCGCGAGACCGTCGAGCGCCGGCGTCGAGATGTCGGAGCCGTAGCAGCCGAACTGCGCGAACCCGACGTCGTCGAGCACGAGCATCAACACGTTCGGCGCGCCCGCGGGCGGCTCGGGTTCGGGCGGCCACCACGGAGTCGAGGTTCGCCAGTCTCGTCCGATGACGCCTCCGAACGGAGGGTTGGTGAATTCCGGGCTCATGGCCCCGAGTCTGCCCGGCGCGCTAGACCGTGCGCATGAAACTCGGACTACAGCTCGGCTACTGGGGCGCACAACCGAACCCGTTCTCGATCGCGCTCGCACAAGAAGCAGAACGGCTGGAGTACGACTCGGTGTGGACCGCGGAGGCGTGGGGCTCCGACGCGTTCACGCCCGCGGCATGGATCGGCGCGCACACGTCGCGTATCCGGCTGTGCACGGGGATCGTCCAGATCTCGGCCCGGACCCCGGCCGCGACCGCGATGGCCGCGCTCACCCTCGATCATCTGTCGAACGGCCGGTTCACGCTCGGCCTGGGCGTTTCCGGGCCGCAGGTGGTGGAGGGCTGGTACGGCCAGCCGTTCGGCAAGCCGCTGGCGCGCACCCGCGAGTACATCGAGATCGTGCGCCGCATCCTGCGGCGCGAGGAGCCCGTCGAGTTCCACGGCGAGCACTACGAGCTCCCGTACGCCGGCCCGGGTTCGTGGGGACTCGGCAAGCCGCTGCGGTCGATCACGCACCCGCTGCGGCCGGATCTCCCGATCCTGCTCGGCGCGGAGGGTCCCAAGAACATCGCGCTCGCGGCCGAGGTCGCCGACGGTTGGATGCCGCTCTACTACTCGCCGTTCCGCCAGGACGTGTACACCGAGTCGCTGAAGGGCGCCGCGAACAAACCGGGATTCGAGGTGTGCGTCAACGTGATGGGTTGCCGGATCGGCGACGACATCGAAGCGGCGCTCATGCCCACGAAGGCCGCGCTCGCGTTCTACATCGGGGGCATGGGCGCGCGCGACAGGAACTTCCACATGGAACTGATGAGCCGGATGGGATTCGAAGCCGAAGCCCACAAGATCCAGGACCTCTTCTTCGAAGGCCGACGCGACGAGGCGATCCCGCTCGTGCCGACCCAGTTCGCCGACGAGATCTCACTCGTCGGCTCCAAGGAACGCATCCGCGACCGGCTCCAGGCGTGGAAGGACAGCCCGGTCACGACCATCATCGTGAACGGCGACCCGGAAACGCTGCGAACGATGGCCGAGCTCGTCGGCTGAGTCGAGCTACACCAACGCGCCGCGGGACGCGTGCTCGAAGCGACGCGCGACGTCGCGGAAGTCGAGCACGTTCCAGATCGCGTTCACGTAGTCCGCGCGGCGATTCTCGTACTGCAGGTAGTACGCGTGCTCCCACGCGTCGATGACGAGGAGCGGCACGCCACCCTGGCCGGTGTTGCCCTGGTGGTCGTAGATCTGTTCGATGAACAGACGCTCGCCGAGCGGCTCCCACGACAGCGCGCCCCAACCCGAGCCCTGCACCGTGGCGGCCGACTGCGTGAGTTGCTTCTTGAACATGTCGAACGAGCCGAAGTGCTCGTCGATCGCGGCGGCGAGCTCGCCGTCGGGGCGGTCACCGCCGTCGGGGGAGAGGTTCTTCCAGAACAGCGTGTGCAACACGTGCCCGGAGAGGTTGAACGCGAGCGTCTTCTCGAGACCGACGATCGTGCTGAGGTCGTCCGAGGCCCGGGCGGCGGCGAGCTTCTCGAGCGTCGTGTTCACGCCGTCGACGTACGCCTTGTGGTGCTTGTCGTGGTGGAGTTCGAGGATGCGGGCGGAGTAGTGCGGCTCGAGGGCCGCGTAGTCGTAGTCGAGCGGGGGGAGCTCGTAGGGCTTCATCATTCCTCCAAGAGTTGACTCGCCGATCGTGACGCAAGGACGTGCGTCTCCGTTGCGCTGGTTTCCGCGCCCGCCGCCTGCGCAAACTTGTTCAGCGCGACCACGACGGCGACCCGGTCTTCGTCGCCGATCATCTGGACGACCTCGCTGATCTTCCTGCGCCGGGCGGTCATGACGTTCTCCACTACTGATGTACCCGTAGTGGTGAGCGCGATAACCACCTCACGGCGATCGACGGCCGAAGGCGCGCGCACGACGAGGCCGCGCGACACGAGGCGGTTGCACATCCGGGTCATCGTCGACGCGTGTACGGCCAGACGGTCGGCGAGCGCACTCACCGTCTGCGGACCCGCGGTCGCCAGGACCACGAGCGAGCGGAACTGTGGCAGCGTGACGTCTTCGTTGACGGCGGAAAGTGATGCCGAGGTGATCGAGACGAGCGCGCGGCTCGCTCGCAGTACCGCGTCGACCACGGGGTCGGCTATGGGGTCGCCTGCACCGTCGTTCATGTCGAAGATCTCCTTGCTCATCGGATCGTCCCAACCGTGAGCTGATCCTACGGGCTTGACCTGGGCGTGTGCGGCGCGTACACAAGCCGGATGGCGGATCTGGAGGCGCGGCTGGCGGAGGTGCTGACGGGGCGCCACCTCGAGTTCGGTGACGCGATCGGGGACGACTACACACACGACGAGGCCCTGACCGGAACTCCGGTGCGACCGCTCGCCGTCGCCCGACCCGCTTCCACCGCGGAAGTGGCCGCAATCGTGCGCGTCTGTGACGAGTTGCAGGTGCCGCTCACCGCGCGCGGGGCGGGCACCGGATTGTCCGGGGCCTGCACCCCCCGTGCCGATGGAATCGTCCTCGCGCTCGAGCGTATGAACGAGATCGTCGAGATCGACACCGAGAACTACGTCGCGGTCGTCCAACCGGGTGTGACCCTCGAACAGCTCGACGCCGCGCTCGCGCCGCTCGGTCTCGTGTATCCGGTCTATCCCGGCGAGAACAGTGCGTCGCTCGGCGGCAACGTCGCGACGAACGCGGGCGGCATGCGCGCGGTGAAGTACGGCGTGACCCGCCATCAGGTGCTCGGTGTCGAAGCGGTGCTCGCGAACGGCGACGTGATCCGCGCGGGCGGGAAGTTCGTGAAGGCGACGACGGGTTACGACCTCACCCAACTCATCATCGGTTCGGAGGGAACGCTCGCCGTCGTCACCGAGGCGACGTTGAAGATCTATCCGCGTCCGCAACACAGCGCGACGCTGTTGGTGCCGTTCGCCTCGGTGGGCGCGGTCGCGGCCGCAGTTCCCGACATCGTCCGCAGTGGCGTCAATCCGCTCGTCCTCGAGTACGTCGACGGCGGCGGTCTCGCCACGCTCGCCGCGAACGTCGGCCTCGATCTCGGAGTCGCGGCCGAGGTGGCCGCCGCGGCGCAGGCGTACCTGATCGTCGTCCTCGAACAACACGTCGAGTCGCGCCTGGAGGAGGACGTCGCCACGCTGGCCGAGCAGCTGACCGGGCTCGGCGCGATCGACGTGTACGTGCTGCCGCCGCGGTCGGGTGCACTGTTGCTCGAAGCGCGCGAAAAGGCGTTCTGGGTCGTGAAGGCACTCGGTGCCAACGACATCATCGACGTCGTCGTGCCGCGCGCCTCGGTGCCGCAGTATCTGCAGGCCGTCACGCAGATCGCGGCGGAGCATGCGTCGATCGTCAGCGCGGCGGGCCACGCCGGCGACGGAAACATCCATCTCTCGGTGTTCCAGCCCGACGACGACGTGCGCCATCGCGTCATGCACGCGATCATCGCGACCGGCGTCGAGATGGGTGGCGCGATCTCGGCCGAGCACGGCATCGGCAAAGAGAAGAAGCAGTACTTCCTCGAGCTCGAGGACCCGAACAAGATCGCGTTGATGCGCCGGATCAAAGCGGCCTTCGATCCGAACGGCATCCTGAATCCCGGAACTCTCTTCGACTGACGTGAGGAAGCCGAGACCATGAACGGTGCGCACGCGGTTCTCCGGACACTCGTCGCCAACGGCGTCGACACGTGCTTCACGAATCCCGGTACGTCGGAGATGCACTTCGTCGCCGCGCTCGACGACGTTCCCGAGATGCGCGCAGTCCTCGCGTTGTTCGAAGGTGTCGCCACCGGCGCGGCCGACGGGTACGGGCGCATGGCCGGCAAGCCCGCGGCCACGCTGTTGCACCTCGGTCCCGGACTCGGCAACGGGCTCGCGAATCTGCACAACGCGCGCCGGGCCCGCACCCCGATCGTCAACATCGTCGGCGACCAGGCCACCTATCACCAGGCCCTCGACGCACCGCTCACCTCCGACATCGTCAGCGTCGCCAACAACGTGTCGCGCTGGGTGCGCGCGTCGAAGGGACCGGAGACGGTCGGGGCCGACGTCTCCGACGCGATCAACGAAGCGCGCCGCGGCGGGGTCGCAACGCTGATTCTCCCGGCCGACGCGTCGTGGCTCGAGGGCGCCGAGCCCGGACCCGAGGCGGTCGCGCACCTCTCGTTCCGGAGTCCGCAGGACGAGATCGAGCTTTCGGTCAAGGCGTTGCGCAGTGGCGAGCCGGCCGCGTTGCTGCTCGGGGGCAAGGCGCTGCGCGAGCGCGGGCTCCGCGCCGCGTCGCGCATTGCGGAGGCCACGGGCGCCCGGCTCTTGTGCGAGACGTTCCCGGCCCGGCTCGAACGCGGCGCCGGGCTGCCTGCGGTCGAACGGCTCGCGTATCTCGCCGAGTTCGCGGCGGCGCAGATGAAGGATCTGCGCCACCTCGTGCTCGTCGACGCCAAGGAGCCGGTGTCGTTCTTCGCGTACCCGAACCTGCCGGGTGAGTTGGCGCCGGAAGGCTGTGAGATCCGCGACCTCGTGGTCGACGGGGTGCTCGCCGAGGCCGCGCTCGAGGCGCTGGCGGACGCGCTGGGTGCGCCCGCCGACGGCGTGCGCCTCGCGCCCGCGGTCCGACCCGAGCGACCGACCGGAGCCCTGACCGCGCAGTCGATCGCGCAGGCGGTCGGCGCGCTGTTGCCGGAGGGCGCGATCGTCAGCGACGAGGCGCAAACCGGTGGCCTGTACGTGTCCGGCGCGACCGAAGGCGCGCCGCGTCACGACTGGCTGACGCTCACCGGTGGGGCGATCGGGCAGGGCATGCCGGTCGCGACCGGGGCTGCCGTCGCGTGCCCCGATCGCAAGGTGCTGAACCTCGAAGCCGACGGCTCCGCGATGTACACGTTGCAGTCGTTGTGGACGCAGGCGCGTGAGAACCTCGACGTCACCACGATCATCTTCGACAACCGCGCCTACGCGATCCTCAACCTCGAGCTGTCGCGCGTCGGGGCGCGTACCGATGGCAACGCGGCCGATCAGTTCGACCTCTCGCGGCCGCCGCTCGACTTCGTCTCGCTCGCGCGCGGCATGGGTGTCGACGCGACGCGCGTCGAGACCGCGGACGAGCTGGTGACCGCGCTCGAGCACGGATTGAGCACGCCCGGCCCCTACCTCATCGACGCGATCATCCCCGCTCGTCTCTGAAGGAGTCCTGCGATGCCACACCGGTTCAACCACATGGAGCTGACGTTCCCGCGGGGTGGTCTCGACGCCGACACGCGGCGCGACATCGCGGCCTTCTACGGCGAGATGTTCGGTTGGGGCGGCACCGACGTCGAGCTGTTCGACCAGGTGAACTTCCTGCTGACGGGTACGGACGGATCTCAGCACTTCATCCTGCTCGCCGAGGCCGACAAGTACATCCAGTCGCCCGGCTACGACCATCTCGGCGTGTTGTGCGACACCCGCGAGGAGGTCGACGAGCTGCTCGAACGGGCGAAGCGCTGGCGCGAGAAGGACGACCGCGTGCAGATCAAGGAGTTCGCCCAGGATCTCGTGCAGGGTCCGGTGACGGTCCACGCGTTCTACGTGCGCTACCTGTTGCCGATCCAGTTCGACGTGCAGGTGATCGAGCACGCGCCCGGGAGCGAGCCCGAGAAACGATGGCAGTACGTCTGATGTCATGGCGCGCTACGGGAGGATGAGGTGGACGTCGCCGAACTCGTGCCAGAGGTAGCCCTCGGCCGACGCGGCGGCATACGACACGTCGAGCAGGTCGCGCCCCGCGATCGCCTCGAGCATCTGCAGGTGCGATGCCTCGGGCTCGTGCCAGCCGGTGAGCAGACCGTCGACTGCGTGCGCACCGCGCTCGGGGGTCACGACCACGTCGGTCCATCCCTCTCCCGCGTGCACGACGCGCCGCGCGTCGACGACCGACTCGAGCGCACGCACCACGGTGGTACCGATCGCGATCACCCGACCGTCGTTGGCCCGGGTCTCGTTGATCCGCGCCGCGGTCGACGGCGGTACGCGGTACCACTCGGGATACGGGTGCTCGTTCGCCTCCAGTGACGAAACGCCGGTGTGCAGTACGAGTGGCGAAACGCCCACGCCCTTGGCGACGAGCCGGGTGACGAGCTCCGGCGTGAACGGGCGTCCCGCGCTGGGCATCTCCGCGCTGCCCGGTTCGCGGGCGTAGACGTTCTGGTAGGTGTCGAGCGGCCAGTCGCGCGTCACGTAGCCGTAGCGAATCGGCCGGCCGTGCACCGCGAGGTACGTGAGCACCGGGTCGGGGAGGTCGAGGGTCGCGATCCACAACCGTTGCGACGACTCGAACCGGCTCGCGAGGTGGATGCATCCGCCGCCGACGAGGCGCAGGGTCGGGCCGGGCGGATCCTCGAACCAGGGTTCGGTCGCGCGGCCGTTCGGGCGCCGCAGCTCGACGAGCCAGAGGCCGGCGGGCAGGCGCTGCGAGAGGTGCACGACGAGCGGGGTCCCGTCGATGCCCAGCGCGTCGACCGCGGCGGCGAGCGTCCCCGACGTGTTGACCACGACCAGGTCGCCCTCGTCGAGGAACTGCGGGAGATCGTGCGCGTGGGCGTGCACGATCCGGTTCCCGGCCCGGAGACCGGATCGGTGCGCAACCATCATCCGCACGGCATCGCGGGTGATCCCGCGGGCTTCGGGCGGCTCGGTCGCTTCCCGCACCGTCAGCGCGTTCACGGTGTCACCGCCGAGGCGGTCGCGCCGGCGTAGTCGGCACCGCGGTAGCGGCCACTCGCCGGTCGGTCGCGCAGGAGGCGGAGCAGCGCGGGCACGACCGTCTCCGGCTCGGGACGATCGGAGATGTCCTCGCCCGGGAACGCTTCCTGGTGCATCTGCGTGCGCATGTCGCCGGGATCGAACGTGTACACGTGCACGCGCGGTTCCTCCGCGGCGAGCACATTGGCGACCTGCTCCAGCGCAGCTTTCGACGAGCCGTACCCGCCCCAGCCCTCGTACGGCTCGACGGCGGCGTCCGACGTGATGTTCACGACGACGCCGAGGCGTTCCCGCAGCACCGGAAGCGCGCGTTGCACGAGCGCGAGGGGAGCGAGCGCGTTGACCTCGTAGACGTGGGCGAGGACGTCGAGCGGGTAGTCGGCCAGCCGCGGCTGCGGCGACGGACCGAGCACGCTCGCGTTGTTGACCAACAGGTCGAGGCCGCCGAGGTCGACCGCGGCGGCGACGAGATCGGCGCGGTGCGCGGCGTCGGCGACGTCGCCGGGCACCGCGCGGCACGGCGCCGGGACCGAGTTGCGTGGCCGCGGCCGCGAGGGCCGACGCGTCGCGGGCGTCGATGACGAGGTCCCACCCCTCGGCGGACAGCGATTGGGCGAGTGCGAATCCCAGACCGCGGGATGCGCCGGTGATGATGGCGACGGGCATGGTGTCCCTCCTCGTTCCTTCCTGCATCTTGAACTGCTCTCCAGAATAACGCAAGTAGTTACTTGTGATATTTCGGCGGGCGAGAATGTCCCGATGGCGCAGTACGACGTGGCGGTGGTGGGCGGCGGCCTGGTCGGGACCGCGACCGCCTATGAGCTCGGGGTCCGGGGTGTGCGCACGCTGCTCGTCGACCGGGCCGACGCGGGCCGGGCCACCGATGCCGGCGCCGGGATCCTCTCGCCGGAGACGGCCACGCGCGACGAGCCGGGTTGGAGCGAGCTCGTGCGCGCCGCGGGCCGCCACTACGAGCAACTCGTGCCGCAACTCGCGGGCGACACCGGTTGGGCGCGCTGCGGGATCCTGCAGCTCGCGACGCGAGCGAGCGATGTACCGCCGTGGGAGTGGGTGGCCGAGCGCGCAACGGGCGCCAGCGAGATCGAGCCGGACGCCGCGCGCTCGATGGTGCCCGTCCTCGGCGACATCGTCCGCGCCCTGCACCATCCGGGCGCCGCGCGCGTCGACGGGCGCATGATGTGCGCGGCGCTGCGGCGCGCGGCGGTCGACGAACACGGCGTCGAGGTGCGCAACGAATCGGTGGACGACCTCCGTGCGCTCTCGGCCGATGCCGTCGTCGTCGCCGGTGGCGCGTGGTCGGCCCGCTTCGCCGAGCAGCTCGGCGTGTCGCTTCCCGTTGCGCCGTTGCGCGGCCAGATCATCCACCTGGGAGTCTCCGGTCACGACACCGGCGCGTGGCCGATCGTGCAACCGGTCTACGGCTACTACATGGTGCCGTGGGCGGACGCGCGCGTCGCGGTCGGTGCGACGGTCGAGGACGCGGGTTTCGCGCCGGACGCGACCGCCGGGGGAGTGCACGAAGTGCTGCACGAGACGTTGCGCGTCATGCCCGGACTCGCGAATGCAACGCTGCGCGAAGTGCGCGTCGGGCTACGACCCGTCAGCGCCGACGACATGCCGATCCTCGGCGCGTTGCCGGGAGTCTCGAACGTGTTCGTCGCCACCGGTCACGGCGCCGAAGGCCTGCTGCTCGGGCCCATCTCCGGTGCGCTCGTCGCCGACGTCGTGTGCGGGCGGGAGCCCGCGCTGGACATCTCGCGCTTCAGCGCCGCGCGCTTTACCGCTCGAGCTTGAGTGCGCGATCGGCGATGATGTTCTTCTGGACCTCGGTCGGGCCCGCGCCGATCGTCGTGTAGCGCTGCCACACGTAGTTGCGCGCCCACATGCCACCGTCGATCGCGCCGGGCGCGCCCTTGAGCAGCGTTCCCGTCGGGCCCAGCACGTCGAGCGCGAGCTCCGCGAGCCACAACGAGATGTAGCCCCACTGCAGCTTGGCGAGCGGGACTTCGGGCCAACCCTTCTCGCCCTTCAACACCTTCGACAACGCCCGCGCGATCAACAGGCGCGTCGCCTCGATCTGAATGTGCAGCTTGGCGACGCGTTCGCGGATCGCGGGGTCGCGCAGCGCGTCGGGGTTCTCGGTGCGCGCGATCTGCAGCAACGAGCGGAGATCCTGTGCCATCGAGATCGCCTGGCCGGCGCTCCCGACGCGTTCCTGACCGAGCGCGCCCATCGAGACGAGCCAACCGTTGCCCTCGTCGCCGAGCCGATCGCCGACGGGGATCTTCACGTCGGTGAAGAACACCTCGCAGAACAACGAGTCGCCGGTGATCTCGCGGATCGGGCGGATGTCGATACCCGGCAGCTCCATGTCGACGATGAACGTCGTGATGCCCTCGTGCTTGACGCCGCGCCCGATCGCGGTCGGGTCGGTGCGCATGAGGAACAGGCCCCACTTCGCGATCTGCGCGGAGCTGATCCAGGTCTTCTGTCCGTTCACCACGTAGTGCGAGCCGTCGTCCGAGAGGATGGCGGTGGTGCGGAGGTTCGCGAGGTCGGATCCCGCCTGCGGCTCGGAGAAGCCCTGGCACCAGTGCTCGCTCGCGTCGAGGATGCCGGGCAGCCAGCGCGCCTTTTGGTCGTCGGTGCCCCACGCGATGATCGACGGCCCGATCTGCACGATGCCGTTCGCGTTGAAGATGCCCGGCGACCGGTACTTCGCCATCACCTGCGTGTACACGACCTGCTGCGCGGTGGTCGCGGCGCGGCCACCCCATTCCTCGGGCCAGAGGATCGCGGCCCAGCGCCCCTCGTTGAGCTTGTTCTGCCACGCCTTGCGCTTGTCCATGACGCCCATGACGCCGCGCGACGCGTCGAGGTCCTCGTTCTCCGACCACAGCTCGATGAACGGCGGCATCTCCTTGTCGAGAAACGCTTCGAGCTCTTCTTTGAAGGCCAGGTCCGCGGGCGACCACGAGAAGTCCATACTCCACCTGACATTACTGTCAGGTCGGAAGTAGCGTGAATGTGTGGACTTCACGTTCTCGGCCGACCAGGACGCGTTGCGGAGCACGGTGCGTTCGTTTCTCGCGGCCGAGGCGCCGAAGCAATACGTGCGGCAGATGTCCGAGCACGACGACACCGGCATCACCGTCGAGCTGTGGCGCCACATCGTCGACCTCGGCTGGACCGGTCTCCTCGTTCCCGAGGCGCTCGGTGGTCTGGGCCTGGGTCTGATCGACGCGGTCGTCGTGCAGGAGGAGATGGGGCGCGCGGTGTTCCCGGGCCCGTATTTCTCGTCCGCGATCGTCGCGACACTCGCGGCGCGCGCGCTCGGACTCGACGACCGGCTCGCGGCGCTGGCCGCGGGCACCGAGCGCGGCACCGTCGCGCTCGACGAAGCCGGCTACGGCGACCCGATCGAGCGCGTCCGCGTGCGTGCGTCCGGACGCGGTTCGCGGCACAAGCTCGACGGCGTCAAGCCCATGGTGATGGACGGGCGCTCCGCCGACTGGGTGCTCGTACCGGCCCGCACGCGCGACGGTCTGCAGACGTTCCTCGTCGAGAATGCGGGCGCGGCTGCGCAACTCGTCGCGTCGCTCGACGTCACCCGGAAGTTCGCCCGGTTCGAGTTCGCGCAGACCCGGGCGCGGCTCGTCGGGCCGCCCGGCGACCACGCCCACGTCTGGCGGCGCATCGCCGACGACGCGGCGGTGCTGCTCGGCGGCCGAGTTGATCGGTGTGAGCGAAGCCGCGAGTGCGCTCGCGCTCGACTACGCCAAGGATCGCGAGGTGTTCGGCAAGCCGCTGTCGAAGTTCCAGGTGACGCGGCACAAGGCCGTCGACATGCTGCGCGAGATCGAGATCGCCCGCGTTGCGGTGCACTACGCGGCCTGGGCGTCGGAGGTCGACGCCGCCGATCGCGAGATGGCGGCCGCGATGGCGAAGGCCCAGGCCGCCACTGCGGCGAACTACGTCACTGCCGAGTGCATCCAGATCCACGGAGGCGTCGGGTACACGTGGGAGAACGATGCCCACCTGTTCCTCCGCCGCGCCAAGGTCGACGACCTGTTGATGGGCGCGCAGGGTTGGCAGCGCGAGCGCGTCGCCGACGAGTACTTCGCATCACTCTGAGAGCTCTGCCCGCGAAAGAACTTCGGCAAAGGGAGGCGCCATGAAAGCGGCCGTGTACTACGAGACCGGTGCACCCGAGGTGTTGCGCTACGAGGACGTTCCCGATCCCGTCGCCGGCCCGGGCAGCGTCCTCATCGAGATCGGCGCGATCAGCGTCGAGGGCGGTGACACGTTGAACCGCGCCGGCGGCGAGATGGCGACGAACCCGCACATCGTCGGCTACCAGTGCGCGGGAACGATCATCGAAGTCGGTGAAGGTGTCACCGATCGGTTCGTCGGCCAGCGTGTGGTTGCCACCGGGCTGTGGGGTTCGCACGCGGCGATGATCGCGGCGCCATCGGTGATCACGTGGGAGATCCCCGAAGGCGCCGACCTCGTGAAGTGCGCGTGCGTCCCGGTCGCGTTCGGCACCGCGCACGACTGCCTGTTCGAGTTCGGGCATCTGCTGTCGGGCGAGACGGTGCTCATCCAGGCGGGCGCCGGTGGCGTGGGCGTTGCCGCGATCCAGCTCGCGAAGCGTGCGGGCGCCACGGTGATCGCGACCGCGTCGAACCTCGACCGGCTCATGCCCCTGAAGGCGCTCGGCCTCGACCACGCGGTCGACTACTCGCACGAAGGCTGGGTCGACGTCGTGCGCGACATCACGGGCGGGCGCGGCGTCGATCTCGCGGTCGACTCCGTCGGCGGCCGCATCCTCGCGGGCAGCGTGCAGTGCCTCGCGTATCGCGGACGGGCGATCACCGTCGGCAGCGCGGGCCGTGATCCGCAGCCCTTCGACATCTCGGTGCTCTCGATGGGCAACCAGTCGATCACCGGCGTCTTCCTCGGCGCGGAGATCCTCAACCCCCGCACCTACGCGATGATCGCGGGCCTGGTCGACGACGTCGCGGCCGGGCGCCTCGAAGTGATCGTCGACCGGTTGTTCCCGTTGAGCGAGGCCGCCGAGGCGCACGCGTACATCGAGAGCCGCCAGGCCGTCGGCCGGGTCGTGTTGATTCCCTGAGGGCAGTCAGGCCGGCTTGCGCGCGGTGAGCTCACGCGCGTTGTCGCGCATGATCTTCTGCTGAGCCGCGGGGTCGAAGTGCTTCACCTCGACCGCGTAGTCGAGCGGCCGGGGCATGCCCTCGATGTGCGGCCAGTCCGATCCGAAGATCACGCGGTCCGCGCCCATGTGGTCGACCACGACGTTGACGTCGTCCTCCCAGAACGGGTTGATCCACACGTTGCGCTTGAACGACTCGACCGGGTCCTCGGTGAAGTAGCCGGGCATCTTGTGATCCGTGGAGCGCAGCTTGTTGAACAGGTCGCCGAGGAATTCGGCCCCGTTCTCGACGGAGGCGACGCGCACGTTGGGGAAGCGTTCGAACAACTTGTCGAACACGAGTGTGATCAGGAAGTCGTACGCCGCGCGCTCGATGTGGAACGCCTTCACCGACGGCGCCCAGCGACCGTTGCCGCCGAAGCCGGCCGCGAACCCGTCGAGCGCGTAACCGTTGCTCGAGTAGCCGCTGTCGCCGGCATGCACCACCACGGTGATCCCGGCTTCGTTCACGCGCGCCCAGAACGGGTCGTTGCGCGGATCGCTGACCGGGATCTGGCCCGATGCGGTGTGCGGTGCCGCCGGTCGCATCACGACGTGCCGGGCCCCGTGGTCGATCGCCCATTCGAGCTCCCGGACCGCCCAGTCGAGGTCGGCGAGCGTGATGTACGGCGACGAGAAGATGCGACCCTGATAGTCGAGGCCCCAGTCCTCGTCGAGCCATCGGTTGAACGCGGTGAAGAGTGTGGTCACGGCTTCGATGTCGTGCTTGATGAGCTCTTCGTAGAGGATGCCGAGGGTCGGGAACAGCCACACGGCTTCGAGTCCGAACTCGTCGAGCCGCGCGACGCGCGCGTCGCGGTCGCGGTACTCGGCCGGGATCGGCTCACGTTCGCGTAGGAACTCGTACGGCTGGAGCTTGTTCGGGTTGCCGCGGAAGTAGTCGTGCATCGCGCCGGCCTTGGCCACCGGGTCGAACGTGGGATTGACGACCGCGTGGCTCACGATGCCGCCGACGACGTGGTACTTGCGCCCGTTGACCTCGCACCATTGCACGCAGCGCGGCTGCATCTTCGGGTCGACATGACGAGTGAACGCGTCGAGCGCCTCGTAGTAGTGATTGTCGGCGTCGAACGCGGCGTAGGGAAGGTCGCTCACCGCCTCAGCTTACAAGCCCACATGCTGCCTACACTCTGGGCCGTGCCTACGGTCGATCGGGATTCGCCGATGGTCGATCTCAATTCGCTCGTCGATCTCGACTGGTCGGTGGTCGAGTCCGGGCGCCGGCAGATGCAGGCCTCGGGCGCGTGCGAGCTTCCCGGATTCGTTCGCCCCGACGCACTCGCCGCGTTCATCGACGACGCCCGGCGGTTGGCGCCGCTCGCGCACCGCAGCGGCGGCCTCGGCACCGTGTATCTCGGGTTTCCCGACGAGACCTTCCCGCTCGATCACCCGCGGCAGTGGCTGGGGAACTACGGCGTCGGCGCGGTCGCGTACGACCTCTTCCCGGCCGATTCGCCGATACGGCAGTTGTTCGAGTGGGACGAGTTGCGGGCGTTCGTGGCCGCGATCCTCGGACTCGAAACGATCTATCCGTACGCGGACCCGCTCGGCGCGCTCAACCTCGCGGTCATGGGCGACGGCGACGAGTTGCAGTGGCACTTCGACCAGACCGACTTCGTGGTGTCCCTGGCCCTGCAGGACGCCGACGAGGGCGGCGACTTCGAGGTCGCGCCCTTCATCCGCGACACCGACGACGAGCGTTACGACGACGTCGCGCGGGTACTCGCCGGCGATCGCAATCCCCTGACCGTCCTGCCGATGACCCCGGGAACGTTGCTCGTGTTCGCGGGCCGGCACTCGCTGCACCGCGTCTCACCGATCCGCGGCGCCACGCCCCGGCTCGTCGGGCTCTTCGGGTACGACACCGGGCCCGGCACCATGAGCAGCGAATTGCTCAAGGCCGTCCGCTACGGGCGCGTCGAATGACGTTCTCGATCGGCGAAGGGTTCGCGGGCTCCGGCGCCGACGCCGCGCACGTCAACACGATGCTCGGCGCCAAGAGCGGCCCGGTCGGCGCGGCGTGGGCGACGGCGCTCGCGACGCCGCGCGCCGGTCACGCCGCCTTCGTCGTGGTGGCGGCGCCGAACGTTCCGGTCAAGCCGATGACGTTGTTCGTGAACAAGGCGACGGTCGAACCCGGCAACGAACGCCACGGCCGGTTCACGTGGGGTGCCGCCCAGGCCGGTGTCGCCGCCGGTGTGATCAGCGCCCACCGCAAGGGTGTGCTGCGCGCCGACGACGCCGACGACCTCGTGCTGATCGCCGCGGTCTGGGTGAATCCGGCCGCCGGCGACGAGGAAGCCGTCTACACCAACAATGCCGAGGCGACGCTCGCCGCGCTCACGGCGGGGCGCGACAACCTGCCGTCGATCCGGACCGTTCTCGACGCGGGTGAGCCGCAGAACCCATACTTCCGCGCGTGACTCCGGAACAGGCCGCCCACGAGCTCCGCGAAGCGATCGTTCGCATCCCGGGCGGCTTCATGACGGACGCGGCCACCTACGCCCGCGGCGCCGAGCTCGGTTTCGACGGCCTCGACTTCTACCTCGCGGGGCGAGCCGGGGTGCTCGGTGACGTGCCGGCCGACGTGGTCGTTGCCGCCCTGATCTTCTTCGCGCCGGGGGCCGTGCACGAGCGGTGGGACCGCTGCGGTCTCGTCATGCCGCGCGAACAGGCGGCGCGCGAGTGGGCGGCGATTGCGCACACGTGGGCCGAGGCGCACCTCCCGGACGAGATCGACTGGCCGACGGTCGCGGCGTTGCTCGGTCGCGTCGTAGCCGCCGCGCCGGTCGCCGGCGCGCCGCTGTTCGCGGGATGGCGCGGTCTCCCCGAGCCCGAAACGGCCAAAGCCCTCGCGCTGCACCGTCTCAATGCGCTGCGCGAGCTGCGGGGCGGGCTCCACGGGGCTGCGGTCCTCACGGTCGGACTCACCCCGGTGGAGGCCGTCGTCGTGCGCACACCGGCGATGCTCCCCGTCTTCGGCTGGCCGGAGCCGTATCCCGAACCGAAGCCGCTGCACGATCGCTGGGGTCTCGCCGAGGCGCGCACCGACCGGATGCTCGGCCGCAACCTCGCGGTTCTCGACGCCGAGGAACGCGCCGATCTCGTCGCGCAGCTGGCGCCGCTCGCCGCGCCGGTGGACGCGCCATGACCTGGCTGCGATCCGAAGCGACCGGCGCGACGCCGCTCGCGCGCGTCTTCGGGCTCCGACCCAACGCGTACGCACGGTTCACCGAGTTGCTCGACGGCCTCGCCGACGGCGGGATCGACACGACGACGCTCGACGCCTGCGCGCAACGCATCGACGCGCTGCTCCGTTTCGAGCCCGATCCCACCACTGCGCTCCCGCTGACCGAGGCGCAGCGCGCGGCGGTGGGCTACGCCGAGCAGTACGCGCTCGACCCGCACGGACTGCGCGACTCCGATTTCGACGCGCTGCACGAGCACTTCACCGACGCGCAGCTCGCCACCCTGACGCTCGCCGTCGCGATGTACGACGCGCGCGCCCGCTTCTCCGTGGCGTTGGAGGTCTGATGGCCCGGGTCCGATCCCCGAAGGGCGGGCTCACGCCGTTCGACCACCACCCGCAGCTCTGGGAGGCGTTCAACGCCTACTACGGCACGCTCTGGTCCGACGGTGTGGTCGACGACCCGACGAAGGAAGTCGGACGGTTGCGCAACGCGCGCGTCACGGGCTGTGGGATCTGCAAGAACCTCCGCTTCGAGACCGCGCGCGAGCAGGGACTCGAGGAGGAGCACGTCGAGCTCATCGTCGACGGCTATGCCGACAGCGAACTGCCGCACCGTTGGAAGCTGGCCGCCCGCCTCGCCGACGCGCTGATCGCCGACGCGCGCGTCGACGGGCAGCTCCGCGCCGACCTGCTGCGCGAGTTCTCCGACGCCGAGATCGTCGAGCTGACCGCGACGATCGCGACCGCGATCGCCTTCTCGAAGGCCTCGGTCGCGTTCGGTGCACCGGAGGACATGCCGCTCGTCGTCGTCCCGACCCCGCAGGTCGACGGAGACGTGGTCCGTTGATCGACAGTCCCTCATCGGATGAGGGGCTCGTATCAGGTGAGGGTGTCGTGCCCGAGGATCTCGTCCTCGTCTCGGTCGACGATCACATCTGTGAGCCGGCGGGCATGTTCGACGCGCACGTTCCCGACGCGTTCCGCGACCGCGCACCGCGTGTCGTCGACGAAGAGAACGGCTCGCAGCAGTGGTACTACGGCGACATCCGGGGCCGGAACCTCGGGCTGAACGCGGTCGCGGGCAAGTCGCCCGAGTACTTCAACGTCGACCCGCTGCGCTACGAGCACATGCGACCGGGTTGCTACGACGTGCACGAGCGCGTGCGCGACATGTCGGCCGGCGGTCAGCTCGCGGGGCTCAACTTCCCGAACTGGACCGGCTTCTCCGGTCAGGTGTTGAACCAGGGTCCGGATCGCGACGTCAACCTGGTGATGATCAAGGCGTACAACGACTGGCACGTCGACGAGTGGTGCGGTGCGTATCCCGAACGCTTCATACCCTGCGGCATCCTCCCGCTGTTCGACGTGGAGGAGGCCGCACGCGAGGTGCACCGCCTCGCGGCGAAGGGCTGTCACGCGGTCACGTTCTCGGAGAACCCCGCGGGCCTCGGGATGCCGAGCATCCACACCGATGCCTGGGATCCGTTGTTCGCCGCGTGTTGCGAAACGGGAACCGTCCTGTGCTGCCACGTCGGTTCGTCGTCGAAGAGCGCATCGACATCGCCCGACGCGCCCGCGCCGGTGCCGATGAACCTCTCGTCGGTGATGGCGATCTACACGCTCGGCGATCTGTTGTGGGCCACGTTCTGGCAGCGGTTCCCGCAGCTGCGGTTCGCGTTGACCGAGGGCGACATCGGCTGGATCCCGTACTTCCTCTGGCGGGCCGAGCACACCCTCGATCGGCACAACGGCTGGATGCGCCACGAGCGGCCGCAGGGTCTCTCACCCACGGAGCTGTTCCGCGAGCGGATCCTGTGTTGCTTCATCACCGATCGGATCGGCGTGAAGCTGCTCGACGAGCTGAACGTCGACAATGTCTGTTGGGAGAGTGACTACCCGCACTCCGACAGCTCGTGGCCCAACGCGCCGGAACGGTGTGCCGAGCTCTTCGCCGGTCTCGCCGCACCGGTCGTGGCGGGCATCACGCACCGCAACGCCATGCGTCACTACCAATTCGATCCGTTCGCGGTCCGCGCACCCGAACGCTGCACCGCGGGTGCGTTGCGGGCCGAGGCGCCCGATGTCGACCCCGTGACCAGGGTGGGGCGTCCGGCCGACGACCGCGACCTCGCGACCTGGCAGCGGCTCACCCGGCGGTAGCCCGGGCTGTCCATGGGTCGCTCGCGCTGCGCCTCCCATCCGGTCGGCTCCGCTGACGCTCCTGTGTCCATGGGTCGCTCGCGCTGCGCCTCCCATCCGGTCGGCTCCGCTGACGCTCCTGTGTCCATGGGTCGCTCGCGCTGCGCCTCCCATCCGGTCGGCTCCGCTGACGCTCCTGGGGGTCCATTTCGCAGGTACACTCGGTCCCATGCTTGCCGAGATTTTTGGGCCCGAACTCCTGATCGTGCTGGCCGTCATCCTCGTGCTGTTCGGTGGCTCTCAGCTCCCGAAGCTGGCGCGTGGCCTCGGCTCGGCGCAACGGGAGTTCAAGAAGGGTCTCGACGAGGGCGCCGCCGACGAAGCGGAACCCGCGAAGAAGACAAAGACCGACTGACCGCCGGTTCAATCCGCGGTCATGCCCGGCTGCGCGCGGGAATCGCGCCAGTCCGGCGGCGGCGGGTCCGCGCGTTTCGCGCTCGCGCCGAACAACCGCGGGATCTCGGCCCGGTAGTCGTCGGCGGTGAACCCTTTCCCGGACGGCGCGCGTTGCAGGGTGTCGCGCACCGACCACGTGTCGACGTGCTCGACGACGCCGCCCCGGACCTGGAAGGTCTGACCCGAGATCCAGCCCGCGTCGGGTGACGCGAGGTACGCACCGAACTCGCCGACGTGCACCGGATCGCGCGGGTCGTCTCCCGCGTCGCCGTCGGCCCCTTGGCGCGCCATGCGCCAACCGATCTGCGCGAGCCGCGTGTTCGCCCCGGGCATGATCGTGTTCGCGGTCACGCCGTACGGCGCCATCTCGGTGGCGATCGCCTCGGTGAACGCCTGCACGCCCGCCTTCGCGGCCACGTAGTTCGACTGGCCCGCGCCGCCGTAGAGCAGCAACCCCGTGGCGGTGTTGATCAGCCGGCCGTACGAACCACCGTGCTCCTTCGCCCGCGCGCGCCAGTGGCGGCACGCCGGTCGGGACACGACGAAAGTCCCGCGGAGGTGCACGCGGATGACGTCGTCCCATTCGTCGTCGTCGAGGTTGAACACCATGCGGGGACGACCGAAGCCCGCGTTGTTGATGACGATGTCGAGCCGGCCCCACGTGTCGAGCGCGCGTTCGACCAGCGCGTTGCCGACCGCGGCGTCGCCGACGTCGCCGCGGTGCGCAACCGCTTCGCCGCCCGCGGCCGTGATCTCCGCGACGACCTCGGTGGCCGGATCCTCGTCGGTCGCGGCGCCGTCGGTCGCGACCCCGGCGTCGTTCACGACGACGCGTGCGCCGTACGCGGCGAGGCGGGTCGCGTACGCGCGCCCGATGCCGCGGCCCGCACCCGTGACCACCGCGACGCGTTCGCCCAGATCGATCATCGCGGCTCGATCATTGCGCCTGCTCGACCGTGAGGCCGACCTCTTGGCCGAACGAGATCTCGAGGTTGTGGCCGTCGGGATCGACGATGTAGGCCCAGTAGCCGACGGGCGGCCCGGAATCGACGGGCCCGAGCACCGTCCGCGATTCCGTACGGGCGCGCTCGCAGAGCTCGTCGACCGCGGCGCGGCTCGCGACGCCCAAGCCGATGTGGCAGTAGACGCCGCCGAGCCGCTCGCCCCCGTGCGCGCCGGGACCGGCGAGCGTCGGCGCCTCGATCAGCACGATCACGAACGGCCTGGTCAGGTCGCTGATCCAGGCCACTGCCGTACCGGAGTCGGCATCGGAGCGTTGGTGCACGACCTGCATGCGCGCGAAGCGCTCGTAGAAATCGAGACTGGCCGCGAGGTCGCGCACGGGCAGGGCGACGTGCGTGATGCCCTGATCCACCGGCACGCGCTGATGGTACTGATCTGGGCCGGTATTCGTGTGCGTCACCGGTACACTCCTTCCTCCTTATGCAGAGCACCGTCGAGCCCGTCGAGAGCCCAGTAGGTAACGACGAGGAAACCGAAGCGCCGGACGACAGTTACGCGGGCGTCGCGAACAAGGTCAAGCTCCACGTCGTCGTGCCCGCACCCGAGTTCGAGCGCGCGATCGACGCCGCGTTCAAGAAGCTGGCGCGGGAGGTCCGGATCCCCGGATTCCGTCCGGGCAAGGCGCCCCGGCGCCTGCTCGAGGCGCGCCTCGGCAGCGACATCGCCCGCGAACAGGCGCTGCAGGACGCGCTGCCGGAGTACTACGTCGACGCGGTGAACGAACACGACGTCGACGTCATCGCGCCGCCCGAGATCCAGATCACAGCCGGCCAGGACGAAGGCGACGTCGAGTTCGACGCGGTCGTCGAGATCCGGCCGCAGGTACAGCTCGTCGGGTACGACGAGCTGCGCGTCGAGGTGCCGTTCCAGCCCGTCTCCGACGACGACGTCGACAAGCAGGTCGACGCGCTGCGTGAACGGTTCGCCGATCTCACCGACTCCGAGTTCCCGCTCGTCGACGACGCGTACGCCACGATCGACATCGCGGGCACGATCGACGGCGAGGCCGTCGAAGGTTTGACCGCCACCGACTTCTTGTACCGCGTCGGATCCGGCATGGTCGTCGACGAGCTCGACGACCAGCTCCGCGGAACCAAGCCCGGTGCGATCCTCGAGTTCACGGCGCACCTGCCGGAACGGTTCGCCGAGCTCGCCGGCAGCGACGCCAAGTTCAACGTCATCGTCAAAGAGGCCAAGCAGAAGGTGCTGCCGGAGCTCACCGACGAGTGGGTCACCGAGGCCAGCGAGTTCGAGACGGTGGACGAGCTGCGCGCCGACATCCGCAAGCGGGTCGAGACGATGCAGCGATTCCAGGCGCAAAGGGCCTTACGCGACAAGGTGCTCGACGCGGCCGCCGACCTCGTCCCGATCGAGGCGCCGCCGACGCTCGTCGACGCCGAGACCCGCCGCCGGGTGGAAGATCTTGCGCACCGTCTGTCGCATCAGGGCGCGAGCCTCGAGCAGTACCTGGAGATGACCGGCCAGGAGCCGCAGGCGTTCATCGACGAGATCCGAGTGGGCGCGGCCCGGGCCGTCCTCGCCGACCTCGCGCTGCGCGCGGTCGTCGTGCAAGAGGGTGTCACTGCGAGCGACGAAGAGGTCGACCGGGAGGTCGAAGAACTCGCCGTGCGCACGGAGCAGAAGCCCGCAAAGGTGCGCCGCGAGCTCGAACGGAGTGGGGCGCTGGAGGCGGTACGCTCTGATGTTGCCCGTGGAAAGGCGCTCGAGTTCCTGGTCGATCACGCGACTGTGGTCGACGAGAGCGGGAACGAGATCGATCTGACCATCTCGGACGACGAGCTGCAGAGTCACGAACTTCACGATCACGATCACGACCACCCGCACGACCACGATCACGACCACAGCCACGAGGAAGAGAAGGAGTCCGAGGCGTGAGTATCCGTAACGAATACGTCCCGGTCCCGCGATTCATCCAGGACACCCCGCGTGGACGGATGGAATGGGATCCGTACTCGCGACTCGCGAACGATCGCATCATCTTCTTGGGCACGCCCGTCGACGACAGCGTCGCGAACCTGTTGATCGCGCAGTTGCTCATCCTCGAGTCCGAGGACCCGGAAAAAGACATCATCATGTACATCAACTCGCCCGGCGGCGAGATCACGGGTCTGTTCGCGATCTACGACACGATGCAGTACATCAAGCCCGACGTGCAGACCTGCTGCATCGGCCAGGCCGCGTCGGCCGCGGCGGTGCTGCTCGCGTCCGGGGCCCCGGGCAAGCGCTTCATCCTCCCGCACGCCCGCGTCCTGATCCACCAGCCGCACGGCGGTGCGTCGGGTCAGGCCGTCGACATCGAGATCCAGGCCAAGGAGATCGTGCGCATGCGCGAGCTCCTCGACGAGATCCTCGCCTTCCACACCGGCCAGGCGCTCGATCGGGTGTCCAAGGACACCGACCGCGACTTCATCATGAGCGGGATCGAGGCCAAGGAGTACGGCATCGTCGATGAGATACTCACGAACAGAGAGCTGGCCGCGGTACCGTCAGCTGAAGGCACGAGCTAGGTCTTCGAGGACCCAGGGGGAAAGGGGCCTTTCCGGTGGCAAAGTTCGGTGACGGTGGCGACCTGCTGAAGTGCTCTTTCTGCGGGAAGAGCCAAAAGCAGGTCAAGAAGCTCATCGCGGGTCCCGGCGTTTACATCTGCGACGAGTGCATCGATCTCTGCAACGAGATCATCGAGGAAGAGCTCTCGCAGACCACCGAGGTCCGCTTCGACGAACTGCCGAAGCCGCGCGAGATCTACGAGTACCTGAACGACTACATCATCGGCCAGGAACAGGCGAAGAAGATCCTCTCGGTCGCGGTCTACAACCACTACAAGCGCGTGCAGGTCGGCGCGTACGGCGACCCCGACGTCGAGTTGCAGAAGTCGAACATCATGCTGGTCGGCCCCACCGGCTGCGGCAAGACACTGCTCGCGCAGACGCTGGCCCGCATGCTGAAGGTGCCGTTCGCGATCGCGGACGCCACCGCGCTCACCGAAGCGGGCTACGTCGGCGAAGACGTCGAGAACATCTTGTTGAAGCTGATCCAGGCGGCCGACTACGACGTCAAGAAGGCCGAGACCGGCATCATCTACATCGACGAGATCGACAAGATCGCCCGCAAGGCCGAGAACCCGTCGATCACGCGCGACGTCTCGGGTGAGGGTGTGCAACAGGCGTTGCTCAAGATCCTCGAGGGCACGACCGCGTCGGTCCCGCCCCAGGGCGGTCGCAAGCACCCCCACCAAGAGTTCATCCAGATCGACACCACGAACATCCTGTTCATCTGTGGTGGTGCGTTCGCCGGTCTCGACCGCATCATCGAGGCGCGGGTCGGCAACCGCGGCATCGGCTTCGGCGCCGACGTCCGCAAGAAGAACGATCTCGAAGAGACCGGGCGCTTCCTCGCCGACGTTCTCCCCGAGGATCTCCTCAAGTTCGGGCTGATCCCCGAGTTCGTCGGCCGGCTGCCCGTCGTCGGCGTCGTGCACAACCTCGACAAGGACGCGCTGATGCGCATCCTCATCGAGCCGAAGAACGCACTGGTGAAGCAGTACCAGAAGTTCTTCCACTTCGACGACGTCGACCTCGTGTTCGGCGACGACGCGCTCGACGCGATCGCCGACGAGGCGCTGAAGCGCAACACGGGCGCCCGCGGTCTTCGTGCGATCCTCGAAGAGGTGCTGCTCGAAGTGATGTACGACCTGCCCTCGCGCACCGACGTCGTTCGTTGCGTCGTCGACAAAGAGGTCGTGCTCCGTAAGGTCACGCCCACGTTGGTGACCGAGGACGAATCCCGCCGCAGCGCGTAATTCCGCGGTGACCTAGGCGAGCCGGGCGGTGTAGCGCCCCGCGTTCTCGTCGATCCGCAGCGGTAGCCCGAACGCGTCGCTGAGGATCTCGCTCGTCACCGTCGCGGCCAGGGGTCCGGACGCGAGCGTGCGACCGCCTTTCAGCACGAGTGCGTGCGTGAACGCGGGCGGGATCTCCTCGAGGTGGTGGGTGACCAGCACCATCGCGGGCCGGGCCGCGTCGCGCGCCCACGCCGCGAGATCCGCAACGAGCTCTTCCCGGCCGCCGATGTCGAGGCCGGCGGTCGGTTCGTCGAGCAGGGCCACGCCGGGCTCGTTCATCAACATGCGGGCGAGCAGCACCCGTTGGCGCTCGCCCGCGGACAGCGTGGGGAACGCGTGGGTCGCGAGCGGTGCGCACCGCCATTCGCCGAGCAGCGCGAGCGCGCGGGCGCGCTCCGCGTCGGTGTAGCGGTGCCACCAGGGCGCGAGTGCGGCGTAGCGGGCCGTCATGACCACCTCGGCTGCGGTCATGGACGGTTCGAGCTTCGCGGCGAGGGCGGGGGAGGAGAACGCGATGCGCTCGCGCAGCGTCCGCACGTCGGTGCGGCCGAGGGTCTGGCCGAGCACCTCGACCGTCCCCGCGGACGGGTGCTGGTAGAGCGCGGCGATGCGCAGGAGGCTCGTCTTGCCGGCCCCGTTCGCGCCGAGCACGACCCAGCGCTCCTCGGCGCGCACCGTCCAGTCGATGCCGTCCAGGATCGTCGCACCGTCGAGCACCAGGCTCACCCCGACGCAACGCAGGACCGGACTCGCGCTCATCCGCAGAGATTAGGAGACCGGTTGTTGCTGGGAACGCGGCTTCGTGTCAAGGTCGATCGATGGGCCTCGACGACTCCGTCGTTCAACCGGCGCGACCGCACGATCGCTTTCCGGCCTTCGACGGTGTGCGCGCGCTCGCGGTCCTGATGGTGGTCGTGTACCACGCGGTGTTCTTCAACACGAACTTCGTCACCCGCGGCGGCGGGTTCCTCGGCGCGTTGAACGCGGGCGTGTGGATCTTCTTCGTGACGAGTGGCTGTCTGCTGTACCGGCCGTTTGCCGCCGCGCACCTCGACGACGCCGCGGCCGTCGACCTCGGGGGCTACGCGATCCGTCGGGCCGCCCGCATCTATCCGGCGTACTGGTTGGTGCTCGCGTTCTTCACGCTGGTGGCGCCGCGGATCAACATCTTCGGGTTCACCGGATTCCTGTTGCACGCCTCGTTGACCCAGACGTACGTGCACATCAATCCGTTCGTCGACGGATTGCCGCCCGCGTGGAGTCTCGTCGTCGAGGTCTCGTTCTACGTGTTCCTGCCGTTCTACGCGCTGCTGATCGGCGCGCTGGCCCGGAAGTGGAAGCCGCTGACGGTCGAGTTCGCCGGCCTCGCGGTGCTCTTCGTGATCGGGATGATCGCGATCGTCGCGATCGCGTCCGGCCTCGACGTGCCCTGGGTCACGGTGCTGCCGCAGCACATCGGTGCGTTCGCGCTCGGCATGCTGCTGGCCGTCCTCAGCGGGCAACGCTGGAGTTCGGGCACGTCCGCGCGGCTCGCGCAGATCGGCCGCCCGACGTGGGCGTGGTGGACGGCGGCTCTCCTGGCGCTGATCGCGATCTCGGCGGTGCTGCGGCTCGAACCGCTCGAGGCGCCGAGCACGGCCCAGGCCATCGGCCTGAACGTGTGTCAGATGATCGTCGGTCTCTGCATCGTGGTGCCCGTCGTGCTCGGGCCGCAGGACCGCGGCGCGATCCGCACGGTGCTGCGATCGAAGCCGGTCGTGTACCTCGGCCTGGTCAGCTACGGCATCTTCTTGTGGCACTGGTACATCCTGCGCATCGTCGCGGACTGGCTCGGTTGGCCGTTGTACAACGGCAACTGGTTCGTGGTGCTGCTCGTCGGTCTGCCGATCATCGTGTTCGCCGCCAGCCTGAGCTGGTTCGGCCTGGAACGACCGGTACTGCGGTTGGCGCACCGGGTCGGCCCCGGTACGCGACGGGCGAACGCAACACCGGCGCGTGACCCGCACGCGCGCCACGAGACCTAGCCGCGCCGTTGTCCACGCCGATCACAACTCCCGCCCCCCGAGTCCGCGCGCCGTCACGTGCGCCGGCCGCGGCGATCGCCGAGGGCGCGGTGTACGTCGTCGCGATCGTCCTGGTGATGTGGCCCGGGATATGGCATGCCCGCACCCAGATCCTGGGCGCGGGCGACGACGCGCGCTACTACACGTGGCTCGGCTGGCGTATGGGCCGCCTGATCGCGCACGGCCACCTCTTTCCGTTCCACGTCGGTGACGTGATCCATCCGTTCGGGCTCGATCTGCGCCTGCTCGACGGCTACCTGCCGTCGTACGTGTCGGGTCTGTTCAACCTCGTCGTCGGCCCGGTGCTCGCGTTCAATCTGACCTTCGTGACCGGCGCGATCCTCAACGTGCTCGCGGCCCGGGCGTTGGCGCGCCGGCTGTCGCCGCGGCGCCTCGTGTACACGGTCGCCGCGGTCGCGTTCCTCACCGCGCCGCCGATCGCGCTGAACGTGCAGCTCGGCCTGCTCCCGCTGTTCTGGGCGTTCACCGCTCCGCTCCTCGTCGCCGACGCGCTCGACGTCGTGACCGGCGCGCGCGGGGTTCGGCCGGTGCGGCTCGCGGTGCTGCTCGTGCTCGCGTATCTCTGCAGCGTCTACTTCGTGGTGTTCGGCGGGATCGCGTACGGCGTGATCGTCGGCATCGCCGCGATCCGGGCGCGCGACTGGCGCATCGCCAAGGCGACCGCGGCGGGCGTGCTGATCGCCGGCATCGCGCTGTTGCCGTTCATCGTGCCGCGCATCCAATTCGACCACACCGAGTCGGCCCGCGGAGTCGACACCGAACTGCTCGGCGACAGCAACTTCTTCTCCGCCGACGCGCTCTCCCTCTTCGCGCAGCCGACGCGCTCGACGTTCCTGCTCCCGCGACCGACCGCGATCGAGAAGAGCATCGTGCGTCTCCCCGACGTGCGCCACGCGATCGAGGCGACGATCTTCCCCGGCCTCCTGCTGCTCGTGGGCTTCGTCGTGTTCCTGACCAAACGCGATCGGCGCCGTCTCCCACTCTGGGTCACGGCCGCGGTCTTGTTCGCGTTCGGCCTGGGTCCGTCCTTGAAGGTCGCGGGCAACTTCGTCTGGCAGCGCGGGGATTCGCCGGTGTCGTGGTTGCCGTACCGGTTGTTGCTCGCGGTGCCGGGGCTCGGCGCGCTGCGCGCGCCGGTGCGGGTCGAGTACGTGCTCGTGGCGGTGCTCGTCGCCGCGACCGCGCTGGCGCTGCACCGGCTCATCGAAGCCGCGCCCACGCGCGCGTGGATCACGGGTGCGGGTGCCGGAGTGCTGCTCGCGACGAACCTCCTGGTTCCGCTCCCGACCACGACGTTCACCACGACCGCGGCGAGCGAGAGCGCACTGCGGCAGATCGCGCCGCTCGCACGGCCCGGCGACACCGTGTTGAGCGTGCCCGCCGACTGCGATCCCGCGTTCGTGAGCCTGCAGGTGTTCCACCACACGCCGGTCGTGGGCTGCGCCGGGTCGTTCGCGGCCAACCCCTGGTCGAAGCTCCGCGCGCTCACGGGTTCCGCGGCGCTGACGAAGCTGCGCTGTGACCGCACCGCCTACGGCCGGTTGACCACGACGGACACTCCGACCGATCCGTTCACGGCGGCCGACGTCGCCGCACTCCGCAAGGAACTCGGCGTGCGCTTCGTCGTGATCGACCACACCAAGCTCGGCGCGCAGTGTCCCGCCGTGGAGAGTGCGTTGCCGGTTCTCCGCGGGTATCGCCGGCTCGGACAGGACACGCGCTACGAGGTGATCGACCTCGGTCAACCCGCGGCGGGCTGACCGGCGCAGCGCAGGAACAGCTTGTAGCCGTTGCCGAAGTCCTGCTTCAGGCAGAAGTCGCGATGCAGCACCTCCGCGGGTCCGGGGTCGCCGGGTTTCATCGCGTCGTTCGGTTCGTTCCAGATCAACCAGCGATCCGACGCGATGAACGCGTCGGCGCGTTGCATCTCGCCGGTCAGCGTCGTGCCCGGTCGGTTCGTGAGCCCGGGCTCGAACTCCATCGACGCGGTGCCGGGTTCGTAGCGGGGGAGCAGGTAGTAGAGGAAGGTGTCGTTGTAGGGCACGCGGCGCATGTCGGTGTTACCGACGATCACGCGCCCACCGGGCTTCACGTTCTGTTCGACGGCCTGGAGCAACGACGTGATGCTGTGCGCGAAGCCCGCGTCGGCACCGACGTACCACGAGCGACCTTCGTTGTTGATCTTGATGGTCCGCGGGAGGTGCGCGGAGTCCTGCACCGCCGTCACGTAGCGGCGCGCGGTATACGTCGGGAACAGCAGCGAGACCGCGACGATCACGGCGAGCCCGGTACCGAAGCCGACCCACGCGGTCTTCCACCTCGGCCGCACCACGGTGAACAGCTCCGCGAGCGCGGCGGGCACGAGCACGACCACGACGCCGCTCACCCAGGCGAGGTGCGCGGAATCGGCCCGCTGCACGGCTTGCGGGAACATGCCGAGGCCGAAGAGCGCACCGGCGAGGAGGACGCGCGGCCGGATGCCGTTCGGTTCGCGCCGCACTCGCCAGACCGCGAATGCGAAGAGTGCCACGGCCACGACGGCCAGCAGGACGAACCAGACGAACAACTGCTGGGCCGGAGTGAAGCGGGGGAGCGGCCACGACCGGTCGACCGCGGCGATGACCCGTGCGACGCCGACGAGGTGACCCGGATCGGGCGGAACCGGCAGATGGCGTGCGGCGCGCAGATGCAGGATCGGGTCGACGATCATGCCCCGGAACGTCGTGACCGGTCCGGCGGTGATCAACTGCACCAGGTACGGCGCGAGCCCGATGCCGGTACCGATCAGCGCGCGCTGCACGACGGGACGGGGGAGTGCCCACAGCGCGGCGGTACCGCCGAGCACGAGCGCGAGCGCCACGTCGATGCGGAACAGCACCGCGAACCCCGCGAGCAGGCCGCCGACCAGCGCCCAGCGGGGTGCGTTGGGCGAACCCGCGTCGGCGCGCGCTTGCAGCAGTGCGACCAACGAACCGAGCGCGAGCGCGGCGCCGCCCGTCCATGGAATCGCGGTGAGCTGCAACGCGGGCATCACGAACATGACGTTGAGCAGCACCGCGGCAACCGCGACCCACCGACCCCACCAGCGCACGAGGAGCCCCGCGGCCACGGCCATCCCGACGAGTTGCGCGAGCCCGGCCATCCGTTCGACGAACAGGTGCGTGCCGAACACCTTGTAGACCGCGGCCAGCGACCACAGGCTGCCGGGTCCGTAGAGATACAGGAAGTCCTTGTTCGGGACCGCGCCGTGCAGCACACGGTCGGGGAAGACGAGCATGAAGCCCTCTTCCATGGCCGAGCCGGGTGCGTGCAGCAGTGCGCGCAACGGGAGGAGGTACGCGACGACGGCAACGACGATGACGATCAACCACGTGGGGATCGCCGCAGCCTTGGAGACAACCGCGGCGTCACTGCTCACGACCGGAGGACTGTAACGGGCCCGAGAAGAAGAGGAGCCGCAGGGAAGGCGCCTCCTACAATCGGGCGCATGGCCGGAATCCCCGAAAAGCCGTCGCTGGACGGTCTCGAAGCGCGCTGGTCGGCGGTGTGGGAGGAGAACGGCACCTACCGGTTCGACCGCAGCCACGAGCGCGGCGAGATCTTCTCGATCGACACGCCCCCGCCGACGGTCAGCGGTTCGCTGCACATGGGGTCGGCGTTCGGCTACGTGCAGACCGACGCACTCGCGCGCTACCAACGCATGAAGGGCCGGCACGTCTTCTATCCCATGGGCTGGGACGACAACGGGCTGCCGACGGAACGGCGGGTGCAGAACTACTTCGGCGTCCGCTGTGAGCCGCACCTGCCGTACGACCCCGCGTTCGTCCCGCCCGAGAAGCCGGGCAAGGACGTGGTGCCGATCTCGCGCCCGAACTTCCTCGAGCTCTGCGAGAAGCTCGTCGCCGAGGACGAAGCCGCGTTCGAAGACCTGTGGCGCCGGCTCGGCCTGTCGGTCGACTGGGAACTCACCTACACCACGGTCGGGGCCGCGGCGCGGCGGACGAGTCAACGCGCGTTCCTGCGGAACCTCGCGCGCGGCGAGGCGTATCAGGCCGAGGCGCCGACGCTCTGGGACGTCGACTTCCGCACCGCGGTCGCGCAGGCCGAGCTCGAGGATCGTGAGATGCCCGGCGCGTATCACGCGCTGCGGTTCCACACGGCCGACGGCTCCGGCGACGTCATCGTCGACACCACGCGGCCCGAACTGCTCGCGGCGTGCGTCGCCGTCGTCGCCCACCCCGACGACGAGCGGTTCCAGCCGCTCTTCGGCGCGGAGGTGATCACGCCGCTGTACGGCGCGCGCGTCCCGATCGTCGCGCACCATCTCGCCGATCCCGAGAAGGGGACCGGCATCGCAATGATCTGCACCTTCGGTGACACCACGGACGTCGTCTGGTGGCGCGAGCTGCAACTGCGCACGCGCGCGATCCTCGGAGTCGACGGCCGGTTCAAGTCGGAGCCGCCCGAGGGCATCGCGCCGGCGGGTGTCGACGCGTATGCGGCGATCGCCGGGCGCAACGTGAAGCAGGCGCAGAAGATCGTCGTGGAGCAGTTGCAGGAGTCGGGCGAACTGGACGGTGACCCGCGGCCGATCACGCACCCGGTGAAGTTCTTCGAAAAGGGCGAGCGCCCGCTCGAGATCGTGACGTCGCGGCAGTGGTACCTCCGCAACGGTGGTCGCGATCTCGAACTGCGCGCCGGACTGCTCGAGCGCGGGCGCGAGTTGCGCTGGCATCCGCAGACGATGCGCGTCCGGTACGAGACCTGGATCGAGGGCCTCAACGCCGACTGGCTCATCAGCCGGCAGCGCTACTTCGGTGTGCCGTTCCCGGTCTGGTACCGCGTCGACGCGGACGGCAACTCCACCGACCACGGCAATCCGCTGCTGCCGCCCGAGGACGCGCTGCCCGTCGACCCTTCCACCGACTGCCCGCCCGGCTTCACCGAGGACCAGCGTGATCGGCCCGGTGGTTTCACCGCCGATGCCGACGTCATGGACACGTGGGCCACGTCGTCGCTGACGCCGCAGATCGCGACCGGCTGGGTCGACGACCCCGATCTGTTCGCGCGCACGTTCCCCATGAATCTGCGCCCGCAGGGCCCGGAGATCATCCGCACGTGGTTGTTCGACACCGTCGTGCGCGCACACCTGGAACACGGTCAGTTGCCGTGGACCGACACCGCGATCAACGGTTGGGTGCTCGACCCGGACCGCAAGAAGATGTCGAAGTCGAAGGGCAACGTCGTCACGCCGATGCCACTCGTCGAGGAGTACGGCGCGGACGCGTTGCGATACTGGGCGTGCAACGGCCGGCCCGGCGTCGACACCGCGGTCGACTTCGGGGTCATGAAGGTCGGGCGCAAGCTCGCGATCAAGGTGCTGAACGCGTCGAAGTTCGTCCTCGGGGTTTCCGGTGACGCGGCCGAGGACGTGCGCGAAGTCACGGCTCCGCTCGATCGTGCGCTGCTCGTCACGCTCGCCGACCTCGTCGACGACGCGACCGAGGCGTTCGACGGGTTCGACTACGCGCGGGCGCTCCAGCGCACCGAGGCATTCTTCTGGTCGTTCTGCGACGACTACGTCGAGCTCGTGAAGAGCCGCGCCTACGGCGACGCGGGCGACCCGGCGGTGCGGTCGGCCGCGGTGACGCTCCGCATCGCACTGTCGTCACTGCTTCGCCTGTTGGCGCCCGTGCTGCCGTACGTGAGCGAGGAAGTGTGGTCGTGGTGGCGTGCCGGGTCGGTGCACCGGGCCGAGTGGCCGGGTTCGACGGACCTGCGGACGGAGGGTGCCGACGCGCAGGTGTACCTGGTCGCGGCCGAGGTGCTCGCCGAGGTGCGCAAGGTGAAGTCGACGCAGAAGGTCTCGCTGGCGACCCCGGTCGACCAGGTCCACGTGGTCGACACCGCCGAGCGTCTCGCGGCGCTCGACGCGGCCCGCCAGGACGTGTGCGACGCGGGCAAGATCGCCAAGCTCGAGGTCGAGGTCGGCCGGCCCTTCTCCGTCCGGGTGGAGCTGCCCGAACCGGGCCGGATCGGCCCGGCGTGAGCAACCCGGCGGGCTTCGACGCCCCGAGCTGGCTGAGCTCGCACGTCAACCTCGAGAGCCTGAACGTGCCCGCCGGCAGCCGCCGGGGGCCGCCCACCCTGGAGCGGATCACCACCCTGATGCAGTACCTCGGCTCGCCCGAGGTCGAGTTCCCGGCCGTGCACGTGACCGGCACGAACGGCAAGACCACCACCGTCCGCGTGCTCACCGAGTTGCTGAGCGCGCTCGGCCTGAAGGTCGGCGCGTACACCAGCCCGCACCTCGAACACGTCAACGAGCGCATGTCGATCGACGGCCAACCGATCGACGACGAAGCGTTCGAGGAGATGCTGTACGCCGTCTCGCTCGTCGAGAAGTCGGTCGGTGTCGACGCGTCGTACTTCGACATCGTCACCGCCGCCGCGTTCCGTTGGTTCGCCGACGAAGCCGTCGACGTCGCGGTGGTCGAGGTCGGTATGGGTGGCGAGTGGGACGCGACGAACGTGGTCGACGGGCGCGTCGCCGTCGTCACGAACGTGACCATCGATCACGTCGAATACCTCGGGCCCACACGCGAGCAGATCGCGCACGAAAAGGCCGGCATCGTGAAGCCGGGCGCGACGCTCGTGCTCGGCGAGACCGATCCCGACCTCCAGGCGATCTTCGAAGCGCGCGCGACCGGGCGCGTCTTCCGGCGCGACATCGACTTCGGGATCTCGCGCAACGTGCTCGCGATCGGTGGCCGGCTCGTCGACATCCGGAGCCCGGGGGCGGAGTATCCGGACGTGTTCCTGCCGCTGCACGGCGCGCACCAGGCCGACAACGCCGCGATCGCGCTGGCGGCAGCCGAGAGCTTCGTGAGCGCGCCCCTCCCGTTCGAGGTGGTGGCCGACGCGTTCGCGCGGGTGCAGTCGCCCGGACGGCTCGAGGTCGTGCGCCGCCAGCCGCTCGTGTTGCTCGACGGCGCGCACAATGTCGCCGGTGCGCAGGCGTTGCGCGCCGCGCTCGACGAGGAGTGGAGCGTGGGCCCGCGTACGTTCGTCGTCGGCATGCTGCGGGAAAAGGAACCGCACGAGATGCTCGCCGCGCTCGGCGTCGAGGAGCTCGAAGGGTTGCTCGTGTGTTGTCAACCGCCGACGCCGCGCGCGCTCGAACCGTCGTTCATCGCCAAGGCCGCGCTCGATCTCGGTGTGCCCGAGGAACGGATCGAGATCGTCGAACGGGTCGAGGACGCGGTGAGCACCGCGCTGCTGGCGACGCCGTCCGACGGCCAGATCGTGATCACGGGCTCGCTGTACGTCGTCGGCGCGGCCCGCTCCGTGCTCGTTCCCTGAGCCCGATCTGCCTGGGCGTTTGTCGGACTCGGGGGGCTCCGTCCTAGGCTTGCCCACTTATGGCCGATCGCACCCTCGTTCTTTGTAAGCCGGACTGTGTCGAGCGCGGACTCGTCGGCGAGATCGTCAGCCGGCTGGAGCGCAAGCAGCTGAAGATCGTCGCCCTCGAGTTGCGGCACCTCGACGAGGCGACAGCCTCCCGTCACTACGCCGAACACGAGGGAAAACCCTTCTTTTCCGACCTCGTGGCCTTCATCACGCGCTCGCCGCTGGTGGCGATGGTCGCCGAGGGGCCCGATGCCTACAAGGTCGTGCGCACGCTCATGGGCACGACCAACCCGCGGGAGGCGGCGCCGGGCACGATCCGCGGCGACCTCGCGATCGAGCTCACCGAAAATCTCGTTCACGGAAGTGACGGTCCGGAGTCGGCTGCGCGCGAAATCGCGTTGTTCTTCCCCGGTCTCTCCGGGTGACGGACCGCGCCGGGTGGCAGTCACAGCGCGACGCCAATCGCCGCGGCTGGGGCGCGAATCGGGGTGGGTGGCAAAACAACCGAATGGCTCCTAGCCTGGGCGCGTCCCGCCGTCGGAAGATGACTTCGGTGAGCGAACCGTTCTACGCAGGATTGCTCGGCCGCGACATGGCGGTCGACCTCGGAACCGCGAACACGCTCGTCTACGTGCGCGGCCGCGGTGTGGTGCTCGACGAACCGTCGGTCGTCGCGGTCAACGCGCGCGACGGGCGTCCGCTCGCGGTCGGCATCGAGGCGAAGAAGATGATCGGCCGCACTCCCGATCACATCATCGCGATCCGCCCGTTGAAGGACGGCGTCATCGCCGACTTCGACATCTGCGAGAAGATGCTCCGCTACTTCATCCAGCGCGTGCACCCACGCAAGTGGGCCAAGCCGCGGATGGTGATCTGCGTCCCGTCCGGTATCACCGGCGTCGAACAGCGCGCGGTGCAGGAAGCGGCCCAGCAGGCCGGCGCCCGGAAAGAGGCGTACATCATCGAAGAGCCGATGGCCGCCGCCATCGGCGCGGGCCTCCCGGTGCACGAGCCGGCCGGCAACATGATCGTCGACATCGGCGGCGGCACCACCGAGGTCGCGGTCATCTCGCTCGGCGGCATCGTCGCGAGTGAGTCCATCCGCATCGCGGGCGACGAGCTCGACGAGTCGATCGTCAACTTCGTGAAGAAGGAGTACTCGCTCGCGCTCGGCGAACGGACCTCGGAGGAGATCAAGATCGCGCTCGGCAGCGCGTTCCCACTCGAGACCGAGTTGTACGCGGAAGTGCGCGGCCGCGATCTTGTCACGGGTCTGCCGAAGACGATCGTCGTGTCGACCGAGGAGATCCGCGACGCGATCGAAGAGCCGGTCGCGGCGATCGTCGACGCAGTGAAGGTGACGCTCGACAAGACGCCGCCCGAACTCGCGGCCGACATCATGTCGAACGGCATCGTCGTGACGGGTGGCGGCGCGCTGCTGCACGGATTGCGCGAACGGCTGACCGCGGAGACGGGCATGCCGATCGTGATCGCCGACAATCCTCTCCTGTCGGTCGTGCACGGTTCCGGGCAGTGCCTCGAGAACTTCGACGTCCTCAAGCACGTCCTGATCTCGTCCGCCCAGCAATAGCCGCGGCGGTACGAAACGATGGCCGGTGCTCGACGCGCGAGCCGACGACGCTACGTCCTGGTGTTGATCGTGCTGACCTGCCTCACGCTCATCACCCTCGACTCCCGTAACGGCCGCTCGGGCCCGCTGGGCGCCCTGGGCCGGATCGCCCACCGGATCGTCTCCCCGGTGCAGGGGGCCGTCGACAGCGTCGCGAACCCGGTCAGCGACTGGTGGAACGGGGTGACCGACGGCGGGAACCTGAAGCGCCGGAACCGCCAGCTCGAAGAGGAGAACGCGGCGTTGCGGGCCAAGCAGACCGCGGCCGACCAGGCGATCCAGGAGAACGCGGACCTGAAGGCGTCGCTCGCGCTGCGGAATGCGCTGCTCGTCAAGAACGTGACCGCGAACATCGTCGGACGCGACCCCGGCAACTTCGATCCGACGCTCACGATCGACAAGGGATCGGAGGCGGGCATCGCTGTCGACATGCCGGTCATCGCGTCGGGCGGCGTCGTCGTCGGCAAGGTGCTGGAAGTGTGGAACGGCGGCGCGAAGATCCAGGTGCTCACCGATCCGAACTTCTCGGTCGGCGTGCAGACACCCGGTCACGGTGCGGCCGCGCCCGCGACCACCGGTATCGCGTCGGGACAGGTCGGTTCGCACGACCTCGCGGTGCAGTTCGACGCGGGCACGCGCGTGTTGCGCGGTGATTCGATCATCACGTCGCCGCAGTCGACGTTGTTCCCCGCGGGGCTCCCGGTCGGCAAGATCGCGACGGCCGCGAATCAGCCGGGCAACACAGGTGTGAACGCGACGATCAATCCGTACGTGCGGCTCGGCGCGCTGGAGCACGTCACCGTGTTGTTGTGGTCGGCGGGGACGCCCGGTCCGGTGCTGCCGCCACCGCCCACCACCACGACGACGTCGACTACGACCACGACCATCTTCGGCGCGACGACGACCACCGTTTTCGGCACGACGCCCTCGTTCGGTACGACACCCTCGTTCGGTACGACACCCTCGTTCGGTACCACGACCACGAAACCGGCCGGCGGATGAGGCGCGCCGCACGACTCGCGGTGCTCGTCGTCGTGATCGTGGTGCTGCAGGTAGCGGTGTTCCCGCACGTGCGCGTGTTCGGGGTCGTGCCCGATCTCGGGCTGCTCGTCGCGCTCGCGGTCGGGTACTACGAAGGTCCGGAAGCGGGCGCGATCGTCGGCTTCGCGGCCGGACTCGGTTTCGATCTCTTCCTCGAGACGCCGCTCGGGCTCAACGCACTCTCGTACGCGATCGTCGGCTACACGATCGGCGTGTTCGAGTCGGGGCTCTTTCGATCTCCGCGCTGGCTGCCGTCGCTGTTGGGTGGCCTGGGCGGACTGGCCGGCGGCTTGTTGTTCATCGGAATCGGTGTCCTGGTCGGCGTCGACGCGGTGAAGGGCGTACAGGGGATCACGACGGTGATGTACGCCGCGCTCTACGACGCGTTGCTCGCGCCTTTCGTGTTCTTCCTGGTCAGGCGCGTGCTCGGCTCGGAAACCCGAGTACGCGACGCCTGGTCGATGCGCTGACGGTCCTGGCAAACGCCTGAGCGACCGGATAACCGAATGCCTCGGCCACTAGCGTGGATCGCGTCTCGATGAGCTTTCTGACCGCATGAGCGACAACAGCCGCGTCCGTGTGAGCATTGTCGGCGTCGTCATCGTCGCCCTCTTTGCTTCGCTTTTTGCGCGCCTGTGGTTCCTCCAGATGGGTCCGGAGCAGAGCCTCGCCCGCGTCGTCAGCTCCCTTGCCACGCGTGTGATCCAGACGGAGTCGCCGCGCGGTGAGATCCTCGATCGCAACGGCCGGGTGCTCGCGCACGACGTCGCGGCGTGGGCGGTGACCGTCGACCGCAATCTGTCCGCGTCGACCCGCGATCGGGTCCTGGGCCAGCTCGCGGAGGTGCTCGGGATCAAGGAGAAGGTCCTGCGGGCGAACTACGACAGCGTGCGGCAGTCGCCGCTCGCGCCCGCGGTGGTGGCGCTGCGCGTCCCCCTCCCGCAACAGCTCGCGATCCGCGAGCACAGCGAGGACTACCCGGGTGTCCACGTGATGGAGCTCACCATCCGCTCGTACCCGTACGACGGACTTGCGTCCCAGCTGCTCGGCTACCTCGGCGAGGTCGACGCGTTCGGCGCGAAGGAGTTCAAGCAGTTACAGGCCAAGGGCTACCAGCCCGGCGACCTGATCGGGCGGGACGGCATCGAGGCTGCGTACGAATCCGTGTTGCGGGGCAAGCCGCGGCGCGAGACCGTGCAGGTCGACCCGACCGGCAAACAGATCGGCCCTCCGATCAATGTCGATCCCGGACAGCCGGGCGACAACGTCAAGCTCACCATCGACATCAACGTGCAGAAGGCCGCGGAGGACGCGCTCAGAGAAGGCATCAGTGCGGCGAAGACGCTGAAGAACACGAACATCACCGACCACTACGAGACGTTGAAGCCGACGGGTGGGGCGGCGGTGGTCATCAACGTGCACGACGGATCGATCGTCGCGATGGCGAGCAATCCCACGTATCCATTGTCGTGGTGGGTCGGCGGCATCTCGACCGATCACTTCGCCCTCCTCAGTGCGCAGGGCGCGCAGAACCCGCTCCTCAACCGGGTGACCCTCGGTCAGTACGCACCGGGTTCGACGTTCAAGTTGGTCACGGCCACTGCACTGAACGCGTACAACATCCTGCCCGCGTCGCAATACGTCACCGACAACGGTGTGCTGGACGTCAACGGGTTCCCGTTCCAGAACGACAACAAGGAAGTGAACGGGCCGGTCAACCTCCAGCGCGCGCTGACGGTGTCGAGCGACGTGTACTTCTATACCGGTGCGTGGACCTTCTGGAACGTCTGGCAGATGGACAAGCAGCGGGGTCTCGGCATCCAGGACGTCGCCGCCCAACTCGGGTTCGGGAAGCCGACCGGTGTCGAGCTCAGTGAGGCGACGGGTCGCATCCCGGATCCCGCGTGGAAGACCGCGTTCGCGAAGGCGAACTACAAGACCGCCGAGGCGGTTCGCCAGAACTCGATCTGGTACCCGGCCGACAACATCCACGCCGCGGTCGGCCAGGGCGACGACTTCGTGACGCCGCTCCAGCTGGCCAACGCGTACGCGACGTTCGCGAACGGCTTCAGCACCCACGTCGGCACGGTATGGACGCCGCACCTCGACCAGACGGTGATCGATCCGATGACCAAGCAGCCCGTACAGAACTACACGCCCAAGGCGCGGGGCACGGTCAACTTCGGCGACGCGTACCCGGCGATGGCCGCCGGTTTCCGCGGCGTCGTCAACGATCCGAAGGGAACCGCGTACGACGCGTTCCGCGGCCTCGATCTCCCCGCGGTCTCCGGGAAGACGGGGACCGCCGACGTCACGGGCAAGGGCGCGACCTCGTTGTTCGCGTCGTACTTCCCGAGTGACAGTCCCGATTACGCCGTGGTCGCGCTGGTGGAGCAGGGCGGGCACGGCGCCCAGATCGCGGCGCCGATCGTGCGGCAGATCGTCGAGAACATCTACCGCCTCCCGACCACCCCGATCCCGACCCTGCGGACGGGCAAGGACTGATGGCCACCGTCGCCGCGTCCACCGGTCGCCGCCGCGCCGGCATCGACACCGGCCTCTTCGGGCACATCGATCTCGCGCTGCTCGGGCTCCCGCTCGCGATCAGCGCGCTCGGTCTGCTCATGATCTTCGACGCGTCGCGCTACGAGACCGCGCGCGGCGGCCTCTCCCGGTACTACTACGTGGAACGCCAAAGTGTGGCAGTCGTGCTCGGGGTCATCGCGATGGCGATCGTGATGTCGGTCGACTATCGCCGCATCCGCGACGCGTGGCCGCTGATCTACCTCGCGGTCCTGCCGCTGCTCGCCGGTGTAGTGGTGCTCGGGCGCAATCACAACGGCGCGCAGGCGTGGTTCCAGGTCGGGCCGTTCCAGTTCCAGCCATCGGAAGTCGCCAAGGTCGTGGTGATCGTCGCGATCGCGGGCTACTGCCATCAACATCGTGGTGATCTCGACACGTGGCGCGTCGCGGTTGCCATCGGGCTCGCCGGTCTGGTCATGGCGCTCGTGTACGCCCAGCACGACCTCGGCACGATGCTCGTGATCATGGTGTGCGCGGCCGCCGTGCTCGTGATCGCCGGGCTCAAGCCCGTGCACATCGTCGTGCTGTTGATGCTCGGCGCCTCGCTCGTCGGCGCGGCCGTGGTCACGGGCAAGGTGCAGGCGTACCAGCTCGACCGGCTGACCAACTTCGCCAACCAGTCGACCGCGCACATCTCGGCCCAGGACCAGACCCCGACCCAGCTCAACCTCGAGCGCGTCGAAGGCCGCGATCGCCTCCGGCGGATTCGAAGGGGCCGGCTTCGGTCGGGGTCTGCGCACCAGGAACGGCTTCGTGCCCGAGCAGCACACCGACTTCATCTTCACCGCGGTCGGTGAGGATCTCGGCTTCATCGGCGGCGCGGCGCTGCTGTTGCTCTACGCGGCGCTGGCGTGGCGGCTCTGGCGCATCGCGTTGCTGTCGTCGGACTTCTTCGGCACGCTCGTCGCGATCGGTGTGCTGGCCATGTTCGCGATCCAGATCTTCGAGAACGTGGGCATGACGATGGGGATCATGCCGATCACCGGGATCCCACTGCCCTTCATGTCGTACGGCGGTTCCGCCGTGATCGCGTCGTTCATCGCCATCGGGCTGGTCCTGAACATCCACATGCGACGGTTTTCCTGACGGCGCTCCTCACGCTGGGTGGCGAATCCGGGGCGCGCTGCGCCCGGACTACACTGCCGGGAGATGTCAGACCTGTGGCCGCGGATAGAACCGCTGCTGGCCCGGGTTGAGAAGCCCGCTCGCTACATCGGTATGGAGATGGGGACGGAGCCGGGCAACCTGGCGCCCCGCCATGGGAGCGGCCGGGCGGCCTTTCTCCTGATCTATCCCGATACCTACGAGATCGGGCTCCCCAACCAGGGGCTGCAAATCCTCTACGAGCTCCTGAACGAACGCGACGACTCGGTGGCCGAGCGCGCCTACGCACCGTGGACCGACATGGAGGCCTCGATGCGCGCGGCCCGGGTGCCGCTCTTCAGCGTCGACACCCATCGGGCCGCGGCCGACTTCGACGTCTTGGCCTTCAACCTCTCGGCCGAGCTCGTCTACACGAACCTGCTGAACCTGGTGGATCTCGCGGGCGTGCCCGTGAGAAACGAGGACCGGGCGCCGTCGCACCCGATCGTCATCGCCGGTGGCCACTGCACGTACAACCCCGAGCCGCTGGCCGAGTACGTCGACGCGTTCGTCATCGGCGACGGCGAAGAGGTCATCTCCGAGCTCGCCGAGGTGATCGGCGCGTGGAAGCGCGGCGGTCGTGCCACCCGCGAGGCGGTGCTGCGCGAGCTCGCGACGATCCCCGGGGTCTACGTGCCGTCGCTCTACGCGGTCGAGTACGACGGCCCGGTCGTGCGCTCGGTCACGCCGCGCTTTCCCGACGTTCCCGCGGTCGTCGACAAGCGCACCGTCGCCGACCTCGCCGAGTGGCCGTATCCGAAGCGGCAGCTCGTCCCGCTCGTCGAGGTCGTGCACGACCGGTTGAACGTCGAGATCTTCCGGGGCTGCACCCGCGGTTGTCGGTTCTGCCAGGCGGGCATGATCACCCGCCCCGTGCGCGAACGGCCCGAGGAGCAGGTGCGCACGATGGTCAAGGAGGGCCTGCGCCGCACCGGCTACGACGAGGTCGCGCTCACCTCGCTGTCGAGCGCCGACTTCTCCGGGATCGAAGGCGTCGTCGCCGATCTCGTCACCGATCAGGAGGGCACCGGCGGCGTCAGTGTCTCGCTGCCCAGCCTGCGGGTCGACGCGTTCACGGTCGGCATCGCGAGCGAGCTCCAGAAGGTTCGCCGCAGCGGCCTCACGTTCGCGCCCGAGGCGGGCACGTGGCGGCTGCGTCAGGTGATCAACAAGCTGATCATCGAAGACGATCTCTACGCCGCGGTCGACGCCGCGTACTCCCAGGGCTGGCGGCGCGTGAAGCTCTACTTCCTCACCGGCCTCCCCACGGAGATGGACGAGGACACGCTCGGGATCGCGCAGCTCGCGACCAACGTGACCGACATCGGCCGCAAGTACACGAAGCAGGCGAGCTGCACCGTGTCGGTCGGCGGATTCGTCCCGAAGCCGCACACACCGTTCCAGTGGTTCGGTCAGAACGGGGTCGACGAGTTGCAGCGCAAGATCACGCTGTTGCGCAACGCGGTGCGGGGAACCCGCGCCCAGGTGAAGTGGCACGACCCGAAGGCCACCTTCGCCGAAGGCATCGCGTCGCGGGGCGACCGGCGCATCGGCCGCGTCATCGAGCGTGTGTGGCGCGCGGGCGGCACGTTCCAGGAATGGAGCGAAGGTTTCTCGCTCGACCGCTGGCTCGACGCGATGCACGCCGAAGGTCTCGATCCGGACTGGTTCGTGACCCGGCATCGCACGCGCGACGAGGTGCTGCCCTGGGGCCACATCGCGGCCGGGCTGCACTCGGATTTCCTGTGGCAGGACTGGCAGGCCGCCCTCGCCGAGCACGGGCTCCCCGATTGTCGCTGGACTCCGTGCTACGACTGCGGGGTATGTACCGACTACGCCCTCGAGCACGTGGTGGCGTCGCCGCTGGCGCCCGCGGGCGGATCGCAGGGCACCGGCCAGGATCTGAGCGGCCCGGCCGCCGAGGTTCCGGTCCGGTTCCTCGGCACGAAGCCCGTGGCGGTGACGACATGAGGGGCGGGGCCGCCAACCCCGTGCGGCTGCAGTACACGAAGCTCGGGAAGGTCCGTTGGATCAGCCACCGCGACGTCGCCCGGGCGCTCGAGCGGTCGTTTCGCGTCGCCCAGTTGCCGCTGGCGTTCACCGAGGGGTTTTCGCCCCGGCCCAAGGTCAGCTTCGGGTTGGCGCTGTCGACCGGGCACGAGAGCGAGGCGGAGTACCTCGACATCGTGCTGGCCGAGGACATCGATCTCGACCGGCTGGCGGACCGGCTCAACTCCGGGCTGCCCGAAGGTATCCGGATCGTGGGCGTGAACGCGCTGGCCGATCGAGCGCCCGCGCTGCAGGAAGCGGTGACGTGCGTCGAGTGGCGGGTCGACGTCGCGCACACCGATCTCACCGACGTCGACCCGCAGGAATTGCGCGACCGGGTCGATGCCGCAATGGCTCTCCCCGAACTGCCCACGACGAAGCGGCGCAAGGGCCGCGACGTCGTCGAAGATGTACGACCCGTCATCCGTCGCATCACCGTGTGCGACGCAAGCTCGACGCACGCCGAATCGGCAACCGAACTTCGGACTTGTGTCGAGATGGAAATGTCAACCCAACCACGCGGCGCGAAGCCGGGTGAGGTACTCGCGGCAATCGGCGACTTCACCGACATTCGCGCGCGGCGCATGCACCAATGGATCGAGCGCGACGGCGCGCGGCAGGAGCCGCTCGACGCCGACACGCGCCCGCGTGTGCCGAATGCATACGCGTCATGAGAGAAGGCATCGATGTCAGACCTGAACCGTCTCCAGGACGAGACGCACGACGAGCAACACCCGGTGGTGGCACCCGCGACGGATACCGCGGCCCCCATCGCGCCCGCTGAGGCCGCCCCCGTCGGCGACCGCGGCCCCGAGACCGGATCCGGCGACGGGCCCGGCGCGGGCGGCGCGCCCGGCGCCAACGGAGAAGCACCGCGGAAGAAGCGCCGGCGCGGTACGCGCGGCGGTCAGCGCCGCAAGAAGCCGGCCGGCGCAGGTGCCGCGGGCGGCGCGGGCGGCGCGGCCCGTTCATCGGGCGCGGGCGACTCGGACGATGACGACGGCGTCGGCGACGACGACGACCACGAGTCGTTGTCGGGCAGCGAGGACTGGACGGCGGAGAGCGCCGACCGGGGTCTGACCGACGACGACATCGGGGAGCAGGCCCGCGAGGACGCGGGCCTCACCCGGCCCGCGGTGTCGCGGCCCAAGATCGGTGACAGCCGACCCGCACCCGCGGCGACGGCGCCGGAGAAGACCAACGGCGCCGACGCCGGCGAGACCGACGCCGACGGCGCGCCCAAGAAGCGGCGCCGGCGGCGCGGCGGACGGGGTCGCAGCAAGGGCGGCCCGGGCGGCAACGGGGGCGGCGTCACCACGGGGAACGCACCGGCGCGGTCCCAGAACCGTTCCGGCGGCCAGGGTCGCGGACCGGTCCAGTACGTCGACGCGGGTGAGCTGGGCGACGTCGACGTCGACGGCACCGCGCTGCTCGACTCCCTCGACGAGGAGACGTTGCAGCGGCGGCGGGGGACGAGCCGCAAGGGCCGACCCGCCGGCCGCTACCTCATGGTCGTCCACGTGCGCGAGGACGGCTTCGCGCACATCGGCGTGCTCGAGGGCCGCCAGCTGATCGAGCACTACATCTCGACCCCGACCGACGACAACACGTCGATCGACGGCAACATCTACCTCGGGCGCGTGCAGAACGTGCTCCCGGGCATGGAAGCCGCGTTCATCGACATCGGCACACCCAAGAACGGCGTGCTCTACCGCGGCGACGTCGCCTACGACGCGAACGACGTCGAAGGCGGAGAGAAGCCGCGCATCGAGCGCGTGCTCCGCAACGGCCAGGCGATCATCGTGCAGGTCACGAAGAACCCGATCGCACACAAGGGCGCGCGCCTCACTCAGGAGGTGAGCCTCGCGGGCCGCTTCGTGGTGATGGTCCCGGGCCAGCCCCAGACGTACGGCATCTCGAAGCGCCTGCCCGACGACGAGCGCAAGCGGCTGCGGCGCGTGCTCGACCGCCTGCGCCCGGCCGACGCGGGCCTCATCGTCCGCACCGCCGCGGAAGGCGCAACCGAAGAAGAGCTCGAGCGCGACATGTTGCGGCTCAACGCGCAGTGGCAGCAGATCTCCGAGATCGCGAAGAAGGCGAAGCCCGGCAGCCTCCTCTACAAGGAACCGCAGCTCGCCATCCGGCTCATCCGCGAGGAGTTCACGAAGGAGTTCCGCGGTGTCGTCATCGACAACCGCGCGATGTACGAAGAGGTGAACAGCTACATCGAGGCCATCGCGCCCGAGCTCGCGGAGCGGGTCGAGTTCTACGACGCGGCCGCCGAGAACCTGCCGGTCTTCGAGAAGTTCCACGTGCACGAACAGCTGCACAAGGCGCTCGACCGGAAGGTGTGGCTGCCCTCGGGCGGGTCGCTCATCATCGAACGCACCGAGGCGCTGACCGTCATCGACGTGAACACCGGTAAGAACGTCGGCACGTCGAACCTCGAAGAGACGGTGTACCGCAACAACCTCGAAGCGGCCGAGGTCGTGGCGCGCGAGCTGCGGCTGCGCGACATCGGCGGCATCATCGTCATCGACTTCATCGACATGGAGATCCGGCACAACCGCGAGGCGGTCGAAGAGGCGTTCCGCCAGGCCCTGGCCCGGGACAAGACCCGCACCCAGGTGTTCCCGATCTCCGAGCTCGGCCTGGTCGAAATGACCCGCAAACGCGTGTCGGAGGGCCTGGTCGAGGCGTTCTCGTCGACCTGCCCGCACTGCAACGGCCGCGGGTTCGTGGTCGACGAATCACTCTTCGAGTAACGGCCGGTGGGGCCGGAAACGGCCCGTCGGCTATCCTTTCCCGGTTCCGAGAAGCTCATCGACGAGGCATCGCGCATGTACGCAGTCATCCACACCGGCGGTAAGCAGTACCGCGTCGCCGAAGGCGATCGTCTCGACGTCGAACGACTCGAGGGCGACGAGGTGACCTTGAAGCCGGTGATGCTGGTCGACGGCGACGCCGTGCTCGCAACTCCCGACCAGCTGGGCGCGGCGTCGGTGACCGCACGCGTGGTCGGCGAGGCGAAGGGCCCCAAGATCAAGGGCTACACCTACAAGAACAAGTCGAACGAGCGCAAGCACTGGGGTCACCGCCAGCACTACTCGACGATCGAGATCACCGGGATCACGAAGGGCTAGGGGAGCAGCACATGTCGAAGAAGAAGGGTGCCGCATCCTCTCGTAACGGCCGCGACTCCAACGCCCAGCGCCTCGGCGTGAAGCGTTACAGCGGCGAAGTCGTCACCGCGGGCACGATCATCGTGCGCCAGCGCGGGACGCGTTTTCACCCGGGGTACAACGTCGGGCTGGGCAAGGACGACACGTTGTTCGCGAAGGCGAACGGCGTCGTGAAGTTCGGTACCCGCCGCGGCCGCAAGCTCGTCGACATCGTCCTGCACGACGACGCCCTCGCCGACGCCTAACCCCCAGAATTCCTCCCAACAGTTGTCAGAGTTTTCAGCGCTATGCGCTGTTTTCTCCGACAACTGTTGGTGGAGTTAGCGGCGGGGGGTGAGGCCCTCGGGGAGGGCTTCGGCGTGGACGACGGTGAGCGTCTTGGTCGTGCGGGTGATCGTCACGTAGAGCAGGCGCAGTCCGGCCCGGTCGGCGTTCACCAGCTGGGACGGTTCGACGACGATGACGTGGTCGAACTCGAGGCCCTTCGCGCTCGTCGGGTCGAGTACCGCGATCGGGGCGTCGAGCGCATCGGCTGAGGTCGCCACCGCGCCGACGTCGGAGAGCGACGCGACGATCGCCGCGTGCAGCGCGGGCGGCGCGATCACGGCGACGGCGCCGGTGCGCGCCAGCGCGGCGCGCGTCTCCTCGTTCGTGATGCGGACGAGGTCCTCGGCCTCGGTGGCGATGAAGCGCGGGTACTCGCCCGTGCTGCGCACCGAGCGGGACGGCTCGACCGTCGGTGCCGCGACCGCGAGGAGCTGGGACGCGACGTCCATCACCTCGGACGGCGTGCGGTAGTTGATGCTCAGCGAGACGAATCGGGTCGCGTTGTGCGTGGGCAGGAGGGCCAGCACGTCGTCCCACGAAGCCACCGCCCCGGGCTTGCTCGCCTGCCCGGGGTCGCCGACCACGGTCATCGAACCCGACGGGCAGCGGCGCGCCAGCATCCGCCACTGCATGGCGGTGAGGTCCTGGGCCTCGTCGACGAGCACGTGCCCGAACGTGCGGGGCTCGTACGACACCTCGTGCCCGCTGCCGTTCCCGTTGCTCGCGGGCTCGCCGAACCGACCGGCCAGCGTCGCCGCATCGGCGTAGCCGCGCAGCCCGAGGTCGTCGATCACCCGTTCGGCGGTGTCGTACGTGTCGCCGCCGTTGTTGCGCCGGCGGGTCACGGGCCGGGCCGCCTCGACCGGGCCGAGCAGCGAGTCGGCTTCGTCGACGAGGGCGAGATCGGCTTCGGTCCACGGTCCCCGCGCGACGTCGGGATCGCGCCGGCGGTGCAGCAGTTCCTGCTCGTCGTCGGTGAGGACCGATGCCGACGCCGACCGCACCAACGCGCGGAAACCGAACAGGTCGTTGACGAGCTCGGGCCCGGACAGCACCGGCCACATCCGCTCCAACGCCTCTTTGACCTCGGGCCGGGTGCGGAAGCGGACGCGCAGCTCCTGCTCCCAGCCTTCGGGAGTGGGCTCACCGCGCGCGAGCGTGCTCGCGATCGTGGTGTCGAGCGCGGAGTCGCGGTCGAAGATGCTCGTGACGTTGCTGGCCGGCGAGTCGATGCTGCGCTCGCGGTACGCGCGGATCGCCGCGTTCTTGTAGCGCGCCACCAACAGGTCGTAGAGGCGGCGCGCGACATACGGACGGTTCTCGTTGTGGGTCGAGCGCCGCCGGTGTGCGCCTTCGATCGACGCGCGCCGTATCGGAACGCGACAAGCGCACGCGCAGGCCGTCGATCAACACGATGAGGTCGCGCGTCAACGGACGTTCCCGATCGGACACCGCGCGTTGGATGACGCGGGCCATGCGCGCGTCGCCCTTCAGGGCTGCGACGTTGGGCGGGTCGACGGCGACGACACCGAGGCGCGGCTTCAGGCCCGAGATCGTGGAGAGCTGCACGTCTTGCTCGCCGAGCGAAGGGAGCACCTGTTCGATGTAGCGCAGGAACACCGGGCTCGGCCCGATGAGGAGGACGCCCTGGTTCGCGAGCCGGCGCCGGTGCGTGTAGAGCAGGTACGCGGCGCGGTGGAGCGCGACCGCCGTCTTGCCGGTGCCGGGCCCACCCGCGACCACGAGCACGCCGTGCACGTCGGCGCGGATCGCTTCGTCCTGTTCGGCCTGGATGGTCGCGACGATGTCGCCCATGCGGCCGGTGCGGTTCTTCTCGAGCGCGGCGAGGAGCGCTCCTTCGCCCGCGACCCGCAGCCCCTCGTCCTCGACCGCGAGCTGGTCGAACACCTCGTCGTCGAGGCCGGTCACCTCGCGGCCCTTGCGGGTGATGAGGTGGCGGCGGCGGACGACCGACATCGGCTCGACCGCGGTGGCCCGGTAGAAGGGCTCGGCGACCGGTGCGCGCCAGTCGACGACGAGCGGCGTGTGGTCCTCGTCCTCGACCGCGAGGCGCCCCACGTACCACCGGACGCCGCGTTCGAGATCGAGCCGGCCGAAGACCAGGGGCGACTCACCGATGTCGAGATCGGACAGCCGGCGCTGGGTCACGTCCCAGGCGATGTCCCGTTCGAGCCGGGCCTGATGGGTGCCGCCCGCGCGCACGTCGGCGTAGGCGGTACGTACCCGCTCGGCGGCGGCGCGCATGGCTTCGAGGCGGGCGTACGCCCCCGTGACATAGCTCTGCTCTGCGGCGAGCTCGGGGTCGATACGGTCGGGCAAATCGCTCCCCTACATGGGCGGAACGAGATTTCGGGATGGGTCAGCTTAGTCGCTCCGGCCTGCCGGGCGGGCCTGCGTCCTAGGCTCGGGGCGATGCCGGCCGCCTTGTATTTCACCCCCGACGCCGACGCCAACCGGCTGCTCGCGGCGGAGCCGCTGGCCGTGATGATCGGCATGCTGCTCGACCAGCAGGTCCCGATGGAGTGGGCGTTCACCGCGCCTGCGCTCCTGAAGGAGCGCCTCGGCGGAGGCCCGCTCGACGCGGTCGCAATCGCGGCGATGGAACCGGCCGCGTTGGAGGCGATCTTTCGGGACAAACCGGCACTGCACCGTTACCCGGGCTCGATGGCCAAGCGCGCGCATGCGCTGTGCACGTTCCTCGTGGAGCACTACGCCGGACGGGCCGACGCGGTGTGGAACGACGCGCCGACGGGCGACGAGCTGTACGCGCGCGTCGTCGCGCTGCCCGGATTCGGGCAGGCGAAGGCCCGGATCTTCGTCGGCTTGTTGGGCAAGCGCCTCGGCGTGCGACCTCCGGGATGGGAGGTCGTGGCCGCCGACTGGCCGTCGATCGCCGACGTCGACACGTTCGAACGGGTCGGCGAGATCCGCGAGCAGAAGCGCGCGATGAAGGCCGCGGCGAAGAAGAGCTGACCGCGAGCGCGACCCGACGCGCCGGCCGGTAGCGTCTTCGCTCCGATCGGAGGTTGGGAGCCCACATGTCGAGGGTCATTGCGGCCGGAACGTTCGATCGCGGTTTCGGGCGCAATCGCCGTCTCATCGCGCTGCTCGAGCGCGCCGGTCACGAGGTCGTGATCTGCCAGTCGGACCTGTTCGGCTCGACCCGGTACGACATCGTCGACACGGGAAAGCTCGCGCTGCTCCGGCGCGGCCTCGGGGCCTATCCCCGCGTCCTGTGGCGCTTCCTCCGCATCCGGCGCGGCGACGCGGTGCTCACGATGTACCCGGGTTGGTTCGACACGATCGTGCTCGCGCCGATCGCCCGCCTACGCGGAATGCCCGTCGTGTTCGACATCTACATCTCGCTGTTCGACACGGTTGTCGCCGATCGCAAGATCGCGTCCGAACGCTCGTTCATCGGGCGGGTCACCCGGCTCGTCGACCGGCTCAGTCTCCGCGGCGCGCACCGGGTCATCGCGGACACCCCCGAACATGCCGACCTGTACGCGGACATCGGCGGCATTGCCCGCGACCGGATCGGCGTGGTCTGGGTCGGCGCCGACGACGACGTCTTCCGGCCGCGGCCGGATATCGCACCGAACCCGAAGCGGGTCCTCTTCTACGGCACGTACATCAAGCTCCACGGCATCGACGTCATCGTGCGCGCGGCCAAGTTGCTCGACAGTGAGGGCGTCGAGTTCCGGTTGATCGGGACCGGTCAGGAGCGCGCCGCAATCGATCGCCTCATCGAAGAGCTGCACGTGTCCAACATCGAGATGACCGACCGGGTCCCGCTCGAGGATCTCCCGGCCGAGATCGCGGCGGCGGCGCTGTGCTGCGGCATCTTTGGCGCATCCGACAAAGCGCGACGCGTCGTGCCGAACAAGGTCTTCGAATGCGTCGCCGTCGGCACACCCGTGGTGACCGCCGACACGGCGGCCATGCGCCGTGTGTTCACCGACACCGAGATCGCGCTCGTGCCGGCCGGTGACCCCGACGCGCTCGCGGGCGCCATCCGTGACCTGCTCGCCGATCCGGACCGCCGCGCCGCGATGGCGGTCGCGGCCCACCGGCACTACGTCGCCGCGTACGCCACGGATTCGGTCACGAAGCAACTCGAACGCGAGGTCCAGACCGCGATCCGATCCGGGCGTTCCGCTCGTCGTGCTACTCGTCGTCGCTGACGTCGTCCGTCACGGCCGCCAACCGACTCGGCCGCACGCGGTGCGACGCGATCGCCGCCATCACACCTTCGGTCGCGACCGAGACCAGGCGGTAGTACACGCTCGCCGCGATGATGACCGATGCCGGGAAGATGCCGTGCAGGATGGTGGCGAGCACGGCTTCGCGGATGCCGACGCCGGACGGGATCGGTATCGCGATGAACCCGACCGTCCAGGCGATCGCGTACGCGCCGATGACGAGGAACGGCTGGTCGACGGGCCCGAAGCTGCCGAGCAGCACGAGGTACGCGCAGGAGGTCGCGGCCAGCGTCACGAGGCAGATCGCCCAGGTGATGACGATCGCCCGTTGCGGCGGCACGAGCTCGGCCGAGGCCGATCGCGTCTTGGGGATCTTGTGCAGGACCCACACCATCCACCGGCGGTCGATGAGCACGAGCGTGGCGAGCGCCCCGAGCGCCATCAGGACGCGCAGGACGATGCCCACGTCGGTCCACGCCGCCGCGAGCACGAGTCCGTACGTGCAGCCCGCGACGGCCTGGGTGACGGCGAGCACGGAGAACGCGGTTGCGCCCCGTTGCAGGCGTACGCCGAGGGCCCGGGCGAGGCCGACCTGTCCCGATGCCTGCCACACGCCGCCCGGGACGTATTTCGCGAGCTGCGAGACCAGCAACGAAGCACCGTGGTCGACGCGCCGGTCGCCGCCGATCAACGTCGCCCATGCGGTCGCGCCCGCGATCAGCCCGACGGTCCAGAGCGCCGCGGCCGCGAGGATGCGTGCGAGCGACGGCAACTCGCCGTTCGTGGCGTTCCACGCGTCGATGATCGTGTACGCGAAGAAGCCGATCGCCAGAGCGACGAAGACCGCGACGACGACGCGAATGAGTCCTTTGCGGCCCGGGCTCACGAGGTGCGGCGGGCGAGCACGACGTAGCCGATGCCGGCGTCGGAGCGCGCGAACGGGAGCTGCAACGCCCGGAAGGGCGCGGCAACGAGATAGTTCAGGATCGCCTGCGTCGTCCGACCCGGTTGGAACAGTCGCCCGCTCATCGCCGTGCCCTCTTCTGTGCTCGGCAACTGCGGGCGGCGGCCCAGGACCGCGTTGCGCGCGGCATCGAGGAGATGGCCGAGACCGAACCCGTAGGAGCGCGCGCGCACGACGGAGAACCCGTGCCGTTCGAGAAGCTCGCGCAGTTGCGGAGCGTCGTAGCGGCGGAAGTGACCGACGTAGGTGTCGGAGGCCCCGTAGCGGTTCGAGTGCGCGGGAACACTGATGAGGAGGTGGCCGCGCGGTGCAATGAGCCGGCCCCACGCGTCGAGCGCGTCGGCATCGTCTTCGATGTGTTCGAGTACCTCGAACGCGCACACGAGATCGAACGTTTCGGACAATGTTCCGTCGAGATCCGAAACGACGCGGGCGCCCGCGTTCGTCGCGACGCGCCCGACCGCGACGGCGCGTGACTCGGCATCGGGCTCGTAGCCCACATAGTCGTAGCGCTGCGCGATCCACGCGCCGAGGCCGCCTTGACCGGCGCCGATCTCGAGAACATTGCGAGGCCGGACCGCCGAGATCCCTCGGCGAATCTCGTCGAACCGCATCCACGCCGAGATGGTGAGTGTGGGGAGCCGGTGAGGATGCTGCATTGTGGGTGTAACCGTAGAGGAGTGCACAGAATCGCCGGTGCGCCGGTATTAGGTTACCGAGAAAGGGAACTTCCCGGAGGCTCGTGCGCGCGACCAATTCGGAATCTCGACTGGTCCGCTTGGGCTTTCCGGACGGCATACGGCCGCTGCGCGAGTCGTTTCTCGTCGTCGCGATAGTCGCGCCGCTCCTCACGGTGGTCTACCAACTGTGGGACGCGCACTGGCACGTGCCGTTCGACTATTCGGGGGACGCGATCCCGGCGGCCACGTTCACGAAGGGGATGATCGAGAACACGTGGTACCTGTCGAACCCGCGGCTCGCCGCCCCGTTCACGGCTGACTACCGCGACTTCCCGGTCGGGGGTGAGAACCTCCACTGGCTCGGCCTGAAGATCCTCGGGGTCGCCACGGGCAACTATGCGCTGGCACTCAACATCTATTTCCTGGCGGGCTTCTTCGCGATTGCGCTCGTCGCGTACTTCGTCGTGCGGTATCTCGGATTCGGTGTCGCGACCGCAGCGGTAGTCGGCACGCTCTTCGCGTTCATGCCGTACCACGCGTATCGCGGCCTCGCGCACCTCACGCGGGGCGTGTACTTCCAGCTTCCGCTCGCGGTGCTCGTGATCATCTGGCTCAATCGATACCGCGAAGACTTCCTCCGACCCGACGGGGACAAGTGGCGCGTGCGCCGCGGCCGACTCGGTTTCGCGTTGGGTGTCGCCGTACTCCTCGGTTGCACCGACGATCAGTACACCGCGTTCATGGCTTCGATCCTCGTGGTGATCGCAATCCTGAGCGCGCTGCGCGATCGCGACTGGCGGCCGCTGGCGCTGGCCGGGATCATCTCGGTGGCGGCGTTCGGCGCATTGTTCGTCAACAACGGGCCGTTTCTCGTCGAGCGGGCCCAACGCGGACCGAACCACGAGGTACTCGATCGCTCGTTGAGCGATCAGGACTACTACGCGCTGCGTCCGGTCAACCTCGTGCTCCCGGCGAATGGTCACCGCGTCGCGGCGCTCAACTCGCTCGCGGCCAAGACGGCCAAAGCGAGGGTGACGAACAACGAGACGGGGGGCACGCCGCTCGGACTCATCGGGTCGGTCGGGCTGATCGTCGGCATCGGCGCGGTGCTCGCGTCGGGGTTGGGGAGTCGGGCCCGGCGCAAGGAGAACGACTTCGCCGCGCAACTCGGTGTCGTCAACCTCATCGCGATCCTGCTCGGCACGATCGGCGGCTTCGCCTTTCTTCTTGCTCTCGCCGGATTCCGTACGTACCGAACGTGGAACCGGATCTCCATCTTCATCGCGTTCTGTTCCCTCCTCGTCGTCGCCATCGGCCTCGACAAGGGGTTCGCGTATCTGCGCGGCCGCATCCGCCGGCCCGGACTCGGAACTGCTGTCGTCGCACTGATCGTCGGCGTGCTCGTCGTGGGGGGCGCGTTCGATCAGGTCACACCGACGTATACGTTCGGCTACAAGCAGACCGCGGCCCGCTTCGACTCCGACGCGCAGTTCTACCGCACGCTCGAGCAGACGATTCCCGCGCACTCGATGGTCTTCCAGCTCCCGATGACCGTGTTCCCCGAAGCGCCACCGGTGAACAACATGGGCGTGTACGAACAGTTCACCGCCTACCTCCAGACCAAGACGCTGCGCTGGAGCTACGGCGGCATGCGAGGCCGGATCGAAAGTGACTGGCAGAAGAACCTCGACGCCAACGACCCGGTGAGCATGCTCGCGCAGGTCGCCGCCGTCGGTTTCCAGGGCGTCGTGATCGATCGCCCCGGATACCCGGACAACGCGGCGGCGCTCCTCAAGGCCGCCGCACCGTATACAGGCGCGCCAACGCTCGGGTCGAAGGACAACCGTCTCTACTACCTCGACCTGACCGGCCTCCGCGCCCGCCTGCAGCGTGAGCTCGGAGACGAGGCGCTGAAGCAGAGCTCGGACGTGGTCCTCGGCAACACCGTGCGCTGGGACGGCTTCTCGTCGGCGGAGACCACCTGCGGGGGCGCGCGGCGCTGGGCGACGTCTCCCACGGCGACGGTCGAGCTGAACAATCCGTCGTCCGCGCCGACCACCGTCACGGCGTCCACATCGTTCGTGGCGAATCCGGCGACCCGGCAGGTCGACATCAGTGCGCCGGGGGACGACGAGGTGGTCCCGCTCTCGAATGGCACCGGCACCTGGAGCAAGACCCTGACCATCCCGCCCGGGAAGTCGCAGATCCGGTTCGGCGTCACCGGGCCCAACTTCAACGCGCCGGGCGACTCCCGGACCTTGCACTTCGCCCTGAGCGGGTACCAGTTCGGCGCGCCGTTCGATTCACCGGTCCAGCAATGGGGCGCGAAACTGTCGCCTGCCTGTAAACCGACTCCGACGCCGAATGGTGGCTAGCGTGGAGGGCGCGTGACGCAACCCGATGTCTCCATTCTGCTCCCGGCCTACAACGAGGCGACCAACCTCGCCGAGGTCGTCGACGAGATCGTCGACACCCTGAAAGCGACCGACCTCTCCTTCGAGATCCTCGTGGTCGACGACGGCAGCGACGACGGCAGCATCGAGGTCCTCGAGGAGTGCGAGCGCCGGCACTCGCAGCTGCGCTGGATCCACTTCCGCCGCAACTCGGGCAAGTCCGAGGCGCTGCAGGCGGGATTCGACTTCGTCGCGGGCCGTTCCGTCGTGCTGATGGATGCCGACGGGCAGGACGACCCCGGTGCGATCGCGCTGCTCCTGGAGGCGCTCGACGGCGGCCTCGATCTGGTCACCGGCCGGCGCGCCCAGCGCAACGACCGGTTCATCAAGCGCTCGACGTCGAAGTTCTACAACTGGTGCACCGCGAAGATGACCGGCGTGCAGGGCAAGGACTTCAACAGCGGTCTCAAGGCGATGCGCCGAGACGTGATCGAAGAGGTCGACCTCTACGGCGAGATGCACCGCTACATCCCGGTCCTCGCCGTCGCGCAGGGCTTCAAGGTCGGCGAGGTCGACGTCCCGCACCGCGCCCGCCTCCACGGTGAGTCGAAGTTCGGGCGCGCCCGGTTCTGGCGCGGCTTCTTCGACCTCATCACCGTCAAGTTCCTCACCACCTACAAGGCGCGACCGTTTCACATCCTCGGCGGAATGGGTCTCGCGTGCGGCGCCCTGGGCGCGGCGCTTCTCGGGTGGATGTCCATCGACTGGCTGCGCGGGATCGGCGTCGGCAGTCGCCCGGCGTTGTTGGCCGGAGTGCTGTTGGTACTGGTCGGAGTGCAGCTGGCGTCGCTCGGTTTGCTGGCCGAGCTCATCGTGTATCGCACGCGCCGGCGTGAGCGCGTGCGGGCGACGATCTCGGCTTCCGGCGGCTTCGAGGCCGGCATCGATCTCACCCGGAGTGCGATCGGCTGAAATCGGCCGGCGAGAACGCTCTCAGCCGTAGTCGACGATCTGGCCGGCGCCCCAATCCCGATAGAGGAAGCTGGGCTGGCCGTCGCGGCCGCTTCCGGTCACGCGGGCGCGCACGAACAGGTACTGACCCAGATCGCGGCTGCGCCACGCGACGAGCGGCCCGACCTCCGCATAGCGCCCGCTGTGGGCCGGGTCCAACGGGTGGCCGTCGGCCGTGAACGCCACCTCGACTTCGAAGCCGGCGAAGGCCAGGAGTCGCGACAGGTCGTGCAGTGTGTATTCGCGGTTGTGGCGACCGTAGGGCCCGAAACCCGAATACGGGTCGTACAGGTTGCGCCCGTCGACCATCGCCGCGACGTTGTCGAGTCGGGCGACGTTCGGCGTCGTCAACACGAGGATGCCGCCGGGCTCGAGCACGCGATGGATCTCCCGGAGCGCGGCGAGCGGATCCATCAGCAGATGCTCGATGATCTCGCAGAACAGCACGACATCGAACGAGTGGTCGGCGAACGGGAATTCGTCCTCCTCGACGTTGAACATCATCGTGTCGTGCTCGCGCAGCGCTTTCTCGTCGGTGCCGGGCCGGACGTAGGAGACCGTCTCCGTCGCGGCGCCGCGTGTGCCGTAGAAGTTGACGAGGGTGAGATCGAGGTCGGTGAAGTCGTCGAGGAGTTGGGTCGTGAAGTAGGGGTTCGCGCCCAGCTCGAGGCATCGACCCTTCTCGTCGCGGATCAACGACCACGTGTGGCAGAAGCGCCAGAGGGAATCGGCGACGTAGGCGTCGAGGTGGCCGGCGGGCTCGCCGTTCACCGACCAGGTGTGGAACAGCTTCGTGAGGTCGGCCAGGGTCATGCCGTCGGGGACAGGGACCGGCGGTGGCTTCCACACGGGCTCGGCGGCGTCGGGTACGGGCGGACCGGCGGGGACGGCGTCGAGCGCCCGCAGCACGCGGTTCCTCCCCCGGTTGAGCAGATTCCTGACCCGGGGTGGTGACCGGCGGGCGAGTTCCCCGAGGCGTCCTTGGGCCATGGTCAGCTCACCGGCTTCGACGTCACGTCGCGGCTGGTGCTTTCCGTCGTCGTGCCGACCTTCGCGGTCAGCGTGTACGTGTGCTTCTTGCCGTCGCACGCGAAGTACTGCAGGTGATCCTGCGCTCCGCCGGCGAACGTACCGGCCTGCACCCCGTCGATCGAGAGGACGACCGAGCTCGCACCCTTCGCCGTCCACTTCAGCTCGACCATGGTCGGCGTGTTGCACGCCACCGGCGAGGTCGGGGTGATCGTGAACGTGGTGAAGACCGCCGAGCCCGTGATCGTGGTGGTCGTTCCGCCGGCGGTCGTGGCCGTCGTCGGCGGGGTGGTCGTCACCACCGTGCTGGTCGAGGCGCTGCTCGTGGCCGGGGTGCCGGTCGACGTGGTGGTCGTGGTCGGCGGGACGGTTGCCTTCTTGGAACTGCTGCATCCGGCGAGGGCGAGGAACGCCGGAATGGCGATTCCGAGGGTGAGGGCCGGGCCGAGTCGTCGCACAAGCGGAGGATACGACCACCTGCCTCCGTATCCTGGTCAAAGATGTCCGGGTTCGTCGATACCGCGCAGAGCAACGTGAAGGGTGGTGACGGCGGCGCGGGCTGCGTCGGCTTCCGCCGCGAATCGCACGTGCCGAAGGGCGGACCCGACGGCGGCGACGGTGGCCGCGGCGGCGACGTGTGGCTCCGCGCGAACCGTAACGTCGCGTCGCTGCTCGCGTTCCGCGATCATCCGCACCGCAAGGCCGGATCGGGTACCCACGGCAAGGGCCAGAAGCTGCACGGCAAGGGCGGAGCCGACCTCGTCGTCGACGTGCCCGAGGGCACCGTCGTGCGCTCGATGGACGGTGAGCTGCTCGCCGACCTGTTGCAGCACGGCGACACGTGGCTCGCCGCGCGCGGTGGACAGGGCGGGCGCGGCAACGCGCGCTTCTTGTCGAACGCGCGCCGGGCGCCGAGCTTCGCGGAGCAGGGCGAGTACGGCGAGGAACGCTGGCTGAAGCTCGAGCTGAAGTTGCTGGCCGACGCCGCGCTCGTCGGCTTCCCGAACGCGGGCAAGTCCACGCTCATCTCGGTCGTGAGCGCGGCGAAGCCGAAGATCGCCGACTATCCCTTCACCACGCTCGAACCGCACCTCGGGGTCGTCCGCTGGCAGGACCACGAGTTCGTGCTCGCCGACATTCCCGGTCTGATCGAAGGGGCCGCCGAAGGACGCGGTCTCGGTCACCAGTTCCTGCGGCACATCGAACGGGCACGCGTGCTCGTGATCCTCTGCGACCTCGCGCCGGTCGACGGCCGTTCGCCCGCGGAGCAGGAACGCATCCTGCTCGACGAGCTGGGCCGATACCGGCCGGAATTGTTGGAACGGCCGCGTCTCGTCGTCGGGAGCAAGGCCGACGTCGCCGCTCCCGACGTGGAGTTCGACGGGCTGCGCATCGCGAGCGTCACCCGCGCCGGTCTCGACGAGTTCCGCGGACAGCTCGCGACATTGATCGAGGACGCACGCGCGGCCGAGGGCCAGCACGAGCCGTACGTCGTGTTCCGGCCCGAGGAGCAGGGCTTCTCGGTGGTGCAGGAAGGTCCGAAGCAGTGGCGCGTGCAGGGTCGGCCCGCAGAGCGCGCCGTCGCGCTCGCCGATCTCACCAACCCCGAGGCGATGGCGTACATCCAGCAGCGGCTGCAGCGGATGGGCGTGGAGAAGGCGTTGAAGCGCGCCGGCGCGACCGACGGTGACACCGTGCACATCGGTGACCACGAGCTCGTCTACGAGGAACCCCTGTGAGCGCACCCGTTTCGGTGGTGGTGTCGTGACGCCGGTTTCGGTCGTGAAGGTCGGGACCTCGTCGATCGCCAAGGAGTCGGGGGAGCTCGACGACGACGCATTGACGAAGTTGGCCGGCGACATCGCGGCGCGCGCGCCGGTGGGTACCAGGTCGTGCTCGTGATGTCGGGCGCGATCGCGGCGGGCATGCCGGTGCTCGGTCTGCAGCGCCGCCCGACCGACATGGGAACGCTGCAGGCGATCGCGGCGGTGGGCCAGCCGCTGCTCCTCGAACGCATGAATGCGCTGCTCGGTGCGCACGGCATCGTCGCGGGCCAGGTGTTGCTCACGCCGTACGACTTCGCGCACCGCAGTCAGTACCTCCACGCCCGGGAGACCCTGCAGCGGTTGCGCGAGCTGGGTGTCCTGCCGATCGTCAACGAGAACGACACCGTCGCCGACGACGAGATCCGCTACGGCGACAACGACCGCCTCGCGGCGCTCGTCGCGCACCTCGTGCACGCCGAGACACTGCTGCTGTTGACCGACACCGGCGGCCTGTTCACCGCCGACCCCCGCCACGACGCGGACGCGTCGCTGATCGAGGAGATCGTGGAGGTCGACGAAGCGCTCGAGCAGGCGGCCGGCGGCGCCGGAACCGAACGGGGCAGTGGCGGGATGGCGAGCAAGCTCGCGGCCGCGAAGATCGCGGCGTGGTCGGGGGTGCGCGCGGTCATCGCGTCGGCATCGGTCCCGGACGTGATCGCGGACACGCTCGCGGGACGCGCGGTCGGCACGTCGATCGCGCCGCGTCCGACGCGCCTTTCGTCGCGCAAGCTGTGGATCGCGTTCGCGCAGGGTTCCGAAGGCCGGGTCGCCGTCGACGCGGGTGCCCGGCGGGCACTCGTCGACGGGGGCAAGTCGCTGCTGGCCGCGGGCGTGCGCGCCGTCGAGGGCACGTTCGACGTCGACGCACCCGTCGAGATCGTCGGCGACGACGGGCGCGTGTTCGCGAAGGGTCTGTGTCGTTACGGCGCGTCGCAGTTGCGCGCGGTCGCGGGCAAGCGCACCGCGGATCTGCCGAGTGGTTCACCGCAAGAGGTCGTCCACCGCGACGACCTCGTCGTGCTGCCGTAACTGCGCGCTCGCTCACGGGGGCATCGACTCGGGCGCGACGGCGTCCTCACGCCGGGTATCGGACGGCGTGTGGTCCGAAGGTGAACTCGGCGTAGGTGAAGTCGCCGTCGGGCAGGTGCCGGACGACCGAGCCGCGCGTCGGGGAGTTGCGCAAGGTCGCCCTCGCCGATCGGGTCGCCCGCCGACGTCCGCGGGGCCGCGATCGAGGACGCGACGTCCTCGTCGAGCTGGGCCCGGAGGTCGCGGCCGAACGGCCGCAGCAGCCGCGTCATGCCGACCCGACGACCACGCGGACCTCGCGCAGCAGTTCGGAACGGCTCGGGCGTGCACTTCCACCCACGGTGACCACCTCCTCCGGCGTGTCCGGGACGCGCCGAGTCCACTCTGATCGCCGGGCCCCCGGCCGCAACAGGGCCGATGGGCCTGGGCGTGAAGGCCTTGGCGGGCCGAAAACCACCGGACTTGACCGTTGGGTCAAGGGGTAGCCTGCTGGGATGAGTCCCGTCATCGAGCTCGGCCGCCGGGCCAAGGCGGCGAGCAGATTGCTCGCCGGGGCGCCGACGCCGGCCAAGAACGGTGCGCTGCTGACGGCCGCCGATCTGCTGGCCGAGCGGGCGGGCGAGATCCGGGCCGCGAACGACGCCGACCTCGAAGCCGCGGTCGCGGGCGGGATGGCGGCCGGTCCGCTCGACCGGCTGCGCCTGACCGACTCCCGGCTGGAGGGGATGGCGAACGGGCTGCGCACCGTCGCCGCGCTGGCGGATCCGGTCGGCGAGGTGCTCGACGGCTGGCGGCGCCCGAACGGCCTCGAGATCGTGCGGACGCGCGTCCCGCTCGGCGTGGTGGCGATCATCTACGAGAACCGGCCGAACGTCACGAGCGACGCCGCCGGTCTGTGCATCAAGGCCGGGAACGCCGCGCTGCTGCGCGGTTCGTCGTCGGCGCTTCGTTCCAACATCGTCGTCACGCAGTTGTTGCGCGACGCCCTCGTCAAGCACGGCCTGCCCGAGGACGCGGTGATCCTCGTCGAGGACACCGCCTACGAGACCGCGACCGAGGTCATGCAGCTGACCGACTACGTCGACTGCCTGATCCCGCGCGGCGGCCCCGCGCTGATCCAGAGCGTGCGCGACAACGCGAAGGTTCCCGTGATCATCGACGGCGACGGCAACTGCCACGTGTACGTCGACGCCGCGGCCGACCTCGACCAGGCGCTGACGATCCTCGTCAACGCGAAGACGCAACGGCCGAGCGTGTGCAACGCGGCCGAGTCCCTCGTCGTCCACGCGGCGGTGGCCGACGCGTTCGTGCCGCGCGCGGCCGACGTGCTGCACGCGCAGGGCGTCGAGCTCGTCGGAGACGGCGAGGCGCAACGACGTTCGGCCCACATCGGTCCCGCCACCGACGACGACTTCGGGCGGGAGTACTCCGACCTGAAGATGTCGGTGGCGGTTGCAGCCGATCTCGATGCCGCGATCGCGCACATCAACCGCTACGGCACGGGCCACACGGAAGCGATCCTCACGCAGGATCTCGACGCCGCGCGGCGCTTCACGCACGAAGTCGACGCCGCGGCCGTCGTCGTGAACGCGAGCACGCGCTTCACCGACGGGGAAGAGTTCGGGTTCGGCGCCGAGATCGGTATCTCGACGCAGAAGCTGCACGCCCGCGGCCCCATGGGGCTGCGGGAACTGACCACATACAAGTACGTCATCTGGGGTGAAGGGCAGGTACGAGGGTAATGGGCGAACGGTTCGCATCCGTCGACGCGACGGCCGCACAACTGCGCGAAGTCGACTATCTATCCGACTCGAGCATCGCGGGTGTCGTGTTCCTCGCCGACCGGCTCGGCAAGCCCGTGCTCGTCGAAGGCCCCGCGGGCGTCGGCAAGACCGAGCTGGCCAAGGCCGTCGCGCAGACACTCGGCGCGCGTCTCATCCGACTGCAGTGTTACGAGGGTCTCGACGAGTCGAAGGCCATCTACGAGTGGAACTACAAGAAGCAACTGCTGCGGATCCAGGCCGACCGTGAGCACGAGCGCGACTGGGAGACGGTCGAGTCCGACATCTTCTCCGAGGCGTTCCTGCTCACCCGGCCGCTGCTCGAGGCCATCCGGGCCGACGAGCCGGTCGTGCTGCTCATCGACGAGGTCGACCGCGTCGAGATCGAGACCGAAGCGCTCCTACTCGAGGTGCTCTCCGACTTCCAGGTCTCGATTCCCGAGCTCGGCACGATCCAGGGCAAGCAGATCCCGCTGGTCTTCCTCACGTCCAACAACACGCGCGAGCTGTCGGAGGCGTTGAAGCGCCGCTGCCTGTTCCTGCACATCGACTATCCCGACATCGAGCGGGAGAAGGAGATCGTGCGGGTACGCGTGCCCGAGGTCGACGCCGCACTCGCGGAGCAGATCGCCAAGGTCGTCAACTCGATCCGCAACATCGACCTGAAGAAGTCGCCGTCGATCTCGGAGACGATCGACTGGGCCCGCACCTTGGTGTTCCTCGGCCGCAACGAGATCACGCCGGAAGTGCTCGGCGACACGCTGCACGTCTTGTTGAAGTACCAGAGCGACATCGCCAAGGCGCGCAAAGAGTTGGGCGTCGACGCGCCCGCGGTGATCAAGAAATAGACCGTGTACGGGAACAAGCTCGGCGCCGTGATGTCGGGCAAGGGGAGTGGTGACGTGACGATCCTGCCGGCCGAGCCGCACATGCTCGACGTGTTGCAGGGCTTCGTGCACGAGCTCCGCACCGCGGGTCTCCCGGTGTCGATGACCGAGAACCTCGACGCGATGCGCGCGGTCGAGTTCGTTCCCCTCGACGATCGCGCGTCCTTCAAGGCCGCGCTCGGTGCGACGCTGGTGAAGAACGCGGGTCACTACCGCGTCTTCGACACCGTGTTCGAGGTCTTCTTCTCGATGTTCTCGCCCGGCGTGAACGCCGACGGCGAATCCGACCTCGACGCCGAAGCCCAGGCGAACTTCGACGAGCTCCGGGCCGCGATGGACCAGGGCGGAGCGATGAGTCAGGTGTCGAACGAGGAGCTCGCGCAGATGCTTCTCGACGCCCTGATGCGCATGGACCAGAACGAGATGAAGATGCTGGCCGGTGCGGCGGTGGCGCGCTTCGCGGGGATGGAACCCGGTCGACCCGTCGGGGGTGCGTACTACCTGTACCGCACGTTGCGTCAGCTCGACGCCGACGGCCTGGTCACGAAGATGATGGCCCGGGCCCAAGAGGATGAGCAGATCGGTGGCGGCTCGTTCGACGAACGCCTCGCGCGCGAAGACTTCGAGGGTCGGCTCAAGGTGCTCAAGGAGATGATCGAGGCCGAGATCCGGCGCCGGCTCGTCGCCGATCGCGGGGTGGAGGCGATGGCGCGCACCTTGCGCAAGCCCCTCCCCGAAGACGTCGACTTCATGCACGCGTCGCGCGACGAGATGCAGATGCTTCAGCGCGCCATCTATCCCTTGACGCGCGCGCTGGCCGCGAGACTCGCGCAGCGACGCCGGCATCGCCGTCGGGGGCAGCTCGACTTCCGCCAGACGGTTCGGCACTCGATGTCGTTCGGAGGTGTGCCGGTCGAGCCGAAGTTCAAGCGGCCGCGCCCGTCGAAGCCGGAGATCATGGTCGTCGCCGACATCTCCGGATCGGTTGCGTCGTTCGCGCGTTTCACGTTGCAGTTCGTCTACGCGATGCAGAGCGAGTTCTCGAAGGTGCGGTCGTGGGTCTTCATCGACGGCATCGACGAGGTCACGCGCTTCTTCGACGAGTCGCAGGAGCTCAGCGAGGCCATCCACCGGGTCAACACCGAGGCCGACGTGGTTTGGGTCGACGGCCACAGTGACTACGGCCACGCGTTCGAGGTGTTCCACGAGCGCCATATCCGCGAGGTCACGAAGAAGTCGTCGGTCATCCTCCTCGGCGACGCCCGCAACAACTACCACGCGTCGCAGGCGTGGACGGTTGCGGAGATGCAGAAGCGCGCCCGCAAGGTGTTCTGGCTCGATCCCGAGCCGCGCGGCTACTGGGACACCGGTGACTCGATCGTGTCCGAGTACGCGCCGTACTGCGACGGCGTCTACGAGGTCCGCAACCTCCGCCAGCTGCAGAAGTTCGTCGCGGACGTCGTCGAAGCCTGACGCCTAACGGGGCTTGCGCGCGAGCGTCCACACCGGGGGGACGCCGTCGACATCCACCTTCCGGACGAGCTCGAACGCGTGGCGCGCGTAGTACGCGAGGTTGTCTTCCTTTTGTGTCTCGAGATACGCGCCGAGACCTTCGCGGTCACACTGGTCGAGCACGGGCTGCAGCGCCGCCCCGCCCGCGCCCGACCGCTGGTAGAGCGGATCCGTGCCGAGGATGGCGAGGTAGTAGTGCGGCTCGTCCAGCTCGTGGTGCGCCTTGTCGAGCGCGGCGAGGAGACGGAGTGCGCCGGCGAGGCGCCGCCCCGTGCGCGCGAATGCCGGCGCGGCGCGCACGTTGGTCAGCATGTCGCGCCGCGGGCCGCGGGGATACGCGCCGGGCGGCAACCAGACCGCGCCGCACGCGATCTTGCCGTCGGTGTGCGCGACCCAGACCTCGCCGAACGGCGCCGCGTCGGCGATCGCGGCCTTCATGTAGTGGAGCAGGCCCTTGCTCTGGGCGAGGAGGTCGGGCAGGAAGTAACCGAAGAGGGGGTCGTCGTAGAACGCGCGCCCGAGGGCGGCGACGAGGGCCGACCGTTCGCCGGCCTGCATCCGCTCGACTGCGAACGTCCGAGTGGCCATGGGGCGAGAATACGCTGAATCGATGGCCCCGCCCCAAGATCCCGAGCCCGGCCGCGTCGCGCGCGTCGACCGCGGTTGGGCGACGGTCATGACCGAATCCGGAATCGTGCGGGTGCAGCTGGCCGGTCGGGAGGTCGTGACCGGCGACGAGATCACCGTGCAGCAGGGCAAAGTCGTCGACGTGCTCCCGCGCCGGTCGGCGTTCGTGCGCGGCGACGCGGGGGAGGGGCGCTCGCGCCGGCCGCAGGTGGTGGCCGCGAACGTCGACTACGTCTTCGTCGTGCAGTCGTTGAACAACGGTCCGAACATCCGCCGTCTCGAGCGCGAGCTCGTGCTCGCGTTCGAGAGTGGTGCGGCGCCGGTCGTCGTGTTGTCGAAGGCCGACCTCGTGGATCAGGACGATGTCGACGCCGGGGTCGAGCTCGCCCGCTCCGCCGCGGCCGACCTCGAGGTCGTCGTGACCAGCGCAGTTACCGGCCTCGGCCTCGAACCGCTGCGCGCGCTCGCGCGTCCCGATCGCACCGTCGCACTCATCGGCGCGTCGGGCGTCGGCAAGTCGCGGCTCGTGAACGGGCTCATCGGCCGCGAGGTGCAGGTGGTCGGCGACGTGCGCGAGAACGACCAGCGCGGGCGCCACACCACGACGGCGCGCGAGCTGGTCGAGTTGCCCGGCGGTGGATGGCTGGTCGACACGCCCGGGCTGCGTTCGGTCGCGCTGTGGGATGCCGACGCGGGATTGAGCCGCGTGTTCTCCGACGTCGAGGCGCTCGTCGCGCAGTGCCGGTTCCGCAATTGCTCGCATGGTCCGGAACCCGACTGCGCCGTGCGGGCGGCAATCGAAAGCGGCGCGCTCGACGCAGCCCGCTTCGAGCACTACCTGAAGCTCGATCGCGAGCTCGACGAGAACGCGCGCGCGACCTAGTCCGAAAGACCTAATCCGAGAGGCCTAGTCCGAGAGGATCGTCCCGACGCGATCGGCGATGCGCGCGAGTGCGAGGAGTTGGCGCCGCTCGCGCCGGCGGAAGGGATGACCGTCGCGGCCGACGAGCAGGACCACGTCGCCGGTCGGCAACGGCGCGACCGCGAGGTCGTCCGGTCCGGCATCGCCCGCGGCGACGATCGGTGACGCAGCGGTCCCGGCCGCGAGTGCTTCGAGCACCGACGGATCGGGGATATCGGAACCCGAGCTCGCGAGGGCGACGTCGCCGTGCAACATCACGGCCCAGTCGGCCGCGAACTCCTCGCGCACACTGTCGACGAGCCGTTGCACGAGCTCGCCGCGCGACTCCGCACCCGAGAGGTGTTCGACCGATTCCAGCGCGTCGAGCCGGGGATCGGGGAACGTGCCGACCTCGCGCCACTGCTCGACGGACGCGCCGTCGACCTCTTCGATCTCGCGCACGAGCAGGGAGACGAGGTCCTTGTCGGGGAGCATGACCGCGAACTCGTCGACCGCGACGTGTTCGCTGCGTTCGAGCACGTCGATGCCGACGATGTCGCCGCCGATCGCGCCGATACGAGAGGCGACCAAGCCGAGCGCGCCCGGTCGGTCGGGGAGCCACACACGCACCACGAGGCTGGGCATCGCTGCAGGTTAGGACGCACTATGAGGGCGCAAGGCGTACGCAACACGCAGTTCACAGTGCGTGCATCACGCCGTTCACAGTGCGTGCATCACGCCGTTCACAGTGCGTGCATCACGCCGTTCGCAAGGCCTTCTCGTACACTCGCCCGGTGGAGCGCCTCGGCCTTCTCGGTGGCACCTTCGACCCCGTCCACATCGCGCATCTCGTGGCCGCCACGGCCGCGCGCGATCAGCTCCGGCTCGACCGTGTGCTGGTCGTCGTGGCCGGTGATCCCTGGCAGAAGCGGGGCCGGGTCTGCGCAGCCGCCGAGGCACGGTTCGAGATGGTCGCGGCGGCGGTCGACGGCGTCGACCGGCTCGAGGCGTCCCGGATCGAGATCGACCGGGAAGGTCCGACCTACACGGTCGACACCGTCGAGACGCTGCGGGCCGAGGGGGATTGCGAGCTGTTCCTGATCGTGGGGAGCGATGTCGCGGCGTCGCTCGATTCGTGGCACCGAGCGGACGCGCTGCAGGCCGCGGTGACGCTCGCCGTGGTCGACCGGGAAGACGTCGCGCCCTCGATCCCGCCTGCAGGCTGGCACTGCGTGCGCGTGCACATGCCGCGGCTGGACGTTTCGTCGACCGACCTCCGGCGGCGCATCGCGGCGGGCGAATCGGTCGACTACCTCGTGCCGCTCCCGGCGGCGCGGGTCCTGCGCCAACGCGGTCTCTACACTGGAGAGTGATGGCCCGACGCAACGGCGTGACGACCCCCGAGCGCCGGTCGCGCGCCGAGGGCCGGTCGCGGCCCGAACGTCGGTCGCGCGAGATCTGGGGCATGCTCGCAGTCGTCGTTCTGGCCACCGCATCAGGACTCTTGGCCGCGCACTTCGGTACCCGCCGTGCGTGGGAGACGACGCCCGCAACCACACCGACCTCGACGCCGGTTCCCGCCGTCGACCCGCAAAGGATTCCGTGACCGAAGCCGAACGTACGACGAGCACCCCATCCATCACCAGTACCGCCATCACGAGCACCGAGCGGGCCCGCATCGCCGCTCGCGCCGCCGACGACAAGAAGGGTGAAGACATCGTCGTGCTCGACGTGGCCGAGATCATGGGCATCGTCGACGCGTTCGTGATCGTGCACGCATCGAACACGCGGCTCGTGCGCGCGATCGTCGACGAGGTCAAGGCGCAGCTGTTCGAGCGCGCGGGAGTGAAACCGCGTTCGGTCGAGGGCCTCGACGACACCACGTGGGTGCTCCTCGACTACGGCGATCTCATCGTGCACGTCTTCCTCGAGGAGACGCGCGAGTTCTACGGGCTCGAACGCCTCTGGACCGACGCCCCCCGCATCGTCTGGAACGGCGCCGCGGCCGTCTGACGCCGTCGTCACGTCCGTGACAGACTCGGGCCATGTTCTCTTCGCCGCGTCTGCTGGTTGGTTCATGTGTCGCGCTGTCCTTGCTCGCCGGGGCGTGCGGTAGCTCGTCCAAGGCCACACCCACCGCGACGACCCGACCGGTCCCGGCCGACCCCGCGCCGTACGCGAAGAAGGGTCCGTACGCGGTCGGCGTGACGACGATGCAGCTCGCAGGTGGGCGCAGGGTCGCGGTCTGGTATCCGGCGAACACGGCGACCACGGCCGGGCACGCGCAGGAGTCGATCGACATCGCGAACATGTTGAATCCGGGGCTGCAGAAGCTCGTTCCCGCCGAGGATCACATCCTGTACAAGGACGACGCGTTCGTCGACGCACCCGCGGCGACCACGCCCGGGAGCTATCCGCTGGTCATCTTCAGTCACGGCTTCGCGGGCTATCCGTCGCAGTCGGTGACACTGACGACGCATCTCGCTTCGTGGGGATTCGTCGTCGCCGCGCCCGATCACGTCGAGCGGTCGCTCGACGGGTTGCTCGGCACCGCGTCGCAAGGAGTGCCGAAGGCGACGGATCTCGCGGTGCTGCAGGCGACGATCGCGCTCGTGGAGAAGGCGTCGAGCGGTTCCGGAGTGCTGCACGGGTTGATCGATCCCGATCGTGTTGTCGCGGCCGGTCACTCGGCCGGCGCGGACTCGGCGTACCGGCTCGCGTCGGCCGACCCCCGCATCAAGGCGTGGATCTCGTACTCGGTCGAATTCGGTGGACAAGGCGGGGCCGCACCCGCGCCACCGGAGAAGCCGGGCATGGTGATGCTCGGGACGACCGACGGGATCATTCCGGCCGCGTCGAGCGTGAAGGTCTACGACGGAATGAATGATCCGAAGTACCTCGTGAAGATCGCGGGCGCCGGCCACCTCGTGTTCTCCGACATCTGTCTCATCGCGCGGAGCAAGGGCGGTCTGGTCGGCATCGCGAAGGCGATCAAGCTCCCGATCCCGCCCCAGTTGTTCAAGCTCGGTTCCGACGGCTGCTTGAAGCCGCACCCCCTGCCGGAGACGGCGTTCCCCGCGATCGATCAGTTGAGCGTCGGCTTCTTCCGCTGGGCGTTGCACATCGACCCGCAGCCCGTGGGACTGAGCACCGAAGCGGTCGCCGGTCTCGGCGGGAACGTCACGGTGACGCACCAGGGCTGAGCGCGGCGATCTCCTTGACACGTTAGATTGTCCTAACGTATTGTCGGGCTCGTGGGAGCCCCCGGGGCGCCGGTCGTCGAGGATGCGTTCGGGGTGCTCGCGCACCCGGTGCGGCGCGAACTGCTGCGGCGACTCGCGCGCGACGAGAGTCGGGCGAGCGACCTCGCGTTGGATCTGCCGGTGAGCCGTTCCGCGGTGTCGCAGCACCTGCGACTCATGTTGTCGGTCGGTGTGGTTTCCGAACGGCGCGACGGTCGCGAGCGCTACTACTCGTTGCAGCGCGCCCGGTTGCGGGAGGTCGACGAGTGGCTCGCCGACCTCGACGAATTCTGGGGCCGCTCGCTGCAACGACTGGGCGGATATCTGGACGGAGTCGCATGATCGACGAGAGCCGCGACGTCGTGCACGAGGTGCGCTTCTCGCACCCGATCGCACGCGTCTGGGACGCGATCGCGCAGGGCGACGCGCTCGCTGCGTGGTTGATGCCCAACAACTTCGAGCCGCGCGTCGGCCATCGTTTTCAGTTCGTCCGGGACCCCGGCCAGACGCCGATCGACGCGGAGGTACTCGAGGTCGATCCGCCGCACCGGATGCGCTGGCGCTGGGTCATCGACGGCTTCCCCACCACGGTGGCGATCACGTTGCGCGCCGACGGCGACACGACGGTGCTTCACCTCGAGCACACGGGTCTTCCCGACGATCTCCGTTCACGCTTCGAGCCCGGCTGGCTCGAGAAGTTCGACGCGCTGGAACGCGCGCTCGAGGAAGGATGAGCCCGATGCAATACACGCGATTGGCGAACGAGCCCGCCGACTATGCCGACGCACGCGAGAAGCTCCGGATCGCAGAGCTCGATCTCATGCAACAGCGCGAGCGTGTGGCCGAGATGCGGCGCGCGCTGCCGTTGGGTCCGGTCGTGGACGACTACGTCTTCCTCGAAGGACCGCGGTTGCTGCGCGACGGCGACACACCCGTGGCGACGGTGCGCTTGAGCGAGCTCTTCACCGCCGCGGATCGCCCGCTCGTCATCTACCACCTGATGTTCGGCAAGGCGCAGACCGCTCCGTGCCCGATGTGTACGCAGTGGATCGACGGCTTCAACGGGATTGCGCAACACCTCGCGCGCAACGTCGACTTCGCGGTGGTGGCCGCGGCCGATCCGGTGGCCCTGCGCGCGCACGCCCGGGACCGCGAATGGAATCGCCTGCGGTTGTTGAGCAGCGGCGACAACTCGTTCAAGTACGACCTCCGCAGTGAGGAGGCCGACGGCTCGCAGGATTCCACGGTGTCGGTGTTCGTGCGCGACGCCGACGGCAACGTCCGCCACAGCTACACGGCCCGACCCTCGATGTCGGCGGACGTGGGCGAACGCGGCATCGACCTGTTGTGCGCGACCTGGAACATCCTCGATCTCACCCCGCAGGGGCGGGGCGACTGGTATTCGGCGCTCGACTACGGGCTGTCGGTGGCCTCGGGGCCCTGATCACCGCACGCGAAACCACACGTTGGTCGCGAGGGGTCCGTGGCTGAGGCTGATGCGTTCGAGTTTGACGTTGGTCCCGCCGGGACGATCGAACAGGCGCGTGCCGTCGCCGAGCAGGACCGGCGCGATACACACGAGGATCTCGTCGAGCACTCCGGCGTCGAGGCATTGGTGCGCAACGCTCGCGCCGAGGATGCTGACGTACTTGTCGCCGGCGGCGGCGCGGGCGGCGGCAACCGCGTGGTCGAGGTCGGTGACGAACGTGACGCCGGGTACCGCGGCGGCGGGCGGGTGATGGGTGAGTACGAATTGCGGTCCGGTCCATGCACCTTCGTAGGCGCCTTCCCGGTCAGTGCCCGCGTTCGGATCGTCCCCGCCGAAGGTGCGGTTGCCGACGAGGAGCGCGCCGATGTCGTCGACATGGTCGTCGAGCGGTGGGTTCGGCCCGAGGAACTCGCTCAACCACGACATGTCACCGCCCGGTCCCGCGATGAAGCCGTCGAGCGACATCGTGGCGGAGTAGAGCATCTTCGCCATTGGGTGCCTCCGTTCTGATCAGCCCTGCCGCCCGTCCCGATGGCTAGTCTCAAGCCGACTAGATCAGGAGAGGGCGGTTGCATGCGCAAGTCCCGGAAGTCGACCATCTTCGTCGCGTCGTGCGCGCTGGTGATCGCGGCGTGCGGCTCGTCGAGCAAGTCCGGCTCGCCCCCCACGTCCGCGGGAGCCGGCGGCTCCGCGCCGAGCGGCAGCGCCACCGTGTTGGCGGCGTCGTCGCTGACGAGCGCGTTCAAAGGCCTGGGCAAGCAGTTCGAAACCGCGAACCCCGGTACCAAGCTCGACTTCAGCTTCGGGGCGTCGTCGGAGCTCGAGACCCAGATCGAGCAGGGGGCGCCCGCGGACGCGTTCGCGTCCGCCGACCAGGCCAACATGAACAAGGTCGTCGAAGCGAACCGCAACGCGGGCGATCCGGTGAACTTCGCGAAGAACAAACTCGTGATCGTCACCGAGAAGGGCAACCCGAAGAACATCCGGACGCCGGCCGACCTGGCGAAGCCGGGCACGGTCGTGGTGCTGTGTGCCTCGTCGGTTCCGTGCGGCAAGTTCGCCGATCAGGTGCTCGCCAACGCCAAGGTCACGGTCACGCCGAAGTCGCGCGAGGCGAACGTGAAGGCTACGTTGTCGAAAGTTGAGCTGGGCGAGGCGGACGCGGCCATCGTGTACGTGAGTGACGCAAAGTCGTCGGACAAGGTCGACTCGGTGCAGATTCCCGATGCTGTGAATGTCATCACGACATTGCCGATCGTCGTCCTGCAGGACGCCAAGAATGCTCCCGTGGCCAAGGCGTGGTCCGATTTCCTGGTCGCGCACGAGAGCGAGCTCGTCGACACGTACGGCTTCCTCCCGCGATGACCCGTCCGCGGCGGCGACGGGAGGTCGGGAGCCGAGCACCCACCCCCGTCATCGTCGTGGGCATTGCGGGCCTGACGATCTTCTTCGTCCTGCCGTTCGCGGGACTGCTGTGGCGCGCGCCGTGGAGCCAGGTCGGCTCCGTTCTCGGCGACGACACGGCCCGGCAGGCGTTGCGCTTGTCGCTGGTGTGTTCGTTGTCGGCGACGGGTCTGTCGGTGCTGTTCGGCCTGCCCATTGCGTGGTTGATCGCGCGCACGGAGTTCCGGGGCCGCAACTTCGTGCGCGCGCTCACGGTGCTGCCGCTGGTACTCCCGCCGGTCGTCGGCGGTGTCGCGCTGTTCTATGCGTTCGGGCGCCGCGGGCTCGTCGGTCAATGGCTCGACCACGCGTTCGGCGTGCAGTTGCCGTTCACGGTGTGGGCCGCGATCCTTGCCGAGACGTTCGTCGCGATGCCGTTCTTCATCATCACGGTGGAAGGCGCGCTGCGCGGCCTCGACACGCGCTACGAGGACGCGGCCGCGACCTACGGAGCAAGTCGTTGGACGGTCATGCGGCGCGTGACGCTGCCGATGATCGGGCCGTCGATCATCGCCGGGCTCGCGCTCACCTGGGCGCGTGCGCTCGGTGAGTTCGGGGCGACGATCACCTTCGCCGGAAACTTCCCGGGCAAGACGCAGACCCTGCCGCTGGCCATCTATCTCGCGTTCGAGGACAACGACCCCGCGGGCATCGTGTTGAGCATCGTGCTGGTTGCGGTGTCGGTGGCAATCCTTGCGTTGGTCGGAAGCCGCGTGTGGTCGGCGCGCGGCCGGATACCGACGCCGGTGCCGTGAGCGAAGGCGAACTGCGCGGCTTGTCCGGCCGCGTGCAGGTGCAGCTGGGTCAACTCGATCTCGACGTGACGCTGACGGCGGCGCCGGGCGAGCTCGTCGTGCTCGTCGGACCGAACGGCGCGGGCAAGACGACGTTGCTCAGGACCTACGCGGGCCTGCAACCCATCGATGCCGGTCGGATCGAGCTCGACGGCGAGGTGCTCGACGATCCCGCCGCCGAACTGTTCGTTCCGGCCCGGCGGCGCGCGGTGGGCGTCGTGTTCCAGGACGGGCTGTTGTTCGACCGGATGAGCGTGGTCGAGAACGTCGCGTTCGGCCTCCGCAGTCGCGGGATGCGACGGGCCGAGGCGCGCCGCATCGCCGGACAGTGGCTCGAGCGGGTCGGTTTGGAAGAGTTCGCCGGCCTCCGGCCCCCGCAGCTCTCGGGGGGCCAGGCGCAGCGGGTTGCGCTGGCGCGCGCCCTCGCGTTCGAACCCCGGCTCCTGCTCCTCGACGAACCGTTCGCGGCGCTCGACGCCACCACGCGCGTCGAAGTGCGCCGTGACCTGCGGCAGCATCTGGCCGCGCTCGACACGCCCCGCATCATCGTCACGCACGACGCGGTCGAGGCGATCACGCTCGCCGATCGGATCGTGGTGATCGAGGCGGGCCGCGTCACGCAGGCGGGGACGCCCGAAGACATCCGGCTGCGGCCGCGGTCGCGCTACGTCGCCGACCTGATCGGGCTGAACCTCCTGCGCGGCACGTTGCGCAACGGCGTGATCGAGCTCGCGGACGGTCCGATCGTTTCCGTCGTCGACGACGGGGCGTTCGTCGGGCCCGTCACCGCGACGATCCATCCCCGGGCCATCACACTGAGCGCCGATCGACCCTGGGGCAGCGCGCGCAACGTCTGGGCGACCACGATCGCTGATCTCGACGACGAAGGCGACCGCGTCCGGGTGCGGGTCGGCGCGCCGGTGTCCCTGGCGGCGGAGATCACTCCGTCGGCGCGCGCCGAACTCGCACTTCGGCCCGGTTCACCCGTCTGGGTGTCGTTCAAAGCCACCGAAGTCGCGTTCGAACCGGACTGATCAGTCGTCGCGACGAGGTCGGCGCCGGGACCGGTAGTTCCAGCGGTCGAAGATGCGGGTGCGCAGCCAGTAGCGCCCGCCGCTGTAGGGGAGTTGGGTCACGACCTTGCCCGCCGCCGTGCGGAAGTAGTTGTCGCACCCCGCCGTCCATACGGTGCCGGCCATCGCGGCTTGCAGCCGCCGGTTGTAACGCGCCGTCCGCGGCGCGCGTACCTCGACTGCGCCGCGGTCGCGGCGCGTCATCGATCGCAGCGCGCGCATGATGTAGTGCACCTGGGCTTCGTGCATGAACATGATGGAGTTCACGCCGTTCGTGTTCGGCCCGTAGAGCAGGAAGAAGTTCGGATACCCGGGAACGGTGATACCGAGGTACGCCTCCGCGCCGTCGCGCCAGTCGTCGTGCAGACTCCGCCCGTCGCGGCCGATGACGTCGACGGTGCCGAGGTACTCGTTCGCCTTGAAGCCGGTGCCGTAGATGATCGTGTCGACGTCGTGCTCCTCGCCGTCCGCGGTGCGGAGACCGGTTTCGGTGATCTCGACGATGGGACTCGTCACGAGGCGCACGTTCGGCCGGGTCAGGGCGGGGAACCATTCGCGCGAGATCAGGGGCCGCTTGCACCCGACCGGATAGTCGGGCGTGAGCCGGGCGCGCAGCTCGGGGTCGTCGATCTTGCGTTCGAGATAGGAACGCGCGAGTTCCGTCTGCATCCGGGTCTGTTCGGACTCGGTCGCGGAAATTGGCGCGTTCGTAGCTCCACCAGATCTTCCAGCGCTCCCGGCGGGCCGCGAACGGCACGCGCGCGAAGCGGCGTTGTTGTTCGGGGGTGAAGGGTCCTTCGATGCGCGGCGTGATCCAGATCGGGGTGCGTTGGAACACCGTGAGGTGCTCGACCTCCGGTGCGATCGCGGGCACGTACTGGATCGCGCTCGCGCCGGTGCCGATCGACGCGACCCGTTCGCCCGCGACCGGCTTGCTGTGGTCCCACTTCGTGGAGTGGAACGCGCGGCCGCGGAATCGATCGGCGCCGGGTATGTCGGGGATCGACGCGACGTTGAACATGCCGAGCCCGCTCACGACCACATCGGCGCGAAATGTCTCGCCGGTGTCCGCGCGCAGCTCCCACTGCGCGTCGGCCTCGACCCAACGGGTCTCGACGATCGCGGTGTGGGTCCGGAGGTGGGACCGGACGCCGAACTGGTCGGCGCACCGCTCGAGGTACGCCAGGATCTCCGGCTGCGTCGCGTAGGTGTGACTCCACCACGGGTTCAGCGCGAACGAGAACGAGTAGAGGTGGGAAGGCACGTCGCATTTCGCGCCGGGATACGTGTTCGTGCGCCACGTTCCGCCGACGCCGTCGGAGCGTTCGAAGATCGTGTACCCGTAACCCGCGCGCGTGAGCGCGGCGCCCATCGCGATTCCTCCGGCGCCCGCACCCAGGATCGCAACGGTCGGTTTACACATTCGGCCCATTCTGTAATATCCGCTTCGGGGTCGCAACGAGCCGATCGTTGCACCGAAACGAGGGGTACGGATGGACGACGCCGCGGCCGCGGATACCAATCCTTTCGCGGCGATGGACCCGGAGATGGCCGCGAATCCGCAACCGGTGTTCAGCGCGTTGCGGGACTCGATGCCGGTGATGCCGGTCGACGGTGTCGGTGTGGTGGTGTCCCGCCGGGCCGAGATCGAGGAGGTGTTCCGCGACCCGGCGACGTTCTCGTCGAACATGGACGCGGTGGATCTGAAGAACGCGCGGCCGCTGATCCCGCTGCAGATCGATCCGCCGGAGCACAAGAAGTACCGAAAGATCCTCGACCCGATCTTTGCGCCGCGGGAGATGGCGCTGATCGCGGAGCCGGTCGCGCAGCTCGCGAACGAGCTCATCGACGGATTCATCGACCGCGACGGCGTCGACTTCGCGCGCGAGTTCTCGGTGCCGTTCCCGTCGCTCGTGTTCTTGACCCTGCTCGGACTCCCGCTCGATCAGTTGGCGCGGTTCGTCGAGATGAAGGACGGCATCATCCGCCCCGACCAGGTGACGGGCACGCCGTACGGCAGCGACGAGATGCAGGCGTACCAGCAAGCCACCGCCGACTCCATCTACGAGTACTTCGAGGAGGTGCTCGACGAACGCGAGGCCGAACCGCGTGACGATCTGTTGAGCCGCTTCCTTGCCGTGGAGGTCGACGGTGAGCGACTGAAGCGGACCGAGATCCTCGACATCTGCTTCTTGTTCCTCATTGCCGGGCTCGACACGGTGACGGCCACGCTCGACTGCATGTTCTCGTACCTCGCGCAGCACCCGGAGCAGCGCCGGCTGCTCGTCGAGGACCCCGAGCTCATTCCCGCGGCGATCGAGGAGATGCTCCGATGGGAGACGCCGGTGCTCGGCGTCGCGCGCGTCGCGACCCGTGACACCGAGCTGGCCGGGTGTCCGATCCATCAGGGCGACCAGGTCTCGGTCATCTTGAGCTCCGCGAACACCGACCCCGCGGAGTTCGACGACCCGGACACCATTCGCTTCGATCGGGCCACGAACCGTCACTATGCGTTCGGGGGCGGACTCCACCGTTGCCTCGGATCGCACCTGGCCCGCCAGGAGCTGCGGATCGCGCTGCGCGAGTGGCACCGGCGCATCCCCGACTACTCGGTCGCGCCCGGGCACACACTCGTCTACACGCCGGCGATCCGATCGATCGACCACTTCCCGATGGTCTTCGATCGGAAGGTGACCTGACTACGACGGGGCGGGGGCGATCCACGCCGAGACCGCCTCGAGCCGGTCGACGGCCGAGGCGTGCATCTCGGGCGTGAACACCCGACTGCAGTTCTTCCCGGCGGCCTTCGCGGCGTACATCGCGATGTCCGCGTTGCGGAGGAGCTCGTCGGTGTCGGCCGAGCTGTCTCCGAAGGCGATGCCGACGCTGGCGGTGAGGGTGAGGCGACTCGTGGCGATCACGATCGGCTCGCGGAGCGCGTCGATGATGCGCTGCGAGAGCTCGGCGGGAACCGCGTCGTCGGTGAGATCGTCCAGCAGGACCGCGAACTCGTCACCACCGAGCCGGGCCGCGGTGTCGGCCCGCCGCAGTTGCTGCGTGAGTCGTTCGGTCAGTTGCACGAGCAGCGCGTCACCGGCCCAGTGGCCGAGCGTGTCGTTGACGTTCTTGAAGTCGTCGAGGTCGATGAACAACACCGCGACCCGGCGTTCACTGCGGTGCAGGCGCGCAACCGCGTGGTCGATCCGGTCGCGGAACAGGCTCTTGTTCGGGAGCCCGGTGAGCGAATCGTGGAGCGCCTGGTGCGCGAGCTCCTCTTTGAGCTGTTCGTGTTCGGTGATGTCACGGAAGCTCCAGACCCGGCCGACGACCTCGCCGAGGAGGCGCCGCGGGCGAGAGTTGCGCTCGAAGACCCGCCCCGTCTTGAAGTGGAGGATGTCGTGGCTGATCGCCTCGGGCTGCGCGTAGAGCTCTTCCACCTTGGCCAGGAACGCTTCGGGATCGGCCAGCTGATCGAGCACCCACGCCAACGCCTGCGCGTCGTCGCGCGATTCGAGCACCGCCTCCGGAACACGCCACATCTCCGCGAACCGCGGATTGAAGCTCGTGATCCGGCCGTCCTGATCGACGACGAGGATGCCTTCGGTGATCGCGTCCAGCGTCGTCGCCAGCAGCGAGTTCGACTCGCGCAACTCTTCTTCGGTGAGGACACGATCGGAGATGTCGTGGCCGGTGGCCACGATGCCGCCGACGCTCGGGTCGTCGAGCAGATTCGTGAATGTCAGCGCGAACGGAACGACACCACCACTGCGACGAACCAGTCTCAGGTCGACCGTCACCGGATGCGCGCCCGGCTCGACCACGTCGTGCAGCGCGTTCGCGAACTCGGCCCGGTCGTGCACGTCGACGAGGCAGTCGAAGGCCTCCCGCTCGAGGCGCTCCTGATCATGGCCGAGGAGCCGGGTCACGACGGACGACGACGAGCGGATCTCGCCCCCGCGTTCGAGCACCAGCGTGATCGACGCCGCATTCTGCAACAGCGCCCGGAACTCGGCCGCGGCGTCGCTCGCGACCTCCCACCTCCGCCGATCGGTGATGTCGCGCACGCTCAGCAGGATGTCGTCTCCGAAGGACGTTCCCCGCACCTCGACGAGTCGCCACCCCTCGGCGCCGCGGATGCGCAGCTCCAGCAGCGTCCCGATCTGCTTGTTCTGCATCGCCTCGACCGAGACGACCGCCATCTCGGCGTCGTCGGGGTGCATGAACTCCAACATGTTCCGGCCGACACCGTCGGCGAGGGTGACGCCGAACAGGCGCTCGGCGGCGTGGTTGCCCCACCGCAGGTCGCCGGACACGGTCATGAGCATCACCGGGTCCGCCAATGCGGCCGCGAGATCACCCAGATCGCCCGCGAACGGACATGCGCCTTCCGAACCGGTCACGCTCGATACATCGACCGTTCCTGTCCACGATTGACTCCAACCGGTGCTCGGCGAGGTCATTCTTCTCCGGGAAGAACGGCGGCGGGCTTTGTCGGTATTGTCCGCCGGTGCCCGACGACGCCCCTGCTCCCGCGGCCGCGCCGGATCCGGCCGCCATCCTGCGGAGCCGCAACTTCGTGGTGTTGGTCGTCTTCGCCGCGGGCGTGGGCCTGATCGTCTCGCTCGCGAGTTGGGGATTCCTGGAGCTGGTGCACAAGATCCAGGTCTGGGTGTTCACGGACCTGCCCACGAACATGGGCTATTCGGCAGCTCCGTCGTGGTGGTACCTGCTCGTGCTGGGTCTGGCCGGATTGCCGGTCGCGTTCGCGGTGGTGCGGCTGCCCGGCAACGGCGGTCACGTGCCCGTGAACGGGCTGCAAGTGGGCGGCAACGAACCGAAGGTGGTGCCGGGCGTTGCGCTCGCGGCGTTGGCGTCGATCGGTCTCGGGCTCGTGCTCGGGCCCGAAGCGCCGTTGATCGCGATCGGTGGTGGGCTCGCGATCTTCACGGTGAAGCTCGCGAAGCGCGATGCGCAGCCGCAGCTCCTGATGATCATGGCGGCCGCCGGGAGCTTCGCGGCGATCTCGGTGATCTTCGGTTCGCCGATCGTTGCGGCCGTTCTCGTCATCGAGGCGAGCGGCCTCGGCGGACCGGTGCTCCCGCTGATCCTGATCCCCGGTCTGATCTCGGCCGGTATCGGTTCGCTCGTGTTCTTCGGGATGTCGAACTGGAGCGGTCTCAGCACGAGTGCGTACTCGCTCGTGCCGCTGCACCTCGCGCCGTTCAGTCACATCACGTGGGAGGAGCTCGGCTGGGCGATCGCGCTCGGACTCGCGGGCGCCGTCTTCACGCAGGGCGTCCGCCGGATCGGCCTCGCGGGCGCGCGCGTCGTACCGGCGATGCCGTGGGTGCTCGTCCCGCTGGCCGGCGTGCTCGTCGCCGCGCTCGCGATTCTGTTCGCACACACGACCACTCACGGCGCCGAGCAGGTGTTGTTCTCGGGACAGGACGCGCTCCCCGGTCTCGTCAGCAGCGCGACGACGTGGTCGCTCGGCGCGTTGGCGATGGTGTTGCTCTGCAAGGGTGTCGCGTGGGCCCTGTCGCTCGCGAGCTTCCGCGGCGGCCCGACCTTTCCCGCGATCTACCTCGGCGCGGCCGGCGGGATCGCCGCGTCGCATCTCCCCGGCATGTCGCTGACCCCCGCGATCGCCGTCGGCATGGGCGTCATGGTGGTCGCGTTCCTGAAGCTGCCGCTGTCGGCCATCGTCATCGCGACCACGCTGACGCTGAGCGCGGGTGCCGCGTTGGCCCCGCTCATCATCGTCGGCGTGGTGGTGGCGTACCTCGCGACGTTGGGCCTCGAAGGCCGGCTCGGGCCCGCCGCGGATCCGGCCGGAAGCGCCCCGCCGCCCGCCGCGCCGGCCGGTTGACGGGTCGCGACAGCACCGGCAATCCTGCCGACATGCCCACCGCGCACAACGGCGACGTCGAGCTGTTCTTCGAGGCGTTCGGTTCCGCCTCCGACCCGACGCTGCTGCTGGTCAACGGTTTGGGCTCGCAATGCATCAACTACGACGAGCAGTGGTGCGAGAAGTTCGCGGCTCACGGCTATCACGTCATCCGATTCGACAACCGCGACATCGGTCTGTCGTCGAAGCTCGACGAGCGCACGTACGGGCTGCGCGACATGGCCGCCGACGCGCTCGCAGTCCTCGGCGCGGCGCAGGTGGCGCGCGCTCACGTCATGGGCTTGTCGATGGGCGGGATGATCGCGCAACGCCTCGCGATCGACCACGCCGACCGTCTGCTCTCGCTCACGTCCGTGATGTCGCGTACGGGCGAGCCCGAATACGGCGGGAGCTCACCGGAGGCACTGGCGGTGTTGATGGCCAAGCCCGCCCGGACTCGGGACGAGTACATCGACAACCAGATCGCCGGGATTCGCGTCTACGGCTCGAAAGACGAGTGGATCGACGAGCCCTACCTCCGAGCGCGCGCGGCGCGGGCGTTCGACCGTTGCTATTCCCCGGCCGGCGTCGGCCGGCAGATGCAGGCGGTCGTGATCGACGGCGATCGCGCCGCGGGCCTGCGCGGGGTGACCGTTCCCACGCTCGTGATGCACGGCGATCGTGACACGTTGATCGATCCGAGCGGCGGGCGCCGGACCGCCGAGTTGATCCCGGGCGCGCGCTTCGTGGAGATCGAGGGCATGGGCCACGACTACCCGTCCGCGGTCTGGGACCGCTGGGTCGAAACCTGGGCGGAGTTCGTTCGGTCCGCCCGCTGACCTTCCGCTGACCGTTCGGTGGCGCGGCGGGTTCGGGCCGACCGGCCCTAGGTCGCCGGGCCGTTCGGCCCTCTCGCACTTTCGTCCGAGGGGATTCGATTCATGGCGTGGACGAACATCCGCAAGACGAGCTCCTCGTGTGGGACCGTACCGAGGTCTTCGGTCGCGTCGCCTCGTATGGAGTGGGGGGCAACGGACCCCCGGTCGTCTTCCTGCACGGCTGGGGACTCTCGGGCCACACCTATCGTGCCGCACTGAAACGCCTGCTGGCGCGAGGCCTCCGGGTCTGGGCGCCCGCGCTCCCCGGCTTCGATCGCAGCGCGGCGCTGAACGACCACGCCACGCTCGGGGACTACGCCGCGTGGGTCGACGCATTCTGCGCCGCAGTGGGCATCACCGAGTCGGTGGTCCTGATGGGGCACTCGTTCGGTGGCGGCGTCGCGATCCAGACCGCACACGACTTCCCGGAAAGGGCCCGCGCGCTGGTGCTGATCAACTCCATCGGTGGTTCGGCCTGGAGGACGCACGGTTCCGTCGTGCAGTCGCTCGCGGAACGTCCGTTGTGGGACTGGGGACTTCATTTTCCCCGTGACGTCCTCCCGTTGCGACAACTGAGACGGGTGCTGCCGGTCATCATCGACGACGCCGTCTCGAACGCGGTGCGCAATCCGCGCGCGTTCTGGCACTCGGCGTCCGTCGCCCGACATGCGGATCTGACCGACGAGCTCGACGAGCTCAAAGCGCGCCGGCTCCCCGTCGTGGTGTTGTGGGGCGACCGCGACGAGATCGTCACACGCGCCTCCTTCGATGCGATGTGCAGTGCGCTCGGCGGCCCGCTGTCGGCCACCGTCGACGGCAGTCACTCCTGGATGCTCGCCGACCCCGACGGATTCGGTGAGGTGATCACGAACATGCTCGCAGTCGCCCTCGAAGCCCGAGCCGAGGAAAGCACGCCGCATCCACACGAGCTGGCCACTCTCGCACCCCGGCCCAGACACGACGCCGCGTGATGCCACGGCCCGCATCGGCCGCACACGTTGACTCCGGTGGAGGCGATGGGGATCGAACCCACTACCTCTTGCATGCCATGCAAGCGCTCTACCAACTGAGCTACGCCCCCGTGGGTCAGCCAAGTTACCAGCCGGGTCGCCCGTTCCTCCGCCGGTAGCCTCTGCTCGATATGGCCGACGAGATTCCGCCGCAGCGCTACACCGCCGCGCTCGCCAACGAGATCGAGCACAAGTGGCAGGACCGCTGGGACGAACAGCACGTCTTCTCCACGCCGAATCGCACCGGTCTGTTGAGCGAAGACCCGCGGCGCATCTCGGACCGGCCGCACATGTTCGTGCTCGACATGTTCCCGTACCCGAGCGGTGTCGGGCTGCACGTCGGCCATCCGCTCGGCTACATCGCCACCGACGTGTACGCGCGCTTCCAGCGCATGAACGGCTTCAACGTGCTGCACACGATGGGCTACGACGCGTTCGGTCTTCCGGCCGAGCAGTACGCGGTGCAGACGGGAACGCATCCCCGCATCACCACCGAACAGAACATCGCGAACATGAAGCGCCAGCTGCGCGCGCTCGGCCTCGGACACGATCCGCGCCGCGGTCCCGCCACCACCGACGTCCCGTACTACCGCTGGACGCAGTGGATCTTCCTGCAGATCTACAACTCCTGGTACGACGCCGACGCGGGACGGGCGCGGGAGATCGGCACGCTGGTGCAGGAGCTCCGCGCCGGCCGGTTCGAGACTCCCGGCGACGTTCCCTTCGACGAGCTCGATCCGCTGGAGCAGCGCAAGCTCGTCGACTCGTACCGGCTCGCGTACGAGGCGTACGCGCCCGTCAACTGGTGTCCCGGTCTCGGTACGGTGCTCGCCAACGAAGAGGTGACCGGCGACGGGCGCAGTGAACGCGGCAACTTCCCGGTGTACCGCCGCCCGCTGAAGCAGTGGATGCTGCGCATCACGGCGTACGCCGACCGCCTGCTCGACGACCTCGAAGCACTCGACTGGACCGACTCCATCAAGCTGATGCAGCGCAACTGGATCGGGCGCTCGACCGGCGCGTCGGTGGTGTTCGGCGTCGAGAACCACGCCGACGTCGGGATCGAGGTGTTCACGACGCGGCCCGACACCCTGTTCGGCGCCACGTACATGGTGCTGGCGCCCGAACACCCGCTGGTCGACGTCATCACCGCGAACGAGTGGCCCGACGACGACCTCGGGAACGACTTCGCGAGCAACGAGCTCGATGCGTGGAAGGGCCTGTTCGGCGCGACCGATCCGCCGCCGGCCGCGGTGAACCGTTATCGCGACTTCGCCGCCGCCAAGACGGACCTCGAGCGCCAGTCCGAGGGCAAAGAGAAGACCGGCGTGTTCGTCGGTGCGTTCGCGATCAACCCCACGAACAACGCGCGCATCCCGATCTTCATCGCCGACTACGTCCTCATGGGCTACGGAACCGGTGCGATCATGGCCGTGCCCGCGCACGACGAACGCGACTTCGAGTTCGCCCGGGAGTTCGAGCTTCCGGTCGTTCCGGTGATCCGTCCCGACGACGAATGGCTCGCCGAGCGCGATGTCGGGCCGGCCGACGCGTCCAACTGGCCCGAGTCGTACGTGGGCGACGGCGTCGCGCAGAACTCGGCGAACGACGAGGTGACGCTCGACGGGCTGCGCGTGGAGGACGCGAAGCGCGTCATCACCGAGTGGTTGGAACGATCGGGACGTGGTCGTCCCACGATCACGTACAAGTTGCGCGACTGGCTCTTCAGCCGGCAGCGCTACTGGGGCGAGCCGTTCCCGATCGTCTATGACGACGCGGGGCCGATCGCGCTGCCCGACTCGATGCTGCCCGTGGTGCTGCCCGAGGTCACCGACTTCGAGCCCGTCACTTCGGATGATCCCGACGCGCTCCCGGAACCGCCGCTCGCGCGCGCCGCCGACTGGGTCGAGGTCGAGCTCGACCTCGAGGGCCCGGAGTGGGCCGGGTACGGCGCAGGCCCGAGCACCTACATCCGTGAGACGAACACGATGCCGCAGTGGGCGGGTTCGTGTTGGTACTACCTGCGCTACCTCGACCCCACCAACGAGGACGCGATGGTCGACCCCGAGGTGGAGCAGAGTTGGGCCGCGGGCACCCGCGGCGACGGTTCACCGAAAGTCGGTCTCGTCGACCTGTACGTCGGCGGTGTCGAGCACGCGGTGCTGCACCTCTTGTACGCGCGTTTCTGGCACAAGGTGTTGTTCGACCTCGGTCACGTTTCGACGATCGAGCCCTTCCAGCGTCTGGTGAACCAGGGGTACATCCTCGCGGCCGCGTTCGTGGACGAGCGGGGCGCGTACGTCGAGGCCGAGCAGGTCGAAGCGCGCGACGGGAAGTACTACTTCGAGGGCAAAGAAGTCACGCGCGAGTTCGGCAAGATGGGCAAGAGCCTGCGCAACGCAGTCGCACCCGACGACATCTACCGCGACTACGGCGCCGACACGCTGCGGCTCTACGAGATGTTCATGGGCCCGCTCGACAAAGAGCGGCCGTGGAGCACCGCCGACATCGTCGGCGTACATCGCTTCCTCCAGCGACTGTGGCGCAACTTCGTCGACGAGGAAACCGGCGCGTCGCGCGTCACGGACGCGCCCGCCGACGACGAGACGCGCCGGTTGCTGCACAAGACGATCGACGCGGTCCGCACCGACATGGCCGCGCTGAGCTTCAACACCGCGATCGCGCGCCTCTTCGAGCTCAACAACCACCTGACCGCGCTCGTCCAGGGCGACGGCGCCTTGCCGCGCGAGGTGGCAGAGCCGTTGGCGCTGATGGTCGCGCCGCTCGCACCGCACGTCGCCGAGGAGTTGTGGGCCCGGCTCGGACACGACGACACGCTCACCTACGAATCCTTCCCCGAAGCCGATCTGCAGTGGTTGGTGGAGGATCAGGTGCAGGTACCGGTCCAGGTCAACGGCAAGGTGCGGGCCCGGATCCGGGTCGGCGCCGATGCCGACGCGGCCGCGCACGAAGCCGCGGCGCGGGCCGAGCCGCGCATCGCCGAACTTCTGGACGGCGCGACGGTGCGCAACCTGAAGATCGTGCCCGGCAAGATCGTGAACTTCGTCCTCGCCTGAGATCGCAGGCGCGCGCTTTTCGGTGGCGCACCGGCGCGGTAGCGTGCGAACGCTTCTCCCGCACTTCCTCCGTCGGTCTTCTCGCGCCCGGAGGCATTCGTGGAGGAGGAAGTTCCCCGTCCGCCGGCGCACGACGCTCGTGCCGCCTGGACCGCGCGTTGGCACGAGTGGCGGGGTGATCGTCGTATCGCGGCCGCGCTGCTCGCCTGTGTCGCCCTCGCCGCCGGCGTCGCCTGGCTGCGCGCCGGCACGACGACTTCGTCCGCGTTGGCGCGCCCGACGCCCTCGAGCGGGCCGACCGAGACGTTCCCCGTCACCACGACGAGCCGCGCCGCACCCGCACTGATCGTCGACGTCGTCGGCGCGGTGGTCCGCAGTGGCGTGGTGCGGCTGCGCGCCGGGGCCCGGGTCATCGACGCGATCGCCGCCGCAGGCGGATCGGCTCCCGACGCCGACCTCGGCCGCCTCAACCTCGCGGCCGTGCTCACCGACGGGTCGCGCATCGCGGTACCGCGCGCGGGTGCGCCCGCACCCGGTGTGGATCCGACCGCGGTGAGCGGAGCCGCGCCGGGAGCGGCCGACGGCGCGCCGACTCCCGCCGCGCCCGTGAACCTCAACACCGCGACCGCGGAACAACTCGACGCCTTGCCGGGTGTCGGTCCCGCGACCGCCGCCGCGATCATCCGCGACCGTGAGGCCCACGGCCCGTTCCCATCGGTCGACGACCTCGGCCGCGTACGCGGCATCGGCGCCGCCAAACTCGCGCAACTGCACGATCTCGTGGCGGTGTGAGGTGGAGCCGGGACCGGTCGTCGCGTTGGTGGCGTTGATCGCGGGCATCGTGGTCGGGGAGCGGTCCGGCACCGCGACCGCGAACGGTGCGTTGATCGCGGGTGCGGCCGCGCTGGCGGCCGCCTGGTTCACGCGCTCGCGCCGGCGTCAGCGCGCTGGCCGCCGTCGCGTGCGCGCTCCTCGGGTGCGCGGCGATGGGCCGGGCCCTCGACGGGCAGGCCCACTCGCCGCTCCGGGCCGCGATCGACCGTCGGGAATCGACAACCGTGCACGGGGTCGCGACCGAGGATCCCGACGGCCCCACGTACGAAGCGAGTGTGCTCGTCCGGGTCGACGCCGGCCACGGCACGGACCGCGTTCTGCTCGCACGCGCCGCGGGGGACGACGTCGCCGCGCTGCGGGTGATCGAGGCCGGCGATCACGTGGTGCTCACGGGCCGGCTCACGCCGCTCGGCCCGGGTGTGTACGACGACCGGGCGCGGTGGCGCCACGCCGTCGGCCGCCTCGAGGAGGCGCGCGTCGTCTCCCTGACTGCGCCGCACGGACTGCTCGCAGTTGCGAACGCGATCCGCGGCGTCATCCTCCGGGGGACGCGTTCGCTCGCACCGACGACGCGCGCGCTGGTCGCGGGCTTCCTGCTCGGCGATACGCGCGGCATCCCGTCGCCGGTGATCAACGCGTACCGGGACTCCGGGCTGTCGCACCTGCTCGCCGTTTCCGGCGAGAACGTTGCGTTCGTGATGGCGCTGGCCGCACCGTTGCTCCGCCGGCTGCGGCTCGGCGCCCGCACCGCCACGGCGCTCGCGATCGTGATCGTGTTCGCGGCCATGACCCGGTTCGAGCCGTCGGTATTGCGGGCTTCGGCGATGGCCGCGATCGCGTTGCTCGCGACCCTGGGCGGCCGCCCCGCGTCGACCGTGCGCGTGTTGGCCTACACGGTGATCGCACTCCTGCTCATCGATCCGTTCCTGCTGCACTCCGTCGCGTTCGCGTTGTCGTGCGGCGCGAGCGCGGGCATCGCGTTCTTCTCGCGTCCGATCGGTGCGCGCCTGCCCGGCCCGCGCGCGGTACGCGAACCGCTGGCGGTCTCGATCGGCGCGCAGCTCGGAGTCCTGCCCGTCCTGCTGTGGGTCTTCGGTACGTTCCCCCTGATCACGCCGGTCGCGAACCTCGCCGCGGCGCCGGCGGCGGAGCTGCTCGGCGTGTACGGCTTCTTCGCCGCCGCGGTCGCCGGCGTCGCGCCGGGGCTCGGCCCGCTCGTGCAGCAGCCGACCGCAGTGCTGGTCGCGTGGATCACGACGGTTGCGGACGCGGGCGCCGCGATCCCGTTCCGGATCGACGTCCGGGGCGCGCTCGGCGTCACCTCGTTACTCGCCGCGGCCGCCTCGGTAGCCTGCCTGCGTGCCCGCCGTCGAGCCGTTCCCGCGCCTCCGGTTGGGTGAGCGCTCGGTCGACATCCGCCGGCGGGTCGTGGTGATGGGGATCCTGAACCGCACCCCCGATTCGTTCTACGACCGCGGCGCAACCTGGGATTTCGACGCCTTCGTACGCCACGCGGAGCAACTGGTGGCCGACGGCGCCGACCTGCTCGACGTCGGCGGTGTGAAAGCCGGCCCCGGCCCCGACGTGGACGAGAACGAAGAGCTCGACCGTGTCGTTCCGGCCGTAGAGGCACTGCGGGCGCGCTTCGACGTGCCACTTTCGGTCGACACCTGGCGCGCGTCCGTGCTGGACGCCGCGTGCACGGCCGGTGCCGTCGTCGGCAACGACATCTCCGGATTCGGCGATCCCGACTACCTGCGGGTCGCGGCCAAGCACGACGTCACCGTGGTCGCCACGCACATCCGGCTCCGCCCGCGCGTCCCCGATCCCGACCCGCACTACGACGATCTCGTCGCCGACGTCACCGAATTCCTGTGCGAGCGGGCGCGCCGCGCCGAGGCGGTCGGCCTGCGTCCCGAACAGATCGTCTTCGACGCCGGCCTCGACCTCGGCAAGACCCCGGCGCAGAGCGCGGTGCTGCTCCGCGAGAGCGCGCAGCACGCCGTTCTCGGCTATCCGCTCCTGCTGTCCGCGTCGAACAAGCGGTTCATCGGCGAGTTGCTCCTCCGCGAGATCGACGATCGCCGACCGGAATCACTGGCGGCAGTCGCCTACGGCGCGGTGCATGGTTGCCGGATCGTGCGGGTGCACGACGTCCGCGGCACGGCACGCGTGTGCCGAGCGATCGAGGCGATGTTGTGAGCATCTACTTCGTCCAGGGTTCGGATTCGATCTTCCGCGATCGCGAGGTCCAACGCCTCATCGACGAGCTGCTCGCGGGTGAGGATCGTTCGTTCGCGCTCGACGACCACACCTTCGCGAGCCGGCGCCGCGCGGGCGACGCCGAACCCGCCGAGGACGACGATGATGCGCGCGCCTCGGAAGGCTCCACCGAGCTTCCGGCCTTCGCGGCGCTCACCACCGCACTGCAGAGCCCGCCGTTCATGACCTCGGCCCGCGTCGTGGTGGTGCGTGACATCGGTAACGCCACGACCGAACAGGCCAAGTGGCTCGCGGAATGGATGGACGATCCGCTCGACGGCGTGCACCTGGTGCTCGTCGCCGGCGGCGGTCGCGTCTCCGCCGCGCTCGACAAGGCGGCGAAGGCGAAGGCCGAGGTCGTCGGGGGGACCACGGGCGACACCGCCGAGGTGTTGCAACAGGAACTCCGGGACGCACACATCAAGCTCGCGCCCGACGCGAGCAAACAGGTCGCGGCCCACCTCGGCGACGACGCCGGCCGCGTCCCCGAGTTGGTGGAGCTCCTCCACTCGACCTACGGCGACAACGCGTCGCTTTCGCTCGACGACGTCGAGCAGTACCTCGGCGAGGTCGGAACCGCGGGTCGGTTCGACCTCACCAACGCGATCGACCGCGGCGACGTCGGGACCGCGCTCGAGACGTTGCACCGCATGCTGACGTCGAGCAGCTCACAACAGTTGAAGCCACTGCACCCGATGCAGGTGATGGCCTCGCTCGTCTTCCACTATCAGCGGCTGCTCCGGCTCGACGATCCGTCGATCATCACGAAGGAACACGCCGCGACCGCGCTCGGCATGAAGAGCGCGGGTGGCGCGCGGTTCCCGCTGGAAGCGTCGAAGCGGCTCGGCCGCGACGGGCTCCGGGACGCGCTCAAGCTCCTGGCCGACGCCGAGCTCGACCTGCGGGGCGCGAGCGGTCTCGACGACCGCACCGTGATGGACGTGCTCGTCGCGCGCCTGGCCGCGTTGAGCCGGCGGTCGGCGCGGCGCTAACGAGTACTAGACGCCGGCTTTGGCCGCGCGCTTCATGAGGCGCGACGTGCGGCGGGCGGCCGCGTTCTTGTGGATGACGCCCTTCGATCCGGCCTTGTCGATGCGCTTCTGCGCGGCCTTCACGGCGTCGGCTGCTCCCGCGTCGCCATCGGTGACGGCTTGGTTCGCCACCTTCACGCGCGTCTTCAGTTCGGAGCGGACGCCCTTGTTGCGGACGCGGCGCTTCTCGTTCTGACGATTGCGCTTCTTCTGCGACTGGATGTTTGCCATGCGGAGCTGCTCCGAACCTGTTCGAGAACCGGGTGAGGCTACCAGAATGGGTCTATGAGCGAAGAACGCGTGCTGGTCGACTGCGATCCGGGCCACGACGACGTCATGGCGATCCTCCTGGCCGCGAGGTCGGCCCGGCTGATCGGGATCACCACGGTGGCCGGCAATGCCGCGCTCGAGCACACCACCCGGAACGCGCTCGTGACCTGCGAGCTCGCGGGAATCGACGTGCCGGTGCATTCCGGCGCGGCCGCACCGCTTTCGGGTCCGGCGCACGGCGCGGCCGAGGTCCACGGCCGGGAGGGGCTCGACGGCGTCGAGATCCCGGTGCCCCGGCGCACCGTGGACGGAACCGACGCTGCCGGTTTCATGATCGAGTGCGCGAGGGCGGCGCCCGGGCTCTGGATCCTCGCCGTTGGCCCCTTGACGAATGTCGCGCTCGCGTTGCAGCGCGAACCCGAACTCGCGGCGCGCGTCGCGGGGATCTCGATCATGGGTGGGGGGACGTTCGGCAACGTGACCCCGGCGGCCGAGTTCAACATCTGGGCCGATCCCGAGGCGGCCGATGCCGTCTTCCGCTCCGGTGTGCCACTGCGGCTGTGCGGTCTCGACCTCACGCACCAGGTCTGCGCCGGCGCCGGCTTCATCGCCTCGATCCGAGAGATCGGCTCGCCGCTCGCGGATTTCGTGGGCGCGCTCCTCGCGTTCTACCGGCAGCGGATCATCGAGCTCTCGGGCACCGACCTCGCCGCGCTGCACGACCCGTGCGCGGTGCTCGCGGTGACCAACCCCGAGCTGTTCGACTTCTCCCACCATCGGGTGCGGATCGAGCTCGACGGCACCTACACGCGCGGGATGACCGTGATCGATCGCCGGGTCGCGCAGGGGCCGGTCGAGGTGGCGTGGAACGTCGACGCTCCCCGCGCGCTCGACTTGATCCGTCAGGCGGTGACGAGCGCGTAGACCTCGGCGGCAGTCGCGAGAGACGCGCGGGCCCCGACCGCCCGGCAGGCGAGCGCACCGGCCGCGGCCGCGAGCGGGAGGGCGGCGTCGAGTGGCTTTCGGTCGGCGAGCGCCCACGCGAGCGCGCCGTTGAACGCGTCGCCCGCACCGGTGGTGTCGACCACCTCGACCGCGTAGGCCGCGTGCGTGCGCACTTCGCGCCCCGCGCGATACAGCGCCACACCGGCGCCACCGAGCGTCACGATGACTGCGGGGGCCCGCTCGAGGAGGTGGTCGATCCCGCCGAGCCGATCGCATTCGTGCTGGTTCGGCGTCAGGATCGCGCCCCGGGCGCGGCCCGGGGCGGGGCCGGATTCACGATGACGGTCGCGCCGCACGCGCCGGCCGCGGCGACGGCGGCCTCGACCGTCTCGACCGGGATCTCCAGCGAGCACAACACCACGTCGCCGGGACGGATCGCGCCGACCGCAGCCTCGCTCGTGACCGTGCGATTCGCGCCGGGCGCGACCGCAATCGAGTTCTCGCCCCGGGCGTCGACCGTGATGACGGCAACGCCCGTCGGGGCGGCGGCCGTCGTCGCGAGCGCCGAGCAGTCGACGCCGCGGGCTTCGAGATCGGCGCGGACCGAGCGACCGTGATCGTCGGCGCCGACGCAGCCGACGAAATGCACTACCGCGCCGAGCATCGCCGCGGCCGCGGCCTGATTCGCGCCCTTACCCCCGAGCACCTGCATGAACTCGCCGTCGGTGACCGTCTCGCCCGGCGCGGGCAGCCGCTCGCCGTGCCACACCAGATCGACGTTCGCCGACCCGATCACCAGCACCCTGGCCGACGTGACCCGCGACATCTCTGGCTCCCTCGGCTGCGCCATCCCGGCTCCGCCCTGGCTCCGCTCGTACGCACGGTACCGAGACGTTCAGAGAGATAAGCGACAATGGACGGATCGTGACTGCTCTCGACCGCATCCGCTGCCTCAGCATCATCGCCCACATCGACCACGGGAAATCGACGCTCGCCGACCGGCTCCTCGAGCTGACCGGTGCGGTCGACGCGCGCGACATGCGCGCGCAGTACCTCGACACGATGGATCTCGAGCGCGAGCGCGGCATCACGATCAAGGCCCAGAACGTGCGGCTCGAGTGGAACGGCTACATCGTCAACCTCATCGACACGCCGGGCCACGTCGACTTCGGGTACGAGGTCAGCCGGTCGCTCGCGGCGTGCGAAGGCGTCATCCTCCTCGTCGATGCGTCGCAGGGCATCGAGGCGCAGACGCTCGCGAACTGTTACCTCGCGATGGAGAACGACCTCACGATCGTCGCCGCGCTGAACAAGATCGACCTCCCTGCCGCCGAACCGGAGAAGCGCGCGCAGGAGATCGAGCGGGTGTTGGGCATCCCGGCCGGCGACGTCCTGCAGATCTCCGCCAAGACGGGCGCAGGCGTGAAGGAGTTGCTCGACGCGATCGTCGAGCGCATCCCGCCGCCCAAAGGTGATCCCGACGCGCCGCTGCAGGCGCTCATGTTCGACTCGATCTACGACGCCTACCGCGGCGTGGTGTCGTCGGTGCGCGTCTTCAACGGTGTGCTCCGCAGCGGAGCGCGCCTGCGGTACGTGAACGCGAGCCAGGATCACGACGCCGAGGAGATCGGGGTCCGCCTCCCGGTGCTCACTCCCGTCGCGACGCTCGGCCCGGGCGAGGTCGGGTACCTCATCGCGGGGATCAAAGACGTCGGCGAAGCCAAGGTCGGAGAGACGGTCACCGACTCCGCGCGCCGGGCCGAGGCGCTCGCGGGCTACCGCGAGCCGAAGCCGATGGTGTTCTGCGGTCTGTATCCGGTCGAGGGCGACGAGTACGCCGACCTGCGCGAGGCGCTCGAGCGGCTCCGGCTCAACGACTCGTCGTTCACGTACGAACCCGAGACGTCGGGCGCGCTCGGCTTCGGGTTCCGGTGCGGATTCCTCGGCCTGTTGCACATGGAGATCGTGCGCGAGCGGCTCGAACGCGAATACAACCTGTCGCTCGTCGCGAGCTCACCCAACGTCGAGTACCGGCTCGAGCTCACCGACGGGAGGATCGAGGTCGTCGACAACCCTTCCGCGATGCCGTCACCGCAGGAGATCGAAGCGATCGAAGAGCCGTACGTGCGCACGACGATCCTGACGCCCAGCGAGTACGTCGGCACGTTGATGGAGCTGTCGCAGGCCCGGCGGGGCGAGATGGAGAAGATGGAGTATCTCTCCGAGGACCGCGTCGAGCTCGTCTACGTGTTGCCGCTCGCGGAGATCGTCCTCGACTTCTTCGACCAGATGAAGTCGCGCACGCGCGGCTACGCGAGCCTCGACTACGAGCCGGTCGGCTATCGCCGCTCGAACCTCGCGAAGGTCGACGTGCTGTTGAACTCCACCCCGGTCGACGCGTTCTCCGCGATCGTGCATCGCGACAAGGCGTACGAGTACGGAAAGAAGATGACGTCGAAGTTGCGGGAGCTGATCCCGCGCCAACTCTTCGACGTGCCGATCCAAGCGGCCATCGGCGGCCGGATCATCGCCCGCGAGACGGTGAAGGCGAAGCGCAAGGACGTGCTCGCGAAGTGTTACGGCGGTGACATCACGCGCAAGCGCAAGCTGCTCGAGCGCCAGAAGGAAGGCAAGAAGAAGATGAAGCAGATCGGTCGCGTCGAGGTCCCTCAGGAGGCCTTCGTCGCCGCGCTCCGTCTCGACGAGTAGCCGCCGGGTTCGCGAAAAGCCTGCACTGCGCAGGCAGACTGTCCGATCGAGGGACCGTCCCGAAATCGGAGGCTGCCGTGAATACGAAGATCGATCCGACCGCGCCGCACAGCCCGGTCGTGCTGAAGCAGTTCGAGAAGCGGGCGGCCGACGCCCAGCTCCGCATCGCCGACACGATCACCGCGTTCGCGGGCTCGATGCGCTTCGTCTACATCCACATCGCCTTGTTCACGGTGTGGATGCTCGTGTTCGAGAAGAGCCCGTGGCCGACGCTGACGCTGATCGTCTCGCTCGAAGCCATCTTCTTGTCGACCTTCGTCATGATCGGCCAGAACCGCCAGGCTTCGTTCCAGCAGGCGAAGGCCGACCACGACTACCTGGAGTCGGAGAAGAATCTCAACGAGAACACCGACATCACCCGGGCGATCCACGAGCTGACCCTGCAGCTACACGCGAAGGTCGTGGGACCGGCGCCGGCCGCCGGCGAGTGAGCAACGATCGCACCTGCTGTTCGAACAACACGGCGAGCCCGACGACCATCACGCCGACGATGCCGTCGGCCCAGAAGTGATTGCCGGTCACGACGACGACAATCATCGTGATGAACGGGTGGGCGATGAAGATCCACCGCCACTTGCTCGTCGAGACGGCAACGATGCCGACCCCGATGATCGCCGCCCACGCGACGTGCACCGAGGGCATCGCCGACAACTGGGCCGGCCCCGACTTCCCGAGTGCGGGATACACGGTCTGACCGAAGAGCGCGGGCGTGTCGGCGATGTGCAGCGCGGGCACCAACCGCGGCGGCGCGACAGGGATGAGCTGAATCGCCAGGCACCAGAGTGTCGTCAGCGCGACCACGTTGCGGAGACGTGGATAGTGGTCGCGGTGGCGGAACCAGAGCCAGACCAAGAAGATGAGCATCGACGGCATGTGCACCGTGGCGTAGAACACGTTGCACGCCTGGATCAGCACCGAGCTCTGGAGAAAGAGGTGCTGCAGCCCGTGTTCGCTGGGCAAATGCAGCGCGCGCTCGAAGTTCCAGATGTGCTGGCCGGCATCGATCGCGTGGTCGACCTTGAGCACCGAGATCGTGCCGACCACACGCCACAGCGCGTAGAGCACGAGCACGATCGCGAGCTCCGTGGCAAACGGGCCGAATCGCGTCAACCACTTGCGCTGCGACGCGCGCGCCGCCAGGCCCGCGGTGCCCACGACGGCGCCGGCCTCGACCGCGACGGTCCACGGCATCCAACCGAGACTCACGCGCCGGCCTCACGCGGCAGGCCGAGCACCTTCTCGCCGAGAATGTTGCGTTGCACCTCGCTCGTGCCGCCGCCGATCGTCAGTGCGCGCGCGTACATGTACCCGTACTGCCAGCCGGTCCGGTCGGGTTCGCCGTACGGGCCGAGATCGGAACACATGCCGAACGGCCCCGCGAGCTCCATGGCCATGCTCATGACGTGCTGGCCGTGTTCGTCGGACAACGCCTTGCGCACCGAGGCTTCCGGTCCGGGCTCGAGCCCGCGCACACGCGCCGAAACCGTGCGCAGGCGGATGAGGCGCAGCACCTCGGATTCCGCGTAGAGGCGCGCGAGTCGTTGTCGGAGCAGCGCGTCGCGTGTACCGCCGTGGTCGCGCACGAGTTGCAACACGTCGTTCGCGGTCGGTCCCCGACCCCAGAGCGCACCTTCCCCCGACAGCGAGACGCGCTCGTTGCCGAGCGTGACCTTCGCGAGCCGCCAGCCGTCGTGCTCCTGGCCGACGATGTTCGCCGCCGGGACGCGGACGTCGGTGAAGAACACCTCGTTGAACTCGTGCGTCCCGGTCATCTGCACGATCGGCCTCACCTCGATACCGGGTGAGCGCATGTCGACGACGAAGTAGGTGATGCCGGAATGCGCTTCCGCATCGGGATCCGTGCGCGCGAGGAGGATGCCCCACTGCGCCACGTGCGCCAGCGTCGTCCACACCTTCTGGCCGTTGACGACGTATTCGTCGCCGTCACGCCGGGCCCTCGTGGAGAGCGACGACAGGTCGCTGCCCGCACCCGGTTCGCTGAAGAGCTGGCACCAGAGCTCGGAGCCGTCGAGCAGCCCGGGCAGCCACCGTTGTTGCTGCGCCTCGGTGCCCGCGACGAGCAGCGTCGGGCCCGCCCAGCCGATGCCGATCGGATTCAGCGGCCGCGGCACGCGCAGCTCGCGCCCGACCTCGTCCAGCTCCAACTGTTCGGCCGGCCCCGCTTCGAGGCCCCACGGCTCGGGCCAGTGCGGCGTGACGAAGCCGGCGCGGGCGAGGCGCGTGTTCCAATCGGACGGGAAGTTCCCGCCCGGGGCCTGCGCCTCGACGAACGCCCGCAGCCGCTCGGCCGGAGAAAGCTGGTTCGGTCGGGCCACGAGCGCGAACCTATTTCATCCGCGCCCGTGACCCGCTCCGAACACCTGACATGCGAAGCGGCGCCCGCGGGTCGGCCACGATGTCCGACGCGCAGCGCCGCGCGGCCTCCGATGGCGATCTCGCGCGCTCGATCGGCTCGGGTGACCGGCTCGGGCTGGGCGAGCTTTACACCCGCCACGCCGGGCCATGCTTCGCGCTGGCCCGGCGCGTGCTCTCCGACCGCGTGCTCGCCGAAGAAGTCGTGCAGGAAGTGTTCCTCCGCCTGTGGCGCGCGCCCGAGCGCTTCGATGCCGACCGGGGATCGATGCGCTCGTTCCTCTTCGCCCAGGTGCACGGCCGTTCCGTCGATCTCCTGCGCGCGGAGACCGCGCGCCGGGCACGCGAGGAACGGGATGCGTTCCGCAGCCCCACCGTCGACGACGCGCTCGAGCGCGCGGTCGCGGAGCTGAGTGAGGGCGAGGCCGTGCGCCGCGCACTGGCGGACCTCTCGGACGGCGAACGCGGTGCCATCGAGCTCGCGTACTTCGGTGGGCACACCTACCGCGAGGTCGCGCAGCTGCTCGAGCTGCCCGAGGGAACCGTCAAGAGTCGAATCCGATCCGGACTCCTGCGGCTGCGCGCCGCGCTGATCGATGCGGGAGTGAACGAATGAACACGCCGGCGCCGAACGACCCGGAGCTCGACGCGCTGCTCGGCGCGTACGCGCTCGACGCGCTCGACCCCGACGAACGGGACCGGGTGGACGCGTACCTCAACCGGAACGAGCGCGCCCGCCGCGAGGTGGACGAGCTGCGCGAGAGCGCGGCTGCGCTCGCGCTGGCTCCGGTCGACGACACGACCGCGCCCGCCGGTCTCTGGGACCGCATCTCCCTCGCGATCGACGACGACCTGGATGGCCGGGCCGGTGCGGAGACCGACGAGCTCGCCGCGCGCCGCGCGGCGCGCGGCGCGCGTTGGATGCCGTGGGCGATCGCGGCCGCGGTCTTCGTCGCCGGGCTGCTCGCGACCCAGGTCGTCTCGCTGAACCACCGTCTCGACAACACGCCGGGAACGGGGGAGAGCGCGGCGGCGTCGGCGTTCGCGCACGCGTCGCGTGTCGACGGCGCCAAGAAGCTCACACTGGCGCCAGCCGACGGCGGCGACGTGGCGCGCGTCGTCCTGCTGCCCGACGGCAGCGGCTACATGAAGAACGACGGCCTCACCCCGCTCGACGCCGAGCACACGTATCAGCTGTGGGCGCTCACCGGTGATGCCGACCATCCGGTTGCGATCTCGGCGGCCGTGCTCGGGTCGGACCCGAGAGCGGCGGCGTTCCGGACGACCACCGATATCCGGGGCTTCGCGATCACCGTGGAACGGAATCCGGGCGTCGGGCAGTCGACGCAGCAACCCGTCGCGGTTGCCACCGCGGCGTGACCCGGCGCGCGCCGCACGCGCGACGATGGAGTGTGCCCTTCGGCGTCTATGTCCACATACCGTTTTGCGCGTCGCGGTGTGATTACTGCGACTTCGCGACGTGGACCGATCGCGACCACCTGATCGACAGCTACGTGGCCGCGTGTGTCACCGACCTCGACCGGCGGCGCAGTGTCGGTCTCCCCGCGGCGACGAGTGTGTTCTTCGGGGGCGGAACGCCGTCGCTCATCGCAGCCGACCAGCTCGCGCGGATCCTCGCCGCGATCCCGCGCGCCGACGACGCCGAGGTCACGGTCGAGTGCAATCCCGACAGCGTCGACGCGGACAAGCTCGACACCTACCGCCGCGCCGGCGTGAATCGCCTGAGCCTCGGCGTGCAGTCGATGGTGCCCCATGTGTTGTCGGCGCTCGGGCGGACGCACGATCCTGCGAACGTCGAGCGTGCGATTGCGCTTGCCCGCGCCGCCGGATTCGAGCGAATCAACCTCGACCTGATCTACGGCACCCCCGGCGAATCGCCGGAGGACTGGGAACGGTCGCTCGCGGGCGCGCTCGCGCTCGGGGTCGAGCACATCAGTGCGTACGCGCTCACGGTCGAGCCCGCGACCGCCCTCGGGCGCCAGGTCGCCGCCGGCGCCCCCGCGCCCGACGACGATCTCCAGGCCGACGCGTACACGGTCGCGGACGCGGTGCTGACCGCGGCCGGGCTCGAGTGGTACGAGGTGTCGAACTGGGCGCGACCGGGCGAAGAGTGCCGGCACAACGAGCTCTACTGGAGCGGCGGCGAATACCTCGCGATCGGTTGCGCCGCGCACGGCCACACCGACGGGCAGCGGTGGTGGAACGTCCGCACGCCCGAGCGGTACATCGCCGCAGTGGACGCAGGGACCTCCGCGGTCGCGGGTTCGGAGACCCTCGACCCGACCACGCACGCCGAAGAGACGTTCTCCCTCGCGCTGCGGACCCGCGCCGGTGCCGTCGCCCACCCGCGCGCCGCCCCCGCGATCCGCGAGCTCGCCGCGCAAGGCCTCCTCGAGGTCGCGGGGGACCGGATCGTCCTCACCCCTCCCGGCCGGCTCCTCGCGTCCGATCTCACGGCGCGCCTCCTCCTCGCCGGGGCCGCCGAAGGCCCGGTCCCGGGCCGTCCGGCGTCGCCCCGGACGCTGGCACTCGGTACCATTGAGTGCTAACCGCGGTGAGGGGAAGCGCATGACCGAGCTCGACGAACGCAAAGCGGCGGTGCTGCGCGCGATCGTCGAGCAGTACGTCGACACGGCGCAGCCGGTGGGCTCGCAGACCGTCACCAACACGACCGGCCTCGGTGTCTCGGCGGCCACCGTGCGCAACGAGATGTCGCTGCTCGAGCGGGAGGGCTATATCGCCCAGCCGCACCCCTCGGCCGGCCGGGTCCCGACCGACCGGGGCTACCGCTACTACGTCGACCACCTCGCCGGCGCGGGGCAGCTCCCGGCCACCGAGCGCCGTCGCATCGTCGAGTTCTTCAGCAGCGCCACGCTCGCCATGGATCAGTTGTTGGCGCAGACGAGCCAGCTCCTCGCGGGGGTGACGGCCCACGCCGCGGTGGTCGTCGGGCCCGAGCCGCAGGCCGTCGTCGTGCGCGCCGCCAATCTCGTGTTGCTGCAGCCGCGCGTCGTCCTCGCGGTCGTGGTGCTCTCGAACGGCTCGGTCGAAAAGGACGTCGTGGTCTTCGACGAAGACGTCACCGACGACGACGTCGCCGACGCGAGCTCCCGTTTCGCCGGTCAGCTCGGCGGTCGCCGGCTCGCCGACTTCACCGTGCCCGACCCCGACGCCGCGACCGCCGCGCCGGGCGACCCCGTCGCCGCGATCGTCGACGCCTCGCGCACCGCGTTGCAGACCCGCCTCGCGCACCATCAGAGCGAGCCGCTCTACGTCGGCGGCGCGAGCCGGCTCGCGGCCGAGCACGACGCATTCGTCACCACCAGCACCGCGCGATTGCTCGAACTGCTCGAACAACACGTCGTGCTCGCCTCGTTGATGCGCGAGTTGCTCGGTCCGGGGCTCACCGTGAGCATCGGGTCCGAGAACACGAGCCTGGATCTGCGCGAGTGCTCACTCGTGCTCGCGCCATACCTCGTCGAGGGTGAGCGCGCCGGTACCGTCGGCGTGCTCGGGCCGACGCGCATGGACTATCGCAAGGCTCAGGCCGCGGTTGCGGCCGTGTCGCAACAGCTCGGGCGCCAGCTCTCGCGATGACCCCCCAACATCGATGACGCAGATATCGGGCCGGACATGAACTATTACGAAGTGCTCGGCGTCTCGTCCGACGCGAACGAGGACGAGATCAAGAAGGCCTTCCGCGCGCTCGCGCGCCAGTACCACCCGGACGTGAACAGCGACCCGGGCGCGGCCGAGCGTTTCAAGGAGATCAGCCAGGCCTACGAGACGCTGTGCGACCCGGAGCGGCGCCGGCGCTACGACATGTTCGGCGACGACGGGCAGAACGCGGGCCCGTTCGGAGGCGGAGGCCCGTTCGACGCCGGCGCCTTCGGGTTGAACGATCTCTTCGACGCGTTCTTCGGCGGTGGCGGCGCCGCGGGCGGCCGGCGCGGTCCGGCCGGCGCGGCCCGCGGTCCGGACGCGGAGACGGTCGTCGAGCTCACCCTGGTCGACGTCGTGTTCGGCGCCCGCAAGAACCTCGACCTGCACATGCCCCTCGAGTGCGAACAGTGCTCGGGCACGGGGTGTTCGCCGGGGACACATCCCGATCGCTGTCCCACGTGCGAGGGCACCGGCGAGGTACGCCAGGTGCGCCGTTCGTTGCTCGGCCAGATCGTCACCGCCGGCCCGTGCAACGCGTGCAGCTCGACAGGCCAGATCATCCCGAACCCGTGCGATGCGTGCGCCGGCTCCGGCCGGGTCAACGGGAAAACCACGATCGAGGTCGACGTCCCGCGCGGTATCGAGGACGGTCAGCAGCTCCGGCTCGCGGGCCGCGGCCCGGCCGCCGAACGCGGTGGACCCGCCGGCGATCTCTACGTCCGCGTGCGCGTCGCCCGGCACCCCGAGCTCGAGCGGCGCGGCGACGAGCTCTGGTACCACCTGCCGATCTCGATCGTGCAGGCCGCGCTCGGCACGCAGATCGACATCACCACGCTCGACGGTGAACGAGAGATCGACGTCGCCGCGGGCACGCAACCTGGCGCGCTCATCCGGCTGCGCGGGCTCGGAGTGCCGTCGTTGCGCACCTCGCGCCGCGCCGATCTCGTCGTCGAGATCCGGGTCGAGGTACCGATGCGCCTGAACGACCAGGAGGCCGAGCTGCTCGCGCAGTTCGCCGAGCTCCGCGGCGAGAAGGTCAGCTCCGCGCACGAAGGCCTCCTCGGGCGGATCCGGTCTGCGTTCAAGCAATGAATGCGCGCCGGGTCCGCGGACCGGCCGACGCGAACGCGGTTGCCCACGTCTTCGTCGACCGGCTCGACGACCACTGCGAGATCACCGGCGACGACGGTCACCACCTGCAGAGGGTCCGCCGGCTGACGCCCGGAGAGATCGTGACCCTTGCCGACGGGTCGGGCGCGTGGCGGACCTACGCGGTGACCGAGGTCGCCGACCGGAAGCTCGGGCTCACGGCCCGGGGCGAGGTCGAGATCGAGGGCGCGCCCCCGATCGGCGTCGCGCTCGCGGTTGCGCTGACGAAGGGCGGTCTCGACGACGTCGTCGCGGCCGTGACCGAGCTCGGCGTCGTCCGGGTGACCCCGGTCCGCACGACCCGCGTGGTCGCGCGGTGGGACGACGCCCGCGCCCGGCGCGCCGTGACCCGCCTGCGGTCCGTCGCCCGGGAGGCCGCGATGCAGAGCCGGCGGGCCCGCATCCCGGAGATCGACGAGGTCGTCGACCTCCCCGCGCTCGCGGACCGGCCGGGTCTCGTGGTCGCCGACCACGGCGGCGTCGGTGCATCGGCCCTGCCCCGGCCCGACCCCTCCCGGGCCGGCCCGGGCTGGACCGTGCTCGTCGGCCCGGAGGGTGGCCTTGCTCCCGAGGAGCTGGCCGGGCTCGGTGCGGCGCCGCGCCTGCGGCTCGGCCCGCACGTGCTCCGGGCAACGACCGCGCCGGTCGCGGCGGTCGCGGTCCTCACCGCGGAGGCGGGGCGACTGCTGCCAGAGTGACCAGTGTTGCGTTGCCGTCGTCTCCGTGGCGTTTGTTGGAGGCGATGAGAAGCATGACTTTCACGGAGCGTGCTGTTATCATCGTTTCGCCGCACTCTGCGCCGTTCGCAGGGCATGGCAGCGGGACCCGGGCAGACACCGGGTCCGGGCGAGGGGGCATTGCGTTGGCGAATACTGGAGCGCGCGTCGGCGAGCGATTGCGAGCGATCAGGCGTCAGAAGGGGCTTTCGCTCCATGACGTCGAGGCGCGTTCGAGCCTCGAGTTCAAGGCGTCGGTACTCGGCGCCTATGAGCGCGGCGAACGTGCGATCTCGGTACCGCGGCTCTTGCGGCTCGCCGAGATCTACGAGGTCCCGGCGGACCAGCTGTTGCCCCGGGAGCTCGACGGCGAGATCAGCCTGGTCGAGACGGGCGCGATCAACGGCATCGACACCAACGCCAAGTTCACGATCGACCTCGTGCGCCTGCACGAGCTCGACGACCCCGACGCCCACATCCTCGATCGCTTCGCGACGTCACTGCAGCGCGAGCGCCAGGACTTCAACGGGCGGATGCTCACGATCCGTCGTTCCGACCTGCGCGTCCTCGCGTCGTGCATGGGCCGCAGTCTCGAAGAGCTCGGCTCCCGGCTCGAGCAGCTCGGCCTGCGCGCCTCGGCTGCGGCGAGCTAGAGCCCCGCACCGCGCACCCGGCCACATCGGGCCTACGGTCGCTCCGGCTCGACTACCCTCGCGCGCACCTTGGCACGCTCGCACGCCATCGGTACCGCCTCGGGCGGCACCGCTTCTGGCCCACCCGCTTCCGGAACTCCCGCGGCTCGCACTCCGGATCACGACGCGTCCGTGAAGATCCTCGTGCCGGGCAATCACCTCATGGTCGGCCTGCTCGGTCAGCGCGACGAGCTGCTGCGACTCGTCGAGGCCGAGTTCACGGTGCAGATTCTCGTGCGCGGCAACGAGATCAACATCACCGGCCCGGGCGTGGAAGTGGAGCGCGTCGGGCGGTTGTTCGAGGAGATGGTCGTGCTGCTCGAACAGGGCCACGAGCTCGACCGTGACAACCTCGGCCGCTCGATCGAGATGATGAAGGCCGATCAACGCCCCACGGACGTTCTCACCACCGAAGTCGTGCGCGGCCGCAAGACGGTCCGGCCCAAGACCGCGGGACAGAAGCGTTACGTGGACGCGGTGCGCGACAACACCGTGACGTTCGCGATCGGGCCCGCGGGCACGGGCAAGAGCTACCTCGCGGTTGCGCTCGCGGTGCAGGCGCTGCAGGCCAAAGAGGTGAACCGGATCATCCTCACCCGGCCCGCGGTCGAAGCCGGTGAGCGCCTCGGCTTCCTCCCGGGCGACATGCTGCAGAAGGTCGATCCGTATCTGCGTCCGCTCTACGACGCGCTCTACGACATGGTCGAGCCCGAAGTGGTGGTGCGGCTGATGGAACGGGGCACGATCGAGGTCGCGCCGCTCGCGTACATGCGCGGCCGTACGCTCAACGACTCGTTCATCATCCTCGACGAGGCGCAGAACACCACGCCCGAACAGATGAAGATGTTCCTCACCCGGCTCGGTTTCGGTTCGAAGGTCGTCGTCACCGGTGACGTGACGCAGATCGACCTCTCCGAAGGTCGGGGCCGGTCGGGCCTTCTGCAGGTGCGGCCGGTCCTCGAGGGGATCGACGGTCTCGTCTTCGTCGAGCTCAACTCGCGCGACGTCGTGCGCCACCGCATCGTGCAGGACATCGTCGACGCCTACGAACGCAACCAGAAATGAGACGACCGCGTCGCGACCGCACGGGGGCAGAGCGGAGAGTCGACCAGTGGAAGTGAACATGGAAACCGAGTCGCCATCGGTGTTCGGGGCCGACGAACAGCACGACGTCGAGGTCGACGTGCCGCGCTGGGTCCGGCTCGCTCGCCTCGTGCTCGAAAGTGAACGGGTGAACGAGCGGTACGGCAGCGATGTCGAGATGTCGCTGATGTTCGTCGACGAGCCGACCATCGCGGAGCTGAACGTCCGCTTTCTGGGCGGCGACGGACCGACCGACGTGTTGTCGTTCCCACTCGACGAGGAATTGCCGCCGGCCGGCCGCCAGCCCGACCAGGGCGGGCGCGGACCGGGTGCACCCTCCGACCCCGGGGAACCGCCGACGTTGCTCGGCGACGTGATCGTGAGCCCCACGGTCGCCGGTCGCCAGGCGCTCGAGCGCGGTGTGCCCGCCGACGACGAGATCGCGCTGCTCGTCGTGCACGGGGTGCTGCATCTCCTCGACTACGACCATGCCGAGCCGGAGGAGACGGCGACGATGCGCCGGCGCGAACAAGAGCTGCTCTTGCGTTTCCGCGAGTCCGAGCGCGGGGCGGACGGGGCCTAGGTCCGTGGGCCGCAGCACACCCCCAGATACCGTTCGGCTCGCATGAACGTCGCCGCGATCGCCGTGGTCGCGTTGCTCTGGGCCTTCTCCGGCGTGCTCGCGCTCGCGGAGACGGCGTTCACGCGCGCGAGCCGCATCCGCCTGCTCGCGCTCGAAGAAGAGGGCGACAAGCGCGCCCGCCGCGTCGTGCGTCTGCTCGAACACCCCGAGCAGACGCTCAACAGCATCCTGTTGTTGGTGCTCGGCTGCCAGATGATCGGCGCCACACTCCTCGGCACCGTGCTCGAGCCGTCGCTCGGGGCGGCCGGCATCGCCGCTTCGATCTTCATCGAGATCTTCGTCGTGTTCACCCTGTTCGAGGTGGTCCCGAAGACCTTCGCGCTGCAGCACAGCGACCGCACCGCGCTCGCGATCTCGCCGTTGCTGGTCGGCGTCACGAGCTTCCTGCCGCTGCGGCTCCTCACGCGGCTGTTCATCGGTTTCGCGAACGTGGTGCTGCCGGGCAAGGGGATGCGTTCGGGCCCGTTCACCACCGAGGCCGACATCCTCACGATGGCCGACGTTGCCGCGCAGGAGGACTCGATCGAGCCCGAGGAGCGCGAGCTCATCCATTCCATCTTCGACTTCGGTGACACGGTGGTGCGCGAGGTCATGTTGCCGCGCACCGACATGGTCGCGGTCGAGGCCGAGGCAACGGTCGACGAGGCGATCGCGGTCGCGATCGAGGCCGGCAAGTCGCGGCTGCCGGCGTACGACGACACCCACGACGACATCGCGGGGTTGGTGTTCCTGAAGGACCTCGTCGCGCGCAGCGCCGCGGGCCAGGGCGCCGAGCCGGTGCGCGGCAGCCTGCGCCCCGCGCACTTCGTCCCGGAGTCCAAGCGGGTCGCGGAGTTGCTGCGGGAGATGCAGACCGAGAAGTTCCACATGGCGATCGTCGTCGACGAGTACGGCGGCACGGCCGGGCTCGTGACGATGGAGGACCTGCTCGAAGAGATCGTCGGGGAGATCAGCGACGAGTACGACCTCCCCGAACCGGCGGTGGAGCGCCTGGCGAACGGCTCGCTGCGCGTTCCGGGACGTACACCGATCGACGACGTCAACGAAGTGCTCGACGTCGACCTGCCCCAAGACGAATGGGACACCGTCGGCGGGCTGGTCTTCAACACCCTCGGCCACGTTCCCATCGAGGGCGAATGCCTGCGGGTCGAGGGGCTGGAGTTCTGCGCGGAACGCGTGCAGGGCCGGCGCATCGTCTCGGTGATCATCACGCGCATCTCGGTCACGCACGACGCCGAGACCCCCGCCACCGCCGATCGGTCCGAATGAGCGGCGCTGCCGATTCGGGGGATTTCCGCTCGGGTTTCGTGTCGCTGGTCGGGCGGCCGAACGTCGGCAAGTCGACACTGCTGAATCAGATCGTCGGTCGGAAGGTCTCGATCGTCTCCGACCGCCCGCAGACGACGCGGACCCAGGTCCGGGGCGTGCGCACCACCGCGACGACCCAGATCGTCTTCCTCGACACTCCGGGCGTCCACAAGCCCCGAACCCTGCTCGGTGAGCGCGCCAACGACCGGGCGCTCGCGACGCTGGCCGAGGTCGATGTCGTGTGCTTCCTCATCGAGGCCAACGCACCGATCGGGCCGGGTGACCGGTTCGTCGCGGCCCGCCTCGCCGAGGTCTCGACCCCGGTCGTGCTGGCCGTCAACAAGGTCGACGCCGCATCGCGCGACCAGATCCTCGAGCACCTGGCCCAGGCATCGGGCGAGCTCGGCGACTTCGCCGCCTACGTCCCGCTCTCGGCACGCGACGGCGACGGCGTCGACGCGCTGATCGGGGAGTTGGAGACGCGTTTGCCCCCGGGTCCGCACTACTACCCGGAGGGTGTGGTCTCCGACCAGCCCGAATCCTTCCTCGCCGCCGAGTTGTTGCGCGAGCAGCTGCTCGCGATGGCGCGAGAGGAGCTGCCGCATTCGATCGCCGTCACCACCGACGAGGTCGAGGAGCGGGAGACCGCCGACGGTCCACTGCTGTACGTGCGCGTCATCGTGCGCGTCGAGCGCGATTCGCAAAAGGGGATCGTGATCGGCCGGGGCGGATCCGTGCTGAAGGCCGCGGGCACCGCCGCCCGCCTCGAGCTGGAAGCCCTGCTCGGGATGCGTGTGCACCTCGAGACGCGGGTGAAGGTCGACCCCGACTGGCAGCGGCGGGCGGGCTCGCTCGACCGCCTCGGCCTGTGACCGCCGACGAGGTGCGGCGCGTCTGCCGAACGCGCCATCCGGTGAGCCGAATCCGCTTGTGATCATGCGCGTCCCACCACGGTCCGCGAGTCCGGGTCGGGAGGTGTGCCAGAGTTGAGTTTCGGAGAATCCACGGTTGTAGAGTCCGGCCGATCTCCTGCAGAGACTCGTCGCCGAGAGAGGCTGATGTTGGACCGCACGCACCGGTTCCGGCGCGCAGGCACCGCTGCCGCCATTGCAATCGCCGCCGTCATGATGGCGAGTTGTGGTGACCAAACGGGCCCGAACAACAAACAGAATGCATTGCGCCCGGCCGGCCCGTATGCGCGCAAGATCCTCAACCTGACCGAGCCGTTCTTCTGGATCGCGGTGGTCGTCGGGGTCGGCGTGATCTTCGGGCACGATCTACGTCGCGCTGCGATTCCGCGAGAAGCCCGGCGAAGAACGCGCGCCGAAGCAGGTCCACGGCAACACCGTCCTCGAGATCAGCTGGACCGTGATCCCCGCGGTCATCCTCGCGGTCATGGCCGTCCCCACCGTCGCGACGATCTTCAGTCTCGCCAAGCGCCCGGTCGGACCCGATGTCGTGCACGTGACGGTCACCGCCCGCCAGTGGTGGTGGCAGTACACGTACACCGACAAGGGCAGCGAGCTCGAGACCGCGAACGAGATGCACATCCCGGTGGGCCAGCCGGTCTACCTGACGTTGCAGACCCCGATCTGCTCGCCGACCCCCTGCTACCTGAACGGCGTGAACCACTCGTTCTGGATCCCGGCGCTGAACGGCAAGAAGGACGTCGTGCCCGGGCGCCATCAGTTCCTGAAGCTCGAGGCCGACCATCCCGGGACGTACCTCGGGCAGTGCGCCGAGTACTGCGGCCTCTCCCACGCCAACATGCGCATGCGCGTGATTGCGCAGAATCCCGACGACTACCGGGCCTGGGTGAAATCGCAACAGGCGCAGACCACGGCGGAGGCCGCGCTCCTGCAGGGCGTCGACAACGCGACGTGGCAATGCGCGAGCTGTCACAGCTTCAAGGCGGGCGTTCCGGGCGCGGTTGCACCGAACCTCGTGCACCTCGCCGACCGCACCGCGTTCGCGGGCGACATCTACCTCACGAACTACGAAAACCTCTGGAAGTGGATCTACAACGCTCCCAGTCGTAAGCCCATGGGCAACCTCTACCAGCACATGCCGAACTTCAGCGCCCAGCAGATGAGTCAGTCCGAGGCGCAGAAGATCGCGTGCACCCTGCTGCGAGATACCGCCACAGTCCCGAACCCGCCTTCGGAGTGTGTAGGCAAATGACAACTGTCGAAGACGCCACCGCCGTCGTTCACGCACCCGAACGTCGCGTCAAGATCCTCGAGCGTCCGAAGGAGACGACGGGCGCGTTCAGCTGGGTCACCACGGTCGACCACAAGAAGATCGCGGTCATGTACGCGACGCTCGCGCTGTTCTTCTTCCTCGTGGGCGGGATCGAGGCGTTGTTCATCCGGTTGCAACTCGCGCAGCCCAACGGAACGATCCTGAGCGCGGCCCGCTACAACGAGTTCTTCACGATGCACGGCACCACGATGGTGTTCCTGCTCGGTATGCCGATCGCGGCGGCCTTCGGCAACTACCTCGTCCCGCTGATGATCGGCGCACGCGACGTCGCGTTCCCGCGGATGAACATGCTGGGCTTCTGGGTCTTCGCGTTCGGGGGCATGTTCATCTACTCGTCGTTCGCGCTCGGCGGCGCGCCCGACGGTGGTTGGTTCGGCTACGCGCCGCTCACCAGCACGCCGCTCGCCAACGGATATCTCCCGGGGCGCGGCACCGACTTCTGGACCGTCGGCCTCATCATGTTGGGCATCGGTTCGGTGGCGACCGCAGTCAACTTCCTGGTGACCATCCTCAATATGCGCGCGCCGGGCATGACCCTCATGCGCATGCCGGTGTTCGTCTGGATGATGCTCGTGATCGCGTTCCTGACGCTGTTCGCGATGCCGCCCGTGACCGCGGCGCTGATCATGGTCTTCATGGACCGCAACTTCCACACGAACTTCTTCAATGCCGCGGCCGGCGGTGATCCGCTCATGTACCAGAACCTGTTCTGGATCTTCGGCCATCCCGAGGTGTACATCCTCATCCTCCCGGGCATGGGCATCGTCTCCGAGATCCTCCCGGTGTTCTCGCGCAAGCCGCTCTTCGGCTACTCGATCGTCGTGTTCTCGGGTATCGCGATCGGCTTCCTCGGTTGGGGCGTGTGGGCGCACCACATGTTCGCGTCCGGTCTCGGCCCGGTCGCCGTCTCCGCGTTCGGTCTGTCGACGATGCTCATCGCGATCCCGACGGGCGTGAAGATCTTCAACTGGCTCGCAACGGTGTGGGGCGGCGCGGTACGGCTCCGAACCCCGATGTTGTTCGCGCTCGGTTTCATCGCGCAGTTCACCATCGGTGGTCTGTCGGGCGTCATGCACTCGATCGTCCCGAGCGACACGCAGCAGACCGACACCTACTTCGTGGTCGCGCACTTCCACTACGTGCTGTTCGGCGGTCTCGTCTTCGCCGTGTTCGGCGGCTTCTACTACTGGTGGCCGAAGGTCTTCGGCAAGATGCTGAACGAGAAGATCGGCAAGCTGAACTTCTGGCTCATGGTCATCGGGTTCAACCTCACGTTCTTCCCGATGCACTTCCTCGGGTTCGAGGGCCAGCCCCGCCGCACCTACACGTACGCGTCGGGCATGGGCTGGGACACGTTGAACCTGCTCGCGACCATCGGCGCGTTCATCATCGCCACGTCCGTGCTCGTGTTCTTGGTGAACGTCATCTACACCGCCAGGCGCGGCGAGAAGGTCGGCCACGACCCGTGGGACGCGCGCACGCTGGAGTGGAGCATCCCGTCGCCGCCGCCCGAGTACAACTTCGCCGTCGTTCCCGTGGTGACCAGCCTCGACGACTACTGGCACCGTAAGTACACCGAGGACGACGAGGGCCGGTTGGTGAAGCTCCCCGCGGGCGGCGCCGGGGACGAGGAAGATCTCACGCCCGTCGGCTTCGATCCGCACAGCATCCACATGCCGTCGCCGTCGTACTGGCCGCTCGTCTTCGCGGCCGGGCTGCCGATCCTGGGCTACGGCTTCGTGTTCAAGAACTACTGGCTGCTCGCGGCGGGTGTCGTCGTCGGGTTCTTCGGGCTCAGCGGTTGGTCGATCGAACCTTCGACCGATCCCGAGACTTCGGCGGAGGCCCACTGATGACTCAAGCCGTCGTCGCCTCCGGATCGTCCGAGCTCGTCCCGTCGCCGGGCCACCTCGGCTCGGGCCACGACACCAACACCGGTGTCAGCAACGCGAAGCTCGGCATCTGGTTGTTCATCTCGTCCGAGGCCTTGTTCTTCGGTGCGTTCATCTCGACCTACTTCCTGTACCGCGGTCGCGACGCGCAGTTCCTGAAGGGCCCGACCCCCGACAAGCTCCTCAACATCCCGTTCACGTCGGTGACGTCGTTCATCTTGTTGATGAGCTCGCTCACGATGGTGTTGGCGCTGGCCGCGATCCAGCGCGGCGACCACCGCCGGTTGCGCATCTGGTTGCTCGCCACGTGCATCTTCGGCGCGACGTTCGTCGGTGGGCAGGTGTACGAGTTCACCGAGTTCTACCGCCAGGGTCTGCACCTCGGCACCAACATGTTCGGCACCACGTTCTTCGTGCTGACCGGCCTCCACGGCGCCCACGTCACGATGGGCATCATCTGGTTGCTGTTGGTGTGGGGCCGTTCGATGCAGGGGCGCCTGCCGACCGAGAAGTCGGAGGCCGTCGAGATCGCCGGTCTCTACTGGCACTTCGTCGACATCGTGTGGATCTTCATCTTCACCGCGATCTATCTGATCCCGACGCACTGAGGACGCTGGCATGACGGACAGCACCGAACTGGTCACGCGGGAGGACGCCGGGCTGCCTGCCGCCGGAGCGATCGACGAGCTCGCGCACGTCGGCGACCCCTACCCGGTCGAGGAGCACTCGCACCCGGGGCCGCGGCAGTACGTCCTGATCGCTGTCGTCCTGGTGATCCTCACCGGAGTCGAGGTCGCCGCTTCGTACCTCGACGGGCACATCAACTCGAACCTGCTGATCGTGATCCTCGCCTCGATGGCCTCGATCAAGTTCTTCCTCGTCGCGGCGTGGTACATGCACATGAAGATGGACGCGGCGCTGTTCCGGCGCCTGTTCACGGGCGGGATCCTTCTCGCCTGCTTCGTGTACGGCGTCGTCTTGTTGTTCTTCGCCAGCACGGTTCTGAAGTCGTAGGCGATCGTGCTCGCCGACGTCGCCTTTCCCGCTTGGGCACCGCACCCGGAGGTCTGGCTCCTCGTCGGCGCGCTGGCGGCGGGCTACGCGCTCGCGATCAAGCGGCTGGGTCCGCGCCTTGCGCCCAAGGGCTCGGCAGTCGTGACGCGATTCCAGATCGCGACGTTCTCGGGTGGTCTGCTCGCGATGTGGGTGGCCTCGGACTGGCCGATCCACGATATTGCCGAGCATTACTTCTACTGGGTCCACATGGTGCAGCACACGGCATACGCGATCATCGCCGCGCCTCTGCTGCTCATGGGAACGCCCGCGTGGCTTGCACGGTGGCTGCTGTCGCCACGGTGGCTGCTCCGTACGGTGCGCTACCTGTCGCGGTTGATCCCCGCCACGATCCTCTTCAACCTCGTGGTGATCGTCACGCACATCCCCGTCGTCGTGGACGCCACCCTGCACAACGGATTGCTTCACTTCGGCGTCCACGCGGTCATCCTGCTCTCGTCCCTGATCGTTTGGATGCCGGTGCTCAGCCCCCTGCCCGAGGTTCCGCGCCTACAGCCGCTCGCGCGCATGGTCTTCCTGTTCCTGCAATCGATTGTGCCGACGGTGCCCGCTTCGTTCCTCACCTTCGGCGATCACCCGCTGTACAAGTTCTACGAGACCGTTCCCCGTCTCTGGGGGATGTCTGCGCTCGACGACATGCGTTTCGCCGGTCTGATCATGAAGATTCTCTGGGGCTTCAGCCTCTGGATCACGATCACGATCATCTTCTTCCGGTGGAACAGCGCCGAGCAGCCCGGATCCCCGGCGCGACGCGTGTCGCGCGACCTCGACCGCGAACTGATGGAGTTGCAGCAGCGATGACGAACACACCCACCGAAGAACGCGAAGACGCGGCCCCGGAGTCGGCGGCGATGCCGGTTCCCGCGACCACCGCGGCTCCGGCAGTCGGCGAGGTGGAGGAAACTCCCTTCTGGCAGCGCCGGTACGTGGAGAGGTTCCTCGTTCCGCTGCTGCTCCCGATCGCCGTGATCCTCGGGGTCGTCGCGTACGTCCTCAACATCTCGCGCATCTTCTTGTCGGCGCACGGCCACATCCCGATCTTCGTCGGGACGTTCATCCTCGTGTTGATCCTCGTCGGCGCAACGTTGCTGTCGGCGGCGCCCAAGATGCGGCAGTCGTCGCTCACGCTGGCGGCGGTGCTGTTCATCCTCTTGATCATGTCGAGCGGATGGCTCGTGCTCGGGAGCGCGCAGGAGAAGAACTCCGGCCCGGTCACGTTGCCCGCGACGCTGAAGACCAACCAGACGCTTGCCGTCGTGGCCGCGCCCGGTGGCGCGCTCAAGTTCGCGCCGAGCGAATTGAAGGCCAAGACCGGGCTCGCGACGATCAAGGTCGCGGTCGCATCGCCCGGGCACACCTTCAGCATGCAGGACCCGACCACGTTGTTCGAGTCGCTGAGCCTGAACGCAGGCGGGACCACCGACACCGGCGTCGCGTTCTTCGGCAAGGCCGGGAGCTACACGTACTTCTGCGCGATCCCGGGTCACGAGGCCGCGGGCATGAAGGGCACGATCACCGTGACCGGTCCCGACACGACGCTGGCCGCGGCGCTGAAGGCGTCAGGCAACCCCGCGACCGCGGCGGGCTGATCCACCGCCGCCACTGATCGCGTGAGAGATCAGGGAACGCGGACGTTCAGCGCGTCGCGCACGGCTTCCATCGTGCCCGGCAGCGGTCCCACGCGCTCGCCGTCGGCGTAGACCTCCATCGGGATCGACGCGTCGAGCGACTCGAGGTACACCTGGGCGCCGCGCAAGGTCGTGACCTCGGGGTGACCGACGTGGTTGCCCTTGAAGACCTTGGGGAAGTTCCAGAGGAACTGCGGGCGCGACATCGCCCCGACGATCGTGACGTCGAGCAGCCCGTCCTCGAGGCTCGCGGCCGGAGTGACGCGCATCCCGCCCGCGTACGCGGGGCCGTTGCCCACGGCGACCAGCCACGCGGTCGTCTCGTGCGCTTCGCCGTCCACGGTCACCCGGAAGCGGTGCGGCTTGTACACAGCCAGCGTGCGCAACACCGCGGCGACGTAGAGCGTCGTGCCCGACAGGCGACGCACTGTGTTGGCCCAGCGGTTCGCCTCGGCGTCGAAACCCGACGCGGTGACACACGTGTACCAGCGCCCGTTCACGCGGCCGAGATCGACGACCCGGTCGTGACCGTTCGCGATCGCGTCGAACGCCCGCAACGGGTGCTTCGGGTCGTAGCCGAGCACGCGGGCGAAATCGTTCCCCGCGCCGGTCGGGACGATCGCGAGCCGCTTCCCGGTGTCGGCCGCGACTCCGGCGACCTCCGTGACGAGGCCGTCACCGCCGCAGGCGACGAGATCGTGGCCCTCGTCGGTGGCCGCGCGGGCGAGCTTCGTCGGCGCGCCCGGCTCGGGTGAGACGTGCAGCGCGATTCCCGCCGCGCTCGCGGCGCGCTCGAGATCGGGGAGGAGCTTCTGTGTCCGGCCTCGACCGGCCACCGGATTGACGATCGCGGTCCACGGCACGGCCGGAAGCTACAGCGTCACCGCGGGTAGCGTCCGGGACGGTGCCCGAATATCACGATCTCGACACACAACGCATGCCGGCACACGTCGCGATCGTGATGGACGGCAACGGTCGGTGGGCGCAGCAGCGCGGTTTGAAGCGCACCGACGGGCACGCGGCGGGCGAGGAGGCGCTGTTCGACACCGTCGACGGCGCGCTCGACATCGGGCTGCGGTGGCTCACCGTGTACGCGTTCTCGACCGAGAACTGGCGCCGCCCGCTCGACGAGGTGCGGTTCCTCATGAACTTCAACGAGCGACTGCTGCTCGCCCGCCGGGACGACCTGAACGAGCGGGGAGTGCGGGTGCGGTTCATCGGACGCCGGGCGGGCCGCGTGCCCGGGCGCGTGCGCCGGAGGATCGAGGAGACCGAGGCGCTCACGAGAGCGAACCGGCGGCTGACCCTGACGTTCGCGTTCAATTACGGCGGGCGCGCCGAGATCGTCGACGCGGTACGCGGCATCGCGGCCGAGGCGGCGGCGGGCAAGCTCGATCCGGCGAAGATCGACGAGCGGACCATCGGCCGCCACCTCTACGCCCCGGACATGCCCGACCCCGACCTGCTCGTCCGCACCTCGGGCGAGTACCGGATCTCGAACTATCTCCTGTGGGAGGTCGCCTACGCCGAACTCGTCTTCACCGACGTGCTCTGGCCCGACTTCCGCACCGAGCACCTCGTCGCAGCCATCGCCGAATACCAACGCCGCGACCGCCGCTTCGGCGCCATCTGACGAGAACCCTGCCATCTGATGGTGGGGTTTCCGGCGCGTAGTGCCACTTTCTCTGCCATCTGATGGTGGGGTTTCCGGCGAATTACACTGGTGTAATGCCGGGGCTGTATCGGGACGAGGGGGTTGTCCTGCGGACGATCAAGCTCGGCGAAGCCGATCGCATCGTCACGGTCCTGACCCAGGGCAACGGCAAGGTGCGGGCGGTCGCCAAAGGCGTCCGCAAGACGTCGAGCCGTTTCGGCGCCCGGCTCGAACCGATGAGCCGGGTCGCGTTGCAGTGCTACCGGGGCCGCGAGCTCGATGTCGTCACCCAGGCCGAGACGCTCGAGGCGAACCGGGTGCTGCGCGAGGAGTACGGGTTGCTCACGCACGCGATCCCGATGCTCGAAGCCGTCGACCAGGTGGCGCAGGAACACGAGCCGAACCCGGCGCTCTACCGCATGCTCACCGGTGCGCTCCGGGCTCTGGCCGAGCTGCGGAACCCCGTCGTCACGTCCGCGTTCTTCTGGAAGCTGCTCTCGCTCGAAGGCATTCATCCCATGCTCGACGCGTGCGCCCGGTGCGGGCGCGAGGCGGGCTCCGGTGCCGACGGCAACCCCGACGCGGAGCTGATCGCATTCGATCTCGACGAGGGCGGCGCGCTGTGCCGCGGGTGTGCACGCGGCGGCGGATGGCCGTTGTCGTACGCGGCGCTCGATCTCTTGCGCCGCATGCTCGGCGGGGGTTTGAACGGCGTGTTCGCACAGGCGCCCGGCCCGGAGAACCACGAGGTCGAACAGCTCGGCATCCGGGCCGTCGAACATCACGTCGAACGCCGTCTGCGGTCGACCGCGCTCCTCTAGAGCGGCATCAGAGCTGCGCCGCAGCGCCGCTCTGGCCCGGGAAAACAGGGTCCTGCCGACTAGCCTGGCTTGCCTATGGCACCGGCCGGCGACCCCAAGTTGATGGAACGCGTCGTGAACCTGGCGAAGCGCCGTGGGCTCGTGTTCCCGTCGTCGGACATCTACGGGGGCTTCCGCTCCACCTGGGATTACGGGCCGCTCGGGGTGCTGCTCAAGCGCAACGTGAAAGAGGCGTGGTGGCGCGCCATGGTCCAGCTCCGCGACGACGTCGTCGGGCTCGACTCCGCGATCCTCATGGCGCCGAAGGTGTGGGAGGCGAGCGGGCACGTCGCCACGTTCACCGACCCGCTCGTCGACTGCCGCAACTGCAAGGAGCGCTTCCGGGCCGACCAGCTGCCCGAGTCGGGCGCGTGCCCCAACTGCGGCAACAAGGACACGTTCACCGAGGCCCGCAACTTCAACCTGATGTTCAAGACCCACGTGGGCCCGATCGAGAACGACACCGCGGTCGCGTACCTGCGCCCCGAGACCGCGCAGGGCATCTTCGTCAACTTCAAGAACGTGCAGACGACCACGCGCAAGAAGCCGCCGTTCGGCATCGCGCAGGTCGGCAAGTCGTTCCGCAACGAGATCACGCCCGGCAACTTCATCTTCCGCACGCGCGAGTTCGAGCAGATGGAGATGGAGTTCTTCGTCCCGCCCGAGGACGCGCCGAAGTGGTTCGAGTACTGGGTGGCCGAGCGCTACCGCTGGTATCTCGACCTCGGCATCCCCGAGGACAAGCTCCGCATCCGGCCGCACGAGACCGAGGAGCTCTCGCACTACTCCGCCGGCACCAGCGACGTGGAGTACGCGTACCCGTGGGGCTGGGGTGAGCTCGAGGGCATCGCCAACCGCGGCGACTACGACCTCACCCAGCACCAGAAGTTCTCGGGCGAGGACCTCACCTACTTCGACCAGGACGCCAACCTGCACTACCTCCCGCACGTGATCGAGCCCGCCGCCGGCGCCGATCGCGCCACGCTCGCGTTCCTGCTGGCCGCATACGACGAGGACGAGGCCACCTCGGCGGACGGCAAGGTCGAAAAGCGCACGGTCCTGCGGCTCGACTCCCGGCTCGCGCCGATCAAGGTCGCGGTCCTGCCCCTGTCCAAGAAGGACACGTTGCTGCCGCTGGCCGACGACGTCGCGAACGCCCTGCGGCCGCACTTCCAGATCGACGTCGACATGGCCGGCGCGATCGGCCGCCGCTACCGCCGCCAGGACGAGATCGGCACGCCGTTGTGTGTCACCATCGACTTCGACACGATCGACGACCGCGCGGTCACCGTGCGCGATCGAGATTCGATGGCACAAGAGAGAATCCCGCTCGACCGCCTCGTCGGCGAGCTCCGCGATCGTTTGGGTATGGCCTGCTGATGGACGACTACTACTCGTTGCTGGGGATCGACGCCGACGCGTCGGTCGACGACATCCGCGGTGCGTACCGCGAACGCAAGGACGGGCTCGATACCGCGAGCGATGCCGGGAAGGCCGACGCGGCCCGCCTCAACAAGGCGTGGAACGTGTTGTCCGATCCCTACCAGCGCGGCCGGTACGACGAGCAGCGGGCATCGGCCGAGGCGCGGGGCGACCTCGACGTCGTCGACGCGGCCGCGGCCGGGAGCACGAACGGGCGCAGTTCGGCGTCGAGGTCGAGCAGTTCCACTCCGATGAGCCCGCGTCAGCAGCGCCAGCAGGCGGTGCGCGACGCGCGCGAGGCCAAGTTGAAGGCCGCGGCCACGATCTCCCCGCCCGAAGGCACCACGTGGCCGTCCACCAAGGCGCGCATTCTCGCGATGGTGATCGACCTGCTGATCATCATCGTGATCGTGAGCGCGAGCCAGATCGCGGCGCAGAGCGTCGCGAAGTCGCAGAAGCCCGAAGTGGTCAAGCAGGTCGACTCGCTCAACAACCAGATCACCCAGGCCAACAAGGACAAGAGCGCCGCCGACAAGGCCGTCAGTGCGGATAAGAAGGCCAACAACCCCACGCAGCAGGCGACCGACCAGAAGAAATCGGACGCCGCCAAGCAGCAGATCACGGACCTGACGAAGCAGCGCGACGACGCGCAGGCCAAGCTGCAGGGCTATTTCATCGCCGCGATCGCGATCGCGTTCTTCCTCGGCTTCTTGTATCTCGCGATCCCGACCGCGCTCACCGGGCGCACGCTCGGTAAACGCGTGCAGCATCTGAAGACGCTGCGCGAAGACGGCTCGCCGCTCGGTTGGAAGGGCGCCGTCACCCGCTTCGGCCTCGTCGTGCTGGTGACGTTCGTTCTGTACTACGTGTTGCAGCAGATCGCCGCGGTGCTCGTGCTGTTCGGGGTCACGATGTGGATGCGCAACCCGAACATGCAGGGCTTGCACGACCGCGTCGCCCACACGATCGTCGTCAGCGACGCTGGCACTGATTGACCAAGTCCCATTGAAAGGTTCGTGATGCCGGAGCAGGTCCGCGAGAAGTACGTCTACGCGTTCGAAGAGGGCGGGCGTGATCAGAAATACCTCCTCGGTGGCAAGGGTGCGAACCTCGCCGAGATGACGAACCTCGGGCTTCCCGTTCCGCCCGGCTTCACGATCAGCACCGACGCGTGCAAGGCCTACATGGCGCTCGGCGACGAGCTGCCGGCGGGTCTCATGGCCGAAGTCGCGGTGGCCCGCGAACAGCTCGAGAAGAAGATGGGCAAGCTGCTCGGCGACGCCGACGATCCGTTGCTCGTGTCCGTGCGTTCCGGTGCGCCGTTCTCGATGCCCGGGATGATGGACACGGTCCTGAACCTCGGGCTCAACGACAACTCGGTCAAGGGTCTCGCCAAGCAGACCCGCAACGAACGTTTCGCCTACGACTCCTACCGCCGCTTCGTGCAGATGTTCGGGAAGATCGTCCTCGACGTCTCCGGCGAGCTGTTCGAAGAGGCATTGCACGACCTCGTCGAGCACAAGGGCGTGAGCGTCGACACCGAGCTGACGGCCGAGGACCTCGCCGGTCTGGTCGAGACGTTCAAGAAGATCGTCAAGGACGAAGCGGGGGTGGAGTTCCCGACCGACCCGCAGGAGCAGCTCCAGTACGCGATCAACGCGGTGTTCAAGTCGTGGAACGGCCGGCGCGCCAAGGACTACCGCCGCATGGAGAAGATCCCGGACGACCTCGGCACGGCCGTGAACGTGCAGACGATGGTGTTCGGCAACAAGGGCGACGACTCGGGCACAGGTGTCGCGTTCACGCGGAACCCCTCCACCGGCGAGCACAAGCCGTACGGCGACTTCCTGAAGAACGCGCAGGGCGAGGACGTGGTCGCCGGCATCCGCATCACCGAACACCTCGACGCGATGGTCAACGAGTTCCCCGAGCCGCACAAAGAGCTGCTCGCGCTCATGCAACTGCTCGAGAACCATTTCCGCGACATGTGCGACATCGAGTTCACGATCGAGCAGGGCAAGTTGTTCATGCTGCAGACGCGCGTCGGCAAGCGCACCGCCGCGGCCGCGTTGCGCATGGCGGTCGAGATGGTCGACGAAGGCCTCATCGACCGGACCGAGGCGGTGTTGCGCGTGCAGCCCGCGCAGCTCGACCAGTTGCTCCACCCGCAGTTCGATCCGAAGGCGACGTTCACCGTATTGGCCAAGGGCTTGAACGCGTCGCCGGGCGCCGCGGTCGGCAAGGTGTACTTCACCGCCGACGACGCCGAGGCGCGCCACGAGGCGGGGGAGCACGTCATCCTCGTGCGGCCGGAGACGTCGCCCGACGACCTCCACGGCATGATCGCGGCCGAAGGCATCCTCACGTCGCGCGGCGGCCTGGTCTCGCACGCGGCGGTGGTCGCGCGGGGCATGGGCAAGCCCGCGATCTGCGGTGCGGAAGCAGTGAAGATCGACCTCGCGGGGCGCACGTTCACCGCGGGCGGTGTCACCGTCAACGAGGGCGACGTCATCTCCATCAACGGAACGAGCGGTGAGATCGTGCTCGGCGAGGTTCCCGTCATCACGCCCGAACCGAGTGGGCCGTTCGGCATCATCCTCGGCTGGGCCGACACGTTGCGGACGCTGAAGGTGCGCACCAACGCCGACCTGCCCGAGGACGCGCGCAAAGCGCGCGAGTTCGGTGCGGAAGGCATCGGCCTGTGCCGGACCGAGCACATGTTCCTCGGTGATCGGCTGCCGATCGTGCAGCGCATGATCCTCGCCGACACGCCCGCCGACGAGGAGTCCGCGCTCGAGGAATTGCGCGCCCAGCAGGAAACCGACTTCGAGGGGATCCTCGAAGCGATGGACGGGCTGCCGGTGACGGTGCGACTGCTCGATCCGCCGCTGCACGAGTTCCTGCCCGATCACGAAGAGCTGATCATCAAGCAGGCCAAGGGCGAGATCAGCGACCGCGAGCTGAAGCTGCTGCACGCGGCCGAGCTGTGGCGCGAATCCAACCCGATGCTCGGCACGCGTGGATGCCGGCTCGGCATCATCAAGCCCGGTCTCTACCGCATGCAGGTGCGCGCACTGATGCAGGCCGCGGTCACGCGGCGTGCGAAGGGCGGGAACCCGATCGTCGAGATCATGATCCCGCTGATCGTGAGCGAACCCGAGCTCAAGCTGCTCGAAACCTGGACGCGCGAAGAAGCCGAGAAGGTCCTGCAGGAATCGAACGTACAGATCGACTACCTCGTCGGCACGATGATCGAGACCCCGCGCGCGGCGTTGGTCGCCGACGGCATCGCCGGCGTGGCCGAGTTCTTCTCGTTCGGCACGAACGACCTCACGCAGATGACGTTCGGGTTCTCGCGCGACGACATCGAGGGCCGCTTCATGAGCGAGTACCTCGAGTACAAGCTGTTGGCGGCGAACCCGTTCGAGACGCTCGATGTCGAAGGCGTCGGTCAGCTCGTCCGCATGGGGTGCGAGAAGGGGCACGCGACGCGACCCGGCATCAAGCTCGGCATCTGTGGCGAGCACGGCGGCGATCCCGCGTCGGTCGCGTTCTGTCACGAGGTCGGTCTCGACTACGTGTCGTGTTCGCCGTACCGCGTCCCGATCGCCCGCCTCGCGGCCGCGCACGCGGCGGTGGGTACGGGTGGTCCCGGCGCGTCGGCCTGACGTGTGGCCGCCGAATCCGCGTTGACGGTCCGCCTCGACGCGGCCCAGATCACCGATTTCCTCAACGAGGTGTTCCCGGGCGCGATGGAACGCTTCGCGATCGAAGCCGTCGAGCCGATGCGATCGCGGGTGCGGATGCGCTTCAACGAGTTCCAACTCCGGCCGGGCGGCACGATCAGCGGCCCGTCGCTGATGACGCTCGCCGACACCGGGCTCTGGGTCGCGTTGCTGGCGATGATCGGGCGGGAGCCGCTCTCGGTCACGTCGCATCTCGACATCGACTTCCTCCGCAAACCCGCTCCGGCCGACGTGATCGCGCACACCGTGCTCCACAAGGTCGGCCGGCGCCTCGCAGTCGGCGACGTGCTCATGTATTCCGCTGGTGAGGACGTGCCGTGCGCGCGAGCATCGGTGACGTATGCAATCCCCTCGCACCGACTCGACCCACCGCCAGTGGAGTAGCGGCGACTACGCCGTCACCACCGACCCCGCACGCGTCGATCTCGACGTCGTCCACCGCTTCTTGTCCGAAGAGTCCTACTGGGCCGCGGGTCGAACGCGCGCGGATCAGGTGCTGGCGAACGAGAATCGAGGTGCTTCAGCGTGGTGCACGAGCCGAGCGGGGCGATGGTCGGCTTCGCGCGCGTGCTCACCGACGACGTCTCCTTCGGGTGGGTCGCCGACGTGTTCGTCGTGGACGCGCATCGGGGACGGGGTGTGGGGGTGTTCCTGATGCAGTGCGTCGTCGAGGCGCACTCGCACATCTCGCGCCTGGTGCTCGGCACGCGTGACGCCCACGGGGTGTACGCCAAGGTCGGGTTCCGACCGTTGAGCCGGGTCGACCGGTGGATGGAGCTGTGGAACCGGGTCCCGCCGCCCTGACCTACCGGTTGTTGGCACACCCGGTCGGTACCCTTCGTTCATGCAGGTGGAACACGGTGTCGTCCGGTCCGCCGCACGAGGGTGCGGCGGCGTTCGTCGGGCGAACGGTGGCGCGGCGAGAAGCGCGCGAGGCCGAGCTCGACACGCTGCTCGCGCCGGGCGCCACGCGGCCGATCGGCGCGGGGACACGCGCCGTCGCCGAATCCCCGGATCCGTACCGGCTGTGCTTCGAGCGCGACCTCGACCGGATCAAGCATTCGCATCCGTGGCGCCGGCTCGCGGGGAAGTGCCAGGTGTACATCGCGCCGGAGGACGATCACCTGCGCACGCGGCTGACGCATGCGGTGGAGGTCGCGCAGGTGGCCACCGGGATCGCGCGCGTCGCCGGCCTGTGCGTGCCGCTCACCGAGGCGATTGCGCTGGCGCACGACTGCGGCCACGGCCCCGCGGGCCATGCCTCGGAAGAGGCGTTCTCGCCGTATGTTCCGGGCGGCTACGACCACGCCGTCTACGGCGCCGACGTCACCCTCGCGCCCCTCAACCTGTGCGCGGAAACCCTGGACGGTGTGCGCAACCATTCGTGGCGGCGGCCGGCGCCGTCCACGCCCGAGGGCGAGGTCGTGGCCTTCGCCGATCGCATCGCCTACGTCTGCCACGACTTCGACGACGCCGTGAGCGCAGGCATCCTGACCCCCTCCGACCTGCCCGAAGCGGTTGCCGACGTCGTCGGGCGCAAGGGCTCCCGTCAGGTCGGCGCGTTCGTGCACGCGGTGCTCGAGGCGATCGACCGGACCGGCCGGGTCGGCATGACCGAGCCCGAGGCCGCCGCGCTCGCCGCGTTCCGGGCCTTCAACTTCGACCGCATCTATCTCCGGCCCGCGGCCCGGCGCCAGGCGGAGAAGGTCGTCGGCCTGCTGAGCGGTCTCGTCGACTTCTTCGTCGACGCACCGACGCGTATGCCCGCCTCGGCCACCGGCATGCACGCCGACCTCGTGCCGTGCTCGCTGGAGGCCGCCGCGGTCGCGGTCCGCTACGTGAGCGGCATGACCGATCGGTACGCGCTCGGCCTCGGTGTGGAACTGCTCGGTTGGCGTCCCGAGGACCTCCCCCGCGGTGTGTGAGCGTGGGCGTGTGAGCGTGTCCGCGAGCCCATAGCCTGCAACGCGATGGGCATTCTCGACGACGACGTCGCGCGGGTGCGGGAGGCGACCGATCTCGTCGCGCTGGTGAGTGAGCACGTCGCGCTCAAGCGCGTGGGGAGACGCTTCCAGGGGCTGTGCCCGTTCCACCAGGAGAAGACGCCCTCGTTCTCGGTGAGCCCCGACAAGGGTGTGTGGCACTGCTTCGGCTGCCAGAAGAGCGGCGATGCGATCACGTTCGTGCGCGAGGTCGAGCACCTCGACTTCGTCGAAACGATCGAACGGCTCGCCGCTCGCGCCAACATCACGTTGCGCTACGACGACGCGTCGTTCTCGGAGGAGCGCAAGCGCAAGCAGCGGCTGCACGAAGCGGTGCAGGCCGCGATCGAGTTCTACCACCAGCGGTTGATCGAAGCGCCCGACGGCGGGCTCGGCCGGCGCTATCTCCGCAGCCGCGGCTTCGACGGCGACGCGGTCCGGAAGTTCTCGCTCGGCTGGGCTCCCGAGGGCTACGACCCCCTCAGCTCGCACCTGCAGAAGGCCAAGTTCGGGCGCCAGGACATCGCCGATGCCGGGCTCGCGTTCGTGAACCGCGCGAACAAGCTGCAGGACGCGATCCGCGGCCGGCTGATGTTCCCGATCTGGGACCAGCGCGGTGATCCCGTCGGGTTCGGCGGCCGCACGCTCACCGACGACGGGCCGAAGTACAAGAACACCGCGGAGACGCCGATCTACCACAAGTCGCGGTTGCTCTACGGCTTGAACTTCGCGAAGGGCGAGATCGTCGCGCAGGGCGAAGTGGTGATCTGCGAGGGCTACACCGACGTCATGGCGTTCGCGCTCGCGGGGGTGCCGATCGCGGTCGCCACGTGTGGCACCGCACTCGCGGACGATCACTTCCTCACGTTGAAGAATCTGGCCCGCAAGGTGACCCTCGCGTACGACGCGGACGCGGCCGGGCAGGCCGCAGCCGAGCGTTGCTACCAATGGGAGCAACGGTTCGAGGTGCAGTTCCAGGTCGCCGATCTTCCCGCGGGTCGCGATCCCGCCGACGTCTGGAAGGACGATCCGCAACAGCTCGTCGCCGCGGTGAAGGGGGCGATGCCGTTCCTCGAGTTCCGGCTCGATCGTTTGTTGCGCATCGCCGACTCCTCGACGCTCGAAGGTCGGGCCCGCGCCGCGCAAGAAGGCGCGGTGCTCATCGCGGAGCACCCGAACGATCTCGTGCGCGACCAGTACGTCATGAAGCTGGCGGGTCGCTTGGAGATCGAACCGGACCGCGTGCGCGAGGCGGTTGCGCAATGTGCGCGCCCGACCGCACGTCCGCTCCGCGTCCGATCCCGCGCCGACGCCACCCCCGCCGGTCGCACGATCCGTCGATCGCCGTGAGCTCGACGCGTTGCGTTGGGCGGTGCAGGCGCCGGAGTTGATGAGCGGACGTCTGGACGTGACTCTGTTCGTCGATCCGCTCGCGCGCACTGCGTTCGCCGGGCTCACCGAGTTGCCGTGGCACGAGTGCCTGGAGCACGCGTCGCCTGAGGTCGCGGCGTTGTTGCAACGTCTCGCGGTGGAAGATCTCGACGATCGCGCGCCGAGCGAGGAGCTCGCTACGCACGTCGTCGTCAACCTGGTCGAGGCGTCAAGTCAGCGCCTTTTGACGTCGATGCTGAGGCGTGACGACCCGCGTACCACGGAGTTCAACAAGCTGCTCGACGCACTCACCAACGCGCGGGCCTCTGAGCATTGGGATGCGGCCGAAGTCGTGGCCGAGCAATTGGTAACGTGGATCACCGATGACGCAGACGCCGGAGCCTGATACCGCTGGGTCCGTCGACGGACCCGCACTTCCGGTCGCGACGGCAACGGAAGGGCCGCCTTCGCCCATCGACGACGTGCTCGCGCAAGTCCGTGAACGCGGCTTCATCACTACCGGCGAGATCTTCGCTGCGTTTCCCGACCTCGAACCCGACGCGGCGGAGTTGCGCGGTCTGTGGGACATGTTCGAGGCGCAGGGCATCAAGGTGCTCGACGAGATCGCGGAAGAGCTCAAGCTCGAGGACGAACGCCGCGGCACGCACGCGGCTTCGGCCGCGCCGGCGGCCGCGCCGACCGCGCGTCGCATCGAGCACCGTCCGAACGCATCGCCGCGTCCGGGCGCCGCGTCGCGCCGCGCACCCGACGAGGATGCCGATCCCGACATCGTGTCGATGCGCGCCGCGCAACGTCCGACGCACACCGAGAGCGGCAGCTTCGACCCGGTCCGGATGTACCTCAAGGAGATCGGCAAGGTTCCGCTCCTCACGGCCGAGCAGGAAGTCACGCTCGCCAAACGGATCGAGGCCGGTCTGCTCGCGCGCGACAAGCTCAGCGGGGTCGACGCCGAGGGCGAACCCGTCGAGATCAGCGAGAACCAACGTTCGAGCCTGCTCGCGGTCAAGCGCGACGGTGAGCTCGCCCGGCGGCAGCTGACGGAGGCGAACCTCCGCCTCGTCGTTTCGATCGCCAAGCGTTACGTCGGGCGCGGCATGGCGCTGCTCGACCTCATCCAAGAAGGCAACCTCGGCCTGATCCGTGCGGTCGAGAAGTTCGACTACACCAAGGGCTTCAAGTTCTCGACGTACGCGACGTGGTGGATCCGCCAGGCCATCACCCGCGCGATCGCCGACCAGGCACGCACCATTCGCATCCCGGTGCACATGGTCGAGACGATGAACAAGGTGCTGCGCATCTCGCGCCAGATGCTCCAGGAGCTCGGGCGCGAACCGACGGTCGAGGAGATCGCGGCCAAGGTCGAGATGACGCCCGACAAGGTGCGCGAGATCCAGCGCATCGCGCAGGAACCGGTTTCGCTCGAGACCCCGGTGGGGGAGGAGGACGACAGCCTCCTCGGCGATTTCGTCGAAGACCCCAACGTCATCGCGCCCGCAACGGCGGCGGCGCGTGCGCTGTTGAACGAAGCGATCGAAGAAGCGCTGCAAGAGTTGAACGACCGAGAGCGCGCGGTGGTCCGTCTGCGTTTCGGCCTCGACGACGGTCAGATCCGAACGCTCGAAGAGGTCGGCAAGGAGTTCGGCGTCACCCGCGAACGCATCCGCCAGATCGAGTCGAAGACGCTCGCCAAGCTGCGCCATCCCACCCGTTCGCAACGCCTGCGCGACTACCTCGAAGAGTCATAAGCCCCCGAAGGGGCGCTGCTATCCTCAAGCGCCATTCCGGGGTAGCTCAATTGGCAGAGCGGCGGACTGTTAATCCGTAGGTTGAGAGTTCGAGCCTCTCCCCCGGAGCCATCTGAACAGGCAAAACCGGCGAGGACGATCCGCCGATCACCCGCTCTCGGTGCCCGCGCTCCCGAAGAACCCGCCTTCGCGGGTTGGAGACTCGATCCCCGCCGAATCGAGTGGCCCAAGTGCCTCGATACCGCGCTTCATGCGGTGGGCAGAAGCGTCCCAGATCGAAGCTCCTATGTGTTGTCAAGGGTGGTTGTCGGCGGTGCTGGCAGACCAGTGATGGGCCACTCGGGTGAGGGCGGGCTCTTATGAGGCCATGCGGTGCCGAGGGTGTTGGAGTGGCGGGCCGGCGGTTCGTTCGAAGGACAGCCGGTGGTGTCAGGGCATTCGTGGGCCAGGCCCGCCACTCCAGATCGTTCAGCGGTTGACGAGGTGCGGGTAGAGCTCGCGGGCGACGTAACGCTTGAGGACGCGGATGATCTCGCGGGTGGTGCGGCCTTCGGCGGTGCGTCGCGCGACGTATTTGCGGGTGCGTTCGTCGCTGCTCATGCGGGTGAACACGATGCGCCACAGCGCATGGTTCGCTTGGCGGTTCCCACCGGGGTTCAGTCGGTGCCGGTGCGTCTTGCCCGACGATGCGGGGAGTGGCGCGACGCCGCAGAGGTGCGCGAACGCGGCTTCGTTGCAGCCGGTGCGGGTTGTCGCCCGCCGCGACCAGCAGGATCGCGGCGGTGTGGATGCCGACGCCATAGATGTCGAGGAGACTCGGCGCGGTTCGCCGCACGAGCGTTCGAGGAGCCGGTCGAGCCGGCGCGCTTCGGCTTCGAGTTCGAGGACACGCCGACCGAGCGTCGCGATGGCGAGCTTCGTTGCGTACATCACCGTGTCGCTCCCGACGGTGGGGCGCAACGATGCGGCAGTGCGGGCGAGATGTTCGCGATGGCACATCACGGAGCCGTTCACGCAGCTCATCAGGGGCGGTGAAGCCGAGGTGGCGGATCTGGTTCAGATACTCGATCCGCACGTCGCGGCCCGATCGGCGCGCGACCATCAGCACACGGATCGCTTCGACGTCACCATCGGCGGACTTCGCGATCCCGACGCTCGACCCGACAGTGTGGCCCGCGCCGCTTCGATCGCGTCGATCGCGTCGGACTTGCCGGCCCGGCGACGCAGCTGACGGTTTGGACGATCAACCTCGATCACCACCAGATCCCGGCCGCGCAAGATAGCGGGCAAGGCCCGGCGCCATACGCGCCGGTGCCTTCCACCCCGACCCGAGCGACCGAACCGAAGCCGACCAGCCAGCCATGCAGCTCGGCGAACCCGGCGGGCGTCGTCGCGAACGACTCCACGCCCAACACGCCGCCGTTGCCGTCGACCGCAGCCGCGACATGCACATCGGCATGCGTGTCGACTCCGCCCGTGACCGGGCGCGTGGTCTCTACGATGGTCATCGCCATCCCTTCTCTGTCAAACGGTCAAGGGGTGGCACGCACGTCCCGGGAAGGAGACCGTGACGAGCCGCTGTTCGCTGAACAGCGAGCTCGATCACCCTCCGGAACGGGGCGTGCCCGTTTCCAAACCCGCGAACTACAACGCAGCACGAGCCCACCGGGACCGTAACGGCACCCCCAACACGATGGTGGACCCCAACGAATTAGCGCCCACCCATACTCACTGGGCAATATATGCGCGCAAAAAAGGTTCGCGAAAAATCGGACAAGACCCGCGAGTTGTGTCATGTGTGGGTACTAGCCCGAGCAGGCGAGCGGTGTCCGGTTTCCTAGGCGGCGCAATGACCGGCCTTTTCGCGCATCCATGGGGCTGCACCGATTGCCGACACCGAGGCCCGCGCCTGGAAAGCAAAAAAAAGACGACGTCATCCTCCTGGCTCCCACCGACGCCGATCAGACAACGACTCCGATTACATGCCGGATGGACCGGCTTCGCCGACGCCGACCATCCAGCCTCGTGTAGCTGCCCATCACCGGTCGACGGCGCCGTGTTTTTCAGCCAATTCGTGACATCTCTTGCCGTTGTCTTATCGGCCTAGTGTTGGCTCTCGCTCTGAGGGGCTGCACCTCCTGAAAGATTCCGAGACAAAGGGTCTCTCCGGTGGCCCGTTCCACGTCCCCCCGCGCCTCCACCCCACGTGATCGAGTCACGGCCTAGGGCCCTCAAGCGCGACGCAGAAGTGCCTCGACGCCACGGCTGGGCGATCCGTCTACACGACGGCGCGAAACTCCGCAGAGAATCTGCCTGATTGAGTTCGTGGTGCTGGCGTTGCGGGTTTCGTAGCGTCGGTGGTCCCGGTGGGTGTGGTTCCCTAACTGCCTGCCGTCGGAGCGATCCGACTGGTTTTCTATCGAGTTTCCTGCCTGCCGGGATCGTTGGGGTGTGGCTCGAAAGAGGTGCGCGAGCACGATCCTCCAGAATCAGGAGTGCCCGCCCTGACTCTCACGTCAGGAGCTATCCGAGGGAGGCAACGATGGGCGTGGTGATCGGTATCGATCCGCACAAGGGATCGCACACCGCAGTCGCGATCGATGGGACGAGCGCAACTCGCGTCGGGTTCAGGTTCGTTCGGGTCCGCGTCAGGTCGAGCAGTTGCTCGGCTGGGCGGCCGAGTTCGACGAACGGACGTGGGCGGTCGAGTCCGCGGGTGGGCTCGGTTATCTGCTGGCGCAGCAGCTCGTCGGTGCGGGCGAGCGGTGATGGACGTGCCGGCGACGTTGGCGTCGCGGGTGCGGATGTTGGCGACGTCGAAGTCGCAAAAGACGGATCGTCAATGACGCGTTGTCGATCGCGATCGCGGCGTTCGTGCACCTGATCTGCAGCCGGTGGACGGGCAGATCACGCGGTCGTGTTGCGGTTGTCGGCGAAACGGCATCGGGATCTGGGCCGGGCCCGGAACCGAGCGCGTGTCGGTTGCACGCGTTGTTGATCGAGCTCGTTCCGGGCGGTATTTCCAAGGAAATCACGGTGAACGCAGCCCAGGAGCTCCTCGACCGGATCGAGCCCGCCGATCCGGTCGCGCAGATCCGTCATGACCTCGCGTCCGAGCATCTCGACGACCTCCGTCACCTCGACATCCAGATGCGGGCGTCGAAACGGCGTCTCGAAGCCGCGGTGCGGCGTCGGGCACGACCGTGACCGACATCTTCGGTGTCGGTCCGGTCGTCGCCGCGATGGTGATCGGCCACACGCGCAACATCGACCGGTTCGCGAACCGCGATCACTTCGCCGCGTACGCGGCGACCGCGCCGATCGAGTTCGAGTCCGGTGGCCGTTCGATCCGCCGGCTGTCGCTGCGCGGGAACCGCCAGTTGAACCACGCGATCCACATCGCGGCGGTGACCCAGATCCGTCACCGTCACTCACCCGGCCGTGCGTTCTACGACCGCAAACTCGCCGAAGGCAAGACGAAGAAGGAAGCGTTACGCGCGTTGAAACGGCGGATCACCGACGCGCTCTACCGGCAACTCCGCGCCGACGCGCCACGAACGAAAGCGGGCCCGGGAGGGCAAGCGGGGACGACTCATGCAATCCAGCGTGACCGGCTTCGAACCCCGAACACCGGCGCTTCGGAAGAACCACTCCCGGACCCGACCCAACGCTAGAACCCGCATCCGCCGAGCGCCACAACCGACTGCGACCACCACTTGACAACAAAGAGGAGATCGATCGGGAATCACCGCGCGACGACCGGACATTACGCGCTGCAACAGGCCTGGCGAGGGCTAGCTCGGTCAGGCACGACCGGTGAGGACCAGCAGGCGCTGCGCGATGGGCGTGTCGTCGGTCACCTCGGTGCCGGTGTCGGCGAAGATGCCGAAGGCGCGCGCCATGTCGGCCATGGGCAGGTAGACCGCGTGGATTGCTTCGGCCAGTTCACCGGGCAGCGAGTCGTCGCCACCGGTCGAGCGGGCGATGTCCCATCCGTGCAGCAACAGGTCGCCAGCGTGGAAGCCGATGAACGCCGCGCCGGGCATGTCTCCGGCGGGATGGTGCACGATCCGATCGAGCGCGCCGTCTGCCTCGAACGCCGCGAGCTGCGCGGCGGCGGTCTCGTCGAAGAGCTCGATCGGGGCGCCCTCGAAGCTCCCCGTTCGTGCCGCAGCCATCGCCTCCTCCGTGCTCGCTCCGTCGAGCAGGGCAACCGCGACGCGATTGCCGCCCACGATGTGGTCCGCCACGTCCTTCACCGTCCACTCCCCACACACCGATGGGTCGCCCCAGCGGTCCGCGGGGACTGCGACAAGTCGGGTGCGGTACTCGACGGCGGTGCGCTTCAGCAGGTCGAGGGGTTCCATGCCGGGCGACGCTACTGCCCGGACCTCGGTCATTCCCTGGCGTGGTGGCGATCCGGTCCGCCGGTGCGTAGGTCACAGCGATAGGGGTCGACTGCATCGACCGCGCTCGGTGCCCGCCGAGAGATCCTCGACGATTCACGAAGTTGCCGGGACCGCTAAGATGCCCACGGATACAGCAGGATCTGCCCAAACTACCACCGTCGGCGCCGCTTCTGCTACCGGGGGACCGGTGGGGACCGCTTTCCGACCAGAACGCGTTGCGAGACTCTGCCACCTTGGTCTTGGGCCGGTGTGTAGCGAGGTGACCTCAGGACACTCACCAATGTACGTTCCTGTTCACCTGTCGCCTCCACATGATGTGGGTGTGGGCTGGGCAGGGAATTCACAAGGGTCGGATTACGCCGTGAGTCCCGTTGGCCGGTACGAACGGGCCATCACGACGGCGGGGGCGTTGCGGCTACTGGAGTGCAGCCCGAAACTCATTGTGATCGAGCTAACCCGCACCTACGGGTACAGCAGCGATGAAGCGACACGCATATTGCGGGAAGCCACCCTGCTCGACCCTCGTCAGGCAGTGCCTGGACGCAAGAAGCGCATTCGATAGGACGCAGAGGCCACCTCGGCGATTCGCGCAGGACGTAGCTGAGCCGATCGGTGTGCTCGTTGCCGCCGCAAGGGGACCGAGTGTCCGCGCTTGTCCGGGCAGTAGCGGCGGACAATTGCCGTCGGGCCGGGCAGGGTGTGACGATCGGCTCTATCGATTTGTTGGGCCGCGTTCAAGGGTGCTCGCAGGAGATGTCGTCCATCGAGTTGATCGGCTGGGGAGATGCACTTGATCGTTGCGTTCCCGACGTTGGGGACTCGACACCGGTTCGGTGTCGTCTTGATCGCGGTCGGCTGTCGTAGTGGCGTCGTGTAGCACCGACCATCGTCCGCCGCTGGCCGTGCCACCGCCCCGTGCGGTCCCGCCGACGACGGCAGGTGCGCTCGGAAGTGCTTCGTACCTGGCTGCCGGATCGGATCCTTCGGTGTTGCCCGGCCCGATCTTGATCGCAGACCGCGGCAACAACCGACTCGTCGAGATCTCTCCGTTCGGCGAAGTGTTGTGGACGTTCCCGCGACGCGGTGATCTCGCACCCGCACAGACCTTCACGGTTCCCGACGACGTCTTCTTCACGCCCAATGGCAAACAGATCGTCGCGACCCAAGAAGATGACTTCGTCGTCACCCTCATCGATGTCGCGTCGCACAAGATCGTGTGGCGATACGGCACCCCCGGCACGTCCGGCTCGGGATCCAACCAGCTCTGGAACCCCGACGACGCCATCATGTTGCGCGAAGGTCACGTCATCGTCGCAGACATCAAGAACTGCCGGGTCTTGCTGCTCACCGTCGGTAACCCTGCGCCACTCACCCAGTACGGCCGCACCGGTCACTGCAGCCATCGACCGCCGCTGCGGTTCGCAAGCCCCAACGGTGCGTTCCCCACTCGCGACGGACACGTGATCGTCACCGAGATCACCGAAGACTGGATCACCGCCCTGAGCCTCAATGGACAGGTGTCGTGGTCCACTCACGCACCCGGCGTGTCCTACCCCTCCGACACCAACCAAGTCGGCCCCGACCGCTACCTCACCGTCGACTACTCCCGACCCGGCAAAGTCGTCGAGTTCAACCACCTCGGCCAGCTCCTATGGCAATACACGCCCACCGGCGCGGCAACGCTCAACCACCCGTCGCTCGCCGAGCCCCTCCCCAACGGCGACATCCTCGTCACCGACGACGACAACAACCGCGTCATCGTCATCAACCCCACTACGAACAAGATCGTCTGGCAGTACGGACACACCGGTATCGACGGCGCGCGCCCGGGTACCTCTCCGACCCCGACGGCGCCGACCTCACTCCGCCCCACTCCCTCATGACCAACCACAACCCAAAATGAACGTGGAACTCGCGTCCCGTCATCGCCCAGCCGCGATCACGACGACGCGGGTCAACTCCGTTCTGCCGGGCTTCGTGCGTGGCCGGTAGGTCCCTGGCTACGCACAGATCCGCCGATCGGGACGCTCGCCGCGCCGACGCGAGATCAGGCATTCTGTCGCGATGGAACCTGCGGAGGGAACCGTTCGTCACAGCGTCGTGCGATGGTTCGCCGCCACAGCAGTCGTACTTGTGGCGGCATGCGGCTCTTCTCACCCTTCCGTCACGCCGACCGCGCCTTCGAGCCTCGCGCCGTCCTCGGTAACGGCTCAACGACAGATCATCACGCTCGTCGCCACGGTGCAGACCTTCAGTGATCTCGACCTGCTCGCGCGCGTGGCTGGCGGCAACGATTGCGCAGAGCGTCTCTACGCCCGGCCAGGTCCGGGTCGAGATCGTCCACACCACGTTGCACGCGTTTGACGCCGCCGAAGACCCGTCGACGGCGGCGTCGGTCGGCGCCTCGGTATACGGCGTGCAGCTGACGGGCAGCACGTTCGTGTGTCCGTGCGAAGCTCCGAAGAGGATCACGGGCCCCGCGCTGCGACTCGCCTGGGATCCGACCATCCATTACGTCGCGAGGATCGACGCCGGTCGGCCCATGGACCTCGCGAGCCTCGGCACGGTCTTTTCCGTCGATGTCGGTCATCCGACCGAGCCTGCGCCATCGGAACCGCAGTGCGGCCAGTTGCGAGCGCCACCGACGACCATCACGAACGTCGTCCGCCTCGACCGCGCGGTGAACGAACTTCCCGAGGTCTTCACGCCTCCCGGAAACGCAACGCCACGATGAGCGTGCGCGACCGCGCTGCGGGCCGTCATTGCCTCATCTCCGTACACGCTTGCGCCGCGGATCACCGCCACGCTCGCCCGGATGAGCGCTCCTCCTGACGCCGTCCTCCCCGGCTCGCGGCTCGTATGGATCCTGACCGCACCAAACGTCGAACTCACACCGAGCATTGGTCTCGCAACCTGTGGCAGCGCGGCAGCCGTCATCGACGCAACCACCAACCGCGATCTCATCGAGTTCGACGGGGGTCTCCAGTTCTGACCAGGTGAGACCGCCGTCGATCGATGCTTGTCGGGGAGCGGCAGGACGGGGGAGCTCGCTTGGAGCGGGTCGTGTCAACCTGGTGGTGGGGGTTCGCGTCTGTATGGGTGTGGATCGGGCGTCGTTGTCGGAGTCGTCGGGGACACGGGTCGAGTTCGTCGATGTGTTCCGACGGGCAGCGGTGCGTCGTGAACACGAACGTCGACTTGTCGCGCCCAACTCGACCGGCGCCGCAGTGGATGAACGCGTCGCCGAGCGTGACCGGGTGCGACGGGCCTTGGCGGAACTGCCGGCACGTCGACCGCGCAACGGTCGTGTTGCGGGTCATCGAAGACCTCTCGGTGGCGGAAACCGCCAGCCTCCTGGGTGTCAGTCCGGGGACGGTCAAGACGCAGCTGTCGCGGGGCATCGAACGACTTCGGACCGCCCTCGACGACCGGGAGGAGCAATGAACGACGTCGATCCCCACGTGCGCGACACGCTGTCAGCGATTTCGGCCGAAACCCAGTCACCGCCGGATCTTTGGGAGCGGGTGCAGCATCGGATCCGGCTCCGTCAACAGCGGCACGCTACGATCACGGTCGCCGCCGCCCTGACCGTGATCGCCGCAGTTGTCGCGGGCGTCGCCCTTGCCCGACACACCCGAACACCGTTCCGGCGTGGCGGTGCAGCCCACCGTGCCGACCTCGAAGACCGTCCCCCACACCACGACAACGACCGAGACACCGACAACGACCAGGACATCTCCAACCACAGCGCGACCCCCTTCCCCGACGACGGCCCTGAACGGCGCCGCCGCGCTGGCCACGTTCCTCGCTTCGCACCCCGACGCCGTCGTCCAAAGCGCTCTCATCCCGTACGGCAACGCCCAGATCGCAGTGGTCGGGCTCAACCCGCCGCCCAGACGCGCACCGTCGTCGTCGTCGTCGTCGCATTCACCAACGGCAAGGTCACCGAGATCGCAAACCTGCCGCTGCCATCACCGAAAATCGACTCTCCGCCAGCCGCCCAATCCAAGTCGCCGACGTCACCGGCGACGGACTTCCCGACGCCCTCGTTCGCTTCACCGGCGCCGACAACGACCCTGGTGTCCTCGTCTCCGCCGACGGTGGCGACTGGCGACTCGTACCCGAAAGCGCCAATCCGTCCGACATCTACCTCGGCCGCAACCCCACCATCGTCAACAGCCGACTCCAAGGCACGCACAACGACTGCGTTCCCGACTGCACGCAAGGGCATACGACAACCATCGTGTGGCGCTACGACACTTTGAACCGAGGTCTCACAAGCCACTGAACCGACGATCGACCTGCTCAGTGCGTGGTTCCCTCTACTCCCAACACAACCTAGCACCCACACATCCCTCCCCCCCCCGGTCAACGAGGCTCGAGTTTCGGTTATCGAGGTAGCAAAACGATCATCGAAACAGAATCGGGCCGAGGGGAAGTAACCCATGCGGAGCGTGTAGGCGGTGAAGTCGCCGAGCGCGGTACCCATCGCGAAGGTCGCGGCGACGGTCGTCCAGTAGAAGGCTTCGCGACGGACCGTATCGATGCTGTGGATCGAGAGGGTGTGTTCGGTCCGTTGCCAGATCACGAAGATCGCCATGAGCACGATCGCGTAGAGGATGGTCGACGCCGTGTAGGACACGTGAAGGCCGACATGCAGAACGTCAGCGGCCATCGTGCCGAAGATGCCGACCATCACGACCGCGAGCCAGTAGGTCCAGGCTACATAGCGGCGTTGCCAGAACTGCACGATGAGGGCGGCGACCAGTCCGGTGAAGCCCAGCACGACCGCGAGCGCGGGCGCGATGGCGTGGACGAGGAAGTCGGACGTGGACTCGCCCATCGCGGTCGACAGTCCTTTGATGATCCAGAACGCGACCGTGATCTCCGGGACACGCAAGAGTCCCTTCGTCGTCAACCACGAGCCGGCCTTGTCAGCATCGGTGTTCACGGACGGCAACGATACGATTTCTGCACAGTCGGGCGGGGCGCACGCGTAGCCGGTGTTCACGGTCGCTCGTCGGTGCGCACCACAGTCTTGGGAGTGGCTGTGCGTTTGCTGGTTCGCACGAGGGTGGGAGCGTTCGGGACCGTTGTGAACCAAAGAAGGGGCCCTAAGGTTCGTCCCGTGCCGAAGGCGGGACGACCGGGAACGCGCCGACGGAAGCGATAATAGCGCTGGTGGCTGGTGTCGATTGCAGCGTCGTGGATCACGTTGGCGTTCGTGATCTTCGGCGCGATCCGCCCGAAGACGTCGCATGCCGCCATCGTCCTCCCGCCTCCGTCGAGCACCGACGCGCCCGTGACTGCAGAGATTCCGACCGTACCGATGACGGTGCCCACGGTGGCGGCGACCCACACGAGGGCTGCCCCGGTTACGACACCGACGACGGTCAAGGTCGCGACGATTGCCGCGTCCACATCCACGAACGTCGCGTCTTCGGACAAGGAGCCCGACGGTGACAGCGACGACGGCTCGGAACCGAATGTCAGTGCCACGGCAACCACGCCGATCACGAAGGCTGGGGCCGTTCCGTCTCACAAGCGGTACTGCGAAAACATCCGCACAAGGTCAAGGCAACGCCGCTCGCCTAGGCCGAAGCGACAGATCTGATCGGCGCCTCGCTGTCACCGCACAGGATCGGGCACAATGCGTGGGTGACATGGGTCGCGGGCGCGGCGCTCGCGCTTGGCGGTCTGCGCCAAAGTGTCGGGGCTGTTCCGGTCGCCGTGGGGCTCGCGTGGTTGTTGCTCTTCAGCCGTTCCGCTGCTGACGAAGTGCAGTTCTGGCCGACCTGGTTGTCCGCGTCCGTGTGCTGCCTGGTCCAACAGGGCCCGTGGCGTAACGAGCCCCGACCGGGCACTGTGCGTGCCCTGCTGTGCGAGAGGCGCGGGCCGTGACGCGGTTACCTAAGAAGTTCTCGTCGTTCCCCTTCCGCGTCTTGGCCATCGAGTATCTGATCTTCGTGGCTCCATTCGCGGCCATTATCGGGGCGACCGTCGGAGCGTTCCTTGCAGTGGTCTGCGGGCTCGTGGTTGCGCTCTACGCGGCGCTCGTAATGTTGCGGGTTGGCGTCGTTGCTACACGCGATGGTGTCGTGCTTCGGGGCTACGTTCGCAACCGGCACATCCCCTGGCAGGACCTCGACCACTTCGAGGATGAGGACACGGGTCGTTACCGAGCGTACGTCGTGCTCGTATCGGGCGAGCGGGTCGGGATCACCGGCATCGGACCGAGCCTCGGCTTCCGCGAACACACCATGGTGTTGGCCCGCCGCAACATTGCTGCCTTGAATGCGATCGGATCCCAGGTGCGGTCCGGAGAGTACATCGACGAGTGACGCGCCCGGACTGCCGATCGGGCACTCGCCGCGCCAGCGCGAGATCAGGCATTCGACGCCGTGCACATGAGCGAGGAACTGACGCAGGGCCGCGATCAACGTGACGCGCGTTCTTCATGGCCAGTTGCTCTCGTCATCATGGCCGCGCTTGAGATCGCCTCGCAGATTGTGCCGGCTCACGCGCCGTCGCCATAGCTGACACCCGAGGGGTCGAGCCGATCAGTGAGTCTCACCGAACGGAACAGGCGCACCAACATCATCCGCTGTCGATCGGTGTCGCCGTAAGCGCGTGATCGGCAATCGAGTTGCGCGCTCGACGGTTGCAAGGAAGCGGGGGCTTGCGGCCGGGATCGTGCGGGACAGCTCTGCTGAGAGTTCCGGCCGTGGACGCATCGGAGCTTCCTCGGCACGGTAGCCCTGGGCCAGCACGGTGGCCGGGGAGCGCGGTCTGCACGTCGATGACGCGACAGTGCTGAACGATTCGAACCGGCTCGCGGTGCACCTTCGGCCGTGTGACGTTCTGGCTCGCGTCGCGCCCCACCACACAGCAAGACGGCGCCGAGTTCGAGATCGAGGTCGCGCTGCGCCTCGCCGGGACAGGTGCCCCACTGGCGAGCGCTGGATCCCGCGGGTCGAGCCACGCGTCTACGAGCAGGACGACTTCGCAGTCACACTTTGGACTTACTACAAACCCGTACCGCCGCACGACATCACGCCGGACGAGTACCGCACCGCGCTGGAGCGGTTGCACGCCGGTATGCGGCGGGCGGATCTGACCGGTGGCTGGGTACCGCATTTCACGGATCGAGTCGACGAGGCGCAGCGCCTCGTCGATGACCCGACCAACAACCCTGGTCTCAGCGCCGACCGCGTGCTGCTCGGCACGACGTTGAGAACGATCGGCCCGCGATCATCGATCGAGGTGCGTCCGAGCAGCTGCTGCACGGCGAGCCGCACCCGGGCAATGTGCTCAGGACGAGGGGCGGGCTGCTGTTCGTCGACCTCGAGACGTGCTGCCGCGGGCCCGTCAGTTCGACATCGCCCATGCGGCTATCGCCGCGAGCGGGCCGCCGATCGAGGTCGACGCGCTCTATCCCGGCGCCGATCAATCGCTGGTCCGCGACTGCTGGGTCCTCGTGCTGGCAATGGTCACTGCGTGGCGCTGCGAGCCAGGTGACGATCTCCCGAACGGCCGCGCCATGGCGACGGACTGGATCCGTCAGCTGCGTGCCGAACTCGGGCCCTGAGCAGTGCTCTAGAACACCTTGCTCGGTGGGTTCCTCGCCCCGCTGCGCGGCGGTCGTCAGCTCGGGCGATCGCAGATGTATTCGGCGACGATCTGATCGGCGCTGTAGCTGCGTTCCAGGATGCGCAATCCCACGCGCTCGATCATCGGTTCCAGCAGCCACGTGAACGTGCTGTGCTCGTCCCGAACGTGTTCCTCGAGTTCGTCGCGGACCCCGTCGTCGTCGACCGCGGCACCTGCGGTTGTGTCGAACCATCGTTCGAGCGCCACGGGCGCCTCATCCGGGCCGAAGCTGTATACGATGTCCCACAGTCGGAAGAGGCCATCGGGCTTCAACATCGCGGCGACCGGGTGAGCGCCACTGCCTTCCAGAAGTCGGGTAGGTGGTGCAGCGCGAGGCGGCTGTAGATCACGTCGGCGCGGTCGCCTTGATGGCAGTAGGTCAGGAATCCTGCTTCGACGCATTCGACATTGCGGATGGCCGCGGCGGCGAGCTTCGTTCGCAAGCCGGCCAACATGACCGGTGACACGTCTACCGCGACGACCCGGTATGCCCAACGCGAGGCCGCGATTGCGAACTGCCCGGTCCCCGCGCCGATGTCGATGACCGTCACCGCGCGTGGGTGACGGGACCGCATCAGTTCGGATTCAGCGTTCGCTGAGACGTCCTCCTTGCGGTCGTACCGGGCGACGTGAACGGGATCGAGATTCTCTCGACCGGCCGTCAGCACCTCGTTGGGCACCCACGATTCCTGGCCAGTCAGCACAGCGATACCGGTACGAGGCGAGGGGCCGATTCACCAGCGCATAGTGCCGATCGGGTACTCGCCCGGGAGCCGCCGATCGTTACCCGCCACGCCGACAACGGGCAAATATGCGCTCGAGTCGAGGTGGAGGTTTGGGGATCCTTTCCGGACAGGCTCGGTCTCAGGTCGCGGACAGTCACGACGCCGACGACGGCGCCGATCGACTCAGTCAGATTGTCCGCGGGGTTTGATCGGTGGGCACTCGGCAGGCCGCCAGTCTCCGTGTGGGTCGGTGGTTTGCCCGACCTCGATGATGTAACCGTAAGGATCTCGGATGTAGCAACGGATCTCGTACTCGTGTTGTTTCGGCGGCGTCAGGAACTGCGCACCCCGTGCGCTCCATTCGGCGTACACGGCGTGGATGTCCACGACCCGGATGTTGAGGAAGCTGCTGACGCGGTTGGGGTCGCTTGGTGTCTCGAGGGTGACCGTTGGTTTGTCGTCGGTGGGACCTCCGCCGACGCTGATGATGATGTAGGTGTTGGCGAGTGCGATGTTGGTCGGCTCTGGGCCGAACACCACAGTGCCGCCGAGTACGTCGGTATAGAACCGACGAGAGCGCTCGACGTCATCTGAAACGATGAAGTGAGTCACCACCATTCGGTGTGCGGGCTGCGTGGGTTCGGCCACTGTGCACCGCCACTCGCAGGCGATCACGCCCGTCTCACGACGGGGCATGACGGCCTGAGTCAACAGGGTCTGTTCGTCGATTCGTTCGCGGTCAGCGATCGCCTTGCGTGCGTGGCATTCATCGTCATCTTGCGGACGACGGCGCTCACGTGTCGGAGTGTGACTTCCGTCGCACATCCGACATGCGTGAGCGATATTCAATGAGTTACGGGCAACCGGTGCCGACATCTCATCGCCGTCCGTATCCGGATGGTGGACGAAGCGTCGAACCGCCGCCCGTGATTGGTCGCCTGGGCGGTGGGGAGCTAATGGCGAACCCGACGTCCCGCTCGAACTTTCGGATCGGGGTTGAAGGATGTCGACTGCCAGGGTCGCGATGGTCCTGCGTTTTCCCAGCGATGGCGGCCGGTAGCGGTGGCAGTCGAACCTGTCCGGACACGGCGCTACCGCGACGGGAGCGCAGGCAGGTCGCTTTGTCGTCGTACGTTGCGCTCAGCCCCGACAAGATCGTGACGAGGTTGCAGGAGCTCGTCGCGATCCAGCGAGTTCTGCGCGGCGGTAGCGGTCCGTAACTGTCGATCGGTAGTCGCCGCGCGGCCAGATCGGGCGATGTGTGCCCATGTGGACCGACGGTGCGCCCGCGACATCGGCAACGCTTCGCCGCGGACGGCATTCGCAAACCGTCGGGCAGGATCTCATCGCGTGCCGTCGGTGGGACACGAACCGAACCGAGGCGCCCGCCGTAGAGGAGAGTGCAAATCCATTTCGCTCGCCGCTGAGCGAACCCCATACGACGATCGAGAAGCTCACGAATCTCAAACGACACCGCAAAGCGACACCAGTCCGCCGTGAGCTCGACGCAAGCGCCGAAATCTGAACGATTCGATCGCCGCCGCCTCTTGCGCGGCGGTGGTGTCGTCGCCGCGGTCGGAGCAGGCACCGTGCTCATGCGTCCGAGTATCGCCGGCGCGACGACCGGTGCGATGCAGTTCGGTCAGGACAATGACGCGGGCGCCGACGCCACGGGTTTGACGAGTTCGAACAGCACCGACACCCTGCACGTCACGAACTCGGCGAACGCTCCGGCACTCCAGGTCAGGAGTGGCGCGCGGGCGTGATCGCCACCGGGTTCGCGGCCGGCGGAGTCGTCGGCGTCACACGCGGATCCGGCCCCGGACTTTGGGGACAGGCCAATGTTGGGACCGGCCCCGCCGTCAAAGCCGAGATCGACACCGCCACGGCCAATGCCGCAACGATCGAAGCGGCGCAGAGCGGGTCGGGCTATGGCGTCTTTCCCACATCGACAGACACGCGCGACCCAGCGCGATCATGGCCCTGGCATTCGTCGACAGCGCTTCCCCGTCGTGGGAGTGAACGCCGGCAGGTCGAGCAGACCCCGGTTGATCCCGAACCTGTCGAGATCGTTGAGGTAACCGTCGACCCGGGTCGCGGTCTTGACCGACGAGACGAATCCCGTAGATAGGTGAACAGTGGTGCGGGTCCGGCCGTGGCGCGCGCCGCGTGCGATCCGGGGACCAGGAACGTGATCACCGGGACGCCGACGAGCGGAAGTCACCGCGCGGAAAGTGGCCTCAGACGCACGGCCGGAGTCTCGCGCCCTCTCGCCGAGCGCGCTCGGCGAGAGGTACCTCACCGTTCGCGCGTGCAGCGTCGTCCCTGCTCCGGGTATCCGCGCGCTCCGGACGAAGTCGTGTTTTGATCGCACCGTGATCCGCATCTGCGTGATCGTGTTCGCCGCTTGGATCGTGATTTCGGTCCCGACGGTGGTCCTGTTCGGCGTCCTGGTGCGGGCCGGTCGCCGTCAATCGCGCACGCCGCTGATCATCGCCGGCGACGGCACCTCGGTTCGGGCCATCTCCTCGGCTCGCAGTGCCGATGGTCGCGCTCGGCCGCTCGGTGCGCGCCGCGGACTTCTCGGGTAGTCGATTCCCGGACCGTCCGCAGCCCGTGCGCTAGACATCCGCCCTGGATGTCACATCCGGGCCTGTAGCTCAGTGGTCAGAGCAGGGGACTCATAATCCCTCGGTCGATGGTTCGATCCCTTCCGGGCCCACGCACCTTACCTGGGGAAACGCGATTTCGGCGGTTGTCGTCGGCGTCGAAAACGGCTCGTTGGTCACCGTTTGGTCACCGATTGATCACGGATGCGCTCGACGAAGGCGTCGAGCGACGCTGCCGGGATGCGCGCGCAGCGCCCGATGTGCACGACCTCGAGCTTGCCGGCGTTCGTGAGCTCGTACACCGTGGTGCGCCCGACTCCGAGCCGATGTGCCGCCTGCGGAATCGTGAGTAACAGCTGTTGTCCGTCGTCGTTCGTCGTCATGTCATCGGAATAGCGCGAGCGACGACCGAAACGCATCACGAAACTTGAGCTCGTTCCGAACTTGCGCCGTCGACGTGAGACGCGTCCCGCACGCGCTCGCCGCCTCCGCGAAACGGTCTCCAAGATCGGCACAGATATGCCGCTTCCGCTTAACAGCGGAAGCAGCTGGTTGCGTCTAGCGCAACCGGCATATCTGTGTCGGTCGTGAGGGCTCGATTCTGCGGATACGACCGCGGTCGTCGGAGACGACGATGAACGCGCCAGCGAGTTCGTCACGACTGGTTGCGCGAGGACGCGACGCATCACGACGGACTCGTCTCACGTGTCGAGGCGAAGCGCGTGGATCTCTTGCTTGGCGATCCATGAGGCGTACGCCACGGCGGCTCGTACGCCGCTCTCGTCGATCGTCGGGTAGTTGCGGACGATGTCCGAAGGGGAGTGCCCAGCGGCCAGTGCGTCGAGCACGACCGTCACGAGAACACGAGTGCGGCGAATGCACGGTTGCCCGTGACACACGGCCTTGTCGATTGAGATCTGCTCGAGTAGCTCTTGGGACGTCACGTCACCAGTGTGTCGTACCAAACCGCTCCATCGAAGCGCGCCTCGACCGCTCATGGAGGTCTATACCGATGTCTGCACGCTCTCTCTGTACCGGGGGTCAACTCCAGGGCCGGTGACCTGTGCAAATGTTTCTCGACCATGGGCTAAACCGCGCGGACGACTCGTGCGTCCTGTACAGGGGTGAGATGGGTGCGGGAGCCGACTGGCGTGGTCGAGTTGTGCAGTCGACTCCAACCAGCGGTGTTCGGCGCGCTGTTGCTCTACTGCGGGAGTCGTGAGACGGCAGAAGAACTTACCCAGGAGACGTTGGCCCGGGTCTGGGAGAACTGGTCGTCGGTATCGACGATGGAACATCCCGACCGCTGGGCGCTCCGGGTCGGTCTGAACCTCGCGAAGTCGACGTTCCGCCGTCGACGGGTCGCGCGTCGGGCGCAGGCGCTCCTGGCAAACAGCTCTTCGGTTGCAGAAGCGGACCCCTTGAGCGGTGTGGTCCTCCGATCGGCCATCGCGACTCTTCCATCGCGACAGCGTTCCGCCGTCGTTTTGCGGTACTTCAACGATCTCTCGGTCGCCGAGACGGCGACGGTCCTGGGCTGCGCAGAGGGGACCGTCAAGGCGCTCACGAGTCAGGCGATCGCAGGGCTGCGTGAGCGGCTCGGCGCGGTCGCGTTCGAGATGGAGGAGCACGATGCCTGATCTCCATGATCTCTTCGTCCGTGCGGCAGAAGGCATCCCCGAATTCGACGCTGACGTGGTTCGTCGCACGGTCGCTCGTCGTCGGCGTCGCCGGCGCCTGATCGTTTCGGCTGTGGTTGGCGTCGTCGTTGCCGTCTCGGGAGCGGCAATCGGTGTGGCGACGAGGCACCGTTCGCCACAGGTGTCGATCGCCCCCGCTCAAACCACTTCGACTTCGTTCGGCGCGACGACGTCATCGACCGCGACGGCCGCACCGGGCGCGGCGCTCGTCTATCCGCGAGTGGCAACACATCCGGAGTCGTTCCGCGGCTTCGGCAAACTCGCGTATCCCGCTGACGGAAAGCTTTGGGTACTCGACGGTACGAGCGCGTCACCTCGTTCGATCGCACTGCCGGGCGTGGTGGAAAAGATGCGGTGGTCCCACGACGGCGATTGGCTGGCAGTCCAGGCGGAGTCAGGTGCGGGTGGCGGAGCGGGCAGGGCACGCTCTTCGTCGTCAGTTCCAACGGGGCGACGCCCGTCCCGGTACCGGCGTCCGTCTCGGTGAATGATTGGGCTTGGTCGCCCACGACGTGACGTACTTGCGGTCGTCGACCAGGCGCCTTCGGCGCGCACGGGTTTCATCACGTCGTTCGCCGCTCCCGACTTCACGCGGCGGTCTCGAAGCCGATCGCGGCCGAGTACCCCGCGGGATTCCTCTCGTGGTCGCCGGACGGTCGCCACCTGATCTACAAGACGTACGACGCGGAAGACTCCGCCGTATGTCGACCAGTTGTGGAGTGTCGACGAGACCGCGTGCCCGCCTGCGTGTTCGCCTGCGCCGCAGCAGGTTTCCGTGGGAGTGCGTTCGAGCTATCAAGGCGACGTCGGCTACGAAGCAGCCGGATGGTCTGCAGACGGAAGTCGACTGCTGATCTGGCTCGACGACGCGCACTCGGGCTCCAGTGAGATGGACGGCCTCGCGCTCGCCTCGATCACACCGAGTGGGGATTCCGGCGTGAAGCTTCCCGTGATGCTCGCCAAGCCGTCGTGGATCGCGACGGTTCCGAACACGAACCGAGCGGTGATCGCGGTCGGCGGTGTTCGGGACTGGGACGCACACCGTCACCTCGACGCGTGCGACCTCGACACTGGTGCGTGCACTCTCCTTGTCGTCGAACTCGGGGCCTGTCATCGATCCCGCGGTCTCACCGAATGGGCAACGGCTTGCGTACGTTGCAACGGACCCGGTCGTGTTCGCGAACAACGCCGAACTGCCGCCGAAGTCGTCGATCCATTGGAGCCGTACCCGCCGCCTCGTGGTTGCCGGGCTCTCCAACCAGAATCCGGCTGTGATCGCCACCGGCGGGGTGGTCTCACCGCGGTGGGCTGCCGACGATCATCACTTGATCTTCTGGCGGGCCGGCTATCTCTGGCTCGTCGATGCCGATCACCCTGCGCCCGTCGCGATTGCCGGAACACTCGCCCCCCGGCCCGACGACTTCGGCTTCGGTGCCTTCGAGCAATCGCCGTACATCCTCCCGGGAGACGACGTATGGGATGTCGTCGCCTGGCTCGGGTGACACAGGCCGGTTGACGCTGAGCCGATAGGTAGTACTATCGGAAGCAAAATCGGAAGTAGATGAGGAAGCGGAAGAGGTGGGTTGGATGCCCAAGACGCTGGACAAGGCAGTCGAAGCGGCCGAGATCGTGGATGCCCTGAAGCCGTACGGGCTGACCCAGGCTGCGATTGCCTCGGCGGTTGGGGTGAGCGATCGGGCGGTTCGCGGCTGGCGGAGCGCCAACCCGCGCTCGGATCGCTACGACCAGCTTGCCGAGCTGCGCGACTTGGTCGGGCTGCTTGCCGATTCGCTCACGCCTCGAGGAGTCGGGCAGTGGCTGCATGCCCGGAACCGGACGCTCGACGGTGCACGTCCGATCGATCTCCTGGCCGACGGTGATGTGAAGCGAGTCGAGAAGGCGGCGCGTGCGTTCGTCGAGGGTTCTTACGTGTGAGTGCTCTCGTGGCCGCGGTCGCGGTCGCGGCTGCGCGCCGACGCACGATCGACGGGCGCTTCGGGCATCAGGGCCCGACACGGCGCCCACTCGATGCGTGTGCTGATCCCGCGGTGACGGACGGTCGCTTCCACCGAGCCGGTGGTGTCAGTGCAGCGGGGTTTTCGAAGCCCGGGCTCGACGTCAGCACACGACTACCAGCGAGATCATTCGCCGAGCCATCCGCGGCCTTCTTGAAGGTGCGTGAGGCGAGCATCCGATCGCCCCGAACTCGCAGCCGGCGCAGAGCCGCGACTATTGCGCCGTGTTTCGCGTCACCGGAAGCGTTCCGCTCTCCAGCATCTCCTTCGCCTTGTCGTTGAACGGCGGTCGACCGTCGAAAGGGCACTCACGAACGAGTTCGGCGTCCGACGGCGTCGACCAGATTCCTCGATTTCGGTTACCGGGTCGGAACGTGGCAACTCTTGTCCGCAACGCGGGCAGTGGTACGTGCCCGCAGACCACTGCGATTCGTCGGGCCTCGTCGGCGTCCACATCCAGCGGAAGGCTTTCGAGAGCTTCCCCATCTCTCACGCATCATGCCCGCGTTCGGACGGACACGGCGACCACCGGCTGGTCGGCACCGCCATCGGGCACGATGGAGCCATGGGTCGCGGACCCAGACGTGGGGCCCTTCCGCCCTACAGGCACTGATCGGTCGCTCGTGTGGTGAAGAATGCGGAGGCGATGAGCGACACCACCTTCTTGGAACGACCCGTGTACGGGTTCGCGGAGGTCGATGCACTACTGCGCATACGACCAGGGACCGCCCGGCGTTGGATCGACGGGTACGACCGCGGCGGCAACCACTACGACCCGGTGGTGCGCGCGTATACGACGGGACAGCAGACGGTCACGTGGGGTGAATTTCGTCGAGACACACCTACTCGCACAGTTCCGGGACGCTCGCGTGCCGATGCGGCGCATGCGCCCTGTTGTCGAACGACTGCGCGCCAGCTACGGCCCATACCCGCTCGCGTGTGCAAGGGCGTACGCGCTCGACCGCGAGCTCGTGCGCGCCGTGCAAGACGAAGTCGGATTGCCGAAGGGGCTTGCGATCGTCGAAGAGCTTCGCACCGGCCAGCTCACGCTCACTCCGCCGGCCCGCGCGTTCTTCGCCACGTCGGAATTCGACGACGTCCGCGTCCACCCCGACGATGCGTTGCTTGGAGCAGACGAACGCGCTCTCTCGGCCGAATTGGCCGGGGACATCGACCCGCACGCTGTCGTGAAGCGACTCGCCCCGCTGGGTCGCGCGAACGCAGTCCGGTTCGACCCCGATTTCAGCTTTGGAGAACCGACTGTGCTGGGTCGCAACCTTCGCACCGATGTCCTCGCCGAGGCGGTGCGCGCGGGCGACTCCGTCGCCGCCGTTGCACACGCCTGGTCACTGAGTATCCACGCGGTCGAACAGGCCGTGGGCTGGGAAGAGGCACGAACAGCCGCGTAGCGTGACGAGTGTGCGGGAGCCGGCGTGTCGCAGTACTTCATTGACGAGAACCTGCTCCCGATAGGCCGGGCACTCGCGCTCGTCCGAGCCGACGTACTCCACCCGGACCATCCCGCGATTCCACAGATACCCCTAGGTACGAAGGATCCCGTCTGGATCCCGATCGTGGGGCACGACGACCTCGACCTCGTTGTCATCACCCGCGACGACCACATACGGCGCAAGAGCGCGGAGGCCGCCCTTTGCAGAGAGCATCGAGTAAGGCTCGTCGTGATGACCGGCAAGAAGTCGCTAACGATGTGGGACAACCTGGGCTTGTTGATCCGCCAGTGGGACAGGCTCGAGAAGGAAGTCGCTCGTCTCGGGCCCGGCTATTGGGCGCAATCGCTGACTTCTGCTGGTGTCCGCGACCTAAACCTGTAAACGCACTCTGAGGAATCCGGCGGCTCGCCATGAGCGTTTCCGAACGGGCATGATTCGTGCGTGGCCGCGCCGCCTTCGGAGCTCCTCGACGTTGTGCGTCGCACCGATCGCCTCTGTCTCAATATCGATGATCCGGGTTGGGACGACGCTCGCGGCTACCTCTTCGATGAGGCGACCGCGACGTTGTATTTCCCCGTAGCGAAGCGTTATCTGCCGGAGCGCGGCGAGGGCTTTCGTGTCCTGATCTGGAGTCAGCCGCGCATCATTGTCACGGGCGATCTGCTCCCGGCTACATCCGATGACGACTTCATACTCCAGCTGTCGCTCGCCGAGGCGCAGGCTATGCAGCCCGACAAGGCACGGTTCATGCTGCTTGACCAGCGCACGAAGAAACCTCGTCGCTCACGCCACAAGCTCGTGATCCAACTCATCGCTACGTGCGAAGCATGACCGGCCGCGACGACTACGAGATCGAGTTCCGGTGGAACGAAGAGGTGACCTACTGGGAGGGGCCGCGCGGCGTCGTGTTTCCGGCAGGGTGGGGTGCTTATCCGTTGGTGACGATCGTGCCCGACTCGGTGACGTGGGATCGCAAGGTACCGACGTGGTTGCGCGGCAGGCACGACGAGGTCGTGGCGAGACTCAGAGCGGACAACCGTCACGATGTACACGAGGAGCGTGACGATTCCAAGGACGTACGCCCGCTCTCCGAGGTCGCGAGGTAGCGCCGAACTCAATCGGTGTTCGCGGAAGAACCGTAAATCGCAGTGACGGCTGAAACTGGGCGGCTACCTATCGACGAGAGCGGCGACGGCCGCGGCGGCGTCGGCTTGTTGGCCGGGGAGGACGTGGCCGTAGACGTCGAGGGTGAACGCGACGGACGCGTGGCCGAGGCGCTCGGACGTGACACGCACGTTCGTGCCGGCGGCGAGGAGATGCGTTGCGTGGGTGTGGCGCAGATCGTGCAGGCGGATGCGCGGCAAGCCCGACCGCTTCACCAATCGAGCGAACGCACGCGTCATCACGTCGGGATGCCAACCACGACCGTCGGGCATCGTGAACACCAGGCCGGTATCGATCCACGCGGGTCCGCCGCGTAGCCGCTCCTCGAGCTGGTGCGCGCGCTGCGCCTTCAGCACGGCGACCGTTGTCGCGTCAATGTCAATGACGCGGCGCGACCGCGTCGACTTCACATCGCCGAGCGACGGTTCGTGGTCGACGGTCGTGATCGCCTGGCGCACGACGAGTCGAGCGTTGTCGAGATCGACGTCTTGCCAACGCAGACCGCACAGCTCGGCTCGACGCAGACCGGTCATCGCCGCGAGGCGCAGCAGCGGCGCGTGATGCGAGTCGACCGCGACGAAGTCCAGGAACGTCCGCAGTTGTTCGGGCGTCCAGCACTGCATCTCGGGCGCCTTGGCCGATCTCGCCGACGGGGGAGAGGCGACCCGGGCCACGTTGCGCTGCACGAGGCCCTTGCGCTCGGCGTCGCCCAACGCTTTGCCGATCAGCGCGTGCACCTTGCGGATCGTGCTCTTCGACAGCGCGCCCCGACCGCCGGCACTGCCCGTCGACGCGAGCTGCGCGTACAGCCGATCGAGGTCGACCGCCGTGATCTGTTGCAGCTCGAAGTCGCCGAGCGCGGGCTTGATGTAGAGCCGGATCTCGAGGCGATAGCCGGCGATCGTCGACGGTCGCCGCCCGGCCACCACTGCGGCGGCGACCCAGTCGTCGAGGTACTCGCCGAACGTGACCCGCCGCGGCCGCACGTAGGAACCGTGTTGCAGATCGGCGAGCGCGTCGTTGAGCGCGGTCTGCGCGTCCTTCTTCGTGCGGAAGCCGCGCTTACGAACCTGTTGCCGGCGTCCGTTCGATCGACCGACGTCGAGCACGAATCCCCACGTGCTCCCCGTCTTCTTGATGCTTCCGGTCTTGCTCACTCGGGCTTCCTCCGCGGCGCGTGTCGGGAGGATGCCCTCGTCCCCTCAACGAACGTCTGCACGAAGGAAGATGGAGGCCTTGACGCGCGTCTGCACGGTCGTCTGCACCGAGCCGATTGGTCACCGTTTGGTCACGGCGACCACGAATCTCGGCGGAAAACGGCGAACATCGGCGGACGGCGCACAACGCGAAAACGCAGCCTGAGCAGGCCAAACGCCTTCTCCCGACTGCATCGCGCGCGCCACTTGGACCCCTCATAATCCCTCGGTCGAAGGTTCGATCCCTTCCGGGCCCACTGGCGAGGCGCAACTGGGGGATTCGACCGGTTCGGTCACCGCGATTGGTATCGGTCCAGGCCATTGATCTGGGCGGTCTCGCCCGATTAGCCTTGTCAACGCACACAGTTGTCAAAGAGCACGGAGAGTGGCCGGGTAGATTTCTCGGCTCGAGCCGAGCGTGACGCCTGTTGCGGTTGATCGTTACGGCGCAGGGCATGGGTGGTGTCCTGGAGCCCAGAGCTGGGGTGGCTCTGGTTCGTCGGGCGAAGGGGAGGGAGGGGCATCACGACCATGGTTCGCAGGAATCCATCGTCGACGTCCGCGGATGCTCGCGACGATCTCCCCGTGGACGCCGAGGACCTGGACGACGACACGCGCGGCTCGCGCGCCGCCGTCGTCGGCGCGTCGCTGATCGCAATCGCGGTATTGCTGTTGCCGGTGATCATCAAGTTCACGGCGGTACAACCACCCGTCGACCCGCTGGGTTCGTCGTCGCCCGCGGCGACGCACGCGGCTCCGCCGACGACAGCGCGTAAGCCGGCGACGGTCGTCAAGAAGCAGACACCCGTCCGCGTGGTAGTCGCGCCGACGACCGCGCCGACGACGACGGTGCCCGTACCGGTGCAGGCCGTGCGCCCCCTCGCGCCGCAGCGCGTCGTGCAGACTCCGGTGAACGTCGCGCAGGTACCGGCCCCCCAACCGCCGACGACGCAAGCGCCGACGAGTCAACCGACTGGTGTGGCGGTGCCCTACAACCCGCAACCGACCGACACGGTTGCCGTGCCGTTCAACCCGACGAATCCCTCGACTCCGTAGAACTCGTGCCGCACCTTCCTGTTCGCCATCGCACCCGAGTCGCTCGACTCGTCGCAGCCGTGACCTCCGTATTGATCGTCGGCCTCGTCACTTCACCGCCCGCGTGGGCCGTCGCGCCGAGCGCGCCGGCGCAGCCGACGGTCTCGGCGGGCAACGCGGAGGTGACGGTGACGTTCGTCGCGCCGGCCGACGGCGGTAGCCCCATCACGGGCTTCTCCGCCGCGTGTGTGTCGTCGGACGGCGGCGCCACCGGTACGGCAACGGGAGCGGCCTCGCCGCTCGTCGTCGGCACGCTTTCCAACGGGAACTCCTACAGCTGCACCGTGACCGCGACGAACGCCGACGGCACGAGCGATCCGTCGCCCGCGTCCGCGGTCGTGATCCCGAGCAACGGTGCCGAGTGCCCCGGCGGCGCCCACGGTGGCGGCGGGCAACGCGCAGGTGACGGTGACGTTCGTCGCGCCGGCCGACGGCGGTAGCGCCATCACGGGCTTCTCCGCCGCGTGTGTGTCGTCGGACGGCGGCGCCACGGGTACGGCAACGGGAGCGGCCTCGCCGCTCGTCGTCGGCACGCTTTCCAACGGGAACTCCTATACCTGCACGGTGACGGCGACGAACGCGAACGGTTCGGGAGCGGCGTCGCCCGCGTCGTCCGTCGTCGTTCCGAATCGGGTTCCGGATCCGCCGGCGCAGCCGACGGTGACCGCCGGGAACGCGCAGATCAGCGTGGCGTTCGTCGCTCCGTTCGACGGCGGAAGTCCGATCACCGGATATACGGCGGGTTGTGTGCCGTCGAACGGCGGCGCCACGGGTTCGGCGACCGGTGCGACTTCGCCCATCGTGGTCGGCGGGTTGTCGAACGGGAAGTCGTACACGTGCACGGTGAGCGCGACGAACGCGGACGGCACGGGCGTGGCGTCGCCCGCGTCGGTGGTCGCGATTCCGAGCACCGTACCGGGCGCGCCGGCGGCGCCGACGGTGGAGGCCGGGAACGCGCAGGTGACGGTGTCGTTCGTGGCGCCGGCGGATGGCGGGAGCGCGATCACCGGCTACACCGCGGCGTGTGCGTCGTCGAACGGCGGTAGCCCGGGATCGGTGTCGGATGTCGCGTCGCCGACCGTGGTCGGTGCTTTGACGAACGGGAAGTCGTACACGTGCACGGTGACGGCGGCGAACGCGAACGGTGCGGGTGCGGCGTCGCCCGCGTCGGCAGCGGTGGTACCCAGCACGTTGCCGAGCGCGCCCGCGGCGCCGACGGTGTCGTCCGGCAACGCGCAGGTGACCGTGTCGTTCGTGGCGCCCGCGGACGGCGGGAGCCCGATCACCGGGTTCGGGGTCGTGTGCTCGTCGTCGAACGGTGGGACCCCGGGTTCGGGGAGCGGTGCGGGTACTCCGATCGTGATCGTTGGTCTCACGAACGGGAAGTCGTACACGTGCACCGTGAGCGCGACGAACGCGAACGGCACGGGTGGCGCGTCGCCCGCGTCGGCGGTCGTGGTTCCGGCAACGGTGCCCAGTGCCCCGGCCGCGCCGACGGTGGCCGCCGGCAACGCGCAAGTGACGGTGTCGTTCGTGGCGCCTGCGGATGGCGGGAGTGCGATCACCGGCTATCAGGTCGCATGCGCGTCGTCGAACGGTGGTAGCCCGGGCTCGGCGACGGACACCGCTTCGCCGACGGTCGTGGGTGGTCTGACGAACGGGAAGTCGTACACGTGCACGGTCACGGCGACGAATGCGATCGGAACGGGAGCGACGTCGTCCGCGTCGGCCGTGGCGGTTCCGAGCGCGGTTCCCGATGCGCCGGTGCAGCCGGCGGTGGTGGCGGGGAACGCGCAGGTGACGGTGTCGTTCGTTGCGCCGTTCGACGGCGGGAGTGCGATCACGGGTTACAACGCGGCGTGTGTGTCGTCGAACGGTGGTGTTGCCGGTGGGGGACCGGGTGCGGGTTCGCCGATCGTGGTCGGCGGCCTGACGAACGGGAAGTCGTACACGTGCACGGTGAGTGCGACGAACGCGAACGGCACGGGTGCGGCATCGCCCGCGTCCGCGGCCGTGATCCCGGCAACGGTGCCGAGTGCACCCGCGGCGCCGGCGGTGGTGGCGGGGAACGCGCAGGTGACGGTGTCGTTCGTGGCGCCGTGCGGACGGCGGGAGTGCGATCACGGGTTACAACGCGGCGTGTGTGTCGTCGAACGGCGGTGTTGCCGGTGGGGGACCGGGTGCGGGTTCGCCGATCGTGGTCGGCGGCCTGACGAACGGGAAGTCGTACACGTGCACGGTGACCGCGACGAACGCGAACGGCACGGGTGCGGCATCGCCGGCGTCGGTCGCAGTGATCCCGACAACGGTGCCGAGTGCACCCGCGGCGCCGGCGGTGGCGGCGGGGAACGCGCAGGTGACGGTGTCGTTCGTGGCGCCTGCGATGGCGGGAGTGCGATCACGGGTTACAACGCGGCGTGTGTGTCGTCGAACGGCGGTGTTGCCGGTGGGGGACCGGGTGCGGGTTCGCCGATCGTGGTCGGCGGCCTGACGAACGGGAAGTCGTACACGTGCACGGTGACGGCGACGAACGCGAACGGCACGGGTGCGGCATCGCCGGCCTCGGTCGCGGTGATCCCGAACGGCGTACCGGATGCGCCGGTGCAGCCGACGGTGGTGGCGGGGAACGCGCAGGTGACGGTGTCGTTCGTTGCGCCGTTCGACGGCGGGAGTGCGATCACGGGCTTTCAGGTCGCGTGCGTGTCGTCGAACGGCGGTGTCACCGTTTCGGTCAGCGACGTCGCATCGCCGACGGTGGTGAGTGGTCTGACGAACGGGAAGTCGTACACGTGCACGGTCGCGGCGACGAACGGGAACGGCACGGGCGCCTTTTCGCCCGCATCGGCGGCCGCGGTTCCGAGCACGGTGCCGAGCGCGCCGGCGCAACCGACGGTGGTGGCGGGGAACGCGCAGGTGACGGTGTCGTTCGTTGCACCGGGGAACGGCGGGAGCGCGATCACCGGCTACACCGCGGCGTGTGTGTCGTCGAACGGCGGCACACCGGGTTCGGCGCCCGGCGCGGGCTCGCCGATCGTCATCGGCGGCTTGACGAACGGGAAGTCGTACACGTGCACGGTGACGGCGACGAACGCGAACGGTTCGGGTGCGGCGTCGTCCGCGTCGGCGGCCGCGGTTCCGAGCACGGTGCCGAGTGCACCCGTGGCGCCGACGGTGGCGGCGGGGAACGCGCAGGTGACGGTGTCGTTCGTGGCGCCCGCGGATGGCGGGAGCGCGATCACCGGATATCAGGTCGCGTGCGCCTCGTCGAACGGTGGTAGCCCGGGCTCGGTGTCGGACACGGCTTCGCCGACCGTGGTCGGTGGTCTGACGAACGGGAAGTCGTACACGTGCACGGTGACGGCGACGAACGCGAACGGTGCCGGCGCGGCGTCGCCCGCGTCGGCGGCCGCGGTGCCGAACACGGTGCCGAGCGCGCCCGCCGCTCCCGTCGTGGGTGCCGGGAACGGACAGGTGACGGTGTCGTTCGTGCCGCCGTTCGACGGCGGAAGCGCGATCACCGGATACAACACCGCGTGCGGGTCGTCGAACGGCGGTGTTGCCGGCACAGGATCGGGCGCAGGATCGCCGATCATCGTCGTCGGGTTGACCAACGGAAAGTCGTACACGTGCACGCTCACTGCGACGAACGCGAATGGTACGAGTGCGCCGTCGCCCGCGTCGCTCGTAGTGGTGCCCAACCGGGTTCCGGATCCGCCCGCGCAGCCGACGGTGACCGCAGGGAACGCGCAGATCAGCGTGGCGTTCGTGGCGCCGTTCGACGGTGGGAGCGCGATCACGGGGTACACCGTTGCGTGTGCGTCGTCGAACGGAGGCACCCCGGGCTCGGTATCGGACCTCGCGTCGCCGACGGTGATCGGCGGGCTCTCGAACGGGAAGTCGTATACGTGCACGGTGGCGGCGACGAACGCGAACGGCACGGGCGCGCAGTCGCCCGCGTCGGCGATTGCGATACCGAACACCGTGCCGAGCGCGCCGGCCGCGCCTCTCGTCGGCGCCGGGAACGCGCAGGTGTCGGTGTCGTTCGTTGCGCCGTTCGACGGTGGGAGTGCGATCACCGGGTACCACGCGGCATGCGTGTCGTCGAATGGTGGTGTCGCGGGTGCGGGGTCGGGTGCAGCGTCGCCGATCGTGGTCGCCGGCCTGACGAACGGGAAGTCGTATACGTGCACCGTGACGGCGACGAACGCGAACGGTTCGGGTGTGGCGTCGCCCGCGTCGGCCGCGGCCGTGCCGAGCACCGTGCCGAGCGCGCCCGCGGCGCCGACGGTGGCGGCGGGGAACGCGCAGATCACGGTTGCGTTCTCGGCCCCGGCCAACGGTGGGAGCGCGATCACCGGGTACACCGCAGCGTGTGGGTCGTCGAACGGTGGTGTCGGCCGGTACGGCTCCGGGTGCGGGTTCGCCGATCGTGGTCGCCGGCCTGACGAACGGGAAGTCGTACACGTGCACGGTGACGGCGACGAACGCGAACGGTGCGGGTGCGGCGTCGCCCGCGTCAGTGGCGGCCGTGCCGAGCACCGTGCCGAGCCAGCCCGCGCAACCGACGGTCGCGGTGGGCTACGGGCAGATCACGGTGTCGTTCGCCGCGCCGGCGAACGGTGGCAGCGCGATCACCCGTTTCGATGCGACGTGTGTGTCCTCGAACGGTGGTGTCGACGGGATCGAACTCGGCGTTGAGCTCGCCGATCCTGGTGGGGTTGTTGTCGAACGGGAACACCTACACGTGCACGGTCACCGCGACGAACGCGAACGGCACCGGCGCGGCCTCGCCCGCATCGGCGACGGTGGTCCCGAGCACGGTGCCGACCGCGCCGGGCCAGCCCACGGCCGGGGTCGGCAACGGGCAGTTGACCGTGTCGTTCGTCGCGCCGTTCGACGGCGGCAGCCCGATCACCGGGTACGCGGCCGCGTGTGTGTCGTCGGATGGCGGGACTGCGCGTGCGGCTTCCGGTCCCGCGTCGCCGATCGTGGTCAGCGGATTGTCGAACGGGAAGTCGTACACGTGCACGGTGACCGCGACGAACGGCAACGGCGACGGTGCGCCCTCGGTGCCCTCGCCCGGTGGCGGTGCCCAACCGCGTTCCGGACGTACCGGCCGCGCCGACGGTGGCGGCGGCGAACGGGCAGGTGACGGTGTCGTTCGTTGCGCCGTTCGACGGTGGCAGCGCGATCACCGGGTACGGGGCGGCGTGCGTGTCGGCGAACGGCGGGACCCCGGGAACGGCTCCGGGTGCCGCTTCGCCGATCGTGGTCAGCGGATTGTCGAACGGGAAGTCGTACACGTGCACGGTGACGGCGACGAACGCGAACGGCACCAGCGTTCCGTCGGCCCCGTCGGCTGCGGTGATCCCGAGCACGGTCCCGAACGCGCCGGCGAAGGCCAACGTCGGGGCGGGGAACGCGGTGGTGACCGTGTCGTTCACCGCGCCGTTCAACGGCGGTAGCCCGATCACGAGCTATACCGCGACCTGTACGTCGAGCGACGGCGGGAAGACGGCGAGCAAGTCCGGACCGGGCTCACCGCTGAAGGTCACCGGCGTGACGAACGACAAGACCTACCGGTGCACCGTGCTCGCGCGCAACGCCAACGGCGCGAGTCACAGCTCCGCGGCGTCGGCCGGCGCGACTCCGGTCGATCCCGTGTCGATCCTTTCGCGCGTCCACCACGGATTCCGACTCTTCGCGGGTGACGGTGGGGTCTTCGCGTTCGGCGATGCGAAGAGCTACGGGTCGGCTGCGGGAGTCTCACGCAACGTCGTCGTCGGTATGGCGTCCACACCCGACAACCACGGTTATTGGCTCGTCGCGACGGACGGCGGCATCTTCAGCTTCGGCAACGCTCGCTTCTTCGGATCGACGGGTGCGATCCGGTTGAACCGCCCGATCGTCGGGATGGCGTCGACCCCGACGGGCCACGGCTACTGGCTCGTCGCGTCGGATGGCGGCATCTTCAGTTTCGGTGACGCGCGTTTCTTCGGATCGACGGGTGCGATCCGGTTGAACCGCCCGATCGTCGGCATGACGGCGACGGCGACCGGCCACGGGTACTGGCTCGTCGCGTCGGACGGCGGCATCTTCACCTTCGGTGACGCCCGTTTCCACGGTTCTGCGGCGGGCCTCGCGCATTCGCCCGTCGCCGGGATGGCCACCGCCGCGGGCGGCGGATACTGGATCGCGGCCGGCGACGGATCCGTCTACGCCTTCGGTGGCGCGCCCAACCTCGGGCACGCGCCCGCGTCGCAGCTCCGGCTGCCCGTGAGCGGCATTGCGAGCACGCCCGACGGCCGGGGCTACTGGCTCGCGGCCGGCGACGGCGGGTTGTTCGCCTTCGGCGACGCGCCCTACATCAGTTGGCCGGCGCCGCTCGTCTTGAGGCAGACGATCCGCGGCGTCAGCCGGTAGATCGCAACCCCACCAACTGTTGGCGGGGAAAGTGGCACCCAGCGCCGGAAAGCCTGCCAACTGATGGTGGGTCAGCGGCCGCTCGTTCGCCCGGCCAGCTCCAGGCTGGCGGGATCGCACGTGTGGATCGGACGGCCGAGGTTGTAGATCACCTGGCCGAGTCCGGCGGGCTCGAACCGGAAGCTGATGTTCGGGTAGCCATCGATCGCGACGCGGTCCCCACAGCGTGAGCAGGTCATGAAACGCATCATGAGAATCCTAAGGCTGTAATTAGTCGAACCGGACGATGCGGTCGACGACGTCGAGCGCAATCATGTGCAGAGGCGTGCCGGTCGTTCGCGCCCTGATGTTCAGTCGTTCGAAGGCCTCGAGGACGTCGCATTCCGCGTACACGGCCGTCATCCCGACGGCTTGGTGAATCGTCGTGCTGTGCATCTCGTCGACGGGGTCGAGCGTGTACATGCCGCTGACGATATGTGAGTTCTCTGTGGGAAAAGTGAGGCCCAACTTAGAAGTTCTTGTGGATGGGCGGCGGCGACTACCCGCGACGGGTGACGTTGGGACCCGTCCGATCGACGCAAGATCGCATCGGCCGCACGCGCGGACCAATCTGCGGGAAGGACTCGTCCATGTGGTACGTCGGTGGTGGGTTGGGAATCCTCTACATCGTCCTGCTCGTCACGCTGGGCATCATGTGCATCCGCAAGGGCCACTGGGTGCTGTTCGTCCTCGGGATCTTCATTCCGTTCTTGTGGCTGTTCGGCGCGGTGATGCGGCCGGTCGATCGGCGGTAGGCGTTCACCCGTAGGGGATGAGGCGCCGGGCGCGGACACCGCCGGATGCTCAACCGGCCATGATCGACGTGACGGAAGAGTTCTTCGCCGGCATCGCGGGCCGCGAGGATCCCGCACTGCGCAAGGCGACGGGCACCGTACGGTTCGAGCTGACGAACGACGACGGGACCGAGCACTGGCTCGTCGTCATCGACCAAGGCATGGTCCGGGCGTTCCGTGCGCCCGAAGCGATCGAATGCGAGAGCGTCATCCGCGCCGACAAGGCCTTGTTCGAGGAAATCACGCGCGGCGAAGCGAACACCACCGCCGCGATGTTGCGGGGCGAGGTGTCGGTCGAAGGCGACCTCGAGCTGCTGTTGTTGTTCCAGCGCCTCATCGGCCGACCGTGAGCGACGGTCGGCGATGAGCGACGGTCTCGTCAAGATCCTGGACGGGAACACGTTCGTCGTGAGCGATTCGCGCGGCGACATCGAGGCGTCGGCGACCGACCCGACCGGTCTGTTCTCGTTCGACACGCGGTTCTTGTCGCAGTGGGTCCTGACGATCAACGGTCAACGCCTGACCGCGCTGTCGACCGACGACCTCCAGTACTTCGAGACCCGGTTCTTCCTCGTCCCGGGTACGGGCACCGTCTACGTCGACTCCAAGCTGTCCGTGATCCGGCTGCGGGCGGTCGGCGACGGGTTCCGCGAAGAGCTCACGCTGTTGAACCACGACGACGTGCCCATGCCGTTGACGGTTCGCATCGACATGAGCTCCGACTTCGCCGACCTGTTCGAGGTCAAGGACGCGCTCGCGAAGCAGGGCACGTACTCCGAGCAGGTCGAGAGCGGCGGTCTCGTGCTCGAGTACCGGCGGGAGTCCTTCGCGCGCTCGACGATGATCTGCGCGCCCGAACCCGCGCGCTTCGACGAGCACGGCGTGACGTTCGAGATCGAGATCGCGCCGCACGGTGAATGGAAGACTGCGCTCGATGTCGTTGCGACGGTGTTCCAATCCGCGAACCCGGGCGAACGCCCGAGGTTCGGGCAGGGCGTGAGCCACGCCCGCCCGCACATGGAGCGTGATCTGGAAGCGTGGATCTACAACGCACCGAGCCTCGAGTGCGACTGGGAGCCGCTGCGCGCGACCTACAACCGCAGCCTCGTCGATCTCGCCGCGCTGCGGTTCTCGCCGTTGACCGCCGGAAAGCGCAGCCTGCCCGCCGCGGGACTGCCGTGGTTCATGACGATGTTCGGCCGCGACAGCATCTTCACGAGCTTGCAGGCGCTGCCGTTCGCGCCGGAGCTCGCGGCGACGACGCTGCGTGAGCTCGCGTTGCGGCAGGGGACGCGCGTCGACGACTTCCGCGACGAGGATCCCGGTCGGATCCTGCACGAGATGCGCTACGGCGAGTTGACCGCGTTCGAGGAACGACCGCACTCACCGTATTTCGGGTCGGCCGACGCCACGCCGCTGTTCGTCGTGCTCCTCGACGAGTACGAGCGCTGGACGGGCGACGCGAAGCTCGTGCGAGAGTTGGAGCACGAAGCCCGCGCCGCGCTGCGTTGGATCGACGACTACGCCGACCTGATGGACAACGGTTACCTCTCGTACCAGCGGCGCAACGAGAAGACGGGCCTGGAGAACCAATGTTGGAAGGACTCGTGGGATTCGATCTCGTTCAGTGACGGTCGCCTGCCCGGGTTCCCGCGCGCGACGTGCGAGCTCCAGGGCTATGCGTACGACGCCAAGCGTCGTGCGGCGCGGCTCGCGCGCACGTTCTGGAAGGACCCCGTCTACGCGGATCAGCTCGACAAGCAGGCGGCCGATCTCAAACGCCGGTTCAACCGCGAGTTCTGGGTCGCCGACGGCGAGTACTTCGCGCTCGCGCTCGATGCGAACGGCGCGCAGGTCGACGCGTTGGCATCGAACAACGGCCACCTGCTGTGGAGCGGCATCGTCGACAAGTCCAAGGCGAAGGCCGTCGTGCGGCATCTGATGGGGCCGCTGCTGTTCTCGGGCTGGGGCGTGCGCACGCTCGCGGAGGGCGAAGGACGCTTCAATCCCATCGGATACCACGTCGGCTCGGTGTGGCCCTTCGACAACTCGTTCATCGCGTGGGGGCTGCGCAACTACGGGTTCAAGGACGAAGCCGCGCGTGTCGCCGCGGGCATCCTCGACGCGGCGGAGTACTTCGACGGTCGACTCCCCGAAGCGTTCGGCGGATACGAACGCAACGTGACGAAGTATCCGGTGCAGTACCCGACCGCGTGCAGCCCACAGGCGTGGTCGACCGGCGCACCGCTGCTGTTCCTGCGCACGATGCTCGGTCTCGAACCCGTCGGCGATCACCTGATCGTCGACCCGGCCCTCCCCGTGGGCATCGGACACCTGGAGCTGCTCGACATCCCCGGCCGGTGGGGACGCGTCGACGCGTTCGGGCGGGGACGGGTGGACGTGCGCAAGAAGCAGGCCGTCCGCCGGCAACTGGGCGACGCGACCTCGACGACGAAGCGTCGTCGCTGAGGGTTGGCGCGGCCTACTCGTCCTCCTCGTCGTCGTCGCCCCGACCGCGGCCCAGCGCCTGCAGCAACGTCGGCGAATTCGTCGGAGCCGGGAGCGACGGACGCGCGCCGGGCGCGAGAACGGGCGAGTCCTGTGAGCCGCGTACGAGATGGCCGATGCGACCCTCGTCCTCGGCGAGGACCGGACCCGCGCACCCGCCGATGACGATGATGACGGCGGTGCCGGTGAGCCACGTGACGAGCGCGAGAGCAACGCCGAAGAAGCCGAACTGACGCTGGTTCTCCGTCACCGTCCGGGGCATCCACAGCGACGCACTCACCGTGTACACGATCGACGCCAGCCCGGTGAGAATGCCGGTGGGGAGCAGGACGCGCAGACGTACCTCGCGTTCCAGCATGAACCAGGGTGTGATCCACCACACGGCGATCGACGCGGCGATCGCGACGATCCCGAACACCGCGGTCGCGGGACCGTTGGTGAGCAGGTGGCGGGCGACGCCGAGCAGCGCGAAATACACGACCACGCCGATCAGCCACGCGGACCCGAACGCGTACCCGGAGACGCGTCCGCTCTTCGGCCGGCGCCACGCGCGCGTGTAGACGCGCTGGAGCGCGGTCGTGAACGAGTTGATGTAGAAGAACGTGAACAGCAGGCCGACGAAACCGGTGGCCTTGCGCACGTCGTCGGAGCTCGCGAATGCGCCCCGCACGGTGGCGAGACCCGGCCCGCTCAGCCCGGCCCGGTGCGCGATCGTCTGGTAGATCGACGTGCGCACGGAGTCGGGCAGGAACGCGGCGACGACGATGATCGCGGGAAAGAACGAGACGAAGGCCTTGGCGCCGAGGGCGACACTCCGGTCGATGAACTCGTTCTCGAGCATCCGTTCCCAGATGCGCCAGAAGATCGTTCGTTCCGCCCACGCCTGGAGCTGGTCGGAGAGTGCGCGCAGGCGCTTGTACCACTCGACGATCCAGGGGGGAAGCATTCGCAGGGGACGTTATTGCAAGCGCCCGCGGGCTGCCGCGGCGCGCGGCATATGATGCGCCGGATCGGTGGTCGCGGCAGGGGGATAGGCGCGCTCGGATGGCGGGAACGCGACGTACGGACGACGGGTCGCAGTCGTGACCTCCATCACGACGCGTCCCGGCGGCGACGCCGCGGCGGAGCCGTCCCGGGCGCGCACGCTGCTCCCGCGCCGTTGGATCTGGTGGACGCTGGCCGCGGTCGCGGTCGGCGCCGCCGCAGTCGGCGTCTACGCCTGGCGGCAGTACAGCACGCTGACGTCGGCGAAGTTCAACGTCGTGAACTACACGGTTCCCGCCGCGCCGCATCTGGTGGCCGGTCCCGGTGAGACCGTCTATCGCATCGACCCGAGCGCGTCGCAGCTGAGCTACGCGGTCGACGAGAAGCTGTTCGGTCACAGCGCGCACCGCGCCGTCGGCACGACCAACGGGATCGCGGGTGACGTCGCCCTGAACGCCGCGCATCCCGCAACGAGTCACGTCGGCCGGATCGTCGTCAACGTCGAACAACTGCACTCCGACAACAACCTGCGGGACGCGCGGATGCGGGCCGACAACCTCGACTCGCACGACTACCCGCTCGCCGACCTCACCGTTACCGGCTTCTCGGGGATGCCGGCGACGATCACCCAGGGCACGCCCGCGCACTTCACGATGTCGAGCCGGCTCACGGTGAAGAAGACCGCGGCGCCCGTGTCGTGGGCGGTGGACGCAACCGTCGCCGAGGGCAAGCTGACCGCAACGGCCACGGCCGACGTGAAGATGTCGACGTTCGGCATCGGTCCGATCAGCATCGCCGGCATGGTGAGCACAGCGGACGACGTCACGCTCACGATGCACCTCACTGCGCTCGATCCGTCGAAGTTCACCATCCCCACCTCGATCGCCGCACCGGCGTCGGCGCCGCGTCCCAAGGACAGCCCGTCGTTCGCGAGCGTGATCATGCCCGCACTGCAAGCGAACTGCGCGTCGTGTCACAACCCCGGTCAGGTCGGCGCCGCACACTGGACTCTCGCCACCGCGGCCGACGCGGCGAAGATCTCCGACGGCATCGGCTCGGTCGTCGGCGCCGGCTACATGCCTCCGTGGCCCGCGTCACCGCACGGTGTCGCACTGCTCAACTCGAAGCGCCTCGACCAGACCACGATCGACGCAATCGTGAAGTGGTCGCGCGCGGGTGGGCCGCTCGACGTTCCCGAGACGACGAAGATCGTTCCCCAGGGCGGCCCGCCGGTGCCGCATCCCCGCCGGGATGTGGTGTTGCAGATGCCGCAGGCGTACGCGGGATCGCTGAGCGTCCCGAACGACTATCGCTGCTTCATCCTCGACCCGAAGATCACCAAGCCGACGTATCTCACCGGGTACTCGGTCACGCCGGACCAGCGCGCCGAGATCCATCACGTGCAGCTGTTCCAGGTCGACCAGTCGCAGGTCGCGGCCGGGCGCAAGATCTCCGGATCGGACGGCAAGCCCGGTTGGAGCTGTTACGGAACCGTCGAACTGCCGTCGACCGAACGCCACAACCCCGCGCGCCACGAGGTCCCCGGCTTCACCGGTCAGGCCGGACTCATCGCCGGCTGGGTGCCGGGTCAGGACCCGGTGATCTACCCCAACCACTCGGGCATCTTGATGTTGCCGGGTGACGCGCTCGTGCTGCAGGTGCACTACCACTACGACACCACGCCGGTTCCCGATCGAACCACGGTCGCGATCCAGACCGACCCGGGTACGGCCAAGCTCAAGACGATCGACATCATCAATCCGATCGGGCCCGTCGAGATCCCTTGCAACCCGGGCAGCACCGCGCCGCTGTGTGATCGCAACGCGGCCCTGGCCGACGACGTCCGTCTGTACGGCGGGATCGGTGCGGGCGCGGAGAGCGGGCTGCTGTACCTGTGCCACAAGACGCACGAGGAGCTGGCGGCAAACTTCAAGAACGGGGTCGCGTCGACCTCGTGCGACTACACGATCGCGGAGTCGGGCACGATCGTCGCCGTGTTCGGCCACGAGCACACGCTCGGCAGCACGTTCCGGCTGACGCTCGATCCGGATACGCCGAAACCGACGGTGCTGCTCGACATCCCGACCTGGAACTTCGACTGGCAGATGAACTACGGGCTCGCGCAGCCGCTCCACGTCAACGCCGGCCAGAAGATCCGCATGGACTGCTCGTGGGATCGCTCGATCGAACCGAATCGCGCGCCGAAGTACATCGTGTTCGCCGAGGGCACCGAGGACGAGATGTGCTTCTCGACGTACGCGATCATTCCCGACGGTCAGTGACGCATTCCCGACGGTCAGTAGCTCGGGTCGTCACGGTCCCGACGTGATCGCGATCGTCGCCTGCGTGCAGTACGTGCCCGCGAGCGTGTTCGCGGGCACGATCAGGTTCAGGATCGCCGGCGCGACGTCGTAGGTTCCCGCGCCGTCGCCCACGGCCGCGGCGATGATCTTGCGCGGCGTCGTGAAGTCGGTGAAGCCTGTGGCGGTCACGCCGGTCATGCTCGTGGTGCCGTCGGCGGCGGTGACGACCGGCGCGTTCATCGCGAGGTTGGCGCCGGCGATCGACGCGGTCGCGTTGGTCGTGCAATCGGCGCCCGTGCCGTTGCGAAAGTCGGGAACGAGGAGCGTCACGTTCCAACCCGCGAGTGTGCCGGAGCTGTCGGTGATCGCGAACGGGGTGATGGTGGCGGACGTGAGCTGATCGGTGCCGTTCAACGTGACGGGATTGAAGTCGCCGACCGTCGGAGCGACGCCGCTGAGGAACCCGGGCGGGTCCGCGGGGGCCGGACTCGCCGTGACCACCGCGACGAGCGCGGCCGCGACGACGACACCGAGGATCCGCGTGCGTAAGGAGAGATGTCGTCTGGTGCGCATACCCGACTCGCGGACAAGCCCCAACGGCCCGATTTGTCCCGCTCACATCGGCCCCGGGCACGGTCGGCTGAGCGCGGAGCCGGTGATTGCCGCCGAAATGCCCGCGCCCGGCCACGGGCTGTGAGATCGAGGCGGGTGCGCCGGTAGCGTCTCGCCCGTGACGACCGCTTTCGTTCTCTCGGGCGGCGCGAGCCTGGGCGCGGTCGAGGTGGGCATGCTCTCGGCGCTGTGCGAGCGCGGGATCCGGCCCGACCTCGTCGTCGGTACGTCCGTCGGCGCGCTCAACGGTGCGTGGCTGGCCGGGCATCCCGAGGCGCCGATCGACGATCTCGCGCACGTCTGGGAGCAACTGCATCGTGGCGACGTCTTTCCCTGGGATCCGGCGCGCGGCTTCTTCGCGTTCGCGGGCCGGCGCCGGAGTCTGTTCGACGAGCGGGCACTACGAGACCTGATCGAACGGCACGTGACCTTCGCGCGGCTCGAGGATGCACCCGTCCCGCTGCACGTCGTCGCGGTCGAGGTGCTGACCGGCCGAGAGGTGCTGCTCTCCACGGGTCCGGCCGTCGACGCCATTCTGGCGAGCGCCGCGCTCCCGGCCCTGTTCGACCCGGTGGAGATCGACGGAGTTCCGTACATGGACGGCGGCGTCGGCAACAACACGCCCATTTCGCACGCCGTGTCGCTCGGCGTCGACCGGGTCTGGGTGCTCTCCACCGGCCACGCGTGCGCGCTCACCGAACCGCCGGGCAATCCGTTGGCCATGGGCCTGCACGCGCTCAACCTGTTGTTGCACAAGCAGCTGGTGGTCGACGTCGAGCGGTACGAGTCGGAGGTCGAGCTGCGTGTCCTCCCGCCGCTCTGCCCGCTGACGGTTTCGCCGATCGACTTCTCGCATTCAGCCGAGCTCATCGACCGCGCGTACCGCGCCGCGACCGCGTGGCTCGACGAGGATCACGCGCCGGTCGGGCAGGCCCGGTTCATGGGCCTGCACCACCACTAGGTCGTCGGCGGCTGTTGGGTCACCCGGATGTGATCGTCGACCGGTGTCGTCGATTTCCACCGCCCGGACGATGCCCGCCACTCCCGGCCGCGGAACGAGACCGTGGTGATGCGGAGTTGCTGTGCGTGCGCGACCAGCCAGCTCGCAACGGTCCAGCCCTGCCGGGCGGAGAACGCGGGGGCGAGCGAGCTGACGCCGAGCTCGTTGCCCAGGCCCGGAGTGACCGCGGGTACCGGGTCGGCCGAACGATCGAGGGTGAACCGGCACGCGAGTCCGGCCTCGGCCTCACCGGTGAACGCGATTGCGAGCGTGCGCGCTTCCGACTCCCATTGCGCGTACGCCGTCGGCGCGCCGCTCAGCTGCACTTTCTGCGCGGCGTCGGTGAGCGGCAACGCCTCCCACTGCGGCACCCGGGTCAGCGCGCGGAAGAACGCCGCCGCCGCGTAGCTCGGGGTCAGGATCTCGGTCGCGGTGCCCCAACCCTGCGACGGACGTTGCTGGAACAGTCCGAGTGAGTCGCGGTCTCCGTACGGCAGGTTGTGCAACCGCGATTCCTGCAGCGCGGTCGCGAGCGCGACGGTGACCGCGTGATCGGGCAGGCCGAGACGTTTCCCCACCGCGGCGATCGTCGTCGAGTTCGCGGCCTGGTCGATGTCGAGCGTGTAGGTGTGGGTGCCGGAGGTCACGGCACACGACGGCGGCGGTTGAACGTGGTGCCGGAACGACAGCACGCCGACGACCGCGCCCGCGACGAGCGCGAGGACGACGGCACCGGCGCCGATCCGCCGCACCGCGGTGGAAACGGCCATCAGTCGACGTTAGTCGGCGCCCCGGGCGACGCACGCGCGGATCGGTCGATTTCGTTCGTCGGGGTGCGCGAAATCCGAGTGCTACTACCCGTGGTAGCACGGGTGGCACTACCGGCGGTACCACCGGTAGTAGCACGTGGAATTCGCGCACCCTTGTCACTCGTCTCGCCGATTCGAGCCAGGGCCCGTGGCCTCAGTTCTCGGGGATGGAGCCGAGCAGCGTCCCGTTGAGGTCGAGTACAGCTCGACGGTGAAGCGATGCCGACGAGGCACGAAACGCGACGGTGGGCCCGTCAGGCGGCCGGGTGGTCGGACGCGCGGGAGCGAGCACTCCACGCGTCCGGCACCGCGATGCGGAGCGCCTCGGTGGTCTGCGTGATGCGACCCCGCCGGCGGTATTCCTCGATGGCGCCGGCGAGATCACTGCGGATCCACGCCCGCACCGGTCGCCACACGATCGCGATCGCCAGGCCCCCGAGGAGGACCACCGCCGCCATCAACACGACGTCGGGCATCGACGAACCGGACGGCTGGACCATGATCGCGAGCACGACCGAGGCGATGATCGCGAACCCCCGCTCGATGCGGCGCCCGACCGCGGCGAGGATGACCAGGCCCCACAGCGCGTACCACGGCAGCACGATCGGACCGAGCGCGACGATGAGCGCGAGCGCGATCCCACACGCGCGCACGGTGCCGATCTTCGGGGCTCGCCACAGGAGGTACACGACGCCCGCCAGCGTGGCGACCGCAGCCGCGGTGCGAACACCGTTGAGCACCAGGGCGTCGTGGCCGACGACGACCGAGATCCAGTGGGCGAGGAAGGTCGTCGGCGTGAGCAAGGTGCGGTTGGTGCCCGGAATGCCGAGCGCGCCGATCCAGCCCCAACCGAGTCCGCACGCCCACGAGAGCAGCACGAACGCGAGCCCGCCCGCACCGGAGAGCTTGGCGAAAGTCGAGACCCGTCGGTCCGCGGGCGCGTTCCGTGTCGCTTCGAAGATGATGAATGCGGCCGGCAGCAACGCGGGCGCCTTCATCGTCGCGGCCACGACGCACAGGAGCACACCGAGCAGCGGGCGGTGCGCAACCGTCGCGACCGTGAGCCCGGCGACGATGAAGCCGATCATCAGCGCGTCGTTGTGGCCCCCGCCGATGAAGTGGAAGAGGATGAGCGGATTGCAGACACCGAGCCAGACCGCGCGCGCCGGATCCTTGCCCGCGGCCCGCGCGAGCTTCGGCAGGCAGATCGCGATGAGCACGACGGCTGCGACCTCGAGCAGGCGCAGCAGCATGATCGTGGTGACGACGCTGCCGCCGGAGAGGCGAACCGCGAAGTTCGCGAGGCGAAGGAAGAGAGGTCCGTACGGCGACGGAGTGGTCAGCCAGGTGTGACTCACCGGCGCGAGGAACTTGCCCCAGCCCAACGCGGCCGGACCGAACTCGTAGGGACTGATGTGGCGCCGGACCATCTCGCCGTCGGCCGCGTAGCTGTAGAGGTCGCGGCTGAAGATCGGCGGACCGATGAGGAGCGGCGCGGCCCAGATGCACGTGATCTTGTACAGCGGAGTCAGTGATGCTCCGCGCTTGAGCAACAGCCCGAGGACGATCCATGCCGCGAGGACGAGCGTGAGGCCGAGCGTCATCGTCGTCGCGCCCAACACCGTCGCCGCGGTGCCGTGCGGGACGAAGGTGAGGATCCCGCGCTCGACGGAAGACCCGGTCGGACCGGTCGGCCCGACGGCAACCCCGGAGATCGTGATCAGCACCATCCCGATCGCACCGGCCGCGCCGAGTGCGACCGTGGTGCCTCGCGGCCACTGGTTGTCTCCGCGTTCAGGCGCGGTACGGCTCTCGGGACTGTCCGCCACCAGGCTTCATTATGGTCCAACGGACGCCTTGCCGCCCGGTCTGATCCCGCTGAGTGGCGCCGATCGGACGGCGAGCGGCAGCGGAGCCGACCGGATGGGAGGCGCAGCGAGAGCGACCGGTCAGCGTGTCAGGCGATGACGTCGCTGAGGGGGCGGGCGCCGTCCATCTTCGTGAAGGTGTCGGGAACCGGGTACTTGCCGAGGACAAAGCTCAGGATCGCCGCATGCTGCAGCTCGACGGGCTCGATCGTGGCCGCGGTCTTGATCCCCGCGGGTGCGGACACCACGCTGATCGCTTCGAGGTAGGTCGCGGCGGCGACGTTCTCGAGCTCCAGCGCGAGGGCCGCGAGACCGGCCGCGTCGGTGACCTTGGCGAAGGCGGGGGCGACGACCGCGTCCTGCACGGTCTTGTCGACGCCGGTCACCTTCGGCTGGTTGGCGCCGACGAGTACCGCGTTCCACGCGGCGGCGTGCTCGACGTGTTGTCCCTGCACGGTCTGCGCGAAATCGACGACCGCGGGGGGAACGGTGCCGAGCTTGCCCGCGGTCGCAGCCGTGATGCCCGCGCCGTACGTCTGGGCCGCGAGGTTCTCGAGTCCGGCCGCGAGTGCGACCACCGCGAGATCGCCGGTGAGCTTGCCTCCGCCCGCGGCGCCTCCTCCCGTGGTGGTCGTCGGCGCGGTCGTCCCGGGGGCGTTCGCCGACGACTTGCTGCTGCTTCCGCACGCGGCGAGCGCGAGCCCGCCGAACGCAACGCCCGCGCCGAGAAGAAATCCGCGCCGGCTCGGCGTGACGCGGGCGATGCCCGTGCGCACCTGCTGGTTCAGCTCGGCCCACTCCGCGAGGGCTTCTCGCATCACCGGGAGCGTCGCCCGGTGCATGTCGTCGAGATCACTGGTCATCGACCGGAGCTCGCGCTCGCTGATCTCGATGGGCTCGTGACGGTCGGCACTCACGTGACGGCTCCTTCGTCGGCCGGGCGGGCCTGGTCGTACGGATAGAACGCGTTGGGGAAGCCGACGTGGCCGGCGGCGGCCGGCAGCTTGTCGAGCGGAGGCGGCAGCGCGATGTACTCGGGATGGCCCGCGCCGACGAGCGCCTTCACCGCGTTGAGGACCGCGACGTGCTGCGCCTCGACGCCCATGATGCTGGCGGTGGTGTCACGGGCGCTCTTGTCGGAAAGGGTCGTCACGAACGCGACGTAGGTCTCCGCCGCGCCCATCTCGAGCGTGATCGCGAGGTCGACGAGCGGACCCGGACCGGTGAGTCCCGGTTTCGCTTTGTTCACGACGCCGAGCAGGACCGGGTCGGGCGCGGTCTGCGGCTTGCCGCCGAGGGCACGGACGGCCGCGTTGAACGCCTGCAGGTGATCCATGTGCTGCTGCTTCGTCGTCTTCGCGAACGCCTGCACCGCGGCGGGCAATGAACCCGCGAACGGGAGCTTCAACGCGGTGTCGTACGTGGCGACCGCGAGCACCTCGATCGATGCCGCGGTTTGGAGCATCTGCACGTCGGCGGTCTGATCGGCGAACGCAGGCCGGGCCATCAGCGCGAGCAGCGCACCGCCGACGCCCGCGGCCGCCAGCGCCCGGCCGCCACCGATCCCGCGCGTGAGGAGCGCGTGCCGTTCCGAGGCGAGGAGCCGATCGGCGTCCGGGTCGGCGCCGCCGCCTTCGCGTGCGACCTCGACCATCTCTCGAAGTGATTCGTGCGTGGCGTGCATCGCATCGTGGTGCAGATCGTGCGATTCCTCGATCAGCGTGCCGATGGCGTGCTGGTCGACCCTCATGTCGTCGACACCCATAGGACTCCTCCGACTCCGCGGGTTGCGTGGTTTGTGCGAACGGCCGTACTACGGAGCGGCGGGCCGGTGCGGATGTCGGGCGCCGCGGAAATCACGACGCGGTCGCGGCGATTCGTTCCTACGCTTGGCCGATGGACGATCTGATCGCCGACGTGCAGTCGCAGCTGCGGGACGTCTTCGGTGGTCGGCCGGTGGTGATCGCGGGCGGGATGGCGGTGTTCGCCAAGCGCCCGATCGATCAGCTGCGCGGCGCTCGGTGCGGAGCGGTTCCTCGTCGTGGGGTTCGGTACCGGGACCGGGGAGTTGCCCGAGGGACCCGACGTCGAGATCCTCACGCTCGACATCGCCCACCCCGACGATTTCATCGATAGCGTCCGCGCCGAGGAACGCGAGCTCGAGCGTCCGTCCCGATCGGTGTTCGACGCGCTCGCACGGTTCGACCCGGCTCGCGCCGCGCTCGTTCTTGCCCAACCGTTTCTCGACGTGCGTGCGCTCGGAGACCGTCGCGTGTTCGGGCCCCGCCGGTCCGAGTGGGTTGCCATCGAGGACAAGACGACGATCGACGACGTGTTCGACGCGCTCGATGTGCCGCGACCGGCTGCGACCGTCGTCCGCGCCGACGCGTCGTCGATTGCACGCGCGGCGGCGCAGCTCGACCGCGGCGCGGGAACGGTCTGGTCGGGCGACGCGCGCGACGGCTTCAACGGTGGTGGCGCGCGTGTGCGGTGGGTCCGCGCCGAAGCCGACCGGGCCGAGGCGCTGGAGCTCCTGCTCCCGCGCTGCGACCGGGTGCGCGTGGCGTCGTTCGTGAACGGTGTCGCGTGCAGCATGCACGGCTTCGTGGTCGACGACGGTGTCGCCGCGTTCCGTCCGGTCGAGCTCGTGTCGTTGCGCGCGTCCTCACCGCCGTGGCTGCGCTACTGCGGATGCGCCACCTACTTCGATCCGCCGGCCGATCACGTCGCCACCATGAGAGCGTCGGTGCAGCGGGTGGGGGAGCACCTGCGCGCCACGGTCGGCTTCCGCGGTGCGTTCACGCTCGACGGCATCTCGTCGGCCGACGGCTGGGTCGCGACCGAGTGCAACCCGCGTTACGGGGCGGCACTGAACTATCTCGACACTGCGCTCCCCGAGTTGTGCATGGTGCTCCTGCACCACGCCACGGCCGAAGGCGTGGTCGACGTTCCGCACGCCGCGCTCGAGCGCGCGGTGGTGGAGGCGGGGGCGCGCACACGCTGGGGCGGCGCGTGGACCTCGGCGACGCGACCCATCGCGGAAACGTCGACGATCGAACTCGTCGGCGGTGCCGAGGGCTTTCGCCGCGCGGTCGACGGCGAGGCCGGCGACGCAACCCTCTCGCTCGGTCCCGGTCGGACCGGTGGCCACGTGCGCGTCGACCTCGATCCGGAGCGCACCCCGCGCGGTCGGTCGATCGCGCCGCTGGCCGCGGCCGGCTTCGCGTTCGCCGACCGGGAGTTCGACCTCGGTCTCGGAGACCTCACTGCGAGCCGAGACGACACTGCGAGCCGAGACGACACTGCGAGCTGAGACGACCGATCAATCGAGACCGGATCGTTGGCGGACGATCTTGCCGAGCGCGGAGAAGTCTTCGCGGCCGTAGCCGGCGTCGACCGCGGCGGCGAGCACCGGCCGAACGAGATCCGCGCTGGTCGCGGGGACGCCGGCCCGCGCCGCCTCCCGCAACACGAGATCGACGTCCTTGAACATCAGCGCGGTCATGAACCCGGGCTTCCAACCGTTCGACGCGGGTGTGTCGGAGCGCGCACCCTCGAACGGGATCCGGGTCCGGATCGCGTTGCAGTCGCCGGTGGCATGCGTCATCACCTCGTGAACGACCCCGAGGTCGACGCCCTCCTTCACCGCCAACGCGCAGGCCTCGGAAACGGCGAGCATCTGCGCGGCGTAGACGAGTTGGTTGCAGAGCTTCACGATCTGGCCGAACCCCGGCCCGCCGGCGTGCACGATGAGGGCCGACCAGGGCTCGAGCGCGGGCCGGGCCGATTCGAGCACGGCCGCGTCGCCGCCCACCATGACGGTGAGCGTGCCGTTCTCGGCGCCGATCGACCCGCCCGACAGCGGCGCGTCGAGGTAGCGCGCGCCGGTTGCCGCGACGCGCTCGTGCAGGTCGCGTTCCACGGCGGGATCGATCGTGGACGTGTCGACAACGGTCTTGCCCGGTCCGAGCGCCGGGAGCGCGGCGTCGACCACCTCGACGACGTCGGGCGAGTCCGGGACGCACAGGATCGTCACCTCGCTCGCGGCCACGACCGTGCGGGGGTCACCGCCGTCGTGTGCGCCCGCGGCGACCGCGGCGTCGATCGGCGGACGACTGCGCGACGCGACCGTGACGTCGTGACCGGCGGCAAGGAGGTGGCGGGTCATGGGCAGGCCCATCGCGCCGAGGCCGATGAATCCAACGCTCATGTGCGGGTTCATATGCGGGTTGACGCTACCGGGACTACCTTGCCGCGTCATGGGTGACCCGTTGCTGTTCGTGACCCAGGTGGCGCCGTATCACGACGGGCCGGCGGGGGTGCACGGCGTCCTCGACCAGGCCGCGATCGGGGTGGCGCAGGTGGCGGAGTTGCACGGGCTGCGACCGGAACGGATCGCCGACGTGCGCGAGCTTCCGGTCGACGCAATTCGCGGCGCCCGCGCGCTCGCGCTGTTCACGATCGGCGAGACGCCGTGGAGTATCGAGCAACGGCACGCGATCGTCGAGCAGGTACGCGCCGGCCGCCTCGCCGTCTGCGCGATCCATTCCGCGACCGACTCGTGCTACGGCTGGCCGGAGTACGGCGCCCTCGTCGGTGCGCGGTTCGACGGGCACCCGTGGACGCAGACGTTCGTCGCCGACGTGCTCGAGCCCACGCATCCTGCGTGCGCGCACCTCGGCGCCGACTGGCGTTGGCACGACGAGGTCTACCAGTTCCGCGAGCTGCGACCCGACGCGCAGGTGTTGTTGCGGGTGCGTGCGGGCGAGCTCGATGCCACTGCCGCGGGCGCGCGTTCGCCTGCGTTCGGCTATCCGCTCGCGTGGTGTTTCTCGGAAGGAAAGGGTCGCGCCTTCTCGACGAGTCTCGGTCACTTCCCGGCCGCGTGGGAGTCGCCGACGTACCTGCGCCACCTCGCGGGCGGTCTCGGTTGGGCGCTCGGCGAACCGGCGTGAGCGCCCGCACCCGCAACTTCTCCAACTGGGCGTACTGGCGCCTGCAGCTCGAACGCGTCGAGGAGCCCGGAGGGCCGCCGCGGGCGGACGGCGATGACGATGCCTGGCGGGCGCGTACCCGCGCCGAGCTCGCGGTACGTCTCGGCGCGCATCCCGAGCCGGTCCCACTCGACGTCGAGGTCACCGACGAGGTCGACTGCGGCGGCTACACGCGCCGCCGGATCGTGTTCGACGCCGAGGCGACGATGTCGGTCCCCGCGTACCTCCTCGTCCCGCACGCGCGCCGGAAGGCCGCGCCCGGGCCCGCGGTGCTCGCGATCCACGGTCACGGCGCGGGCAAGTCTCTCGTCTGCGGCATCGAAGCCGGCGGTCCCGGCGACGACTACGCGCACGCGCTCGCGTCGCTCGGATACGTGGTCCTGGCGCCCGACCTGCGCGGCTTCGGCGAGCGCGCCGACTGGATGCCGCCCGACAAGTACCACTGCGACTGGGATCTCGTCTGCGCCACGATGGCCGGCGTCGTTCCCCTGGAGCGCAACCTGTGGGACCTCCGGCGCGCGCTCGACGTGCTGTGCGACCATCCGCTCGTCGACCCCGCGCGCGTCGCGGCCGCGGGCCTCTCGTACGGCGGGACGTGCACCTTGTTCCTCGCCGCGCTCGACGAACGGGTGCGGGTCGCGGTGGTGTCCGGCTATCTCTCGTCGTGGCGCGCCGCGCACACGGTCCCGTGGAACATGTGCGGATCCCAGGTGATGCCGGGTCAACTCGGCGCGATCGAACACGTCGACATCGCCGCGCTCGTCGCGCCCCGGCCGCTGCTCGTCGAGTCGGGGACCGACGACATGATCTTCCCGGTGGGGTCCGCGCGCGCGACCGTCGCGCAGCTGCGCGCCTTCTACGACCGGCTCGGGGCGCCGCCGGATGCGATCGTGCACGACGTCTTCGACGGTGAACACCGTTGGCACGGCACCGAGGTGCCGCTCTTCCTGGAAAGGTGGCTGTGAGCACGATCGACGAGCGTTTGCAGGAATTGGGGTTGGTGCTGCCGGGTCCGTACCCGCCGCACGATCCGCTCGACGCGATCGTCGTGTTCGGCGACCGGGCGCGCACGTCCGGTCAGCTCCCGCGCGATCACGACGGCAAGCTCGTGCATCCCGGCATTCTCGGCGCCGGGATCGGCGTGGACGAGGGCGCCGAGGCGGCGCGTTGGTGTGCCTTGAACGCGCTGTCGGTGTTGCGGGCCGGACTCGGTTCGCTCGATCGCATCGCCCGTGTGCTCACCGTGCTCGGCTTCGTCGCCTGCGCGCCCGTCTTCGAGCAGCAGCCCGCGGTGGTCGACGGTGCGAGCCGGCTCCTGTACGAGGTGTTCGGCGATGCGGGGCGGCACACCCGCTCCGCCATCGGGGTCGCGGCCCTGCCCCGCGGCGGCGCGGTGGAGATCGAGGTCGAAGTCGCGCTGCGAGCCTCGTAGGCTCCGCGCATGGGCGCGAACATCACAGTCGTCGGCGGTGGGAGCTATCACTGGGCGCCGCGGCTGCTCGCCGACTTCGCCAACACGCCGTCGCTCAGCGATGCGCACGTCGTCCTGCACGATCTCGACGCCGACCGCATGTCGCTCATGCAGGAACTCGGCGAACAGATCGCGGCGCGACGCGGGATCGCGATGAAAGTCGAGTCCGAGCCCGACCGGCGCCGCGCGCTGGACGGCGCCGACTTCGTCATCACCGCGTTCTCGGTCGGGGGCTTCGACTCGATGCAACACGACATCGAGATCCCGCAGAAGTTCGGCATTCGCCAGCCGATCGGCGACAGCGTCGGCCCCGGGGGCATCATGCGTGCGCTGCGCAGCGTGCCGGTGTTGCTCGACATCGCGCGCGACGTCGAAGCGGTCGCCCCCGACGCGTGGTTGGTCAACGTCACGAACCCGCTCACCGCGCTGTGCCGGGCGGTGACGCGCGAGACGAACGTGAAGACCGTCGGCCTCTGCAACGAATGGGTCGGTTGCTCGTGGATCCTCAGCCTGTTGTTCGACCGCGGCATGGCCGACATCGATCCGATCCTCGGAGGCGTCAACCACTACCCGCTGGCCACGTCACTGCGCGTCGCGGGTGAGGACGACGGTTTCGTCCGTCTCCACGCACTCCTGAACGATCCCGAGCGCTGCGCGACCGAGCCGATCTGGATGGACCCGCCGGAGCGCGCGGGTTGGGTGAAGGTCTCGCCCGCGGCGCACTGGACGAAGCTCGACGTGATCGAGAACAACCGCGTGCGGTTCGAGCTCTTCCGTCGTTTCGGCGTGCTCGTCGGTTCGGGCGATCATCACTCGGTCGAGTTCATGCCGGGCTTCGTCCACGCCGGCAACGACTACGGCCGCGACTGGCGCGTGCACCACTACGGGATGCCCGGCCACCGGCGCGATGCCGAGGACGACGTCGAGTTCTACGAGGAGATGCGCGACGCGTCGGACGTGACCCGGATGCCGTCGGGCGAACTCGTCGCCCAGCTGCTCGACGGCATGGTCGGCGCCAAACCGCAGTACCTCCCGGTCAACCTGCCGAACGAGGGCAACGTCACCAACCTCGACTCCGGTGCGGTGGTCGAGATCATGGGCGTCGCCGACGGCGCCGGGGTGCGCGGTCGAGACAAGACAACGGTGCCCGGGATCATGGGCGAGTTCCTCCGGCGCATCAACGTGGTGCAGGAGTGGACGGTCGAAGCCGCGGTCGCGGGCGACCGTGAACTCGTGCTCGAAGCGATGCTCGCCGACCCCATCGCCGCGCAGCTTCCGTACGAACGCATCATCGCGATGACCGACGAGATGCTCGCGGCAACGGCCGGGTGGCTCCCGCGTTTCGAAGCCTAGGATCGCCGTCATGGCACCGCGGATCGTCATCATCGGTGGCGGCAGCTATCAGTGGGTACCGAAGCTGCTCGTCGACATCGCGAACACGCCGTCGCTCGCGAACGCAGAGCTCGTGTTGCAGGACATCGATCCCGAACCGCTCGAACCCATCGCCGACTTCGTCCGCCACGTCGTCGGGCTCGAGGGGATCGGGCTCACAGTCTCGACCACCACCGATCAGCGGGCCGCACTCGAGGGTGCGGATTACGTCGTGGTCACGATCTCGACCGGCGGCTTCGACAGCATGCGCCACGATCTCGAGATACCGGAACGTCACGGGATCAAGCAGTCAGTCGGCGATTCGGTCGGTCCGGGCGGCATCATGCGCGCGCTGCGCAACATCCCCGTGCTCGTCGGTATCGCGCGCGCCATGGAGGAGATCTGTCCCGACGCGTGGATGCTCAACATCACGAACCCGATGACCACCTTGTGCCGGGCGATGACGCACGAGACGAGCATCCGCACGGTCGGGTTGTGCCACGAGATCGCGGGCGCGCAGTTCGCGCTGTCGACGCTGCTCGACGTGGGCTTCCTCGATCTCGATTTCGAGATCGTCGGCGTCAACCACCTCCCGATCTTCACGGCGTTGCGCGTGAACGGTGAGGACGCGTTCCCCCGGCTCCGCGCCTTGATCGACGATCCGGACGGCCTGGGTGCGGAGCCGATTCGCATCCCGTCCGAATACGGCGAGGAGGCGCAGCGCCTGGCGTCCGGCTTCTCGAAGCGGGATCTACTCGCGCACCACAAGGTCAAGCTCGCGCTGTTCGAACGGTACGGAGTGTTGCCCGGCGCGGGTGACCGACACCTGGTCGAGTTCTTCCCGGGATTCCTGACCGAGGAGTCGGGGTGGGGGAAGCGCTGGGGTGTCGAGCTCACGACCATCGCCGATCGGGAGGGCGACGCCGGCACCCACAAACAGGAGCTCGCGAAGATGCGCGCCGCCAACGAAGTGTCGACGATGCCGTCGGGCGAGATGGTCGCGCCGATGATCGACGCGTTCCTGCGCAACCGCCCGAAGGCGTTCCCGCTCAACCTGCCCAACACCGGCCAGGCGCCCGACCTGCCGCCCGACGTCGTCGTCGAGGCCATGTGCATCGCCGACGGCGACGGTCTGCGCCCGCGCGACGAGGTTCGCCTCCCGCCCGTGCTCGCGGAGTGGGTCCGTCGCATCTCGGCCGCGCAGGAGGCGACGGTCACCGCCGCGTTGTCGGGGAACCGCGAGCAGGTGATCGAGGCGATGCTCCTCGATCCGCTCGCAGGCCGGATCGACTTCGACCACCTCGAGCAGATGACCGACGAGATGCTCGCCGCCACCGCGCGGTGGTTGCCGCAGTTCGCGTGAGCACCCGCCTCGAGTTCGACGCGCTGACCGTGCACATCGGCGACGACGTCGAGGAGATGGCGCGCGACGCGGCGGTCGACGCCGCGGCCGCGCTGCGGGCCGCGATCGCGGCACGCGGCGAAGCGAATGTCATGCTCGCAACCGGGAACTCGCAACTGAAGTTCCTCGTGGAATTGGTCGGCACGCCCGGGATCGCGTGGGACCGCGTGCGCGGGTTCCACATGGACGAGTACGTCGGGCTCGCGGCGAGCCATTCCGCGAGCTTCCAGCGCTACATGCGCGAACGGGTCGCCGCGAACCTCCCGGTGATGGAGTTTCACTACCTGAACGGCGACGTCTCGGACCCCGAGGCCGAGGCCGCGCGTTACGAGGCCCTCCTGCGCGCGCATCCGCTCGATCTCTGTTGCGCGGGGATCGGCGAGAACGGACATCTCGCGTTCAACGATCCGCCCGTGGCCGACTTCGACGACCCGCGTGACGTCAAGGTCGTCCCGCTCGACGAAGCGTCGCGGCGTCAGCAGGTCGGTGAGGGGCACTTCGCGTCGATCGACGACGTGCCCACGCACGCCATCACCGTCACGATCCCGGCGTTGCTCCGCGCGCACCGGGTTGCCGTCATCGTGCCCGAGGCGCGCAAGGCGAAGCCGGTGCGCGCGGCGCTGTACGGACCCATCACCACCGCGTGTCCCGCGTCGGTGTTGCGCCGGCAGGCGAACGCGACGCTGTACCTCGACCCGGAGTCGTCCGCGCTCCTCGCGTCGTGAGCGCCCTCCCGTCCGACGACACGCCGTCCTCCGACGCGCGGTACGCGGAGGTCCTCTCGTTCCCGAGCGCGCGCGAGTTGCGCCGCCGCCTTCCGCCGCTGATCGTCGGCCTGTTCGTGTTGGGGTTCGCGATCTCGGTCTCGGTGCGCGCCGAGCTCGGTGTCGCGCCGTGGGACGTGTTCCATCAGGGTCTCGCGCAGGTCACGGGTCTGTCGTTCGGCCTCGTCGTCGTGCTCGTCGGCCTGGTCGTGCTGCTCGCATGGATTCCGCTGCGCCAGCGACCCGGACTCGGCACCGTGCTGAACACGCTCTCGGTCGGCTTCATCGCGAATCTCGGCCTGTACCTGATCCCGCACCAACACCTGCTCGCCGTGCGCATCCCGATGCTGCTCGCGTCGATCGTGATGTTCGGTGTCGGTGGTGGCCTCTACATCGGGTCCGGACTCGGTCCGGGCCCGCGCGACGGGTTGATGACGGCGATCGCGGGTCGCGGTCACCGCATCTGGGTCGTGCGCACGAGCCTCGAGTGCAGTGCACTCGTCGCGGGATATCTCCTGGGCGGCAATGTCGGCGTCGGGACGCTGCTCCTCGCGTTCACGATCGGACCGGTCACGCACGCCGGGCTTCGCCGCTTCCACCTGCCCGTGTCGGACGACACGCCGGAGGTGCTGGGCGAATGAAGGTCGCGGTCGTCGGTGGGGGTTTCGGGCAGCGGGTGGTTGCGCCCGTGTTCGCGGGTACCGAGGGCTGCGAGGTGGCCGACGTGGTTTCGGCCCGCGACGACACCGCGGTGCGCGCGTTGGTGGCCCGCCCGGACGTCGACCTCGTCAGCGTGCACTCCCCGCCGTTCCTGCACGCGCCCCACGTGCGGTACGCGCTCGCGGCGGGCAAAGCGGTGCTCTGCGACAAGCCGTTCGCCCTCGACGGCGACGAAGCCGCAGCACTCGAGGCGGAGGCCCGCGCCGCGGGCGTGGTCGCGCTCTGCAACTTCGAGTTCCGGTACGAACCCGCCCGTGCCCTGCTGCGCGAGATGGTCGGCGACGGCGTGCTCGGCCGGATCGAACACGTGCAGATGACGCGCATCTCGGCCGGTACCCGGGTTCCGCTGCGGCCGTGGGGCTGGCTGTTCGACCGTGCGCTCGGCGGCGGATGGGTCGGCGCGTGGGGATCGCATGCCGTCGACGGCCTGCGCCACATCTGCGCGTCCGAGGTGACCGAGGTGCAGGCGCTGCGCAGGATCGACGTGCGGGTGCGCCCCGATCGCGACGGCGACGAGCACGTCTGCACGGCCGAGGACGGCTTCAGCGCGTCGTTGGTGATGGCGAACGGCGCTTCGGTCGCGATCGACAGTGGGTTCGGCGCGGTGGCGAACATGCCGTCGCGCTTCGCCGTCTTCGGTGCGGACGCGGTCGCCGAGATCGTCGGCGACTCCCGGATCTCGCTCCGTCGCGCCGACGGGTCGCGCGAGTCCATCGATCTCGCCGGTGGCGCCGCCGGCACCAGCCCGGCCGACGGGCACCTCGAACCGATGCGCCGGTTCGCGGCGGTGGTGCGCGACGCCGTGACATCCGGCGAGGTCCCCCCGCACGCGCCGACATTCGCCGACGGCCGGGCCTGCGACGCGGTCCTGGACCGGCTCCGGTCGGCCCCGCTGGTCTAGGTTCGGCGCATGCCGAGCGACATGATGCTGAAGACGATGAACGGTCTCCACCGCGGGCTGCTCAAGATCAGTGGCGGACGGATCGGCTGGAGCGCGTCGGGCATGCCCGTCGTCGAGCTCACGACCATCGGCCGCAAGAGCGGTCAGCCCCGCTCGGTGATGCTCACCTCACCCGTGCAGGAGGGAACGACGATCGTCGTCGTCGCCTCCCGCGGCGGTGACGACACGCATCCCGCGTGGTTCTTGAACCTGCGCGACAACCCCGACGTCGAGGTGGCGTACAAGGGTGGCCCGAAGACGAAGATGCGGGCCCGACCCGCCACCCCGGAGGAGCGGGCGCGCCTGTGGCCGCTGGTGACCGAGGGCCACAAGAACTACGCGGGCTATCAGACCAAGACGACGCGCGAGATCCCGCTCGTCCTGCTCGAACCCGCGCCGTAGACCGCGCCTCGCTCAGCTCGAGCGGCCGAGGAACGCCATGACGCGCTGCTGTTCGTCGGCGCCGTCCGGCGGCTGCACCTCGGGCCCGAATGCGTTCGGGCCGCGCATCGCGTCCCCGAAGCCCTCGGCCGCGATGCGGATCCGCTTCAGGTCGGCGGGATCGATGTGATCGTCGAGCCCCGTCGCCCGGGCGAGATCCCAGCCGTGCACCACGAGGTCGAAGTTCAGGAAACGGTCGACGCCGGTCTCGAAGGTCATCGTTCCCATGAAGCCCTCGAACGTCGCGCCCGCCCGCGCGGGGTCTTCGAGGTCGGCCTGCACCACGGCACGGGCGGCGGTGAACGCGCCGAGCGGATCGTCGTCGACGGCCGGGATGTCGCCCAGCGTGCGCCCGACGAACCCGAGGAACAGGCCCTGTGTGGAGACGACGTGTCCGACGATGTCGCGTGCTGTCCAGTCGGCGCACGGCGACGGCGACGACCAGCGGTCCGCCGGCACCGCGGCGATCTTGGCCGCGAACGCGTCGGCCAGTCGTGCGTAACGCTCCGAAACTTCGGTCATCGAGACCTCCCGCCGGCTTGTACCCCTTCGAGCGCGAGGTCGAACACGCGCCGCCAACCGCTCGCCGAGATCTGCAGCGTCGCGAGCTGACGCTCGGCGTCGTCGCGCGCCCCGGTCGCCTCGGCGTCGCCGAGTGCCTCGAGCACGCTCGCGCGTGCGAGCGCGGCGATCGCGTGCTCCAACCGGGCATCGGTCGCGGTGGCGATCGCATGGGCGGCGTCGACGCTGCCCCGCCCGTCGCCGCTGCCGGTCTGCACGTGCACGAGCGCCTCGGCCCACAGCGCCATCATGCGGTCCGAGTACGTGCCGCCCGCGCGTTCGTTGAGCTCGGTGATCACGTCGCGTGCGTCCTCGCACCGGTGTGCGACCGCGTACGCGAGGGCGAGCCGGCACCCCACGCCGAGCTTGGGGCCGTCGTTGGTCGCGACCGCGTAGGGACCCTCGAGGGCCTGCACGGCGCCGTCGACGTCGCCGAGCTGGAGGCGCGCGAGCCCGACCGCCGCCGCGGTGTCGGCCGCGCCGAGGTCGTTCGGGTCGGCCAGCTCGACGACCTCGAGCGCCTGCGCGGCCTCGGTCGCGTTGCCGCGCTGCAGCTGCACCGATGCCTCCACGAGGTAAGGGAACTGCCGCATGCCGACGTCGGGCATCGTGCGCGCAACCTCGTAGTACCGCGCGAGTGTGGCCGCGTACTCGTCGTCGTTGCCGAGCTCGGCGTTGGCCCGCACCACCGATGCGGTCGACATCACCTCGCCCCAGCGATCACCGATGTCCTGGAAGAGCTCGATCGCGTCGTTGCCGCGCTCGACGCATTCGCGCGTCCGGCCGCTCCACAGCGCGACCTGCGCGAGCAGCACGTCCATCATCCCGACGGCCCAACGATTCCCGGTCTCGCGACCTTCGATCGAGATGTGCTCGGCGATCGCGGCGGCTTCCTCGAGCCGGCCCTGGTTGTAGCGCACGAACGCGAGGAGGCCGTACGCCCAACTGAGCCCGCCCCAGTCGCCGAGCTCGCCGAACAGGTCGGCGGATTCCTCGAGCCGGCTCTCGGCGCGCGGGATGTTGCCGTGCGAGAAGGAGATCCACGCCAGGTTCTGCAGTGCCCATGCGGCGCCGCGCTGATTGCCGCTCGAGCGGAACGAGCCGAGCGCCTCGGAGACGAACCGTTCGGCCTGCTCGAGATCGCCGCGGAACAGATGGGTCATGCCCAGGCCGCGCAGCACGTTCGCCGCGCCCGATTCGTCGTCGAGGTCGCGCCACAGCATCAGCGCCTGCCCGAAGGTCTCTTCGGCGACGTCGTACGCACCGGTGGCCGCTTCGCCTTCACCGAGCAGCGTCAACGCGAGGGCCTCGCGGTGACCGTCGCCCGCTTCACGCGCCTCCATGAGCGCGGTCATGGCGTCGTCGCGCGCGTCGTCGAGGACTCGGCGGTTCACGCGCGCCCGCGCCCGCCCGAGCAGCGCGGTCCGCCGGGCCTCGGTGTTCTCGGTGCCGAGCAGCGCGAGCGCGCGGTCGTGGTGGCGTTCGGCCATGAGCCACGACTCCACCGACTCGTCCCGTTCGGCCGCGCGCATCAACGTGTCGATGGCCTGGGCCCGGATGTCGCCGGGAACGCCGTCGACCGCGCCGAGCTCCTCGACCAATTCGGCCGCGGTGGCGAGATGATGGGCGGCCTGGTCGACCGCCTGTTCGCCGCGTGCGGCGAGCACGGGCGCCACCACCGCGTGGCGACGGGCGCGCTCGGCCTTGGTGAGGGTGCCGTACGCGATCTCGTGAATCAGCTCGGACTTGAAGTGGAAGTCGTCGTGCTCGATCGCGAGGAAGTCGCGTTCGGCGAGGCCGTCGAGCAGCTGCCGTGCGTCCGCGCGGGCGGCCAGCGCGAGCACGGCGGCGATCGATCCGCTCGCGCCGACGATCGCGCAGTCTTCGAGCAGCGAGCGTTCGGCGGGATCGAGCGCGTCGAGCCGGGCCGCGACGAGCCCGTGCAACGTGGCGGGGAGTTCGTGCAGCCGGTCGCTGTCGCGTGTCTCCTGCACGAATGCGACGAGCTCTTCGACGAAGAACGGATTGCCGCCGCTGCGTTCGAGGAGGAAGTCGACGGTCTCCGCGTCGGCCTCGCCGCAGAACAGGGCGCGTACGAGCTCGGCGGTCGATTCGCGATCGAGCGGTTCGAGGTGCAACGCGAGCTCGTTGTGCTTGCCCGGCGCGGGCTTCCAGCGCTCGTCGAGACCGGGGCGCGTGGTCGCGACCAGGACGAACGGCCGGTCGTGCAGCCGGGCGAGCATGCGGTTGCAGAGCTCGAGCGCTTCGTCGCTCGCCCAGTGCAGATCCGACAGCGTGAGCACGAGCGGCCCGTTCGCGGTGAGGGCCTCGAAGAACGCGATCGTCGAGCGCAGCGCGTCGTCACGGGCCCGGCTCGGGTCGACGCCGGGCCGGGTGACGCCCTCCATCAGGTAGAAGCAGACCCTCGACCATGCGTTCGGTCTCGGGCGTCTCCGCCGGGAGCTCCAACGCGGCGGCGACGCGGGCGACGATCCGGGACCGCAGGTCGGTGACGGACGGGGAGTCGTCGTCGGGACCGTCGACGTCGACCGCGCGCCGGAGCGCCTCGGCGACGGCGACGAACACGTTGGCGTCGCCGTACGGGAACGCATTGCCCGGTGAGTACCTCGGCGCCGAAGTCGCGGACGGCCCGGAGTCCGAGCTCGCTCGCGAGCCGGCTCTTGCCGACTCCGGCCTCGCCCGACAGCAGCACCAGCTGTGCGCGCGACCGTCGGGCCGCCATCGCCACGACCTGTTCGAGGGTTGCGACCTCGGAGTCGCGCCCGAGGAGCGGCGCCTGTTCGCGGGCGCGGCGTCGACCCGGCGGCGCGGGCGCTTCGATCGCGCGGTACGACTCGACCGGTTCCGCGCGGCCGCGGAGTCCCTGCGGGCCGAGGGCGTCGTAGCGGATCGACGCGCGCGTGGCGGCGTGGGTCGCGGGTCCCACGATCACCTCGCCCGGTTCGGCGAGCTTCTCGAGCCGCTGCGCGGTGTTGACGACGTCGCCCATCACCGTGGGGTCACCGCCGGCGCGCATCGCGCCGACGAGCACCTCGCCCGTGTTCACGCCGACCCGCATCTGCACGTGGATGCCGAGGCTGGGCGCGAGCGCGGCGAGGGTCTCGTGCATGCGGAGCGCGGCGCGCACCGCCCGCTCGGCGTCGTCCTCGTGCGCAACCGGCGCACCGAAGAGGGCCACGACCTCGTCACCGACGATCTTGTCGAGGTGGCCGCCGAAGTCGACGATGTCGGCGACGAGCGCCTCGAAGCACGCGTCGACCAGGCGTTTCACCTGCTCGGGGTCACTGCCGGCCGAGAGCGCGGTGAAGCCCACGAGGTCGGCCATGAGCACGGTGACGAGGCGGCGCTCGTCGGCCGCGGCGATCAGGCGCTGACCGCATTCCGAGCAGAAGCGGGCCCCCTCGGCCACGGGCGCGCCGCATGCCGGACAGGTCATTCGCAAACGATACCGGGAGCGCGGCTGTGCCCGACGCCCGGATTCGGGTGCTTTGCGTTCAGGTCGGGTGCCACGGTGCCGACAACTGAGATGACGGGGAGAGCATGCGATGGAGCGTTGGCAGTCGGGTGGTGCCGAGAGCGACGAGAGGCGGGGCGCCGCCGCGCTCGCGCCGGTGGCGAGCGCCGTGCGCACGGATCCCGACCCGGGCCTCGAGCCGGTGGCCGACACGACGTTGCTCGACCTGCTTCCGCACCCGGCGTTCGCGGTCGCGGTCGACGGTGACGACGTCTTCCGGTTCATCTACACGAACGAGGCCTACCGCCGGTTGCTCGGCGACGATTCGGCCACCGGCGACCTGCGCCGGGTGGTGCCGGCCAACGCACTCGTCGCGCACGTTCGGGCCTTCGCCCGCGTCGCACGCGAACACCGCGAGATCGCGTTCGAAGCCGAGTGGGGCGCGAGCGTCCCGACCCGGCGCGTCGCCGTCGACGTGACCCCCATTCTGAACGCCGCCGGCGAATGCATTCAGCTCGTCGGCGCCGCGTACGACGTCAGCGAGCACCGCCGCATCGAAGCCGAGCTCGCCCACCGCACGCGTCACGACCCGCTCACCGAGTTGCCGAACCGCGTGATGCTCGTCGAGTGGTTGCAGCACGCGCTGGTCACCAAGGCGCCCGGGGCGGGTGTCGGCCTGGTGATGCTCGACATCGACCACTTCAAGGTCGTGAACGACAGTCTCGGCCACGAAGCGGGCGACGAGCTGCTCGCCGCGGCCGCGAGCCGCCTCGGCCGGGTCTTGCGCGCCGGCGATCGCCTGGCGCGACTCGGCGGCGACGAGCTCGCCGTCATCTGTCACAACGTTGCCCGCGTCGACGACGTGAAGTCCCTCGCGCAGCGGCTGCGCGGCGTGTTCGACGAACCGTTCGCACTCGGCGCCGACGAGGTCTTCCTCGACGCGAGCGTGGGGGTCGTCGTGTCGGAGGGTTCGGACGATTCGCCGGCCCGGTTGCTGCGCGACGCCGACGTCGCGGTGTTCGCCGCGAAGGAGCTCGGCCGCGGTCGGGTCGAGATGTTCGACGACGCGATGCGGGCGCGGGCCGTCCGCCGGTTGGAGATCGAGAGTTGCCTGCGGCGCGCGCTCGTCCGCGGCGAGTTCCGCGTGCACTACCAGCCCGTCGTGGCGTTCGCCCGCTCGGAGATGATCGGCATCGAGGCGCTCGTGCGGTGGGAGCACCCCGAACTGGGCCTGCTCGAACCGGCCGACTTCCTCGAGATCGCGGAGGAGACGGGACTCATCGTCCCGATCGGTGCGTGGGTCCTGCACGAAGCGTGCTCGCAGACCGCGCGCTGGTGTGCCGAACTGCCGCACGAGTCGCCGCTGTCGGTTGCGGTCAACCTCTCGGCGCGTCAGCTCACCGATCCCGAGCTCGTCTCGATCGTGGACTCGGTGCTCGCGGCCACGCGCCTCGACCCCGCGCTGCTCACCCTCGAGATCAACGAAGCCGTGCTCGTCGAGAACCGCGACGTCGCGATCCACGTGTTGCAACAGCTCGCCGATCGAGGGGTGCGCATCGGGATCGACGACTTCGGTACGGGTCAGTCGTCGCTCGCGCACTTGAACGTGTTGCCGGTGCACACCTTGAAGATCGATCGTTCGTTGATCGAGGGTCTCGGCCAGCGCCAGGACAACGCCGCCATCGTCTCCGCCGATCGTCGGCCTCGGGCACACGCTCGACTTCACGGTGACGGCCGAGGGCATCGAGGACGACATGCAGCTCCACACGCTGCGGACCCTCGGGTGCGACCTCGGTCAGGGCTACTACTTCGCCCGGCCCCAGCCCGGCCAGATCGTCCGCGCGCTCGTGCACCACCGGTTCCGGTGGAGCGAGCGGATCAGCGCCTGACGCCTACTCGGTGGGTTCGGGCGGCTGCCACGCGCGCAGGATGCTCCACGCGAAGATCCCCGTCGAGTGACCGTCGCTCCACTGGATCGAGAGCCCCCACCCGCCGATCAGCTCGGCGTCGATCGCCGTGAGCGGGATCAGCGACCGCGGCTTCGGTCCCACGACCTGACCCTGCTCGCGCAGACCCCGGCATTCCGCGCAGGGGCAGTTGCGGCGCAGCTCCTCGAGCCCGAAGTGCGACTCGGTGCCGTCGGCCCACCGCAGGGTGAGGCCGGCCGCCCGGTCGAGCTCCACGCTGGTCGGGGCTTCGGAGTCGGGCAGGTCGAGGGGCACCGCACGAGTGTGGCTCAAGGACGCCGCTGGAGTTGAATGGGGTCCGATGGGTCGTACGCCGCTGCTCCCGGAAGCCGAGGTCGCCGCTGCGCTCGCGGCGTTGCCCGGGTGGTCGCGAGCCGGTGACGAGATCGAGAAGACCTTCGAGCTCGCGACCTTTGCCGCCGCGATCGCCTTCGTCGTGCGTGTCGGGTTCCTCGCCGAGGCGGCCGACCATCATCCCGACCTCGACGTCCGGTGGCGACGCGTGCGGGTCGCGCTCACCACGCACGACTCCGGTGGGATCACGGCATTGGATACCGACCTCGCGCAACAGATCGAGGGGGTCGCGTAACCGTGCCGCTCATCGTCGTCATGGTGATCGTCGCGGGCCTGCTCCTGTTCATGTGGATCTCGATCGGCCGCGAGCCCGGACCCGGTCCGTCGGATGTCGCGATCGCGTACGAGCGCGCGTGGGACGAGCTCGACTTCAACCTGCTCTTCGACCTGTCGGGTCCGGAGCTGCGGGACGGACTCCGCCGCGACCAGTTCCTCGCGGCGAAGCGCGCCGCGTACGCGCAGCGGAGCAGCCGTATCGGCGCGGACATCACCGTGGAGACGGCGGTGAGCGGAACCAAGACCGCGCTCGTCGTGACGCGGGTCGCGGCGGGTGGCGGCGCGGTGCACAACAACGTCATGCTCGATCACACCGCGAACGGCTGGGTCGTCATCGGATACTCGCTCCGCCCCGACACGGAGACTGCGCCGCCGACCGCGCCCCAGTGACGGTGGAGGCGTGACGTGCGCCGGAATCCTGCTGACCGGCGGCGCGAGCCGGCGGATGGCGACCGACAAGGCCGGCATCGTCTGGCAGGGTGAGACGCTCGCGGCGCGCGCGGCCCGCGTGCTGGGCGAGGTGTGCGACCCGGTGATCGAGGTCGGTTCGGGTGCGACCGGGTTGCGGTGCGTGCGGGAGGAGCCGCCGGGCTCGGGGCCGCTCGCGGCGTTGGTGGCGGGCGCGCGCGCCTTACGGGTGCAGGGTCCGGTGCTGCTGTTGGCCTGTGACCTGCCGTTCGTCGAGCCGGCCGTGCTGCGTCTGCTCGCGGCTGCGCCCGGGGTCGGCACGGTGATCCCGCGCGTCGACATGCAGTTGCAATACGTGTGCGCGCGGTACGGCGCCGACGCGCTGGATCGGGCGGCGACCGCGCTCGCCGCCGGTGAACGGTCGCTCCGGGCCGTTGCCGAGGTCGATTTCGACGAGGTATCCGAGGAGCAGTGGCGCGCGGTCGGGCCGCCGAACGCGTTCGCCGACCTCGACACCCCGGCCGACCTGCGCCGCCTCGGACTCTCCTAGCATCACCACTCGTGAAGTTGTCCGACGCGCCCGTTCGTCGTCCGGTGACGGACGTGCAGGTGGTCGCGTTCGACGCGCAGGGCTCGCGGGGACGGCCCGATCAGCTGGTCACCGAGGAGCCGATGGAAGTGCGGATCGCGGGTCCCGGTCAGGAACCGGCACCGTTCGCGGTTGCGATGCGCACGCCCGGGAACGACTTCGAGCTCGCGGCGGGTCTGTGTCTCACCGAAGGACTGCTCGCCCGCATCGACGATCTCGACTCCATCGCTTATTGCCTCGGGCCCGAGCGCGAGCAGATGTTCAACGTCGTCACCGTGCGCTTGCGGACGCGCGTCGCCGACGACGTGCGCGAGCGCCGGTATCTCGCGAACTCGTCGTGCGGGATCTGCGGCAAGGCGGCGCTCGACGAGATCGAGGTGCGCTGCGCGCGGGTGGCGGAGGGCCCCGTCGTCGCGGCGAGCGTGCTCGGGGGGCTGCCCGACCGGCTCGCGCCGAAGCAGCGCGTGTTCGAGCAGACCGGTGGGCTTCACGCGGCCGCACGCTTCGCGACCGACGGCACACTGCGCGACTCGCGCGAGGACGTCGGCCGCCACAACGCCCTCGACAAACTCATCGGTCACGCGTTCCTCGAACGCGACCTGCCGCTCACGAACGACGTGCTGCTCGTCTCGGGTCGCCTGTCGTTCGAGCTCGTGCAGAAGGCCGCGGTCGCCGGTATCCCGGTGTTGTGCGCGGTCTCGGCGCCGTCGAGTCTCGCGGTCGCGGCGGCCGACGAGCTCGGTCAGACCGTCGTCGGGTTCCTCCGCGACGGCCGCTTCAACGTGTACACCCACCCCGAGCGCGTCGACATGAACGCGTGACGCGATGAAAGCTCGTTGGCGGCGCCGCAGGCGCGGCGACAATCTCATCCGGACCAAGGGCGGACTTCGTCACGAGCAGTGGGTCGGGTGGCGGCCGAACGGCATCGGTGAGCAGAAGCCGAACCACTACGGCTCGATGCTGCACACGATCTGGGACAACCGGCGCGAGCTCCCGTACGCCCTGCGCATCCTGCGCAAAGGAGTGTGCGACGGATGCGCGCTGGGTGTCGCCGGATTCCACGACTGGACCATCAGCGGCGTGCACCTGTGCACGACGCGCCTCGACCTGCTCAAGCTCAACACCGCGCACGCGATCGACGACGACCACTTCGCCGACGTCGACGCGCTCGCTCGGCTCGACGGTCGCCGGCTCCGCGAGCTCGGCCGGCTCGCGTATCCCATGGTGCGCCACAAGGGTGACCGGGGCTTCACCCGCGTGTCGTGGGACCAGGCGCTCGACACCATCGCGCAACGGATCCGCGCCACCACGCCCGACCGCATCGGCCTGTACATGACGGCGCGGGGCATCACGAACGAGGTGTACTACACGTCGCAGAAGGCGGCTCGCTTCATCGGCACGAACAACGTCGACAATGCGGCACGCGTGTGTCATGCGCCGTCGACCTCGGCCCTGAAGGAGGCGATCGGCGTCGCGGCCACGACGTGCTCGTATCGCGATGTCATCGAGAGCGATCTCATCGTGTTGTTCGGCTCCGACGTCGCGAACGCGCAGCCCGTGTTCATGAAGTACCTGTACCTCGCCAAGCAGCGTGGGGCGAAGATCGCGGTGGTCAACCCGTTCCGCGAACCGGGGCTCGAGCGGTACTGGGTACCGTCGAACGTCGAGAGCGCGATGTTCGGCACGAAGATGGCCGACGAGTTCTTCTCGATCCACACCGGCGGCGACGTCGCGTTCGTCAACGGCGTGCTGAAGGAGCTGTTGGCGATCGGCGGCGTCGACCGCAGCTTCGTCAACGCCCACACGCGCGGTTTCGACGGGGTGCTCGGCGAGCTCGAGGACGAACCGTACGACCGGCTCGAACGGGCGTCGGGTGCGACGCGCGCCGACATGGCGCGGTTCGCGCGGATGTACGCGGCAGCGGGCTCGGCGGTGCTGGTCTGGTCGATGGGCGTCACCCAGCACGTGTCCGGCGTCGACAACGTGCGTGCCATCGTGAACCTCGGCCTGGCGCGCGGCAACGTCGGCCGACCGGGCGCGGGGCTCATGCCGATCCGCGGCCACTCCGGCGTGCAGGGCGGCGCCGAGATGGGTTGCTACGCCACGACGTTCCCCGGCGGCGGGCCGATCACGGCCGCGTCGGCGGCCGAACTCGGCGAGCAGTGGGGGTTCACCGTTCCCGCGACGCCGGGCCTGACCGCGGCGGCGATGGTGGACGCGGCGCGGCACGGCGATCTCGACGTGTTGTGGTCGAGCGGCGGCAATTTCCTCGACGTGCTGCCGGCGCCGGAAGTCACGCGCACCGCGCTCGGCCGCGCTCCGCTGCGCATCCACCAGGACATCGTGTTGAGCCATCAGATGCTGGTCGACCCGGGCGAGGTCGTGGTGCTGTTGCCCGCGGCGACGCGCTACGAACAGGTCGGCGGCGGAACGTCGACCACCACCGAGCGGCGCGTGGCGTTCAGTCCCGAGATCCCGGGCCCGCGCGTCGGCGAAGCGCGCAGTGAATGGCAGATCTTCGCCGACATCGCGCGCCGGGTCCGGCCCGAGCAGGCCCACGTGTTCGGGTGCGAGTCGGGCGACGCGATCCGCGCCGAGATCGCACGGGTCGTCCCCGCGTACGCGGGAATCGAGAAGCTGCGCGACACGGGCGATCAGATCCAGGTCGGTGGCGCGCGCCTCTGCGAGGGCGGGGTGTTCCCGACGCGCGACGGGAAGGCGGCGTTCGCCGTGGTGGTGCCCGAACCGCACGACGTTCCCGAAGGTCGCTTCGTGTTGTCGACGCGTCGCGGCAAGCAGTTCAACTCGATGGTGTGGAACGAGACCGATCCGCTGACGGGCGCCACGCGCGACGCGCTGTTCGTCGCGCCGGACGACGCGGCCGCGCTGGGTGTGCGCGAAGGCGAAGCGGTGGTGGTGCGGTCGCCGCACGGTGAGATGCGTGCCCGAGTGCACCTCGCGCCGATCCGGCCCGGCAACGTGCAGGCGTTCTTCCCCGAGGCGAATCCGCTGCTCGCGCCGGCCCGGCGCGATCCGATCTCGGAGGTTCCCGACTACAACGCGATCGTGGAGGTGATCCGCGCCCGATGAGTGGGCCCGACGCGTTGCTCGAGCTGTTCATCGACGTCGGTGTCGCGGTCCGGCGCGCGGTCGAGGACATCCCCGTGTCCGCGTTGCGCGACCGCACCGACCGTGACGGTCAGTACGCGCTCGATCTCGTCGCGGACGAGGTCGCGTGCCGGATACTGGAGCGCGCGGCGGTGCGGATCGTCAGCGAGGAGTCGGGCGTGCACGAGCACGCCGGCGCGACCGTCACCGTGGTGCTCGATCCCGTCGACGGCTCGACCAACTGTTCGCGGCGGATTCCGTACTGGGCGACGTCGATCTGTGCGCTCGACGCCGACGGCGCGCTCGCGGGGCTGGTCGTGAACCAGGCGACGGGGGTGTGCGTCACCGCGGTGCGGGGTGCGGGCGCATACCGCGACGGGGTGCGCATCAACGCATCGTCCGTGACGCGCCTCGAGGACTCGATGGTGCACCTCACCGGGTGGCCGCCGAAGTGGCTCCCGTGGAAACAGTTCCGCGCCCTGGGATCGGCCGCGCTCGGGCTCTGCGAGATCGCCGCGGGCAGCCTCGACGGAATGTTCGACTCCGGGGGCTTCCACGCGCCCTGGGACTATCTCGCGGGCTACCTCGCGTGTGTCGAGGCGGGCGCGGTCGTACGCGACGCGCAGGGACGTGAGCTCGTGACCGCCGACGTCGACGCGCGGCGCCAACTCGTCGCGGCCGGAACGCCGGAGCTCGCGAACGCGCTGACGGCGGGGCTCGCGTGAGCGCGCTCGACTACCGCGAGCTGCTGGCGTGCGGCGATCGTGCGGCGCGCGCCGGCGGCGAGGTCGTCCGCCACTACTTCCGTCGCCTCGAAGGCGTGCGGGAGAAATCGCCGGGCGACTGGGTCAGCGAAGCCGATCTTGCGAGCGAGCAGGCGATCCGCGACCTGTTGACGCGCGAGACCGGGCTCCCCGTGTTCGGTGAGGAGGCCGGAGGTGACGACTTCGACACCGGGTGGCTGGTCGACCCGCTCGACGGCACGTCGAACTTCCTCCACGGATTCGACGCGGTCGGTGTGTCCGTCGGCCTGATCGCCGACGGTGTCCCCGTGGTGGGGATCGTGCACGCGCCGCTGCTCGACCGGACGTTCTCCGCCGCGCGGGGTGCGGGCGCCTTCCGCGACGACAAGCCGATGCGCGTGAGCGAGCGCGGGCCCGAGCAGGCGATCGTGGCGACGGGTTTCCCGTTCCGGCACAAGGATCTGCTGCCCCGGTACGAGCGGGCGTTCGGGCTCGCCCTGCGCGGCTTCGAGGACCTGCGCCGGCCCGGGGCGGCCAGCCTCGACCTCTGCTGGACCGCCGAAGGGGTCTTCGACGGGTATTTCGAGCTGAGCCTCGGGCCCTGGGACGTGGCGGCGGGCGGGATCATCGTGCGGGAGGCCGGGGGCGTGGTCACCGACTGGAACGGCGACGACCGGGCGTGGCTGCGGTCGGGAAATGTGCTGGCCGGGCCGCCCCGTGTCCACGCCGCACTGCTCCGGATCGCCCACGAGACCCGGTCGCAAATACCCTGATCAATAAATCATTTGACGGGCTTTGCCGATCATGATCGGATGAACGCTCGAATGTTCGCGGCAGTAGAAGGCACAAACATGAATATCCGCATGACGGCAACCCAGGCCTACGACATGGCCGGGACCGCGCGCGTGCGTGCCGCCATGTCGTGCCCGGTTCCGGCTGTCTTTGCGCCCTGGTCGCCGATTTCGCTCGGCACGACGGCAGCAAAGCATGGCCGGCCCCGACGCCCCGAGGTGTCCCATCCGTAGCAGTCGCTACCAGGGAGCATCCACAAGGCCGTCGGGGCAACCCGGCGGCCTTTCTCTTTGCCCGAAAGCCGACCGACCAACCGCCAACCCAGTTCCACACGACGACGACGACGAACACACGAAACGACGAGAAAACGGGGAGTGATCGGCGATGTTCGCCATTCAGCCTTTCGAGGCACAGAGCTTCGAAACCGACGAGACCACCCGAGAACCCGACTGGCAGGAGCTCGCGCGCTGCAACGACGGCACCGGTTCGATGACGGAGCTGTTCTTCTCCGAGCAGCTCGACGACATCGCGGCGGCCAAGGCCTTCTGCCTGGAGTGCCCGGTCAAGGACCTGTGCCTGGACGGCGCCCAGATGCGGCGCGAGCCGTGGGGCGTCTGGGGCGGCGAGCTGTTCGTGAACGGCAAGATCGTCGCCCAGAAGCGCAAGCGTGGGCGCCCACCGAAGATCCGTCCGGAGGTGGAGGTCCCGCAGGCGCAGTCGGCGTAACCCGACTGCGCCTGCGCCGCCGCACAGCGCGGGCCGGGACAACGAGATGTGAGCGGCTTCCCCCCGCCGGCTCACAGATGCGAGTCCCGGCCTGCGAGCGGCGGATAACTTCGCCGGCGTGGCCCGTCGTGACGATTCTTCCGAAGAATCGCCATGACGGAGAATTCGCCGGAACGGCCGGCGCTGCTCGTGTCGGCCTGTCTGCTCGGCGTTCGCTGCAATCACGAGGCCGGCCACTCCCGCCGGCCCGCGGTCGAGGCGCTCGCCGCTACGCACCGCCTCGTTCCGGTCTGTCCCGAGGTGTGCGGAGGACTGCCGACCCCACGGTCCGCGGCCGAGATCGTCGGCGACCGGGTGGTGAACGTCGACGGCGACGACGTCACCGATGCGTACGACCCGCGGCGCCCGGGCCGCGGTCGAGCTCGCCCACGCCGTGGGCGCACGGCGGGCGGTCCTGAAGGCGCGCAGCCCCTCGTGCGCGAGCGCGCAGGTCTACGACGGAACGTTCTCGCGCACGCTACGCGCGGGGGAGGGAATCACTGCGGCGGCGTTGCGCGCCGCGGGCATCGAGGTGGTCTCCGAGGACGACCTCGGCGGGGGAGTCGCCGGCTAGCGACGCGGTCGGAGCTCGGCCGCGCTGAACGCGGCGGGCAGGACCGCGCCGTCGGACTGACGCCGGAGCAGGAAGCCCTCGTCGTCGACCGCGGCGATCTCGAAGCCCGTGGTCCAGTGCTGCTCGTACCGGGTCAGGACCTCGACCTCGGTTCCGGTCTCCAACAGAATTGTCAGCTCGGCGTCGAATGCAGTCATGCCGTCTCCCCTCGGAGGCCTGCCGCACCATCGATCTGAAGCCGCGGTTCGGACGCGCCTTTCGATGGTCGACCTCGTTCCTATCGGCGGCCGGGATGCCGTCCTTGAGGCATCCGCCAGGTTCCGCCGGGCCCGGGGCCTTTGCCCGCCTTTGTCGGGACGAAGGGGCCGGCGCGACCTTCGCGTAGGCTCGCGTGTTCGTTCGCGAGTCCCGGGCGTTTAGCTCAGTTGGTAGAGCACCTGCCTTACAAGCAGGGGGTCGGCGGTTCGAGCCCGCCAGCGCCCACTGACACGACGTCGCCCCGCCAACATCGGCGCCGTCGGGGCGGGCGCGAACCCGCGCCCGCCCCTGGCCTCGCCTGTTCCGTCAGGCGACGACGAAGCTCGACGTCGAGAACGCCGCGTTCTTCAAGCGGTTGTGCTGCGAGCAGGCTGCGGGCGGATTCTTGACCCCGGGCGGGAACGTCTTGAACTGTGCGGTCAGCGCGAGGTCCGTGGTCAGCGTGAGACCGGTGAACGATCCCTTGGTGATCACGCCGGTCAGGTGCACGGTGTTCGCGCCGGAGAGCGTGGCGGTCACCGTTGCCATCGAGCTCTGCGACCCGGCCGGCAGCCACTTGACGACCGCCTTGCCGTTCAGGAGGTCGGGCGCGCCGGTGCCGAGCGAGTCACACGTCAGTAGCGCGGTTCCCCGGGGGATATGCACGAGGAGCGCGGCATCGGTGAACGTGCTGCCGGTGCAACCGGTCAGCGTGCCCTTGACCACGATGTTCTCCGCGCTCGCGGTAGTGCTGAGGCCCGGAGAGAACTTCGCCTGACCGCTCCCGGTCGTGCACGTGGTGCCGCCGACCGCCCCGGCCGCCCCCACCCCGAACGACAGCGCCGCTCCCGTCACGACGACAATGGCCACGAATCCTGCAAGCCGCTTCATGAATGCGCTTCCCCGGTGTCGAAAATCCACGCCCTCCCTGGGTCATCGCACGCGGGACGCGAAGGAAACGGCCGATCCGGGAATTCTTTCCAGGCCGTCCTCAGGGCGACCTGTGGGACGTCCCCGGTTTCGCAATCGTCGAACCGGCCGAAACCCTGCCCGCGTTGGCGCTGCCGGCGTGGTTCGCCTGCGCCGTGGCTTTGCCGTTGCCACCCGCGTTGGCCTGCGGAGGTTTGTCTGCATGCGCGGTCGCCGCCTTGCCGTGACCGCCGGCGCTGCCCTTCGCGGCCTTGTTCCCGGGTCCCGGCGCAGCCTCGCCGTTGCCACCCGCGCTCGAGCCGGCAGTGGCGACCCGGGTCGGATCGGGCTCGGCCCCGTGAGCCCCGGGAGCCTCGCCCGTCGGCGTTTGCACGAAGAGCGGGTTGCCGTGCCCACCGGCGACCGCGGCCACGGTCGGGTGCGCCCCGCCCGGGGACGCCGCCGGTCCGCCGCCGGTGCGGAGCGGTGCCGGCGCGTCCGGCAAACGGTCGGTCGGTGCGTTCGTCGCCGCTTTCGCGGGCACCGTCGCGGCGCCGGCGGGACCCTTTTCATCGGATGCGCCGATCGCACGCGGCGGCCGGTCGGGCAGATGGATACCGAAGACCCGGGTCAGCCCGCTCAACCAGTGCTGCGCGGGCGTGGGCAGCGCGCCCGCGGCGCCGAGACCGCTCATGAACGTGAGCGCGCCCGCGACAACAGCCGAAGAGACCACCGCGCGCCGGACGCGGCGCGGATGGCAATCGTCTCGCGCGAAGCTGGCGCGGCTCACGGCCAGCTCGAGCGCCATCGCCTCGAGGTGCGCTTCCCGCACGTCGTGGTCGACCGGTACGAGGAGTTCACGTTGCAGCACCGCGACGGCTGCATCGGTCTGTTCTCGGGCCTCGCCCGCGGCGCGCCACGACTCGAACATCACGACACGACCTCGTGACCGACCGCGCGGCCCAGCGCCGCCAGCGCCCGACGGTGGAGAGACTTGATCGCGCCGGGCGTCCTTTCCAGGACGACGGCGGTGTCCGCAACCGAAAGACCGACGACCGAGCGCAGCAGCACGACGTCACGTTGCTCGGGTGTGAGCAACCCGAGCGCGCGTACCGCCGGCGCGGCGTCGAGCTGATCGAGCACCTGGTCGAACGGGTCGTTCGCGGCTGCCGGGCGCCAGTCGGTCAGCGCGGTCCCGGCCGCGCGGATCGACTCACGCCGCCGTGCATCGACGAGCCGATGGTGCGCGATCGTGAAGACCCAGCGGCGCAACGCAGTCTCTTCGCCGTCGAACGACGCGAGGCCCCGCATCATCGCGACGAAGACATCACCGGCGAGGTCCTCGGGATCGCGTGCCCCGCGCCGCGGAGGTAGCCGACAACGCCGGGCGAGAGCTCCGAGTAGAGATCGGCGATCGCCGAACTGTCGCCGCGCCGCGCCCGGTCGATGCGAGATTCTCCGCACTCGGGTGCCGGATGCAAGCGACCTTGGCCCCGATCCCTCCCCACGAGGGGTCAGCGTAGAAGCCGACGGAGCCGTTGCGAAAGGACGTGTCCGGCAACCGACCGCCGTCGATCGGCGCGCCCCCCGGACCGGTCGATCAGTCGTTGCTTCCCGGGCCGGAGCCGTGGGTGCCGGAATGACCGTGACCCGAGTCGCCGTGCTCCGACGAGTCGGAGCCGGACGTGTCGCCCCCGGCGGCGTCGGCGTCGTGGTGATCCGCGCACTTCTCGTGGGCGACGGCCGAGACGGCCTTGCCGTGTGCTCCGGGCCCGGCGTCGTGGCCGCGCGGCGCGCTGTGCGCGACGTCGGACACGTCGTCACCGTGGTTGCACGGCACCGTGGTGGGAACCGCGGTCGTCGTTGTCGTGGACTGGTCGACGGTGGTGGTCGTGGACTGGTCGACGGTGGTCGTCGTGGACTCGTCGACCGTGGTGGTCGTCGAGTCGGTCGCGACGGTGGTTGTCGAGTCGCCGGGCGCGGCGGTGGTCGACGAGTCGCCGGGCGCGACGGTGGTGCTCTCGTCGACCGCGGCGCTGTGGCTGGAGCCGGTGGACGGCACGACCGCCGCCGCGGCGATGCTCGCACCGCCGAACACCAGTCCGACGGCGGCGGTGGCCACCAGCTTGCGGCTCAGGGCTTTCGTGAGCATGTTCATCTCCGGTGTCGCGATTGGCACCCGCTGCAGTGGAGAACGCACCGGACCGCATTTTGGGTACGGGCCGGCGCCCGATTTCTCGGGAATCTCGGTCGATCCGCGCTAGGGGAGGGTCACCAGCGTGGACGGGATCTCGGTGTAGTTGGTCACCGTCCACGTCGACTGGGTCAGCGAGAGCATGCGCGTGTCGTAGTGCACCTGCAGGTGCGGTCCGCCGTTGCAGGTGAACGTGTTGAGCACGAGACCGCCGCGCCAGTTGGCTTTGCACGACGGGTTCGCCTCCTGCGCCGTCGGCGCGTACATGATGCCGGTGAAGTCGCCGGAGTGTGCGCCGTTGCCGGGGTCGACGGTTCCGCCCGCGAGATAGACGCGGAGCTTGGTCGGGTCGCCGTTCTGGTTGACCACCGCGTCCGCGATGCTCACGGTGAGGTTTGAGCTGTCGGTCGGGATGACGAAGATCTCGACGACGCCGTTGTTCGCGCTCCCGCTCACGACCGAAAACGTCGTCGGGAACGACATGGTCTTGGTGGGGAGGTCGGCTTGGCTGCAGTAGTAGACGCCCGAGAGGAGCGTGGTCGGGAGGACACCGCCGACCGCCGGGCACGGATTGTGCGTTGCCGGGAGGCACGGTGTCGTCGGCACGTTCACCGGCGCCGGACACGTCAGGGTCGGATTCTGCGGGTTGTAACTACCGGGGAGGAGATACCCGTTGTTGCAACTCGTCCCGCCGCCCTTGAAGTAGTCCTGTTGGTGCGCGGGGGAGAGCGAACCCTGGCAGGTGATCTGACCGTTGCTCGCGACGTCGGCGCTCGGCGACAGGACCGGACTCCCGGACGGGTCGACGGTCTCGACCGGACCCACGCCCGTGGCCGGCGTCGTAGTTGCCACTGTTGCCGTTGAACGTGATCGAGGTCTTGGCGAAGATCGCAAAGGGATAGAGATACGAACGGGTCACGGTTGCCTGGATCGCGTGCGGTTGACCGTTGACCAAACCCTTCGACAACACCGTGTACGTGTTGTCGTTGACGCGGCGCGCGGTGTACTGAACGGATGGAGACCCCGGTACCGACGCGACCGTGCACGCGGCATTGGCGCCGACGCAGAACGTCGCGGCGGGCGCGGTGCCGAGTTGGTCGAACCGGAACAACGCGTCCGAGAGCCCGGCGTCGGCGGTGGCCAGCGCGCCGCTGAAGTCCTGACCCTTGCGCGTGCTCGCGAGCCCCGACAACGTGCGCGCGAGCACGGCAACACTGAGGAACGTCAGCACCATGATCACTGCGACGATGACGATGATGTTGCCCGCTTCGTCGCGATTCGGTCCGGTCCGGCGTTGCATCATCCGCACCCCACGTTTCCGGGAAGTCGGTTCCGGACCTCCACGTCCTGAGTCTCGGTGAACGGAACCGGCCCGGGGTTCGAATCCGAGGTCAACACGATGTGCACGCGCACCGCGCAGTTCGCCGGGTCGTGGAGGTAGCCGCCGTTCGCGAGCGTCTGCGTGACGAGGTTCTGGTTGTGTTGCCCGTAGTAGGTGAACACCGGAGTCGCCGTCTCGACGTTGCGTACGCGGAACAAGAAGAACGATCGCGAGATCACGGTCGCGGTCGACGATGTATCCGTCATCAATTCCCGGCTCATCTTCTCGCTGGCGCTGTCGTAGGTCCACCGCACGACTTTCTGGGCGCCGCCCGTCGGCCCGAGCACCACTTCGATCTGATTCGAATAGTCGGCGGCGGTCGCCGCGTTCAGCAACGGCACGATCGGGTTCGCGGCGCGGATCTCGCGCGCCAACTGGTCGAGCTCGAACCGCACGTTCTGCTCGTTGCTCACCAGCCGCTGCGAACGGTCCTCGCTGCGGGTGAGACTCACGAGCGTGGCGAAGAACATCGTCAGGACGACGACCATGATCGACGACGCGATCATCACTTCGATGATCGTGAAACCGTCCTCGTCCTCGTGGCGGCGGGAGATCGTTCGGGCGCGGCATCAGCACGACACCGAACCGTGCACGCAGACCTTGAAGGTCTTGACGACGGACGTCGCGCCGCTCGTGGAGATGTCCCACACGCGTGAAGGTGTGGAGGCCGACGGCCCAACCCTTCGAGCCGAACGAAGGCACCGTCGAGCTGTACGCGCCCCCGCTTCCGCCGAGTGCATACGGCGAGGCGGGATCGGCGGCCCCGTTCGGATCGACGGCGACGATTTGGTACGAGTCGGCGCAGGGTCCGCTCGTCGTCCACGACACGGTGAGGTTTTCGGACATCTTGCCGTTCGTCTGCAAGATGGTGCCCGTCGTGCTCAACGTGGTCGCGCCGTTGACGTTCAAGGCGCCGAGCGTGCACGTGGGTCCGGGCAGCGGCTGCGGTCGTCAGCGACTGCGTCGACGAAACCGCCTCGTTCGAACCGGAGTAGGCGTTGATTCTGAAGAAGTAGGTCGTACCGGGCGTGAGGCTCGTCACGGTGAAGTTGGTGACCGATGGCGCGAGGCCCGCGATCACGGTGAAGCCACCGGCGGGGAAGCCCGCGTTCGTCGAGTACTCGACCGAATAGGACGTCACCGCGCCACCGCCCGCGGGTTGCGTCCACGACAGCGCCACCTGCGTCTGATCGCTCGGGCTCGGCAGGGGTGCGATCGCGGCGAGGACGGGCGCGGTCGGAAGGAGGGAGACCGTGGTCGTTGTTGTCGCAGCCGGGCCGCCCATCGGGCCCGCGTACTTCCCGAGACCGCCGGGGTAGAGCAACGAGTCCTGGCGCACCACGTGCACGCCGGCGCGGTCCGACCAGTTGACGACGACCGTGAGGCGTTTGTACGCCTTGTCATACGTTGACGACGCGTCCTGCGCGTTCGCCCAGACGACGTAGCGCTGCACGGTGTAGACGACGCCGCCGTACGAGATGGGCAACGCGTTCGTCGGGTCCGGGTCGGGTGCGTAGCCGGCGGCGGCACTGGGATCGGGCGTCTTCGGCTGGATCTGCGGAATGAGGGGTCCCGTCGACGGCGACGTCGGGCCGAGCGAAACCGTGGTGAGGCCCTCGAACGACGAGCCCGCGCCCTGGTCGTCGTAGAAGCCGACCTGCGCGTACGGCACCGCGCGCATGCCTTCGATCTCGCGGCTCGCGATCGACGACCCGTCGGTGCGGTGCGCGGCGGCGCCCGCGGTACGAATCGCGGCCCAGAAGACACTGGCGAGCGGCGCGGCGACGATCGACAGCAACGCCATCGAGACGACGAGCTCGACGATGGTGAACCCGCCTTCGGCGGCACCCCGCCGGGAGTTGCGCGCGTACGGGCGCGAAATCAGCCGGTCCACCCACGCGCGGAATTGGTCCATCTCTGCGTGATACGTCTGCCGGTCCGCCCTCGGTACCACCGCCGCCGAGAAATGCGATACGTCGGACGGCGCGTCCCCGACCGCGGCTGAAGAGTTCTGCAATTGCGCCGATAAGAGCGTGTGCGCGAGTCGTCCGATCGCCTCGACGCGGCGCTGGATCGCGCCCGCAACGGTGATCCGCGTGCGCTCGACGAGCTCTTCCGCGCCTACGCGGGCAGCGTCGCCGGATATCTCCGCGCCCGACGCGTGACCGATCCCGACGACCTCGCCAACGAGGTGTTCGTTCGCGCCTTTCGCAACATCCATACCGTACGAGGCGACTCCGACCGCTTTCGCTCCTGGTTGTTCGGCATCGCGCACAATGCGGCCGTCGACGACGCGCGCCGGCGCCGCCGCCGGCCGCGCGAGACCGTGCTCGATCCGTGGAACGGCCCGGTGGGCGGCGACGTCGAGTCGGACGCGGTCACGGAACTGGAACGCGAATCCGTGCACAAGATGATCGATGATCTGGCGCCGGACCAGCGCGACGTCCTGCTGCTCCGCGTGGTCGGCGACCTCTCGGTCGCGCAGACGGCCGCCGTGTTGGACAAGAGCTACGAAGCGGTCAAGGCGCTCCAGCGTCGGGGTCTCGGCGCGCTGCGTCGCAAGATCGAAGCAGACCTGGGGGTACCGAAGTGACCCAGAAATACGTAGGTAGCGATGACATGAACGATCGGTACGCCTACGACGACGCCACGACCGAGGCCCTCCTGTGCGGCCGCGGCCGCGGGATCGATCCCACGCTGGCCCGGGCCGTCGACGTCATCCGATCCGGGCGCGCGGCGCCGATACCGATGGTCGGAAGCGAGCTCGCGGCGCTCATCGGCAGACCGATGTCCGCGCCCTCCGCAGCGTTGCCTCGGCCGAGACGGCGGGCGGCCATAGTCGCCCGGGCGGCCGCCGTCGCCAGCGCGGCGATCGCCGTCACGGGTGGTCTTGCCGTTGCCCATGCATTGCCCGCGCCCGTCCAGGACGCGGTGTCGCACATCGGGATCGGGAGGCCGGCGCACGCGCACCACGCATCCGGGTCTCGCGGCCCGAGCTCCGGTGGGCCGGCGAATTCCCCGGCGCCGGCCGGGACGAGCCCGACCTCGGGACCCGTTCTCCCCGCGATCGCCGGAGTACGGGCGCCCGGCGGAGCACCCGCGACGGTGGACGGTTCGCATGGCGGTGCCCATGTTCACGCGGGCCCCGGAGTCTCCGTCCCGACGACGAGCATGGTGCCGACAACGCCGCCACCTTCCGATGTCGCGCAGACACCGACGACGCTCACGACGCCGCCGACCACCATCGCCGGTGCCGCGCACGGGAACGGGAACGGCGCGGCCAACGGGAACGGCGCGGCCAACGGGAACGGCGCGGCGAATGGGAACGGGAACGGCGCCGCGAACGGGAACGGCGCCGCGAACGGGAAGGGGAACGGCGCGGCCAATGGGACCGGGAACGGCGCGGCCAACGGCAAGGGCAACGGGAAAGCCCATTGAGACCGTGACGAATCTTTCCCGCGAGGGCGTACCCGCCCGAGGGAACCGGGCGTATACGTAATCGTGGCGGACGATCCGACCACGAACAAAGAACACCCTCGCACCCCGGAACCCCTCCGATGCGGCGCGATGCCCCCCGCTCTGGCCCCAACCTCGCCGGGGGCATCGTCGCGCGCGGAGCACACCGCCCACGACGCGCGTGCTGTCTACACGCCGACGAGCGTGACCTCGTTGCTGACGCCGCCGATGTTGGCGGCCGCGTCGACGTAGCCGACGCGGAACGAGCACGCGGTGACGGTGCCGCACTGATACGACGCGGTGGTCGCGGTGCCGGAGAGATCGACGCGTGTCCACGGCGCGGCGTCGGTGGAGTCATTCGTCCAATCGCCGTTCGTGCACGCCTGGTTCGAGTCGCACTCGAACAGCACGTAGTGACCGAAGGCCGTGCCCGGGTCGAAGGTGTTCAACCACTGCAGGTCGATCCGGCCCGAGGTCGTGGTGCTCGCGGTCGCGGCCAGCGCCGTCGGCGGGGTGGGGGAGGCGAACGACCACACCCAGCCCTTGCCCGACGGATTCTTCGCCCACACTTCGTGTGCGCAACGCGCCGCCGCCGGACAGGTGCGGACGGCGTTCGTCGCCGGCGGGTTCCCGGGAATGTCCGTGAGCGGGCCCCACCCGGGCGACGAGTTGAAACACGCGGATCCGCTCGTGGTCGCGCACGTCGAGACGAGATAGTCGGTCAGCGCCTGGCCGCCGACATTCACGGGCGCCACCCACGAGAGCGACTGGGTTGCCGCGCCGGTCCCCAGCGCGACCGAGTCGGTGACGATCGTGAGACCCGTCGGCGGGCCCGGCTTGCTCAGTGGCGCGCTCTTGGTTCTCGAGAATCCGCTCGGGCCGACGCCGTTGACCGCTTGGACCATGTACGAGCACCCGGTGACGGGCCCGGTGATCGCGCACGGAACCGGGGCCGAGAGAATGTGCAGCACTCCGGGGACGGCAACGATCGATGCCGGGTCGATGGTGATCGGTGCGCTCCATCCTGTGCCGCCGTTGACCTGGTACTGGTATTCGAGTGGGAGGCCGCCGTTGGTCTTCGGGTGGCGCCACGAAAGCGTCGCCACTCCTGCGGGCGGTCCTGCGAGCGCGCGGCCGAGCGTCGGAACGCTCGGGAGTTGCCAGTTCACGCCGACCGCGCCGCTCCACGCGCCGGGCGCGCCGTTCGTCGCGCGCACCTCGTAGGTGCAGCCGTGGCCGGCCGCCGCCGGGGCGGTGCACGGCGCCGGTCCCTGTCGGGCTGTCGCGGCCGCCAGCGGCGCCGGAAGGCTGTACGGACCGGTGTCGATCTGCACCCGGTACTCGTAACCGGTGATCGCGGCGCTGCCACTCGAGTGCGGCGCGGCCCACCTCAGGTACATGCTCCAGTCGGCCGGACCGGCGAACACCATCGAAAGCGTCGGCGCGGAGGGTCCGGCCGCGGCCGCGGGCGCGGCCTGCACGATCGCGATACCGAGGACGAGCACCACGCACGCCGCGAGTCGGGGCGCGGCCGACCGCAAACCTGCACGCTGCGCAAACCCGCGACCCGTCATGACTGCCCCCGGGACACGGAGAACGCCTCGCCCTGCCGTTCTCTCTGTGCCCGGAAGACAGGATATTGCAGCTCCGGAGGGGCCGCTAGGTGTACCCGGCTAGGGCCTCGATGCCGCCCCGGACGGGATCTGCTCCGCGCCCGCTTCGGGTGGTGTGGATCAGAGGGTCGTGAGGTACGCCGCGAAGCGGTCGAGCGAGCTCTGGAAACCGGCCTGTGCTTCGTCGCTCGTGAACTCGACGGGGAGGTTGCTCTGGAGGATGCGCACCTCGGTGCGACCGTCACCGAGATCGATGAACGTGCTCGCGTTGGTGATCCCCATGTCGGGCTCGGTCCACACGATGCGCTCGGGCTCGACGATCTCCACGAACACCCCGTGCGTCGCGTACTCCTCGCCGGTCGCGTCGTTGACCATCACCGTCTCGAAGGCGCCGCCCGGGCGCGGGTCGATGTTGATCTTGTCGATCGGCGTGCTCACGCCGGTCGGACCCCAGAAGTGGGTCAGGTGCTCGGGCTCGAGCATGCAGCGGAACACGAGCTCGCGGGGTGCGTCGAAGATGCGCGTGATCGTGAGCTCGACGGTCTCGGATGTTGTTTCAGTCATGATGCGGTTCCTTTGTCGGTCGTTGAATGTCGTGCAAGTGCCGGGCGAGTTGGTCGAAGCGTTCGGTCCAGATCCGGCGGGACTCTTCGATCCACTCGACCGCGCCGTCGAGGGCGCGGGGCTCGAGCCGGCAGGGTCGGAACTGCGCATGCCGGCCGCGCGACACCAGCCCGCAGTGCTCGAGCACCTTGATGTGCTTCGAGATCGACTGCAGCGTCAGGTCGAACGGTTCGGCCAGCTCGTTGACCGTCGCCTCGCCCTGCGCGAGCCGGGCGAGGATCGCGCGCCGGGTCGGGTCGGCCAGCGCCGCGAACGTGGCGTCGAGTCCGGGGTCGGTCAGCGTCATGACCGTACTCTACTACACAGTTGAATAGTAGAGCAAGGGGAACTCCCGCCTTCCCGGTGACCTGAGTGAGTCCTCACTCAGCTACAATGGGTCGCCGTGAACCACCCGGCCACTGCGACGAGAACCAAGCGGGCGAGCGCGCTGCCGCCCGACGAGCGGCGATCGATGATCGTCGCCGCCACGCTGCCGTTGCTGCTCGAGCACGGCGACCGTGTGACCAGCAAACAGATCGCGGAAGCCGCCGGCATCGCCGAAGGGACCATCTTCCGGGTCTTCGCCGACAAGGACGAGATCATCACGGCCGTCGTGGAGTCGGCGCTCGACCCCGAGCCGCTCGAAGCCGCGTTGAACGCGATCCCGCCGGGACTCGGTTTCGAAGCCGCGCTCGCGGTAGCGGTCGAGATCATGCAGCAACGCGTCATCGACATCTGGCAGGTGACGTCGAGTGTCGGGACGCGTTTTCACGCGATGACGCGTCGGCCGATGGCCGACAGCGACGCGCTCGTGCGGCTGTTCGACGCGAACCGCGCGCAGATCACGGTGGAGCCGATGGTCGCGGCACGACTGCTGCGCGCGCTCACGCTGTCGACGACGCATCCGATGCTGGCCGGTGAGCCGAAGTCGCCCGACGAGCTCGTGCAGCTGTTCCTGCACGGCATCGGCGGGACGGGAGCAGTCATGCTGATCCGGCTCCTGCGCTCGCATCTCTCCCCGTATCGCAACACGCTCTTGCTGATCGTGTTGCTGCAGACCGTGCAGACGTCGGCCGCGCTCGCGCTGCCGACGATCATCGCGCGCATCATCGACAACGGCGTCCTGCGCGGCAACACCGCGTACATCATCCATTGGGGTGGTGTCATGTTGGTGTTCTCGGTGATTCAAATCGTGTTCGCGGCGGCGGCGGTGTTCTTCGGCGGCCGGGTCGCGATGAGCTTCGGACGCGACCTGCGCAAGAACCTCTTCCACCAGGTCACCGATTTCTCGGCGCGCGAGGTGGGCCGGTTCGGGGCGCCGTCGTTGATCACGCGCATCACCAACGACGTGCAGCAGGTGCAGATGCTCGTGGTGATGGGCTGCACGATGGCCATCGCCGCGCCGATCACGATGGTCGTCGGCGTCATCCTGGCCGTGCGCCAGAGCGTGGAACTGTCGATCGTGCTCGTGGTGGCGATGCCGGTCGCGGCGATCGTGCTCGGATTGCTCGTCTCGCGGATGGTCCCGGCCTTCCGCCTGATGCAGGAACGCATCGACCAGGTGAACCGGGTGCTGCGCGAGCAGATCACCGGCATCCGGGTGGTGCGCGCGTTCGTGCGCGAGCCCGAGGAGGCGAAGCGATTCGCCGACGCGAACGCCGATCTCACGGAAGTGTCGTTGCGCGCCGGCCGTTTGATGTCGTCGATGTTCCCGACCGTGAACTTCCTCATCAACGCGTCCAGCGTCGCGGTGCTGTGGCTCGGCGCCGACTTCGTGAGCAAGGGCCAGATCCAGGTCGGCACGCTCGTGGCCTACCTCTCCTATCTCGTCCAGATCCTCATGTCGGTGGTGATGGCCACCTTCATGATCTCGATGATCCCGCGGGCTTCGGTGTCGGCCGATCGCATCCAGGAAGTGCTCGACACCGATCCGAGCGTCGTACCGCCGGTGGATCCGGTCCGCGATGTCATCGAGCACGGCGCGCTCGAGTTCGACAACGTCGGCTTCCGTTACTCCGGTGCGGAGCACGCGGTGCTCACCGGTATCTCGTTCGCAACCGCGCCCGGGCAGACGACGGCGATCGTCGGGAGTACCGGCGCGGGCAAGACCACGCTCGTCAACCTCATCCTGCGCCTGTTCGACAGCACCGAAGGCACCGTGAAGGTCGGCGGGGTCGACGTGCACGACCTCGATCCCGACGTCTTGTGGAACACGATCGGCCTCGTTCCGCAACGGCCCTATCTCTTCTCGGGCACGGTGGCGAGCAACCTGCAGTTCGGCAAGCCCGACGCGACCGAGGAAGACATGTGGACCGCGCTCGAGGTCGCGCAGGCCGCCGACTTCGTCCGGGCCATGCCGGGTGGGCTCCACGCCCGCATCGAACAGGGCGGCACGAACGTGTCGGGCGGACAGCGCCAGCGCCTCTCCATCGCCCGCGCCCTCATCCGCCGGCCCGACATCTACGTGTTCGACGACTCGTTCTCCGCGCTGGACCTCACCACCGACGCGAAGTTGCGCGCCGCGCTCGGTCCGTACACGAAGGACGCCGCGGTGGTCATCGTGGCGCAGCGGGTGTCGACGATCGCCACGGCCGACAACATCCTCGTCCTCGACGACGGTGTGGTCATCGGGCGCGGCACGCACGACGAGTTGATACGCGATTGCCCCACGTACGCGGAGATCGTGCAGTCCCAGATCGGCGAGAAGAGCGCCGCGGCATGACGATCATCGACGACCACGCCGAACACGACGAAGAAGAGGTCGACCTCGCGGCGCCGGAAGTGCGCGCCGCGGGCCGTTGGAACTCGGCCGGCGTTCCCGGTGAGCGCTCGAAGGACTTCAAGAACGCGCTTCGCCGGCTCGGCCGGATGCTCGGACCGATGTGGGTCGTGCTCGGCATGGTGATCGTGATCGCCGTCACCAGCGCGACGCTCAACGTCTTCGGGCCGCTCGTGCTCGGCCACGCCACCGACATCATCGTCCGCGGTGTGCGCACGCACCACATGGACTTCAGCGCGCTGCACCGCGTGCTCCGCAATGCGTTGCTGTTGTACGGGTCGTCCTCGCTGCTGTCGATCGCGGCGGCCTACATGCTCGCCGGGATCATTCAGCGCCTCATGTTCAAGCTGCGCTCGGACGTCGAGGACAAGGTCAACGCGCTGCCGCTCAAGTACATCGACAAGCAGCAACGCGGCGATCTGCTGAGCCGCGTCACCAACGACATCGACAACGTCGCCCAGAGCCTGCAACAGACGTTGAGCCAGATGCTCACGTCGGTACTGCTGTTGATCGGCGTCTCGATCATGATGTTCACGATCTCGCCGCTGCTGGCGGTCGTCGCGCTGACGACCGTGCCGATCTCGGTGTTCGGCATGCGCGCGATCGCCAAGCGCTCCCGGCCGCGCTTCATCTCGCAGTGGAAGAGCACCGGCATGCTCAACGCGCAGATCGAGGAGACCTTCACCGGGCATGCGGTCGTGAAGGCGTTCGGTCGCCAGCGTGAGGTCGAACAGCGGTTCCGGGAGACGAACGACGAGCTCTACGAGTCGTCGTTCGGTGCGCAGTTCATGTCGAGCCTGATGCAGCCCTTCACGATGTTCATGGGCAACATCCAGTACGTCATCGTCGCCGTCGTCGGTGGACTGCAGGTGTCGAGTGGCCGGATCAGCATCGGCGACGTCCAGGCCTTCATCCAGTACTCCCGCAACTTCTCCATGCCGCTCACCCAGCTGGCGTCGATGATGAACGTGTTCCAGTCGGGCATCGCCTCGTTCGAGCGGGTCGTCGAGTTCCTCGATGCCGAGGAGCAGATTCCCGACCCGGTCGCCAGCGACGACCCGCCGCCGGTGCGCGGCCGGGTCGAGTTCTGCGACGTGACGTTCTCGTACGACCCCGACCGTCCGCTCATCGAGTCGCTGTCGCTCGTCGCCGAGCCCGGCCAGACGATCGCGATCGTGGGCCCGACGGGCGCGGGCAAGACCACGCTCGTGAACCTGATCATGCGGTTCTACGAGCTGAACGACGGCGTGATCACGCTCGACGGGCGCGACATCTCCTCCATCCCGCGCGCCGAGCTGCGCTCGAAGATCGGCATGGTGCTGCAGGACACGTGGCTGTTCGGCGGCACCATCCGCGAGAACATCGCGTACGGCAATCCCGACGCGACGGAAGCGCAGATCCTCGAAGCGGCGCGCGCCACGTACGTGGACCGGTTCGTGCACTCGTTGCCCGACGGGTACGACACGATGATCAACGAAGAAGGCGACAACATCAGCGCGGGCCAGAAGCAGCTCCTGACGATCGCCCGGGCGTTCCTCGCCGACCCCGCGATCCTGATCCTCGACGAGGCGACCAGCTCGGTCGACACGCGCACCGAGGTGCTCATCCAAGAGGCGATGAACGCGCTGCGCCGCGACCGCACGAGCTTCGTGATCGCACACCGCCTCTCCACGATCCGGGGCGCCGACGTGATCCTCGTGATGGAGAACGGCCGGATCGTCGAGCAGGGCTCGCACAACGATCTCCTCGCGCACGACGGCCCGTACTCGCGCCTCTACAACTCCCAGTTCGTGGCGCCCGTCGTCGACATCGACGCCGAAGTCGCCTGAAATCCCTCGCAACAGTTGTGCGCGATATCCGTCGTCTGAGCGGATAAGTCTCACAACTGTTGGGAGGGTTGGCGGGCGCTAGGCGGTGAAGAGCACCTCGGCGAAGAGCGCGTCGGGCGCCTGCGGTCGACCGAGGTGGAAGCCCTGCGCGTAGTCGCATCCGAGCGCGACGAGGTGTTGGTACTGCGCTTCGTTCTCGACGCCTTCGGCAACGACGTACAGGTCGATGTTGTGCGCGAGGTCGATGATGCCGCGCACGATCGCCAGGTCGCGCGGGTCGCGACCGAGCGGTGAGACGAAGCTGCGATCGATCTTGACGACGGTGACCGGAAGGTCCTTGACGTACGCGAGGGAGGAGTACCCGGTTCCGAAGTCGTCGACCGCAAGCGTGATGCCGAGGTCGTGGAGCGCGTGCAGCCTGCGCTGCTCGCCACCCGCGTCGACGGCCATCCAGCTCTCGGTGAGCTCGAACGACAGGCGAACCTCGTGCGGGTCGACACCACTCGCGGTCAGCAGGCGGGCGACCTCGTCCACGAAGTGCTGTTCGGCCAGCTGGCGCGGCGAGAGGTTGACGCTCAGGTGGAGATGGTCCGCCGCGGCGCGGTGCTCGTTCCACCGGGCGACGGTCGCGCAGGCGTCGGCAATGACCCATTGCCCGATCGGCACGATCAATCCCGTGCGCTCGGCCGGCTCGAGGAACTCGCCCGGCGCGAGGAGTCCGCGCTCGGGGTGGTTCCACCGCAACAGCGCCTCCACGCCCACCACCCGACGGGACCGCATCTCGACGATCGGTTGGTAGTGCAGGAGCAATTCGTTGCGCTCGAGCGCGTGCGCGAGGTCGGATTCGATGCGCACGCGGTGCCGGGCCGCGCGGCGCGTCACCTCGTCGAAGAAGCGCACCTTGCCCGAGCCGTCATGGGCCTTGGCGAAGTACATCGCGGCGTCGGCCTCGCTCAGGAGCGACTCGATGCTCGTCATGTCGTCGTCGACCGACGCCACTCCGATGCTCACCGACACGTTCAGTTGTTCGTCCGCGAGGTCGAACGGCTCGTCGAAGGCGCCGCGGATGCGTTCGACGATCACGGTCGCGGTCGCGCGGTCGCCGACCTCCTCGCAGAGGATGACGAACTCGTCGCCGCCGAACCGAGACAACGTGTCGCTCTCGCGCAGCACGCTTCGGACGCGGCGCGCGACCTCCTTCAACAACTCGTCGCCGGTCTGGTGCCCGAACGTGTCGTTCACGAGCTTGAACCGGTTGAGATCGAGGAACATCACCACCGGCGGCGGCCCGTCGTGCCGGTGCATCAGTGCGATCGCGTGGTTGAGGCGGTCGACGAGGAGCTGGCGATTGGGGAGTCCGGTCAGCCCGTCGTGGAGCGCCTGGTGCGCGAGCAGCGCTTCCACCTCTTCCTTGGCCTCGCCGGTCATGCCCGCCATGCGGATCACGATCGAGAACACGAAAGCGCCGAGGAACCCGACGGCCATCGCGTGCGAGATCGACATGAACGTCGGGGCCCAGCCGAACAACACCAGCGTCTGACCGACGGCGCAACCGGCGAGCGACCACCCGAGCGTGGCGCGCCACGTCGCCGCCCCCGACTGTTCGAGGTCGGCGAACGCGGCGAACGCGTACGCCATTCCCATCTCCGGCCCCCACCCCGACATGTAGATCACCGCAGTGACCCCGGCCGCGTGGACGAGGACGCGTAGGTGCATCCGCAGGGTTCCGGGCCCGGCGTCGGCATAGCGCTCGACGAGCCGGGACGAGACGACGGTGCCGCCGAGCGCGACCACGTACGCCCACACCGGCGCCTGCGCGACGAGGCCTTGCGCGCGCAACCAAAGCAGGATGACGAGGGCGACCGGGCCGACCCCGTAGGTCATCACCCGGCCCACGCGGGATGGCTGTGTGCCCGCCGTTGGCTTCACAGGAAGTGCATCGACCCTGGCCCAAACTGGCTTGACGACTCCTCGGGTCGGGATGGCGACATGGGAGATTTCGGGCGCATCGGCGCGGCCCCGGCGACGCTCGGCACCCGGGGCGTTATTGCCTCAGCCCCGTTCCTACGGCCGCCGATAGAGCAGATGTGCAGCAGGAATCGGATCTGCGACAATTCGCGCGTACCGCGCTCGAGCGCGCAGATGTCGGCTTCGTCTCGTTCCGGGTAGTGCACCACGACGCCGACGACCTCGACTTCCGGGTCCTCGACGCCAACGAGTTCATCCACCGGCGGTGGATGCCCGACGGCGACACGCTCACCGGCAATCTGATCTCCGCGCACGGCGACGAACTCAACCACGGCGCGATCCACGGGCTGCTCGCGGCGGCGTTCACCTCCGGGGAGCGAGTCGAGGTCGATCAGGAGATGCACTTCCCCTCGGGCGCAAAGGCATGGCGCCGGATGATCGCCGTTCCGCTCGAAGACGACATCGTCGCGATGATGACGTACGACATCGGCGAGCTGGTCGACGCGCGTTTGCGGGCCGCGGCTCTCTCGCAGCACAGCTCGGACATCGTCGCGATCAGCAGCTTCGAGGACGGGCTCTCGTGGATCTCGCCCGCGGTCGAGGCGATTCTCGGATACGCCCCCGAAGATCTGGTCGGGACGTGCGCGGTCGATCTCGTGCACCCCGACGACGCGCAAGACATGATCGACCGTTTCCTGGAAGTCGCGGGTGATGCCTCCGCGATTCCGATCGTCGAGCTGCGGCTCCTGCGCGCCGACGGTGACTATCAGTGGTTCCAGTGCTCGATCGCGAACCGCGTCGACGATCCCGAGGTGCGCGGGATCGTGATGAGCATGCACGACATCGACGCCCGCCGCCGGTCCGAGGACGCGTTGCGTATCTCCGAACTGCGGATGCGGAGCATCCTCGAGACCGCGGCCGACGCGATCATCACGAGCGACGACACCGGGACGGTCCTCGAGTTCAACCAGGCCGCGGAGCGCATCTTCAAGCTGTCCGCGGCCGATGTCATCGGAACCTCGTACACCGACTTCCTCAGCGGACCGTCCGACAGCGAGATGTGGGTGCGCAAGGTACTCGGCGCGGTGCGCACCGGCGTGCCGATGGAGATCGTGACGACGCGCTCCGACGGCGAGGAGTTCGACGCCAACATCTCGATCTCGCGAACGGTCATCGACGGCCGGACGCTCACCACCGCGATCGTGCGGGACGTGTCCAAGGAGAAAGAGGCGGCGCGGGCGCTCGAACAGCGCGGGCTCTACGACGAGCTCACCGGCCTCGCGACGCGCAAGCTGTTCATCGACCGCCTCGACGAGGCGATCCGGCGCGGCAAGCGCCGCCGCACCGTCGTCGGTGTGCTCCTGCTCGATCTCGACCGCTTCAAGCACGTGAACGACAGCCTCGGCCACGATCTCGGTGACGCGCTGCTGGTCGAAGTCTCCGAGCGGCTGCGCGGCGCGGCCGGCGAAGCCAACACGGTCGCCCGGCTCGGCGGCGACGAATTCGTCGTGCTCTGCGACGAAGCCCGCGACATCGACGACATCTCCGACCGCGCGGGCCGCCTCGACGAAGTGCTGCGTTCCCCGTTCGTGCTCGGCGCCGACGAGGTGATGCTCACCGCATCGATCGGTATCGCGGTGTGGAACGGCGGCGAGGAGCGGGCGGACGAGCTCGTTCGTCACGCCGACGCCGCCATGTACCGCGCCAAGGATCGGGGCCGGAGCCGCATCGAGCTCTTCGACGAGCGCATGCAGACGTTCGTCTCCGCCCGCCTCGACCTCGAGTCCGCGCTGCGGCGAGCCATCGACCGGGACGAGCTCGTGTCGTATTACCAGCCGATCGTCGCGTTCGCATCGGGGCGCCCGACCCACCTGGAAGCGCTCGTGCGGTGGAAGCGTCCCGACGTGCAGCTCGTGCCGCCCGACGAGTTCATCGGCATCGCGGAGGAGACCGGACTGATCCACCCGATCGGCGAATGGATGCTGCAGCGGGCCGCGCTCGACTGCGCGCGCTGGCAGGACGTCGCGCCCGGCGTCGGCGTCTCGGTCAACGTCTCGCCTCGCCAGTTCGACAGCCCGTCGGTCGTCGAAGCGGTCGCGGGAGCGCTGCGGGAGACCGGGCTCGCACCCGAACTGTTCGGGCTCGAGATCACAGAGTCGGTGCTCGTCGAGGACGCGGACGAGACCGTCATGCTGCTGGACGAGTTGAAGGCGCTCGGCGTCCGCATCGCGCTCGACGACTTCGGCACCGGCTACAGCTCGCTGACCTATCTGCAGCAACTCCCGATCGACGAGCTCAAGATCGACCGCTCGTTCGTCGCGGTGCTCGAAGACGAGAGCTCCGATCTCACCCTGCTGCAGATGATGGTGCAGCTCGGTCGCGCGTTCGACCTGAAGGTCGTGGCCGAGGGGATCGACACCGACCGCAAACTCCGCCGGATCCAACGGCTGGGCTGCCACTACGGCCAGGGCTATCTCTTCGCCCGGCCCGCACCGCTCGAACAGGTGATGCAACGCTTCCACGAGACGTCCGAGCTGTCACCGAACCGCGTTCCGTAGCCCGGGTGGGGCACCGGGGTCGCCACCGCGCGATCATGCTCCGTGCGAATCGTCCTCCTCGGTGCGCCGGGCTCCGGGAAAGGCACCCAAGGCGAGCGCCTGGCCGAGCGCCTCGGCGTGCCCCACGTCGCGAGCGGCGAGTTGTTGCGGGCGCACGTTGCGGCGCAGACCGACCTCGGCGTCGAGGTGGCCGGCAGCCTCGCGCGCGGCGATCTCGTTCCTGACGACGTCGTGCTCGCGGTCGTCGGTGAAGCGCTCACCGGGCCCGCGGCCGCGGGCGGTTACATCCTCGACGGCTTCCCCCGGACGCGCGCCCAAGCCGAACGCGCGCACGAGTTGGCACTCGCGCGCGGTATCGACGCCGACGCCGCGGTCTACCTGTCGCTCGAAGAGGACGACGACGTCGCGCGCCGAAGGCTCGCGGGCCGGGCCGGCGGCGGCCGGGTCGACGACGCCGATGCCGGCGTCATCGAGCACCGCCTGCAGCTGTTCCACGACAACATGCGTCCGATCCTCGACTACTACCGCGAGCGCGGGATCCTCGTCACCGTCGACGCCGCGCAGCCCGTGGAAATCGTGACCGAGGCGATCCTCGCCGCGCTCGCTCCGCTCGCCCGCAACGCGTAGCACCCTCACCTCGGCTCCGGGGCGCGCTATTTCGTCGGGCACCACTGTTGCTCGGCGACGGCCGGGTCGCTCGGGATCTTGCAGCCGCGTGTAGCCGAAGCTGTGCCAGATGTTCGACAAGAACCGGCCGGGCGTGAGCTTGGCGTCGACTGCGTCCAAGAGTCCCGGGATCGGTCCGCACGTGAGTGCGTGCCGGGCGGACACATCTTTCGGACTGCTCGTGGCCGCGTTCACTGCCGCGAAGCGCGCGTCGTACCACGCGTCGTCGATCTGTTTGCGGTGCCCCGCCGGCCTTCCGGGCACGGGCGCGGTGCGCGCCGCCAGCGGCTCGGCGAGGCCGCCGATGTCGATGACCCAGATGCGGCGGCCGGCGTCGTACGCCGGTACGCCGATCGACCCGAGGGTGAGCACGAACGCGTGCGGATCGAGCGCGGGGCGCGGCGCCTTGTCCGTGAGCTTGAAGTAGCCGCGCACGCCCCGGCCGTAGAGCGCCGCGGCTTCGTTGCCGTTGAGGCCGAACTGGGTGTCGTCGGGGTGCAGCTTGGCGCCGGACGCGGCCCGGAAATCGCTGATCGGACTCAGCAGGTACGACTTCGGGTTGGGCGGCGGGACGGAACGCGGCGATGCTCACGAGCGCCCACACGACCGCGACCGCGGCGACGCCGGTGACCCACACGGTCCGGCGCGAGAGCGCCGCGATCGGGACCGCGACGGACGCGGGGAGAGCCAACGCGAAGAACGCGGGGAGCAGCAGCCGCCCGTGCATGTAGTCGCCGCCGATGGCGGTGATGTACAGCGCGTGCACGAGTCCGGCCGCGAGCATTGCGGCCGTGGCGATCGCGAGCCGCCGATCGCGGTTGGCCAGGTCCGCGGTAGACGATCGCGGCCACGATGACGATCGCGCTGAGCCACAACCGGTACGGACCGATGAAGTTCTTCGCGTACGCCCAACCCTGGCCGAGGTGGAGTCCGCTCGCGTCCTTGGCCAGCGCGGTCGTCGGCACGACGGTCGCGTAGTAGCCCATGCGGAAGATCTGGTACGCGACCGGCAGCGCGAAGATCGCGACGAGGTCGAAGATGATCCGGCGGGGTCGCACCAGGACGAACCAGGCCGCGACGAAACACAGCATCATCAACCCGAGGTCGGGGCGTACGAGGGGCGCGAGGCCGAGCAGCACGCCGAAGCCGAACCGTTTCCGCCCGTGCACGTCGGGGGTGCGTGCGACCGACACGAGCACGTACCACGAGGCCGCGATCCACAACCAGACGAGGCCCATCTCGAGCCCCGACGTCGAGAAATCCCATACGACCGCGACGGATGCGACGAGGATGAGCCCCACCGGAACGACGACGCCGTCGTCGCCACGGTGCAGCAGACGCGTGGCCTTGCCCGCGACCGCGAACGCCGCGACGGCCGCGCCCAGGCTCGCGAGCAGGGTGATCCATTCCATGCTCGTGAACGAGCCGAAGAGCAGCCGGCCGATCACCAGCACACCGAGCCAGATCGTGCTCGTCGCGGCTTCGACGCGTTCGCCCGCGTTGAAGACGGGGCCGTGACCGGCGAAGATCTGATCGACGATGCGCAGGTTGATGAAGGCGTCCTCGTCCATCCAGCGGTGTTGCCAGCCGCCGATCGCGATCATCAGCGCGGGCAGATACGCGGGCGCGGCGAGCGCGATACGCCGGCCGCGCGACACCGGTTGTGCCTCGGGCGCGTCGTCGGCGGGCGCGAGCACTGCCGTCATTTCGGCCCGTACATCTGCGTGAGGATGTAGCGCGCGGCCCACGTCGCCGCGGTCGGGGTGAAGTGCCGTCCGTCGGGACGCGGCGTGGAGCCCGTCCACCTTGGCCGGGCACGGCGGACCGGTCGGGCACAGCTTCGTCGCGAGGTCGACGAGCGTGACGGTGCCGGGGTGGCGCGCCTGGAACCGGCGCAGCAACGCGTTCAGGCGCACGTAGCCGTCGTTGTCGGCCTTCGCGCTCGTGGTGAGTGTTCCCTGCGCGGGGTTGGGCGCGGGGGCCGCCTCGGTGACGAGCGCGACGTGCGCGCCACCGGCGGTGAGCCGCGCGAGCGCGGCGTCCATGCGGGCCATGATCTCCTTTTCGCCCGCGGGCGTTCCGGCGACGACGGTCTTGCCGTCGACGACGAGGTCGGACTTCTCCCAGATGCTCATCCAGATGACGAGCGTCGGCCGGGCCCGCGCCAGGGCCTTGCTCTCGTCGGAGTCGACGAGCGCCGGGCAGCGCGACGAGTGCGGCGTGATCGCCTCGTTGCGGGTAGTGGTGATCTCGCCGCTCGCGACCCCGCAGCCGAAGACCGAACCCTGATCGGTGGCGATGCCCGCGGTGTTGCCCACGGCGTTCAGGCCCGGCCACAGGCTGCACGCGGTCGAGTCGCCGACGAGGAGCACCCGCTGGCCGTGCGCGGCGTCGGTCAGCGCGAGCGGGCCGCTCTTCGCCTCGGCGGTGATCGCCTCCCGGGTCTCGGTGGGGCGGGGCGTGCCGCACAGGAGCGGGTCGCCGTAGCCCCAGATGAACCCGGGCAGTGCCGATGCACCCACCGCGGAGACGGTGATGAGGCCGGTCATCACCACCGCGGTCGGGACGAACACGACGGCCGCGACCCTCGGCGGCCAGCGACGTTCGCGGATCGGCCGCTCCAGGAGGTAGTAGGACGCGGTCGCGGCTGCGAACGTGACCGCGAGGCGGAGCAGGTTCAACGTCGTGGTGCCGACGTGCACGCGCGACGGCACGAGCCACACCGCGATCGGCCAGTGCCACAGGTACAGGCCGTAGGAGATCGTCCCGATCCACACCAGCGGGCGCCACGAGAGCACTGATGCGACGGGGCCGGGCTGGAGGATGCCCGCGATCAACACCGCGACGACGACCGCGAACAGCGCGGAGCCGCCGTGGTAGTAGTGCGCCCCGGTTCCCGACGTGAGGCGCGTGGCGATCAGCACGACGAGGATCGCGGGGAACGCGGCGATCGCGAGCGCGCGCCGGGCCTGCGGTCCCGGGCGCCACGCGAGCAGGAGCACCGCGAGGAACGCGCCGATCAGGATCGAGTGCGCCCGCGCGTCGGTTGCGTAGTACGCGGCCGACGGGTCGCCCGGGTGGAAACGAACCCGCATCGACACGATCGACGCGATCGCTGCCGAGCGCGCACACCCAGGCGAGCAGGCGCGTCGATCCGCGGCCGACGCGCAGGCACGCGAGCACGATCAGCGGCCACACGAGGTAGTACTGCTCCTCGATCGCGAGCGACCACATGTGCCGCAGGGGCGACGCGGCGGAGAAGATCTGGAAGTAGCCCTGCTGGTCGAAGATGAAGCGCCAGTTCGCGACGTAGAACAGGCTCGCGAACATGTCGTTGCGGACGCCGTTGCGCTCCCACGGCAGCACCGCGTAGTGGTTGTAGATCGCGACGAAGACCAGGACCAGGAACAGGGCGGGGAGGAGCCGGCGGGCCCGGCGGGCCCAGAACGCGGCCAGGTGGATCGTGGAGGCCCGGCGGAACTCGAGGACGAGGAGCGTCGTGATCAGAAAGCCCGAGAGCACGAAGAACATGTCGACGCCGAGGAACCCGCCCTTCGCCCACCCGTAGTTGTCGTGGTAGGCGATCACCGAGAGCACGGCGATCGCGCGCAGGCCGTCGAGCGCGGCGTGGTAGCCGAACGTGGACTCGGAGGCCGCGGGGCCGGGCCGGTCGGTCCCGGCCGGCTCTCCCTGCGCTGGCGACGCGGGGCGCTCGGCCCGCCCGACCGTCTCGGTACCCCGGTTCACGGGGCAGAGGTTACGGGAGGGGCCCGCGCGCGAGGCTGCACGAGCGGGCCCGGCGCTAGGTTTGCCCGCCGTGACCCGCTTCGGGCGTGTGCTGCTCGTGATCGTCGCGGTCGCGTTCGGGGTTCGGGTCGCGTACGTCGCGATCGCGAAAGAGGGTCCCTGCCCGGTCGTGCTGGCGGACGGCACGCGCGTCGGGAGCTCCCCCAGCAAGTGCGTGCGCGGCGACGAGCTGTTCTACAACGCGGAAGCGAACTACGTGGCCGCCGGTCACGGGTTCAACGAGCCGCTCTCGGCCTTCACCCATCCCGGCGAGAAGCCGCCGCCCGCCGCCGATCATCCGCCGCTCACCGTCTTCGTCCTCACCCCGGTCTCGTGGCTGTCGGAGCACGCGCCCCTGTCGTGGATCATCAAGGAGCCGCTCCACGACCACGTGCGCGAGCACCGCTACACGATGGTGTTGCTCGGAACGCTGCTCGTCGGGCTCATCGGTCTGCTCGGTCGGCGCGTCGGCGGGGACACCGTCGGGCTCGTCGCCGCGGGCATTGCGGCGCTCAGCCCGAACATCTGGGTCAACGACGGGCTCGTGATGTCGGAGACCCTCACCGCCCTGACGGTCACCGCGGCGATGCTCCTGGCCCTGTGGTGGCGGGAGCGACCGAGTCTGCGCCGCGCCGCGGTGGTCGGCGTCGGGTGCGGGCTCGCGATACTCGCGCGCGTCGAGTTCGTGCTGTTGGTGCCGCTGCTCGCGCTCGTGGTCGCGTTCACGTTGCCGCGGCCGTCGGCGGAGCGCTGGAAGCAGGCGCTCGTGGTCGTGGCCGCGACCCTCGTCGTCATCGCGCCGTGGGTCGGCTTCAACCTGGCACGGTTCCACGACCCGACCTTCGTCTCCACCAACGACGGACTCACGCTGGCCGGTGCGAATTGTCCGACTGTGTACTCCGGCAACGCGACAGGGTTCTGGAACCTCGGGTGTGCGGACAACCCCGGCCCGGGGGATCAGTCGCAGGTTTCCGGGGCCCTGCGTCACCGCGGTCTGGCCTACGCGAAGGATCACATGTCGCGCCTGCCCGCGGTCGTGCTCGCGCGTCTCGGCCGAACGTGGAGCCTGTTCCGCCCGGTCGACATGGTGAAGATCAACACCGGCGAGGACCGCGAAGAATGGGTGACGCGGCTGGGTCTCGTCGCGTACTACCCGACGCTGTTGTTCGCGATCGCGGGCGTGGTCGTGCTCGCCCGGCGGCGCGCCCGGGCCGCGCTGTGGGTGCTGCTCGTCCCGGTGATCATCGTCACGCTGAACACCGTGGTTACCTACGGACAGACGCGATTCCGGGCGGGCGCCGAGCCTTCGTTGGCATTGCTCGCCGCAGTCGGGGTGGTCGCGTTCGTCCGGTGGCTGCGCGGGCGTCGGACCCAGGTGGCAGCAGCAGGACCCGAATGACGGTGACCGAACAATCGGCGCCAACGAGCGGCCGCGACACGTACGTCGGCGGCCTCGACGGATTGCGCGCGATCGCGGTTGCGGCGGTCATCGTCTTTCACTTCGCGCCGACGGTGCTTCCCGGAGGCTTCCTCGGTGTCGACGTGTTCTTCGTGGTGTCGGGCTTCCTCATCTCCCGCCTGGTGGTCCGCGAGATCGCGGGTTCGGGCACCTTGTCGCGCCGCGACTTCTGGGCCCGACGCGCCCGCCGGTTGCTCCCGGCGCTCGCGACCGTCACGGTCGTGGTGTTGATCGCGGCCGTGATCGCGCTCTCCGACACGGAGATGCACGACCTGCGCGCCCAGGCGCTCGGCACGCTCTTCTACTGCGCGAACTGGGTGATCATCCACCAGAACGGCAACTACTTCGCGACCCTCGGTCGCCCCTCACCGTTCCTGCACATGTGGACGCTCGCCGTCGAGGAGCAGTTCTACATCGTGCTCCCACTCGTGTTCTTCGCGACGCGCCGCGCGCTCGTGCGCCATCCCGTGCGCGCGTCGGTGATCGCGCTCATCGGCGCGGTCGCGTCGACGATCTGGATGGCGGTGCTCTTCTCGCCGACCGGCGACCCGACGCGCGCGTACATCGGAACGGATTCGCACGCGATGGGGCTTCTCGTCGGCGTGGCCCTCGGCGTGCTCGCGGGCGCGGGCCGGCCCTGGGAGGTGTTCGCCGGGCGGGTGCGGGCGAATCGCACCGCGACGCGCATGGCCCCCGTGCTCGCGGCGGCCGCGCTGATCGTGATCCTCGTGACGATGCGCGTCGCCGACGATCACTCGACCTGGCTGTTCCGCGGCGGCTTCCTCGTGTTCGCGGTGCTGTGCGCGCTGATCGTCGCGGTCTTGGTATCGATGCCCGACGCCGGGATCGCGCGCGTCCTGCGCACTCCCGCGCTCGTCGCGATCGGCGTCCGCTCGTACTCCCTGTACCTCTGGCACTGGCCCGTGCGCGTGTTCGTGACCCCGAGCTCGGGGCTCCACGGCGCCGCGCTCTTCGCCGTCCGCCTCGCGATCTCGATCGTGTTGGCCGAGATCTCGTACCGCCTCATCGAGCAGCCGTTCCGGGTCGGCGCGTTCGCGCAGAAGTGGGGGAGTCGCGGCGCGCTCACGTACTTCGGCGCGCTCACCGTGGTCGCGGCGGCGCTGGTGATGACCGTGGCGGCGCCCGCCGCCCTGCCGCCCTCGACCCTCGCGCAGGGAAATCCGCCCGCCGACCGCGCCGGGTCTTCACAACTCCGCGTCGACCTCTTCGGCGACTCGACCGGGCTCGTCTTCGGGTTGGGCGGCCGGTCGGCGGGCGACCAACTCGACCTCTCGGTCGGCGGCGATGCCCAACTCGGCTGCGGGCTCGTGCAGGCCGACCACATCACGGGTGGGCAGGTGGTCAAGTCGCCGTCGTTCTGCCGCGACTGGGTCCCGCGTTGGCAGGCCGCGATGCGCAACGACCCGAAGGCCCGGCTCGCGGTGATGGCCGGCGCTTGGGAGGTCTTCGACCAGAAGACGGCGACAGGAGTCGTGCGTTTCGGCACCCCCGCGTGGACGGATCTCATCACGGCATCGACGCGGCGCGCGCTCGACGTGCTGACCGCCGACGGTCGTACCGTCTACCTGTTCGAAGTGCCGTGCTACGGCGCCGGCGACGGGACCAACACGCTGATGACCGAGCGCGGCGACCCGAAGCGCGTCGACGCGGTCAACGCGATCTTCGCCAAGGTCGCCCACGAGGTGCCGCACGTCGAGATCGTCCACTGGCGCACGCTCGTGTGTCCCGGAGGCCGGCGGGCCGACAAGATCAACGGCGTCGACGTGTTCCTGACCGACCAGCAGCACCTCACGAACGCCGGGGCCGTCGAAGTGTGGAAGTGGTGGCTGCCGCAGTTGCGGGTCGCGCGCTGATCAGCGCCGGCCGTGCCCTTTGAGCACGCGGTCCTGCAGCGCCCACCACGTGACGAGCCCCAGCTCTTCGGCGCCGACACTCAGCGACATCTTCGAGTGGCCGCGCACGCGATCGGTGAACGTGATCGGGACCTGGGCGATGCGCCCGCCGTGCTGCCAGACGCGGTAGCAGAGCTCGATCTGGAAGCCGTAGCCCTTCGAGCGCGTGTCGGCGAAGTCGGCGGTCTTCAACATGTCGGCGCGGAACGCGCGGTATCCGGACGTTGCATCCCGGATGGGGATCCCGAGCACGAGGGTCGCGTAGCGGTTGCCCCACTTCGACACGGTCCGGCGGTACCACGGCCAGTGCGGGATCGAGCCCCCGGGCACGTAGCGCGAGCCGATCGCGGCGTCGGCGCCGCGTTCGATCTCGATGAGGAGATCGGGCAGCGCCGCGGGGTCGTGCGAGAGGTCGGCGTCGATCTGGACGACGACGTCGTAGCCGCGGTCGAGACCGATGGTGAATCCGGCCCGCACGGCGTCGCCGATCCCGATCTTGCGCGGCCGGCGCAGCACCTCGATCTGGCCGAGGCGGGCGCCGACCTCGTCGACCAGATCGGCCGTGCCGTCGGGGCTGTTGTCGTCGACGACGAGGATGTCGGCTTCCGGCGCGGCCAGACGCGCGCGCTGCAGGAACTCGACGATGTTCTCGGATTCCTGATACGTCGGGGTCACGACCAGCGTGCGCACAGGGCCGAAATCTATCTTGCGGACCTCGCTGACGGCTCCCTTCGCTGCGCCATGCCTGGCTCCGCTGCGTCCGCACGGTGCTCAGTGGCACTTCCGGTAGAGCTGGTACAGGCCCAGGTACGTGCCGACGTGGCAGAAGTCGCGCGCCAGCACCTTCTGCGACGCGTCGGAGCCGACATTGCGAGAATTGTTGGGCTCCTCCCAGTCCTCCCAGATCCCCGACAGGATCACCACGTCGGCCGATTCCAGGTCCGAAGCCATGCGGGAACCCTTCGCGTTGGCGACGCCCGGGTCCATCTCGATGTAGTACGTCGCGGGGACGAGGTCGGGGAGCATGTAATAGAGGTACGCGTCGCTGTACGGCGTCTTCTTCAAGTCGACGGGTCCGACGAACAGACGCTGACCGGGCTTCGAGATCTTGTCCGCGGCCGCGATCACCAGGTTCGCGGCCGCCGCCCGGTCGGCCTTGCCGTAATAGAAGGTGCGCCCCGCGTTCGCGATCTTGTAGGACGCGCGGTGGATGCCGAACGTCTGCAGTGAGTAGTCGGAGTACGTGGCGATCGTGAACGCGGGGATCACGAGCGCGAGCACGGCGAGGATCACCGCGACGGAGCCGAGCGCGAGCCGGCGGGTGGGTACGCGCGGCGCGCGGCGCCGGGCGAACTCGTAAATCGCGATCGGCACGAAGGCGAACACGACGCAACTCACCCAGGAGAAGTGGCCGGAGTCGACCCGCTGCATCGCCTGCGGGAGGATCCCCAGGCCGAACAGCCCGACGACGAACAGCGTGCGGGCGCGCACCGACGCGGGATTCCGCCGCGTGGCCTGCCATCCCTGCCACAACACGAACGCGATCGCGCCGAGGAGCAAGAAGAACCAGAGGAAGAGCTGGTGCGGTTGCGCGAGCGCAGGGAACGGCCAGTTGATTCCCGCGAGGGCGCCCGCCTTCTGGAGGAAGCCGTCGAAGTGTCCCCACGACGGCGGGACCGGGAGGCTCCGGCCGCCGCGGAGCTTGAACACCGGGTCGACGACCATCCCCTGGAACGCGTGACCCGGGCCGGCGGTCGCGATCTGGACGACGTACGCCGCGACCCCGATCGCGAACCCGATCAGTAGTCGCTGCGTTCGCGGTCGGTCCATCCCGCGCACGAGCGCGATCGTCGCGAGGCCCACGCCGAGTACGAGGTCGAGCCGGAAGAGCACCGCGAGCCCGAGCAGGATCCCGGCGAGCAACGCCCAGCGGCGCGCGCGCGTGTCGTCGGTGGCGGCGCGCGCCTCCACGCCCGCGACCAGGCCGCAGAGCGCGAGGCCGACCCCGCCGACCCACGCCAGTGCCGTCAGGCCGAACGGGATGATGACGAGGGCCGACGTGACCGCCGCGCCGACGGCCAGGATCCGGCCCCAGCGGCGCGCGAGCGCGTACACGCCGAAGACGATCGCGAGCTGTTGCAGGAGGCCGAAGCCGCGCTCGCTGAGCAGCGAGACGCCGAACACCTTGAACACGCCCGCGAGCGCCCAGAGGCTTCCGGGCCCGTACAGGTGCAGGAAATCGCGGTTCGGGATCGCGCCCTTCAGCACCTGCTCGGGGAAGACGAGCATGAAGCCCTCTTCCATCGGCGGGCCCGGGGCGCGCAGTAGCCCGCGCAGCGGCAGCGCGACCACGAGCGCCACGATGGTCAGCGCGATGACATTGCGCGGGCCAACGCCTCGCGGGAGCCGGCCGGTGCGCGCGGAGGCGTCGGCGACGGGCTCGACTCGGGGCACAGGGGAAAGCTAGGCGAGCGGGCCGTTCGGATTCGGACAGCGGACGTGCCGTTGTGGCCCGAGGCGATAGCGTCGATGACCGTGCGCGACGGCGAAGACGACAAAACCGACAGGTCGACAGTTGTCGTACCGGAGACGATCGTCGTCACCGGCGCCGCGGGCTGGCTCGGTCAGAACCTCGTTCGGGCGCTCGCCGCGCAGCCCGACCGCAAGCGCATCCGTTGCCTCGTGCACGAGCCCGTCGACGCGGCGGTACTCGAGGTGATCGACCCCCGGATCGAGGTCGTGGCGGGCGACGTGCGCGACCCTTCGGTGATCGACACGCTCTTCGAGAACGTCAAGGGTGCATCGGTGGTGCACGCGGCCGCGGTCATCCATCCGGCCCGGCAGGTGCGGGAGCTCTTCGACGTGAATGTCGGCGGTACGCAGCTCGTGCTCGATCGGGCCCGGCGCGTCGGCGCGGCGCGGTTCGTGCACGTGTCGTCGAACTCTCCGTTCGGTGCGAACCGCACGAGCGACGATCGCTTCGACGAGGACTCGCCGTTCGCTCCCTACATGGCGTACGGACGGTCCAAGCTCGAAGCCGAACAACTCGTGCAGCGCAGCTTCGACCGCGGCGATCTCGCGACGGTGATCGTGCGACCGCCGTGGTTCTACGGGCCGTTCCAACCCGAGCGCCAGACGCAGTTCCTCGCCGCGGTACGGCGGGGCCGTTTTCCTCTCGTCGGGCCCGGCTCGCAACGGCGCTCGATGGTGTACACGGGCAATCTCGTGCAGGGCGTGTTGCTGGCCGAGGTGTCGGAGGTCGCACCCGGACGCGCGTACTGGATCGCGGACGCCGAGCCCTACGCGTTGCGGGACGTACTGGAAACCGTGCGCCGCGCCATCGAGGCCGAGGGTCTCGCGGTGACGCACCGGCGCCCGTTCGTCATCCCGCGGCCGGCCGGCGTCGTAGCCGAGAAGCTCGACGCGCTCGCGCAGGGCACCGGTCGCTACGTACAGGCGCTGCACGTGCTCGGGGAGCTGAAGGACACCATTGCGTGCGATATCTCGCGCGCCCGCAAGGACCTCGGCTACGAGCCGACGGTCGCGTTGTTCGAAGGCATGCGCGCGAGCGTGCGTTGGTGTCTCGCACGCGGCGACAAGCTCTGATGGCCCGTTCCGTCCTGATCACCGGTGGGAGCGGCTACTTCGGGACCGAGCTGGCCGAACGCGCGCTCGCCCGCGGTGACGCGGTCCGGATCTTCGACCTCAACCCGCCCGGACCCACGCTCGCGGGCGCGGAGTTCGTCGCGGGCGACGTACGCGACCGCGCCGCGGTGCGGGCCGCGTGCGAAGGGGTCGAGGTCGTGCTCCACAACGTGGCCCAGGTCCCGCTGGCCAAGGACCGGGCGCTGTTCGACGCGGTGAACGTCGGCGGGACGGCAAACGTGCTCGTCGCGGCGCGTGACGTGCGCGTGGCGAAGGTGGTGCACACGTCGTCGAGCGCGGTGTTCGGGATCCCGGAACACAACCCGGTCACCGAAGACTCTCCGTGTCATCCGCTCGAGGCCTACGGCCGGGCCAAGTTGCGCGCCGAGCTCCTGTGTCACGACGCGGTCGCGGCCGGCACCGACGTCACGATCGTGCGGCCGCGCACGGTGCTCGGCCACGGTCGGCTCGGCGTGATGGCGATCCTCTTCGAGTTCGTCGCCGACGGCGCGCCCGTCTACGTGTTGGGGAGCGGCGACAACCGCTACCAACTCGTCCACGCGTCGGATCTGGCCGACGCGTGCCTACGCGCCGGCGACCGCGCCGGTCCCTCCGTCTACAACATCGGTGCGTTGGAGTTCGGCACGATGCGCGAGACGCTCCAGGCGCTCGTCGACCACGCGCAGACCGGCTCGCACGTCCGGTCGCTGCCGGTCGCGCCTGCACGCCTCGCGATGCAGAGCCTCGCCGCCGTCGGCCTCGCGCCGTTTGCTCCGTACCACTGGTTGCTCTACAGCGAGTCGCTCTACTTCGACGTGACCCGGGCGCGCACGGAGTTGGGCTGGGAGCCGACGCACTCGAACGCGTCGATGGTGATCGAGTCGTACGAGTGGTTCCTCGCACACCGCAGGGAGACGGACGATGCCGGCCGATCGCACCATCAGTCGCCGGTGCGCCTCGGACTGCTGCGCGCGTTGAAGGCGCTGCCGTGACCGTCGCCGTCGACGCGCCCGTCGACCCGCCGCCGGCGCGACCCGAGCGCCGGTTCGACGGGGGCACGGTGCTGTTGTTCGCGGGGCTGCTCGTCGTGCTCGCGTTCCCGTTGGTCGTCGCGCTCGTCCAGCTCCGGCGTCCGCACTGGTACCCGCTGCTCGACATGGCGCAGACCGAGATCCGGGTGCGGGACGTCACCGGCCACACTCCCTTGATCGGGTTGGCCGGGCGCATCGGGCCGTTCGGGCCGAACGGCGGGAGTCATCCGGGGCCGCTCAGCTTCTACGCGCTCTGGCCCGTGTGGAAGCTGTTCGGCGGCTCTTCGTACGGGTTGTTCGTGTCGACCGTCGTGCTCGACGTCGTGGCGATGGGACTCTCGCTGTGGATGGCGTTGCGCCGCGGGGGTCGCACGTTGCTCATCGCGATCGCGGCCGTGCTCGCGGTGCTCACCCGCGCCTACGGCGCCTTCCTGCTCACGCTCCCGTGGAATCCGTACCTTCCGGTGTTGTGGTGGTTCGTGTTCCTGCTCGCGATCTGGTCGGTGCTCGCCGACGACCTCGCGATGCTGCCGGTCGCGGTGATCGCCGGTTCGATGTGCATGCAGACGCACATCTCGTACCTCGGGCTGATCGGCGGGCTCGCGGCGTTCACGGTCGTGGTGCTCGCGTGGAGCGCCTTCAAACGCCGGCGCGATCCCGCGAGCCGGCGCGCGTTGTGGACGTGGGGCGGGATCAGTCTGGTCACCGGCGTTGCGTTGTGGATCCCGCCGATCATCGACCAGTTCGCGCACTCGCCCGGCAACCTCGGCATCATCCGCGACTATTTCAGCCATCCGCCCGACGCCACGATCGGCGCCCGGCGCGGCGTCGGCGTGTTGTTGGCGCAGCTCGACCCGTGGAAGTTGCTGACGCGCACGCTGGTGCACGACGGCGGCGCGCTCGAGGTCGCGGGCTCGCGCATTCCCGGCGCGGTCCTGCTGGCCGCGTTCGCGTGGTCGGTGTACGTCGCGTTCCGCCTGCGCCACCGCCTGCTGCTGCTGCTCGACACGGTGCTCGCGGTCGCGCTGCTCCTCGGGCTCGTGTCGGCGGCGCGCATCTTCGGCACGGTCTGGTTCTACCTGGTGCTGTGGGCCTGGGGTCTCGTCGCGCTCATCCTGTTCGCGATCGGCTGGACGGGCGTCGAGCTGGTGCGAGCCCGGAGCGATACCGGCGCGACCGGACCCGGCCGCGAAGGCAGGGGAGCGCGCGTCGTCGGCGGCGTACTCGTCGCGATCGCAGTGGTCGCGAGCGTCGTGTTCTCGGTGCAGGCCAGAAACGTCACGGTGCAGACGCCGCGCGTGAACAATTCGTTGGGTGCGCTCGTCGGCCCCACGTCCGCCGCCCTCACCCAGCGCCGGGCCCGGGGGCAATCGGGTCCGTACCTCGTGACGTGGCTCCCGGATGCGCAGGGAATCGGTGGGGCCGGCTTCGGCCTCCTCAACGAGCTCGACCGCCGCGGCTTCGACGCCCGCGCCGAGGAGCAGTTCCGTCCGGGCGCAACCCGCTACCACGTGATCGACGACCGTAAACCCGCGCTCGAGGTGCACCTCGCGACCGGCACCGACATCGCCAACTGGCGGAACAAGGCGGGCTTCGAGGAGGTCGCCGCCGCCGATCCGCGCACCGACGCCGAACGGGCCGAGTTCGACCGGTTGCACGAACAGGTCGTCGCCGAACTCCGCCGGGAAGGCCACAGCGACCTCGTCGCCCAGGTCGACCAGAACCTGTTCATGCTCGGGCTCGCGCCGAACGTGCCACCGAGCACGCGGCACAAGATCTCGCAGATGCTCGATCTGAGCATGCCGATGGCGGTGTTCGTCGGTCCGCCCGGAACCGACTGACCGCGCGTCATGGAACCAGACACAGAGACTGTTCCGCGCGAGGCGACGTGGTTCCGGCCCGCACTCGCGCTCGTGGTGCTGGGAGCACTGGTGCTGCGCGTCGCGTACGTGTTCGCGTACAAGCGCGACTTCGTGCCGGGTGGCGACGCGTTCTTCTACCACGCGGGCGCGAACCTTCTTGCCGACGGCAAGGGCTTCATCTCACCGTTCTTCATCCAGCAGGGGATCCACCGCGCCGCGGCCGAGCACCCGCCGCTGTACATCGTCTTCCTCGCGATCCCGTCCGTGCTCGGCATGCACAGCGTGCTCACGCATCTGCTCTGGTCGTGCGTGCTCGGCGCGGGAACGGTGTGGTTGATCGGCTTGCTCGGCCGCGCGGTCGGCGGCGCCCGCACCGGGATCATCGCGGCCGTGATCGCGGCCGTGTACCCGAACCTCTGGGCGCCGGACGGTCAGCTGCAGGCGGAGACGCTCTCGATGTTCGCGACCGTCGCGATCCTCCTGCTCGCGTATCGCTACTGGCAGAAGCCGAGTTGGCAGCGCCTCGTGCTCGTCGGCGCGGCGTGCGGCTTCGGCACGCTCGCGCGGTCCGAGTTGATCCTGATGCTCCCGTTCGTCGTGGTTCCGCTCGTCTGGACGACGAGTGAACGTAGGGGGGCCGAGAAGGTCAAGTGGCTGGGTGCGTCGGTGCTGGCCACGGTGATCGTCATCGCGCCGTGGACGATCTACAACACGACGCGCTTCACGCATCCGATCCTCATCAGCGCGCAGATCGACCCGCTGCTCGCCTCGGCGAACTGCGACAGCACGTACTACGGCAACCTGCAGGGCTACTTCGACATCACGTGTGCCCAGAAGATCGCCGATGCGAAGGGGATCACCCCGGCCGACGACGAGTCGCAGGAGGGTCTCGTCTACCGGCGCGCGGCCGAGGACTACATCCGCGGGCACCTGAGTCGTCTGCCGGTGGTGGAAGGCGTTCGCCTGCTCCGCATCGCGGGGCTCTACAAGACGTCGTTGTACGTTCAGGGCGACTGGTACATCGAGGGTCGCCGGCCGTACTGGATCACGTGGTCCGGGCTGTATTCGTTCTGGGCCCTGGCGCTCGCGTCGATCGCGGGCGCGGTGGTGCTGCGCCGGCGTGCGCACTCGCCACCGTTGTATCCGCTGCTGGCGCCGATCTTCGCGGTGCTCGTCACGGTGCTCGTCACGTACGCGAGCACGCGGTTCCGCACGACCGCCGAGCCGTCGCTCGTCGTGCTCTCCGCGATCGCGATCGACGCGGTGTGGAACCGCTACGCGTCCGCGAGGAACTGATCCGAGTTGCGGGCCACGACCGCCATGATCGGGCCCTGCGGGTTCACGCCCGGCGCCTCGGGGAGCAGTGACGCGTCGTTCACGCGCAGGTTGTCGTAGCCCCAGACGCGTCCGAAGCTGTCGGCGCCGGTGCGGGCCCGGTTCTCGCCGATGCGGACCGTCGACGTGAGGTGCACCGTCATCAGGTTGGCCCGGTTGCGGGTGAGCGCGTCCCACCAGTGCACGAGGTCGTCGGGGCCGCGGGCCACCACGCCGCCGGTCACCGACGGGTAGAGCTCGGTGGCGCCCGCCGCGAGCAGCACCTCGCCGAGGTGCACCAGCGCACGGGCGAGGCGGCTCATGTCGCCCTCGGTGAGTTGGTAGGTGACGAGTGGCGAGCGGAAACCGGGGAGCGCGATCACGCGCCCGGAGCCTTCGCTGCGGATCGCGGCGTAGTAGACGGCGACGTGCTCCCAGTGCGCGAGTGCGTCGGCGTAGTCGGCGTCCGAGTCGGCGAGCGCGAGCGCGACGTGACCGCGCCGGCTGGCGGACCCGCCGATGGTGAGGCCGGGCGCGAACTCGGTGACGCGGTGCATCGGAACGTCGCCGTGGTCGATCAGCGAGTCGAACCGAGCCGCGATCTTGACCGTGGGGTGCATCTTGAGGCCCTGGCCGATGTTCCGGCGAATGCCGCTGCGCTGCAGCAGCGCGGGTGTCTGCGTGGCACCGGCGCACACGAAGACGTGGTCGGCGAGCACCAGCAGGTCGCGCGTCGTGCCGTCGGGGAGCGCCTGCACGCACGACGCGCCGGTGATGCGCGTTCCCCGGCGCTCGAGCCGGGCGACGCGGCAGTCGGGGATCACGCGCGCACCCGCCTCGATCGCGCTCGGCAGCATCGTGCGGGCCATCGTCTGTTTCACGGCCCGGCCGTTCGTCTCGTAGCGGAACACCCGCGAGAACTCGACCGAGCGCCAGCCGAGCTTGGTCGCGCCCCGCTCCAGGACCGCCGAGGACGCCGGCGGCGCGCCGGGGAGGCGCGACACACCGAGTTCCTGCTCGATGCGGTCGGCGTAGCGATCGAGCGCGTCGGTGCCGAACTCCTCGATCTGGTAGTCGCGCCGCCATTCCTCCGCGAGCTCCGGCGGCAGGCGGTGGTACAGACCGCTGTTGATCTCGGTGCTGCCGCCGACACAGCGACCCTCGGCGTAGGCGATGGCCGGCCGCCCGAGTGCGGCGCACGAACCGCCGTGGCGGTACTTCGCGACCATCTCCTGCAACGAGAACGGCTCGAGCGCGTCGGGGTCGACCCACGGACCCTCTTCGAGCACCGTGACCGAACGTCCCGCCCGCGCGAGCGTGGCGGCCGTGACCGCGCCGCCCGCGCCCGACCCGATGATCAGGACGTCGGTGTCGATCGTGTCGACCGGACGCTTCACGGCGCGGCTGCTCCGGCGCCGTCGGTCACCAACTCGTTCTCCGCGAAGAGCACGAGCGACTGCAGGAGCCGCACGTACTGGCGGATCGGATCGAACTTGTGGGTCTTCCACCCCGCGACCCGCGACCGCAGGCGCCGTTCGTCGAGTCGGCCCATGCGGTCCTCGACCCAGGACCAGCTGCCGAGGAAGATCGATTCCGCGGCGACGCCGGCGCGCAGATGCTCGGGCATCGAGTGCAGGGTGGTCGCGACATACGACTCCACGGCGGAGCGCGCCGCGGGGTCGAGAGTCGGGTTCATGAGCGTGCCGACGACCTGCCGCTCGAACCAAAGCACGAGCGGAGCCTACCCAGCGCGTGGAGGGCCACCGCGGCGAGCACGAGGATCGCCGGTTCGGCCGCGATGCGGAAGCGCTGCTGGCCGTAGGTGGCCGCCGCGACCAGCGTCACCGTCACCGCCGTCGCCGCGAGCGGCCACAAGAGGCGACGCCGGCGGCGGAGCACGACCGCCCCCGCGATCGCCAGCGGCGCGAGGACCCAGTACATCAGCGTGCCGCGCAACTGCCACGCGCGTGGGCGGCCCTCGAGCGACTCGAAGCTGATCTGGTCGCTCGGTGCGTACAGCCCCCAGGTGCGCAGCACGCGCACCGCGGCGACCTTCGGGAGCGAGCCGACATGGTGGCGCGCGTAGCCGAGCCCGGCGCGCGTGTGCACCCCCGCGGCCTGCGCCTCGTCGAAGTGCGGGTCGGCGATGTCGAAGCCCTCGAAGCACGCCTGCGCCTGGGGGAGTCGGCGGGCGCTGTCGCCGGCCTGCGAGAAGCTCTCCCGCCACAGTCCGAGTTGATGCCCGGCGTAGGTGGCGTCACAGTTCGCGCCGTCGACGAGCGTCGCCACGTTGTTCGACACCGGTACGAACGCGTGGAACTTCACCGCGTTGCGGATCGTCCAGGGCGCGACGACCGCAACCGCAACGCCGAGCGCGAGGAGCACGCGGAGAACGCGGTCGCGCGTCGTGAGGTCGCGGAGGAAGAAGCCCAGCGGCACGACGATGACGATGCCCAGCAGGATTCCTTCGGCGCGGGTCAGTGTCGCGAAACCGGTGGCGACGCCGAGTGCGGCGAAGCGGGCCGGCTTCGGGTCGTCGAATGCGCGGTACGCGAGGAGGAGCATGGTCGTCGCGAGCGCGACGTAGAGTGACTCCGCCATGAGCGTCGCCTCGCTCAGGAACAGCATCGGGTAGACCGCGGCCAGCGCGGCCGCGATGAGCCCGACCGGTGCGGAAGCCACCCGGCGGCCGAGCAGACCGACGAGGGCGACGGTGCCCGCGCCGACGAACGCGACGAAGATGCGTTGTTGTTCGACGGAGTGTGCACCGAGCCGGGCCGGGAGCGAGAGCAGGACCGGGAACAGCGGCGGGTATTCCGCGGTCGGGCGCTGCACGTGGAGCAACAGGTTGTCGAACGGGCGGATGTACCCGCCGCCGTGCGCGAGGTGCTCGGCGAGGAGGTGGTACGCCGATGCGTCGCCGAGCGCGGGAACCGTCGGCGCGACGATGACGATGAAGGCGATCCGGATGACGACCGCGCCGATCGCGATCGCGGTGAGCCCGAACCAGAATCGGCGCGGCGTCACGAACCGGCGTTCCGACCGGTGTCCGGGAGCAGGGCGGTACGTCCGTGTTCCGCGAAGCGTTCGGCCAGCGCGTCGGCGTCGGCTTCGGTGAACGGCTCGTACGCGCCGGCGCGTCCGGGTCGCCACCAGATGCCGCCGTCCCGGCGCGCGGCTGCGTCCCATGCCGCGGCGCGCAACGGGAGCTTGGCGATCTTGTCGGTGCCGGTGACGGGCAACGCGTCGACGACCCGAACGAAGCGCGGCGCCCATTTCGTACCGAGATCGCGTTGCGCGTCGAGGAACGCGCCGAACTCGGCCGGGTCGAACCCGGCTCCGGCGCGCAGCTCGACCGCGGCCATCACCTGGTCTCCGGTCACGGGATCGGGGACGCCGTACACCGCGACCGCCGCCACGCCCGGGTGACGCTCGATGATGCGTTCGATCGGTGCCGCCGCGAAGTTCTCGCCGTCGACCCGGATCCAGTCCGCGGTGCGGCCGGCGAAGTAGAAGACGCCGTCGTCGTCGCGGTAGCCGAGATCGCCCGACCAGTACCAGCCGTTGCGGTTCCGCTCGGCGGTGGCGGCTTCGTTGTTGTAGTAACCCTCGAACACGAGCCGCGGATCGCGCCGCACGATCTCGCCGATGGCGGCGGTCGCGTTGCGGAGCGCCCCGTTCTCGTCGACCTCCGCGCGCGGGCATTCCTCGCCGGTGGCGGGATCCACCACCGCGATGTCGGTGCCCTCGGCGGGGAGGCCGAGCGCGCCGGGCTTCCCGTCGCGTATCGGGGTGATGATGATCGCGCCCTCGCTCGAGCCGTACCCGCCGACGAGCGGGATACCGAACCGGGCGCGGAACGCCGCCGCGTCGGTCGCCGACGACTCCGGCGCGAGCGCGAACTTCACCTTGTGGTTGCGATCGTCGGCGGACGGCGGTGTGGCGAGGATGTACGACAACGCGCGCCCCACGGTGTTGAAGTACGTGGCTTCGACGCGGCGGAGGTCGGCGAAGAACTCCGAGGCCGAGAACCGGCGCCGCAGGGCGATCGTGGCGCCCGAGGTGACCGCGGGTACGAAGTTCGACGCGAGCGCGTTGCCGTGGAACAGAGGCATCGGGCAGTACAGGACGTCGCCGGGACCGAACGGCATGCGCGCGCCCATGCCCGCGAACCGGCCCTGCGTACCCCGCACGGCTTTCGGCGCGCCCGTGGAGCCCGAGGTGAAGATGAGCACGAACAGGGTCTCCGGTCCCGGCAACCGCTTCGGGATCGCGGCGCCGGCGTTCGCGGCGACCAGGTCGTGCCACGCCGCGGACTCGACGGTGAGCACGCGGTCGCCGTCGATGCCGAGGTCGAGGCCGGCGAGCAGCGGCGCGTACGCGGCCTCGGTGACGACGATCCCGCAATCGGCGTGGCGGATGTCGTGGGCGAGCTCCTCGCCCCGGCGGGTCGGGTTGATGCCGACCACCGCCGCGCCCGCGAGCGCGGCGCCGCCGAGCAGGAAGACGTACTCGGGAATGTTGTCGAGGAGTACGCCGACGTGAAACGGCGACGCGCCGGGGCGACGGGTTGCGCGCAACACCGACGCGCGTACCGCGCATTCGTGCGCGACTTCGGCCCACGTCCACGAGCGATCCTCGAAGACGAGGCCCGGGTTGTCGTCGTCGGCGCGCGCCGCGACCAGCGCGGCGATCGTCGTCGTGGTCATCGACAGAGCACCGGCATCCGCGTCGCGCCGCGTACGAGCGTGGAGCGCGACAGCTCGGGCTCGCCGACGAGCTCGTAGTCGGGGAAGCGCGCGAGGAGCTCCTCGAGGAACACGCGACCTTCGAGCCGGGCGAGCGCCGCGCCCACGCAGAGGTGCTCGCCGAAACCGAACGCGAGATGCTGCGCGTCGATCGGACGGGTCACGTCGAACAGTCCGGCGGTCGGCCCGAACGCGTCCTCGTCGCGGTTTGCCGACGCGTAGAGCATGACGACGAAGTCGCCCTCCGCAATCCGTTGTCCGCCGAGCTCGGTGGCCCGCGTCGCGGTGCGGCCGAACACCTGGATCGGTGTGACCCAGCGCAGGCACTCCTCGACGGCAACCGCGACCCGGGCCCGCTCGCGCCCGAGCCGCGCCCGCTGGTCGGGGTGCTGCGCGAGCGCGAGGGTGCTGCCCGACACGAGATGGCGGGTCGTCTCGTTCCCCGCCACGAGCAGGGCGAGGAGATAGCCGACCGCCTCCCGGGTCGTGACCGGCTCGCCCTCGACCTCGGCGTTCACGACCGCCGACGCGATGTCGTCGGTGGGTCGTCGGCGGCGCTCGTCGACGTGCGCGAGCAGGAACTGGAACAGCGCCACGAGGTCGTCGAGATTCTCGCCCGGCCGGTCCGGCGTTTCGATCGCGGCGTCGGACCAGCGCCGGAACTTCTCGCGGTCGTCGGCGTCGATCCCGAGCAGCTCCGCGATCACCAGGACGGGGAAGGGTGCAGCAACCGCGTCGACGAAATCGATCTCCTGTCCGGGCTGCACCTCGGCGAGCACCGAGCGCGCCACCGCGCGCACCCGGTCTTCCAGGGAGGAGATCGCGCGCGGTGTGAACCGCCGCGTCACGAGTCCGCGCCACGGCGCGTGTTGCGGCGGATCCATGTGCAGGATCGAGCCGTCGATGCGCCCGCCGGAGCGCAAGGGATCGTTCAACAGCACGCCGCGCCCCGAACAGAACCGCTCGGGATCACGACTCACCGTGCGCACGTCGTCGTAGCGCGCGACCGTCCACGAATTCGGTGCGTACAGCCGCACGGGCTCGTCGCGGCGCAGGCGCGCGAGCTCGTCGTAGTAGTCCGGCTCGGTGAACGCGCCGACGACTTCGGGATTCAACACCGCCGTCATATGAACGACGTCTCCTCGTCGAGTCCTTCGTCGGGCCACGCACCCGCCATCGTCGACTGGAAGTTGCACCAGCCCCGGCCGCCACCGACCGGATCGTCCACGCGCATCACCGCGTCACGGATCTGGTGGATGCGGCGCGCCGTCGTCGCGTCCGTGCAATCCGCGAAATGTTCACCGTCGACGTGCAGCTTCCCCCGCCATTCGCCGTGATGATGCCCGTCGAGCCCGAAGTACAGACCGGCACCGAGGTGGAAACCGGTGTCGCCCGTCGCCTCCACGGTGATCGGGCGGGCCGTGCCGTCCTTCATCGTGAAATGGAGCGTGCCGCCGAGGACGCGGCGGTTCACCGGGTCGAAGCGGAGATCGGGCCGCAGCGCCGCGAACCGCTCGACGGTTCCGTCCGGGTGTTCGACGCCACCTTCCACCATGGACTCCTCGTACCCGAACGCGCGCAACAGCCGATGTTGGTGGTGGATCGCGTAGACGGTGCCGTCGGGTCGTTCGAGCACCATCGGACTCCACGAGAAGCGGAAGGAGACGCCGTCGAGCACGGGCGCCTCCGAACCTTCGAGGTCGGTCGGCGGAAGCCCGACGTCCTGGCGCACGCCCCACGAATGGTCCCGGGTCGTGAACCAGGTGTCCGGCGTGATCGCGCTCCGTCGGCCGTCGACCTCGACCCAACCCGACGCCAACCCCATCTGGTGGTAACGCAGCACCTCGGCGTTCGGGCGGTAGCCGCGCCGGGGGCGTTGGATATCGCGCTGCTCGAGCCGGGGCGGAACGGCCGCCGCGAAGATCCACTCGAACGAGATCGGGACGACGTCGTTCGCCGCGCAGGCGAACCGCACCCTGCGGAACGGCTCGATCACCTCGTAGTCGATCGGGCCGACCCCGATCCGGTCGGGCGCGTCGCTCAGGCGCCGGCTCCCGCGCACGGTCCATTGCTCACGGCCCCGCGACACGCCCGCGTACGCGTCGAACACGTTGCGATTGGTGTACTTGCCCGCGCCGAACGCAACTTGGAGCGAGCCGTCGCGCGCGGCCGCCATCGCGCACACCTTCTCCGTCCACGACCGATCGGCCTGCGCGACGCGTGCGTGGGTCTCGACGATTTGGTGGCTGAACGACTCGTCGGCGGCGACGAGCGCGCCCTCGTCGGACTGCATCGGCGTGATTCTGTAGCGTCTCGCCGCGTATGACAACTTTGGCTCGGCGTGACGACGCGGACCTGACCCGCGGGTTCACCGCCTGGTGCGCGCGCCGGTGGCCCGAGGCCGGGTACGTGATCGTCGACCTCGGTCGCCCGCGCTCGGGCTGGACGAACGAAACGCTGCTGGTCGCGCTGCACGGGACGGCCGGCGACCGTCGTCTCGTCGTGCGGCTCCCACCCGGGGTGCCGACCTGGCCGGTGTACGACCTCGGGGCACAGGCCCGCGTGCTCGCCGCGCTCGCTCCGACACCGGTCCCGGTCCCGGCGGTCGTGGCGTACGAGCCCGACGAGCAATGGCTGGGCGCGCCGTTCGTCGTGATGTCGCACGAAGCCGGCCGTCCGGGACCCGAGGCGCCCGCGCTCGACCCGTGGGTCATGGAAGCGGCGCCCGACGTGCAGCGCCGCCTGCACGAGCGCTTCGTCGACATGCTCGCGACGATCAATTCGGTCGACTGGCACGACAGCGAGATCGGTGGCGTGCTGCGCGGCGGCGAGCACACGCTCGCGCACGAGGTCGCGTGGTGGGCCGACTACGTCGACTGGGCCGGCGACGGCTCGCCGACCGCGGCGCTCGCCGACGCCGTGACCTGGTGCGCGAGAAATGTCCCGGCCGGGGAGCCGCCGGCGTCGCTCTGCTGGGGCGACGTCCGCATCGGCAACATGCTCTTCAGTGAGGAGCGTGACGTCCTGTCCGTGCTCGATTGGGAGATGGCCTCGATCGGTCCGGCGGAGCTGGATCTCGCGTGGTTCGTCGCGCTCGACGAGCTCACCAACCACTTCGTGAAGAAGACCGTGCCGGGATTTCTCTCCAGGGCGGAGGTCGTCGCGCGCTACGAAGCCGCGCTCGGCCGTCCCGTGCGGGATCTCGAATGGCACGAGATCTTTGCGCTGATCCGTTCGACCGCGATCAACGACCGTCAGGCTCGGCTCGCGCAGGAGAGCGGGGTGCCGTATCCGGGCGTTGCCGGGGCCGACAACCCGGTCCTGCGCGTGATCGCGCGCCGAATCGAGAACTTCGCGACGCACGACTGAGGGGGAACCATGGCGAACGAGCTCGTCCATCCCGACTGGGTCCGGCGCTTCAATCTGTTCGGCGACATCGTGGGCGATCCGCGTCTGCTCGCGAGCCTCGACGCCGAGGAGCTGTTGGCGACCGCGCGCGCGTCGACAGCACTCGACGACCTCGGCGAAGCCGACTGGCCCGGTTGGACCGACACCTACGAGCGGATGGTGACGGCGATCGACCGCGAGGCTCACCTGCACGCGCTCGGCCGCATCGTGACGCGGGCGGAGGTGCTGAAGGTCTTGCAGACCTGGCTGCGGTTGCAGCAGGAGTGGAAGACACAGCCCGCGATCCGCGCCGAGCCGATCGACGCGCCGCTGTTCGTCGTCGGACCGCCCCGCACGGGCACGACGATCCTGCTCGAGCTGCTGGCGCTCGATCCGCAGCTGCGCGCGCCGATCGCGTGGGAGGCCTTGCACCCGCTGTCGTCCGAGGGCTCGCCCGAACGGCGCCGCGCGCTGTCGGAGTGCGAGCAGGAATTCTGGGCGGACGTGCATCCCGAGTTCATGACGATGCACGAGCTCGCGAGCGACCTGCCGTGCGAGTGCGTGAACTTCCTGGCGTACGACTTCGCGGGCCCGTACTACAGCATGATGTACGACACGCCGAGCTTCACCGGTTGGCAGCTGGAGAACCTCGACACCCTCGACCGCGTCTACCGGTTGCACCGCCGCATGCTGCAGACGTTCCAGTACGGCGACGGTGGGAGCGGCGGTGCACGGCGCCGGTGGCTGCTCAAGTCACCCGGTCACCTGTCCACCCTGGCCGCGCTCTTCGCGGAGTACCCGGACGCGCGCGTCATCCATACGCATCGCGACCCCCGGCGGTTCATTGCGTCGTTGGTGAGCCTGCTCGCGGTGTTGCGCTTCATGCGCAGCGAACAGGACGTGCGGCACACGTTGGGCCCGCTCATGGAAATGACGTATCAACTGTTCCTCGAGCAGGTGATCGCGCAGCGCGCCGACGGCACCGTGCCCGACGACCAGATCGTGGACACTCACTTCCTCGAGCTGATGTCGGACCCGGTTGCGATGCTCCACCGCGTGTACGACCAGCTGGGCTACGACTGGCCCCGGGGTCACGACCGCGCGATCAGGGCGTACCTCGCAGCCAAGCCCAAGGCCAAGCACGGCGCGCACACCTACTCCTTCGCCGAGCTCGGCCTCGACGACGACCACGTGCGGGCCACGTTCGCCGGGTACGTCGCGCACTACGGCATCACCGAGGAATAAATCGGGAACCACGCGACGACCGCGCGTCGTCGGACTCTCCAGTTCGCGGTTTTCACCGAACTTGGAGGGTCGTATGTCGATTGGATTCCGTCGCGCCGGTTTCCGGATGTTCGTTGCCGCGGCCGTGCCCGCGGTCGTCGTGGCGCTGGCCGTCCCCGCGGTTGCTTGTGGCGGGCTGGTGGGGGAGAACGGCACCATTCAGCTCACCCGGACGTCGACGCTCGCGGCGTATCACAACGGTGTCGAGCGTTACGTCACGTCGTTCGAGTTCAGCGGACAGGGCAAAGAGGTCGGATCGATCACGCCGTTGCCCGGCATTCCGTCGAAGGTCGAACGCGGCGGCAGCTGGACGTTGCAACGGCTCGAGCGCGAAGTGACGCCACCGTTACGCGAACGCGCGGTGTTCGACAGCGCCGCCTCACCGAAATCCTCGGGCGCCGAGGTGATCCTGCAGACGAAGATCGACGCGCTCCAAATCACGATCTTGAAGGGCGGCGGCGCGGACGTCGGGAAATGGGCGGTCGACCACGGTTTCCTGCTCACACCGGACGCGCCGGCGATGCTCGACTTCTACGGTCGCCGCAGCCCGATCTTCATGGCCGCCCGCTTCGACGCGTCGCGCGCGCAGCAGCTCGGGCAGGCGACGGGTGACGGCACTCCGATCATGCTCACGATTCCCGTCAAGGAGCCGTGGGTGCCGCTGCACATCCTCAGCCTCGGGCTCGCGAAGGCCAAGGTCGTCGACGCGGACGTGTTCCTGCTCACCGACAACCAGCCCAAGCTGCTCGCGGGCGGGACGGGTTTGAGCCTGAACCGCAACGAGCCGGCGTCGGCGCTGCTGCTCGACGACCTCCGCTCCGACAAGGGCATGGCTTGGGTGCCGGCGCACATGTGGTTCACGTATCTGCACGTCGACGTCCCCGCCGGCGAACTCGGCTACGACCTCGCGATCTCCGATCAGCCGAACGCGGTGCCCCGGCTCGTCGACACGGGCATCGCCGCCGACGCGGCGCGTCCGGTGGTCGCGCCCGAGCCCGGGTGGGCGATCTGGCCGCTGGTGGCGGCGGGCATCGCCGGTGTGTTCACGTTCGGCCTCGTGGCGACGATCGAGTCCGAACGCCGCCGGCGGAACGCGCGCCCGCCGTTCCCGGGACTCCCGGGGGTCGCCGCATGAAGTGGTTCACGCGCAGCGCGGCCGCACTCGTCGTCGCAAGTGCGACCGCGTTCGCGGGCTACGCGATGAACACCGACGCGCACGCGCAAGCGCCGTCGGCGCTCGGACCCGGTCTCGTGACCGTCGACGTCGGCATCCACTACAGCGCGTTCTCGCTCTCGACACTGCACGTGCACACGGGAACGTTGGTGCGTTTCCTGGTGCACAACGACGATCCGATCCACCACGAGTTCATCGTCGGCGACGCGAGTGTGCACCAACGACACGAGCGCGGCACCGAGGCGAGTCATCCGCCGGTGCCGGGTGAGGTCTCCGTCGCGCCGAACGACATCGGCGAGACGTTCTACCGATTCGACCGGACGGGCCGGTTCGAATTCGCGTGTCACCTCCCTGGCCATTTGGCGTACGGCATGAAGGGCTGGGTGCTCGTCGAGCCGTGAGCGATCGTGACCGGCGGAGCCTCGGACCGGGGTCGTCAGAAAGCAATCATGTTGGTGTAGCACAGCCGACACGCGCGCGACCAGGACGCGTCATACAGGGCGAACGGAGCGGCAACACGCGGCCCTTACGTTCACCAACATGATCACTACCTTGCGAGTTCGTATCAAAGACCCAGAGCGCCGAAAGGCGTTCTGGGCCTACTTCGGCGGAAAGATGATCGGCCTTGCCATCGTGGTGGTGGGGCTGTGGGGAGTCACCTGGTATCTGAGTACCAAAGCGGGCGCCACGATGCTCGGTCAGCAGACGCCGGCCCTCAAGGTCGACGATGTTGTCAGTCCCATCAACACCATCTGGGTGCTGGTCACGGCATTCCTGGTCTTCTTCATGCAAGCCGGGTTCATGTTCTTGGAGGCGGGGTTCGCGAGAACCCGGGAAGTCTCCAACGTCATGATCTCGTGTATCGCCGACACCTGTCTGTGTGCACTGCTGTTCTGGGCGTTCGGTTTCGCGTTCATGTTCGGCTCGGGCAACGGCTGGATCGGTCACCAGTACTTCTTCCTGCACGGCGCACCGCACACCTACGGGTCGACGGGCGTCGCGTTCCTGGCGTTCTTCTTGTTCCAGTACGCCTTCGCTGACACCTGCAGCACGGTCACGACCGGTGCCATGGTCGGACGTACCGCCTTCGGTGGCGACCTGCTGTACAGCGTGGCCGTGAGTGGGTTCATCTACCCGATCCTCGGCCACTGGGTGTGGGGTCCGGACGGCTGGCTCGCAACGATGAAGACGCCGTTCCACGACTTCGCCGGCTCGACCGTCGTGCACTCGATCGGTGGGTTCATCGCACTGGCCGGTGCCATTGCGCTCGGACCGCGGCTCGGCCGCAAGTTCAAGCGGGACGGCGGTGGCATGCCACCCGGTCACGACATGGCCATCGCCGCGGTCGGCGGTGTGATCCTGTGGTTCGGTTGGTACGGGTTCAACCCGGGCTCGACACTGTCGGCCATGGACTTCGAGGGCATCGGCCGGGTCGCGGCCAACACGACCCTTGCGGCCTCGGCCGCCGGACTCGTGGCGATGTTCTTCGTCTATCCACGAGCCCATAAGTGGGACACGGGTATCTCGATCAACGGCTTCCTCGCCGGACTGGTCGCCATCACGTGTCCGTGTTACTGGGTGTCTCCGTTCGGTGCGATCTGCATCGGCGCCATCGCCGGTGTGGTCGTCGTCCTCGGTGTCGACCTGCTGGAGTGGCTCCGCATCGACGACCCGATCGGCGCGTGGCCCGTTCACGGATTGTGTGGAGTGTGGGGCACGATCAGTCTCGGGCTGTTCGCCACCGGCCAGTACGGCGGTGCAACGGCCACCGGGCCGGATCCCTCGACTGCGTTCAAGGGTCTGTTCTACGGCGGTGGGTTCCACCAGCTGCAGTTCCAGATCTTCGGCAGCTTCGTGATCTGCGCGGTCACGTTCGCGATCGCGCTGGTCATCATGTACGCCCTCAAGGCGGTCGGTGTACTTCGGATCTCGCCGGAGCACGAGCTCGAGGGTCTCGACATCGTCGAGCACGGCGCGCCGAGCTACCACCCCGAGTACGCCTACATGGGTTACTCGCCGATCCCGAGCGGGAAGTCGGGGGGTGTCCCGATTCCGAAAGGTACGGGCGCTCCGTCGATCAGCGTCGGGGAATAGGAGAGCGATCACATGCATCTCGTCACAGCCATCATCAAGCCGCACCGTGTCGAAGCAGTGACGGAGGCACTGAAGGACGCGGGCGTCACCGGTATGACCATTTCCGACGTGCAGGGTTTCGGTCGCCAACGTGGACACACGGAGGTGTACCGGGGTTCCGAGTACAACGTCGACTTCCTGCCCAAGGTGAGGGTCGACGTCCTGTGCGACGCCAGCGCCGCCGACAAGATCACCGACGTCATCGCCGACGCCGCTCGCACCGGCAAGATCGGTGACGGGAAGATCTGGGTGACGGAAGTGGCCCGTACGGTCCGTATCCGCACCGGCGAGACAGGGGAGGACGCGCTCTGATCTCCCGGTAAGCACCTGCGACTGCGGCGCCCACGCTTCGACGAGGAAGCGTGGGCGCCGCTTCGCGTCAGACGGCCCGGCGCATGCAGACGCGGCGCGCGGGGTCGAGGCCGTGTTCGGCCTCCTTGGCCCGGAGGTCGTCGAGCTCGGGGCCGATCTCGTCCGCAGTCATCGTGCGGAACCCGTGCTTGGCGTAGAACGGTTCGTTCCAGGCGACGTCCCGGAACGTCGTGAGGGTCACCGCGTCCTTGTGTTGCTGCGCGGCCCACGTGCACACGTGTTCGAGGAGTTGCGCGCCGAGACCCTTGCGCCCGTGCTCGGGGAGCACGCTCAGCTGTTCGAGGTGCGCGAGCCCGTCGACGACGTCGACGATCGCGTAACCGATCGGCGCGTCCTTCGCGTCGGTGATGACCCAGGCCCGGCCGTCGCCCGCGTATTCGGCGAGCACCTCGACGCTCGCGGGTTCGTCGGCGGCGACCTCCGCGAACCCGATCTCGGCGAAGATCGCACCCGCCGCCCATTCGATCTCGCGCAGCCGCGCGAGCTCGTCGTGACGGGGGGCGCGGATGGCGGCGGTCATGCGCCGAACAGTGTGCCGGATCGACGTTGTCGGTTCTGCGGATACGCGAGAACCCCCTTGTGGGGAAGGGTGTTTCTGCTACGATACGAACGTATGTTCGGGTCATTGGAACTACTGAAGAAGAAGCGACGGGAGCTCGACGCGGCCGAAGCCGCCTGGCTCAAGGACGTCGCCGACTACGACCGTTCCGGCGACTACACCGTCGACAACTTCCAGTCCGCGGCGTCCGCGTTGCGGCATGCGTGCAATATCGATGGCGGGGTCGCGCACCGGTACGTCACGCTGGCCCGCAAATTGGAGAAGCTGCCCGAGCTGTCGGCTGCATTCGAGACGGGCGAGATATCTGCGCGCCATGCCCAGGTAGCGGCGGATGCGTACACGCCGGGCCGGGTGGCAGAGATCGCGTACTGCGAAGCGGAGTTGGTGGAGCAGGCGCGTGTGCATCCACCGAAGGTGTTCGCGGAGATCGTGCGCCGGTTCACCGACGCGATCGACGGAGACGGCGGTGCCGGTACGGACGAGACGGACTTCGACCGGCGGGCCCTGTACGGCGCGCGGACGTTGAACGGTGCGTACGACATCCGTGGTAACGGCGACCAACTGTCGGGTGAGTGCATCGACACCGCGCTGAACACCGAGATGGCACGCGACCTCCAAGATCATGATCCGCGTCCCACGCCGAAGCGCCGGTTCGATGCGCTCACCGCGATCTGCCGTCTGTACCTCGAACATCTGAACCCGACCGAGGTTCATGGCGTGCGACCGCATGTCAGTGTGGTCGCGGATCTCGACGAGCTCCCCGGTACGCCGGCCGAGACGGTTGTACGCGTGCCGACCGGCCCCGGCCGGAACGGCTACTCCGCCGCGATGCTCGAACTGTTGACGTGCGACTGCGAGATCAGCCGCATCATCATTGCGGGCCGGTCCGAGGTCCTCGACGTCGGCCGCGCGACGCGCACGGTAAGCACCGCCCAATGGAGAGGACTCGTCGCCCGCGACCGACACTGCCAAGGTCCCGGCTGTACGCGCCCTCCGAGCCATTGCGAAGCACATCACCTCCACCACTGGGGCCGTGGCGGTCCAACGGATCTCGACAATCTGGTCTTGCTCTGCTGGCATCACCACCGCGAACGCCACATCGAGGAAGCCAAAGCCCGCGCCCGCGGCGGATAACCGCCACCGCCGTTCTCGGGATGAACAATCCCTCCATGGAGTATTGAAACGACCCGAGAATCCGCGGCGCCCGCGCCGGCGCGCATAACCGTCCCCGATCGGGCAATATGCGTGCACCGTTGACACTCGCGCTGACCGCTGATACGTCTTAGGGCAAGGCGTGACTTCTGGTAACGGATCGAACCTCGCTCCGCGGCACGCCCAGGGGGCATCGATCATATGTTCATACGAAGAATGGTCGCGTTCGAGCGCGAGCGTAACGCTCGTGGTCGGCGTGTCGATCGTCGCGCCTACGGACACGGGCGCGCTCGGACATATACACAGCTTGACGTTACAGGGGGAACTCGTCCCTAGGGCCGTCCATGGGAGACGAGATCGAACCTCGGGCAAGGGCGAGAGTCTCATGTGACGACCGAACCCTGGTCGCTACGGTCATAGTCAAGGGCATAGTCCCAATCGCAGCAGACGGTATTACGCCGTTCGCAGTCAGTGGGCCGTTCGTCCGCCAAGGTTTCTTTGGCGTCTTCTACCTCACTACGCCCTCCCTACTAAGTAGCGGTGATTGGATTTTCTTGACCCAGGATCCACGTACAGGACTGGCCTTCGTCAGTAGTTCGACGGAGATGGAGAATCGAGGTATAAGATGGCCGGAAGTAAAGTGAGCGCGGAAAGCTTTGACGCCAAGGAGGGTGAGGTAGTGGCCTTCCGATGCACCGGAAAGAGGTTCCTGCCGATCTTCCTAGGCGTCCTTCATCGCGCTTAAGCTGGCACTGAAACTCGTTCGCGAGTGAGAGACTGAGTTCGAAAGCGGCGTGCACGCTAGAACTGCAGATCGGCGCTCATCGTCTCGGGCGCTTCGGAAGCCCTCAGATGCGGGAACAGACGTACATCACGAATCCAAGGACGGGTATACGGCGATATTTAGCGACCTCGTCGGCGATCGCTTCACACGGGTAGCTATTGGGCGAGGCGATGAGTGTTAGGGCCAGGCGACTGCGCGGCCAGAGAAGCCAACACAAGAATCGGAAGGCAAGCAACGGCACAACGATCGCGGCTACCCACACCGGACCGGACTCAGTGCCAGATCATAGCGAAGACGCCAAATCCGCCGACAAGCAACGAGCGGTCGGGAAGCAAGGCGGGCAGAGGTGAAGTCGCCTCATCGGAAGAGTGATGGCCCGAACCGACAGGTGACCACTCTGTCGTTACGGCGTACATCTGCCGATCGGTGTCTCGCCGCTCCGACGCGAGATCGGGCAATCTGGGCTTGTGCATCTCGATCGAAACCTCACGTCCGATGCGAGGGGCTCGACTTTGCGGACTCAACGCCTCGTGTTGCGGCGTTGGCGCGTGGAAGACCTAGCACCCTTTGCTGATCTCAACGCCGATCCCGACGTGATGGCGCATATGCAGAAGACTATGAGCCGACAGGAGAGCGACGCATTCGTGGCGCGCATCGAGGAGGAGTTCGATGACTGCGGCTTTGGTTTTTGGGCTGTGGAGGTGCCGAGCCACTCGCCGTTCATTGGCTTTGTCGGGTTGCACCGAGTGCCGTTTGACGCTCCCTTCACGCCTGCGGTCGAAGTCGGTTGGCGTCTAGCCCGCGAGCACTGGGGCTATGGGTTCGTGACCGAGGCGGCTCGTAGTGCGGTTCGCTACGGGCTCGAAGAGGTCGGTCTTGACGAGATCGTTTCCTTCACCAACCCAGACAACGTCCGGTCGTGGAAGGTAATGGAACGCCTCGGCATGATTCGTGATCCGGCGTCGGACTTCGAGCACCCGAACGTTCCAGCGGGACACTGGCTTCGTCCCCATATCTTCTACAGATTTCCTGAGGGCAGGCCCCGTCGCCGTAGAGCCATAACTGCTGCGAGTTCAGGTGGTCAACGCAACACCTCGTCGAGTGCTTGTGATGGTGACTTCCATCCGAGGGTTTGTCGAGGCCTGTCGTTGAGTTCTGCGGCTACGTCATCGAGATCGGCTTGGGTGAAGTACGCGATCTCCGTGCGTTTCGGGAAGTACTGACGTAACAGCCCGTTCGTGTTCTCGTTGCTGCCACGCTGCCACGGACTACGCGGGTCGCAGAAGTAGACCGGGACACCGGTCTGGACACTGAACTTCGCGTGCGCGGCCATCTCTTTGCCTTGATCCCAGGTCAGGGAACGTGGAGTTGTTTGGGGAGCTCGGTGATCTTCGCGGCGAGCACGTCCGCGACGACGTCAGCGCTGTGACCGCTGGCAACGCGATCAGCATCACGAAGCGAGTCTTACGTTCCACGAGGGTCGCCATCGCGTGCATCCGTTTCACCATCAAGAGGTCGCATTCCGAATGGCCGGGCACGGCCCGATCGTCGGCTTCAGCGGGCCGCTCCCGAATGTTGAGCGTGCCGCGCAGCTGTCCCTGGCCGTTCATCACGGTGTGCCCGCGCGGTCGACGCGTGGTGTGACCCGATCGCAAATAGCGGGTCAGTTCCTTGCGTAACGCGCCAAGGGATTGGACGAACAACGACACGTAGATCGTCTCGTGCGACACGCGCATCTCCGGATCATCGGGGAACTCTTCCACCAGCCAACCCGAGATCTGTTGCGGTGACCAGCGCAGCTCGAGCTTCGCCTCCACGACCTTGCAAAGCCGATCACACGACGTGATCTTCGATGGTTTCGGTCGCCGCTGCGCGACGCACCGCAGCCTTATCTGCGAGGACACGCGCGATATCGCCGGCGGCCACCGTTCGACGCGACCTCCCGCGAGATCGTCGACGAAGACCGTTCCAAGACGCCGAGCGATCGACCGCAATGATTCGCCGCCCGCCAACCCACGCGAGATTTCCTCGCGTTCAATGAGCGACAACCGCAACTGCAGACCGCACCGGTTCCGGAGCCGGCGGCCGCCGCATCGTCCGCAGATTTCTCGCCACCGCGTTGTGCGCACGCCCGATCTCCTTGCCGATCAGCCGGGTTGGCCAACCTGCGCCGCCAACTCCGCGATCCGCCACTTCTCCAACTCCGACAGCCGCTCTGCCACCACGCACCTCCCAATCGATCCAACTCGATCGAAGGGTGTTGATGCGATGACCCCCTGAGACCGCCGCCGATCGGTGCGTTCAACTCTCTCGAAGGGTTGGCCTCTCGCGGAGGTAGAAGGCCACGATCGCGCTCTTGAACCAAAGTGCAAGTGTGGCAGCGACGGCGGTCGTCGCGACAGTTAGTAGTGGACTATCGGCCGTCGGCCGGAGACCTTGTGCGAGGGCCACCAGCGTCAATCCGGGCGTCAATACGTACCAACCGCAGCGAGGCCACGTCTGTTGAATCAGACGCAAACCTTCCCGCCACGCAGTCGAAACGGACGTGGTCGCGAGCGCAAGCTCGGGGACGACGAACGTCAGCGCAAAATCCATCGCGACTCCGTACGCGGCGAAGACGATGACGATCGACGAGCGCTGATGAGCCAGTCGCTATCAACGCCAATGCCGGAAGAATCGGCAACGTAATCAGAGCGATGGTGAGTGCCAAGATGATGAACCGGCCGATACACGAACGCGTGATGCGCCAAACCTCGCGCCCATGTATCGCCTCGTCACCGTAGAGACGGGCGAACCAGATTCGTTGCGTACCGACGAAGCCCGCGAGCACGATTTGCAGCGGGAGTGCGATCAACACTCCCACATGTCCGAGACTGTGGGACGGGAGGAAGAGGAGCGCCGTCAGAACGACGAGCATCGGGCGCGCTTCGCATTCCGCACGCCGACAAGGCGAGATCACCCCAGAAACTCGAGGACTCGGAACGTCGCAGATCGGCGAAAACGCTCTCGCCTCCGTTGTGGTCGCTCATCGTTCCCCGCTGGTAAGAGCTGGCTCAAATACTAAACCGGGATGGATCACGTCACGCCATAACGGCCGATCGGAACTCGCTCTAGCGCACCGGATCGGGCACGATGAGGGTCATCGGACGAAAGGAGTCTCGATGGCTACGGTCAGTGTTCGATGAGATCGTGCACGACGTCGACGAGGCGATCTCCTTCTACCGAGATCAGCTTGGATTCACGGAGGTGATGCGCCCGGCTCCGACCTTCGCGATGCTTGCGAGAGGCGACCTGCGTCTGGTGCTCGGCCGCGCGCGGGCGGCGGACCGGGAGGAGGTGCGGCGATGCCTGACGGAACGATTCCGACGCCGGGAGGATGGAACCGCTTCTCGCTCGAAGTACCAGACCTCGTGGCAGCTGTCGAGATGCTGCGCGGGGCGGCGCACACTTTCGAAACGACATTGTCTCTGGCGTGGGCGGGAAAGCAGATTTTGGTCGAGGACCCCTCCGGCAATCCCGTTGAGCTATTCGAACCGACTCGCGATGAGGCGCGGCTGGACCTTCCTGAACGCGATTGTGCGCGCCATGCAGGACTGCCGCTATGCGCTCGCCGAACGGCGCGCGATCAGGCATTATGCGTGCGTGACGGAGGCGCTCGATTCGTGAAACTCAAAGCGTTGCTCATCGGGTTGACACTCGTCGTGGCCGGATGCGGAAGCAGCGCCGTGAAGTCGGACACGACAACGACCAAGCCGACCACGACAACGACGTTCTTGTGCCCGAACGGAGAGCCGCCAACGACCAACCCGGACACCAGTCCGGCGCAACTCCCGTTCCACTACACGTGTAACAGCCAGACCTATACGCCGTTGCCGTCGGGAACGCCGACGACGACGAAGCCCTGAAAGTTGTCGGTGGCCCAGTTCGTCGTCTCGGCCGCGGAGCTGAGGAGCAAGCGACAGAACTGCGGCGGTCTCAGGGGGTCATCGCATCACACCCTTCGATCGAGTTGGATCGATCGGGAGGTGCGTGATGGCAGAGCGGCTGTCGGAGTTGGAGAAGTGGCGGATCGCGGAGTTGGCGGCGCAGGGGTTGGCCAACCCGGCTGATCGGCAAGGAGATCGGGCGAGCTCATCAACGCGGTGGCGAGAACATCTGCGGACAATGCGGCGGCCGCCAGCTCCGGAACCGGTGCGGTCTGCATTGCGGTTGTCGTTGACCGAACGCGAGGAGATCTCGCGGGGTCTGGCGGGCGGCGAATCATTGCGGTGCGATCGCGCGGCGCTTGGAACGGTCTTCGTCGACGATCTCGCGCGAGGTCGACGTCGAACGGTGGCCGCCGGCGATATCGGGCGTGTCGCGCAGATAAGGCTGCGGTGCGTCGTGCAGCGGCGACCGAAACCAGTCGAAGATCACGTCGTGTGATCGGCTCTGCAAGGTGGTGGAGGCGAAGCTCGAGCTGCGCTGGTCACCGCAACAGATCTCGGGTTGGCTGGTGGAAGAGTTCCCCGATGATCCGGAGATGCGCGTGTCGCACGAGACGATCTACGTGTCGTTGTTCGTCCAATCCCGTGGCGCGTTACGCAAGGAACTGACCCGCTATCTGCGATCGGGTCACACCACGCGTCGACCGCGCGGGCACACGGTGATGAACGGCCAGGGACAGCTGCGCGGCACGCTCAACATTCGGGAACGGCCCGCTGAAGCCGACGATCGGGCCGTGCCCGGCCATTGGGAAGGCGACCTCTTGATGGGGAAACGGATGCACGCGATGGCGACGCTCGTGGAACGTAAGACGCGCTTCGTGATGCTGATCGCGTTGCCCGACGGTCACAGCGCTGACGTCGTCGCGGACGCGCTCGCCGCGAAGATCACCGAGCTCCCCAAACAACTCCGACGTTCCCTGACCTGGGATCAAGGCAAAGAGATGGCCGCGCACGCGAAGTTCAGTGTCGCAGACCGGTGTCCCGGTCTACTTCTGCGACCCGCGTAGTCCGTGGCAGCGTGGCAGCAACGAGAACACGAACGGGCTGTTACGTCAGTACTTCCCGAAACGCACGGAGATCGCGCACTTCACCCAAGCCGACCTCGATGACGTAGCCGCAGAACTCAACGGACAGGCCTCGACAAACCCTCGGATGGAAGTCACCATCACAAGCACTCGACGAGGTGTTGCGTTGACCACCTGAACTCGCAGCCGATCGGCGCTCGGGCAGCGCTGCCGTTAGAGCTGTCGCCTCAGGTCATCGATCACGGATCGGACGGCCGTGGAGTCGAGGGACAGGTACTCCGATGCAGCGCCCACATCGGTGACCGGCGCGATGTGGAACTCGTGCGACGCGGTCTTGTATGCCACTCCCGCGTCGTTGGCGAAGCCAGGTCGCACGACGGCTGCAATGCGCATCTCGCGGACCACGTTCGTGCCGCGGTAGAGGAGTTCGAGGAGATCGGGCTCCGGCATCGTGACGGTTCCGATTGTCGTGGCGTCGACGAGGTGCCGCGGTCCGGCGGGCCAGTCCGGATCGGCGGATAACTGCCGGAGCTGTCGTTGCATGTCGCGGGTGGTGAGGTCGCCGTCCCAGACCACGATGGTGCAACCAAGGTTCCGGTCGGCTCGGTACACGATCGGCATGAACCACCACGTTACGGGCCGTCGAGCACGACATGCACGACCTGGATGTCGTGCTCGGCGAGCTCGTCGCGCGGACCGCGCCCGCGCTGCTCGCGTGTCATGGTGTTGGTGTCGACACGGCTGCGATCTTGTTGGTCGCGGCCGGCGACAATCCGGAACGGATCCGCAACGAAGCCGCGTGAGCGCACCTCTGCGGTGTCGCGCCCCTCGACGCATCCTCGGGCAAACAGCGTCGGCGTCGGCAGAGTCGCGCCGGGAACCGTCAAGCGAACCATGCGCTATGGCGGATCGTGTTTACCCGCATCACTGGTTGTCCTTCGATCGATACGTCGACCGCCACCCCAACCCATCACGACCCGACACCGCCCGGCCTAATAAGAGTCTGCCCTCACCCGAGTGGCCCATCACTGGTCTGCCAGCAACGTCGGAAGCCCCTTGACAACACATAGGAGCATCGATCGGTGTGCTCGCCGCGCCCGACGCGAGAACGAACCAGAACCGCGCACATAAGCGCTCTCGCCGCGTGGGCACCAATACGCGTTCTGTGCGGCCCCGCGCTGGTGGCACAACGCACTGCGACCGGGCATTCTGTGTGATCGGCTGACAGTCGTCCGCTGGGGCGGTAGCGTCCGGCCGGTTCCGCAGGCGGGGGGTATGGCCATGGGCGTGCGTCGACGTGTGTTGGCGTCGGGTTTGCTGGGGCTGCTGGTGTTGGTCGTCTCTGCGTGCGATACGTATCCGGCCCCGTCGGGCGTTGGGGCGGCTACGACGACGACATCAACGGTCGGATCGTCGACGACGACGACAACGACGGCCGCAACAACGACAACGACCGCACCAACGACAACGACAACGACGGCCACGACGACTACCACGGCCACGACGACTACGACGGTGCCGCAGATTGTCGGCGATCCGAATATCACCGTCGGCGATGTCACCGCTTACGAGGGGAACTCGGGGCCTGCCGTGGTGACGATTCCCGTCGATCTGTCGCACCCAGCGACCTCGACGGTCACGGTGAAGTACACCGTGGCCGGCGATCCGACGGGGGCCGGTGCTGTTCCGACGACGACGGGCAAGCTGACGTTCGCGGCCGGCGTCGCGGCAAAGGTGATCCCGGTAACGATCACCGGCGATTCGTCGATCGAGGCGGACGGTAACGTCCAGATTCAGCTGAGCGCGCCTTCGAACGCGCACATTCAAGACGGCGTGGGGCAGGTGCTCGTCCGAGACGACGACGGCAACCAGGCCAACGTCGCCGCCTCGATCGCCAACGCGGCGTCGACTGCCAAGGCGGCCGCGATCGGCGATACGGTCGCGATCGGCGACGCGACCGTCATCGAGGCCGATAGCGGAACCCACTACGCGTACGTGCCGGTGACGTTGTCGGATCCGGCACCGTCGACGGTCAAGGTGAGTGTCCTCGACGTGTGCGGCGCTCCCGTCGAGACACTCACGTTCGGCGCGGGCCAACGGGCGAAGATGCTGAAGTATCAGATCGCCGCGGACACGACGCTCGAGAGCACGCGGGTCGTGGACAGGACGATCACAATGAGCCTCGGTGATGCCGTGGTAGTCGTTCCGACGGGCGAGCTCACGATCGACGACAATGATGCTCCCGGGGAACCACCGGCGTGGGGTCCGAGCGAGCTCGTCAGCCAGTCGACGGACGGACAGCCCGCTTCAGGCGGTGTCGACTGCAATTCGCCATACAAGAACTTCGGCGGCTCGTACCCCACCTCCATCTCGGCCGACGGCAACTTCGTCGCATTCACTTCGAAAGCGACGAACCTGGTTCCGGGCGACACCAACAACGCGTACGACGTGTTCCTGCGCGATCGCGCGACCGGCACGACGGAGCGCGTGGACGTCGCCAACGACGGTTCTGAACTGAGCGCCGGAGCAGGGACGGATGCGTTTGTGAGCGACGACGGCCGCTACGTCGCCTTCAGCACGAATTCCCCCGAGCTCACTCCACCGGGCATGCCGAACCAGGGCTACGTACGTGATCGCGTTGCCGGTACCACGACGTCCGTGGGCGTCCTCCCGGACGGAAGCGTTGTCAGCGCAGGTGTGACCGGCATGAGCCCCGACGGCCGCTACGTCGCGTTCGGTGCACACGATCCCACGACCAACAACTGGGGTCTGTACGTCCGTGACGTCGTGAGCGGCACGACGAAGTTCATCGCGCCCGACCTGTACGTGAGCCGGACTGCAATGACCGGCGCCGGTGAGATCGCGTTCGTGTCGAGCTCGTCGACCCTGGTTCCAGGAGACACGAACGGGTATCCCGACGTCTTCGTCGCGAACATCGCCACCGGCGCGATCGCTCGCGTCAATTTCACGAACGGCGGGCAACAAGAGTCCGGGAACACCATCGGCCTGGGCAACGACAACGCCGCGGTTCCGGCGATCAGCCGCGACGGCCGGTTCGTCGCCTTCTGGTCCGCATCGGCGAACATGGGCGTCGCAGCAAATCACACGGCCGTCTTCCTGCGAGATCGCGTCGCCGGAACGACGGAGCTTGTCAGCATCATTCCGACGACGCTGCCCTACTGCTTCTCGCAACGAGAGGGTGTGAGCAACGACGGGCGCTACGTGTCGTTCAGCCGCGCTCTGCGAGGACGCGTCGACCACTCCCCAGTTGTCGGCGACGATGGTCCGCGACCGGCAGCTGGGCACGACGACCCAGGTCGACGCGCTCCCGGACGGGACTCCCGGGAACGGAGACCCCGCCACGCAGCCGCCCTCCGTCATGAGCGCCGACGGCAAGTGGGTCGCCTTCTGGTCGAACGCCACCGACCTCATCTCCATGGACACGAACAGCATCCCGGACGTCTTCATTCGCAAGATCAGCTGAGTTCCTGATCAGCCCGCAACGCGGCCCGATCCGCCTGCGGAGATTTGGCGGCGCGTCCATACTGCCGTTCGGTGTCTTCTGAGTCTCCGCCATCTATGTTCGTTGCCATGACCGAATTCCCCGAGTATCTGATCGAGAAGGCGGTCGCCGGTCTCCACGACACGCCGGAAGGCGAGCGCGCCGACGTGTACGCGGTCTCCTTCTTCGTGTACGACGAGGACGACGAGCCGGAGCGCCCGGTCGTGACCGTCGGGACGAATACGGAGGCCCGTGTGCAGTTCGCGCTCCATCCGCCGGAGGATTTCGCGTTGCCGAATCCGTGGTGGAAGCCGAGCGACGAGCTGGAGGCGCGCTGGAACTACGCGTTCTGGCTGCAGAATCGGCTGGCGGTCATCGCGGACAGCCGAACGGACCCGGAGGGTGCCGCTTTGCGCGACGCATGGGTTCGTGCGCAGGGCGTGTCACCGGACGACATCACCGAGGCCTTTGTTGGTCTCTGTGTCGATACCGTGCAACGGCTCCACGCGGACGGGACGGTCGAGTCGGTGTTCGGGCGCCCGATTCCCGTCATCGTCCACGAGCTCGAGTACTACGACGCCATCGTCGACCAGAACGTCGCGGCCAACGGCCACGACCTCGCCGCCGGTCTCGCGGCGTGGGTCGCCTCGATGTAGCTACGGGCTAACCCGCGGCCGCTTCGGGATACGCGCCGGCGTCGGAGGCTTTCGGCTCCGTGCCGAGCGTGCGCAACTCGTTCTCGATGGCGCCGATCGCGGCCCGGGGCGGCGGCCCGGAAAGGTCGTGGCTCCGGCGAAACGCAGCCAGGCGCAACCACTGCTCCTCGGTGACCCGGTGCAACCGCAGTCCCATGCCGCGGAGCGTATTTGCCCACGTCGGGGCGCACGGGGATGGTCAGGCGTCGAGCGCGAAAGGGCCGCGGCCCATCTGGTCGCGGATGGTGACGACGGGCGGGTTCGTCATCGAACGCCGCTGCCAGTTCGCGCCGTCGACCACCAAGGTGTGGCCGGAGATGAACTGCGCGAACGGTGACGCGAGGAACGTCGCCGCCCAACCCAGCTCCTGGCGCTGGCCGACCCGGAGCGCGGGCTGGCAGACGTCCTTGTCGGAAGTGCGGTCGAGGCTGCCTCGGATGTCGGCGGTCATGTCCTCGTGCGGGAACAGACCCGGCACGAGCGAGTTCACCTGGATCCCGTACGGACCCCACTCGACCGCGAGCGACTCGGTCAGGTTCTTCACGCCCGCCTTCGCCGCGGCCGAGTGCACGAATCCGGGGCCGCCCGTCCACGCGTAGGACGCGCCGACGTTGATGATGGATCCCGGCGTGCGCGTCGCGAGGTGACGGCGCCCGAACTCCCGGCAGCAGAGGAACGTTCCGTTCAACGTGATGTCGACGACCGTGCGCCACGCGTTCGGCGACATGTCCTCGGCCGGCACCGGGAAGTTCGCGGCCGCGTTGTTGACGAGCACGCCCGGCAGACCGAACTGCGCCTCCGCGGCGTCGAACGCGGCCGCGATCTGTTCCGCGTCGCGGATGTCGCACGTCACTGTGAGCACGGGCGCGCCGATCGCCTCGATCGCGGCGCGGCCCGCGTCGAGGTGCTCGGGTTTGCGGCTGGCGATCACGATCGACGCGCCGACGCGCGCGAACTCGGCCGCGATCGCCTTGCCGAGCCCCGTTCCGGCGCCGGTGACGAACACGGTCACGTCCGTGAACGTTCCCGCGGGCAGCGCGCTCGCGCCCACCGGGGGCGGGTGGGGCAGACCGATCTGACCGTCTGTCGTTGGTCGCGTCCGGCATCTCAGCTCCCGGTGTAGTTCGGCGGACGTTCGGCTTCGCGCGCGGCGCGCATCTCCGCGAAGTCGTCGCTGCGATTGATGAACGTCTGGTAGATCATCTCGTCGTTCATCGAGCTGCGGATCTGCGGCAGCGCCAGATGCCGGATCACTTCCCGCGCCATCTTCACCGTGACTCCGGGCGACGCCGCGATCTGGTCGGCCATCTCCCGCGCCACGGTCTCGAGCTGATCCTCGGGGACCACACGCGAGACGATGCCGTGCGCGAGGGCTTCCTCCGCCGACACGATGCGTCCGGTGAGCACCATGTCGCTCACGAGTCCGTGCCCGCACATCTCGTAGAGCACGGCGACGCCACCCGTGTCGGGGATCACGCCGTACGTCACCTCGGGCAGGCGGAAGCGGGTGCCCTCCGCCGCGATCCGCACGTCGCACAGCAGCGCGCGCTGGAAGGAGCCGCCCATGACCCAGCCCTTGCACGCCACGATCACGGGCGCGTCGACGTCCCAGATGCGCTGGATGCCACGGTGCCCACGGCGCATGAGCTCGTGGTGCGAGAGCGGTACCTGCAACGTCCCGATCGAGCCGACGTCGCGCCCGGACGAGAACGACTTGCCGACGCCCTTCCAGATCACCGCCCGGATGTCGCGGCGCTGGGCGAGGTCGTCCAGGATGCCGAAGAGCTGCATGTCCATGTCGTCGTCGAACGCGTTGTGCTTTTCGGGATTGTCGTTGACGATCGTGGCGATCGCGCCGTCGACTTCGAGTCGTACTGTGCCTGCCATAGGGGCCTCAACATAGGCTCCCCGCCGTCCACACCACCAAGACGAGTTCGCCCCCGACGAGTTCGCCAAGGAGCACCGATGACGAACGCCCCCATGGGTCACGGCGTCAACCAACGTGACCTCATCAAGATGACGCCGGCCGAGATCGAGGCGTTCCTCGCCGAGCGCCGTTCGATGACGATGTCGACCATCTCCGGCGATGGCACGATCCACTCGGTGGCCATGTGGTACGGATTCCTCGAGGGCGCGGTCGCGTTCGAGACCAAGACCAAGGCGCAGAAGGTCGTGAACCTGCGCCGCGACCCGCGCCTCACGTGTCTCGTCGAGGCGGGCGACACCTACGACCAGCTCCGCGGCGTCACGCTCGTCGGCACCGGCGAGATCGTCACCGAGCCCGAGCGGATCTGGGAGCTCGGCGTCAGCGTCTTCGAGCGCTACAACGCGCCGTACACCGAGGACATGAAGCCGTTCGTCGAAGCGATGCTCAACAAGCGCGTCGTGGTGAAGATGACCGTCGACAAGACGGTGACCTGGGACCACCGCAAGCTCGGTCTCCCCGCCATGGGCTGACCGCCGCTTCCGCGGCGCGGATTGTGACGTTCGGCACTGATCGTGCTGCGGCTCTGCCGCACGGGCCGGGGGGATGGCACTCTTCATTGCTCGAGACGGTCGAAGGGGAGCGGTGGTCCGTGATGGGAACCGGTGCACGCACGAATGGACACGTTCGCGAGAGCGTCGGCCTCGACGCGTTGACGGGCGTCTGGAACAGATCCGGTTTCCTCGCCGCCGCGACACCCATGTTCTTGTCCTGTCGACGACGCGCCGCTCCGATGGCGCTCGCGTATTTCGATTTCGACTCCGACGACCCCGCGCACACGGAACTCGTGCTCATGGCGATGGCCGCGCAGATGCGCGCCGCCTTCCGTGCGACCGACATCGTCGGCCGGGTCGAGCCGCTCCGCTTCGCGGTGCTCCTCACCGATTGCACCGACGAGGCGCTGAAGGCGGTCGAGGGAGTGCGCGCGATCACCGACGAGACGCGTGCTTCGCTGGGGATCCGCCTGGCCGTGAGCATGGTCAGGTCGACCACCGAGGCGGCGCTCGAGGATCTCATGAGCGCGGCGGACCGCCGTGCAAACGAGGTCAAACGTGATCAACGGGGTTCATAAGCACCACCGGCTCGGTGCCATGTGTCACAACCGTTGACCTTCGCTCAATGTCGGGGCTATACCTCATATTTCCGGGGCTACGGACGAAAAGGTCAGATGATGCGCGACAGGTTTGCCGGCACGCGAAAGCTCTTCGGCTTGTTCACGGCGATGACACTCATCGCGGTGGCGCTGATCGGACCCGCAGGGGCGGCGCATGCCGACCTCGGCGGAATCCTCACGCAATGCCGGCCGAGCTGGAACTACTACCGCACGCACCCGACGGTCGTGACCAATCTGACCGCGGTGAACGGCGGACTGCTCGTCGGCGCGACCACACTCGGCGCCGCCGACGTCAACACGCTTCTGGCGACGAGCGGTAACACCGCGAACTTCGTCACGCTGCTCGACCACGAGGTCATTGCCACCGAGCTCAGTCAGCTCGGCGGCGGTGTGACACCGCAGTTGGTGCAATCGGCCGTCGACGCCTCGAACCTGCTCATCGCGCAGCACGGCGGGCCCAACGGCACCGCGTCGCTGTTCACGTCCGTGAACTTCGCGGGTAGGAACATCCCGGCGTTCGTCCTGCTGCTCGGGCTCGCGATCTACAACAGCGGCTCCGCGGTCAACTGCCGGGTGACGTACTCGTTGTTCGAGTCGACCGAACCCGCGATCGCCGACAGCGGTGACCCGGGCGCCAACGTCGAGCTGGGCGTGAAGTTCGTCGCCGACACACCCGGGTCCGTGACCGGCGTTCGCTTCTTCAAGTCCGCGGCGAACACCGGCGTCCACACCGGCACGCTGTGGACCTCGACGGGTACGCCGCTCGCCACCGTCACGTTTGCCAACGAGTCGGCTTCGGGGTGGCAGAAGGCGACCTTCTCTTCGCCGGTCGCCGTGACCGCAGGCACGACGTACGTGGTCTCGTATCACACGACCACCGGCCACTACGCGTTCACGCAGAACGGCTTGACCACACAGTTCGACAACCCGCCGCTGCATGCGCTCGGGAGCGTCGCGTCGGGCGGCAACGGGGTGTTCCACTACGGCGACACCACGTTCCCGAACCAGACCTTCGAAGACGCGAACTACTGGGTCGACGTCGTGTTCGTGGCGTAGGACCGGGCGACTACGCGAGCAGTGTGTTCAGGCGTTCCGTCGTCGCGATCCACTCCTCGACCATGTCGAAGATCACGTCCTTCGTCGCGCGTACTTCATTGAGCCGGCCGACGATCTGACCCACGGGAAACCCCGTCAGCTTGTTGTCGCCGCCGCGCATGAACCGGCGCGCGGCCTCCTGATGCAGGATGCCCTGCAACGGCATCGGCAACGCGCCCGGACCCGCGGGGTCGTCGAACGCCTCGGTCCACGCGCTGCGGAGTTGCCGGGCGGGCTTGCCGGTGTACGCGCGCGAGCGCACGGTGTCGCGTGACGTCGCCGCGAGCAGCTTGCCCATGATCTCCGGGCTGGTGTTCGCTTCCGCGACCGTGAGCCACTGCGATCCGGTCCACACGCCCTGCGCGCCGAGCGCGAGCGCGGCCGTCATCTGACGACCGGTTGCGATCCCGCCCGCCGCGAGCACCGGCACGTCCGGGCCGACCGCGTCGACGACCTCGGGGATGAGCACCATCGTGGAGATCTCGCCGCAGTGGCCACCGGCTTCGGTGCCCTGCGCGACGAGCACGTCGACGCCGATCGCGACCTGACGTTCCGCGTGCGCTCTGGCGCCGACGAGGGCGCCGACGAGCAGGCCGTGCTCGTGCGCGAGGGCGACGATGTCGGGCGGGGGCGGTCCGAGCGCGTTGACCAGCATCTTCACGCCGGGGTGCTGCAACGACACCTCGACCTGGCCCGGTGCTTCGGCGTCCACGTTGAGTCCGGCGGCCTTGATCACGCCGCCGTCGAGATCTTCGGGGAGCGGCGGAACGTGGTGACGCTCCAGCAACTGCTCGACGAAGTCGCGGTGGCTCTGCGGGATCATCGCGTCGAGGTTCGAGAAGTCGGCCTCGTCGCCGCCACCCTTGCCCATGTACTTCATGGGCATGACGATGTCGACGCCGTACGGTTTGCCGTCGACGTGCTCGTCGATCCAGTTGAGCTCGATCTCGAGCTCCTCCGGCGTGAACGCGAGCGCGCCGAGCACCCCGAAGCCGCCCGCGCGACTCACCGCGGCGATGACGTCGCGGCAATGCGAGAACGCGAAGATCGGAAACTCGATGTCGAGCTTTTCGGCGATCGGTGTACGCACGATCCGAGTGCCTCCGTGTGGTACGACTTCAGCTCAGTGCAGCGCGGCGGCCGCGTCGGCGATCGACATGACCTTCACCGCGTCGGCCATCATGTCAGCCTGGAGCCCGTTCTTGACGAACGAGAACGAGATGCCCGACGCGGGATCGGCCCACGCGACCTGGCCGTAGGCGCCGGCGTGCCCGAAGCTGCCGGGCGAGTTGTCCCGGCCGAACATCGCGTAGCGGAACTGATGCAGGCCGTCGTCACCGGCGATGACGAGGCCGAGCGAACGGTTGGCGGCGACCTGCATGATCGGGTCGGGGAACGTGCAGCGGACGTTGGTCTCGGCATCGTGTAGCACGGCCGGATCCCAGACGCCCTTCGGGTCGTGGAGGAGCGCCTGGTAGAAGAGGGCCATCGTCGCCGCGGTCATGATCCCGCCGCCGCCGGGCACCCCCGCGGCTCGCACCGCCGGGTCGTCGAGCGAGGTGGGGTCGACGTGCAGCACCCCGGAGTCGGCGGGCGCGGCGCCGAGCGGGACGCCGGCCGCGATGTCGTCTTGCTCCTCGGGCGCCAGACCCAGGAGGCGCGGGAGACCGAACGGTGCGCAGACGCGCGTCTCGATGTAGTCGCGGAAGTCGTGACCGCTCACGCGTTCGATCAACTCCGCGAGCACCCAGTGCGCGGTGACCGCGTGGTACTCGAAGCGCGAGCCGGGCTCCCACTCGAGGTCCCACTCGGTGAAGCGCTTGACGCGCGTCACCGCGTCACCGCCTTCGATCGCGTCCATCGGTGCGTTCGGGAATCCCGACGTGTGCAGCAGCACCTGCTCGACGGTGACGATCTCTTTGCCGTTCGTCGCGAACTCCGGCACGTAGTGCGCGACGGGCCGGCTCGGGTCGAGCAGTCCTTCGCCGATGAGGATCCACACCGCGGATGCGACGATCGGCTTCGTCGCGGACCACACACAGAACCGCGTGTCGTTCGTAGCCGTCCCGAACGTCTCGAAGCACACGAGCTCGCCGTCGTGCGCGACCGCCACCTGGCATGCCGGCGTACTGGCGTCGTCGACCAGCTTCCGGGCGGCGTCGAGTACCGGAGCTGCATCCACGGATTCGAGTCTCCTATGGTGCCGTCGCTCTCGTCCAGCTGCCGAGGAGGTCCCGCGTTGCCGTATCCGCTCGAGGTCGGCGGGGTCGACGACTACCGCATCAAGGTCGGCAGCATGCTGCTGACGCTCGTCGATCCGAACAAGGGTTACGAGGTCGCGTACAACCGCTGGTACGAGCGCGATCACTTCTACGCGGGGTGCATGATCGGCCCGTTCCTGTTCGCGGGCAGCCGTTGGGTCGCGACGCGTGCCCTGAAGGACGCGCGCTGGCCGCGCGACGACGAGACGATCGCGTCGCCGCCGGACGCGGGGTCGTACGTGGCGATCTATTTCGTGGAGAAGGGTCATCACGCCGACCACTTCGACGTGTGGGCGCGCCACCAGGTGCGGGAGTTGTACGCGGAGGGGCGCGGTTTCTCCGAGCGCCGGCACACGCACACGGTGCTGTACGACTACATCGCTTCGAGCTACCGCGACACCGACCTCGCGGCGGTACCGATCGAGCTCGCGCTCGACCGCGGCTACGACGGGCTCGTCATCGTGTGGCTCGACGGGCGCGGCGGCATCGACGCGCGTGCGCTGCACGAGAGGTTGGCCCGGTCGCTCGTTCCCGATCTCGTCGGCGGGTCGGACATCGAGATCGTGAGCTCGTGGACCCCGTCGGCGGGCGAGAACGACCCACGCGACGTCCCGATGGATCTCGGGAGCAAGGCCGGCGGCCCGGAGCGACTGTGTCAGTTGCTGTTCGTGCGCGGCGACGTGCCGGGCGCGCTGCCTGCCGTCCGGCGCTACACGGACGCGATCGAAGCCGCCGACTACGCCACGACGCGTCTGGTCGCGCCGTTCTTCCGAACTGTCGTCGGTACCGACACGTACGTCGACGAGCTCTGGTAGACGCGTCCTACTCGGGCCGGTGACAGACGGCCTCGACGTTGTTGCCGTCGGGGTCGCGTACGAAACCGCCGTAGTAGTTCGGGTGGTACTCGGGCCACACGCGCGGTTCGTGGAGCACCTCGACGCCCTGCGCGACCGCGGCGGCCACGAAGGCGCGCACCGCGGCGCGGTCGGGCGCGACGAACGCGATGTGCGACTGCCGCCCCGGGATCCCGTCCGAGTTGGGGCCGATCCAGAACGTCGGCTTGTCGACGACCCCGTAACCGATCACCGCGCCGAAATCCATGACGCGGGAGCCGCCGAGCGCCGCGAGCGTCGCGTCGTAGAAACGCGTGCTCGCGGCGACGTCGTCACACTGAATCGAGAGGTGATCGAGCATGCGGTCACCCTACCGGCGCGACCGGGTCACGGCCTCCGACCGTTCCACGCCACCAACTGGTCGATGCGCGGCGCATCGGCGGGGACGGGAACGACTTCCGCGAACGGGTCGGGCATGCGTTCGGCCGCCGCACCCATCTTCTCGTGCACCGCGGCGAAGATCTCGGCCCGGCCTTCGCCCGGCAGCCAGCTCCGCATCAGCCGGAGCATGAGGCCGACCGCCTCGTCGTTCCATGCGGGCTGCTGACCGGTCGCGGTCGCGAGGTCCCAGGTGTGCACCGTGACCTCGCTGGCGTAACCGAGCAGTGCCACGGCGCCGGTGTCGGTCGCCCACGGCAACGTGATCGTGCGCTCGAGCGCGGCGTCGTCGCGCCACGCGGCCTCGGCGTCCGCCGCGGCGGCCTCCCACGTTGTGAGCCACGCGTCGTCGGCCACGACCGGCGGCTCGGTGCCGGCTCTCATCGGATCGGCGTCGCGACCCATGGCCGCGACGCGGGGGAGCACGCCGACGAGATGGCCGAGCAGGTCGCGCACGGTGTACTCGGTGCACGGTGTCGGGTCGCCGAGCTGCTCGGGCCGGACGCGGCCGATGACGTCGGTCGCGGTGGCGACCACGGCCGAGAAGAGGGGACGGGGGTCGGTGTCGAGGACGAATCGAGGGGGAACGGATGTGGCGGTGGTGGTTGTGTCCATGCCGAGAGACTGCACCCCGAAAGTGGCCACCTCCTGACCGGTTCAACTGGAATGATGAACCGGTGCGCGCCGACCGGCTGGTAGCCGTCCTGATGCTCCTGCAGACCCGGGGCCGGGTCACGGCGGGCGAGGTCGCGGCCGAGCTCGAGATCTCGGAACGCACCGCTCGTCGTGACCTCGATGCGCTCGCCATGGCCGGCCTGCCCGTGTACTCGCAGCCGGGGCGCAACGGCGGGTGGGAGCTCCTGGGCGGGGCGCGCACGGATCTCAGCGGTCTCAACGCGGCCGAGGCGCGGGCGCTCTTCCTCGTCGCCGGCCCCGTCGCCCGCGTCGCCCGAGCTCAAAGCCGCGCTGCGCAAGCTCGTGCGCGCCCTGCCGGAACCGTTCCGCGCCGATGCGCAGGCCGCGTCGACGGCGGTGGTCGTCGACCCGAACGAGTGGGGCCGCGCCACGCCGACCCGCCAGACCCCGCAGCACCTCGACGCGCTGCAACACGCGGTGATCGAGGGCGAACAGGTGGAGCTCGGCTACGTGGCGCGCGACCGCGCGTCGTCGACGCGCGTCGTGCATCCGCTCGGGCTCGCGGCCAAGGGCCGGAGTTGGTATCTCGTCGCGGGCACCGACGCGGGGCTCCGAACCTTCCGCGTCGATCGTGTCACCTCGGTCGACCGCACGGGCGAGAAGGCCGTGCGCCCGGACGGATTCGATCTCGCGGCCGCGTGGCGCATGATCAGTGTCGAGGTCGACCAGCTCCGCGCGCCGATCCGGGTGAAGGCCGCGGCCACGGCCGAGTCGATCCCGCTGTTGCGCTGGGTGCTCGACACGAAGCTCCGCGTCGGCCCGGCGCGTCCGGACGGACGCATCGACGTCGAGGTCGCGGGCGAGGGCATCGACGCGATCGCCGGTCAGCTCGCGGGATTCGGCGCCCGCCTCGAGATCTTCGAGCCGGTCGCGGTGCGCGAAGAGCTGGCGCGGATCGCGAAGGAGTTGGCCGCGACCTACGCCGTGAAATAGCCAACCTGCGTTGGACCCCGGCGCGCGGGAGGCGATAGGACACTCCCGTGACCGACGACCTGCACAAAGCCGCATTCCTGCCCGACCTCCTGGTCGCGGCGCTCGACCGCCATCCCGATCGGCCCGCCGTGTACCTCGGCGATCAGGTGCTCACCGGCCGCGAGGTCGCCGCGCAGATGAGTTGCTACGCGCAGGCGTACGCCGAGCACGGCCTCACCAAGGGGAGCCCGGTCTCGATCCTGTCGCCGAACCGGCCGGAGGTGCTGTTCACGCTCGGGGCCAACATGGTCACCGGTTGCCGGGCCAGCGCCTTGCATCCGCTCGGATCGGTCGACGACCACGCGTACGTCATCGACGACGCGGAGATCGAGACGCTCGTGTTCGATCCGAGCTTTGCCGAGCGGGCGCGCGCGCTGCAGGAACGGTGCCCGAAGCTGACCCGACTGCTCTCCTTGGGGCCGTGCGATGTCGGCGACGACCTGCTCGCGCTCGCGGCGAAGTTCTCGCCCCGACAACTCGTCGCGCCCGACGTTCAGGCCGAGGACGTCGCCGGGTTCGCGTACACCGGCGGCACCACCGGCAAGCCCAAGGGTGTGATGGGCACGTACCGCAGCGGCGCCACGATGACGATGATCCAGATGGCGGAGTGGGAGTGGCCCGAAGATACGCGGTTCCTCATCTGCACCCCGCTCTCGCACGCCGGTGCGGCGTTCTTCATCCCGACGTTGCTCACCGGCGGCGCGATCGTCGTGTTGCCGCACTTCGATCCGAACCTCGTCCTGGAAACGATCGAGAAGTACAAGATCACCGCGACGATGATCGTGCCGACGATGTTGTACGTGCTGCTCGACAACCCGAACCTCGACACGACCGACACGTCGAGCCTGCAGACGATCTACTACGGCGCCGCCGCGTGTTCGCCCACGCGGCTGCAGGAGGCGATCCGCCGGCTCGGTCCGATCTTCTTCCAGTACTACGGCCAGGCCGAGTGCCCGATGGCGATCACGTCGTTGAAGAAGGAAGATCACGACGTCGACGATCTCGATCGGCTCGCCACCTGCGGGCGACCGACACCGTGGGTGAAGGTGCGGCTGCTCGACGACGAGCTCAACGAGGTGCCGCGCGGCGAGCCCGGTGAGATCTGCGTGCAGGGTCCGCTCGTGATGGCCGGGTACTGGAAGAAGCCGGCCGAGACCGAGGAGGCGCTGCACGGTGGCTGGCTGCACACCGGCGACATCGCACGCGAGGACGCGCACGGCTTCTACACGATCGTCGACCGCAAGAAGGACATGATCGTGAGCGGCGGCTTCAACGTGTTCCCCGCGAGATCGAAGACGTGCTCGCACTGCATCCCGCGGTGTCGCAGTGCGCGGTGATCGGCGTGCCCGACGAGAAGTGGGGTGAGGCGGTGAAGGCGATCGTCGTGTTGCGACCCGATGCGAGCGTCGAGCCGGAAGAGCTGATCGCGTTGGTGAAGGAGCACAAGGGCGCGCACCACCAGCCCAAGTCGATCGAGTTCGCCGACGCGATCCCGGTGAGCCCGCTCGGCAAGCCCGACAAGAAGGCGCTGCGCGCGCAGTACTGGGGCGGCACCGAACGGCAGGTGCACTGATGCGCACGATCTGCATCACCGGTTCCGCGGGTGGCATCGGCGCGGCCACGCGCACGCGTCTCGAGAAGGAGGGCGCGCGTGTGATCGGCGTCGACGTGCGCGACGCCGAGGTCATCGCCGATCTGTCGACTCCGGCGGGACGCGACGCGATGGTCGCCGCGGTGACGAACGCGTGTGGGGGAGTGCTCGACGGTCTGGTCGCGGCGGCCGGCATCATGGGCAACGAGCCGCTCGTGGTGGCGATCAACTACTTCGGCGCGATCGCGACGTTGGAAGGGCTCCGGCCACTGCTGGCCGCGGGAACCGACGCGTCGGCCGTCGCCATCAGCTCCAACTCGACGACGACCACACCCGGACTGCCGGGCGCGCTCGTCGACACGATCCTGGCCGGGGACGAGGCGGCGGCGCTGGCGGCGACGGGTGCGGCGCCGGGCTTCGTCGCCTACCCCGCGTCGAAGCTCGCGCTGGCCCGCTACGTGCGCCGTCACGCGCCGACCCCCGAGTGGATCGGCGCGGGTATCCGGCTGAACGCGATCGCGCCGGGCGTGATCGAAACGCCGATGACGAAGAACGACCTCGAGTTCATCTTCAGCATCCCGGACGTGTTCCCGGTTCCGATCGGCCGACCCGGGCGTCCGGAGGAGATCGCGAGCCTCCTCACGTACCTGCTGTCGCCGGACGCGGGGTTCTTCTGTGGTTCGGTGGTGTTCGCCGACGGCGGCACCGACGCGACCGTGCGCGCCGACGATTATCCGACGCCGCGCTCCTGAACCTCGCCCGGTCGGCGCGTGCCAAGATGTGACGATGCCCCCCGAAGAAGAACAAGCGATGACGTTGGACACGCCGTGGCGGCGCGATCTCGGCGAGGTCGGGCCCGCGGTCGAGAAGTGGGCCAAGGCCACGCTCGGCCCCGACGCCCGGGTGTCGGCCGCGTCGTCGCCCGGTAACGGCATGTCGAGCGAGACCGTGCTGTTCGAGATGACGGTCGGGGGCGAGACCGAACGCTACGCGGCTCGGCTCGCCCCGCAGCCCGAGGTGTACCCGGTGTTTCCGGAGTACGACATCGAGTTGCAGGCCAAGTGCATGAAGCTCGTCCGCGCCCGCACCGACGTTCCCGCGCCCGACGTGCGGTGGGTCGAGCTCGACCCGCAGTGGTTGGGCACGCCGTTCCTCGTGATGCGGCGCATCGACGGTGACGCACCGCCCGACATCCCGCCGTACGTCTTCGGTGGATGGGTCGCCGACGCGACGCCCGAGACGCGCGCCGCGATGCAGCGCAGCACGCTCGTCGTGTTGAAGAAGCTGCACGAGCTCAATCCCGGCAACGCCGACCTCGCGTTTCTCGCCCGGCCGCAGCACGGAACGACCGCGTTGCGTCAGCAGCTCGGGCACGAACGCTGGTACTACGACTGGGCGCGCGAAGGACTCTCGTATCCGCTGATCGACCGGACGTTCGCGTGGCTGGAGGAGCACTGGCCGGACGAGGGCGAGACGGTGCTCAACTGGGGCGACGCGCGCGTCGGCAACATCCTCTACCGCGATTTCGCACCGATCGCGGTGCTCGACTGGGAGATGGCGACGGTCGGCCCGCGTGAGGTCGACCTCGCGTGGATGATCTTCCTGCACACGTTCTTCCACGACATGGCGGTGACCTTCGGCCTGCCGGGGATGACCGACTTCATGCAGCGCGACTCGGTGATCGCGGAGTACGAAGAGCTCACGGGGCACCAGGTGCAGAATCTCGAATGGTTCGAGGTCTACGCCGCGTTGCGCTTCGCGATCGTCTCGATCCGTACGAGCAAGCGCGGCATTGCCTACGGCACGATGGAAGAGCCGACCGACCCCGACGACCTCATCATGTTCCGCGGCCTGCTCGAGAAGATGCTCGCAGGTACCTACTGGTCGTAGCGGTTACCGGCGCGTGATGCGGTAGTGCGCGACCGACGGTGACGGGACGTATTCGGTGACCTGGTACGCGTCGATCGCGTCGCCGAGGCCCGCGAACAGTCGCTCACCGCGGCCGAGGAGCACGGGCGCGACGGCGACGTGCAGCTCGTCGAGCAGACCGGCGCGCAGGTACTGCTGCACGGTGGACACGCCGCCGCCGAGCCGCACGTCCTTGCCGTTCGCCGCCGCGAAGGCGCGCTCGAACGCGGACTCGATGCCGTCGGTCACGAAGTTGAACGTCGTGCCACCGTCCATGGCGATGGGAACGTGTGCGTGATGCGTGAGCACGAACACCTCGTGGTGATAGGGCGGGACGTCGCCCCACCAACCTTTCCACTCGTCGGCTCCCCAGTCGCCCCGGATCGGGCCGAACATGTTGCGGCCCATGATCGTGGCGCCGATGCCCTCGTCGCCGCGCCGCATGAAGTCGTCGTCGACACCGGTCTTGCCGCCGGTCTCGCCGATCATCTCGCGGCCGCCCCGCGTCTCGAACACCCATTCGTGCAGCCGCCGGCCGCCGACACCGAGCGGGTTCTCGAGGTCCTGGCCCGACCCGGCCCCGTACCCGTCGAGCGAGATCGAAAAGTTGTGCACACGTAGCTTCGGCACCGGAACGCCCTACCGTTCGCGCATCTCGGCCAGGACCACGGGTTCGGTCCGGCCGTCCCAGGTCGCGGTGAGCGCCATCACCGCGCGAGGTCCGGGAACCGGGCGCCGGAACACGGTGAGGTCGAACCGGTCGTTGCGGAGCAGCGATGCCGTCGCCTCGTCGGATTCGAGTTCGAAGTGGTCGACCGGCACACGCTCCTGGCTCCAACCGCCACCCTGGATACGGACATTGCTGGGTGCGACGTACCAGCGGCCGTCGTACACGGCCAGGCCGAGCGCCTCGCCCTGCCCGGTCATCGCGACCGCCGCCAGCATCAACACGAACCGTGGGTCACGCAGTCCGTCGTACACCCAGCGCGGGCCGAGCACCGAGTGCTGCATCTCGGTGATCAGTGCGTCGTCGGCGCCGTCCAACGGTTCGTCGCGATAGGTGAGCGGAACCTGGAACACCGCGCCGCCCGCGGTGACGAGATGGGTCTCCATGCCGACGCGGCCTTCGGGATCGTCGAATCGGTACGACCCGATCACCTCGACGGGGTCCGCGGCCGATGGACCCCACGGTCGAGTCGGGGCCCACTCCGCGATGAGCTCGGTCTTGGTCGGCGTGATCGTCGCCCGGTGAAAGATGGCCATGGCCCGGCACCCTACGGCGCGTCGCGCACGCGCGGCCGCGGGAATTCGAAGCCGTCCCAAGCTCGCGGAATGTCCAAGACCATCGGATCCGTCATGTCTCCACGAAACTGCGCTCGATGCGAACGTCGCCGAGTCGGAGTTGCGTGAGGATCGCGCGCCGGGCCTCGTCGCTCTTGTGGTCCGGGGGCCGGCCGCCGAGCCAGAATTGCCGGAGGAAGCCGAGGTCTTCCCACACGGGGCCGCGGGGATGCGGGTCGGTCTCGTACCGCGGGATGAGGTGCCAGTGCAGGTGCGGAACGCCGTTGCCGAGTGCTTCGTAGTTCAGCTTGCGGGGTTTGAACGCCCGGTCGAGCGCCCGCGCGACCTCGACCATCTCGTGCAGGTGTGTCGCGCGCTCCGCGTCCGGGAGGTCGAAGATCTCGCGGACGCACCGCCGCGCCGCGAAGAACGTGTACCCGCGGAAGTACTGGGTCGCGCAAAGCGTCACGTACCCAGTCGTGAGACGCGCGATCGCGAACGGGTTCTCGCCCGCTTCGATTCGGTTCGCGGTGTCGCACATCTCGCAGGCCACGACCGTGCCGCCTCTCAGAACAGTTCCAGCGCCGTCGCGGTGATCCGCTTCACGTCGCCGGGCGCGGCCGGGCGCGACCGGCCCGAGACCCAGCCGGCTTCTTGTCGGTTGCACACGGTCAGCTCGGACGTGTCGCGTGTGAACGTCCGCCGGATGATCGTGACGGTGCCTTGCAGCTGCCGACTGTCGTGGAGCTCGTGCGCCAACTGGTGGTACTGACTCCCCGCCGTGAACGTCGTCGCCGTTCCCGAGAGCCGGACGGTGTCGCTTCGGCGGTCGTCCTCGTCGGGGGGCGAGTAGCGCACGCGGTGGTACTCGACACCGAGAGGATCTTCCTGGTAGCGGGTGTTGGTCATCTCGCCCGCGACGACCGTGGAGGTGAAATCGAACGGGTGGTCGTGAATCGGAGGTTCCCCGACGCGCGAGCTCGGGTCCCACACGTGGAGTCGGTACTCCCGTCGGTCGTCCAGGCGCAGGCCGAGGAGCCCGATCTCCTGCAGCACCCAGGGGAAGTCCTCGGCGTGTTCGAGCATCGTGCGCACCAGGGCTCGGGTCGGCAAGTTGTCCATCGCATCTCCCTCGGGTCTGCGAAATCAGATATCCGGGTGGCAGGGTTGCGTACCGAGCTCGGCCAGGCCGCGGAGGTCGCCCGCGCCGTAGTCGAGGACGTTGAACTGCGCTTCGGAGTACATGAGCTGCTTCTTGTCGGGCGTGTGATCGAGGCCGACGAGATGCCCGAGCTCGTGCAGCATGACGGCGCGTACGTCACGGCGGTCGGGGCTCTCGGCGACCGAGAGCTGTCGATTGTCGAACACGAGCTGACCGCTCACGATGACGATGTGACTCCCATCGGGGGTGTACATGGAGTCCGGCTCACCGATACCCAGGACGTAGCCCGCCAGCTCGGGGTAGGCGGCTTCATTGCTCCACGCGACGAGTACGGGTGCCCAGCGGGAGGTGTTGTACCGGTCGGGAAGGTACGCCTCGCGTTGCTTGTCGGGTTTCTCGGTCGTGAGTCCGTCGTAGACGAAATGCAGCCCGGTCGCGGTGTGCACGCGGGCGATTGCACTCTGGAACAACGTCAGACCGTCGGGTGGCGCGCCCGCGGGATTGACGACGTAGTGGATCGGCCGGCAGGGATCGAACGCGACGGGCGCGGCCGGATCGCCGGGCTGATGCATGAGCACGTCGAACGACCCGGCGGCCGCAGGAACCGGCGCGGGAACACCGAGGGGCTTGGCCGATTCCTCCTGCGACGGCGGTGGGTGATTCGTTGCGACCGTCGTCGGCGAGGTCGGCGGTTCGACAGTGATGTTGTTGCTGTGATGCGAGCCGAGCACCTTCGGGAGTCCCCACACGAGCAGGACCAACGCGATGAGGATGAGGAGCGGTCCGTACCGGTTGCGGACCCGGGCCCACCAACCCTTGAACCCGCCTCCCTTCGGTCCGCCGCCGCCGGGCCGTGGCACCTTGAACCGGCCGACCTTGCGCCGCCGGCCCGATGTGATCGGTGTGACCGATGCGCCGGGCGCGGGCGGCGTCTGCGTGTGGCGCCCGAGTGGTCGTGCGGAGGAGCCCCATTTCTTCCCGTCGTAGTAGCGCTCACCTTCGCCGGTCGCGCTCCACGGGTCCGGGTACCAGCCGACCGCGCGCGGCCGCTCGGTGTCGTCGTCTTTCTTCCCCGGCACGTCCGGAGTCTACGAACGATTCAGATCGCGATCGACGCAAGATCTTCCCCGAAGACGATCTCGCCGGCGAAGTGCTCGCGTGCGATCGCGAGCCATTCGCCGGCCGAGCCGGGCGCCGGGGTGGGGATCTGGTGCGTGAGGACGAGGGTCCTGACGCCGCCGCGCGCCGCGGTCTGCGCGGCTTGTGCAACCGTGGAGTGATAGTCGATCGTGTCGACGAAGCGTTGCATGGGCACCATGCGCACGAGGTCGTCGCGGAGCACCGTTTGCACGTACACGTCCGCGCCGGCGCACAGTGCGTCGAGCCCCGCGCACGGCACCGTGTCACCGGCGACAACGACGGCTTTGCCGTCGAGCTCCACGCGGTAGCCGAGGGTCGGCTCGACGGGTTTGTGGTCGGTACGGGCGGCGACGATGCGCAGACCGTTCTCGTCGTACACGACACCGGGCGCGACCTCGACGACCTCGACCTGTGGCTCCCACGTGAGGTCGGCGTGATGCGCGAGGCGGTATTCGACGTCGGGTCGCAACATCGCGCGCAGACCGTCGCTGACCTCGCGCGTGCGCGGTGGCCCGTATATGCGCAGCGCCTTGGGTGCGGGACTCATGACCCATTGCGTGGTCACGACGTCGTTCAGGTCGCAGATGTGGTCGCTGTGCAGGTGGGTGAGGAAGATCGCGTCGAGCATCACGGGCAACACGCCTGCGGCCGCCAGGCGCATGCACACCCCCCGGCCCGCGTCGAACAGCAGCGTGCGCCCACCGGCTCGGACCAGGGTCGCGGCGCCGGCGCGCTCGCGGTCCGGTAGCGGATTGCCGGTGCCCAGGAGAACGACCTCGATCGTCATGACACCTCAGTCGCGATAGATGGGAGCGCGCTTCTCTTTGCGGGCGCGGATCGCTTCCTGGAAGTTCTGCGTGGTGAGGCGCACGTAGAGCTGGGAGATCCCTTCGTGGTCCATGTGCGCCTGCAGGCTCGACGCGTCGAGACTCGACCACAGCATGCGCTTCGTGACCTCGACGCCGACCCGTGAGAATCCGATCATGCGTTCCGCCACCGTGTAGCACTCCTCGAGCATCTGGTCGCCGGGTACGACGCGAGAGACGAGGCCGATGCGTTCGGCCTCCGCGGCATCGACGTCGCGACCGGTGAGCATGATGTCGAAGGCCCGCGCCGAGCCGACCTCGCGCGGCAGGAGATACGAGATGCCGAGCTCGCTCGCGGTCAGGCCGTTGTTGATGCCCGCGGCGCGGAAGTACGCGGCCTCGGATGCAATCCGGATGTCGCACGCGCACGCGAGACAGAAGCCGCCACCGATCGCCGCGCCGTTGATCGCGCCGATCACAGGGTGGTGCATCTTGCGGATGGTCATGATGACGTCGTCGAGGAGCTCCAACGCGCGCCGGGCGATGGACGTGACGGTGAGGCCGTCGATGTTGGGCACGATGCCCGCGTCCTCGAGGTCGGCGCCGGAGCAGAAGCCGTGCCCCGCGCCCGTGAGCACGACGACGCGCACGTCGTTGTCGTGACTCAGTGTCTCCAACGCCTCCCGCAACGGGATCATGACGTCGAACGCCATCGCGTTCATGCGCTCCGGACGGTTCAGCGTGACGAGCGCGACGTGAGGGCGGGGCTTGGTGATCTCGACGAATGACATGCGGTTCCTTCGCTAGTGGCCCGCGGCCTGCTTCACGGAGGCGACGGCGTCGCCCTGGAGCAACGCCTGCACCGCGGGCAGCTTGCTCGCGAGGCCCTGGAGCTCGGAGCCGGCGCGGATGCCGGTGCGGATGCCCATGATCTCCATCGCGCGGTGAACGCTGCGCTTGTTGATCTGCAGGAGCTCGGCGGGCACGCCCGCGATCCGCTCCGCGACCGCCAGGACCCGCGCGTCGAGCTCGTCCGCGGGGAACGCGCGGTTCGCGAGCCCCATGCGCACGGCGTCGTCGCCGGTGATCGGATCGCCGGTGAGCACGAGCTCCATCGCGTTGCGCATGCCGACGAGCCACGGGTGGTACTGGAAGTCGGGCGGACTGATGACGCGCACCACCGGATAGCTGAAGGTTGCGTCTTCGGCCACGTACACGAGGTCGCAAGCGGCCGCGAGCTCGGTCCCGCCCGCCATCGCGTAGCCGTGGACCTGCGCGATCACCGGCTTGGCCAGATCCCAGATGCGTACCCACCCCTCGGTCACGTGGCGCGACCAGCTGCCGTCGCCGCCGGCCGTGTAATAGGGGCGATCGTCGAGCGCGCCGCGCTTCAGGTCGTAGCCCGACGAGAAGCACGGGCCCGCGCCGCGCACGATCGTGACGTGCACGGCGTCGTCGACGTCGGCGGCCTCGAGCGCGGCGAAGAGCTCGGCGCGCATGCCGTTGTTGATCGCGTTGCGCTTCTCGGGGCGGTTCAACGTGATGCGGCGCACGCCGGGCGCGGCGTCGTCGACCGTGATGAACTCGTAGGCCGCATCCGTCACCGCGTGCTCCCTTGGGTCGACGGTCGGACGAGATCGGCCATGAGCTCGACCGCTTCATCCTGATCGGCGTGGATCGTGATGCCGGTGATGCCGCACTCGGTCCACGGCACGAACCGCGCCGCGATGCGCTCGGGTGATCCGAGCAGCGCGCCCTCGTCGACGTACTCGTCGGGCACGGCGTTCGTCGCCTCGTCGCGCCGGCCCTCGAGGAACAGCTCCTGAATCTGCTCGGCCGCATCGGCGTATCCGCGGCGGACCATCGCGTCCTTGTGGAAGTTGTGGTCGCGGGCGCCCATTCCGCCGACGTACAGCGCGACGCGCGGCTTCATGCGCGCGATCGTCCCCGCGACGTCGTCGGTCAGGTGCACGGTGGTGGAAGCGTGGATCGCGAGGGTGTCGAGGCTGCGCCCGGAACGCGCCGCACCCTTGGCCAACGTGGCCCGGAACTCCGATGCATTGGCGGGGGAGAGGCCCATCGGTATCCAGCCGTCGGCGACCTCGGCCGCGAGCGCGACGTTCGCAGGGCCGCCCGCGGCGAGGTAGATCGGCAATGCCGGATTGGGGTGCAGGATCGAGCGCAACGGCTTGCCGAGGCCGGTCGCGTCCGCTCCGGCGTAGGGCAACGTGATCGCGCGGCCCTCGTGCGCCACCGGCGCCTCGCGCCGGAACACCTTGCGCATGATCGCGACGTAGTCGCGGGTGCGCGCGATCGGCTGCGCCCACGGCTGGCCGTACCAACCCTCGACGATCTGCGGACCGGAGAGACCCAGCCCCGCGATCACGCGGCCGGTTCCCGCCAAGCGATTCGAGCGTCGCGAACGCCATGGCGGTGGCGGCCGGGGTGCGGGCCGAGATCTGCACGACACCGGTTGCGAGCTTGATCGTGTCGGTGACCGCGGCCAGGTACGCGAGCGGTGTCAGCGCGTCGGCGCCGTACGCCTCCGCAGTCCACACCGAGTCGTAACCGAGGCGTTCCGCCAGCTGCACGCGCGCGACGGGGAGCTTGACGTCGGCGCCCGACCACGCGTCGAGAGCAAGTCCGAGCAACACGTGCGCACCTTACGACAACGCTCAGTTGACCTGCCGTTCCCGCCCTTCCCAATAGGGCTCGCGGATCTTGAACTTCTGGAGCTTGCCCGTGGACGTGCGCGCGAACTCGGAGCGGAAGTCGATGGATGTCGGGCACTTGAAGTGCGTGAGGTGGGCGCGGCAGTGCGTGATCAGGTCGGCTTCGGTCGCTTCGGCGCCGGGCTTCAGCACGATCAGCGCCTTCACGGTCTCGCCCCACTTCTCGTCGGGCACGCCGATCACGCACGCCTCCGCAACCGCGGGGTGCTGGTAGAGGCAATCCTCGACCTCGATCGAGCTGACGTTCTCACCACCGGAGATGATCACGTCCTTCTTGCGGTCGCTGATCGTGAGGTAGCTGTCGTCGTCGATCGTTCCGCCGTCACCGGTGTGGAACCATCCGCCCGCGAGCGCGTCGGCCGTCGCCTCCGGCTGCTGCCAGTACCCCTCGAGCACCACGTTCGACCGCGCGAGGACCTCGCCCTGGTCGCTGATGCTCATGCGTACGCCCAACGCGGGCGCGCCCGCGCGCCCGAGCTTCTGGGCGCGTTGCGCCGGGGTGAGCGCGTCCCACTCTTCGCGCCCCCGTGACATCGTCAGCAGCGGGGCCGTCTCCGTGAGCCCGTAGATCTGGATGAACTCCCAGCCGAGCTCGGTCTCCATCTGTTCGATCATCTTCGTGGGCGGCGGCGCGCCGGCCACGACCATGCGGACACGGTCGCGGCCCGGGATCTCACCTTCCCAATTCGCGGCCGCGTCGAGGACCGCGGCGACCACGGCCGGGGCACCGCACAGCAGCGTGACGCCGTGCCGTTCGACGCGCCGCAGGATCTCCGCGCCGTCGACCTTGCGCAACACGATGTGCCGCGCGCCCATGCCGGTGATGCCGTACGACATTCCCCAGCCGTTGCAGTGGAACATCGGCAACGTCCAGAGATACACGTCGCGGTCGTTCACGCCGGTCTGCCAACCGAATGTCGTCGCGTTGATCCAGAGCGTGCGGTGCGTGAGTTGCACACCCTTCGGGCGCGCCGTCGTACCGCTCGTGTAGTTGATCGTGCCGGTGGCGTCCTCGTCGGCGATCCAAGGCTCGGGCGCGGTGTCGAACCGAAAGAGGGCGTCGTCGGCGGCCCGGCCGATGGTGTACCGGTGGCGCGCGGTCACGCCCGCGAGCGTGTCCTCGAGCTCGGGATCGACGAGCAGTACCGATGCGCCCGAGTGCTCGACGATGTACGTGATCTCCTCGGCGTTGAGTCGGAAGTTGATCGGCACGAGCACGCGCCCGTACGCGGACACGCCGAAGAACGAGGTGAGCAGACGCGCGGAGTTGTGCGAGACGATCGCGACGCGCTCGCCGTGGGCGACGCCCAGTGCGTCGAGCCCCGCGGCCTGGGCGCGCGCGAGCCGCGCCACCTGGGCCCATGTGAGCTCGCCCAGCGACTCGGCGGGCTGGTCCGGCTCGTCGACCACCGCGATCCGGTCGCCGTAGACGAGCTCGGCCCGCTCGATGAAGTCGGCAACGGTCAGCGGTACACGCATCTGGGTCCTCCGGGCAGGGGCTGCCGAAATTGGTGTGCTGGTGTGGTGGTACGGAGGGTACGCATGTGGTCGACTGCGTGTCATGCCTCTCACGCCGATTCGTCTGGCCGACGAACAGACGCCGCCGGCTCTGCTCTTCGTGCCGCCGGGTGCCGACGGCGGTCTGCCGCTGATCCTGTTCGGGCACGGCGCGCATCTGTCGAAGGACGACCCGATCATGCAGATGATCGCGAAGGGGTTCGGCCGCGGCGTGGGAGCGGCGGTCGCGCTGATGGATGCGCCGGGTCACGGCGAACGTCGGGCCGCGGGAACGAGCGATGCCGAGTTCGAAGCCGACGTCGCGCGCCGCATGTCGGATCCCGTGAATCACGCGCAGCTGACCGCGGATTGGCGCGCGGTCGAATCCGCGGCGCGTGCGACCGAGCCGCGCATCAGCGGACCGACCGGTTACGCGGGTTTCTCGATGGGCGCGATGTTCGGCTTCTCGATCGTCGGCGATCTGCCCTCGGTCACCGCCGCCGTGTTCGCGCTGGGCGGGCTCATGAACCACACCGAGCGCGACGACATGATCCGTACCGGCGCGAGCCGCCTCGGCGGGCGCGAGGTCCTCATGTTGAACATGACCCGCGACGAACACTTTCCGATCGAGGGCGCGGTCGAGCTCCTGGAAGTGATCCCCGGGCCGAAACGCATGTGCGTCTGGACGGGAACCCACGCCGATCTTCCGCCCGAGGCGGTGCAGCTCGGCGTCGACTTCTTTCGGCGGACCCTCACGCCCTGAGCCGCGGCCACCAGGATGGTCGCCGGTCGGCAGTGGGAAGCGGGTGTCTCACCACCGCCGTACGCTCCGGCCGTGCCCATTCACACCGTGGGAACCAATGTCGTACCGACCGGCTACGGACGCGCCGCCTCGCAGGCCTTGCGCGACGCGGTCGCGCGCGCCAAGCACGACGACGCACTCGCGCCGGTGACGGTGGTGGTGCCGACCAACTCGGTCGGCGTATCGGCGCGGCGGCGCCTCGCGTCGGGCGAGTTCGGCTCGCTGAGCGCCAACGGCCGCGGGGTCGTCGGGGTCACGTTCCTCACCGTCTACCGGCTGGCCGAGTTGCTCGCGTCGGCCGAGCTCGCGGCCGCCGGTCGCCGACCGGTGTCGACGCCGGTGGTCGCGTCGGCGGTCCGGCGCGCGCTGGCGCGTGCTCCGGGCTTGTTCGCGCCCGTCGCGCAGCATCCCGCCACCGAGGAGGCGCTCGTCGCCTCGCACCGCGAGCTCGCCGACCTCGACGCCGCGCAGCTCGACCGGTTGGCCGCGCAGCACCCGCGGGCGCGCGAGGTCGTACGCCTGCACCGTTCGGCCAAGTCGATCCTCGAGCGCGAGTGGTACGACGAGCACGACCTCATGCGGGCGGCCACCGACGTTGCCGGCGCGGGCAGCCCGCTCGTACGGGAGCTCGGGACCGTCATCTGCTTCCTGCCGCAGCGCTGGAGTACGCCCGCGGCCCGGCTGCTGCGCGCGCTGTCGGAGCAGACCGGCCTCGAGATCATCGCCGGTCTCACCGGCTCGGACCCGGCCGACGAACAGGTCCGGTCGAGCGTGCGTCGGGTCGGGGCCGAGCTCGGCCCGGCGGCCACGTTCGGCATCGAGCCCGCGACCGGGACCGAGGTGTGGAACGCCTCCGACCCCGACGACGAGGTGCGCACGATCGTGCGTGGTGTCGTCGACGCGATGCGCGCCGGTGTGCCGCTCGAACGCATGGCCGTGTTGTACGCCTCGGACGAGCCGTACGCGCGGCTGCTGCACGAGCACTTCGAGCTGGCCGACATCGCGCACAACGGCGCTACCACCCGCGCGATGTCCGGCTCGGTGCTCGGCCGCGGACTCCTCAAGCTGCTCGCGCTCGTCGACACCGACTTCGCCCGCGACGCCGTGTGCGCGTGGTTCGCCGCCGCGCCCGTGCTCGACGGTCGCGGTCGCTCCGTGCCCGCGGCCAAGTGGGAGCGGATCTCGCGCAACGCGGGGGTGGTGCGCGGCATCGAGCAGTGGCGCGCGCGGCTCGACGCGTACGCGGCCTCCTTCGCCCCCGACGATCGGGGGGTACGGGAACGCGCGCAGGTGGAGTCGCTCGGTGCGTTCGTCGCCGGATTGGCCGACGACCTGTCTCCGACGCGACTCCCGAGCACGTGGAGCGGGTTCGCGCAGTTCGCCCACCGCCTCGTCCGTCGATTCTTCGGAGTCGACGCGCGTCGCGAGGGGTGGCCACCGTTCGAACAGGTCGCGGCGCGGCGTGTCGAAGCCGTGATCGACCGTTTGGGGACCCTCGACGCCATCGACCCCGGACCCACGATCGACACCTTCCGCCGCACGTTCGAGCTCGAGCTCGACGCGGCGCGCGATCGCGTCGGCAGCCTCGGTGACGGCGTGCTCGTCGGTCCGGTCGGCATGGCGCTCGGCGTCGACCTCGACCGCGTCTGGGTGTGCGGACTGGCGGAAGGGCTCTTCCCGTCGGTGCCCGGCGACGATCCGCTCCTCGGCGACCGGGAGCGCGCCGCACTCGGCGGCGAGCTGCGGTTGCGGAGCGATCGCACGACCGAGGACGAACGCGCGTTGCTCGCCGCGTTGGCCTCGACGGTGGAGACGCGCGTGTGTACGTATCCGCGCGGTGATCTCCGGCGGAGCACCGAGCACGTTCCGTCGCGGTTCCTCGCCGCCACGCTCGCGGCCGTCGCCGCCGAGCGGTCGATCGCATCGTTCGCCTTCGGCGCAACCCACGTGGAGTTCCCCGCGAACGGTCACGAGCTCGCCGTGCGCGCCGCGGTCGCGGGCGAGCCGTGGGTGGAGGCGGAGCCGCCGGTTGCGCGCGGCCGTGAGCTCGTTTCGGCTCGGGCCTCGACCGCGTTCACGCGCTTCGACGGCAACCTGGCGCACCTCGGCGACCGTCTGCAGGTGGTCAGCCCCGCGAACCCCGCGCAGGTGAGCTCGCCGACGCGTTTGCAACTCTGGGCCACGTGTCCGCACGCCTACCTCATGCAGCACGTGCTGCGCGTCGAGCCGGTCGACCAACCCGAAGACATCATGCAGCTCGCGCCGATCGATCGCGGCACGCTGGTGCACGAGGTGCTCGACCGTTTCCTGAGTGAGACGCGCATCCACCGCGACGCCGGTCGTCCTTGGACCGGGGCCGACCGCGCCCGGCTGCGTGAGATCGCAGAGGAGGAGAGTGCGCAGGCCGAGGCGCGCGGGCTCACGGGTCGCCGTTTGCTGTGGCACCGCGACCGGCGCGTCATCTTCGCCCACCTCGACGCCTTCCTCGATGCGGACGAACGATTCCGGGCCGGCGGTATCGCGGAGACGCTGGCCACCGAGTTCGCGTTCGGGATGTCGGAGGCCGACGCGGGCACGGTCGACGTGGGGCTCGGCGACGGGCGGTTCGTACGGGTTCGAGGGAAGGCCGATCGGGTCGATCGCCGCGCCAACGGCGACCTCGTGGTCATCGACTACAAGACCGGCTCGGAACGCACGTTCAAGTCGCTGTCGCACGACGCGCCTGTGACCGCGGGTACGCACCTGCAGCTGCCGGTATACGCGTACGCGGCGCGCGCTGCGTACGGCAAGCCGGACACGAAGGTCGAGGCCTACTACTGGTTCGTCGGCCGGGGGCAGAACCTCACCGTCGGATACGTCGTCGACGAGGCGGTCGACGCCGTGTACGCGGCGACGATCCGGACCATCGTCGACGGCATCGAAGCGGGGGTGTTCCCGGCCTGGCCCGAGGAGCCGAAGCCGACGCCGTTCATCCAGTGTCGCTACTGCGACCCCGACGGCATGGGTACCGCCGACCGCTGGCGGGAGTGGGAGAACAAGGTCGAGGCGCCCGAGCTCGCCGGCTTCCACACGCTCGCGCAGCTCGAGCGGGCCGACGACGGCGAGAACGACGAATGACGGATCAACTCGCGCTCTTCGGTGTTCTCGGCGACAAACCCGCGCGCGATGCAATCGGCACCGAGCTCGACGCGACGTTGTTCGTCGAGGCCGGCGCGGGCACGGGCAAGACCAAGGCCCTGGTCGACCGCGTCGTCGCGCTCGTCACGTCCGACGGGCCCGATCTTCCCGCGCCGATTCACGCGATCGCCGCGATCACGTTCACCGAGAAGGCCGCGGCCGAGTTGCGCGATCGCATCCGTCACGAGCTCCGGAGCCTCGCCGACGACGAGCGGGCGACCGCGATCGTCCGCACCCGGTGCCGAGCCGCGCTCGACGACCTCGACTCCGCCGCGATCTGCACCCTCCACTCCTTCGCGCAGCGCATCCTCACGGAGTTCCCGATCGAGATCGGTCTGCCGCCGCGCATCGCGGTGCGCGACGAGATCTCCTCGCGAATTGCGTTCGAAGCGCGCTGGCGCGAGTTCGTCGACGAGATGCTCGACAACCCCGAGCTCGAGTCGACGGTGCTCGTTCTCCTCGCCGCGGGTGTGAAGCTGGTGCATCTCCGGACCGTTGCGGAGAAGCTCGACGACAACTGGGACCTCCTCGACCGGGTCGAACCCGCCCCGCCGCTCCCGGCGCTCGCGCTCGGCGGTTGGCTCACCGAGTTCGAGGCGGTGTGTGGCGCCGGCGTCGAGTGCTCGGCCGAGGCCGACACGATGCTCGACGCGCCTCGCCGAGTTCGCGGAGTACCGCGATCGATTGCGGGCGGCGGTCGACGACGGGGAGCGCGTCGAGCTCTTGCGGGCCGAGAAGCCCTCGTTCCGCGTGGGGAACAGTGGGAACAAGAAGAACTGGGTCGACATCGTGGGTCTGCGCGAACGCATCGTGAAGCTGGGCACGCAACGACAGGCGATGACCGATGCAGTCCTCGACGGTGCGATCAAGCGCGCGGTCGCGGCCATCAAGGTGTACGTCGAGCGTTCCGTCCACCAACGCCGGGCATCCGGAGAGCTCGATTTCCACGACCTTCTCGTACTGGCGCGCACGCTGCTGCGCGATCCGGAGCACGGTGTCGGCGCGCGTGCCCGGCTGTGGGAGCGCTACCAGCGCATCTTGATCGACGAGTTCCAGGACACCGACCCGATCCAGGTGGAGTTGGCGGCACTGCTCGGTTCCGACGACCCGCACGACGGTGACCGGGCCTGGAACGAGATGAGTGTCGACCCCGGTCGGCTGTTCTTCGTGGGTGATCCGAAGCAGTCGATCTACCGCTTCCGGCGCGCCGACATCGCGACGTTCCTCGAAGCGCGCGATCGCTTCGCGCAGCCGGCACCGCGCTTTCTCACCTGCAACTTCCGGACCGCGCCACGCGTGCTCGGGTGGATCAATCACGTCTTCAACGACTTGATCCAGCCGTACGAAGGGTCGCAGCCGGAGTACCGTCCGCTCGACCCGGCGCGCACCGTTCCTGCGGAGCACGATCACGGCGTGGTGCTGCTGGGGGTCGAGCCGCACACCGAGGACTCGGGCCGAATCGACGCGTCCGAGCTGCGCCGGCGGGAGGCGGCCGATGTCGCGGCGATCGCGCGCGCGGCGGTCGCCGAGAAGTGGCCGGTCTTCGACAAGGAGCTCGACGCATGGCGCCCGGCCTGCCTCGGCGACGTGTGCATCCTGCTCCCGGCCCGCACGTCGCTCGGGTACCTCGAACAGGCGCTCGCCGAAGCGGACGTTCCTTACCGGGCGGAGACGAGCTCGCTCGTGTACAGCAGTCGTGAGGTCCGCGACCTCCTGATGACACTGCGCGCGATCGACGACTCGAGCAACTCGCTCGCGCTGGTTGCCGCGCTGAGGTCGTCGATCTTCGGGTGCGGCGACGACGACCTCTTTCGCTACAAGGTCGAGCGCGGTGGCGTTTGGAACATCGCGGCGGGACCGCCCGAGGAGCTCCCCGCCGACGATCCCGTGGGCGTGGCGATGCGGCTGCTCAACGAGTTGTACGGCGCGCGCATGTGGTCGACGCCGAGCGAACTGCTCGAGCGCATCGTGCGCGAGCGCGCGGTGCTCGAGGTCGGAGCGTCGAACGGGCGCTTCCGCGATGTCGCGCGGCGCGTGCGATTCCTGATCGACCAGGCGCGTGCTTACGCAGATGCCGTCGGCGGCACGTTGCGCGACTATCTCGCGTGGGCGGAGCTGCAGGGCGCGGAGGGCGCTCGTGTCGTCGAAGCCGTGGTGCCCGAAACCGACGACGACGCGGTGCGCATCATGACGATCCACGGCGCGAAGGGTCTCGAGTTCCCGATCGTCGTGTGCTCGGGTATGACCACGATGGCGCAGACGTCGGGGAAGGGCGTGGAAGTGCTCTTCCCCGGTACCGGTGGCTGTGAGGTCAAGATCGTGAAGGGGGTGCAGACCGCGGAATTCGAGCTGCACAAGCCCGTCGACGAGCAGATGGGCTTCCACGAGAAGCTGCGGCTGCTCTACGTCGCGTGTACGCGAGCGCGTGACCATCTCGTGGTCTCGGTGCACCGGAAGGCGCACACACCGCGCGCCGACGACCGCCCGCACTGGACGCACGCCGAGCTGCTGTGGGACGCAGCCACCGGCGCGCAGTGGATCGCGCCGGACATCGGCGCGGGCGCGATGGGGCCGGTGCCCGCCGGCACCCTCCCCGCAGCCGAACCGGGGCTCACGCCCGAGGTGTGGCAGGAGGAGTACGACCGGGCCCATCTCCGGGGGAACCGGCGGGGGTTCGTGTCGGCGACGACGCTGGCGCACCGCCTCGACACCTTCGAACCCGGCGCCGGGCGCGGTCGACGACCCCGGGCTCGCGAAGGAAGGTCGCGACCTCGAGCTGCCGCCGTGGAACAAGGGTCGGTACGGAACCGCGATCGGGCGGGCGGTGCACGCGACCCTGCAGACGATCGAGCTGACGACGGGCGCGGGCATCGATTCGGCGGCCGCCGCGCAGGCCGCGGCCGAAGGTGTGCTCGGCTACGAGTCGACCATCGCCGCGTTGACGCGGGCCGCGCTCGCGAGCGCGGTCGTGACGCGCGCCGCCGCGCGTCCGATACTGGCGCGAGATGTACGTCGCAGTGCCGTTCGAGGGCATCACCCTCGAGGGGTACGTCGATCTCGTGTTCCGCGACGACGACGGGCTGGTCGTCGTCGACTACAAGACCGACTCGGTCGACCCCCGGACGCGCGCCGAGCGCATCGCGCACTACCGGATTCAGGCCGCCGCGTACGCGCTGGCGGTCGCCGAGGCCACCGGCGAACCGGTGGTCCGCGGCGTGCTCTGCTTCCTCGATCCGGAGGGTGCGCTGGAGGTCGAGTTCGCGGGCTCCGACCTGGAAGCCGCGGTCGCGGAGGTCCGGGCGCTGCTCGTGGCGGAACGTGACGATCCGTCCCGGCCGCCGCCGTTGGTGCCTGCGGACGCCTGAGGGCAGGGCGAGCCCGGGCTACCGGGTTCGGTGTGCCATCCTGTTCGGACCCGTGAAGGCCCTCAAGTTCTGCTTCAAGTTCCTGGTGACGGTCATCGTTGGTGCCGCCGCGCTCGCCCTCACGTTGGCGTTGCTGGGCCCCGCGTCGAGCCCGTTGACGAAGGCCACCACCCCGATCGGCCGCCTCGACGTCACGATCAACGCGCCCGCGGCCCGCACGATCGTGTACGACCGCAACGGCAACGTCATGAGCTCGCTCGCGACCGAGGACCGCTCGCCGGTCAAGCTCAAGCAGATCCCGCAGGTCATGCTCGACGCCGTCATCTCGATCGAGGACCGGAAGTTCTACGAGCATCACGGCGTCGACTGGGCGGGCACTACGCGCGCGCTGTTCAAGAACGTCGACGCGGGTGGCATCTCCCAGGGCGGTTCCACGATCACGCAACAGCTCGTGAAGAACACGTTCAGCATCGGCCGCAAGCGTGACCTCACCACCAAGGCGCGCGAAGCGTTCCTCGCGGTCAAGCTCGAACAGCAGATGACGAAGAGCCAGATCCTCGAGGACTACATGAACCTCGTGTACTTCGGGAACGGCGCGTACGGGATCCAGGCCGCGGTCGAGCGCTACTTCCCGTTCACCACGCTCGCGAAGCTCGACCTCGCGCAGTCGGCGTTGCTCGCCGGGCTGATCCAGTCGCCCGAGGCCCTGAACCCGGTCAAGCACCCCGGGGCCGCGGCGCGCCGGCGCAGTGAAGTGCTCGACGCGATGGTCACGAACGGCAAGACGACCGCGGCGGCCGCCAAGCTCGCGAAGTCGGTGCCGTTGCCGACCACGGTCAGCTATCCGCACACCGGTCAGCTCGACTACTACATGGACGAAGTCAAGAACGTCCTGCTGAACGACGATCCGAACACGCCCGGCAATCCCGCGGAGGCGCTCGGCGCCACGCAGCAGGCCCGCGCCAATGCCGTGTTCCGCGGCGGGCTGAAGGTCTACACGTCGTACGACCCCACGCTGCAGTTCGAGGCGACGGCCGCGGTCAACAAGGTGTTGCCGAAGTCGCCGTTCACCGCGTCGCTCGTCGTGATCGACAACGCCGACGGTGGCGTGCGCGCGATCGCGAACGGTCGCACGTTCAGCGAGATGCAGTTCGACCCCGCGACGGAAGGTCCCGGTCGACAGGCGGGCTCGTCGTTCAAAGTGTTCACGCTCGCGGCCGCGTTGACGCGGGGATATTCGGCGAACGACCGGGTGTCGACCGCGCCGCTGACATGGCGGCTCGACCAGGGTTCCGGGCAGGGGTCCTTCTACCACATCGGGGGATCGGGTGATGACTGCGGCGGCGACACTGTCACGCTCGCCCGCGCGATCGCGCGCTCCGACAACTGCGCGTTCATGCGCACGGAGTTGTCGCTCGGACCGGGCAACTTCGGCAGCGACGGTGTGAAGACCGTCATCCAGACCGCGAGGTCGATGGGTATCGACACGTCGAACTTCAACCCGTCGGTGGTCTCGACGACCCTCGGCACGCAGGGCGTGCACCCGCTCGACATGGCCGAGGCGTACTCCGTCTTCCCGAACGAGGGCGTGTTCAAGCGGGCGACGTTCATCACCAAGATCGTCGACCGTGACGGCAAGACGATCTACCAGGCGCCGACGAGCGGCATTCAGGTGCTCGACCCGAACGTGGCCCGCACCGAGACGAACATGCTCGAGGGTGTGGTGCGCAACGGCACCGCGAGTGGCACGCTCGGGACCTTCCCGCGGCCGGCCGCGGGCAAGACGGGCACCACCGACCACAACCAGGACGCCTGGTTCGTGGGCTACACGCCGCAGTACACGGCCGCGGTGTGGATGGGCAATCCTCAGGGCGAGATCCCGATGACCAACGTCGGCGGCATCACCGTGTTCGGTGCGACCTATCCCGCGCGGATCTGGCGCACCTTCATGCAGGACGCGGTGGCGCCCCTCCCGGTGGTCGACTTCACCCAGCCGACGCGTACGTTGTTCGAACGTTCACAACTCGTCACCGAGCTCGGCCGGAAGATCAGCTTCTTCCCCGTGGGTCCGGTCGGGCCCGCGCCCTCGGTGCCCAGCTCGATCCCGACGGCCACGACGATCCCGACCGCCACGACGGGGCCCCCTGTGCACACGCCGAGAACCACGGCTCCCACCCCGACCACCCAGCCGTTGCCCCCGCCGACCACGCCGGGCTCGACCGGCACGCCGATCGGCCCGTGACGTGAGCGTCGACGAGCTCGAAGCATTGTTGTCGGTGCAGGAGCACGACATCACCCTCGATCAGCTGCGGCACCGGCGCGAGGCGATGCCCGAGCGCGCCGAGCTGATCGCGACGCTCGGCGAGCTGCGGCAGACGGAGACGGAGCGGGCCGCGGTCGGGGAACGACACCGCGCGGTGCTCGCGGAGGAACGGCGCATCGACGACGAGGCGCAGGCGGTCGGTGAGCGCGCCGACGAGGTGAACAAGCGCCTCTACTCGGGCACCACGACCTCGCCGAGAGAACTGCAGGCGATGCAGGCCGACATCGACATGTTGCACCGTCGCCGTTCCGACCTCGAAGACGAAGAGCTCGAGGTCATGGAACAGCGCGAAACGCTCGACGCGGAGGTCGCGGCACTCGACACCGCGCTCGAGGCGCTCAAAGAGACGGCGGGCAAGTTGAGCCGAACGATCGTGGACACCGAGGCCGAGATCGACGAGGAGATCGCGCGCGAGAGCGCGGTGCGCGACGATCTCGCGAAACCGATCGCGGAAGCGCTGCTGCGCGACTACGAGCGGCGGCGCGCGCAGAACCGCGGTGCGGGGGCGGCCCGGCTCGTCGGCACGACGTGCCAGGCGTGTCACCTCACGATTCCGTCGACGGAGGCGGAGAAGATCCGCCGCGGGGCGGGGAGCGTGATCGCGTACTGCGACAACTGCTCCGCGATCCTCGTACCGTGACCCAACCGTCGTTGTTCGCGGAGCCGGCCGGGACCCAGCTCGACGAGGTCGTCATCTACTGCGACGGCGGCTCGCGCGGGAACCCCGGTCCGTCGGCGATCGGCGCAGTGGTGCTCGACCCGTCCGTCGATCCGCCCCGCGTCCTGGCCGAGGTCAGCGAGCGCATCGGCGTGACGACGAACAACGTCGCCGAGTACCGGGCGCTGATCGCCGGGCTCGAGGCCGCGGCCGGGTTCGGGGCCCGGCGGGTGCGGGTGCGGGCCGACTCGAAGCTCGTCATCGAGCAGGTGAAGGGCCGCTGGAAAGTGAAGCAATCGCACCTGCTGCCGTTGCGCGACGAAGCGCGTGCGTTGCTCGCGGGCTACTCCGACGTCGACCTGCAGCACGTTCCGCGGGCGGAGAACGCGCACGCCGACGCACTGGTGAACGCGGCGCTCGACGCCGAGTGAACGTCTGATGTTGCTCTGGTTCGTGTTCGGCTCGATCTTCGGGGTCTGGAACGTGTTCCAGAGCCCGGGCCTCGACTTCCGCCTGATCGTCCTCGGCGCGTTGCTGCCGACGCTGCTCGACCTGCCCTTCGGTGAACAGGCGTACGCGCACACGATGCTCGCGGCCACGCTCGCGCTGGTCGTGACGATGCTGGCAACGACGGGGCGTGGGCGCCGACTGCGCCGGCGGCGCGCGTTGAGTCTCGCGATCGGTTGGTACTGCGGACTCGTGCTGAGCGCGGCGTGGGCGCACAAGGAAGTGTTCTGGTGGCCGGCGTTCGGCACGAGCTTCCCGCACGTCTCGCTGTTCCCCGCGTGGCCGATCGTCGTCGTCGAAGAGTTGCTGGGTCTGGCCGCGGCGGGGTGGGTGTGGACGCGTTTCGGGCTCCGCGACTCGGCCCGGCGCGGGCAACTCGTGCGCGCCGGGCGCCTCACGATCGCCGGCGAGGTCGTGGGAGACAGCGAGTGATCGCGTTCGTACGGCACGGGCAGACCGAGCTGAACCGGGGCGGTCGGTTGCAGGGCCGCATCGACGCGCCGTTGAGCGCGCTCGGCCGGGAGCAGGCCGCGGCGCTGGCCCGAGGGTTCGCGTCGGCGCCGGTGGCGCGGGTCGTCAGCAGCCCGCTGCAGCGCGCGTCCGATACCGCGGCCGCGATCGCGTCCGCGCACGGGCTCACGGTCGAGATGGACGATCGGCTGATCGAGCTCGACTACGGCGCCTGGGACGGGATGAAGCTGACCGAGGTCTCGGCCGACGACTGGGCGGCCTGGCGGCGCGATCCGGAGTTCTCGCCGCCCGGCGGCGAACGGCTCGCCGACGTCACCGCCCGGGTTGCGGCGTTCTGCGCCGACGTGCTCTCCGACGAACTCGTCCTCGCGGTCAGTCACGTGTCGCCGATCAAGGCCGCGGTGTGCGGCGCGCTCCGCGTCGACGAGATGATCACCTGGCGGATGCAGCTCGACGTCGCGTCGGTGACCCGCGTCGGCCGGCGCCCCGACGGGTCGCCGTTCCTCGCGGGATTCAACGACGCGTCGATCGTCAACGCGCTCGCCCACGAGTGACCTGACGACCGGCTGAAGCATGCAGATCGGGATCGTGCTCGCGGTGTTCCCGCTGATCTTCTTCGGCGAGCTCCCCGACAAGACGATGTTCGCGACGCTGATCCTCGCCTCGCGCGGACATCCGCCGCGGTGTGGTTCGGCGCGGCGGGCGCGTTCGTGGTGCACGTCGTGATCGCGGTGAGCGTGGGCGTGGCGCTGTTCCGCATCCTTCCCCCGCGCGCGGTCGACCTGCTCGTCGCGGTCCTGTTCGCAGTGGGTGCCGCGCTGGCGTTCCTCGAGACCGAGGAAGAAGACGAGGAAGCCGCAGCGGAGATCATCCAGGAGACCGAGGTGCGCACGCACCGGGTCGTGGGCACTGCGTTCGTCGTCATCTTCGTGGCCGAGTGGGGCGACCTCACCCAGGTGCTGACCGCGAACCTCGCGGCCCGCTACCACGCACCCCTCAGCGTCGCGACGGGCGCGATCCTCGCGTTGCTGAGCGTCGCGGCGATCGCCACCTTCAGCGGCAGCGCCCTCGTCCGCGTCCTCCCCGGACGGCTCCTCCGCCGCATCACCGGCGTCGTCTGCGCCATCCTCGCGGTCGTTGCCCTCGTCGCCACCATCCGCGCCTGAAACCCTGCCATCTGATGGCAGGGAAAGTGGTCCCAGGTGCCGAAAACCCTGCCATCTGATGGCAGGGAAACGGGCTATCCAGTGGTGCGGAAGCCGCCGCGGCGTTTGGAGAAGGCGAGCAACGCGATGGGCCAGCCGATGATGCCGATCAACGCGAACGAGAACCACTGGATCGCGTACTGCATGTGGTTGACCTGATCGGGCGCGGGCGGCTGGGGGAGCGCGGGCGCACCCTTGGCGGGCGCGGGGGTCTGCGACTGCACCTCGATCCAGCGGGGCTTCAGCTTGTACGGCACCGTTGCCCCGATGCGCGCGAGGTCGACGCGGGGGAGCGACAGGATGCCGCCCGTCTTCGTCACCGCGTCCTGGGTGCTCAGCGGGCTCGACGAGCGGGCGAGGCCGCGCACCACCACCGGTCCGCCCTCGGCTTCGATGATCCGCGACTCGTTCTGGTCGCCGAGCGCCGCGACCCAACCGCGGTCGACGATCACCGCGGTCCCGTCGGTGAACACGAGCGGGGTCAGCACGTGCACGCCGTCCTTGCCGTTCTGCACCTGGTTCCGGAGCAGCACCTCGTACGCGGGGTCGTAGCGTCCCGTCGCCTGCACGCGCGATCCGGGTTCGGACGCGGCGGAGACGTCGGGCGCGGGCGCGGCGTACGCGGCCCGGGCCTCGCGGACCTTCCGGTGCTTCTGGTCGTTGCGGGACAGCTGCCAGAAGCCGGCCGCGATGAAGCTGACTGTGAGCGCCAGGACGAGCAGATGGCCGGCGATCCAACGCGGTCGTAAGAGCGTCACAACGGGCCTATTCTTCCGCGTCGAACCCTGACGTCCCGAGTCGGAGGCACGCATGTCCCTGATCGAAACCGCCCCGAGCGCCGTGCACGTCGGTGCCGACGACCTGCCTTTCGTCGACATCGGCGACGGCAGCAAGCTCAAGGTGATCCAGGTCAAGGAGCGGGAGGGCCTCTGGATCGTGGAGAACATCTTCACGGCGGGGTACGAGGTGCAGAAGCACCGCCACACCGGCCCGGTCTGGGGCTACACCGTCTCGGGGGCGTGGAAGTACAAGGAGTACGACTACGTGAACCGGGCTGGGAGCTTCCTGTACGAGCCCGCGGGATCGGTGCACACCCTGCAGAGCATCGAGGACGACACGCGGGTGTGGTTCCACATGTACGGCGTGAACCTCAACCTCGACGCCGACGACAACGTCGAGAGCGTCGCCGACGGCGCGGGGTCGCTCGCGTTCTATCTCGCGATGGTCGAGAGCATGGGTCTGCCCCGGCCGAACGTGCTGGTGGACTAGTGGCGGCGATCGACCTCTACGACCCCGACTCGTACATCGCGGCGCCGCCGCACACGGTGCTCGCGGAGTTGCGTCGTACCCAGCCGGTCTACTTCCAGGAGATGGCGGAAGAGCCCGGCTACTGGGCGGTGCTCAAGCACGCCGACGTCGTGCACGTCGCGCGGGAGCCCAAGCTGTTCTCCGCGAGCGAGGGCGGGGTCATGCTCGAGAACCTCGGCCCCGAGCAACTCGAGATGATGCGCAACATGCTGCTCGCGATGGACCCGCCGCGCCACGTCGACTACCGGCGTCCGATCGAGCCGCGGTTCCGGGCGCGTGTCATCGCGAAGATGGAAGGCCAGATCCGCACGATCTGTCGCGAGATCATGGAGCGCGCGGCCGCGCAGGGCGACGTCGAGTTCGTGCACGACGTGACGTCGACACTGCCGTCGCGCGTCATCGGTCAGCTCATGGGACTGCCGGCGGAGGATCTGCCGATGATCCACCGGCTCGCGGAGATGAACACGAGCGGCCAGGACTCCGACTACGCCTCCGACGTGTCGCAGGGCACGATCGACATGGCGATGTACGCGATCCAGTTCGCGGCGACCCGCCGCACGGAACCGCCCCGCGAAGATCTCACGACGCTGCTGCTCGAGACCGATTTCAACGGCGCCTACATGACCGATCTCGACTTCGGCAGCTTCTTCGTGCAGCTGGTCACCGCGGGGAACGACACCACGAAGACGATGCTCTCGTCGGGCCTGCGGGCGCTGCTCGATCATCCCGACCAGCTCGCGGCGTTGCGCACCGATCCCACGTTGATCGCGGGCGCGGTCGAGGAGATCCTGCGCTACGAGAACCCGCTGCACTACTTCCGCCGCACCGCCACCGCCGACACGCTGTTGCGCGACACGAAGATCGCCGCGGGTGACAAGGTCGTGATGTTCTACACGTCGGCGAACCGCGACGAGGACGTGTTCGACGAGCCGCAGCGCTTCGACATCCGCCGGTCGCCGAACCCGCACCTGTCGTTCGGGATCGCGGAGCACTTCTGCCTGGGCGTGCACCTGGCCCGACTCGAAGGACGCGTGTTCTTCGAGGAGCTGCTCGCGACGTTCCCGACGATCGAGCTCACCGGCGAACCCGTGCGCATCCGCTCGAACCTCAACAACGGGCTGAAGTCGTTGCCCGTTCGCCTGGCGCGCTAGGCCACGTCGATCGACTCGAACGCGCCGACGACCTCCTCGGGCACGGAGTTGTGCGCGACGGTCACGCGCGGGATGAGGAACGACAGCGCGGTCCCGAACGCGACGACGGCGGCACCGAAATACATCGCGGGGCGCGCACCGTCGGCGACCGCGGTCGGCGATCCGCTCGTGCGCGTCGACGCGTCGATGAACGACGCGAACGTGGCGATGCCGAGCGCGAGCCCCACTTGGCGCACCGTGGTGTTCGTCCCGCTCGCGACGCCCGCCTTGTCGGGTTTGATGTCGGAGAGGATCACGTTCGTGAGCTGTGAGCTCGCGAACCCCACGCCGAGGCCGAACACGATCATCCCCGGCAGCAGTTCGACGAACGAGACGTCGGGCGCGATCACGACCGCCACCCCGAGGAGGCCGAGGGTCTGCAGCGCGAGCCCCGAGCGCACGATGCTCGTGATGCTGAACCGCCGCGTGAGCCGTCCGGCGACGGGTGCGGCGATCGCGATGAGGATGCCCTGGGGCAGCATCCATTCGCCGGTGCGCAGCGCGGTGAGGTGCTCGCCGTTCTGGAGGAGCACGGGGAGGATGAACAGGAGGCCGAACTGACCCATCGCGAGCACCATGGTGGTGAGGAGCCCGTAGCGGAATCCCAGGTGGCGCAGCTGGCCGAACTCGAACAGGGGGTCGCGATTGCGGCGTTCCATCGCCCTTTCGATGATGACGAACAGCGTGAACGTGATGAACGAGCAGAGGAAGGCGAGCGGGATGATCGAGATCGGTCGGGTCATCGGCCACACCACCCGGCCCGCGATCACGAGGTCCTTGATCGGCTTCCACCACCCGTAGATGGTCCCCTCGCTCAACCCGAAGATCAGGCTGAACGAACCGACGGCGATCAGCGCGGAGCCGCGCACGTCGAGGTGGGGCCGCTTGGCGGCGCGCACGTCGGGGTGCATGGACAGGAGTGCGCCGATCACGAGGATCGGGGCGATGATGACGTTGATGCGGAACGCCCAGCGCCACGAGTAGTTGGTGGTGAGGAAGCCGCCGACGATCGGCCCGAACGCGACGGCCGCGCCCGCCACCGCGCCCCACGCCGCGAACGCCTTCGCCCGTTCCGGCCCTTGGAACGTGGTGGACAAGATCGACAGCGTCGCCGGGATCATCATCGACGCGCCGATGCCCTCGATCAGCGCTTCGCCGAGGAACAAGGTCGGCACCGAATGGGAGATCGACGCGAGGAGTGAACCCGCGGCGAAGACCGACGCGCCGAGTACGAACATGCGGCGGTGGCCGTAGATGTCGCCGAGGCGGCCGCCGATGATGAGCAGGGTCGCGAAGGTGAGCGAGTAACCGGTGATCACCCACTGCAGGCTCGACAGCTGCGTGTCGAACTCGCGCAGGATGGTCGGGACCGCGAGATTCAGGATCGTGTTGTCGAGCACCGGGATCGCCACCGACACGATCGCGACCGACGCCGCGAACCAGCGTTTCGGATCGAGCGGTTCCCCGGGGGCGGCCATCGTGTCGAGCGTAGAGTGCGACGATGAGTGAAGCCGGAGCGACCGCGGAGCCGACCGTAGGGGAGGCGCAGCGCGAGCGACCCTTAGACGACGTCAAGCCGTCGCACCTCGGGCTCTGTGTCGCCGACCTCGAGCGATCGTTGCGCTTCTACTGCGACGGGCTCGGGTTCGAGACGGCCGAGGGTTACGACCTCGACGAGCAGATGCTCGACGGGCTCGACCGCGCGCTCGAGGTCTCGCGCCCGGTGAAGCTGCGGTCGCAGATGATCACGAACGGCCCGCTCAAGATCGAGCTCCTGCACTACGCCGAACCGAAAGCAACGGGTTCACCGTCGACTTCGCGCGCCCAGATCGGCTTCACCCATCTGTCGTTCTTCGTTGCGGACGTCGACGAGGTCGCGGCGAAGCTGGCGACGCTCGGGGGCACGATCCTCGCGGACACGCGCAGCCAGTTGGGTTACGAGGTGGTGTTCGTGGCCGACCCGGACGGTGCCCGGGTCGAGCTCATGGCCCCTCCGCGTAAGACTTGAGAGTCAAGCGGCGGCGTTCTCGAAGGTGATCTCGATGCGGCCCCGGCCCTTGCGCTTGGCGCGGTAGAGCGCCTGGTCGGCGCGGGCCAGGAGGCCGTCGGCGTCGCTGGTGCGGCCGAACGCGATACCGATGCTCGAGTCGATGCGCACCGAACCGACCGCGAGCCCGAAGGGCTGGGCGAGCGTCTCGCGGATGCGGGTGCCGATCGCGAGGGCCTCGTCCGTCGACTCGAGGTCGCGGCACACGACCACGAACTCGTCACCGCCGACGCGCGCCACGGTGTCGATACCGCGGATCGCGCTGCGGATGCGGGAGGCGACACTGCACAGCAACTCGTCGCCGAGCGTGTGCCCGAACTGGTCGTTCACCTCTTTGAACCCGTCGAGGTCGACGTAGAGCGCGGCCGTCAACGACCCCGTCTCCAGGATCGGGGAGAGCACCTCGAACAGCTCCTTGCGGTTCGCGACTCCCGTCAACGGGTCGCGCCGCGCCTCTTCCGCGAGCCGTTGCTCGAGCTCGCGCCGTTCGGTGACGTCGGTGACGAACACGATCGCTCCGAGATACGTGCCGTCGTGCTGGCGCACCGCGCTCGACCGGAGTCGGGCCCACACGAGCCGGCCGTCGAGCGTGACGAGGCCGAGGTCCTCCTCGTCGAGCGACTCGTCGCTCTCGCCGCCGATCCGGGCGTGCGCCGCTTCGAGATCGTCCTTACCGATGAAGTCGAACAGCGAACCGCCGAGCATCTCCTTCACCGTCGTACCGAGGAGGTCGGCGAGGGCGTGGTTGGCGAACGTGGTGCGGCCGAACCCGTCGACCACACAGATGCCTTCGCGGGCGAGCTCGACGATCAGGCGGTAGCGCTCCTCGCTCTCGCGCAGCGCACCTTCGGTGCGCATGCTCGCCGAGACGTCGCGGATGTTGAGCACGATGCCCTTGAGGTCGGGATCGTCGATGTGGTTCGTGCCGATGATCTCCGTCTCGAGCCACGAGCCGTTCTTGTGCTGCAACCGCACGAGCAACGGGAGCGCCCGCGAGTCGGTGGACGTCAACGTGGACGCGAACCCTTCGAGCGCACCGACCTGGTCGACCGGGTGCACGAGATCGAACGCGTTCAGGCCGAGCACCTCGTGCGCGGCGTAACCGAGCATCGCCTCGGCGGCCGGGCTCGCGTACGTCAACACACCCGCCGTGTCGATGACGACGACGAGATCGGCGGAGACTCGGATCAGGGCGGCGGGGTTCGTCAACTGACGAACTCCACGAGGGTGACGACCGCGAAGTCGAGCTCGGCGGGCGGACGGGCGGGGCTGCAGAGGTAGCCCTGGAACGCGTCGCATCCGAGCTGTTCGAGCCGCGCGAGCTGCGACTGCCGCTCGACGCCCTCCGCCACGACCCGGAGCTTGAGCGAGCCGGCGAGGCTGAGGATCGCGCGCACGATGGCCTCGCTGCTGTCGTCCTCGTCGAGGCCGTGCACGAACGAGCGGTCGATCTTCAGCATCTCGACCGGGAACGCCTGCAGGTACGCGAGCGACGAGTAGCCGGTGCCGAAGTCGTCGACGACGAGGTGCACGCCGAGGGCGCGCAGCTCGGCGAAGATGCGCGCCGCGGTGGGTGCGTCGTCCATCAGCACGCTTTCGGTGATCTCGAGCCACAGCGCGTCGGGGTCGAGCGCGGTGGTGCGCAGCACACCCTTCACCTGGCTGACGAGCTGCGGGTCGTAGAGCTGGCGGGCGGAGAGGTTCACCGACACGTACAGATCTGCCGCCGCGGGGTCGTCGGCGCGCCAGCTCGCGGCCTGCGCGCACGCCTTGCCGAGCACGGCGATACCGAGCGAGAGGATGAGGTCGGTCTCCTCCGCGACGTGGATGAACTCGGTGGGCGGGATCGACCCCAGCTCGGGATGGTTGAAGCGCGGCGAGCGCCTCGACGCCGAGGATGCGCGGCGCGGCGACCGACACGATCGGCTGGAAGTGCACGTCGATCTGGTCGTGGTCGAGCGCGGCGCGCAGTCCGAGCTCGACCTGGCGGCGGCGTTCGGCCTGCACGCGCAGCTCGTCGTCGAAGATCTCGATCCTCTGGCCGCCGAGCTCCTTGGCGCGACGCATCGCGAGGTGCGCGTCGCGCAGCAGCTCTTCCGCGTCGCCGTCGCCGCACTCGGCGAACGCGATGCCGATGCTCGCGTGCAGTGCGGGTTGCCGCCCGTTCGAGAGGTTGATCGGCTGGGAGATCACGCGCTCGAGCTCGGCTGCCCGTTGCGCGACCGGCGCGATCCCGCTGACGTCGTTGCACATCACGATGAACTCGTCGCCGGTGATGCGGCCGACGCGGTCCATCGCGCGCGTCGCGCCCTGCAGGCGCTTCGCGATCTCGGTGAGCACTTCGTCGCCACTCGCGTGGCCGAGCGTTTCGTTGACGAGCTTGAGGCGGTCGAGGTCGATGAACAGCACGGCGGTGTTCGTCTGCTGCCGGCGGCCGCGCGCCAGCGCATGTTCCAGCGTGTCGACGAACACCATGCGGTTGCACAGGCCGGTGAGGTCGTCGTGGGTGGCGCGGTAGCTCAGCTCCTGTTGGGCGCGGATCACCTTGGTCACGTCCGCAAAGGAACAGACCGTTCCCGCGGCCGCACCCGACTCGGCCGGGAGCGGGCGGCAGCTGAGCGAGAGCCAGCGCTCGCCGTCGCGGGTCACGAGACCGACCACGACGTCGTGCAGGGCCTCGTTGTGCGCGAGCGCGTGCGCCACCGGGTGATCGGTGTGCCGCAGCGGCCGGCGATCCGCGCCGATCACGCCCTCCGGGCCGGTGATGCAGTCGATCAGGCGCGCCCCGACCTCGAGGTCGAGCGGGAGGATGCGGCGGGCCGCCGGATTGGCCGCCACCACGATGCCCCGGGCGTCGGCCACGACGATGCCTTCGTCGACGGCTTCGATCACGGTGCTGTGGAGTTGTTCGACCGCGCGGCGTTCGTCCTCGGCCCGGCGCGTTTCGGTGGTGTCCGCGCACATCAGCACGAACCCGGTCACCTCGCCGGTCTCGTCGATGATCTGGGTCACCGACGCGCGCACGGTCACGAGCACGCCGTCGCGCCGGCGGTGCACGGACTCGATGCCGCGCACCTGCGTCTCGCCGAAGCCGGCCGGCAGGCCCACGAGGTCGCGCAACGACGCGCCGACCGCGGTTTCGCTCGGGACGCCGTAGATGACCTCCGCGGCCCGGTTCCAACTCTCGACGTTGCCGTCCGCGTCGACACCGATGATCGCGTCGGACACGTGCTCGACGAGGTTCGCCTGATACCGCAGCGCGTTCTCCGCCAGCTTGCGGTCGGTGAGGTCGCGCAGGATCACCTGGTACGCGTCGCGGCCTTCCCAACGGGTGAGCACGCTCACCGACTCGATCACCCACGGCGTGCCGTCGGTGCGCATCAGCGTCGCTTCCGCGGGCTCGGAGATGGGGGAGTCCTCGGAGAGCTTGGCGATGCGCTCGAGGGTGGGCCCGAGGGAGTCGGGGTGGACGAAGTCGATGATCGAACGGCCGAGCACGTCGTCCACGTGCTTCGCGGCGACACAGTCGATCCCGGACCGGTTCGCGTAGACGATGCGGCCGTTCTGGTGCACGACGATGCCGTCGGGGCTGAGGTCGATCAGCCGGCGGTAACGGTCGATGAGCTCGCGCAGGTTCGACTCGACCAGGTGGCGGTCGCTGATGTCGACGACCAGACCGGCGAGGCCGACGATCTCGCCGCCCTTGCGGACCTGGCGGGCCCGCACCAAGAAGTGCTGCACCTCGCCCGACGTGCTCTCGATCCTTTGCTGCAGCTCGTAGTCGCGCCAGGGCGCGCCCGCTTGCAGCGTGGTGACGATCGGGGCGACGAGCCAGTCCGCGATGTCGGCGGAGGTGGGTTCGCTCCCGTCGGCGGGCGTGACCGTCACGATGTCGCGCGGCGGGATCGCGAGGATCGACCCGATCGGTGCGTGCCAGGCGACGGCGCGGTGGGCGAGCTCGAACTCCCAGCCGACCACCCGGAGGGTCTCGCGCGTCAGCTGGCGGATCTCGCCCGCGGTCGATGTGGCGTGGGTCCTGCCGTCCGTCGGATCGACAACCCGCAGGGCCGATTCCCGACGGACCGCGTTCGGTGTGCTGGCCACCCAGAATCTCCCTCGCGACCCGCTCGGTTCCTACCTGTTCATCGACGGGGGTCGGGAGGCGCTTGACGCGTTCCGGTAGACGTCACATGTCGTCGAGCACGATGACGGAGTTGTGACCGCCCATCCCGATCGACGACTTCAGCATGATTCCGGGTTTTCGCGGCGTCGGGCCGCCGAGCAGGCGGGGATGACCGGGCGCGACGGGCCGGGGCGCCGGGATCACGCCCGACTCGAAGGCCCTGCACGCGGCCGCGATCTCGACCGCGGACGACGCGGCCTGGCAGTGGCCGGTCAGCGGCTTGACCGAGAAGATTCCCTCGGCTTCGCCGAACATGGCGTCGAGCATTCCGGATTCGGCCGCGTCGCACTGGGCCGTGCCGGGTCCGTGCGCGTTCAGGTACTTCACGTCGGCGCGGTCGATCCCGGCGTCGACGAGCGCGAGCTCGAAGCACCGGCGGATCTCGGCGTACTCGGGGTCGATCGACACGACGTGGAAGCCGTCGTGGGTCATCGCGCCGCCGAGTACCCGGAGGTACGCGGCCTCGGTCTGGTGGGAGACGACGAACGCCACCGACGCCTCGCCGAGGAGGAACCCCAAGCTGTCGGCCTGGAACGGCCGGCACGCCTCGAACGGCGGCCGGTCGACGAAGAGGACGCCGAGGTCGACGAAGTGGCGGATGTTGTCGGTCGTGCCCGAAATGTCGGTGGCGACGACGATCACGTCGGTGACGACGCCGGCGTCGAGCCACATCTTGGCGGTCAACATGGCGGCGTTCCCGGACGCGCACATGGCCGTGACCGACATCGCGGGCCCGTGGAAGTCGTGCCGTTGCATCTGCGTCGACAGGGTCGTCGACGGCATCAGCTGCAGATACTCCCGCTTGGAGAGCTGCCGGTTGCGCTCCATGTAGAACTCGCGCCACACGTCGACCTCACCCAGGACGACCGCGTGGATCAGCCCGACCGTGGGACCGGGCTTCCAGCCCCGGTCGTAGGCGTCCTCGATCGCCTCGTCCACTGCGGTTTCCATGGCCCGGGCGAAGCGGCTCCGAGGATCCTCGTGCGGGATGTCGGTGATCCGGCCCATGTAGGCGACGTCGTGGCCGAGGGTGTCGGCCCAGCCGCTCGATGCGACGACGGCGGACCGGCCGCTTTCGAGGCCGTCCCACAGCTGTTTTCGGCCCCACCCGTAGGCGGTGACGGCCCCCACCCCGCACACGGTCGCGCTCTTCCGGGCTCCGCCCATTTCGTGCCTCCTGACCCCTGGTGAGGAGGACCGCCCCCGCGCGCCCTCAGTACTCTTCCGCCCCCGCTGCGGGAGGGTACAGAGACGGGTTGTCGTTTGCACACGTTCTGTCACGTATGGGGCCAGAGTGACGAAATGTCATCGGGCGGTGTCGTTTTCGGCACTACCTGAGCGAAATTCCTGAATCGGCTCCGGGTCCGGCCGATGCAGATTCGGCAAGCACAGATGAGGTCGCGGAAGCACGCACCGAGTGCCACGCGCAGGACGAAGGGATGGTGTCGCGATGTCGAACGAGCAGACGGACGCCGACAAGTTGCTGACGCCCGCCGAGGTCGCGGCCATGTTCCGTGTGAACGCCAAGACGGTCACTCGTTGGGCACGGTCGGGTCGGTTGAGCGCGATCAAGACGATGGGTGGCCACCGCCGCTACCGCCTCTCCGAGGTGCGCCGCGCCGTAGAGGCCATCAACACCGACGCCTAAGGCAGGCAATACGGACGCCTGAAGCGAAGAACTCGCGCGGGTTACCCCCGCGCGAGTTCGGCGTTTCACTCCGCGATTTCCTCACCCGAGCCGTGTAGAACCAACCGTCACCCCGGTCGGGTGACTACGAGGGTCGGCGTTGCGGTGAGGATGGCGGGCAGTGTGGAACGCAGTTGGTCAAGTTCTGCCGGCCGCGGTCGGCGTGGCCCTGAGCCCGATCCCGATCATCGCGGTCGTGCTCATGCTCGTCACGCCGCAGGGCCGGGTGAACGGGCCGATGTTCCTCGTCGGCTGGCTGGTCGGCCTCGCGATCGTCGGCGCGGTCGTCCTCGCGATCGCGGGCTCGTCCGCGTCGAACAGTGACGGATCCCCGACGACCGGCGCGAACTGGCTCGAGATCGTGCTGGGCGCACTGCTGCTGCTCGTCGCAGTCCGCCAGTTCCGGGCGCGTCCGCACGGTGACGACGAACCCGTCACCCCGAAGTGGATGAGCACCATCGACACGTTCACGCCGATGAAGGCGGCGGGCGCGGGCGCGGTGTTCGCCGGGCTCAACCCGAAGAACCTGCTGCTCGCGATCAGCGCGGCGGCGACGATCGCGCAGACGGCGATCCCGGGCGGGCAACAGGCGGCCGCGTACCTCGTGTTCGCGTTGATCGCGAGCATCGGCGTGGGCGCCCCGATCGTGATCTATTTCGCGATGGGGGACCGCGCCGCGGTGCTGCTCAACGAGCTCAAGGAGTGGATGGCGCACAACAACGCCGTGATCATGTCGGTGCTCTGCCTCGTGATCGGCACCAAGCTGATCGGGCAGGGCATGGCGGGCTTCTGAGACGCCGTGCGGTCCGCATTCATCGTCAAGCTTCTGCGCTCGGGGAAGCAGCTCGACGACCGCTACGTCTTGTCGGGCGCCCTCATCTTGTTGTCCATCGGTGTGTTCGCGTTCGCGGGCGACGGCCCCATCGGGCGCACCATCGTCGTGGCGCTCCAGGGCATCACGCTCCTCGAGATCCTGCACACGTCGCGGGCACACCCCCGCACGATGCGGATCGTCGCGGCCCTCACCCTCGTGGCCGTGCTCGGCGTGCTCTGGTCGGCGAGCTTCGACGGCAAACTCGCGCACGCAGCCCCGTTCCTGGTCGCGGCCGCGCTCGCGCTCGGCGCGCCGTTCGTCATCCTCCGCCGACTCTTCCAGCAGGCGGAGATCGACTTCCGCACGGTGGCGGGCGCGCTGTGCATCTACCTGCTCGCCGGGCTGTTCTGCGCGCTCGTCTACGGGTCGATGAACGCGCTGCAAAAGCCGTTCTTCGTGCAGCCGGGCACGGGCGGGAGCGCGGACTACGTGTACTACAGCTTTGTCACCCTGACGACGGTCGGCTACGGCGACCTCACCTCGCGGACGAACGTCGGGCACATCAGCTCGATCTTCGAGTCGCTGTTCGGACAGCTCTACCTGGTGAGCGTCGTCGCGTTGCTCGTGGCCAATCTCGGACGCCCCCGCCCCCGGAGGAACATCACATGACCGAAGCAGTCGAAACAGTCGAGGCAGCAAAATTCCCGCGGTGGCGCCGATGGACGGCCGGTGCGCTCATCGTCATCAGTTGCGTGCTCGTCCCGCTCAGCGTGCTCGCGGTTTGGGTGCGGGGCCAGGTGCTCAACACCGATCGCTACGTCGCGAACATCACGCCGCTCGCGTCGAACCCGGCGGTCGTCGAAACCGCCGCGACGAGCCTCACCAACCAGCTGTTCGACAACGTCGACGTGAAACAGATCGCCGAGGACGCGTTGCCGCCGCGCGCGCAGTTCCTGGCGTCGCCACTCGCAGCCGGGGTGAAGGATGCGGTCAACCGCGCCGCGGTCGCGATCTTTTCGACGGACCAGTTCAAGAAGGTGTGGATCGAGGCGAATCGCGTCGCGCACGAACAGATCGTGAAGGCGTTGACGGATAAGGGCAAGGTCATCGAGACCACGAACGGCAAGATCACGCTCGACCTGTCGGCGCTGATCGGGCAGGTCCGCCAGGCGCTCGACGACCGCGGGATCACCGTGTTCGACAAGCTGGCCATCCAGAAGCTCTCGCTGAAGTTCGAGCTGATGGACTCGGAGCAGCTGAAGAAGGCGCAGACCGGGGCCAAGCTGCTCAACACCCTCGCGTGGGTGCTGCCGGTCCTGGCCCTGATCACACTGGGCGCCGGTATATGGCTGTCGTCGAACCGTCGTCGAAGCCTGCTGCGTTGGGGTATCGGCGCGGCGGTCGCGGCGGGCGTGGTCGGTGCATCGGTGACGATCGGGCGGTCGTTCTACCTCGACGCGGTCACGTCGCCGACCTTGTCGCGGGAGACCGCGGCCGCGGTGTTCGACACCCTGGTGCGCTTCTTGCGCCAAGGGGTCCGGCTGATGATCGCGGTCGGTCTCGTCGTCGCCATCGGCGCGTGGGTGTCCGGGCCGTCGGGCGCGGCGACCAAGGTCCGGGCCACGGCCCGGTCGCTGATGGGCAAGACCGGCGACGCCGCGAGCGAGCACGGCTGGAAGTTCGGCGGGTTCGGCACGTGGGTGGCGGCGCACCGCGGCCCGCTGCGGGTCGGATCGGTGCTGGTGGTGCTCCTCGTCCTCGTCAGCTGGGATCACCCCCGGGCGCTGACGGTCCTGTTCCTGGTCATCGTCTTGTTGTTGCTGCTGGCAATCATCGAGATCGTGGCCCGGGCCGCCTCGGGTGGGGAGGCCCCGCCGACCCCTGCACCGTCCTGACAACGCGCTGACCAGGGGATATCGAACAATTCATCGAATCACCCCCAATTCACCCCGGGTGGGGTGATGTCACCTCACCCTTTCGGCCTCACACTGCGGTCACAGACCGTTGGGGACGATGAGGGCGACTTGGGAGTCATGAGATGACGGCGACGCTTCCGATCGGGACCAGAACCTGCGTGCCTCGGCTGCCGGCGCCGTGGGTGCGCCGGGCTCGGCTCAACGCCCGGGTCTCTGCCGTACGGCCCGGCGACGTGATGCTCGTGGCCGCCTTCGCGGGGTCGGGCAAGACCACCTTCCTCGCCGACTGGTACACGAACGACCGGGAGATCGACGGCGCCTGGCTCACCCTCGACGCCCGGGACAATGCCCCCGGCCGCCTGGTCGGGCTGATCGCGCATGCGCTCGGCCTCGAGGCCGCGCTCGACGCGCCGCGTCGCACCCGCCGGGGCGACGCGCTCGTCGTCGACCGGATCATGGAGGAGCTCGACGCGACCGGTGCACCGCGTGTCCTCGTGCTCGACGACGTGCACGAGATCACTGCGCCCGATGCGCTGCGCACACTCGAACATCTCGTGCACAACGCGTCGCAGGCGCTCGCGATCGTGCTGTCGACGCGGGCCGATCCGCCGTTGCCGTTGAGCCGTCTGATGATCGAGGGCCGGCTCCAGCAGATCCGCATCGACGAGCTCGCGCTCACGCTCGGCGAGACCACGGCCTTGTTCGATGCGCACGGCGTCCGGCTCGAGCCCGCGCAGGTCGCGTCGCTGCACGAACGCACGCGTGGATGGGCGGCCGGGCTCCGGCTCGCGGCGCTCGCGCTCGAGGGCGAGCGCGACCCGTCGCAGTTCGTCGCCGACACGGTGGGCTCCGAGGCGGTGATGTCGGAGTACCTGATGCACGAGGTACTCCAACGTCTGCCCGAGGATCTGCAACGCTTCTTGTTGCGCACGAGCGTGGCGCAGCCGCTGACGGTCGAGTTGGCGGCCGAGCTCTCCGACGATCTGGACGCGGAAGCCAAACTCGCCGATCTCGAGCACACCGGTCTGTTCGTGACGCGCTCCGATCAGGCCGCGTCGCTGTACCGCTTCCACTCGTTGTTCCGTGCGCTCCTGCACGCTCGGCTCCGGCACACCGAGCCCGCGCTCGAGCGGGAGCTGTCGGCCCGCGCGGCGCGGTGGTACGACGCGAACGCCATGCCCGCGGAGGCCGAATCGCACGCCTTCGCCGCGGGGGAGTGGAAGCTCGGGAGCACGCTCGCGTGCAAGCGGTGGACGCAAGGCGTGGTCCTCGGCGCGGTGTGCGGCGTCGACGTCGAGCTGCCGCCGAACGCGCCGCGTGCCGACGTGGCCGAGCTCGCGTTGCTGGCCGCGATCGACGCGGTCGCCGACGGTGAGCTCCGGGACGCGACCATGTGGCGCACGCGGGTCGACGCGTTGGTGCCGGTCGACAACGCCGAACCGATCGTGCGGGTCACCCGTCTCCTGCTCGACGTGCTCTACGCGCGCGCGTTCGGCATGGACTCGCGCGCCGTCGCCGCGTGCCGGGCGCTGAGCGAGACCGAGCTCGAGTCGGAATCCGACACCGCCCTGTTGCACGCGATCGTGCGCCTGCGCGAGGCCGAGGTGTTGTTGGAGACCGCGGACGACGAGGGAACCCTGCGCGCGCTCCTGGACGCACGACTGCGGGGCAGCCGCGCGGCCGCGCCGTGGGTCGTAGCCGAGTGCGACGCGCTCATCGGATTGATCTCCGCGGTCGAGGGCCGGCTGGACGTGTGCGACACCCTCTTCCCGCAGCTGGTCGACGACGCCATGGCCCCGGACGGATCCGACACGCGCCGCCTGGCGCGGGCGCTCTGCGACGCGCAGCGGGGTCGGGTGCAATCGGCCCGCACGGTGCTGGCCGCGGACGCACCGTCGGCGTCGGCACCACACGGGGTACGCATTGGCCTGGAAGAGGCGTCCCGCAGGCTCGAGATCACCGACGGCTTGGCGCGCGACACGGGCACGCCGTCGACGCTGGCGCGGCACGTGCGCATCGCGCTCGGCTCGATCGACGACGCGCCCGCGGGCACGCCCGAACACGAGGTCGCGCTGGCTCGCATGTTGCTCCTCCGGAACCGGTACCCGCAGATCGTCGAGCTGTTGGGTCGGTTCGCGAACGGCCAGGACCTGCACACGGCGCTGCGCACCCGCATCGAGGCGCTCACCCTCGTCGCGGTCGCGGCCGATGCCGCCGGTGACGCCGACCTGGCGCTGTCGGCGTTGCGCGGGGCGCTCGACCTCGCGGCGCCCGCCGATCTGCGCGCCCCGTTCCTCGCGTACGCGGTGCAGTTCCGGGACGTGATCGATCGCTACGGATGGCAGCTGGTGGGGGAGACCCGCTACGCGGTCGGCCTCGTCGACGACCTGAACCGCGACGAGCTCCCCGCGTTCCTCGAGCCGCTCACCGAGCGCGAACGTGTGGTGCTCGAGTATCTGCCGTCGATGATGTCGAACGCGGAGATCGCCCAACAGATGCTCATCTCGGTCAACACCGTGAAGACACACCTGAAGGCGGTGTACCGGAAGCTGGGAGTCGAGCGCCGCCGGGATGCGGTCGTCAGGGCGCGTCAGCTCGAGATGTTGTAGAGCGAGATGCTGTAGCGGTCGTGGGATCGTCGGCCATGCGCCGGACTTCCACGAGCTCCAAACCGAGTGCCTCGATGCGGCGGAGCAGACCGTGCAGGGCGGCGCCGTCGTCGACCGCGCCTTCGAGCAGCGTGTCGACCGGCGCGGTTGTGGTGTTGAGCTCGAGTTGCTCGAACTCCGACGCCATGGTCGGCGTCAGCCGTCCTCGCAGCCGGATCTCGTAGCGGTGTCGCCCCATTGATTGCTCCGATGCAGCTCTCCCCCAGAGCCTTGCGAATTTCGCACCGGTGATCGTCACCCCGGAGGGGTGAGCGGTTCTCGGGGACTCCGCACCCGCGGATTTACGCCCCTGGGGTGATGCCGGGCGGGGTGGCCCGGCTCCAGAATCTGCGTGCTGCTGCAGGAAGCGGCGCTCGTCGACCGGTCGAGGGGCCGGTTACGAGGATGAGTGCCCTCGGGCTGTCCGCTGCGCTCCGCCGGGCAGCCCGACGGGTCACCTGACTCGTGGTCGCGGGCGTGGGCGCGCTGCGTTCAGCGCAGGAGTTGCAGCCGGCGGGCCCGCTCCACCGCCGCTTCGCGCGATTCGCAGCCGAGCTTGCGGTACACGCTCTGCATGTGGCTCTTCACCGTGTTCAGGGACACGTGCAGGGTCTCGGCGATTTCGCGGGCCGAGAGTTGGGTCGGCATGTAGCTCAGCACCTCGAGCTCGCGCGCGCTCAACTGCGACTCCACGCTGCGCTGCTCGTCGACGATGCCGAGGGTGCGGCCGCGCGCCCGGCGCAGGGTCGCCACGTACTCGGACTCGGCCGGGCTCGAGCACAGCGGGATGAGCCGGTCGACCAGATCGGGGGCGAGGTGCACGACGGAGCGGACGAATCCCTCGCGCCGGGCGATCCGCAACGCCCGGCGCAGGTGGCGCTCGACCTCGCGGTCGTCGCCGGCGCGGGCGACCACGACGCGGGCTCGGAGCAGCGAGGCGGAGAGGAGCCGGCGGGGGGTGTCGACGCAGAACGCGTCGAGATAGTCGGACGCGATCTCCGGTTCGCCGTCGGTGAGCTCGACGAGCGCAGCGGTGACCGCCAGCGCGTCGGGATACGGCGGCGGGCCGAGCGTGACGCGCGCGGCATCGATGCGACCGATCGCGAGCAGGGAAAGGACGGTGGCGCGCCGCAACATCGTGTCGATCGCGCAACCGCGGGGGTACGTGCGCTGCTCGCGGAGCGCGAACAGCATCTCCAGCGCGGTGGAGACGTCGTGTTCGGCGCGGAATACCTCGGCGAGCTGGATCCGCGCACTGACCGCGAACACGTCGGTCGCGGATCCGCGCGGCGGTTCGGTCAACTTCTCCAACGTGCCCTGCGCGCCGGCGAGGTCGTCCCACTCGGCGAGCAACCCCGCGAGCACCTGGCGGGTGGACCGGGTCGTGGCGTCGTCGATCATGGCGAGCTGGTGGGCCCGTTCGAGGGCGTGCGTGGCCACGTGCGCGGCCTGGGCGAGGTGACCGCTCGCGAATGCGACCGCGGCCCGGGCGGAGTCGCGGAAGTGGGCGTTGCGGCGGTCGAGCCCGGCGGTCAGGGGCCGCGCAGCGCGCGGTTCGCAGTGCGCGGTTGTTCCAGCCAGCGGTATCCGTGACCCAACCAGACACTCAGGTCGGGGACGCGCGGCTCCACGTCCAGCCGGGGATCGACTGCGAGCTCGGGTTCGAGCTCGAGGATGTCCCGCGCGTGTTCCAGCGCGCCCACCGTCGCTTCGACGTCGCCGCCGCGGACGTTCAGGAGTCCGCGGAGGTACGCGGCGCGAAACGAAGCCGCGTCGTCGGGCGTGTTGATCAAGATCGCGTCGACCTGGTCGAGCACTTCGGTGAGCGGTGCGTCCTGCTCCATCGCCGAGAGCGCGGTCGCATAGTCGAGGAGCCGCCACACGTTGGCGTTTCCCATCGAGGGATGGATGCGGACGAGCAGCGCGCGGATGACGGCGTCGCGATCGGTGTCGAGATCGGTCGCGCGCACCCGCGGGAGCAGACGCACCGCGTCGGTCACGTTGCCGGCCGCGAGCCAGTGCTCGACCGCGGCGTCGGCGTCGCCGTGATCCTGATACCAGCGCGCCGCGGCGTCGTGGATGCTTTCGACGCGCGCGGGCCGGCGCGCGCCCAGCTCGTCGCGCAGGACCGCGCGGAATTGTTCGTGGACCTGGTACGTGCCGTAACGGCCGGGGAGGCGGGTGACGAAGAGGTTGGCCCGCTCGAGCTCGTGCAGCACCTCCGCGGCGTCGGTCCGACCGGTGACGCGCTCGCACAGTCCGGGCGTGAGCTGCTCGAGCGGCGACGTCTCCATGAGGAAGCACTGCAGCTCGGCCGACTGCGGGGTGAACACCTCGTCGAGGAAGAACTCGCGGAGCGCGTCCTGGGTGTCGACGCTCGAATGCCGGGCCGAGGTCATGAGCCTGAGGCCGGTGACCCAGCCGTCGGTGTGGCGGTGCAGTTCGTCGAGCGTGGTGGCCGCGAGCGCGGCATGGGGCCCGACGATGCCGGCGGCTTCGGCGCGGTCGAGGCGCAGGTCGGCGTCGTCGATCTCGACCAGCTCGCCCGCGGTGCGCAGGCGCCACAGCGAGATCGGTACCTGGCCCCGGCACGCCACCACGAGGTGCATCCACGGCGGGATCAGCCCGACGAGGGCGGCGAGGTTGTGGCGCGCTTCGGGGGTGTTGAGTACGTGCGCGTCGTCGAGCACCAGGAACGCGTCGCGCCACCCGCGCCGGGTGTTGAAGCCGGCGCGCGCGTCCCGGCCGAGCTGCTGCAGCGTCGCGTCGACGTCACCCCAGAACGTCGACGGGGTGTTGTCGCCGGCGTCCAGGGTGATCCACGCGCGGTCGCGCTCGTCGATCGTGTCGATCCAGTGCGCGAGCAGCGCGGTCTTGCCCGCGCCGGCGCGGCCGCTGACGACGGTCAGGCGCGCGGTCGGCGCGGCATCGAGGCGCGCTTCGAGCCGGGGCCGGGCCACGAACGAGGCTGGCGGAGGGGGTGTGGCGAACTTCGAGGCACGGTGCGTCATCGATCTCGCGACTGGAATCGGTCTGACGCTGAAGGCTGGATGCTCGACGCTCGCCAATGGGGGGCTCCCCCGTCCGCCGCGCCTCACTCTGGCGCGGGTGGCGCCCGCGCATCATCACCCCCAGGGGTGAAATGTGGCCCCAGGACTGGCGTTCCCGGCGACGCCACTTTCGTACGCGAGGCCGCTCTCGTACGCGGCGATCACCGCCTGCGCCCGGTTCTGCACCCCGAGCTTGGTGAACACGTGACGGATGTGCGACTTCACCGTGTCGAGCGAGATCGTGAGCTCGCGCGCGAGGTCCTGGTTCGACTTTCCCCGCGCGATCAGCACCAGCACTTCGCGCTCGCGGTCGGTCAGAGCGTCGACGCCGGCGCGTCGCTCCGAGGACCACGCCGCGAACTGCTCGATCAACTTCCGCGCCATCACGGGAGTGGGGAGCGCGTTGCCGCTCGCCACCGAACGCACCGCGTTCGTGAGGTCCTCCGCGTGTGCCCGCTTGAGCAGGAAGCCGCTCGCGCCGGCTTCGAGCGAGCGGAACACGTAGTCGTCGAGCTCGTAGGTGGTGAGCACGATGACGCGCGGGCCCTCGTCGTCGGTCGTGTTCGACGTGATGCGCTTCGTCGCGGTGATGCCGTCGGCGCCGGGCAGCTGCACGTCCATCAGCACGACGTCCGGTTCGACTTCTTCGATCTGGCGGTACGCCTCCTCCGCGCTGCCGCTCTCGCCGACGACTTCGATGTCGGGCTCCGCGTTCATGATCACGCGCAGCCCGACGCGTGTGGCCACGTCGTCGTCGACGATCAGCACCCGGGTCGGTGTCGTCATCTCACACCGCCTCGATCGGCAGCTCGGCCACGACCGAGAACCCGTCGGGGATCGGCCCGGCTTCGATCTGACCGCCGAGCACCGCGACGCGCTCGCGCATGCCGATCAGTCCGCGTCCGCCGTTCCCGGTGCCGGTTCCGTTGCCGTTGCCGTTGCCGTTGCCGCCACCGGTGCCGCCGCCGGTGCGCCGCAGCGGGCTGCCGTGATCGGACACCTCCAGGAACAGCGTCAGCGGTTCGTAGCGCACGTGCACGACCGCGTGCGCATCGACTGCGTGTTGCGCGACGTTCGTCAGGGCTTCTTGGACGATGCGGTAGGCGGAGACGTCGACGAGTCGCGGGAGCGGGCGTGCCGGGCCTTCGACGTGGTACTCCACCTGCATCCCCGCGTGGACCAGCCGCGCGACCAGCTCGTCGATGTCGGCCAGACCCTTCGGCGCGGCGAGGTCGGCGGACTGGTCGGTGAGCCCGAGCGCAACGTCGAGATCGCGGAATGCATCGCGCCCGACCTCCTCGACGGTTCCGAGCAGCTCCCGCGCCTGTTGCGGATCGGTGTCGAGCACGCGCCGGGCCGCGGCCCCGGAGAGGATCATCACGTTGAGGGCGTGCCCGACGATGTCGTGCGTCTCCCGGGCGATCCGACGCCGCTCCGACACTGCCGCCTCCATCGCCGAGATCTCGGCGCGGGCCCGGGTGGTCTCGTAGCGCCGCAGTCGCTGCTGGACCCGGTTGCGTTCCGCAACCTCGACCGCGAGCACCAGCGCGGACAGGATCGTCACCGCGATGAAGAGCTGCGTATCGACGAGCCCGCCTTCCGCGCCGCGCGCGGTGATGAGTGCGAGCGCGTGCCCGCTGGCGACGACCCAACTCGCGCCGAAGCCCACACCGAGCCCGGCGAGCCCGACGCCGAAGGGACCGCCGCGGATCGCGGCGAACATCAGCACGGGGAGCGCCGCGTACGCGAACGTCTCGTGCAGGAACACGGCGGGGACGACCGTGACACCGAACGCGACGAGGGCGATGCCGACCAACTCGACGGGGGACGCGGGAGTGTCGTAGAAGTCGCGGCGCGACCAGGCGATGATCGGCGTCGCGACGACGAGCACGCCGAGCGCGTCGCCGAGCCACCACTCCGCCGAGTTCTCCAGGATCGTCCCGAAGCCCCATACCGCGCCGGTGACGCCGCCGATCACGCCCCCGACGAACGGTCCCGCCACCACCGCGAACAGGAAGTACTGGATGACGACGCCCCGCGGCGTCTGGCGCCACCGGCGCGCGGCCCAGATGGTGAGGCTCGCACCGACGAGCGGTTCGACGGTGTTCGCGGCCGTGAACCCGAGCACCATCGTCATCGGGAAGTGGTACGACATGTCGACCGAGAACTCGGCGATCCCGAACGCGAGCAGGAACACCGGCCATGTGCGCCGCGGCGTCAACAGCAGCGTGGCCACGGTCAGCCCCGCAGGCGGGAAGAACGAAGCCCCCGCATCCGACGCGCTCAGGTACTTGGTCGTGAGGATCGCGCCCACCGCGTACAGGCCGCCGACGAACGCCGCCCACACGAGAACGCGCCAACCCCGCACGGTCACCCTTTCGCGACGCGGTCTTGCCTGACTCAGGACATTTGTGCTGGTCAGAAGGTACTAGGGAAGGGCATCGCCGGGGAAGCTGCGGACCGGATGAACCTCGTACGTGAAGATCCCCGCCTGCACCCCCGGATCGCCGTCCATGATGCCCACGGTTTCCTCCTCGCTCGTCGTGAAGATCCCCATCCCGGCCAGTTCGCTGTCGTCCGTGACGGGACACACGATCGCCAGCACCCCCTCCGCGCGCAACGCGAAGTTCCGCCGCCCGTGCTCGAACTTCACCGGCCCGGCATCCGGCGCGTCGTAGTTCGGGCCTGCCTTCAGCAACACCAGCGTGTACGAGGCGGTCTTCCCGAGCAGCTCGCCCATGTACTCGTTCGTGATGGGAGTGGTGCCGTGCGTCGTCATGGCGGAAATCCTCTCACGGCGGCGGCGGTTTGTTCCGCGGATGGCGGGGGTCGTCGGGCCCGACGAACGCCCGCCGGCCCTTCCCTTCGACGAGTGACCAACCCCGGTTCGTCTTCAACTTGTGATGGTGCGGGCAGAGCGGGTCGGTCTCGTCGAGCACGGTGTGCCTTGTTGCCGCCCACGGCTCGCGGTGGTCGAGTTGCACGAACCGGCTCGAACACGCGGCGTTCGCGCACTTCGGTTTCATCCACAACAGCGCAATTCGCTGCGCCGCGGTCGCGCTCCGGCCGAGGTGCGTGACGTTCATCACGTCCACACCCTTCGTGATCACCAGCTTCACGATCGCGTCGCCCAACACCCCGCGTGCGACGCCGACCGGGATCGGCCCGAGGCCCGCGATCTCACACACCTCGTCGCCCTCGACCGCACCGCGCGTCAACGCCCCCGCATCGACGCGCACCAGCGCGAGATACCGCGGGTTCATCCTCCCCTTCGCGTCCGGCGTGCGCGTCGCGAGCGCCAGCAGCGCGTCGAACGCGTACACCTCCCGAGCTTCGCGCCGGCCTTCCGCCCGCGCCTTGCCGTACCGGCCGTCGATGATCGGTTCCAGCGCGGCTTCGAACGCGGCGCCCTGCTCGACCGTCCCGCGGGCGTGGAGATGCCACGCACCCTCCGCGTCGACAAAGGTGCGCAGGCCGCGCCGCGCATGCATCCGCCGGTGGGTCGCGTCGCGATCGGGATCCGCCGCCGCGCGCGTCCGCAGACACTCCTCCCGCAGTTCGGTGATGTTCGTGGTCGCCGCCGCCTCGAGCAGCCGCCCCACCGATGACCCGTCCGCCGCGGCCGCGGGCACGATCGCCTCGACCTGCGCGCTCGACAACTCGCCGCTGCGCACCGCGTCCGCGACCCCCGGCAGCCCCGCGACCTGCTTCGACGTCTCCACCGCGCGCCGCGCCACCGCGGTCGACGTACCGCCCAACCTCGCGAGATGCTCCGCCGCGGACCGCGCCCCGGCCCGCTTCCACGCCCCCGCACGATCGACCCGCTCGGCCAACAACATCTTCGCGGCCGAGGCCAGCCGCTCGATCCGATCGAATTCCACCCACACGTCCGTCACCGAACTCAACGCAACATCGTCCGCGTCGAGGCGCGCGACCATCCCCGCGAACGCGCGCTCGTACACCCGCATCGCCGCCAACGTCACCGGCGTTCGCACGTCCTCCATGACCGCCACCCGGCAACCATGACAGACCGGTGTGACAACTACGGATGACTGTTGACGATGGCGGAGCTGGTCATCTTGCCGCCCGGTCCGCGTGCGGTGAGCGTGAAGGTGTGCGGACCGGGACAGCCGTACGGGATCTGGAGCGAGCCGTCCGTGCCGATGTTCGCCTTGTACACGCCTGAACCGTCGACCGACACGTCGACCCGCGTCGCGCTCGCGGTTGCCCATTCGATCGTCACGGTCGGGTTCGACGGCGGCACCGACGTGCTCGCACTCGGATTCGCCACGCTGCACGTCACTTGGTTCGGTGCGACCCGGAAGGTGGTGAACCGGGGCTTGTTCGGCTGCGTGGTGGGCACGACCACCGGAACGGTGGTCGTCGGTGCGGCAGTCGGCGGCGGCGTGGTCGTGGTCGTCGGCGCGCTGGAGGCGGTCGACGAACTCGAAGACGAGGACGACGACGAAGAAGAGGAACTCGTGGTCGTGACCGCGGCCGAGCCGGAACCCGAACTGTCGTTGCGCACGAGTGCGAACACCACTCCGCCGACCGCGAGCCCGGCGACAAACACTCCGAGCAGGATCAAGATCAGCTTGCGCCGGTTGGCCGGGTCGGGACCGGTCGGACCGCCGCCGCCTCCGCCGGGATCGGTTGCCGCGGCGCCCGCGGCCGCCGGCAGCATCTGGGTGGGCGGCCCGGGAACCGCCGGCGTCTCGACCGTCGGCTCGTCGCCGGGATCTTCGGCCGGAGGAACGTTCGCGGGACCAGTACCCATCCACCGACGCTATCCGGCCGCGCGCGGCAACCGTGTCAGGATGCACCGATGTCGAACGACAAGGTCATCGTGGTCACCGGCGCGTCGCGCGGCATCGGCAAGGGACTGGCGACCTATCTCGCGCGCACCGGTGCATCCATCGTGTGCGCGGCGCGCACGGTCGAGAAGGCGACGGGGGAGTTCCCGGGCACGATTCACGAGACCGTCGCCGCGATCCGTGCGGAGGGTGGAACGGCGACGGCGATTCGCTGCGACATCGGCTCCGCCGACGACATCACCGCGCTCGTGCGGGAGACCGTCAACGCGTACGGCCGGCTCGACGTGTTGGTGAACAACGCGATGACGCCGACGCACGCGCCGCTCGCGGACGCGACGGTGGACATGTGGGACGACTCGATGCGCGTCAACGTGCGCAGCTTGTATCTGTTCACCGAAGCGGTGACGCCGGTGATGGCGGCCAATGGTGGCGGGAGCATCATCAACATCTCGTCGGGCGCGGCCGCGCACGACGTGAGCGCGCTGATGCCGCCCGGCTACGTGATCTATTCGGTGGCGAAGGCGGCGCTCGAGCGGTTCTCGTCCGCGGCCGCACCCGAGCTCCGGCCGCTCGGCATCAACATCAACGCGCTGCGGCCCGGCGCGGTGCAGACCGAGCACACCACGCAGGAGTTCGGCGCCGATTTCGACTGGACCGGTTGGTCGATGCCCGAGGACGTCGGACCGCCGGTGGCGTATCTCGCCGAGCAGATCGACACCGATTTCACGGGTCAGGTGCTCGACGTCTCCGGTTTCGGCAAGACGTGGGGCACCTGACCGGCCGACGACGACCGCCGCACACTCATCGCGACGCGGCGATGCCGATCGTCCTGCGCACGGCCCCGACCGGGAACGGCGTGCCACCGTCCGATCCGGAGAACTGCGCCGAGAACGAGAAGACGCCCCCGTTGCCCGCGCCGATCCAGTACCCGGTGCCGTCGGGGTCGGCGGCGATACCGACGATCGGGTCGGGCGCGACGCCGCCGGTCGATCCGGCGAAGCGCGCCGCGAACGAGAACACGCCGCCGTCGCGCGCCGCGAGCCAGTAGCCGGTGCCGTCGGGGTCGGCGGCCATGCCGACGATCGGTTGGTTCAAATGGGTGCCGCCCATCGACCCCGCGAAGCGCGCGCTGCCGAACGAGAAGATGCCACCGTCACTCGCCACCAACCAGTAGCCCTTGCCGTCCTTCGCCGCGGCCATGCCGACGATCGGTTGGTTGAGGTGCATGCCGCCCATCGAACCGTGGAAGCGCGCGCTGCCGAACGAGAAGATGCCACCGTCGCGTGCGACGAGCCAGTAGCCGTTGCCATCGGGAGCCGACGCCATGCCGACGATCGGTTGGTTGAGATGCGTGCCGCCCATCGAACCGAGGAACCGGGCGGCGCCGAAGCTGAAGACCCCACCGTCGGATGCGACGGTCCAGTTGCCCGGCGCGGCCGTGTCGTACGCGAGGCCGACGATCGGCGCGTTCAGCGTGAGTCCGACGACCGAACCGCACGCCGGTGCGCCGCCGAACGCGCTCGTGCCACCGTCACCGCGGAGGAGTCCGTAACCCGAGGCGTGCGGCGGTCCGCCCTCGTAGCGGGCGATCAGCGCGTCGGCCGGCGGAAGGTCGGTGCCGTTGAACATGACGGCGAACCCGCCGACGATGAGGTTGTTGCCGTCCGCGAACGCGCTCGACGCCCCGGAGGCGCTGTAGTTCACGCCCGCGTTCCCGAGGACCTCGGTCACGACGCGGCCGCCACAACCGAAGGTGGCGTCGGGCACGCCGTTGGCGGAGAAGCGGAACAGGGTCATGAACGTCCGCGCGTCGGGGAAGTTGTCGAGGTTCGCGGTGAGCCCGACCGCGACGAGACGACCCGACGCATCGGCGATCAGGTCGCGGAGGAAGGTGAACTTTCCGACCTGCACGCGGCGCGTGCCCGCGGATCCGAACGTGGTGTCGAGGGCGCCGTTCGCGGAGTAGCGCGTGATCGCGGAGGTCGCGACGTCGAGCCGGCCCGCGATCAGCAGCTTGGTGCCCTGCAGGAGCAGCGCGCTCGTCGATCCGATCGGGGTGGAGGCGGGATTGATACGTCCGGCCGTGCCGAAGGTGGCGTCGAGCGTCCCGTCGGCCGCGAAGCGTGCGAGCACGACGCGCGATGCTCCGCTCGGGGTGCCCTCGCGCCCGCTGACGACGATGCGCTGATCGGGGAGCACCACGACGCCTTCCGCTTCGGACTGCCCGCCGAAGTCGTGCGTGACGAGCCCGTCGCCGGAGAAGGTCGTATCGAGCGCGCCGGTCGGCGTGTAGCGCGCGAGCGCGAGGTTCTCACCCGAGCGACCGGCGACGACGATCTTGGCGCCGGGTCCGACGGCAACCGCGAACGCCTCGTCGACACTCGAACCACCGAAGTTCGTCGACAGGTGCGGGAGTGCGAAGGACGGGTCGACCGTTCCGTTCGTGCGGAGCCGCATGACGAAGAAGTCGGGCGGATTGTTGCTCGAACCGACGAGGACGATCTTCCCGTCCGGCTGCAACGCCGCGCTGGTGACGGAACCCCCGGTGGTGAACGGCCGCACGAACTGGCCGCCGCCCAGGAACGTCGGGTCCGGCGAACCGTCGGGGAGGTTGCGGGAGACAACGAGCGAGGAGACACCGTTGCTGTCGAGCGCGCTCGAGACGGTCACGATCCTGCCGTCGGACTGGCGCAACACCTTGACGACGAAGTCGGCCGGGCCCCGGTCGGGGAAGACGAGCGATCCGTTGAACAGGATGCCGAACGTCGCGTCGCGCTGGCCCGGCGCAGCTGATGCCGCGGCCGGGATTGCGCCTACGACGACGAGTACGGCGATACCGCAAAGAAATCCGCGGACCTTGGAACGTCCCATGGCACACCTCACAGGTCGCGTTGGTGTTCATCATGCGCTCTGAACCGGGTCGGGCAAAGACCCCGGTTCAGAGCGTCGTGCTCGCGCTACGGCGTTGCGGCAATACCGATCGTGGAGCGAACGTCGCCGATCGGGAACGGTGTCGCGCCGGTGGAACCGAGGAACGGCGCTCCGAAGGAGAAGAGCCCGCCGTCGCGTGCACTGAGCCAGTAGCCGACTCCGCCGTTGTTCGCGGCCATGCTGACGACCGGTTGGTTGAGGGGGAACGAGCCGGTCGACCCCGAGAACTTCGCCGCGAAGGAGAAGATGCCGCCGTCACTCGCGACGAGCCAGTAGCCGGTGCCGTCGGGATCGGCGGCCATACCAACCACCGGTTGGTTCAGCCGCGAACCGCCCATCGAGCCCGAGAACCGCGCGTCGCCGAAGGCGAAGATGCCGCCGTCGCTCGCGACGAGCCAGTAGCCCTTGCCGGTCTTGGTCGGGGCCATGCCGACGATCGGCTGGTTGAGCCGCATGGCTCCGGTGGAACCGAAGAAGTGCGCGTCGCCGAAGGCGAAGATGCCGCCGTCGCTCGCGACGAGCCAGTAGCCCTTGCCGGTCTTGCTCGCGGCCATGCCGACGATGGGTTGGTTCAGATGCGAACCGCCCATCGAGCCGTGGAAGCGCGCCGCGCCGAACGAGAAGATGCCGCCGTCGCTCGCGACGCTCCAGTTGCCGGGGGCGACGGGGTCGAACGCGGTGCCGACGACCGGCGAGTTCAAGTGCAACCCCGACATCGAGCCGCACGCGGGTGCGCCGCCGAACGCCGAGGTACCACCGTCGCCGCGCAGGAGCGCGTAGCCGGCCGTGGGTGCGCCGGTGCCGTGGAACCGGGCGAGGAAACTGTCGAGGTGGCCGGTGGTCATGAGGGTGGTCCCGCCGATGACGACGTCGTTCCCCGTCGCGGCGACCGCCGAGCCCGCGGAGATGACGTATGTCGTCCCCGTGCCGTTGCCGAGCACGTCGGTGAGTGTGAATCCGCCGCATCCGAACGTCGGGTCGAGCACGCCGTTCGGGGAGAACCGGAACAGTGACGCGAAGGGGCGCGAGTCGGGAAGGTGTTGGGAGAGTCCGCTGTTGCCGACCGCGAGGATCCGGCCCGACGCGTCCGCGCTGAGCGCCCGAATATTGGTGACGTCGAGGACGTGGGGGACGGTCTCGCCGCCCGATCCGAATGTCGCGTCGAGCGTGCCGTTGGCGTTGTACCGAGCGATGGACGCGGTGATGCCGTCGACGGGACCGGCGGCGACCGGCTTGGTGCCCTGCAGGATCAGCGCGTCGGTCTGCTTCAGCTTCGTGGCGCCGGGGGCGACGCGCCCGCCGGTGCCGAACGTCGCGTCGAGGGTGCCGTTGACGTTGAAGCGGGCGACCAGGTTGCGTGACGTGTGGTTGGCGAGCGTCTCGTAACCACCGATGATGATGCGCCCGTCGGGCAGCACCGCGACGTCGTTCGCCTGCTGGAAGCCGCCGCCCCCGAAGTCGTGCGTGACGAGGCCGTCGCCGGAGAACGTGGTGTCGAGTGCGCCGGTGGAGGTGTAGCGCGCGATGGCGACGTTGTGGCCCGATATCCCCGCGGCGACGATCGTGCCGCCGAGACCGAGCGCGACGCCGAACGCGAGGTCGTTCTGATTGCCCGGGAAGTTCGTCCGTCCGGTCGCGATATTGAACGTCGGGTCGAGGGTGCCGTTGGCGCGGAGACGTTGGAGGAAGAAGTCGGTCGGCTGGCTGGTATCACCGACGATGACGCCCGTGTCGCCGGCGAGGACGATCTTGCCGTCGGGTTGCAGGACGGCGTCGGAGATCGCAGCCGTGTCCAGGCGCTCGAGGAAGATTCCGTTGCTCCCGAACGCGAAGTCGAGCGAGCCGTCTGCGTGGTAGCGGGTGACGGCGACGAAGTTCGCTCCCTGCTGGTCGGTCTCGGTGGCGACCGACACGATCTTGCCGTCCGGCTGCGCAAGCATCTTCGTGATGAAGTAGTTGGCGCCTTGATCGGCGACGACGGTGCCGTTGTGCAGATGACCGAACGTCGCGTCGATCTGCCCGGGCGACGCCGATGCGGCGGCAGGCAGCGCGCACACGACGGCAATCGCGATCGCGGCGCCGACGAGCACCCGCGCGTTCCGCAGAGCGTTGAACTTCGTCGGCCGGATCTTTGAATGAATCATGTGCACCTCTTCATACACGTCTCGTGGGACAGAAAGGTTGTCTCGCATCCGAACTCTTCCCGAACACTGGATCCGGGTGCCATGATCAGGCGGATGCGTTCAGTCGGTCACCGTGTGCGAGTCGTTGCGTTGACGTGCGGTGTCGCCGCATTCGGCATCACCGCATGTTCCTCGTCATCGAATAAGGGCGAGCCTGCTCCGACCACGGTGACCGCGCCAGGGTCTTCGTACCCTACGCCCGCCGGGCTGAAGGTCGCGATGGTCAGTCCGTCTGCGCGACAGACCATTCAAGGGTTCGGCGCGTCGGGCGCGTGGTGGCCGATCGATCTCGTGCACTTCCCCGCGGGTGTGCGCCAACAAGTGGCCGACATGTTGTTCGGCGCCGGCGGCCTCGAGTTGTCGGGCTACCGCTACAACATCGCGGCGCCTGGTTGGTGAAGCTCCCGCCGAAGACGATCGCGACTTACACGTTCTCCGGATAGGTCGTCGCGACCAACGGCCACGGGTTCTCGCGTTCGACGGCGAGGGCGACGTCGAAGAGCAGTTCGTCCGCGTGGTGGCGGGTGAGCACCTGCATCCCGACCGGGAGGCCGTCGACGAAGCCGCTCGGGATCGACACCGCGGGGTTGCCGTAGAGGTTGGAGATGATCGTGAGCGCGCCCATGCGCACGAGGTCGGGGAACTTCTCCGACACGAGATCCATGACCGCGGACGGCATCTTCGGTGCGACTGCGCCGGCGAGGCGGACGCCGCCCATGATGCCGCGGAAGCCGAGTTGCGCGGCCCGGTTCGCCTTCACCGAGTCGACGAAGCTCGACGACGGGTTGCTCATCGGCGCGTCGGCCGCGAACGCCGGGCCGGGATTGGTCGCGGCGATGACGAAGTCGACCTTGTCGAACGCGTCCGCCATCGCGAGGTTGGCCTGGATCCGGCGCTCCTCGGCGACGGATGCGGTGTGGAGGTTGTACATCGACTGCGAGAGCAACAGCCCGACGAGGAGCTCGTCGGTGAGCTGGCTCCCGCACTTCGGCCAACGGGCGCCGAGATCGGCGAGCAGCGTGGAGAGGTTGCCCATCATCCACTGCGCGGCGAGATTCGGGAGCTTGATGTCGAGGTCGACCTCGACCATGCCGGTGTTGCGGATGAGTTGCTTGGCGGAGTCGCGGAGCTGATCTTCGACGCCCGGTTCGAGCGTGGCGCCGCCGAGGTTCGGCACGATGCCGACGCGCTTGCCGCGGAGGTCGCTGGTGCCGAGGTTGGCTTCCCAGTTGGTGCGCTTCGGCAGACTCCAGGGATCGCGGGAGTCGTAGCCGCCGCAGACGTCGAGGTAACGCGCCGCGTCTCGTACGGAACGAGCGAGGCAACCCAGGACGATGGTTCCCGGTGTGAAGTAGGCGTGCGGACCGCGGGGGATACGGCCGTAGGTGCCCTTCATCCCGAGCAGACCGGTGTAGCCCGCGGGGATGCGAATGGAGCCGCCGCCGTCACCGCCGGTTGCGAGGGTCACGAGGCCACCGGCAACGGCTGCTGCGCTTCCCGCCGACGACCCGCCGGTGGTACGGCCGTGACGCCAAGGATTGTGCGTGACCCCGTTGAGCTTGGTGACGGAGACGTTCAGCCCGCCGAACTCACTCGCGGTCGTGAGACCTACTGGTGTTGCCCCGCCGATGCCGAGGAGCCGTTCGACAACAGTGGACGTGCTGGTGGCGATCCGGTCCTTGAAGACGAGTGACGCCTCGGTCTGCGGCCAGCCCGCGACCGGCTCGAGCTCCTTGATCCCGACGGGCAGCCCGCCGAAGGGGAGCGAGACGTCGGCGCGTTCGGCGGCGGCGAGGGCGCGTTCCGGGTCGAGGAACGAGAAACAGTTGAGATCGGAGTCGGCAATCGCGGCAAGGGAACTCTCCAGCTCCTCGCGAGGCGACCGCTTGCCATTGCGGAACGCGTCGACGAGAGAGCACGCGTCGCCGGTCCAGGTCTCAGCCGCCACGGGCCAGATCATGCCATTTGCCGGGCCATGCGGACTAAGTCACGCTCTCTCAAAGAAGCGTTCAATGACGCCGATACGCGCCAGTGATGACTCGAGGCCCCGGCGTTCCGGACTTCTCGCCGTACCCCACGTTGCGTCGCCGCGCCGGCGCATGGCTGGTTGACGTCGCGATCGCGTTCGTGCTCCTCTGCTGCGGGCTCCTGGCCTGGATCCTTCCCTTCGTTCCCAGTCGCTCACCGGACGCACTCCCGGGCGGGTCTCCCCAGATCACGAACCCGCTCATCGTGATCTTCTTGTTGCTTGCCGGGCTGCTGCTGGTCCCGCTCGGGCTGCTCTACATGGCGTTCGAAGAAGCTCGCGTGCCGGGCCAAACGCCGGGGAAGCGCTTGTTCAAACTGCGGGTGGTCCGATATTCGGACGGACGACCCCTTGGCACCACGGTTGCGCAACGCCGACACGTCGCTCGACTGACCGACCTGACCGGGGTCGGCCTGCTGTGGGCAACGCGTGACGAGTGCCGGCGAACATGGCACGACCACATTGCCGGCACCGTCGTCATCGACGCTCGAGCCTCGACCGATCGATGTTCCTCGACTGGCAGAAGCGATTGAACATCACGAAAGTTCGCAGTGTTGCCTCTGGTGTGTTGGATGATTACGTCGTACGATCCGGCGCGTGTCCGGGGAGGGCTGGGCGCGGGCGGGTCGCCTCGCCGGCGCCCTGTCGGCTTGCGTGGTGCTGGCGGGTTCGCTCGTCGCCGCGGTCGGCACGCGCAGTGACGCCGCGTCGGTACCGGCCCGCCCGTTGCCGGCCGCCGCGCACATCTCGATCACCGATACCGGGTTCGTGCCGGCCTGGTCGAACGTCGTTGCCGGTCAAACCATCGAGTTCACGAACGACAGCACGACCGATCAGACCGTCACCGAGACCGACGGCCTGTTCGACTCGGGAACGTTGAAGCCGGGCGCGGCGTACGCGCTTGCTCTCCCGGTCACGGGCACGATTCCGTACGCCTCGACCACGAGCGGTCTGCAGGGTGCGCTCGCGGTCGCGGCGTGGACGATCGCGGGCACGGGCACCGACCTTCTGACGGCGAACATTCCGGCCGTCAACCTCCCGCCCGACACCGCGAGCGACCAGGGCGTCGAGCCGACGTGGGGCCTGGAGGCGTCGCGCACCCGCATCCTCGTCGGGTTCACCTCGTCCGCCAAGGTCGACGACGCCAACGGCGCGCTCCAGTCGGTCAACGGAGTGTTGTCGGGTGTGATCGCGAACTCGATCTTCGTGTTCTCGATCCCCGACGCCGGTGATTTCAGTGGGCTGACGACGGCACTCGCGACCCTGCGCGCAAACCCGGCGGTCACGTTCGCCGCGATGGACACGGTCGCGAGCCCGGCAACGATTCCCCCCGCGCCCGCGGCCGGCGGAGGCTCGGGCACGGCGGCCGCGCCGTTCTCGTGGACGACGATCGGTGACACACCTCCGAACAGCGCGTGGGGCTTGGTGCGCTCGCGGTTCCCCGAGGCGTGGAACCTGCTCGACGCCGCGCGGCGCAAGAATCCGACGATCCAGACGGCAGTCGTGGACCAGGGATTCGACTTCACGCATCCGGACCTCTCAAAGGTGCGGGAGCTCGACGTCTGTCAACCCGGAACGGGCGGCGTCTGCAACGAGAACCCCGCGAAGCAGGACCACGGAACCGCGACCGCCGGCATCGTCGGCGGCACGACGACGGGCGCGAACCCCGTCGCGCAAGTGTTCGCGGTGCCGTGGGCTCCTGCGCTGCAGAACGTCGTGTCGGTTGCGGGCGGCGCGGCGGACCTCGGCACCGATGCCAACACGTTCAGCCTGTTGCTCGACCAGAAGACCGCGGGCGGGAAGGTACCGAACCTGCGCGTGATCAGCTTCAGCGGACTGATGCACGTGTACGCGTTCGTCGACCCGAACGATCACTCGAAGGGCCTCGTCTGGGCGCAGACATTCAAGGGCAAGCTCTGCGGGCCGGGCCCCGCCGACGACGCGAGCGGCACCCAGCCCTGCACGCCCAACAACCAGGACGGCTTCCGGACGGAGATGGCCAACACGGGCGCGGTAATGCGCGACATCGCGGAGAAGGCGTCGGCGAAGAACGTGCTCATCGACGCGGCCGCCGGCAACGACAGCGGGCCCGGCAACGAGGTGAACTTCTGCGTGCCCTTCGGATCGCCGACATGCACGTACGAAAAGTTGCAGACGGCGAACGATTCCGAGTTCGGCTGGGCGGATGCGAATTGGACGAGCGGGCTCGCGGATCCGATCCTCATGGTCGAGGCGGTCGGCCAGAACCTGATGCGAGACCGGTGCCCGACGTTCTGCTACAGCAACATCGACGGTGACATCTCGGCCCCGGGCAGCGATGCGATCGCACCCAAGGCGGGGGGCGGCTACACGCTCTTCGGCGGCACGTCCGGCGCGACGCCCTTTGTGAGCGCACTCGCCGGGCTGGTGCTCGCGTACAACCCGAACCTGTCGGTGGATGATGTGCGCACGCTCATCATGAACCACGCGACGGGGGACACCACCGGGGCTTCGCCGCGCATCGACGCGTTCGCCACGATGCTCGGCATTCCGGGCGCGGCGTTCGACCTCGTCGACGTCAACGACCCCTCGGCCGACGGCAATAACCGCGTCGTCTACAACGCGAACGGTACGAGCGCGCTCGACCCCCGCCTCGGTGACAGCGCGGGCGGCGTTCCACAGCACACGGCTTCGGACAACGTCGTCGACATGCGGGACTTCCGCCGGTACCGCGACGCCTGGCTCGAAGCGTGCAAGGTGGGAGTCGCGACGGTGGGTTGCCCGACCGCGCCGAACATCACGCTCGACGGACCGGTGAACGGCCCGAAGCTCGATCTCAATTTCGACGGCTGCGTGAACCCGGTCTCGCTCGGATGCCCGACCGAGGATCTCTTCAGCCGGTTCGACTTCGCGGGCACGACCGGCCTGGAAAAAGGGGTGTTCGCGTCGCTGCCCCTCGACGCGTCCGCCAATCCCTCCGGCACCCCCACGGTCTTCACGTCCTTGCAACTGCTGCAGGCCTTCTTCGGAAAGTCGCAGGCCGGCGCAACGGTCGCGCCCGACACCGAGGGGTACGGCCCGAGCGATCTCGACAAGCTCATGGTGTCGGGCGACGTCCACGTGCACGTCGACTCGTTCTTCGCGGCCGGCGCGACCTCCGTGACCGTCAACGCCGCCGTGCAGCAGGGAACGACGTGGGTGCCGGCGCCCGCGCAGACGCTGAAGCCCGGCGCGCCCGACGGCGAGGCCGTCGTCACGTTGCCGGTCGCCGCGACCGGGAGTGCGGTGCGGGTGAGCGCGACCGCCACCGTGAACGGCGACCAGTTGCAGTCACCGTTGTTCAACGCGGCGACGCTGCTCCCCGGCCAGGATCTCCGGGCCGACCTCTGCACGACACGCGTCGCGCTCACCGCCAACCCCACGCGCGTCGTCGTCGGTGGGATCGGCGTGATCACCGCCAACGTCGCGACGTGCGAGCAGAAGGACGCGCAGAACCTGAAGATCGCGTTCTCCGCGGCCCCGGCAACCACGGGTGACGCCAGCCAAGCGGTGATCGGCTCGGCCGCGCCCTCCACCGACGCGTCGGGGAAGGCGACCGCGCAGCTCCAGGCCGGTCCCGCGACGGGGACGACGCGCGTCACCGCCGTCGTGACCTTCGACGACGGCCGCACGGTGAGCGGTCACGTCGACGTGCCGATCGACCCGGCGTTCCAGATCCGGTACTCGTGGCAGGAGAAGGTCACGAACTATTCGCGTTCGGGTTCGGTCCACCCGCTCGGCGATCCCAACTACCACACCTTCACCGACGGACCCTCGTCTTCGGCCCCACTACCGTTGACCATCACCCGTACCGGAACGCTCTCGGTCGACGGCTCGGGGAACGTGCAGCTCGACGAGCAGTCCGGGCCGAACCGCTACGGGCTCTCGGGCTCCCGCTCGGACACCGGAAACTACGACTTCTACAACGAGATTCCTCCGAGCGGGCGCACGCTCAGCCAGGTAGCCATGCCCGGTGTCACGATCGAACGACCCGATGCGAACACCGTGATCGTGCACGGGCTGATCAACGTCGCCGACATCGCGTACAGCTACCACGAGTACCTGCCGGACGGCACCGACCAAGGCAGCATCGGCAATCCCTCCCTCTTCGATGGCTTCCTCAGCCTGGGACCACGCGCGCCCACTTCGGTCCTGCCCGACGGGACCGTGAGCCACGGCGACGGCACGGCGTTCCAGATCGCACCGAGTGTCAATGCCGATCTCCGCTTGCAACGAGCGGCCGACGGCACGTGGAAGCCGTATTCGTACTGCGGGCACTTCGACCCGACCTTCCCGTCGTACCCGCAGCTCTTCGCCCCGCAGATCGGCGGCGGACACGATGACGTCGCGTTCACCGCGACCGTCGCCGACAACGGAACGAACCCGACGCTGACGCTGCCCGACTGTTCGGTGACCTCGCCGCCGAAGGCGTCGTTCACCGTTTCGCCGAGCCCGCTGCACGAAGGCCAGCCCGCGCACTTCACCGACACGTCGGAGTCGCTCAACGGCGTGACGACCTGGTCGTGGACCTTCGGCGACGGGACGCCGGGCTCGACCGATGCCGCGCCGACCCACATCTTCGCCGACGCCGGTGCCTACGCGGTGAAGCTGACCGTCACGGATGCGCAGGGACTGTCGGCGTCCACGTCGCAGACCGTGCAGGTCGCGCCGCAACCGCCGACGGGTTCGCTCGACGACGCGACCTTCAGCGCGTCGGATTCGGTGGTCGCGCACGGCCGCGTCCTGTCGGAGGACGCGCTCGCTGCCCAGGCGCTCGACGTGACGCTCACGTCCACGGCCCCTGGGTTCCCGAAGCTCAGTACATTCACGTTCCCGGCCGGTCCGATCGACATCCCGGTCGGCCCGCTGCCCACCGGCGTGTACCCGGTGACCATGACCGTCACCGACTACACCGGCCAGAAGGCAACCGCGACCGCGACGATCGTCGTGCAGGCCGGCCCGGTGACGCCGCCGACCGAGCCACCCGCGGTCGACACCGATCCCGCACCCGGGTGCACGTTCGGCGTGAAGGTCTCGGGCGAAGCCGAGGACATCCTCATCGAGCTCGCGGCGTACCGCGCGCAGAACGGGTTGCCGCCGGTTTACGCGTCGCCGAGCCTTACCGTCGCCGCGCAGGCGCACACTGACGACATGGCGACGAACGGTTTCGTCGGCGACACGGGGACGGACCAGTCCACGCCGGCGGCGCGCGCGACTACGGCGGGATACGCCGGCACCGCGGTCGACGAGGTCCTGTTGAAGGGTCCGTCGCTCGCCGCGGACGCGCTCGTGACGCTCGAAACCCAGGGCGGGCCGAACGCGAAGCTCCTCGACCAGAAGTGGGTCGCGCTCGGCGTCGGACGCACGGTGACCGCGGGCGGCACGTACTGGACGCTCATGGTCGGCAACCAGCTCGAGTGCCCCGCCGACCCACCGGAAGGCGCGGCGAGGCAGCTGTCGATGGTGAGGCCCGCGCCGTCGGTGGCGCGTGCGACGGGGCCGGACGCCGGTCACGGAATTCCGGCCGTGCTGATGAGCACACCGGTGCTGCCCGATGTCGCGATCCCCGCGGTGGTGATCTCGACGCTGGCGCCGGTAAGCGGTGCGCCCGTTGCCGTCAGGAACGCGAGCATGCGGGCGGGCACGCCGATCGCGGCCGCCATTGATCCGGGCGACGGACGCGCACCGCTCGCGCTCGGGCCCGGCGTGACGGTCACGACGTCGTGGTTCTCGTCGGGACCGTTCGCCGCGCTCCTGACTGCCAACGGCGCAACCATCGGCGTCGCACTGGATGTGACCGTGTCGGGCACGACGGTGAACCCGTCGCTCAACTGGACCGGCCCGCCGAGCGGTGCGCAGGGCGCGGCGGTCGACGTGTCGGCGACGGTGACCGTCTCGGGCACGTCGACGCCACTTCCCGGGGCTCCGGTCACGTTCACGCTCGGCACCGCGCAGGTCACCGCGACCTCCGACGGGTCCGGCAACGCGTCGTCGCAGCTCACCGTCCCGCTCGACGAACCGCCCGGCAACGACACGCTGCTCGTCACGACGCCCGCCGTCGGCCCGAGCGCGGGCGCGTCGCTCTCCGTCCCGTTCAACGTGACGGGCAACCTGCCACCGACGGCTGTTGCGGGCGGTCCGTACGCGGTGCTCGTCAACGGATCACTCTCGCTCGACGGCAGCGCGTCGAACGACCCCGACGGCGGCGCGCCCGCGCTCGATTGGGATCTGGGCGGTCACGGCACCTTCACCGATGCGCAGGGCGCGAAACCCGCGGCGATCTCCTGGACGGCGGCCCAGACGCTCGTCTGCGGAGGGACCTGCACGCCCGGTACCGCGTACCCGATCGCCCTGCGCGTGACCGACGACCACGGCGCCCAGGCCTTCGACCACACGACGGTCACCTATACCCGCGACTTCGCGATGACGATCAACCCCGCGACCCAGACCCTCAATCCGAACGCGAACACGGCGTTCGCAGTGAGCGTCGTGAGCACGAGTGGCTTCTCGCAGCCGGTGCAGCTCGCGGTGTCGGGAGTACCGAGCGGCGTCACCGCGCGGTTCTCGCAGAACCCGGTCACGCCGAACGCGGTCAGCTACCTGACCCTGACCGCGGGCGCCTCGCTGACCCCCGGAACGAGCCCGCTGACGGTCACCGGAACCTCGGGTGCGATCACGCATCAGACCGGCACGGCGGTCGACCTCGAGTTCGGGCTCATTCCGGTGTGCCAGGGGACGTTCGACGCGACCGTGACCGATCGTGCGACGGGTCTGCCGATCGCCAACGCGATCGTCGGCCAGCCCTCCGGACTGTCGATCAGCGCGTTCGGGACCACCGACGCGACCGGCCACTTCCACAGCACCACGATTCCCGTCGGCGTCCAGAACGCGCCGGTCGCGTACACGGTCGAGGTCCTCGCATCGGGATACCAGCCGCTCTTGTTGACCGAGACCGCGGCGTGCGGTGTCGTGACGTCGTTCAACGCGCCGCTGGCGCCGGCGGTGCCGGCGACGATCGCGGGAAGTGTCGTCGTCGGCGCGCCCGACCCGGCGGATCACACCACGTCCCGGGTCGTCACGCCGACCGCAACGCCGATCGTGGGCGCGACGATCACGACGACCGACGCGCGCACCGCGGCGCATGGTGCGAACAGTGCCGCGGACGGTACGTACGCCATCACCGGCCTGCCGCTCAACGGGAACAACGACCCGACGCCGTACACCGTGACGGCCCGCGCGTCCGGCTACTGGCCGCTCACCAAGCAGACCACTGCGTCGACGACACCGGCCGCGTTGAACTTCGCTCTGGTGCAACGGTGCACGGGCACGATCGTGGCGCGGGTCGTCGACGACACGACCGGCGTCCCCGTTCCCGGCGCGACGATTGCGATTCCCGGAGGTGTCGACGCATCGGGAAACACCACGAACATCGGTGCGACCGCGGACGGCAACGGCACGCTGACGATCGCGAACGCGCAACTCGGGCTCAATGACGCGTCGGTCACCTACAACCTCGTCGCGCTCCCGCCGCCGGGTCTGAACGGAAGTTCGGGCCCCGCCGTTCCCGCGGTCCTCAAGAACTGCGGGAGCGTGGTGGTCGCGACGGTCAAGGTGCACATCCCGGTGCGGCACACCGGCAACATCACCGGGACCGTCGTCGACGACGTCAGCGGGCTCCCGATCACCAACGCGACCGTCCAGATCTCGGGCGTCGGCGTGCTCAACACCGACAGCAGCGGCAGCTTCACTGCGAACGGCATCTTTGTCGGCAACGACACCGTGACCCACACGAACGTGGGCCTGCTCACGCAGGCGTCCGGCCACTACGGCGACAGCCGCACCGTCACGCTCAACGCGGATCAGACGCTGGTCGTGCCGATCCGCCTCGTACCGATCCAGACGGCGTCGCTCCAGGGAACGGTGAGTGACCTGGCGACCGGCGCGCCCGTTGCGGGACTCATCGTCTCGGCGGCGAGCTCGCAGGCGACGACAGATGCCGCCGGTCACTACCTGCTCACCGGACTCCCACTCGGCAACGGCAACACGCCGCAGACGTTGCTCGTCAGTGTCCAGGCCGGCAACGGCTACTGGGCGACCAGCGGCGCCGCCACGGTCAGCGCGGGCGCACCGGCAACGTTCAATCTGCAAGTGCTGCACCAGTGCACCGCCGCGAACATCAGCGGCCGTGTGTTCAACGCGGCCGACCACACGCCGCTCCCGGGTGCGACGCTGACCGCGGGAACGTCGACCGCGACGTCGGACGCGGCCGGCACGTTCACGCTCACGGGACTCGAGCCGTTCCAGAACCAGCCCCAGCAGCTGCTCGTGCAGGCGTCGAAGTCGGGATTCATCTCGGCGAGCAAGCTCGTCACGATCTTCTGCGCCGCGAACCTGACGATCGACTTCGGTCAGTCGTCGTCGGCCAACGGAAGCATCACCGGCCACGTCACCGACGCACGGGACGGATCGCCGGTGCGGGGCGCGTTCGTCGGTTCGCAATTCGGCGGAACCGCGACGACCGACGCGGCGGGCGCATACACGCTCGCGAACGCGCCGCTCGGTGACGGCGGGGTGCCCCAACCGTGGACGGTGACGGTCGTTCCTCCGAGTGGTTCGCTGCTGCAGGAGCAGTCGACGACCGTGACCGTCGCCGGCGGACCGCCGACCGTCGCCGACTTCGTGTTGACGACGACCCTGCCCGCGGCTCCGGTCGCGAACGACGACGCGTTCACGACGGCCGCCGACACGGTGCTGTCCGTCGGTGCGACGAACGGATTGCTCGCGAACGACACCGGGACGCTGCTCTCCGCGCACGTGACGACCGCTCCGCAGAACGGCACCGTCGTGGTCCACGCCGACGGCTCGTTCGTGTACTCGCCCGTGCCCGGCTTCGGTGGATCGGATGCGTTCGGCTACACCGTCACTGACGCGTTCGGCCAGACGGCGACCGCGGTCGCCAGTATCACGGTGACCGGTGGCACGTCGTCGACGACGACGACGACCACGACGACGACCACCACGACCACGACGACGACGACCACCACGACCACCACGACGACGACTGAGCCGCCGACGACGACCACGACGACCGTGCCCCCGACCACCACGAGCACGTCGACCACGACGACGACTGAGCCGCCGACGACGACCACGACGACCGTGCCACCGACGACGACCACGACGACCGTGCCCCCGACGACCACGAGCACGTCGACCACGACGACGACCGTGCCGCCCACGACGACGAGCACGTCGACCACGAGCAGCACGTCGACCACGGTTCAGCCGACGACCACGACGACCGCGTCATCGACCACCACCACAACCGTGCCGTCGCAATGCCAGGGCGACCGCGACGACGACGAAGATCAGCACGTCACGACGACGACCAAGCCGCACCGAGCGACGAGCAGGTCGGCGACGACCACGACGACGCGCCGGACCACGACCTCGACGACCGTGCACAAGCGTCACGACGACGACGATTGCGACGAGGGCGACGATGGGCACGACGCCCAGTTGATCTCGGCGCAACGGGCCCTCGGCGGCCCGGGCGTCGCTTCGTTCGCCTTCGTGGTCGTACTCGCCGGCGGCGTAGTGCTCGGACTACGCCGCCAACGCCGTCGTCACAGCTGAGCGAGCCCGCCGCGGCCCCTCGGGGGTGTGCGGGAGATGCACGAACGGCCCGTGAGCACCGTGCGATGCGACAATCTCGCAATGAAGGGATCCGGAGGGATGCTCGCGGCACTACGGCACCGCGACTTTCGTTTGCTGATGTCGTCGGCCGCGGTGTCGCAGGTCGGTGACTGGCTCTACAACGTTGCGCTGACGGTGTACGTGTACGACCGCACGCATTCGACCGCGTGGATCGGGTTCGTGACTCTTCTGCGACTGCTCCCGTATGTCGTCCTCGCGCCGGTCGGTGGCGTTGTCGCAGACCGGTACGAACGCCGGGCGGTGCTCCTCGTGTCGGATCTCCTCCGTGCCGGCCTGATGATGGTGCTCGCGCTCGCGGTCGCGAGTGGGACGGCCGTCATCGTGGTCGGGCTCCTGGCGACCGCGACGACTGCGGCCGGCACCGCGTACATGCCGGCGACGGTTGCGCTGTTACCGGAGATGCTCGACGAGGACACTCTGGGCGCCGGAAACAGCTTGACGAGCCTGATCCAGAGCATCGCGGTGGTTTGCGGACCGGCAATCGGTGCGCTGCTGCTGGTCGTCGCCGCGCCGACGTGGTCGTTCGTCGTCAACGCCGGCTCGTTCGCGCTCGGCGCCGCGTTGACCGCGAGGATCGCGACGCGCAGCACACCCGAACGCGACGCCGCCGCTCACGGCCACCCGGTCCGGCAGTTCGCCGCCGAGCTCGCCGACGGGGCCCGCTGTCTCGTCGACCTCGCGGTGGTCCGCGTGCTCACCTCGTTGTCGGTGGGGGCCTCCTTCGTGTACGGGACGCAGACGGTCGTGCTCGTGCTCGTTGCCAACCAGGTCGGGGGTTCGTCGTCGGGCGTGGGCGTGCTCTACGCCGCGCTCGGTGTCGGTGGGGTCCTCGGCGCGCCGATCGCAGCGCGTATGTCGCGTGAACAACGGCTCGGTGGAATCGCGCTGGGTGCGCTCGTCGTCACCGCCGCGCCGATGGCGCTCCTCGCCAACGTGCACAACTCGACGATCGCGTTCACGCTCGTCGCGATCTCCGGGTCCGGCATGGTCGTCGTCGAGGTGCTCTCGATCACGCTCCTGCAGCGCAGCGTCAACAACGACGTGATGGGACGAGTTGTCGGCATCTTCGACGCTTCCAGCGTCGCGGCCATGACCGTCGGAGCGCTGGTGGTCGCGCCGCTGATCAACGCGAGGGGGTACACGTCGATGCTGATCGTGATCGCGATCGCGGCGCCGCTGTTCGTCGTCTTGCAGCTCCGGTCGCTGCTGCACGCCGACCGCGACGCGGCGCTGACCTGGTCGCAGCAGCAGTTCGTCGTCCAGGACCTCAAGCGCGTGTCGCTGTTCGCGCCGCTGCGAGAGGGAGCGCTCGAACGCGTGGCGCGAGACGTCAAGAAGGAGCGATTCGTCATCGGCGACACGATCATCCTCGAGGGCACGATCGGCACGACCTGCTACACGGTGCTCCACGGCAAGGTCGACGTGCGACGCGGCGGCGAGCGCGGCGAGGTCATCGCGACGCTCGAGGAGGACGATCACTTCGGAGAGATCGGTCTCCTGCACGACGTCCCCCGCACCGCAACGGTCACTGCGGAGACGGACTGCGTGCTGTACGTCATCGACGTCGAGACGTTCCGGAGCGCGCTCGCAGCCGACGCCATGGTCGCGGCACACGCTCTGGAATCTGCAGCGTCTCGCCTCAGCTCACTCCACCCGTAGCTCGGGTCGCGTCGTCACAATTGGAGGTTGCGTCGCTCGTCTCGAACGTCATCTGCGGCGGCGGATTCTGCGCGTGGCGATCGCGCTGAAGCCGGCGGCGGCGACCATCAGGAAGAAGAACGCGACCGACGGTCCGTGGCCGGGGACGTTCTGTTCGAACGAAGTGAGACGGCCGCTCCAGAAGGTCCAGCCCAGGCCGTTACCACCGTGATCGTGTCCGGGCGGGCGACTGTGGCAATGGTTGTCGTCGCCGTAGCCGTACCCGGGCCTGCATTGACCTGACGGGGCGGTCGTCGTGGTCGTGGACGGCGGGGGCGGGCACTGATCGTCGTCGTCGTTGTCGTCGTGCGATGCGACCGACGTCGTGGTTGTTCCTCCGTGGTTCGGGTCGAGGCCGGCGTGCTGCGGGCCGTCGCCTTCCTCGCCGCCGCCGTGTCCGTCTCGACCGCCGTCGGCCTGCCTGTGGTGGTCGCCGCCATCTTCACCCGGGCACTGGCCGGGCCCGGTCGTGGTGGTGGTCGGCGCGACCGTCGTCGACGTTGTGCTCGTGGTCGAGGTCGAACTGGTCGAGGTGGTCGAAGTCGTACTCGTCGTCGACGACGTACTGGTGGTCGACGGAACCGTTGTCGTCGTCGTTGCAGTTGTCGAAGTCGTCGTAGTGGGCGGAGCCGTCGTCGTCGTTGTGGTGGTCGACGTAGTCGTGGTCGTGGGCAGCACCGTGGTGGTCGTCGTCGACGTGCTGGTAGTGGGTGGAACCGTCGTCGAGGTTGTCGTCGTGCTGGTGGTGGTCGTCGGTGGCGGGGTGGTGATGGTGAAGCTCTGCACCACCGCCGGCGCCGGGTTGTACGTCCCGTCGCCGGCCTGATCAGCCTGCAGGGTGCACGTCCCGCCCGACAACAACGTGATCGATGCACCGTCGGTGCCGCCGGCGGTGCACGTCGACGGCGTCGACGTCGTGAACGTGACCGGCAGGCCCGACGACGCCGCCGCGCTCACCGTGATCGGCGAGTCGGTCAAGTTCTTGTCCGCGACGGTGGCGAACGTGATCGTCTGATCGACCTTCGCGACGGTGAAACTTTGGAGGACTGTCGTCGCCGGGTTGTAGGTCGCGTCGCCGGCCTGGTCGGCGGCGACCGTGCACGTGCCGGCGCCGACGAACGTGACCGTGGCGCCGTTCGCAGTGCACACCGATGGTGTGGTCGTTGTGAATGACACGGGGAGTCCCGACGACGCCGTCGCGCTCACGGTCACCGAATGCAGTGCCAGCGTCTGGTTTGCGATTGCATCGAGGGTGATCGTCTGGTCGAGCTTCGTCGGCGGAAGGGTGGTCGTCGTGGTCGTCGGTGGCACGGTCGTCGACGTTGTGGTTGTCGTCGGGCACGGCGGAACGTTCTCGACCAACGCGGCGTGTGCGCCGGTCGGGTTGTCGTCGAGGATCGCGTCGAGCGCGAGGCTGGGGCTTGCAGTCGCGTTGCAGTCGACGGTGCCGGCAACCGAGTCGAAGCAGCCTTGCATCGCATCCGGGTGCCAGAGCAGCACCACGTGCGGCGCGATGTTGTCCGCCCAGGCCGGGTCGCCGGCGACGTCGCGCGCGTTCACGACGAACGTCAATGACGGGTGGGTGTTCGGATCGACACCGGAGAGATCGAGGGTGCCGTTCGTGCCGATCAGGTCGCTGCCCGCGACCACGGCGTTCGTCGCCGCGTCCTTCACGGTCACGACGAACGACTGGAATTCCGCACCGGCGGCGAGGTTCGTGTCCTGCACCGCGATCTTGTCCCACGTTGCGTTCCCTAGGGTGTTGTCGCAGCGTTGGGCACGGAGGTCTGCCGTTCTCGCGGGCCCGCCGTTGGTGAGGCTCGTGCAGGGGCTGAAGCCGGCGGGGTCGACGGTGTAGACGCGACCGGCGTCGCCGTAGGCGATACCGCACGATCCGTCGCTCGCGACACCGTACGCGGTCGGGAGCGTGAGGTGGTTGACGTCGGTCGTCAGCACGCCGTTGTTCCAGCCGTTACCGGTGCACGCCGCGTTCGTGGACCAGTCCCAGCACAGGACTCCGCCCGCGAAGGGGCCGGCGGCCATCAAGGTACGCGTCCCGAACTCCGCTTCTTGTGTGAACGCCCAGTCGTTGTCGGGCGCCGGGAAGTTCGAATAGGTCGCTATCGCCTGGGGGTTGCCGTCGTTTGCGCATGCCAGGTTCCAGCCGGAGCCGGTCCCGACCGCGGCGCAGACGCCGGTGACCGCGCCGGTCGCATCGTGGCGGTTGAGGACGTTGTGCGCGTTGCCGAAGCTGATGGGCGCTGGCCATCCGGCGCACGGGCCGAGCGCGGCGACGTCGACGCACGCGACGGTGTTGGTCTCGACGCCGGCGACGTATACGAGGTTGCCGTGGTTGACGATGTCGAACTCCTGGTTGGTGTTCGCGCCCAGCCCGTTCGGCAGGTTCGGGTGGCCGGCGCACGACGCGTTCGTGTTCGGGTCGAAGCAGTACAGAAGTCCGGTCGCGCCGGCGATCCAGATCTGTCCGTCGACGAGCACCGGTGCCGACGCGTCGTCCCACCCGAACTCGAAGCTGGTGCGGTCGAGGATGGTCAGCCCGCATGAGTCGTTCGTTGCCGCATCCCAGCAGAACAGAGAAATCGACATCGGCGGCGGTCCGTCGCTGTATGCGGGAACCGGCGTCTGGAGGTGCACGAAGATGCGGGTGCCGACGACGGCGGCGGGACCGGGCACGCTCGTCGTGTACAGCGGCGGCAGCAGCGTGTGGGTAGCCCGGACAGACCTGGTTCGTCACGCGGTCGACACAAGCCACCGACGTTGGGTTCGCGTGGTGGAAGAACATGAAGACTTTGTTGCCGACGAGAATCGGCACGTGTCCGTCGCCGCCGGAGCCTGCGCTCACCGCGGGGGTGGGCTCGGGCAACGTCGCGCTCGAGCGCGTCGCCGAGCAGCGCGCCGCCGTTCGGAATCAGACGCAGTGTTGTCGAACCGTCCGCGTTCGGCGTGACGGTGGGCGTCCATCCCGTCGCGGTCTTCACCGAACCGCCGTTCAGTGCTTGACCCGCGCTGAGCGTCGCGGTGATCGCCGGCGGTGGCGTCACGGTCTGGGCGACGTCCTGGGCGAGGGCCGGCGTCGGGTTCGCGCCGACCGTCCAGCGTGCGGTCGCGCCCCCGTCGACCGGAGACGGAGAACCCGTCGCGAGCGCGGCGAAGCCATCGGTCGCGGCTCCGACCGTGACGTCGACGATCGCGGTGACGTGGTTGTTGGCCGGGTCGGTCGCTTGATATGCGAAGCCGTCGTGGCCGGAGAAGCCGGCGCTCGGCGCGTAGGTGCACGTACCGGCGGGCGCGCACACCACGCTCCCGTGCGCGGGCTGCGTCGCGGAGCTGACGGTCAACGCGCCGGCCGATCCGGCCGTGTCGTTGAGGAGCACGTTCACCGCGGCGGAAGGTGCCTGTGGCGGCACGATCACGGCGTCGTTCTGCGCGACCGGTGAGGTGCCGGTGAGGGGGCCGTTCACGGTTACGGCAACGTTGGCTGTTGCCGTTTGCCCGATCGGGTCCGTGACGGTGTACGTGAACGCGTCGCTCCCGGTGAACCCGCCGTTCGCGACGTAGTTGCACGCGCCGGCCGGCGAGCACGTCACCGACCCGTGTGCCGGTTGCGTGAAACTCGTGAGAGTGAGCGTTCCGCCTTGGTACTCGTGGTCGTTCGCGAGCACGTCGGCGAAGCCGTGCACGAGCGCTGACATCGTGTCGTCGTTCGCAACTGGGATGGGTGCCAGCACAGTGACTTGTACCGAGGTGGTGGCGGTCTGGCCGGCATCGTCGGTGACGGTGAGTGTGATCGTGCCCGAGTTCGCGGTGGAGAAGAATGTCGGCGAGAAGGCCGGTCCGCTCCACGTACCGATCGGCGAGTTCCAGTCGTAGCGCACGATCGTGCCGCCGGGCGCGGCCCGTGACGACGACGCGTCGAGGTTCACCGTGAGCGGAGCGGGACCGCTCAGCTTGTCAAAGGTGATGGCGGCGGTCGGCGATCCCTGCGTGACGCCGAGGGGCCGCGACGCCGTCGCGGTGCGATTGAGATTGTCGGTGATCGTGAGCGTGATCGTGTAGTTCCCGCGTTTGGCATAGGTGTGGTGGGCGGTGACGCCCGAAGCCGTGGAGCCGTCGCCGAAGTCCCACGCGTCCGCCGTGATCGAGCCGTCGACCGCGGTCGACGCGGACGCGTCGACTGCGACGTCGAGGGGAGCGACGCCACCCGACGGCGCGACGGTGAACGACGCGGTCGGTGGCGGCTGCGCGACGGTCACCGCGATGGTCGTACTGCCCGTCTCGCCGACACTGTCCGTCACGGTGAGCTTCACGTCGTAGTTGCCGGGCGCGGCGTACGCGTGGGTCGGCGTCGCGCCGTTCCCGTTCGTGCCGTCACCGAAGTCCCATGCGTAACCCGCCACCGTCCCGTTCGGCGCCGTGGACGATGTGCCGTCGAAGCTCGTCGTCAAGGTCCCTGACTGCTGGCTCGACGTGAACGCGGCGGTCGGCGGAATGCCGGCATCGGGTGTCGCCGGGTTGCAGTCGTCGTCGATGCCGTTGTTGATGATCTCCTTCTCACCCGGATTTACGTTCGGGTTCTGGTCGTTGCAGTCGACGTTCGCGTCCCAGCCGTCGCCATCGGCGTCGGGTTGCGACACGAGCACGCGCCATGTCGCGCTGATCGTGCCCCCGAGCGGTCCGGTGTTCGTCGCCGCGACGGTCACGCCGTGGAATCCCACGTCGGTGCTCGTCGAGGTGTATGTGAATGGGGTCGGTGCGCCGGGAACGGGAGTCCCGTCGAGCGACCAGGTGAGCGACAACGGTTCGTTGTCGGGATTCGTGATCGTCGGGGTGAACGTCTGTGACGAGCCTGCTGCGAGGCGGACGATGGTGCCGGCGTCGGGCGCGGTTGCGATGCTCGGGAGGTGCTGGGTCGACGTGATGTGTACGTTCGCCCACGCGTAACCGACGTAACCCCAGTCGCTGGTGACCTTCACGCCGACGACCCCGTCGTACGGCTGGGTCCAGGTGTTGGTCACGGTGGAGCCCGTCGCGTCGCCGTACACGCCGTCGCCGTTCAAGTCCCATTGGTACGACGTGATCGGCACGCGGTTGCCCCGGGCACCGACCGATGCCGTGGCACTCAGCGTGATCGGTGCGCCGGCGGTGCCCGAGTAAGAACCGCCCGCGTCGGCGAGCGGCCGGTCGTCGCCGACCGACGGGTCGGTCGCGAGTTGCAAGACGATGCCGTCGGCCTCGGAGGCGAACGCCGCCATCGACGACGCGAGCGTGTTCAGCGACGACTGCGTGGCGACCATGTCGGCCGCGGTGCCCGCGTTCGAGAAGCCGGTCCAGTCTTCGGCCGCGAGATCGGACACGAGCTGAACGATCTGCGCCTGCGTCGCGCCGGCGTTCCGCAGCGTGCGTACCTGGTCGGCGGTGAAGCCCGACGCTTTGACCTGCGCCGAGAGCGCACTCAACACTGCGGCCGAGCCGTCGATGTCGTGCGTCGTATCGCCGCTGATCGCGCCGGCGAGCGTGCCGTACGCGTCGGCCTGGCGCTGTTCCTGCACCGAGAGGGCCTGCGCGATGTGTGCGATCTCGCGCACGTGCGTCAGCGCCCACGAACCGCTGTGCGCGGCGGCGGCGCCCTGATAGCGCTCGACGGCATGGAGAAGCCCGGCGTTCAATGCGTCGGTGCTCGACGTCTCCGTGCCGAGGAGGTTCGCGGCCTGAATCACCGGATCGCTCTCACCGGGCGGTACCACGGTCGCCGGATCGAGAGTCGTGGGTTGGTTGTACGCCGGATCAGGCGGGTCCGCGGCCAGGTTCTGCACGTGCTTCAGCGCCTGGGCCGCGATCAGGTTGGCCACCGCGACCGGGTCGGCGAGGAACGGGTACTTGGTGCCGAGCCCTTCGATGAGCTTGTCGAGCGGATCGGGGTCTTCGGCCCGCAACGCCTCGAGCCGCTTCTTCAGGTCGTCGTTCGCCTTCTCCATCTGCTTTGCGTCGTCGGACCACGCGGACTTCTGGGCGGTCATGTCGAGCGGAGGGATGTTCGCGGTGTTCTCGGTGACGGTGAGCGCACCTTGGAACACTGCGTCGACGAGCGCGCTGTAGTTCCCGTCCTGGCATTCGTCGTAGACGATGTCGTAGACACCGGGACCGACGCCGCCACTGCCACCCTGTACCGGTGCCGTGTAGCCGATGATCTCGTCCGCGAACGCGCCACCGGACGCCGGAGCGATGATCGTGTTCGCGGAACCCGAGACGTCGGAGAGCTTCTGGCCGTCCTTCTCGGAGCCGCTCGGCACGATATAGATGTCGGCTGCGGGATAGATGAAGTCGTTCGTGCCCCCCGGTGCGCAGATGTTCTCGTAGGCGATCTGCCCGAGCACGATGTCGATCGGCTGTCCGGGACCGATCGTCGTGGTCGAGTCGCCTTGACCCGTCCAGTCGAGGAGCTGCCCGAGCGGGGTAGAGGTGTCGGCCGACGCGTGCCTCTGTGCATCCGCGAGCTGAACCACGGGGACCGCGACCACGGTCGCCATGACGACCGCAGCGAGCCGGGCAACGGGCCACCCGCGCGATTGGCGATGGACAGCTGTCTCCGGACGGACGCTCACGGCTTTCTCCCTCCGCGCCGCGGCCCAATTTCGGCGCGTCAGGCGCCGAAATTATCGCTCACTGTGCGTGGGGGCAATCGACGAGATGCAGGGTCGCCGACCGGGTCGTTCGTGTTCCTCGTGTACCTGAATGTTGTGTTGTGTTGTGTGTGGGCGGCGGCGGATGTGCGACTCGCGGTGCGGCGCGTTCGACGCGAGCGACGCTTCAGATCGGGAGCGCGCTGTTGGCTTCGGCGAGGACGGCGAGTGAGTGATCCCACGCGGCCCGTTCGGTCTCGTTCATCGGCGGCCAAACGGGTTCGCTCGGGCCGTCGGGTCCGAGGACGCACGGAAGGCTCGCGCAGATGCCGTCGGCGACACGCCGGGACACGGGAATGAGCGCGCCGACTTCGTAGGCGAGCGCGTTCACGAGCCCGCCCACGGTGAGCCCGATCCCTTGCGCCGTGGAGCCCTTCAGATCGCGGATTTGGTATGCCGCAGTGCGGACATCGCGTTCGATCGCGCCGAGCCGTTCGGCGGTGAGCTCGATCCCACGCTGGCGCGCGAACTCCGCCAGGCGCACCGTACCGACGACCGCGGAATCGAGCAGGAATACGCACGAATCGCCGTGCTCGCCGACGACCCACGCATGCACGCTGCGGGGATGAACTGAGCACTCGCGGGCAATGGCATCGGTAAGCCGCAGCGTCTCGAGCGCGGTACCCGTACCCATTACCGCGACGTCGCGGTCCTGCCAGCGCCGGGTCAGGTACTCGGTCAACACGTCGAGCGGGTTGGTGACCACGAGCGCGACGCGGGGGAGCGCTCCCGCCTCGACCGCGCTCGCAACCGAATCCATGACGGCCACGTTCTGCTGCAGGACGTCGAGCCGGCTCTCCCCGGCCTTGGTGTGATGTCCGGCCGTGATCACGAGAATGTCCTCGCGCTCGACTTCGTCCATCGATCGTCCGCGGACCTCGACGTGCGAGAGCAACGGCCGAGCGTGCATGAAGTCGAGCGCGAGACCGCGCGCGGCAAGGCCGTCGCGGTTGTAGATGGTCACGCGTTCCGCCAGCCCGCGCATGATGAGTGCGGAGGCGGTCGCGACTCCAACCCCTCCGACGCCCACGACACCGACCGTAAGCCCAGCCATTCGACGCACAGTAGCGAGGCCGCGGTCTACCTCGCCGCGTCGGTAACGACGCGTGTTCGACCTCGAGATCGTGTTGCTGAGATGGGACCGGAGCCCGGAAGTCCGGCTCGGGCCCCCGATCCACCGTCGATGTGGATATCGCGATCAAGCTAGATAACAAAGCCGGTGCCGCGCTCCTCGAGCGTGCGACCGCCGAGTTCTACGTCCCAATCGAAGCCGCTCGCGCCGCGATCGACGCACGCTCTTCGTTCAACCTCGTCGACACCGCGCACGGATTGAAGGTCGACCTGTTCGTGCTCGGCGAAGGTCTGCTCGACCGAATGCAGAAATGTCATGTGCAGTCGGAGCGACAACGCACTTGCGCCGCGTCGATCTGTGCGGCTCGCTCCCTGGCATGAGCGTCCCAAGACCGGCAATCGGTGCGCGCTCAGGCGCTCGGCGATTCACGTCGATGGGTGAGCATGGAGGCGCTCGTTGGCCTAGCCGGAGTGGGCTATGGACTCGTGATCTGGAAGCACGGCGAGCGCATCGGCCGATGGTTCATTCGTTGGCTTCCCTGGTGGACAGGCGCCGGCTGGCACGTGGACGGCCGCGACTGTCCTTCGTCAACGGAACCGTGTGGGGCCACCGCGTCCTTGCGGTAGCGATAAGCGCCCCACACGGTTCACATTCGACGGTACGCCGATGCAGGAGCTTCGCAACTCAAGTTTGGGATAAGTCGCGACATGGTCCCGAACCGACGGCATGCGCTCGTTGCGATTCCGCACCGTCACGACGCGTCACGGCCCCGTAGCGGGAGCAGCGACGCGGGTGGAACGCAAGACGTGCTTCGTGATGTTGTCGGCCGCGCGACTGGCCGCGCGTCCTGATCCCTGACGGGTGCCTTGGCCTGCTCTTTACTCGGCTCACAGGCGGTCTGTTGCTGAGGCGCGGATCATGGCGGCATGGGAGAAGGTGGAAACGCGCTGTCCGTGATGCGACCTCGCCGGAGCGCGTGAAAGCGCATCGGTTGTTCGATCGCGTGGTCTGAGTGCGGGCCAACGGAAGGATCGGCGTCGGGCGCCGGCGAGGAGTCGACCTGCGGCTTCGGGGCCTCAACGGACGAACTCTACGTCCGGGCTGGAGTGTTGCCGCGCTGATCTGCCTGTGGGCTACCGGGTGCGCGTCGGCTGACGTTTCGAGTAGGTCTGCGTCTCGAGCGCCGACACGAATTGTGTCGTCGGCGTCGGTGTCCGTTCCGCGGCGCGAGACGTCGGCCCGTTCGACAACGACGACCGTTCCGGTCGAGCAACCGGGATGGACAGTTGTCAGCGCGCGGAAAGATGGGGTCGCCATCGACGAGCGTACGGTCGCGTTCGCGGATGGCACCCGCGTGACGGTGGCCCGCTTTCGAGCGGGGTTCACGCGCTTCGCGCTGCACGTCGGTAGCCAAGATCCGCCGACGCTCGGCGCGACGATTCCTTGGAACGGAAGGTCTGCGGTGAGCAGCGTCGAGGTTCCGCACCTCCTGGCGGCCTTCAACGGTGGATTCAAGATGAACTCGGGAAGCGGCGGCTTCGAGCTGGACGGTAGGACCCTGCGGACGTTGACGCTCGGAGCTGCGAGCTTCGTCATCGACACGAACGGCTCGGGCCACGTCGGAGTGTGGGGTCAGGACGTTCCCCGTCCCGGTGAACACATCGCCAGCGTCCGTCAGAATTTGGCTCCCCTCGTACACGGCTCGCAGCTCAGTCGACAGATCTCACAGATCCGAGCATGGGGGGCCACGTTCAAGGGCGAGAGTGCGGTGGCGCGCAGTGCGCTCGGTCAAGATGCGCAGGGCAACATCCTGTATGCGGCGAGCATGAGCGCCTTACCGATCGATCTGGGTAACGCGCTCATCGTGTCCGGTGCCACGAACGCCATGGAACTCGATATCAATCCGGAGTGGGTGCAGCTCGTGCTCAGCCCGCGCTCCGGCGGACCGCTGTTTCCCGGCGTCCCCGGTCAACACCGACCCCCGAACCAGTACATCGTTGGCTGGACTCGCGACTTCGTTACGGTGCTGAGCGCGCGCTAACGGCGAGCCGCGGCTCATCATCAAGCCGGAAACCAGAGCGCTACGCTGAACCGAGGGAGGTTCCCGCTGAGGCGAGGCATGGACCGTCCGTGGAGTCGGCGCCCGCGGGTCGCGATGTGCATCGGCGCGGTCGCGCTTCTCGCCGCGACCGCGGTCAGTTCCGCGAAGTTGCTCTCGACAGCTTCGAACACGCCCGCGGTGCGGGCGAACGCTCTCGTGTCCACCACAAACTCGTCCTCTGCCCCGTCGCAGTCTCGCGCGCGAGTCGGCACCACAACACCTACCAAGGGTGAGTCGACGAGGTCGCGCGCACGAACACGAGCCCCGGCGCCGCGGAACTCGACGAGTGGGCCACCGTGGAATGTCGCACAAACGATACGCATATATACCGATGAGGCACGGTGGACACCCGCACGCGGCATCGAGCCCGGGCACCCCGGTCGGGTTCTACGAACGATCATTCGTTGGCCGGTCACGCCCCACGGCGTGCTCGCGCCCGGTCGTCACCCCCTCGTCGTATTCGCGCACGGCTACGCGGTCGAGACCGCTACTTACTCCGGCCTCCTCGACGACCTCGCGGCCGCGGGCATGATCGTTGCCGCGCCGGAACTGCCCGGCGAGAGCACCGCGCTCGCGGGGCCGCCCAACGAAGGTGATCTAGTCAACGAGCCGTGCGACCTGGAATTCGTCGCGGACTCGGTCGAACACGCGCCGCCGGCCGGCCTCACCGGTGCTCTCACCCGGGCGCCGCTCGTCTTCGCCGGACACTCGGATGGAGCCACGGCCGCAGCCGCGGCCGGCTACTCGACGACCAACTGTCCGGGCCCGAAGCCCGTCGTCGTCGTAGCACTCTCCTCGGATGACGTCGTTGTAAGAAACGCAGCCCGCGACTCGTTGCCCACCTTGCTCGCCGTAACGGGGACAGCCGACGAGATCAATCCAGTCAGCCACACCGAGACACTGTGGCTGCACGTGCCCCGACCCGCGTGGCTCCTGACCGTGCAAGACGGAACACACCTCGGCACCTTCACCACCGATCCGGATCGACGGCGCATGGACGCGGTCATCGCCGCCTTCGTCCTCGCGCACACCGTCGATGCGCCAGCCGCCGGCAACACGTTCGTGAACGGTCGTCTGCATCTCCACGAGCGCTGACCGGATGAACAGAGCAGTTGGAACAACGTTTCGAAGCATGCGAACGATCGGCCGGCGCTCCGCGTCGCGTTGGAGCACGCTATCGGGGCCCTGAACGCCGAAGTCGCACCGAACGCGACCGCAAAGACAGTGCCGGGGGCGGACCAGCGCGCGGATTCGCGGATCGTTCTGGGACGTGCGGGTCGATGAGGGTGCCCTCGGTTCGTGGACTCAGCGGACGGTGAAGAGTGCGAAGGCGCGGTCGAAGCCTTTGAGGTCGGTCTCGATCGCGCGTGGTTCGTATTCGATGCTGGATCCGATGGTGAGATCGACGACGGTGCGCGATACCACGACTTCGCCGGGGGCGGCGACTTTCTGGACGCGTGACGCGAGGTGGACCGCGAGGCCGCTGATGTCGTCTGCGCGGCGTTCGATTTCTCCGGTGTGTATTCCCGCTCTGATCTCGAAGCCGAGGCTGCGCGCGTGGTCGCGCATGGCGATGGTGGCCTCGACGGCGCGCGCGGGCCCGTCGAAGGTTGCCAGGATGCCGTCGCCGGTTGTCTTGACGAGCGTGCCGCGTTGGCGGCCGATGATGAGCGCGGTGTCGTTCTCGAATCGGTTCAGACTCCGTCGCCAGGCGTCGTCGCCTGCCCTGCGCGCCGCGTGGGTCGAGTCGACGATGTCGGTGAACAGCACCGTCATCAACTGTCGTTGGCCCGACGCAGTGGGAACGCCGAGTTCTTCGCGCACGAAACGCTCGACGTGGTCGAGTGCTGCGTGTTCGGCTTCTCCGGTCCACGAATAGATCTTGTTGTAGGGCAATTCAACGAAAGTCGCGTGGGCGATGTGCTCGGCGACGTAGCGACCCCACGCAGGCGGATAGCCGAAGTCGCCGCGGTTGTGGACCATGAGCGTCGGACACGACACCAGCGGCAACGCGGAACGCACGTCGGTGTACCCGAACAGCCAGAAACGTTCCTCGGCATGTCGTGGGGTCGCGACGCTTCGTTCCCAACGCGCTGCGGCCGACCGTAATGCCCCCTCGTCCGGGGCACCGTCGACGGTGATCGACAAGAAGCCTCCTGTTCCCCATTCTCGACGACAGAGGTCGAGTAGTTCCCGCATGAACTCGGTGCGCGCACCCTTCGACGTGATCGACTCGTCAGCGTCGGAAAATGGGCGTGCCCATCCTTCGCGGCAGATCAGGCCGGCGACGCGATCTGGATACGTCGCTGCGAACAAGATCCCCAACGGGCACGCATCCGTGCCGACCAACACGACGGCCCGATCGCTCCCCACCGCGTCGAGCACGCACCGCACGTCGTCGATCGCGTCCTCGAACGTCGCGAGGCGACCGTCGCCGTCCGACAGACCCTCGCCCCGCTTGTTCATCATGATCAGCCGAGCGAAGCCTGGAACCCGCTCGACGACTTCCCGGTACCACGGAAGTTCCTCGCTCATCCCGATATGGCCGATCATCGCCGTCACCACGAGTACATCGACGGGACCATCGCCGTACTCGACATACGCGATGTCGAGACCGTCACTCTTGGCGTAGCCAAACCTGGGTTCCTTCACCGACCGAGATTCTCACACCACCGACCATCCAGGGCATACGTCTCACCCGAACGCCGAGCCGGTCGGTGGTCCGGTACGCGCTCGACTGTCACGTCGACCGGGATCCGCCGCCCAATGCGCCCTCTTCGGGCACACCTCTGCGTCGATGTCACGCGCGAGAGAGGAATTCGTGAAAGCATGGCGACGGCGCGTGATGCTCGGGGGCATATGCAACGTATAGCGTCAGACTTACTGCGGCTCGTGGTCGGCGACGCCGTGCCGTCGCCGGTCGTGCGTGACGACGGACGGGTCGGGCCGGCGGTGCCGTTGGGTCGCCGGGTTCCGCTGGCGGGGCGGGGCACCACGTTCGTTCGTGAGATCGCGGGGCCACCCGGGGCGCCGACCCTGGTCCTGCTGCACGGGTTCATGGCGAGCGGCGGGCTGAATTGGTTTCGTACGTTTGACGCGTTGAGCCGAGAGTTCCGTGTGGTCGCTCCTGACCTGCGCGGCCATGCTCGCGGCATCCGCTCCCGTCGACGTATGCGTCTGGCCGACTGTGCGGACGACGTCGCCGCGCTGGTGGACGAACTCGGCACCGGCAAGGTGATCGTCGCGGGCTACTCGATGGGCGGTCCGGTTGCGCAGTTGCTGTGGCGTCGTCATCCGGACAAGGTCGCGGGTCTGGTGCTGTGCGCGACGGCGCCCTGGTTCTCGGAGGAGTCTCGACGGGTGACGGACGCGTCCCTCGCGACGCTCGCCGCACTGACGCGTATCGGGGGCCACCTTGCTGCGGTGCCGGCCGCAGGTGCGCAACTGCTACGTCGTGTGCGCGCGGAACGGCCTGCAGGTTTCATGACGTGGGCCGCCGAGGAGATGCGCCGCCACGACCTCCGCATGTTGACCGAGGCCGCCCACAGCATGACCCGGTTCGATTCTCGCGGCTGGCTCGGCGACATCGATGTCCCGACCGCGGTGCTGCGCACCAATCGCGACCGAGTCGTCGACGCGAACCGGCAGAGCGAGTTCGTGACCCGCATCCGAGCTGCCCGTCTCGTCGAACATGACGACGGCCACATCGCGTGTGCTCGCGCGAGCTTCGCTCCGCCGCTTCTCGACGCCTGCCGCGACGTCGCGTGGCGGGCCAACGCCTGACCCGGAGATGCCCCGCACCCGGTCTGATGTTGCGTGCTGCTTACCGCCGGATACGACGCTTGATGATCTTGGCGGCCGCGGTGGGTCCGCGGACGGGGTGGAAGGCGTCCGACGCTGCGGTCAGCTCTGAGATCTCGTCGGCAGTCAGTTGGAGGTCGTTCAGTCGGCAAGACACCCTCGAGCAGCCGGCGCAGCGACGCGTCGGCTGCGAAGGGATCGTCAGGGAACTCGGCGCGCCACGCTTCGAGATCACCGTCTCCGCCGAGACGCCCGCGCCTCCTCCAAGAAGTTTCGGAGAGAGGGGAGAGGGGACGTCGGTTAGGTCGTCGACGAGCCATTTCGTTCGAGTTCATCGAGAGCCGACTCGGTGACCGACAACATGTCCTTGGCGAAGGTTCAGGTCGGGCGAAGTTTGCACCCTTGGTCCAACGATTCCGGGGCCATGTGGACCAGAGTCGATGGTCCCGTTCTCACACTTCGGCCTCGCGAGCACGGTCGAAGCGTCGTCGTAGCGTCGGTGGCGCGTCGACGAAGGCGGCTTGGACGTCGAGCGTGAGCGCGGCGTCGAGGTTCCGCTCTTCGAGGGTGCGGAAGTGTTGGGTGACTCCGTCGGTTCGTTGACTTCTAGCTGTGCAAGAGGCTCGCCGGCGACAGCTTCGCGGTCTCGCCGTTGAGGTCGGTGAGCGGACCGATCGCCGTCGTGTGCCCCTCGGCCTTGTTGTACTTGATGAGTTGGAACGTCTCACCGAGGAACCAGTCCGACGCGCTCGTCACCCACGTGGAGTTCGGAACCTGCAGCCCGGCCGCCTTGACGCCCGCCAGCGTGCGCGCGGCCTCCATCACCGAGGTGCGGTCGAGCTTCGGTGATGCCTCGAGGATCTGCTGGAGCACCGCGGCCGTCGACCATCCGTACGCAACGATGCCGTCGCCCGTGTCGGCCTTGGGCTGGTACTTGGCGACCTGCTGCTTGTACAGCACCATTGCGGGGTTCGACCCGTTCGCGGGGTCGGACGGGTCGAGAAGCGGCGTGACGCTGAGCACTCCATTCGCGCCGTCACCGCCCAACTGGAACAGCAGCTTCGAGACACACGTGCCCGACATGTACGTGAGCGGCTTCCAACCTGCGTCGTGGGCGGCATTCAACGCGTTCGGGCACGCCAGGAGCGTCCCGCCGAGCACGAAGGTATCGGCGCCCGATGCCGCCAGATCGGTCACCTGGGCCTTCACGTCCGCGCCCTCGGCGTTGTAGCTCGCCTCCTTTACGATGGTGATCGGCGTGCCCTTCACCAGGTCCTGCAGCGACTCACGGTACGACTGGCCGAAGTCGTCGTTGGCGTACAGCAAGGCGATCTTCGCGTTCGGCTTGTTTGCCTTCAGATAGTTCACGAACGTCTGCATCTCGAGCGGGTAAGGAACGAGCTCCGAACCCAGCATGAACGGGTACTTCGGGTTGCCCCACTGAACGGCGCCGGACGCGATCAGCAGATCGGGAACACAGTCGGCGTTCACGGTTTCGCGGATGCCGAGGTTGTTCTTCGTGCCGACGGTGTTGAACAAGGCGAAAACCTTGTCGCTGTTGATGAGCGTGTCGACGTTCGTCGACGTCTTCGCCGCGTCGTAGGCGTCGTCCTTGCTGACGAGCTCGATCTTGTACTTCTTGCCGGCGACGCTCACTCCACCCAACGAGTTGAGGTACGAGAAGTACGCCGACTCACCTTGCAGGATCGCGTTGAACGCGGAGTACGTGCCCGAGAGCGGCAGACTCGTGCCGATCTTGATGGTGTCGCCGGTGATGCCCTGCGTCGCGGTCGCGGGATCACACTGCGACGCGTTGATGACGGACGTCGTTCCGGTGGTGCCGCCGCCGGCAGTCGTGTTCGTCGTGTTGGAACTGCTCCGACCACTGCCGCACGCGGCGATCAGGAGCGCGAACACGGCCCCGAGCGCCACCGTGCGCAAACGAATCTCGCCTCGAGCGTGCTTCATGCGTCGATTCCTTTCAGAGCTGGTGAAGATGTCCGCCTGCGGAGTTTCCGCCACGCGGACATCGTGAGGCGCCGTCCTCCGCCGACGATGCCGTCGGGCAGAACGTACATGAGGAGAATCAGCCCGATACCGAAAATCGCCGGTGAGAGCAGATTCTTGACCGAGTCGTCGATGTGCAAGAACAAGATCGTGCTGGGAAACGACTCACTGATCCAGCGGCCGCTGAAGACCACGACCACTGCGCCGATGAGCGGACCCACCACGGTCGCGGTGCCACCGACCACCACCGCGACGAGGAATTCGACCGACAGCTGGAAGACGGAGACCGACGACGCGGTAGCGAGCCGCTTGACCAGGACGAAGCACGAGCCGGCGATGCCCGCGTAGAGCGCGCTGATCGCGAAGGCCAGCACCTTCACTCGGGCGATGTTGATCCCGACCGTCTCCGCGGCTGCTTCGTGGTCGCGCACCGCGATCAGCGCCCGGCCGAACCGGCTGCGCACCATGAAAACGACCACGATGAGACCGATGACCACGGCGGTGAGTGATACGTAGTACGCCCACTGATCGTTCGCGCTGATGAAGTGCGGCACCCACCCCGGCGGGCGCAACTTCGATCGCGCCAGCTCGCCCACCTGCGACGTGCCACACGTCGGGCACAGGTCGCGCGGGACGAAGCGCGCGGTGAGCTGCGGGAACAGCACGGCGAGCCCGAGCGTGACGAGAGCGAGATACAGACCTTTCACCCGCAACGCGGGAAAGCCGATGAGGACGCCGACCGCGAACGAGACCGCCGCGGCAACGGGCAGCGTCGCGACGAAGGGCCATCCGTGCGACTCCATCAGGATCGCGGTCGTATACATCCCGAACCCGAAGAACGCGCCGTGACCGATCGACACCTGACCGTTGTACCCCGTGAGCAGGTTGAGACCCATCGCGGCCACACCGATGTAGAACGCCTCTGCCCATAGGTACGTGGTAGACGATTCGTAGAACTGCGGGATGTACCAACCGAAGACGTACGCGGCCACGATGACGAGAACAACCGCAACCGCCGCCCGGATGAACTGCCCGCGTTCGAATGTCACACCCGCTCCACCCGGGTCGTGCCGAACAGTCCCGACGGCTTCACCAACAACACGACGAGGATGAGCCCGAACGGCACTACGAGTTCGATGTCGTGCACCGCATGGAAGTACTGCGTGGTGAGCGTGCCCACTACTCCGACGATCAATCCGCCGACCACCGCACCCAGCGGACTGTCGAAGCCCCCTAACGCCGCGGCCGCGAAGGCGTAGACGAGAATCTCCTGCATGCTCGCGCCCTGCAGCCCAACGGGCGCGATGACGAGAGAGCCCGCAAGTGCCCCGATCGCGGCCGCCATCGCCCAGCCCAACATCAGCATGCGGCCGACGGGAACGCCCACGAGCCGGCTCGACTCGAAGTTCGACGCGACGGCGCGGAACGCGAGCCCGATCTTGGTTCGGTTGAGAACGAGATACAGAACCGCGCACTCCGCGATGAGCACCCCGACCAACACCAGCGTGTCACTCGAGATCTGTACGTTGCCCGGTAACCACGTCTTGTCGGCGTAGGCGCGCGGCAAGAGCTTGATGTCGTTGCCGAACTGAACCTGCGCGATCGAGTTGATCGCGAGGAACAGGCCGATCGTGACGATGACCAACACCAGCGGTGACGAGTTCTCCACCGGGCGGATCAGTATCCGCTCGATCAAGGCGCCGCCGATGAAGGAGATCGTCATCGACAGGAGGATCGCGAGCCAGACCGGTACGCCCCGCTCGGCGAAGTACCAGACGAGATAGGTCGAATACAGTGCCATCTCGCCCTGGGCGAAGTTCAGGATGCCGGTGGTGCGGTACACGAGGACGAGCGCCAGCGCGAGCGACGCGTACACCGCACCGCTGCCGATGCCGTTCATGACCTGCGTGAGGAAGAGGGACATCAGATCCCCAGGTACGCGCGGCGTACGTCGTCGTTGCCGGACAGTTCGGCTGCGGTGCCCGACGTCACGATCGTGCCGGTTGCGAGCACATAACCGCGGGCCGCGATGTTCAAGGCCAGCCCGGCGTTCTGCTCGACGACGAGCATCGAGACGCTGTCGTTCCTGTTCAGCTCTCCGAGAGTGCGGAACAACTCCTGCGTGACGAGCGGTGCGAGGCCGAGCGATGGCTCGTCGAGCAGCAGGAGCTTCGGCCGCGACATCAGCGCCCGCGCGATCGCGAGCATCTGCTGTTCGCCGCCGCTCATGCTCCCCGCCTGTTGGTCTCGCCGGTCCGCCAGACGCGGGAAGGTCGTGTACCAACGTTCGAGGTCGGTCTCGATCTCCTGGCCGCGCCGCAGGTACGCGCCGATGCGGAGGTTCTCGTCGACCGTGAGGTCGACGATCGTTCCGCGTCCCTGCGGCACGTGCGCGATCCCCGCAGCCGCGATCTGTTCGGTGCGGCGGCCGAGGATCGGCTGACCGTCGAACACGATCCCACCCGCGGCATCGATCATCCCGGAGATCGCACGCAACGTTGTCGTCTTTCCGGCACCGTTGGCGCCGAGGATGACGACGGCCTCGCCCTCGGCGACCGAGAAGTCGATGTCGCGCAGCACCCGCACTGCTCCGTAGCCGGCCCGCAACTTCGATACTTCGAGGAGTGCGGTCACGAAACGGTCGTCCCGAGGTACGCCTCGATGACGCGTGGGTTTTCGCGGACTTCGGTGGGCGCGCCTTCGGCAATCTTGCTGCCGAAGTCGAGCACGACGACCTTGTCCGAGATCGCCATGACCATCGCCATGTGGTGCTCTACGAGTAGCACGCTGAGGTCGAACTCGTCGCGTACCGAACGAATCAACCCACCGAGCTCGTCGACCTCGGAATGTGTGAGACCGGCCGCGGGCTCGTCGAGCATCAACAGGCGCGGGCGCGTGGCCAGGGCGCGTGCAATCTCGATGCGCTTGAGCGTGCCGTACGGAAGGCCAACCGCGGGGCGCGCCGCGAGATGATCCAGCAAGAGGCGCTCGAGGATGGCGTGCGCCTCGGCGCGACGTTTCGCGTTCACGCGACCGTGCGTGTAACCGCCGACCAGCACGTTGTCGAGGACGCTCAATGCGGGAAACAGCGCGAGGTTCTGAAACGTCCGCGCGATCCCGAGGCGTGCAATGCGATGCGCGGGGGCAGACAGGAGGTTGTGCCCGTCGAAGTCGATCGAGCCGCTGCCCGGGTGATACAGCCGGCTCACACAGTTGAACAGCGTGGTCTTTCCCGCGCCGTTCGGACCGATGAGCGCGCAGATCTGCCCTGCGTCGACGGTGAACGACAGATCCGCGAGCGCGACGATCCCACCGAACTCGACGCGCAGATCCTCGACCGACAACAACGCCACCGGCTTCCCCCTAACGGGCGGAAGCTAGACGCGATCCCAGTTCCCGCCAAGCAGGTTCACAGCCGAACCTACAAAGGAGTCCTCGGAGACAGCCTCGGAGACCGAACCGCGCGTCGAGCCCGGTCGTCCGGCCCGCGTATCGGCGACCTTGCGCACCGCAAGCAGACGACGTCGGGCGATCCTTCCGTGCGTTCGAACGTGCGAACTACGTGCAGATGCTGCATTCCTGGTGGATGTCCTCGTCCCGATGAGGGCGCGCGGCCTCCGAACGTGACGTTCGACCCTTGTTCGCCGGTCCGGCAGGGGGGACCCTCGAGGGAGTGCTACGGAGGTGGTAGCCGCAGCCGTTCGTAGCCCTTCCCTGGGAGGACGCGATGGAACGCATGAACAGCCTCGACGCGGTGTTCGTGGCCGTCGAGGATTCGGTGAACCACATGCACATCGGCTCGGTCGGTGTGTTCGAGGGTCCGGCGCCTCCGTTCGACGACCTCCGCGCGGTCGTCGCTTCCAAACTCCAGCTGATCCCTCGTTACCGCCAGCGTGTGCGCGAGGCACCCATGAGCATCGGCCGACCGCTGTGGATCGATGACGTCCACTTCGACCTCGACTACCACCTCCGCGCGACGGGCCTACCGGCGCACTCCGACCGGCGTGGACTCGAGCGACTCGTCGAGCGGGTGATGTCTCAGCCCCTCGACCGCAATCGCCCGCTTTGGGAGATGTGGATGATCGACGGGCTCTCCGACGACCGATGGGCCGTCCTGTCGAAGTTGCACCACTGCATGGTCGACGGCATCGCCGGCACCGATCTCCTCGGTGTCGTCATGGACGCCGAGCCGTACGCGCGCGTTGCACCCGCCGACGATTGGACGCCGTCTCCGGAGCCGTCGCGACTCGACCTCGGTCGGGCGACGTTCCTCATGGCGGTGGAATCCGTGGTCGGCGTGGCCTCGGGACTCGCAGACACCGCACGCCATCCGGCCCGCGCCTGGGATCGTTTCCGCAACATCGCGATCGGCTTCGAGGGCCTCGTCGCGCCCTCGCGGCGCGCGGGCGCGTCACTGACCGGACCGATCGGACCCCACCGTCGTTGGGCGCGGACGCGCGCGTCCATGGACGACATCAGGACCGTTCGGCAGGCCTTCGGCGGCACGGTCAACGACGTCGTACTCGCCGCCGTTACGGCCGGCCTGCGTGAGTTGCTCCTCTCCCGAGGCGAGTCGGTCGACCATCGGAGCGTCACGACGCTCATCCCGGTATCGATGCGGACGGCGGATGCGCGGGGTCTCTTCGACAATCGGGTGTCCGCCGTATACGCGCGGCTTCCGGTCGGCATCGAAGACTCCATCGAGCGCCTCAGCGCGATCAGCGACCACATGGCGGAACTGAAGCAGTCGCACGAGATCGACGCCTCCGCCGCAGTGGTGGGGATCGGCGACATCGCGCCGCCGGTGGTCGCCGCCGCGCTCGCCCGCGCGATCGTCCATTCGCAAGAGATCGTGCAGACCGTGGCGACGAACGTTCCGGGTCCTCAGGTTCCGCTCTTTCTGTGCGGCCGCCGGATGCGCGAGGCCTATCCGTACGTTCCGATCGCGGGACACATTCGAGTGGGCATCGCGATCTGGTCGTACTGCGGTGACGTGTACTTCGGTATCACCGGCGACCGGGAGGGTGCTCCCGATATCGACAAGATTGCAGTCGGTATCGACGTCGCGTTCGAGGACATGTACAAAGAAGCGGTGAGCGCGACCGGATGAGTCGCGGCCGCGCCCGCCGACCTCGGACCGGACGCCAAGTGGGGGTGTGCATCGCTCATGCACCCGTCGCGGTCATCTCTCGGATCTGACAACTCTCGCGACGGCGCCGACGCCGGACCCGGAGGTGCTCGATGCGCTGTACGACGGCACCAGCTCGGGTGAAGACCAGAGGGGGCGGTTCTTGTGCTCCTTGATCGGGCATATCCGGGCGGGTCGCGATTGCAAGGGCGTCGTCGACGATTGGCCGGATCGCGCGTCACCGCGCGCGCGTTCTGGGGCATTCCGGCTCCGTCATCCTGCGTCGTGACGTCGACCCCGAGACGTGGGCGAGACGGCTACCTGGCGTTGGACGACTCCGATCTGGGCGTTTCGAGACGGATCTTGGCGGCGTTGACCTCAAATCGAGCATGGAACGCGCCGATTCGATCACCATGCGCTTTGGCGGCTCCGCGCCGCGCCTCTTCGCGGCAGTCGTCACGGCGACGGTGTACACCGGCTTGGCGTGCCCACCGCCAGCGCACGCGACCGTCGCGTCGGACCAGGCGCAGATCGTCGCGATCCAACGTCGCATCGCGGCGCAGGGCACGCGGGTGAGGTCGCTCGTTGTGCGCGAGAACGCGGCGCAGGCGAAGCTCGACGCGCTCGACCGCCAGATCACCGCCGACCAGCAACGCATTTCCTCGGACCGTCGCCGGGAAGCCGCTGCGCATCTCGTACTGCGCCGGGTTGCGGTCAGCGCGTACGTGACGCACGGGTCCACGACCTCGGCGCTCTTGGACACGTTCAGCGGCAGTGAAGACATCACGTCACGACTCGCGCGGGTCAAGTACGTCGGGACCGTCGGCGACCGGCTCGCGACCGCGCTGGCCGCGTTGCAGTCCCTGCGCGAGGCGACCGAGCAGGACGCAAAGGAGCTACGCGCCGCCAAAGAAGACGCCGCGCACGCGCTCGCGCAGCTCGGTAAGGAGCATCGCGCGGTGACCGTCGCGATCGCGGCGGAGCAACGGACGCTCGAGAGCGTCAGGCAAGATCTCCGTCGGCAGTTGACAGTAGAGCGCGTCGCCGCGCAACTCGCGACCGAACGGGCGCTTGCGAAGTACCCGTGGGCGACGAAGAACGGCCCGCTACCGCCGATACCGCGGCCGACGTCCGGGTCGTACGCCAATCCGTTGCGCGCGATCCGCGGGCTTACTCCCGAACGCATCGACATGGGCGTCGACTACAGCGGCTACGGGCCCACGTATGCGATCGGTGACGGCATCGTCCTGACGACGACCGTACCGGGCTGGCCCGGCGGGACGATGATCGTCTACCAACTCACCGACGGGCCCGCGAACGGCCTCGTCGTGTACGCGGCCGAGGACATCGCGCCCACGGTGCAAGTCGGCGACACCGTTACCGCCAACTCTGTGCTCGGTCTCATGTATCTCGGGCCCGACGGCATCGAGACCGGCTGGGGCGATCCCGCCGTCATCGGCAACACGCTCGCGGGTGACACCCGCCAGTTCGACGGAGCGAACACGACGGCCTTCGGCACCAACTTCTCCGAGTTTCTGCACGGGCTCGGCGCGCCACCCGGCATCCCACAGAACGACCCGCCGACCGGAGCGCTTCCGCGTAACTGGCCCCGGTGGACTACACCAACGCCAGGCGCGCACCAATAGAGCGCCCGCGCCGCTCCGACGCGCACATTCGACCGCGGCTCTGTCGCGATTCCCAGACAAAACTCAGCGACCGAGCCCAGGGTACGCGAAGAAGATGACGCACGCGGACGAGTGTTCGTTCAACACTCGAATCGCCGTTCCCGCGCCAGCCGACCCGCGATCGAGGAGGCCCGAATGATCAGTTTCGACGCGGCCGCATGCCGCGACAGCGACCCCGCACTCTTCCTGCCAGCACAGAACGATCGCCATGCGATCAACGCCGCACGCAAGATCTGTGCGCACTGCCCGATACGCATCGATTGCCTCGCGCTCGCGCTCACGAACAGCGACGCGGAAGGCATCTGGGGGGGCCTCACCCAAACCGAACGCGCGTCTCACCGAAGCCACGAGACCGAACGCAGCGTCAGCGCCGCATGACACCACCGACTGAAGGTAGGTGCGCAACCATCACACGGGAGGTAAGAGCGCATGGCAACGATCCCGAATAAACAGTTGATCGTGCCGACGCGGCGTCGACAGCCTGGTCACGGTACCGATGGCGTCTCGAACCCACGTGCTGAACTCGGTGCGGACGTGCACAGCGAGATCGGCGGCGGTGCGCCCCACCTCGGCGTGCGGGTCACGCTGTGGTCGCGTTCACGAACGTCACGATCAGGCTCACGGATACACCGCGTACAGATCGCCGATTGGTACTCGCCGGGTGAGAGGGCTATATCCCCGAATGGCGGTCGGTGGCGTACGTGGGTGTGTGCGCGCTCAGCCCGCCGTCCGCGCGGAGCACGGCGCCGGTAACGAACGCCGCGTCGTCAGAGGCGAGGTACGCGACCGCTGCCGCGATCTCCTCCGGGTACCCGGGGCGGCCGACGAGATTGTTGGTGCTGAATCGGCGGAGCCGTTCGCTCGTCGGCCCGCCCAGTCCATCTTGGGTGTCGCGCGCCAGGATGACTCCCGGCGCCACCGCATTGCATCGGATCCCGCTCTCGCCGTACGCGGTCGCCACGTATCGGGTCAACGCGATGACTCCCGCTTTCGACGTGCCGTACGCGGCGAGCGATGAGCTGCCGTAGTGTGCGAGGTGCGACGCTGTGTTGACGATCGCGCCGCCGCCGCGATCAAGCATGCTGGGAATCGCGAACCGGCACCCGAGCATGGGACCGGTGAGATTGACGGCCATTACGCGGTCCCAGGTGGCCAGATCCATCGTCACGATGTCTTGATCGGCGCGGTTCTGGTCGAGTGCTGCCGCGTTGTTGTGCAGAATGTCGAGTCCGCCGAACGCGCGCACCGTGTCAGCGACCATGGCCGCTACTGCGTCGGCGTCTGCCACGTCGACGACTTGGACGCGCGCCGCGCCGCCGGTCGCAGCGATGTCGGCTACCACATCAGACGCCGCGTCCTCGGAGATGTCAGCGACCGTGACCCGCGCTCCTTCGGAGGCGAGCAGCCTTGCTGTCGCGCGGCCGATGCCCGACCCGCCACCCGTGACGATCGCGACCCTGTTGGCGAACCTGTCCACGAAACCTCCCGACGAGCCCCGTAGCGCCGTGCCGATCGCGCATGGACAGTAATGACCTGCACTCTCCGCTGGACAGACGCCCGAGGCGCACCCGGTCGGTCGCGAACACCAGCCGACAGCTCGCGTCGAGGACTAACACCCAGTGGCCAGCGTCGTTCAATGCGGACGCGCGCTGAGCCAGAACCGGATCCTCGGGCAAAGGCAGGGTCTGCAGCGGTTCCACGGCGTGACCTACAACGGCCCCGGAATCGAACACCCGACAAGAGACCCTCGACGCATCACGTCGATCGACCTGTGACGATCAGGAACGTCCCACACCGGCGCGTTGGAGCGCTCAGAGCAGTCGGCTGTCTGACGGAGTTCAGAGCGCGATGTTCACGAACTGCACGGTGACGTAGTCGGGGACCCAGCCGTAGGCTCTGGGCTGAGCCGTGCGACGTTGGTTTGTTGGTCGGTCCGTTAGTTGAGTGATTCGGGGTCGACGCCGGTGCCGCCGGCCGCGTTGCTGGTGTAGGCGGCGAGTGCGAACCGCAGCACGTTGACGGCCTCTTCGGCGCTCCAGAGCATCGGGCCTTTGCCGGTATGGAGCCAGCGCAGCCAGTGGCGCCCAGAGTCGCGGAAGCTGCTGGCCCAGTCGTCATCGAGCGCGTGGTAGGAGCGCATCTCGCCGTCGCCGTAGATCTCGAGGCTGGGTTGTTGGATACCGCGGCCGGTGCAGCGATTCACCCGGGCGTAGCCCTGGCGGCCTGTCACCTCCCACCGTTCGTCGTTCGTGTAGTAGTCGGAACGGAGGTACATGTCGATCGCGAGGGTGATGTCCCAAACGCCGCGGATGCCGTTGTCGTGTTCCCACAGAATGGTGGTGGGCGCGTCGATGTCGAATCCGGACACGATTTCGGTGCGGCCGATCCACGCGCGTACTTCCTTGATCGGGCCGAACAGCCAAATCGCGGTGGCGAGTTTGTGCCATCCGTCGTCGAAGACGAGAATGCCGCGACCGTCTCGCATTTGCTGGGCTTGCACCTCGTAGCTGCTGGCAGGGACGTCCCAGCCGCCGCGGCCCGTTCCCACCATCTTCATGTGATAGCCGCTGATCGCGCCGAGTTCGCCGGACTCGACCGTTTCCTTGAGCTTCCGGAGCGGTTCGTAGAAGAGGTAGTTCTCCATCACGCGTAGCGCCCGGCCGTTCGCCTTGGCGGCGTCGAGCATTCGTTGGGCGCTGGCGAGGTCGTTGCACATCGGCTTTTGCAGATTGACGTGCCAGCCGTAGCCGAGGAGCTCGATGACCCCGTCGGCGTGTAGGGGTATCGGCAGCAACGCCTCGACGGCGTCGACTTCGAGTCCGCTCGCGGCGAGGTCGGCCGCGGATGCGAACGCTCGGGCGTCGGGCCAATCGCCTTGGCGCTGTTCCCGGCGCTCCTCGCTCGGATCCACGAGCGCAACCACTTCCACATCCGGATTGTCGACATAGGCGCGCATGTTGAGGTCGTAGATGCGACCCAGTCCCACGAACGCCGCCCGGACCGGACGGTCGTACGGCACGAACGTCATGGGGTGCGCGTCTCCTGTTGCAGCTCGATCGTGTTCCCCGCTGGGTCTGCGATCCAGACTTGCACGGTGTGCTCACCCTGCACCGCCCGCACGTAGTCGATGCCGCGCGCTTCGAGTTCCGCGATCGCACCGTCAAGATCCTCGACCGCGACACAGAAGTGATTCCCGGTCGGATCGATCGTCGCTCCCGACGCCGGTGCGCCAACCAGGTGCAGCTCTTGGTCACCGACTGTTTGCCAATGGCCGGGAACGCCGGGGATCTCGGGCCGGATCTGATCGTCCAAGCCGAGAATGTCCCGGTAGAACCCGACCAGCTCGTCGAGCCGTGCGTCGCTGGCATTGACCGACACATGATGAAACCGAGTCACCTTCATGTCGAGCTCGTTCCTGCCTCGGTTCGCGTTGTCGAATACTGATCGACAATCCAAACTTGACGCTACCGGCGATCACTGCTCGGCACAGCACAAGACCACCGAGCGACTCGCGACCGGAGTCCGTTTCTGAGATAGGTCGGTATTGGGTCGGATCGGCCACGGGTCTGCGATCGAGTGGTTCAGGCGCGCCGACGGCGAGTTCATGTGGCGGTCGTGCAACTCGCGGTGCGGGGGTCGGAGCGGTACCCGCAGATGAGCCAGTAGCCACCTCGTTCCGCGACGACGAAGGTTCTTTGGAACGGGGTCGTGCGTTCGACGATCTGGTGGGTCGGGTTTGATCGGGTGCTGGTCGTTTCGTGTTGTTCACCGTGGAGGGTGAGGTCGATCTCGGGAAATGCTTGGCCCGTCGAACGTTTGGTGACAGTCACGGTCGCGTGGTCGAAGTGGTACGCAGTCACGATGAGCGGTCCGGTCGTTGCGCAGATCTTCGTGGTGAGGTCGCCGAGCCACGGGAAGCGTGCAGCCTCTGCGGCCTGCTCGGGTTCGTGACGCTTGATCGCGTCGGCGGCGATTGCGAGGTCGTCGATCCCATCGCCGACGATCCGTGTCGCGAGTGCGGGGGTGATCGATGTCGCGACGTTGAGCGCGTTCTCCACGCGCACCGAGGGAAGGGAACCGGTGTGCATGGTCGGGCGTCGTAGTGCGGTCGATGTCGAACGTCCGGTACAACTCGACGCTACGACAGCAGCCGCAGAAGTGACGTTCGGTGTGCGTGCTGCTGCGCCCGCACCGACAATGATCCCCGAATACGCCACAACGGCGACGGCGACAAGCGCCAGTTGTCGCAGTCGCCGCCTGCTGTTCGTCGACTGGGGCGCGAGTCGGTTACGACGCATTGCGCGATCGACGCCGAACCGGATCCCAAGTCGATCGGTATCCGAACCGGGTGCAGGCGAGAGCCGTTCGACGAGGGGTCGTGCCGCACATACCAGCACAAGTGCCCCCAGCAGCGCGACTTTCGTTGCGAACTCGGTCCGTTGCGGCGCTGCCAGCGCCACGAATACGGCCGCAACCGCGGCACCGTACGCAATGCGAGCGACGCGACCCCGAGGAGCGGTCTTGGGATCAGTCATCATGAAGAACATGAACACGAGCACTTCGGGCGACGTCATCAGCACGGTCCAGAAGTACCGATTGCATACGGGCCCAACATGCCATCGCGCCGTAATGCAGTGCCCTCGGGCGGCGAGCACCCCCAGCGCGATCGCAGCGGTGAGCCAGAAACCCGCGACCGCTCCGAGCATGCCGACGCGCCAGGCCAAGAACAGTCCGCCGACGACAATCAGGGCGAGGGCGAGCGCGAGCGCAAAGCCTGGACGTACCCACCAGAAATCGAGCGGATCGACTCGCCGGCTTCCCAGCACCAACAGCGCCACGACGAGACCGAAGTTCGACGGGTTGAACAGTGGCCGTCCGCCTACCCGGATGAGGTACTTCGACAACAACGACGCGGCCCCGACCGCGACGAAGATCCATCCGCCCCGAAGACTCCACCAGTCGCCGTGCTGGGTGCCCGGAACCCGTAACACGAACGCGACGCCACTGCCGGTCAGCAAGGCACTCGACGGCCACGCGATCACATGGTCCCGCCATGCCGTGACGACAACCTCGATCACCGCGCACGTCGCGACGGTCAGCAGGATCTGCGCGATCGAGATGTCGAAACGCAACAGCGTCTGACCGAGTACATGAAGCGATACCACGACCAACGCCACATGCAAGCGCGGGTCGCGAACATTGGGGCCGACGAGCGGATACACCCGACCGCCCAGCCTCACCGTACGCGCCGGCGCGCGGGCGGCCACCTCCATCAGCCCCTCACCCGCGAGCGGAGACGCCCCAGCATCAGCAACGACGGACACATCAACCCAACGACACGCCCGCCACAACGCCTCAACCTCCGCCGTCATTCTGGCCCAAGGAGTCAGCAGCGCATTGGCACCTGCGCGACCTTCGCAGACCAGGGGTGTGGTGGTGGGAATTTCGGCGCCATGTCTGAGTTGTCTTCGAGGCGGCTGCGGTGTTGCTGTGAGCGATTCGTGGTGGTGTAGTCCGTTCTCGGATAGGAGTTTGCTGTGATTCCTTCAGCGGTAGTGAACGTTGACCGAGTCAGCGGACAGGATAAATGGACTGCGGAAGGTACGGACCATGACCGTTGGCGCAATCAACAACGCTGCACTTCTCGACCCTTCGCAGACCGTGGCCGCGTCGTCGTGGCAGACGCGTATGCAGCAAGCGTTGGGTCCGGTCGCCCAACTGTTCGGTGAGAGCGCCCAGCAGTTGATGAGCGACCTCCAGTCGGGCAAGACCAGCCTGAGCGCGTTGGCCCAGTCGAAGGGCATCTCCCAAACGGACCTGCTCAACGCGATCAAGCAAGGGCTGCAGCAGTCGTCCGCGAACGGCGGGCCGCAGTTGTCGGACACGCAGCTCACGAACCTCACGAACACGATCGCCAACCGGGTACACGGCCATCACCACCATGGTGGCGGCATGAGTGCTGTCTCTGGTGCGAGCACGTCCGGTGCGTCGGGTGTGGGCGGCGACTCCGACGGTGACAACGACGGCAGCGGCGGCGCCGCGGGAGCGGCCGGTGTGACGAGCGCCTCGGGAGGTGCTGCGTCGTTGCAGACCGATGTCGAACGTCTCATGTTCGACCTCCAGAACATGCTGCAGTCCAGCGCATCCAGCAACGCCTCGTCGAGCACTGCGTCGGCCAACTCAACCGGCGTGTGGTCGAACACGTCGAGCGCCAACCTGCTCAACCAGCTTTCGCAGTTCGACCAAACGCTGTAACCAGCGGGACCCAACCAGGCCGACACCGAACCGTCGCCACCGCCAGGTACGACACGCGCGGTGACGAAAGCCTGGCGGCTCGATGCATTGGCCCACGGATGACTTGCCGTTGCCAGTGATTGCTGCCATCGCGTGACGGAGCATCGGCGCGGGACATCGCTTCGCGCCGGAGGCCCGAAGTGGGGAGCGCGCGTCCGCGCTTAGCCGGAAGTAGGGGTGACGCCGGTGTCTGTCTCCACCGTCGGGTCGCGTCGCGACGACTCGATGTCGAGAGTCCGAGAACGGCACTCCAGGGATGCGGGCGAGGGTGTCTCCGCCGCGCGTGATAAAGGCGGAGCGACTGCGCCGTGCGAGTTGAGCCGACGTCCAGGGTCGACCCGCGATCGGCCGACGCGCTGCAAGCGCCGGAGAGTCCTCCTTGATGCCGGAGTCAGAGCCCGTTCGCCAGAGCATCGCGCGAAGATGCGTAGCGAGTGGTCTCTGCGCGCGTTCGGCGTGGCATGAGGAGGAGCGATGATGAGACGACGTGCCGTAGTGGGGGCGACACTGCTCTTCATCGTCCCGGCGTTCTCCCCGGCAGCCGCCGGCGCCACGGCGCCTGGCCGCGCGGCGCCGAGGAGCATCGGTTCCGCCGGCGTCACGCCCGCCGCGACAGCCGCGCGTGGGACCGCGCGGCGCGCCGGTCGGGTACCGGCCGCGGACGTGGGCGCCCCGCCGGGGAGCAAACCCGTTGCGCCGTCGCTCTCGGTGGCGCCCGCCGCGGTCTCGACATCGGCGACGGCGGGCCCGGTTCTACCGTTCGGGA
>CAWIFT010000006.1:0-799654 GCA_963835455.1 uncultured Actinomycetes bacterium
CGTCACGCGCACGAACGACTGAACGCGGTGCGGCGGGGCCGGACGGGCACCCCGCCGCACATGCTGCGACCGGCTCACGGGCCGACGGTGTGCACCGCCGAAGGTGAACGCGATCCGATGCGCGTCCCTAGCGCGTCGCGATGCACGCATGCGAGCGGTTGCTCCACTCGCGCTGCACGACGTACCCGACGCCGTCGCCACCGGTGACGGACGCGGGTGCGGACACGCCGGCGCAGATGTCGCCGATCTCTCCGTTGTTCCGGTCGTACCAGGCCAGCCGGTCCAGACCGACGCCGGGGTCGGTGATCGCCTCGACAAGCTCGTGCGACACGACGGTTGTCACGCTGTCGAACGTCGTCGATGCCGGACGGCATCCGCGAGTGTTCACCTCGTAGGGCATCACCGCGAAGTACGCGGTGGACGAGCCGTGCGTCATCGTGTCGTGATACGCGCAGAAGTCGTTTTGCGAATTGCCGAACGGTGTCGAGATGACCTGGCCACTGCGAAAGAACACGACGTAGAGCCGGCCGGCGGACGGCTTCGGCAGGTTCCCGGCGTTGATCAGTGCGTGCAGCGCGTGAGTGATCTGCCCGCTCGTGACGGTTGTGTGATCGTCCGCGGCCGGCGGGTGCACCGTGTAGACGCCTTCGATCGAACCGCGCCCGATGTGCTGCGTCGGCGTGTCGTACTCGCTCAGCCAATCGACGTATTTCGACGCGGTGATGCCACCGAGGAAGCTACTGATGCTGCGCGGTCCCTTCAACGGAACGGCGCTGGTGTAGGACCACTTGCCCCACACGACCACGTCGACCTTGACGTGACCGAGGACCGGCCCGCCGCGGTAGGTGAGTTTCGGCGGCACGATCGAGCGCCGCACCGGCTGGTGCTGCACGTAGGTCGAGCGCGGCGGTGAAGCTGCGTCTGCCGTTGCCGGCAGGAGTCCGCCGAGGCCGACGCAGGCCGCGAGGACGCAGAGCGCGCGCCGGTGAGAAAGAGCCTTCATGTTGTCTCCCGTTCGGTACGAGGCGCTCGCGGTGAGCGCCAACGGTTTCGGGCGAGCGCGGTACGGCGCTCGCGATTCCTCACGGGGAAGAGCAGGCCGGCAGTTGCCGCCGACCGGGGTCATTCAACAGGAGGGGTGTGACAGCGCGCCGGTTCGACGGCGGCGGAGACGCTCGCGACTGGTGCGGGGTGGTTCAGTCGGCGGCGTCGGCGAGCATCTGGGACTCGCTCGTGAGGTGGAACTTCTCCCGGAAGTCGCGCAGGCCGTAGCCGGTGAGCGCCGTCGGGCCGACGGCGCGCGCCGACGCGCTGCGCTGCAGGCCGAACATCGGTGCCAGCTCCCCGAAGTAGTTCCCGGGATCGACGGTCGCAAGCGGTTCTTCGGTGCCGTCGTCGCGAGTGCGGAACAGTTCGATCCGGCCCGACTCGACGACATAGACGAGATCGCCGCGTTCACCTTGTTTGAACGCGAGCTCCTTGTCGTGGAGCTCGAAGATCTCCGGCGCCCGGGGCGAGGTGTCGGCGCGCGGCGTGAGGTTGACGACCTGGTCGGCGAGCGGGATCAGGCGCTCGTCGTGCGTGGAGACGATGACGAGGTGGCCGGCGTCGGCGAGCTCCCGGATGAGCTTCAACACGCCGTCGACCTGGATGTAGTCGAGGTGTGCGGTGGGCTCGTCGGCGAGCAGCACCGGTGGGTTGTGCGCGAGCGCGCGGGCGATCGCGACGCGCTGCTGCTGACCGCCCGAGAGATCGGACGGGCGGTGGTGCATCCGATGTTCGAGATCGACCTGCTGCAACAGTGCGATCGATCGTTCGCGGGCCTCGCGGCGCCGCACGCCGGCCGCGCGCAACGGCACCATGACGTTCTCGAGCGCACTCAACGACGGAACCAGGTTGAAGGCCTGGAACACGACGCCGACGGTGTTTCGTCGGTACTGGGTCAGGGCCCGGCCGTGCAGCCCGGTCACTTCGATCCCTGCGACTTCGACCGAGCCGGCCGAGGGCGTGAGAATCGCGGCGAGTACCGACAACAGCGTGGTCTTGCCGCAGCCGGACGCGCCGAGGAGCAACACGAGCTGCCCGCTCGACGCGTCGAGGTCGAGCCCGTCGATCGGTCGCACGGAGTAGCCGCCCGACGAGTACTCGATGACGAGGTCACGCACCTTCAGTTCGGCGTTCACGAGATTCAGCGTCATCCGAAGGCCAATGCCGGGTCGACGGTGACCGCGCGTCGCAGCGCGACGAGCGACGCGAGCAATCCGATGGCGACCGCGACGACGGGTAGCGCGACGTACGCCGACGTCGGTACCTGTACCGGGATCGAGAACGACGGCGCGAGCGCGAACGAGACGATGAGCGCGGTGGCGGCGGCGCACAGTGCCAGCAGTGATGCCTGTACGGCCAGGCCCCACAACAGCGACCGGCTCGTCACTCCGGTTGCCTTGAAGACGGCGAAGTCGCGGGTGCGCTCGATGGCCTGCAGGTAGAGCACCGAGCCCATGATCCCGGCGGCGATCGCCCACAAGAGGTACGTGATGACGCCGATCGTCGACGTCGCGCGCTTCATCGGTCGTCCGAGGTCGGACTTCACCTCCGTGTTGGTGAGCGCGCGGAACCCGGGCGGCAACGAGGCGGGTGATCCCCGGACCACGATCGCGGTGGCGAGGGGTGCTCCCGCGAAACCTCCCTTCTGGAGGTCGCCGAGGGTTGCGAACGCGGCCGGGGTGCCGGCGAAGTACGTGAGCCCGGAGGTGCGACCGACGACGGTGAACTTCTGGCCGACGAGGGTGATCTTCTCCCCGAGCTTCAACCCGAGGGACTTGTCGACGACGAGGTCGCCGGAGGCGCGTACCCCGTGGCCCTCGACGACCTTCGGCTCGACCATTCCGCCGACAGTGATCCCGATCAGGTTCAGGTCCTTGACGCTGCTCGTCTTGGCGGTGGCGCGGAAGAAGGCGACGGGCTCGGCGGCCTCGACGCCGGGCCGGGCGCGGATCTTGTTCACCTCGTCCTGCGCGAAGACGGAGGTGCTCGTGAACGGCCCCGACACGTCCGCGGGCACGACCCACTTGTCGGCGGAGAACGCATTGACGACGCGGTTGATCTCGTTGTGGAAGCTGGCGTTGACGCCGCTCATCACGACCGTGAGCGCGAAGACCAATCCGGTCGCGAGCACACCGATGAGGAAGCGCCGCCGCCGCCATTGCAAGTCCCGCAGGCTGACGAACAGCACGGCGGGAGCGTACAACGGAACGGGTCCATTTCGACAAAGTGACTCGACACGATGAACATGCGCGCGCTTTCACTCCGCTTTCGGTCGTGACGCGCACAGTGCGCTCCAAGCCGCTACCAAGCGCAGTGACGTTCGCGGTCTTCAGTCCGCTTCGCGGTCGAACGCGCCGAACGCGAACGCGTACGCCATGCCGGTGAGCGAGAGCCCGTCGAGCATCTCGTTCTCGCGCACGATCCGGCGCGCTTCGTCCAGCGCGACCCATTCGATGCGGTCCGACTCACCGGCGTCGGTCGGCTCTCCGACGTGCTCGGCGCCGTCGGCGACGAAGATGTGGAACACGTGGTCGCTCAACCCGTTGACCGGGTTGAAGTGCACGAGCGGTCGGACCGGACCGGGCTGCCAACCGGTCTCTTCGAGCGTTTCGCGCCTCGCCGCTTCGGCGGGTGTCTCGCCCGGGTTCAGCCCGCCAGCCGGGATCTCCCAGCCCCACGTGTCGGTGATGAAGCGGTGGCGCCACAGGAGCAGCACCCCGCGGTCGGGGTCGTGCACGATGGTTCCCGCGGCGTGGTTCGGCACGCGTACGACGTGATGCTCGAACCGATCGCCGCCGGGGATCTCGACGTCGACGAGCGTGAGGCGAACCCACTCGCTGCCGTACAACTCCCGTTCCCCGTGTACCTGCCAACGCACCGACCGAGGGTACGACCTCCATGGGTCGCTGCGCTGCGCCTTCCGGTCGGCTCCGCTGCCGCTCGGGGTGACGGGCGTCACGGCGGGGCAGTGACAGGTGTCATGGGCCGCTCCCTGCCGCGCGGGCCCCGGCACCGCACGCCGAAGGATCTCCTCATGCGCCGCCCGCTCCGCCTCTTCAGCTGTGCCTTCGTTGCGCTCGTCGCCTCCGGCACACTCGCCGCCGCGCCGGCGCTTGCCGCCGGAGTCTCCGGGCCGGGCGGGGCGGTCCACGCGTCGGCGGTTGCGGCCCACGGTCTCGGCGCGCACCGTCCGGCTGCACGCCTCGCGCCCCGCACGGCGCGTTTCGCCGCCCTCGACGTTCTGCCGGTGAGCGTCGACCTGAAGCCCTGGACCGTCACGCCCGGGAATCAGGGCGCGCTCAGCTCGTGTGTCACCTGGGCGATCGACTACGGGATGCTCGGCTGGTACTCGAAGTACAGCGGCCGCGCCGGCCAGCCGTTCGCACCGATGTACACGTACTCGCAGATCAACGGCGGCGTCGACGGGGGCAGCTACCCGACGGCGGCCCTGCAGATCGCGAAGACGCAGGGCAGCGACACCCACGCGCACTACACGCAGGGCGACTACGACTGGCGGACGAAGCCGACCGCGGCCGAGACCGCGAACGCCGCGAAGTACAAGATCAAGAGCTACACGACGTTGTTCATGGGCTCGGGCCAGGCGGCCAGCGCGACTCTCATCAAGCAGGCGCTCGCGACGAAGCACCCGGTCGCGATCGAGATGGCCGTGCGTACCGGCTTCGACTACCTCGGTGCGAGCCCCAGTGCCGTCGACGACGACGTCACCTCGTCCATCCGTGGATACCACGAGGTGCTCGCGGTCGGTTACGACGCCGCGGGCCTCGTCATCGAGAACTCGTGGGGCACGGGTTGGGCCAACGGCGGCTTCGGCCGGATCTCGTGGCGGGTCGTGCTGAAAGACGTCTGGGAAGGCGACACGATCGAAGGCTTCGTGACGCCGCCCCCGCCCACTCCCCCGACCGTGACGGCACCGAGAGCGGCAGTGCTGGCGACCACGGGAACCGGTACGAAGACCGCGGTCTCGTACAAGGTGACGTGGACCGGTACGGCGGGCACGAGCGGCGCGATCACGAAGTACGCAGCGTGGCTGGTGGTCGACGGCGGCGCGCTGCACCCGGTGACACTCGCAACTCCGATGACGAAGACGTTCACGCTCTCGACGAAGGCGGGCCACACGTACAAGATCGGCGTGCGCGCGACGGCGGGCGCACGGACGAGCCCCACCGTCTACGGCACCGCCTTCGCTCCCGCCGCCGCGAAGGCGAAGACGACGACCGGAAGAAGTAACGCGGCGCTCGGTTCGGCCCGGCGCTACGCGCTCGGCGGGGTGCCGGGGTCGGCCTTGCGCCGCCCGGCGACCACCGCGAACAGGGCGACGAGCAGACCGATCACGCCGATGACGATCGCGACGATCGCGATGGTGTGCGCGCTGTCGACACTGCTCTGCGACGCCGTGCCGGACGCGGCCGCCGCAGTTGTCGGCGTCGTCGATCCGCCGGCGGCCGGCCGCGGTCAGCGTGAGCACCGGCGCGGGGTTGTCGGGTTCGGGGCCGCCGGGCGGCGTCACCTGCACCCATTGCACGGTCGAACCGTCGCTGTAGGTCTGCGTCGTCGGGAACGTCAGCGAATCGGCGTCGTCGGGCAAGCCGACGGAGACGGAGAACTCCTGGAAGTTCCCCACGGGAATGCCGGCGCCCGTCGCGGTCCAGGTGACGTTCTTCACCGCGCTCGTCACCGGACCGCTGTCGGTCTGGATCGGCGTCGTCACCTTGAACTGCGTGACCTGCGGCCGTCCAACCGGGGATCGGCTCGACGAGTGCTTCGGCGATCGGGTGATCGGTGGGGAACTGCACCACGACCTTGGTGGTCGTCTGCGGGTCCTTCTCGTTCGGGACGACGAACGACAAGCACCGCGTCACTGCCCTTCGGGGCCGACTCCGGGTCGACCTTGACGTGGGCCCAGGCCGGAGCCGCGGTTGCGACCAACGCGATGCCGGCCGCGGCGATGGCGATTCCAAGACGTCGCACGAAATTCCCCCAGGAGTTGGCGTGTCGTGTCGTGCACCGGTCGTTCGAGCCGGCGAAAAAGTTCCCGAATGCTTACACCAGCCTCAAGCGGCCAGCCGCAGGACCGGGCGCGAGCGTCGCGCTCGCGGCGCCATGAGCAGGTAGAGCAGCGCGGCACCGATCAACTCCAGCAGGTGTGTGGTCTCGGTGAGCGCAACCGCGCGGCCGTGGGCGATGTCGACGACCGCCGTGAAGATCAATCCGGCGGAAAGTGCCGCGGCGAAGGGCAGCAGTCCCACGGCGCGAAGTGGTCTCCACGCCGCGAACACGAATGCGACCGCGAGCGCGAGGTCCCACGCGCCGACCTCATGGGCGATGTGGACGGGCGCGCCCTCGTCGGCGCCGTAGATCAGTCCCGGCACCGCGAGCGCGAGTTGGGCGAGCGCAACCGCGACGAGCCCGATCCGCAGCGTGGTGGTCCAGGGGTCGGCGCGGTGCCGCTGCGCCCGCGCGTTCTCCAGAACCTCCGCCGTGAGATCGGTTGCGTCGGGTCGGGCCCGGCGTGTGAGCGTCGTGAGCGTCGCGGGCGACCTCGATGAAGTGCCGGCACGCCGCACACGAGCTCACGTGGGCGATCAGCTCGACGTCCCGGGCCGGGTTGGTGCTCGTCTCGGTGGCTTCACCGTCGAGACCGGCCGACAGCGCTTCGCGAACCTTCCAACATTCCATGCTGCAACAGTCGCCGGCGAGGGGTGTCTGGTTCCCGAGATCCGGAGCCCGTAGCGTCGCCGGTGTGGACGACGACGAGCAGATCGTGCGGGCCGCCGCCGCCGGTGACAAGGCCGCGCTCGCCCGATTCGTGCGTGACACCCAGGATCACGTGTGGCGCTACTGCGCCTACCTCGGCCGGGGTGACGACGTCGGTGACCTCGTGCAGGAGACGTACGCGCGGGCGCTCCGGGCGCTCCCGCGCTTCGAAGGGCGGACGTCGGGCCGGGTGTGGTTGCTCGCGATCGCGCGCCGGGTGTGCGCCGATGCCGTGCGCGGCGCGCAACGCCGACGGGCGTTGGAGGCGCGCTTCCGCCGCGAGCGGCGAACGTCGGAAGTGTCGGAAACCGTTACCCTCGAGCTGTTGCTCGACGAGCTCGCGCCCGAGCGCCGGGAGGCCTTTGTGCTGACGCAGATCGTCGGCCTGCCGTACGCGGCGGCCGCCGATGTGTGCGGCGTACCGATCGGAACGATCCGGTCGCGCGTTGCCCGGGCCCGAGAAGAGCTCCAAGCGTCACTCCGCCACGAAGAGACCGCCTGAACGAGAGGGTCCCGCCGGCGTACCGGCGGGACCCGGGGTCGAGGGTCGAGTGGGGGTCGGCCCTCGACGACCGGACGCGGACATTATCCATCCGGCGGCCGGTGCGCTCGTGGGGGCGCGGCCGAGATGGGGAGCGGTCGCCGGAGTTGGCAAGAATGGGCCCCGATGCGGTTGACCTTCCTCGGGCATGTCGGGTTCCTGGCGGAGACCCGAGGCGGATCGGTGCTGTGCGACCCGTGGTTCACGCCCGCGTATTTCGGGTCGTGGTTCCCGTACCCGCGGAACGACGGGCTCGCCGCGGCGGCCCTCTCGTCGCCCGACTACCTGTACATCTCGCACCTCCACCGTGATCATTTCGACCCGGAGTGGCTGGCGCTCCACGTCGACAAGCGCGCGCGGGTGCTGCTCCCCGCGTTCGAGGTGCCGTTCCTCGAACGCGAGCTGCGGGCGATCGGGTTCGAGCACTTCATCCCCACCCGCCCGGCCGAACCGGTCGACCTCGACGGGCTCTCGGTGACGATCCTCGCGTTCACGACGCCGGCCGACGGTCCCCTCGGCGACTCGCTCGTCGTGCTCGACGACGGCACCGCGCGCGTGTTGAACCAGAACGACGCGCGGCCCGGTGATCCCGACCGCTTGCGCGCGCTCGGCCCGTTCGACGCGCAGATCGTGCAGTTCTCGGGCGCGATCTGGTATCCGATCGCGTACGACTTCCCCGTCGAGCTCAAGGAACGCCTCGCGCGCGAGAAGCGCGTCAACCAGATGGCGCGGGCGCGCCAGTACATCGAATGGGTCGACGCCGCGCACGTGTTCCCCTGTGCGGGCCCACCGGCGTTCCTCGACGACGACCTCTTCGGGTTCAACGACATCGATCGTGATCCGGCGAACATCTTTCCCGATCAGTCGGTGTTCCTCGAGGTGTTGCGGGCCGCCGGGATCGAACGGGGCGAGTTGATCGTTCCGGGTTCGGTGATCGAGCTCGACGCGGGCGAGTGCAAGGTCACGCACCCGGCGGGTGACGACGAGACCGCGCGGCCGTTCACCGACAAGCGCGCGTATCTCGAGGAGTACGCGCGCGACTGGGCGCCGTGGCTCGCGACCGAGCGTGCGGAGTGGTCGCACGGCCGGCGCGACCTCGTCGCCGAGCTCGCGGCCTGGTTCGAGCCGCTGCTGCGGGTCGCGCCGATCACCTCCGCCGGCGTCGCGGGCAACGTCGTGCTCGACGTCGGTGAACCGGGTGCGGACGTGTGTATCGACTTCGTCGAGTCGGAAGTACGGGCGTGGAAGGGCGAAGCCGCCGAGCCGTACGTGTACAAGGCCGACGTCGACCGCCGGCTCGTCGAAGCGCTGCTCGAACGGCACACGGAGGACTGGGTCAACTCGCTCTTCCTCTCGTGTCGGTTCGTCGGGCACCGACCGGACGCCGCGAACTTCAACGAGTTCGTGATGACGTTCTTCAAGGCGCTGTCGCCCGAGCGGATCGCGTACGTCGAGCGCTGTTACCGGGAACGGCGGGAGCAGGCCGACGAGTTCTTCGAGCGCGACGGGTGGCGGATCGAGCGGTTCTGCCCGCACCGCCAGGCCGACCTGACCCGCTTCGGGGAGATCGACGACGGCGTGCTCACGTGCAGCTTGCACCATTGGCAGTTCGACCTCGCGACCGGACGCTGCCTCACGAGCGACGACAAGCACCTGCGCTGCGAACGAGTGCAAGACTCGAAGTCGTGAGCGCGTTCAACCACGTCGGGCAGTGCGTCACCGATCTCGAGCGGTCGAAGCGGTTCTACTGCGAGCTGTTCGGGTTCGTTGTCGAGCGCGAGATCACTCCGCCCGACGTTGGCTCCGCACAGTTGTTGTCGCTGGCGGCGCCGCTCGGCATGACCGCGGCCTACCTCGTGCGCGACGGTCTGGTGCTCGAGCTCCTGCACTTCGCGGCCGCGGGCCAGACGCAGCCGTTCCGGGAGCGGACGATGAACGAACCCGGACTGACGCACATCTCGCTCTCGGTCGACGACGTCGACGGGGTGTGCGCCCGCGTGCCCGAGTTCGGCGGCGTCGTCATCGAGTCGTCGAACATCGGGGCGGCGGTGTTCGTGCGCGATCCCGACGGCCAGCTCCTCGAGCTCCTACCGATGAGCTACCGCGAGCACTTGGAGAGCCAGGGTTTCCACTAGGGCATGCGGCGGTAGAGGCATTGGCCGCCGCCGGACGCGTGCAGGCCGCCACCCGGCGACCAGATGCGCGCCGTCCAACCGAAGAGGCCGCCGGTCGACAGCGGCGCGGCGCCGTCGCACAGCAACCACTCGTGGCCGGCCGCCGGCGCGTGGAACGCGACGTTGAGGTCGAGGGTGGGCGCCATGAAGCCGGGTTGCTTCCACGCGTGCGGGCGGTGTGCCGACGGCCAGCTCGGCAGATCCACCAGGATGACACTGCGGGTCGCGTCGATCCACGGATCGTCGAACGACGCGGTCGGCAAGAAGCGCAGCCACTCCCTCCAACTCGCGGGACGCGGGCCGTCCGGCGGCCACACGACCTCGAACTCGAGCGGTTTGGCGTCGAGGTTGTTCCAGAACGGAAACGGTGGTTGCGCATCCTCGGGCAGCAGCTCGTCGATGCTCGGGAGGTGATCCGGATCGGGGACGGCGGGCGGGATGGTCTCGTCGTGTTCGAGGCCCTCGACCTCCCCGACGCTCCACACCATCGCGTCGAGGATCGCGCGGTCGCCCTGGCTGACCTCGACCCGCTGCGCGCACGCGGTACGGCCCCGCTTGCGTGTCGAGACGCGGATGTCGACGGTGCTGAACTGCGCAACGCTCAGGTAGTGACACGAGAACGCGGCGGGCCGGAGCTCGGGGGTCGACGCGCCCGCGGCGCGCAACGCGCACGCGGCGACGTATCCGCCCATCGGGCCCCAGATCTCCCAGTCGGCGCTCAACGTCGCCTCGAAGAGTCCCTCGCCGCGCGCGCGTACCGCGGTGTCGATTGCCAGATCGCCCATGCGGTGAAGCCTGTCCGCGTGCGCGCGCCGCAACAAGTGATTTAGGCGAGCGCCGTCCGAACTGCGGTTTCACACACGGTGCCGTCGAAGAACGCCGGGTTCATGCCCGCGTGCAGCCGCGCGGGGTTGAGGAACATGAGCTCGCGGAACTCCTGCTCGCCGATGATTTCGTCCTCGACCAGTTCATACGCCTCGACGACCGGCTCCGTCATGTCCTGGACGTCCCAGTGGGAGATGTCGGATCCGAAGATCGGGCGCAGACGCGCGCCCGCGGGGTTGATCCGCTCCGCGAAGGCCCACGCGACCAGCCGGTCGTCGGCCTCACACCCGAAGTAGAAGTTCGGGGACGAACTTGTCGCGCAGTTCCTGCACCGAATGCAGTGCGGCCGCCGCGAATTCGTCGAGTTGCGCCGGCCGTCCACTCGGTCGCGAGAAGTACGCATGCAGTTCGGTGAGCCCGGCGCGCACGCGGTCGTCGCCGTACCGCTCGAAGAAGTCGACGAGCGCGTCGACGTCGAGCAGATCGGGGTCGAGGCTCCGGATGTCGTCGGCGTTGCGCTTCTGCCAGTGCCCGACGAGATCCGAGTACAGACTGCACGCCCACGCCACGCCGCCTTCCAGGAACCCGAACTGCAGCGTCGGGAACCGGTGCGTCACACCCGAGAGGAACAACGACTTGCAGAGCGACTCGTGGTTCGCGGCGAGGCCCCCGACGTGGTTGTAGACGTAGCTCGTCGCCGAGCGCGTCACCCGGTGCGACTGCAGCGAGCTGTGGAACACGGGTGCGATCCCGAGCTCGACGCACTTGGCCCAGAGCGGGTCGTAGTCGAACGCGCTGTCGACGCCGAACGTGTCGAGCCGGTACGCCTCGCCGTCGGCGCCGATCGGTCGGCGGGCGTGGCCCGCGAACACCGCGGTCTTGAATCCGAGCTCGCGTACCGCGTACTCGAGCTCGTCGACCGCCTGCTTCGGATCGAGCATCGGGACGAGTGCGCCGACCGTCGTGCGGTCGCGGTACGGCGCGAAGAGATTGGCGAGCGCGCGGTTCGCGGCCCGGCACCGCAGACCGATGAGCTCGTCGTCGGCGGTCTCCAGGTACGACAGCGTCATCGACGGATACAGGATCGTGAAGTCGATGCCGATCTCGTCGAGCCGTTCGTACAGCAGCGCAGGAAGGTACGACGTGGCGCGATCGCGCGTGTTCTCCGTCGGCCATCCCCACCACGACGGCATCGCTCGCCAGCCGGGACCGCGCGCCCCCTGGTGGGTCGCGAGCACGGTGGTCGTGTCGGTCAGTCCGGTGTTGCCGAGATAGCGGTCGCGCACGGCGCGTCCGCCCATCTCCTCGAGGTACGTGAGCATCTCGTCGTCGAAGACCGGCGCGAGCTCGACGAAGTGGCCGTCGGCGTCGATGATCGGGTGCGAGAGGCCGGCGCGGATGTCGGCCGCGGTCATCGTGGTGCCGTCGCGGCTCATGTCGTGACTCCCAGCTCGCGTGCCCACGCCAACAGTTTTCGGGCGGTGGCGACGTGCGCGATGTGGATCTCGTGGCCCTCGCCCTGGTTCGCGTCGCCCATGAGGACACGCTCGTTCACGGCTTCGGCCTCGCGGGTGAGCTGGTCGATCTCGCTCCAGTAGGCGACCTCTTCCGCCGTGGGAGTGAACGCGGCATTGACGATCGGCACGTGCTCGGCGTTGCCCATCATCATCCCGAAGTAGCCGATGTCGCGCAGCTCCGTGAGCCACGCGCGCAGACCGACGAGATCGTCGTTCGCGCCGCCCCACATGCCACTGATCGGATACCGGATTCCGGCGGCGCGCGCGTCGACGAGCACCTTCTCGCGGATGTACAGCGTCTCCTTTCCGGCCGGCGTCCAACGGAAGCCGATGTCGGCGACGATGTCGCCGAACCGCGAGACCGCGCCGCCCATATAGGAGACGCGCTCCGATGCCGTCGCGATCTCGTATGCCTGCCGGATCGCCTGCGCGTTCTCGAGGATCGGGTACAGCATGACTTCACCGGCAGGTAGCCCGAGCTCGACTTCGAGGCACGTCAGGATCGCATCGGCCGCATGCACGTCGGCGGGGCCGGTGATCTTCGGGAGCAGGATCCCCGCGAGGTTCGGGCCCATGACCGCTTGCAGGTCGCGCAGGATCATTCCCGACGCGACGGGCTGCACGCGCACGAAGTTGAGCGGAACGCCCGGCCCCGGTGCCGCGGAGTCGAGGTACTCGCGCACGAGCCCGCGGGCGCGTACCCGAGTCTCCTCGGGACACGGGGTGCGCGGCTCTTCGATGTCGAGGAACAGTGCGTCGGCGCCCGACTTCGCGTTCGTGGCGATGCGCGCCTCCTGATCGCCGGGCGTGAACAGCAGCGAACGCAACGGCACCGCATTCGTCTTGCGCACGGGACCTCCTCCGTCATGCGCACGCTACGCGCGCACCGGAGGCGATGTCAGACCCGTAGACGGGGGTCGGCGACGCCCTGGAGGATCTCCACTCCGGTGTTGACGATGACGTAGATGACCCCGAGGAACAGCGTGACGCCGGCGATTGCGGGGAAGTCGAGGCGGGGAATCGCCTGCACCGTGTAGAAGCCGATACCCGGCCACGCGAAGATCGACTCGATCACGACGACACCCGCGAACATCAGGCCGATCTGCAGGCCCGTCATCGACAGCGCCGCGCCGAGCGAGTTGCGCACGGTGTGTCGCCACAGCACCGCGTGCTCGCGCAGGCCTTTGGAGCGCGCGGTCCGCACGTAGTCGGAGCCCAGGTTGGTCAAGATGCTGCTGCGCAGCACCCGCCCGATCGAAACCGCGGGGCCGATCGCGATGCAGAACGCGGGCAGGATCATGTGCTGGATGGAATCGGAGAACACGTCGAGGCGGCCGTGGATCAGGCTGTCGATCGTGAGGAATTTGGTGGGTCCGGTCGGAGCGTCGAGGAACTTCGTACGTCCGGTCGACGGCAGCCAACCGAGCCGGCGGTAGAAGAGCAACAACCCGAGGAGCGCCAGCAGGAACACGGGCGCCGACGCGCCCGCGACCATCACTATTCGCAACACGCCCGCGCCGCGAGCGCGTGCGGCCGACGCGATGCCGAGTATCAGCGCGAGCACCAGCGCGATGCCCGAGCGCGAAGATCGTCAGCTCGAGCGTCGCCGGGATCGCGTTGGCGAGATCGGTGGTGACCGGGTGACGCGTGCGCAGCGAGTCCTGGAGGTCGCCGTGCAGCAGACCCTTCACGTAGTTGAAGTACTGCACCGGGAGGGGGTCGTCGTACCCGAGCCGATGGCGTTCCGCCTTGACGAGCGCCGGCTGCGCGTTCGCGCCGAGTTTCACGCGCACCGGATCGGCCGGGGTGTAGCGCTGCAGGCAGAAGATCATGAAGGCGAGCACGAGCAGCACGGCGACCATTCCGAGCAGCCGGCTGATGTAGAAGCGGGCGCTGTCCATCAGTGCTCCTTCACCGGTCGCCCATGAGGTCACGTGCGCCGTCGCCCGCGAGGTTCGCGACGACGGCGACGAAGAACACCGCGAGCGCCGGGATGACGGGGATGTACGAGTACTGGATGAGGTAGTTGATGCCGCGGGCGCTCATCGCGCCGAGCTCGGGCGCCGGCGCGGGGGCGCCGAGCCCGAGGAACGACAGGCTCGACAACGTGATGATCAGCGCGCTGACGTCGAGGCTGGCGGCGACGACGGTCGAGGGGATCGCACCGGGCATGAGGTGACGGAACATCAGCCGGAAGCGTTTCGCGCCCGCGAGGCGCGCGGCTTCCATATGTGGTCGAGACGCGAGCGCGCGTACTTCGCCGCGCACGATGCGTGCGTACAGCGGCCACCACACGATCATCACTGCGATCAACGTGTGCCACAACGACGGCCCGAGCGCGGCCACGATCGTGATCGCGAGTACCGGTCCGGGCAGCGCCAGGAACACGTCGGTGATCCGCATGAGCGCAGAGTCGAGCCAGCCGCCGGACGCGCCCGCGACGAGCCCGATCAGGCCGCCGATCAACACGCCGGACGCGATCACGATGAGCGCGGAGAACCAGGTGGACTGAATCCCGAACAGCACCCGCGAGTAGATGTCGCGGCCGACGTCGTCGGTCCCGAAGTAGAAGCCGCCGTGGCCGGGGGAGATGAACGGATCGCCGGGGGTCGCCGAGGGTGAGTACGGCGCGATCGCCTTGGCGAAGATCGCGATGAGCGTGACGCCGGCGAAGGCGGCGAGCGCGAGGCGATCGAGCCAGCCGACGCGCCGCAGCATCTCGAACTGCGGGCGGTTGCGGCCCCGCAGTTTCGGCAGCTGGACGGTGAACGGTTCGGCAACGGCCATCAGCCGACCGCCCTTCGGTTCGCGGGTTCCGGGAGTGCGGTGAGGTCGATCGCGATCTCGTTCGTATCGCCGTCGTGCACGCGCAGACACGAAATCGTCCGGCCGTCACCGCCGAGGCGGGCGGGCGCCGGAAGCAGTGATGCGCAGTCGTCGAACGCGACCGGGCAGCGGGGATGGAACGAGCAACCGGGTGGTGGGTCGATCGGGCTCGCAGGATCGCCGGCGAGGGGCGTGTGCGTGGCGTCGGGCCCGGGCACGGACGCGAGCAGGCTGCGGGTGTACGGGTGCACCGGCGCGGAGCACATCTCATCGGCCGGGCCGAACTCCACGATCCGGCCGAGATACATGACGGCGATCCGGTCCGCGACAACGCGCGCGGCCGAGAGGTCGTGCGTGACGAACAGCACCGACATCCCGAGCTCGCGGCGGAGCCGGCCGATCAGGTTCAGTGCCGTTGCCGCGAGCGATACGTCGAGCGCGCTGGTGGGTTCGTCGCACAAGAGCAACGACGGCGGGACGACGATGGCGCGCGCGATCGCGGCGCGCTGGCGTTGCCCACCGGACAACTGCGCGGGCTTGGCGCTCGCGACGTCGGTCGGGAGGCCGACGAGGGTGAGGGCCTCGTCGACACGCAGACTCCGGGCATTGCGCCCGAGCGCCTGGTCGTGCAGGCGCTCGCCGATGAGCTCGCCGATCGTCATCCACGGCGTGAGGGAAGCGCCCGCGTCCTGGAACACGATCTGCGGCCGTGTGCCCTCACCGATGACCAGCTCGCCGTCGTCGTGCTTCATCAGACCGGCGACGACGCGCAGCAGCGTCGACTTGCCGCAGCCCGACTCGCCGACGAGCGCCACCGACCCGCCTCTCACGACTTCGAGGTCGACGCCGCGCAGTGCCTGGAGCTTGCGCCGCCGCCGTCCGCCGCGCAGGGTGAACGACTTGCTGATCCCTTTGATGACGAGCGCGGCATCCGCGGGGCTGCCGTAGTCGGCCAGCGTCGTCTCCTGCCGGGGCCAGTCGGGCGCTGCGGTGGTCATCGCGAGGCGAAGGCCTTCCCCGAGCCGGACGCACGCGGCGATGCCGTCGTGCGTGCCGGCCGGGCGGAGCGCGGGGCAGCTGCGGAGCAGCGGTCTTCGCGCAGCGCGCACCGCGGTGCGAACGCGCAACCCGGAGTGTGCATTCTCGGATCGGGGGGTTCGCCGGGCAGCGTCGGCAACTGGTGCTCGCGGTCGGTGCGCAACGTGAGCCGCGATTCGAGCAGGCCGACGGTGTACGGGTGCGCGGGGCGCATCAAGACCGATTCCGATTCACCGAACTCGGCGACGCGTCCGCCGTACATCACCGCGATGTGATCGGCGAGTTGGGACGCAACCCCGAGGTCGTGGGTCACGAACATGAACGCGCAGTGCAACTCGTTCGCGAGCTCGCGCAACAGCTCGAGTATCTGCGCCTGCACCGTCACGTCGAGCGCGGTCGTCGGTTCGTCGGCGATGACGAGATCGGGGTTGCCGGCGATGGCCAGCGCGATCATCACCCGCTGCCGGAGGCCGCCGGACAGTTCGTGGGGGTACTGGGCGAACCGACGCGCGGGCTCGGGGATGCCGACGGCATCGAGCAGCCGTAGCGCTTCGGTCTTGGAACCGGCCGCTTCCACGACCTGGCGACCGACCCGCATCGTCGGGTTGAGCGACGTCATCGGATCCTGGAAGACGGCACCGAGCTTCTGCTTGCGTACGAGCCGGCACTCCTCTGCGGACGCCGACACCATGTCGACGCCGCAGACGAGCGCACTCCCGCTCACCCTGGGGGCAGGATCGCGGGGAAGGAGCCCGAGCAGGCTCAAGCCGAGAACGCTCTTGCCGCTCCCTGATTCACCGACGACGCCGAGGATTTCTCCCGGCATGATGTCGAAGGACACACCGCGCACGGCGTGCAGATCGTGGCCGCCGCGGCGGAACATGACATCGAGGTCGCGCACCGACACCACCGCTTCGGTCTGCGGTTTCGTGCCGGAGAGATCGATGTCAGAGGATCCGTCCGCGCCGGCAACCATGATCATCCTTCTTTCAGGTCCTTGAGTCGGATCGTGTACGCGGTCGGGAGCTGATGGACGAAGCCGGTCAGACCCTTGCGGGCCACGACGATCTCCCGGTTGTCGGCCAGCGTGATGAAGCAACCCGATGCGGCGATCGCGTCACCGGCGGCGCCGTAGTACTTGTCGACGTCGGCCTTGCTGACCGACTTCAGGCCCTTGTCCATGTCGGCGTCCGCGGTCGGGTCGGAGCACTTCAGGTAGTTGATGGCGCCGTTCGAGTTCATGAAGATCCGGATCCACGTGTCCGGATGCTCGGCATCGGGGTTGAACGTCCAGAGCAACAGGTCGGGTGCGTTGTCGGGGTGGTTCGGCAGGTCGAACACCTCGGCGATCGGCAGACCGCGCACCTTCACGTTGAAGCCGATGGCCTGCAACTTGGCCGCCATCACCTCGGCGAGTCTCGGCAGGGTGCCACCTTCGTCCTGCGAGTAGGCGAAGTCGATGTTCTTGTCCGACGCCGGCAGCGACTTCACCATGTCGGTCAACTTCGACGGGTCGTACACGCTCGTGTCCTGCGCCAGACTCGGCGCGAGCTCCGACACCGGGTACATCTGCGTCGAGACCGTCGCCTGGGTCTTGTAGATCTCCTTGACGATTGCCGCCTTGTCGAAGAACGTGCGCATCGCCTTGGCGAGATCGCGGTTCTGGAACGCACCCTTGTGCGGGTTCGTCGCCAGGACCGTCTTCAACGCGACCGGGAAGTCGTGCACCTCGAAGTTCGGGTTCGTGCGGAACGACTCGCTGTCGGCGATCGGCAGGCCGTGGATCATCATGTCGATCTCACCGCCCTCGAGCTTCAGGCGTTGCGTCGTGATGTCGGGGATGATCGAGATCTCGACCTTCTCGAAGTACGGCGTCGGTGCCCCCCAGTAACCGTCGAAGCGCGTCAGCTCGTAGCCCACATCGGTCGTGAACTTCGTGATCGTGTACGGGCCGGTTCCCGCGTCGTGGTCCTTCAGGTAGTTCTGCGCGAAGTCGGTGCCCGCGTGCGCTTTCAGGACCGCAGGGCTCACCGCCTTCGGTCCGTAGGGCGCCGCGAGATAGTCGAGGAACGCACTGACCGGGTTCTTCAGCTGAACGACGAACGTGGTCGCGTCGGGCGCCGAGGTCGAGGCGACGTCGGCCAGCATGTACGCGGGCGCACTGTTCACCTCGGTGCGCCGTTTGAAGTCGGCCTGCCACGCGGCCGCGTTCGCGATGGTCCCGTCGTGGAACTTCACGTTCGGGTGCAGCTTGAACGTGTAGGTGAGGCCGTCGGAGGAGACGGTCCAGCTGTCGGCCAGCGCGGGTGCGATCTCGGCCGAGTCGGGCTTGTACGCGACCAGGCCCTCGTACACGGAGGTGACGACCTCGTTGCCCTCGACTTCGTAGAAGATGTCGGGGTCGGGTACCTGCATGTTCGCGTTGAACGCGAGCTTCAGGACGCGCGAGCCGACGGGCAACGTCGAAGGCGTGCCGCTGCCCGAAGAACTCGAGCTCTTCGAGCTCGACCCTCCGCAGGCGGCGAGTGCGAGCGCACCGACCGCGATGCCGGCGATCAGTCGTCGAGAACGGAACGGATTCACGAGGTCTCCTGTGTGTGAGGTCGTAGATGGTTCGAGCGGGCGGTGGGCTTCTTCAATGGAGGACCGAGCCGCCGTTGTTGCAGATGATCTGGCCGGTGACGTATCCGGCGGCCGGGCTCACGAGCCACGCGACGAGCGCGCCGGTGTCCTCGGGCGTGCAGAACCGCCCGAGAGGGATGTTGGCGAGGTACGACGCGCGCACGTCGTCGGACGCGTCGCCGGTGACCGACACCTCGCTGCGCCGTTCCGCCATGACCATGTCGGTCTCGGTCGTGCCGGGGCCGACCGCGTTCACGCTGATGCCGTGCGGGCCGAGCTCGAGCGCGGCCGCCTGGGTGAGCCCGACGACCGCGAACTTGCTCGCCGCGTACGCGCCCAGGTAGCGGAACGTCAGCACCGCGGCTTCGGAGGCGACGTTCACGATCCGCCCCGGCGTCTGCGCGGCGATCATCGCGCGTGCCGCGGCTTGCACGCCGTGGAAGGTGCCCATGTAGTTGACCGCGAGCATCCGTTCCATGGCTTCGGGAGGCGTGTCGACGATCGGCGCGAGCACCGACACGCCCGCGTTGTTGACCCAGGCTTCGAGGGTCCCGAGCTCGGCTCCGGCCTCGGCCAGGCGGGTCGACGTCTCGGGGTCGGTCACGTCACCGCCGACGACGACGGCGCGGGTCCCGGCTTCGGCGACGAGGTCGGCCGTCTCCTTGGCCGCACCTTCGTTCGACGAATAGTTGACGACGACGTCCCAGCCGTCGCGCGCGAGCGCAATGGCGATGCCGCGGCCGATGCCCTTGCTCGCACCGGTCACCACCGCGCTCCGGCCGCTCACGTGGTCCCCACCAGCCAACGGAACGCGGCGAGGTGGCGGGCGTCCGTATCGAGCAGGCGCTCGGGGTGCCACTGGATGCCGAGCGCGTCGTCGCCTTCGATCGCCTCGATGACGCCGTCGTCGCTCCACGCGGTCGCGCGCAGCCCGATTCCGGGCTCCCGCACCGCCTGGTGATGGATCGAGTTCACCTTGACCGTGCCCGCGAGCGCGCGCTCGGCCGCGGTGCCGGGGTCGGCGAGCACTTCGTGCACCGGTTCGTACTGGCGGCTCTCCTCCCAGTGGTGCTCGTAGCCCGCGCTCGGCAGGTGCTGGTACAGCGATCCCCCCGATGCCACCGCCATCAGTTGGATGCCGCGGCAGATCCCGAGCACGCGGACTTCGGCCGCGCGCGCGGCGCGGAACGCGTCGACCTCGAGCGCATCGCGCACGGGGTCGAGGTCGTAGACCTCGGGCGCAACCGTGGAGTCGTAACGACCGGGGTCGACGTCGCCGCCACCGGTGAGCAACAGACCGTCGGCGTGCGCAACGACTTCGAGCATCGCCGCGTGCGACCCGTCGACGCCGGTCGCCGGGAGCACCAGGGGCAGGCCGCCGGCGCCGGCGACCGCGTCGACGTAGCCGCGGTGGACCGAGTACCGGTGGTCGGGCTCGCGCCCGATGATCACGGCGATGACCGGTGCGCTCGAACGGAACGTCGTCATCAGAATGCGAGCAGGTAGCGCTCGCGCTCCCAGTCCGTCACTTGGGCGTGGTATTCGTCCCACTCGGCCTTCTTCATCGCGCTGTAGGCGCTGACGAACTGCGCCGGGAACACGGTGTGGGTGAGCGGGTCGGCGTCGAACGCCTCGACCGCTTCGAGCAGGTTGCGCGGGAGGCGCGTCGCGCCCGACTGCGGTGAGTTCCAGTCGTAGGTGATGTCTTCGATGGGCTCGCCCGGATCGAGTCCTTCGCGGATCCCTTCCAGGCCCGCCGCGAGCATGAACGCAGTGGCGAGATAGGTGTTGGCGGCCGAGTCGACGCCACGGTTCTCCACGGCCGGCCGGTTCCGCGGGAGCCGCAGCATGCACGAGCGGTTGTTGTCGCCGTACGCCGCGAACACCGGCGCCCACGACACGGTGCCGTCGGAGAGGCGCGGCTGCAGTCGCTTGTACGAGTTGACCGTCGGCGTCGCGACGGCGGCGATCGCCGCCGCGTGGCGCATGATCCCGGCGACGAACGAGTAGGCGAGTTTGCTCCAGCCCTTGCCCCGCTCGTCGTCCGCGTCGCGGAACAGGTTCGCCTCGGTCGTGAGGTCGGCGATGCTCATGTTGAAGTGGTGACCCGAACCCCAGCCCGACGTGTACGGCTTGGGCATGAAGGTCGCGATGAGCCCCGATTCCTTCGCGGCCTGCTTCACCATCAAGCGGAAGAACGCGAGCTTGTCGGCCATTTCCAGCGCGGGCGCGTAGTCGAAGTCGAACTCGTACTGACCGTCGCCGCCCTCGCTGTCGAAGCTGAAGAGCCCGAAGCCCGACTCGGTCAGGTAGCGCGACATCGGCTCGAGGAACGGCATCGCATCCATCACCGCTTCGACGTCGTACGCCTGCGTGGGCTTCAGCTGCGCGCTGCGCGCCATGGGCTCCAGGTACCCGTCGGCGCGGTCGAGGGAGGCGGGCTTGAACACGTACAGCTCCGGCTCGACGCCGAGGTTCAGCATGTAGCCGAGCTCCGCGGCTTCGTCGAGCTGCTTCTTCAGAATCGAGCGCGTGCAGTGCGCGAACGGCTCGCGGCCACCGAAGCTCAGGTCGGCGGCCATCCACACGAAGCGCGTGTCCCACGGCATGACGCGCAACGTCGAGAGATCGGGGACCGCGACGCACTCGTCCTCATTCGGCGTCATCTGGCCGAGATCGCCCATGCCGCGGGGCGTGTAGCGCTCGGAGCCGGCGAGCATGTTCGGGAGATGGTCGATGGGAACGACCTTCGACTTTGCCCGCCCCATGATGTCCATGAAGCTGCCGACTGCGAAGCGCACGCCGTCGGCGGCGAGCTCCGACGCCAGTTGGACGTGTGCGGGATCGATCGTCTTCACGGTGTCCATGGATGCGTGCTCCTGATCAGTGCGGATGGGCGGATTGCGGGCCGAGCGCGGGTATCGGGGCCGTGCCGAGAGGGGGTTTTTCGACACGTCCGCGCTCGACCCGATCCGCGATTGCGGCGACCGACCGGTCGAGGAGGAACCGGCCGAGCTCGAGGGTTGCTTCGGAGGGCCGTCCCGTGACGCCGTTCGTCGACAGCGCGGGCGCGGTGTAGCGGAAGACGAGATCCGCGGTTCGATCCGGGTCGTCCGCCGACGAGAGGCGATCGAGGTGCACGAGCTCGGGCGCGATGGCGAGCATCAGTGACGTCTCGGCGCGATGTGCGTGCACGTCGTCGCCTTCGAGCACCGTCTCGCGTGCGACGTCGGCGTCCACACTCCACCAGTCGACGACGCCGACCCGCAGGTCGGGGCGGTAGAGGCGGAGATGATCGGTTGCGATACCGAGGGCCGCGCTGTTGCCGAAGTGCGAGTTGACGAACAACAAGCGCGTCAGGCCCGAGGTCGCGGCCCATTCCGCGTACTGGCGCACCACCGCGGCGAGCAGCTCGGGCGTGAGCGAGAGTGTGCCGGGCAGGACGGTGCCGTGGCCGTAGCTGCACGCGACGGGGATCTCCGGGAGGACCGGCGCACCCGTACGTTCGGAGACCGCGTCGCACAGTGCGTTCGCCACGATCGTGTCGGTACCGGTCGGCAGGTGCGGACCGTGCTGTTCGGTCGCGCCCACGGGGACCAGACCGACGTCGCCGTCGCCGAGGTCGCGCTGCGCGGCGAGCTCCGGCCACGCCAGTTCCGACCACCTGCGCGTCGCCATGAACCCGAAGGTATGAAGCCGATATTGCACCGCGATGTCGGCGTCACCGCGAGTGCGTTACCCGTTCGTGTTCGCGATCTGAGCATCGCCTTCTCGAAGCATGGCAACCGTCTGATCGTTGCCTTTCAGGTTTCCGTTGTCGGCAGTTTCTGTGCTTTGGTGCAGGAGATGGATGCTTGGGCGATTGCCGACGCGGTTCGATCGGGCCGGACAACCGCGCGCGAGGTCGTCGACTCGGCGATCGCGCGCATCACCGCACACCGCACCAACGCGGTCGTCACGATCGACGCGCCCGCCGCACGCGCGACCGCGGCCGCGGTCGACGCGGCCGTGGCCCGCGGGGCGGATCCCGGGCCGCTCGCAGGTGTGCCGTTCACGATCAAGGACACGTTGGCGACCGCGGGTCTGCGGGCGACCGGCGGCAGCCTCGTTCTCGCCGACAACGTGCCGAATCACGACGCCGAGGTCGTCACGCGCCTGCGCGCCACGGGCGCGGTGCTCGTCGGCAAGACGAACTGCCCGGAGTTCGCGCTGCAGCCCCGCACCGAGAACCGGGTCTTCGGGCGCACCGTGCATCCGCGGGATTCCACTTGTTCGCCCGGCGGTTCGAGTGGTGGGTGCGCGGCCGCGGTGGCGGGTCATCTCGTCCCGTTCTCGATCGGCGGTGACTACGGGGGTTCGATCCGGTACCCCGCCGCGTGCACCGGGATCTACGGGCTCCGGCCGTCGTACGGAGCGGTGCCGACGGGCGGTCATGTCCCCGAGCCTTCGGTCGCGACGCCTCGGCACCGCTTCCAGACGGTCGGGCCGTTGGCACGAACCCCGCGCGACATTCAACTCGTGTTCGACGTGATCGCGGGCCGGTCCGGCGCGGACCCCGCGCGCAGCCGCGTCCGCCGGGTCGGAGTGGTGCGCGGCGGTTGGAGCTGTGCCCCTGCCGTCGCGGGTGCGGTAGACGCCACCGCGCACGCGCTCGTCGCGGCCGGTTACGACGTGGTCGACGTCGACCCCGCACCGTTTGTGGAAGCGGCCGAGGTGTTCGACGCGTGGCGCGCCACGGACGACTACGCCGACCTGCGTGCGGTCGTCGCCGGGCGCGAGCGCGAGCTCACGCCCCGCATCGCGCGGCTCCTCGCGAGCGAACCCGTGTCCGCCGACGTCGGCGCGCGCTTCGACGCGGTCGCGCGCGCGGTCGACGCGGTGCTCGGGGCGACGCCGGTCGTCGTCCTTCCCGTGGCGCGCGTCGGTGTCCTGCCGCTCGACGCGGGAACGATCGAGATCGACGGCCGCACCGAATCGGTCGACGCGCTCCAGATCCTGGCGCCGTCGCGCGCGATCAGCCTGCTCGGGCTCCCCGCGCTCGCGATTCCCGCGGGTGCGGACGGCGGCGGCTTTCCGGTCGGCGTCCAACTGGTCGGGCGCCCCGGTGCGGAATCCGACCTGGTGGAGGGGGCGACCGGACTGATACGCAACTAAAGGTTGCGCGTAGGTGGGAAACGTGCAATGATTGGTTGCACGTCGGGGAAAGGCCCGGCTCGAATGAAGGAGACATCATGACCACACGTTCACCGTCCGCCCCTCCCGCCCCGGCGGTCACCGCAGCCCCCGACGACTACTCCTACGAAATGCAGGTGCACGTTCCCGTGGCCCAGGTCATCGAGGCGGTGACCGACGACGCCGTGATCAGCCGCTGGTGGACCGCTGTGACCAGGGCCGAGCGTGCCGGTGACCAGGTGCAGCTCTTCATGGGCGGCGATGCCCCCGCCGTCGTCGTCCGGATCGACCACGTTCCCGGAACGGGCGCAGTCACGTGGACGGTCACGGACTGTCCGGTGATGGCCGATTGGGTCGGGACCAAGCCCTCGTTCGCCGTGCAACCGGGCAACGACGGCACCGTCTCCATCGCGTTCTGCCACGTCGGGCTGCGCCCCGCGCTCGAGTGCTTCGACCAGTGCCGTGCGGGCTGGAATCACTTCATGCCCAGCCTGCACCAGTTCCTCGAGACCGGCGAAGGCCGACCGAACGAGCCGCGAGACGCGTCGGCTTGATCGTGACGGGCTTCCCTTCCCGCCTTGCGTCGGGTTCAGCGTCGACGGGCGAACCGACATCGCCTTGCCGCGCTGAACCCGACCGCCGTACGAGACTGGGCCGATGAGCAACTACACGATCGAACGCGACATCGAGATCGAAGCCCCGGTGGAGGTCGTGTGGCGCACGATCACCGAACCCGAACTGATCCGGACCTGGTTCAGCGACGTCGCGGACGTCGAAGCCCGACCCGGTGCCGTCGGGTCGCTGACCTTCCGGGCGGACACGGACGCCCCCCACGTCGTCGGCATCACCGTCGTCGCCGCCGATCGTCCGCACCGCTTCTCGTATCGGTGGGTGTACCCGCCCGGCGAGCACGCGACGGAGACCAACTCGACGCTCGTCACCTTCACGCTCGTCGCGGACGGCGACGAACGGACCCGGCTGCGCGTCACCGAAACCGGCCTCGAGCTGATGGACCTGGCCGACGACGAGAAGCAGAAGTTCTGCGAAGAGCACCGGCACGGTTGGCTGGTCCAGGGCGACCGCCTGCGGGACCTCTTCGCCGCGGGACCCGCAGCGTCGCCATGAGCCACCCATCCGACGACGACGACCTCTGGGAGGCAATGGCGGATCCGACGCGCCGCAAACTGCTCGACCTCCTCGTTGCGCGCGGTCAGGCCACGGCGACGACCCTCACCGCGGAGATGCCCGTCAGTCGGCAAGCGATATCGAAACACCTCTCGCTCCTGCAGCGGGTCGGACTGATCGACGGACACCGTCAAGGACGCGAGGTCCGCTACGAGGTCCGTGAACAGCGCCTCGCCGAAGCAACCGAGGCGTTGTCCGAGGTCGCCGACCGATGGGACCGCCGGCTGCGAGCGATCAAGCACCTCGCGGAACAGGCGCACGCCGCCGATCGCGCGATGAGGGAAGCGGCGAGCCCGGCATCAGCCCCAGCGCTCGGCGACGCGCCAGGCCATGCCGTCGATGGAAACGGTTGAGCCCGCGGTCCATTCGTCGGGCACCACGAGCGGTACCCGCGGCAGTTCGGCGCCGTCGCCGAGCACCGCGACATCGGTCCATGCCACTCCTGCGACCTCCGCGTGGCGCACGTCGAACCGTCCACCGGCGCGGCGACGGTCGCGCATCGCGAGACAGTGACGCCCGAGGCGCACGACCATGGCGTGGGTCGCGGTGAGCACCAGGCCGACGGAACCCTCGTCGATCCGGTGCCAGACCTCTTCGTAGGCGTGGCACCGGCCGTTGCGTTCGAACTCGCCCCGTTCGATCAGATCGTCGTCGCGCCATTCGACGACCCCGCAGTCGTACCCGGCGAAACCACCGTTCCAATCGAGCGTGTGATGCCAGGTCAGCGCGGGCTCGTCGTAGGTGGTGACTCCCGCGAACGCGTCGGGCTCGTCGCGCGGCGACTGCGGAATCCGCAGGTCGGCGAATGCATCCCCGGCCTGGAGCCACAACACGCGCGCCGGCTCGGTCGGCGCGCCGCCGTCGACCGCGATCGACCGCCGTTGCCACGCGCCGACGAACCGGCGGGCGAGCGTCATCACGACCCGAGCGCGGCGATCAGGCTCTCGTGGAACAAGGTGATCGGCCGTTCGTGATTCTGCGCGAGCGGGCCGACGCGGAAGCGGCTCGAGCGCACCGTTGCCTGGATGCCTTCGCACGCACTGACGTCTTCGAGCATGAACTCCTTCGCCGCGGCGACGAGCATCTCCACATCCGCACTGGGCTCGGCCCGGATGCGAACGTCGATCACACTGCGATCCGGAGCGAGCGGCTTGGCCACGTAGCTCATGAAGAACTCGGACTCCGTCGCGAACAGCGTGTTGGGGAACAACATGTGCGCGCCGATCCCCACCTTGTCGCGTTCGTCCAGGCCGGCGATCGGCGTGCTCCCGACGTGCGGGCGGCGGCGTTCGACGCCCGCCTTCGCCGGTTCGTAACTGACCCAGTGCGGACCGATCGCGTCCCACTCGAACTGATGGTGGTCGTACGCGCTCAGCGAGCGAGCGTGCAGGTACCAGAGGTGGTACACGTCGACGTGGTTCTCGACGAAGAGCTTCCAGTTGCAGCGCGCGTCGAACTGCACGCGCACGACCTCGCGCAGCCGTTCGGGTCGATAGCTGCCGATGTGGTCGGGAAAGCCTTGGAGGTACGCGGCGAAGTCGGCATCGGGGGCGCCGTTGACGAAGACCATGCCGCCCCACTCCGCGACCGACGCGGCGACGAGTCCGCAGTCCGCGAGCGCGGCTGGGGCGAACTCCTCCGGTTGCGGCACGTTCCGCAGTGTTCCGTCGAGCGCGAAGTTCCACGAGTGGTACGGGCACACGATGCCGGTGCGGGTATTGCCGCGGTCGACGAGCAGCTTGATCCCGCGGTGCGGGCAGAAGTCGTGGAACGCACGCAGATCGTTGTCCAGACCGCGCACCACGACGAGCGGGTCGTGGCCCGCGTCGATCGTGACGAAGTCGCCGGGCTCGCTCAGTTCGTCGGTCGCCGCCGCGAGGTGCCACGTGCGGGCGAACAGCATCTCCTGTTCCCGCTCGTACCAATCGTCACCGAAGTAGGCGTCCGGTGCGAGCAGGAAGCGCGTATCCATATCCCGGACCGTAGAGCGACGACGTTTCGCCGCGGCGGCCACGAGATTTCGCGCGTGTGTCGGCTCTCCTATCGGGAACTGACGCCGGCGATGTATTCGTCGCACAGCTCGACGAGCCGCTCCCGACCGAAGCTCGGTTCGTGCCCGCCGTGCACGACCTCGACGGGCAGCTCGCGCAGCCGCTCCATCGTCGCGACGTAGGCGTCGACATCGGAATCGCGGTTCCCGTCGAGCAGCGGGCCGTCGTACACCGCGTCGCCCGAGAAGAGTGTGCCGGTGGCCGCGTCCCACAAACCGATCGAATCGGGTGAGTGCCCGGGCAGGTGGAGCACCTCGAACGCGCGGTCGCCGAGGTCGACGACGTCGCCTTCGTCGAGCACACGCGTCGGCGGGCAGCTCTGCACCGAGTACGTGCTCGGGTCGTAACCGGGTACCGGCAGGGCCTCGAGCAACTCTTCCGGCAGCTCGTAGCCCGCCTCGAGAAACAGTTCGAGCGTTCGGGGGGCGAAGTCGCTCCGGCGCAGGGCGCCCCAGATCTCCCCCTCGCTCGTGAGATAGGGGACGCCCGCCTTGTGCGCGAGCCGCTCCTTGAACTCGTGCAGCGATCCGGTGTGATCGAAGTGGTAGTGGGTCGCGAGGGCGAGGGTCGGCTGTTCGAAAAGGTCGCGCGCCGCTTCGTGCAAGCTCGCGACGCCGAGGCCGGTGTCGACGAGCAACGCGCGGTCGCGCCCGCGCACGAACCAGATGTTGCAGCGCGCGAACGGATCGACGAACTGCTCCCAGAGTTTCCAGATGTCGTCACCGACCTGCTCGCGCACGAACCAGTCTCCGACTGCGACCTTCATGTTGGTTCCCTCATGGGCTCGGCTTCATCCGGTACGACGGCTTTCCATGTACGTGCGCCACCCACCATGGTGGGTGATATCGATGGCGGAGTCGAGGGCGCCGGCCGCGGCGAGGAATCCGGGCACGGTCGAGCCGTCCTCGAGCTCGATCGGACCGATGGCCAGCGGCGCCGCGACGCCCGCGAGGAACCGCCCGAGCTCCGCGTCGCCGAGCGCGTAGATCTCGACCTCGATCGCCGCGCCCCGGCGTTCGACGTGCACGAGTCCGGGCTTGGGCGGCACGGTGCCCGAGAGCGCGTACAGGCGATAGCTGGAAGCGGTGCGCGTGACGGTTTCCAGTCGCGCGCCGAGCGCCGTGAGCTCGTGATGCAGCGGGAGTCCACGCAGGTGCGCGCCGACGACGGCGACGCGCGCGGCGCCGCCCAGGCCGGGGGCGGCCTCGGGCCAGGCTTCGGCCGGAACCGGGATCGACGTCGCGCCCAGCGTGCCGCCGACCGCCGCGTGCAGGCGCGCCGCGACATCGGCGACGAGGGGATCGGTCGCGGCGGGCCCGATGACGGTGATGCCGAACGGCAACGAGTCGTCGCGCGGTGCACCGGGGACGGCGACCGCGCACAGATCGAGGAGGTTGACGAAGTCGGTGAAGCGCGAAAGACGCGCGTTGACGCCGACGGGATCGGCCGCGACCTCGTCGACGGTCGGGAAGATGGCGAGTGTCGGGACGATCAGCACGTCGACGGCTGCGAACGCCTCGTCGACCTGTCGTTGCAATGTCGCGAGCTCGGTCTGGGCCGCGAACACGTCGGCACCGGTAACGGCGCGTCCGGACTGCACGACGCGCGCGACGACGGGGTCGACCGCGTCCGGATGCGCGTCGACGAACGCGCCGAACGCGGCGTACCGCGCCGCGACCCGCGGACCGTACAGCTGTTTCCCCGCGGCAAAGAACGGCGCGGGGTCGACGTCGACGCCGCGGGAACCGGCGAGACCTTCGACGATCGTGCGCGTGTCGCAATACGCACGCGTGGCCGCACTCTCGCACTCGGTGGCGATCACCGTGTCGGGGATCCAGCCGACGACAGGGAACGCGCGGTCGGGTCCGCGCCACGGTGGCATCCGCCGCGACCATGGATCGCGGGCGTCGAATCCCGCGATCGCCGCGAGCACCCGGAACGCGTCGGCGACCGTGAGCGTGTGCACCGAGATGCAGTCGAGGCCCGGTACGGCGGGCACGACGCCGCGTGTGCTCACCAGGCCCCGGGTCGGCTTCAGGCCGACGGTGTTCGTGCACGCGGCCGGCACGCGTCCCGACCCCGCGGTGTCGGTGCCGAGCGCGAACGGCACGATGCCGCGCGCGACCGCGACGGCGGAGCCCGAGCTCGATCCACCGGGGATCCGGTCCGGCGCCGCGGGGTTGCGGGGCACGCCGTGCGGTGAGCGCGTCCCCACGAGTCCGGTGGCGAACTGGTCCATGTTGGTCGTGCCGAGCACGACCGCCCCCGCCCGTTCCAGACGCTCGACGGCCGCGGCCGACTCGGTCGCCGCGGCGGGCGCGTACGCCGGACACGCCGCACTCGTGGGCAACCCCGCGACCGCGATGTTGTCCTTGACGAGCGTCGGCATGCCCCAGAGCGGACGCCCGCGCGGGCCTTGGGCCGCGAGCCGAGCCGTACGCGAACTGACCGCCTTGTCGTCTACCAGGGCGACCACCACCGCGTCGTCGTCGAGTGCCCGGAGCCGCTCGAGGGCCGCGTGCACGCGATCGGGGCGGGTGCTGCGCGCCCCGGTGTGATCTTCGATCGTCACGCGAGTACCACCAGTGTCTGACCGGCGCGCACGAGCGCACCTTCCGCGCAGCGAACGGCTTGCACCCGGCCCGCGCTGATCGTGCTCACCGAGACCTCGGTCTTCATCGCCTCCACCACGGCCACGACGGCGCCCGCCGCGACCGTGTCGCCCGGTTCGACGAGCATCTTCCAGACGGTGCCCTGCACCGGCGCCGCGACCGCGTGTTCGCCGGCCCGGAGCGGCGGTTCGTCGCCGACCGGCTCCGGCTCGGGCACCGCGCTGACGTATTCCGCCACGCCGAGACGTTTCCACCGCGCCCGCTCTTCGGCGAAAGCGGCATCGCGGCCGGCGCGGAACGCCTCGATCTCGCGCGCGTGATCGGCGAGGAACGCGTGGTACTCCGCCATGCGGAACACCGCCGGCTCGATGTCGACGCCGCCGGATCCGTGGGCGATCGCGTCGCGCTGTTCGAGCAGTTTCGCTTCGCTCACCGGGTGGAAGCGCAGCTGATCGAAGAACCGCAGCAGCCACGGACGGCCCGGCTCGAAGCCGCGCGGTGTGTGCCAGCGGTTCCACACCTGCACGGTGCGGCCGACGAACTGATACCCGCCGGGACCTTCCATTCCGTACACGCAGAGGTACGCGCCGCCGATGCCGACCGCGTTCTCCGGCGTCCACGTGCGCGCCGGGTTGTACTTGGTCGTGACGAGCCGGTGCCGCGGATCGATCGGTGTCGCCACCGGCGCACCCAGATACACGTCGCCCAGACCGAGCACGAGATAACTCGCGTCGAACACGATGTGGTGCACGTCGTCGATCGAATCGAGCCCGTTGATGCGGCGGATGAACTCGAGATTGCTCGGGCACCAGGGCGCGTCGGGTCGCACCGAACGCTCGTAGCGCTCGATCGCGAGCTGGGTCCGACTGTCGTTCCACGCCAACGGAAGATGCACGATCCGCGAGGGGATCTCGATCTCGTCGAGCGCGGGCAGATCGGCCTCCGCGTCGACGACCGTCTCCAGCACCGTGTCGAGCGGAATGACCTTCGGGTCGAAGCGCACCTGCAACGAACGAATGCCCGGCGCGAGCTCGGCGACTCCGTCGACGTGGCTGTCGCTCAGGGCCCGGTGCAACGCGTGGACGCGCACGCGGAGGTCGAGGTCGAGAACGTTCGGCCCGAACTCCACGAGGATGTGCGCATCCCCCGCGCGACGGATCGTCAGCGCGGGTCGCGTCGCATCGGCCGGATCGAAGTGCAGCACCGCCGCGTCGGGTGCAGACGAACGCGTCGCCGGCGGAACGGGCGCCGCCGGAACGGGCGCCGCCGCGCCGAGGGTCGCGAGGTTGTGCTCGTTGCCTTCGATGCGCGCGAGCGCGTCCGCGTGCGTGATCGCGTGGAGCCGCACCCGATCGCCGGCGCGCAGCTGACCGAGCTTCCAGCGGTCGGCCGTCGCGACGGTGGCCGGGCACACGAAGCCGCCGAGGCTCGGCCCGTCGGGGCCGAGCACGATCGGCATGTCGCCGGTGAAGTCGATCGTCCCGATCGCGTACTCGTTGTCGTGGATGTTCGACGGGTGGAGCCCGGCTTCGCCGCCGTCGGGTCGCGCCCATTGCGGCGCGGGCCCGACCAGACGCACGCCCGTGCGGTCGGAATGGTGGTGCACCTCCCATTCCGTCGCATGCAGCATCGCGATGTCGGCGGGCGTGAAGAAGTCGGGCGCGGCGTGCGGGCCGGGGAGGACGCTGACGTCCCATGTCGTGCCGTACGCGGGAATCGCGTTCGGCGCGACCCGTTGTCCGATGGAGCCGACTTCACCGTGCGCAGCACCGACGTGCAGCGCATCGCCGGCCATCAGCGCGCGGCCCGCATGACCGCCGAAGCGCCCGAGGATGAACGTCGAGCGCGAACCGAGATAGTCGGGAACGTCGAGCCCGCCCCGCACGGCGAGGTACGACCGCGCCCCCGCGCCGGTCACCGCGCCCAGTCGCAACACCTGCCCGGCGCAGACCGCGAATGCGGTCCACCACGGTGCGGGCGCGCCGTCGACGTCGGCATCCATCCGCGCCCCGTGAGCGCGACCACCGCTTCGTTCGCGAAGCGCAGCGCGGGGCCGGTCATCGTGCACTCGAGCGCGGCCGCGTCGACCCGGTTCCCGACGAGACGGTTGGCGAACCGGAACGCGAGATCGTCCATCGGTCCCGACGGCGGCACGCCGACATCCCAGTAGCCGAGCCGGCCCGGATAGTCCTGAACTGTCGTCTGCGCGCCGGCGACCAGGACCTCGATCGCGTCGGACGTGATCTCGACGTCGTCGAGCAGGGCGGTCTCGACCGCACCGGCGCGAAAGCGCGCATCGGCGACGGCGGCGCGCAGGAGTGCGAGGTTCGTCTCGATGCCACCGATCCGGGTCTCCGCGAGCGCCTGCGTCAGCCGGTCGATCGCCTCGGCGCGGTCGGCGCCGTGCACGACGATCTTCGCGAGCAGCGGGTCGTAGAACGAGGTGACTTCGGTGCCGAGCTCCACCCACGTGTCGACGCGTGCGTCGCCCGGCACGCGCCACTCGGTGACGGTTCCCGCGCTGGGCCGGTAGTCGTGCGCGGGATCCTCGGCGTAGACGCGCGCCTCGATCGCCGCGCCCGCGGCCCGAAGGGGCGCGGCGAGCTCCGCGAGCGGAGGCAGATCGCCCCGGGCCAGGCGCACCATCCACTCGACGAGGTCGACGCCCGTCACCATCTCCGTCACGGGGTGCTCCACCTGGAGGCGGGTGTTCACCTCGAGGAAGGCGTACTCGCCCGTGATGGCGTCGACGACGAACTCGACCGTGCCCGCCGACCGGTAGCCGACCGCCGCCGTCAGCGCGATCGCCGAGCGCAACAGGCCTTCGTGGGCGGTGGCCGACAGGAACGGCGGCGGCGTCTCCTCGATCACCTTCTGATTGCGGCGCTGGAGCGAGCAATCGCGTTCGCCGAGCGCGATCACGGCGCCGCGGCCGTCACCGAAGATCTGCACCTCGACATGGCGGGCGGCGACGACGAAGCGCTCGAGGAAGCACACGTCGTCACCGAAGTGGCCGCGGGCCAACCGCGTCACGGTCTCGTACGCGTCGGCGAGATCGACCGGGCGGTCGCAGCGCCGCATGCCGATCCCGCCGCCGCCCGATCGGCTCTTGAGCATCACCGGGTACCCGACCTCGTCGGCGACCTCCATCGCGTGGGCGAGGTCGCGGAGCGCGTCGCTGCCCGCGAGCAACGGGACCCCGGTGGCGAGCGCCAGGTCGCGTGCCGAATCCTTGCGCCCGAACGCTTCGAGGTTCTCCGGCGTGGGCCCGATCCACGCCACGCCGGCCGCTTCACACGCCCGCGCGAATCCCGCGTTCTCCGACAAGAACCCGTAGCCCGGGTGCACGGCGTCGGCCCCCGTGCCTTCGGCCGCGGCCAGGAGCCGATCCGGGTCGAGGTAGCTCTGCTGCGGCGGCGCGGGGCCGAGGTGCACCGCTTCGTCGGCCAGCGCAACGTGAGGCGCGTGTCGATCCGCGTCGGAGTACACGGCCACCGACGCGATCCCGAGCCCGCGCAACGTGCGCAGGATGCGCACCGCGATCTCGCCCCGGTTCGCGACGATCACCTTCTGGACACTCGTCATCCGGCGTCCCATACGAGCAACCGGATGGGTGTCGGGTTCCAACCGTTGCACGGGTTGTTCAGCTGCGGGCAGTTCGAGATCACGAACAACACGTCGCGCTCGGCCTGCAGCTCCACGTACGCGCCGGGTGCGGAGATGCCGTCGACGATGTCGAGATGGCCGTCGACGGTGACGGGCACGTTCATGAAGAAGTTGATGTTCGGTGCGAGGTCGCGCTTGCCCATACCGTGCCGCGAGAGCCCGTTCAGGAAGTTGTCGCGACAGTTGTGCATCGACCGCGTGTGCAGGCCGAAGCGGCAGGTGTTCGACTCCGCGCTGCACGCGCCGCCCACGGTGTCGTGACGACCGCACGTGTCGGCGACGATCGTCGCGAGCGGGTTCCCTTCGGTACTCAGCAGCACCGACCCGGTGGTGAGGAAGAGGTTGCGTTGGGCGCGGATGGTGTTGGCCGCGCTGTACCGGTTCTCGTGGTCGTGCGCGTCGTAACACAAGGTGTCGACGGCCTGCAGCCCCTCGAGGTCGACGATCCGAAGGCGCTGACCGGCCGTGATCACCCGCGTCCACGGTTCGCCGGGCAACTGGATCGCGTCGTGCACGGCGGAGCGCGGGTCCAGCGGCGATTCGAGGAGGGTCATGCCGACACCTGCGCCCAGTAGCCGTCGGTGTTCTCGAAGCCGCGCCGCGCTTCCGCGGAGAACGTCCGGCACGCATCGTCCGGACCCGGTGGCCGCGCCGCGTGTATCTCCAACTCCAGAGGCCCGGGTTCGTAGCGCGGATTCGGATCGAGCACGTGCGGCGTCGCCGAGATCGCGACGAGCACGCGCATCTCCGCCCGCAACTCGATGGCCGCACCCGCGCGGCCCGCGTCCGGTTGCCACTCGAGCGCGCCCTCGGGCGCGACCCGGACCCGGGCGAACGGGTTGAAGCTCATCACAAGGTCACGGCGCCCCAGGCCGTGCCGACCGAGCGCCATCACGAAGTTGTCGCGAGCGTTGCGGTAGAAGTCGTTGCGGAGGTCGCGGTACGTCCCGGTACCCGCGCCGTACCGCGCGGCGTCGACCGCACCGTCGCCGAACCCCGCGAGCGCGTCGTGGTGGCTGCCGGTGTCGTCGACGATCGAGAACAGCACGCGACCGAGATCGGAGAACAGCACGCGCCCGGTGCTCAGGAAGATCTGGTTCTGGATCTTGACCGTGTCCGGCGCGTTGAACCGTTCGGTCGGCTCGTCGGCGTTGTACGCGAGGAGCGAGCACGCCTGCCGGCCGTCGACGTCGGTGATCCGCAGTCGTTGCCAGCGATCGAGCGTGCGGGTCCAGTAACCGCCCGCGGCGATCGTCTCCTCGCGGAGGAGGTCCGCAGCGGGTATGGAGTCGGGCGGGTTCATGTCGTCTCCTCCGAAACGACCCCGGCACGCGCGTCGCCCCGAGGTCGGCAGACCTCCCGGGCTTTTCTCCCGCCGTGCAACAGCACGCATGGGCGTGCTGCCCGATCTCTCTCGGTCCTGACCCGCACGCGCCGACGAGCGCGGGCGGCGGAACCCTAGAGATCGAAACTGCCAGCGCCGACGATAAGGGCGACGACGCGCGTCCCCGTCACACGCCCGTGACGATTGCGGGTCGACCCCATGACACGAATCTCACCGGGCTCCCTGCCTTCGAGCAGCACCCCGGAACGGTCGGGCGCGTGTGCTCATCAGGGGGAACGCCGACGCGCGTGTGGCAGCCGTCACACTCGCAGCAGATTCCTTCAGCGATCGCTCCCGCCCGCCCGAGGTTCATTCCTGACGGGACGTAGATCCTCCGGCTGCAACATGGTCGCCTCGCCGGCGGGGAGTCAGTGGCGAAACCCGCGTCTTCGCATCTGACCCCGTATTGCAGGAGTAGGCGAATGGCCTTCAGACCGTCCGTACCGTCGTCGCCGTCGGGGACCACGTGGGGCTCCCCGGCTCGCCAGCGAGTGCTGCGCTTCGGCGCCGGTCTCGTGTCCATGTCGGTCGTGGCCGTGACCACCGCCGCCCTGTCCATCGGGGCCGCACCGAGCCACGCCGACACGGTCGCGTACGACCCGGCAACCGACCCCTACTCGATGGCGAAGACCCTGCAGATCGTCGGCGCGGAGAAGTGGTGGAACGCCGGCTACACCGGCAGCGGCGTCGACGTGGCGGTCATCGACACCGGCGTGTCGCCCGTCGAGGGTCTGGCCCAGCCCGGCAAGATCATCAACGGACCCGACCTGTCGTTGGAGTCCCAGGCGCCGAACCTGGCCCACCTCGACACGAACGGTCACGGCACGTTCATGGCCGGGCTCATCGCCGGTCACGACTCCGATCTGTCCCAGCCGTACGCGGACGCGCCCGATTCCCAATACCGCGGCGTCGCGCCCGACGCCCGCATCGTGAACGTCAAGGTCGGTACCGCCGACGGCGGCGTCGATGTCTCGCAGGTCATCGCGGCCATCGACTGGGTCGTGCAACACAAAGACGACAACGGGATGCACATCCGAGTGCTGAACCTCTCGTACGGCACGAACTCGAACCAGGACTCGTTGAGCGACCCGCTGTCGTACGCCGCGGAGCAGGCGTGGAAGGCCGGCATCGTGGTGGTCGTCGCGGCCGGCAACTCCGGTTACCAGACGGGGCAGGGCGCGCCCGGTCTCGCGGATCCGGCGTACAACAACTACGTACTCGCCGTCGGCGGCTACGACCCGGCCGGCACCGCGACCACGAGCGACGACACCGTGGGCGCGTACTCCGCCAGCGGCGCCGGCTGCTACGAGTGCCGGAACCCCGACTTCGTGGCGCCGGGTTCGCACATGCGCGGCCTTCGGGTGCCGAACAGCTACGTCGACGTCAACCATCCGGAAGGCCGCCTCGGCGACCGTTACTTCCGCGGCTCCGGCACCAGCGAGGCCGCGGCCATGACTTCGGGCGCCGCCGCACTGATCCTGCAGAAGTACCCGAACATGACGCCCGACGCGGTCAAGAACTTCATGAAGCGCAACGCGTTCCGTCCGTGTAGTTGGTGCCCCTGGACGGCGACCGCCGCCGGCAACGGCGAGCTCTCACTCTCGAGGCTCGCGTACTCCTGGCCGTTCATGAACTCCACCCAGGACTGGCCGGACGCGACGGGCACGGGAAGCCTCGAGGCGGCCCGCGGGAGCGACCACCTCACCGCCGACGGCGTCACCCTCACCGGCGAACAGGACATCTTCGGCCGGCCGTTCGACTCGGCCGCGATGGCGGTCGCCGAGGCGTCCGGGTCGAGCTGGTCGGGTGGAAGCTGGAACGGCAGCACGTGGTCGGGTTCGAGTTGGTCCGGGAGCAGTTGGTCGGGTTCGACCTGGTCGGGAAGCAGCTGGTCCGGGAGCAGTTGGTCCGGGAGCAGTTGGTCGGGTTCGACCTGGTCCGGGAGCAGTTGGTCGGGTTCGACCTGGTCCGGGAGCAGCTGGTCGGGTTCGACCTGGTCGGGACACACGTGGTCCGGCGGTGATTGGGCCTGACCGCATGCCCGCCCTGTACAGGTGGGTGGCCGTCAGGACGAACCTAGAGAGGCGTTTCGGCATGCGGGAACTCACGTCCCCGCCATCCCGAACAGTGGAAGCGGAACGGGTGACGGGAGAGTAGAAGCGGTGCGGCGGTTGCGGGCGTTCGTCATCGGTTTGTGGATCGCAGCGTTCGCGCTGCTGGTCCTCGCCGCGCGCCTCCCCTCGTCGGGAACCTGGAGCAGCGCCCCGTCCGAGGCGCTGCTCCTCGTCGCGTTGTTCGCGAGCGCGGAGATTTTCGTCGTCCACGTCAAGCTCCGACGCGACGCGCACACCTTCTCGTTCGCCGAGATCGCGTTGGTGGTCGCCCTGTTCGCGGTCGATCCGATGGTCGCGGTGCTCGCGGCCGGAGTCGGTTCGGCGTTGACGCTCGCCCTCTACCGGGGTCAGCGCGGGATCAAGTTGTGGTTCAACGCCGCGAAGACCACCATCGAGGTCGAGCTCGCGCTCGTGCTGTTCCACGTGCTGGTGAAGGACCCGGCGTCGTCGCACGCCGGAGTGTTCCTCGCCGCGGGCGCGGCGGTCGTGGTCGCGTCGTTGATCGGCGGCGCCCTGGTCACGATGGTGATCGCGCTCTCGGAAGGCAAGTGGACGACCGCGACCCTGCGCGACATCCTCGGCCTCGGTCTGGTCGGGACGTTCGTCGCGGTTTCGCTCGGCTTGCTGAGCGTCGTCATCGCGCGGGCCGACCCGTGGGCGCTCACCCTCCTCATCGCCCCCGCGGCCGGTTCGTTCTGGTTCTATTCCGCGTTCGGTCACGAACGCCACCGGATGGAAAGCCTGCAATTCCTCTACAAGTCGACGCGGCTGCTGCACGAGTCGTCGGCGCTCGACGACGCGCTGGTCGCGCTCTTGATCGAGACCCGATCGACGTTGCGCGCGCGGGTCGCGGAACTGATCTACCGGCCGGCCAACGGCGAAGCCGTCCTGCACATCCGCATCGCCGAGGGCGAGAACCCGACCCTGTCGACCACGGAACTCGACCCCGCCACCGTCGAGCTCTGCGAGGTGGCGTCGCGGTCACCGCGCGCCCGGATCATCGACACCGACGATCCGCTGAGCCGTACCGCGCAGGTGCTCGACCGCAACGGATACCGGCGGGCGTTGATCGCCCGGCTCGACGTGGCGGACGACATCGTCGGCGCGATCGTGATCGCCGATCATCTCGTCGATGTCGCGCAGTTCCGCAAGGAGGACACCGAGCTCGTCGACACGCTGGCCGGCGCGCTCAGCATCGCGATCGAGAACAGTGTCCTCGAACGCATGCTCAAGCACTCCAAGGTGCTGGAACGCGAGCTCGACCACCTCGCGCACCACGACCCGCTCACCGGGCTCCCGAACCGCGTGCGGTTCACCGAACGGGTCGCGGAGCTCACTCAGGTGCGCCAGGAGACGGGTGACGACTTCGCGGTCCTCTTCATCGACCTCGACGACTTCAAGACCGTCAACGACAGCCTCGGTCACTCCGCCGGTGACGAGTTGCTCACCGTCGTGGCGCGGCGGCTCGCATCGTGCATCCGTCACGACGACATGGTCGCCCGGCTCGGCGGCGACGAGTTCGCGGTCGTGGTCGCGTCGGCGGACGACAACGCGCGGCCGGCGGCGCTGGCCGAACGCATCCATGCCGCGCTCGTCGAACTCGTCGCACTCGGTCCGGGATTCACGCGCGTGTCGGCGAGCATCGGCATCGCGCACAGCTCCGGCCTGGTCGACACCTCGGAGCTGTTGCGCAGCGCCGACGCGGCGATGTACCACGCCAAGGCAACGGGCAAGCGGCGATCCGTCGTGTTCCAACCGTCGATGCACGCGTCGATGGTCGAACGTTACGAGCTGCTCAATCAGCTCGACCGCGCCATCGACGACCACGAGATCTCGATCGTGTTCCAGCCGCTCGTCACGCTCGACGGCGCGTTGCGCGGCGGCGAGGCTCTCGCCCGGTGGGTCCATCCCGAACGCGGCACGATCCTGCCCGACGCGTTCATCCCGCTCGCCGAAGAGACGAGCACGATCACCAAGATCACGCACCTCGCGCTCACCGACGCCTGTCGTGCGATCAGCGACGGCATCGTCTCCCAGGTCAGCGTCAACATCTCGGCGACGGATCTCGCCCAGCCCGATTTCGGTGCGTTGGTGCACGCGGTGCTGGAGGAGGCGAACGTTCGTCCCGACGCGATCACGCTCGAGATCACCGAGTCGCAGGTCATGCAACACGCCGACGCGCTGCGGGCGTTCACCGCGCTGCGTCGGGTCGGCGTCCGCCTCGCGCTCGACGACTTCGGGACGGGGTACTCGTCGCTCGCGGCGTTGCGGGAGTACCCGATCAACCAGCTCAAGATCGCCAAGCCGTTCATCGACGAGCTCGAGACCGACCCGGCCGCGGTGAAGTTCGTGGAGCTGATCATCGGGCTGGGTCGCAACCTCGACATGGAGATCGTCGCCGAAGGCATCGAACGCAAGGCGCAGGTCGACATCCTCAACGCGCTCGGGTGTCACCTCGGCCAGGGCTACTACTTCGCCCGCCCCCTCACCCCCGAGCAGTTCCGTAGCGCCTGGGGCAAACAACCGGTCGGATAGTGGCCGTCGGACAACCGCTCGGTGCCGCGATGCTCGCAGTGCCAAACTGGGCGGTGCCCGCAAGTCCCCGCCCCGCGGCCGATCCGACGATGCTCCGGCCGCCGACGCTCCGGCCGCCGACGCTCCGGCCCGTCGTCGTTGCCTTCGTCGTGTTCGGCTTCTTCGCGGGGGCGTGGGCGGTCGCCACCGTCGACATCGAGCGCACGTTCCACCTCGGCGACTCCGGTCTGGGTCTCCTCCTCGCGGCGGGCATCGTCGCCGCGACCGCGGTCGCGGCCATGGGCGGCGCCATCACCGACAAGTACGGCGCCGGCCGCTCCCTCGCGCGCGCACTCGTTGCCTGGGGCACGTTCCTCGCGCTCGAGGCGTTCGCCCCTCACCTCGCGGTGTTCGTGCCGGTGTTCGTGCTCGCGATGGCCGCGGGCGGGATGGTCGACGTGGTGATGAACATCGTCGCGGCCGACGCGCTCGCGGAGGACGCCGGGAAGCTCGTCCGGTTCCACGGCCTCTTCAACGCCGGTTGCGTCGCCGGCGCGGCAGTCACCGGTGTTGCGCTGCGGCTCGGCGCGTCGTGGCGCGTCGTGTGGGTCGGGGTTGCGATCGTCGGCATCGTCACCGGTCTCGTGACGCGCCGGGCGCGCATACCCGAGCCGGAACGTTTCGATCATCCGTCGATGTGGCGCGCGCTGGCAGGCCTGCGCCACGAAGGCCTCCTCGTGCTCGCGTCGGTGTTCGCGGCTTCGGCCATGGTCGAAGGCGGCATCGCCACCTGGGGCATCCTCTATCTCCGCAAGAACATCGGCCTGGGCGTACTGGCCGGGGTCAGCGCATACGTGGTCGGTGAGAGCCTGGCGACGTTCGCGCGGATCGGTGGTGGCCCGATCATCAGCCGGCTCGGGACGCGGCGCGCGGTGGTCATCGGCGCGTCGCTCGCCGCAGCGGGCATCGCGACCGAAGCGCTGTGCGGTGTCGCCGGCCTCGCGGCGGCGGGCCTCGCGGCGGCGGCGGTCGGGATCTCGGTCGTGTGGCCGCTGTTGCTCGCGGACGTGAACAACGAGGCGCGCCACCCCGCGCTCGCGATCGGGGGGGTCACGGCGTGCGGTTACCTCGGGATGGTCGCGGGCCCGGCCCTCGTCGCCACGATCACCGCGTTGTTCGATCTGCAGGTCGCGCTGCTCGTGCTCGCCGGTATCGCGTTGTTCGTGGCGATCGTCCCCGCGCACGTGCGCGCGCCGGAGCGCGCGAACGCCTAGGACTCGTCGGCCGGGGAGTTGGCGTCCGGCAGCCAGACGTTGTTGAACGCGCGCCGGAGCAACGGAGTCTGCGCGTCGAGCGTTTCCGCCAACGCTTCGCTTTCCGCGGGGTTTGCCGGCGCGACGAGCGGAGCCGGAGGTTCGGGTGCGGGCACCGGGACCTGCTCCGCCGCGTCGACCACGGGTTCCGGCGCGACCGCGACGACGTCGGGTTCGGGAGTGGCAACCGCACTGAGGCCGGGAAGCTCGACGGCAGTCGAGGCCGTGCGCCGGCGTCGCGCCCGCGCGATCGACGCGCTCCGGCGGCGAGGCGGCGGCGCCGGTTTGGGTGCGGGGTTCGGTGCGGACGCGAGCTCGCTGTGCAGCTGCCAACCGCGCGGCAGGACGAGTCCCGCGGCATGACGCGCGCAGAGGTCGCCCTCGGTACGCGCCGCGTCGTCATCGAGCTCGACGAGCCACGCTTCGCGCTGGGTCGGTTGGAAGCGCAGCGTCGCGGCCGCGGGCGCGCCGCAACCGGGGCGCGCGCAGAGCCGCCGATGGTTCGGGCCGTAGCGGTGGGCCCAGTTGGCGCCGGACCCGGAGGTCATGGCCGGGGCCGTCTGTTCGTGCTCGCACCCGCTTGCATGTCCACCGATCGTCGCTGGGGTCCCGCTGGACTTTCGAGTATGGCCCGCGCGCTACCCCCCGCCTCCAAACGCACGGTGAATTCGGCTGGATCAGACCGCGCCGGCATTCTGGAAGGCGCGGGAGAGCATGGGACTGTGCGCATCGAGGGTGGCCTCGAGTTGCTCAGCCGCCCGGGCCCGCGCCCCGCGGCGATCTTCGAGATGCCAACCCTGCGGCGGCGTGAGGCCGCGGACGTGACGCTCGCACAGCTCCCCGGCCCGCGCCGCGCCTTCGGCGGGGTAGTCGAGCCAGACCGTGAGGTCGCGAGTGTCGAACGTGAACGTCGCCGTTGCCGGCGCATTACATCCCGGTCTTGCACAGTGGCGTCGCACAGAAAGACGGTACTGCGCGCACGCCACTGTTTCGTGCCAGGCTGACGCGATGCCGCGACGTTCGCGCGATGACTGGGTCGTGCGGGTTCCCGCGTCGTCCGCGAACCTCGGACCGGGCTTCGATGCGGTCGCGCTCGCGCTCGATGTTCACCTCGAAGTCGCGGCCGGCGCCGACGACCCCGCGCCGGAGACGCATCCGGCCGTGCGCGCGTTCCGCCAGAGCGGCGGTGTCGGTCCGATCACGATCCGCACCCACTTCCCCGGCGGGCGCGGGCTCGGATTCTCGGGCGCGGCGCGCGTCGGCGGGCTCATCGCCGCCGCGCTGCAGCAGGACCGCTCGCTGCGGGAGTCGCGGGCGTCGATCCTGCGCGCGGCCGGCGATCTCGAGGGCCATTTCGACAACGTGGCGGCATCGCTCTTCGGCGGTGTGGTCGCGGTCGCCGGCGGCCGGGCGGTGCGCATCCCGATCCCGCACGAGCTCGCCGTCGTCGTCTGGACGCCGGAGCGGGAAACGCCGACGCCCTCGGCCCGGCGCCTGCTCCCCGAACAGGTCTCGTTCGAGGACGCGGCCTTCAACGTCGGCCGCACCGCGCTCCTGGTCGCGGCGCTCGCGGCGGGCGATGTGAGCGCGCTGCGCGTCGCCACCGAGGACCGGCTCCACCAGGACCGGCGCCTGGCGCGGGCCCATGACACGCGCCACGCGATCGAGGCCGCGCTGGCCGCCGGGGCCTATGCCGCGTGGTTGTCGGGATCCGGTCCGTCCGCGGCCGCGCTCGTAGAACCCGCGTGCGCCGAGCAGATCGCGGCGGCGATCCCCGGGCCGGGCCGGACCCGGATCCTCGCGATTGCCGATGTCGGCGCGACGGTCGCGACCCGGGAGGGTTCGGAACGACGGTGATGTGGAGCAACCGTGATCGTGCGATGGCGAGGAACGCCCGATGGCGAGGTGCGCCCGACGAGAGTTGCCAACTGAGGCTCGCCGGGTGAGGCTCGTCCCATGAGGCTCGCCCAATGAGACTTGAAGGCAAGAACGTCGTGGTGACCGGCGCCGCGAGCGGCATCGGCGCTGCACTGGCGCGGCGGTTCGCGGCCGAAGGCGCGCGTGGTGTCGTGGTGGCCGACGTGCAGATCGACGCACTCGAGGAGGTCGCACGCGAGGCCGGCAACGCGCTCGCGGTCCAATGCGACGTCACCGAGGAGGCGCAGATCCGCGCGCTGGTGGACGCGGCCGAGGATCGCTTCGGCCCGATCGACCTGTTCTGTTCGAACGCGGGCATCGTCGTTCCCGGGGGCGCCGGTGCGAGCGACGAGATCTGGAAGCGCAGCATCGACGTGAACGTGATGGCGCACGTCTATGCGGCGCGCATCATGGTGCCGCGCATGATCGAACGGGGTGGCGGCTACCTCCTGCAGACGGCGTCGGCCGCGGGGTTGCTCAGCCAGATCGGGAGCGCGCCCTATTCGGTCACCAAGCACGCGGCGCTCGCCCTCGCGGAGTGGCTCGCGATCACGCACGGCGACAAGGGGATCAAGGTCTCGGTGCTCGCCCCGCAGGCGGTCCGGACCGCGATGACCGCCGGGATCGAGGGTGGGGGCGTCGCCGGGGTCGACGGCATGCTCGAACCCGATGTCGTCGCCGACGCGGTGGTGCGCGGGCTCGCATCCGAGGCGTTCCTCATCCTTCCGCATCCCCAGGTGCTGGAGTACTTCCGGCGCAAGGCCTCCGACTACGACCGTTGGATCGCGGGCATGCAACGGCTGCAGGCACGATTCGGCGATTCGTTTTAGTCCGGTACGGCCCGGGGAAGGAACGACTGATGACGCAGGTGGACGCGGCGATCGCAGCCGTCGACGACGTGATCGGCGAAGCGCGGGCCGACCTCGAAGCGCTCGTGCGCATCCCGAGTATCAGCGCGGACCCTCAGCACTACGCCGACGTGCGCGCGAGCGCGGACGCGACCGTCGAACTCCTGCGCGGTCACGGGCTCGAGAACGTGCGCACCGCGGGCGTCGAAGGCTCGCAGCCGTTCGTCCTCGGTGAGTGGATGCACGCGGGCCCCGACTCCCCCACCGTCTTGTTGTACGCGCATCACGACGTGCAGCCGCCCGGGATCGTCGAGAACTGGGCGAGCGATCCGTTCGAACCCGAGGAACGGGCCGGGCGCCTCTACGGGCGCGGGTCGGCCGACGACAAGGCCGGCGCGGTCGCCCACGCGCACGCGATCGGGGCCTGGCTGACCAGCGCCGGAACCCTCCCGTGCAACGTGCGGGTGTTGGTCGAGGGCGAGGAGGAGATCGGTTCGCCGACCCTGCACATGTTCCTCACCTCTCACCTCGAGGAGTTGCGCTCCGACGTGCTCGTCCTGGCCGACGCCGGGAACTGGCAGGTCGGTGTGCCCGGTCTCACCTACTCACTGCGCGGACTGGCCGCGGCCGACATCGAACTCCGTGCGCTCGACGGCCCGCAGCACTCCGGTATGACGGGCGGCGCGATCCCCGATCCGGTCATGGCGCTGGCCCGGGTGCTCGCGTCGTTGGTCGACGAACACGGCGATGTCGCGTTCGCCGGCGGCGTCGACGGACTCACGCCGCCGGGCGCGAAGGAGCGGGCGGTCATCGCGGGGTTCGACGATGCGACCGAACGCTTCGCCCATGCGTTCGGCCTACGGCCGGGTGTGCAGCTGGCCGGCAACCCGCAGGCCTCGCTGCACGAACGGCTCTGGTTGCGGCCGTGCGTCACGGTCATCGGGATCGACGGTCATCCGGTCAAGGGGTCGTCGAATCAGATCGTCGCCCGCGCCGCGGCGCGCGTCAGCTTGCGGCTCGGCCCGGGGCAGGAACCGGATCGGGTGCTCGCGGCGCTGCGCGAGCACGTGGAGCGCAGCGTTCCCTGGGGCCTGGAGTGCACGTTCACCGCGCTCGAGGGCGCGCCCGCGTGGCGGACCGACCCGACCGGCCCCGCGTTCGACGCGGCGCGCCGTGCCCTGCACGCGGGGTTCGGCGTCGAGCCCGTCCTCATGGGAGTCGGTGGATCGATCCCGTTCGTCGGGCCGTTCGCGGACGCGTTCGGCGGCATCCCCGCACTGCTCATGGGCCCCGACGATCCCCACTCCAACATCCACGGCGAGGACGAGAGCCTGCATCTCGCCGACTGGCGCAGCCTCATCCGGTCCGAGGTCTATCTGCTCGACGAGCTCGCGAAGCTGTAAGCACGGGTCGCTCGCGCTGCGCCTCCCTCCGGCCGGCTCCGCTGCCGCGCCCCGATCCCTCCTACTTTCTCCGGGAGACCCGCCAGACGGTGAGGGCGGCGGCGACGAGGGTGAGGCCGACGCGCGTGAAGTCGATGACGGGCTTCACTTTCACGCCCGCCGGGCCCGCTTCGATGATCGCAACGGGCCGCCCGGCCTGGTAGCCGCCGCCGCCACCGCCGCCGTTCGCCTGGCGGTCGCCGCCGAAGCCGAAACCGCCGGAGAACTCGACGCTCGCGGCCGGGATCACCACCCGCTCGCCGATGCGTACCGGCTCGGCGAAGACCCGGTCGGCCGACACGTTCATCAGTCGATCCAGCCCGGTGCTCATCGTCGCCCGGATGCGTTCTTCCTCGGTCGTCTGGACCGGCACGCTGTCTGTCATCGGGAAGACCTCCTCATGCGGGCGATCCGCACCGCATATGTACCCACGACGGTGGCGACGAGGATCGCCACCATGAGGGTGTGCTCGGTGTCACGGATGCGCACGACGTCGCGCCGGCCCTCGCCGTCGAGCACTTCGACGTGCACGGGGTGCGAACGGATGTGCAACGCGCCCCGGGCGTCGTCGCCGACGTGCAACGCGGTCGTGCGCGAGACGAGCGTGATGGTCTGACCGCCGAAGGCGAGCGGTCCGAGCGTCGTCTCGCTGCGTCGGAGTGCAGCCATAGCTGCATTGTCGACCAGTGTCGCGCTCCGCGCGCGGATCTCGTTCCGGGCCGGATCGTGGGTCCGGGGGCCCGGATCTCATCCTTTTCCCAGGTGGGGCTTTCGGACGCATATGCCCGAACCGACGGGCGGTCCGTCGGAAAATGACGCGCCCGCACTAGCAGCAGACGGAAAGTCCGCCGACGGGCCGGACAGGCCCCGGAACTCGTCCGTTATCCACATGGTCTGAATGGACTACGCGAGGCAGTCCTCGGGGCGTCCGGGTTCCCAGGGTGTCTCTCGGTCCTCCTACGGTCCGGCCCTGTCCGCCGAGGCAATCCTGCCCGGCAAGACCCCGTCCGACCTGCACCTTGACGGTGCGCGTCCTGAGGAGGATCCATGGCCGGGAGGCCGCATGAGCAAGAGGGAACAACCCTCGAGCTCGACCATCTCCATACCGACTCCGTCACCGCCGCGTCACCGCGGCGTGTGCATGCTCTTCGTCGTTCGCGCGAGTCGCGACGCGCCGCCGTCTCGTCCTTCGGACTGATCGGCGTCGCACTCGCGGTGCTCTGCGCGGGGGCGCGATGTTCTCCGCCGCGAGTGGTTCGACCACTCCGGTGTACGACCCCGCGGCCAACTCGGTGCGCGCGGTCGGTGGCGCGCCGTCGTTCGGTCCGTCGACCGGCATGCGTCTCAACAAAGGTCTCGTCGACATCGCGGCGACGCCGTCGGGCCGCGGTTACTGGGCCACTGCCTCCGATGGCGGTGTCTTCTCGTTCGGCGACGCGCCCTTCTTGGGTTCCGTGGCCAGCTTCCCGCTCGTCGAGCCGGTCGTCGGTATTGCCGCAACCCCGTCGGGCAACGGCTACTGGCTCGTCGCGTCGGACGGCGGTGTCTTCGCCTTCGGTGACGCCGAGTTCCACGGCTCGATCGCCGGCACCGATTCCGCCGGCACCAGCATCGTCGGGATCGCGGCGACGCCGTCCGGCCGGGGCTACTGGCTCGTCGGCGCCGACGGTGGCGTGTTCGCCTTCGGCGACGCGGCCTTCGAGGGCGCGGCCACCACGTTCGGCCACGGCGCCCCGATCGTTGCGATGGCACCGACCGCCTCGGGCTACGGCTACTACCTGCTCGGCGCCGACGGTGGTGTGTTCGCCTTCGGCGACGCGCACTTCTCGGGCTCGGCTGTCGACGGGGGCCATCTGGCGACCGCGATCGCGATCCCGAGCAGTGGTCGGGGTTACCAGGTGGCGTACACCGACGGCAGCATCGTCGGTCGCGGTGGCGCACCGTCGTTCGCGGCCCCGGTCGGCGACCTCCTCGTCAACCAGCACCCGGTCGTCGCGCTGGAGACGCGGCCGCACGGCGGCGCGTGGCTCGCGACCACCTTCAACCCGCCGTCGGCCGTTCAGTCACAGTCGCTCTCGCAGGACCCGTTCCTGAAGTGCACGCGTGCGCACGAGTCCGACCAGGCCGGTGGCTACCACGCCGTCAGCCCCGACGGTGTGTACCGAGGCGCGTATCAATTCCTGCGCTCGACGTGGAACAACGTCGCCCGGGCCGCGGGCCGTCCCGACCTCGTCGGTGTCGACCCGGCCGCGGCGGCGCCCGCCGACCAGGACGCTCTGGCGATGTTCCTCTTCCAGCACTCCGGCCCCGCGCCGTGGGGCGGACGCTGCGGAGGCCTCACCTAGACGCACGACATATATGCGCCCGGGAGCGACAGCGGAGCCGACCGAATAAGGCGGAGCGCGAGCGACCGATAAGGGGGGCGCCGGAGGGGATCGAATCTCTCCGGCGCCCCTATCGTTTGTGGATGGTCGACGGCCTCTCTGCTGATCTCGTGATCGGGTCGTTCACCGACCACGGGCCCTGGGTCGTCGATCCCGACGCGATGACCTGGCGCCGCGACGTCGAGCGCCTGCGGGCGCAGGCCCGGGCCGAATGGCCGCGGTGGATGGAGACGGGCCGGCTGCCGCCGCTGGGCCGGGTCGTGCGGGTCGTCACCCGCGTCGGCGGGGCGCTCGGGGTCTGGGCCGTCGGCGCCCGCCGGAAGGGACCCCCGTATTCGCGGCGCGACCTGGCCCGACGCCTGCGCATCGCCTTCGGTCACCTCGGTCCCACCTACATCAAGCTCGGCCAGATCGTCTCCGGCGGCGAAGGTCTCTTCCCCGAGGAACTCGTCACCGAGTTCAAGCTGCTCCGCGACCGCGTTCCCCCCGAGCCGTTCGACGCCGTGCGCCGGGTCGTGGAGCTCGAGCTGGGTCGATCGCTCGACGACGTCTTCGCATCGTTCGAGCGCACACCGATCGCGGCCGCGTCGATCGCGCAGGTGCACGCGGCGCGCCTGCGCACGGGCGAAGAAGTCGTGGTCAAGGTGCAGCGCCCGCAGATCGCACGGCTCGTGCGCGAAGACATCGCGGCGATGTCGTGGCTCGCGCCGCATCTCGTCGGCCGCATCCCCGTGGCTGCGCTCGCGAACCCGCCCGCGCTGATCGAGCTCTTCGCGGAGACGATCGTCGAGGAGCTCGACTTCCGGTTGGAGGCCGAGAACATGCTCGACATCGCGCGCGTGCTCGCGGAGACCGAGCAGCGCGCGACGATCGTGCCCCGCCCGCACCCCACGCTCGTGACGCGGCGGGTGCTCGTGATGGAACGGCTCGACGGCATCCCGTGGGACGACGTGCAGACGATGCACGCGGCGGGCGTCGACACGGAGGCGGTGTTGCACGCCGGGCTGGTGTCGTTCATGGAAGGCGCCATGTTGTACGGCGTCTTCCACGGAGATCTGCACGGCGGCAATCTCATGGTGCGGCCCGACGGCCGTACGGTGCTGATGGACTTCGGGATCACCGGTCGGCTCGACGAGCGCAAGCGCATGGCGTTCCTGATGTTGCTCGTCGGCGCCACGGCCGGCGACACGATGTCGCAGCTCGGTGCGCTGCGCGACCTCGGTGCGTTCCCGCCCGACACCGACCTCGAGGCGGTGTTCCGCGACCTCGGTCTCGATCGCACGATCGACCCCACGACACTGTCGGCCGACGAGCTCGTGCACGAGTTGCAGGACCTGACGAAGAAGCTCCTCGCGTACGGCGCCCGCGCGCCGAAAGAGCTCATGTTGTTCGTGAAGAACATGATGTTCCTCGACGGCGCGATCGCGCGGCTCGCGCCCGACCTCGACATCCTGGGCGAGATCCAGCAGGTGCACACCGAGATCGCGCTCCGCCACGGTGCGCGGCTCGCGGCCGAGCTCGGTCTCGATCCCGAGGTCACGAGTCAGTTCGACATGGAAGCGGTCAAGGCTGCGATGGGTGTGCCCGGTGTCGAGACGTTGACCTACCGCGAGGTCCAGGAACGCCGCGAAGTCGTGCGGAGGCGCCTCGAAGAAAAGCGCAAGCGCGCCTGAAAACCCACCAACAGTTGTCGGACTTATCAACGCGATGCGTTGATTGTCCCGACAACGTGGGAACGGTGGTTCAGGCCTGCCAGACGAGCACTTCGCCGATGGTGCCGCCGCTCAGGAGTGCCGTGCCGGGGAACACTCGGAGGCGCCACGGATCGAGCCGGAGCACGGCGAACGTGTCCGAGGTGGGTGAGTCCCAGACCGGAACGATCGCGGGGTCGTAGCCCACGGGCGCGGGCGCGTTGACGAACTTGTCCCAGACCGTCGTACGCGTCTCGTCGTCGAAGTACCACTCGGCCTGGCACTCGGCGATGCAGGTGTCGTGGCTGTCGGTCCAGTAGCTGATCGAGACGAACGGGCTGTGTTCCAGGTGCGACCGCTTCGTGGCCGTCGGGCCCGTGGCGATCCAGCCGACGAGCGCGCGGCCGTCCCACTCCCACAACGGGTGAAGGATCCGCGAGCGCGGCCGGCCCTGGTGGTCGACGGTCGCCACCGAGCACCACACGATCCGATGGGCCATTTCGACGAACACGGGCGCGACTTCTTCGAGAGACGACATGGCGCGAAAACGTACACTCCGCACTGTGGGCAGGCTCGAGGGGCGCAGGGTCCTGGTCGTCGGCGCGGGGACGCGTGCGTCGGACGATCCCGAAGCACCGATCGGGAACGGGCGTGCGATCTCGGTCCTCGCGGCGCGCGAGGGCGCGGCTGTTGCGTGTGCCGACATCGATGCCGATGCGGCGACGGAGACCGCCCGACTCATCGAGGCCGAAGGCACCGGCGCGCGCCCGGCTGTGATCGTCGGGAACGTCGCCGACGCCGACGACTGTGCGCGCATCGTTGCCGAGTCCGTACAAGCCCTCGGCGGCCTCGACGGTGTCGTCTGCAACGTCGGTATCGGACTCGGCCGCGGGCTCGAAGGGACGTCGGTCGCCGACTGGGATCTCGTGCACACGGTGAACGTTCGCGGCCACTTCCTCGTCTGTCGCGCGGCGCTCCCGGTGATGGACGACGGCGGCGCGATCGTGTTCGTATCGTCGGTTGCGGGCCTGAAGCCGGGCACGCGCATCCCCGCCTACGACACCACGAAGGCCGCGCTCGCGGGGCTCAGCCGCAATGTCGCGTTCGAAGGCACGCGGCGCGGCATCCGCGCCAACGTGATCGCACCCGGCCTCGTCGACACGCCGCTCGGTCGGCGGGCCACGCAGGGGCGGCCGAGCCGAGGGCGCACGCCGGTTCCCCTCGGTCGCCAGGCGACGGCATGGGAGGTCGCGGCGCCGGTCGTGTTCCTGCTCAGTGACGACGCCAGCTACATCACCGGGCAGATTCTCGCGGTCGACGGCGGGCTGTCGACGTTGTGAGGCAGTGACCTAGCGTTGCCGCATGGGATTTGATCGTGACGAAGTCGAGGCCGCGTTCCGCACGTACTGGCAGCTCGGTGCGGTCGGCGAGAACTGGGACGTGTGGTGCGACACGTGCTTCACCGAGGACGTGACGTACGTCGAGCACATCCTCGGCAACAAACAGGGCCGCGAAGCCGTGCGCGCGTGGATCAAGCCGACGATGGCCGACTACGGCGAGATGTACACCGCGTACGAGTGGCACATGGTGGACGACACCGGTCGCGTCGTCGTCTACATGCAGAACCGCCGCGACAACCCCGAGCCCGGCGCGGCGCCGATCGACTTCCCCGGCATGACGGTGCTGCAGTACGCGGGCAACGGGATGTTCTCGTTGGAGGAAGACTTCTGGTCGTGGACCGAAGGGGGCGCGACGTTCAAGGAGTACGTCGACCAGTGCAAGAAGTTCGACCCCGACTTCCGGCACAAACGCACGCGCCGGAACTGGGGCAACGGTCCGGAGTGGGCGCAGGGCGCGTCCACCTACGAAGGATCTCTGGAAAAGCAGAGGCATGCCTGAGGCTCCCCAGATGCAGGCGCTCGCCGAGCGCGTCGGGGAGTGGCTGACCGGCGCCGTCTTCGAGGGCTACGACCCGCTCGGCTTCACCGGGCTGAAGACCTACGCGCCGCCGCCCGAGGCACTGGTCGGCGCCGTGGTCGTCAACGTCGACCGGCGCGCGAAGTACGTCACGCTGCATTTCGACAACGACCTGCGCATCATGTTCCACCTGTCGCAGGCGGGGCGGCTCGACTTCGAGAGTCCGCCCAAGAAGACGCGTCCGAAGGGTGCGGTCGTGCGTTGGCGCTTCTCGGACGATCGCGCGGTGTTGCTGCGCGAGTTCGGCACCGAGCGCAAGGCCGGTTGGTGGGTACTCGCACCCGACGACGCGGGTCCGGTCGAAAAGCTCGGGCCCGAGGCCACGAGCGAAGAGTTCGCGGAGTGGTTCCGGACGGCCGCCGACGGTCGGCGTATCCACACGATCCTGCGGGATCAGAGAACGGTGGCGGGAGTGGGCCGCGGTTATGCCGACGACATCCTGCACCGGGCCAAGCTGTCGCCCTACGCGTCGCTCAAGTCACTGAAGCCCGAAGAACGGGAGCGCATGCTCGCCGCGTTGCACGAGGTGCTCGCCGAAGGCCTGGAACGCGAACGTCAGCGCACCGGTGGTCTGTCGGCCAACAAGTTGGGTGAGCACTTCACCGTGCACGCGAAGTTTGGCCTTCCGTGTCCGGAGTGCGGCAGCGAGTTGAAGCGCGTCTCGTACGAGTCGCACGAGGTCGTGTACTGCCCGACCTGTCAGACCGGCGGCAAGGTGCTCGCCGACCGCCGGCTTTCCCGGCTGGTGAAGTAGCTATCCGACGTCGAGGTCGGCCCACATCTCCCAGATCGTGATCTCGGTGCCGTCCTCGGTCGCGGCGAGGTCGAGCGCACCGGCGTCGGTGAGCCGGACCGCGTCGCCCGGGCTGAGCGCGCCCGCGTTCTCGAGGGTCGCCGCACCGGTCGAGACCATGAGATGGACGAACGGGGCATCGGGCACCACGACGTGCGTGCCCGCGTCGAGGGTGCCGACCCAGAGCGTCGCGTCCCGCTGATGCAGCGTGATGGCGGCGTCGCTCTCGCGGCCCGAAGCAAGCGGAAAGAGCACGTCGTCCTGCTTTTGCGCGCTGATGTCGCGCTGCTCGTAGCCGGGGGCGATGCCCTGGGTATCGGGTGGCACCCACATCTGCAGCAGGCGCACCGACGCGGTCTTGCTCGCGTTCTGCTCCGAGTGGCGAATCCCGCGGCCGGCGCTCATGCGCTGCGCGACTCCCGGAGTGATCACGCCGTGATTGCCCTCGCTGTCGCGATGTTCGAGCGCACCGTCGAGCACCCACGTGACGATCTCCATGTCACTGTGGCCGTGTGTCCCGAAGCCGCCGCCGGCCGCGATCACGTCGTCGTTCAGCACGAGCAGGAGTCCGTGATGGATGTTCTTCGGGTCGTAGTGATTCGAGAAGCTGAAGCTGTGCCACGAATCGAGCCAGTCGATGTCGGTGTGGAACCGCTCGTCCGCGCGGCGAATATCGATCATCTTCCGACCTCTCCTCTTGACCGGCGCTCAGAAGCGGACGCCGTAGGCGTAGCCGTGTCGGTTGGTGCGGGTGTTGGGGTCGCCGTCGCGCCATTGGTCGGTGACTTTGCCCAAGACGATGACGCCGGTGGGGCAGCGGTCGACGCACAGTGCGCAGCGGGTGCAGACGTCTTCGTCGACGACGAAGAACACGTGGTCTTTGGGGTCGTCGCCGGGTTGGTCGGCGTTGACGGCTTCGTCGATGGCGGTGGTGGAGAGCATGTGGATGCATTTCCACGGGCAGATGTCGACGCAGCCTTCGCAGAGGATGCACTCGGCTTGGTCGATGTGCAGGAACTGTTTCGGCTTCACGGCTTGGGTCAACCACTTGGGGTCGACTTCTTGGAGCACGTACGACGTCGAGAACTCCGGCATCGGCGGATTCGCATCGTTGCGGGCCATGACTATGCGCTCTCTCTCCGCGGCGCACGATACGTGCGCCGCGGACGCTCGATCGCGGGCGAGTTCGCTCCGCCTCCGGCTCCGCTCACCGCGTCGTGCATGGTCTGCATCGGGCCAGTTTAAGCCCGATTTTGCAGTGCTAAATCCCCGTCCCCAAACCATTTCCCCTGGTCACACGGCGAATCTTCCGAAGAATCGCCATGACGGAGAATTCGTCAGTGGTGGGTCGGGCCGGTGTTCACGGCCTCGAACGCCGTCCCCGGAACGCCTTTCAGCTGGTTCAGGTCGTTGTCGTTCCACCGCGGGTCCGCCGCGCCCGTGATGTACCACGAGGACCCGTTGTCGGCGACGATCATCCCGTAGTTCTTCAACGCCTTCAGGATCACGAGCGACTCCCCGTGATACCCCGCCAGCGAGAAACTCGCCTTCAGCCGCAGCCGCAGACCCATGGGCGGGAGCGCCGGATTCGTCGACGAGGATGCCCAGTGCGTCGCCGGAAGGATGTACCCCTTCTGCGTCGCGGGCACGGTGAACCGCACCGCGTGATCGATGTGGCCCGCGGCCACCTCGTCGTAGCGCACCAGGCCGGGCAGGATCGGGAGCCCGGCCGCATCCGCCGAGGTCCACCCCGCCGGCCGCAACGCGTTCGACCGCAGGTTCCAGTTGACACCGACGTCCGCGTCCCAACGCGTCCCTCGGAAGAACGCGCGCCCGAGCTCGTAGAGATGACACGTTCCCTGTTGCAGCACGAGCACGTGCCGGTCGCCGGTACTCGCGGATCCACCTTCGACCGGAGCGTTCCCCGGGATCGGGAACGGACCCGGATCACTCTCGTCGCCGTACGCGGTGTAGTTGATCGGGACCTTGGGCTGCGACGCGGGAACGATCGCGAACGGGATCCCGTAGGCGCCGGCCCCGCCGAAGTCGGGGTGGAGGTTGGTCTTGGCGCCCGAGCTGATGTTGGCGATCAACGTGCTCGAATCGGAGCGCACCGCCAACGACGTCACCTTCGTATTCCACGCGTTGTTCGCCGGGAACATCGGGCACCCGCCGAGGCTCGGGCCCGGACCGACCACCGTGCTGGGGCTCTTCGCCGTGCCTCCACCGGGCGAGGGCACGGGTGCGAACGGCTGGCACGCCACCAGCCCGGCTGCGGCCGAGACCACGACGACGAGGGTCAGGATCCGTCCGCTCATGGACACTTGCATCGGCCTCCCGCCGTCTGTGACTTGAACCGCCGCCGCCGTAACATCGGCCCGTGACGGTGGCGTTCATCCCGAGCCCGAAGCACGGCATCGTGCACATCGGCCCCATTCCGCTGCACGCGTACGGGCTGATGCTGGCGATCGGCGTGCTCGTCGCGACCCGGGTCGCCGAGAAGCGCTGGGTCCGGATGGGCAACGACCAGAAGGACTTCAGCGGCGTCGTCATCCCCGTCGTGATCGCGGGGGTCATCGGCGCACGCGTGTACCACCTGTTCACGGGCTACAAGTGGAGCGAAGGCGGCTTCGTCGGCGCGTTCGAGATCTGGAAGGGGGGCCTGTCGATCTGGGGCGCGGTGATGGGGGGACTCATCGCCGGGCTGATCCTCGCCCGTCGCCGCCACTTCGACGGTCTCATGCTCATGGACGCGATCGCCCCGGGCGTCGTGCTCGCCCAGGCGATCGGGCGCTGGGGCAACTACTTCAACCAGGAGCTGTTCGGCCGACCCACCACGTTGCCGTGGGGCCTCGAGATCGACGTTGCGCACCGGCCGGTCGGGTACGAGCACTACGCAACCTTCCATCCGACGTTCCTCTACGAGTCGTTGTGGTGCCTGTTGGTGTTCGCCACCCTCCTGTTCGTCGAAAGCCGCTTCGTGTTGAAGCGCGGTCAGGTGTTTGCCCTGTACGTCGCGCTGTACACGTTCGGTCGGATCTGGTTCGAGGCGCTGCGTAGCGACGACGCGACCAAGGTCTTCGGTGGTATCCGCTTCAACCTGCTGCTCTCCATCGCGCTCTGCGTCTTCGGAACGCTGTGGTTCGTGTGGCTCGGTCGTCGGCCCGACCGACCGGAGCCGGCCGATCCCGAGATCGGCTCGGGGAAATCCCCGATAGAGATGGACGCCCCACCCACCTAAGGTGACGGCCGTGACAACCACGATTCCCCCCATCACGGCGGTTGCCGCGCACGCGGTGCAGGCATCCAAGATCTACGGCAAGGGCGATATGGCCGTACGTGCGCTCGACGCAATCGATGTCGAATTTCCCCAAGCGCAGTACACCGCGATCATGGGTCCGTCCGGTTCGGGCAAGTCGACACTGCTGCACTGCCTGGCCGGACTCGACTCCCTCACCAGCGGTCACGTCTATCTCGGCGACATCGACCTCAGCACGCTTTCCGACAAGGAGGTGACGCGCGTGCGCCGCGACCGCGTCGGGTTCATCTTCCAGACGTTCAACCTGATTCCCACGCTGACCGCGCTGGAGAACATCACGCTTCCGATCTCGCTCGCCGGCAACAAGCCCGACCAGGCGTGGCTCGATCGCATCGTCGACACCGTCGGTTTGCGCGACCGCCTCTCGCACCGACCGTCGGAGTTGTCGGGCGGCCAGCAGCAACGAGTCGCCGTTGCGCGCGCGCTCGTGACCCGACCCGAGATCATCTTCGCCGACGAACCGACCGGCAACCTCGACTCGCGCGCGAGTGCCGAGATTCTCGGATTCATGCAACGCGCGGTGCAGGAATTCGGCCAGACGATCGTCATGGTCACGCACGATCCGATCTCGGCGTCGTACTCGAACCGGGTTGTCTTTCTCGCCGACGGGCACATCGTCGACGAGTTGCGTGATCCGACTGCCGACGGGGTGCTCGGGAAGATGCGCACCCTCGGGGGCGAATGACTCGTGTGGAAGGTCACCCTCAAGGGCCTTGCCGGCCACAAGTTGCGCTTCGTGCTCACCGGGTTGGCGGTCATTCTCGGCGTCTCGTTCATCGCGGGCACCCTGGTGCTCACGGCGACGATCCAGAAGACCTTCGACGACCTGTTCGCGGACATCAACCGCGGGACCGACGCCGCGGTGCGCGCTCACGAAGTCCTCTCCGGCGACTTCGGCGGAGGCCAGCGGCCGAACGTTCCCGCTTCCCTGGTAGCCGTGGTCCAGCAGACCCCCACCGTCGAGGCCGCGGTCGGCAACATCCAGGCCTACGCGCAGGTCATCGACAAGAAGGGCGATGCGATCGGTGGGGGCGGTCCGCCCACCTTCGGGGTGGGCTGGAACCCGAACCCCAGGATCAACCAGTTCCACATTGTCGCGGGCCATCCACCGGTAACCGACGACCAGATCGTCGTCGACAAACACACCGCTGACAAGGGCAGTTTGCAGGTCGGTCAAGAGGTGACCGTTCTCACCAACCAGGCACCCCGGAAGTACGAACTCGTCGGTGTCGCCCGCTTCGGCACGGTCGACAGCTTGGCGGGCGCGTCGATCACGTTGTTCACTCCCGCGCAGATGCAGCGCGTGGCGGGCGTCAAGGGCCAGTACTCGCAGATCTCGGTGGTGGCGAAGTCCGGGGTCTCGCAGACTCGGGTCACCGAGGACATTCGCCAAACGTTGGCCGCCAACGGCGACGGCGAATACGAAGTCATCTCCGGAACGGCGCTCACCAAGGAAACCCAGAACGCCGTCCACAAGCAGTTGGGTTTCATCACGACCGCGTTGTTGGTCTTCGCGTTCGTCGCGCTCATCGTGGGCATGTTCATCATCTACAACACGTTCTCGATCGTCGTCGCCCAGCGCATGAGGGAGATGGCCCTACTGCGGGCGATCGGCGCGACGCAGCGTCAGGTGCTCACCTCGGTCATCGGTGAGTCGGTCGTCGTCGGCCTGCTTGCGAGCGCGATCGGCGTCGGCGTGGGCGTGCTGTTGTCGATCGGTCTCAAGAGCGTCATGAACGCGGTCGGATTCGAGATCCCGGGTAACGGTGTCGTTCTCCGTCCGAGCGTGGTGATCATCGGATTGGTCGTCGGAACGGCCGTGACGATCCTCTCCGCCACGATTCCCGCTCGACAAGCCGCGCGCGTGCCTCCGATAGCGGCGATGCGCGCGGTTGCGCTCGAACGTCCGATCAATCGGTTGCGGCGGCTGGGTATCGGCGGCGCGATTCTCGCGGTCGGACTGCTCGCCCTCTTCCTCGGGCTCTTCGGTGGGAGCGGTATCTCCTTCGTCGGTATCGGCGCGCTCCTGATGCTCGTCGGCGTGTTCGTGGTCTCGCCGCTGTTCGCTCGCCAGCTCGCGCGCTTGATCGGCCGGCCGCTCACGACGCTGCGTGGCATCGTCGGCAGCCTGGCGCGTGAGAACGCGGCGAGGAACCCGCGGCGCACGGCGACCACCGGTGCCGCAGTGATGATCGCGGTATCGCTCGTGGGCTTCATCACCATCTTCGCGGCGTCGGCAAACGCGTCGATCGGCTCCGCGATCGACCAGCAGCTGAAGACCGACTACATCGTGACGCTCAAGGGCAACGGTGGCCCGCCCGGTTTGACCGGGCTCAGCCCGCAGCTGGCCAAGAGCATCGCCGAACTCCCGGAGATCCAGGCGTCGTCGCCGATCCGGTTGGGTTCAGTGGCGGTCTCGGGGAGTCGTACATTCCTCGCGGCCGCCGATCCCGCCACGATCGGTCAGCTCTACGACTTCGGCGCGGTGGCGGGCTCGATCTCCGACCTCACCACGAACGGCATCGCAGTGTCGAACCGAAAGGCCGACAGCAAGCACCTGAAGCTGGGCGACATCGTTCCGGTGACGTACGTGAAGACCGGCGTCGTCCCGTTGAAGGTGGAGTTCATCTACAAGAACAACGGCCTCGCCGGCGACTACGTGGTGTCGCTGTCGAACTTCGAGAAGAACTTCGTGGAACAACTCGATCAACAGATCTTCGCCAAGCTCAAGCCGGGCGTGACCGCGGCGCAGGGCCGCGCCGCGATCGAGCCGCTCGTGGCGCAGTACCCGAATGCCGAGTTGAAGGACAACGCGCAATACAAAGCCGATCAGAAGGCCCAGGTCAACCAGGTCCTGGTGCTCGTCTACGTGTTGCTCTTCCTCGCCGTGATCATTGCGTTCATCGGGATCGTCAACACCATGACGTTGTCGATCTATGAACGAACACGCGAGCTCGGATTGCTGCGTGCTGTTGGCGGTAGTCGACGGCAGGTGCGTTCGATGGTGCGCTGGGAGGCGGCGATCATTGCGCTCTTCGGAACCGTGCTCGGGATCGCGATGGCGTTGTTCTTCGCGTGGGCTGTCGTGCGCGCGCTCCACGACCAGGGATTCACGAAGTTCTCGGCTGCGCCCTTGCAGCTGGTTGTGATCGTGGTCATCACCGCGGTCGCCACGCTTGTCTGGGCGAGTCTGCCGGCGCGCCGCGCCGCCAAGCTCGACGTGTTGCGCGCAGTCGAACAGGAGTAGGCGTCAGGAGCCGCCGAACTGCTTGCGCAGCTTGGCGTCCTTGTCGCGCACGGTCTGCGCGAGATCGGCCTGGAAGCGGACCATCGCCGCGCGCAACTTCTCGTCGCGGTTGGCGAGGATCCGGACCGCGAGTAGGCCGGCGTTGCGGGCATTTCCGATCGCGACCGTGGCGACGGGGATTCCGGCCGGCATCTGGACGATCGACAGCAACGAGTCGAGCCCTTCCAGCTGCTGCAACGCGACGGGGACGCCGATCACGGGAAGCGGAGTCATCGACGCGGTCATGCCCGGCAGATGGGCGGCACCGCCGGCTCCGGCGACGATGACCTCGAGGCCCCGGTCGGCGGCGCCGCGGGCGTACTCCAGCATCTCGTCCGGGGTCCGGTGCGCGGAGATGACCCGGGCTTCGTACTCGACCCCGAACTCGACCAGCACGTCGATCGCGCCCTGCATGGTCGGCAGGTCGGAGTCGCTGCCCATGATCACCCCAACGCGCGGGTTGCCCACGCAGGTGAGGCTAATGGACACTTGCCGGATGCGTACACGACTGACCGAGATGCTGGGCATCGAACACCCCGTGATGTTGGCCGGGATGGGAGGGGTCTCCTATCAGCGCGTCGTCGCCGCGGTGTCGGATGCGGGTGGGTTCGGCACGCTCGGCGCGGCCACGATGTCGTCCGAGCAGCTCGACGACGAGATGCGCGGCGTGCGCAAGCTCACCGACAAGCCCTTCGGTGTCGACCTGCTCGCGGCGCTGCCGGAGCGGATGATCGACGACGCGCACAAGGTGGTGGAAGGGGGCGCGTCCCTGTTCGTCGCCGGGCTCGGGGTTCCGCGCGACGTGATCAAGGTGTTGCACGACGGCAACGTGCTCGTGGCGAGCATGTGCGGAAAGGTCCGCCACGCGATCGCCGCAGTCGAAGCCGGTTGCGACTTCGTGATCGCGCAGGGGACCGAAGCCGGTGGGCACACGGGAACCGTCGCGACGATGCCCCTGGTGCCGCAGATCGTCGACGCGGTCGGCGAGCGGGTACCGGTGGTTGCCGCGGGGGGCATCTTCGACGGCCGCGGGCTCGCGGCCGCGGTGACGCTCGGCGCCGACGGCGTGTGGCTCGGGACCCGCTTCATCGCAACGCCCGAAGCGCGCACCGTCAGCGGCTACAAGGATGCGCTGCTGCGCGCACACGAGGACGACACGGTGATCAGCCGCGGCTTCACCGGCAAGACCCTGCGCGCGATCCGCAACCAATGGACCCAGTACATCGAGCAACACCCGGAGGAACTGAGCAAGTTCCCCGAGCAGATGGGCAAGGCCGTGGAGGCGAACGCGTTGCACCTCGGGGGCGACGAGAACACCCCCGTCGACCCCGACAAGGAGTGCTACCCGTCGGGGCAGGGTGTCGGCGCGATCGACGAGCTCGTTCCCGCCGGCGATCTCGTGCGCAGCATCGTCGACCAGGCCGAGCACGCGCTGGCGCGCGCGGCAACGACCGTCGTTAGATAGAAGCGTTCGACTGGGCCGTTCCGCGCCGCGTGGCGCGGTGAGCCAGAGCGAAGGGCGAAGCGCGAGCGAGCGAACTCGCCGCACTTGGCGCGGCCTCACACCGCGAGCGCAGCGAGCCCCTCAGCCAGCCAAGTGCAAAGATTAAAGGCCCGCCTTGGCGCTTTCTTCGGCGAGGTCGTGCTCGTACATCATGCGGACGAGCTCTTCGAAGCTGACCCGCGGCTTCCAGCCGAGCTTCTGGTGCGCCTTGGACGCGTCGCCGATGAGCAGGTCGACCTCGGCCGGACGGTAGAAGCGCGGGTCCTGCTTCACGTACTGCGACCAGTCGTCGATTCCGGCGTGCTTGAACGACACGTCGAGGAGATCGCGGATCGTGTGGGTCTCACCGGTGGCGATGACGTAATCGTCCGGCTCGTCCTGCTGCAGCATCATCCACATCGCCTCGACGTAGTCGCCCGCGTAGCCCCAGTCGCGCGACGAGTCGATGTTGCCCATCGTGATGACTTCCTGCAGGCCGAGCTTGATGCGTGCGACCGAGTTGGTCACCTTGCGGGTCACGAATTCGAGCCCGCGCCGCGGACCCTCGTGATTGAAGAGGATCCCGCTGCTGGCGTGGATGTTGTACGCCTCGCGGTAGTTGAGGGTGGTGTAGTGCCCGAACACCTTGGCGACGCCGTACGGCGAACGCGGGTGGAACGGCGTGGTCTCGGTCTGCGGGGTCTCGTGCACCTTGCCGAACATCTCCGACGACGACGCCTGGTAGAAGCGGATCGGGTTGTTGTCGGTTCCGCCGACGATGCGGACGGCCTCGAGCATGCGCAGCACGCCGATGCCGGTGATCTCCGCGGTGAGCTCGGCCTGCTTGAACGAGAGTTGCACGAAGCTGATCGCGCCGAGGTTGTAGACCTCGTCCGGCTGGACCTGCTCGACGACACCGATCAGGGAGGACAGGTCGCGCAGGTCGCCCTCGATGAACTCGAGCGCGGGGTTCTCGCTCTGCACCATCTCGATCTTCGGGTTGGCCTGGCCGTGCACCAGACCGAACACCTGGTAGCCCTTGGTCTGGAGGAACTGCGACAGGTGCCGACCGTCCTGGCCCGTGATTCCGGTGATGAGCGCGCGCTTCACGAATGCAACTCCAGTTCGATTTTCACGGCGATGACGCTACTCGCGCCCGGGCGTGTAATCCGGGTCCAGCTGGCGCAGGAATTCCGTGCAGCGCTGCGCCTCGTCGGGTTCTCCGATGGCGTCGGCCGCGGCGCGGAGGCCGTCGAGCGCACGCAGGAAGCCGCGGTTCGTCTCGTAGCGCCAGCGCACGTAGCCGGAGCCCCGCCAGCCGGATTGGCGGAGCCGGTCGAGTCCGCGGTGATAACCCACCCGGAAATATGCATAGGCCTCGACGTCGTCACGACCGAGGCGACCCAACTGCGCCCACGCGTCGAGGAAGCGCGGCCAGCGTGCGCAGACGTCGGCGACGGCGTCCCGCCGGCCGTCGACCTGGGCCAGCGCGCCGCGCAGCGCCTCGAGTGCGTCGTCCGGTTCTGGGTCGAGAATCGTCTCGGGCGGCCCGGTCGGCGAGAACTGCACGTCGGTCATCGCGAGGGATCGTATGGGATTGCGACCGGTATCTTGGCGGCCATGCCCGAGACGGAGGCGACCGCCGACGCCGAAAAGCCGGTCGACAAGCCCAAGCCTCCGACGCGGCTCGTCCTCGTCCGGCATGCGGTCACCGCCCACACCGGCCCGCTGCTCTCGGGGCGTATGCCGGGGATCGACCTGTCGGAGAAAGGTGTCGGACAGGCCGATGCGACCGCGCAACGGCTCGCGAAGCTGCCGATCGCCGCGGTGTACGCGAGCCCGATCGAGCGCACGACGCAGACCGCGCAGCAGATCGCCGCGCACCACACGCTCGTCGTGCAGCCGCTGCCCGGTGTGATCGAAGCCGACTACGGCGACTGGACCGGCGGGAAGATCGCCGATCTCGCCAAGACCGACGAATGGAAGGTCGTGCAGGTCGCGCCCTCGCGGGCGCGCTTCCCGAACGGTGAGTCGATCACCGAGATGCAGTCGCGCACGGTCGCGGCCCTCGACGAAGTGGTTGCCCGGCATCCCCACGAAACGGTCGTGGTCGTGAGCCACGCGGATCCGATCAAGTCGGCGATCGCGCACTACAGCGGGATGCACCTCGATCTGTTCCAGCGGGTGCACGTGTCGCCCGCGTCGGTCACGGTGTTCGAATTCCACTCTTACGGCGTGATGATGGTGAAGTGCAACGACACCGGGGGGCTCGACGATCTCCTCCCCGAGCCGCCGCCGGAGTCTTCGCCCGGGACCCCGTCCGAGAAAGGATCCTCGTGACCGACCTCATCGAGTTCGATCCTGTCGACGACATCGCCGCGGGCGCGATCGGTCGTCCGGGGGCGCGCACGTTCATGATCCAGGCGCGCAAGGGCGCGGCGGAGCTTTCGGTGCTCGTGGAGAAGGAACAGGTCCGGCTGCTCGCCGTCGAGGCCGCGCAGTTCCTCGACCGCATCGCGGAGGAGGAACCGGAAGAGCCGGGCACCGCGCTCGAGGTCGAGGGCGGCTCGGTCCGCGATGCCGAACCGCTGTTTCGGGCGCGACTCATCGGGATCGGCTACGACTCCGAACGCGGGCTCGTGCTCATCGAACTGCGCGAGGACGCGGCGGAGGAGGACGACGACGATCCGCCCCCGCCGCCCGACGAAGCCGAGGGCCGGATCGCACGGCTCTACGCGACGCGCGCGCAGATCCGCACGATGATGCGCAACGGTGTCGCCGCGGTCGAAGGTGGGCGCGAGCTCTGCCGGTTGTGCGACTTCCCGATGAACCCCGACGGACACATCTGTCCGCGCTGGAACTGACGACCGGCATGCCCGTCGCCGACGAGCGGGCGCGCGAGCTCCTGCGCGAAGGCGACGTCGACCTCCTCGGTCGGATGCCGTGGTCGTCGAACGCGACGTTCCTCGTGAATCTCGCCGACGGTGACGACGAGATGCTCGCGATCTACAAGCCGCAGCGGGGCGAGCGGCCGTTGTGGGACTTCCCGCGCGGCACGTTGTGCCATCGCGAGGTCGCCGCGTTCGAGGTGTCCGAAGCACTGGGCTGGGACATCGTGCCCGACACGGTCCTGCGCGACGGCCCACACGGCGTCGGGATGATGCAACGCTTCGTCGAGCACGATCCCGAGGAGCACTACTTCACGCTGCTCGATACCCACGCCGACAGGTTCCGGCGGATGGCCGCGTTCGACGTGGTGATCAACAACACCGACCGCAAGGGCGGTCACTGCCTCCGCGCGCTGGAGAGCGGCGAGATCTTCGGCATCGACCACGGCGTCTCGTTCCACACACAGTGGAAGGTGCGCACGGTCATCTGGGAGTTCGGGGGCGAGTCGATCCCCGCGGACGTGTGCAGCGATCTCCACCGTTTCGCGGCCAAACTGCAAAAGGGCGAGGGCTGCGAGCACCTCGTGCAGACGCTCGACCGCTTCGAGCTGGACGCACTGCGCGCCCGCACGGAGCATCTCCTTGCGACGGGAACTTTGCCCGTGGCCGACGACGACTACCACAACTACCCCTGGCCCATGATCTGAGGGCTCGCGCGGCTAGAACGTTCCCGAGAACCGTGGCGGGGGATCGAGGAGATGAAGATGGACGTGCGGGACGTGTTCTTGGCGTCGGCCGGCGTCGTGCGGGACGCGATCTCGGAGCGCGCCGTCGAGCGGGCGTGGGACGAACCGTCGGTGCTCGCCGAGCAGACGATCGGCGGATTGTCGGGGCACCTCGCGCGGGGAGGGGTGTGGGTGGTCGACGACTACCTCAGCGCCGAGATTCCCGATGCCCCGCGGGCGAAGTCGGCCGCGGTGTACTTCGCGCAGTCGGCATCGTTCCTGAATGCCGACGACCATCGCCTGATCCGTGAGCGCGGTGCACAGGTTGCCGCGGTCGGTCACCGCGAAGTGTGCGCGGCGCTCGCGCGGCGGCTCGACGCGTTGACGCCGCAGCTGCGGGCCGAGCCCGCCGACCGGATCATCGGAGTGGCCGGTGGTGTGGCCGTGATGACGCTCGACACCTACCTCGAGACGCGGATCGTCGAGCAGGTCGTGCACCTCGACGACCTGGCCCGATCGCTCGATCGCGATCCCTGGCCGGTTCCGCCGGCCGCGCAGAATCTCGTGCTCCACATCGGTGTCGACATCGCGCAACTCCGCAGCGAACCCGCCGAGGTTCTCCGCGCGCTCTACCGGACGAGACTCGACCCGGTGTTCCCCGTCATCTGATCGCCGCGGCGGGGTCGCGGAAGAAGCGCGATCGCGGCAGGACGACATCGGCGCCCGCGGCCCGCGCCGCGTCGGCCGCGTCGTCGTCGACGTGCGGACCGAAACACACGATCCGCGCCGCCGGCATCTCCGCCCGGATCTCGGCGACGAGCTGCGCACTCTTCGAGATGTCGACGACGACGACGTCTGCAGTCCCGTCCAACATGAACACCGCGTCCGGAATGGCCGCGGTGATCTTCGAGCGATCCATCAGATCGGACACCAGCGCGCAGACGCGCATCGTCTACGTGGTCTTCGGCGGGAGCGGCGGCACGAGTCCCGGCTCGGCCAGGGCGAACTCGGGCCAGCGCTTGCGCGACCGCCGCGAAAGCTTGTGCATCAAGGCGATCGCGTCGGGGTCGTCGTCGCCGGGGCGGGTCTCGATCACGCCGTCGGCGAGCATGCGCTCCATGAGCTCACGGCCGGCGTCGGTGCGCACGATGGTGAGCGTCCAGTCGTTGTACTTGCCGATGCCCCCGGTGGAGATGTCGGCGTGCTCGGCCGCGAAATCGGGGCACATCTTGCAGCCCTCGCGCGTCCACTGGTGGCACTCCTTCAGCGGCACTTCGTGATAGTCGCCGTTGTGCATCCAGATCTGGAACACGCCTTTGATGTTCATCTTCTTGATGTCGGCCTTCTTCAGGCCGTACTTCGCCTCGAACAGCTCTTCGAAGATCGCGTCGTCGAACGTCTTCGAGCAGAGCAGGCCGATGCTCAGCGCGAGCCGCCGCGCGACCTTGCCCGCCTTGCGCTGCTTCATGACCGGCGGGATCGACGACTGGCACGACATCCCGACGAGCGCGATGCGCTCGTCTTCCTTTTCGAGATCCATGTATGCGAGCGTGTTCGCGGAGTAGGTGTAGCGACTACCGGCCGACGCGACGATGTCGTCGCGGGTGCGCGCGATGCCCGGGATCGCCTTCCACGTGCTCCCGTCGCCTTCGAGGTACGAAACGAGGGCCGCGTCGATCAGGTCGTGCTCGAGCGCGTACACGAGCATGGCGGAGACGAGGCCGCCGTCCTGGCCCACCTCGTGCAACTCGGGGTCGGAGGCGCGCGCCAGGCAGATGTCCTTGAAGACGCCGCTCAGCTCCTCGGTCTCCCGGGGCCGGCCGAACATGAAGTTGTCGATATCGGGTTCCCACGCCCGAAATCGCGGGCACGCACGCGTGCACGACGTGCAGGCCTTGTCGCCGTGGCTGCAGTCGCCCGGACCGCCGAAGTCCTCGATTTGTAGAGGCTTGTAGACGCCGTTGGTGTCGTCGTAGCCGAGCACGTCGTGCGGGCAGGCGATGACACAACCCGCGCAGCCGGTGCACAACCCGGTGGTCACGACCTCGGAGTAGAGGTGCTTCCACGAGAGGTTCCAGCGTTCCTTCTTCTCCACCTGCGGCTCGGTCTCGACCATCGCGCGGAGTCTAGAGGAGGGTCCGACGGCGTCTCCGGGCCGCGAACAGCGCGCCGCCGACGGTCAGCAACGCACCGATCGCGCCGAGTCTCCCGGACGAGCTACCGGTGAACGGCAAGCTTCCGCCGGTGGCCGCCGGCGCGGCCACGAACGTCGTCGTGGCTTGCCCGGCGACGACGGTTGCGGATGTGGTCGACGTCGTGGCCGGCACGGTCGTGGTGGTGGTGCCGGTCTCGGTCGGGGGCACGGTCGTCGTCGTCGTGCTCGTCGTCGTTGTCGTCGTGGTGCTCGTCGTCGTGGTGCTCGTCGTCGTGGTGCTCGACGGTGGCTCGTCGATGATCGTGACGTCATCGGACGCGGTGGCCATCACGCGCGCGTGCGACTCGGCGAACTCGACCGTGACGGTGAAGTGGTGCGGTCCGGGCGAGACCCCGGTGAAGTCGGCGGAGTGCGCGGTGCCGGGCACGTCGACCGTTGCACCGCCGGGCAGCTCGGTGACGTGGTACGCGGCGATCGTGTCGCCGGCGCGCGCAACCGCGGGTGTCCACGTGACCGTGGCATCCGTGCCGTTGCCGGTTGCTTCGACGTTGGTCGGCGCGCCGTTCGGGACGATCGTGCGGCACGGTTCGCCGCGCACCGAGCCGCACGGCGGGTACGCCGCCGGGATGCCGGGCGGCGGGTTCGGGATGACCGGCAGCACGAGTTGTGACGGGCGACCGACGGAGTGCCCGATGTCGTTGACCACTGTTCCGACCGCGGGGATGTCGCCGAACGCCCAGAACGGTCGGTTCCCGCCCGGCGCCTCGACCGTGATGCGGACGCGTGATCCGGCGCGGAAGATGTGCGCAAAGGGGAACAGCGCGACGCGCGCGGGCACGAACTGGCCCGCGGGCAAGGTCTCGGCGGCGGCGGAGGTGTCGGGATGTACCGGCTGCAGCGCGGTCGACGACGCGTCGAGGGCGCGGTGCGATGCCCGCAGCCACCCGTTCTGCACGTAGATCTCCTGGCCGTCCGGCCGTAGCTCGGAGAGCGTCACCTCCAGATCGGTGTCCGGCGCGGTCGAGCGCAACCAGAGGTCGACGCTGCCCGGTCCCGCGGTCAGGGTCGTTTGCGTGATCGGCGGGCTGTCGAACGCGAGCGCTTTGCCGAGCGGCAGCGCGCGCCAGTCGAAGTTCGGGTGCGCGGCCCAGATGTCGGACTGGCTGCCGCTGTAGTCGGTCGCGGGTTTCGCGGTGGGGTCGTAGACGTACGAGGTGTACGCCTTGCCGTCGGTGTCGGCGATCGTCGGCGCGCTCGCGCCGAGCTTCTGATCGGGCTGGAAGTACCACGGCGTCGGTACCGCGTTCGGCGGCGGCCACGACGGGAAGCTCACTGCGTAGTCGCCGACCGGTGCACCGAGGTTGTGCGGATCACCGACGCCGTTCTCGAAAAGGATGCGCACCGGTTGCTCGGCCTCGTACTTCGCGAGCTGCGAGGAGTAGCTCTGGGTGTCGTCGAAACGATCGGGAGGCAGCGTCATGCCCGTGATGCCCGTGGCGGCCGCGAAGACGAGCGGCGCGAGCGCGCGTACGGAAGCGGGTACGTGCGGGACGCGCCGCGCGACGTAGAACTCGAGGAACTCGTACCACCGGTCGAGCTCGGCCACGAGGCTGTCCACGTGGGTTCCGTTGGTACCGAACAGCTTGAGCTTGCCCGCCGGCACGCCCGTGAGGTTCGGCCAGATCAGCGACGACTGACCGCCGGTCTGTTCGTCCTGCCACGCGCCACCCATGAACACCGGCACGTCGATCTTCGGCGCGAGGAGTGCCGGTGAGAGCGCGTCGGCGTCGGCGACCGGCTCCCGGTAGGTGTGTGCGTCGAACTCGGAAACCAGGCTCGCGTTCTGGTGGCGGAGCAGTTGGTTCTCCGCGCACTGCTGCCCGACGGCGCCGCCGCCGGCGACCACCTGCTGTTCCCAACCCTGTCCGTACGGTTTCGCGGCGTCGTCGCGTTCCTGCGCCCACTGGCGCGGGAAACCGACGTTCGGGATGCCGCCGGGATCGGCGAGGCTGCGGTAGGTGTCGGCCACGACCGACAGCGCGGCGATCGCGGCGAGGTGCGGCGGCCGCGTCGGGGCGACGAAGGTCTGGGCGATGCCGGGATACGAGATGCCGACCATGCCGGGCATGCCGTTCAGGACCCACGGCTGCGCGGCGACCGCTTCCACCACGTCGTAGCCGTCGAGTTGCTGCAGCGGCTCGAAGAAGTCGAACGCACCGCCCGAGCAGCCGGTGCCGCGGATGTTCACGCCGACCGTCGCGTAGCCGAGCATCTGCGCGATCTGCGTACTCGGTTGCGGCTTGCCCGGATGCGAGGGGTCGTAGCCCGAGTACTCGATGACGGTGGGGTACGGACCGGCGTCGATCGGGCCCGGCAGGGTCACCTCGGCACTCAGCTGCGTCCCGTCGCGGGTCGTGATGTATTGGAACCCGCTGACGAGGTGTTGCAAGTTGTAGAAGAGCTGCGGCGGCGTCGCGTCGGCCGTCATCACGTCGAAGGGGAAGGTGACCTGGTCGCCGTCGACCACGGTGTAGTTCGTGCCGGCGGTGACGTTGCGGAACAAGAAGCTGCCGAGGTCGTCGACGGTTCCCGTGGCGACCACGGCGTGCGCGCCGTCGACGAGCGCGATCGTGTCGCCGGGCGGCGCGTGCGTCACGTAAGCCTGGTCGACGCTCCCGCGCGCGGTGAACGTCGCGAGCGTCGTTGCGTGCGCGGAGCCGGGTACGAGCGCGAGGCCGAAGGTGACGAACAGGCCGGCCAGCGTGACCGACCCCAGCTTCCGCACGCCCCCCATGGCGGGGAGCGTAACCACGGCCTCTCCGGTCGGCATCCCATACCCTGAGGAGGTATCGAGATCTGCGCGTGGGAGGTACCTTGCGGCCGGTGCGGCAGGCGAAGGATCAGCGTGCAGACCCCGGAACGTCGCCGCATCGCGTTGTCGTCGTCGGCGGTGGGTTCGGCGGTCTGCCCGCGTCCCGGTTGCTCGGGCACATGCCCGTCGCGGTGACGCTCATCGATCGCCGCAACCACCACCTGTTCCAGCCGCTGCTGTACCAGGTCGCGACCGGGATGCTCTCGCCGGGCGACATCGCGCCGCCGCTCCGGCACGTGTTGCGCCGGCTGCCACGAGTCCGGGTCGAGCTCGCGGAGGTGACCGGCTTCGATCTCGACCGTCGGGTGGTCATCGCGTCGCGTCCCTTGGGCGAAACGTTCGAGGTGCCGTACGACAGCCTCGTCGTCGCGGCGGGCGCGGGCCAGTCGTACTTCGGCCACGACGAGCTGGCTCTGTTCGCGCCCGGGATGAAGACGATCGACGACGCGCTCGAGATCCGGCGCCGCATCCTCGGCGCGCTCGAGATGGCCGAGACCGCGGTTGACCCGACGGAGCAGCGCGAGTGGCTCACCGTTGTGGTCGTCGGCGGAGGACCGACGGGCGTCGAGCTCGCGGGTCAGGTACGCGAGCTCGCGGTGCGGAGCCTGCGCAAGGAATTCCGCAACTTCGACCCGGCCTCGATCCGCGTGGTCCTCGTCGACGCGGGCCGGGAGCCGCTCGCCACCTTCGGCCACAACCTGTCGAAGCGCGCGCAGCGTGATCTGACCGGCCTCGGTGTCGAGCTCCGCATGAATTCGCGTGTGGTCGGCGTCGACATGTCCGGTGTCGACCTCGCGGTCGGCGAAGGGACGGATCACATCGCGGCGCGCACCGTGTTGTGGGCGGCCGGTGTGCAGGCATCACCGCTCGCGCAGCTCCTCGCGGTCGCCTCGGGCGCGACGACGGATCGGGCCGGCCGTATCGCGACCCTGCCCGACCTCACGCTTCCGGGGCACCCGGAGGTGTTCGCCGTGGGCGACATGGTGACCTTGAACGGGCTGCCCGGGGTCGCGGAGGTCGCGATGCAGGGCGGTCTGCACGCCGCGAACACCATCAAGCGCCGTCTACGCGGCGACCAGCGCGCGGTCCCGTTCCACTACCGCGACCTCGGCAGTGTCGCGACCATCGGTCGCTTCCGCGCGATCTTCAGCTGGCATCGCGTTCGCCTGAGTGGCTTCCCGGCGTGGGTGGTGTGGGTCTTCGTCCATCTCGCGTTCCTCAACGGATTCGCCAATCGGTTCGCGACGATGTCGAGCTGGTTGCGGTCGATGGTCGGCCGCAGCCGGGACGAGCGGGTCTTCAGCGTCGGGCACACGGGCGGCGATCTCAGCGCGCCGAAGGCGGCGCTCGACGTCATCAACCCGCAGCGATTCCCGGCCGTGGAGCAGGCACGGAAGGCAGAAGACCCGCCGCCCGGCCCTTGACCCAGATACCCTACGGGGGTACGGTTCGCCCATGGCCGGTTACACGGACACCAAGGGCGCGGTGCAGCAGCGGCTGCGCCGCATCGAAGGGCAGGTCCGCGGCGTGCAGCGCATGGTCGACGACGACGCCTACTGCGTCGACGTCCTGACCCAGATTTCCGCGGCGACCAAGGCGTTGCAGGCGGTCGCGCTCGAACTGCTCGATCAACATCTCGCCCACTGCGTCGCCGACGCGATCGGTGAGGGCGGTGCGGCCGCCGACGAGAAGATCGCCGAGGCGTCGGCCGCGATCGCGCGCCTCGTTCGGTCGTAGCCGGTCATGACCGCGTTCATTTCGTTGGCCGACATCGGAGACAGCCTGCGCGAGGCGTTCTTCATGTTCTGGGGAACGTTCTGGGCGCTGGTTCTCGGCTTCACGCTGTCCGGCGCGGTACAAGCCTTCGTCTCGAAGCGCAGCATGCGGCGCGTGATGGGCGACCACAGGTTCCCCGCGGTCGCGCGTGCGTCGGGGTTCGGCATGGTGTCGTCGAGCTGCTCCTACGCGGCGACCGCAATGGCGAAGTCGCTCTTCCAAAAGGGCGCCGACTTCACGACCGCGATGGTCTTCATGTTCGCCTCGACGAACCTCGTCGTCGAGCTCGGCATCGTGTTGCTCGTCCTGATGGGTTGGCAGTTCGCACTGGCGGAGTTCATCGGCGGACCGATCATGATCGCGGGATTGGCGCTGGTCGGCGGGTTGGTGTTCACCCCGAAGCTCGTCAACGCGGCCCGGGCCCGGCTGAGCTCGAACCCAGCCGCCGACGAACCGCACCACGAACACCAACACGAACACGAGGGCGGCGAGGACACCGAGGACGACTTCGCCTCGATCACGACGCGTGAGGGATGGACCGACGCGGCCACGTTCACGATGTCCGACATCAACATGCTCCGGCGCGAGCTCGCCATCGGCTATGTCGTCGCCGGCTTCCTCACGGTGCTCGTGCCGATGGAGTGGTGGGACAAGGTGTTCCTCCAGGGCCACGGCTTCTGGACGACGCTCGAGAACGCGCTGATCGGGCCGTTCATCGCGGTGATCTCGTTCGTGTGCTCCATCGGCAACATCCCGATGGCCGCAGCGCTGTGGCACGGTGGAATCGGGTTCGGCGGCGTGATCGCGTTCATCTTCGCGGACCTGATCACGTTCCCGTTGTTGTTGATCTACCGCAAGTACTACGGCACCGCGCTCCTGCTGCGCGTGCTCGTGACGTTCTGGGCGTTGATGTCGTTTGCGGGCCTCGCCGTCGAAGGCATCTTCGGGGTGTTCGGTGCGATCCCCACGAGCCGGCCGGAGGCGGTCGTGCCCGAGCACTTCCAGTGGAACTACACGACGTTCTTGAACATCGTGTTCTTCTTCGTGCTCCTCGCGATGTACCTGCTGGCCCGGAGCCGCCGGAAGCATCCCGCGGCCGGGCGGTACGCGATGGATCCGACCTGCGGCATGCAGGTCGAGAAGGTGAACGCGCCCGCCCATCTCGTGCACGACGGCCACGACGTGTGGTTCTGCTCCGACGGTTGCCGCGCCGGTTACGCGCAGTCGCACGGGATCGGTGCCCCGCCCGCTCGGTAGCCTGGACGGGAATGGGCAAGATCGTCGACATCCTCGCGGCGGGGCCGAGTCACTCGTTCGAGTTCTTTCCCCCGAAGACGCCGGCGGCCGAGCTGCAGCTCGAGGAGACCATTCGCGACCTCGAGTCGCTGCACCCCACGTTCGTGTCGGTCACCTACGGGGCCGGCGGAACGACGCGCGAGATGACGCACGACATCGTCACGCGCATCAACCGTGACACGTCCCTCACCGCAATGGCGCATCTCACGTGCGCGGCGCACACGCGCGAGCAGCTGACCGAGATCGTGGTCCGCTACCGCGAGGCCGGCATTCAGAACATCCTCGCGTTGCGCGGCGACCCGCCGAAGGACCTCGACCTCCCGCCCGGCGAGCTCGACCACGCGACCGACCTCATCGATCTCGTGCGCGCCGTCGGCGACTTCTCCGTCGGTGTCGCCGTGCACCCCGAAGGTCATCCCGCGTCGACCGATCACGCGACCGACCGGCGCCGCCAGGCGGAGAAGCTCGACCGGGCCGACTTCGGTGTCTCACAGTTCTTCTTCGAGGCGAGCGTGTGGTTCGAGTTCCTCGGCGACCTGCGCCAGCAGGGTGTGACGACGCGCGTGATCCCCGGGATCATGCCGGTGCTGAACGTGAAGTCGGTGAAGCGGATGGCGGAGATGTCGGGCGCCGATTTCCCCGCGTGGCTCGAGGCCCGCCTGCGCGCAGTCGAGGACGACGAGGCGGCAATGCGTGCAGTCGGCATCGAAGCGACGACCGAGCTGTGCCGGGAGCTCATGGCCGGCGGCGTCGACTCGTTCCACTTCTACACGCTGAACCGGTCGTCGGCGACGCGCGAGATCTACGCCAACCTCGGCTTCGACGCGTAGACGGTTGGCGCCGTCATAAGCCTCGCTTAAGGTCTGGCTAAGGCCCTTCGCCCGACCCCGTTTCCGTGCAAGCGTGCGCCGTCATTCACGTCAAGCGCATCGTCGTGCGCGCACCGAAGGGGCGGAGAACATGGTTAAGGGCGGAACCGAAAGGGCGAAATCGGGGCCGTGGTCCCGAGCACGGGTCGTTGCCGGCGCGGCGGTCGTCGTGCTGGCGTCGGGCTCGTTCGTGTTCGCAGTGACGAACGCGGGGGCGGCCGGTCCGCCGCCGATCGACGTCTCGGGTGATCACGTCGTCTGCAACACGGTCACGGGCGGGATGACGTTCTCGGCGCCGTTGGTGAACGGCGGAACCGCGACGTCGAACTCGATCGCGGTGAGGGGCAAGCTCGACGGCTGCACCGACACCGACAATCCGGCGGTGCAGCTCGCGGGCGCCACGTTCGCGGGCACGCTGAGCGGCACGACCAACGACTGCAACGCACTCTCCAACCTGAACGCGTTCCCGGCCAACGCGCTCACCGTCAAGTGGCGCACTGCTTCGGGCGCGCCGAAGTTGACCAATAAGACGAGCACCGTCACGGTCAACGAGCTGAGCGGTCTCGAGTACGGGGCGGACTGGGCGACCTACGTCGAGCTCCAATCGGGCACGCTGTTCGAGACCGCACCGCTCGGGGTCACCGGCGCGTTTTCGGGAGCGGATGCCGGCGCGGGGTCGAGCCTCGACATCGTCACCAGTCTGGACGACGTCCACGCCAGCGAGTTCGGATGCAACGGCACGGGGGTCAAGACGCTGAACTTCGCGATCGGCCAGATCACGCTCGGCTAGGCCCACTCGGTCGGATGCGGACGGGGGACGGAACCGCGCGGGTTGGCGCGGGTCCGTACCCCCGACACCGCGCGGCGGCGGACGTTTCGGATAGACAGACGTCGTGGAGAGCAACGGCGAGAGCCCGTACGGGACCGACATCTACACCGAGCCCGACGGCGATCCCGACACGATCGCGAATCTCGGTCCGCTGGCACCGCTCGCCGGCATCTGGGAAGGCAGCAAGGGCGTCGACATGCACCCTGCAGTCGACGGCGCCGAGGAGAACGAGTTCGTCGAGCACTACGAGCTGCAGCCCATCGACCGCCAGACCAACGGTCCGCAGCTCTTCTACGGGCTCCGCTACCACACGCACATCGTCAAGCCGCGGCGAGGTCGAGACATTCCACGACCAGATCGGCTATTGGCTCTGGGAGCCGGCGACGAACACCGTCACGTTCACGCTCGCGATCCCGCGCGGTCAGGTGTTGCTGGCCGCGGGACCGGCCGCGCCGGATGCGACAACCTTCGAGGTGACCGCGGCCGTCGGTTCGGAGACGTACGGGATCTTGTCGAACCCGTTCCTCGATGAGGCGTTCCGCACGCTCAGCTACCGGATGGTGGTCACGGTGCACGCGGACGGCACGTGGTCGTACGAGGAGGAGGCGCAGCTCGTCATCCCGGGCCGGGACGAACCGTTCCGCCACGCCGACCACAACACGCTGACCCGGATCGCGCCGCCGACTCCGAACCCGCTCGCGCAAGCGGCGGCGGCCGGGGCCGCGGCCGGCGATACCAGCCTCGGGATCGGCAGCCTGCGCAACCCGGACGACACTGCGTCCTGAGCCGGGTGCGTCCGCACGCGTTCGTCGGGTTCTACGACGTCAGGGCGGCGCCGACGAAGTAGACCGCGAGGATCGCCACGATGCCGAGGCCGACGGTCAGCAGCGTGAGCCGGCCGAGGCGACGCCAGTCCGGCCGCAACTCCGCCCGCCCGCGCGCGGCGTACGCGCGTCGCTGCGCGGCGATCGCCCGCTGCGCGGTTTCCGGCACCGCGTTGCGCCGCCGGACGTACGAGCCGACGACGAGGACGACCGCGACGACGAGCCCGGCCGCGCCCGCCGGTGACCGCGCGAGCGTGGCGACCGCGACCCGGATCACCAAGAACGCGGCGAGCATCAGGAGCGGCCACGCCAGGCGCCCGGCCGCGGTGCCGCGCACTCGTGCCCGCATTGCCGTGACCGGCTTACCGCCGATGAGGGGGACCTGGGCCGCGATCGCGGTGTTCTTGAGGTAGATGTCCTTCGTCGCATCGAGTTGGCCGGCGCGGATGAACAGATCCGTCGCTTCAACGGTTCGGCCCTGGTGCAGCACCGCGAGACCGAGATTGTTCAAGAGCATCGGGCTCTGCGGGTCGAGCGCGACGGCCGAGCGGTACTCGCGCTCGGCGGCTTTCCACTTGTGCCGCTTCACCGCGATGTAGCCGCACGCGTGGAATCCCAGCTCCGAGCCGGGCGCGAGTTGACCGACGATCTCGGCCTCGCGGGCGGCCTTCGTGTACTGCCGGCGCGCGACCGCGGCCCGGGCCAACACCCAATGGGACTCCGCGCTCTCGGGCGCGAGCTCGACCGAGCGTTCCGCGGCCTGCAGCGCGGGCCGGAAGCGCCCGAGCTCGATGAGGACCTCCGCGCGCAGCCGATGGGCGTACGCCCGTTCGGGAACCAACGCGCACGCGTGTTCGGCGGAGGTGAGTGCCTCGTCGCGCCGGCCCACGCCGGCGAGGGCGCGGGTCAGCAGGAGGAGCGGCTCGGCGTCGTCCGGACGCGCGGCGACGAGCGGTCCGAGGATGGGGAGCGCGTCGGCGTAGCGCCGGAGATCGAGCAACACCCGGGCGCGGGCCAGCGCCGATGGGTCCGTCGGCGTCACGCGGCCGTGGGCCTCTGCTCGAGGTGGGCGACGTTGTCCACGACACTCTTGTCGGACGATTCCCGACCCGGCCGCAGTGCCTTCGAGAACGGGCCCGACCGAAGTGGTCGGGCCCGTCTGCGAGCGGAGGGAGTGGGATTTGAACCCACGGTGACTTGCGCCACAATGGTTTTCGAGACCATCCGATTCGGCCGCTCTCGCATCCCTCCGGGGCGAGATAGTACGGGAGCGGCAGCGGAGCCGACCGTATGGGAGGCGCAGCGCGAGCGACCGGTTGCGATGGAGCGGCAGCGGAGCCGACCGTATGGGAGGCGCAGCGCGAGCGACCAGTTGCGATGGATCAGCGGTGGCGTCTCGATTGGAAGAAGTCGGTGAGCAGGTCACCGCACTCCTGCGCCCGCACCCCGGCGACCACTTCGGTCTGGTGGTTGAGGCGAGGGTCGACCGCGAAGTTGTACAGACTCCCCGCGGCGCCGGCCTTCGGGTCGGCGGCGCCGAACACGATGCGGTCGATGCGCGCCGCCCACGCCGCGCCGGCGCACATCAGGCACGGCTCGAGCGTGGCGACCAGGGCGTGGCCGGTCAGGTGCCAGCTGCCCGCTCGCTGCGCGGCTGCCTGCAACGCCAAGATCTCGGCGTGCGCGGTGGGGTCGTGATCGCGCTCGCGGGCGTTGTGGGCCCGGGCGACGATCGCACCGGTCGCGAGATCCACCACGACCGCACCGACCGGAACGTCGCCGTGCTCGAGTGCGAGCGCGGCTTGCGCGATCGCAGCTTGCATCCACGAGGAATTGTCCATCCGCGACGCAATCTAGGACTGCGCCGTGGATGGCCCCCCTCTACGGCAGGCGAACTTCTAGGGCAGGCGAACTTCTACGGGCAGGAACGTGTCGATGAAGCTGTTGGTGAAGATCCGCGCCGGGTCGAACGCGTCGAGCGCCGCTCGCGCGTCCGCGAACTGCGTGCCCGCGGGCTGGCCCGCGTCGATGGAGGCCGGAACGGTCGTGCCGAGCATCGTCGAGTCGGCCCACGCGGCCGAGTTCGAGTATCCCCACCCCTTCGACCATTCCGGCCGCACCGACACGTACGAGCCCGAGTAGTTCGAGAAGATCCACTGCTCGATCTCCCGGTAGAACTGCGCCGCGTACGGCGTGCCCGGGATCGTCAGGATGTCGAGCCACACCGCGACGTCCCAGTCGGTGTGGTCGGGCCGCGGCCGCACGCTCGACAGCAACGGCGGCCCCGCGTTCGCGACGTCGACCTCGTTCGTCTTGTCGAGGCCGGTGACGCGGATCTCGACCGGTCCGTTCATCGGATACTTGCCCGCGGACCGGTACGCCGTGAGCTTCGCGTTGTAGGTCGTGGCGAACTCGTTGACGACGCGCTGGATGTTGGCGCGGGTCGTGAGGATCGCGTAACCGTTCGCGGTGACCTTCAGCGTGGTCGGCCGCACGTACAGCAACGAGTTCTTCGACCAGCCCCAGATGTCCCACGTTCCGGTCGCGATCAGGCCGGCGCCGACGACGGAGATCTGCGTCGAGCCGAACGTCGGCGCGAGCGACGGATTGCCGGCGATGATCTGGCCCGCGAGGTCCGTGACCGACGACGGCAGGTTGTCGGAGAACGAGTAGTTGTACGGGCTGTTGACCTGCTTCGAGAACAGCGGCTTGTTCGGCGTCGGTGTCCAGACCTTCACCCACGGCGTGTTGGTGAACGGGAACCAGATCGCCTCGACGCGGCCCGCGCTCGAGATGTAGTTCGAGAACTTGCGCGAGTACGTCGACGATGCGGGCGCGAAGAGGTCGGACCACGCGATGTCGAACCAGCTCTGGCAACGCAGCCGGTAGTTGGCGCGGACCTGGAGCGTTGCGGAGACGATGAACGAGCGCCCGATGTGCGCGAGCAACGCCTGGCACTGCGTGCTCGATCGGGGGAACGTCTTCAGGACGTACGCGGAGCTCGCGCTGTCCCAGACGACCGCGGTGATCGACGTGATGAGGTTGCTGACCGACCCGTACGACGATCCGGTGACGCGGGTCTCGCCGTTCGCCGGGATCGCCGAGCCGTGGCCGTTGATCGCGAGCACGCCGCCCAGGGTGAGGTCGCCGGGCGCGGGCGTGGCCGTGAGGCCGTAGCCCGCAGCTTCGAGCTGCGTGAGCAGCGACTCCATCGTGACCCCGGTGCCCGCGGTGACCGTCGCCGGAGTCCCGCCCGCGATCGACACCGACGTGAGGTACTGCGTCGTGTCGCACAAGATGACGTTGTTGTTGCTGGAGCCCGGTGTGAACGTCAGGGGCGACCAGTTGTGCATCATGCCGCGCGGCCGCACCTTGTAGCCGGTGGCATTGGCCCAGTTCACGACGGTCACGACGTCGGCCGGCGTCTTCGGTGCGCACGTCCAGGCCGCGTCGACGGCGATGTCGCCGGCCCAGTTCTTGAACGCCTGTTGGTAGAGCGGGATCGATGCGGGGAAGCTGGGCGGCGTCGCCGCGCCCGCGGCCGGAACCCGGAACGCGGGCATCCAGCCCGTGAGGCCCATCGTCGCGGCGCCCGCAGTTGCACCGGCCGCGGCACCGAGGAACCTCCGCCGGGACCATTGCGCCCGTCCGCGGTCGGAATTGCCCGCGTCGAAGTCGGCTTCGTTCGATGACGTCATTGTCAGCTCCCCCGTTGGAACGGCAGCAGCGCTCCGGGCGTGGTGCCGGATGACGCTGCGGATTCATTGTGCAAGGATCGGGATGCCGGGTCGATGGTCGGGGGCAACGGATCATCGGCATTCGAGTAGTCCAGGGCACAGGGGGAAGCCGCCATGGGCGTCACCGATCGCGCGTACGCCGCGGAGGGAATCGCCGACGATCCGTTCGTGCACCGGGTCGCCGACGGATTGGTCGCGCGCGTCGACGCGATGATCGGCCAGCTGCGGACGCGCATCGCCGTCGAGGACCACTACTACGCAGGTACTACCGAGGCGATGCGGCAGGAGATGCAGCGGACGGTCGCGGAGCAGCTCACGCAGGTGGTGCGCGCGCTGGCCGGCCTCGAGCCCCTCGATTACGACCTCCCCCGGCGGGTGGCGCGCCGCCGCGCCGATCAGGGAGTGCCCATGGCCGCGCTCCTGCACGCGTACCGTCTCGGCGGCGAAGTGCTCTGGGAACACGCGGTCGCGCTGACGAGCGGCGACATGGCCGAGGCGGTGGACCGAGAGCAGGTGCTCCGGGCCGCCAACGTCTTCTTCTCGCTCACCGACCGCTACTCGGAAGTGATCCGTGAAGCATTCGAAGACGCGGTGCGCGACAAGTTCCGCGGTTCGCAGCAGGCACGCGCGTCGTTGCTCGACGCGCTCTTCGACGGCGGTCGCGAGTCGTTGCCGCTCACGTCGGGGATCGCGCGCATTCTCGATCTGCCCGAGCGCGCGCAGTTCGTCGCGGTTGCGGCCGACGTGTCCGAGGTCGGTGACGACGGCCTCGCCGACATCGAATCGCGGTTGCGCTCGCTCGCGATCAGGTCCGCGTGGCGGCGCCGCAATGAACGACAGTTCGGGATCGTGGTTCTCGACGGCGACGCGAACGCGGCGTCGCAGCGTCTCGCGGAGATCGTCGCGTGCCGTTCGAAGAGCCGAATCGGTTTCAGTCCCTACTTCGGCGACCTCGGAGACACCGCGGAGTACGCGGCGCTCGCCGACGTGGCCCGGGCCGCGCTCGATCCGCAGGAAACCGGGGTGACGCGCTTCGACGATCGGCCGTTGTCAGCCGTGGTCGTCGCGAACCCCGAGATCGCGGTGCGCGCCACGCGCGCGGTGCTCGGACCGCTCTTGCAACTCGATCGCGCCGAGCGCAGCGCCATCTTGGAGACGCTGCGCGTGTGGCGCGATTCGGGGGGCTCGACCGCCGTCGCCGCGGAACGGTTGTTCTGTCACCGCAACACGGTGCGCAACCGCTTGCAGCGCGTCGAGACGTTGACGGGCCGCTCGCTCGACGAACCCCTCGGGTGCACGGAAGTGTGCATGGCGCTCGAAGCGCTCACGCTCCTGGGTGAAGACGCCTGGGGCTGAACCCCGCTTCGTCGGGGAGGGGTCGGGGTCGGGAGGGGCTCAATCCTCGGCGAGCATCGTGTAGATCTCCTTCCGGGCCCGCTTCAGGATTTCGACCGTGCGCTCGCCCTGCTGCTCGTTGCCCGAGTCGCGGACCTGCCTCGCGGCGACGAGGAGTTGGCGAACCGCGTTGCGGAACTCGCCCGCGCCGGTGTCGTTGCGCCCGGCGATCTCCCACGGGGTTCCGCCCGCGGTCTCGATGCGCTGGGTCGCTTCGGTGCGACCCTGCTCGGTGACCTCGTACACCCGCTTGCCGTCGCGTTCGGCAGAGCGCAGCAGCCCCTCGTCCTCGAGCAACTGCAGGGTCGGATACACCGATCCCGGGCTCGGACGCCAGGCGCCCGAGGTCTTCTCCTCGAGGCGCTGGATCACGTCGTAACCGTGGCCGGGCTCCTCGACGAGGATCGCCAGCACGGCGGTACGGATGTCGCCCCGGCGCATGCGGCCGCCGCGGCGGCGACCTTCCCAGCCTTCACCGTCGTGGCGGTGGCCCCGGTGGCCCCGCCCCTGTTCACGAAAATCTCTCATGCTCTCTCTCCTTTTGACGAGCTATTACGATATATCGTAACCGATCGAGAACAGCGGAGCAACCCGGCGACGTCCGCGTCGCCGAAATCGGAGAAAACCTGTCGAGTCGCCCACACCGGTCGATGAGTGGCCATGTCACGACAACTGGCCTCGGTACGCCGAGCACAAGAACTCCTCCTGGCCGACCGCACGATGAAGAGCGTCATCGCCGAGCTGCAGACATGCTTCGGCGTGAGCTCGACCGATGCGATTGCGGCGATCGTCGTCGGGCGCTCGCTCAACCGCTTCGCGGACACGGAACGCGAGCTCGTCACCACGCACTGACCCGGGCACTGAACCGGGCGCGGACCCGGCCGAGGCGACCGGCGCGGAAGATTGCCGGGAAATTTGGAAGAGCCTTGGCCTGCCCGCCAGCAATCACCCAACCTCCGCGGCTTACGATCCGACGGATGGCGCGCCAACTCACATCTTTGAGCGCGCTCATGGTCGCGGTGATCATGTTGGGCGCATGTTCGGCGGCCGGCGATTCGAAGCGAACCCTGAGCGCGACCTCGACCACCTCGTCGACCCGTCCGCACGTCCCGTCGTCCGGGGCGACCACGACGACGGCACCGTCCGCGAACACGCCCGTCGACATCTACGCCGCCGACCGGCCGAACATGCTCTCGGACGTCGTGAAGAACGACCCGCCGCGGGTGTACGTGCCGAACTCGCTCGGAAGAAGTGTCGATGTCATCGATCCGACCACCGGGCAGGTCGTGAACCACTTCGCCGTCGGTGACCTGCCGCAGCACGTCGTCCCCGCCTGGGACCTGAAGACGCTCTACGTCACGAACGACCGCAGCAACTCGTTGACGCCGATCGACCCCACGACCGGGCAACCGGGTCCCATCATTCCGGTCGACGATCCGTACAACATGTATTTCACTCCCGACGGGAAGTACGCGATCGTCGTTGCCGAACGGCTCGCGCGTCTCGACTTCCGCGACCCGCACACGTTCAAGCTCGTTCACTCGCTCCATGTGGACTGTGTCGGCATCGATCACATCGACTTCTCCGCCGACGGCAGCTACCTGATCGCGAGTTGCGAGTTCTCGGGCCAGCTGGTGAAGGTCGACGTCGCCGGCCAGAAGGTGATCGGCACGATCCCGCTGCACGGTGGGAACTCGAAGCCTCAAGACGTCAAGCTCGACCCGACCGGGCACGTCTTCTACGTGGCCGACATGATCCGCGGCGGCGTGTACACGATCGACGGCGCTTCGTTCACCGTGACCGGATTCATCCCGACCGGCGCGGGCGCGCACGGCCTGTACGTGAGCCGTGATTCCAAGGTGCTCTACGTCACCAATCGGAATGCCGGCTCGATCTCCCTGCTCGATTTCGCGACCAACTCCGTGAGCAAGACGTGGTACATCCCGGGCGGCGGCTCGCCCGACATGGGCGGGGTCTCGGCCGACGGCAAGGTGTTGTGGGTCTCGGGTCGTTACAACGGCGTCGTGTACGCGATCGACACCACGAGCGGCGCGCTCCTGCAGAAGATCCGGGTCGGATCGGGGCCGCACGGCCTTTGCGTGTTCCCTCAGCCGGGTCGCTACTCACTCGGCCACACCGGTGTCTTTCGCTAGTCGCGCGCGGGGAGCGCTTCCGGCGGCAGTCATCGTCGCGTTGCTCGTGAGCAGCTGCGCGAGCGGCAGCGGTCATGCGTCGACGTCCGCGACCACGAGCACCCGTGCGATCTCGGGTCCGACGACCACCGGCGCGCACACGACCCCGACGTCGACCACGACGTCCGCGCCGCCGGCTCCGTCCCGGCCCCAGCAGTTCGAACCGGCACTGCCGATGCGCATCCAGGAGGCCGGCGCGGCGAGCACGGGCGACCGATTGTTCGTCGCCGGTGGTTACGACGTGCAGCGCAACAGCAGCGCGGCCGTGTTCGTCTTCGACGGTTCGACCTGGCAGCGCGGGCCGTCATTGCCGATTGCCGTCAACCATCCGGGCGTCGCCGCGATCGGGTCCGATGTGTACGTCGCGGGTGGCTTCACGCCGGGCGGCGCGACGAATCGCGCGTTCGTACTCGCCGCCGGCAACGGCACGTGGCGCGAGCTCACGCCGATGCACAACGCGCGCGGCGCGCTCTCGCTCGTTGCGCGTGACGGCCGGTTGTACGCCATCGGCGGACGCGAGGCCTCGGCCCAGATTGCGCCGACCGAGCGGTACGACCCCGGCGCCGGAACCTGGAGCGTGACCGGCGCCATGCCCGCGCCCCGGAATCACCTCGCCGGTTACCTCGACGGTGCGCTCGTGTGTGTCGCGGGCGGCCGGACCCCGGACACGAGCGGGGCGATCGACTGCCTCGATCCGTCGAGCGACACGTGGACGCGCCGGGCAACGCTGCCGACCGGCACGTCCGGTGCGGCCGCGGTCGTGCTGAGCGGCGTCACCTTCGTCGCGGGCGGCGAACCGGCCGGGGAGACGAGCATCGTGGGCGTCGTGCAGGAACTGCGCGGCGGCACCTGGAGCACCGCGCCGATGCTCGTCCCGAGACACGGCACCGCGTTCGCGGTCTACCGCGGTCGGCTCTGGATGTGCGGCGGCGCAACCGCGCCCGGCTTCCAGGCCGTCGACGCGTGCACGTCGCTCGGCAGTTCCGGGTAGCGGACGTCTACTCCGTGCGAGTGAGCCGCACGGGTTCGATCGCGCGGGCGTAGTCGACGAGCCGGAGTGCGATCTCGAGGCCCAGCTCGGGCGCGCCGAGATCGGGATCGGGCCACACCTCCGACACGCGTCGCCAGGCATCCTGGCGACCGAGGAATGCTCCGACCTCGGCTTCCTTGCCGAGCGCGCGCCGCCAACCGCGTTCGTGCGCGAGCAGGTGCGAGATCACCGAGTCGTTCTCGGCCGCTTTGGGGTGCTCGGTGTGAAACCCGACCTCGAGTGCGAGCACCGACGCGCCCTCGACCTCCTGCGCGCCGATCACCTGGGCTTCGTAGTGCTCGCGGATCGGCTTCTCCGGACCGAACCACACCTTGATCCCGTAGCGATGGGCGCGGAAGCGGCACGGCCCGAGCGCTTCGGGCGCGACGCCGAGGAGGATGTCGCCGACGTCGTCGAACAGTGACTCCTCCACGGGGCCAGCTTGCTCGACGCACCGCACCCGAGCCATTCGCGGGCGCGGGAGCCTCGGCTACGGGTGTGCGGTGTGGCGCCAGCGTTGGTCGGGTGTGGGCACACTTTCCATGGGTGCGGCGGACCGCGCGTACCAGGCGGCATAGCGCCGCGCGAGGGGAGCCGCGGTGACGCCGTGGGCCACGACGCTGAGCGCGACCGTGACGGTGAGCGCGATGACGAGCTCCGAGGTGTGCGGGAGACCCGCGGCTTCGACCACCACGACGCCGAACACGATCGACGCGAGTCCGCGTGGGCCGAACCAACCGAGAAACAGCACGGTCGGTCGACGCGCGCGGGTGCCGACCATGCAGGTCGCGACCGGCACCATCCGCACGACGGTGAGACTGAGGACGGCGTAGAACACCTCGGCGAGCCCGATCTTCGACCACACCGATCCCAAGACGGCCGCCCCGAACACGATGAGCGTGACGCCGTTCAGCACGTTGCCGAGTTCTTCGGAGAACGAGGCGGACTTCGCATCCTGTCCCGAGATGCGGCCGAACACCGCGCCGCCGACGAAGGCGGCGATGAAGCCGCTACCGCCCCGGGAGTCGGCGATACCGAACGCACCCACTGCCGCGATCACGGGAACGATCTGTATCCAGTGTCCGTCGATCCAGCCGCGCGTGCGCGCCGCCCGGAGCGCATACGCGGCGACCGCACCGGCGATGACACCACCCACGATGCCCCAGCCGATCGCCTCGGCGACCAACCGCGTCGCGTGGGTGGCGGTGGTCTCACCGGCATCGGTCTGGGCGACGGCGAGGGCGATCGCGAGGAGGGGCACGCACAAGCCGTCGTTGAGGCCACTCTCGACGTTCAGGCCTTGGCGAATCCGCGACGGCAGGGCCTCGTCGGTGACCACGGCTTGTCCGAGCGCGGCGTCGGTCGGAGCCAGCACGATCGCGAGCACCGCGGCCTCGGCCCACGTCACGTCCCGCAATATCAGCGCACCCGCCAGCATGCCGGCGACGATGGTGAGCGGCAGCCCGATGCCCAACAAGCGCGCCGGCACCGAGTACTCCCGGCGCAGTGCGCGCATATCGATACGGGACGCGTCGGTGAACAACACGACCACGAGGGTCGCCTCCGCGAGTGTGCTGACCGCGTCCTGGCCGAACGTGACGTGCAGCCAACCGAGGCCCTCGGCGCCGAACGCGAATCCCGCGCCCACGAACACCATCGGGGCCGTGATCGACGTGCCGCGCAACCGGCGTGACAACACGGCGTACACGAGGAATACGGCGGCGACGACCACCAGACTCGAACTGTCCACGGACCAGCCTGACACGCGGGGGATGCGAGCCTGGACCCGGAACCGGCGCTACCGGGGATGGAGCGCCGGACCGGCGCCGAGCGGAGGGAGTGGGATTCGAACCCACGGAGGGTTGCCCCTCACACGCTTTCCAAGCGTGCCGATTCGGCCGCTCTCGCATCCCTCCCGGGAAAGACGAGATGCTAGGCGACACCCAAGCAGGAGCGGCAGCGGAGCCGACCGTATGGGAGGTGCAGCGCGAGCGACCCGGAGAGGAAGTGGCCCGCTCGCAGCACGTATCAGGCGACCCGGCGGCACTCGAGCGCTTCCGCTGAGAGCTGCTTCCTTCCGGACCTGACTCGGTTCACGGGCGCTCGTCGCGCCGGACCCAACACGGCGCGAGCGGGCCACGTTGCAGCCTAGTTGGCATCGGTAAGGTTGCCGCCGTGGCGTCACACAGCCTGTACCGCAAGTACCGGCCGCAGAAATTCGCAGAGCTGGTCGGTCAAGAGCACGTCACGACTGCGCTCCGGCATGCCGTCCACGAGGATCGCGTCGGCCACGCGTACCTCTTCTCCGGCCCGCGCGGTACCGGTAAGACCACCACCGCCCGCCTCCTGGCGCGTGCGCTCAACTGCCTGAATCTCGGCGACGACGGCGAACCGTGCGGAGTCTGCGAGAACTGCGCGGCGGTGGCCGCCGGAACCTTCTTCGACCTCGTCGAGCTCGACGCCGCGTCGAACAACGGGGTCGAGGCAATGCGCGAGCTCATCCAGAGCGTGCACCTCGGTGTCGGGGCCACGAGCCGGCGCAAGGTGTACATCATCGACGAGGTGCACATGCTCTCCGCGGCGGCGTCGAACACGCTGCTGAAGACGCTCGAGGAACCGCCCGGGCACGTGGTGTTCGTGCTGGCCACGACCGACCCGCAGAAGGTGCTCCCCACGCTGCGTTCGCGCACGCAGCACTTCGAGTTCACGCTGCTCTCCCACGGTCAGCTCGTCGGCCACCTCGCCGACGTCCTCGCCCGCGAGGGAATCGACTCCGACCCGGAGGTGCTCGATCTCATTGCCCGGCGCGCGGGCGGTTCGGCGCGCGACGCATTGTCACTGCTCGATCAGGCCCTGGCCGTCGGCAGTGGGAAGATCGACGCGCAGCAGGTGCAGTCGGCGTTCGGTGGCGCCCCGTTCGAGCAGCGCCTCGCGGTGCTCGAGGCGGCGGCCGCGGAGGATGTCGCGAGCGCGCTCGTCGGGGTGCACGATCTGGTCGCGTCGGGCCACGACGTGCGCCGGGTCGCCGACGACCTCCTCCGCACGTTGCGCGACGCGTTCCTGCTCGCGAACGCGTCCGGTCGCATCCCCTACGACGGTGCGCCCGAGGAAACCGATCGCCTGGCCGCGCTCGCCAAGGAGATGGGCAATCCCGCAGTCGTGCGCGCGATCGAGATCCTGGGCGACGCGATCATCGACATCCGGGGTCAGGCCGTCGCCGATCCGCGGCTCGTGCTCGAGGTCGCGGTCGTCAGGATCACGCGCCGCGAAGCGCGCACGCGCGAAGAGACACTGATCGATCGCGTCGAGCGCCTCGAACAACGGTTCGCGGCGGGCGGTCCGATGCCGGCGGCCGTCCCCACCGCCGCGGTCCCTGCTCCTGCCCCGCGCCGGCGCGGCCCGCGCCGGTTCCCGGCGGTCCGGTACTCGCGAAGCGTGAGCGCGCGGCGAAGCCCGCCGCACCCACCCAAGCCCCGACCGCCGCGGCCGCGGCCCCGCCGGCGGACGCGCCCACGGACGCGGCCCCGGAGGCCGAACCCCCGACCTTCGCACTCGACGACGTGATCGAGGCCTGGCCGGAAACGCTCGCGCTGCTGAAAGCGCCGGTGCGCACCGGTATCCAGGACGCGCAACCGATCGCGCTCGAGAACGGGATCATCGTCTTCGGCGTGCCGAAGACCCGCTACGACGCCATCAACGAGCGGTTCCGCAAGGAAGCGGCGGCGATCAAGGACGCATTCGCGCAGCGCCTGGGCGCGGCGCCGCGTTTCATGCTGCGCGCGCACGACTTCGACAAGGTCGACGCCTTCAAGCCGACGACCGCGGGCGCGGAGGCTGCGGCACCCGTCGCCGAACCGGAAGACGACGAAGCTGTCGACCTGGAGGAACTGGCCGACGCGCCGGAGGCGCCGCCGCCCGATTCGGTCTCGCGCCTCGCCGATGTCCTCGGCGCGGAAGTCGTCGACGAGCGCCGGCGCTGAGGACGGGAGGCGACCCATGACGACCCCGAACCCGATGGACATGTTGAAGCAGGTCCAGGAGATGCAGGCCTCGATGGAGGCGGCGCAGGAAGAGCTGGCGAACACGATCGTCGAGGCCACGGTCGGCGGCGGCGTCGTGCGCGCGACGGTCACCGGCGACGGTGAGATGCGCGCGATCAAGATCGACCCCGGCGTCGTCGACCCCGACGACATCGAGACCCTCGAAGATCTGGTCGTGGCCGCGGTCGTCGAGGCGATGCGCCAGGCGGCCGAGCTGAAAGCGGAGAAGCTCGGCGCGGCGACGAGCGGCATCGATCTCGGCGGGATGCTCGGCGGCCTCGGAGGAATGCTCGAGCCGTGAATCCTTACGAAGGCGTCATGCAGACGCTCATCGACGAACTCGGTCGCCTGCCGGGTGTCGGACCGAAGTCGGCGCAGCGCATCGCGTTCTATCTCCTGAAGGTCGACGCGCTCGACGCGAAACGACTGGCGCGCGCCATCGAGGACGCGAAGGATCGCGTCACCTGGTGCCGGCGCTGCTTCAACATCTCCGAAGGCGAGCTTTGCGCGTTCTGCCTCGACGAACGCCGCGACTCGCACGTCGTCTGCGTGGTCGAGGAGCCGCGCGACATCGTCGCGGTCGAGCGTACGGGCGAGTACCGCGGGCGCTACCACGTGTTGCAGGGTGCGATCTCGCCGATCGAAGGGGTCGGCCCGGAGCAACTCCGCGTGAAGGAGTTGCTCGCCCGCATCCCGACCGAGGAGATCAGCGAGGTCATCCTCGCGACGAACCCCAATATCGAAGGTGAAGCGACCGCGATGTATCTCGCGCGACTGTTGAAGCCCGCGGGGCTCAGGGTCACGCGTATCGCGAGCGGGCTCCCCGTCGGCGGCGATCTCGAATACGCCGACGAAGTCACGCTCGGCCGCGCGTTCGAAGGCCGCCGCGAGGTCGGTTAGCGCAACAGCAGTTGGTGGAACGTCGGGTTGAAGCCGATGTTCCACAACCACAACGCGCCGACGGCGGCGAACAGCACCCACGCCGGCGCGCGCACGCGGGTCAGCAACCGGGGCCGGACGATCGCGATCGCCGCGAGCACCAGCACGATGATCCCGCCGGGGTTGAACGCGAGCGACGTGCCGATGTGGCCCTGCACCGCGGCGACGACGGCCCGGGTCATGCCGCAGAACGGGCACGGGATTCCCGTGGCCGCGCGCAGCGGGCAGGCGATCGGCGGGTGGACGGGGAGTAACGGCCACGTCGCCGCGACCGCCACCATCGCGCCCGCGCCGATGCGCAGCTCGCGCGCGCGAACTCCACCCATCGTGGACGGGCCGGGCATCGCGTGCGTCACGCGCGGGCCTGCTTCGCGACGACGACCCCTTCGAGCAGGTACTCCGGATGCGTACCGTACGGCGCACCGGCAACTTTCGGCGCGACGCGGGCCGCGAGCTCGTTCGCGAAGTAGACGCGCACGGGGACCGGGAGCGCGAGCCGGCGGTCGAGGAACTGGTGAATCGGCGCGAGGTCGACCTGGTCGAGCGCCGACACGTCCCACCCGAGCACGGCGTTCACGGGCACGGTCGCGGGCGCGGCCGGCCCCTTCGTGAGGCCGGGGAACCGTTCGCGCGCGACGAGGGTTCCGCCCGCGAGATCACCGAGGCGTTGGTCGCGCTTGGTCGCGACCATCGAGATGACACCGACGACGTAGAACACGGGAAGAAAGTCGACGATGCGCAAGATGTTGCGGATCGAGCTCGCGAGGAAGCCGACCGGCCCACCCTTCTCGCCGACGACGCGGATACCCGCTGCGGCTTTGCCGGGGGTCCGGCCGCCGTGCCAGACCTCGAACGGCACGTCGTACCCGAACACCACGAGGAAGATCAGCACACGGACGACGGCGCGCACGGTGCCCGGTGCCGATGTGGCGTAGATGCCGATCGCGAGTGCGATGATGATGACCGACTGGATCAGCATGTCGAGGAGGCGGGCTACGAACCGGGAACCCACTCCGGCGAGCACGAGCTCGAGCGAGACGCCCTCCGGCGTCGCGATCGTCACGCGGTCGTCGAGGAGCACGTGACCAACTTAGACGAGTTCGTGCGCGATCGAGCCGCTACGTGGACGGAGTTCGAACAGCTGCTCCAAGCCGGCGGGAACTCGCCCGCCCGGCTCGGTGCGGAGCGCGTGCTGCGGCTCGGCGCGTGTTACCGCGCGGTGGCGGGCGACCTCGCGTACGCGCGCCGGCGCTTCCCGGCCGATCCGGTCGTCGCCCGCCTCGAACAGCTCACCCAGCGCGGCCGGCACGCGGTCTACAACACGACGCGACCGCGCCAGACCATCGTCCAGTTCGCGAGCCGCGGCTACTGGCGACGGGTGCGCGAACGACCCGTGCTGTTGCTGATCGCGATCGTGTGCCTCGCCGGACCGACGTTGCTCACCGGTTACTGGGCGTGGCGCGATCCCGGTTCGGCGGGCGGGCTCGTACCGCAGTCGTACCAGTCGGTCACCGAGCCGCGGCCCGCGGGCCGCAGTCTGGGTATCTCCGTCGACGAGGAATCGGCCATGGCGGCCGACATCTTCACGAACAACATCCAGGTGTCGTTCCTCGCGTTCGCCGGCGGGATCCTGCTCGGACTCGGCACGCTCTACGTACTCATCCAGAACGGGGTGTTGCTCGGGGCTGTCGCCGGGCTCGCGATCGGCGCGGGTAACGGAAGACCCTTCTTCGAGCTCGTCGTCGCGCACGGCGTGCTCGAGCTGAGCTGCATCGTCGTGAGCGGCGTTGCGGGTCTCCGGATCGCGTCGGCGATCGTCGACCCGGGAACGCGTCCGCGTTCGGTTGCGCTGCGGGCCGAGTCGCGCGCGGCCGTGGAGATCGTGCTCGGCACCGCGGTCTGGCTCGTGGTCGCGGGTCTGGTCGAAGGATTCCTCACTCCCGCCGGTACGGGACTCACCGTGGTGCTGCTCGTCGGCTTCGGCCTCGGCATCCTCTATTGGGGGCTCGTGATCTGGCGGGGCGCGCCCGAGCCGGTCGCAGCTACAGCCGCGCTCGGGCCTTGAGCCGCAGGTAGGCGCGCACGCACGCCTCGCCGAGCGCGGCGGGGAGGGCCTCGACCACGCGCGCACCGGCATGTTCCAACCGGGCCGCGACCCGCTGCCGCTCGGCGAGCACGTCGACGGCGACCGCGGCCGCGTAGACGTCGTGACGAGACGTGGGCTCCTGTCGGAGCGCGGCGTCGAGGTCGGGGTCGCGCACCGACGCGACGATGACCGCGTGTCGCCGCGTCAACACCGGCACCGCGGCAACGAGTGAACGGGCGGCCGACGCGTCGACGAGATCGGTGAACACGAGGATGAGCGACCGCTTGCCGCCGCTCGTGCGGCGGAACGCGAGGTCGTAGTCACTGTCGCCGGGTGTCGGTTCTGCGTCGAGGATGGCGCGCACGACGGCGCGTCCTCCGTTGCGACGCGGCCGCAACTGCGAACGGATCGCAGCGTCGAACACCGTGACCCCGCAACGATCGCCGACCTCGTCGGCGACCAGCGCGACCATCGTCACCGCGTCGACGGCGGCGTCGAGGCGAGTCGTGCGCGGATCGAGGGGCGCCGACATCAGGCGCCCGGCGTCGAGGAGGCACACGACGTCGCGATCCTGTTCGACGCGGTACACGTTGCTCATCGGGCGCCCGACCCGTTCGGTGGCGGTCCAGTTGATCTGGCGGACGTCGTCGTCGGGGAGATAGTCGCGGATCGACTCGAAGTCGGTGCCGAGACCGAGGGGGCCGAGTGCACGGAGCCCGGGGTCGCGGAACTGGTTGCGGCGCAACGCGACGACGAGCCGGTGCGCGGCCACGACGTCGGGATACACCAATAGTTGGGCTTCACCTTCGCCGGTGAAGGTGCACCGCCCGAGCCCGAACGGCCCGCGGCACCGGGCCGTCACCGGCGGCAGGACGGCCACGCCCCGGCGGTGCGCGATGACGTGCGCGTCCAGCGTGCCCTGTCCGACCGAGGGCACGACCTCCACGTCGGCGGGTTGCGCCTGGCGGATCTCGATCCGAGCGGGTGTGGCGGCGTCGGTCTCCACGAGCAACGGCGCCGCGACGCCGCGCGACAAGGTGCGGGGCATCGTCCGGCGCACCCGCAGGCGGTGATGGGCGATCACGACGTCGGCGACGGTTGCGATCACGATCAGCGCCACCAGTCCGAACGACACCGCGGCCGGAACGACCAGCGCGAGCAGCGCGACCCCGAGCAGCGCGTACGCGGCGCGAGGTGTCGGCGTCATCGAGGTACCGGTACCGACGCGATCGCGGCCGCGACGGCGTCGTCGGCGCGGAAGTGCTCGAGCTCGGCCTCGGGCCGCAACGTGATCCGGTGCCGCAGTACGGCGGGCGCGACCGCGGCGACGTCGTCGGGGATCACGAAGTCGCGACCGGTGAGCCGGGCCGCGGCCTTCGACGCCGCGAGCAGGTGCACCGCGGCGCGCGGGCTCGCCCCGAGCGCGACGCTCGGAAGGTCGCGGGTGCGCCGCACGATCGCGACCACGTAGCCGACGATCGATTCGGCGACGGTGGTGGCGTCGACGAGATCGCGCAGGCCGAGCAGCTCGGCCGGAGTCGCGACCGTCTGTACGTCGTCCAGCGTGGCCGGCGCGACGCCGCGATGCGCGAGGCGCAACATCGCGGCCTCGTCGGCCTCGGCCGGATACCCCACGTCGAGCTTGGCGATGAAGCGATCGAGCTGGGCTTCGGGCAGCGGGTAGGTGCCCTCGTACTCGATCGGGTTCTGGGTCGCGACCACGAGAAACGGTTCCGGCAGCGGACGCGCGACCCCGTCGACGCTCACCTGGCGCTCCTGCATCGCCTCGAGCAGCGCGGCCTGGGTCTTGGGCGGCGTGCGGTTGATCTCGTCCGCGAGCACGAGATTCGTGAACACCGGCCCGGGGCGGAACACGAGCTCCCCGGCGCGGAGCGTCATCGTGCCGGTGAGGTCGGACGGGAGCATGTCGGGTGTGAACTGCACGCGCTTGAAGTCGACGCCGATCGCGCGCGCGAACGCGTTCGCCAGCAATGTCTTGGCCACGCCCGGCACACCCTCGAGCAGCACGTGGCCGCCGGTGGCGGTACCGGCCAGCAACACCTCGATCACATGGTCCTGACCGACGACGACCTTGTGCACCTCGCGCACGACGCGATCGCGTAGCTCTTTCACTGTTTCCTCCCGTCGCCGCCGACCCGGGCGACTGCGCGTCCCAACGCGAGGATGCTCGCGTCGTCGGATACCGGTGCCAACAAGGCGAGTGTCTCCTCGGATGTACACCCGAACGAGCGAGCCGCGTGGGCGAGCTCCTCGTCGTTGGGCTGGACGCCGAGGCCGGCTCGCTCCGCCAGGCGCCCGCGGGCCCAGCGCTGCGCAGGGAGCAGCGCGCCGGCCTGGTCGTGCGTGCGTTCGAGCGTGACCGACAACGCCTGCACGTATTCCGCGCGCGCCGGTGGAAGGTCGCGGGCGCTCCGGTCGGGCGGCCCGAAGCGTCGAGCACGCGACCACACGAATGCGAGTGCGGCGAGGGCGACGAGGATCAGCGCGATCTTCCAGCGGTTCGGCAGCGCGGCCAATCCGCGGCTGGCGCCGTATCCGTGGGTGCCTTCGGGAAAGACGACCGGGCGGCTCGGGTCGCCCGCGAGCGCGAGCCCGAACGCGGCGTTGTCGCCGGTGCCGAGGTACGCGTTCTCGAGCGGCGAGGCGTCGGCGAGGAAGAACATCTCGCCCGCGCCGACCCGTTCGTAGGTCAGGAGCGAGCGGTCGTCGGTGCCGACGATCGTGCGCCCGCTCCCGGGCGACGACCACGCGCCGAGCCCGGAGGCTTCGATGTCGTGGACATTGGGGAACATGGGTCCGATCTGGGTCCAGGACGTCGACCCGTCGCGTTGCCAGGTCGGCGGCCGGTCGCGGAAGTGCCGCAGATAGAACGGCGCTTCGCCGCCGATCACCAGTCGCCCGCCGTTCTCGACGAACTGGAGCAGCGTGACGGAGTCGGTATCGGTGACCGCGAGCGGATCGAGCACGAACACCGTCGCGTTGTCGGGCAGCGGACGCTTCGAAAGCGCGCCGCGCCGCTGTTCGACGTTGTAGTCGTAGTGCGTCAACAAGGTGCTGAATGCCGCGAGTCCGTCGGGCGCGGTCGCGTACGAAGAACCGGTTGCCCCACCGGGCTGGTCGCCGCCGACCGCGCGGTCGAGCGCCTGCGCCACGAGGTTGACGACGATGAGGCCGCCGACCACGACCGCGACCGCGATCCAGAGCCGGCGATTGGCGGACGGGCGCGCCGTGTCCGCCGCGGTGGGGCTCGCGTTCACCGGCGCCCGGATTCTTCGAGCACGTGCGGCCATTCCCGGCGGGACTCGTCGACATCGGGCCGGTCGGCCGTCCGGCCACCGTAGGCAACGGCTTCGAACGTACCCGCGAGCCCGTCGAACCGTTCCGAGTCGAGTGTGCGGCGGACCTCGCCGGTCGTCACCGACGGCCGGTAGTGAATCGCCCCGCGATCACCGAGGCGCAACAGGCCGGCGCGGAACCGCAGCCGCACCGCCGCGCGAGGTCGCCGTCGCGCTCGGCGGCGTCGGCCGCGCGCTCCAACGCGTCCGCGTCCTCGTGCTCGTCGGCAACCTTGCGCGCGGTCGCCGTGTTCCCCGTTGGTGCGCTTCTCCGGCGAACGGCGCGGGTGACGACCCACGCCACCAGGGCGATCACGCCCGCGAGCACGAGGTACCAGATCGGTGCCGGGATGGCATCGAACAGGCGTCCGATCGGACGGAACAAGGCGTCGAGCCGATCGCCCAACCACTTCAACGGACCGCGCAACGGCCGCGGGGTCGACGTCGAACGGAAGCGGCGGCCGGAGAGGATGTGCTGCGCGGTGCGCCGCGCCTCGCCGGGATCGACCACCTGCTCCGCGCGCACGGCGCTCACACCGCGGGTCGCGGAAGTCGCGCGTCGTTGCGTTGCATGAGGAGTTGGACGTCGAAGGCCTCGTCGCGAACGCGCAGATCGAAGTAGAGAATCACCGTGGCGGTCGCGACGAACGGCGTGGTGAGCACGCCCGCGATCACGTTGGCGACGCTCTGACCGATCACGGCCGCGACGGTGCTGCCGCTGCTGTGTACCAGGAGCTGCGCCGCGACCGCGAGCGAGAAGTTGAGCACGGTCGCGAGCAACTGCGTCGTGAGCACCAGCCCGAGCACGTGCCACACGTGACTCTTCGTGAGCGAGACCGATCGGCCGATGGCGGCCGAGACCCCGATTCCCTCCAGGATCAGCGCCGGGATCGCGACCGCGAAGAACGTGAGCGGTACGAGGGCCCCGATGAAACAGGCGAGGAACCCGAGCCCCTCGCTGACGACGACGATGAGCGCGGTTCCGACGATGGCGAACACGCGGGGCCGGACGGCCTTGAACGCTTCGCTCGCCTCGGACGTGCGGTCGATGTAGGCATCGCCGATGACCCGGGCACACGCGGCGACGATGAACGCGGTCGACAACACGCCGACCACGGCGATGACCACGGCGGCCGCGAATTGCGTGGTCGCGGACGCGTACTGCGGGGTTACCGTACCGCGGGCGCTGACGCTGAAGTTGTCCGGTTGGGCCGAGAGCAGCACGAGTGCGCTGAGTACCTGCACCGGGATCACGACCCAGGCCGCGACGCGCACGAGGCGCGTGAAGCGGGCGCGGTACAACGCGACGGAGGAATCGAGGATCTCACCGATCCCCCGCGGCCGTAGCTCCGACACCATGGCGCCACGCTAGGCAACCCGGACCGCGTCGCCGCGGCTTCTCCCTAGAGCGTGCGCAGGATTGCGGCGTCGCCTTGGCCGCCGCCGCCGCAGAGTGCCGCCGCACCGACCCCGCCACCGCGGCGGCGCAGCTCGTTGATGATCGTGAGCACCACGCGCGCGCCCGACATGCCGACGGGGTGACCGAGTGCGATCGCGCCGCCGTTGACGTTGACGATGTCGTCCTTGATGCCGAGATCGCGCATGGATGCGATACCCACCGCCGCGAACGCCTCGTTCAACTCGAAGAGGTCGACGTCGCTCGCGGTCATGTCGTTCGCTTCGAGCGCACGCTTGATCGCGCGCGCCGGCTGCGTGAGCAGCGAGGTGTCGGGCCCGGCGACCATGCCGTAGCCGATCAGCTCCGCGAGCGGCGTGACGCCGAGCTCTTCGGCCTTGGCCCGGCTCGTCATGATGATCGCGGCGCCACCGTCGGAGATCTGCGACGCGTTGCCGGCCGTGATCGTGCCGTCCTTCGAGAACGCGGGCCGCAGGGCGCCGAGCGACTCGGTGGTCGTGCCGGGACGAACGCCCTCGTCGGTGTCGACCACGACCGGGTCGCCTTTGCGCTGCTTGATCGAAACCGGCGCGATCTCGTCGGTGAAGCGCCCTTCCTTCTGCGCGGCGGCGGCGCGCTCGTGCGACTTCGCCGCGAGCTCGTCCTGCGCCTCGCGCGTGAGGTTGCCGACCTGGCCGACGTAGTTCTCCGTGCCGGAACCCATGTGCATCGCGTCGAACGCGCACCACAGGCCGTCGCCGATCATCGAGTCGACGACCTCGTTGTTGCCCATGCGGTAGCCCGCACGCGCGCCCGGCAGCAGGTACGGCGCGTTCGTCATCGACTCCATGCCGCCCGCGACCACCACTTCCGCGTCGCCGTTCTGGATCATCTGGTCGGCGAGGTAGACCGCGTTGATGCCGGAGAGACACACCTTGTTGATGGTCATCGCCGGCACCGACATCGGCACGCCGCCGTTGACTGCGGCCTGGCGCGCGGTGATCTGGCCGGCGCCCGCCTGCAACACCTGACCCATCAGCACGTAGTCGACCTGCTCGGCGTCGATGCCCGCGCGCTCGAGTGCACTCTTGATGGCGACGCCGCCGAGGTCCATCGCACTCAAACCGGCGAATGCACCGGAGAGCTTGCCGATGGGCGTGCGGGCCGATCCGACGATCACCGAACCGGTCATGGGTGCCTCCTTGACGTGCCAATTGCTGGTGAAGTGGGATCAGTGTAGGGACGGCTGGTTCCGTTCCGCTACTGACCGGTAGGTTCGGAGCTGTGCGGACGCAGCGGAGTCGCGCCGGAGGGCGCGACGCAGCGAGGGAGCCATGCTTGTGACGACAGAGATCGCTGCTATCCGTGACGCCGTCCTCCGCGGGGCGCCGGGCGAGGAGATCGGGGCGCTGCCGCTGCCGGAGACGGTGCGGGGCGCGCTGGTGAAGGCCGACGAGCAGGAGATGTTCGCGGGGCTGGAATCGGCCGACAAGGACCCGCGCAAGTCCATCCACGTCGAGCAGTTCCCGCTCCCGGAGCTGGCCCCGGACGAGGCGTTCGTGGGCGTGATGGCCTCGGCCATCAACTTCAACACGGTGTGGACGTCGATCTTCGAGCCGCTCCCCACGTTCGGCTTCCTCAAGCGGTTGGGCCGGGAGAGCGTCTGGGGCAAGCGTCACGATCAGCCGTACCACGTGATCGGATCCGACGCGAGTGGCGTCGTGTTGCGCGTGGGGTCGGCGGTGCGGAACTGGAAGCCGGGCGATGTCGTCACCGCGCACTGTCTGCACGTCGACGACCAGGACCCGTCCGCGCACGACGACACGATGATGGCCACCAACCAACGCATCTGGGGGTTCGAGACCAACTTCGGAGGACTCGCCGAGATCGCGGTCGTCAAGGCGAACCAGCTCATGCCGAAGCCCGCGCACCTCACGTGGGAGGAAGCCGCGTGCAACGCGCTGTGCAACTCCACGAGCTACCGCATGATCGTCAGCAAGAACGGTGCGCAGATGACGCAGGGTCAAGCGGTGCTCGTCTGGGGGGCTACCGGTGGCATCGGGGCCTACGCCACGCAATACGTGCTCAACGGCGGGGGAACTCCGGTCGGTGTCGTCTCGTCGGAGAAGCGCGCGGAGTTGCTGCGCGCGATGGGCTGCGAAGCCGTGATCGACCGGCGCGCCGAGGACTACAAGTTCTGGAACGCCGACGACACCGAACAGGACCCGGCGGAGTGGTTGCGCTTCGGCAAGAAGATCCGCAGCCTCGTCGGGCGCGACGTCGACATCGTGTTCGAACATCCGGGCCGCTCGACGATGGGTGCATCGGTGTTCGTCGCCAAGCGCGGCGGCATGATCATCACGTGCGCGGCCACGTCGGGGTTCAACATCGAGTACGACAACCGCTATCTCTGGATGAACCTGAAGACCTTGAAGGGTTGCCACTTCGCGAACTACCGCGAAGCGTGGGAGGCGAACCGCCTGGTGTGTGAGGCGCGCATCCACCCGACGATGTCGAAGGTGCTCACGCTCGACGAAACCGGCGAAGCCGCGTTGCAGGTTCACCACAACCTCGTCGAGGGCAAGGTGTCGGTGTTGTGTCTCGCGCCCGAAGAGGGCCTCGGTGTGACCGACGCGGCCACGCGTGAAAAGCACATCGACCAGATCACGTTGTTCCGCCGGTTCGCGAACTGAGAGGTCAGAGGTCCCATGGACATGCTGCTCACCGAGATCGATCACGTCGCGATCGCCGTCGACGACCTCGAAGCCGCGATCGACTACTACCGCGAGACGTTCGGCTGCGAGGTCGAGCACCGTGAAGTGGTGGAGCGCGACGGCGTCGAGGAGGCGTTGCTCAAGGTGGCCGACTCGTACGTGCAACTGCTCACGCCGACTCGGGACGACTCACCCGTCGCCAAGTACCTCGCGACGAAGGGCCAGGGCATCCACCACGTGGGGTACCGCGTCGCCGACTGCGCGCAGGCGTTGGAGTCGGTGAAGGCGCACGGTCACCGGGTGATCGACGAAGCACCCCGGCCCGGAAGCCGCGGCACGACGGTCGCGTTCGTACATCCGAAGACGGCGTTCGGGACTTTGATCGAGCTCGTCCAGGAGTAGCTTGCGGCCGCGATGCCGGTCCCGTTTCCCTCCGCGAGCGACGTTCTCCTCGAGCCTCCCGACGCGGCCGAGAGTCGTCTGATTGCCGGCGGTGTCGCCGCGGCCATCGCGCCGGCCGGCGGACTGACCGATCTTCAGCGCGTGCTCGTCGAAGCGCTGGTCGAATCGATGACCGGCTTCGTCGTTCCCGTCACCCGCGTGCCGCGCCTGAACGCGAACGAGTTCGCGACCGCGATGGCGTGCCGCAACGAGGCGTTCCGCGCCCGCATGGTGCAGTTCATGTTGCTGTGCTCGCTCGTCCTGGTTCCGCTGCCCGACGAGGTCGTCGCGCGCGTCGAGGAGTACGCCACCGAATTGGGAATCGAAGAACCGATGATGCGCGTCGCGTCGCGGTACGCGCACGGCAGCCTCGGCCTGGCGCTCATCGATTTCGAACGCAGCGGCTACATGGAGACCTGGGACTCGGCCACCTCGGACGAGCTGCACACGTCGAAGCCGCTCGCCGACGCATGGGAGGAGCGCGTGTTCGACGACGCGCTCGCGGCGCGCTGGGAGGCGCTGCGCGACCTTCCCGACGGCACGATCGGGCGCGAGGTCGCGAAGTTCTACGACGCCCGGGGTTTCGTGTTCCCCGGTCGGCCCGGGAGCGCGCCGCCGCGGCTCGCGCAGCACGACTGGGTGCACGTGCTCGCCGACTACGGGTCGACGGTCGAGTGCGAGATCGAGGTGTTCGGGTTCATCGCGCGCGCCAACGACGACCCGCGCGCCTTCTCGCTGCTCGCAATGGTGGTCAGCCTGTTCGAGACCGGTTACCTGCCCAAGGCCGCGGGGCTGTTCGAGTACAGCCGCGGGCACCTGTCGCACGAAGGGATGGCGGCCCGCCTGGCCGACGCGATGCGCCGCGGCGCGCTCGTGGGTGCGCACGCCGGCGGCCCGGATCTCATGACCCGGGACTGGTTCGCCGACGCGGCGCGGTCTCTCGCCGACGTGCGGGCCGAGCTCGGCATCGTCGCGAAATCGGAGCGCGCGCTCGCGTCCGGGTCGGTGACACCCTGGGAGCCCGGTGGCATTTCGCCGTATCAGTACGAGTGCGGTCGCCGGGCCGCCGACGGAGTCGGCCGAGAGTACGAGTCGTACGGCGCCCGGCCGGTCGAATAACCGACGCCGCCAACTAGCCTGGCCCGCATGTCCGACACCCCCCACCCGATCACCGAGCGGCTCGACCAGCTGGCGAAGCTGAAGGAAGAAGCGCGCACGCCCGGCAACGAGGCGTCGGTCCGGCGCCAGCACGAGCGGGGCAAGCTCACCGCCCGCGAACGGCTCGACCTGCTGCTCGACCCCGGCTCCTTCGTCGAGCTCGACATGCTCGCCCGGCACCGGGCGCACGGCTTCGGGATCGAGAACAACCGCCCGCTCACCGATGGTGTGGTCACGGGTTGGGGCACCGTCGACGGGCGCAAGATCTTCGTCTTCAGCCAGGACTTCACGATCTTCGGCGGTGCGCTGGGCGAGGTGTACGCGGAGAAGATCCACAAGGTCATGGATCTCGCCGAGTCCACTGGTGCGCCCCTCGTCGGGCTCAACGACGGCGGCGGCGCCCGCATCCAAGAAGGCGTCGTCTCGCTCGCGAGCTACGGCGGCATCTTCCACCGCAACGTCAAGGCCTCGGGTGTCATCCCGCAGATCTCGGTCGTGCTCGGGCCGTGCGCGGGAGGCGCGGTGTACTCACCGGCCATGACCGACTTCATCTTCATGGTGAAGGGCGTCTCGAACATGTACATCACCGGCCCCGACGTCGTGAAGACGGTGACGGGGGAAGAGGTGACCCACGAGGAACTGGGTGGCGCGTTGACGCACGCGACGAAGTCGGGTGTCGCCACGTTCGTCGCCGACGACGAGCAGCACTGCATCGAACAGGTGCGTTACCTGCTGTCGTTCCTGCCGTCGAACAATCTCGAGGACCCGCCGCACTTCGCGTCGGAGGACGACCCGGAGCGCGCGTGCGAGGGGCTGCTCGAGCTCATCCCCGAGACGGCCAACCGCGCGTACGACATGAAGAAGGTCATCGCCGACATCGTCGACGACGGCGAGTTCTTCGAGGTGTTCCCGCTCTGGGCGATGAACATCGTGTGCGGGTTCGCGCGCGTCGACGGACACGTGATCGGCATCGTCGGCAATCAGCCGCAGGTTCTCGCCGGCTGCCTCGACATCGACGCGTCGGAGAAGGCGGCGCGGTTCGTGCGCACGTGCGACGCGTTCAACGTCCCGCTGGTGACGTTCGTGGACGTCCCCGGCTTCCTGCCCGGCACCGACCAGGAGTACGGCGGCATCATCCGCCACGGCGCCAAGCTGCTCTACGCGTACTGCGAAGCGACGGTGCCGCGGGTGCAGATCATCACACGCAAGGGCTACGGCGGCGCGTACGTCGTCATGAACTCGAAGTCGATCGGGGCCGACATCGCGTTCGCGTGGCCGTCGGCGGAGATCGCGGTGATGGGCGCCGACGGTGCGGTGAACATCATCCACCGCAAGGAGATCGAGTCCGCTCCCGACGCAGAGTCGCGGCGTGCCGAGTTGAAGCTCGAGTACGAAGACCGGTTCCTCAACCCGTACCAGGCCGCCGAACGCGGTTACGTCGACGACGTGATCGACCCGCGTGACACGCGCCGCATGCTTGTCCGTTCGCTCGACATGCTGCGGACGAAGCGCGAGCAGCTGCCGTCGCGCAAGCACGGGAACACGCCCCTGTGACCCCGGAAGAGGTCGCCGCGGTTACCGCGGTCACCGTGGCGTTGCAACAGCGGGACGCGGCTGCGGCCGCGTCCGCGGGCGACGATCGGCCCGAGCAACTGAGCGCCTGGGTCGACGCGTCGCGCCGATCGGCGCAGAACGCCTTGATGCAGCGGGGTCCGTGGCGCTTGTCCAGTCGCATCGGCCGGCGCTCGAGAACGTGAGCTGCGGACCGGCGTGATCCACGACGCAGAGTTGTTCACGGTCGGGCCCGACGAGGTCGTCGTGACGTTCCGCACCGACGACGACCGCGAAGTCGAAACCCGGGTCGGTGAACTCGGGGTGGTGACGCAGGGGCCGTTCCACTCGGCCCGCGTGGCCGGCCTCGAACCCTCGACCCGCTATCCGGTCGCGGTGGCGGGGGCGGACGTCTCGCCGTTGCTGCCCGCCGAGGTCACCACGTTGGCGCAGCCCCCGGGACGATTGCTCGCGACGGTTGCGACGGTCAACGACGTGCACTTCGGCGAGACGGAATGCGGCCTGCTCGGTACGCCCGAGGAGCTCGGGCCGGTGTTCACGGCCGAGCCGGGCGCGGCGCCGTATCCCGAGGTGATGAACGGCGCGGCCATCGACGCGATCGAGCGCCTCGATCCCGACGCCGTGCTCGTGAAGGGAGATCTCACCGATCGCGGGACCGAGGAGGAGTACGCAGCGTTCCTGCGTGCGTACTCGAGGCTCGGTGAACGCATGCGGCACGTGCGCGGCAATCACGACGCGATGATCACGGAGACGATCGCGGCGACGGGGCCCTTTACTGTCGAACTACCGGGCGTGATCCTCGCGGTGCTCGACACCGTTCGTCCCGGTACCGATCGCGGGCGCATCTCCACCGAGCAGCTCGAATGGCTCGACGACGTGGCGGGCTCGTCGACGCGGCCGGTGCTGGTGTTCGGACACCATCATCCATGGGACCCGGCGTCCGACGACCGCAGCGAGACGTACTTCGGTGTCAATCCCGACGACAGCGAAGCGCTGTGCGCGGTGATCGCCCGCCGCGAGGCGATCTCCGGCTACTTCGCCGGGCACACGCACCGCACGCGCACGCGCCATTTCGCGGCGGCACGCAACGTTCCGATCGTCGAGATCGCTTGCGTCAAGGACTACCCGGGAGCGTGGGCCGAGTACCGCGTGTACGAGGGTGGATACGTGCAGCTCACCCGGCGCATCGACGGGCCTTCGGCGCTGGCCTGGACGGAGAAGACGCGCGGCATGTTTGCCGGTCTGTATCGCGACTACGCGCTCGGCGCGGTCGCCGATCGATGTTTCGCGCGCGCTTTCTGATCGCGGCCGTGGTCGTGTTGGCCGCGTGCGGGAGTAGCGGTAGGCCGGCTTCGTCGGGCGACACGCCGGCAACGGCGGCCGCGAGGACGCGGCCGCACGTGACGATCGACGCAAGGGTCGGCCACTGACGTCGAGGCGATGACGGGCGTGCAGTTCGTCGGCGGTCCGAACAACGTCGACCCCGGCGGTTCCGTCACTGCGACGGTGCACTTGGAACCGGGTACCTACGGCGTCGCGTGTTTCATCCCGGCCGCCGGCGACGGGAAGCCGCACGCCGAGCACGGCATGGTCGGTCAGGTGAACGTCGTCGAGACCGCGGCTTCGGTCGAGGAAGCACCGAGCGTCGACGGCGGCAGCATCTCGCTGAGCGAGTTCACGTTTCTGCCCGACGCGTCGTTCACCGGGACGGGCACGGTCGCGATCAAGAACGTCGGCACGCAGGTGCACGAGCTGATCATCGTGAAGGAAGCGCCCGGCGCGACGCTCGACCAGGTCAGGGGATTCTTCCTGCAGCCCGGGGGACCGCCGCCGTTCACCGTGGCGGGCGGGATCGTGGGTCTCGGCCCGCACGAGACGATGTACCAGAAGATGGCGCTCACACCGGGCAGGTACGTGCTCTTGTGCTTCTTCCCCGACCCGACGAAGGGCGATCTGCCGCACGCGCTCGAGGGAATGGTCAAGGAGATCACGGTCTCGTAGTGATTCTCTAGCCTGCCGGGATGCCGGCGCTCTCGGATCTGCGCGTCATCGACATGGCGACCGTCTTCGCGGGTCCGGGTGCGGCGCGGCATCTCGGCGACTTCGGTGCCGACGTGATCAAGGTCGAGTCGCCGGCGGGTGACGGCGTGCGGCGTATGGGTTGGTTCCCACCCGGGGGTGGCGACTCGTACACGTGGAAGCTGTTGGGTAGGAACAAGCGCGCGGTCGTGATCGATCTCAAGACCGACGCGGGGCGCGACGCGTTTCTCGGGCTCGTCGACGACGCCGACGTGGTGATCGAGAACTTCCGTCCGGGGACGCTCGAGCGCCTCGGTATCGGCCCCGATGTGCTGAGCGCCCGCAATCCCCGCCTCGTGGTCCTGCGGGTCACCGGGTTCGGTCAGGACGGTCCGTACGCGTCGCGTCCGGGTTTCGCGACGATGGCCGAGGCGATGAGCGGGTTCGCGGCGATCAACGGTGAGCCCGACGGCCCGCCGTTGCTGCCGCCGATCGCGCTCACCGATGAGGTGACCGCCATCGCGGGCGCGTTCGCCGTGATGGTCGCGCTGCACGATCGGGAGCGCACGGGCCTCGGCCAGGTGATCGACGTGAACCTGCTGGAGTCGATGCTGCAGATGATGTCGGCGCTGCCGTCAGCTGCCGCGCATCTCGGTTATGAACAGCCGCGGCTCGGATCGGGAATCCCCTATTCGGTGCCGCGCGGGACCTATCGGTGCGCAGACGATCGTTGGGTGGCGATCTCGACTTCCGCGGAGTCTGTCGCGCACCGGGTGCTCACGCTGCTCGGTGTCGACCACGACGCGCGTTTCGCCACGTTCGAGAGCCGCGGTGAACACCGCGACGAGCTCGACGCGGTGGTGTCGGCATGGGTCGGCGCCCGCACCTCGGCCGAGGTGCTCGCCGCGTTCGAGGCGGCCGAGGCGGCGATCGCGCCGGTGTACACGATGCGCGAAGTCCTGGCCGATCCGCACGTGCAGGAGAGAGCCGTCTTCGTCGAGGTCGACGGCATCGTGATGCAGGGCCCGGTGGCGCGACTGTCGCGGACGCCCGCCGAGATGCGCTGGGCCGGCCGCGAACTCGGCGCCGACACCGACGCAGTCCTCACCGGACTCGACGAACCCACCAAAACCCCCCGCCCACACACCTACCCCAAAACCCGTCATGACGATTCTTCCGAAGAATCGTCATGACGGGTTTTCCGGTAGGTGTCTCACGGGCGGGTTAGGTTCGTGCCGTCGACGTGATGCGGTGCGCAGCCTCGCATCGTCGGCATCTGCGCTTCCCCGCATCCGCATCCATCTCGGGAGCACTCATGCCGGCGATTCGATTTCCCACCCGATACCGCGACCGTCCGTTCGGCCCCGCCGAACGGGCCGCGTTCAACGCCGAATGCGCGGCCCTGCTCGCGCGCGCCACCGAGCTCGACGCCGCGCAACAAGCGCTCGCCGCCGAGCTCGCCGAGGTGCGCACCAAGCTCGCCGAGATGCGCATCGTGATGTGGCCCCGAGTCGAGCCCAAGGACATCGTGCACGGATACCGCATCACGCGCCGCGGCGGCCCGCCGCCGATCCCGCCCGTCGCGCCGAACGCTCTTCCCGTGTGGGGCCGGCACCTTCGGGCCACCGTGATCGCCCTACTCGCACGCAACGCCCGCGCGATGACCCTCGTCGAGATCCATCGTGAGCTCAACCTGAACGGGTACGCGATCAAGTCACGACACCCCGTCAAGCGGCTCGCAGATTGTCTCGGCTACGAGATCGTGAAAGGCCGCGCGCAACGGGTCGAACGCGGCGTATACACGCTCGGCGTCCTCAACCCCGGCGACTACCGGCGCATCGCGCGCATCGCGACGAAGCCCGCGGAACCGTTCCGCCGAGCCGCCTGACGCGGTGGTCGAGATCTAGTTCGACGGTTCGGGTGCGAGCTCGACGCGGTCGCGCCCGCGGGCGCGCGCCTCGTCGAGCGCACGGCTCGCCTGGTGCACGAGTTCGGCCGCGCCCAACGCGTGCGTCGGGTAACAGGCCACTCCCGCCGACAACGTGAGTGCGTCACCAACCGGCGATGCGAGCAACGTGCCGCGCACCCGCTCCGCCGCCCACACTGCGCCCGCTTCGGGGGTGTCCTCGAGGATCGCCCCCACCATCAGGTCGCCGAGCCGGCAGGCGGCGTCGCTCTCGCGCAGCGTGCGGCGAACGACGTCACCGACGACGCCGAGTGCCTGCAGCCGCGTGTCACGGTCGGATTCGCCCATCGCGTCGATCTCGAAGATGATGACCGAAATCGGGCGCAACGAACGCCGGGCCGCCGCGACCTGCTGTTGTGCAAGCACCGCGAAGTACTTCTCGTCGTAGAGGCCGGTCGCCGCGTCGAACGCCTGCTCGCCGCGCACGATGCGCGTCTCTTCCAGGCTCGAACCCAGTTCTTCTTCCGCCACTCTCCGACTCGCTTCCTCTTGGAGCACCGCGTTGATCGACGCCAGTTCACGGCGCACGGCGCGAATCTCGTCCTCGGCCTGTTCGAGCCTGTCCTCGCTTTGCCGGGCACGGGCGCCGAGCGCGACCCCCGCAATCGCGGCGACGACACCGGCAGAACCGGCAACCACCGCGAAAGTGGGCGAATTGATCGCGACCCCGACCGCTCCCGCGGCAAGCGCGGCCACGCCACCACTGGCGGCGACGATGACTCGCGGGTCGTGCATGCGCTTCCTCATCGGCCTCACGCTGCTCCGGCCTGAGGCTTCGATCGGTGTTGTCGGGCGAGTTCGGCGAGGTCACGCATCATGACAGACAGCCGGTAGTCCTTGGGTGTGTACACGCGGGAGACGCCCATTTTCTCCAGTTGCGCGCGGTCTGCGTCCGGAATGATCCCGCCGACCACGACCGGCGCGTCCACCCCCGCCTCCCGCAGGAGCCGGAGCGTGTCCGGGACCAGGCCGAGATGGGAGCCGGACAGGATCGACAGCCCCACCACGTCCACGTCCTCGTCCCGGGCCGCGGCGGCGATCTCGGCCGGCGTCAGGCGTATCCCCTGGTAGATCACCTCGAACCCGGCGTCACGCGCCGCCACGGCGATCTGCTCGGCCCCGTTCGAGTGTCCGTCGAGCCCGGGCTTGCCCACGAGCAGGCGAATCGGGCGGTTCCCGGACTCTTCGGCAATTGTCCGAACCAGATCGCGGACGGCCTCCATCTCCGGCCCCGGTTGCACCGCAACCGCACCGACCCCCGTCGGCGCCCGGTACACGCCGAACACCTCGCGTAGTGCGCCCGCCCACTCGCCGACGGTGCCGCCCGCTTTCGCCAGGTCGATCGTCGCCGGAACCAGATTCTCCGTGCTCTGCGCGACCGCCTGCAGGTGCGCGACGGCGGCGTCGACCGCCGCTTGGTCACGGGCCGAGCGCCAGGCGCGGATCGCTTCGACGTGTTCGACCTCGATCGCCGTGTCGATCGTGACGATGCCGCCGTTGAGCGCGATCTCCGCGAGCGGCGAAGTCTCGGTCTCCGTGAAGGAGTTGACCCCGACGACCTTGAGTTCACCCGACTCGATGTGGCGCACACGTTCCGCGCCCGCCTGCACGATCCGACCCTTCATCTGATCGATCATCGCGAACGAGCCGCCGCCATCGAGCACCCACTGCAACTCGGCGGCTGCTTCCTCGCACAGCGAAGCAACCTTGCGCTCGACCACGACCGAGCCTTCGAACAGGTCGCCGTACTCGAGCAGATCCGATTCGTACGCCAACACCTGCTGGATGCGGAGCGACCACTGCTGATCCCACGGTGTCGGCAACCCCAAGGCCTCGTTCCAACAGGGCAGCTGCACCGCGCGCGCCCGTGCGTCCTTCGACAGCGTCACCCCGAGCATCTCGAGCACGATGCGCTGCACGTTGTTCTCCGGCTGCTCTTCGGTCAGCCCGAGCGAGTTGACCTGCATGCCGTAGCGGAACCGCCTCAGCTTCGGATCAGTCACGCCGTAACGCTTTTCGCAGATCTCGTCCCACATGCGCGTGAACGCCCGCATCTTGCACATCTCTTCGACGAAGCGCACGCCTGCGTCGATGAAGAACGAGATGCGCCCGACCACCTCGGGGAATTCGTCGTCGGGAACCTGCCCCGATTCGCGTACCGCGTCGAGTACGGCGATCGCGTTCGCGAGCCCGTACGCGAGTTCCTGCACCGGCGTCGCGCCCGCTTCCTGCAAGTGGTACGGACACACGTTGATCGGGTTCCACATCGGCGCGTTCTTCACCGTGTACGTGACGAGGTCGACGGTGAGTCGCTTCGACGCGTCGGGTGGGAAGATGTACGTGCCGCGCGACAGGTATTCCTTCAGGATGTCGTTCTGCGTCGTGCCGGCCAACTCCGAATGCGCGACGCCCTGCTCGTCGGCGAGCGCGAGGTACATGCCGAGCAACCACATCGCGGTCGCGTTGATCGTCATCGACGTGTTCATCTCCGCGAGCGGGATGCCGTCGAACAGGGTTCGCATCTCACCGAGGTGCGGGACGGGCACGCCGACCTTGCCGACTTCGCCCCGCGCCAGCGGAGAATCGGGGTCGTATCCGGTCTGGGTCGGGAGGTCGAAGGCCACCGACAGCCCGGTTTGACCCTTCGCCAGGTTCGTCCGGTACAGCTCGTTCGACGCGCGCGCGGACGAGTGTCCGGAGTACGTCCGGATCAACCAGGGGCGGTCGCGCTCGGCCATCGGCACCATTCTCCCGGATCCGGCGGCCCGGGCGGAAACCGCGCCCGCCGCCGGCCCGGCGTTACCGCTTGTACTCGTAGAACCCGAGGCCGGTCTTGCGGCCGAGGCGCTCGGCGCTCACCATGCGGCGGAGCACCGGTGCGGCCGCATAGTTCGGGTCCTTGAACTCCTCGTACAGCGCTTCGAGGATCGCCAGGCTCGTGTCGAGGCCGACGAGGTCGAGCAGCTCGAGCGGACCCATTGGGAAGTTGCAGCCGCCCTTCATCGCGGCGTCGATGTCGTCCCGGGACGCGACCCCGGCGTCGAACAGCTTCGCCGCGTTGTTCAGGTACGGGAACAGCAGCGCGTTGACGATGAATCCCGCCTGGTCCTTGACCTGCACCGCGTTCTTGCCGCACGTGGTCGCGAAGGTGGTGGCGGCCTCGATCGTCTCGTCGCTGGACGTGATCGCCCGCACGACCTCGACCAGCGCCATCATCGGCGCGGGGTTGAAGAAGTGGATGCCGCACACCTTGTCGGGCCGGCCCGTGTTCATCGCCATCTCGACAACGGGCAGTGTCGACGTGTTGGTCGCGAGCACGGTGTGCTCCGGGCAGATGCGGTCGAGCTCGGTGAAGAGGTGCTTCTTCGCCGCGAGGTCCTCGACGATCGACTCGATCACGAGGTCGCAGTCGCGCAACTCGCCGAGGTCGGCGACCGCCCGCACCCGACCGAGGACCGCGTCGCGCTCGTCGGCTTCCAACTTGCCCCGGTCGACCTGCTTGGCCAGCGACTTCTCGAGGCCCGCGACCATCGCGTCCGCGGTCCCTTGCGCCCGGCTCCGGAGCACGACCTCGAATCCCGCCTTCGCCGCGACCTCGGCGATGCCCGATCCCATGATCCCCGAACCCACGATCCCGACCCGCTTGACCGTCATCGACATTCCTCCTGGGTGAAGGTCCTGAGTGCAGGCCTCCTGAGTGAAGGCCGAAAGGCTACCGGTGGGTAGATCGCCGAGGCGAGTGAGCCCCACGCCCCACGCCCGCCCGTAGGATCTGCGCCGTGACCAAGGCAACCGGAACCGTCGCCCTCGTCGGTGGCGACGAGTGGACGGAGCCGTGCACGACCATCGACGCCCGGCTCCTCGAACTCGCGGGGACCGACGAGGTCGTGGTGCTCCCGACCGCCGCCGCGTTCGAGCATCCCGAACGCGCCGTCGAGCGGGCGACCGCGTACTTCGCCGGACTCGGCGCCCGGGTCTCCGGGCTGGCGGTGCTGAACCGCCGTGACGCCGAGACCGACGCCAGCGTCTCCGCGGTACGGGTGGCGCGCTTCATCTACATCGCCGACGGTTCGCCGCTGCATCTGCGTTCGGTGCTGAAGGGCAGCGCCTTCTACGACGCGATCGTCTACGCGTACGGACGCGGTGCGGTGATCGCGGCGTCGGGCGCGGGCGCGACCGTGCTCGGCGATCCGATGGTCGACCCCCGCGGCGGCGCCTACACCGTCGGGCTCGGTCTCGTGCCCGGACTCGCGATCTTCCCGTACCACGGCCGCGCCGCGGAACATCTGCGGGAGCGCTCCGTCGACCTCCTCGCGCGCGACGCCGTGCTCGTCGGCGTCGACGAGCAGACCGCGTTGGTGCGCACCGCGGACGGACCGTGGGACGTCCTGGGCGTCGGCGGCGTGACGGTCTATCGCAAAGACGCGAAACCGAAGACGGTGAAGAGCGGCGCCCAGGTCGACCTGGGCGGCGTCCCTAGCTCTCGCTGATCGTCACCCGGTTGATGTAGATCGGCTGCGTCGGAGTGCCGTCGCCCGAAGCCGGCGCGAAGCCTTCCATCTTCTTCGCCACCTCGATGCCTTTGGTCACGTGCCCGAACACGCCGTATTGATACGACCCGTTCGACTTCGTCTCGAGCGAGGCCGGTCGGTCGCCGGTCACGACGAAGAACTGCGAACCCGCGGATCCCGCGGGCGCCACGCTCGTCTTCGCGTAGGCCAACGTGCCGAGCGGGTAGCCGTTCTTCGGAAGTTCCGTGATGACGTCGGTGTAACCCGGCGACCCGCTCCCGTCGCCCTTCGGGTCGCCACCCTGGATGACGAAGTCCTTCGACGCGCGGTGCCACGTGAGTCCGTCGTAGAAGCCCTGCTTGGCGAGGAACACGAAGTTGTTCACGCCCTTGGGCGCATTCTTCGCGTCGAGCGCAACCGTGATGTCGCCGCACGAGGTGCTGATCACCGCGGTGTACGTCTTGGTGGGGTCGATGGTCTGCGCGGGCGCCTTTTGGTTCTGGTTCTTCGCGGTCGTCGGCGGCTTCGCGGTGGTGCACTTGACCGAGGCGAGCGCGGCGGCGGGAACCGTCGTCTTCGTTCCCGTGGTCGTCGTGGGAATGCTGCTGCTCGTCGAGGTGGGGCTGACGGCGACGGACTTGTTCTTGTCCTTGTGCGTCACGAGGTTGATGACCACGACCGCGATCACGAAGACCGCCACGGCGATGACCCCGTTACGGATGGTGCGATTGCGGCGCCGCTTCTTGGCCTCGGCCTCCCGCGCCTCGCGCGCGACCCGGGCGTTTTCCTTCTTGCGTTGGCGTTTGTCAGGACTCGGCACGGCCGCTGAATGTACAGGGCGGCGAAACCCTTCCGAGGGTCGCGCAGGGCACCGGTAGCCTTGACGGCCGTGGGTCTCCTGGTTCAGAAGTTCGGCGGGACGTCGGTCGCCGACCCGGATCGCATCCGGGCGGTCGCCGACCACCTGGTCCGCACGCGCCGGGCCGGCAGCGACGTCGTGGCCGTGGTTTCGGCGATGGGCAAGACCACCGACGATCTCGTGCGGCTCGCGAACGACGTGACCCGCCACCCCGGCGGCCGCGAGATGGACATGCTGCTCACTTCGGGCGAACGCATCTCGATGGCGCTGCTCTCCATGGCCGTCGAGGATCTCGGCCAGGCCGCGGTGAGCTTCACCGGGAGTCAGGCCGGAATCCTCACCGACACCGATCACGGCAAGGCGAAGATCATCGAGGTCCGCGGCGACCGGATCCGCGAAGCCCTGGCCGACGGCAAGGTGGCGATCGTCGCCGGCTTCCAGGGGGTGTCGACGACGCGCGACATCACCACGCTGGGTCGCGGTGGCTCCGACACCACCGCAGTCGCGCTGGCCGCTGCGCTCGGCGCCGATGCGTGCGAGATCTACACCGATGTCGAAGGCGTCTACACGGCCGACCCGCGCATCGTGCCGACCGCCCGAAAGCTCGCGCGGGTCTCGTTCGACGAGATGCTCGAGATGGCGGCCACGGGTGGGCGCGTGTTGGCGCTGCGTTCCGTCGAGTTCGCGCGCAACCACCACGTGAAGGTGCACGTGCGTTCGAGCTTCACGTGGGCACCGGGAACATGGATTACCGAGGAGGACGCGGCGATGGACACGACCGACGCGATGGAACAAGCCATCATCTCGGGGGTCACGCACGACACCGGCGAGGCGAAGGTCACGATCGAGCACGTCCCCGACCGGCCGGGTGTCGCCGCGACGATCTTCCGCGATCTCGCCGAGGCCGGAATCAACGTCGACATGATCGTGCAGAACGTCTCGAGCGCGGGGCACACCGACATCTCGTTCACGGTTCCGCGCTCCGACGTCGAGCGCGCCGCGCGCTGTATGGAGAAGATCGTCATCGACACCGAGGCGAGCGGGTTCGGGACCGACGAGCACATCGGTCGGGTCTCGCTCATCGGTGCGGGAATGAAGACGCACCCGGGCATCGCGGCGAAGATGTTCGAAACCCTCGCGACCGAGGGCGTCAACATCGAGATGATCAGCACGTCGACCATTCGGATCTCGTGCGTGGTCGCGGAGGACGATGTGGAGCGCGCGGTGCGATCGCTGCACGCGGCGTTCGGGCTCGACAAGGAGTAAGGAGGAATCGTGCGCGTCGGTTTGATGGGTGCCACCGGCATGGTGGGCACCGAGATGTTGCGGATCCTCGAGGAGCGGGCGTTCCCGGTGAGTGAGCTGCGCGCGTACGCGTCGCCCCGTTCGGTAGGACGCAAGCTGCCGTTCAACGGTGGCGAAGTGACGTGCGAGGTGTTGCGGCCCGGCTGCTTCGACGGCCTCGATCTGGTGATCATCGACGTCGACGAGCCGCTCTCACTGGAGTGGTCGCCGCAGGCCGCGGCGGCCGGCGCGAAGGTGATCGACAAGTCGTCCGCGTTCCGCATGGACCCCGACGTTCCGCTCGTCGTCGCCGAGGTCAATCCCGAAGACATGCGGAACATGCCGAAGGGCATCGCGTCCTGCCCGAACTGCACGACGATGATCCCGGTCACCGCGCTCGCGCCGCTGCACCGGGCGGCACGGATCGATCGGATGGTCATCTCGACGTATCAGTCGGTGTCGGGCGCCGGTCAGGTGGGGCTGCACGAGCTCGACGCGCAGTGGACGAAGCTCGACGGCCGCTCCGAGGAGTTGCGGCGCGCGGGCGCGCAGTCGGGGTTCCTCGTGCAGGGCGAAGTGTGGGACAAGCCGATCGCGGGCAACGTGATCCCGTTGGCGGGGTCGGTGAAGGAAGAGGGCTACACGTCGGAGGAATGGAAGATGGTGCGCGAGGCGCGCAAGATCCTCCACGACGATGAGATTCGCTGCACCGTGACGTGTGTGCGCGTGCCGGTGTACGTCGGTCACGCGGTGAGCGCGAACGTTCGTTTCCACCGGGCGATGAGCAAGGCCGAGGTGGTCGAGCTGTTGCACGACGCGCCGGGCGTGGTCCTCGTCGACGCCGGCGACGGCTACCCGACTCCGCAGGAGGCGGCCGGTATCGACCCCGTCCTCGTCGGGCGCGTGCGGGAGGATCCGTCGGAGCCCGGGTCGATCGACCTCTGGGTCACCGGCGACAACCTGCGCAAGGGTGCGGCGCTCAACGGCGTGCAGATGGCGGAGCTGCTCCTCGAGGTGTGACGCCCGTCGCCGCCCTTCAGGCTTTTGGGCCGATTGGTCGACACCCTTCGGGATGAGTGTCAGCGGGGTATCGAGCAACGCGTCGGCCAGCTACCTGAGCGCGCCGGGCGTCCGGCTCGGGCAGATCCAGGCCTCGGCGTTGTCGACGCTGCTCGGCGGCGCGACCGGGGAGCCGAGCGACTTGAACTCCCTCACTCCCACCGCGGCCGCGATGTCGCTCTACCAACGCCCGGGCCTGCTCACGGGCCTCACCCAGTGGGACGGCGCGATGACGCCGGGTTCGCAGCGCACGGCGTCCGCCGCGGCGAACGACCCCACGGCCCCGCCCACACCGGCAAAGCCCCCCGTCTTCACCTTCAACCCCTTCGACCGTGCCTCCTGGTGGTCCGACCCCAAGGGCTCCACGGTCGACACGACGGCCTGACCCCGGCCCCGGCTAGCCCGAAGAATTTCCCGTCGTGGCGATTCTTCGGAAGAATCGTTGCAACGGATTCGCGTGCGGGTGTCGATCCGGCGGGGTCTCGTTCGTCGTCGGTGTGATCCGATAGCGGAACCCACCAGGAGGAACCCATGCGATACGCACTGCTGATCTGCACCGACGAGAGCTCCGACCAGGCGATGAGCCCGGCCGAAGGCGAGGCCCAGTTCGCCGGCTACATGAAGTTCGGCGAGGAGATGACGAAGCGGGGCGTGCTGACCGGCGGCGAGCGCCTGCGCCCGACCAGCGACGCCACGACGGTTCAGGTTCGCAACGGCGACGTCGTGACCTCCGACGGTCCGTTCGCCGAGACCAAGGAGCAGATCGGCGGCTTCTACCTGATCGACGCCAAGGATCTCGACGAGGCGATCGAGATCGCGGCGCAGATCCCCGGCGCCAAGACGGGCTCGATCGAAGTCCGGCCCGTCTGGGAGATGTGAGCGCAGCCGCCGACACGAGTGACGTCGAGGCCGCGGTCGTCGCCGCGTTCCGCTCGGAGTGGGGTCGCGTCGTTGCGACCCTGATCCGGGTGACCGGCGACTGGGACCTCGCCGAGGAGTGTGCGCAGGATGCCTTCGCCCGGGCGCTCGAGCGCTGGCCGCGCGACGGCATCCCGCGCACTCCGGGTGCCTGGCTGACGACCACCGCCCGCAACCGCGCGCTCGATCGGCTGCGGCGCGCCTCGACCGGTGCCGCGAAGCTGGAGGAGGTAGCCGTGATCTCCCGGCCCGACTCGCCCGACGACGACCCCGGCGGCGCGCTCGGCGGCAGCGGTGTCGAAGACGACCGCCTCCGACTCATTTTCACCTGCTGTCATCCCGCGCTGTCACGCGACGCGCAGATCGCGCTGACACTCCGGACGCTCGTCGGGCTGACCACGCCCGAGATCGCGCGCGCGTTCCTCGTGCCCGAGGCCACGATGGCGCAGCGCCTCGTGCGCGCCAAGCGCAAGATCCGCAACGCGGGCATTCCGTACCGGGTCCCGCCCGCGTACGCGCTGCCGGAGCGAACGGGTGCGGTGCTGGCCGTCCTCTACCTGCTGTTCAACGAGGGCTACTCCGCGACCGCGGGCGCCGAGCTGGTGCGGGTCCAACTGAGTGCGGAGGCGATTCGGCTCGCCCGCACCCTCGTCGCGCTGATGCCGGACGAGCCCGAGGCACTCGGCCTGCTGGCGCTGCTCCTGTTGACCGACTCCCGCCGCCGTGCGCGCCTCGACCCCGCCGGTGACCTCGTCCCCCTCGAGGAACAGGACCGGTCGCAGTGGGACGCGGACTCGATCGCCGACGGTCTCGATCTCCTCGATGCCGCGCTCCGGCGCGGCCAGCCCGGCCCGTATCAGGTGCAGGCCGCGATCGCCGCCTGTCACGTGTCCGCCCGCGACGCGGCCGCGACCGACTGGGTCGAGATCGCCGCTCTCTACCGTGAGCTCGTGCGCATGGTCCCGACGCCGGTCGTCGAGCTCAACCGCGCGGTCGCGATCGGGATGGCCGACGGACCGGAAGCGGGGTTGCGGCTCGTCGATGCGTTGGACGACTCCGGCGCGCTCACGGGATACCACCTGCTGCCGGCGACCCGCGCGGATCTTCTCCGTCGCCTCGACCGGCGGGCCGAAGCCGCCGCCGCTTATCGCGACGCGCTCGCGCTGGCCGCCAACGACGCGGAACGCCGCTACCTCGAACGCCGGCTCGCCGAGACGTCCTAGCTCGGCGCGGCGGCGCCGGAATCGGTCAGGCCGACTCGACGAGATACGAGAGTCCGCACAGGTCGAGCAGCCGGTGGACGACGCGCGACGGCGAACGCAGGGTCAGATCGCGGTCCTGGGTGCGGAGCACGGCTCGGCTGCGCACCAGCGTGCCGATCCACGCCGCGCCGATGAAGTCGACGTCCGCGAGATCGACGACCACGTCGGAGTCGTCGCGCGCGATCGCATCGGAGAATTCGTCGACGAGAGAGTTGAGCGCGGCCGAGTCCAGTTCGCCCTTCAGCGAGACGACCATGCGAACCTCGCACTTCGATCCGTCTCGTTCCGCGACCGTCACCCGGGGCCGATCCTCAACGCTGTACCTACGAGAAACGGTTGTAGCCATGGCGCAGACTCCCAAGCATTGGACGCACACTCGATCTCAATGCGCTACCGGGGTCTGGAGCAACGCTCCCGGAGACCCGCCCTCGCCGCCGCGAAGCAGGGAGCTCCCGCACGGAAGGGCTGTGCCCGTGATGGATTCACCGTACACCCGCGCCCGGACTCAGTGTCAAGCGAACTGCGACGGATCGAGCTCCGAGTGAAACTGCCCTTACGGTCTCTCGAAGCCGAACCTGATCCTTGGTCGGACCTCGGTCTCGCGCCGGAACAATCGAACGTCGTTGGCCGGCGGAGACGGAGTCGGGGTGCCGGGATTCGAACCCGGGACCTCAGCGTCCCGAACGCTGCGCGCTAACCAAGCTGCGCTACACCCCGTATGGAAGCGGCGATCCTAGTCGTCGGGGGCTTCGCGGATCGCAGCCAAAACCGTTGCCGCCAGCTCGGGGCGGCATACGAGGAGATCGGGCAGGTACGGGTCGGGCCGGTTGTACACGAGCGGCGATCCGTCGAGGCGCGAGCAGTGGCAACCCGCCGCGGCGGCGACGCCGACCGGCGCGGCCGAGTCCCATTCGTACTGTCCGCCCGAATGCGCGTACACGTCGGCGCGGCCCTGCACCACGGCCATCGTCTTGGCCCCGGCCGAACCCAGGGGAACGAGTTCGGCGTCGAGCGCCCCCGCGAGATACTCCGCGAGTTTCGGTGGACGGGTGCGCGACACCAGGAGTCGCATCTTCCCGTCGTGCGCCGGCGCGAGGGCCGGCGGGGGTTGCGTGGCGAGCACGGCGTCGTCCTGCGCCGGGAGCGCGACCGCACACGCGAACGGAACGCCGTCGATCACCAACGCGACGTGCACCGCCCAGTCGCTCCGACCGGCCTCCCCGAACTCGCGGGTGCCGTCGAGGGGATCGACGATCCACACGCGCTCGCGAGTGAGACGAACCGGATCGTCCTTCGCTTCCTCCGACAACACCGCGTCGTCGGGTCGGGCCTCGGCCAGGCGGCTCAGGATCAGATCGTTGCTTTCGCGATCGCCGTCGTCCTTGCTCGCCCCTTCGGCGCGGCGCCGCACGAGCAACTGCCCGGCCTCGCGTGCGATCTGCGCGGCCAGTTCGTGATCGTCCATGGCGGAGCTCAACTCGCGGCGGGCAGGAGCTGCTTCGCCGCCCGACGCAGGATTCCCGCGTCGACCGGTTTCACGAGCATGAGGTCGACGTCGGCGCGGCGCGCGATGAACTCGTCGGCCTCACGGTCGAGCAGCAACAAGATGGTGGCGCGGTCGAGGCGGCCACCCGACTCTTCGAGCCGGAGGTCGATCGCGACGGCGATGCCGCCCATGTTGCCGATCTGCATGTCGAGCACCACGAGGTCGGGGTCGACTTCGTCGAACTTCGCACGGACGTCCTGACCGCGCGTGACCTCGACGACGTTCTGGCCCCGCCCCATGAACGCGGCGCGCACCTGGTCTCGTACCCACTTGGCGTCCGCGGCGACGAGGATCGTGGTCATCGGGCCGAGACTGTATCGAACAGCAGGCCGCCGACCTCGTGGAGCGCGGTGAAGTCGTGAACGTCGTGGGCGAGGTACGGGACATAGGCCAGCGTGATGTCGCCGCCGATGCGGTCGCGCAGCGCTTCGATGTGTGCGCGCTCGAGCGCGGCAATTTCCCGGAAGTCGGCGAGATTGTCGTAGAGCGCGGACAAGCGGCTCGTCGGGCCGGCCCGCTCGGCATCGGGGGAGGAGAACCGCAGCGCGTCGGCCGCGGCCCGCAGCCCGGCGGGCGATTCGTCGCCGAACGACGGATGAATCCGATTGACGATCAGCGCCTGCACCGTCTGACCGGCGACGGCGAGGCGCTCGGCGAAGAAGGTCGCCTCTTCCATCGCGTCCCGGCGGGGCGAGGTCACGAGGACGAACGCGGTGGCGGGGTCGGTGAGGAGCTCCTCGACGACCCGCGCCCGTTCCCGGAATCCCTCCTCCATTCCCTCGAACGCCCGGAAGAACGCGACGACGTCTTCGATCACTTCCGATCCGACGACGCGCGCAACCGTGCGCAGGAACGTCTGCACCGCCACGCTCGCGACGCGGAGGTACGCGCGCGTCGGCATCATCAACAGTCGGAAGACACGGTTGTCGAGGAGTCGGGTGAGGCGTTTGGGCGCGTCGAGGAAGTCGAGGGCGTGGCGGGTCGGCGGCGTGTCGACGACGATGAGATCGAAGTTGCCTTCGTCGTGCAGCTCGTGCAACTTCTCCATCGCCATGTACTCCTGCGTGCCGCCCAACGCACCGGAGACGTTGCGGTAGAAGGCGTTGTCGAGAATGCGCTGCGCCTGATCCTCGGTCGAGGCGTTGCGCGCGACGAGAACGTCGAACGTCGACTTGGTGTCGAGCATGAGTGCGGAGAAGCGACCGCCGGGAACGACCTCGCTCGCGTCGCCGCCGCCGAGGTCGCCGGCCCAGAGCTTCGGGTCGATCTCGGTCGGATCGTTGGTGAGGTGTTCGATACCGAGGGCATCGGCGAGCCGGCGCGCAGGATCGATCGTCACCACGCACGCGTTGCGGCCGCGGCGCGCGCCTTCGAGCGCCAGAACCGCCGCGGTCGTGGTCTTGCCCACTCCGCCCGTGCCACAACAGATCACGACGCGACGCGAGTCGACGAGCTCCTCGATGGGCATCATCACAGTCGCTCGATCCCGCGCTGGAGCGCGTCGGCGAGGACGGCGAGCTGTGGGCGCGTGATATCGGGGTTGAACACGAACGGAAGCTCGATCTGCGGCAGCGGCAGTTGCGCGCGGAGCCGTTGGATCTGTTCGACCTGGAGTGCGTGGCGCTCCTCGAGGAACGCGGCCGCGCGCGCGAGGTCGTCGGCTTCGCGCTGGGAGACGAACCGATCACAGACGCGGGCGTCGTCGAGGATCGCGGTCGCGTCGGCGGCGACGGCGACGGGAAGGGGTGGGAAGCAGGCGTTGACCACCACCGGTCCGAGCGCCACGCCCGCTCGATCCTCGATGGCGAATGCGGTGTCGACGACTTCACTCACCGGCGTCTCTTCCGCGAGGGTCACGAGCATCACCTGACACCGCTCGGGGTCGGAGATCAGGCTCACGACGTCCTGCGCCTGCTTGCGCACCGGCCCGACCCGGACCGCGTCGAGCAGGCCGCGGGCCGAGAGGAGAAATGTCACCGCGTGGCCGGCTGCGGGCGCGTCCACGATCACCAGGTCGGCCTCACGCGCCTCCTCGATCGACTTCACCTTTCCGAGTACGAGAATGTCCTTCATGCCCGGGACCGCGGTGGCGACCACGTCGAGCGCGCCCGACGCGGCGAGGCGCTTCGAGATCCGCTTCAGTCCGTGCGTGACGAGGTAGTCGATGAGCGCGGCGTCGGGCGTCAGGAAGCGGGCCCGCACGCCGACCTCGAGATCGATCTCGTCGTATCCGAGCGCCGGCGCCCCGAACATGGCGGGGAGGCCCGACTTACCCTCGACCTCGACGATGAGCACCGACTTCCCGGCGCGCGCCGCGGTGATCGCGAGAGCGGCGGTGACGGTGGTCTTCCCCACGCCCCCCTTGCCGGCAACGATGACGACGCGGGAGGTCGAGCAGAAATCAGCCACCTCCATTGCTCCATCGTACGAGGCGCGTGCTACGACTGGCGGGGTGCGGTGGCGTCGTCTACTCGTGGGGCTCGGCGGCTGCGCGCTGATCGCAAGTTCGGTCGCCGCGGTCGCCGGCGCGCAGACCGTGAGCGGTGGACGCATCGACGTCGTGCAGGTCAACGGCTTGATCGACCCTGCGAACGCGGCGCTCATTCGTTCGTCGTTGCAGGATGCCGCGCGCGTGCATTCCTCGGTCGTCGTGTTCCAGATGGACGCATCCGCCGCGGTCGATACCGACGTCGAAGCCCTCCTCCACGACTTCACCCACTCCTCGGTTCCGGTGACGGTGTGGGTCGGTCCCGCGGGCGGCGGAGTGCGCGGCGCGTCGGAGCTCTTGACGCGCTCGGCCGGATTCGCGGCGGCCGCGCCGGGTACGCACATCGGTCCCCTGAATCCGATCAGCTACGACGACACTTCCTTCACCGTCGACGCGCCGCTCAAGGATGTGACCGCGAAGGCATCGACGTTGCTCGAGTTCATCGGTCTCTTGGACGGCCGGACCATCCAGACCGCGAACGGTCCGGTCAAGCTCTCGACGATCAAGGTCGTCGAGTCGAACGACAAGAAGGTCCGGGAACCGATCGGTGAGGTCCACTTCCGCAAGCTCGGGCTCACCGCGCAGCTCGCCCACACGCTGAATTCGCCCTGGGTCGCGTACTTCCTGTTCGTCGCCGGACTCGCGTTGATCATCTTCGAGTTCTTCTCCGTCGGCATCGGCATTGCCGGCTTCGTCGGTGCCGTCGCGCTCATCGGTGCGTGCTTCGGGTTCTCCCATCTGCCCGTCACACCGTGGGCCGTCGCGCTCTTGTTGCTCGGGATGTTCGGAATGTCGATCGACGTGCAGGCCGGAACGCTCGGCCCGTGGACGTTCATCGGCGCGGGCGCGCTGGTCGCGGGATCGATCTGGCTGTACGGCGGCTCGTCCCACCTCGACCCGGAGTGGTGGGTGCTCGTCGTCGTGATCGGCGCCACCGTGTTGTTCATGCTCTCGGGCATGACCGCGATGGTGCGTTCGCGGTTTTCGACGCCGACGATCGGGCGGGAAGATCTCGTCGGGGAGATGGGGTCGGCGGAGGCCGATGTCGATCCGGACGGCGTCGTGAGAATCCGGGACGCGCTGTGGCGGGCGCGCACGAACCGCGCCACGCCGATCCACGCCGGCGACGCGGTCCGGGTGGTTTCGATCGAGGGCGTGGTGCTCGAGGTCGAGCCGGAAACGGGCGGGGCGCGTGATCACCGCGAGCGCCGCCGCGGCTCCTGACCAGCCCGTTTGTCTCGCCACCAGGCCGCGGATACGTTCCGAACGTCCCACGTGGTGCGGGGTTTGGAGTCGGACGTGGCGCTCAGCATTGTTCATGAAACGTGGCATTTGAAGGCCTCCTGCCGTGGCCCCGAGTCGGCGTTGTTCTTCCCGCCGTCGGTTGCGGAGCGTCGCGACGAGCGCGAAGCCCGCGAGGCCAAGGCCAAGGGCATCTGTGCCGAGTGCATCGTGCAGCCGGAATGCCTCGACTTCGCGGTGCGGGTGCACGAACCGCACGGCATCTGGGGCGGCCTGACCGAAGCCGAACGTCGCCGCCTCCTCCCCGACGCCTGACCCCGCAGCTCAGGCGGGCCGAGCCCGCGGCCCGGGAATCCGAAGGTCGCCGCGGCGCCGCGTGACGCCTTCTGCATCCATGCGATTGATGAGCGGCAGCGCGTACTTGCGCGAGGCGCCGAGCAGATCGCGCACGTCGGCCACGGTGATCGTCTCGCGTTCGACGACGAGCCGCGCGATCTCGGCGCGGGCCCGGTCGAGCGCGCGGGTGGTGAACACCACGCCGTCGAGGTCGACGATCGTGCCGGCGCGAGTGAGCGCCCGCACGAGCGCAGGTGACGCGCCCACGTCGGCGGGCGCGGGTGGCGCGAACGGCGAAGCCTCGAGCGCCTCGAGCAGCTTCCGGGCCGCGGGCTCGTCGATCGCGGCGGCCTGACGCGCCGAGCGCACGACGTCGCCCTCCACGACCAGTGCGGGTTCGCCCGCGAGTACCGCGCGCAGTTGTGCGCGATCGATTCCGCACGCGGCCGCCGCGCTCGCCAGTGTGACTTCTCCGCTCTGCGTCAGTTCGTGGAGACGCCTTCGCACGGCCGCGATCGTTGCCGGCGCGACCAACCACCGCCCGACGGCGACCGCGTCGCCGTCCGCCGCGTGCTCGTCCCCGGCGAGGCGCGCCAGCTCCGAGCGCGTGCACCACGGCCGCGCCGCGAGCACGCGCTCGCCGAGTGGCCGTTCGAGTCGCGCGACCGCGTCCGTCGTGCGGCGGGCGGGGGCGACGTCGAGCACCACGGCTCCGCCGACCGTCGCCTGCGCGCCCGACGAGCGCAGCACGATCCGATCGCCCGGCGCGAGTGGGAGCGGAGAGGTGAATCGCAGCCGTCCGAAGCGGCTGTCGTCGTCCAGGATCCGCAGGCGCGCGACCTGTTCTCCCGATCCGACGTGCGCGGCCACCGGGCCGCGCCGCGGAAGGGACCGGCCGGGCAGTGCGCGCAGCGCGACGTCGACGGTGTCGACGACTTCCCACTGGTCCGGCATCACGATCGCCGCACCCCGCTCGACCTCGCCGTGATCGATGCCCGCGAGGTTCAGGGCGACGCGGTTCCCCGGGGCGACGCGGTCGAGCCGCTCGTGCTGGGACTCGATCCGACGAACGCGGGCGCGGGAACCGCCGGGAACGATCACGATCTCGTCGTCGCGTGCCAGTGCGCCACCGGTCAGCGTGCCCGTCACGATCGTCCCCGCGCCCTTGGCCGCGAACACGCGATCGACCCAGAGGCGGGGCCGTCCGACGTCGCGCGGTGCCGGTGCGGTGCGCAGCACCGCGTCGAGGGCGGCGCGCACGTCGGCGAGGCCGCGTCCGGAAACGGAATCGACTGCAACCACCGGCCATCCCGTCCGCGCCTCGAGGTCGAGCGCGCGCGAGGGCGAGCGCGTCGCCGTCGACGAGGGCCGCCTTCGTCAGCGCGACGAGACCGCACCGGACGTCGAGCAACTCGAGGATCTGCATGTGTTCCTCGGTCTGCGGCATCCAGCCTTCGTTCGCGGCGACGACGAGGACCGCCACGTCGACCGCCCCCGCGCCCGCCAGCATGTTCTTGACGAACCGCACGTGGCCGGGGACGTCGACGAACCCGACCACCCGGCCCGAGGGCAGCTCGCAGAACCCGAAGCCGAGGTCGATGGTCAGGCCGCGCGCCTTCTCCTCGGGAAACCGATCGGGATCGGTGCCGGTGAGCGCGAGCACGAGCGACGACTTCCCGTGGTCGACGTGACCGGCGGTCGCGACCACTCTCATTCGGCGAGCGCGAAACGCAGCGCGGCTGTGAGGCGCGCATCGTCGGTGGGATCGACCGTTCGGAGGTCGCACACGACGCAGTCGTCGTCGACCCGGGCGACGACGCGCACCGCGCGCAGAGCGCGCGGTGACCTCGTTGACCGACGCCGGCTGCACGGCGACGCCGCACGACGGGATGGTCAGGCCCGGCAGCGTGCCGCCACCGGCGACGGCTTCGGTGTCGACCACCTTCGCGCCGGGGATCGCGGCCGCGATCATTTCTGCGCGTACGCGCAGTGCGTCGACGGGTTCGCACGCCATGCGCCAGAGCGGGATCTCAGCCGCCTCGCCGGACAGATACGCGAACGCCACGGATTGCAGGCCCGCGAGCGTCACCTTGTCGGCGCGCAGCGCACGCGCGAGCGGATGTGCCTTGATGCGGTCGATGAGCGCGCGGCGGCCGACGATGACGCCCGCCTGTGGTCCGCCGAGCAACTTGTCGCCCGAGAACGTGACGAGCGCAGCACCGTCGTGGATGCATTGCCGGACGCCGAGCTCGTCGCGCAGCCAGCGCGGTCGCTCGCGCAGCCACGGTGTGGTCTCGTCGAGCAGGCCCGAGCCCGCGTCGACGACGACGGAGTCGCCGAGGCCGGCCAGACTCGCGAGCTCGGCGACGGAGACCGACGAGACGAACCCGGTCATGCGGTAGTTCGAGGTGTGGACCTTCAGCACCAGCGCGACGTCACCGGTGCGAGCCTGCTCGTAGTCGCGCAGGCGCGTTCGGTTCGTCGTCCCGACCTCGACGAGACGAGCGCCTGTCTCCGCGAGAATCTCCGGGATCCGGAATCCGCCGCCGATCTCGACGAGCTCTCCGCGCGACACCAACACCGCGCGATCGCGCGCCAACGTCGCGAGCACGAGGACGACCGCCGCCGCGTTGTTGTTGACGACGATGCCCGCTTCCGCGCCGCACGCGCGTGCGAGCAGCGCGCCCGCGTGTTCGTGGCGCGAACCGCGCACGCCCTCGGGAAGCCGATACTCCACGTTCGTGTAGCCGCTCGCCTCGGCCATCGCGGCAATGGCATTCGCACCCAGCGGGGCTCGGCCGAGGTTCGTGTGGAGCAGCACGCCGGTGGCGTTCACCACCGGCCCGAGCAGCTCCAGCGCGAGCACGCGCGCCCGTTCGCGCGCGCGCGGCACCACCGCGTCGGGTGCGACCACGCCGCGCCGCGCGGCGTCGACCGCCTCCCGTGCGAGGTCGGCACGGACACCGTGCGGCAGCTCGGGGTCGAGATCGGAGAGCACGTGCTCGACGCTGGGAATCCCGCGACGCGGGTCCGCACCACCATCGGCCTCCACACCGGGCAGGCTACGGGGCCGCGTAGACTTCCTCCATGGAAGGGGTCCGCGATGCCGCAACCGTCATCCTCGTACGGGAGCGCCCCGACCTCGAGGTCTTCGTCCTCCGGCGCAACTCCGCCCTGGTCTTCGCGCCGGGCGCGACCGTGTTCCCGGGCGGTGCCGTCGATCCCGCGGACGGCGAGGTCGCGGCCGAGCTCGGCGTCGACCAGTTCCGCGCCGCGGCGGCGCGCGAGTGTCTCGAGGAGTGCGGTATCCCGATCGACGCACGCGACCTCGTCGAGTTCGCGCGCTGGATCACGCCGGTCGGCGCGCCGCGCCGTTACGACACACGCTTCTTCGTCGCGCGCGCACCCGAAGGCCACGAAGGCGAGCACGACGGCAGCGAGCTCGTCGCGTCGGCGTGGATGCGACCGGCCGACGCGCTGCAGGCCTTCGCGGACGGAGACATCGACCTGATCCTGCCGACCCAGCGCAGCCTCGAGCTCATCGCCCGTTTCGATCGCGTCGACGCGCTGCTCGCCGAGCTGCGCGAGGCCCCGTGCCCGACCTGACGCCGGAATCCCCGAGCGCGCTCTCGCCGCTCGTGCGCAGGGTCGTCGCGAACAATCCCGGTCTGATGACCGGTCCGGGAACGAACACGTATCTCGTCGGCATCGACGAGGTCGCCGTCATCGATCCGGGTCCCGACCTCCCGAAGCACATCGACGCGATCATCGGTGCCTCGATGGTCGAGCGGGTCCGGTGGATCCTGCTCACACACACGCACCCCGATCACTGGCCGGCCGCCGCGAAGCTCGCCAAGAAGACCGGTGCGAGCATCGCCGGCTTCTCCCCGTTCCCGAAGGCGGACGAGGTGACGCTCCAGCTCGACCTCGTGCTCGCCGACGGCGACACCATCGACGGCACCGAGTTCCGGCTCGAGGCGCTGCACACTCCCGGGCACGCGCCGAACCATCTCTGCTTCTGGCTCGACGAGGAGCGTGCGCTGTTCACCGGCGACCACGTGCTCAACGGCACGACGACCGTCGTCAACCCACAGCGCGGCGGCGACATGACCCAGTACCTCGCCTCGCTCGACCGTCTCCGCAAGCTCAAGCGGGTGGCGCGTATCGCCCCGGGGCACGGCGACGTGATCGAGGATCCGACCGCCGCACTCGACGAATACGTCGCCCACCGGAAGCTGCGGGAACGCCAGATCCTGAAGCTGTTGAAGGCCAAGCCCGCGACGATCCCCAAGATCGTGAAGACGCTGTACACCGAGACTCCGGACGGTCTGATCGAGATGGCGCAGCACCAGGTGCACGCCCATCTGCTGAAGCTGAAGTCCGAGGGGAAGGTCTCCGGGAGCGGCGTCAAGACCAGCTGGACCGCCTCCTAGCGCGCACGTAGCCTGACCAGGCAACACATCCCGCTGAGAGGAGTCGCGATGGGCGACGCGCAACTGTTCATCGATGGTGCCTGGGTCGACGCGCAATCCGGCGAGACCTTCCCGACCTACGCACCTTCGACCGGCGAGAAGATCGCCGATGTCGCCAAGGCCGGACGCGACGACGCGGCCCGGGCCGTGCAGGCCGCGCGCAAGGCCTTCGACGACGGACCCTGGCCGAAGATGTCGGGCAAGGAGCGAGCGGAGAAGCTGCGCGCGGTCGCCGAGATCATCAATGGCCGCAGTGCGGAGATCGCAGAGATCGAAGCGCGCGACGGCGGCGGCACGATCAAGAAGGCGATGTTCGCCGACGTTCCCGGCGCGGTGTCGACGTTCCAGGCGTTCGCCGACTGCGCGGAGAACGAGCCCGACGTCATCGAGCGCGGTGAGAGCCCGTTCCCGCCCGCGAAGAGCATCGTTCGCCGCGAGCCCTTCGGCGTGTGCAGTGGCATCGTCCCGTGGAACTTCCCGTTCCTCATGGCGGGTTGGAAGATCGGTCCGGCGATCGCGGCCGGGAACACGGTCGTGTTGAAGCCGGCGAGCTTCACGTCGTTGAGCGCGATCGAGATGGTGAAGGCCGTCGAGGAGGCGGACCTCCCGCCGGGTGTCGTCAACCTGATCACCGGTCCCGGTGGCAGCGCGGGCGAGGAGATGGCGCAGCACCCGCTCGTCGACAAGGTGGCGTTCACCGGTTCGACCGAGGTCGGGCGGCGCATCATGCAGCTCGCGTCCGGCACCGTGAAGAAGGTGACGCTCGAGCTCGGTGGCAAGTCGGCGAACATCGTCCTCGACGACGCCGACCTCGATCTCGCCGCGGCCGGAGTGTTGTGGGGCACGTTCTTCCACAACGGTCAGGTGTGCGAGTCGGGCACGCGGGCGTTGGTGTCGCGCAAGATCTACGACGAGTTCGTCGGCATGCTCGTCGAGCGCGCGGGCAAGATCGTGATCGGCGACAACATGGACATGGCGACCGACCTCGGTCCGCTCGTCTCGCCGAGTCAGGTCGACACGACCGAGCGTTACGTGAAGCTCGGGCTCGACGAGGGCGCGAAGTTGCTCTGCGGTGGCTCCAAGCCGGCAAACCTCGCGGCCGGGCTCGACCAGAGCGCCTACTACCTGCCCACGATCTTCGAGGCCGACAACTCCATGAAGATCGCGGAGGAGGAGATCTTCGGCCCGGTGTTGTGCGTGATCCCGTTCGACTCCGACGACGAGGCGATCAAGATCGCGAACGACTCGATCTACGGTCTCGGCGGCGGCGTGTGGTCGAAGAACCTCGACCGGGCGCACGCGATGGCGGCGAGCATGCGCACGGGCACCGTGTGGATCAACGACTACCACATGATCACGCCGACGCAGCCGTTCGGTGGTTACAAGCAGTCGGGTATCGGGCGTGAGCTCGGCGACTACGGCTACAACGAGTACCGCCAGATCAAGCACGTGTGGCAGAACACCGCCACCGATCGCAACGGCTACCTCCACTTCGCGGCGCTGAGCGGCAACATTTGAGGGTCACCGGTACCGCCGCGGCGGCCCGCATCGTCGAACAGGCGAAGCGTGACCGTCGCGGCGCGCTGGTGTTCACCATCGGCACCGGTTGCTGCGAGTCGACCGCGCCGTTCCTCTACGAGGACTTCTGGCCCGGACCCGACAGTGAGCCGGTCGGTGATGTCGCGGGCGTGACCGTGTACGCGCCCGAATACCTGCGCGCGTTGTACCCGGGCGACGAAGGTGTGACCGTCGACGTCGACGAGGGCTCGATGGCCGAGTCGATGTCGATCGAGACCGAGTACGGGTGCCGGTTCATCCTGCGCGATCCCCGCGGCGCGCCGGTCGAGCACCAGGCGCAACAAGCCTGTGACGTACCTGAGTCGGTCTCGGCGCTCCGCACACGCGGCCCGCAGGATTTGCCCGAGGCCCTCCTGCGCGCGCGGATGCGTTAGGGCGGGCCGGTTCGCCGTACCGTCGCGGGTCGCAGCCCCTGCTGCCGATGGAGGACTGGTGACCGATCCCACGGATGCGCTGCTGGTTGCGGAACGCGTGCGCAAGACGTACCACACCGGTGCGGAAGAAGTTGAGGCGCTGCGCGAGGTCGACCTCGTGGTGCACGAGGGTGAGTTCCTCTCGGTGATGGGTCCGTCGGGCTCGGGCAAGACGACGCTGCTCAACTGCTGCTCGGGCCTCGACGACATCGACGGCGGACGCGTCCTGCTCGACGGTGTCGACCTCCACGCGCTCTCCGACTCGCAGCGCACCGAGAACCGCGCGTCGTCGATGGGCTTCATCTTCCAGGCGTACAACCTCATCCCGGTGTTCAGCGCGGTCGAGAACGCCGAGCTCCCGTTGTTGCTCGCCGGTGTGGACGCCAAGGAAGCCCGGCGCCGTGCGTCGGAGACCCTCGAGCGGGTCGGCCTCGGCGCGCGCTTGAAGCACCGTCCCGCGGAGCTCTCGGGCGGCGAACAGCAGCGCGTCACGGTGGCGCGCGCGCTCGCCGGTCGACCGCGGGTCGTGTGGGCCGACGAGCCGACGGGTGCGCTCGATTCCGAGACGGCCGGGCAGGTGATGCAACTCCTGCGCGAGTTGAACGCCGACGGACTCACGCTGATCGTCGTCACGCACGACGAGGGCGTCGGTGGCAGCGCCAACCGCGCGATCACGATGCGCGACGGTCGCATCGTCACCGACGAGATCATCGCCGGTGCAGTCGGTCACGCCGCCACTTCGCACTGACGCTCCGATGATCCTCGTCGCGATCCTTTCACTGCCGTTCGTCTTCGTGTTGTTGCGCAAGCCGATCCTGCGCCGGCTCGCACTACGCAACGCGGTGCGCCGCCCGCGCGAGACCGCGCTCGTCATCCTCGGGTCGCTGCTCGGGACGGCGATCATGACCGGTTCGTTCGTCGTCGGCGACACGTTCAACTCCTCGATCCGGCGGATGGCGTACGAGCAACTCGGACCGATCGACGAGATCGTCTCCGCCAACGGGCTGGCCGCCGCGCCGGTGCTCGGATCGAAGCTCGCGAGTGTCCGGGACCCGAACATCGACGGCGTCCTCGCCATCACCGCGGCGCGCGCGTCGGCCGCCTCGACGACGGCACCCGTGCGGGCCGCCCCGAAGGCGCAGCTCCTGGAGACGGATTTCGCGGCCGCCGGGCGGTTCGGCGGCGACGCGGGCGCAACGGGGATCTCCGGCCCGACGCCCGGCGCGGGCGAGGCCGCGATCGGCGCCGACCTGGCGCGCACGTTGCACGTCAAGGCCGGCGACACCATCCGGGCCTTCGCGTACGGAGCGACCGTGCGCCTCCGGGTGGCCCGCGTCCTCCCGAAGCGCGGCGTCGCCGGCTTCTGGCCCGGCGAGGAGACCGCCTCGAACAACATCTTCGTGCAGCCGGGCACGATCGCCGGCGTCTACGACGCGCGCGCAACGGCAGTGGCCGCGCCGCCGCAGTCGATCGTCCTCGTGTCGAACACGGGTGGGGTCGAGGCCGGCGCCAAGCGCACCGACGCGGTCGACGGCGTACTCGCCGCGCACCTGGCCGGCGTCGCCGCGAGCGTCAACAACCGAAAACAGGCCGTGCTCGACCGGGCGGCGCGCAGCGGACACACGTTGTCGCGGTTGTACACGTCGCTCGGCGCGTTCGCGGTGCTGGCCGGCATCCTGCTCCTCGTCAACATCTTCTTCATGCTCGCCGACGAGCGGAAGTCCGAGCTCGGGATGCTGCGCGCGGTCGGGCTCCGCCGGAGTGCGCTGATCGGCGCGTTCGCGACCGAGGGCTGGTGCTACGCGGTGGTGTCGGCGATCGCGGGGACCTTCGTCGGGCTGGCGCTCGGGCGGGCCCTGATGGCCGCGGCCGCCAACCTCTTCTCGCGGCGCGGCGACGACTCGGGGATCGCGCTCCACTTCGCGTTCCAGTGGGCCAGCGTGCAACGCGGTCTGGTCGTCGGCTTCATCATCGCGATCGTCACGATCATGGCGACGAGCATCTGGCTGAGTCGCTTCAACATCATTCAGGCGATCCGCGACATCACCGAGCCCGCCCGTCGCCGGCCCCGCCGCCGATCGAGCTACCTCGGGATCGTCGCCGCGGTGCTCGGGCTCGCGTTGACCGGGATCGGGATCCTGAGTGCGTCGTTCCTCGCGCTCATGCTCGGACCGGTCGTCGTGTTCCTCGGCATCACGCCGATGCTGGCGCGCAACCTGCCGCGCACCCTCGTCAACACCGTGATCGGCGCGATCGTGCTCGTCTGGGTGGTCGCCGCGGTTCCCGTCGGCATCGCGCTCGACATGAACATCGATGTCATCGTCATCGTGGTGCAGGGCCTGGTGCTGGTCGGTTCCGCGGTGGTGCTCACCGCGCAGCACCAGCGCGCGATCGGTCACGGCGTCGGTCGGATCGCGAAGCGTTCGCTGTCGGTCCGCCTCGGTCTCGCCTATCCGCTCGCGCGCCGCTTCCGCACCTCGATGACGCTCGGGATGTTCGCGCTCGTCGTGTTCATCCTGGTGCTCGTCTCCGTGTTCGCGTCGATGTTCTCGGGTCAGATCGGCCGGTTCACGAGCGACGCGTCGGGTGGCTTCAACGTGGTCGCGCAGTCGAACCCGACCGACCCGGTGCCGCTCGATCGCATCGCGCGCGAACCGGACGTGCGCGCCGTCGCGCCGCTGTCCACCAACAATGTGCAGGTCACCGGCGCGCCGGGGCTGGCGAAGCCGCGCGAGTGGGCGGCGACCGGCTTCGACGCGCGTTTCATCGCGCACGGCGCGCCCAAGCTTCAGGACCGCGGCGGCTACGCCAGCGATGCCGACGCGTACAACGCCGTCCTCGCCTCGCCCGATCTCGCGATGATCGAGGACTCGTTTCTCGCCGCGGGCGGCGGACCGCCGAACGGCAAGGTCGGCTTGGGCGACAAGGTCACCCTGCAGGACGAGGCAACGGGCCGGTCGCGCGTCTTCACTGTCGCCGCGATCACGAAGCCCGATGTCGCGAACAACGGCGTGATGTTCGGTATGGCGGCGGCGCGCGATCTCTTCGGGGCGCGTGCGGTCGCGAACCGCGCGTATCTCGACGTGCGCGATCCGAAGTCGTTCGCCGACGCGTTTGCCGGACGCTTCCTCGCCAACGGCGGCAAGGCGCAGACGTTGCGCAGCGTCGTCGAGGACGCGATGGCGCAGCAACAACAGTTCTTCCTGTTGATGCGGACCTATCTCGCGCTCGGGCTCGTCGTCGGAATCGCCGGGATCGGCGTGATCATGGTGCGGGCCGTTCGGGAACGCCGGCGTCAGGTCGGCGTCCTGCGGGCGCTGGGATTCCAGGCCGCGGCGGTGCGCGCCGCGTTCATCGTGGAGTCGGCGTTCGTCGCCGTGGAAGGCGTGCTGATCGGCACGGTGTTGGCGTTGGTGTGCGCGTGGTCGATGACGCTGACCGATGCGTTCGGCAGCGAGCTCGCGTTCCGCATCCCGTTCGGCGCGATCGGGCTGCTCGTCGTCGGGACGTTCGTGTGCGCCCTGCTGGCGACGGCCGCGCCGGCGCGGTCCGCGGCGCGGATCCGGCCCGCGGTCGCGCTCAGACTCTCCGACTGAGGTAGATCTCGACGTCGTAGGTCACGTCGACGCGCCCGCCGTGACGATCGATCACGGCGCCGATCGCGGCGTGGAGCAACGCGCGCTGTTCCTCGGGCAGGATCCGGTGGTCGGAATGCGTGCCGAGCAGCCGCACCCATTCCGCGCTGGTGTAGCTCTGGTTCCACGTGACCGTGCGGCGCACCGGCGGCTCGAACGCCGCACACGTGCGCAGGCCGTCGGCGACCCAATCGAGATTCCACTGCTGGTTCCCGCCGAGCTGCGGCGCGAACTCCGCGTACACGGCGTCGTTGTCGGCTTGGAGGGGGCCGCCCCAGGCGCGACCCTTGTTCCAGAAGAACGCGACCGTCCCGCCCGGCGCCAGTGCGGCCGCGGCCCGCTCGTACCGATCGTCGCCGCCCACCCAGTGCCACGACTGCGCGCCGTAGACGAGCCGGAACCCATGCGCGGGCGCGACCCACGATTCGAAGAGCCCCTGCTCCACGCGGACGCCCTTGGCGCGCAGGAGCGCCCCCATCTCAGGGCTCGGCTCCAACGCGTGAACGTCGAGGCCACGCGCGACGAACCCCATCGTGGCCTTCCCGGTGCCGGCGCCGATCTCGAGCGCGCGGTCGCCGGGCTCCAGCGCACCGAACTCGACGATCGTGTCGAACACCGCGTCCGGGTACGAGGGCCGGGCCTCGTCGTACTGGTCGGCGACCTCGCCGAACACCAGGCGCTGCTCGCGCTCGTCGCCGCTCATGCTCACTCCGCTCGTTCCGCCGTACCCAGCCACTCCCGCCACGTGCCGAGGAAGTGTGCGAACAGCATCCGACCTTCGTCACCGGGCGGAGGTGGCCACCACGCCTGCCACGCGTAGTCGACGTCGTCGAGCGACGGTACCGGCTCCCCCAAGAGTCGCCGCCGTATGACGGCGGCGGCGATGCGACGCTGATCGTCGGCGCGCAGACCGAGCGACTCGCTCACCATGTGCACGACCCCCGCGACGAACGCGGCGTCCTGCACCGCGAGCGAGACGCGCATCGGATCGGCTTCGGTCCCCCAGTACGCGCGCAGCGCCTTGCGAAAGCGCCGTTCGTCGAAGCTGCTGCGCGCGCCGCCCTGGTGCTGGCCCCACACCGCCCGGTGCCCGCCGCCACCGACGACGACGTCGACCATGCGCCGAAACGGGTCCTTGGCCGACGTGTCCTCGGAGCTCACGCCAGCTTTTGCACGAGCTCGAACATGCGCGCCGTGCAACCGGCCATCTCGACCGGCGGCAGCAACGTCGTGACGATCTCGTCCGCGATCGCGTTCAACGCGATCGCGGCGGGCGCGTCGGGGTGCGCGAGTACCACCGGCGTTCCCGCGTCGCCGTCGCTCGACACCGCGGGCTCGATCGGCACCGCGCCGACCAGGGGCGCGCCGGTGAGCGCGGCGAGCCGCCGGCCGCCGCCCGAACCGAAGATCGCGTGGCGCGACCCGTCGGGCGCGACGAACTCGGTCATGTTCTCGATGACACCCAGCACCTTCAGGTACGACCGCCGCGCCATGTCGGCGACGCGCGCCGCGACCTTCTGCGCGCCGATCGCGGGCGTCGTGACCACGAGCATCTCGGTCTGCGGCAACAGCCGTGAGAGCGCCATCTGGATGTCGCCGGTGCCCGGCGGCATGTCGATCAGGAGGTAGTCGAGATCGCCCCAGCTGACGTCGACGAGGAACTGCTCCAGCGCCTTGGCGAGGATCAGCCCACGCCACATGAGGGCGGTGTCCTCGTCGTCCACGAGCAGACCCATCGACACGATGCGCAACCGCCCGGCGCCGACGGGCACCTCGTTCGGAGCGATCTTGCCCTTGCCGTCGGCCGCCTTGGTCCCGGCGAGACGGCCCTGCACGCCGAGCATCCGCGGGATGGAGAAGCCCCAGATGTCGGCGTCGAGCACACCGACGGTGAGGCCCCGCGCCGCGAGCGCGGCGGCGAGGTTCGCCGTGATCGACGACTTGCCCACGCCGCCCTTGCCACTGCCCACCGCGATGACGCGGGTGGTCGCCGGGACCTCGGTGGTCGGCGCCGACTGCGAGGCCCGGAGCCGCGCCTTCTGCATGAGCGCGGAACGCTCCTCCTGGGTCATCTCGTCGTACTCGACGCTGACCTCACCCACCCCGGGCAGACCCGCGACCTTGGATCGGACGTCGGTACCGATCTGGCCCCGCAGGGGGCACGCGGCGGTGGTCAACGCGACCTTGACCACGACGTCGCCGTTGGGCGCGACCCGGACGTCGTGCACCATCCCGAGCTCGATGATGGAGGCCCGGAGCTCGGGGTCGAGGACCCCGGCCAGGACCCCCCGGACGTCGTCCGGGGTCGGGATCGGGTTCGGGGTGGAGGCGGGATCGGTGATCGTGCTCATGTGACGAATAAAACCAGTCGGGACCTTGAAAATATGCCCGTTCCCAAAGTACCGTCAAGCAATGGACCTGCTCGCGGTCTTGAAGGCCCTCGGCGACGAGACGCGATTCTCGATGTATCAGGAGCTCGCCGGATCCACCGCGGCCCTCACCGCGACCGAGTTGGCCGACCGGCTGGGCCTGCACGCCAACACGGTGCGCCTGCACCTCGAACGGCTCCGGGAGGCGGGGCTCGTCGACGTCGAGCCCGTGCACCGCGGCACCGTCGGCCGCCCGCAGCACGTCTACTCGCTGGCCGCGGGCGCACCCGGCCTCGGCCTCGATCCGCCCAGCTACACGCTGCTGGCCGGCATGCTCGCCATGCTCGCGGAGCGCGTGGGCGCCGAGGGCACCGACGCAACCGCCGCGGGCCGCTCCTGGGGCGTGGAAGCCGGACGCCGCACCCACTCGAAGTCGTGCGTGAAGGCGCTCTACAGCGAGATGGACCGGCTCGGCTTCGATCCGGAGCGGGAGGCCCTCTCCGGTGGCGGCGCCGATATCGCGTTCCTGCACTGTCCGTTCCGCGAGCTCGCCGAGGCGTACCCGGAGCTCGTCTGCAATCTGCACCGCGGCATCTGTGAAGGCGTCGTCTCCTCGGTCGGTGGGGGAAGAGTCGAGGAGTTCTCGACGTTGTACGACCGCGACCCGTGCCGGGTCACCGTTTCCGTCGAAGTATCCTGAAGCCAGCTCGTCCGAGATCGCTCGCCCGTAATCGAAATGCCCCGGAGGCCCACATGATTGCCCTGACCGAGACTGCTACCACCAAGGTCAAGGAACTGATTGCGGCCGAGGGCCAGCCCGAGCTCTACCTGCGGGTCGCGGTCCGGCCCGGCGGTTGCTCGGGCCTGTCGTACGAGATGTTCTTCGACACCGAGAAGGCCGCCGACGACATCGTCGAGTCCTACGGCGACGTCCAGGTCGTGGTCGACCCCGCGAGTGCGCAGCACCTCGTGGGCGCGTCGCTCGACTACAAGGACGGGCTGCAGGGCGCGGGCTTCGCGATCAACAACCCGAACGCGCAGCGCACGTGCGGCTGCGGCCAGTCGTTCTCCTGACGCTCGCGTCCGGATCTGCCTGACGGCCCCGCTCCGGCGGGGTCGTTTCGCGTCCGGGCGCGGATTTCGCGGCCGAGTACGGTCGCCCGGATGTCGACGGTGCTCGCCTTCGTGCTCAACGGCACGCCTGTTGTCGTCGACGCCGACGTCGAACGGGGCGAGTCGCTGCTGAACGTGTTGCGCGAGCGCCTCGGTGTGCTGTCGGCGAAGGACGGGTGCGCGCCGCAGGGTCAATGTGGTTGTTGCACGGTGCTCGTCGACGGCGAGCCGCGCGTCGCGTGCGTCACGCCGATCGCACGCGTCGCAGAACGCGCGGTGACGACGATCGAAGGGCTCGACGCCGCGGTCCGCGCGCGTGCAGCCGACCGTTTCGTCGCCACCGGCGGCTCGCAATGTGGGTTCTGCACGCCGGGCATCGTCATGCGCTTCGCGGGCGAACGCGCCCGGGACGTCGACCGTTCGCTGGCGGCGCACCTGTGCCGGTGCACCGGTTGGCTGACGGTGCGCGACGCGCTCACCCCGGACACCGCGCCCGCTCGCACGCGGGATCTCGACGGCCGCGGGCCGGCGCGCGACGCTCGAGGCCGGTGGCCCGCAACGCGTCGATCTCGCCGTGCCGCTCGGCGGCGGGTCGTTCGCGGACGACACCGCACCGCGCGACGCGTTGGTTGCGGTGCCCCGGCCGCCGGGATCGAACGCGGAAGCCGTCGGGGCGGCCGGGCTCGACTGGGTCGTGGCGGAGTCGCTGTTGGAGGCGCGCGTCGCGCGCGGGGAAGGTGCAGGGCCGGCGCACCACCGTGGATGCGGCGGCGCCGTTGCTCGATCGGATGCCGCCGTGCCCGGCCGGCGGCGTGCAGCTCGCGACGCAGTGGGTCGAGCCCGCATACCTGGAGCCCGACGCCTCGTGGTGCGAGCCGGGCGGCGAGCCCGCGTCGCCGCTCGCGAACGCGGGCGCGTTCGGCGCCAAGACGCACTCGGCTGCGCCCGCGGCGGCGCGCGAGCTCGCGGACCACTTCGGGCGCGCGGTACGCGTCGTCTACGCGCGCGAAGACGTGGTGCGCCTCGGGCCGAAGCGTCCGCCCATCGCGGCGGTGGCCGTGGCGCGCGGCGGCATCGTCGAGATCGACGGTGTGCTCGTGCGCGGCGCGGGCGTTCCCCGGATCTGGCCCACGGCAGCAGGCGTCGAGGTGCGGGCGCGATGGACCGAGGTCGAGGTGCCCGGCCCGCCCGTGAGCAGCGACCTGCGGGCGGTCGGACTCGCGGAGCAGGCCGTGCTCGTCGCGGGTGCGCTCGGCCGCGACGTCGACGTCGTCACGCCGACCGGTGCGCGCGCGCGACGCGCAGGTCGCGGTCGCGGCCGGCAAGGTCACGGGCGTCGCCGTGGAGCTCGCGGCCGGCGATCCGCTCGACGAGGTCGTGTTGCGTTCGTACGCCATCGGTGCCGCCCACATGGCGCTGGGCTGGGTCACGAGCGAGGGCCTCGCGGTCGACCCCGTCCTCCGGCGAGATCCACGATCTCACGATCCGCTCGTTCGGCGTGTTGCGACCGTCCGAGACGCCGCCCGTCTCGGTGACGATCCTCGACGATCCCGCGCCGGCACGCGCCCGGTCGACGGACGCGGTCTTCGCCGCGGTCGCGGCCGCAACGTGGAACGCGCTCGGCCGACCCGTTACGTTTCCCGCGCCCAGGAGGTGACCATGCCGGTCGAACCCGTTCCCACACCCAGCGCACCGCCCGCGGCGGGCCCGTACTCCCCGGCGGTACGCGCCGGCGACTGGCTGGTGCTGGCCGGCCAGGTGGGTCTCGATCCCGCGACCGGGGCCATGGTGACGGGGGGCGTGGAGGCGCAGGCGCGCCAGGTGCTGGCGAACATCACCGCGGTGCTCGGCGACTGCGGCGCGCGCCTCTCCGACGTCGCGAAGTCGACGGTCTTCGTCACCGACATCGCGCAGTTCGCCACCGTCAACGCCGTCTACGCCGAGGCCTTCGGCGACCACCGGCCCGCCCGCTCGACCGTCCAGGTCGCGGCGCTCCCGGGCGGCGCCGAGGTCGAGATCGAAGTCTGGGCGTATATGCCTTGACTGGTCGCTCGCGCTGCGCCTCCCATCCGGTCGGCTCCGCTGTCGCTCCTGGCGGTAGATTCCACACCGTGATCGGTGTGGTGCTCGTCCTCTTGGTCATCTTCATTGTCGGCCCGATCGGGCTGTTCATCGTCGGCGGCGCGTTCTCCGCGCTCACCGGCTGGCTGCTCTCCGAGGGCGCCGACGCCCAGAGCGCCGACACGCCGAGCTGACGCCGGTCGAGGTCTAGAAGTCGCGCGACTGCGCGGCGCCGGGCCACCGTGACTGGCCGAAGCGGTAGCCGACCGAACGCACCGTCTGGATCAGGTTCGCGTTCTCTTCGCCGAGCTTGGCCCGCAGACGCCGAACGTGCACGTCCACGGTGCGCGCGCCGCCGTAGTACTCGTAGCCCCACACCCGTGACAGCAGTTGCTCGCGCGTGAACACCTTGCCCGGGTGGGTCACGAAGAACTTCAGGAGCTCGTACTCCATGTACGTGAGGTCGAGCGGCTTGCCGTTCACCGCGGCCTGGTACGTCTCGAAGTTCAAGACGAGGTCGCCGTAGGACGCGACCTCGGGTGAGCCCGCGCGACCGGCGCGGAACATCAGGTGCCGCAGCCGGGCCTCGAACTCCTTCGGGTGGAACGGCGTGAGGCAGAAGTCGTCGAAGAGGTCCTCGCGGTGCTCGAGGTCGTGGAGTTGCGCGCCCGTGATCAGCAGCAGGATCGACTCGACCCGCGAGTCACCCTTGCGCAACGTGCGACACAACGTGAACGCGCCCTCGGGATCGTCGTCGGCGCAGACGACCGCGCCGGTCCAGCCGTCGACCGGTTCGTACTGCATCGCGATCGCGGCGTTTCCGACCGACTTCCACCGCACGCCCGACAAGTCGAGCGTCTGCGCGAGCAACGGTGGCGCCGGGTCCGGAAAGACCAGCAATAACTCGTTCAACGTTCCCACTCTCAGCTCTCGCCTACAACGTCCCGAGGTAGCGGGCGATCTCGAACGGCGTGACGTCGGCCTTGTAATCGGCCCACTCTCGCCGCTTGTTGATCAGGAAGTTCTCGAACACGTGCGCACCGAGGGCCTCGGCCACGAGATCGGAATGCTCCATCGCGTCGAGCGCGTCACGCAAGGAGCCCGGCAGTGACCCGATCCCTTCCGTGAGGCGTTCGTCCTCGCTGAGTGCGTAGATGTTGTCGGTCGCTTCGGGCGGGAGCTCGTAGCCCTCGTCGATGCCCTTCAATCCCGCCGCGAGGATCAACGAGAAGGCGAGGTACGGGTTGCACGCGGGATCGGGCGCGCGGAACTCGATGCGCGACGACTCGTTCTTTCCCGTCTTCGACAGCGGCACGCGTACGAGGGCGGAGCGGTTGTTGCGCGCCCAGCACTTGTACACCGGTGCTTCGTATCCAGGGATCAACCGTTTGTACGAGTTGACCCACTGATTCGTGATGGCGCAGATCTCGCTCGCGTGCACGAGCAGTCCCGCGATGAAGTGCTTCGCGACCTTCGACATCCCGTACTCGTCGCCGGGGTCGTGGAACGCGTTGACGTCGCCCTCGAACAGCGACACGTGCGTGTGCATCCCCGACCCGAACGCGCCGGTGATCGGCTTCGGCATGAAGGTCGCGTACACGCCGTTGTCGGCCGCGACCTCTTTTGCGATGAGCCGGAACGTCATGACGTTGTCGGCCATCTCGAGCGCGTCGGTGTAACGCAGGTCGATCTCGTGCTGGCTCGGACCGTTCTCGTGGAAGGAGTACTCGACCGGGATGCCCATCGCCTCGAGCCGGAGCACGGTCTGTTTGCGCAGGCGGGACCCGAGGTCGTGGGCGGTGAGATCGAAATAGCCCGCAGTGTCGAGCGGCTCGACGTTGGCGCCCGAGCGGAAATAGAAGAACTCCATCTCGGGGCCGGCGAAGAACGTGAACCCCTTCTCGCGGGCCCGCTCGAGGTTGCGCTTCAACACCCGTCGGGGATCGCCCTCGAACGGCTCGCCCGAGAAGGTCGAGATGTCGCAGAACATGCGGGCGACGGCCGTGTCGCCCTCGTCGGTCGGGAGGAGCTCGAACGTGTTGGCGTCGGGGCGGGCGAGCATGTCGGATTCCTGGATCCGGCTGTAGCCCTCGATCGTCGAGCCGTCGAAGGTCATGCCCTCCTCGAGGGCCGTCTGGAGCTCCGCGGGAGTGATCTCGACCGACTTCAAGAAGCCGAGCACGTCGGTGAACCACAGTCGGACGAAGCGCACGCCCCGCTCCTCGACCGTGCGCAATACGTACTCGTTCTGGCGTTCCATATGGAGAGTTTACGGGCGCTCCGCCTAGGGTCTCCGAGGCGAGCCCGGGCGGTAACAGAGCGTTCACAATAGGGCAACCGCATGGAAATCGCGTAGCTGAAAGCTGCCATGTCACAACGGGCGATGACACGTCCTGAAGATCGGAGTGAAGCAGTGGCCATCAAGGCGGAGTACATCTGGATCGACGGCACGGAGCCGACCGCGCGTCTTCGTTCGAAGACGAAGATCCTGAGCAGCACGAAGGATCTGCCCATCTGGGGCTTCGACGGCTCGAGCACGAACCAGGCGCCGGGCGCCGCTTCGGACTGTGTCCTGAAGCCGGTGTTCTCGTGCCCGGACCCGATCCGCGGCGGCGACAACATCCTGGTGATGTCGGAGGTGCTCCTGACCGACATGACGCCGCACGTGACGAACACGCGTGCGCTGCTCACGCCGATCGCCGAGAAGTTCGCGGCGCAAGAGCCGCTGTTCGGGATCGAGCAGGAGTACACGTTCTTCAAGGAAGGCCGTCCGCACGGCTTCCCGGTGCGGGGCTTCCCGGCGCCGCAGGGCTTCTACTACTGCGGCATCGGCGCCGACGAGGTGTTCGGGCGTGACGTCGTCGAGGCCCACCTCGACGCGTGCCTCACCGCCGGCCTCGGCATCTCCGGCATCAACGCCGAGGTCATGCCGGGCCAGTGGGAGTTCCAGGTCGGCCCGCTCTCGCCGCTCGACGTCTCCGACCAGCTGTGGGTCGCGCGCTGGTTGCTCTACCGCATCGCCGAGGACTTCGGCATCGCGGCCACGCTCGACCCGAAGCCGGTCAGCGGCGACTGGAACGGCGCGGGCGCGCACACCAACTTCTCGACGAAGGCGATGCGCGAGGGTTACGACCCGATCATCGCGGCGTGCGAGGCGCTCGGGAAGAACGCCGCGGAACACGTCGCCGAATACGGCGCCGACATCGAGCTGCGGCTCACCGGCTCGCACGAGACCGCGCCGTGGAACGAGTTCAGCTACGGCGTGTCGAACCGGGGCGCTTCGGTGCGCATCCCGTGGCAGGTCGAGGTGGACAAGAAGGGTTACATCGAGGACCGGCGCCCGAACGCCAACATGGACCCCTACGTCGTGACCCGTCTCATCACCAACACGTGCTGCAGCGCGCTGGGCTAGTCGCAAACCGGATCTGACGCGGTTCCAAGAGAAACGGGGCGACGCAATCCGTCGCCCCGTTTCACGCGTCCGGGGAGAGCGTCACCGATGGGTCGCTCGCGCTGCGGCTCCCATCCGGTCGCCTCCGCTGTCGCTCGTCAGTCCGAGGTGGAGTGGAGCGGGGGTTCCCAGTCGAGCGCGAGGTCGCCGATCGGATCGGGCTCGTACTCGTCGGCGTCGTTGAAGTCCTCCCAGCAGATGCGGGAACGGTGTGCGGCGATCGCGGCGAACGCGATCGGCGCCACCCAGTTGAAGACGGTGAACGCCTCCGGGGTGTTCATCGAGACGCCGACGAAGTGCGACAGCGCGATTCCCGTGAACGTCGCGGCCCAGATCAGCGTGATGAGAATGTTGACGCGGTGGAACGCGCGGTCGTCCCAGCGGGCCGTGCGGACGTGTGGGCGCGTGTAGAACTCGGACGCCGGGTGGAACAACAGCGAACCGAACGCGATCAACGCGAACCCCGCCGCCGAGATCGCGCGTCCGTCGTGCGCGAGGAATCCGGTGTTCGTGCGGTTCAGAACGCCGGCGACCGCGATGCCCGCGAACCACACCACCGCGCCGAGCATCAAGACATTGCGTCGCCCGGTTCCGCGCGTGCTCGTCACGAGCAACGTGAGGGCGGTGACGAGTGCGCCGACGCCGGCCCAGAGCGGATCGCCCTGGGCGCGGTCGATGACCGCAAAGACCACCCACGGCAGTACCGCGGTGTATGGCTCGTCGCCCATGAATGCCTCCCGGACACGGACCGGCCTTCTCGGTCGCTGCACGGTACTCCCGCGTCAGCGATCGGTGAAGCGATGAACGGAGACCGCGTACGCGTCCGAGGGCGCGAACGGATCTCCCGACCACGTCGAGAACCGTTCGGCGACACGGAGACCCGCGGCCGCGCAGTCGGCGTCGTACGCCTCGATGCCGTACTCACGGTCGAGTTGGAACCCGGCGATCAGAACGCCGTCCGCCGCAACGTGGCGAGTGCAACCAACCACGAGTGCGCGCTGCGTGCCGGGTGGCGTGAACAGAGGGACGTTCCCGGCGAGCACGACGACGTCGAAGGTCCGGCCGAGGTCGAGCGAGGTGAGGTCGTGCTCGTGCCACTCGACGCCGGGTCCGTTCGCGCGGGCGGTGCGGAGCATCGAGGCGTCGACGTCGACACCGACGACCTCGACGCCGCGGCGCGCGAGCTCGATCGCCACGCGCCCGGTTCCGCACCCCGCGTCGAGCACCGAACCCGGTGACCACCGCATCACGAAGGTCGCCTCGCCGTGCACGTCGACCCCCGACGAGGCGAGCTCGTCGAAGCGACGTTGGTATTCGTCACCGTGCCAGCGGACCATGCCACCCGAGTGTCGCGCACTCGGATGGGCCCTCGTATCCTGGGACGATGCCGCGCTTTCGGGTCGCCGCCGCCCAACTGAACGTCGTCGTGGGCGACCTCGAGGCGAACGCGGCCCGGATCCTGGACGCGTACGACGCAGCCGAGGCCGCGGGGTGCGACCTCGTCGTGTTCCCGGAGCTGACCGTCACCGGTTACCCGCCCGAAGACCTCCTGCTCCGCCCTGCGTTCGTCGCGCAGGCGGTCGAGATGCTCGACAAGATCGCGGCGCGCACCGCCCGTGCGGCCGCGGTCATCGGGTTTCCCGAACCCGGCCGCGATCTGCACAACGCCGCGGCCGTGTGCGCGCACGGCCGCGTCCACGGCGTGTACCGCAAACAGCTCCTCCCCAACTACGGGGTGTTCGACGAACAGCGCTACTTCGTCGCGCCGCGGGAGCCGCTTCCGCTCTTCAACGTCGCGGGGGTCAAGGTCGGCGTCTCCATCTGTGAAGACGCGTGGAGCCCCACCGGGCCGATCCTCACCGAAGCCGCGGGCGGCGCGGAGTTGATCGTCAACCTCAATGCGTCGCCGTACTACGCGCAACGCCTGGTCGAGCGCGAGACGATGCTCGCGACGCGCGCGGCCGACGCGTCGGTACCGATCGTCTACGCGAATCTCGTCGGCGGGCAGGACGAGCTCGTGTTCGACGGTGCGTCGCTCGTGTTCGACGAGCAGGGGCTCCTCGTCGCGCGGGCCAAGCAGTTCGTCGAAGATCTGTTGATCGTCGACATCGACGTGCGCCCCGCGTTTCACAAGCGACAACTCGATCCGCGCGGGCGCGTCGAAGCGTTGCCGCTGCCCGAGATCCACGTCTCCGATCCCCGACCGCCCGACACGCGCATCGAGGCGCGCATCGAACCGACACTCGCGCCGGTGCACGAGGTGTACGAGGCGCTCGTGCTCGGCACGCACGACTACGTCCGCAAGAACGGCTTCGAGCACGTGGTGATCGGTCTGTCGGGCGGGATCGACTCCGCGCTGGTCGCCGCGATCGCGGTCGACGCGCTCGGCGCCGAGCACGTGGCGGGCGTGTTGATGCCCTCCCGCTATTCGAGTGATCACAGCATCTCCGACGCCGAGGCGCTGGTGGAGAACCTCGGGATCAGGTCGTTCACGGTCCCGATCGAGCCCGCGCACGCTGCGTTCGAAGCCATGCTCGGCTCGATGTTCGAAGGCACCGACCCCGGTCTCGCCGAAGAGAACGTGCAGGCGCGCGTCCGCGGCAACGTGTTGATGACCATCTCGAACAAGTTCGGGTGGATGGTGCTCACCACCGGGAACAAGAGCGAGATGGCCACGGGCTACGCCACGTTGTACGGCGACATGGCGGGTGGCTTCGCCGTGATCAAAGACGTACCGAAGACGCTCGTCTACGCACTCTGCAACGACCTCAACGAGCGCGCGGGTCGCGAAGTGATCCCGCACACGGTCATCGAGAAGCCGCCGTCGGCCGAGCTCGCGCCGGGTCAGCTCGACTCCGATTCGCTGCCGCCGTACGACGAGCTCGACCCGATCGTCCAGGGGTACGTGGAGGACGACCTGTCGGTGCTCGAGCTCATCGCGCGCGGACACGACGCCGAGCTCACGCGGCGCGTCGCGCGCATGGTCGATCGCAACGAGTACAAGCGCCGGCAGGCCGCGCCCGGAGTGCGCGTGTCGCCGAAGGCGTTCGGCAAGGATCGCCGGCTCCCGATCACCAATCGCTGGCCCGGTTGACCGTGGAACCCGAGGCCGTGAGCGGGTCCGTCCCGCTCACGTGGGAGACCGCGCGTCCGTTGGTGCCCGAGCTCGCGCTGATCACGGCGACGATCGCGTACGGCGCGACGTTCAAGCTCGTGCAGGACGCGCTCGGCGACGTGACGCCGGTCGGGTTCATCCTGTTGCGATTCCTCATGGGTGCCGTCGTGCTGTTGCCGTTCGCGTTCCGCAACGGCTGGCGCGGTCCGTCGACCGCGCGCCCGACGCTGCGGCGACGGGACTTCGTCCTCGCGGTGCTCGCGTTCGGCGTGGTCGGCTTCCTCGGTTACTGGTTCCAGAACGAGGGCCTCCAGCGGACCACGACGTCGAACTCCGCCTTCATCACCGGCCTGTTCGTCGTGTTCACACCACTCCTCGAGACCGTGGTCACGCGGCGGCGCCCGTCGGTCAACGTCCTGATCGCGGTCGGGTGCGCGGTCGTCGGGCTCTTCCTCCTCGAAGGATCGACGTTCCGGTTGCATGCCGGCGACGCGCTCACGCTCGGAGCCGCGTTCTTCTTCGGCCTCTGGATCCTGATGGGCTCCTACTTCACGCAGCACTTCGATCCGATCGCGCTCACCGCCGGGCAACTCGTCGTGTTCGTGGTGCTCGCGGTCCCCGTCGTCGCGATCTCCGGTCTCGGCCACGTGACCGCGCAGGTCGTCGTCGCGGCCGCGATCACCGGTGTGTGCTGCAGCGCGCTCGCGTTCTCACTGCAACTGTGGGGGCTGCGCTTCGTCGAGCCGTCGCGCGCCGCGGTGATCCTCACGTTCGAACCGGTCGTCGCGGGCATCATCGGCTTCTGGGTCGGCGAGCGCCTCGGCGTCTCCGGCTACGTCGGCGCGGCGATCATCCTGCTCGGCATCGTCATCGCCGAGTCGCGGGCGTGGTGGACCGGCCGGCTCGGTGACGGCCGACTGGTCTGACGGCGCCCGTCACCGCCACTTGACCGATCGGTCAAGCCGCGGTGAGAATCACCCCGATGACGGAAACGCCAGTGTCGGAAGTGGGCAAGCCGCGCGCGCCGTTCGCCCCCTGGGACCGACGGGAGCTCCCCGGTCTGTTCCAGGTCGAGGAGTCGGCGCGCCGCGTCGGTAACTACAAGTGGGCCGAGATGCGCCTCTTCGAGGTGCTCGGCGGATGGGTGGCGACGGTTCCCGAGCTCGACGTGAAGCTCGTGCTCGGCCGGCACACCTATCACCACGCCTGGCACGCGGAGCTGTGGCACAAGCGCCTCCCCGAGCTGCGGGAGATGAACCCCGACCGGCTCACGGTCCCGCCGAACGACGAGTTCGTCGCGTTCATGGACGCGATCCGCGAGCCCGAAGCCCCCGAACACACCATCGAGAAGCTGGTGGGCGTGTACCGGGTGCTGATCCCGCGGTTCATCGCCGTGTACACGTACCACTTGAACGGTACGAGCACGATCACCGACGCCCCCACCATCCGCTCGCTCAAGTTCGCGCTGCAGGACGAGTTCGACGACTGGCGCGACGGCGAGATGCTGCTCCAGTCGCTGATCGACACCCCCGAAAAGGTGGAGCGCGCCGGTGCCCGGCAAGTGGCTCTGGAGAAGCTCTACCTGGCGTCGGGCGGCATCGCCGGCCCCGGTAGCCTGGGCGAGTACTAGGTAATCAGGAGGTCCGCGTCTCATGAAGAAGATGCTCCCGGAATCCGAGCTGGCCCGCGACGAGCGCTTCGTGCGCACGAAGATCGAGGACCGGCTGTTCGATCCGCGCGGACCGAAGATGGCGCAGCGCAATACCGGCCCCGCGAAGATGGGCGTCGACCGTCCCGCCGCCGGTGAGCGTTCCCGTTCGCTGATGCACGGCATCTTCGTCGGCGAGATCCAGGCGCTCGAGGGCGCGGGCCGCACCTGTTACGACTTCGACGACGACACCGCGCCGTTCCAGCTGAAGCTGGACATGGCCCGCCAGTGCTGGGACGAGTCCCGGCACTGCGAGATCTCGGTGAAGCTCGGCGACCACATGGGAACCGAGATCGGCGAGTACACCGAGTCCACCTTCTTGTTCGCCGCCGCGTGCAACCCCGACCCGGTCTTTCGCCTCTGCGGCGTGAACCGCGCGCTCGAGGGCCTCGCCATCGACGTGTTCAGCTCGATGAAGGAGTTCGGCAACGAGGCGGGCGATCCCATCCTCGAGTTCTGCGAGGACTGGATGCTCGCCGACGAGGTCACCCACGTGAAGATGGGTTCCGACTGGTTGCGGCGCCTCACCGAAAAGGATCCCGACCGGCGCGAGCGGGCGCTCGAGTTCCAGCGCACCGTCGACGCGATCTTCAACCTCGGCGGCTTCCGCGGCGAGGACGACGAGAACCCGATCCAGCTCGCCCGCGACTTCCGCCGGCTCGCGGGATTCACCGAGGACGAGAACGACTCGCTCGCCGCGCTGGCCCGGGAGTCGACCGCGCAGGCCCGGGAGATGGCCGAGCTGGCCACCGCCGCGCTCGACCAGTCGGCCCAGGGCTCCTGAAGTCGGGTTCGTGAGCACGATCACCGTCACGCCCGACCCGTTCACGCTCATCGCGTACGACGTCGGCGAGATCAAGGCGCTCCTCGAAGAGGCCGCCGCGCTCTCGGGCATCTCGCCGAGCGTCGACATCGTGTTGAACGTCGACGAGGAGCTCTTCGCGCCGCTGACCGGCCACATGTCCGACGTGGTCGACGGCAAGGTCGTGCTGTGGATCTCGGGCGGCAACTTCGAGGACAACAAGCGCCCGACGCACTTCTGCGCCGATCAGGCCCGCGTCGACCTCGCCGTCATGATGTTGCGCGCCAAGGATCGCCTCTCCGACGACTTCGCCGCCGCGCCGCCCGATCACCAGCTCTCTCGCGGCGAGCGGGCCGCCTGGGACACCTACGCCGTCGGCCGGGCCGGCAAGCTCGGCGTGGACGTGCGCCGGCCCCGACAGCTCTACGACTTCCGCCTCCAGCACGGCTTCACCGACGTCGCCGACGCCGCGTTCGAACGGTGCTGGGAGGCCGACCACATCACCTGGGACGGCATCCGCGAGATCTGCAAGGAGACCGGCGCCGCCGACCGCGGCCCGTCCAAAGTCCCCGTCGACCTCCTCCGCCAGAAGTAACTGGCTTTCTTTCTTGGTCGCAGGTGTATCTGTGCGGCTCGCTGCGCTCGCGATTGCGAGATACCCCTGACTCCGGCGGGCTCCCTGCGCTTGCGCTTCGCCCTCGCTTCGGGCGCCGCGATCACTCCAGGTCGTACGCGGAGATGGGGTCGTACAAATCAATCTCTGGCTTCGTGCTGATCGACTCGATCACCGCGTGGGCCATGTCGGTCATCAGTGGGGAGTCGAGATGGTGCTGCACGGCTTCGGGTGATTCCCACTTCTCGATCACGAGAAACCGCCCCGCGTGCGTGACGGATGCCACAAGGTCGACATTGATGCAGGCGGGCTCGTGGCGGGTCAGCACGACGTACCGGGCGAGCGCGCCGAGCAGTGCCTCCTCGGCCCCGGGAAGGGCGTCGAAGCTGGCGGTGAGCACCGCGATCTCGGGCTCGGCTTCGGCTCGGGAGTCGACGGGATCGGGCACGTTTTGCCTCGTTCCTACCCCTGGGGAGGCGCTTGACGGGGTGGTTATCGTACAGAGCACGGGGTGAGGGGCACTGAGCTGGCGGGGCTTACGGTGTCGGTACGAAGAACTTCTGGTGTCGGCTGTCCGAACGAAGGATTGATCGGTGGCGAAGGAGCGAATTGAGCGGGACGAGGAAGACCTGGTTCGGCTTTACCTCACCGACATTGGGCAGTATCCGCTGCTCACCAAGGACGACGAAGTTCGCCTGGCCCAGCAGATCGAAAAGGGCAACGCTGCTCGCGAGCAGCTGAACAACGCCAAGGGCCTGACGCCCGCCAAGAAGCGTGAGCTGCGCCGCGGCGCCCGCCACGGCGACGACGCCCAGCAGACGTTCGTACAGTCGAACCTGCGCCTCGTCGTTTCCATCGCAAAGAAGTACCAGGCATCGGGCCTGCCGCTGCTCGACCTGATCCAAGAGGGCAACCTCGGCCTCATGCACGCCGTCGAGAAGTTCGACTGGCGCAAGGGCTTCAAGTTCTCGACGTACGCCACGTGGTGGATCCGTCAGGCCATCACGCGGGGCATCGCCAACACGGGCCGTACGATCCGCCTTCCGGTACACGCCGGCGACACGCTGGCCCGGTTGCAGAAGGCGCGCTCGCGCCTGGAGCTCAAGCTCGGCCGGCCCGCGACGCTCTCGGAGCTCGCGGCCGAGGTCGAGATGCCGGAGGACAAGGTCACCGAGGCGTTGCGCTTCGCGGCCGAGCCGCTCTCGCTGTCGGAGCCCCTGCGTGAGGACGGCGACGCCGAGCTCGGCGACATCGTCGAGGACCGCTCGGTCGAGTCTCCGTTCGAGGTTGCCGCCACCGCGCTGCTGCCGGCGGAGATCGAGAAGCTGCTCGCCCCGCTCGACGAGCGCGAACGGCAGATCCTCGCGTTGCGCTTCGGCCTCGACCGAGGCGAGCCGCGCACCCTGGAAGAGGTCGGCGAGTACTTCAACCTCACCCGGGAGCGCATTCGCCAGATCGAGGCTCGGGCGATGTCGAAGCTGCGGCACCCGAGCGCCGACACCGGCGCCCGCGACCTCCTCGCCGTCTAAGGCGCATCGGCCTCCGGGCCCCTCGGGGGCTGGCGGACGGGTGCGTTCGACGCGCACCATGGGAAGGTGCAACTCGCGGGGCGGGTCGAGCGTCTGGAAGTCGTGCAGACGGTGGCCCCATTGGCGCTCCGCAGCGAAGTGCTGCTCGACCGTCTGTACCGGACCCACGCGCCCGCGGCCCTGCGCTTCGCGCTCGATGCTGACCGGGGAGCGCGAGCTCTCCGAGGACCTGGTGCAGGAGGCGTTCGTGCGGGTGGCCGCCAAGCTCGACTCGCTGCGCGAGCCCGACGCGTTCGGCGCCTATCTCACCCGCGCGGTCGCCAACCTGGCCAAGTCGCACTTCCGTCACCAGCAGGTCGTCGCGCGTCACGAGCGTTCGGTCGACGCGAGCACGCTCGTCGTGCTGCCGGCGGAGGTGGTCGCGAGCGATGCGCTCCTCGTCGCGCTGCGGCGGCTCCCGATGCGGCAGCGCGCCGCGATCGTCCTGCGCTACTACAACGACGCCTCGCACGAAGACATCGCGCACACGCTCGACATCCCCGTCGGGACCGTGAAGTCCCTGTTGTCGCGCGGGCTCGCGAAGTTACGCGCGGGGGTGCGCGATGAGTGACCCGCTCGAAACGCGGCTCGTAGCCCGGCTCACCGCGCTCGGGGAGACGGTCGACGACGAGCTCCCGCCGCCCGTCGACCTCGAGTTCCAGGTACTCCGGCGGCGCCGGCGCACGAGCGCGAAACGACACGGCGCGATCTTCGCGGTCGCCGCGGCAATCCTGGCCGCGCTCGCGACCGTCGCCGCGGTGCACGGAACGACCGGGCACCGCGACTCGCTGCGGATCGCGACCTCGTCGACGATTCCCGGCCCGGATCCGGTACACGACGCGTTGCAGCCCGGAACCGTCATGCTCTCGGCGCGCGGTCAGTTCGTCGTGTCGCTCGACGCGACCGGCAAACGCAACGCGACGATGGTGTCGGTCGAACACGGCGAGGTGACCTACGCGCGTGCGACCGCCGATCACCGCGAGATCTGGTACCTCTCGTCGAAGAACGGTGCCCGCGCGTGCGGCGACGTCGTGCGCGAGGACGTCGACGCGGGCACGACGAAGATCGTGGCGCACGCGGTCACCTTCGACGTGAGCCCGGACGGCTCCCGGCTCGCGCTGTACGGCCAGGGCGATCTCGCGCGTGATCGGTGCGAGCCGGTCGTGCCGGGCCGGCCCGGGAGGGTGGTGGTGCTCGATCTCGCGAACTCCTCGAGTTCGGGACTGACGATCGCCGACGTGAGCAGTGTCCAGTGGTCTCCCGACGGCTCGTACCTCGTCGGCGTCAGATGTCCGGCGACCGGATGTCGGGTGTTCCGCACGATCGACGTGCCGCGTGAGCTCGGCGCGCCGCTGACACTCGCACCCGGCGATCCGTCGTCGTTCCCGGGCGAGACGATCCGGTCGGCGACGGTCGCGTTCGGGGCGGACGGGCTGTACATGCTCCAGGCGACCGCGCCGGCGCCGCTCGGCTCGCCCGTCACGAAGCGGGTCGACCGGGTCGACCCGCGCCGGGGCACTCCGCGGTGACGGTCTTCTCGGCGCCGGGCTGGGACGTGTCGCAGGTGATCCCGACGAGCGCCGCGGTCTACGTGGTCGCCGCACCGACGGGAACGACCGATACAGGCCTCTACCGGGTCATTCCCGGCAAGCCGAGCCGGCTCGCGCTCGTGCGGCCCCTCCCCGGGCCCGGGACGTTGACGCCGGTGACGCCACTGCCCTGACCCCGTTTTCGCAGGTGGTGGCGGGCGCGGAGGTGGCAGGAATCGAACCCACCGGACGGGGAGTGCCCGTCCCACTCGTTTTGAAGACGAGGGGGGCCACCAGACCCCGTTCACCTCCGTCGGCGAAACTAGCGGTCGAGCGTTGGGCGGGGACCCGTGACGGTTCGTTTGCCCGTCGTTCTGCTCCGATGGACGGTTCAACGGGCCGACCAAACCGCGACGACCCGCCGAGCGTGTTAGGTGTCTACATGGAAGACGGCCAGGAAGCGGCTCCGGTCCGCTCCTTGGATTTCGACGACACGTTCAGGCGGTGTTTCGGGCCAATGGTGCGCTCGCTCGCAGTTGCGGCAGGCGACCGCGAGGTCGCGGCTGATTGTGTGCAGGACGCTTTCATGCGTGCCTACGTACGTTGGCACCGCGTTTCGCGCCTCGACGACCCCGTCGGCTGGATCCGCCATGTCGCCGTCAACCGGATGCGGGATCACTTCCGCAAGCTCGAGCGCGGGAACCGCGCCTTCACGAGGCTGCGGCACCGGGAACCGCTCGTCACCGAGGCGCCCAAGGAGCCGAGCCAGCTCGAGGACCTGTTGGCCCAGCTGCCCGGGCAACAGCGGCTCGCGGCCGCGCTCTTCTACGTCGACGACCTGAGCGTCAGCGACATCGCCCGCGCCATGGGCCTCAGCGAGGGCGCCGTGAAGTACCACCTGCACGCAGCCCGGGCCACGTTGCGCGGCGCGCTGGAGCCACAGCCATGAGTCCCAACGATTTCGACGACATCGACCGCGCGCTCGCGAGCGGGCTCGCCGACCTCGCGCCCGAGGTCGGCGGCGCCGACGAGACGCTCGCGGCGCTGCGCCCTCGGTTCCAACGGGCGCGCACGCGGAACCGCGCGATGAAGGTCGGCGGCGTCGTCGCGGTGCTCGCCGTGATCGCTTCGGTCGCGGCGATGGCCGCCCCGAGCTCGCGGCGATCCCAGGTACAGGTGTCCGCACCGCCCACGACGCAGTCGAAGATCCAAAAGCCGGCGCGTACCTCGACCACCGCGCCGACCACTACGTCGGTACCCCACGTGACGCCGCCCACGCCCACGACGGTCCCGACGCCGGCGCCGAGGGCATCGCGACCGTTCGTTCCCCCGCTGACGTTCCCCGCGACGTCGCCCGCCACGACTCCGCCGACCACCCCTCCGGGCAACGGGCAACCGGGCGGTGGTTCCACGACCACGACGATGCCGCCTGCAGTCAACGGCGTGCGCACCTACCGTTCGGCGGGCGGAAGCATCGGGGTGCGGTTCTCGCACGGAACCTTGACGCTCGTGGCGACGTCTCCTGCGCGCGGCTACGGGGTCATGGATAGCCAGACGGACCCGCAGCACATCGAGGTTCATTTCGCCAACGGTTCCAGCGGATGGAGGATCCGGGTTCGCGTCCGGGACGGGAAGCTCGTCAGCGACGTGGACCCGATCTCGGCGAGCGGATTCCACGTCTCGTATCGCCAGACCGATCCCCGGTTCATCGACGTCCGCTTCGGCGACGCCCACGGTGGGTGCCGGATGCGGCTCCGGGTCGATCACGGGCATCTGGCGGGCGTGATGGGCCCGTCCCGTGCGCACGGGTACCAGGTCTCGTATCGCCACGCCGCCCCGAGCGTCGTCGAGGTTCGCTTCGGAAGCGCTTTTGGTGGATGGAGAGTCCGGCTTCGCGTCGAGAACGGGCATCTGGCCGAGGACGTAGACCGCACCTGAGTTGTAAGGCTCGGCTCTGGGAATTCTCGGGAATTGTTCCGGCTTCCGGAGCGATCCGCCAAACCCGCAGGCACCCCCGCGGAGTGTTCCCCCCGTTCGTCTCGCTCAACGGGATCGAGACGACTGGAGTCAATCGGTAGGAGTCGCACGATGCGAGGAACGCGCAGAACGATCGTCACAGCGGCGGCGAGCTTTGCCGTCGTGCTGGGGGTCGGCGGCGTCGCCGCCGCGAACGGCAGTCACGGATCGAGCAGCGACCCGACGCCGAGCACCAGCACCAGCCTGCTGACGAACCACGGCGGCCAGCACCCCCGCGGTCGGGCTCTGGGTGTTCGCAAGCAGCAGGAAGTCACGACGACCACCGCGGCTGAAGACACGACGTCGACGACCGTCGGGGAGACCACGTCGACCACGGTCGCAGACACCACATCGACGACCGTCGCCGACACGTCGACGACGCTGCCGACCACTTCCACGACCGAGGTCGGCCACGAAGGCGATCACCGTGTGTGTGACAACCACGGCAAGCAGGACGGCGACAAGGACGACGACGCCAACGAGGCGGAGCACCACGATCAGAAACCCCCCGCGCTGACGACGCGCGCCGACACCTCGGGCCCCAGCGGCTCGCACGGAGGTCACGGCGAGCACGGCGGTCGCGGCTAGGTCGGGAGTCTGCCGGTCGGTCGGGTGCAACATCCACCCGCCCAGCCTCCGACCGACCGGCAGGCCTCGAATGCGACTTTGGATCGCGCCCGCTAAGGTCGCATCGTCGTCGTCAGCAGGAGGTTCATCGTGAAGAAGGTTCTATTGCTCCTCGTGCTCGTCGCGCTCGGTGCGGTCATTGCCATGAAGGTGCGCGAAGCCTGAGCACTCTGATGTGAAAGGCGTGTGCGAGGAGTCGACGACTCCCTGCACACGCCTTTTCACGTTGACGACGCCTTCCGCCTACGCCGTGGCGCGCCGGCGCAGCCAGACGTACACGCCCACCGCCGTTCCGGCCGCGATCGCGATCCCGCCCGCCGCAAGTGTCGGACCCTTCGGCGGCACCGGCACCCGATCGCGGAGCCGGACGGGTCGCTGGAAGTAACGCACTTCCCATTCGCGTTCGCGCGCGACGCGTGCGAGCTCGCGATCGGGGTTGACCGCTACCGGATTACCGACGAGTTCGAGCATCGGCAGGTCGGTGATCGAGTCCGAGTAGGCGTACGACGACGCGAGATCGAGCGACTCGGCCACCGCCATCTCGCGGATCGCCTCGGCTTTGTGCGCCGCGTACGCGTAGAACTCGAGCTCGCCGGTGTAGCGACCCCTCTCGTCGAGACGGGCGCGCGTCGCAATGACGTCGTCGACGCCGAGGTAGTCGCCGATGGGCTCGACGGTCTCGGCCGGCGACGAGGAGACGATCACCACCTTGCGACCGGCCTTGCGGTGTTCGTCGATCAATTCGAGTGCTTCGGCGTAGATGATCGGCGTGATGACGACGTCGAGCGTTTCGCGCACGAGCTCTTTGACGTGCTGCTGGTCCCAGCCCTTCGTCAACGCGAGCATCGCCTCGCGCATGCGCTCCATCTTGTTGTCGTCCGCGCCGACGAGCAGGTACACGACCTGCGCGTACAGACCGCGCACGATCGTGCGCTTCGAGATGAGGCCGTCGCGATAGAGCGTGCCGCCCAGCGCCATGACCGAGCTCGTCGCGATCACGGTCTTGTCGAGATCGAAGAACGCGGCCTCCACGAACGCGAAGCCTACGTTCTCGTTGTCGCGCGCCCTTGACCTTGCGGCGCTGCGCACCTAACGTGCGCGTGCTTCCCCCTTCCTTCCCCGTCAGTTGCCGCGCGCCGTGCATTGTCCGGTGCGCCCCGACGTGGGGAGACTGCAATGCTCGTGTGCTTCTGGTCGCCGAAGGGCGGCTCGGGTACCTCTGTGATCGCGGCCGCGTCCGCGCTCGTGCTGGCACGGGAGACGGACGCTCGGATCGTCGACCTGTGCGGCGACCAGCCTGCGGTGCTCGGGCTCGCGCACGACCCGGCGCCCGGACTGCTGGACTGGATGCGCGCGGGCGCGGGTGCACCCACCGATGCGCTCGAACATCTGGCCGTCAACGTCGCGCCGCGACTCGATCTTCTCCCCGCGGGCGACGCGTACGGTCCCGCGGCGACGCCCGAATCCGGCGCCGCGCTCGCAGTCGCGCTCGACGCCGACCCGCGTCCCGGCGTGTGCGACCTCGGTCGGCTCGACGATGCCGCCGCGCAGGCGTTTGCCGAGGTTTGCGGCGTGTCCGTGGTCGTCGTGCGCGGCTGCTACCTCGGGTTGCGGCGGGCGGTACGCCATCCCGCGATCACCGAAGTCGTCGGGGCGATCCTGATCGACGAGCACGGACGCTCGCTCGGTGCGCCGGATGTCGAGGACGTGCTGGGGATCCCGGTCCTCGCGAGCATTCCGGCCCGCACGTCGATCGCGCGCGCGGTGGATGCCGGGGTGTTGCCCACGAGGCTCCCCGACAGCCTCGGCCGTCCGCTCCATCACGCGTTGCTGCGGGTCGGTTGCTTCGACGACGAGCAGGCGGCATGAGGAGCGGCGCGCAGGCCCGTGAGCTGCGGGAGCCGGCGTTGCGGGCAACGTTGCATCGGCGCCTGCTCGACGCGCCGTTCGACCCCGCGCTCCTCGAACGGCCCGAGCTTCGGGCGCGGCTCGAGCGAATGCTGCGGGAGGAGGCGCCGTTGCTGACCGTGGCCAAGGCGAACGTCGTGCTCGACGAGCTCGTCGACGACGTCGGTGGGCTCGGTCCGCTCGAGCCGCTGCTCGCCGACCCGTCGATCACCGAGATCATGGTGAACGGCGCGAACCGCGTGTTCGTCGAGCGCGCGGGTCGGGTCGTCGCGGTCGAGTGCGAGATCGACGCCGCGACCATCGTGCGGGTGGTGGAGCGGGTCATCGCGCCGCTCGGCCTCCGGCTCGATCGTGCGTCACCGATGGTCGACGCGCGTCTCGCCGACGGTTCGCGTCTGCATGCCGTGCTTCCACCGCTCGCGCCCGACGGCCCCTGCGTGTCGATCCGACGCTTCGGCGCGCGCCCGGTTCCGCTCGCGGCGTTCGGGATCGAGGCCGAGGCGGCGGCATGTTTCGCGGCGCTCGTCCGAGCCGGGTGGAACCTCGTCGTGTCGGGCGCGACGAGCTCGGGCAAGACGACCTGTTGCAACGCGCTCGGCCCGGGCGATCGATCCGGTGGAACGGATCGTCACGATCGAGGAGACGGCCGAGCTGCGGCTCGAGCAGCCTCACGTCGTGCGGCTCGAGGCGCGTCCCGCGAACGCCGAAGGAACCGGCGCGGTCAGTGTGCGCGACCTCGTGCGCAGCGCGCTGCGGATGCGCCCGGACCGGATCATCGTCGGCGAGGTGCGCGGGGGCGAGGCGCTCGACATGCTGCAGGCCTGCAACACCGGTCATGACGGTTCGCTCTCCACCGTGCACGCGAACAGTCCCGACGATGCGCTCGCTCGCATCGAGACGCTCGCGCTCGGCGCCGACGTTCGGCTGCCGTTGCCTGCGATTCGTCGTCAGCTCTGCTCGGCGATCGACGCAGTGATTCAGGTTCGGCGCGGGCACGACGGGCGCCGGGTCATTGTCGCGGTCTCGGAGATCGGCCCGGACGCCGAGACGCCCGCGCGACCCTTGTTGGCCCGGGTCGACGGCCGCCTCGTGGTCAGCGCGTCGCCTGCGCGTCCCGCGCGCCGCACCGAGATCGAACTCGATCGAGAGTGGTCGGCGTGCGCATCCTGATCATCGCGGTCTCGGGTTGCAGCCTCTCGTTGTGGTCCGCACTGCGGGCGCGCCGCTACGCGGTCGCGGACCGGTTGCGGTTCGACCGCGCGGATCCCGGCCGGCGGGTGCCGGCCTGGCTGAGTCGTCGCATCGAGCGCGCCCTCGACGCGGCCGCGCTCGACCTGCCGCCGGAACGGGCACTTTCCACCTGGGCGTGGATCGCCACCGTCGCGGCCGCGGTCGGCCTCGGGTTCGGCGGCCCGCAGGTCGCGCTCGGCTTGACGGTCGCCGCGGCGGCGGGCGTACCCGTGGTCGTGTTGGGCCTGCACGAACGGCGCGCCCGCCAGATCGCGGTCGCGGTGCCGGAAACGATCGAACGGGTCGCGTCGGAGTTGCGGTCCGGCGGCACCGTGGCGACCGCGATCGGCGCGGTCGCGACGTCCGACGGTCCGCTCGCCTCCGACATGGCGCGCGTCGACACACGCGTACGCCTCGGCGCCCCCATCGCGCAGGCACTGGCCGCCTGGTCGAAAGAACGCGACGTCTCGGGCGTCGACGCGACCGCGGGCGCGCTCGCGATGTGTTCGGCGGTCGGTGGCCGATCGGCCGACGCGCTCGACGGCTTGGCGACGTCGCTGCGCGACCGGCTCGGTGTCGCCGCGGAAGCGCGCGCGTTGTCGTCCCAGGCCCGGATGTCGGCGCTCGTCGTCGGCGGTGCGCCGGTTGCGTACATCGCGTGGTCGGCGGTCGTGGATCCGCACGCGCTGCACGTGCTCACCGGAACGACCTTCGGCCGGGTATGTCTGTTGGTCGGTCTCGGGCTCGAGGCACTGGGCGCGTGGTGGATGCGGAGCATCGTGCGCAGTGGGAGCCGGGCATGATCACGCTCCTTGCCGTCTCCTGGGCCGCGGTCGTCGGGTCGCCGTTCGTTGCGGTGGCACGGCACCGGTCGGCGGCGGATCGGCTGCGCGTTCTCGCACCGCGCCGCATGCGCCGCGGCATCGCGACGCGCCGGCTCGACTCCCTCGCGCGCCGGGTCGCCGCCTTCCCACCGGTGGGTACCGTTCGGCGCGTCCTCCAAGCTCCCGGTCGATCACGCCGGCAGCGACGTCTCGACGACGAGATGGCGCGCCAGGTTGCGGTGGCCGTCGACCTCGTCGGCGTCGGCGTGGGTGCCGGTCACACCCCGTACCTCGCGGTCGAGCTCGGCGCGCGCTGGTCGCCGGCGCTCGTGGCCCGTGATCTCGACACGGTGGTGCGCGCGTGCGCGATGGGCCAGTCGTTCGACGACGCGCTGCGGGAGATGGGACGCCGGACTCCGAACGCACGCGGTCTCGCCGACACCCTGCGCACGAGCGCGCGCCTCGGCTCCCCCGCCGCGCCGGCGTTGACGCGTCTCGCATCCGAACTGCGCGCCGATCTGCGGCGCCGGGCCGAGGCCCGGGCGCGCACCGTGCCCGTTCGGCTCTGTTTCCCGCTCGTGGGCTGCATCCTGCCCGCCTTCGCGCTGCTCACCGTTGTTCCGGCGGTCGTCGCCGGTATCACGCGCTGAACGGCCCGCCTTCTCCGCATCCACTCGCGCACGCCGTGCGTGCGTTCGTCGACCTTGGAGGTCGGACGTGTTGCAACTGTTGTCGAATCTCGTGTTCACGCTCCTCGGACGCAGTGATCGTTCGGAGTCCGGACAGAGCACCGCCGAGTACGCGCTGGTGATGATCTCGGCCGCCGCGATCGCGGGGCTCGTCCTCACGTGGGCGACCCACACGAATCTCATCGGAGGGTTGTTCGATTCGGTCGTTCACGGCCTTCTGAAGTTCTGATGCATCGGCCCCGCAGGGGTGGTCGGGACGCGCGTTCACGCGCGCGTCCCGACCACGAGCCGGCCGAGCGCGGGCAGGCGACCGTGGAGCTCGCCCTCGTGCTTCCCTTGGTGTTCACGCTCTTGGCGTTGCTGTTCCAGATCGCGGTGCTCGCGCGGGACGAGATACTCGTGACCCATGCGGCACGCGACGCGGCCCGGGAGGCGAGCGTGACCGCGGACGTGGCGCGCATCACGGCCTCGGCCCGACAGAACCTGCCCGGGGCGCAGGTCACGGTGGTGCGCCGGGGCGAGGTGGGCGAACCGGTGGAGGTTGCGATCTCCTACGTCGCCCACACCGATCTTCCGCTCGTCGGCATGTTCCTCCCCGATCTCACGATGCACGGCCGCTCGGTCATGCGGGTGGAGCGGCGATGAATCGCAGCCACGACCGCGACGGCGCGCGTGGAAACGTGAGCGTGCTCGTCGCCGCGGTCGTCGTGGTCACGATGTTGTTGTGCGCGGCGGTGGCCCGGCTCGGAGGAGCGGCGGCCGAGCGGTCGCGGGCGAACAACGCGGCGGATGCGTCGGCGCTCGCGGCGGCCGACCGGCTCGCGCTCGGGCAGTCGCCCGCGCAGGCGTGCACCATCGCCCGCCGGACCGCGGCCGAAAACGGGGCCCGCCTCCTGACCTGTCGCTCCGGCGCCGGCCCGGGCGAGACGTTGTCCGCCGAAGTGACGCTCCAGCTCGGCGACGCGCACGCCCGGTCGCGCGCCGAGGTCGACGCGCCCGCGGGCGCGCCCTGACGGAGAACTTCGCCAACCGGAGTCAAACGCGCGAAGGCCCGAAATGAACGCGCGATCCCGGGGAAGAAGTGCGATCTCACCAATCGCACGCGCCCCCAGGAACCACACGCCTCACAGTGGTGATCTCCGCCACATCGTGCTCAGCGATCACACGTTCCGCTCAAGGGGTCCCGAATGAGGGCCGATCTCAGCCCCAATGCCCGGTACGGAAGCCGAGCAGCGACCCAAGGAAGCGATCCATGTCCATGAGATTGAAGCTCATCGGCGTCCTGAGCACGGCGGCTCTGATCGCCGGTCTCGTGGGCAGCCCCGCACACGCATCCACGTTGACCGTCACGGGTGCCGGACTCGGCGTCGACACGACCTACACCGCGCCGGGCGCTGACGCGACGATCGGCAACTTCCAGACGGTCACGCTGGCGGGCTCCGCCCAGCTGACGTCCGGACTCATCATCCCGTTCACCGTCATCGACCCCCGCGGTACCGGGGTCGGTTGGCACCTGACGGTCGCGGTCTCCGACTTCGCCGGCACGAGCGGGACCGCGCTTGACACCGACCCCGTCACCGCCGGGAACCAGACCTACTCGATTCCGGCCAACACGGTCGTGATGGACGCCCCGTTGGTGAAGGGCACTGACGCCCAGAGCCTCGCCTCCTGGACCATCCAGGGCGGTCGGGACTTCACCGGCGCCGGCATCAAGGTCGTCAGCGCCGGGGCCGACCAGACCAGCATGGGCACCTTCGTGGTGTCGCCCCTGCCGCTGCGGCTGACCGTGCCCACGAACGCCTATGAGGGCGGATACACGAGTACGGCCACGGTTACCCTCGCAACCGCCCCGTAACCGTCGATCAAGACGCTGAGTGTCCGGTCCCGGCAGACGCCCGGGACCGGCACACAGCGTGGCGACGACGCCCGGGAGGCGAGATCATGGTCAAACTGAAGCTCGCGGCCGTCACCTTGGCGGTCGCGTTCCTCGCGTGCGGGGTCTGTGCGCCTGCCGCGCTTGCCGACGGGAAGTCGTCTGACGCCCTCGCCGCCGACCCCGCGCCGGGATCCCAGGTTTCCCCCAAGGGTTTCTTCTTGCTGAATCTGGCGCCCGGTGAGAGTGCGAACCAGTCGCTGCGGGTGCACAACACGAATCCTCGTCCGGTGACGAGCCGGGTCGGCGCCGTCGACGCGGTGACGGGTGAGATGACGGGCGCCGAGTTCCGGGGCCCGGGGACCGCGAACGCGACGACGAGCCGATGGCTCACGGTGGCGACAGCGGAGTTCACGCTCGCGCCCAACGAAGTCCGCGACATCGCGTTCACGGTGCATGTCCCCCAGGGAACGTCGCCGGGTCAGTACCTCGCGGGCGTGAGTGCCTGGGTCCCGCTGGTGGCGCCCGGGGTCGCCGCGGATCCCGGCGGGAAGCAGGCCGGGTTCGCGATCAACCTGCAGTACCAACGGGTCGTCGGCGTCGAGGTCGACGTGCCGGGCCCACGAGCGCCGAAGCTGGCGGTAACCGGCGCGGAGCCGAAGGCGAGTCCGGAAGGCATCACGCTCGGTGTGCACATGGCGAATCAGGGTTCGGCCTTCGCGCACGGCACGGGTGTCATCCGCATCCCCGACACCAAGACCGACTTCTCGTTCAAGGTCGACACGTTCGTTCCGGGCACTTCGATCGTCTATCCGATGGCGTGGACCCAGCAGGTCGTGCCCGGGAGTCACCACGTCGAGGTCGACCTGGCGTACGACGGCGGGCGGCGGACCACGTGGAACGGGATTGTCACGATCAGTGGCGCGCTCGCCGGTCAGCTCGGCAGCGATCTCGCCAAGGTGAAGGTCGCCCCGTCCAAGGGGTCCGGGTTCAACTGGCTGCTGGTCTTGGTGCCGGTGGTCCTGGTCCTGCTCGTGGGCGGGGCGCTCGCGCTGCGGACCCGGTCCCGCCAGCCCGGTCGCGTCAAGTATCGAGCGATTTGACCGATGAATCTGAGAGCGGCCGATGTGTCACGCATCGGGCTCGAAAGATCAAGCATGAGGCGATCAATCGCGCTCTTGGTGAGCGCAACGGCGGTGTTGTTCGCGGCGAGCGCCGCGGTCGCGCCCGCGGCGAACGCGGCGCGGGCGACGCGCGCCGAAACCGCACCGGCCGTTCCCACTGACGCCGTCGGCATCGCGCCCGCCGAGGCTCCCACGCTCGCGGTCAACCTCGATGCGGGGGCGTCCGAGGAGCACGACGTCGTCGTCTCGAACCGAACGTCGGATCTGCGCCTCACCGTACGGCTCACCGCGACGGATGCGACGGGCGCGTCGGGTACCGGCGCGGGGATGTGGCTCGCGTTCGGAACCGATGTCGTCGAGCTCGATCCGCACGCGTCGCAGACGATTCCAATGACCATCGCCGTCCCGCACGACACCCAGCCGGGTTCGGCGCTCGCGCACGCGGTCGTGACCGTCGAGAGCGCAGTGGCCGTGGCCGATGGCAGCTCGCGCAGTGGCATCGTGCGGGCATCGTTGCCCGTCTCCGTGCAGGTCACCGGTGCGGCGACGGCGCAGATCGCCGTCGCCGACGTACAGCGCGTCGACCAGGGATCACAGCACCAGTTGGCGATGGTGCTCCGGAACTTCGGAGCGCAGGGCGCGGCGGTGCACGGCACGGTCCGGGTCGGGGGCGACCACCCGCAGATGCTCCCCTTCAACGCCGAGCTCGTGGCGAGCGGTGATACGACGGTCAGGGTTCCGTGGCGGGCGCCGCCCGTCGGCACCGGCGTCGACGTCGCCATCGAAGTCGACTACGACGGCGGCAACACGGCGTCGTGGTCGTCGACGCTCGGCGGTCCGCCGCTGACGACCTCCGGCTCGGTCCCGGCCGAGGTGACGCCGACCACCGTGGCGACGGCCGACCCGGCGCCCGCGCCCGCAACGGCGGCGACCCGACCGTGGTGGAACAGCACCGTCGCCAAGGTGCTCGCGGTCATCGCGGTTCTGCTCGCGGCGTTGTGGTTCCTCGCGGAGTTCACACGCTCGCGCCGGCGGCGTCCGCTCGACCTCGCCCAATATCCGTTCGTCACGGCACCGGCCGGTTGGGTGCCGGACCCGGCCGGTACGTCGGTCCTGTCGGAGCGCATCGTCACGCTGACCGAAGCGATCGTCGATCTCGCGGAACGGCGCGAGGAGACGCGACCGTTCGCCGCGCCGACCCGCGGTCCCGATGCGTCGGATGCGCTCGGCCCGGCCGACGTTGCGGCGCGCGCGCCGGAGCCGACGACCGCGGATCCGCCGGCGCCCGCGGGCGGGCACGGACCGGCACCGCCGGCGAGGGCCATGATCGATGCCGAGGATGCGTGGGCCGCCGCCATCGTCGCGGCGCTCGCATCTGAAGTGAACGAAACCCCGAGCGCTCGCTCGGCGTCACCGACGCCGAGCGATGTGGCGCGTCCGGCCGCCGAGCCGGTAGTCGCCGCGCCGAGTGTGGCGCCGAGCGTGGTGCCGAGCGCGGCGGCGGGTGAAGCGCGGAGCGCGGCTGAACTCTGGGCTGCGAACGAAGCCGAGGCGGAGGTTCGGCGCGAGGCGCTCAGGATCGCCGACGAGGAGCACGCGGCCGAAAAACGCGAACAGGACCTGATCGCGGCCAAGAACGCGGAGGAAAAGCGGGCCGCGGAGAAGCTCGAAGCCGAGAGGCGCGCGGCCGAGGCCGCGGAGGTCGCGCGTCGCGAAGCGGAGCAGGCCCGGCTCGCCAAGGAGTTTCAGGAGGCGGAGGAGCGGCGCGCGGCGGAGTGGCGCGCGGCCGAGGTCCGGCGCGAGGAGGAGCGCCGTGCGGCCGAGCTCGCCGCCCAGGAGGCGCGACGCGCCGCCGAGTGGCGCGCGGCGGAGGATCGGCGCATCGAGGAGGCCCTCGCCGCGCAACGGGCGGCGGAAGAGGTCCGGCTGGCCGAGGCCGAGCGCCGAGCAGAGGAGCGCGCGGCCGCCCGCCGAGCAGAGGAGCGCGAGGCCGCCGAGCGGCGCGCGGCGGAAGCCGAACGTCGGGCGCAGCTCCAACGAGAGGCCGACGAGCGGCGCGCCGTCGAAGAGGAGCGGCGCGCCGAGATGCGGCGTGCGATCGAAGAACGGAATGCCGCCGAGCGCGAGCGCCGCGCCGCCGAGCGCCGCGCGGAGGACATCCGACTCGCCGAGGAGCGACGGGCCGCGGACGAGCGGCGTTTGCAGGAGCGCCGCGTGGCGGCCGAGGAACGACGCGCCGCGGAGCGTCAGGCCGAAGAGGACCGTCGCGCCGAGCAGAGGCGGACGGAAGAGCGCGAGGCCGAGGAGCGACTCGCAGCCCTCGAGCGGCGGCGCGCCGAGGAGCGCGCGGCGAAAGAGCGCGCCGCGGCCGAACGCGCAATGGCCGAGCGAGTTGCGGCGATCGCTCGGGATCGCCGGGCCGCGGAGATGGCGGCCGAGAAGCGCGCACTGGAAGAGCGCGTCGCGCACGAGCAACTCTCCGAAAGGGTCTCGGAGCGCGTCGTCGCGGAGAGCGCCGCGGCCGAACGGATCGTGGAAGAGATCCGCGCCGCGGAACGTCTTGCCGAGCGGACCGAGGAACGCCTGCGGGCCGAGCGCGAGGCCGCCGAGCGACTGGAAGCCGAGCGTCGGGCCGACCGCGCCGCCGAACGAGTCGCGCAAGAGCGCGTTGCCGCGCAGAGGGCGGCGGCGGAACAGCTCGCCGAGGAACGCCGCGCCGAACGGCTCGCCGAGCGTGCAGCCCAGGAGCGTCTCGCGGCCGACCGCGCCGCGCAGGAGCGCCTCGGTGCGGAGCGGCTCGCGCGCGAGCGATTCGCGGAGACCGTTGCACTGCGCGCCGCGGCCGAGAATCTCGCGCAGGAGCGCCTCGCGGAGGAGCAGGCCGCGCTCGAGCGACTGACCCGGGTGCAAGGGGCGCTCGTCGAGATGCCCGATGCGTCGTACGCCGACCGTGACGCGCCGGGGCCAACCGGGTTGCCCGCGCCCGTAGCGCGCGCCGGCGTCGGTATTCGTTCGGACCCCGGTGTTGGATCGCCGCGACCGCCCGACCCGGATCGGACCGAGGTGGCCGAGGTCGCGGACCCCGGACACGTCGGCGATGGACGCGCCGCCGCGCTCGAACGGCTGGCGGAGCTCGAGCGCGCCCGGCGCCAAATGAAGTCGTGGATGGACCAGGGCGAAGAGGTCGCCGACGAGCACTGGGTCCCGGAAGACGCGCTCCTGCGGTTGGTTGGATCCGCGGAACCGGCGCCGCCGGCCAACGAGGGTTGAGGCGTCGAGCCGCGCCGATCGTCGGATCAGACGGGCATGTGCGGATGCGGCGTTGCCCGCGTGATCCAGGAGAGGGGACCGTCGTCTGCGGGTGTCATCACGCCGAGCAACGCCAGTGCGGCGCGCTTGTCGAGGTACTCGTTCCAGTTTCCGCATTTCGGTGATTGCACGCACGAGGGGCAACCGTCGTCGCACGAACACGCGGTGATGAGGTCGAGCGTGGCGCGGGCGTGGCGTGCGGCGGCTTCGAATGCGAGCTCGGCGATACCGGCGCCGCCGGGATAACCGTCGTAGACGAAGATCGTGGGTTGCCCGGTCTGCGGATGCAGCGCCATCGAGACGCCGCCGACATCCCAGCGGTCGCAGATCGTGAACAACGGCAACATCCCGATGAGGCCGTGTTCCGCCGCGTGTACGGCTCCGACGATCTCCGACGGGTGAATGCCGGCCGCCTCGACGATCTCGGGTGGAATCGTGTACCAACTCGCGCGGGTCACGAGCGATCGCTCGGGGAGGTCGAGATCGCGCACCTCGATCACGCTGTTGGTCGAGATCTGCTTGCGCTGGAACGCGACGACCTGATTGCGGACCTCGACGGTCCCGAGGTGCACGATCGCGTCGCCGAGCGGCGCGAACGCGTCCTCGCTGACGATCGTGATGTCGGTCGTGGTGCGCGCCTGGGTGTACTCGTCGGCGTCGTCGTAAGGTTCGAGCAGCGCGATGTGCTCGTCGCAGTCGAGCCGGTCGACGCGGAACTGACGCCCCTGATGGAGGTACACCGCGCCCGGGTGTGCGATGGCGAAGACGCGCGCGTCGTCGACGGTCCCGATCGTCCGCTCGCTCTCGATGTCGAGGAGCCGGTATTCGACCGACGAGCCGCTCCGCAACCCGACGGCGCGCGCCGGCGAAGGACCACCGGACCAGTACATCCGACCGCCGCGCGGCGTGAGCGCGTCGGCGTGCACGAGCTCGCGCACCGCGTCGTCGAGGCCGGGGCCGAACCAACGCTCGTCGTCGGGGGTGAGCGGCATCTCGTTCGCCGCACACGCGACCTGCGCGCGCACGATGAACGGGTTCTGCGGGTTCACCACCGCGCGCTCGGGCGCGCGCCCGGTCAGCTCGCCCGGATGCGCGGCGTACCACTGGTCGAGTTGGTCGTCGCCGGCGACGAGTACGGCCGCGGAGCGCCGGCCGGTACGACCGGCGCGCCCGGCCTGTTGCCACATCGACGCGAGCGTGCCGGGGAAGCCGTTGAGTACGACGGCGTCGAGCCCACCGATGTCGATGCCGAGCTCGAGCGCGTTGGTGGCCGCGATACCGAGCAACCGTCCGCTCGACAGATCGACCTCCAGCGCGCGCCGCTCCTCGGGGAGATAGCCCGCGCGGTACGCCGCGACGCGATCGGCGAGCTCCGGCGCGATCGCGGTCAGGCGCCGGCGCGCGTACTGGGCGACGACCTCTGCCCCGCGGCGACTGCGCGTGAACGCGAGCGTCTGGTGACCCGAGCGCACGAACCGCGTCATCAGCTCCGCGGTCTCGATATTGGCCGATGCCCGTGCACCGGAGTGCGCATCGAGGAGTGGTCGTTGCCAGCACGCGAGCACGCGCTCGGCGCGCGGCGATGCATCGTCGACGATCTGTTGCACCTCCAGCCCGCAGAGCGCGCGGGCGAGCTCGCCGGGGTTTCCGATCGTTGCGCTCGCGAAGAAGAACGTGGGATCCGATCCGTAGTGCTCGCACAACCGACGCAGCCGGCGGAGCACGTGCGCAACGTGGGAGCCGAAGATGCCGCGCAACATGTGCAGCTCGTCGACGACCACGTACTGGAGGCGCATGAGGAACGTGGCCCAGCGCTTGTGCGACGGCAGGATGCCCATGTGCAGCATCTCGGGGTTCGTGAGGATGACGTTCGCGTTCTTGCGCGCCCAGGCGCGATCGTCGCTCGCCGTGTCGCCGTCGTAGGTGACGGCGCGGAGACCGGGGACGAGCCACGAGCGCAGCGCGCGCAACTGATCCTGGGCGAGGGCTTTCGTCGGGAACAGCAAGAGCGCCGTGTCGCGGTTTCCCTCGACGACCGACGAGACGATCGGCGCCTGGTAACACAGTGACTTGCCCGAGGCGGTTCCGGTCGCGACGACGACGGAACGCCGGGCGCGCAGCGCGTCGATCGCCTCGGCCTGGTGCGCGTACAACCCCGGGATGCCGCGCGCGGCGATGCGCGCCGCGACTTCCGGGTGCAGCGGGGTGGCCGGGTCCTGGTACCGGGCCGGGCGCTCGGGCAGGACTTCGCGGTGGACGCAGCGACCGAGCAGCTCCGGATCGGCCGCGAGCTCGTCGAGCGCGGCGCGTGCGTCCACGGACTCCGGCTCGAGTGGCATCGATCCGAGCGTAATGAGTGGGTGCGACGGTAACGGGCCGGTTGTCACCGGAGCGGCAGCGGAGCCGACCGGATGGGAGGCGCAGCGCGAGCGACCATGGACATTGGAGCGGCAGCGGAGCCGACCGGATGGGAGGCGCAGCGCGAGCGACCGGTATTGGAGCGGCAGCGGAGCCGACCGGATGGGAGGCGCAGCGCGAGCGACCAGTATTAGTGGGGTGACTCCACGATGGCGTCGTCACGGAAGTCGGCGAAGAGGCCCTGGGCTCCTGCGCCGAGCCCCAGGCAGCCGCCACCCGTGTACGGCATCGTGATGTTCTGGATCTGGTCCGGGTTCAACGAGAACGCCAAGCGGCCGAGCCGGTACAGGTCCTGCATGCCGATGCCGTCGAGCTGCGCGTGCCGGCCGAGCAGGGCGAGCAGCTTGAACTCGCCCGGCGCGTTCTGCATCTTTGCCCGCAGCTGACGCATCGCGTCGAGGATCAGGCCCCCCTGATTGTGCGTGCGGATGATGTCACTCGTCGGGAAGTCGTGACGGTCACGCGAGAACGCCAACGCCTGCGTGCCGCTCATGTGGGTCTTGCCCGGACTGAAGTACGCACCCGAGTACGAGTCGTGCATCTGCATCGGGACGTTGACGTCGACGCCACCGATGCCGTCGACGAGACCGGTGAAGCCCGCGAAGTCGACGTCGACGACGTACGAGATCTGGATACCCATCAGGCCGCCGACGTCGTTCGCCTGGGAGCGTGGTCCCGTCGTGTTCCCGACGTTGATCTTGTCGCCGTTCCAGCAGGTGTCGCGCGGGATGTCGATCATCGTCGCCTGGTGCTTCGCGGGGTTCACGCCGAGAACGTGCAGCGCGTCGCCGCGCGCCCCACCGACCCCCGGCCGCGAGTCGTTGCCGACGAGGAGAATGAAGAACGGCGCGCCGAGCCCACCGGCGACGCGATCCGCGGCGGCAGTCGGTGCGACCTTCTCGACGCGCAGGTATGTCGCGCCCGACGCGATCGGTACGTGCACGCCCGCCATCCATGCGCCGAAAATGCCGACGCACCCGAGCACCAGTGCGGTCGTCGCGCCGGCGAGCGTGATCAGCACGCGCTTCATCGTGCGTCGCGTCACGGCGTCTTCCCTCCGGTCACGGTCGTTGTCGTTGTGCCCGCGGTCGACTTGTGCTGCGCGCTGACGCGGTACGCCGTGACGAGCCACGCCTTCCCGGTGCGCGCCAGCGTCAACTCGACGTGGCGATGGATGGCCACCGGTCCGGCGCCGGTGTTGCCCTTGATGTTGAGATCGAAGTCCGTGCCGAAGTACATCGCCTCACCGAGGTTCCCTTCGAGCGTCGAAAGGAGCACGGGCGTGGCGGTGGTGGAGAGCTTGGTCAGCTCGCCGACCTGGACCTCGGTCAGTGCGTTGACGTCGGCCCCGGTTGCAGTCGGCTTCAACCGGCTGTCGAACAACGCGGCGTAGCCCGCACCGAGCTTGCCGGTCTTGAGCGGGGCGAAGATCGCGTTGTCGATGTACGACTGCGCAACACCGAGCACCGCTTTGCCGGTCGCGGGGTCGATCTGATTCGAAGGACCCGCGCTCTCGATGTCGACGGTGCCGACCTTCAGTACGGAGGTCTTCACGGCCAACACCTTCGGAGTCGTGATCGAAGGCGTCTTCGCGTTGTGCTTGCCGCCACCGCCGCACGCGGCGAGGCCAACCGCGAGGACGGCGACGATGGCACCCGCGCCGAATGATCGAAAGGAGAAATGCACGGGCGTCATCTTCTCATCCGCGCGGCGCTAGCCTCGGAACCTGAGCAGGAGGCGTTCGCGTGGCAATGCGAAAATTCGTCGAGAAGTTCACGAAGCCCGTCGACGAACAGGATCGCGAACAATTGGCCATGTGGTGCACCGAGCGCGGCGGAACGCCGATCGACGGCCTACAACTTCGACAACCCGTCCGGATTGCAGGTGAGATTCGTTCGGTGCGCATCGTTCCTCGTGCCGGTGCGGCTTCACTCGAAGCGACGGTACAAGACGGGCGCGGCAGCGTGACCGCGGTCTTCCTCGGCCGGCGCAAGATTGCCGGACTTTCTCCCGGACGCCGCGTCATGCTCGAAGGCGTCGTCACGAAGCACAAGTCTTCGAGCAACACGGACAGTGGCCGTGGCAACGACGGCCTGATGTACAACCCCTTGTATCAGCTCTTGTGAAGCTGGTTCTCAGCCGCCCGTAAGGATCTGGCGCACGTCGTCTTCGGAGTCGCTCGTCACCATCGCGAGCACTTCGTCGCCCGATTCGAAAACGGTGTCGCCGCGCGGCATCACGACGTGTTCACCGCGCACCACCGCCACGATCGTGGCGTCGCGCGGGATGTCGAGATCGCGGATCGCCTTGTCGACGACGGGCGCATTCTCGGCCAACGTCACTTCGACGAGCCGGACGTTGCCGCCTTCGAACTGCAGGATGCGCACGAGCCGCCCGACGGACACCGCCTCCTCGACGAGCGCGGTGATGAGGTGCGGCGTCGACACCGAGAGATCGACACCCCAGTTCTCGTTGAAGAGCCATTCGTTCTTCGGGTGGTTCACGCGCGCCACGACGCGGGGCACTCCGAACTCCTGTTTCGCGAGCAGCGAGATGACGAGGTTGTCCTCGTCGTCGCCCGTTGCCGCGACCACGACGTCGCAGCGTTCGAGTCCGGCGATCCGCAACGACGCGACTTCGCACGCGTCGGCGACGATCCACTCGACACCTTCCGCGGCGTGGGGCTGCACGCGTTGTACGACGTCCTGGCTGCGCTCGATCACGAGCACCTCGTGACCGGTGGTGACGAGATCGTTCGCGATGAACACCCCGACGTTGCCCGCGCCTGCAATCGCGACCCGCATCAGTCGCCGCCTCCCGACTCGATGTGCTTTTGGAGCTCCTCGAGCCCATCCATCTCGGAGACGAACACGAGTACGTCGCCCTCTTGACCGATGAGGTCGGCGGTCACGACCTGGGCCTTGCCGAACCGGGTGACCGCTGTGAGCCAGAAGCGGCCCGGTCGATTGAGCTTGGCCAGCTTCTGACCGACGGCCTTGGTCGGGATCGTGCGCTCGACGAGCCCGATGCGACCCGTCGGGTCGACCCAGTCGTGGCTCGTCTCGCCGGGAAGCAGCCGGCGCAGGACCTGGTCGGTGGTCCAGGCAACGGTGGCGACCGTGGGTATACCCAGACGTTGATAGATCAGTGCCCGGCGCGGGTCGTAGATGCGAGCCACCACGTGCTCGATGCCGTACGTCTCCCGGGCGATGCGGGCGCAGAGGATGTTGGAGTTGTCGCCGTTTGTCACAGAGGCGAAAGCACCGGCCTGTTCGATGCCCGCCTGCGCGAGGTGATCGCGGTCGAAGCCGAAGCCGACGACTGTGGTCCCGGCGAAATCCGGGCCGAGTCGACGAAACGCGCGGGCGTTCTTGTCGACGACCGCGACGGTGTGGCCGGAGTTCTGGAGCGCGCCGGTCAGCTCACTACCGACCCGACCACATCCGATGACGACGACGTGCACGACCGGCCTCCCGTCCCAAGCAGTGATGGCGGATGCTACGGCGTGAGTGGCGGGTCGCGTGAAACCGAGTGCGGGGCTCACGGTGCCGCCGATGGCACACTTGCGGCCGAAGAACGCCGAGCGTAGATGGGACGACTGTGCTCGACAGCTTGAAACGCGTGCTCGTGGGCCGCCCGTTGGCGAGCTCCGAGCAGGAACATCAACGCATCAGCAAGGTGATCGCGCTCGCGGTCTTCTCTTCCGATGCCATCTCGTCGACCGCGTACGCGACACAGGAGATCCTCCTTGTCGTCGCCGTCGGCGGATCGAGTCTCGCCCTCGGACTCTCGAAGCTGGTCCCGATCTCGATCGTCGTCGCGGTGTTGCTCGCGATCGTGGTCACCTCGTACCGCCAGACGATCTACGCGTATCCGAGTGGCGGCGGTTCGTATGTCGTCAGTCGCGAGAACCTCGGCGCGAACGCGTCGCAGGTCGCGGGCGCGTCGCTACTCGTCGACTACATCCTCACCGTTGCCGTGTCGGTGTGTGCCGGAGTGCGCGCGATCACGTCGATCCCCCAGCTGCACTCGCTGACCAACCAACGCGTGCTGCTGTGTCTCGCGGCGATCGCTGTGATCACGCTCGCGAACCTGCGCGGCATCAAGGAGTCCGGTCGGATCTTCGCGCTGCCGACGTACCTCTACATCTTCACGCTCAGCGGCTTGATCATCCTCGGCCTGGCCCACGAGTTCGGCCTGTTCGGTCTGCACGCGTTCCACACCATCTCGTTCGACGACGTGACGAAGAACCTCAGCCCGGAGGAGGTCGCGAAACAACGTGAGGCCCTGAAGATCGGCGCGACCACCGTCGGAACGCTCGGCCTGTTCCAGCTGATGCGCGGGTTCTCGTCCGGCGCGGTCGCACTCACCGGCGTCGAGGCGATCTCGAACGGTGTTCCCGCGTTCCAACGGCCCGAGTCGAAGAACGCCGCCACCACGTTGGTCTGGATGGGCGCGATTCTCGGCTCGCTGTTCCTCGGCATCTCGGTGCTGGCGCACCACCTGCAGCCGATCCCGCTCGAGACCGGTGAGTCGGTGTTCTCGCAGATGGGTCGCACCGTCTACGGCAGCGGATTCCTGTACTACGTGCTGCAGGGCGCGACGGCTCTGATCCTGATCCTCGCCGCGAACACGGCCTATGCCGACTTCCCGCGGCTCTCGTCGATCATCGCCCGCGACGGTTACCTCCCGCGCCAACTCGCGAACCGAGGGGATCGGCTGGTGTTCAGCAACGGCGTGCTCGTGCTCGCGTTTGCGGCGGGACTGCTCGTCGTGATCTTCGGCGGGAACGAGTCGAAGCTCATTCCGCTCTACGCCGTCGGCGTCTTCACTTCGTTCACGCTGTCGCAGACGGGAATGGTGCGCCACCACCAAAAGGAACACGAGCCTGGTTGGCGCCGCAACATCGTGATCAACGCGGTCGGCGCAACCGCGACGTTCATCGTCCTCATCGTCATCGCCACGTCGAAGTTCGCCAAGGGCGCGTGGGTGTCCATCGTGGTCGTGCTGTTGGTCATCGCACTGTTCCGGGCCATTCATTCGCACTACGAGCGTGTGGCGGAGAGCTTGAAGGTCGACGTCGACTACAAGCCGCGCCGGATGAACCACACCGTGGTGGTGCTCGTGGGCACTGTGCACCGTGGGGTGCTCGAAGCGTTGGCGTACTCGCGGTCGCTGCAACCCAACCGCCTCTTGGCCGTCACCGTGGTCTCGGACGAGGCCGAACAGGAACGGATCGAACGGCAGTGGGCCGAGCGCAAGATCGACGTGCCGCTCGAGATCGTGCACTCGCCGTACCGGGAGCTCTCCCGCCCGATCCTGCGCTTCATCGACGAGCTCGACGCCCGGTACGAGAACGACATCATCACGGTCGTGGTGCCCGAGTTCGTCGTGGGCTCGTGGTGGGGTCAGCTCCTCCACAACCAGAGCGCGCTGTTGCTGAAGGGCCGTCTGCTCTTCCGCAAGGGGACCGTCGTCACGTCGGTTCCGTACCACCTGAAGGATTGACTTTTGGGGATACAAAACTTACATTGTCGGCCATCGAAGCTGAGATGGAAGTCCTCTCCAAGACCGATCGCGAGGCATTGAAGGCGATTTATCGCCTTTCGCGGGACGGCGACGCCCACACCGGTGTCCTGGCCGAACGCCTCGGTTTGTCCCCCGGAACGGTCACCGCGACCGTGAAACGGCTCGCGGACCGGGGCCTCGTCGACCACAAGCCGTACAAGGGGGTCGAGCTCACCGAGGACGGCAAGCGCGGCGCCCTCTCGTCGATGCGCCGGCACCGGATCATCGAGCGGTTCCTCGCCGACATGCTCGGGTACGCCTGGAACGAGGCCGACCGCCTCGCGACGAGCTTCGAGCACGAGATCCCCCAAGAGGTCGAGGATCGGCTCTTCGTCGCGCTGCACCGCCCGGAGACGTGTCCACACGGATTCCCGATCCCGGCCAAGGAGACGGCGGAGCTCCCGATGATGCCGCCGCTGTACGCGCTCGAACCAGGTGACACCGCAGTGGTTGCGGTGCCAGGCTCCACCGATCCCGAGATCGTGGCCTTCCTCGACACGCTCGGCCTCCGGCCCGGCGTGACGGTTGAGGTCAAGGAGAAACATCCCTTCGACGGTCCGCTCGTGCTCCGCGTCGACGGCAAGGACCGAACCCTCGGTGCCACCGTCGCGAATCAGGTCTACGTCCAGAAGTCCGCCTAGTCATGGGGAAGAAGAAATGACGCACGTATTGGCCGCCGAAGGCGGCTATCAGACCTTCTACTTGCATGGTGGTGAGTGGCTGATCCTCATCGGCTCCGCGCTCACCGCGGTGCTCGCGCTCATCGTCGGGTTCGCCCTCATGCGCGGTGTGCTCGCCGCCGACCAGGGCACGCCGAAGATGCAGGAGATCGCCAAGGCGATCCAAGAAGGCGCGATGGCCTACCTGAAAAGGCAGTTCCAGACCATCGCCCTCATCGTCATTCCGCTCGCGATCATCGTGTTCCTCACCTCGACCAAGGTGAAGACGGATGCGCTGGCCCTCCATCCGGGTGCCGTATCACTGACCTACGCGCAGTCGGGCGCACTCCGTACCGGAGCGTTCATCCTCGGATGCGTGATGTCGGGCCTCACCGGGTTCATCGGTATGAGCCTCGCGGTGCGCGGCAACGTGCGGACGGCGGCCGCGGCCAAGACCGGTTCGATGCCCGCCGCGTTGCAGGTTGCGTTCCGTACTGGTGGCGTCGCCGGCATGTTCACGGTCGGCCTCGGTCTGCTCGGCGCGTCGCTGATCATGATCTTCTTCCAGAACATGAGCTCCGCGATCCTCGTCGGCTTCGGCTTCGGTGGATCGTTGCTCGCCCTGTTCCTGCGAGTCGGGGGCGGCATCTTCACGAAGGCGGCCGACGTCGGCGCCGACCTCGTGGGCAAGGTCGAAGCCGGTATCCCGGAGGACGACCCGCGCAACCCGGCCACGATCGCCGACAACGTCGGTGACAACGTCGGTGACTGCGCGGGTATGGCGGCCGACCTCTTCGAGTCCTACGAAGTGACCCTCGTCGCGTCGATCATCCTCGGCGTTCCCGCCTTCCAGGCGATCTTCCCGCACAACCCGGCACTGTGGGCCGCGGGTGCGCTGTTCCCGCTGGCCGCCCGCGCGGTCGGCGTGCTCGCGTCGATCGTCGGCGTGTTCGCGGTGCGCGCCACCGACAAGGACAAGTCGGCGATGGCGCCGATCAACCGCGGGTTCATCACCGCGGGATTCCTGACGGTGCTCGGCACGCTCGCGCTGGCGCTGGTGTACGTCGGCAACCCGACGACCGGGACGCTGTCCAACGTCGGCTGGCGCATGTTCGGCGCCGTGGTCGGTGGTCTGGTGCTCGCGCAGGTCGCGTCGCGCATCACCGAGTACTTCACGTCCACGGAGACCAAGCCCGTCCGTGAGATCGCGGAGTCGGCTTCCACCGGTGGTCCGGCCACTGCGGTGCTCTCGGGCATCGCCAGTGGTCTCGAGTCGTCGGTGTGGGCGATCATCGCGGTTGCCGGTGCGCTCGCAGTCGCGATCGCCCTCGGTGGCGGCGACATCCAGTTCTCGCTCTACCTCGTTGCGCTCACCGGTATGGGCATGCTCGCCACGACCGGTGTCGTCGTCTCGGAAGACACCTTCGGTCCGGTTGCCGACAACGCCGCGGGTATCGCGGAGATGTCGGGCGAGTTCGAGGGCGAAGCGGCTCGGATCATGGTGAGCCTCGACGCGGTCGGGAACACCACGAAGGCGGTCACGAAGGGATTCGCAATCGGTTCCGCGGTCATCGCGGCCGTCGCGTTGTTCTCGTCGTACATCGAGACCATCAAGAACCAGCTGAACCTCAACATCGTCGGCAACGACCTCTTCAAGAATCCGCTCACCGCGATCAACGTGGCGAACCCGAAGACGTTCATCGGTCTGCTGATCGGTGGATCGATCGCGTTCCTCTTCTCGTCGTTCGCGATCCGGGCGGTCGGTCGTACCGCGAACGTGGTCGTGCAGGAAGTGCGGCGCCAGTTCGCCGACGGTCTGATCATGAAGGGCGAGAAGCGCCCCGACTACGGACCGGTCATCGACATCTGCACGGCTGCGTCGCTCCGTGAGCTCGCCACGCCGGCATTGCTCGCGGTGTTGTCGCCCGTCATCATCGGCTTCGGTGTGAACTACCTGGCCCTCGGTGCGTTCCTCGCCGCGGTCATCCTCACCGGCCAGCTGATGGCGAACTTCTTGTCGAACTCCGGTGGTGCGTGGGACAACGCCAAGAAGTTCATCGAAGACGGCCACTACGGCGGCAAGAACAGCGACGCGTATCGCGCCGCGGTCATCGGTGACACGATCGGCGACCCGTTCAAGGACACGGCGGGCCCGGCGCTCAACCCGTTGATCAAGGTGATGAACCTGGTCTCGTTGTTGATCCTGCCCGCGGTCATCACGCTGCGCGACAACTCCGCGGCGCGGTTCAGCATCGCGGCGGTGTCGCTGGTCGTGCTGATCGGTGCGATCCTGTTCTCGAAGCGCGGCGGCGCGACGTTGCAGGCCGACGGCCCCACCGAGGAGACCGCACGCGCGGTTGCGGTCGGTAACTGACGCACACTGCGTTCGTGTTGCGAAGGGCCGCCCCGAGGGGCGGTCCTTCTCGTTTCAGGAGTTGCCGGCCGCCCGCGCGTCTGTGCTTGCGCCATTCGAGGAACGGCGCGATCAGCGACAACACGATGATCCCCGCGATGATCGGGTAGATCCACTTGTCGATGTCGATCGACTTGCCGAGCCAGAACCCGAGCAGGCTGACGCCCACCGCCCAGATCGACGCACCGATGATGTTCGCGGTCACGAACTTGCGCTGCGGCATCTTTCCCACACCGGCGAGCATCGGAACGATCGTGCGCACGAACGGGATGAAGCGCGCGAGCACCACCGCGCGCGGCCCGCGCTTGTCGAAGAACACCTGCGCGCGTTCGAGATATTCGGTCTTGAACATCCGGGCGTCCGGCTTGAAGAGCTGCGTGCCGTAGCGCGAGCCGATCCAGTATCCGAGTTGCGCGCCGGCGACGGCGGCGACGAAGGAACCGATCAGCACGATCCCCAGGTTCATGTGGGGGTCGCCGGCCTTGGTCGTCGCGGAGAAGGCGCCGGCCAGGAACAAGATGGAGTCGCCCGGGAGCGGCGCGGGGACCAGCCCGGACTCCACGAACACGACGAGGATCAGCCCGATGGTCCCGAAGGCCTCGATCAGCGACTTCGGGTCGAGCCAGTTGACGGCGGTGATCACGGCGGCGCACGTTAGACGTTGCGCCCAGAGTGGCGTGGTGACCACGATACGAAGCTATTGGGGCAGATGAGGCACGGTGAGAAGGGGGACGGGCTACGGTCCGCGACCCGAGTGCCGACAAGGACGCATCCTGATGAGTCGGCTGCCGAGCCGTCCGGCGTCCTCGGTTGCTGTCCTCGGCAAGCACGTTGACGTCCCCGGCAGACACAGGGAGAAGTAGTGGCGAAACCGCTCGTGATCGTGGAGTCCCCGGCGAAGGCGAAGACCATCGCGGGATATCTCGGGAGCGATTACACGGTCAAGGCGAGTGTCGGGCACATCCGCGACCTGCCGCGCAGCAAAGAAGAGGTGCCGGACGACAAGAAGGCCACGCACGGTCGGCTCGCGGGGATCGACCCCGACGACCACTTCGACGCCTGTTACGTCGTGCCGGCCAACAAGAAGAAAGTCGTCACCGAGCTGAAGCAGGCGCTGAAGGGCGCCGACGAGCTCATCCTCGCGACCGATGAGGATCGCGAGGGCGAGGCGATCGGTTGGCACGTCCTCGAGGCCCTGAACCCGCGGGTGCCGGTGAAGCGCATGGTGTTCCACGAGATCACGCCGAACGCGATCCGCGAAGCGCTCGCGAACCCGCGCGAGCTCGACATGAAGCTCGTCGAAGCGCAAGAAGGCCGGCGCAAGCTCGACCGCATCGTCGGTTGGGAGACGTCGCCCGTGCTGTGGCGCGTGTTCGGGCGTGGTCAGGCCGCGTCGGCCGGACGCGTGCAGAGCGTCGCCGTGCGCATGGTCGTCGAGCGCGAGCGGGCGCGCATGCGCTTCCGTTCGGGGCAGTGGTCCGACCTCGAGGGAACGTTCCTTGCCGCCGGCGCCAATTCAGGTGTCGCGGAGACGCAACCCTTCCGCGCCTCGCTCGTCGAGCTCGACGGCAAGCGCCTCGCCGAGGGCCGCGACTTCGACCCCGCGACCGGAGCGATTGCGACGGCGCGCGCGAGCGACGTCGTCCTGCTCGACGCGGAACGGGCCGAGGGTCTGGCCAACCGGCTGCGCGACGTCGGCTACCGCGTCACCAGCACCGAGTCCGACCCCTTCACCGAGAAGCCGCGCGCACCCTTCACCACGTCGACCCTGCAGCAGGAGTCGGGCCGCAAGCTCCGCTTCACGGCTTCCCGCACGATGGCGGTGGCCCAACGGCTCTACGAGCGCGGGTTCATCACCTACATGCGTACCGACAGCACGAACCTGTCGGAGCAGGCCGTCGGCGCCGCCCGCACCGCAATTCGTGAGCAGTACGGCGAGGAGTACCTCCCGTCGCAGCCGCGCACCTTCCGTAACAAGGTGAAGAACGCGCAGGAGGCGCACGAGGCGATCCGGCCCGCGGGCGATCGCATCCGCACGCCCGACGCGGTGAACGCGGAGCTCGACGGCGACGAACGCCGGCTCTACGAGTTGATCTGGATCCGCACCGTCGCGTCGTCAGATGTCGGACGCGCGCGGCCGCAAGATGACGATCCGGCTCGGCGCCACGTCGACGCAGGGCGAGCAGGCGACGTTCCGCGCGTCCGGCAAGGCGTACGACTTCCTCGGTTGGCGACGCGCGTACATCGAAGACGTCGACGAGGGCGACGAGGTCGAGTCGGAGGCGCGCCTGCCCGCGGTCGTCGAAGGTGCAGCCGTGAGTTGCACGGAGCTCGCGTCGGTGGGGCACGAGACCAAACCGCCCGCGCGCTACACCGAGGCGAGCCTCGTCAAGGAGCTCGAGGAGCGCGGCATCGGTCGTCCGTCGACGTACGCGGCGGTCATCGAGACGATCCAGGCCCGCGCGTATGTATGGCGCAAGGGCACGGCGCTCGTCCCCGCGTGGACCGCGTTCGCGGTGACGAATCTGCTCGAGCGCCACTTCGGCCATCTCGTCGACTACTCGTTCACCGCGACGATGGAAGAAGCGCTCGATGTCATCGCGCGCGGCGAAGGTGAAGCCGAGAAGTGGCTGCACTCCTTCTATTACGGCAACGGCACGCCCGGGCTGCACGAGCTCGTCGACGACGAGCACATGGCGCTGATCAACCCGCGGGGCGTGAGCACGATCCCGATCGGTGTCGACGACACGGGCCACGAGATCATCGTGCGCGTCGGTCGCTACGGCCCGTACGTGCAGCGCGAGGACAACGAGACCGCGTCGCTACCGCCCGAGATCGCGCCCGACGAGCTCACGGTCGCGCTCGCCCTCGACCTGATCGCGAAGCAGTCCGAAGGCCCCCGCAACCTGGGGAACGACCCCGAAACCGCGCTGCCGGTGTTCGTGCTCACGGGCCGCTTCGGCCCCTACGTGCAGCTCGGCGAGCAAGAAGACGGAAAGAAGAAGAAGCCCAAGCGGGCGTCGCTGTTCGCGACGATGACCCCGGAGACGGTCACGTTCGACGAGGCGTTGCAGCTGTTGAGCCTGCCGCGCGTCGTCGGCACGGATGCCGAGGGGCACGAGATCGTCGCGTCGCCCGGTCGGTTCGGTCCGTACCTGAAGCGCGACGACGGCGAGACCCGGAGCCTCTCGGCGGAAGAACAGCTGTTCACGGTCACGCTCGACGAGGCGTTGGCGCTGTACGCGCAACCGAAGATGCGGCGCGGCCGCCAGCAGAAGCCGCCGCTCGCGGAGCTCGGCGAGAACCCCGACAACGGTCAGCAGGTCCGTGTGCTCGAGGGTCGCTACGGCGTGTACGTCACCGACGGCAACGTGAACGCGACCGTGCCGCGCGGCAGTGATCCCACGACGCTCACGCTCGACGAAGCGGTCGGTCTGTTGCGCGCCCGGGCCGAGGCCGGTCCGAAGAAGGCCAAGAAGGCCGCGAAGAAGCCGGCGAAGAAGGCAGCCAAGAAGGTCGCGAAGAAGGCCGCCGCGAAGACCGCGAAGAAGCCGGCGGCGAAAACCGCGAAGAAGACCGCGAAAAAGGCTGTCGAGGGCACCGACTCGGCTCAGGAGTAGGGCCGAAGGCCCGTAGGCTGACCGGCGCGTGAGCGACCAGGCGCCGTTCATACCGTCCGCACCCGACGAGGATCCGATTCCCCCGGCGCCTTGGAGGGTGTTTCGGATCCCGGGCTTCAGGCTGCTCTTCGGCGCGCAGGTCGTGTCGAGCATGGGCGACTGGACCGGGCTGATCGCGATTCTCGCGATCGCGAGCAAGGTGTCGACTGCGGGAACCGGCATCGCGCTGGTGATGGTCGCACGCATGTTGCCCGGGTTCGTGCTCGCCCCGATCGCCGGCGTGTTCATCGACCGTTGGAACCGCAAGACCGTGATGGTCGGTTGTGACATCGGTCGGGCCGGCCTGCTCGTCGTGCTGCCGTTCTGGGACAACCTGTTGGGTCTCGTCGTCATCTCGTTTCTCATCGAAGTGCTCACGCTGATGTGGGGACCGGCGAAGGACGCGACCGTTCCGAACGTCGTCAAGGATCCCGACCAGCTGGCATCGGCGAACTCGCTCGGCCTGATCGCGGCGTACGGCACCTTCCCGTTGGGCGCGGTGTTCTTCGCGATCCTCGCCGGCATATCGAAATGGCTCGGTGACATCGACTATCTCGGTCGTTTCCACCAGGCGAACCTGTTGCCGCTCTGGGTCGACGCGATCACGTTTCTCGTCTCGGCGCTCTTGATCTCGCGGTTGGTCCTCGACGAGCGCGAACGCGGGGTCATCAAGCGGGTGTCCGCTTCACAGACCTGGACCGACATCGTCGACGGGCTCAGCTTCGTGCGGGCGAATCCGTTGGTGCGCGGTGTGATGGTCGGCCTCGCGGGCGGTCTCCTCGGTTGCGGCATGCTCATCCCACTCGGGGCGCTCTACGCCACCGATGTTCTCGGCGGCGGGAGGTCGGCCTTCGGGCTCTTGTACTTCGCACTCGGTCTCGGCGGCGCGATCGGCGTGGTCACACTCTTGTGGATGCAACGTCGCCTGCCGCGGGAGGCGGTGTTCACCACCGCGGTGGTCACCACGGGTTCGGCCCTCGTCGCCGCGGGCGCGGTGTCGTCGTTGACGCCCGCGATCTTTCTCATCGCCCTCGTCGGCGCGGGTGCGGGTTGCGCGTACGTGACCGGGTTCACGGTGCTGCAGGAGCGGGTCGGGGACGACATGCGGGGTCGCACGTTCGCGACGCTGTACACCGTCGTGCGCGCGTGCCTCCTGCTCGCCCTCACGTTGGGTCCACTGGTGGCCAGCGCGTCGGGGTCCATTGCCAACGCGACGGTCAACGGATCGGTGTCGTTCGGAACCGTGCACTTGAACCTGCCCGGCGCGCGCTTGGCCCTGTGGTTCGGAGGTCTCGTCACGATCTTCTCCGGGATCGCAGCGCGCCGGCGGATGCGGATGGCCAACCGGGCCGACGCGTCGAGCTCATGACGCAGACGTCGGGACGGTTCATCGTCATCGAGGGGGGCGAGGGCGTCGGGAAGTCGACGCAGGTCCTGCGGCTCGCGGCGACGCTGCGCGCGTCGGGCCGGGAGGTCGTGGTCACCTACGAACCCGGCGACACCGAGACGGGCGCGGAACTGCGCGCGGTGTTGTTGCACGCCGACACGCCGCTCGATGCTCACGCCGAACTCCTGTTGATGCTGGCCGACCGCGCGCAACACGTCGCCGAGGTCGTCCGGCCTGCACTCGAGCGCGGCGCCCTCGTCGTATGCGACCGCTACGAGCCGTCGACGCTCGCCTATCAAGGTGTGGCCCGCGGTCTCGGGGTCGACGAGGTCGAGCGACTGAGCAATTGGGCCGCGGCCGGTGTCGCGCCGGATGCGGTCATCGTGCTGGACGTTCCCGACGCGATCGCCGACGCTCGGGTCTCGGCCGAGCGCGATCGCTTCGAGCGGGCGGGGGACGACTTCCACGCCCGGGTCCGCGCCGCCTACCGCGACCTCGGGCCGGCGCGGGGCTGGGTGTTGGTGGATGCCGACGGCACTCCGGACGAGGTGGCCGCGCGCGTTCTCGCCGCGCTCGCGCCCGTGCTTCCGTAGGCTCGGCACCTGTGGACACTCTCGTCGTCGGACAGGACCGCGCGCTCGCGGTGTTGCAGCAGGCCGCGGCGCGACCGGGCCACGCGTATCTGCTCGTCGGGCCGCGGGGTTCGGGTATCGAGGACGCGGCGCGCGAGTTCGCGGCCATGCTCATCGGAGTGACCGACGACGAGCGCGGCCACCGGCTGGTCCTGCGCAGCGTGCATCCCGATGTCGTCGAGTTCGAGCCGGGCGCGGCGTCGTACCGGGTCAAGGACGACGTGCGCGAGCGCATCCTGCCCGAGGCGGCGCGCGCGCCGATCGAAGCGGACCGGAAGGTCCTGATCCTGTTCGAGGCCGAGCGTCTGCGCGGCAACCAGAACGAGTCCGCGAACGCGATGCTGAAGACGTTGGAGGAGCCACCCGACCGAACGGTTGTGGTGCTCGTCACGGATGCGCCCGACGACCTGTTGCCGACGATCAGGTCGCGGTGCCAGCGCATCGACTTCGATCCGATCGTCGACGCCGACGTGCAAGCCGTGCTCGAACGCGAGGGAGTAGCTGCGGCCGATGCGCACGCGGTTGCCGCGCTCGCGGGCGGTCAGCTCGCGCGCGCCCGCGCGCTCGCGGGGCCTCTCGCCGCACTGCGGAGCGCGTTCGCGTCGGCTCCCGGGCGCGTCGACGGCTACGGCGCGACCGCGTTCGCGATCGCGCAGGAGCTCGACGCGGTGGTGGAGGAAGCCGCGGCCGCGGTCGAGGTCCGGCACAAGGAGGAGCTCGCGACCTTCGACGACGAGATGGAGCGGCTCGGGTACGCGGAACGCGATTCGCAGCGCATGCGCCGGCTCATCGACGCGCGGCACAAGCGCGAGACCCGCCGAACGCGCATCGACCTGTTGACCGAAGGGGTGACCGCGATCGAGTCGGTCTACCGCGACACGCTCGCGGCGCCGGCCCCGGCCTTGAACGCCGATCGGCCCGGGCTGCGCGTGTCGCCGCGCGCCGCCGCGGCGGCGCTCGACGCGTGTCACGAGGCACGGGAGGCGTTCCTCGTCAACGAGAAGGGCGTCGTGCGTCTCGTCGCGTTGCTCATGACTCTCCCAACCCCGGGGAGTGCATGAGGGGTCGGTTACACTCTCCAACTTCGCCGGGGTAGCTCAGTCGGTAGAGCAGCTCACTCGTAATGAGCAGGTCAGGGGTTCGAATCCCCTCTCCGGCTCTCGGTTCCGGCCGGGGAATCCCTGGCCGCCTGGGAGCGCGACGAGCGTCGGCGCGTCGCGATGCTCGCGCCACAGACACAGCACAGATTTGACGCGACCCGACGCCTGGGCGAGGATAATTTTCTCTGGTGGGTGTCATGCGGGGCGGGTGTGTGGCTAATCGCGTTCCGTGATCTGCAGATGCGCCGCCGACGGTTTGTCGTCGCGGTCCTCGCGGTCGGTCTCGTGTTCGGGATCACGCTGATGCTCGACGGTTTCAGCCACTCGATCAGCAACGAAGTGAAGCGTACGATCGCGGCGTTCCACAGCGACTCGTGGCTCGTCCCGAGTGGAAGTACCGGACCTTTCACTGCCGATCACCTCGTCGCCGAGGACGCGACGAAACCGCTCCTCCGGTCGGCCCCGTCCGTCACGGTCGGCGCGGTTCTCGCGCTGACGACCGCCATGAAAAAGAGCAGTGGGGAGCTCATCGACGTCAACGTCGTCGGTACCTCGCAACCGGTGGCGCTGAGTTCCGGGGTTTGGCCGCGGTCGAATCACGAGCTCGTCGCCAACGACGACCTCGGCCTCGGCCTCGGCCAAACGGTGATCGTTTCGGACGAGCGATTCACCGTTGTCGGCGAGACCGCGCACCTTCGCTACTTCGTCGGCACGAATGTCTTGTTCATGCGATTGGTCGACGCCCAGAACCTGTTCGTGTTCGGACAACATGTCGCATCCGGATTCGTGGTGCACGGCGCGATCACGGGACCGCTCCCACAGGGTCTCGTCACCATGACCGACGCGCAGGTGATCACGAGTTTGCGCCGCCCGGTGAAGGTCGCGGCCTCCACGATCGCCTTCCTCGACATCTTGTTGTGGATCGTCGCGGCGGGAATCATCGCCACCATCTTGTACATGACATCACTCGAACGGCTGCGCGACTTCGCGGCGCTCAAGGCCATCGGCGCGCGCAGTTATCAAGTGGTTGTCGGCATTGCCGCCCAGGCGTTGGTGTTGTCGTTCGCGTCCGCCGCGATTGCATGGCTGGTGTCGAAAGCCTTGACGCCGATGTTCCCCATCAACGTCGAGATCCCGCTGACCAGCTACCCGTTGACTCTGGCCGTAGCGGTCGTGGTCGGCCTGCTGGGAAGCATCGCCGGCGTCCGCCGAGCCATCGCAATCGATCCCGCACTCGCGTTCGGTGGCTGAGATGGACCTCGTCACGGCTGAAGGTCACGAGCAGCTCCGCGTCACGAAACTCACCATCGAGTATTCGAGCGGCGGCTACGCGGTGCGACCGATCGACGGACTCGACCTCGAGATCCCGACAGGATCGCTCGTGCTCCTGCTCGGCGCGAGCGGATGCGGAAAGACCACGCTGCTGTCGTCGATGGCGGCGATCCTCAAGCCGACGCGCGGCACGATCGAGCTCGGCGACACCGACGTCACTGCCCTCTCCGGACACGCGCTCAGCGACTACAGGCTGCAGAAGGTCGGCGTCGTCTTCCAGTCGTTCAACCTGCTTGCCAGCCTCAGCGCCCTCGAAAACGTCGAAGTGCCCATGCGCCTGGCCGGGCTCCCGAGGAAGACCACGAAGCAACGCGCCGAGCAATTGCTCGAATCGGTCAACCTCGCCGATCGCATCCAGCACAAACCCAACGACCTTTCCGGTGGACAACAACAGCGGGTTGCGATCGCGCGTGCGCTCGCGATGGAACCGAGTCTCGTTCTGGCCGACGAACCGACGGCGCACCTCGACTACATCCAAGTGGAGGACGTCATCCGACTTCTGCGAACGCTGGCGCAGCCCGGCCGGATCGTCGTCGTCTCAACTCACGACGAACGACTCCTTCCCCTCGCAGATCACGTCGTCGAACTCACTCCCCACGCAGCCGGGCGCGAAGGGCCGCCCGAAGCGGTCGAGCTCCGCGCCGGCGAAGTGCTCTTCCAGCAAGGCGCCCCGGGCGACCGCGCGTACGTCGTCGACGACGGAGAGGTCGTGCTCGTCCGCGAGCTCAGCGATGGCAGCGAAGAGATACTGACCGTCGCGTGCGCGGGCGAGTACTTCGGAGAGCTCTCACCGATGTTCCAGCTGCCGCGATCGGCAACGGCGCGAGCTCGCACCGACTCGCATCTCACCAGCTACTCCTTGCGCGACTTCCGCGAACAGGTGCCGCGTTTCCGGCGCGCCGGTTACGTCCCCGCCGACGAGGCCTAGACAAAGTCCTCGCGCCGGAGCTGGTTGAACGCGAGCCAACCCGGGAAGATCGGGAGCCAGTACGTTGCCAGACGGAAGAGAAACACCGCGGGCACCGCCGCGGCGCCGGGCATGCCCGCGCTCGACGAGACCCGCGATTACCGCCGCCTCGAGCGCGCCGAGCCCGCCCGGTGTCGGTGCGGCCGTGGCGATCGCCGCACCGACCAGATAGGCCGCGCCGACCTGAGCCAGGTCGAGTCCACCCCCGAACGCGACGGTCGAGAAGTAGACGGCCAACACGTAGCTCAGGGTCACCACCGCGGAGCCGCCGAGCAGTAGCGCGATCTTGCCGGGACTCCGCATCACCGCGGCCAGACCACTCAAGGCACTTCGCAACACCGGGACGAGCTTCGTGACGAGCAGCCTGCGGGTGACTGGAATCGCGACGGCCGCCGCGATGATGAGCGCGACGGCCGCGACGCCGAGGGCGACGACCGACCAACTCGGAAGTGAGATCGCGGCGAGACCGGACTTTCCGGCCCACGCGAAGAAGACGAAGAGGAAGACGATGTGGACGGCGAATCCGGCCACCGAGTTGAGCCCGACGCTCGATGCCGCCACCGGCGCCTCCACGCCCGACTTCTGCAAGTACCGCACGTTGAGGGCCATGCCGCCGACCCCCGCGGGTGCGAGGTTGCTCGCGAACGAGGCGGCGACCTGCGCCAGCAACGTCGGGACCGCGCGCAGACGCGCGGGGACTGCGCCGCCGATGCCGAGGGCGGCGCCGACGTAGGTCAAGGCCGAGAACAGCACAACCAGCGGAACCCAGCTCCAGTCGGCGGCGCCGATCTCGCGGAAGACGCCCGGCAGATCAGCGAGCTGCGGGAGGAGGAAATACGTGACCGCCACGAGCATCGCCGCAGTGAGGAGCCGTTGCCGGCTGATCCGTTCGAGCGGGACGTAGCTCGGCTCGCTGACGTTGCACTGTCGCGCGACCGTGTCCTGCAACTCTTCGAGGAGCCCCGGTCGCTCCGCGAGTTCCGCCCGAGTCGAGTCGCTGAGTGCGTTCGGCTGCAACCGTGAGAGTGCCTTCCCGACCGTGAGCGGACCGAGTGTTTCCACCGCACTTGTGACAGAACGGTTGGCTCCGACTGTGACGGAGAGGGCCGCGAGAAGTTGCGCGACATCGCCGTCCATCTGTTCGTCGCTCGCGGCGACCTCGCTGAACGAGAACCCGGTGAGCCATGGCTGCCCGTCGGCGCCGGCGAGAACGTTGGCCCGCCGGAGGTCGCGATGCGCGATGCGGTGTCGGCGTAGCCCGGCAACCTGCGCCCACAAGTCGCGCAGAAGCCGATCCGACACTTCGTGGCCGTGCAAGTGGTCCAGGCGGCGGCCCACGATCATCTCGTAGGCGATGAGCATCGAGTCTTGACCGACCTGGGCGACGGCGCGCATGCGCGGCGTCGCCACGCCGACGTCTCGCGCTTGCAGGGCGACGAACGCCTCGTGTTCGACTGATCTGCGCAGAGAAGAGAACGGGCGCTCGTCGCCGACATTCTTCAAGCGCACGTAGCGGTACGTGCGATAGAGCAGATCGATCGATCGCTCATCGGGGCTGAGGACCTTGACCAGGAAGCGGGCGTGGTCCTCGCCGGTCGCGAGGTACCACCGCGCGCCACGCACTCCCATCGTGTACGGCTCGAGCGTGGCGCGCGGCAAGGCGCTCGAAGTGAGCGCCGCACTCACGGCGGTGACGGTCGGGCGTCGATCGGGGCGACCGAAGGCGAGGAGCACTGCGACCCCGACCGTCGCGCCGATGGTCACGACGAGAAAGATCTCTGCGGGCAACCCCGACACGACGACAATTCGCCCGAGCACGAAAGCGCCCAGGATCACGATGCCGGCCTGCCGCCACCGGCGGCCGACGAACGGTGCCAGGATGACGAATGACGACGTGAGTTGCGCGAGCGTCCAGAGGTTGAGTGAGCCGCTCGCGGTGGCGCCGAAGCGGTCGACGACGGTTGTCAAGAGCGACTGGGAGGCTTGGTTCAACCACCATGTGGCCGCGCCCACCAGCAACACGGTCGCGACGTTGGCGACGACGATGTAACCGATGAGCCGGTACCGCTTCAGCAAGAGTGGCGGGACATACACCGCGAGACCCACGATGCCCGCGGCGACCGAGAGCGTTCGGCTGAGCGCGCCTTCGACCGACGGGTTGAGTCCGCCGAACAGCGCGACCACGTCGCTTTCGAACGCTCGGACGGTGTTCTCCGCCCACCGCGTGAGCGCGAGGAGTCCGATGGTCGCAATGCCGAAGAGGATCAGGCGCAGCACGTCGCTCGGCGAGCGGCGGTAGCCGACGATGTCATCGAGGCCGAAGACCTCGAGCGCCGAGGCCTGCGCCGGTGCGAGAGCCTCTGCTGTTGAGCCCATCAGCTCGTTGGCCCTAGGTCGTCGGGAACCGGATCGTCGGGCTCGATGGCACGAAACGTAACCGATCCCTTGGCTGCTACGCGCAAGAACGGAGGGCGAGTGCAGTCCCGAGTACCGACGTCGTCCGGCCTCGAAGTGTCTCGATCGAGTGGTGTGTGGTCGCAGTGCCCGTCGCCCCCGGAGTGGCGACGGCGAGCCCGTGCCGCCAGAATGCCTGCTCACAACAAGCAGCGGGCGGCGCCGGAGCGTGTGCCGCGACGAGCGGAGGTCGGTCGTGGTCTCGATGCGTGTAGGCGGCCGGCGGGCCGCGTCGACGGTGCTCGTGTGCGCGGCGTTGGTCGCGATGTCGTTCGCGGGGGCGAACCCGGCCGGCGCGGCGGTCACCGTCGTCCATCACACCCTTCCGGTGCCGGACCGGACCGTGGGGCCCGCCTACATCGCCAAGGGCGCGGACGGGAACTTGTGGTTCACGTACTCGTTCCGCCAGGACATCGGGAGAATCACCCCCGCGGGGGTCGTCACCGACTTCCCGACGCCGACCTTCAACGCCGACGACAACGGGATCACGGCGGGCCCCGACGGCGCGCTGTGGTTCGTCGAGTTCCAGGGGAACAAGATCGCTCGCATCACCACCGCGGGCGTCGTCACCGAGTTCGCGCTCGCCGCGGGACGCCATCCGCAGCTCATCACGGCCGGGCCCGATGGCGCGCTCTGGTTCACGGAACAGGGTGCACGGCTCATCGGCCGCATCACCACGTCGGGCAGCGTCTCCGAGTTCGCGATCCCGGGCGCGGGCCGCGGCGCCGAGGGCATCGCCGCGGGCTCCGACGGCAAACTCTGGTTCACCGACCCGGCGAACGCACGTATCGGCAAGCTCACCACGTCTGGATCGCTCACGTACATTTCCATCCCCCACCACGGTGTGGGTGCGGTCGCGCCGGGCACGATCACGGCGGGCCCCGACGGCGCGCTGTGGATCACCGACGACCAGCAGACCGTCGATCGCGTGACGACGAGTGGCGTCGTCACCGAGTTCCCCGATGGCGCCGCGTTCGCCGGGAATATCACCGCCGGTCCCGACGGCGCGCTCTGGCTCACGTCCGGTTCGCCGAGCGAGCTCCAGCGCATCACGACCAGCGGCGTCATCACGAAGGAGGCGACGCTGACCGGGGAGGGCGGCGGTGTCGTCGCCGGACCCAACAACTCGTTGTGGTTCACGATCCTGAACCCAGGCGAAGTCGACTCCGTTTCGCTCGGCCCGACCGGTCCGACCCAGGGCTTTCGGACCGCGAGCACGGACGGCGGTGTCTACAACTTCGGCAACGACGTGACGCACGGATCGCTGCCCGCGCTCGGCATCCACCCCGCGCGGCCGATCGTCGGCATCGCGTCGACGCCGTCGGGCAACGGTTACTGGCTCGCCGGCGCGGACGGCGCGGTGTACCACTTCGGCGCCGCCGGCTCGTTCGGCTCGCTCCCCGCACTGCACGTGACCCCGGCGAAGCCCATCGTCGGCATCGCGGCCACCCCGTCCGGCAACGGATACTGGCTCGTCGGCGCGGACGGCGCGGTGTACGCGTTCGGCGGCGCGGGTTACTCCGGTTCGCTACCGGGACTGCACATCACGCCCAGCAAACCGATCGTCGGCATCGCGGGGACCGCGAACGGCTATTGGCTGGCCGGCGCGGACGGCGGCATCTTCAGCTTCGGCGCGGCCGGCTACTTCGGTTCGGTTCCCGGACTGCACATCACGCCCGCGAAGCCGATCACCTCGATCGCGTCGACCTCGACCGGCAACGGATATTGGCTCGCGGGCGCCGACGGCGGCGTGTTCGCGTTCGGCGGCGCGGGCTTCCACGGTTCCTGGCCGGGCGCCGGGGGTGCGCCCGCACCCGCGGACGGTCTGCAACCGACGCCGAACAACGCGGGCTACTGGCTCACCGCCACGAACGGCGCGACCGCACACTTCGGTAACGCGACCAACCTCGGCAAGGCGTCGCCGTCGTCACCGGTTTCGGCAATCGCGAGATAGGGCCCCGCGGTTCGCTTGTCGTGCGCGCGTCGGTCAGTGGTGCGCGTGCATCGAGAACGACGGGAATCCCAATGAGAGCCCGCTCGCATCGCAGAGCGCGGTGGCCGATCCGGTGTAGCCGTACAGCTTCTGCAGGCCACTCGTCGGCAGCGAGAGGGTGCCGGTGTAGTGATTGCCGAACGCGGTCACGTCGTACGCGGCCGATCCCGACACGCTCGTGACCTTGAAGGAAACGGACGGCAGGGTCGCCGTGTAGGTGCCGCTCGCGTCGCCCGTCACGTGGACGGTTCCGCTTGCAGTTCCGGCGGGCGTCGTCAATGACCCGGTGAGCGTCTGGTCCGCGTGTACCGACCATGTCGTGTCCGTGAGCGTGAGCGTGACGCCGGGGCCCGCGGCCGTGATCGAGAGCCCGGGCAGCGCGGTGGACAGCGCGCCGATGTGCTCGGAGTCGAGGTTCCACGTACCGGGCAGGCAGCTGCCGGTTCCCGCGCCGCCTCCGCCGGGGATGAAGTTGAGTGGTTGGCACCCGGCCGCGAGCAGCGCGACTGCGGCGATCATGGTGATGCTGATTCCGAGCTTGCGAATGCGAGCCATGCGAATGTCCCCCCGGGTGCGGTGTCCGGGGGACCGTAACAGTCATTCGCGCCTCGAGCGATCCCCCGGAACCGGAGAACCTCAGGCCCCGAAGAAGACCGCCTTCGCGAGCTCGGTGGCCACCGCGGCCTGCTTCGTGTGGGGGCCGCCGCTCGCGACGACTCTCATCACGTAGGCCCCGGAGGTGAAGGCGATCACCGCGACCGAGCCGCCCGGGGTCGACGCCTGCACGCCCGATGCGGACGGAACCGCCGTCACGACGAAGCGAGCCGGCTTCAGCGTGCTCGGCAGGAGGTGGGGCAACAGGTGCCACAGGTACGCGCGGGCACCGGCGACGGTTTTGAACTTGTATACCGAAACCGAGTTTTCGTCCTTGTGCCCGGACTTCACCCATTGGCGGTGATAGCCCGCGACGAAACCGTCCTGCACGAGGGTGCGGCGCGCGTCGCTCGTGCCGTCGGCGCGGGCCGCCTTCACCACGTCGATGGAGCCGCTCGTCCCGGCGGACGCCGGCTGCAGCACGAAGCCGCTCGGCGCCGAAACGGGGATGGCCGCCGCCAGCGAAGTCGTCGGGTCCGGTTTGCGCGAGGGCGACCAGGGCGACGGTTGTGACGCCTCCCACCGCTGCGTCGCGCACGACGCGACCGTGAGTGCCGTCAGCAGGATCGCGCCGCACCGTCTCGACGCCCGGAGCACCATCTGCAACATTTACGGCGGGCATCGTCGGCGGTCTTGACCGTTTGGGTCCGCTAGAGCGGCGTCCATCGGGTCGCCGGCGAAGCGAGCCATTGGAGCATTTCGCGACGCGTCGTCGGGCCGTTCGCCCGTGACCCCGCCGGAAGCACGTCGTCACCGCGGAAGTGCGCGGCGGTTGTGCGCGCGCCGGTGATCGGATCGGTCGCCAGCGCACAACGCGTGGCCTCCACATCGAGACGGAAGAGCTTGGCAGCGTTGAGGCCGAGCACCTGCGCCTTGATCGCCGGTGTGAGCGCGGGATAGCCGAAGAGATCCTGGAACTCCTGCGAGATCGTGAACGCACGGAAGGCCTGCAGCTGAGCCTGCGGTGATCCGTACCAGATCGCGTCGGTGCCCCAGAGCACCCGGTGCTGTCCGGCGCGCTTCAGCAGCTTGCCGATCGTGTGCGCAGCCACGTCGGGGTTGCGCAGCACTTCGCGCCACACGGTGCCCACGTCGACCCACACGTTGTCGTTGGGCGGAACGCCGTGCACATCGAGGGCGCGCAGGAAGGTGTCGATGCCGATCGTCGCGTTGGCGTCGTACGGGCCCTCGAGATGGTTCTTGTCCCAGGCGCCGTGGAACACGACGAAGTTCATGTCGGGGAACTGTCGCGAGACGGCGACGATGTCGTCGGGTCGGTTGTGCGCGGCGTCGAAGCGCACCAGGGGCAGGCCCTTGTGCGCGATGAGCGTCCGGACGCCGAGATCGTGCGCCTTTTGAATCACCGGGAGGCCGATGGCGGGATCGTCGAGCGCGAAGCCGCGGCCGTTCGGTCCCCACGCCGTGTACACCTTGAAGGCCGCGACCTTGCCGGTCGTCGCGGCGGCTTCCATCTCGTCCAGGCGCGCGTTGATATCACCGAAGTTCGGCGCGATCACGTTGTGCACGAGCACGCGCGGTGCGCCACCGTGTGTGAGTTGCGCCGCGAGCTGTTGCGTGCCGAGTTGATCGAGGAACGGAACCGGCGCGTCCGCGGCGCCCGAGTTCGGAACGTCGGAGAGCATCGCGACGGTGGTGTCGCTGTTGAGAAAGAGGTCGTGCAGGTAGGCGGCCCGGCTCGCGCACTCGAGCCGGTTCGATGCGCCGCACGCGGGAACCATCCCGAGGACGAGCTGCACCGTTTCCGGCGCGTTCTTCGTCCACGGCCCGTCCGGCATCACGTGGTGCGTGTGCACGTCCACGACGAACTCGCCGTTGCCGCCGAGCGCGTGCTCACACTCCTCGACGTGGTGCGGGGGCGGCACGGTGAACGAACCGCCCGGTTTCGCGGTCGTCGTGGTGGTCGACGACGGCGACGCGGGCGCCGCTTTGTTCGACGACGGACTGCACGCCGCGAGGTCGATCGTCGCGAGCACGGCCGCCACGCCGCCGGCGGTTTGCAGGAAGCGGCGGCGATCCATCCCCGCCCGGTGGGCGGCTTCGTCGGCGTGCGCCAGCGCGGCCGCGCCGACGTCGAGGTCGAACTGTGACGGCGCATCGGGGATGTATTCGCCGTTCGTCCCGGGCGTGACGCTCAGGGGCAGGCGAAACTCGCCGTCACCGTCCTCGACGCGCCCCCGGGTCACGCGCGCGACGATAGGTCCCGACCGGGGCCGGCGGGCCGCGCCCCCGGCAGGCACGGCGGATGCCGGTGGGCCGACCCGGCGGGCACCGAGCCGACTCACCGGCGATCACGCCGCCCGCCCAGATCCCGGGCGAGGGGTTCGTCAGGGGATCGGGAGGATCGGCGCCAGCGCGCCCACGAGCGGGGCGGTCAGCGGCGCGAGCGCGGCGGCGGCCTGGTTGCACGCGTCGGTGATCTGCTGGTTGTGCTGCCACGCCGATGCGCCTTCGATGCACAACAACGAAGGTTGCCGGAGCAGGAGTTGCAACTGCTCGGGCCCGTTGCCGCTCGCGACCGCGCTGCACGCGGCCGACAGCGCGCTCGGATCGCCCCCCGCCTGCGTCACTGCGGCGGCGAGTTGCGTGCACACCTGCTCGAGTCCCTGCGCGACGGGCGCGGGGATCGGGTTCGCGGCGGGTGCCGGAAGCGTGAGCGGAGGCAGGCTCGGCGTTCCACCGCTCGGCGGCAGTTGCACCGTGACGGTCGCGCCGGCCGTGATCGAGCCCGCGCTCCCGCTGCCGGTCGTCGTTCCCGCGGTGGTCGACGACGTCACGGCTTGCGTATCACCGGTCGTGGGTTGCGTTCCCCCGGTGGTCGGTCGGGTCGTCGTGGTCGACGGCGACTGCGCACCGCCCTTCGGCTTCGTGGTCGTGGTCTTCGGCTTGGTCGTCGTGGTCGTGGACACCTGGTCGGTGAACACGATCTTGGTCTCGATGTAGTACGCGGGCTTGTCGGGATTCGCGTCGGCGACGACGAGTGCGCAGCGGTGCGATCGATCGCAGGAGCGCGCGTTCTTCCCGAACTTCTGACCGCTCGCCGGCAGCGTGTACTTCGTGTCGAACTCGCCGTTCGACTGCCACGACTTCACGACGACGAGCTTGCCGATCTCCGCCGCACCGGCGCAGTCGTCCGGGCCCGGACTCGCGATCGTCGAGCCCGACGCGTTCTGCAAGCCGCAGATCGTCGCCGCCACCGATCCCGATCCCTTCGGGAGATGGTGGCCTTTGATCTCGACGGCTTGCGCGTACTTCAATCCCGTCGGCTTCGGGAGCACCTCCATCGAAGGCTGTGACGCGCCCGCGCTGAACGCGGCGCCCGCGCTGATCCAGCCGGCAATCGCGAGCGGCAGTGCGAGCAGACCCAGCGTCCTGATGCGCCGGCGACCGATTTGTCCTCTGGGCGTCATGGGAATCCCTTCTCGAGCGGGTAATGCAGGTCCTTTCCGTTTGCCGGACCGGCGCGGATGGGAATTGTTCGGAGAAGGGTTCCGACGAGGGGCTTCTCGGGCCAAACTCGGGGGGAGTGCGCGTGACGAGGATGCGTTCGGTGCGGTGGGCGTCGATGGCGGCAGTCGCGATCGCGACGGTCGCCGCCTCGTGGATGCCGGCGACTTCGGCGGCCGCGCTCGAGATCGGGCCGGTCTCGGTCCCGGTCACACTGCCCACGGTCGGTCCGGTTGTCGTCGCGGCGCCGTCGGTCGCGCCCGACCTCGGCGTGACGGCAACGGTTTCGCCGGCAACCGGAGCCTCGGTCGCGATCACCACACCGTCGGCGCTCGGGCCGATCGCCCTGCCGGCGGGCGCGTCGAGTTCGATTCAGGTGGCGCTCGGTGCGAACCCGGCACCCGTCGCGGTCGGTCCCGTCGCGGTCGGTTCCGTCGCCGGCGCGCCGGTTGTCACGCAGCGAGCCGCGGCCGTTGTCGATCGCGCGCGTGCCGCGGCGCCGGTGTCGTCACCCGGGCGCGGGCCGACGGCGGCCGTGCATGCCGGTGCAGGGAGCGCGTCGCCCGCGGGCGCGCCCGTCCACCGCGTCGCGCGGTCGCGCCCGACCGCGGTCGACAACCCCGCCGCCGTCGTGAACGCGTCGCTCCGGCACTCGGCGCCGGGTGGAGTGGGGAACCTGTGGCGTGCGGTCGCGGCGACCCGCTGGCTCTGGCTCGCACTCCTGTTGATCGCGCTGGTCGCGCGCTGGGCCGTCGGTGGGTTCCTCCTCGACGCGCTCCGGCGGGCGCGTGCCGTCAACCCGGCGTGACGTCGGCGCGCGCGATCTCCTCGCGGTTGCGGACGAGCGTCACCGCCGTCACGCGCTCGGGATGGTCGACGACGAACGCGATCGCGCCGCCCGAGGCCTTCGTCGGTCCGACGACCGTTGTGCCACCGCGGCTGACGAGACCGATCGCCAACGGTCCCGTCTCCGTCAGGTCGTAGACCGCGCCGTTGCCGTCCCGGGCGATCACAACCCGGCCGACGGCCGGCGTGAACGTCGCCGATCGTGTCCCCGGCGCCCGGAGGAGCGCGTCGATGTCGGTGCGCTGCACGGTCGCGAGGCTGACGTGACCGCCGGGCGCCGGCGTGCCCGTCGTCCCACTCTGCTGCACGATGAGCCCGATCACGACCGCGGCCGCCACCGCCGCGATCGCGAGTGCCGCGAGCCGGACCCGGCGGGTGCGGCGCGTTCGGCCCGCGTCGAGGGTGGTGGTCGTGCCCGGCCGGCGATCGAGCGCGGCCGCGACGATCCGATCTTCGAGATCGGCGGCCGGCGTCACCTCGGGTATGGGCATACTGCCGAGCACCTCGCGGTACTCGTCGACGAGGTGCTCGTCGGCGCCGGTGGTCTCGTCGTCCGGAGCCGCATCGAGCGCGCGGGCAATCGCGCGATCCTCGGCGTCCCACGTATCGCTCACGGCGAGACCTCCTCGGCCTGCAGCGCGGCGCGCATCTTCTGCATGCCCGCCCGGATCCGGTACCGCACGGTTCCTTCGGGTTCGTCGAGCTCGACGGCGACCTCGCGGTACGAGAGCCCACCGAAGTACGCCATCTCGATGGGGACGCGTTGGTCGGGAGGCAGTTCGGCGAGCGCGCGCCGGACGGACGTGCCGGTCTCGTCGGCCGTCAGTGCCCGCGCCGGATCGACCTCGACGGAGTCGAACGGCTGCCGCCGTACCGCGTCGGCGCGCCGCCGTTGCGAAGCCTCGGCGCGCAGCCGATCGACGGCGCGGCTGTGCGTCATGGCGAGGAGGTAGGAACGGAGTCGTCCGCGCGCCGGGTCGAAACGATCGGGGTACTGCCAGAGGTTGACGAACACCTCCTGCATCACGTCTTCCGCGATCGCCGCGTTGCCGAGAACGCGGACGGCGAGTCCGAGAACCGCGGGCCCGTGCTCCCGGTAGGCCTCGCGCAGGGCCCCTTCGTCGCCGGCGATGCAGCGCTGCGACCAGAGGCGTTCGGCTGAGACCTCGGGCACTTTCGATCGCACCTCCGGCCACCGGAGACCAGAACGGCGGCGACCGCGCGGAGTGTAGGTGGGTTGGAAGTTCGCTCCGTCATGGTTCCCCGTTTCGTCGTGCGTCCTGTATCCGCACCTGGGGGAGCCGCGGATGGATCTTCAACCGAGGGACGGCACCGCGACGGTCCGGTGCTCGGCCGCGGACCGCCGCATTGCGTCCAGCACCGCCATGTCGGCGACGCCGTCGGCGAAGGTCGCGGGCGCCGGACCGCGCGGCGGTGCGGTGCCGGTGATCCGCGCGCGGAAGTGCTCGGCGAGCCGCGTGTACGGGCCCAGGTCGAGCCCGTGGCCGATCATCTGCTCGTACGTCGTCGTGAGGAGTGCACGCGGCGGCGCCGAGCCCGGCGCGGTGCGCAGGTCGTCGGGGACCGGGAGCGGGCGGGTGCCGGTCGCGTCGGCCACGGACACGACGGCGCCGAGACCGTCGATCCACGCCGACCCGGTCGTGCCGACGACGCGCGTCTCGATCAGGAAGGGTCCCCGGTCCGCGGCCGTGCTCTGCATCACCCCCGCGACTCCCGAGGCCAGACGGAAGTGCACGACGAATCCGTCGTCCGCGGTCGTCGCGCGCGCGAGGCGTACGAGCGAGGCGTTGACCGTGGCGAACTCGCCGAGCGTCACGCGGATCTGATCGATGACCTGCGAGCCGTGCGCACCGAGCCATCCGCCACCTTGGGCCGCGTCGGCCCACCAGTCGGGTAGTTCGGCGTCGGGGGCGGCGAGCACGGGTACGTGCAACAGGAAGAGCGCGAGCCGCGGCTCGCCGACCGCGCCTTCGTGGACCGCGCGGGCGAGGAGCGCCTGGCCGGTGTCGTACCGGAACTCCGTGCCGAGCAGATGAACGACGCCGGCCTGCACGGCTGCGTCGAGGAGCGTGCGCGCTTCGGTCGGGTCACGGGCGAACGGCTTCTCGCACAACACGTGCTTGCCCGCGCGCATCGCCTCGAGTGCGAGCGCGGCATGCGTGTGCGGTGGCGTCGCGATCGTCACCGCGTCGACGCCCGGAAGCGACAACGCTTCGGTCAACGATGTGCACGACTGCGGCACGCCGACCGCCGCGGCGCGTTGCGCGGTCCGGCTCGGGTCGCGGCCCACGAGTGCAAGTACCTCGAAGCCGGCGGCGTGCAGCGCGCGGACGTGGGTGACACATCCGAATCCGGTACCGACGACGACCACGCCGGTCATCGCAACAAGTCCACGGACCTGCCTTCGCGCGCCGAGCGCCGGATCGCGTCGAGCACCTTCATGGTCGCGACGCCGTCCGCAAACGTCGCCGGCTCGGGATCGAGCGCGATGCCCGGGTCCTCGATGCGGGCGCGGAACCGCTCGGCGAGGCGCGTGTACGGGCCGACTTCGATGCCCGTGGAGTGCAACAGGTCGTACGCGCTGTGCAGGAGCTCGGCCGCGGGAGGATCGGGCGCGCCGACTGCGAGATCGGGTGGGCAGTCGACGTCGCGCGTGCCGTCGGCATCGGCGATGCGCACGCGATCACCTTCGGCCCAGGCCGTTCCGAGCGTGCCGGCGACGCGCGTCGCGAAGAGCATCGGACCGCGGTCGCTCGCGACGCTTTCCAACACCCCGACGCAGCCGTTGTGCAGTCGGAAGTGCACGAGGTACGCGTCCTCGGCCGTCCACGCGTGCCCGCCCACGTTCGGGAGGCTCGCGCTGACGCTCGCGAACTCACCGAGCGTCGTTTGCACCTGATCGATTGCGTGTGATGCGTGCGCGCCCAACCACCCGCCGCCCTGCGCCGCGTCGCTCCACCACGGCGGGACGTCCGCGTCGGGATCGGCGAGGAGCGGAATGTGCAGGAGGAACGTCGCCAGCCGTGGCTCGCCGATCGCGCCGCCGCGCACGACGCGGGTGAGCAGCGCCTGGCCCGGCGCGAACCGGAACTCGGTGCCCAGCATGTGCACCACGCCTGCCCGTTTCGCCGCGTCGAGCAACGTGCGCGCTTCGGCGGCGTCGCGTGCGAACGGCTTCTCGCAGAGCACGTGCTTGCCGGCCCGCACGGCTTCGAGCACGAGCGGAGCGTGCGTGTTCGGCGGCGTTGCGATGGAGACCGCGTCGACGCCCGGGACGGCGAGCGCTTCGGCGAGGTTCGTGAACGCGTGGGGAATCTCGAAGCGTTCGGCGCGCGCGGCCGTCTTCTCGGGGTGGCGGCCGACCAGGGCGAGCACGTCGAAACCGGCGGCGCGCAGCGCGCGCACGTGCGTCAGGCAGCCGAACCCCGTCCCGACCACGACCGCACCCGGGCTCATGTTCGCGCCGGGCCGCTCTCGCTCGGGATGCCGGCCGCGTTCGCCACCATCGAGAGCATCGTGTACTGACCGACGACGAACAGGATTTCGACCAACGCGGGCGCGTCGTAGTGCGCGGACAACACCGACCAGGTCGCTTCCGTGACGTCGGTGCTCGAGTGCAGTTCGTCCGCGGCGCGCAACAGCGCACCTTCGGCCTCGCTCCAGCTCCCGTCGGCGACGGGACCGGCGACCGTTCCGATCTCGGCGTCGGTCAGACCCGCGCCCGCGCGCGTACTCCGCGTGCTCGACCCACTCGAACTCGGAACCGCAGTTCGCGGCGACGCGGAGTGCGAGCAGCTCGTGGTCGCGGTGTGACAGCACCCCGTTCAGTGCGAGCGCCGCGGCCCACCCGAGGAAGGGCCCGAGCAGGTCGGGCTGACGCGCGAGCACCGCCATCGTCCGGGCGGGCTCGCGGCCGGCCTGGGCCGTCAACGGCAGCAACTCCGCGACGTCCGTCCGGAGCTCGTCGGCTCGCGGCACCGCGATGCGTTCGGCGTGATCACCCATGGCGTGCGACATTACGTCGGGCGCGACTTCGGCGCGCCCGGACTTCGGCCATCCTCCGTATGCCATCCTCCGTATGATCGCCCGGTGGGCGCCGCGGGCCGGAGGTTGAGCTCTCCCGAGCCGCTCGATGTCGCGCTCACCTTCGGCCCAATGGTTCGCGGTCGGCACGATCCCGCGAGCCGGATCATCGGTCACGAGTGGTGTCACGCGATGAACTCTCCCGCGGGGCCGGTGACGTTCAGTGTGCGTGCGGACCCGCGCGCCGCGGCGGTCGACGTCCGCGCGTGGGGCCCGGGCCGGTCATGGGTCATCGATCACGCGCCCGACATCATCGGATCGCGCGACGACCGCAACGACTTCGCGCCGACCGACGCGCTCGTCGCCACATTGCACCGTCGCCTGCGGGGCCTGCGCATGATCCGGCTCGGTGCGATCCTCGATCTCGCGGTCGCGACGACGATCGAACAGCGTGTCACCACCATCGAGGCGCGGCGTTCGTGGCGCGCGTTGGTGCGCCGGCACGGCGAACCGGCGCCCGGCGACCGCGGACTCGTGACTCCGCCTTCCGCACCGCGTCCTGGCGGCACTGCCGGATTGGGAGTGGCGACGCCTGGGCGTGGAAGGGCGTCGGTCCGCGACGATGAAACGGATCGCGGTCGACGCATCTGCCCTCGACCGCGCGGCCGCGGCCGGCGACGCGGTGGTCGAACGCCGCCTCCGGAGCGTGCGCGGCGTCGGGCCGTGGACCGCGGCGCACGTGATGCACCTCGCGTCCGGCGATGCCGACGCGGTCCCGGTCGGTGACTGGCACCTTCCCGGCCACGTCGGGCACGCGCTCGCGGGGGAGGCACGGGCGGACGACGATCGCATGCTCGAACTGTTGGAGCCGTTCCGGCCGCACCGCGGTCGGGTGTGGAGGCTCATCGTCTGCGGTACCGGGTCACCGCCGCGGCGCGCGCCGAGGGCGCGGATTCACGACCTCATGCGCCTGGAGGCCAAGCGGGGACGATGAACGCGACGCGGCTACGCGTCGCGGGACTTGTTCCGCCGCTTCGAGAACCCGAGCGCGACCGCGCCGGCCGCCAACGACGCCAGGCCGAAGAGTGCGCCGCGGTCGGAGCTGCCCGTGAACGGAAGCGAGCCGGGCGGACTGGCCGCCTCCGTCACCCGCGACGCCGATGTCGGGGTTCCCGGGCGGGACCGTGGTCGAAGTCGATGCCTGAACCGTCGAACCCTCGGTCACTACCGGTGTGCTCGACGAAGTCGTTTCCGAGTCGATCGTCGTGCTCGTGGTTTCGGGGACCGTGGTGGTGGTGGTCGTTGCTTCGGTGGTCGTGGTGGTCGGGGGCACGGTCGTGGTGGTCGTGGTTTCGGGGACCGTGGTGGTGGTGGTCGTTGCTTCGGTGGTCGTGGTGGTCGGGGGCACGGTCGTGGTGGTCGTGGTTTCGGGGACCGTGGTGGTGGTGGTCGTTGCTTCGGTGGTCGTGGTGGTCGGGGGCACGGTCGTGGTGGTCGTGGTCTCCGGCACCGTGGTGGTCGTGGTGGTTTCCGGCACGGTCGTCGTGGTGGTTTCCGGGACCGTGGTGGTGGTCGTCGCCTCGGTCGTGGTGGTCGTCGAGGTCGAACTCGTCGTGGTCGACGTCGACGTCGTCGTGGTGGTGGTCGTGGGGTGGCAGTGCGAGAGGAGCGTGACCGACGTCGAGCGTTGGGCGGTCACGTTGTCCGGCCAACTCGCGTTCACGGTCAACGTGACGCTTCCCGTCGATCCGGCGGGCAGCGTCGTGGTGGCGGAGGTGGTGCCACTCGCCGGTACGACCGCGGTGTAACCGGTCACCGCGAACGACTGTGCACCGAGGGTCGCGGTTGCGCTGTCGATGTGCATCGTCTTGTCGGTCTCACTGTTGCCGATCGACCAGGTGATGACCTGCGTGCCGTCGGAGCACGTCGTTTGGCCCGAAAGCACGGGAAAGTGCGCCCACGCCGGGATCGCGGTGAAGGCCACGAAGAGCCCGACGACGGCCAACGAAGTGACCACGACCGTTCCCTTGCGGTGCGCGGAAAGTCCCGCGCCTGCGCGTGCAAGCGTCCTCACAATGCCTCCAAGCCCTTGAACCCTGGTGATCTGCCCGCACGAGTGTCAGATACAGGCGGAAACCTACCCACAACGTGAACGCGAATGTGCGATGGGCGCGAACTGCGGCGGCGCGTTCTCAAACGATTCTTGTCAACCTCCAAGATCGAACTCACCCGCACGGGTGATCCTCGAGGCATGCCCGACCTCGGAGCCGCGCCCGCGTTGCACGATGAGCCCACGGCGACGGCCGTCTCCGCGCGGCCGGTCGTCGATGTCGTGGTCCCGGTCTTCGACGAGGAGCGGGCGCTCGAGACCGGCGTCCACCGCCTCCACGCGTATCTGACGGGTGCCTTCCCGTTCTCGTGGCGGATCACGATCGTCGACAACGCGTCGACCGACGGCACGTGGTTGCAGGCACAACGGCTCCAGCGCGAACTGCCGGGCGTCCGTGCACGGCACCTCGACCGCAAAGGCCGCGGCCTGGCCCTGCGAACGGCTTGGAGCGCGAGCGACGCCGACGTCGTGGCGTACATGGACGTGGATCTGTCCACGGACCTCGACGCGCTCCTCCCGCTCGTCGCACCCCTCGTGTCCGGTCATTCCGACATCGCGATCGGGTCACGCCTCGCGCCGGGATCGCACGTCGCGCGGCACCCGAAGCGCGAGCTCATCTCGCGCAGCTACAACCTCATCCTGCGCACGGTGCTCGCCACGCGGGTGCGCGACGCGCAGTGCGGGTTCAAAGCGATGCGCGCGAGCGTCGCGCGGAAGCTGCTGCCCGCGGTCGAGGACGACGGCTGGTTCTTCGACACCGAGCTCCTGTTGCTCGCCGAACGCAACGGTTTGCGTATCCACGAAGTGCCGGTCGATTGGATCGACGACACCGACAGCCGCGTCCATGTCCTGTCGACCGCGACCACCGACCTGAAGGGAACGGCTCGCATGGCCGTTCGGTTCGCGACGGGCGGCGGCCGGGTCGAGTTGGGCCCGGTCGCGCGCGCCCCGCTCGCGAACGACTTCGGCCGCCGCTTCGTCTCCTTCTCGCTCATCGGTCTCGCGAGCACAGCGGTGTCGTTGATGGTGTTCCTGGCGACGTACCGCGCGATCGGGGCGATCGCGGCCAATGCGGTCGCGGTCACGGCCACGTTCGTCGCCAATGCCTGGGCGAACGCGCGCTACACCGAACGGCGGCCGCGCCCACGGTGGGCCCGGGCGTTCGCGCTCTACGCCGGATCGATCATCGCGACCAGCGCCGCGCTGGCGGTCGTCGCCACGGTCACGACGAGCCTCGCGGTGCAGGTGACCGTCCTGGTCTTCACCTGGCTGCTGGCCGCCGGCGCCCGGTTCATCGTGATCGGAACCTCGCCGATCGGAACTGGGCGATGACGGTTCCGACGTCGATCGTGCAGCGCATGTCGCGCTGCTTCTTCGTCTCGGTCGGCACGACCGGGTTGAGCGCTGCCGTCCTCGTGGCGTTGGCGCTCGGTGCGGGCGTGCCGGCCGGGTCGGCCAATGTGATCGCGGTGTGCTGCGGCATCGCGCCGTCGTACTTCTTCAACCGCAAGTGGGCGTGGGGCCGGACCGGGCGCAGCGACTTGGCGCGCGAGGTCGCGCCGTTCTGGCTGCTGTCGCTCACCGGGCTCGTCGCGTCGACCCTCGCGGTCGCGATGGTCGCGCACGCGACCTCGGGCTGGTCGACGTCGGCGCGGTCGATCGCGCTCCCGCTGGCGAACCTGTCCGTGTTCGGCGCGCTCTGGCTCGTTCAGTTCGCGTTGCTCGATCGGGTCCTCTTCCGAGTCGTTCCCGACAACCCTGTTCCGAAGGAGCGCACCGCATGAGCATCATCAGCCCATCTCGTGCGGACGACTCCTTCGAGCTCGACGCGTTGCGGTCGTCGCCGTCCGCCCCCCGACGGCGACGACCGCGCGTCGAGCGGATGTGGCGTGGGCCGGACACCGACCCCGCGTGGGTCCGGCCCACGCTGCTCGTCCTGCTGACCGTCACGGCCGGGCTCTACGTCTGGAACCTGGGCGCCTCGGGCTGGGCCAACCCGTACTACTCCGCTGCGGTGCAGGCCGGCACCAAGAGTTGGAAGGCGTTCTTCTTCGGCTCGACCGACGCGTCGAACTTCATCACCGTGGACAAGACCCCCGCGTCGCTGTGGGTCATGGAGGTGTCCGGCCGCATCTTCGGCGTGAACTCGTGGAGCATCCTCGTACCGCAGGCCCTCGAAGGCGTCGCCGCAGTCGGCATCTTGTTCGCGACCGTCAAGCGTTGGTTCTCACCGGCCGCGGCGTTGATCGCCGGCGCGGTGTTCGCGCTCACACCCGTCGCCGCGTTGATGTTCCGTTTCAACAACCCCGACTCGCTGCTCGTGCTGTTGCTCGTCGCGGCGGCGTACACACTGACCCGCGCCCTCGAGGACGGACGCACACGCTGGATGGTCGCGACCGGCGCGCTCGTCGGCTTCGGATTCCTGGCCAAGGAATTGCAGGCGTTTGTCGTCCTGCCCGTCTTCGGGCTCGTGTATCTCCTCGCCGGGCCGCCGCGGTTCGCGCGTCGGCTCGGTCAGGTCGTGTTGCTCGGGCTGACGACGCTGGCCGCGGGTGGGTGGTGGGTCGCGATCGTGCAACTCTGGCCGGCGTCGAGCCGCCCGTACATCGGCGGCTCGCAGAACAACAGTTTCTGGAACGTGTTGTTCGGTTACAACGGCTTCGGCCGGTTGACCGGCAACGAGACGGGCAGCGTCGGTGGCGCGGCGTCGCCCACCGGACAATGGGGGCCGACCGGCCTGACCCGCATGTTCAACGCGCAGTTCGGCGGGCAGGTCGCGTGGTTGTTGCCCGCCGCGCTGCTGCTTCTGGTCGCCGGTCTCGCGTACACGGCGACGCGCGCGCGCACCGACCGCACCCGCGCCGCGCTCGGTCTCTGGGGTGGTTGGTTGGTGGTGACCGGCCTCGCGTTCTCGCTGGGCCAGGGCATCATCCACGAGTACTACTCGGTTGCGCTCGCCCCCGCGATCGGCGCCGTCGTCGGCATCGGCGCGACGACGTTCTGGGCGCGCCGCGACCACCCGCTCGTACGGGTGTTGCTCGGCTTCGTGATCGCGGTGACCGCGTTGTGGACGTTCGTGCTCCTGAACCGCACGCCGAACTGGCTGCCGACGCTGCGCAACGTCGTGTTGATCGCCGGACTCGCAGTCGCGGCGATCGTCGCGATCTCGCCGGCGTTGCGCGGCCGCGCCGCGGTCGCGCTCGCGTTTGCGGCGGTCGCGGTCGGCCTGGCCGCGCCCGCCGCGTACACGTTGTCGACGGTGCGCCAGGTGCACGACGGCGCGCTGCCGACCGCCGGACCCACGGGCGCGGCGCGCGGCGCGTCCGGCGGCGGGCCCGGGGGACGGCGGGCGGGGAACGGACCTGGCTTCGCCCGTCCCGGCGCCGGTGCCTTCCCCAACGGAGCGGCTTCCCGAACGGTGGTTTCCCGGGCGGCGGCGGATTCCCCGGCAGCGGCTTCGCCGGCAACGGCGGCGGTGCTCGCGCCGGCGGCGGTGGCATCGGCGGGCTGCTGAACGGTTCGACGCCGAGCGGCGAGGTCACGAAGTTGTTCGAGCAGAGCTCCGGCTACCGCTGGACGGCGGCGGCCGTGGGCGCGAACAACGCCGCGGGATATCAGCTCGCGTCCGGCCGGCCGATCATGGCGATCGGCGGGTTCAACGGCACCGACCCGACGCCGACGCTGGCGCAGTTCGAGGAGTACGTCCGGGCCGCCGAGATCCACTACTTCATCGCCGGGGGTGGCGGGGGCGGATTCGGTGGCTTCGGTGGCGGCGCGACGGGCGCCACCGAACGACCGTCGACGGCGATCACCCGGTGGGTGGAGCAGAACTTCACCGCCGAGACGGTCGGCGGTACCACCATTTACGACCTGAGCGCGTCCCCGTCGGGGGCCTGAGCGGCACGGCCGACGGGTACCCTGCAGCCATGGCCGACCAGGCTTCCTTCGCGGATCAGGCGATGCCGTACATGTCGGCCCTCTACGCGGCCGCGTTGCGGATGACCCGGAACCCGAGTGACGCCGAAGACCTGGTCCAGGAGACCTTCCTGCGGGCGTACCGCGGGTTCGAGGGCTTTCACGAGGGCACGAACCTGAAGGCGTGGCTCTACAAGATCCTCACGAACACCTTCATCAACCAGTACCGGGCCAAGAAGCGCCGGCCCGAGCAGGTCGACCTCGACGACGTCGAGGACTTCTATATTTTCCGGCGCCTGGGTGGGCTCGAATCGGTCGAGGCCACGCGCACTCCCGAAGCCGAGGTGCTGGAAGGCATTCCCGACTCCGAGGTGAAAGAGGCGCTGGAGTCCATTCCGGAACAGTTCCGGATGGCCGTCATCCTGGCTGATGTCGAGGGCTTCTCGTACAAGGAGATCGCCGACATTCTCGACGTGCCGATCGGCACCGTCATGAGTCGGATTCACCGGGGGCGGCGAGCGTTGCAGAAGAAGTTGTGGGACTACGCCGAACGCAACAACCTTCGGCCGCGGGTCGACTCGGCGACCGGGGGGTGACGGACGCGATGGATTGTGGGCAAGCGCACCTGCGCGTCTACGAGTACCTGGACGGCGAGCTGACCGTCTGGAAGCGGCGTGCGATCACCCGGCACCTCGACGAGTGCCCGCCGTGTGCGGAGGGGTTCACCTTCGAGATCGAGATCCGCCGGGTCATCGTGTCGAAGTGCGTCGAAGAAGCCCCCCAGGACCTCAAACAGCGGATCGCCCTGGCCCTCGGGATCGCCGAGCCGGGCGACCCCGCCCCCGAGTGATCCACCGGTACGCGTTCCTTCTACGATAGGTACGGACGCCTGAGTTGACGTCGGTCCCGGTCGAGGAGGAATGGTGAGGCCCACCACCGTTGCCACGTTGGTCTTCGCGAACATCGTCGCGGTCGTCGCGCTCGTACTCGGGATCTTCGTGTTCGCCGACCACAGCAGCGGCAAGCTCTGGTTCTACTGGATCGCTCCGCTCCTCGTGATCGGCTTCTTCGCCGTGATGGTCCAACTCGGTGTGATGTATTGGATCAAGGTCGGTCGGCTCGAGACGAAGGGTCGACCCCGCACGTGAGCGACCCCGGCGACGGTGAAGGGCGGGCGCCCGATCCCGTCGACTGGGACACAGCCCGCCGTGTCGCCCGATTCGTCGCCGGTCGCGAGCCCCTCGCCGACTCGTACCTCGCCGGGTCGCTGCAGGCCGACTTCGACGTCCTGACCGTTCGCGCCGAAGACCTCGTCGCGGGCTACACCGGGCTCCGCACGCCGGGCCACGCGACCGCGCGCGTGCTCGACCGGCGCGACTGGGTCGAGTCGAACATCACTTCGATGCGCTCGCTGCTCGATCCGCTCATGCAGCGTTTCGGTGCGCGCATGGTGCACAACCCGTTCGCGCCCTTGAGTCGCCGCGTCGCGGCCACCGAGATGGGCGGGTTGCTCGGCTATCTCGCCCAACGCGTGCTCGGCCAGTACGACCTCCTGGTGCCCGACGGCCCCACCGCCGCTGCCGGAGATCTCCCGAGCGACGCGGTCTACTACGTCGGCGCCAACATCCTCTCGCTCGAGAAGCGGTTCGCGTTCCGGCCGCTCGACTTCCGCTTGTGGATCGCGATCCACGAAGTCACGCACCGGGCGCAGTTCACGGGCGTGCCGTGGATGCGTGAGTACTTCCTCGGCCTCGTGCGCCAGACGCTCGACCTCGTCGATCCCGATCCGCGCACGATGATGCGTGCGATCACGACCGCGGTCGAAGAGATCCGCGCGGGCCGGAACCCGCTCGACGAAGGTGGGCTCGTCGGCCTGTTCGCCTCGCCCGAACAACGGGGCGTGATCGGCCAGGTGCAGGCGTTGATGTCGGTGCTCGAGGGGCACGGCAACGTGGTGATGGACGATCTCGGGCGCGAGCACGTCGCCGGGCAGGAGCGCATGTCGCGTGTGCTGTCGCAGCGCCGCAAGATGGGCGGCCTCACGGGCACGTTGCACAAGCTGCTCGGCATCGAGCAGAAGATGCGGCAATACGAGGTCGGCGAGCAGTTCGTGCGCGGCGTGTACGCCGTCGGCGGCCGCCACGCGTTCGACGCGGTGTGGCGCGGCCCGGAGAACCTGCCCACGATCGCGGAGCTGAGCGAGCCCGCAACCTGGCTCGCGCGCGTCGACGCCGCGCGGGTGTGAACCTCTCCGGCGCGGTCGACGACCTCGCGCCGGACGCGACGGTCGTCGTCGGGTGCAGCGGTGGCGCCGACTCGTTGGCGCTGCTCGCGCTGGCGTGCGAGCACGGATACGACGTGCACGCGGTGTACGTCGATCACGGCCTGCGCCCGGGAACCGATCACGACGTCGACACGGTTGCCCGCGCCGCGAAGCGATTCGGCGCGCGAACGCACATCGAGCGCGTCGAGGTGGGGCCCGGCGCGAATGTCGAATCGCGGGCACACGACGCACGCTACGCGGCGTTGGAGCGCGTGCGGGCGCGTGTCGGTGCGGCGGCGATTCTCATCGCGCACACGCGCGACGATCAGGCCGAGACCACGTTGCTGCAGATGCTGCGCGGTGCGGGAACGAGTGGGCTGGCGGGCATGCCGGCGCGGCGCGGGTACGTCCGGCGGCCGCTGCTCGAGGCGCGTCGCCGCGAGACGCACGAGCTGTGCGCACGTTTGCAGCTCGCGCCGATCCACGATCCGATGAACGACGACCTGCACCACCGGCGCGTGTGGCTGCGCCGCGAGATCATTCCGCGCCTCGAAGGCGGCGCGGATCGCGATCTCGTCGATGTGCTCGCCCGGCAGGCCGCGGTGCTGCGCGACGACGACGAGCTGCTCGAATCGCTCGCCGCGCGCCACACCCCCGACGATGCCGGCGCGCTGAACGTCCTGCCCCGGGCGCTGGCGCGGCGCGTGATCCGTCGTTGGCTGTCCGCACCCGCACCGCCGTCGATCGCGACCGTCGACCGTGTGCTCGCAGTCGCGCGCGGCGACGTGCGCGCCGCGGAGTTGCCCGGGGGCGACCGGGTCGAACGCGTCCGCGGCCGACTCGTCCGCATCGCGACGACCGACCCGGTGACCGCGCCCGTCGGACTCGAGCTGCCGGGCCGGGTCCGCTTCGGCGCGGTCGAGATCGAGGCCTGGATCGAGCACGGTCCGCCCGTCGCCTGGCCCGACGGGCGCACCCGGGCGGTGTGCGATGCCGACCTCGTCCCCGCGGCCGTGGTCGTCCGCGGCGCGGCGCCGGGCGAGAGGTTCCGCCCGCTCGGTCGGAGCGGGTCGAAGCTCCTGCACGATGCGCTGGCCGAGGCCGGTGTCGCGGCGAGCCGGCGGGCGGCGGCGCCCGTGGTCGTGGCGACCGAACCCGTCTGGGTCGTCGGTTACCGTATCGACCATCGCGTCCGGGTCACGTCCGGTACCCGGCGTTTCCTCTGGCTGAGCGCGGAGCCCGCCACACCATGATCCCCCCGGTATCCCCGAACGTCACGGTATGAACGACCCGAACATCGGTCGCATCGTCGTCGACGAGCACGAGCTGCAGCAACGCATTCGCGAGCTGGGCAAAGAGGTCGCGGCCGACTACGACGACCACCCGCCGCTCCTCGTCGGCATCCTCAAGGGCGCGTTCATGTTCATGGCCGACCTCGCCCACGCGATCGACCTGCCGGTCGAGTTCGACTTCATGGCGGTGTCGTCGTACGGATCGGCGACGCGCACCAGCGGAGTCGTGCGCATCATGAAGGACCTCGACCTCGATCTCACCGACCGGCACGTCCTGATCGTCGAGGACATCGTCGACTCGGGGCTCACGCTCGCGTACCTCAGCAAGAACCTGCGGGCGCGCGGCGCCGCCTCGCTCGAGGTGTGTGCGCTGCTCGTCAAAGAGGGTTTGCAGAAGGTCGAGACGGATCTGAAGTACGTGGGGTTCCGGATCCCGCCCGACTTCGTCATCGGCTACGGCCTCGACGTCGACGAGCGTTACCGCAATCTGCCGTTCATCGCCGAGTACACGGGCCCGATGGAGCAGCGGTACACGTGACCGACATCGAACCGGGCGTCGACATCGACCGGCTGGAGAAGGCGGTGCGCGAGATCCTCCTCGCCATCGGCGAGGATCCCGATCGCGACGGCCTGTTGCGCACACCCCATCGTGTCGCGGAGATGTACGCGGAGGTGTGCAGCGGGCTGCACGAAGACCCGTCGCAACATCTGATCGTCACGTTCGAGGCCAACCACGACGAGATGGTGCTCGTACGGGACATCGCGCTGTACTCGCTCTGCGAACATCACCTCGCGCCGTTCCACGGGCGCGCGCACGTCGCGTACATCCCCGGCGACGACGGCCGCATCACCGGACTCTCGAAGCTCGCGCGTCTCGTCGACGGCTTCGCCAAGCGCCCCCAGGTGCAGGAACGCCTCACGACGCAGATCGCCGACGCGATCGTGGAGGTCCTCCAGCCGCGCGGCGCGTTCGTGATGATCGAAGCCGAACACCTCTGCATGTCGATGCGGGGAGTGCGCAAGCCCGGGACGCTCACCCTCACGTCGGCCGTGCGCGGCCTCTTCAAGGACAGCGCCGCGACCCGAGCCGAGGTCATGTCGCTCATCGGCCCTTCCGTCGGCCGGTCCTGAATGGTTCGCTAACCTCCGGCCGTGGCCGCCGCACCCCTTCTCCTCGTCGCCGATCTGCCGCGGCGGGGCCTGATGGGGGTCGTCAACGTCACCCCGGACTCCTTCTCCGACGGCGGCGCCTATCTCGATCCCGGCGCCGCGATCGCCCACGCCCTCGAACTGGCGGCGGCCGGCGCGGCCGTGATCGACGTCGGCGGCGAGTCGACGCGTCCCGGTGCCGATCCGGTCGACGCCGACGAAGAGCTGCGCCGCGTCCTGCCGGTGGTCTCGGGGATCGTGGCGCAGTCGCCGGTTCCCGTCAGCATCGACACCACCAAGTCGGTCGTCGCCGCGCGCCGCACTCGACGCCGGTGCGCGGATGGTGAACGACATCTCCGGCGGCGCCGTCGACCCCGACATCATGCGTGTGGTCGCGGAGTCGGGCGCGGCGTATGTCGCGATGCACACGCGAGGAACGCCGCGCACGATGCAGGAGGAGGCCCACTACGACGACGTCGTGGGCGAGGTGGGCACCGAGCTCCGGACGCGCATCGAACTCGCGGTCGACACCGGTATCGATCCGCGCGCGATCTTCGCCGACCCCGGTATCGGCTTCGCCAAGACGATCGATCACAACCTCGCGTTGCTGCGCTCCCTCCCCGAGATCGCGGCCCGGGTCGGGTTGCCGCTGCTCGTCGGGACGTCGCGCAAGTCGTTCCTCGCGCGCGTCATCGGCGCCGACGATCGCGGGGCGCGCGACGACGCCACCCTCGCGATGACCGTGTGGTCCTTCGAACAGGGTGCCGCGCTCGTGCGCGTGCACGATGTCGCCGCATCGAAGCGCGCGGTCGAGCTGCTCGACGTGATCGAACGCGCGACTCCCGAAGGTATGGCGGCGTGACGACCGGCGGACTGCGCGGTCGCTGGGCCCAGGGCCTGCAGCCGCGCTATTTCACGTGGGTGATCAAGGACCGCCTCGGCGCCGGGGAGCGGCCGGGAGGATTCGCGCGCAACCATCGCAAGGTCCGGCGCCAAGAAGAGCTGATCTGGCTCAATGTCAACGGCTTCACGCACGTGGTGTCGTTGCTCGACTCGCCCCACAACCTGCACGCGTACGACGAGGCGGGGGTGTCGTACATCCACACCCCGATCGGTCCGCACGACGAGCTCCCGATGCGGCTCTCGATGATCTACAACGCGATCTCCAAATTGCTCGACGATCCCGCCGAGCGCATCTACGTGCACAACGAGGAGTTCGGCGACAAGGTGCTCGGTGTCCTCGCGGGATACCTCCTGCACGCGGGTCTCGTCGATCACGGCCCGCACGCGGTGTCGGTCGTCGAGAAGTTGACGTCCCGCAGCCTCGGAGCCGAGGGCCGCGAGATCGTCGCGATCACCCTCGACGACCACCTGTAGACGTCGAAAAACCTCCCAACAGTTGTCGGAGTTCTCCGCGCATAGCGCCGATATCTCCGACAACTGTTGGTGGTCAGATGCGGACGATGCGGACGGTGTCGGTGGCGCCGGCGCGTTTGCCGGGCGACGCGGAGACGACCGCGATGAGGTCGCCTTTGCGCGCGACTCCGCTCTCGCGTGCGGCCTTCACCGCGCGCCGCGACCCGTCGTCGTCCTTGGTCGCCGGCGCCATGAGCGGTTCCACGCCCCACACCATGCACAGCCGACCGAGAACGTCGGCCTGCTCGGAGATGCCGGCGATCGGCACCGTGGGCCGGAAGGCGGCGACGCGACGCGCGGTGGTGCCGCTCTGCGTCGGGCACACGATCGCGGCGACACCGAGATCCTCCGCGGCCTGAACCGACGCGTGCGCGACCGCCCACGCGACGCGATCGTCGTCGAGGGCGGCGGCCGCCCCTTGCGGGGTGGTGCGCGTGTGCGGCCACGCCTCCGCCGCTTCGGCCACGTCGCTCATCGTGCGCACCGTGTCGGCCGGGTACTCGCCGACCGCGGTCTCCTCCGACAGCATCAGCGCGTCGGTGCCGTCCAGGACCGCGTTGGCGACGTCGTTCACCTCGGCGCGGGTCGGAAGCGGAGAACGGGTCATCGACTCCAGCATCTGCGTCGCCGTGATCACCGGCTTGCCCGCCATGTTGCAGAACCGGATGATCTCCTTTTGGATCAGCGGCACGCGGCGCGCCGGGACCTGGATGCCGAGGTCGCCGCGCGCCACCATGACCACGTCGGCCGCGCCGACGATCCCGGGCAGATGATCGAGCGCGACCGCCGTCTCGATCTTCGCGACGAGCTGGGGCCGGTGCCCGCGCTTGGGCAACCGCGCCCGTACGGCGTCGATGTCCTCGGGGCGGCGCACGAACGACAAGCCGATGAAATCGGCCTTGATCCCGATCGCCATCCGCAGCGCGACCGCGTCCGCGTCCGTGAACGGCTCGACGTGGGCTTCGGCCCGCGGAACGTGCATCCCCTTGCGCGAACGAAGAACGCCGCCGCGTACGATCTCGCACACCACGTCGCCGTCGACGATCTCGTCGACGCGCAGCACGATTGCGCCGTCGGCGAGGAAGATGTCGTCGCCCGGGCCGACCCAGCGCCCCAGTTCGGGGAGGGTCGTCGACACCTGCGTCGCGTCGCCCACGACCGGCGCCGACGTGAGGGTGATCCGGTGGCCGATCTCGAGCTGGATCTCGTCTTCGACGACCGGGCCGGTGCGCATCTTCGGGCCGGGCAGGTCGACGAGGACACCGACCGCGCGACCGAGTGCGGACGCGGTTTCGCGCGCGAGCGTGGCGCGTTCGGCGTGAACGTCGCCGGTGCCGTGCGCGGCGTTGAGGCGCACCACGTTGGCGCCCGCGGCGAGGATGGCGCGCATCGACTCGGGCCGCGACGTGGCCGGGCCGACCGTCGCAACGATCTTCGTCCGCCGCATACCCAGGGACTATCACGCGACTAGCGTCGAACCGTGGACCGCATCGTCATCTCCGGGATTCGCGAGATGGGCGTGCACGGCGTTCTTCCCGAAGAGCAGGTGCGCCCGCAGCCGTTCCAGGTCGACGTCGAGTTGATCGTCGACGTCACGGCCGCCGGTGCGAGCGACGAGCTCGAGGACACGGTCGACTACTCCGCGGTGTGCGAAGCCGTGAGTCGGGTCGTGACCTCCGAGCAGTACCGCCTGCTCGAGCGGCTCGCGACCCGCATCGCCGAAGTGTGCCGCGCGGATCCGCGCGTCGTCGGCGTCGTGGTGGAGGTCCGCAAGCTGCACCCGCCGGTGCGGACGCAGCTCGACTACGTCGCGGTACGCGTCGAACGGTGAGCCGCGCGTATCTCGCGCTCGGCTCGAACCTGGGCGACCGCCGCGCGCACCTGCAGGGCGCGATCGATGCACTCACCGCGGCGGACGCGGTCCGTGTGGTCGCGGTGTCGCGGGTCTACGAGACCGCGCCCGTCGGCGGTCCGCCGCAAGATGCGTTCCTGAACGCGGTCGTGATGATCGAAACCGATCTCGATCCGCATGCGCTCCTGGCGCTCGCCCAGCGGATCGAACTCGATGCCCGCCGCGTGCGCGCCGAGCGTTGGGGTCCCCGCACGCTCGACGTCGACGTGTTGCTGTTCGACGACCTGGTGCTCGACGACCCCGACCTCGTCATCCCGCATCCCCGCATGGCGGAGCGGGGGTTCGTCCTGGCCCCGCTACGCGACGTCGCGCCCGGTCTGGTCGACGCCGCGGCGACCTGGGAGGGGGTGCGGGAAGCGGCGGTAACCTTGCGCATTCGATGACGGAACAGCTGCGGACCGTCGCGTTGATCGGCCCCGGGCGGGCGGGGACGACGATCGCGCTCGGCCTGATGGACCAGGGTTGGACGGTGGTCGGCGTCGGAGGCCGCGCGCCGGACGCGCCGTCGACCACGTCCGCGGCCGCGTGCCTGGCGTCGAGGCCGGCGCTGGTGTCGGAGGTCGCGCGCGGTGCGGCGCTCGTGCTGATCGCCACCCCCGACCGGGCCATCGAACAGGTGCTGCTCGCGGCCGAGCCCGCGATCGAGCCGGGCGCGCTCGTCGTGCACCTCGCGGGGTCGCGCGGGCTCGACGTGTTCACGCCGCTGCTCGAGCTGCGCACCGGCCTCCGCGTCGGTGCGATGCATCCACTGCAGTCGTTTCCCTCGACGACCGCGGGGCTCGAGCGACTCGTCGGCGCGTGGGCCGCGGTCGCGGGTGATCCGGCGGTGGCCGACATCGCGCGCTCGCTCGGCCTGCGTCCCTTCGAGCTGGCCGACTCCGACCGCGGGCGCTACCACGCCGCCGCGGTCATCGCTTCGAACCATCTCGTCGCACTCCTCGGTCAGGTCGAGCGGCTGGCGACGAGCTGCGCGGTTCCGTTCGAGGCATTCGCACCGCTGGTGCTCGCGTCGGTGCAGAACTCCTTCGCGCTGGGTCCGGCCGAAGCGCTCACCGGACCGGTCGCCCGGGGCGACCTCGCCACGGTCGAACAACATCTCCGCGATCTCGATCCGGCCGAGCGCGATGCGTACCGGGCCCTGGCGCGCGAAGCCGCCCGGCTCACCGGACGCCGTGACACCGGGCTCGACCGCCTGCTCGGTGATCTCCGCCAGCAGCCGGGCACCCCGGACGAGGAATAGCCGTTCCCCTCGCCTGGCGGGTGGTCGTTTTCCCCAACTACGATCGACAGGTCAGACCCGCCAGTCCGGACCGTGAACAGGCCGGAACCGAGCGAGGCCGAGGATGCTGCACATCGAGACGATCGCCGACCTGCGCGCTGCCTGCGAGCGCGCGCGTTCGCAGGGCTTGCGGGTCGGGCTCGTGCCGACGATGGGCTACCTGCACGAGGGCCACCGTTCGCTGATGCGGGCCGCACGGGAGACGTGCGACCTCGTCGTGGTCTCCATCTTCGTCAATCCGCTGCAGTTCGGCGCGGGCGAAGATCTCGACCGTTACCCCCGTGACCTCTCCGGTGATCTGGCGCAGTGCCTGGCCGAGGGTGTCGACGCGGTCTTCGCGCCGTCGGTCGCCGAGATGTATCCGAGCGGACGACCGCTCACGTCGGTGCACGTCGCCGGTCTCACCGACGATCTGTGCGGCGCAGCGCGCCCGACCCACTTCGACGGTGTCGCGACCGTCGTCACCAAACTCTTCGCGATCGTCGGGCCGTGCTCGGCGTTCTTCGGGCGCAAGGACGCGCAACAGCTCGCGGTGATCGGCCGGCTCGTCGAGGATCTCGACCTGCCGATCGAGGTCGTGGGTTGCCCGATCGTGCGCGAGCCCGACGGTCTCGCGTTGTCGAGCCGCAATGCGTACCTCTCGGCCGGCAGCCGACGCGCCGCGCTCGTGTTGTCGCGCGCGCTCGAAGCCGCGGCCGGCGCGGTGATCGAAGGCGAGCGCGACGCGTCCGCGGTGGTCGACCTCGTCCGCGGACTCGTTGCCACGGAGCCGGCGGTCACGCTCGAATACGTCGAGGCGCGCACCGCGGCCGACCTCGTTCCCGTCGCCGTTCTCGACGGCGACGTGCTGCTCGCGCTCGCGGCGCGGGTCGGCGAAACCCGTCTCATCGACAACGTCGTGCTCTCGGTGCGCGGCGCCGATGCCCATGTGGATCTCGGCAGCCGGTTGCAACCTGCGAGTGGGCTCGACCCCGTGGCGCGAAGGAAGGCATAGATGCATCGCACGATGATGAAATCGAAGATCCACCGGGCGACGATCACCGGTGCCAACTTGGAGTACGTCGGTTCGATCACGCTCGATCGCGACCTCATGGAGCTCGCCGACATCCGGGAGTTCGAGCAGGTCGCGATCCTCGACATCGACAACGGCGTTCGCTTCGAGACCTACGCGATGGAGGGCGGCCCGGGCGACGTGATCCTGAACGGCGCCGCCGCCCGCCTCGTGCAGCCCGGCGATCGCATCATCGTCATCACGTACGCCGACTACGACGAGGCCGAGCTCGCGGCGTATGCGCCACGGATCGTGCACGTCGACGAAGCGAACCGGCCGATCGACGCGGACGAGGCGGTGCAGCGCGCCGGCTCGAACCTCGTCTGGATGCGCGACCATCCCACCCGCCACCTAGGCTGACTCTTCGTGTACGACGTCCTCGTGTTGGGGAGTGGCGTCGCGGGGCTGACGACTGCGCTCCACGCGGCGCGGCGGGGGTTGTCGGTGCTCGTCCTGACCAAGGGTGAGCTCTCGCACTCGGCCACCCGGTACGCGCAGGGCGGCGTCGCGGCCGCGCTCGCCGCGCCCGACACCCCCGATCTGCACCTCGTCGACACGCTGACCGCGGGCGCGGGCCTGTGTGACTCCGACGCGGTGCGCATCCTCGTGACCGAAGGTCCCGACCGCGTGCGTGAGCTCGCGCGCCTCGGCGCGCACTTCGACACCGAGCCGTCGCCGGAGGGCCCGGAGCTGCTCTTGGCCCGCGAGGGCGGGCACTCGCTCGCGCGGGTGGTGCACGCGGGCGGCGACGCGACCGGCGCCGAGATCGAACGCGCGCTGGTCGAAGCGGTGAGCATCAGCGACTCGATCGAGGTGCGCGAGGGGTGGTTCGCGATCGAGCTGCTCGTCGAGCGCGATCGGTGCACGGGCGTGCTCGCGCTGCGCCCGGACGACCAGGTCGAGTTCGTGCGCGCCACCGACATCGTGCTCGCAACGGGTGGCGCGGGTCAGTGTTTCGCGGTCACGACCAATCCGACCCTGTCGACGGGTGACGGTGTGGCGCTCGCGCTGAAGGCCGGGGTCGCGTGCGCCGACCTGGAGTTCGTCCAGTTCCACCCCACCGCGTTGCACACGCCGTTGATGCCGCGCCCGTTGCTGTCCGAGGCGTTGCGCGGCGAGGGTGCCGTCCTGCGCGACTTCGAGGGCGTCGCGTTCATGACCGGGTTGCATCCGCTCGCCGACCTCGCGCCCCGCGACGTCGTGGCCCGCGCCGTATACGAGCGCATGCAGGAGACCGACGAGGATCACGTGTGGCTCGACGCCACGATGATCGACGACTTCCAACACCACTTCCCGACGATCTGGTTCTCCTGCCTGCGCGCCGACCTCGACCCCACCGAGGAGTGGCTTCCGGTCGCGCCGGCCGCCCACTATCTCTCCGGCGGTGTCGTCGCCGATCTGGACGGGGCGACCACGCTCGACCATCTCTGGGCGTGCGGCGAGGCCGCGTGCAGTGGCGTGCACGGCGCGAACCGCCTTGCTTCCAATTCGTTGCTCGACGGGCTCGTGTTCGGCCGGCGCGTCGTCGAGGCGATCCTCGCGGGCAAGGAGACGGCCGACTCGACCGGCGCGATGACGGGGGTTCTCGATCTCGCGGACGACATCGCACCCGAGGCCGACCCCGTCGTGTTGCCGAAGGAACGCGCGACCGATCCCGACGACGTGCGCGGCGCGTTGCAGCGCGTGATGTCGTCGGACTGCGGCGTCGTGCGCGACGCCGACGGCCTGCAGCTCGCGAGCGAGACGCTCGGCGATCTCGCAAAGCTCGCCGACGACCTCCCCGCGCGCAGCATCGCGAGCTACGAGGTCATCGACCTGCTGCGGGTGTCGCGCGCGATCGTGGCGTCGGCGGCGTACCGCACCGAGTCGCGCGGTTCGCACACCCGCCGCGAGTTCCCCGACCCGTCCGACGCGTTCCTCGGGCGATTCGTGTCACGCGGCGCCGCCGCGCCGGTGTTCGTGTCGCTGCCGGGCGTCGGCGCGCGAGGTCGATGATGAGCGATTTCGACCCGCCCCGCGCGGTCGTCCGCCGCCTCGTCGAAGACGCGCTCGCCGAAGACCTCGGTGTCCTCGGCGACATCACCTCGCTCGCGTGCGTCGACGAAGATCAGCGGGCCGAGGCCGTGTTCGTCGCCCGCGACGAAGGCGTGCTGGCCGGGACCGCGCTCGCGGCCGAGACGTTCCGGCAGCTCGACGACCGGATCGAGGTGCAGTGGAGCGCGCACGACGGCGACCCGATCGCGCCGGGTTCTCACCTCGGCCGCGTGACCGGACCGCTGCGCGCGATCCTCACCGGTGAGCGAACCGCGCTCAACTTCATGTGTCACTGTTCGGGTGTCGCCACCACGACGCACCGTTACGTCGTGGCCGCGCACGGCAAGGCGCGCGTGCTCGACACCCGCAAGACGCTGCCCGGGCTGCGTGCGATTCAGCGGGCGGCGGTGCGCGCGGGCGGTGGGTTCAACCACCGCGACTCGCTCAGCGACGCAGTGCTCATCAAGGACAACCACGTCGCGGCGACCGGTATCGCGAAATCGATCGAACGGGCGCGCTCGGCGTGGCCGGGACGGATGATCGCAGTCGAGTGCGACGACCTCGACCAGGTCGTGGAAGCCCGCGACGCGGCCGCGGATCGGGTGCTGCTCGACAACATGACTCCGGAACTGGTTCGCCGGGCGGTCGCGCTGCTCGAAGGGGTCGCGCAGATCGAGGTCTCGGGCGGTGTCACGCTCGAGACCATCGGCGTGTACGCGGATTCGGGCGCCGACTTCGTCTCGGTCGGCGCGCTCACACACTCGGTACCGGTGTTCGACATCGGCTTGGACATCTTGTGAAGGTGAGGGGCCGGCCATGTTGTTGACGATCGACGCCGGAAACACCCAGACCGTGGTCGGACTGTTCCGCGATGCGGAGCTCGTCGATCACTGGCGGATCGCCACGGTGGCCGAGCGGACCTCCGACGAGCTCGCGCTCATGGTGCAGCAGTTCCTCGGCTTCCACGGCTTCTCGTTCGAGAACGCGATCACCGGTGTGGCGATCTCGTCCGGTGTCCCGCGCGTCACCGCCGAACTGCGGCAGATGACGGAGCGCTACTTCGGGTTTCCGGCGCTGGTGCTCGAACCCGGGGTGCGCACCGGGATGCCCATCCTCTACGACAACCCCAAAGAGGTCGGCGCCGACCGGATCGCGAACGCGGTCGGTGCGTACGACCTCTACGGCGGCCCGTCGATCGTCGCCGACTTCGGCACCGCCACCACGATCGAAGCCGTCAGCGCGAACGGTGAATACCTCGGAGGCGCGATCTTCCCCGGTGTGGAGATCTCGATGGACGCGCTCTTCGGGCGCGCGGCCGGACTCCGGCGCGTCGAGCTCGTCGAGCCCAAGCACGTGATCGGGAAATCATCGGCGGAGTCGATCCAGTCGGGCATGATCTACGGGTTCAGCGCGCAGGTCGACGGTCTCGTCGATCGTTTCGTCGCCGAGCTCGGTCCGTGTGAGGTCATCGCAACCGGTGGTCTCGCCGAACCGATCATCCCGCATTCGCGTACCGTGCAGCACTACGAGCCGTGGCTCACGCTGTTCGGCCTGCGGATCATCTTCGAACGGAATCACTGATGGACGACGAATTCGCGGCTCGGCTCGCCAAGGTGGAAGCGATCCGGGCCCGAGGTGAGGATCCGTACCCCGTTCGATTCGATCGCACGCACACGCTGCAAGCCGTGCGCGACACGTGGGACGACGCGATCGAACCCGGTACCACGATCGACGACATCGTCCGCGTCGCGGGTCGCGTGCTGTTGAAGCGCGCGCAGGGCAAGCTGGTCTTCGCGAAGATCCGCGACGGCAGCGGCGACCTCCAGCTCTTCGTGAGCCTGGGCGAGCTCGGCCCGGACGAGTTCGCCCGCTTCGGGGACGAGATCGAACGCGGCGACTGGGTCGGGGTCGAGGGCAAGGTCATGAAGACCAAGCTCGGTGAGCTCTCCGTCAACGTGCAGTCGTTTCAGCTGCTGTCGAAATCGCTCCGCCCGTTGCCGGAGAAGTGGCACGGCCTCGCCGACACCGACACCCGCTACCGGCAACGCTACGTCGACCTCATCGCGAACGACGACGCCCGTCGGGTCTTCGATATTCGCTTCGCCGCCATCGGTGCGATGCGCCGGTTCCTCGCCGAGCGGGGATTCCTCGAAGTCGAGACGCCGGTACTGCACCCGATCGCGGGCGGCGCCACCGCGAGGCCGTTCTCGACCCATCACAACGCCCTCGACATGGAACTGTCGCTGCGCATCGCGCCCGAGCTGTACCTCAAGCGACTCATCGTCGGTGGGTACGACCGCGTGTTCGAGCTCGCGCGCGTGTTCCGCAACGAAGGACTCTCGACCCGGCACAATACCGAGTTCACGATGCTGGAGTTGTACGAGGCATTCGCCGACTACTTCGACATGATGCGGCTCACCGAAGAGCTGATCGCCGACGCCGCGCGCGCGTCGATCGGTGGGACCACCGTGGAATGGGACGGCGCCGAGATCGATCTGACGCCTCCGTTCGAGCGCCGCACCTTGATCGATCTCGTGCGTGAGCACGCGGGCGTCGAGGTGCATCCCTCGCAGTCCGTGGAAGAGCTGCGCGCAATCTGCGACGCGCTGGACGTTCCGTGGGAACCCTCGTGGCGTCCCGGCAAGCTCGTCCTCGAGATCTACGAGAAGACGACGGAAGCGAAGATCGCGGAGCCGACCTTCGTGTGCGACTACCCGCGCGAGGTGTCGCCGCTCGCGCGCGTGCACCGCGACGATCCCACGTTGACCGAACGCTTCGAGCTCATCGTGCACGGTCGCGAGCTGGCCAATGCGTTCAGCGAGCTGAACGATCCCGTCGACCAACTGCGGCGCTTCGAGGCCCAGGCCTCGCTCAAGCAACTCGGCGACGAGGAGGCCCAGGGCATCGACGCCGACTACGTGCGGGCGCTCGAGTACGGCCTCCCGCCGACGGGCGGCATGGGCCTGGGTGTCGACCGCCTCGTCATGGTGCTCGCGGGCGTAACCTCCATCCGGGAAGTGATCCTCTTCCCGCACCTCCGGCCGGAAGCGGAGAAGTCGTGACCACCCGAGTGCTCGTGACGGGAATGGGCGGTGAGCTCGGTACCCGCGTCGCGCAGCTGATCGAGGCGCGCGAGTGGGCGACCGAGATCGTCGGCGTCGACTTCGTTCCGCCGCGTCGGCGGCTGCGCCGCGCCCAGTTCCGGCGGATCGACCCGCGCGACGGCGACCGGCTCGCCGCGTTCGTCGAGGAGTACGCGCCGCACGTCGTCGCGCACTTCGGTGTGTACGAACCTGCCTCCCGGATGACGCCGGCGTCGGCGCGCGAACGCACCGACTCCTGCACGTCCGCGACCCTCGCCGCGGCTTCGTGCACGGGTGCCCTCGAATACGTCGTGCTGCGCAGCGGGCTCGAGGTCTACGGACCGCCGAGCGCACGGGTCTCGGTTCCCGACGAGGACGCGGTGCCCGCCCCGACCACGCCGTACGGCCGCTCGTTGCTCTCCGTGGAGGCGGCCGCCAAAGGTGTCGCGCTGCGGTGCGGCGTACCGGTCGGCGCGCTCCGGTACGCGCCGGTGCTCGGCTCGCACGTGCCGAGCCCGTTGGGCCGGCTGCTCCGCCTTCCGGTCGTTCCGGTGAGCGCGCTCTCCGATCCGCCGTTCTCCGTCCTGCACCCGGACGACGCCGCGCTCGCCATGGTCGTCGCGATCGAGAAGCGCCTCGACGGTCCGTGCAACGTCGTCGGTCCCGGGGCCGCGACCCCGTGGCAGGCCGCGCGGCTCGGCGGGCGCGTCCCGCTGCCCGTGCTTCCCGGTCTGTGGGGCGCGGTCGGGCGCGCGTCCGAAGTCGCCGGGGCCGCGCTGGCCGAGCACGTGGTGGATCTCATCCGCCACGGCTGCACGGGCGACGGCAGCCGGGCGCGCGACGAGCTCGGCCTCACCAGCCTCACGCCGACCCAGGACGTGCTGCGCGAGCTCTTCGATTGGGCCGACGTCGTCGCCATCGCGCGCGCCGGCGAGCAGGCCGCATGACCGCCGAAGTCGCCCACGCCCATCGGCGCGAGGTGCTCGACGCCGACCGGGTCGTCGCGCCCGAGCCGATCTGGACCGCGCTGCGACGCCGGCTGTCGGGCCGGTATCCGGTCGATCCCTTCGGCCTCGACCCGCAGCTCGCCGATCTGTGCGTGCCCGCGTTCGAAGCCGCGATCCGCGTCCGGCTCGCCGGCGGCGAACACGTCCCGGTCACCGGTCCCACCGTCATCGTCTCGAACCGTGGCTTCGGCGTGGCGGAGCCCGCGGCGCTCGGCGTCGCCGTGCAACGCGCGAGCGGTCGGCGTCTCCGCATCGTCGGCGCGCCCGATCTGCCGGTGCTGCGTACGGTGACGCGTCGCCTCGGTGCGATCTCGAGCAGCGGTCCCGATGTCGCGTCGGCGTTGCGCGCCGGCCACCTCGTCGGGATTCCGCTCGCGCCGACGTGGCTGCGCACGGGCGCGGGCGATGCTCCGCTCGAGGTTGCGCGCGCACTCACGCTGGCACCGATCGTCCCCGCCGCCGTCCGCGCCGTCGGCCGCTTCGGCGCCGTGCTCGGATCGTGGGAGGTCACGTTCGGGCCGATGGTCACGTTGCGCGACCCGTACGACCCGACGGACCCGCTGGCCGCAGCCCGCTTCACCGAAGCGATGCGGCGCGCGGTCGGTGCTCTCCTCGACGCGACCTGAGCACCGGTAACCTCGAGCGATGTCGGCGACGGTTACCGACGATGGCACCGAGATCGCGTACAGCGCGTGGGGTCGCCGCGACGGTTCGCCCGTCCTGATGATCCAGGGGCTCGGCGTGGATCATCGCGGCTGGGCCCTGCAACGCGGCGCATTCGGTCGTCGTCACCGTTGCATCGCACCCGACAACCGCGGCACCGGGCACTCGGACGCGCCGCCGGGCCCGTACGACCTCGTCGCCATGGCGGCCGACGCCGTCGCGGTGCTGGACGCCGTGGGCATCGAGCGGGCGCACGTCGTCGGCGCGTCCATGGGCGGCGTGATCGCGCAGATCATCGGGGTGATGCATCCCGATCGGGTGCGGTCGCTCACGCTCGCGTGCACCGCGTGTCAGCACCACGAGTGGCGCCGCGAGTTGCTCGCGGAATGGGCCGACGTGGTGAACCGCAAGGGGATGCAGGGCCTCATGGACGATGCCATGCGGTGGATGATCGGTCCCCGCCTCCACCGCCGTTTCGGCGTGTTCGTGAACGTCCTGGCGCGGGTGCTCGTGCAGACGAAGCCGCACGCGTTCGTCGCGCAGGTCGAGGCGATTCTCAACCTCAGTGACGAGCTGCGTTTCGCGCTCCCGCAGGTCACCGCGCCGACGCTCGTCGTCACCGGCTCGCAGGACACGCTCACACCGCTCGGCGACGCCGAGGAGTTGGCGGAGCTGATCACCACGTCGCGGCTCTACGTCATGCGCGGCGCGGCGCACGGCCTGATGGCCGAAGCCCCGAACGCGTTCAACGACGTCGTGCTCACGTTCCTCGACGAGATCGACCGCGCCGCCCTGGGCGGCACGGCGCAGGAGTCGGCCTAGCCCACGCGTCCGTCAGGCGTCGACCGGCGCGGGTGGGCGCAGGTGGTGCTCGCGCCACCAGGTGATCTTGTCGGCGTGGAACGCGCACACCGACAATCCGCGCCAGCCGAGCACGACGTCGTCGTCACGGCGGCGGGCCCGGATCGTCCAATCGGACAGCGCGACGTTCGCCCCGTCCACAGCGGCCTCCTCGAATGCGAGGTGGTGCACGTCGAACGCAACCGGTTCCGCCCACGCGAACCCGGCTTTCACCAACTTGCGGTAGCGGTCCTTGCCGACGATGCGGTCGGTCGGCAGCTCGATGACGAGATCGTCCGCCCAGCAGTCCATGTACGCGTCGAGGTCGGCGGCCAGCCACGTGTCGACCCGGTGCATGAACGCCGCCCGGAGCGACTCGATCTCCGGACGGGACGCCAACGGCTCAGCTCGATCGCTGCACGAGCCCGTCGACGAGCGTGCGCAGACGATCGCACACCCCGGGATCGAGCTCGGTCGCGCCCGCGAGCGCCTCGGACGCCTTCGTCGCGTGCGTGCGGGCGACGGCCATCGACGCGTCGATGACGTCCGGGACGGCGATGAGCTCGACCGCCCGGGTGACCTGCGACCACTCGAGCTTGCGGCCGAGCAGCGCCGACAGCTCTTCGGACCGGGAGATCGCGTAGATCACGGGCAGCGTGTAGACGCCTTCGTGCACGTCGTTGCCGGCCGGTTTGCCGAGCTCGGCCTCGGTGCCGGTGACGTCGAGGACGTCGTCGACCACCTGGAAGCACATGCCGAGGTGATGGCCGAACTGCGTGAGCGCGTCGAGGCTGTCCGCCGACACGTTGCTCACCATCGCCCCGATGTGGGATGCGGTCGCCATCAGCGACGCGGTCTTGCCTTCGATGGACGAGAGGTACGACTCCTCCGAGCGGGTGACGTCGAACAGGTGTTGGAGCTCCAACACCTGGCCGCGACACAGCTCACCGATCGTCGCCGCCAACAACGCGGCGACGTCCGCGCCCAGCGAAGCCGCGAGCGACGACGCCTGGGCGAGCAGATAGTCGCCCGCGAGGATCGCGACGATGTTCGACCAGCGCGCGTTGACCGACGGCACACCGCGCCGGGTCTCGGCCTCGTCGATCACGTCGTCGTGATACAGCGAGCCCAGGTGGACCAACTCGACCGCGGCGCCCCCGGTGACGACCTCGGGTGTGGCCGGCCCGCCGCTGCCCGCCGCCGCGTATCCCGCGCACAGTGACAGCGTCGGCCGCAGTCGCTTTCCGCCCGCGGCCAACAGGTGTCCGGCGAGATCGCCCAGGAACTGGTCGTCCGACCGGACGGCGTCGTTCAGCCGTTCTTCGACGCGTACGAGGTCGGCGGGGAGCGGGGCCAGCCCGACGTCATCGATCAGCGACACGGGACGGAGGCTAGGACCGGCGCCGGGAGGCGGTCGATTCGTGACGGTTGGGAATGATCCGTGCTGCGCGGGCGTAGACAAGGGGCTACAACGAAGTTCACGGAGCCGACAGCACCGACAACAACCATCCGGAGCCCCACCCGGCGACGGAAACGTGTCTGAAACATCAGTGATCGACCCGTCCGGGCGCCAAAGAAGCGCCCGGATCGGCCGATAGAATGAGACAACCAGGCCCACCGAGAGGCGGTTCATTTTGTTCGAGCGCTTCACCGACCGAGCGCGACGGGTCGTAGTCCTCGCCCAAGAGGAAGCGCGCCTGCTCAACCACAACTACATCGGGACCGAGCACATCCTGCTCGGCCTGATCCACGAGGGCGAAGGGGTTGCCGCCAAGGCACTCGAGTCGCTCGGCATCTCTCTCGAGGCCGTGCGCGCCCAGGTGGAGGAGATCATCGGCCACGGCGGGCAGGCCCCGTCGGGTCACATCCCCTTCACGCCGCGAGCGAAGAAGGTGCTCGAGCTGTCGTTGCGCGAGGCGCTGCAGCTCGGTCACAACTACATCGGGACCGAGCACATCCTGCTCGGCCTGATCCGCGAGGGCGAAGGCGTCGCCGCGCAGGTGCTCGTGAAGCTCGGCGCGGACCTCAGCCGCGTGCGCCAGCAGGTCATTCAGCTGCTCTCCGGCTACGCGGGCACCAAGGAATCCGCGGGCGGCGCCACCGGCGCGGCCGGCGGGGCCGAGACCCAGCCGTCGGGTTCGCTCGTGCTCGACCAGTTCGGGCGCAACCTCACGCAGCTCGCGCGCGAGAAAAAGCTCGACCCGGTCATCGGGCGCGAGCGCGAGATCGAGCGCGTGATGCAGGTGCTCAGCCGGCGCACCAAGAACAACCCGGTGCTGATCGGTGAGCCCGGCGTCGGCAAGACCGCGATCGTCGAGGGTCTCGCGCAGAGCATCGTCGAAGGCACCGTCCCCGAGACGTTGCACGCGAAGCAGCTCTACACGCTCGACCTCGGCGCGTTGGTCGCCGGCTCCCGGTACCGGGGCGACTTCGAGGAGCGCCTGAAGAAGGTGCTGAAGGAGATCCGCACCCGCGGCGACATCATCTTGTTCATCGACGAGCTGCACACGCTCGTCGGTGCCGGTGCGGCCGAGGGCGCGATCGACGCGGCCTCGATCCTGAAGCCGATGCTGGCCCGGGGCGAGTTGCAGACCATCGGCGCCACCACGCTCGACGAGTACCGCAAGCACCTCGAGAAGGACGCGGCGCTCGAACGCCGGTTCCAGCCGATCAAGGTCGAAGAGCCCTCGGTGGGCGAGACGATCGAGATCCTGAAGGGCCTGCGCGAACGTTACGAGTCGCACCACCGCGTGTCGATCACCGACCAGGCGATCGTCGCGGCCGCGAATCTCGCCGACCGCTACATCTCCGACCGCCACCTTCCCGACAAGGCGATCGACCTCATCGACGAAGCGGGCTCTCGCCTGCGCATCCGGCGCATGCAGGCTCCGCCCGACTACCGCGAGCTCGAAGACGAGATCTCGAAGGTCCGCAAGGAGAAGGAAGCGGCCATCGAGGCGCAGCAGTTCGAGCGCGCCGCATCACTGCGCGACCCGCGAGAAGTCGTTGCTCGAGCAGCGGGCCGGCAAGGAACGCGAGTGGCGCGCCGAAGGTGTCGATCTCTTCAACGAGGTGAACGAAGAGTCGATCGCCGAGGTGCTCGCACTCTGGACCGGCATCCCGGTCTACAAGCTCACCGAGGAAGAGACCGCCAAGCTGTTGCGCATGGAGGAAGAGCTCCACAAGCGCATCGTCGGTCAAGAAGATGCGATCAAGGCGGTGTCGCAGGCGATTCGCCGTACGCGCGCCGGCTTGAAGGATCCGAAGCGTCCGAGTGGTTCGTTCATCTTCCTGGGCCCCTCCGGTGTCGGCAAGACCGAGACCGCGAAGGCGCTGGCCGAGTTCTTGTTCGGCGACGAATCCTCGATGATCCAGCTCGACATGTCGGAGTACATGGAGAAGCACACGGTCTCGCGGCTCGTCGGTTCGCCGCCCGGCTACGTCGGCTACGACGAAGGCGGTCAGCTCACCGAAGCGGTGCGCCGCAAGCCGTTCTCGGTCGTGCTCTTCGACGAGATCGAAAAGGCCCACCCCGACGTCTTCAACGCCTTGTTGCAGATCCTGGAGGACGGCCGGCTCACCGACGCGCAGGGTCGCACGGTCGACTTCAAGAACACCGTGATCATCATGACCTCGAACCTGGGTACCGCCGACCTCAAGAAGGCGGCGCTCGGATTCGGACGCGCCGACGAGCACAGCACCTACGACAAGATGAAGGACAAGGTGCACGAGGAGCTCAAGCGCCACTTCCGGCCCGAGTTCCTCAACCGCATCGACGACGTCATCGTCTTCCACCAGCTCACCACCGACGAGATCACCGAGATCGTCGACCTGCTCATCAAGCGGGTGGTCGGCCAGCTCGAGGCGCAGGGCCTGAGCTTCGAGCTCAAGCTCGACGCCAAGCTGTTGCTGGCGAAGAAGGGTTACGACGCAGCACTGGGCGCGCGGCCGTTGCGCCGGGCGATCCAGCGCATGGTCGAGGACCCGTTGTCGGAGAAGATCCTGTGGAAGGAATTTCACGTGGGCGACACCATCGTGGTCGACGCGGAGGGCGACGAGATCGTGTTCCGCAACGTGCACGCGGTCGAGGTTCCACCGGTGGAACCGCCGCCGCCCGTGGAACTCGCAGGTTCCGGCACTCCCGAGTAGCGACTCGGACCCGCGTCTCAACCGCCGATCATCGACTGTTGTGACGCGGGTCCGGCGTCTGAGCGTTCTCGTCGGGCTGGTGATCGCGCTCGCGGGTTGCAACGTCAACGCGCGCTTCGACATCACGATGCGCGAGGACGGCACGGGGACCGTCCGGACCACGATCACCGTGGACTCCGACGCCGTGCAACGTCTCGGTGGGCCGACCACGTTCGCGCAGACCATTCCGCTCGACGACCTGCGCGCCGCGGGGTGGACCGTGTCGTCGTGGAAGCGCGGTGACGGCGGGACGGAGACGATCCAGCTGTCGCATCCGTTCGTGGACCAGGCCGACCTCGGGCGCCGCATCGTCGACCTCGCGGGACCGAACGGCATCCTGCAAAAGCCCGCGCTGACCCATGATCGCGGTTGGTTCAGCTCGCGCTACGCGCTCGGTCTGGTCGTCGACGTCCGCTCGCCGTCGGTCGACATCGTGCACGACGCCGCGCTCTCGAGCCGGCTCCGGGCCGCGGGCGTCGATCCCGCGTTGTTGCAGGCTCAGCTCGCGGTGGAGCTCAAGTCCGCGCTCCACGTCAGCGTGGTCGTGCATCTCCCGGGCGGGGCGACGCACACCTATGACGCGGCCACGGGCACGGTGCAGACCTTCCGGGCGACGAGCGGCGGGACCAACTGGGATCACATCGTGAAGTTCGGTATCGGGTTGGCACTGGCGTTGCTCGCGGGCATGTTCTTCCTCGCGGCCGGCGTCGGCGTGCGTCGCAACCGCCGGCGCGCCTCGGAACGGGTGGACCGCGCCCCCGACCCGAACGCACGCCCCTCATGTAACCCACCAACAGTTGGCGGAGTTATCACCGCCATGCGTTGTTTTCTCCGACAACAGTTGGTGGAGTTGTCGGCGCCATGCGTTGTTTTCTCCGACAACGTGGAGGTGCCGCGCCGGTGTCACACGCCGCGGCTACGGTCTGGCCATGACCCGAACATCTGTTCGACCGCCTGTGTACGTGTGCGCCACCTGCGGCTACGAGTCGGCCAAGTGGCTCGGGCGCTGCACCGAGTGCGGCACGTGGGGCTCGGTGGCGGAATCGGCGCCGGCGCTGCGGGCGGCGCCCGGAGGACGACGGTCGGTCTCGTTGCGGAGCGTGCCCACGCCGATCGCCCAGGTGGAGACGGCGGGGGCCTCGCATCTGTCGACGGAGGTTCCCGAGCTCGACCGGGTCCTGGGCGGGGGCCTGGTCGCGGGCTCGGTCACCCTCATCGGCGGCGAGCCCGGGATGGGCAAGAGCACGCTGTTGATGCAGGCGCTCGGGAGCATCGCGGCGCGCGGGGCCCGGTGCCTGTTGGTGTGCGCCGAGGAGTCGGCCGCGCAGGTGCGGATGCGGGCCGACCGGCTGGGCGCGCTCGCGCCCGAGTTGTACGTCGTGTCGGAAACGTCGCTGCCCGCGGTCGTCGCGTCCGTCGCCACGCTCGAGCCGGTCGTGCTCGCCATCGACTCGATCCAGGCGGTCCACGATCCGGATGCGCCGGGCGCGGCCGGTTCGGTCGCCCAGGTACGCGACGGCGCGCAGGAACTCGTCCGCATCGCGAAGGAGAACGACATCGCGACGGTGCTGGTCGGGCACGTCACCAAGGACGGCGGGCTGGCGGGGCCGCGGGCACTCGAGCACGTCGTCGACACGGTGCTCTCGTTCGAGGGCGATCGTCACCACGCGCTGCGGATGTTGCGCGCGTTGAAGCACCGCTTCGGCGCCACCGACGAGCTCGGGCTCATGGAGATGACCGCGGGTGGGCTGCTTCCGGTCTCCGACCCGAGCGCGCTGTTTCTCGCCGACCGGCGGGCGGGCGCGACGGGCTCGGTGGTCACCGCGGTCATGGAAGGGACGCGGCCGCTGTGTGTCGAGGTCCAGGCGCTCGTCGCGCCGACGGGCGCGCCGATCCCGCGGCGGACGGCGCAGGCCTTCGAGGGCAACCGCCTGGCGATGCTCGTCGCGGTCCTGCAGCAGCGCGCCCACATCGGCCTGGCGAGTCACGACGTGTACGCGAGTGTCGCGGGCGGCGTGCGCGTCGCCGAACCGGCCGCCGACCTCGCGGTCGCGCTTGCGATCGCCGGCGCACAGAACGACTGGGCGATCGCGGCCGACACGATCGTGCTCGGCGAGATCGGACTGGGCGGCGAGATCCGTCAGGTCCCCCAGGCGGCGCGGCGGCTGACCGAAGCACTGCGGCTCGGCTTTCGGAACGCGATCGTGCCACTCTCCACGCCCGACGTCACGGGCGTCACGCTGCGGCGGGTCGCCGATCTCCGGGAGGCGCTGGCCGCGGCCACGTCCGGCGCGGGGTAGCCTCGGATTCGGTTCCGACCGGGAGGATCTGTTGGCGCAGGGCCGATCGGAAGTTCTCTACTCCGCGTTGCGACTCGTAGCGCCGGGTACCCCGTTGCGAGAAGGAATCGACCGCATCCTCCAGGCGAAGATGGGCGCGCTCATCGTCGTCGGCGACGGGCCCGCGGTCTTGAACATCTGCTCGGGCGGGTTCCTGCTCGACGCGGAGTTCACGCCCCAACGGCTGTCGGAGCTGGCCAAGATGGACGGCGCGATCATCCTCGCGTCGGACGGCACCCGGGTCGCGCGCGCGAACGTGCACCTCGTTCCCGATCCCGACATCCCGACGAACGAGACCGGGACGCGGCACCGCACCGCGGAGCGGGTCGCACGGCAGATCTCGGTCCCGGTCATCACCGTGTCCGAGGAGATGGGCGTGGTGTCGGTCCACTACCAGGGCAACAAGCAGACGCTCGACCGGATCCCCCGGGTCCTGGCCCGCGCCGATCAGGCGTTGCAGATCCTCGGGCGTTACAAGTCGCGGCTCGACGGCGTGACCAGCGCGTTGTCCGCGCTCGAGGTCGAAGACCTCGTGACCGTGCGGGACGTCGTCACGGTGCTGCAGCGCGCGGAGATGGTGCGCCGCATCGCGGAGGAGATCGAGGGCTACGTCGTGGAGCTCGGTCTCGACGGCCGGCTCGTCGAGCTGCAGCTCGAAGAGCTGACGGGTGGTGTGCTCGCCGATCTGCGCCTCGTCGGCAAGGACTACTTCGTCGAGTCGCCCGAGTGGATGCTCCTGCAGGTCACGACGCGCCTCGCACACATCTCCGACGACGAGCTGCTCGACCTGCGCGTCGTCTCGTCCGTCCTGCACCTGCCGCCCGAGCTGGATCTCGACTCGTCGCTGCAGCCGCGCGGCTACCGGTTGCTCAGCAAGATTCCGAGACTTCCCGAAACGATCGCCGGTCATGTGATCGAGCGGTTCGGCACCTTGCCCAAGGTGATGCGCGCGAGCCTCTCCGATCTCGTCGAGGTCGAAGGTGTCGGCGAAGCGCGCGCCCGCGCGATCAAGGACGGGCTCTCGCGCGTCGCGGAGACGTCGATCCTCGATCGCTACGCGTGACCCGTATCTCCCCGCGGTAGCTTCTGCCGCATGGCAGCACTCCGCGAAGGTCCGGTCTACGACGTGTCGGTCGAGTCCAATCCGCTCGTCGTCGACGGGCTCGAGGTCGCGGCGTTCCACGCGCGCCCCGACGGGATGCCGACCGCGGGGCTGGTCCTGCATCCCGATATCGGCGGACTTCGCCCGTTGTTCGAGGACATGGCGCGCCGCCTCGCCACGCACGGCCTGGCCGTCTGCGCGATCGAACCGTTCGCGAGCCAGCCGCAGTCGGAGCTCGGCACGATCGAGGCCCGCATGGCGCGGGTCGCCGACCTCGACGACTCGCAACAGATGGACATGCTGGCCGCCGCCGCAGACCTGCTGGTCGTCGAAGACGACGTCTCGCGCGTCTCGGTGCTCGGCTTCTGCATGGGCGGCCACTACGCGTTCAAGGCCGCGTCGATCGACCGCTTCGACGCCGCGGTCGCGTTCTACGGCATGGTGCGCGCCCCCGAGGCGTGGAACGGGCCCGGCCATCGCATCGAACCGTTGGAGGTCGCCGCCCAGATGGCGCCGACACTGGCGTTCTTCGGGTCGAACGATCCGTTCACACCCGCCGCCGACATCGACGCGCTGCGCTTCGCGTGGAGCGGTCGGAGCGATTGCGAGATCGTCGTCGTCGAAGACGCCGAACACGGCTTCGTCCACGACCCGGACCGGGACGCCCACAAGCCGGAAGCCGCAGCCGCGGCGTGGGAGCAGGCCCTGGAGTGGGTCGGCGGGAAGTAGAGAGCGCGCCGTACGCCGCGAGCCACCGGGCACGCCGCGGCGAAGGGAGCGGGCCCGAGGCCGCGAGATGCGGCGAGCAGCGCGAAGGGCGCAGCGCGAGCGAGCTCGCTCGCCGGAGTCAGGCTCGTTCTCGCAATCGCGAGCGAAGCGAGCCGTTCAGACGAGCCTGCGACCAAGAAAGCCGCGAGCCGCTCAGACGAGCCTGCGACCAAGAAAGATCAAACAGTCGCGCGTATCTCGAGTTCTTCGCGGTTCACGATGCGGTACCGGCTGCGGCCGGAGATCTCGAGCCAGCCCAGCTTCACGAACAGGGCGATCGCCTTGTTCACGCGTTCGCGTGAGGCACCGACCATGCCCGCCAGCTCCTCTTGGGTGAGGGGCATGCGGAAGTCGTCCTCGCCGTCGGCGAGCTCGAGGAGGCGCTTGGCCGTGCGCCCGGTCACGTCGAGGAACATCGCGTCGGAGAGCGCCTCGTCGGTGGCGCGGAGCCGCCGGGCGAGGATGCGCACCACGGCCCACAGCACCTCGGGCCGGCGGATGAGCACGTCGCGCACGTCGTCGAACTCGACCGCGATCAGGTGCACCGTCGTGAGCGCGCGGGCGTTCGCGGAGCGCACACCACCGTCGAACATCGACATCTCGCCGAAGAGCGCACCCGGGCCGAGCACGGTCAGGACCGACTCGCGGTCGTCGGAGGCCTTGGCGACGATGGCGATCCGGCCCGAGAACACCACGTAGAGGTGGGTGGCGGGATCGTCCTTCTGGAAGATCGTGTCGCCCCGGCGATAGCGCGCAAGGGCCGTTCGGCCTCGCAGCTGCTCGAGCAGCTCGGGAGGCAATGTTCCGAAAAGATCGGTCTTGTCGAGCACCGGCGTGCGTGCCGCCATGTCTCCGAGTCCTGTCCTCGCGGGAGGCTATCCGAGGCTTGTTCGGGCCGCCCGTGTGTTCTGGGTCACATTGGCATCGGCGCAAATGCGCCCCGGCCTGAGACCTTCCCCGACTCGGTGGACAGGTTGCCGCCGACGGTCCGTCAGGGTTCGGCGTGGCGCTGGTCAAGACGGCGGTTCCGCCGCCGATGAGACCGGGATGTTCGTCGAGGGTGTTCGCCTGTTCGTCGTCGTTCTGGGCACCGCCGCGGGCTTTTGGGCGGCGCGCGCCTTTGGTACCGAGGCCCAGGGCCTCGGCGGCATGCTCGGCTGCCTGCTCGGCTACGTCAGCGGCGGAATCCTCGGCCGGGTCCTCGACAAGGCGTTGGGGGTGGTCGAGAAGCGGGTGGACCGCCGCTCGCCCGCCCGGTTCGTCGCCGGCACGCTCGGCGCGATCGCGGGTTCCACCCTCGCCCTCGTGCTCGTACTGCCGGCCGCGCTGTTGGTGCCCGTGCCGTTCGCGGTCTCGATGGTGGGCCTGGCGTCGTGGATCTTCGGTTACGTCGGCTTCCGTATCGTCGCCCGGCAGAGCGAGGCGGTGCTCGAGTTGCTCGGACTCTCGACGCGACCGCTGGTGCGGGCCCAGGCGTTCGACGCCCGCGACGGCCTGTTGGTCGACTCGTCGGTGGTGATGGACGGCCAGTTGCTCCCGCTGACCCGCGCCGGCGTGTTGAGCGGCGACCTGATGGTTGCGCGCTTCGTGCTCGACGAGGTGCAGGGCTTCGCCGACGCCACCGACGACGTGAAGCGCCGCCGCGCCCGGCGCGGGCTCGAGACACTCGACCTGCTCCGCCAGGAAGGTCATGTGCGCCTGTTCGTGCTCGACGACGAGATCCCGGAGATCCCCGAGGTCGACGCGAAGCTCATCGCGCTCGCGCGTCGCCTCCAGCTTCGCCTGCTCACCAACGACGGTCCGCTCGCGCGCAACGCCCAGCTCCAGGGTGTCCCCACGACGAACCTCCGCAAGCTCGCGCAGGAACTGACGCCGAGCATCGGGCCCGGCGACTACGTGCGCGTCGCGCTGCACGCGTGAGGGCAAGGAAACCGGCCAGGGTGTCGGTCATCTCGACGACGGGTCCATGGTGGTCGTGAACGGCGGTCACGAGCTCGTCGGTGGTCCGGAAGTGATGTTGCAGGTGACCTCGGTCGTACCGACGGCCGCCGGGCGCTTGCTGTTCGCACGCCTCGAAGATGCCTAGTAGGGGCGTCGGCCCCGCCTTGTTGTGGGCGGTCTGGGCCAGACTGTGCTCGTGGAGACCTGGGCGATCGTCGTCGCGGCCGGAGTCGGTGCGCGGTTCGGCGCCGCCAAGCAGTTCGCGCGTCTCGGCGATGTGACCGTCCTCGACCGCGCGGTCGGTGTGGCGCGCGAGTCGTGTGACGGGGTCGTCGTGGTGTTGCCCGCGGACAAGGAATGGCCGCCGCCGGAGGGTGTGCGCGTCGCCGTCGGCGGCGCAACGCGGTCCGCGTCCGTCCGGGCGGGCCTGGTGAGGATTCCCGACGATGTCGACGTGGTGGTCGTGCACGACGCGGCGCGTCCGCTCGCGTCGCGCGCCCTGTTCGCCCGCGTCGTTGCCGCGGTGCGGGCCGGTGCGGACGCGGCGATACCCGGAGTGCCCGTGGCGGACACGGTGAAGCGGGTGCGCGACCACGTGGTCGTCGAGACGGTGCCGCGCGACGACCTCGTTGCCGTGCAGACGCCCCAGGCGTTTCGGCGCGGCGCACTGGAAGCCGCGCACGCGAACGACGGGGTCGGCACGGACGACGCCGCGCTCGTCGAAGCGGCCGGCGGAACGGTGGTGGTCGTCGAGGGCGAGCCGCGCAACCTCAAGCTCACGACTGCCGCCGACCTCGAGCTCGCCGGGGCCTTGATCGAAGGGGCTCCGACGACATGACGCGCAACCGCGTGGGGATGGGTTTCGACGTGCACCCGTTCGGCGCCGCGCCGCCCCTCGTACTCGGGGGCGTGACCATCGCGGAGGCGTCTCGGCTCGCCGGGCACTCGGACGGCGATGCGGTCGCGCACGCGGTCGCCGACGCGCTCCTCGGGCCGGTCGGCCTCCCCGATCTGGGCACGCTGTTCCCCGCCACGGACGAGCAGTACCGCGGCGCCGATTCAATGCGGCTGCTCGCCGATGTCGCGCAACGCGTGGCGCAGCTGGGCTGGTGGCTCGAGAACGTCGACGTGACGATCGCGGCGGAGACGCCCCGGCTCGCGCCCCATGTCGAAGCCATGGCTGCGAACCTGGTCGCCGCGCTGGCGCCCCTGCGCGAGCCGATGGGGCTGGGAATCGCGGTGTCGGTCCGGCCCAAACGCGGCGAAGGGTTGGGCGCGATCGGTCGCTCGGAGGGTGTCGCGGTCTGGGCCGCCGCGCTCCTCGCGCGCAGCTAGCGCGCCTCTCGCACCCCGGAGAAACCGGGTCGGGCGCCGGCAGCCGCCGATTAGCCTCGACGAATGCTGCGGCTCTACGACACTGCGAGACGGGCGAAGGTCGACTTCGTCCCGGCCGTCGAGGGACGGGTGTCGATGTACGTCTGCGGCCCGACTCCGTACGACGTGCCGCACCTCGGGCACGGTCGCAAGGAGATCGTGTTCGACACGATCCGCCGGTATCTCCTCTGGCGGGGGTACGCGGTGAGGTACGTGAGCAACGTCACCGACATCGAGGACAAGATCATCGCCCGGGCCGCGGAGGCGGGTACGACGGAATCCGAGCTCGTCGCCCGCTACGAGGGAACGTTTCGCGACGCGTTCGACCAGCTGAACATCCTCCTGCCCGACGACGAGCCGCGCGCCACCGAGTGGATCGCGGAGATGACCGACCTGATCGCGCAGCTCGTTTCCAACGGGCACGCCTACGTGATCGAGGGTGACGGCGTCTATTTCCAGGTCGAGACGCTCGCTGACTACGGCTCGCTCTCGCATCGCACGCTCGAGGAGTTGCTCGAGAGCGCGGGCGCACGCGTCGAAGTCGACGAGCGCAAGCGCGCGCCCGTCGACTTCGCCCTCTGGAAGCTCGCCAAGCCGGGGGAGCCGGCGTGGGAGTCGCCGTGGGGTCTCGGGCGGCCGGGTTGGCACATCGAGTGCTCGGCGATGTCGTTGAAGCTCCTCGGCGACGGCTTCGACATCCACGGCGGCGGGAGCGACCTCGTGTTCCCGCACCACGAGAACGAGATCGCGCAGGCGGTCGGGGCCGGGCACGAGTTCGCGCGCTATTGGCTGCACAACGGGATGCTGAACGTCGACGGCGAGAAGATGTCGAAGTCGCTCGGCAACTACGTCACGCTCGTCGACATCCTCGACGAATACGACCCGCGCGCGTTGCGGCTCCTCGTGTTGCAGACGCAATACCGCCGGCAGATGGAGATCGGCGAGAAGGAGCTGTCCGACGCGGAGAAGGCCATCGGCCGCCTCGACGCGTTGGCGCGCCGGGCGCGAGCCGTTGGGCTTCCGAGCGCAGGCGTGCAGACCGCCGACGTCACCGCGTTCCGGGACGCGATGGACGACGACTTCAACACCCCCGCCGCCGTCGCCGAGATCTTCTCGCTCGTGAGCGACGCGAACCTCGCGCTGGACGAGGACCTCCCCGACACTGCGGCCGCGGCGTTTGCGACGGTGCAAGAGCTCACCGGCGTGCTCGGCATCGAGCTGCATTCGGAGGCCGAGGTCGACACCGACATCGACGCACTGATCGCGGCGCGCGAAGCCGCCCGCGCCGCCAAGGACTGGGCCGAGGCGGATCGCATCCGTGACGAGCTCTCCGCGCGCGGCATCGTGGTCGAAGACACGGCGCGAGGACCCGAGTGGCGCCGCGAGTGAGCAAGGGCTCGGGCGAGCTCGGCGGAGATCAGATCGAAGGCCGACGCGCGGTACTCGAGCTGTTGCGCGCCGGCAAGCGTCGGCCGCGCGCCGTGTACCTGTCGAGCGCGGTGACTCGCGACGACACGGTGCAGGAGATCGTAGAGCGCGCCGGGGGTGCGTTGCGCGTGGTTGCGCCCGAACGCGTCGAGCAGATGGCGCGCAGCGACGTGCATCAGGGCGTCGTCGCGATGGTGCCGCCGTTGCGTACGGCCGATCTCGACGCGTTGCTCGCAGTGAAGAACGCATTTCTCGTCGCCGTCGACGGAGTGACCGATCCCCACAACCTCGGCGCGATCATGCGTTCGGCCGAGACCGCGGGGGCCACCGGCATCGTCATGCCCCGCCACCGTTCCGCGAGCGTCACGCCCGTGGTGGCGAAGGCCGCGGCCGGCGCGATCGAGTATCTCCCGATCGCGCTCGTCGGCGGCATTCCCGCTGCCATCGACCGGGCGTCGCGTGCCGGATGCTGGTCGGTCGGTCTCGACGAGAGCGGCGATCGCAGCCTGTTCGAGCTCGATCTCGCCGACCAACCGATCATGCTCGTGCTCGGGTCCGAGGGGAAGGGGCTCGCACGCCTGACCCGCGATCGGTGCGACGTGCTCGTGCGCATCCCGATGCAGGGGCATCTCGATTCGCTCAACGTCTCCGCCGCGGCCGCGCTCGCCTGCCACGAGATCGCGCGTCGACGCAGCGGGTAGGCGCGTCGACGCAACGGGTGGAGGCGTCGTCGCCACCAATAGAATCGCAGGCCACGCCGGGTTAGCTCAGTCGGTAGAGCAGCTGATTTGTAATCAGCAGGTCGTCGGTTCGATCCCGACACCCGGCTCTGTCCCCGCCCGGCCGCGCAGGAGTCACCCTCACCCGTTCGGGGTATACAGAGTGTGTTGCTGGGTGGTGCTGTCGGGAGGAAGTCGTGAGCGAATCGGAAGCCGGGGCGCGGCCGCGGGTGCGGGTCGCGCTGGTGAACGACTACGAACTCGTGCTGCGCGGACTCGAGTCGATGCTGCAGCCGTTTCGTGACGTCATCGACGTCGTCGAGCTCGACGTCGATCGCAACCCGGACGAATGGGTCGATGTTGCACTGTTCGACACGTACGGTCATCCCCGGCTCGGCCTCGATCGCATCGCCAGTCTTGCGAACGATCCTCACGTCGGCGCGGTTGCCGTCTACACGTGGTCGTTCACTACCGAACAATTCGACGCCGCCCGGGCCACGGGCGCGCGTGGCGTGCTCGCGAAGTCGATGGCGGCCGAGGAGCTCGTGGATGCAATCCGACAGATCGCGCATGAACACGAGTTCGTCAGTGCGCATTTCGGGAGAAACGTGCGCCAACCGTGGCCGGGGCACGATCTCGGGTTGACACTGCGCGAAAGTGAGGTCGCCTTGTTTCTTGCGCAGGGATTGCGCAATCGCGACATCGCGAGCGCGCTCTGGGTCAGCGAGAACACCGTCAAGACGCACCTCAAGTCGATCTTCCAGAAGACCGCGGTGTCGTCGCGTGCGGAGGCGATCGTGCGCATCACCCACGACGCGAGCTTCAGCCCGAAACGCTCGTCGGTGGGAACGCATCGTTCAGCGCGCCGTCGGACGGCAACGCGCCGGACCTCGGGGATGCTTGTATTTGGCGCGCGGAGCGAGCAGGATCGCGAGCCGATGAAAACATCAGAGCTGACCGCACACGAGCGCGCGTTGATCGATTTCGAGCGGGAGTGGTGGCAGCTCGGTTCGCGTAAAGATGTCGGTATCCGCGCTCGCTTCGACATCTCGGCGAGCAGCTACCGGCGGGCGTTGCACGGGTTGATCGACCGTCCCGAGGCGATGGACTACGACTCGCTGACCGTGCTGCGGTTGCGTAAGCGGCGAGAGCAGGTACGACGCGACCGCATCGAAGGCCGGCGCGCCGATCCCGGCTCCCGGTGAGCGCGAACGGCGGCGCGACCGGGCAGAATGGGGACATGAACCGTCCATCCGGGGGCAACGGCGAGTTCGCGCGGGGAGCAAGCGGCGCCGCACTGAAGGGCGCCGCACTGATCGGTCTCGCAGTGATCGTGGGCGTCTTCCTCCTGCAGCGCGTCGACACGAGCAACGCCGGGTCCACGACGGCGCCGACCACGGCCAAGACCACCACCACGGTCCACAGCTCGAAGCCGACCACAACGACCACGACGAAGCCGTTGACTCCGACCAAGACCCCCGACCAGTTGAAGGTGCTGGTGCTCAACGGTGGCGCGCCGACCGGCGCGGCCGCGCAGATGCGCACGAAGCTGCAACAGGTGGGCTACACGAACCAACCGCAGGCGAGTACGTGGACGGGCCACGCGCAGACGGGCCAGTCGGTGATGTGCCGCTCGGGCCTGGATCGCGAAGCGGTCGCACTGTCGCAACAGACCGCGCTGCAGGGCGCGAAGGTCGTCGCGTTCCCCACGCCTCCGCCACCTTCGAGCGAAGGTGTCGATTGCGTCGTCGTCGTCGGTAGCTAGGCCGATTTCCGCGCGCGCAACAGGCGGTCCCGCAGCGGACCGGTCGCAGCATCGATGACGGTCCACGCCATCGCGAGCGCGCCCTCGCTCACCGCCCGGTCGGCGGACGGATTGATCGCGGCCTGGGTGAACTCGGGTTGATGGTTCACCGCGCCGCCCGTCTCGATCGCGAGGCACGGGTGGATCGACGGCACCACGAGGGAAACGTTGCCCATGTCGGTCGAGAACGTCGACACGCCGTCGTCGGACTCCGGTCGGCCGATGCTCGTCGCGTTGGCCCGGTACAGCTCGGCGAACTCGTGATCGTGGTCCATGTGCGCGTACACCGGGCACACGTCGGTGATGCTGAGGCTCGCACCCGTCGCCAGCGCGCCCGCCTCGAAGCAGTGACCCACGCGGGGGAGGAGCTGTTCGAGATCGTCGAGAGTGCGGGAGCGGGCCATCCACGTGCCTTCGGTGTGCGCGGGGATGACGTTCGTCGCGTCACCGCCGTGGGTGATGATGCCGTGGACCTGGTCGAACGGCCGCAGGTGCTGGCGCAACAGGCCGATCGCCACCTGGGCGACCGTGAAGGCGTCGGCCGCGTTGATCCCGAGCTCGGGCGCGATCGCCGCGTGTGACTCGCGCCCGGTGTACTGCACGCGCATGTGTGCGACCGCGCTCACGCGCGGATAGAGGTCTTCTTTCGGGGTCGGGTGCACCATGAGCGCCGCGTGCACGCCCGCGAAGGCTCCGCGCTCGAGCATCAGGATCTTGCCGCCGCCGCCCTCCTCGGCGGGCGTGCCGATCACCGACAGCGTGATGCCGAGCTCGTCCACGAGAGGAGCGAGCGCGAGCGCGGCGCCGACCGCACTCGAAGCGATGATGTTGTGTCCGCACGCGTGCCCGATGACGGGCAGCGCGTCGTACTCCGCGCAGATCGCGAAGTGCAGTGGTCCGTCGCCGATCCGGCTGCTGAAGGCGGTCGGCAGATCGCAGATCCCGAAGTCGACGGGGAGGCCGGCGTCCGCCAAGGCGCCGGCGGTCCACGCGCTCGATTGCTCCTCCTCGAATTTGAGTTCGGGGTGCGCGTGGATCCGATGACTGAGCGCGACGAGTTTTCCGCCCTCGCGGTCGACGGTGTTGCGGGCCGCGGACTTCATATCCGCGGACCCGAGATCGGCGGTCTTCGCATCCATGCGGGTAGCGTCCCACCGTGGTCGATGCCGACGCAACGGTTGCCGCGCTGGGCGCGCACCCCGACCGCACCGCACTGTTGGTCGACTTCGACGGATCGCTCTCGCCGATCGTCGAGCGCCCGGAGGACGCGCGCCCGTTGCCGAACACGTTGGCGGTGCTCGAACGGCTCGCCGCCGGGCTCGGGCGCGTCGCGATCGTCAGCGGACGTCCTGTCGGCTTTCTGGCCCGCCACCTCCCGGTCGACGGGCTCGCGCTCGTCGGCCTCTACGGGATGGAGCAGTTGATCGACGGCGCGTACTCGGTGGATCCGCGCGTCGAGCCGTATCTCGTCGCCGTGGCCGCGGCGACGGCCGAACTCGAAGCTCAGTTGCCCCGGGACGTGATCGAACCGAAGTCGGGAATCAGCGTCACGCTGCACTGGCGGCCCGTTCCCGACCAGGCCGAGCACATCGTGGAGGTCGCGCACGCGGTCGGCGCCAAGCACGGGCTCGGCGAGTTGCGCACCCGCATGGCGGTCGAGCTCCGCCCCCCGATCGACATCGACAAGTCGTTCGCCACGCGCGGTCTCATCGAGGGTTTCGACGTCGCCGCGTTCGCGGGCGACGACTACGGCGACCTCCCCGCGTTCGCGGAGTTGGGACGCGCGACCGAAGACGGCCGGCTGCGCACCGCGGTCCGGATCGGCGTGTTGTCGAGCGAGGCCCCGCCCGAGCTGACCGGCGCGGTCGACGTGGTCGTGAACGGTCCCGACGAATTGCTCGCGCTACTGACCCGCCTCGCGGAGCAGATCGGCAAGCCAGTCGGCGGGTGAGCGCTGAATCGCCAGCGCGCGCAGCTTCGCGGCCCGGGCGGCCCGTTCGTCGAGCGGCATCGAGAGCGCATCGTCGAGCACACCCGCGCACTGTTCGAGGTCGTACGGGTGCACCGCGAGTGCCGCGGGCTTCAACTCGTCGAACGCGCCCGTCTCGGGGGAGAGGCACAACACGCCGTCGCGCCGATTGATGGCCGGGCCTTCCTTGGCGACGAGGTTGAGCCCGTCGCGTATCGAGTTGACGAGCAACACGTCGTAGCGCTCCATCCCCGCGACCGAGCGGGCGAAGTCGTCGCGGTCGTCGAGCAGGATCGGTACCCAATCGCGCGTCGCCCAGCGGTCGTTGACACGCGCCACGACCTGTTCGACCTCGTTCTCGTAGGCCAGGTAGTCGGCCAGGCCCTGCCGGGACGGGTACACCATCGCGACGAACACGACCCGACCGCGCAGTCCCGGGCGGGCTTCGAGGAGCCGGTCGAAGGCGAGGAAGCCGCGGATGATGTTCTTGGAAGGATCGACGCGATCGGTCCGCACGACCACGAGGCGATCGCCGACCACGTCGGCCAGATAGCTCGCGGCGGCGCGCGCGTCCGGTGAGGCCGCGGTTTCCTCGAGCGCGGCGACGTCGGGTCCGAGGCTCGCGGCGAAGGGTGCCGTGATGGTGGCGTGTCCGCCGAGCGCGGCGCGGGCCGAGAGCCGGTAGGACTCGCCCCAGCGCTTGGTGTGGAAGCCGGCCGGGCCCGACGCGAGCGCCGCGCACAGATCGGCGCCGATGTCGGTGGGGAGCATCGAGAAGTCGTCGGGGCCGGCGAACGGCGTGTGGGTGAAGTGCACGACCCGCAGGTCGGGCCGCTGCGCGCGCAGCTGCCCCGCGACGAGGGTCAGCTGGAAATCCTGCACGAGGACGATGTCGTTCGCCGCGGCCGTCTCCACGACCGCGTCGGTGAAGCACTGGTTCACCGCGACGAACGCGTTCCACGCGTCGCGGAACCGGAGATCGAACCGCGGCCGGCGGGCGTGGTCGAACATCCCGTGGTGCAGGAACCACAACACGCCGTTGGCGACGACGTCGTAGTGCATCCGGTGTTGTTCGTGATCGAGGTCGAGCAGCCGGACCTTGAGCTCGAGGCCCGCCGTGACGCCGGTGCGTTCGGCCTCGCAGTCGTCGTCCGACATTGCCGCCGCGATCCACGTCGCCTGCGGATTGTCGGTGAGCAGCGGCGACAGCGCGCTGACGATGCCGCCCGCGCCGCGGTGCGCGCCGAGATCGCCGTTCTCGTCGCGGCTGAATTGATACGGGCCCCGATGCGATACGACGATCACCGGGATGCCGCCGTCATCGCAGCTCGGAGTAGATGCGCAGCCAGTCCTCGAGCTCGCGCGTCGAGAGGAACTTCTGGCGCACGATCTCGCGGCCCGCGGTGCCCATTGCGCTCGCCCGCTCCGGGTCGCGCAAGAGGTCCGCCGTCCGCTTGGCGGCCGTCTCGACGTCGTCGACGAGGAAGCCGTTCACGGCGTCTTCGATCTGCAAGGTGATGCCGCCGCAGCGCCCGCCGATGACGGGCCGGCCCTTCCACAGGCCTTCGCTGACGGTGAGCCCGAAGCCCTCGCGTAGCGACTTCTGCAACACGACGTCGGCCGAGCGCTGGAACGCGTTGATCTGCACGTTGCCGACCTGCTGGATGTTCGAGAGCAGGTGCACGTTCTCGTCGCCGTGGCGCGCTTCGTCGGCCAGTTCCCAATAGTGGAAGCCCTCCGGGTCGTCGGTCGCCATCGAACCCGCGAGCACGAGTTGGACGTTCGGGAACTCCTCGCGCACGATCCGGTACGCCTCGATCACGCCGATCGGGTCTTTCCACGGATCGAACCGGCTCACCTGGACGAGCAGCGGATCGTTCGGCCGCACGCCGTACTGCTTCACGATCTCCGTCATGAACGGGTCGGGAAGATCGAGGTTCTTCACCGAGAGCGGGTCGATGCAGGGCGGCGCAATGATGGTGCGGTCCTTCGGCATCGAGTCCGGGATGAACTGCGGCATCGTCCACACCGACGCGTCGTACTGCTCGACGAACGGACGAAAGAACTCGAACACCTGCGGGTTCGCATCGGTGAGATCGATGTGACAACGCCAGATCCACTTCGTGCTCTCCGGCGCGACACCGTGACCGCGCGCGTAGTCGCGCATCGCGGCCGGCTGCGGGTCGTGGATGACGACGAAGTCCCACTCGCCCTCGAGTTGCAACGCGTTGTCGAGCACACGTTCGAGGTAGATGTGCTCCATCTGTGGTGTCCACTCCACGTCGGCGCCCTGCAGCGCGTTGTGCACCGTCTTGGTCACCGCGAAGAACTCGTCGCTGCCGTGGATGACGTGCCATTCCGCGTCTATTCCCACGTCTCGCAGCAAGGCAACGTGGGTTGCGAGAAGCTCCGCGACGCCGCCGCCGTACGCGGTTGCGTTCAGGTGGAGCACCCGGGCGCCGCGCAACGGCTCGGCGAGAGCCCGGATCCGTTCGATGGTCCCGGGTTCGACCACGTCGGCGTAGTCGTCGAGGTGCTTGTCGAGCAGGGGCACGCGTTCGAGCAACTGGGCTCCCGGGGGGCGGCGCGGAGTGCGGACAGGCGACAATCTATTCGCTATGCCCTTGGCCCCCCTGACCCGCGCTGTGGTCTGTCCCGACAAGTTCCGAGGATCACTCCGGGCGGACGAGGTCGCGAGCGCGATGGCCCAGGGCGTGCGCGGCGCGGGCTTCGACGAGGTCGTCGAGATGCCCCTTGCCGACGGCGGGGAGGGAACGCTCGACACGTTGCTCGCCGCGCGCGGCGGTTCGCGGCGCACGACCCGCGTCACCGGTCCGCTCGGCGAACCCGTTGACGCGCACTGGGGCGTGTTGACCGGCGGGCTCGCGATCATCGAGATGGCACAAGCCAGCGGACTCGCGTTGGTGCACGGCCAGAACGATCCGTTGCGCGCCAGCACGCGCGGTACCGGCGAGTTGATCGCGGCCGTGCGCGCGCAGGGCTTCAACCGCGTCGTCGTCGCGGTCGGCGGGAGTGCGACGACCGACGGCGGGCTCGCCGCGGTCGAGGCACTCGGTTGGTCGTTGCAGGGCATGAAGGTGACCGTCGCGTGCGACGTCGAAACGTCGTTCACGGACGCCGCGAGCGTGTACGGCCCGCAGAAGGGTGCGAGCGGCGCGCAGGTGGCGCTGCTCACGCGGCGGCTGCAGACGTTGTCCGAGCAGTACCGGTCGCGGACCGGCGTCGACGTGACCCAGCTCACGGGTGCGGGCGCGGCGGGCGGGCTCGCCGGTGGCCTCGCCGCGATCGGCGCGGAGCTCGCGCCGGGCTTCGAAGTCGTCGCGGAGGCGGTCGGGCTCGAAGCCGCGTTCGAAGGCGCCGACCTCGCGATCACCGGTGAGGGCAAGCTCGACGCGTCGAGCCTCGCGGGCAAGGTCGTCGGCGGTGTGCTCGCGTGGGCGGACGAGCTCGGCGTCGCCAATGTTGCGATCGTCGCCGGCCAGGCGACCGACGACGCACGCGCGGCCCTCGCGGAGCATGCGGGGGTTCAGGTGCTCGCGCTCACCGATCGCGTGTGGCAGTCGAGCGAGACGTACACGCGCACCGCGTTGCTCGTCGAGGAAGCCGCTATCGAGGCGGCGAGAAACGCGCTCGGTACGCCGGCACCGTGACGATCGGTTCGCGCTCGCGCACCTCGACCGGCTCCGCGACAACCGTTCCGTCCGGTGACGCGCGCAGCAACTCGACGAGCGGCGCCATCTCCTCGGGCAGGAGTCCCGAGCGGCGCAGCGCGATCGCCATGACCGCGAGCGCCTGAGGGCCCAGCTCGTCGAGAGGTCGGTTGCGGTGCTCGCGCACGTCGAGATCCACCTGCGCGACCGCGTCGCGCCCGAACCGCTCGACGAGGTCGATGAGCAGGCCGAGCTCCACGCCCCAACCTTCGACGAACGGGACGACTTCGAGCGCGCTGCGCCGCGCCGCGTATTCACCGCCGAGCGGTTGCACGATGTCGGCCAGCTTGGGGAAGAGCAGCGAGAGCAGTGGTCGCGCGACGAGCTCGGTGACGCGACCGCCGCCCGTCGGCGCGCCCTCGAACGAGCGCGTGGAGTACGCCTTGACGAACATCGTGTCGGGCTGAGCGAGCAGCGGCGCACACAGCCGCTCGACGTACTCACCGCGGAAGTTGCGCAGGTCGGCGTCGACCCAGCAGATGATGTCGCCGTTGCACGCGTACAACGACTTCCACATCGCGTTGCCCTTCCCCGACCCGGGCCCGGTCTCGGGCAGCACCGACGCCTCGCGGACGACGCGTGCCCCGGCCGCGCGTGCGACCGCGGCAGTGTCGTCGGTGGACCCGTCGTCGAGGACCACGACCTCGGACACGAGCTCGAGGCGCACCGCTTCGGCGACGATGGCGCCGATGGTCGCCGCTTCGTCACGCGCCGGCAGGCACACGGACACGCCGGAGGCGCCTATTGCCATGCGGGCAGAGTACGGGAATCTGTTATTCTCCCCGTCAACGCGCTCATCGAGAGCGGCCGAGGGACAGGCCCTTTGACGCCGCGGCAACCAGCGAAGACCCCGGGTACTGCCCGAAGGTCCGAGCCAGGTGCCAATGCCTGACCGATGAGCAGCCAAAGAGCGGCCTCCAGATAGAGGACAGCCGCTCGAGGCGCTCGGAGCGCGTCGAGACAAAGGGAGACGCTCCGATGGTTCATGTACAAGGCCTCCGCTGCCGAGAGTGCGGTCGCGAGTACGACGCGGCCCCGATCTTCACGTGCGAGTGGTGCTTCGGGCCGCTCGAGGTGGCATACGACTACGACGCGATCAAGGCGTCGGTCACGCGCGAGAAGATCGCGGCGGGGCCGCTCAGCCTGTGGCGCTACTCCGACCTGTTGCCGGTGGAAGCCGACACTGCGGTCGACCTCGGCACGGGTTTCACGCCGCTCGTGCGCGCCGACCGGCTCGCGGCCGAGCTCGGCCTCGGTGAGGTGTGGCTGAAGAACGACACCCGCAACCCGACGAACTCGTTCAAGGATCGCGTGGTGTCGGTCGCGCTGAGCAAGGCCCTCGAGTTCGGTTTCAAGGTCGCGGCCTGCGCGTCGACCGGCAACCTCGCGAACTCCGTTGCCGCGCACGCGGCGCGGGCCGGTCTGAAGAGTTACGTGTTCATCCCCGCCGATCTCGAGCAGGGGAAGATCGTCACGACCGCGGTGTACGGCGGCAACCTCGTTGCGATCAAGGGCAACTACGACGACGTCAACCGCCTGTGCGCGGAGCTCGCGGGCATCTACGAGTGGGCGTTCGTCAACGTCAACATGCGGCCGTACTACGCGGAAGGTTCGAAGACGCTCGCGTTCGAAACCGCGGAGCAGCTCGGCTGGAGCCTTCCGGACCACGTCGTCGTACCGGTCGCGAGCGGTTCGCTGCTGACGAAGATCCGCAAGGGCTTCGACGAGCTGTACAAGGTCGGGCTGCTCGACGCCGAGCCGCAGGTGCGCGTGTCGGGCGCGCAGGCACTCGGTTGCTCGCCGGTCGCGGAGGCGTTCATCGAGAAGGCCGACACGATCAAGCCCGTGAAGCCCGCCACGATCGCCAAGTCGCTCGCCATCGGCAATCCGGCCGACGGCTACTTCGCGCTCGACGTCGTGCGATCGACCGGCGGCGGGTTCGGCGCGGTCACCGACGACGAGATCGTCGACGGGATGCGCCTGCTCGCGCGTACCGAGGGGATCTTCGCCGAGACCGCGGGCGGTGTGACGATCGCGACGTTGAAGAAGCTCGCGGCCGACGGTGTGATCCGCCCCGACGAGCGCGTCGTCGTCTACATCACGGGGCACGGTCTGAAGACGCTCGAAGCGGTTTCCGGTCAGTGCGGACCCACCGCGACGATCGCACCCACTCTCGACGCGTTCCACGAAGCGTTCGACATCGAGGAGTCGTAAACACCATGATCGGGTTGGCATGAGCGTCACCGTCCGCATCCCCACGCAGCTGCGCAGCCTCTCGGCCAACGAGTCCGAGGTCCAGGTCGAGGCCGGGACCGTGGCCGAGGCGTTGAAGGCGCTCGAGGCCGCGCATCCCGGATTCTCGGAGCGGTTGTTCGACGAGACCGGCGGGCTGCGGCGTTTCGTCAACGTCTTTCTCGCCGACGAAGACATTCGCTTCCTGCAGGGCGTCGACTCGGTGGTCACCGACGGGCAGACGATCAGCATCGTTCCGGCCGTCGCCGGCGGCTGAGTGGGCGGTTGCCCGACGCTCGAAACGGAACGGCTGATACTGCGGCCGTTCCGTGAGGACGACACGGACGCGTACGCCGCGTTGTTGCAAACCCCGCAAGTCCGCGCGGCGTTGCACCTGCCCGACGACATCGGTCGCTACGACGCGTGGCTCGGGTTGGCGAAGTGGCTCGGCCAGTGGGAGTTGCGCGACACCGGGCAGTGGGCGCTCGAGGAGAAGGCGTCGGGCGCGTTCGTCGGGACGCGCGGGTTCGCATTTTCCCGCGCGAGGACTGGCCCGGTATCGAGATCGGCTGGGCACTGCACCCCGACCACTGGGGCAAGGGTTACGCAACCGAAGCCGGCGCGACCGCAATCGAATACGTGTTCGCGCATCACGACGTCGACGCGGTCTACAGCGTGATCCTGCCGGAGAACACCGCGTCGCAGGCGGTCGCCAAACGACTCGGCTTCACGTTGTACGAGACGCGCGCGCTTTCACACTTCCCGTCCATGGAGCACGGGATCTGGAAGCTTCACCGGGCGAGGACGTAGAGCGACTCGGCGACCCGCGTGGGCACGCGGTGCTCGCCGGTGTCGGTCTTCACGGTGACACCGTCGGCGTCGAGATCGACGATCGTCGCGTCGCAGCCGGGGAGCAGGTGCGCGCCCGCGATGAGGACGAGTGCTTCGTCGGACATCTCGAGCCGCTCGCTCACCCGGGCGATCGTGACCGGACCGACCTGCGCGTCGGCGAGCGCGACGGTCGGCGGTTCCGGCACGGCATGCAGTGATCCGGGGATCGGGTTGCCGTGCGGACAGGTCGCCGGATCATCGAGGAGCAGGACGAGCTTCTCCTCGACGTCCGCCGAGATCGCGTGCTCCCAGCGCGCCGCTTCCGCGTGCACCTTCTCCCACTCGAGCCCGATCACGTCCACGAGCAGGCGCTCGGCGAGGCGATGGCGCCGGACGATGGTGGTCGCGAGCCCGCGGCCCTTGGTGGTGAGCCGCAGGCGCCGGTCGCCTTCGAGCTCGACCCAGCCCCCGTCGACGAGCCGGCCGACCGTTTCCGAGACCGCCGCGGCCGACAATCCGAGGCGCTCCACGAGCCGGGCCCGCATCGGCACGACGCCCTCCTCCTCGAGGGAGAGGATGGTCTCGAGGTACTCCTCGGTGGTGTCGTGCAGCTCGGCCACGACCGCAGGTTACGGCCAACGCGCCCGGTCGGGAGCCGATTCCTCGGCTTGCACTCGCGGGCGTCGAGTGCCAACATGGGTTAGCACTCGGCTATCCTGAGTGCCAATCATCCACCCGTTCCACGCAGCCAATGCCGGCTGCCCCAGGGGGTTTTTCAATGGCCAAGCAGATCGCCTACGACGAGCACGCCCGCCGGGCGCTCGAGGCGGGCATGAACAAGCTCGCCGACGCCGTCCGCGTCACCCTCGGCCCGCGTGGCCGCAACGTCGTCCTCGAAAAGAAGTGGGGTGCACCCACGATCACCAACGACGGCGTCTCCATCGCCAAGGAGATCGACCTCGAGGACCCGTTCGAGAAGATCGGCGCCGAGCTGGTCAAGGAAGTCGCCAAGAAGACCGACGACGTCGCGGGTGACGGCACCACCACCGCCACCGTGCTCGCGTGGGCGATGGTCCGTGAGGGCCTCCGCAACGTTGCCGCCGGCGCCAACCCGATGGTCCTGAAGGGCGGCATCCAGCAGGCCGTCGCCGCGGCCGTCGAGTCGATCAAGAGCCAGTCGAAGAAGGTCGACACCGACCCGGCTGCGATCGCCAACGTCGCCGCGATCTCCGCGGCCGACAAGGAGATCGGCTCGATGATCGCCGAGGCGCTCGAGAAGGTCGGCAAGGACGGCGTCATCACCGTCGAGGAGAGCCAGACCTTCGGGATGGAGCTCGACCTCGTCGAAGGTATGCGCTTCGACAAGGGCTACATCTCGCCGTACTTCGTCACCGACCCCGACCGTATGGAAGCCGTCCTCGACGACGCGCTGCTCCTGTTCGTGTCGCAGAAGATCAGCGCGGTCAAGGACCTCCTGCCGGTGCTGGAGAAGGTCATGCAGTCGGGTCGCCCGCTGGCGATCATCTCCGAGGACGTCGAGGGCGAGGCTCTGGCCACGCTCGTCGTCAACAAGATCCGCGGCACGTTCAAGTCGGTCGCCATCAAGGCCCCCGGCTTCGGCGAGCGCCGCAAGGCGATGCTCCAGGACATGGCGATCCTCACCGGCGGCCAGGTGGTCTCCGAGGAGATCGGCCTGAAGCTCGAGACCATTGGTCTGGAGCTGCTCGGCAAGGCGCGCAAGGTCGTCGTCACCAAGGACGAGACCACGATCGTCGAGGGTTCGGGCGCCAAGTCCGACGTCACGGGTCGCATTCAGCAGATCCGCAACGAGATCGACAACACCGACTCCGACTACGACCGTGAGAAGCTCCAGGAGCGTCTCGCCAAGTTGTCCGGCGGCGTGGCGATCATCAAGGTCGGCGCGGCCACCGAGGTCGAGCTCAAGGAAAAGAAGCACCGCATCGAAGACGCGGTGCAGACCACCAAGGCGGCTGTCGAAGAGGGCGTCGTGCCCGGCGGCGGCGTGGCGCTCGTTCGTGCGCAGGCCAAGGTGCTCGAGCTCGCGGCAACGCTCGAAGGTGACGAGGCGACCGGTGCGAAGATGGTCGCTCGTGCGCTCGAAGAGCCGTTGAAGCAGATCGCGGTCAACGCCGGCATGGAGGGGGGCGTGATCGTCGAGAAGGTGAAGAACCTGAAGGGCGCGAACGGCCTCAACGCCGCCACCGGTGAGTACGAGGACCTCGTGAAGGCCGGCGTCATCGACGCGGCCAAGGTGACCCGTTCGGCGCTGCAGAACGCAGCTTCGATCGCGGCGCTGTTCCTCACCACCGAAGCAGTGGTTGCCGACAAGCCCGAAGAGAAGGGCGCCGGCGGTATGCCGGGCGGCATGCCCGGCGGCGGCATGGGGGACATGGACTTCTAAGTCCGGCCCTCGGCTTCAGCACTCCTTGCGGGGCGCCCTTCGGGGCGCCCCGCTCGCGTCTCCGCCCAGTAACTGGCAATTCTCACTCCTCCGGGTCGATTCCGAGCTCCGCTCCCGTGCGGTCGCTGCGCCCTCATCTCACTCCTCCGGGTCGATTCCGGGCTCCGCTCCCGTGCGGTCGCTGCGCCCTCATCTCACTCTGAGTGACGCCCCGAGGCTCTTGGGCAGTACCATTGACCAGGGATTTTGGGTGGCCACGGAGGGGCGGGGATGTTTGGTTCGCGGCGCGTGCTCGCGGCCGTCTGCATCGGTGTCGGTCTGTTCGGCGCGGGCTGCGGCGGCCGGGACTTCGCCCGCCGCTCGAGCCCGGCGAAGCCCGCGGCCGCCATCACCACCGCGCCGGTCCCGGTCGCGCACGACCCGCGTCTGCAGGCCGCGCTGTTGCATGCGGTGACCCTCACCACGGCGGTGCACACCGCGCGTACCTCGATCTCGGTGACGGTCACCGGCCGGGGGGACGAGGCGCTGGCGACCGGCGCGTTCAACATCGCCGGGAACGGCGTCGTCGATTTCGCCAACGGCAATACCGACCTCTCACTCAGCATCCCACTCTTCGATCGACTCGGTGGCGGTGGCGTCGTCGAACAGCGGGTCGTCGGCGGCGTCGTGTACACGAAGTTGCCGCCCGACGTGCTCCGGTTCGCGGGCATGCCGGCCGCGGTGCGTTGGGTCAGCCTCGATCCGCAGAAGGTCGGCTCCGATCTGTCGGCGCTGTCGCAGGCGCAGGCCGACCCCGCCGGCCAACTCGCGTTCCTGGCCGCGATCTCGACCGATGTCCGCCGGGTGGGATCCGCATCGGTGCGGAGTGTGCCGACGACGCACTACGCGGCGACGGTCGACCTCGGAGCCGACGACCGGAGTGCCCGCCGCGTCGCCGCCGTCGGCGCGAAGCTCGCCCAGTTCGGCGCGGTGATCGGTACCCACCGGCTCGCGGTCGACGTGTGGATCGACGGCGCCCGCCGGGCCCGCCGGGTCGTGGTCTCGGTGCCGCTTTCGGCCAATTCGGCCGCCCCGGCGATCAAGGCCCTCGGCTCCGACGCCACGATGAGGATTCAGAGCGACTACTTCTCCTTCGGTGCGCCCGTCCGGGTCGCGGCTCCTCCACACGCGGAGGTGCGCCCGTACGACGCGTTGCGGATCGACGCCGCCGGCAACGGCTGACCCGGCGCCGGCGCTCAGGCCCGGGCGCAGTCGCACCGATATCTCCGGGGTGACGAAGACGCGGTCCCTCGCGATTCCCGGTCTGGTGCTCGCGCTCTCGCTCGCGGCCGCCGGTTGCGGCGGTCAGCCGTTTCCGACCACCGCGCCGCGGCCGTCGGTCTCGCCGCCCGCGACGGCTCAGGCGCGTCTGCTCGCGGCGGTGAGGAACACCAACGCGGCGAAGACCGCGCGCTTTGCCGTCGACATGTCGATGACGGGCCTGGGCCGCGCGGCCGGCGCGCCGACGGGCTCCATCGCGGTCACCGGATCGGGTGTGATGGATCTCACGCAGCGGCGCTTCTCGATGCAAGTGGCGAGCAACGACCCGTCCCAGAAATCGATGGAGATTCGGGTCGTCGGGAACACGGTGTACCTGAAGTCGGACGCGGGTTGGACGAGTCAGCCGGTCGGCGCGGCGAGCGCGTTCACGCCCGTGCCGACGAGCTATCTCGACTACTTGAAGGGCCTCGGCGGGACCATCCGCGTCGAAGGCCGCGAGACCGTGCGCGGCGCGGCCACCACGCGTTACCGCGCGACCATCGACTTCTCCCGCACGGCGGCGAGTCTCCGTTCCCCGACCAAAGGCGCCGTGGTCAAGGGCTTGCTCGACCTGATCGGACTCACGAAGATCCCGGTCACGGTGTGGCTCGACGATCTCGGTCGCATGCGCAAGATGACGATGACGATGGATCTCAGCTCGCTCGGCAAGGGAATGAACGCGCCCGCCGACTTCGCGCCCAAGATGGTGCTCACGTTGGAGATGTACGACTTCGGCGCGCCGGTGTCGGTCGAGGTTCCGAGCGGCGCGGTGAAGGCGAAGGCGAACTCCTCGTCCTCGACCGTCTGTCTCTCCGGTACCTGTCCCGGGGCGGACACCGGCCCGACGGCACACGACATCCAGTCCGACCTGCGCAACGCGCTCACGGCGGAGAAAGTGATCTACACGGATTCTTCCGCGTACAGCGACGACATCGCGGCGATGAAACAGATCGAGCCGTCTCTCGACTGGGGTGGCCGGCTGAAGGTCGTCGCCGGCAACTCGTCGGTGGCGAGTCACGGGCTCGTGTGCCTGAGCGAAGCGTCGAACGGCTTGGTGTACTCGATCGGCGACGTCGCATCCGGTCCGAGAGCCGGCACCTACTTCGGCACGACGCCGTGCGGCTCGCCGGTCAGCGAAGGCTCGTTCGACCGGTACAAATCGAGCTGGTAGCCGGGGCGGCTTCGATCACGTCGGAGAATCGCCCGCGGGTACGCTCGACCCCGTGCAACAGGTGATTCCGTCGGTCGGTTGGGGTGTTCTCCACCTCTACTACCGCGTCGACCGAGAGCGCGCCGAGCGCGACGCGAGCGCGGGGAAGCACGTGCGCGACGCGGTCGCGGCCCTCGAAGCCGACGGGCACCAGGCGTTGGTGCTGGCGATGCTCGGGCACAAGGCCGACCTCGGAGTGATCGCGCTCGGCCCCGATCTCGCGCGGCTGCAGCGCTTCCAGAACGAACTGCTCGCGGCGCCGCTCGAGCCCGTGTACTCGTACGTTTCGCTCACCGAGCAGTCGGAATACGGCGCGACCGAGGACGACGAGCGCGCGCGTCTCGCGCGTGAGGAGGGCGTCACAGGTGAAGAGCTCGAGGCCCGGCTTGCCGTGTGGCGCGACCGGATCGAGCACTATCGCGAGAACCGCGTGCACCCGAATCTTCCGGCCAAGAAGAGCTGCTGCTTCTACCCCATGTCGAAGCGGCGCGCGACCGACGCGAACTGGTACGAGCTCCCGTTCGACGAGCGCAAGGATCTGATGGCCGGCCACGCACGCGTCGGCCGCACGTACGCGGGTCGCGTGTTGCAACTCATCACCGGCTCGACGGGCATCGACGACTGGGAGTGGGGCGTCACGCTCTTGGCCGACGACCCGGCCGCGCTCAAGGAGATCGTGTACGAGATGCGCTTCGATCCGGTCTCGGCCCGCTACGCGGAGTTCGGTCCGTTCTTCACGGGCCTCGTGCTCGATCCGGCCGACGCGTGTGCTCGCGTCGGCTTGCGCAGCGGAGACGACGCTCGATGACGCAGCGCACGGACGCGATCCGGCTCTTCGTGTCGATCCCGGAAGCGCTCGTCGAGCGCCCGATCATCTACGAGATGATCAAACAGTTCGACGTCGTGCCGAGCATCCGGCGCGCGAACGTGGAAGCGCACTCCGCGTGGGTGATCCTCGAGCTCTCCGGTTCGGCGCAGGCGCGCGACGCGGCGGTCGCGTTTCTCCTCGGTCTCGGCTGCACGGTCAACAACATGGAAGGCGACGTCGTCGCCGGTTGACGCCCCGTCGTTGTCGTCAGGGGGCGACCATCTCCCACATCGCGAACGCGACGTACTCGACGCCGTCGTGCATCTCGGTTCGACCGGCCCGGCGGAGCTCGCCCATGCACGCCTTCGCGGCCTCGAAGCCGAGGATCCGCTTGAAGTCCGCGACCGCGACGAGCAGCGGTCCGTCCGCGTCGCCCTCCCGCAGCAGTGCGTCGACCTCGAGTACGGGGTGCGCCGGATCACGCGGGTCGATGCACGCGCAGTGATAGACGATCCGCTCGAAGACCGACAACGCCCGGAGTCGCACGCGACGATGTTGGCCGATGCCGACCCCCGCTGACGACCACGCACCCGACCCGGCGGCCGATGCCGTCGCGGGCAACGCACTGATGGCGGAGGGCTCGGCGCGGTTGGTGGCGGGCGTGGAACAGCTCGGCGCGGCGTGGGTCGTCGGCGTGGTCACCGGCCTGATCGACGCGTGGGGGAAGCTCGATCCGGCGGCGCGGGCCGGCGCCGTCGCGGCCGCGGCCGCCGCCGGCGAGCGGGCGGCGGCGCGCGTCGCATCCGAGCTCCGGGAGCTGTTCGAGCTCGACCCGGCCGCGCAACGCTCGACGCCGCTCGAGATCATCCGCACCCTGGCGCGCGAGGCGAGCGCCGTGCTCCGCGCCGCGGGGGTCCCCGAGGTCGTGCGTGATCCCTTCGAGGCGCGCGCCTTCCCCGACGACGTCTACGGCATCGTGCTGAAGACGCCCGCCGAGCTGGGCGACGACGAGCTGGGGGGCGCGCTCCTCGCGTGGGGTATGGGCAAGGCGAAGGTCCTCCGGGCTCGTGCGTAGATGCCGACGACTCCCTGAAGTCGACTCGCGGTGAAAGACGGATGTAACAATCGGGCCTTCGCTCGGTAACAGCTTTCCGTCAGGTTCGCTCGCGACGCACGTAAGGGTGGCAACAACATGAGCATCAATGCCGGAGACACCGCGTGGGTCCTCGCGTCGGCCGCACTCGTCATGTTCATGACGCCCGGTCTCGCGTTCTTCTACGGCGGCATGGTCCGGGCCCGGAACGTGCTGACCATGCTCATGCAGAACTTCTTCTGCCTGGGTCTCGTGAGCGTGCTCTGGGCCGTCGTCGTGTACTCGGTGGCGTTCGGTGGCACCAACAAGTGGATCGGGAACTTCGAGTACGCGTGGATGGGGCACTTCAACACCGCACCGGCGGGGCTCTCCCTGTCGATACCGCCGTCGCTGTACATGGCGTTCCAGCTGATGTTTGCGGTGATCACTCCCGCGTTGATCACCGGTGCGATCGCGGATCGCGTCCGGTTCGGTGCGTGGGCGTGGTTCGCCGGGATCTGGGTGATCCTGGTGTACGCCCCGGTGGCACATTGGGTCTTCGCGCCGTCGGGCTGGCTCTTCCAGCGCGGCGCGCTCGACTTCGCGGGCGGCACCGTCGTGCACATCAACGCCGGGATCGCGGCGTTGGCGGTGGTGATGGTGATCGGCCGGCGACGCGGGTGGCCCCACTCGCCGATGCCTCCGCACTCGTTGCCGCTCACGCTGCTGGGAACGGGAATCCTGTGGTTCGGATGGTTCGGGTTCAACGCCGGTTCGGCGCTGGGCGCCAACGGCATCGCGGTACAGGCGCTGGTGAACACGCACATGGCCGCCGCCGCGGCCATGCTCGGATGGGTGGTCGTCGAGTTCTTCCACGGCGGCCGGGCCACGATTCTGGGCGCCGCGTCCGGCGCGGTTGCCGGCCTCGTCGCCATCACCCCGTGCGCGGGATATGTCGGCGGTATGTCGCCGCTCGCGATCGGGGCGATCACCGGTGTCATCTGTTACGGCGCGGTGAACCTGAAGTTCAAATTTCACCTCGACGACGCACTCGACGTGGTCGGCGTGCACCTCGTGGGCGGGATCGTCGGGTCGCTGCTGCTCGGCTTCTTCGCCGACAAGGCGGTCAATCCGGCCGGGCGTAACGGCGTGCTCGTACACGGAGGTGGCTTCGCCCTGCTCGGCGACCAGGTGGTCGCGGTGGGCGCCACGCTGGTGTACTCGTTCGTCGTGACCTTCGCGATCGCATGGGTGCTCCACAAGGTCCTGCCCGGTGGGCTCCGGGTCGACGAGGAAGCAGAAGATGTCGGCCTCGACCTGCGCGAACATGCGGAGGTCGGCTACTCGTTCGCCGAGCGTTGATCGCAGGCAACGCCTGACTCGGACTACCGGACAACGCAGCGACCGGAGCTGCCGGCAAAGGAGCACTTCATGAAACTCGTCGTGGCGATCGTCAAGCCGTTCAAACTCGATGACGTGAAAGCGGCCGTCCAGGAGCTCGGCGTGCACGGCATGACCGTGAACGAGGTTCAGGGATTCGGCCGTCAGCGCGGGCACACCGAGGTGTACCGTGGAGCGGAGTACACGATCGATTTCGTTCCGAAGGTGAAGATCGAGATCCTGGTCGACGACGACGACGGGCCACGCGTCGCGGAGAAGATCGCGAGTGCGGCGCGCACGGGCAAGATTGGCGACGGCAAGGTGTGGATTCTGCCCGTAGAGGGGCTCATCCGAATCCGAACCGGAGAAGCCGGCTCTGACGCGCTCTAGCTCCGGACCGGAACTGATCTCGGCGCGTCTGCGCGACGCGCGCACGGCACTGATCGCCGACACCTCGTTGCGCGGACGCGCGTTCGGGGCCGCGATGGCGGATGCCGTCGATGTCGCGCTCGTCGAGGCCTTCGGCGACCTCGGCGCCGCGGGCGACGTCGCGCTGGTGGCGCTCGGGTCGTATGCACGCCGCGAGCTGTGTCCCGGCTCCGACGTCGACGTGCTCCTGGTGCACAACCTGCGCGGCCGGCGCACCGCCGAGACCGTTCGCTCGATGGCCGAGCAGCTGTGGTACCCGCTGTGGGACGCCGGCTTCGTGACGGGCCACGGTGCGCGCACGATCAAGGAGTCGATCGCGCTCGCCGACGACGACATCGACGCGCTGACGTCGTTCCTCGACGTGAGGCTCCTCGCGGGCTCCGGCGACCTCGCGCTCGAGCTCGAACGGAAGGCGCGCGAGCTCGCGGAGCGTCGTCGTGGTCGCGTCCTGCCGGTGCTGGCCGATGCCGCCGACGTGCGGCGCCTCCGTCCGGGCGTGATCGCCGATCTCCTCGAACCCGACCTGAAGGAGGGGGCGGGAGGCCTGCGCGACCTGCAGTCCTTCGACTGGGGCGGCTGGGCGTTGGGTGCGCCCGGCGGTTGCGCGGCGATGGTCGAGCGCGGCCTGCTCACCGCGGCCGACCTCATCCGGGTCGAGGCCGGGCGCGAGCTCCTCCTCGACATCCGGGTCGCGTTGCAACGCGTGACCAACTCGCATTCCGACCGGCTCGCGTTGCAGGAGCAGGACGCAGTCGCCGCCCAGCTCGGGCTCGAGTCGGCCGACGCGCTCGTGCACGACCTCGCGAGCGCGGCGCGCGAGATCGCGTGGATCGCCGGCGACGTGTGGTCGGGGGTCCGCGACCTGCTCGACGGGCCGCGCGCGAAGGGCGCGCCCGCCGATCACGCGGTCGCCGAGGGCGTGTGGTTACGCGACGGCCGTGTCCACATCGACACGCGCGCCGACGGTTCCATCCCGCCGCTGCGCACGCTCGAAGCCGCCTGCGCCGCGGCCGAGAACGCCGTGCCGTTCGATCGCGCGTCGTTGGCGCGTCTCGGCCGCACCGACGAGCCGACCTGGGACGTCTGGCAGCGCGCCGGTTTCGTTCGGCTCCTGCGTTCCGGCGAGCAGGCCGTTGCCGTGTTCGAAGCGCTCGATCACGAAGGCGTGCTCGCGCGACTCCTTCCCGAATGGGAGCACGTCCGGTCGCGTCCGCAACGCAACGCGTACCACCGGTACACGGTCGACCGTCACCTTCTCGAAGCCGTGGCGCAGTGCGCGCGGCTCCTCGACGCGGGCGAGAAGCGCTACGAAGCCGGCCAGGAGGTCGACGTCGAAGCCGTTGTCGCCCGGGCGTGTCGCCGACCCGAGCTCCTCCTGCTCGGCGCGCTGCTGCACGACATCAGCAAGGGCATGCCCGGCGATCATTCGGAGGTCGGGGAGCACACGGCCGAAAGCGTCGTGCGGCGCATGGGCTTCGACAGCGAAGCCCGCGAGATCCTGCCGTGGCTCGTGCGCAACCACCTCCTCATGGCGGACGTGGCGACCAAGCGCGATCTTTCCGACGCGTCGGTCGCCGACAACGTCGCGGCCGCGTGCTCCGGCGACGCGGAGCGACTTCGCCTCCTGTACCTGCTGACCATCGGCGATTCCAAGGCGACGGGGCCCGCGGCCTGGAATCCGTCGAAGGCCGCGCTGGTGCGCGACCTCTTCGTCAAGGCCGCCACCGCGATCGAACGGGGCGAGGCGAAGGCGGTCGCCAACGACCGGCGCGACGCCTTGCACGAGCGCCTGGGCGACGAGCGTGCGGGATCGTTCCTCGCGCGCCTCCCGGAGCAGTACGTACTCGCGTTCGACGTCGACACGATGTGCATGCACGAGGAGTTGCTGCGCGACGCGCCGACGGTCCGTTGTGAACGCGTCGCGGGTGGTCACGTGGTGATCACCGTCGTCGCCGACGACCGGCCCGGGTTGTTGGTCACGCTCGCGGGTGCGTTGACCGTTGCCGGACTCGATGTGTTGGAAGCCAGCCTGTTCGGTACGACCGACGGCCTGGCTCTCGACGTCTTCCACGGCGCCGACCCGTTCGGTCGCGTCGCCGACGACGGCGGCGCGCGCGTCACCGAGACGATCGGGCGCGCGCTCGCGGGTGACATCGACCTCGCGGTGAAGGTCGACGAACGTCGCCGCGCCTACGCGCCGATCACGAAACCGTCGACGCCCGACGTGCACGTCGACGTGCATTCGGACCAGTCCGAGACCGACACGCTCGTCGAGGTGCACGCCGACGACGACATCGGATTGCTGTACCGGCTCGCGTCGGCGTTCACGGAGCTTTCACTCGACGTGCGGATCGCGAAGGTCGCCACCCTCGGCAAGCGCGTCGTCGACGTCTTCTACGTGCGCGACTCCCACGGCGGGAAGATCGACGATCCCGACGCGGTCGTCCATTTGCGGGCCGTGCTCGTCGATCGCATGACTGGCTAGGGTCGGGCCTGCATGGACAACTCGAACTTCGCCGATTCCGCGGCCGACCTCTTGCGGTGGGCGGAGACGTTGTCGGGGATCGCGCGGACCGGACTCGGGTTCACGCAGAGCCTCTACGAAAAGGAACGGTTCGAGGAGGTACTCAAGGTCGCGGCCGACATCCGCGCCGCGGCGATCGACGAAGCCGAGTCCGAGGTGCTCTTCGAGGAATGGTTGAGCACGGTCGGCGACGGAGTGGCGGGCTACGTCACCCCGAAGGTCGCGGTCGCGGCGGTGGTCGGCAACGAACGCGGCGAGATCCTGCTCACCCAGCGCGCGGATTCCGGTTGGTGGCTGTACCCGGTCGGTTGGGCCGACGTCGGCTACTCGCCGTCGGAGATCGCGATGAAGGAAGTGCTCGAAGAGACCGGCATCGAGTGCGAGCCGGTTTCGCTGATCGCGGTCCTCGACGGTCTGCGGCTCGGGTTCGCGCGCGTGCCGATGTACTCGATCGTCTTCCACTGTCGCATGACCGGGGGCGAGCTGAAGGGGCATCCGCTCGAGACGAGCGCGGTCGGCTTCTTCGCCCGGGACGCGCTCCCGCAACCGTTGGCCGGCGCGCACCGCTGGCTCGATCTGGCGTTTCGCGCCATCGACGGTGAAGCCGTGGAGACCTGGTACGACCCGCCCCGCAATCCCACCTGGCGCGGGGACGCGTAACCGATCAGCTCGTGAGCTGATCGATGAGCAGCGCGATGATCGAGACGTTGCCGTTCGCGCGCTCCCACGCGTCGCCGATGGCCTCGTGGTCGACGAGCCCACTGCGATCCGGCGCGAGCGCGAGTGTCGCCGTTGCGAGACCCCCGAGGCGCGCCGGTTCGATCTCGTCGCCGTAGGCGGGGAAGGCCTCGAGCCCGTCCCAGAGTCCCGCGAGCGGGCGCACCTCGTTGCCGAGCCGCAGCGCATGCGGGTCGACGCCCTGCGTCAGCTGCGAGACGACGGCCTCCCAGATGTCGTAGTGCGAGCATCCGCTCGGCGGTTGGTAACCCGAGACGGGATGCAACCGGAACTCGAGGATCAGCGCGGTCTCGGCGCCGGCGGCTTGGTCCTTGTCGGGTTCGTCGCCGACCAACCAGGTCTGGGAACCGTTCACGTAACTGTCGACGGGCGGACCGAGATGCTCGTCGAGCGCGAGTATCAACTCGGGCGAGAGTCTCCATACGGCGGTCGGGACGAGGTCCACCCCGTAGACCGTAGCCAGCACGGGCCCTACGATCGGCCGGAGATGGACCAGTACGACCGCCTCTCTTCGCTCGACGCGAGCTTCCTGCACCTGGAACGGCCCGAGTATCCGATGCACGTCGGCGCGGTGAGCGTGCTCGAGGGCGCGCCGTTCTTCAACGCCGAGGGGCGGTTCCGGATCGAGGAAGTGCGGGACCTCGTGCTTTCGCGCCTGCCGTTGCTGCCCCGGTTCCGGCGCAAGCTGATGTCGGTGCCGTACGACCAGGGGCGGCCGATCTGGGTCGACGACGATCGCTTCGACATCACCTACCACGTACGCCACACCGCGCTGCCCCGGCCCGGGTCGTGGGAACAACTCGTCGCGCTCACGACCCGGGTGCAGGAAGGGCTGCTCGACCGGGAGCACCCCCTCTGGGAGATCTGGTTGATCGAAGGGGTGGAGGGCGGGAACGTCGCGCTCCTGCAGAAGACGCACCACGCCCTCGTCGACGGCGTGTCGGGCGTCGACGTGGCGACGCTGCTCCTCGACATGAGTCCCCACTACGTGAAGCCGGTCGTCGCCGAGTGGACACCGGAGCCCGCGCCGAGCGCGTCGCAGCTCCTGCTCGACACGCTGCGGGAGCGGATGACCGAACCCGCGGAGATCGTGCGCTCGTTCCGATCGTTCATGCGCGGCCCGCGCCACGCGGTCGAACGCGTGCACGAGTTCCTGCGTTCGATGAGCACGCTGGTGACGCGCGACGCGATCGCACCCCGCACCTCGATCAACGCGCACACCGGTCGCCACCGTCGGCTCGCCGTGGTCCGGGTTCCGCTGAGCGACGTCAAGGAGATCCGGCGCGGTCTCGGCGGCACCGTCAACGACGTGGTGCTCGCCGGCGTGTCCGGCGGGCTGCGCCGCCTGCTCCTGCACCGTGGCGACGACACCGACGACCTGCACCTGCGCGCGCTCTGTCCGGTCTCGGTGCGGGCCGAACATCAACACGGCGCGCTCGGGAACAAGGTCTCGGCGATGTTCGTCAACCTGCCCGTCGACAACCGGCCCGCGGTCGAGCGCCTTCACGCGATCTCCGCGCAGACCGCCGATCTGAAGGAACGCCGCCAGGCCGTCGGCGCCGAGATGCTGCTCGGGATGACGGAGTACGTCGCGCCGACGCTCATGAGCCTGGCCGCGCGGGTCGTGCACCGCCAACCGTTCTTCAACCTGATCGTGACGAACGTCCCCGGCCCGCAGCAGCCGCTCTACATGATGGGCGCGCGGATGCTGGACGTGTTCCCGATCGTGCCGTTGACCCAGAACCTGTCCGTCGTCGTCGGCATCTTGTCGTACGACGGCACACTGCACTTCGGGCTGTGGGGTGACCGTGACGCGTGCGCCGACATCGAGGTGCTCGCCCGCGGCATCGAGGACGCGTTCACCGAACTCGTGAAGATCGCACAGGAGCGGGGGCACTGATGACCGAGATATGGGAACACGACGCGTGGGAACTCGCCGACGCGGTTCGACGCGGTGAGCAGCGCTCGACGGACCTGCTCGACGTGTTCGTCGAGCGGATCGAGAAGTTCAACCCGGAACTGAACGCGTTCTGCTTCCTCGACCTCGAGGGCGCGCGGGCGCGCGCCGCGGCCGTCGACGCCGCGGTCGTGCGCGGCGAGGACCCGGGACTCTGGGCCGGTGTGCCGATGGGCGTGAAGGAGCTCGTCGAGGTGGCGGGCTGGCCCGACACCCACGGATCGCTGCTCTTTCGCGATGCCGTCGGAGCGCGCGACGAGACCGAACCGACCCGGTTGAAGGCCGCGGGGGCGGTGCTGGTCGGTCTGACGACGTCGCCCGAGTTCGGTTCGACCAACTGGACGCGCACCTACCTGCACGGCACGACGCGCAACCCGTGGAACCCGGAACGCACCCCCGGGGGCTCGTCCGGTGGTTCGGCGGCGGCGGTCGCCTCGGGAATGATGCCGATCTGCACCGGCAGCGACGGCGGCGGCTCGATCCGCATCCCGTCGTCGTACAGCGGACTCTTCGGCTTCAAGACCAGCTTCGGTCGGGTCGGCTACAGCGGCAACTTCGACAGCGCACTCACGTCGGTGCCCGGTCCGATGTGCCGCTCCGTTCGGGACGCGGCGCGTTACGTCGACGTGGTCGCGGGCCCGACGAACAACGACCCCACGTCGTTGCCCCGTCCGGCCCGTTCGTACGAAGAGGCGATCGTCTCCGGCGACGCGATCGCGCAACTCCGGGGCAAGCGGGCGGCGTGGTCGTCGACCCTCGGGTTCGCGGTCTGCGATCCCGAGGTCGAAAAGCTCGCGTACGAAGGCGCGCTCGCGTTGTGCGCGGATGCCGGCATCGAGCTCGTCGACATCGACGTCAACCTGCCGCGCCCCGGGGGCGCGTGGGGCCTGATCTCGTCGCTCGACACCGCCGCCAACTATCTCGACGTCGCGCGGGACCGCTGGGACGACGTCACGCCGGTCTCGCGCGCGGGGTTGCAGGCCGTCGACCGCATCAACTCCGAGCAGCTGATGCGTTCGCTGCGCCGCCGGTTCGAGCTGCTCGAAGCCATCGGCGCCGTGTTCGACCAGGTCGATCTGTTGCTGACGCCGACCACCGCGACGACCGCGTTCGTCGCCGAAGGCCCGCCGCCGCTCGAGATCGGCGGGCAGAAGGTCGGCGGGATGGGCTCGGTGCCGTACACCGCGCCGTTCAACATCTCGGGCATGCCCGGCGTGAGCATTCCGGTCGGCCTCGCGTCCGACGGCCTGCCCGTCGGTCTGCAAGCGGTCGGCCGCCGCAACGACGAGGAAGCCGTCCTCGCGTGCGGCGCGATCGCCGAAGCCAACCGCCCCTGGCCCAAGTTCGCCCCCTTCGCCTACGCCTGAGCGCACGTCTGCGCGCACGGGCCGGCGGGAACCATCGTGAACCGCCGGCGGGGCGTGCGTGCCTCGGTGTCGGTGACGCGCCCGAAATCACGAGACCGTCGTCGCAAGCGCGTCGCGTAATTCGCGGGCTACTACCGGTGGTAGCACGGGTGGTATCACCGGCGGTACCACCGGTAGTAGCACCGGAACAATGAGGGTGTGTTGCCGGCGCCTTCCCGAGCTGACCGCAGCCGATCCGGGCGTACCGGGGCGGGGGATACCCTGCCGGGCATGACCGACACCCAGCCGCGGGCGCGTCCTCCGAGACAGGAGCAGGAGCCCGCGTCGGAGGAGGTCACCGAGGTCGCGCCGGGCGTGTTGCGCATGCAACTGCCGATCTGGATGCCCGGCCTCGGTCACGTAAACATGTACGGCCTCGTCGACGAGCGCGGGATCGCGGTGGTCGATCCCGGTCTCCCGGGCCCGCAGTCGTGGAAGGCGTTGAAACAGCGGCTCAAGACCGCGGGCTACAAGGTCAAGGACGTCCACACCGTCGTCGTGACCCACTCGCACCCCGATCACTTCGGGGGTGCGGGCCGCATCGCGCGCGAGGCCGACGCGAAGTTGATCACGCACCACGCATTCTCGACGTGGACGGTGAAGGGTCCGACCCCGCAGCGCGCGCTCTCCGAAGGTGAAGCGCGCCGGCTCGAGATGGACGCGGCCGCGTACGCGCAGAGTGTCGACGTTCCGCCCGACGAGTTGCCGACCATCAACGATCCCGACGTCGTGCGCGACGACACCGAGGAGACCGAGGCGACGTCGAGCCCGTGGGGCGCGACGACGCCCTGGGGAACGACGAATCAGGGCCCGCCGCTCAAGCGCCGCGTGATGATCAAGGCGATGCGGCTCCTGTTCACGCCGCCCGAGCCCACCGACCGCGTGCACCACGGCGAGAAGATCCGCCTCGGCAACCGTGAGTGGTTCGTCGTTCACACGCCCGGCCACACCGTCGACCACCTGTGCCTCTGGGATCCGGAGTCGGGGACGCTGCTCACCGGCGATCACGTGCTCCCGTCGATCACGCCGCACGTCTCCGGCGTGCGCAAAGCCGATTCGTTGAAGTCGTACCTCTCCACGCTCGACCTCGTCGGCGCACTGCCGGGCGTCACGATGGGCCTGCCCGCGCATGGGCATCCCTTCCCCGACGTCAAGGGCCGGGTCGAGGCGATCAAGGAACATCACGCCGAGCGCATGGAGCAGTTGCGCGAGGTCGGGCTCGCGCTCGGGCCCGCGACGGTGGTGGCGCTGTCGCATGAGTTGTTCCCGAAGCGCCATTGGGGGACGATGGCGGAGAGCGAGACGTTCGCGCACCTCGAACACCTGGCGCACGCGGGCGAGGCCGAACGATGGGAGGAGAACGGCATGCTCGTGTATCGGATGGAACCCACGTCGAGTCCGGCATGACCGCGACCGACACCGAGGTCGCGAACGAGTCCGTCGATCTCCTCTCACAACTGATCCGCAACGAGTGCGTCAACGACGGCACGCCCGAATCGGGATTCGAGTCGCGCAGCGCGGATCTCCTGGCGCAGTACCTCGGTGACAGTGGCCTCGATCTCGAGCGCTACGTCGCGCAACCCGGACGCGAGAATCTCGTCGCGCGCATCGAAGGCAGCGACCCGACCGCGCCGACGTTGTTGCTCATGGGCCACACCGACGTCGTGCCCGCGAATCCCGACGGCTGGACCCGCGATCCGTTCGGGGGTGAGGTGATCGACGGCGAGGTGTGGGGGCGCGGCGCGGTCGACATGCTGAACCTCACCGCGACGATGGCGGTCGCGTTCCGCGGGCTCGCGCGTTCCGGGTTCCGGCCGCGCGGAACCCTCGTGTACCTCGCGGTGGCCGACGAGGAGAACCTCGGCACGTGGGGTGCGGAGCACCTGCTCGACAACGAACGCGACTCGGTGCGCGCCGACTACGTCGTCACCGAAGCCGGCGGCTTCCAGATGCCGACCGCGCGGGGCCCTCGGCTCCCGGTGATCGTCGGCGAGAAGGGTTCGTACTGGTGCCGCATCACGGTGCGGGGAACGCCGGGCCACGCGTCGCAGCCGTTCCGTACCGACAACGCGCTCGTGACCGCGGCCGAGATCGTGAAGCGCCTCGCGGAGTACCGACCGCCCACGCAGATCCACGAAACGTGGCGCCGTTTCATCGAAGGCGTCGATTTCGGGAACGAGTGGAACGAACATCTGCTCGACGAGGCGACGCTCGCCGACTTCTGCGACGAGCTGCCGATCGGTCTGGCGCGTCAAGCCCACGCGTGCACGCACACGACGTTCGCGCCGACGGTCATCCACGGTGGCACCAAGACGAACGTCATCCCCGACGTCGTGCAGGTCGAGGTCGACATCCGCACGCTGCCGGGCCAACGCAGCACCGACATCCGCGCCATGCTCGAGGACGCGCTCGGCGACCTGATGGCGTGCACGGAGATCACACCGTTCGACGAGAACGAGTCGACGTCGTCACCGGCCGACACCCCGCTGTGGGACGCGATGGGCCGGGTCTCGGCGAAGCTCGTCGAAGGTTCCGCGCTCGTGCCGTTCCTCACCGTCGGCGCCACGGACGCACGGTTCTTCCGGCGCAGCGGATCGGTGGCGTACGGCTTCGGATTGTTCAGCCGCAAGCTGTCGTTCGACGACTACGCATCGATGTTCCACGGCAACGACGAGCGCGTCGACATCGATTCGCTCGTCCTGTCGACCCGCCTCTGGGAGGGCCTCGCCCGCGACATCCTCGCGTGAGGAACTACTCCTCGGGTTGGTCGCGGAGGTAGCGCTCGAAGTCTTCGGCGAGGGATTCGCCCGACGGCAACTCGTCCTCGTCGAACCAGTCGTCCTCGTCATCATCATCGTCGTCTTCGACCGCGATCTCGTCGTCGGTCTCGAGCCAGCCCGGTCCGTCGTCCGCGGTGTCGTAACGGTGCTCGAGCCGTTCGACGTAGGAGCTCACGTCGGAGTCGCCCGCAACCACTTCCGAGACCGAGCGTTCCCACGCGCTCGACGCGATGTCGAGATCGGTGAGATCCAGCCCGAGATCGAGCAGCTCGCTCAACCGGTCGAGCAACGCGCGTGTTGCCTTCGGGTTGGGCGGGGTCGCGACGTAGTGCGGCACCGGCGCCCAGATCGATGCCGACGCGAATCCGGCCCGGCGGACGGCATCGTGCAGCACGCCGACGATGCCGGTCGGGCCCTCGTAGCGGGACCGTTGCATCCCGAGCCGCGCCGCGAGCACCTCGTCGGTGGCCGAGCCGGTGCACTTGATCGGACGCGAGTGCGGCGTGTCGCCGAGCAGCGCACCGAGTGTCACGATCATCTCGCAGTTCGTCGTGCGCGCGACGCTGATGACGTCGTCGCAGAACGAGCGCCACTTCAGGTTCGGCTCGACGCCGAGGAGGAGTACGAGGTCGCGCCCGCCCGCCGGCAGTGAACCGGCGGACAGCGCGAGCGACGGCCAGTTCACCGTCCGCACGATGCCGTCGACGAGCTCGACGGTGGGACGCGCGGCCTGGAAGTCGAGATACTCCTCGATGTCGAGGGCCGCGAACGGGCGCGCGTTCGCCACCCGCGCCAGCCAGCGCACGGCATCCGAGGCCGAGTCGGCCGCGTCGTTCCAACCCGAGAACGCGGCGATCATCGCGGGCCGTCGCAACGTCGGTTCCGCGCTCCAGCGAACGGTCACCCGCTCACCTTAGGGCCCGCTGTGCCGTCAACTCTCGCGTTCAACTCTCGTGTCGGATGACCGGATTGCTGAGGGTTCCGACGCCCTCGATCGTGATCTCGACGACGTCTCCGTCGACCAGCCATCTCGGCGGCGTACGCGCGGCCCCGACCCCGGCCGGGGTGCCGGTGAGGATGACGTCGCCGGGCTCGAGCGTGCAGCCCTGCGTGATCCACGCGATCAGATACGGGATCGAGAACACGAGTTGCGAGGTATTCGAAGACTGGAGCACCTCGCCGCTGACCTTCGTCTCGATGGCCAGACCGCGCGCGAGGTCGATCTCGTCGAGTGACACGACTTCGGGGCCGAGGGGGCAGAAGGTGTCGAACGACTTCGACCAGCTCCACTGACCGGTGGTGTATTGATGGTCGCGGGCCGAGACGTCGTGGCCGATGGTCACGCCCGCGACGACGTCGAGCGCGTCGGCTTCGGGCACGTCGCGCGCCCGTTGTCCGATGACGACGGCGAGCTCGCCCTCGTAGTCGGGCATCGTGACGACGCGGGGGACGACGATCGGCTCACCCGGCGCGATCACCGCGCTCGGGGACTTCACGAACAACGTCGGCGCCTCGGGCAGCGGCCGGCCGGTCTCCTCCGCGTGATCGCGGTAGTTGAGGCCGACACCCCAGATGAGACGCGGCGCGGGGACGGGTGATCTCATGCCAACGCTCCCGATGCGTGCAGCCGGGCGATCTCGCTCGCGTCGACGCCGAGCTCGCGGAACACCTCGTCGGTGTGTTCACCGACCGCGGGCGCGGCGCGCCGGATCTCGAGGCCCTGACCGTCGAACTGCATCGGCGACGACGACAGCCGGGCCTGCGGATGGTTCGGATGGTGCGGCATGTACCCGTTCGCGATCACCTGCGGGTCGTTGATGACCTCGACCGGGTTCGCGATGGAGGAGTAGATCGTGTCGTGCGCCGACAACCGCTCTTTCAACTCGGCGAGCGGCAACGACGCGATGCGCGCGACGAAGATCGGGTGCAGTTCCGGCGCGCGTTCCTGGCGTTGCGCCGACGTTGCGTAGTCGGGATTGTCGAGCAGCTCCTCGAGCCCGAGCGCGCGGCATGTCGGCTCCCAGTGCCGATCGGGGTCGAGCATGTTCAAGCTGATCCACCGTTCGTCCGCGGTGCGAAACGTTCCGACGAGCACACTGCTGAGGCTCTTCCCGGCGACGTGACGCGGTGGTTCGACGCCGAGGATCGTGGTCGGGACGAGATCGTTCGACAACGTCCACACCGCCGCGCCGAGCAGCGACACGTCGACGACGGTCGGTTCGCCCGTGCGCTCGCGCTTGAACAGCGCGGCCGCGACCCCGCCCGCGAGGTACGCGCCGCTGGGCGCGTCGCCCAACGCGCCGCGCGGCTGCACGAGCTGGCCGCCCTGCGGAGTGAGCATGTGCGCAAGGCCGCCGCGCGCCCAGTAGGACACCGCGTCGAAGCCCCCCTGGTCGGCATCCGGCCCCTCCAGGCCCTGGCCCGACCCGATCGCGTACACGCACCGTGGGTTGACCGCCCAGATGTCGTCGGGGTCGAGGGCGAGCTTCGTGCGCGCCGACGGCAGGAAGTTCGTGATGAACACGTCGGCCCATTCGATCAACCGGTCGAGCGCGGCCCGGCCGTCGGGATTGCGGAGGTCGATCGCGACGCCGCGTTTGTTGCGGTTGAACTGCTCGAACAAGAAGTTGAAGTCGCCGGTGTCGGTGACGAAGCCCATCGCCATGATCTGGCGCAGCGGATCGCCGGTCGGGCGTTCGACCTTGACCACGTCCGCGCCCCACTCCGCGAGGATCGCGGCCGCCGACGGCACGAAGCCGTGCTCGGCCACTTCCAGCACCTTCACGCCGTCCAGCACACCCATGGCGTACCCCTTTTAGTTTCGGAGCGCGGCGATCGACGAGCGCGAGCACTGGTCGAGCGCGCCCTGCACCATGATCTCGACGAGCGAGCCGATGTGGTCGAAGCCTTCCCCGACCGTCTTGCCCATCAGGTAGCGCGCGTGGATGCCCTCGAGGATGATCGCGAGCTTGTACGCCGCGAGTGCTTCGTAGAAGTCGAGCTGACTCACGTCGCGCCCCGACTGCTGCGCGTAGCGCTCCACCACGGCGTCACGCGGCAGGAAGCCGGCATCCGACGAGATGGTCGCGCCGACGTTGCCCGTCTGCGCGTCGTCGCGCACGTAGTAGAGAAGGTAGAGACCGAGGTCGGCGAGTGGATCGCCGAGCGTCGCCATCTCCCAGTCGAGCACCGCGACGATCCGGCCCGGATCGTCGGGCGCGAGCATCGTGTTGTCGAGGCGGTAGTCGCCGTGGACGATCGTCGGCGGCGGTGATTTCGGGATCGCGGCGCGGAAACGGCGCGCGAGCTCGTCGACCGCGGGGAGCTCGCGGGTCTTCGAGCGCTCCCACTGTTCGCCCCAACGTCGGACCTGGCGTTCGACGTACCCGTCGGGATGGCCGAAGTCGGACAGCCCGACCGCGTGGTAATCGACCGCGTGGATCGCGACGAGCACGTCGATGAGCTCCTCGGAGCAACGCTTCGCCTCGTCGTGCGTCAACGCGGCGATGTCGGCGCCGGTGCGCAGGATGTTCCCTTCGACGAGCTCCATCACGTAGAAGGGCGCGTCGTTCACGGCCAGGTCGTCGCAGAACCCGATCGTCTTCGGGACCGGCACCGCGGTCGGGGAGAGCGCGGTGAGCACCTTGTACTCCCGGGCCATGTCGTGCGCCGTCGGCAGGACGTGCCCGAGGGGCGGGCGGCGTAGCACCCATGCGTTCGCGGCCCCGTCGTTCGCCTCGTGGATCGCGTAGGTGAGATTCGAGCGCCCACCCGAGATGAGCGACGCGGTGAGCGGACCCCCGCTCGCGCCGGAGACGTGCTGCGCGAACCACGGTTGCAATCGATCGAGGTCTACCCCGGGCGGCGTGTCGGTCACGGCCGGGAGGTTACAGAGCCGATGTCAGCCGGGCGCGGGCCCGAATGGAGGTGCAGCTCAGGCGATGCGGGACTCGCGCGGCGCAACGGGCTCGCCGTTGCCACGCGGGTAGCGGGCGACCCGGCCGACGGGCATGTCGACCCGGAACCCCGCGGCGGCGCGCTCTTCCTCGGACTCGGCGCCCCAGAACCCGTACTCCCGATTCGAGCGGGCCCAGTCGCGGCACTCCTGGAGCGCGGGGCACGACCGGCAGACCGAGCGGGCCTGCGACTCACGCACCACCCGCGCCTCCGGGCGCTCGCCGGCCGGCGCGAAGAACAGTCGCGTCTGACCCTGGCACGCAGCCTCGGCGGTCCACGTCAGCGGGCCGGTGAAGATGAAACTGGACATCATTTCGGCGGTCACGAGCTCCCCTTCACGACCGAGGGCTTTCAGCGATAGACGGAGCTCGGGAGCCGGGCGGGGGGACGCCGGCTCCTCGAGCCCCTGTCGTACAGGTACTAGTGAAGCCGATCACAAGACCATCTGTCAAAGGCTTGGAAACGATAGTATCGATCGGTCACGGCGATGGCTGCCGGGAACCGGCCAACCGGGCCGATCCCACCCGGATACGTGCCCTGACCAGGTTGTTTACGGGAGGTCGACATGGACGTACGCCAGCTCGAAGCGCTCCTCGCGGTGGCCGAGGCGGGCAGTTTCACCGAAGCCGCCGACCTGTTGCACACGGTCCAATCGAACGTTTCCGAGCACGTTCGCCAGCTGGAGGCCGAGCTCGGCGTGCAGCTGTTGGTGCGGGGTCGGCGGGGGACGGTCCCCACGGAATTCGGCGTGCGCGTCATCGAGCGGGCCCGCGCGATCCGCAGCGAGATCGAGGCGCTGCGCAAGGACCTGTCGATGTTGCAGGGGCTCGAGACCGGCCACGCGACGCTCGGTGTCGTCGGAACCGTCAGCCGTCTGCTCGTGCCGTTGGTGGTGGCCGAGATGCGCAGGAGCGCGCCCGGCCTCTCGCTGCGGCTCACCGAGGGTGCGTCGGAGCGCCTCGCGGGCGAGGTCGCCGATCGTCAGCTCGCGAGCGCGGTCGTCACCGAACCGGTGAGCGACACGCGGTTGCACGTCGAGCACCTCCGCGACGAAGCGCTCGTCGCGCTCGTCCCGTCGTTCCTGCGGCCCGACGCGGTGGAGCCGGTGCCGCTGTCCGACATCGCGAGCGAGACGTTGATCCTCCCGCCCGCGGGCAACCCTCTGCGCGACGAGGTGGAGACCGCGGCGCGCGCCGAGCGGGTCGAGCTACGCGTCCCGATCGAAGTCGAAGGTGTGCGACTCATCGCCGATCTCGTGAGCGCGGGGGTCGGGGTGTCGATCCTGCCCGAGACCGCGGTCGCACGCGATCACGTCGGCGTGCGCCAGTTGCTCATCGCGCGCATGCCGCCGCGCCGGCTCGCGCTCGTCACCGCGCGCGGCGTGCAGCTGTCGCTGGCCGATCAGGCCGTCCACGACGCGGTCCGCCGCCTCGTCCGCGACGAACCCCTCCCCCACGCGGTGCTCACCGCATAAGAAATCCACCAACAGTTGTCGGAGAAATCAACGCTCTGCGCTGAGAAGTCCGACAACAGTTGGTGGAGATTTGCGGGGGTTATTTGTCGGTGGGGACGAAGCGGGTGCCGATGACGGTGCGCTCGGCGGCGAGACCGATCACCTCGAGGCGGTCGACGCCGGGGAGCGCGTCGGCATCGGTCTCCAACCGGACGCGCGCGCCGCGCGGCCACACGAGGTCGGCCGAGGTGGGGGTCTCGTCCTCGACGTCGCCCTGCAGGATGCCGGCGAAGAAGCTCAACGCCGCCGGGAGTGACGGCGTGCGCAGCACGACGCGGCGCAACGTGCCGTGTCCGGTTGCGGGCGCGGGGTCGACCCACCAACGCGGGTGCATGTTGGGTCCGTGCGCGGCGACGTAGTCGAGGAGCTCGGCGCGCGTCTCGGGATGACCGTGCGACTCCGCGAGCTGCACGACGGTGCCGTGCGCCTCCCGCGGCATGAGGAACGCTTCTTTCCACTCGGGATCGGAAACGTCGATGTTCACGGGATGGAAGCCCGCGCCGCGCACGCGGGCGACGGCCTCGGCGAGGTCGGGAACCTTGAACGTCATGTGGTGCGGCCCCGCGCCGTGGCGCGCGACGAAGCGGGCGAGGAAGTCGTTCTTCTCGACGGCCCACGGTTCGAGTAGCTCCACTGGCATCCCGTCGCCGGCGCGCGAACCCAACCACACTTGCATCGGCCGGAACCCGACGGCCTGACCGCCGAAGATGACGGTGCCACCGAGGTCGCCGGTCAGGAAACGCAGCGCGTCCGACGTGTCGGGCGCGGCCAGCGCGACATGGTCGAGGTCGTAGCGGTCGGTCACGAGCCGGGCAGGCTAGGCGACGGTGCCGGCGGGCGATTCACCGGGTCGGGCTCCGGGCTCGACGGGTGTGCCCCGCCCGGCCCTGGTGAACAGACCCGAGAGCACCCAAGCGATGCTGAAGACCAGCAGGCCGGCGACCGCGTCGACGATGTAGTGGTTCGCGGTGACGATGATGACCACGAACGTGATGAACGGGTAGGCCCAGGCCAGCCCGGAGGCGATCGGGTTCTTGAGCCGGGGCCCCAGCGCGAACGCGCACCACGTGGCCCACGCAATGTGGACGCTCGGCATCGCCGCGTACTGGTTCGAGACGGTCTGCATCCCGCCGGAGTTGAACGACCAGAACGCGGGATCGTTCAAGAGCGTGTCAGTGAAGCCGGAGAACATACGCGGCGGCGCCAGCGGATACAGCGTGAACCCGATGAGCGCGATCGCAGTGGTGATCGCCATCGCGTTGCGAAATCGTGGGTAGTCGTCCGAGAAGTTCCGGTAGAGAAAGATGCCGGCGAAGATCGTGACGACGAAGTGGAACGAGCCGTAGTAGTAGTTCGAGAAGAGGATGAGCGGACGGAAGTGCAACGCCCACTTCTGGATCGTCTGCTCGTGGAAGATGCCGAGGTGGTGTTCGAGCGACATGATCTGGCGCGCGTGATCGAACGCATGCGCGGGCGCCGCGGATCCACCGTGAAGGTTCCGGATCGCCGAGTACACGACGTAGAAGACCAGGATGCCGAGGAGCTCGACCCACCAATAGAGGATGTGTCCGTCCGAGAGGATGCGGCCACCGCTGAAACGCGTCTCGCGTTTCACGTCCGTGCTCACACGGGCTCCTTCGTCGCTGCCGACGAAAGCGCGCGGTTGCCGACTGCGAACGCGGGTGCTCCGAGCATGCTGACGGCGATCATGCATCCCCACCACAGGAGGCCGGCCGCAACCGCTTGCGTGTTGCTGACGCCGAACGAACGGAAGAACAGTACCAACGCGAGTTCGCGCACACCGGCACCGCTGAACGATATCGGCAGCACTTGCAACATGAGCACCGCGGGGGTGAACGCGAGCACGGCCGCGATGGGGATGTCGAGGTCGAGCGCGCGGAAGATCAGGCCGAACATCGCGATCTGCGACAGCTGGAACAGCATCGCGGTACCCAGGATCGGGAAGATCTGGCCGGGCTCGCGGCGCAGACGTTCCACGCCGATGTGCGCCGCGCCGATGAACCGCGACCAGTTCTCGCGTTCGGCGAACCGACCCGCGAGGCGCGGATGGCCGACGACGAGCAGGATGAGGCCGAGGAGCACCAGGGTCCCGACTGCGATCCCGACCGCGACCCACGCGTGCGGCGCGTCGATCAACGACGGTCGGATAATGAACCCCAAGAACACGAGCAGCGGTAACGCGATGAAGCCGGTGAGCCGTTCGAGCACCACCGATGCGAACGACACCTTGGAGGAGCCGACCGTGTTGCCCGCCCGGGCCACGCGTACGACGTCGCCGCCGATCGTCGAGGGCAGCACGTTGCCGACGAGGAGTCCGACGACGTAGTGCGAGAAGAGCGCGGGCAGACGTACCTTCGAGTCGAAGAGCAACAACACGCGTTGCCAGCGCCACGCCGAAAGCCACACCCCGATCAGGGCGGTGAACACCGCGGCGCCCAGGAGCGCGATGGTGAGCCCGTGATGGCGGTCAGGAATCGCGTCTTCGACGCTCGACCCTTTCCAGATCAGGACCGCGAGGAGCAACACGCTGAGCACGATCCGCAGTGCGAGTTTCCACTTCGATCCCGTCCGGCGAGGGACCGGGGCAGGCTCCGTCATCGCTTCGAATCCTAGGAGTCGGCTCCACCGGCAGGTGGCGCGATCGTGGGTATTCAGGCGACCATGGGCGGATGCGCATCACGACGAGCGACGGAGTCGGGCTGGCAGTCGAGATCGCGGGGGTGGGTCCGGGCCTGCTCCTCGTGCACGGGTTCGGTGGCGCGAAGGAAGACTTCGCCGACCACGTCCCGGCGTTGGCGCGCGATCACACCGTCGTCATCTTCGACCATCGTGGTCACGGTGAGAGCGACAAGCCCACCGACCGCGACGCGTACTCCATGGATCGACTCGCCGCCGACATCTTGGAGGTGGCCGACGCGTGCGGTCTCGATCGGTTCCGGCTGCTCGGTCACTCGATGGGCGGGATGGTCGGACGCAAGGTTCCCCTGCACGAGCCGGAGCGGGTCGAGGCGCTCATCATGATGGACACGTCGCCCGGCCCGATCCCCGGCTTCGATCCGACGTTGATGGACCTCGCGGCCGAGGTCGCGTTCGAGCGCGGCAAGGACGCCCTGAAGGAACTGCTCGACATGGTGCCGGTGCTGGACACGCCCGCGTACCAGCGCACGCTCACCGACCGTCCGGGCTACCGCGAGTTCACCGAGAAGAAGTGGGACGATCTCTCCGAGATCATGTGGGGCGCGATGGCGGTGGCGTTGGCGTACCAGACCGACGATCTCGCGGCGCTCGCGGCCGAGGTGCGCTGCCCGACGCTCGTGATCTGCGGGTCGCAGGACGAACCGCTGCTCGGGCCGTCGCGCGCGATGGGTGAGGCGATCGAGGGCGCGCAACTCGCGATCATCCCCGACGCCGGCCACTCACCACAGTTCGAAAATCCCGAGGCGTGGATCGACGTCCTGACGCGATTCCTTGCGTCGGTTCCCACGCCGGCCAAGTAGCGCCGCGTGGACGTGCACGGCGGCCGCCTGGCCGTCGAGGTGTTGCAACAGCACGACGTCGACACCATGTTCACGTTGTCGGGCGGGCATCTGTTCGTGCTCTACGACGGGGCGGTCCAAGCGGGGATGCGGCTCGTCGACGTGCGTCACGAACAAACCGCGACGTTCGCGGCGGAAGGGTTCGCGAAGGTCACGCGGCGGCTCGGGTGCGCGGCGTTGACCGCAGGTCCGGGTGTCACGAACGGTGTCAGCGCGCTCGACGGCCGCGCACATGAACGGCTCGCCGATCGTCGTGTTGGCGGGGCGTGCGCCGCAGGGCCGATGGGGGAGCGGTTCGCTGCAGGAGCTCGACCACGTACCGATCGTCGCGCCGGTCACGAAGACGGCCGCGACGGCGACGTCGGCCGCGTCGATCGTCGCGGAGGTCGATGCCGCGTGCCGGAGCGCGCGTACCCCGCACCGCGGGCCCACGTTCGTCGACATCCCGCTCGACGCGTTCGGACCGGGTTCGATCGATATCCCGGCGGTCGGTGCCGACGGTGGCTTTCGCGGTGCCGCGCCCGACCCCGACGCGCTCGCCCGCGTCGCCGAGCTCGTCGCGGCGTCGGCGCGACCCGTGTTGGTCGCCGGCGGCGATGTGTACTGGGCCCACGCGGAAACGCCGATGCGCGAGTTCGCAGAGGCGGCCCGCGTCGCCGTGTTCGTGAACGGCATGGGCCGCGGCACCCTTCCCGCCGATCACGAGCTCGCGTTCTCCCGGTCGCGGTCGGTCGCGTTGAAGGAAGCGGACCTCGTGATCGTCGCCGGCACGCCGCTCGACTTCCGGCTCGGCTTCGGCCGGTTCGGTGACGCGCTCGTCGTGCATCTGTGCGACGCGGTCAGCGAGATCGCGCCGCACGCGGCGCTCGCCGCGTCGGCGGCCGGCGATCTCGCCGCGCAGTTCACTGCGCTTGCCGCGGCCGGCGCGCCGCCCGGCGCGCACGAAGACTGGATCGCGCGCCTGCGCGCGGAGGAACAGGCGAAGCGCGCGGCCGAGATGCCGGCGCTCGAGGCCGACTCCGCCCCGATCAAGCCCGCGCGGATCTACGGCGAGTTGAAGGCGCGGCTCGACCGCGACGCGATCGTCATCGGTGACGGCGGCGACTTCGTCTCGTACGCGGGCAAGCTCGTCGAGAGTTACGAACCCGGAACGTTTCTCGACCCCGGACCGTACGGTTGCCTGGGCATGGGTCCGGGGTACGCGCTCGCCGCCGGCGTCGCCCACCCCGATCGGCAGGTGGTGCTGCTCCTCGGTGACGGCGCGATCGGCTTCGCGCTCGGCGACTTCGAGGCCTTGGTGCGGCACGGCGTCAACGTCACCGCCGTCGTCGGCAACAACGGGATCTGGGGCCTCGAGAAGCATCCGATGCAGGCGCTCTTCGGTTACGACGTGGTCGCCGAGCTCTCGCCCGGCATCCGCTACGACAAGGTGATCGAGGCGTTGGGCGGACACGGCGAGCTCGTCGACGCCCCCGGCGACATCGGCCCCGCCCTCGACCGCGCCCTCGCCACCCCCGGCGTCAGCCTCGTCAACGTGCTGACGGACCCTGAGGATGCGTACCCCCGGTCTTCGAATCTTGCTTAGACGCGCGTCCCACCCGCGCACGATGCGGCGACCGGAGCAGCCCGAAGGGTGCGCAGGAAGCTCGCCGGAGTCAGCCGCAACTCGCAATCGCGAGCGTCAGCGAGCCGCACAGTTGTGGATGCGACCAGAAAGCAAAATTGCCGCAGCGGCCATTCACTGCGCGCACCCCTGCGGGGTTTACAACTCCAGCGTGGGGCTCTCGGCGCCGAAGCCGGCGCGGCGCAGGGCCTTGGCCTTGGTGCGGATCAGGACGTCACGAGGGGCCTGACACACGTGTGCGGCGAGGGCCTCCGTCGCGGCGCGGAGTGCCTCGGGTTCGACGACTTCGCCGACGAGGTGGAGGGCGAGGGCCTCCTGCGCGTCGAGCTCGCGGCCGCCGAGCGTGAGCTCGCGGGCGATCGCGCCGCCCACGAGATCGTGCAGCGGGCCGTAGACGACGTCACCGAAGGTGCGTTCCGGGTGCGCGAAGCGTGCGGTCGTCGACGCGATGCGGAGGTCGCAGAGCACCGCGAGGTCGAAGCCGCCGGCCAGCGCGGGGCCGTTGATCGACGCGATCGTCGGGAGCGGGAATCGCAACACCGTGTCGTGGTAGCGATCGCTCGACGCCCAGAGCTCGCGTCCGAAGTCCGCGTCGTCAGCGGCGCGCGTGAACTCCGACAGGTCGAAGCCGGCCGAGAACACCGGACCCTCGCCCGCGATCACGACACACTTCATCGCTTCGTCCCGCGCGATCGCGTCGAGCGCGTCGCTGATCGCGTCGCGCAGCGCGACGGAGAGCGCGTTGCGCTTTTCGGGTCGATTCAGGATCAGGACCGTGTGCGCCGCGAAGGGCTCCACGATCAGATCGGTCATAGCTCCGATTGCGCGCGCTCGATGAACCGATCGCGATCGACGACCACGCGCGTGACGCGTCCGGCGGCGACGAGACCGCGTGCATCGGTGACGGAGACCCGGAACGTGAGCCGCCGGCCCTCCACGCCTTCCAGCGTCGCTTCCGCGGTCACTTCCGAACCGACGGGAGTGGGCGAGAGGTGCGCGAGTTGCACCTCGTAACCGACCGACGTCTTGTCCGGCCCGAGCTGACCGCCGAGCGCCGCGATACTCGCCTTTTCCACGAGCGCGACGAGGCGGGGAGTCGCGAGCACGGGCACGTCGCCGCTCTCCATCGCGAGCGCGGTGTCACCCTCGCAGACCTTCAGCGTGATCGACGCTGTGAGACCGGAGGGGAGCCCCATCCGCTTACCATAGGCAGCCCGGTGCCGACTCGGCATGTCGGCGCAAGCGAAGGATGCTCGAGGCCCTATGACTGCTCCCCTGCTCGACCACGACGTGCTGCAGGCAACGCTCGACCACGCGCTGCGCGGTGGTGGCGATTTCGCCGAGGTATTCGTCGAAGACCGGCGTTCGTCGAGCGCCCGGTTCGACGACGGCCGGGTCGAGGAATTGGTTTCGGGCCGTGATCGCGGTGCGGGACTTCGGGTTGTTCGTGGCGACACGACCGGTTTTGCGCATACGGCCGATCTTTCGCCGGAAGGTTTGTTGAGCGCGGCGGAGGCCGCCGCCGGAGCCGCCCGCGGTGGTGGCGGCGGAACGCACACCGTCGCGCTGTCGCCCACGGCGACCCATCCGATCGACGCGAGCGTGGTTCTGCCCGAGTCCGTCGAGAAACGCCGCAAGATCGACCTGCTCGCGCGCGCCGATGCGGCGGCGCGTGCAACGGGGAGTGCCATCAGCTCGGTGACCGCGTCGTACGCGGACGCGCGCCGGCGCATCCTCGTCGCCAACTCCGACGGCTTGGTTGCCGACGACGACCGGGTGCGCACGCGCTTGGGAGTGCAGTGCGTCGCCACCGGCGACACCGGCATGCAGACCGGGCACGAAGCGCCCGGCCGCACGATGGGCTTCGAGCTCTTCGACACGGTTGCGCCCGAGGACGTCGGTCGCAAGGCCGCGAACACCGCGCTCACGCTGCTCGAAGCGGTGCCCGCGCCTTCGGGGCGCCTGCCGGTGGTGTTGAAGCGCGGCGCGGGCGGCGTGCTCTTCCACGAGGCGTGCGGTCACGGCCTCGAGGCGGACCACATCCTGAAGGACGCGTCGGTGTTCAAGGGCCAGATGGGCGCGTCCGTCGCGTCGCCGCTCGTCACGCTCGTCGACGACGGCGGCTACGGGCGCGAGTGGGGAACCCTGGCGATCGACGACGAGGGCTACGCCGCGCAACGCAACGTGTTGATCGAGAACGGTGTGCTCACCGACTACATGTGGGACATCGTGCGGGCGCGCAAGGAGGGACGGGCGCCGAGCGGCAACGGCCGCCGCGAGACCTATCGCCACCTGCCGATGCCGCGCATGACGAACACCTTCCTCCTCGAAGGCGAATCCGACCCCGACGACATCATCCGCGGTGTCGACTTCGGTATCTACGCGGTGCAGCTCGGCGGCGGCCAGGTCGACCCCGCGACCGGCGACTTCGTCTTCGGTATCACCGAGGCGTATCTCATCGAGAAGGGCGAGATCACCCGGCCCATTCGCGCCGCGCAGTTGATCGGCAACGGCCCCGACGTGTTGCGGATGGTCGACGCGGTCGGCAACGACTTCGACACCTGGACCGGCATGTGCGGGAAGCAGGGCCAGAGCGTGCCGGTGTCTTCCGGGCAACCCACCGTGCTGGTGCGGGAGATGACCGTCGGCGGGACCGCGGCGTGAGTCGCGACGACCTGCTCGACATCGCCCGGGGCGTCGCCCGGTCGGCTCGCGCCGGTGAACAGGTCGAGGCGTACGTCGTGCGGACGCGCGACACCGACGTCGAGGTGTTCGACGGCGACGTCGAGTCGCTGACGACCGCGAGCGTCGAGGGTGTCGGTATCCGTGTCGTCGCCGGCCATCGGCAGGGGCTCGCGTGGGCAGGCTCGCTCGCCGCCGACGTCATCGAAGAGACGCTCCGAGAAGCGCGCGACAACGCCGGATTCGGTGAGCCCGACGAGTGGTACGGGCTCGCGACTCCGGCCGACGTGAACGGCGCCGCGCCCGTCGACCTCGACCTGTGGCGCGAGGAACTGGCGTCGGTGTCGACCGAAGCGAAGGTGAAGATCGCGCTCGAGCTCGAGCGCGCGACGAAGGCGGCCGATCCGCGCATCCGCAACGTCGAGTCGGCGAGCTACGGCGACGCGTTCGCGGAGTCGGCGCTCGCGAATTCGCTCGGCGTCGAGTCGCACACGCGGCGCACGACGTGTTCCGCGTCCGCGGTCGCGTTGGCCGACGACGGTTCGGGTACCCAGTCGGGCTACGGCTTCGTGGCCGGGCGCACGTTGTCGGATCTCGATCTCGATTCGATCCCGCGCGACGCCGCGACGCGCGCCTGCCGGCTGCTCGGCGCCAAGCCCACGGCCGGTCGCCGCATACCGGTGATCCTCGACCCGCTCGTGACGCGTTCGGTCCTGGGGGTCCTGTCGAGCGCGTTCAACGGCGAGTCGATGCTGAAGGGCCGCTCGTTGTTCGCCGGTCGGGTCGGCGAGATGATCGGGGCGCCGTTCGTCCAACTCGTCGACGACCCCACCGACGCGCGTGCGCTCGGCGCATCGCAGTTCGACGGCGACGGGGTTCCGACTCGGCGCAACGCACTGATCGTCGACGGTGTGATGCAGGGCTTCCTGCACAACGTCTACACGGGCCGCCGCTCGGGCTCGGGCACCACCGCGAGTGCGACGCGCGGGCTCGGGTCGACACCCGGCGTCGGCGTGCGTGCGCTCCGACTCGAACCCGGACCGAAATCGCCCGAGGAGATCATGCGGGGTGTGGGCGAGGCGCTCTACGTGCAGTCGGTCAGTGGTCTGCACTCGGGGACGAACCCGATCAGCGGCGACTTCTCCGTCGGCGCCGACGGTCTCCTGGTGCGCGACGGCACGTTCGCGGAGCCGGTGCGCGAGATCACGATCGCGTCCACCCTGCAGCGCATGCTCCTCGACATCACCGAGGTCGGTAGCGATCTCACCTTCTTGCCGGGCGCGGTCGCGGGGATGACCGTGCTCATCGGCGAGATGACGATGAGCGGGGCCTGACCGCCGGCGAGGCAGTTAGCGCGTTCCGCGGCGCAGGAGGATCGCCTCGAGCTCGGTGAGCGCGACCTCGGGGTCGACGACGTGCACCGCCTCCATGCCGAACGCGCGCGCCGCGGCGACGTTGTCCGCGTTGTCGTCGAGGAACACGGCCTCGTTCGGCTCGATGCTCATGCGTGTGCAGGTGAGCTCGTAGATCTCCCGGTCGGGCTTGCGCATCCCGACGTGGGACGAGTCGACGACCTCGTCGCACAGCTCGTCGATCGGGAACATCGCGCGCCAGTTGTCGCCGAATTCCTTGACGTTGTTCGTGAGCAGACCGATGCGCAGCCCGCGCGCCTTCAGGTCGCGCATCTTGTGCACGACGGTCCAGTGCACGCCCGGCGCGGTCTGGCGCCAGAACCTTCCGTACGCCTCCATGTCGATCGGCTGGCCGATGACGCGCGGTGCCTTTTCGACCATGCGCTCGAAGTACGTACCGATGTCGAGTTGGCCCTTCTCGAGGAGGTGCCAATCCGGTTCGTCCTCGACCTCGCCCTCCGCCTCGGCCGCGTCGGGGTCGGCGGCGATCGCGTCGGCCACCGCCCGACCCTCCACGCCGATGTACGACGTGTCGCCGAAGAGGAGCCGCAACAGCGAACCCTTCTTGTAGCCCTCGGCTTCTTCGAAGGCGCCGATCCCCACGAACAGCGGACTCGAGATCACGCCGCCGAAGTCGAAGATGACCGTGCTGATCGTCACGGCGGCAAGATACCCAGGGTCAGGGTGCGGGCGCGGAACAGCACGCGCTCTGCGCGGGCCCGATCGCCAGCGACACCTCGCCGACGGAAGCCGCGTACGCGACCGCGCGGGCTTCGGCCTCGGTGACGACGAGGGTCACCCCCGAGCCCGCGGTGTCGGTGCTCGGGTCGGTCGACGCGGTCAGTACGTGGGCGCCGCGGGCCACGACCGTCGCCAGCCCCGCGGATCCGGTGCCGGACCCGACCGAGGGGTCGAACGTCGCGAGCACGTCGACCACCGATCCGCGCGGCGGCTGGAATCCGTCCTTGACCAGCACGTGCACCGCCCGTTCGCCCTCGGGCACGATTCCGCCGGTGCGGGTGACGAGGTGGCGCGCCCCGACGACGTCGTCGCGGAGCAGCGCGACCGCGACAACGTGTCCGACTGCATGCCCGGGGTCGCGCACTGCGTCCGGGGAGACCGTCATCGCCGGTCTCCGCACGACGCGCAGATCGGCAGTCGTCAACGTGACGCCGAGTGGGAGGTCGCGCGCGGCGAGTACGACCGCGATGTCGGCGCCGAGATCGTGCGCGCGGCGGTGGAGCCTTCCGAGATCACCGGCCACCACCTGGACCGTCAGCAACATCACGACCACTGCGGCGGCCCAGGCGAGCAGGACGCGAGGTGAACGGCGCATGCAACGACTCCTTCCGAGACTCGCGTCGGCGCCGCGATCACGAAGCGAATTTCGTGACCGGTTCGGCCCGAGCGAAACGAGTGCGGGGAAGGGCGGGGAGAAAGTGCGGATGAACCTAGCGACCCGCGGTTCCCCCACCAAGCAGTTGGGAATGATGGGAATGTCAGCAGTTCTCGGGGGGTTGACTCATTTGGCATCCCCCGGCCCCGGCGCCCGAAGTGGCGCCGCGCGAGTCCCCTGGCCCGCCGGTCATCGCCCGCCCGGATCGGTGGGCCGGGGGCACTCGCCTCTTCTTCCGGCTCAGTCGCTCTCGGCTCAGTCTGCCGTGGGCAGCGGGCCGACGGCGTCGGCGCACCGGCACCCGACGGGTTCGGCCGGGAGGCGCGGAATCAGGTCGTGCAGGAGCGCGCGCACGCGGTGGAGGTTCTCCTCGAAGAAGCCGAACACCTGCTCCTGGGAGACCGGGGAGACGGAATCGTCGTCGGCGACGCCGGTGTCGTAGTCGGTGACGAGCGCGATGCCCGCGTAGTGCATGCCGAGCTCCCGGGCGAGGTACGCCTCGGGGTACTGCGTCATGTTGACGACGTGCCAGCCCTCCGAGCGGAACCAGCGCGACTCGGCGCGCGTCGAAAAGCGCGGCCCCGGAACGACCACGACCGTCCCGCCGTCGTGCATCCGTACGCCGATGCGTTCGCCGGCCTGGACGGCGTGGCGCGCCACCACGGCGCAGTACGGGTCGGCGTACGAGACGTGATGGGTCCGGCCCGCGTCGTAGAACGTGTCCGCCCGACCCCACGTGCGGTCGACGAGCTGGTCGAGGACCACGAAGTCGCCGGGATGGATGTCGGGCGACAGTGACCCGGCCGCGCACGGCCCGACGACCTGGCGCACCCCGAGCATCCGCATCGCCCAGAGGTTGGCGCGCGCGGGGACGTGCGCGGGCGTGTATTCGTGGTCTCGTCCGTGGCGGGGGATGAACGCCACCCGGCGCCCGCCGATCGCTTCGATCGTGACCGGTGCGCTGGGCGGGCCGAACGGCGTTTCGAGGACGACCTCTTCGACGTCGGCGCCGAAGCTGTAGAAGCCCGAGCCTCCGAAGACGCCGATCTCGGCCTGCATGCGAGCCGGCTCCGGCGAACTACGCGCTCTTGGCTTCGGAGCCCGACGACTTCGTCTCCGAGCTCTTCGACTCGGAGCTCTTCGACTCGGAGCTCTTCGACTCGGACGAGCTCGAGCTCGACGACCCGGAGTCGGACGACGAGGAGGTCGACTCCTTCGACCGCTCCTTCGAGGCGCCCTTGGACGAGGAACGATTGTCGGTCTTGTAGAAGCCGGAGCCCTTGAGAACGATTCCCGCGGCGGAGAGCACCTTCGTCAGCTTGCCGCCGTCTTTGTCGTGCTTGGTCAGCGGCGCGTCCGAGAACGACTGGAACGCCTCGATCTGCTCGCCGCACTTGGCGCAGCGGTACACGTATGTCGGCATGGACTACTCCGATGAGGTGGTCGCCGGGGATTGGCACTCGACGCCTACGAGTGCCAATCGTATCTCGTAGGGGCGGGCCTCGGTCCACCGTGGGATGGGCCAGAATGAACCTGCATGCTTGCGATCGCGCTGCTCGTCCCCGTCGCCTGGTTGCTCGGGACGTTTCCGAGCGCCCAGCTCGTCGCCCGGGCGCACGGTCGCGACATCTTGAAGGAGGGTTCGGGCAACCCGGGCGCATCCAACGTGCACCGGCTGCTCGGGTGGAAGGCCGGCGCCCTGGTGCTGCTGCTCGACTTCTCCAAGGGCGCGATCGCGGCCGGGGTGGGGCTCGTCATCGGAGGTCGCCCGGGCGCGTTCGTGCTCGGCGTCGCGGCCGTCGTCGGCCACATGCTTCCGCTGTACCGCAAGGGCGGAAAGGGCGTCGCCGCCGCAGGTGGCGCGCTCGTCGTGCTGTACCCGCTGATCGTCGTCGGGCTTGCCATTTTCTGGTTCCTCGTCGCCCGGGTCCTGCACAAGGCGTCGCTCGCGTCGCTCCTGGCAACGGTTCTCTTCCCGATCGCTGTTTTCGGGTTCGGTTTCGACCGATGGGAAGTCGGAGTCGTTGGTGCTCTCGCCGTGTTGGTCGTACTCCGTCACTCGGCGAACATCCGCCGGCTGCTCCGGGGTAAGGAGATCGATCTGGGCGCTCGTCGCACCGCTTGAGGAGGCCGAAATGACACGCGTGACCAAGGCGGTGATCCCCGCAGCCGGTCTGGGCACGCGCTTTCTGCCGGCCACGAAGAGCTCTCCCAAGGAGATGCTGCCGGTCGTCGACAAGCCCGCGATCCAGTACGTCGTCGAGGAGGCCGTGAAGGCCGGCCTCGAGGACATCCTCATCATCACCGGTCGCAACAAGCGCGCGATCGAGGATCACTTCGACCGCAACTTCGAGCTCGAGCACTTCCTCGACAACAGCGGCAAGCACGACCTCTTGAAGGAAGTGCAGTTCGCGTCCGATCTCGCCGACATCCACTACGTCCGCCAGAAGGACCCGTTGGGCCTCGGGCACGCGGTGTCCGTGGCGCGCCACCACGTCGGCGACGAACCGTTCGCGGTGCTGCTCGCGGACGACCTCATGGTCGACGACGGCGCGCTCCTGCGTTCGATGCTCGACGTGAACGAAGCGCGCAACCGTTCGGTCATCGCGTTCTCGGAGGTCACCCCCGAGGAGATCTCGTCCTACGGATGCATCGACCCGAAGCCCGGGACGGACGACGACGTCGTCGAGATTCGCCGCGTGGTCGAGAAGCCGTCGCGCGAAGAGGCGCCGTCGAACCTGGCGATCATCGGTCGTTACGTGTTCACGCCCGAGATCTTCACGATGCTCGACCACATCCAGCCGGGGCGCGGTGGTGAGCTTCAGCTCACCGACGCGATCGGGATGCTGCTCGAGCACGAGAGCGTGTTCGGCGTCAACTGTCGTCGCGGTCGCTACGACGTCGGGCAGAAGCTCGACTTCCTGCGGGCGAACGTCGAGCTCGCGCTCGACCGGGCCGACCTCGGGCCGGAGTTCGGCGAATGGTTGCGCGGCTACGTCGCGACACGCTGGCCGGAGTGATCACCGTCTCTCTGTGATACGCGTAGAGGCGTGATTCCGCTCGCCGATGCGCAGGCAACGATTCTCGACGCGGTAACGCCGCTGGCGCCGCGAACGTTCGCGACGAGCGTCGCGCGCGGGCTGGTGCTCGCGGAGGACATCGTGGCGCGCGAACCCGTTCCGCCGTTCGCGAACACGGGCATGGACGGGTACGCGGTGCGGGCGGTCGATACTCCCGGAACACTCCGGGTCGTGGGCGAGCTGCCCGCGGGGCGCGCGCCGACCATCCCCGTCGGTCCCGGCGAAGCGATCCGCATCATGACGGGCGCGCCGATGCCCGACGGCGCCGACGCGGTCGTCATGGTCGAACGCACCCGCGTCGACGGCGACAACGTCGTGGTCGAAGTCGCGCAGCCGAAGGAACACGTGCGCGTCGCCGGTGGTGATGTGAACGCCGGCGATCTCGTGTTCGAACGCGGCACGTTGCTCACGCCCGCGCACCTCGGCGTGCTCGCGAGCCTCGACGTGCACGAGGTGTCGTGCCACCCGCGGCCGCGCGTCGGGGTGATCTCGACCGGCGACGAGCTGGTCGAGCGGGGCGCGCTCGCGCCGGGTCGGATCCGCGACTCCAACCGTCCGATGTTGCTCGCGTTGATCGACGAGCTCGACTGCGAGGCAGTCGACGGCGGGATCGTCGGTGACGACGAAGCAAGGATCACCGAGTCGATCGAGCGGGCCGCGGACTCGTGCGACGCGCTGCTGACGAGTGGCGCGGTGTCGGTCGGCGACTACGACTTCGTGAAGTTGGTGCTGGAACGCGTCGCCGAGGCGCGCGGCGGCACGTCGTTGTGGGCGCAGGTCGCCATCAAACCGGCCAAGCCCCTGGCGTTCGCGATGCTCGGACCCGTCCCCGCGTTCGGCCTGCCCGGCAACCCGGTCTCGTCGCGCGTGAGCTTCGAGCTGTTCGCCCGGCCTGCGCTGCGCAAGCTCGCGGGCCGCACCGACATCGCGGCCGAGCCGGTCGTGGCGACTGCGGCGGCGGCGATGAAGCGCCACCCGGACGGCAAGTTGCACCTCGACCGGGTGCGGGTGTGGGTCGAGGACGGCCGGTACGTGTGCGACCGGGCCGGCGGCCAGGCGAGCAACGTGCTGTCGGGGATGGCGAGCGCCAACGCGCTGGCCCTCCTGCCCGACGGCGACGGCGTGGAGGCCGGGGGCGAGGTTCGCCTCCTCCTGCTCTGAGTGACCGTTGTCACCCGGGGTGGACAAACCCTTCAGGTCTCTTGTCGGATGCCACTGAGAGTGGTACAACGTATACGTAACGGGGTCGCCGGGTGGGCGAAATGCAATGGGAGGCGACAACCGTGTGGCAAGGGTGCAACGACACGCATGGGCTGGCGTGACGCTGCACACCCGGGGAAGCACTGATCCGTCGGCTGAAGTTGGTCGCTGCGCCGAGCGGGGAGCGAGAGCGAACCCACCCCCGGGATGCCACGCAGGTCGGGATCTCCGACCCGGCCCCTAACCTGAAGCGGTGACCCTGCGCGCCGTGCCCGTACCGCTGATCCAGCCGGTGCCCCTGATCGACCCCTTCGCTCGGCGCGTCAAGGATCTGCGGGTCTCGATCACGGATCGCTGCAACTTCCGCTGCGCCTACTGCATGCCCGAAGAAGGGATGCACTGGCTGCCCCGGGAGGAACTGCTGACCTATGAGGAGATCGCCCGGATCGCCCGGGTCTGCGTGGAGCGCTACGGGTTCGAGGCCATCCGGATCACCGGGGGTGAGCCCCTCGTGCGGGCCCACGTGACCCGGCTCGTCCAGCTGCTCGCGCCGCTCGGGGTCGACATCGCGATGACGACCAACGGTGTGCGATTGCCCGAGCTGGCGCACGACCTCGCGGAAGCGGGGCTGCGGCGCATCAACGTGTCGCTCGACTCGCTGCAACGCGAACGATTCTTCGCACTCACGAAACGCGACGAGCTCGAACGCGTGTTGGCGGGAATCGATGCCGCGCTCCACGCCGGACTCGATCCCGTGAAGGTGAACGCGGTCGTGATGCGCGGTATCAACGACGACGAAGTCGTCGATCTCGCGCGTTTCGGTCGCGAGAAAGGTGTGGGCGTTCGCTTCATCGAGTTCATGCCGCTCGACGCGCAGGGCGAGTGGAGCAGCGACAAAGTCGTTCCTGCACAGGAGATTTTGGACCGCATCGACGCGGTGTTCCCGCTCGAGCCGGGCAATCCCGACCACGTCGAACCGGCAGAGCGTTACGTGTTCCGCGACGGCATCGGCGACATCGGCGTGATCTCGAGTGTCAGTGAACCGTTCTGCGACAACTGCGATCGCGTGCGCGTGACCGCGGAGGGACAGTTCCGGACGTGTCTGTTCGCGCTCGACGAGACCGATCTGCGCGTGGTGCTGCGCGAGGGCGGACTGGAAGCACCCGACCTCGACGACCGCCTCGCGGCGGCGATCACAGGTGCGGTGGCCACCAAGTGGGCGGGCCACCGCATCGGGCAGGTCGACTTCGTCCGGCCCGACCGCTCCATGAGCCAGATCGGCGGGTAACCCCCGATCCGGGGTCGGGCTGACCGCTCCAGTCGTGGATTTTCCCTGGTCCACCTACACTTGGCGCCCATGCCTCCGGAGTTCACGCACCTCGATCCGCTCGGCCGGGCCCGCATGGTCGACGTCACGGCGAAGGAACCGAGCCACCGCCGGGCCGTGGCCCGGTGCCGGATCTACATGGAGGCCGAGACTGCCTCCGCGATCGCATCCGGCGCGATCTCCAAGGGAGACGTGCTGTCCGTGGCTCGCGTCGCCGGCATCCAGGCCGCGAAGCAGACGCCGCATCTGCTGCCGTTGTGTCACCCGTTGCTCGTCGGCGCGGTGCTCGTGAATTTCCGGCTCGAAGACACGTATGTCGAGGTAGAGGCGAATGTCGACACCGTGGATCGCACGGGTGTCGAGATGGAAGCGATGACCGCGGCGGGTGTCGCGGCGCTCACGATCTACGACATGTGCAAGTCAATTGATCGTTCGATGACGATCGGTGATCTCGCGCTCTGGGAGAAGACAGGCGGACGCTCCGGGACATGGCGGCGCCAGACCGACGATCCCGACGCGTTTGGTTTCTGAGAGGTCGCTGTCTGCTTTCGGTGACGCGTGCGCACGAGTTGTCGTAGCGCGTCGTTCTCGCGAGACTGCATTCTTCGGCGGTCCACCACTCGTTGGTAATCCGTTGTTACCGTTCCCGACAACAAAGGTGGTCGAGAGGTCTTGACACTCGTGGTCCTGGTCATTCTCGCTGCACTTTGGGCGGTCGTGTTGTTGCCGCCCATGCTGCGATCCCGTGCGGAGCGGGCAAACGACTCGATCGGCGATTTCAATTACCGACTCGATGTCCTCGGTCGTACGAACGGTGCACTGCGCCAGCAGGGCGCGCGGCCGCGCACGTCGCCGGGCCAACGTGCAGCCAAGCGCCGGCGCGACGTTCTGCGCACGCTGCTCGCAGTGGTCGGCGGCTTCGGACTGCTCGCAGTGGGAACGCACGCCACGATCGCGTGGGCGTTGTTCTTCGTTTCCGCACTCGCGTTCGCGGCGTTCGCCGCGTTGTGGGCGTGGGCCCGTTCGCTGCAGGTCGAGCGCGCGATGAAGGTGCGCTCGATGCAACAGCAGCAGAACCAGCCCACCCCCGACTGGGTGCTGCGCCGCGCGGCGTCTTCGTAATCGCTCCTTCTCGCTCGCGGTCGTAGCATTCGCGGCATGGACCGCGGCCCGGAGATCGCAGCACTCGGCGAAACGGCGCGCGCGGCATTCGAAGAGAAACATCGCGCGCGTGAGATCACGATCGCCGCGTCGCGCCAAGCCATCCAGGCGTGCGCGGCCTCGATCCGTTCGACGCATCGCGGCGAGTACGACGCGGCCGAGACACTCGCACGCGAAGCGCGTGATCACCTCGCCGCCGCCGATGCCGCGCTCGCGAGCCAGGCGGACGTGCGCACGGGTGGTCCGCTCAACGACGCGAAGAAGGAGCTCGCGGAAGCGTGGCTCACGCTCGCGCTGGTCCGCGACGTGCCGCTGCCCACTCCGGACGAGCTGGGCATCGAGATCGCGCCGTATTGCAACGGTCTCGCGGAAGCCGCGAGCGAGCTGCGCCGCCAGCTGCTCGACCAGCTGCGCGCGGGGGAGTTGGCCCGCGCCGAGACCCTCATGCGAGCGATGGACGACATCTACTCGTTACTCGTGACCATCGACTATCCCGACGGCGTGACCGGCGGCCTCCGGCGGACGACCGATGCGCTGCGGGCGGTGCTCGAGCGGACCCGGGGCGACCTCACGACCACGATTGTCGCGTCGAGGCTGCAGGCGGCGATCGAGTCGGCACAGCGGGCCACCGAGGGCTGACCCTTGGTAGGCTGACTGCTCCTTCGGGGGTGTAGCTCAGCCCGGTAGAGCGCTACGTTCGCAACGTAGAAGTCGTGGGTTCAAGTCCCATCACCTCCACTGCCGTTGTCGTTTCGACAACGTTTGGCCAGGTCAGCGCGTGGGTTCGAGTTGCGTCCCTTGAGGTGTCGCGCCCAGCGCCAGCCGGCGAGCGCAATGAGCGCGCGTGCCGCCGACTTCGAAGCGTGCGGTAACCGCAAGCACGCCGACCGAGCAGCTCGGCGCTAAGAAGCCGACGCGTCTCGGGCCGCGGCGCTCGCGCGGCCGCGGGTATCCCAGATCGGCACTTCGGGGACGCGAGTGCTACGCCCACCGAGTACTGCTCGTCCGTGTTGTTCACATCGCCCGATACCAAGGTAGTGCCCGGCTTTGATAGGCAGAAGCGGTGACAAGGGCACATCCTGAGTCTCGTGCCCCGCATCGGAGCCAGTGCAATATCGCCCCCGATCGGGCGTGCGTGGCTCACGGTGGATGCCGTTTCGGCCGGCGCCGGTCGTCGTGCGCCATCCTGGAGGGGTGAGTAAGCCCGGCCCGGTAGTCAGAGTTCCGCGGGTTGACGCGAAGTTGCGCGTGCCGCGGCCGACTCGCCGCCTCGTCCATCGCGCCCGTCTCGAGAACCGTCTTCTCAAAGGTGACGAGCCGCTGCTCACGCTGATCTCGGCCCCGGCCGGCTTCGGCAAGACCACGTTGTTGGCGGAGTGGGTCGTCGACCGCCATCGCCCGACGGCATGGCTCGCGCTCGACTCGTCCGATACCGACGCGGTCGTATTCTGGTCGAATCTCATTGCGGCGGTCCAGGCCGTCGTCCCGGACGCGGGGTCCGAGGCGCTGTCACTGTTGCAGGCCGGCGAATCGGCGCTGCAGGCGGTGACGGCGAGTCTGCTCAACGACTTGGACGCGTTCGCGAGAGATCTCGTTGTGGTGCTCGACGACTACCACTTCATCGAGTCGACGGATGTGCATGAGTCGCTGGCGTTTGTTCTGGAGCATCTGCCGCCGCAGGTCCACTTCGTGATTGCCAGTCGGGTCGATCCCGCTCTGCCGCTGGCTCGGATGCGCGCACGCGGCGAACTGCTCGAAGTGCGCGCTGCCGAGCTCCGGTTTACCGCGGAGGAAGCGTCGACTTACTTCCGGGACGCGATGGGGATCGATCTCAACGCCAGCGAAGTCGGCGCGCTTGAAGCGAGGACGGAGGGCTGGATCGCCGCGTTGCAGCTGGCGGCGTTGTCGATGCAGGGCCGCGAGAACATCGCCGACTTCATCGCCAACTTCACCGGCGACGATCGCTTCGTGGTCGACTACCTCGTCGAGGAAGTCCTCGAACGTCAGAGCGACGACGTCCGTGAGTTCCTGTTGGACACTTCCATTCTCACGAGTATGACAGGGTCGCTGTGCGACGCAGTGACCGGCGGCAGTGTCGGCAGGGCAACTCTCGAGACGCTTGAACGGGCCAACTTGTTTGTCGTGTCACTCGATGATCGACGATCGTGGTATCGGTACCACCACTTGTTCGGCGACGTGCTCCGCGCGTGGCTCGCTGATGAACACCCCGAGCGCGTTCACGAACTTCACCGGCGGGCGAGCGACTGGTACGACGTGCACGACGATCCGGTGGAGGCGATCTCGCACGCCATCGCGGGCGAGAACTTCGAACTCGCGGCCGAGCGTATCGAGCTTGCGGCACAGATGCTCGACCGCACCCGACAGGAGGAGGCGCTACGCCGATGGTTGGAAGCCTTGCCGATCGACGTGCTCCTGGCGAGACCTGTGCTCAGCGTCGCGCTTGCCGGCGCCCGCCTGAGGCTGGGTGACACCAACGGCGTCGACGAGCTCCTCAGAGCCGCGGAGTCACACCTCGACACACCCGCCGGGGCGATCGTCTTCGACGAACGCGAGTTCGCGAGACTCGCGACGCAAGCCGCAACGCTTCGTGCGGGGCACGCACTCATCATGGGCGACATCGCGATGGCCATGTCGCATGCACACCGAGCCCTCGCGCTTGCCAACGAGGACGACCACCTCGGTCAAGGTTCGGCAACGTCACTGTTGGGGCTCGTGTCCTGGTCATTGGGAGATCTCGAGGCGGCCCGGCCGCTGTATGTCGAAGCCATTCCTCACTTGGATGCGGCGGGAAATTTCGCCGACGTGCTGGGCATGACGCTTGGGCTCGCAGACATCGAGGTCGCGCAGGGACGCCTCTTCGATGCTGAGCAAACCTTCGAGCGAGGCCTCGAGTACGCCCGGCGCCATCCTGGCTTGCGCGGGACGGCGGACATGCACGTCGGCTTGAGTGAGGTGCTGCTCGAGCGAAACGAACTGGCCGAAGCGGCGACGCATCTGCAGATGAGCGCCGATCTCGGTGAGCAAGCTGGCCTGCCCCAGCACGCATATCGCTGGCGGGTAGCCACAGCCCGATTGCGCCAAGCCCACGGCGACATCGACGGCGCGCTCGAGCTCCTCGACGAAGCCGAGCGTCGCTACAACACCGACTTCTCACCCGCCGTCCGACCCGTCCCCGCCATGAAGGCACGGATGCACGTCGCGCGCGGCGAAGTCGCGGCGGCGCGCCGGTGGATGACCGACCGCGGGCTCACGGCCCGCGACGCTGTCGATTATGTGCACGAGTTCGAACTCGTGACGGTCGCCCGAACCCTGCTCGCCAGCGACGGCGTCGATGATGCTCTCGGCCTGCTGACTCGACTCCTCGAGTCGGCCGAACAAGGCGGTCGCGGCGGCACCGTCATCGAACTCCTGATGCTCCAAGCTCTCGGCCACCATTCGCGCGGGGAGGCTGCAGCAGCCAAGAGCGCGTTGGTGAAGGCCCTGATCGGCGCCGAGCCGGACGGTTTTATCCGGGTGTTTCTCGATGCCGGACTGACGATGGCGACATTGCTCCGAGCGGTCGCCTCGACTGGCCCGGCTGGCAGCTACGCCCGTCAGGTGCTCGCCGCGGCCACCTCGCCCACGCCTGTCCCTCCGCAGCGCGGCGGTCTGGTCGACGAGCTGAGCGGCCGCGAACTCGACGTCCTCCGGCTGTTGCGCAGTGACCTCAGCGGACCCGACATCGCCGGCGAGCTGATGGTGTCGCTGAACACGTTCCGCACGCACACGAAGAACATCTACGCAAAGCTTGGGGTCACCAGCCGGCGGGAAGCACTGACGCGGGCGACGGAACTCGGCCTGTAGGGCCTTCCGCTGCGCGTCGTGCGTTCAGCGGCGCCTGGAATCGGACGAACCGACCCGTTCCGGTCACAGCCACGCGCCTTGGGTGCCGAATCACCACGTCCAATCACCAGACGATGTGATGTCGGATCACCAGGTCCGTTCGTACGGTCTGAACGTGACCACAGACAAGCGCCCCGCCAACGACGCCGGAGCCCTGTCGTCTGCTGACCACACCGGCATCCACCAGTACGAAATCCGCGTCAAGGGACATCTCGGGCCTCGTTGGGCGGCCTGGTTCGACGGACTCAGCCTCGTCAACGAAGACGACGGCACCACCGTGATCCGCGGCGAGCTCGCCGACCAGGCCGCACTGCACGGCGTCCTCCACAAACTGCGCGACATCGGCATCCCGCTCGTGTCGCTCACCCAGCTCCCAAGCGACGCGGCCACCGAGCCCTCGGCTCTCGACACCACAGAAGGGAACTGACATGTCCACTGCCAACACCACCCGCGCCTCGATGTCGACCACGCGCAAGCTCGCGCTCGGCGCCGGCCTCTTCTACCTCGCGACGTTCGTCTTCTCGATCCCCACGCTCAAGATGACCGACAGCTTCATCAACAACCCGAACTTCATCCACGGCGCCGGCAGCGGCGCCGGCGTCCAGTGGGCCGCCTTGTTCGACATGCTTACCGGCCTCACCGGCATCGGCACCGCCGTCATGGTGTACCCGGTCATCAAGCGGTACGGCCGCACCAACGCCATCGGCTTCGTCGCCTCCCGCACTCTGGAAGCGGCGATCCTCGCCGTCAGCGCCATCAGCCTCCTCACCATGTACACCCTCCGCCACGACCTCGGCGGGACGGCAACCGCCGGCCTCGGCGTGACCGCCGCTGCGCTCGTCGCCGTGCACAAGTGGACCTTCCTGTTCGGTCCCGGGGTCATGGCTTCGGTCAACGCCCTGTGCTTCGCCACCGTGCTGCGCCGGACCGGATTGGTCCCCCGCGTGATCCCGACCATCGGCGTCATCGGGGCCCCGCTGCTTGCCATGTCGTCGATCATCACGATCCTCGGCGGCTGGAGCCAGACGTCCAGCATCGCCATGCTCTGCACCCTCCCGATCGCCACCTGGGAGCTCTCGGTCGGCCTGTACATGACGTTCAAGGGCTTCAAGGCGGCGACCGTCGACATCACCGACAACCGCGACCACGTCAACCGGTCCCTCGACCACGTCTACGCCTGATCCGATGATTCACGTCGACCACGCCACCAAGCACTACGGCGCAACCGTCGCCGTCGACGACCTCAGCTTCGAGGTCCGACCTGGACAAGTCACCGGCTTCCTCGGACCGAACGGAGCGGGCAAGTCCACGACCATGCGAATGATGGTCGGCCTCGACCAACCGACCTCCGGCCAGGTGACCATCGATGGCCACCCCTACCGGGATCTGCGTTTCCCACTCCGCCACGTCGGCGCCCTCCTCGAAGCCAAGGCAGTGCACCCCGCTCGCAGCGCTCGGAACCACCTGCGATGGCTGGCCGATTCGAACGACATCGACCGTCGGCGGGTCGACGAGGTCCTCGACCTCGTCGGCCTCACCGACTTTCAGCGAGATTTGAAGGTCTGCTCGTTCACCTCTGCGTCGGCTCAGCGAAGGACGCCGAGGAGCAACAGCACCAACAGGATCACAACGGCAGTTCCGATTCCGATTGGGCAGTGTCGACTAGGTCGATTGCTCGCGCCATCGCTCAGCTAACGGATATCAGAGCGGGTCGTACCTAGCGACGTTCGCTCGGTAGGGCTGCACGCGTTCGGCGAGTACCCCGCCGCGTGGCACGTCAAACGCCGGGACGACGTTCGGTTCAGAGCGTCACGACGAGTGCGATCGCTGCGATGAGCATTACGGCGACGGTGAGCCAGCCGAGAGTCTTTGCGAGTGTGCCGTTGGTGTAGTCGCCCATCAGGTGTCGATCGCCGGCGATGAGCATGACCACGATGAGGAACGGCGCGGCGGCGAGCCCGTTGATGACGGCGACCACGATCAGGAGGCTGATGGGGTTCACACCAACAACGCTGAGCGCGGCGCCACCAAGTGTGCCGACGAGGACGAGGGCGTAGAACAGGGGTGCTTGGCGCGCGTCGCGCGAGAAGCCCCACGGCCGTCCGGTGAGTCCGGCGATGGCAGATGCCGCGGACCCGGCCAGGACCGGGACCGCGAGGACCCCGGCACCAATGAACCCGACGGCGAAGAGGACGGTCGAGACAGTCCCCGCGACGGGACGAAGCGCGGAAGCGGCTTGCGCGGCGCTGTCGATCTTGGTCGTGCCGTTGGTGCCGAGTGTCGAGGCGGTCGCGACGATGATCGCGAACATGACGAGGTTCGAGAACGCCATACCGGTCGTGACGTCCAGTCGGCTGGTGCGCTGCTTGAGTTTGGCGTCGGCGTCCGAGCGTCGCTTCAGCGGCACGGCTCGGTCGTCGCCTTCGGGCTCGGCGCGCAGTTCCTCGACGCGGTTCGCGCTCTGCCAGAAGAACAAGTACGGACTGATCGTCGTCCCGAGCACCGCGATGAGCAAGGCGAGGTACGCCTTGGACGACTGGACGTGCGGGACGAGCGTGTTGAAGGCCACGCCGCGCCAGTCGACGTGTGCAACGAAGAGAACGGCGATGTACGCGAGCAGCGCCGAGCAGAGGATCTTGAATACTTGGGCGATGGTGTGGAACGAACCGGTTACGACGAGGATGGTGACTGCGATCCCGGCAACGACGGCCCACAGGGTCTGCGGGCCGGCATGCAGCAGGTTCGCGCCCGCTCCGATGGCCACGAGATCGGCCGCGATGTTCAACGTATTGGCGCACAGCAAGATGGCTAAGAGGAACCCGATCGCCATGCGTGACTTTCGGCCGAACCGGTCACGGGCGAGCGTTCCCAGGCTTCGACCGGTCGCAAGAGCAGTGCGGTCGCAGATCTCTTGCACGCTCAGCATGAGCGGGAACGTGAGCAGCGCCGCCCAGACGAGACCGAACTTGTACTGCGCGCCGGCCTGGGCGTAGGTCGCGACGCCGGACGGGTCGTCGTCGGACGCCCCCGTGATCAGACCTGGACCTAACGCGCGCGCGTACGCGCGCCAGGTCCCGGCGCGGCCAACGCCATCCCCGCGTCGACCGCGGGTCGCCTCGGAGGTTTCGTGGTTACTCACTGTTGAAGCCGTACCACCCGATTCCCCACCCGCGACCCGCGCGAAACACCCGGTCACTCCGCCGCACCGCGCCGGAGCGTGATCGACATCCGCGACGGATTGCGTATGACGTCGCCGGGGGTAAGACGAAATCGCGAGCCGCTTGAACCTGCGGCGCGACTACGAGGAGGTTTCGCAGATGACGGAGAAGGACACCGGCCCGGAAGCCGGCGCGAAAGGCGTCGTCGAAGACGTCAAGGGCAAGGTCAAAGAAGCTGCCGGTGCGCTCACCGGCCAAGACGAGCTCAAGCGCGAAGGCGAAGCGCAGCAGGCGAAAGCCGCAGCCCAACGCGACATCGCGACGAAGGAAGCCGAGGCGGAAAAGGCTCGTGCCGAGGCTGCAGCGCACGAAGCCGAGCAACGCAGCCACCAGACCTGACCATCTGCGCTACCCGAAGGGGTCGGAATGTACATAGGAGTAGGCACCGTCGTCTTGATCTTGATCATCGTGCTCATCGTCTACTTGCTGCGTCGCGCGTAGTGCACAGACACGACACGGACAACCACCGGAGTTCGAACAAGGAGATCCATGAACGATCCAATCGCAATCTTGAAAACAGACCACCGCGAAGCCGCCGCCATGCTGAAGGCACTGGCCGATAGCAAACCCGGCAACGCTCGTCGCAAGACCAACGACAAGCTGACCGCGGCCCTCACGCTGCACATGAAGATCGAAGAGGAACTCGTCTATCCGATCGTTGCAGAAATCGTCGGTGAGGACGAAGAGCAAGAAGCCGAAACCGAGCATGGCCTGGCACGCGACGGTCTCGCCAAGATGAACGAACTGGTCGACGAGGGCGGCTACGGCGCCGCCGTCGCGATGGTGACGGCCGGCATCAAGCACCACGTCAAAGAAGAAGAGACCGAGATCTTTCCCAAGCTGAAGGCCAGCCTCGAACGCGACGAACTTGCGAAGCTCGGGGACGAGGTCGTCGCCGCGAAGAAGGCGGGTGCGAACTAGCGGGGCCGGACCGCAGCACTGCTCGGATCAGTCGCGCGACCACCGCGAGCGTCGCCCGTGCCGGGGCAAGCGCCGCCCGGGCCTTGCCGACTTGGCTTTTGGGGCATTGCTCTCGCGGTCCGATTTCGCTTTACTACGCGTATGCCGTCGTTGGGGCGTAGAGCCAGGTCCGCTGACTTCGACGAGCTCGCGGACGTTGGCTTGTCGGGGGCGCAGGCGCTGTCAGAGCGGGCTGTTTTCGATGTGTTGCCGCGGGCGATTGTTGTGACGGATGCCTCGGGTCGAATCGTCTTGTGGAACCGGCGGGCGGAACAACTGTACGGGTGGGCGGAGCCCGAGGTCTTGGGCAGCAACGCCGTGGAGGTGTTGGTCCCGATCGAGGCGCGTGACGACGCGAACGACGTTCGAGCCCGGTTGGCGGCTGGCGAGTCGTGGCAGGGCGATTTCACGGTCATGCACCACGACGGTCACAGGGTACGCATCTTCGTCGTCGACACCCCGCTACTCGACGCAGCGGGTCGTGTTATCGGGATGGTTGGCGCGTCGGAGGACGTCACCGCCCTTCGGCGGTTGGAACGCCAGGCCCAAGACCTGCGCGACCGTCTCGATTTCGCGCGCGAAGCGGCAGGACTTGGCACGTGGACCTGGGACATGGCATCCGGGTCGACGACCTGGGATATCCGGCTGGAAGAGATGCATGGGCTCCCTCCCGGCGGATTCGGTGGCACGTTCGAGGATTGGCTCGCAGCCCTGTATCCCGAGGACCGCGCCGAGTGTCTCGCAACCGTGGAGAATGCGCTCGCCAACCCGGGGCCCTACGCGCTGTTACACCGCACGGTTTGGCCCGACGGATCAGTGCATCACGTCGAGTGTCGGGGGCTGGTGCTCGTCGACGACGCCGGGACACCGACCGGAACCACCGGTGTCGCCATCGACGTCACCGATCGTGAGCGAAACAAGAAGGCACTGATCCAAGCGTTTGCGGTGCAAAGCGAGGTGATCGAAACGCTCCAACGCGCGTTGCTGCCTCCGGTCTTGCCGCACGTCGAAGGAATCAGCCTCGCAGTTCGCTACATCTCGGCGCAGCGCGACGTCGCGATTGGCGGCGACTGGTATGCGGTCCTTCCGTTCCCGGACAAACGACTCGGTTTGGCAATCGGGGATGTCGCCGGCCACGGACTCGTGGCAGTGGCCGACATGGCCGCCGCCCGATTCAGTCTCCGCGCGCTTGCGCTGGCCGAGGAAGCACCAGATCGGACATTCGAACAACTCAATGACGTTGTGCGCGTCTTCGCGAGCGACACGATGATCACCGCGCTCTACGGCATCCTCGACCCGAAAACGCGGACATGGACCTATGCCAGCGCCGGACACTGTCCGGCCGTGGTCCGCCATCCGGATGGCACCACTGTGCTTCTCGACGATCAGTGCGACCCTCCACTCGGGTATGCAGCATCGTTTCGTCAGCACACCGCCGAGCTTTCGGCCGGGTCGACGCTCGTCCTCTACACCGACGGCCTGATCGAGCGTCGAACCGAACCGATCACCACAGGACTCGACCGGTTGATCGCGGCCTGCAAGGCGGGTCCCAGCGACCCCGAAGCCCTATGTGCTCACCTCAGGGTCGAGATGTTTCGTGACGTAACGATCAACGACGACGTCGCCATCGTCGTCGCCAAGCTGCAGTAGGACTTCAGCGAAGCAATCCCCGGCAATCATGTGTGCGCGTTGTGGTGGTCAAGGCCGACGAGGTCAAAGAGGCGGCGGACGTGGGGTTGAGGATCTCGAATGGCGAAGTCGGTGTCTGCCTTCTCGGCCAGTTCGGCAAGGTCTGTGACGAATGGGATGCCAGCGGCGTCGCAGAATGCCACCGCGGACATCTCGAGCACGATCGGTCGTGTCCGGTCCTGTAGGAGCCGACTGACATGTCGAACGACTTCGCCAAGCGCGGGGGTTGCACTGAGGTCGATCTCGCCGCGCGCAACGACTCGGACTTCGTCGTCATCGCTTTGCACGACGAGGGTCACATACGGCCCCCGGTAGGTCGACGTAGGTTCGCCGTCGAGATTCACGACGCACCGCGTCGCGGCTGGTCACCGCCGAGGGTGAACCAAACCTCTTTGCCTTCATCCAACTGGGTCACCCCCCAATCCCGGGCGACGGCCGCGACGATGCGTAACCCGTAACCGCCGTCGGCTCCAGCGAGGTCCTCGACTGCAGGAAGAATGGATGAGCCGTCGCGAACATCGGCCCGCAATGTGTCGTGGTCCCAATGAAGGTCGACCTCCACGGGCGAATGAGCGTGCCGGACGACATTCGAGACGAGCTCGCTGATAAGAAGCTCACCGTCATCGGCGAGATCCGAAGCCCCTTGGCCGTCGAGAAATTCGCGCACAAGGAGCCGACTTCCATGTGCAGCGTCGTCGTACGGCGCGAATGTCGCCGACGCGTGTGCGGCCACGACCTACCGCCTCTCTGGGCTGTGGAGTTGTCTTCCGACGGACGTGTTCCCACACGATGAGCACGCGAAACGAAGCATCGTCTGATGCGTCATCACCAACCGCGCCTCTCCGCGACAAAGCAACGTTTCAACTCTGGTGTGCGCGGGAAAACGGTTCGAGGTCCCACACGGACGCGGAGACCCGCGGTCGTAGCGGCGTTCCGGCGAGTCGAGGTGCCCTCGGGCTGCCACCGGGCCCCGAGGGCACTTCGGTCCCGGAGCCGGCGACGAATGCTCAAGCGTGGTGGAAAGAGTGTCTGGTTCACGCTTCGACTGCAGTGAACGCTGGGTACTGATCGCGTATGGAGAACAACGCCCGGCGTGACGACGCGACCGAGCCCCAGCCCGACTTCTTCGACCAGATTTGCGAAGAGGTGGCGTCGTCGGCGCGAGAAGGCAAGTCGTTTGCACCCGGTGCCATCGAGATGACGTTGCCGGCCCGACCCAGGAGAACACGATGACGACCGACACACCGAACGTCCAACGCGACTACGAGGTGGACGAAAGTGGATCACGCGTTTCGACGATGCCGTTGTGGAGCCCGGCCCAGGTCGTCGGTCTGATCGCGGGCATCGGTTTCATCGTGTTGGGTGTCGCGGCCGTGGCGCGAACCGGATTCGATACCGGGCACCTCGACACGCCCCACCTTCTCGTGTGGCGATTCCCGCACAGCCCACTGCTCGGCGCGATCGAAATCGCCTTCGGTGTCCTCATGGTGCTCGCCTCGGTCGTCCCGGGCGCGGACCGCGCGTTCATGGCGTTTCTCGGCGCGCTCGCGCTGGCCTTCGGCCTCGTGGTGCTGCTCGAAGCCGCACCGAACCAATTGAACGACTGGCTCGCGGTGACGCACCGAAGCGGTTGGCTCTTCACCGTGGTCGGCGCGGTCGTGCTCGTCGAGCGCGCTGCTGTCACCCGTCTTCGGTGGCAGCCGCCGGCGCCGGGTCGTGCATGCTCGACCGCTCGCGCAGTGATGCGCATCACCGTTTGAGGAGTTTGGCTTCCCGGTAAGACCTCTGGCATGACTTCCGTTGCAGTGATCGCACATTCGGGCAAGAGCCTCGGTGGCGGGTTGCCCGAGTTTCGTTCGATCTTGGACATGTCGGGAGTGACGGACCCCATGTGGTTCGAGGTCGACAAGTCGAAGAAGGCGCCTAAGCGGGTGCGTCAGGCACTGGCCGACGGCGCCGATCTCGTGTTCGTCTGGGGCGGCGACGGCATGGTGCAGCGTTGCATCGATGAGCTCGCGGGTACGAGCGCGACGCTCGGGATCATCCCGGCCGGGACGGCAAATCTGTTCGCGTCGAACCTCGGTATCCCGAAGGATCTCACCGCGGCTGTCGAGGTTGGTTTGCGCGGCACGCGGCGATCGTTCGACGTCGGCGTGATCAACGGCGAGCACTTCGCGGTGATGGCGGGCGCAGGACTCGACGCGCTGATGATCCGCGACGCCGATGGTGCGTTGAAGGATCGCTGGGGGCGGGCCGCCTATCTCTTCACCGGCGCGAAGAACGTGCGCGCCGCGCGAGTCGCGACCCGCATCCGGGTCGATGGCGAGAAGTGGTTCGAGGGCCGGACGAGCTGTGTACTCGTCGGCAATGTCGGCAAGGTCATGGGCGATGTTGCCGCGTTCCCCGACGCCGAGCCCGACGACGGTGTGCTCGAGGTCGGGATCGTCACCGCGCAGGGTGCCTTGCAGTGGTCGAGAACTCTGGCGCGCATAGTCGCACGCAAAGCAGAGCGCTCACCGTTCGTTCAGGTCGGACGGGGAAGATCCATCGACGTTCGGTTCGCGAGAAAGGTCACCTACGAGTTGGACGGCGGTGACCGTAAGCCGGCCGCACGGCTGCGCGTCAAGGTGCAACCGGGCGCGATCACGGTCTGTGTCCCGGACCGGGCCACGTGAGCACCGCGGCGCAGGTACCCGAGACGTGGGAGCTGACCGGTGACGACGCGTGGCGCGTGCTCCGCTCCAACGGACGACGCAAGCTCCTGCGCAACGCGTTCGTACGGCTCCGGGTTGCGGATGGATTCAGTCACGCGCGCTCGCTCGCGTACGCCACGTCGCTCGTGTTCGTGCAGGCGACGATCGCGGTCGTGGGCCTCGCGAGCGCGCTGGGCGAGACGTCGAACGACGTCATCGTCCGCACGATCAAAGCGACGTTGCCGGGACCGGCCGGCAATCTCCTGACCCAGGCGGTCACCCAGGCGCATCGCGCCGGCGCGGCCCATCGTTGGGCCGGGTTGTTGTTCGGGTTGATCGGAACGCTCATCACCGGGAGCACGTTCTTCGGACAGGTCGAACGGGGTCTCAACCGCATCTACGGGATCGAACAGGACCGGCCGACGTTGAAGAAGTACGGGCTTGCTCTTCTGCTCACGTTGACTGCCGGTGTGCTGACCATCGCCGCGTTCGTGCTGATGACGTTCGGTCACTCGATCGGCGACTCGATTCACAATCACACGGTGAATCGCGTGTGGGGTGTCACGCGGTGGCCGCTCGCCGTCGTGCTGGTGACAGCGGCGACGACTGTTGTGTTCCAGCGCTCACCCCGCCGCCACCAACCGTCGCTTTCGTGGCTGGCCTTCGGATCCGTCGTCTCGGCAGTGTTGTGGGTCGTCGTGACCATGGGTCTCGGCGCCTTCTTCACGCTGAGCAAGTCGTTCGGCGACACGTACGGACCGTTGGCGGGAATCGTCGCATTGTTGCTGTGGGCCCTGCTCGCCGCGATCTCGCTCCTCTTCGGCGGCGCGGTCGCCGCGCAACTGGAAGCGGTACGGGCCGGTGTCCGTGAACCGCAGGACGCGGAGAAAGTCGAGCGCTCCGAGCCCGACGCGACGTCCGCGGTGCCCGTACTCGCGGGTGCCCCACGATGACGGCGACGCCGGAGAGTTCGACCGAAGATCGCGCGCAGGGATTCCGTCGGGTCATCGAGGGCGTGATCGGCGTTCCGGCCACCGAGGGCAACCGGATCGACGTGCTGCGCAACGGCGACGAGATCTTTCCGGCGATGCTCGAGGCGATCGAATCGGCCCAATCGACAATCGACTTCCTGACCTTCGTCTACTGGGAAGGCAAGATCGGCCGCGAGTTCGCACGCCGCCTCGCCGATCGCGCCGCGCGCGGAGTTCGTGTGCGCCTCCTCCTCGACGCGTGGGGCGCGAAGCCGATCGAGCGGTCGCTGGTCGCACTGATGGAGTGCGCCGGCGTAATCATTCGTTGGTTCCGACCGCTGCACCGCTTCCGACCGAACCAAATCAACCATCGCACGCATCGCAAAGTGCTCATCGTCGACGAGGAGATCGGCTTCGTCGGCGGGGTGGGCATCGCCGACGAGTGGCTCGGGAACGCCCGCGACGCGTCGAATGGCGCGACACGCACTTTCGTCTGCGCGGCCCGGCCGTCGACGGCCTCCGGGCGGCCTTCTTGGACAACTGGGCCGAAACCGACCCGGAGCTGTTCGACGAAAGCATCGATCGGTTCCCGGAACAACCAAAGGCAGGTACCGCGGTCGCGCAGTGCGTGCGGGGGGCGTCCGAGGTCGGCCACAGCGATGTCTACACGCTGTTTCGCGCGCTGTGTCAGGTGGCTCGTGCCCGCATCCGGATCACGACCGCGTATTTCGTTCCGGACTCGGAAATTCTCGACCGGCTCTGCGGCGCAGCGGACCGTGGCGTCGATGTCGGTCTGCTCGTTCCCGGACCGAACGCAGACAAGCGCTTCGTACAACTCGCAGGCGCGGCCGCGTACGAGACACTCATGGAACACGGCGTGGCGATCTGGACGTTCCAACCGTCGATGCTCCACGCGAAGATCATGACCGTCGACGGAGTGCTCGCCGACATCGGATCGGCAAACCTCAACGCGCGCTCGACGAGCCTCGACGAGGAGATCAACGTCGTGACGATCGACACCGCCATCGTGGAGACACTCGACCGCCAGTTCGACGAAGATCTCGAGCGAAGCATTCGGCTGCGACCCGGACGTTGGGAGCGACGGTCCCGCGCGCAACGGACCGCCGAGACCGTCGTGCGACCTTTCAAGCGTCTCTTCTGAGTCGCAGCCGCGCGGTCGTCAAGTGCGCGTCGCCGCCGGGTCGTTCGGGAGAGTCTCATCGACGTGTTGCGCGACCTCGACGGGCTCGCCGAAGCGCAGCACACGTCCACCGAACGCGATTGACGAGATGGCGAACCAGGCCCAACCCATTGCGAGCCCGGCGATCACATCGGTGAGCCAATGGACACCCAGAAACACGCGCGATGCCGCGACGGCGACCGCGAGTCCGGCCGCCGCGCCGGCAAGCAGCGCCTTCGCCCGCTGCGAGCGACCGCGTCCGATCAGGAGTGCCACGGCGGCGAAGGTGGCGGCCGTCGTCACCGCGTGACCCGACGGGAACGACGAGCCCGAAAATCCCGTGAGACGATGGATGTCGGGACGGTCGCGGTTGACCAAAGCTTTCGTGACGTTCTGGAGGATCAGCTGACCGATGACGACGACCGCAAGGAATCCGACCACGGCTCGCGTGCGCGTACGGGCGTACTCGATGATCGCGGCGCCGACTGCGACGACGATCATTGCCGGTGTGCCGCCGAGGAAGCTGACGTCCCGCAGAAAGCGAGTCGAACCACTCGTTGCGTTCGTAGCGCCCCAGTGCGCAGCACCGAGGTCGTAGCGCGCGAGGCCCGCGTTGTGCTGGACCATGACCAGCAGCGAGCCGATAGCGACGACGCCGACAAGCACAATCGTCAATGCGATCGTCAGTGCGAGGCCAGTCAGAGTGCTCGCGTCGAAGCGCGACCGCAGCGTCGGGTGAAGCCCCGGGTGGACGACGACCTCTTCGGCGATCGTCCTGCTCGAGGCACGCGGCGCGGCCGGGTCGAAATTGGGAAGTCGCCAGGCCAGGAGCCCGACTGCAACCGCGCTCCCGACCGCGACCGCGACAACAACTACGACGACCATGCCACTTCTCCTGACACGCGGATGCGCGTGCTCACTACAAAGTAAGTGTTGCCCAATGTCATCCGGGGAAAACACCTCCCCGGAGGTCATCGATGGCAACGATCGCAGACATCACCGAAGCATCCGGCGGCAGACTCACTTCTCGACCCCGAGTCGAGCGAGTCGGCTGAACCGGCGGAGTGGCCGCGGTTCCGGCCCGCACTGATCCGGCTGCTCATCGGATACGCGGTGCTCACCGTCGTTCTGTTGGGAATCGGATTCCTGCTGACGCACCCGTTGAACAGCACCGTCGGCCGCTGGGACGAACACGTGAACGACCAATTCGCGCGACACCGCACGAGCGGTTGGAACGCGGTCACGAGCGTCGCCACCGACTCCATGAACACCGTGCCCGTCATCGCCATCGCCGCACTGCTCGCGGGATTCCTCGTTCTCCGGCGCCGGATCCGGGAGGCGGTGTTCCTCGTGGCCGCGCTCGTGATCGAGATCACGGTCTTCCTCCCGGTCACGTTCGTCGTCGCCCGACCCCGCCCGGCCGTGCCGCGGCTCAATGCGACGCCGTCGACATCGAGCTTCCCGTCCGGTCACACCGCGGCCGCGACGGTGCTGCTGGTCGGCAGCGCGATCGTCGTCTGCTGCTGCACTTCGAAGCGCGGGCTCCGCGCGCTCAGCGCGCTGGTCGCGGTCGCGGCTGCTGGAATCGTTGGTTTCGCGCGCGTCTATCGCGGCCTGCACCATCCGACGGATGTCTTCGTCGGCATGCTCTTCGGCCTGGCGTGCCTCGGAGTAGCCGCATTGGCTGTGCGCACCGTACGCGATCGGGCACCTGCGTCAATCGCTCTAGGCGAGAGTCCTGAAACTCACCACCAACAGAGTTATGGGCAAGGATGCTTGGTCGAAGAAACAACGGCCGGCCCTCCGGTTGCCCAAGAATTCGTATCCCCCACCGAGCCGGGTACGTCATCTCTCACAGACCGAGGCGATGACGGGTAGTCGTCGATTGCGAGTGTGGCGACAATGAGGCCGAATTCGATCCCGAGCAGATCGCGGATGTCATCCCGGCGTTCGCGATGCAGCAGGTTGGCTCCACTGGTTCGTCCCCCGCTGGCGTGTCGGCACATCAACTCGACGGAACGCGTTCAAGACTGTCCGGTCAGCCACGCCGAAGCGTTCCGCGATTGAAGCCAAAGAATGTCCTGCCTGGTACATCGGCCAATCGGGTCTGTTTCTGGCGGAGCGATGGGACGGGTCGATGGGACGGTCTGTCACGCCCCTGACCAGAGAGAATGCGGTGCAGACGCGCCACATTGTCGGGGTTGGAATAACGACCCATCACCTCCACTGACGTTGTCGTTTCGACAACGTTTGCCCAGACCAGAGCACGGGTTCGAGTTGCGTCCCTTCAGGTGTCGCGCTCAGCGCCAGACGGCGAGCGCAGTGAGTGCGCGCGTCGTCGCTGACTTCGAGGCGCGCAGTAACGGCCAGCACGCCGAACGACCAGCTCGGCGCTGAGCAACCGGGGCGTCTCGGGTCGCGGTGCTCGCGGCCGCGGGTATTCCAGATCGGCACATCGGTGGAGGCGCACGGCCGTGTTTGCCACCCGTTCTGGGCGCACGTGCTCTGCCGGGATCGCCGAGTCTGGCCACTCGAAAAGGGGACCCTTGGCGTCTGGTCAGGTCCAATGGCTCTAGGTGGAACGAGGCGCGTAGCCGTACGGTCGCAGGGTGGACGTTTCGACCGCGTTTGAACCAATCCCGATTGGTGTGGCCGATCGCTTGGGAGCGCTGGCGGACCCGGTGCGTTTGCGGATCATCGGGATACTGGCGGGCGGCGGCTCTTGCGTTTGCGACCTTCGCGTCGAGATGGTGATCGCCGCGAATCTGCTGTCGTACCACTTGCGTGTCTTGCGCGAGGCGGGACTCGTCACCGCAACGCGTCGGGGGCGGTGGATCGATTACCGGCTCGCCCCTGACGGGTTCGCGGCGCTGTGGCGGCAGGTGAGCGAGGCGGGTGTACCGCTGCCCGGAGAATCGATCATCGAAACGATGAGCGGCCGCCTCTGTGAGCTCGACGGGGTGAAGTCGTGACCGATATCGCAACCGCTGCGAACGCCACATCGCCACACGCCGAAGACGTCGCCGTCTTGCAGCGGCTCTCGTTACTGGATCGGTTCCTGCCCGTGTGGATCGGCGCCGCGATGCTCTTGGGAATCGGTCTCGGCCGTGCGTTCCCGGGGCTGAACGACAGCTTGGATCACATCAAGGTCGACACGGTGTCGCTGCCGATCGCGCTCGGCTTGTTGTTGATGATGTACCCGGTGCTGGCAAAGGTCCGCTATGGCGACCTCGGCCACGTCACTGCCGATCGGCGCATGCTCGGTACGTCGCTCGTGCTCAACTGGATCGTCGGCCCCGCGCTGATGTTCACCCTCGCGTGGGTGTTCCTGCCGGATCTGCCCGAGTACCGCACCGGGTTGATCATCGTGGGACTCGCGCGTTGCATCGCGATGGTCCTCATCTGGACCGACCTCGCGTGTGGCGATCGTGAGGCCGCGGTGGTGCTTGTCGCGCTGAACTCGGTGTTCCAGATCGTGGCGTACAGCTTCCTCGGCTACTTCTATCTGAAGATCCTCCCGGGTTGGCTCGGACTCGACCAGGCCGCGATCAACGTGTCGATGTGGCAGATCGCCCGGGCGGTGCTCATCTTCTTGGGCGTCCCGTTGGTGGCCGGCTACCTCACCCGCCGTTGGGGCGAAGCTCGCCATGGACGCGTTTGGTACGAGGAGAAGTTCCTGCCTCGGATCGCGCCCGTCGCATTGTGGGGTTTGCTGTTCACGGTCGTGATTCTGTTCGCGCTGCAAGGCGACAAGATCACGCACAACCCGTTCGACGTGGCCCGCATCGCAGTGCCGCTCGTCGCGTACTTCGCCATCATGTGGACGAGCGCGTTCGTGGTGTCGATGCGACTCCGGTTCGGCTATCCGCGTTCGGCGAGCGTCGCGTTCACCGCCGCGGGCAACAACTTCGAGCTCGGCATCGCGGTGGCCATCAGCGTCTTCGGTGTCACTTCCGGCCAGGCCCTCGCCGGTGTCGTCGGTCCACTCATCGAGGTACCCGCCCTCGTCGGGCTCGTCTACGTCGCGCTCTGGGCGCGCCATCGTTACGCCACGCGAGAGGAATCGAGATGAACTGCTACGACTGCGCCACCACCGCCCATTACAACCCTGCGGTCGCGATTTGCATCGACTGCGGCGCGGGATTGTGCATCGAGCATGCCGTCGTGGTGCAGCACCATCTGACCCGGGTGGCGGTGATCAACCGGATCGAGAACGTCGAGCCGGCGGCGCGGTTGCTGTACTGCGAGAGTTGCGCGGCCGCCCACGACGCCGTCGTCCATCGTTCGACGCATCGCCATGGGACGGCGTTGTGAGGACGCCATGAGCGCCAACACAGCTCTTGAACCCGGTGCCGGCGACCGCCGTGCGATGGCTGTCGCCGACGCGCGGATGGTGACGGTCGATGCGAACGAGGCGGTGGCGTCGGTTGCCTACCGGTTGAGCGAGGTGGTGGCGATCTATCCGATCACTCCAGCATCACCGATGGGGGAACACGCGGACGAGTGGTCGGCGGCCGGTCGGGCGAACCTGTGGGGGACGGTCCCCGAGGTGGTGGAGATGCAGTCGGAGGCAGGCGCGGCCGGTGTGGTGCACGGTGCGCTGCAGGCCGGTGCGCTGGTGACGACGTTCACTGCGTCGCAGGGCCTGTTGTTGATGCTGCCGAACTTGTACAAGATCGCGGGTGAGCTGACCGCGTGTTGCATCCATGTCGCGGCGCGCAGCATCGCGACGCACGCGCTGTCGATCTTCGGCGACCAGTCCGATGTGATGGCGGCGCGGGCGACGGGATTTGCGCTGTTGGCGTCGGGGTCGCCGCAGGAGGCGCAGGACCTCGCGGCGATCGGTCATGCGGCGACGTTGGCGACGCGGGTCCCGTTCTTGCATTTCTTCGACGGGTTCCGCACCTCGCACGAGATCCAGAAGATCGTCGCGGTCGACGACGGCGTGCTCGACGCGTTGGTCGACGCCGAGGCGGTCGCGGCGCATCGGTCACGCGCGCTCACCCCCGATCATCCGGTTGTGCGGGGGACATCGCAGAATCCCGACGCGTTCTTTCAGGGTCGGGAGGCGACCAATCCGTTCTATGACCACTGCCCGGATGCTGTGGCCGCGACGATGGAACTTTTCGCGGAGCTGACGGGCCGCCGGTACGGGTTGTTCGATTATGTCGGTCACCCGGAAGCGGAACGGGTGGTGGTGATGATGGGTTCGGGCGCGGAATGCGCCCACGAAACGGTCGACGCCATGGTTGCGCGCGGCGAGCGGGTTGGGTTGGTGAAGGTTCGGCTGTACCGGCCGTTCGCGATGGAGGCGTTCGTCGCCGCGTTGCCGTCGTCGGTGCGGGCGGTGACGGTGTTGGACCGCACGAAGGAGCCGGGCGCGACCGGTGAGCCGTTGTTGTTGGACGTGACTGCCGCACTGGTCGACGCGATTGCACGCGGCGATCGCGAACGGTTGCCGCGCATCATTGGTGGACGATACGGGCTGGGTTCCAAGGAGCTCACGCCGCCGATGGTGAAGGCCGCGCTCGACGAACTGGAAGCGGAGCGGCCGCGCACCCGGTTCACGCTCGGCATCACCGACGACGTGACCGGGTTGTCGCTCCCTGTCGACGACGATTTCGACACCGAACCGGCGGGAGTGACCCGGGCGGTGTTCTTCGGGCTCGGTTCGGACGGAACGGTGAGCAGCAACAAGTCCTCGATCAAGATCATCGGCGACGCCACCGAGTTCGCGTGTCAGGGCTACTTCGTCTACGACTCCAAGAAGGCGGGCGCGACGACGGTGTCGCACCTGCGGTTCGGGCCCGCGCCGATCCGCTCGACCTATCAGATTCGCCGGGCGGGGTTCGTCGGCGTGCACGATCCCGGCTTCCTCGACCGTCTCGACGTTCTCGACCGTGCCGAGCAGGGCGCGACCGTGTTGCTCAACTCGGCCGTTGCGCCGGATGAGGTGTGGGCGGGCTTGCCGCGCGACGCGCAGCAGACGTTGGTGGATCGGGGTTGTCGTCTGTTCGTGATCGACGCGTACCGGCTCGCGGAGGAGCACGGGCTCGGACGTCGGATCAACACGATCATGCAGATGTGTTTCTTCGCGTTGAGTGGGGTACTCGCGCTCGACGACGCGACCGCACGGGTGCAGGACTCCGTCGCCGCGACCTGGGGGAAGCGTGGCCCGGAGGTCGTTCGTCGTAATGCCGCCGCGATCGATGCCGCCACCGCGGCTCTGCACGAGATCGCGGTACCTCGGGTCGCGGACGCCACCCGGTTGCCGCGTCGCGCTGTCCCCGCCGACGCCCCCGAGTTCGTGCAGCGCGTCACCCGCTTGTTGTTGGAAGATCACGGCGACCGTCTCCCGGTCAGCGCGTTCCCTCCCGATGGGACGTGGCCGACGGGGACGAGCCGGTACGAGAAGCGGGCCATCGCGCTGGAGATCCCGATCTGGGAATCCGACCTGTGCGTGCAATGCAACCGCTGCTCGATGATCTGCCCGCACACCGCCATCCTCACCAAGGTGTTCGAGCCGGCCGACGCAGGGGGCGCGCCCGACGCGTTCCGGTCGGTGCCCGAGGGCTACACCCCGGAGCTCGAGGGCCTGTCGTTCACGGTGCAGGTCGCGCCCGACGACTGCACCGGCTGCGGGCTCTGCGTCGAGGTGTGCCCCGCGCGTGACCGTACGCAGCCCCGCCGCAAGGCAATCAACATGCGACCGGCCGACGAACACCGCGTCGCCGAGCGCGAGGCGTTCGCGTTCTACGAGCAGATCCCCGATATCACGAGGTCGCGCATCCCGCGCAGCCGCTCGGGTCTCGGGCTGCTGCAACCGCTGTTCGAGTTCTCGGGCGCCTGCGCCGGCTGTGGCGAGACGCCCTACATCCGGTTGCTCACTCAGCTGTTCGGCGACCGCCTCGTGGTCGCGAACGCGACCGGCTGCTCGTCGATCTACGGCGGCAACCTCCCGACAACGCCGTACACGACCGACGCGCACGGGCGCGGCCCGGCGTGGAGCAACTCGTTGTTCGAGGACAACGCCGAGTTCGGCCTCGGGCTGCGCCTCGGTGCCGACACCCTCGCCCGACGCGCCCAGGCACTACTCGAACGACTCGCTCCCGGCCTTCCCGCCGACCTCGTCGCCGAGCTCACCGCGCCGTGCCGCTCCGGCGACGACGTCGCCATCGAGACGCGCCGCCGCGCCATCGAGCGACTCCGGGAACTGCTCGGTGCCATCGACGGCGGCGGCGACCTCGCCGACGCGGCGGACGCGCTCGTGCCGCGCTCGGTGTGGCTGGTCGGCGGTGACGGTTGGGCGTACGACATCGGCTTCGGTGGCCTCGACCATGTTCTCGCGACCGGCCAGGACGTGAACGTGCTCGTCCTCGACACCGAGGTGTACTCCAACACCGGCGGGCAGGCGTCGAAGGCGACGCCCCTCGGCGCGGTCGCGAAGTTCGCGTCGGCGGGCAAGGAGACTTCGAAGAAGGATCTCGGCTTGCTCGCGATGAGCTACGGCAACGTCTACGTCGCGAGCGTCGCGATGCAATCGCACACCGCGCAGGCCCAGACCGCCCTCCAGGAAGCCGAGAGCTATCAGGGCGCTTCGATCGTGATCGCGCACAGCCCCTGCATTGCGCACGGCTACGACCTGGTCCACTCTCCCGCGCAGCAGCGCCGGGCCGTGCGCAGCGGCGCGTGGCCCCTGTACCGCTTCGACCCCCGCCGCATCGCGGCCGGTGAGTCGCCGCTCGTCATCGACGCCGACCCGACCTCGATGCCATTACGTGAGTACGCCGAACAAGAAGCCCGGTTCCGGATGGTGGAGCTGCGCGACCCCGAGCGTTACGAACGCCTCCTCGTCGCGGGCGAAGCCGCGGTGCGTCGCCGCCACGCCCTCTACGAACAGCTCGCCCAGATCCACCTCCCCGTCGAGGAGCGCTGAGATGGTCGACCTCGCGACCGACTGGCTCGGCCTCCAACTGCGCAGCCCGCTCGTTGTCGGCGCCTCACCGCTCGCCGACAACGTCACCAACGCGCAACGTCTCGTCGAAGCGGGCGCCGGCGCCGTGGTCTTGCATTCGGTGTTCGAAGAACAGATCGTCAACGACCAACTCGCCGCGCACCGGTTCTTCGACACCCACGTCGACACCGACGCCGAAGCCCGCTCCTTCTTGTCTGACACCGATGTGTTCGCCGTTGGTGCGACCCCGACGCTGCGTCACCTCGAAGCACTCCGAGCCGCGCTCGACGTGCCGGTCGTCGCGTCACTCAACGGGGTCACGCCCGGCGGGTGGACCGACCTCGCCCACCAGCTCGGCGACGCCGGCGCGGACGCGCTCGAGCTGAACCTCTACGAGGTTCCGGCACTCGACGCGACGAGCGCCGACATCGAGGCCCGCCAACTCGAAGTCGTCGCTTCCGTCGTGGAAACCGCCGGTATTCCTGTGACGGTGAAGCTGTCGCCGTTCTATGCGGGCCTGCCCAGCTTCGTCGGTCGTGTCGCGGATGTCGGCGCGGTCGGTGTCGTGGTGTTCAACCGCTTCTACCAACCGGACATCGACCTCGACACGCTCGACGTCGATCGCCACCTCACTCCGTCCACGTCAGCCGAGCTGCCGTTGCGCCTGCACGCGCTCGCGCTCCTGCACGGCCGCGTCGAACTGTCCCTCGCCTCCACCGGCGGCGTACACAGCGGCCTCGACGCGGCCAAAGCGATCCTCTGTGGCGCGTCGGCCGTGCAGCTCGTGTCCGAGTTGCTCGTCGACGGGCCCGATGCGCTCGCGCGCATCCATCGCGAGCTGTCCGGCTGGCTCGACGATAAGGGCTACCGCAGCGTGAACGAAGCCTGCGGCGCGATGGCGCTCGACAATGTCGCCGATCCCGCCGCGTGGGAACGCCTCAACTACGCGCGGGTCCTGCACGGCTGGCAACCGCCCCGAACCGGGAGATGATCATGGCCGACACCAAACCCAACTTGTGGCACGGGATTCCCCGCGAGGACATCCCGTGGTATCCGAAGGTCGACGACGAAGCCTGCATCGGCTGCCAGCTCTGCTACATCACGTGCGGGCGAGCCGTCTACGAGATGGGCGACGGGGTCGCCATCGCGGTCGACCCGATGAGCTGCGCAGTCGGGTGCTCCACCTGCGGCAACATCTGTCCGACCGGCGCGATCACGTTTCCGCCGATGGACGCCGTGTGGAAGCTCGAACGCGAACGGCAGATCTTCCGCACCGTGAAGAAGGAAGCCGCTCGCAAGCACGAACGTGAAGACGTGCTCAAAGCACGAGCGGAAGCCCAGCGAGCAGTCGAGCAGGTCACGACCCGCGCCCGTGTCGAGATCGCCGGCGAGTTCGGCGACAAGCAATTCCTCGTCCGGCTCGAAGAGCTCATCGCGAACGAGCCCTACGACGTCGTGAACCTCCGTCTCGAGGTTCCCACCGTCAAAGGCGCCCGCCAGAAGGCCCCGTCGTACATGAGCTTCGAGGTCACCTCCGAAGAACAACAAGACGTCACCGCATTTCTTGCCGAGGTCAAAGCCCTCGTCCACGACACCGGCCTCGTCCTCGTCGCCGAAACGAAGCTCTGATCGAGATTGCATACAGGCCCTTTCATGAAGGAGCAGTCCCATGTCCGGTTCGGTGATCGTGTCTCGTCGGCCCGCACTCCGATCGGGAAGCTGTCGGGCGCGTTGGGCGCGTGCACCGAGAGCTATCTCGGTGGTGTCGCGATCGGCGCAGCGCGCGCCCGCTCCCATGGCGCCCGGACTTCTGACGACTGCCAGGTAGTTCTCTCAACCAATATTGACTCATTATCCGACGAGTGAGAGACTCTCGTCGTGGAGACTTCGGCCGCGCTGGCGCGACGGGTGGCACGTCACGCCGCGTTAGGTGATCCGGCACGCTTGGCGATCGCGGACGAGCTCTCGGTGTCGGATCGCGCGCCGCTCGAGCTGCGCCGTCTGCTCCACATGGAGTCGAACCTGCTCGCCCATCACCTCGATGTGTTGGAGCGGGTCGGGCTGATCGAGCGGTCGCGATCGAGCGGGGACGGTCGGCGTCGCTACGTGCACCTGTTGCGCGGAGCACTCGACGGCCTCGCGCCCAGCCGCTCCCTTCCATCCGGCAGCGCGTTGTTCGTGTGTACCGCGAATTCCGCGCGTTCTCAGTTGGCTGCCGCGCTGTGGCGAGAGGTCACCGGCGAACCCGCTTCGTCGGCGGGCACCCATCCGGCGAATCGGGTCCACCGGGGCGCGCTCGCGGCGGCGCGCCGAGCTGGGCTCGATCTTTCGTCGGCCGCACCGCGGAACTTCGACGACGTCGGTGTACTCCCGCCGTTAGTGGTCACCGTCTGCGACCAGGCGCACGAGGAACTCGACCCGGACGACAGCTGGCTGCACTGGTCGGTGCCCGACCCGGTACCGGCCGGCACCAAGGACGCGTTTGACGCCGCGCTGGTCGAGTTGCGGGACCGGATCCGGGCAGCGGTATCGGTGAGGGAGGCGTCGTGACCGACGAGCTGCACCGCAGCGATCTCGAGCTCGGCGTCGAGATCGAGACCGGTATCGGTCAGCTTCGTCTTGACCTCACGCGCCGCCTCGTGGCTGAGGGATTCGGCACTGCGATGTTGATCGTGGCCGTGATCGGGTCGGGCATCATGGCGAGTCGGCTGTCGGCCGGCGACGTCGGGCTGCAATTGCTGGAGAACGCGGCGGCGACCGCTTGTGCGCTGATCGGGCTGATCCTCATGTTCGGCGCCGTGTCGGGCGCGCACTTCAACCCGGTCGTCACCATCTTGGACCGTCTGCTCGGAACGACGACCACCCGCGACACGGGCCTGTACATCGTGGCGCAGGTGATCGGCGGGTGCCTCGGGGCGATGCTCGCGAACCTCATGTTCGAGCTGCCGGCCGTCAACGTGTCGACGCACATCCGGTCCTCGCCGGCGTTGTGGCTGTCCGAGGTGGTTGCCACCGTTACGTTGCTGGTGCTGATCCAGGGTTGCGTGCGCACGGGTCGAGCGAACGTCATCCCGTTCGCGGTGGGCGCGTGGATCGGCGGTGCTTATTGGTTCACGTCGTCGACGAGTTTCGCTAACCCTGCCGTCACCGTCGCTCGCACGCTGTCGAACACCTTCGCGGGGATCGCGCCGTCGTCGGCGCCGATGTTCATCGTCATGCAGCTCGTTGGCGTGGTGATCGCGTTCGGGCTGGTCCGCCTCTTCTATCCCCACGATCACTCGGAGACCTCTGATGTCTGACACGCGCCCCGAAGTGCTGTTCGTCTGCGTCCACAACGCCGGCCGCTCGCAGATGGCCGCCGCGTTGTTGGCCCATCACGCCGGTGATCGCGTCGTGGTCCGGTCCGCCGGTTCGGCACCGGCCGACGACATCAACCCCGCGGTCGTGGAGGCCATGGCCGAGCTCGGCATCGATCTACGCGCCCAGGGCGCGCACCCGAAGAAGCTTGACGAGGCGACCGTGAAAGCTTCCGACGTCGTGATCACGATGGGCTGCGGCGATGCGTGTCCGATCTACCCGGGCAAGCGCTACGAGGACTGGAAACTCGACGACCCCGCGGGCCAAGGGGTTGAAGCGGTGCGCCCCATCCGCGACGAGATCGACCGCCGCATCCGGGCACTGGTCGACGAGCTGCTCACTACCTCCGCCGGAGCCTGACGGAACCCGATGAACGACAGTCTCGACGCCCTCCCTCTCGACCAGCAGCACCTCGTCCGCTCGGTGACGTCGCGACTCGAGCCGCAGTTCACCGGCACGTTCGGACCCGAGACCATCGAACGGTTCGTGCTCGATTCGCTCGACCGGCTGCTGCCCACGACGAAGATCACGACGTACTTGCCCGTGTTGGCGGAGAGGTTCGCCAAGGAACGCCTCCGTGCTCTCGCCCGACTCGAGGGCGCGGTGCCGCGCGGTAGTACCGGGCGTGCTGTTCTTGTGCGTGCACAACGCCGGGCGCTCGCAAATGGCCGCCGGCTGGTTGAGGCACCTTGCCGGTGACCGCGCTGTCGTGTGGTCCGGTGGGTCCGAACCGGAGTCGGAGATCAACCCGGCGGCGGTCGCGGCGATGGCCGAGGCCGGCATCGACATCACCGAGGAATTTCCCAAGCCCTGGACCGACGAGATCGTGCGCGCCGCGGACGTGGTGATCACGATGGGTTGTGGCGACGCGTGTCCGCTGTACCCCGGCAAGCGCTACGAGGACTGGGAGCTCGACGACCCAGCCGGTAAGGAACTCGCATCGGTTCGCCCCATCCGCGACGAGATCCGTCGGCGGGTCGAGGCCCTCATGACCTCGATCGGTATCGACTCGTCTGCAACGGAGTGAGCTACGGCGCGAGTGCGGCTTGCAGCGTCTGCAGTCGTTCGGGCACAACCCGGTACCACGCCCACTTGCCGCGCTTCTCGCGCACGAGCAGACCCGCGTCGACGAGCATCGACAGGTGATGCGACACGGTGGGCTGGGAGCGCCCAACGGGCTCTACCAGATCGCAAGCACAGGCTTCGCCCGTCTTCGCCGCGGCCACCATCGACAACAGCCGCAGCCGGGCCGGATCGGCGAGAACCTTGAACGCCGCAGCCAAGTCCTCGGCGTCGGACTCGTCCAGCACTCCGGCAGTGACCGGAGTGCAACACCCGTCGAACACCTGCACCTTCACGGCCACCTCGCATCCAGATCGACCGACACCAGCTACGTATTGACATCTGTCGATTCGTTGGTACAGTGATCACATCGATCACCGTCAATACACCCTAGCCGGAGGATTCCCGTGTCTCGCGTCCAGCTCGCACTCAACGTCACCGACATCGACAAGGCCGTCGAGTTCTACTCGAAGCTCTTCGCGACGGAGCCGGCCAAGCGCAAGCCCGGCTACGCCAACTTCGCTATCGCGGATCCGCCCCTCAAGCTCGTGCTCTTCGAAGGCCCGGAAGGCGCCACGCTCAACCACCTCGGCGTCGAGACCGAGAACGCCGCGGAAGTCGAGGCCGCAGAAGCCCGCCTTTCGGATACCGGGCTCGAGACGACAGGGATCGACGACACGATTTGCTGCTACGCAACCAAGGTCGAGACCTGGGTGACCGACCCCGACGGCGCCAAGTGGGAGTGGTACGTCAAGACCGGCGACTCGGACCAACTCACGAACCAGATTGTCGGCGAGGGAGAAGGCGCGACGTGTTGTGCTCCCGTCGCGGATGAGCGCGTCACGATCGGCGGGGCCCTGGCAGCCACGAAATCCGGCTGCTGCTGAGCACGCGCCGCCGACGAAAGGCGACTCAGAAGCTCGATCGAACCACTGGTGGAGGCATTTCTTGCCGCAGGATGACGTGGCGACGACGACTGACGACCCGCGGTGACGACCCACGTCGTCGCGTGCTGGTCGTCGCCGGCATCACGGTGTTTGTCATCTCATTGCCACGACTGATGTCGTGATCTGGTCGCATACCGGAAGCACTGGCAACGACGCCGTAAAGAGTCTCGCTGTCCGTCAGTCAGAGGTTGAACGGCGCGGAGAGTCCGTCATGCCGTTCGACCAGAACAAGACGATGCACCAGTTCAGAGAGACCGCGAACGGCGGCGTCGAGACCGTCATTGCGAACGACGCGAAGGACAGCGCGCAGATCCAGCTCGTCCGGCAGCACCTCGCGCGCGAACGCGAGCTGTTCGCTGCCGGGAACTTCACGGACCCGATGGCGATCCACGGGATGAACATGCCGGCATCCAAAAGCTCGGCGCGGGCGCCATAGCAGGTCGGGTCACGATCACCTATGCCGCGCTCCCAAGCGGTGCACGCCTCACCTACGTGACGAACGCCCCGGATCTCATCGACGCGTTGCACGCGTGGTTTGACGCACAGCGCATGGACCACGGCTCCGAGGCCATGGGATGACATTCCTGGAACACCCCAGCTCGAAACGCGTCAGTGCTCCCACCCACGACGCGGTCGCAGAGATATCCCCGCGCATTTGATTGCTCGACGCACGGTCTCACCGTCAACGCCAAAGTGCTCGGCGAGGTCGCAGCGATCGAGACAACGATCATCGTGGTGATCGTGTTACGAGTGATCTTCCCGTCGCCGTCGGTCGGGAGCCGCCCTCGTACACGGTCGAGTGTGCGTTCGGCCCACGCGACGTCGCGCGCCAAGACGCTGAGACCGACCTCGATCATCAGCCATCCCGGACCGGGCAATACCAACATCGCGACGCCAGTGCACACGAGCACCGAGCCGCCGGCCATGCGCGGCAGTCGAACCGCAAGCCGGGCGCGCGCATCGGCGATGGTCGCCTCACGATCGCCTGTTGCGCGCTCAGCCTCAATGGCGGCTTCGAGCACGCGATGCTCGAAGCCCTCGCACGACCGAAGATCGCCGCGGCGGTCGTCAGCGCGCCCGCGCCCAGTCTCGGCGTCGTCGACATGACACTTCATGACTACCTCCGGCTCGAACGTTGGTCGGCCGAAGGTCTCTCCCACCCCGAATGGGGCGGTGGTGCCGGGCCCGGTAAGTCCCGATGCCGTGATGACGACACCACCAGAGGGGGTACTCCCCTTCGTATGTTTGTGAGATTACCGAATCAGCTTTCCCATTCCGCGTCGGCGGTCCGGAGCCATGAGCTCTCCGGACCGCCTCCTCGGGGGAACCAGGACGTCAGTCGGGGGTGGACGTCAGGCGTTCACCGGCAGGAGCACCCGGGTGATGCCGTGGATGACTCCATTGGACGCCTTGATGTTCAATGCGAACGGGTTGAGGTAAGGGTCGGGTCGCTTGGGGGCGTCGTCGACCAGGCGCAGGAACCGGACGTCGAACGACGCACCGGGTAGCAGGGTCTGGATCGAGCCGGACAGCAGGACCTGGATCGGCCCCAGCGAACCGCTCGCCACGTGGTAGAGCAGGACGTTCGTGAGCGCGGGGATCGGGTCGCCTTTCCCGTTCGGGTCGAGCGTGCCGAGCACTCCGGCGATCGCGTTGAATGCGCCGGCCTCATCCCCGCCCGTGTATCCGAAATCGCGCGCCGTGCGGATGAACGCCATGTCGTTCGGTGCGAAGACCGTGAGCTTGCTCGAGGGGTTGTTCAACGCGTCGACGAGCCCGGCGGCCTTCACCGCGGTGAACAAGATGTCGTAGTCGTAGTGGTTCGAGTCGAACGTGCCGCCGCTCTTGGCGACGATCTGTGCGATCGTCGGTGGCGGTGTCGACGACGCCCACGCGCCGGCGGGCGCGACCGCGGCGACGAGAACGCCGACTGCAAGGATTGGTGCGAGAAGGAGCTTGCGCATCTTCGTTGAGCCTCCAGGTCGTGGTGATCAGGGTTCAGTGCAATCTCGATTGCGCGGGGCGGGAGCTACTGCTTGGGCGGAAGTAGCACTGCGTCGATGACGTGGATGACACCATTCGAGGCAACGATGTCGGTCTTGACGACCTTGGCCTTGTTCCCTTGACCGTCGGTCAAGATGACATCGCCGTTCTCCGTTGCCACGGTGAAGGTCGCGCCGTTCACGGTCGTGACTTTGCCCGGTTTGACATCACTGGCCATAACGGTCGCCGGGACGACGTGATAGGTCAGGATCGCCGCCAGTTGCTGCTTGTTCTCCGGCTTCAAGAGCGTGTCGAGCGTGCCCGCGGGCAGCTTGGCAAACGCGTCGTTCGTGGGTGCGAACACCGTGAAGGGGCCGGCACCCGACAACGTGTCGGCGAGACCGGCAGCCTTCACACCGGTGACCAAAGTCGAGAAGTCGGGATTGCTCGCGGCGATCTCGACGATCGTCTTGGCGGCGGGTGCCGTCGTCATGGTCGTGTCGGCCGCGGTTGTCGACGTGTTCGTATCCGTCGCGGCCTTGCTGCTCGAAGAGCAGGCGCCGAGTGCGAGGCCGGCGGCCGCGACAACCGAGACCGTGGCAACCGTACGATGCATTTTCGTGAATCTCATGGGTTGGTTCCTTGATCGGGTTGAGGTTTCATCTGCGTACGGAGATGACAGGGAAAGTGGATGACGACTGCGTCGAATTGTTTCCGTGAGAATCGGCCGTCCACTTCCTCTCTGGGTCCGTAGACGAGTGGTATGGCCACAGAACGCGGCCGTGTTCGGGCCGCGATAGGGAAGGACGACCATGAGCGACTCGGCCGCCACCGGTGCCGTTGGATTCCCGCATCTCGCAGCACGAGACCTCGAGGGTCACACGCTCGAGCTTCCCGATGACTTCGCGGGCGCGTCCAATCTCGTCATCGTTGCGTTCAAACGCGAACAACAGTCGATGGTCGATTCGTGGGTCGCGTGGTTCGAGACGATCGCGGCGGAGCATCCGACGCTTCGGTGCTACGAAGTTCCGGTGATCGCGACGCGTTGGTCGCCGGCGCGTCCCTTCATCGATGGCGGTATGGCACAGGCCGTACGCGTCCAGGAGGCCCGTCGTCGCACGCTCACCGTCTACACCGACGTGCGGCGCGTGACCGATGCGCTCGCGATCGACGACACCGACACCGTGACCGTGTTGCTGGTCGAGTCAGATGGCCGGCTGCGATGGCGCACGACCGGACCAATGACCGAGCACGCCGGTGCCGGGCTGCTCGCGACGCTCACGGTTGACACCTCCGACAGCGCGGGTGCGGCCGAACCGTTGTCGATCGAGCAGTTCGAGTTCGAGTTCGACCCGCAGTTCCGCCCGTTCCTCGCGCTGATCGGCGTCACGTCCGGTACCGCGCACGCGACACTCACGGCGGATCGGCTCGTGGCGCGCTTCGGGCCGTGGACGTGCGACACCCCGATCGGCAACGTGCGCGACGTGTGCCGCACGGGGCCGTACCACTGGTACAAGGTCATCGGACCGCGCGGGTCGTTCGTCGATCGTGGTCTGACGTTCGGCACAACGACTTCAGGTGGTGTCTGCGTGTTGTTGCGCGAACCTGTTCCGGGTCTTGCTCCCGTCGGCCCGCTTCGTCACCCCGGGCTCACCTTCACGCTCGCCGAACCCGAGCGGTTCGTTTCCTCGCTGCGCCGACGAGCGGGTCTCGAGTGAAGGATTAGCGGCAGCGTGTGCTCGTGGCGGGCGCGTTTCATTGCGCTCGGCCACACGCGCACTGGAGATGGTCGCGTAAGTTGGTCCGCACACGACCGGACCAGGTGGAGCTGTGGCGACGGAGGATCTCGGTGAGGTCGATGACCGTGCCCTCATCGCCGCGATCATCGGGGGCGATGACGCCGCGATGGCCGAGGTCGTGCGCCGTCACCGCGGGCCGGTGCTCGCTTTCGCGCGCCGGCTGGTAGGTGACAGTGCGCGCGCCGAGGAAATCTCGCAGGAAGTCTTCTTACGGCTTTGGGAACGGGCGTCGCGTTTTGATGTGGAGCGCGGGTCGCTGCGTGTCTTCTTGCTCGCGATCACGCACGGTCGAGCCCTCGACGTCGTGCGATCAGATGCCGCGCGCCGATCGCGCGAGCAGCGCGATGCGGAACGGACGATTGCTCCACGGGTCGGAGTCGAAGCAGAAGTCATCGCGCAGACCGTCGCCGGTGCCGTGCACCTTGCGCTTTCGCAGCTCCCCGATACCGAGCGCCGCGCCGTCGAGCTCGCGTACCTCGGGGGTCACAGCTACCGAACAGTCGCCCGGATGCTCGACGAGCCCGAAGGAACCGTCAAGAGCCGTATCCGCACCGGCCTCGCGAAGCTACGCGTTCTCCTCGCAGCCCAAGACTTGCAAGGTCCGTGACACGAGCGCTCACGTCGTGTCTCGCAGTGCCGCCCGCAACGCACTACCTGCGCGCTGAAGACTGCCGTTCATGGCCTCGGCGAGCGCGTCGAGCGCGGGGTCGACGAGCGCGCGCTCGAACCCGTGGGCGGGTCCTGTGGCGCGTAGCCATTGGACATGTTCTTCGATCAGCGCGAGCTCCTCGACGAGGAGCGCACTTTCGACGACCTGCAGCACACGCTGCAGTTCGTCGGCGAGAGCCGGTGCGGTGTCGCCGACTGTGCTCGCGCGCAACGCGGCCGCGACCATCGCGTGGCTGCGAGACGCGAACTCGCCGTGTTCGGGAATTGGCGCGGGTGCCGGGGCAAGATCGCCCGGTCCGGAGTCCGCCCAGCTCCTCAGAATCTCGACTGCGTCGCCGGGGACGACGGCGAGCGCGTCGAAACCGAGGCGGGTCGCACGCCGCCGCGTCGGGAGCGCGCGGCCACCGCCCACAACGGGTATGGCCAACTCGTGCGCGGCCGCGATCGAACGGGCCGCTCCAACGAGCGCGGTCGGGATGGAGCAGCTGAGCGCGAGCGCGAATGGGTGCTGCATGTCCAAAAAGTCGGCGAGGTCGGCGGCGGGCACGGAGGCGCCAAGGAACATCACGCGATAGCCCGCGAGTGCGAGTGCACTCGCCACAACCCGACCGCCCAACGCGTGGTCATCGTGCTCGGCGCTCGCGACGACCACGGCCGGGCCACTGGGGTTCTCGGCCGTCGCCCCGAGCCTGATCAGAAGGTCATCGATGGCGGCGCTTGCTGCATGCTCGTCCGCTACCCCCAGATCGCCGGTCGCCCACCGTCGGCCCAACTCGGCCTGCACCGGGGTGAGCACGTCGATCACGATGTCGTCGAAGGGCACGCCGTGCGCGAGAAGCTCGACCGCGATCCGGTAGGCGAGCGGCACGTCGCCATTGACGAGGGCGGCCAACATCGCGAGACGTTCGTCGTCCTTCGCCCGATGGTCAGCCTCGGTAGTCATCGCCCTCGCCTCCGGAGTTTGTCGCGGTCGAGCCTAGGTGCGTCGGCGGCGATCGCCGTTTGATGTCGAGCACTTGATTTCCCGACATCGCTCACAGCAACCGACACCGGCTCGTGCCTGCGCACAGTTCGCATGCGGATGCCCCGTCGACGGCATGTTCGAGGCACTGTTGGACCCGGTTGTCGACGATGTCCATGAGGAGTGGGTGCGGACCGAGCGGGGCGGTGACGAGGTAGCGGACACCGGGGTGCCGGGTGGAGGCCTCGGCGGCAAGCGCCGGGATGTCACGGTCCCAGTGATTGCCGGGCCAGAGGAAATACGGGACGATCAGAACCGTTTTCGCGCCCGCGGCGACGCAAACGTCGAACGCGGTGCTGATCGACGGCACCGCGAGTTCCATGTGGGCCGGCTCGACGATCGGATAACCGCGACTCGTTCGCCACTCCATGACGAAGTCTTCGTGGCGTCGGTTGGACTCGTCGCGGCGTGAACCGTGGTCGACGATGACGATGCCGATGGAATCCCGATCGATTCCTTCGGGTAGGTCGAGCGCCGCGGTCACACCGAACTCGCCATCGACATGGAGCTCATACCGCGGTCGAGGGCCACGTATTGCCGGTGGCATCAGTCGGGAGAAGGTCGGCGGCCGGAAGATTCACCTGGGCCTGAGCTTCGTCGCGGTCCTGCCACTCCCTGAAGATCGTCAGGCCGTAGAGGAATACGGCAGTGCTGACCGCAACGAAGATCACTGCACCGATCTCGAAGAGGACCGTCTGACTCATCGGGCGTTCTGTTCGCCGGCGAGGAGCAGCGCGCCCAACGATTGGATCGACGGAACCCAGATTCCGACGAAGATTCCGGCCGTCTTGTCATCCGCGACGAAGTACAGGTACACGGACAGCAGGAACGACACGAACGCGGCCGCGAGCAGCACCAGTTTCAGCATTGCTTGCCGGCTTCTTATCGAGCGCGATTCGACGGTCTGCACGCCGACCTCCTCGGGTTTCGCATGGGCGGGTCACCGAGTGTCCGGAGCACGAACGCAAACGGATGGATCCAACGCGACCCGACCCGTCACCATCCAGTGGTGCCCGGCGTTCCCTTGAACGGCCCGACCACGTGGCTCGTGATCCAGCCGCCGTAGAAGCCGCCAGGTTGCGCGTGCACCAACTCGTCATCGACGAAGCAGGCGTCCATCAACGCGGGGTAGAACGCAACCATCCCAGCCAGCCGGTCATATGCGGGGCTCGGGTTCGCGTAGCTCCACGCGGCGCGTGCCTCGATCCGGTCGCCACCTCTGACCGTGTAGTAGCGGGCTTGGCCTTTCCACTCGCACCAGCTCGAGCCGAACTCGGGCTCCAGGGCGTCGGATCTGATGTCGGCGAGCGGGAAGTAGTAGTTCGGGGGGTGACTGGTCTCGAGGACGCGCAAACCGGCGGTGGTGTCCGCGATCGTTGTCCCGCCGAGGACGACGCGCAGGCGCTGCCGCGCGACCTCGAGACGGGGCGGCCGGGGGTAATCCCACACCGACTCCTGTCCAGGTCCCGGATCGTCGCGGACAGGCCTGTTCGTCGAGCAACGCATGTAATGGCTACGGAGCCGCGCCGGCAGGCGGATGACGACCTTGCATGTCGATCCCTGACCCTCGCCGACGTGTCGGCGGTTCTTCGGCCGACTGTTGGAGTCAGCCTCTTTGTGTCTACGGGCCGACGCCGCCGATGCGTTCGTCTCGATGGAACGCGTTCAGGACGGTTCGGTCGGCGACGCCGAAGTGTTGTGCGATTGAAGTGAGGGACTGGCCCGCCTCGTACATCGCGGTCGCGGCGGCGACGTTGCTCGAGCGATGGGGGCACCGAACCGTCTTATTGGTGTCGCAGGATTCGTGCGAGTTCGGCATCGGGGTCGAATGGCGGGAGTGGTCCGACCTGTATCGCGATGTCGATGAGTGAGGCGGGTGCCGGCGCCGGTGGTGTGTATTCGCCGCTGACCGGGAACTGGCGGGCGTAGCCGATAGTGAGGAACGCTCCGTCCGGCGCCCAGGCAAGTGGTGGGTGTACGTCGAGGTTTCGGCGTGCGATCTCGTTGCCGTCGGCTGCGAGCGCGACCTCGAGTTGCCCGTCTACGAGCGCGCCATGTGCGACGAGGAGCCGTGTGCTCGCAGGCAGGGGTGCAGCGACGGCATGGCTTCCGCCCTTGCCGGCGATGCACCATCGAACTTCGCCGTCGGCGAGGTACCAGGCCCAGCCGGAGATCCAGTCGCCCTGTTCGCACAGCACCGCGGGAGGCGTCGTCGATAGCGGTCCGTCGAAGGTCGCGGCCATGCGGAAGCCGCCGGCGATGTTCGGCCCGGCGATCTCGTGGACTTTGTCGCCCGCGACATATCGGAAGTCGGTGCGAGCCGCGGTCCAGGGAACATGCATGTGCATGATGCGGTTTGCGGCTCCGTCGTCGAGTGGGAACACCTGATTCCCTTCGGCGGCCGCGAACCACCGGGCAACGAGATCGGCGAGCCGTTCTGGGTGGTCGAACGCGACGTCGTGCGATTCGGTCGGATCGGTGCGGGTGTCGAAGAGCGCCCAGGTGTCGGTCGCGAAGTCGTGGCTGCCGGTTATCTGATCGCGTTCTGCCGCGGTCAGCTGGTTGACGTGATCGGTGACGGCCTTCCAGCCGTCGTGGTACATCGCTCGACTGCCCCAACATTCGTAGTACTGCGTCGTGTGCACTTCCGGCGCCGTCGCGTCCGTGAGAACCGAGCCGAGGCTCGCGCCGTCGAAGCTCATCTGTTCGACACCGTCGAGCTCGCTCGGCAGGGGGAGGCCGCAGAGCTCGAGCACGGTCGGGAGAACGTCGGTCGCATGGCAGTACTGATCGCGAATGCCGCCTGCATCGGCGATGCCCGGCCCCGAGAGGATGAGCGGGTCGCGCACGCCACCTTCGAAGGTGTATCGCTTCCAGCGTCGGAACGGGGTGTTGCCGGCCAGCGCCCATCCCCACGGGTAGTGGCCGCTCGAGCGAAAGCCGCCGAGATCATCGAGGTGTGCGAGCTCGTCGGCGATGTCGTCGGGCTCGTCGGAGATGTAGTGCCCGAGTTGGTTGTAGGTGCCGTTCGGGCCGCCTTCGCCCGACGCGCCGTTGTCCGACACGAAGACCACGATCGTGTTGTCGAGGTCGCCGGTCGTGGCGAGATGGTCGAGGACGCGCCCGATTTGGTGGTCGGCGTGCGCGATGAAACCGGCGCACACCTCCATCATCCGCGCGTAGAGACGACGGCGCGGCGCATCGATCGTGGACCACTCCTCGATCCACGGCGGGCGGTCCGACAGTTCTGTGCCTTCGGGGACGACTCCGAGCGCGATCTGGCGGGCGAGCGTCGCTTCGCGCCATGCATCCCAGCCGTTGTCGAACTGGCCGCGGAAACGGTCGATCCACTCCGGCGGAGCTTGGTGCGGTGCGTGTGGCGCGGCAGACGCGTACCAGAGCAGGAACGGTCGCTGCGGATGCGAAATGCGGAGTTCTCGCAGGTAGGCGATCGCGTTGTCGGCGAGGTCGGCGTCGAGGTGGTATCCGTCGTCGGGTTCGCGAGGTGGTTCGACGTGATTCGTGTCGCGCACGAGGTTCGGCGTCCACTGATTGGTTTCGCCGTTGAGGAACCCGTAGTAGCGGTCGAAGCCGAGGCCGGTCGGCCACATGTCGTACGGGCCGGTGACGCGCCGGTTGCGCGGGACGAGATGCCACTTTCCGACGCAGAACGTGGCGTAGCCGTCGGCCCGCAGGATCTGCGCGAGCGTTCCGGCCGAGCGCGGGATTCGGCCTGAGTACGCGGGGAAATTCGTCGGGAGGTCGGGCAGCATGCCCATCCCGACGCGGTGATGATTGCGCCCGGTCAGCAGGCACGCTCGCGTGGGCGAGCACACCGCGGTCGTGTGGAAGTTCGTGAAGCGCAGCCCGCGTGCCGCCAGACGATCGAGGTTCGGTGTGAGCAGGTCGGAGCCGTAGCTGCCGAGGTGCGCGAAGCCGAGATCGTCACACACGATCACCATGACGTTCGGTGCATCACGACGGAACGGCGGCTCCGCCGGCAAACGGGCAGTCGTCGCCATTGTCGGTGGTGTTACGGGGTCGCGCATCGCAAGATCCTCGCACAGCGATACGCGGCGACCGGAGAAGTGCGGGAACGCGGATGCCGGCGCGAAGCTGTCGCCGTGGAGGACCTGCGACTCGAAGACGCTGCCCGCATCGAGCAACTCACGATCGCGTATGCCTACGCGGTCGACGAGCAGGACTGGGGCGCGTTCGAAGCCCTGTACGTTCCCGACGCGATCATCGACTACCGATCCGCGGGTGGTATCGCGGGCACGCCGGCCGAGGTCGCGACCTGGATGGCCGGCGCGATGGCGATGTTCTCCTGGTCGATGCATTCGATGTCGACACAGCGCATCGTCTTCACCGGGCCCGACACGGCGACCGGCTCGGTGCACGTGTTCGCACGCCACGGCCTCATATGGGAAGGCGTCGAGGAACTCATGGACGTGAGCGCCGTCTACGACGACGCATACGTCCGAACCTTGTCCGGTTGGCGCCTCGCCGCCCGACGGGAACAGACCAACGCCGTGACCGGCGGCCGGTTCGCGGACCTCGTACGAACGACGTTGCCTCGATGACCACCGCGCTGTTCCCCGCCAGCCCGCAGAACCTGACGCCCGAACTGCTCACCCGCGCTCTCGCGACCCGACACCCGGGCGTCGAAGTCGCGTCGGTAAAGCTCGTGTCCGTCAAACGATGCGGTGACGGCGTCGCCTCGACGGCCGACCGGATCGTCCTCGACCTGACCTACGCACCCGGCGCGGACCGTGCCCTCCCCGATCGCATGGTGCTCAAGACGATGCTCGTGTCTCCCCACGCGCCGGGAGCGATGTACGAGACCGAGGTCCGCTTCTACAACGAGATCCGCCCCCAACTCGACGTCGAAACACCGCAGGGCTACGCCGCGGCGTTCGACCCTGCGTCGAGCCAGTTCGGCGTGCTCCTCGAAGACCTCACCGCGCGTCATGCGCGCTTCCCCGACGCCACCCAATACGTCACCGTCGACGAGGTCGCAGCCATCCTCACGCAGCTCGCTCGACTCCACGCCCAGTTCTGGCGCTCGGACCGCTTCGCCAGAGACCTGGCCTGGGTCGCGACGACGACCCGCGGCGGGATGTCGGACATCTTCGAGCGTCACGGGCTCGAGATCATCCGCGACCAGATCCGCCGACACCCATTCAAAGGCGACCTCATCGCCCCGCTCGGCACAGACCTCGACGAACTCTGGGCGGCACTCCGCGTCTCCCGAACGCTGCTCGCCACCGCGCCCCAGACGCTCCTGCACGGCGACACGCACCTCGCCAACACCTACCTCCTGCCGGACGGCAGCGCCGGACTCCTCGACTGGCAACTCCAAGTGCGTGGATGCTTCGCGCACGATGTGATCTATCTGATCTCCACCGCGCTGCCGACCAAGATCCGACGCGCCGAGGAACGCCAGCTCATCGAGCACTACCTCGCCGAACTCGCCGACCGTGGCGTCGCCGATGTGCCAACGACCGACGAAGCATGGGCATGGTGCCAACGAGCCGTCATCTGGGGACTCGTCATCGGCTGGCTCATCACACCACCCGAGAACTACGGCATGGCAATCACCATCGCCAACACAGAACGAATGGTCGCCGCCGTCGCCGACCTCGACTCCCTCGTAGCGCTGAGCTCCGTCGAGTAGTCCTAGCCGATCTGTCGGACGCGCCCTGGGGTCCGGCTGCCGCGTGACGTAGGCGTGGGTCTCGGGGTTCGCGAGCGCGGACATCGTGTCGGTCGCGGCGCAGAGGTCATCGTGGCGTTGGCGATGCAGCTGGCTGGCTCCACTGGTTCGCCCCCCGAGCACGCGTCGGAACGCCAGCCCGGCGGAAAGCGTTCAGCACCGTCCGGTCCACCACGTCGAAGTGCTTCGCGATCGACGCCAACGATTGGCCCGCCTCGTACATCTCGGTCGCGGAAGCGACGTCGCGGTTGGTCAGGATCCGGTAGCGGGACTTGATGCCGGCCCGCCGCAAGATCGCGAAGACAGTCGCCCGGTTGACGTCAAACGCCTCGGCCAGGGCGTTGGCGGTCTCGACGGCGAAGTAGCGCTCGAGAATCTCGTTTCGGTCGCGAATCGGTCAATCGGGTCTGTTTTTGGCGGACCGATGGGACGGGTCGACGGGACGGTCGGTCACGCCCCTGACCAGAGAGAATGCGGTTCAGACGCGGCACGTTGTCGGGGTTGGAATAGCGTCCCATCACCTCCACTGCCGTTGTCGTTTCGACAACGTTCGCCCAGGTCAGCGCGTGGTTCGAGTTGCGTCCCTTGAGGTGTCGCGCCGATTATCGGACGGCGAGCGCAATGAGTGCGCGCGAGGTCGCTGACTTCGAAGCGCGCTAACCGCAATCACGCGGAACGAGCGGCTCATCGCTGAGAACCCGAGACGTCTCGGGTTTGCCGTGGCCGAGGGGCTCCCGACGATGCATCTGTGACGTCGCGGCGGATTCTTCGCCGCGCGGTATGCGAGACCGTTCCCATCCCAAGTGTCACATCGTGCCGGCGGTGGGTCCGCGTGCATACTCACATGTAACGCTCAAGTTGCGCTCAAGCTGTGGCCAGGTGTGATTTTCATGCTGTGCACATGCGCCTGACGCTCGATCCACAGGGAGTGCGGGTGCTCGTCGTGGACGACGACGCGTACATCACGGATCTCATCGCTACCGGCCTGCGATTCGTCGGTTTCGAAGTGGAAACGGCCGCCGATGGGCGTGACGCGCTCGCCAAACTCTCGGCGACTCGGCCGGATCTCGTTGTTCTCGACATCGCGATGCCGGGACTCGACGGACTTGAAGTTCTGGAGCGGCTGCGTCGTGACGGCGTGACGACGCCGGTCATCTTTCTCACCGCGCGCGACGCGGCGGCGGACCGTGTGAAAGGGCTCCATCTCGGCGCCGACGATTACATCACGAAGCCGTTCAGTCTGGACGAACTTCTCGCTCGGATCGAGGCGATTCTCCGACGTGTTTCGCCGAGCGCTCGGCGGAACGAGGAGATTTCCGTCAGTGATCTCGTGTTGGATCAGGATGGTCGTTCAGTGCATCGTGGTGGTCAACGTGTCGACATGTCGCGGACCGAATTTGATGTTCTCGAGTTCCTCATGAGAAATGTTGGACGAGTCGTTTCGAAGCAGCAGATCCTCGAACAGGTGTGGCAGTACGACTTTGGTGGCGAGTCAACGGTCGTCGAGACCTACATCTCCTATCTACGGAAGAAGCTTGATCCTCTCGGTCCGCCTCTTATCCACACGATGCGTGGCGTGGGATACGTGCTCCGTAACCCGGACGAGGGTTGATGCACGGGATGAGTCTGCGGGCCCGTCTGGTACTGATCGTTCTCGCAGTGACGGCAGTGGGTCTCGCCGCGTCTGACGTCGCGACGGCGACACTGTTGCGCTCCTACCTCCTTGGTCGAGTTGACCAGCGGCTGGCGGAGACGGGTGGTTTCGCGGCTCGGTTGCTTGCCAGCGGGAATCCGATCGGAGTGCCGACGGGTTCGTTGCCGCCCGGAGTCTCGCTTCCGCGGGGCGATACGCCGGATGTTCAGGCTGCGCGTGTCGATCCCGCGGGCAAGGTGGTGAAGACGGTGCAGGGTCCGTTCTCGACGACGAGTGACGCGTTCCGGACCTTGCCGGAGGGCCCTTTGGATCGCGCTCGGGCCGGCGCAACGGTTCGATTCGAGACCACCAGTTCGTCTGGGCGTTATCGAGGTCTTGCCGAACCGATCGCGGGAAGCCGCGATGTCGCGGTGGTGGTCAGCCCGTTGCGCGACATCGACGCGACGATGCGCCGCCTGTACATGATCGAGGCGGTCGCGACCGGCGTGTTGTTGGTCCTCGCGGGAGCCCTTGCTCTGCGGTTGGTGCGTGTTGGTTTGCGGCCTCTCGTCCATATCGCTGACACGGCCGACGCCGTCGCAGCAGGTGAAGTGAATCGACGCGTCGACGTTCGGGGCGGCTATGAGGTCGCTCGGCTTGGTCGCGCATTGAACTCGGCTTTTGACGCTCGTTCCGCCTCGGAGCAGACATTGCGGGAGTTCATCTCGGACGCGTCGCACGAGTTGCGGACGCCGCTCACGTCGATTCGTGGTTACGCGGAGCTCTTGCGGGCCGGTGCGCTGACCGGGGAGGTGGAGTCTGCCCGCGCGGCCAGCCGCATCGAACGCGAGGCGGCTCGTATGGGGGCACTCGTTGACAATCTCCTTGCCTTGGCGCGTCTTGACGAAGGGCGACCACTGGAGCTTGACGACGTCGACGTGACTGCTCTTGCCCGCGACGCGGTTCACGACGCGCAAGTCGTGGAACCTGATCGTCCGATCGCGCTGGTCGCCGGGCCGACTGTGCACGTTGTGGCAGATGAGATGCAGCTACGGCAGATGCTCGCGAATCTGCTCTCCAATGTTCGCGAGCACACGCCAGCCGGTACTGCGGTCGAAGTTCTGGTTGACGAAACGGAACGCGGTGTTGGCATCCACGTGATCGACGATGGGGCCGGTATTGATGCCGACGCCCGTGAACGGGCGTTCGACCGGTTTTGGCGCGGCGAGAATGCTGCCGGCGCGTCGCCGCGCGGAAGCGGACTCGGACTCGCGATCGTGTCCGCGGTGGCGACCGCTCATGGTGGCACGGCCCGCGTCGCAGAGAGCAGCCGCGGGCTGCACGGCGCACACATCGTCGTGGAACTACCGAAGCGCCCGCCGCTCTGACGGAGGCTTGAGAGTTCACAAACTGCGCTCAACCTGCGTCGAAGTTCATCTCAGATTCGTCTGGCCTGATGAACCGATGAACACTCGAACTCTTCGGTACTGCGCAATCCTCCTCGTGACCCCCCTTGTGCTCGCGGCGTGTGGCGGCGGATCGGGCGCCTCCAAAGCAGCGGCGTCGGGAGGCTCGACAACCACCGACGGCCAAAGGTGCGCAGGGCGCGGCATTCGCCGATTGCCTGAAGCAACACGGCGTGACGCTCCCGGCCGGCTTCGGGAACGGCGGACCACCCGCGGGCGGAACGCCCGGTTCGTTTCCCACCGGTCAGACGCCGGGCTCCTTGCCGGCCGGTGTGGATACGCAAAAACTGCAAAGCGCGGTTCAGGCGTGTGGCGGCGGGCGCGGCTTTCCGGGTGGTGGCCAGAACCGTCAGGCCTTTCAGGCGTACACGTCGTGTCTCAGCGATCACGGCGTGAAGGTCCCGACGCAGACCGGGTCGAGCACACCTCCGACCTTCGATCGCAACTCGAGCACGTTCGTCGCCGCGAACAAGGTGTGCTCGGCGCTTCTGCCAAATACCACGACGACCGCGCCCAACTGAAAGCCAGACGTCCCCATGCGTAAGAATTTCGATAGTCAACGGGTCACTTGTCGTTGTGGCTGTCGCGATCGGCGTCGGCGCCTATGCGAATCTCGGCTCGGGCGCCTCGACGACCGCAACCCGCGAGACGGTCGTTACCGCCAAGCGAGGAGTTGTGCTCTCCAGCGTCTCGTCGACTGGGAACGTTGAAGCGACGACGGACCTCGGCCTTTCGTTCCAGCAAAGCGGAAAGGTCACCGGAATCTTCGTCAAGGCCGGCGATCAGGTCACCCAAGGACAGCAGCTCGCGCAAGTCGACGACACGCAGCAAGCAGCGGCGCTGCTGTCGGCGCAAGCGTCCGTGACCTCAGCCGAGGCCAACCTAGCCGGTGTGCTGCGGGGCGAGACTTCATACGACCGCGCGCAAGATGCGGCCGGATTGGCCTCAGCCGCGCAGTCAGTCGGGAGCGCGCAGTCCGGTCTGACGCATGCGCAACAGTCCGCAGCCGCGAACGTTCCGAAGTACCAACAGCAGGTCGACCAAGCGCAAACACAACTCAATGCCGCGCAGAGGTCGCAGACGTCTGCGAAGGCTGATCTCGATCGCGCAGAGTCAGGAATGACGACGTTGCAGTCGAGTTACGATCCGCACGCGTCATCGAGCGAAGATCCAGACGCTCGTGTCAGTCGTTACAAACTTGATCAAGTGACGTGCGGGACGCATAGCGGTACTCCCGGCTATCACACCGCTGATGGTGTGGATTGTTCGCAGATCGTGAACCTGATCTCGTTTGCGACGGGCGTGCAGACCGCCGAGACGGCATATGCCCAGGCGCAGACGGCAGTGACCACGGCGCAGGGCGCGCTCGCGAGCGCGCAGCAAGGACAGGCCACGGGCACGTTGCAGGATCAGCAAGCGATTGACAATGCCCAGAACCAACTGAACTCGGCGAATCTTCAGTATCAGTCGACCGCTGCGGGGAATGCGGCGAAGCAGCAGCCGGCCAAGCCGGAGGCCGTCGCGCAGGCCCGGGCCAGCGTGACATCTGCGCAACAGCAGCTGGCGTCGGCACAACAGAACGAGGATCAGACCGTGTTGACTGCGCCCGTCGCGGGGACGGTGGCGTCCGTCACCGGAACCGTGGGTCAGTACTCGTCGTCAGGCGGCGGTGCTACGTCCAGTAGCAGTTCGAGCAGCTCCAGCGCGAGCGCTTCGACATCCAGCTCCAGCAGCTCCACCTCTGGGTTCGTCGTTCTGACCGACGTCAGCAGCCTCGACGTCAAGGTTGGCTTCACCGAGACCGATGCCCCGAAGGTCCACGTCGGTCAGGACGCGACGATCACTCTCGACGCGCTGACCGGAAAGACGTTCACCGGCAAGATTCTGTCGCTGGACACCAACCAGACTGTCGTCAGCAACGTCGTCACGTACTACGCGAAGGTCGGATTCGACGCTGCTTCACCGAGTATCAAGCCGGGCATGACGGCCTCGGTCGCAGTCGTGCTCGACAAGCGAGACGATGTCGTCACGCTTCCGACCTCAGCGGTGCCGACCTCGGGAACATCGGCAACGGTCACCGTGCGCGGTTCAGACGGTAAGGACGTGAGCCGGTCGATCACCATTGGCTTGCGTGGTGACAGCGCCGTGGAAATCACCGCGGGGCTCAGCGCCGGCGACAAGGTGGTCGAAACCTCGAGCGCGGCCAGCGCAACCTCGAGCGGCTTCCCCGGTGGAGGCAGTGGCCCGCCCGGTGGCGGCGGCCTCGGCGGCAGGATCGGCGGATGACCGACACTCCGGTTATTGCACTGCGCGACATCACCAAGACGTACGGCGAAGGCGCAACCACCGTCAACGCGCTGCGAGGCGTGAGCATCGATATCGCGCACGGCGAGTACCTCGCGATCATGGGCGCTTCGGGGAGCGGCAAGAGCACGCTCATGCACATCATCGGCTGTCTCGACCAGCCGACCGACGGCCAATATTTTCTCGATGGTGTCGCGGTCGCGACGCTCGACAGCTATGCACTCGGCGTCGTGCGCAACCGGAAGATCGGCTTTGTCTTCCAGAGCTTCAACCTCATCTCGCGCACGACGGCGCTGGCAAATGTCGAGCTCCCGCTGGTTTACGCCGGCGCAAAGAAGGTCGAGCGACGAGAGCGCGCGACGCTCGCACTCGAATCCGTCGGGCTCGGCGATCGCCTGGATCACACCCCGAACCAGCTCTCCGGCGGTCAACAGCAACGAGTCGCGATCGCGCGTGCGATCGTCACCAACCCCTCGATCATTCTCGCCGACGAACCGACCGGCGCCCTCGACAGCGAGTCCACTGCCGAAGTACTCGACCGCTTCGACGGCCTGCATCGCGAAGGGCGAACCGTGATCGTCATTACCCACGAGCACGAAGTGGCTCAACGCGCCGCGCGCGTCATCAGATTGCGAGATGGATCGGTGCTGGACGATGTCCGACAATCCGAGTCCGTCTCGTCGCCGTCCGTCGGGGCACGGTCATGAACCTGTCGAGCGTCACGATCGCGCTTCGCGGCATCGTCGCCAACAAGATGCGCTCCGGCCTCACCACACTCGGCATCGCGATCGGTGTCGCCTCGGTGATCATCTTGGTAGGCGTTGGCAGCGGATCGGCGGCCGCGAGCCGCCAACAGCTCGAAGGCCTCGGTTCCAACACGCTGACGGTCATTGCCGGCGGCTTCGGCTTCGGTCGAGGTGGCGGTACACAAAGCCGGAAGGTGACTATCACCGACGCCGACGTCAAAGCCCTGCAGGACAGACAGAACGCCCCCGACATCACCCAAATTGTTCCCACCGTCAACGCATCCAACGCGACCGCAGTTCTCGACGGCGCGTCCACCACTCCACAGCAGGTACAAGGCACAACGGAAAACTTCAGCGACGTACGCAACTACCCAGTCGAATATGGACGGTTCTTCACACAAACCGACTACGACGAGCGCGCCAATGTCGTCGTACTCGGACCAACGGTCGTCAAGAACTTGCTCGGCGAACAAGCCGACGTGTCGTCAGTCGTAGGGAAACCGATCAAGATCGGCGGCAAGACCTTCACGATCATCGGCGTCTTCAAGACCAAGGGCTCCAACGGTTTCCAAGACCAGGACAACCTCGCGATCATGCCGCTCACGACGATGCGAGACACGCTCTCCGGCAACTCCGGCACGGTCGACGGCCTCACGGTCCAAGCTTCCAGCGCCAGCGCCACAACCGCCGCGCAATCCGAAGTGACATCAGTGCTCCTCGCCCAGCACAAGAGCGCAAGCCAAAGCGACTACCTCGTCCTCAACCAAGCGTCGCTCCTTTCCACCCAAGCTCAGAACAACCGGACCTTCACCGTGCTTCTCGGTGCGGTCGCCGGGATCTCATTGCTCGTCGGTGGCATTGGCGTCATGAACATCATGCTCGTCACCGTCACCGAACGCACCCGCGAGATCGGCATTCGAAAAGCGATCGGTGCGCAACACAGTCACATACTGACCCAGTTCCTCGTGGAAGCCGTACTTCTCGCCGGGATCGGCGGACTCATCGGCGTGGCGGTCGGCATCATCGGCACCCATTTCAAGATCGTGAACGTACAACCGGTCGTCGAGCTCTACTCCGTCTTCCTCGCATTCGGCTTCGCCGTCTTCACAGGACTCTTCTTCGGGATCTACCCCGCCAACCGAGCCGCGACATTGCGTCCGATCGACGCGCTTCGCTACGAGTGACCAAGGCAGACCTTTCATGACCACGCAACCACCGAGCGCGCCCGCACCGAACGACGACCTCGTTCCCGTCAATGACATCGTCGCCGACCCCACGCTTGTGACCGAGCTCCGACGCCGTCGCGCGATCACACCCATCACCCGTGGGTTGCTGGCAGTTGTGATCGTCGGCGGCGCCTTCCTCGGTGGGATCCTCGTCCAAAAGTCACAAACCAAGAGCACCTCGACGAGTGCGCTGCCCTCAGGTGTGCCGGCGAATATCGCGGCCTTGTTCGGGGGAGGAACTCCCACCACGGTCGCAGGATCCGGCGGCGCGAGTACTGGAGCGACGCAGACGTTCGGGACGATCAAACTGGTTGACGGCAAGAACGTCTACGTCTCCGACGCGCAAGGCAACGTCGTCAGAGTTGCCACGAACGGCAGCACGAAGATCACCGTGAACCAAGACGCCACCGTGGACAAGCTCAAGCCGAGCAACTCCGTCATCGTTCAGGGAACGCGCGGGTCCAACGGAACGATCACCGCGACCTCGATCTCGCAGACCGCGGCTCGAGGGCAGTCCGGGTTCCCAGGCCTCGGAGGAGGCGCGTTCCCAGGAGGGCCAACGGGCTGAGGCCCGGCCCGACGGGAACCACCGGACCGGGCCATATGTGCGACGAGCCGATCCTCTCAGAGTTGCTGGTCGAATCGGGTCAACACATCGATCAACGCGTTCGTCGGCACGGAACCGCTCGCCTGCGTGCCGACCGCGCCGGTGCCCGACGACTTCGCGTCGGCGGCCTTCAGGTCCGCGATCAGCTTCTCGAGATCCGTCTTCGTCGTCGACGACGTGCCGGACACGCCGGCGGAGGTCGTTGCATTCGCCTTCAGTTCTTCGAGCAGCTTCTCGACCTCCGACTTGATGATCGAGGTGCTGTCGGTCGAGGTCGCGCCGCCGACCGCTCCGCCCGGCGGGGGTCCTTGCGGTCCATCCCCTGGCTTGTGGTTCTCGATCCGTTGCGCCAGATTCGTCAGCTGCGTGTCCGACAGTTGGACACCGTTGGGTGCGTTGGACTGCAGCCCTTGCTTGACCGCCGCAGTCAGGTCCGTACTCGAGATGCCCTTCGAGGACGCGTAGTCGGCCAAGCTCTTGCCGCTCGCCTTCACTGCGCTCATGAGCTGATCGCTGGTCATGCCGAACAGCTGGGCCACCGGCGTCATCGACTGTTCCATCCGGTTGCGAAAGTCGTTCTGATTCGCGCCACCGACTGCACTTGTGCCGGAAGCGCCTCCGATCGAAGAAATGTTCATACCGCCCAGCTCCTTGTGATGGGGTCCGGGCTCTTCTTCGGGTCGTCGAGACGGCAACGTGAACCGTCTTCGAATGTTCTCAAGAGACGCTCAAGAGCCCGACAAGTAGACCGTCCATTCTCGACCGATACGAGAGATCTGCAGTGCGGTACATGACGCACACAGGACCGTCCGGACCTTGCGTCCGCGTCGCGATGCGCGCGCTAACTCTTGGCCGTTGACGACAGCGCGAGTGACCCGCGCCGCTTCGGCGGACCAGCGCGCCGGATGGCGAAGCCGGCGTCCGGTAGAGCCGTCGCCCCATTCACCGCGGACTCCACGGGTTCGTCCCCCGAGCCCGGGTTGGCACACCGACTCGACGAAACGCGTTCAGCACGGTCCGGTCAGTCACATCGAAGTGCTTTGCGATCGAAGCCAGCGACTGGCCCGTCGCGTACATCTCGGTCGCGACAGCGACGTCGCGGTCGGTCATCGAGGTCGGTCAGGATCCGGTAGCGGGACTTGATGCTCGCCCGTTGCAAGATGGCGAAGACGGTCGCGCCGTTGACGCCAAGCGACGTGATACCTGTAGTATAGCAACCGTTGTAGCCTGCTATACAAGCTCGGCGTCGGTGATGACCTCGACGAGCGCGGGGCCGTCGTAAGCGAACGCGGACGCGAACGCATCTTCGAGCTGATCCCGACTCGTCACCCTCTCGCCATGCGCGCCGCACAGCTGCGCGTAGGCGGCGAAGTCGGGATTGTGGAGCGACGTCTGCCATACGTCCCACTCCGCGGCGCGTTGCTCCTTGGAGATCTTGCCGAGCTGGCTGTTGTTGAGGAGCACGTGCGTGATGTTCATCCCGTACTTCACTGCGGTCGTGACCTCGGAGAGGTACTGGCCGAAGCCGCCGTCGCCGGTCACGGCGAGGATCGGTCGGTGGGGATCAGCGGCCCAGGCGCCCATGGCCGCGGGGAACCCGAAGCCGATCGAGCCGAGGTAGCCCGACATCAGTACGTGTTGGCCCGGTTTGCATTCGAAGTATCGCCCGAAGGAGTACGTGTTGTTGCCGACGTCGACGGCGATGACGGCGTGTTCCGGCGTTTGATCCGACAACGCGGCGAACAGTGCGGCTGATGCAATGCCGCGGCCGCGATCATCGGTGAGGCGTCGTTGCTTCTCCGACCGCCAGATTGCGCGGCGTGCGGCGACGTCGTCTCGCTGATCGATCGTTGTGAAGTTCTGAGCGTCGACGACCTCGAGCAGAAGCCGGGCTGTGACGCCGACGTCACCGAGCACCGGAACCGTCACGGCGTGGAATCGGCCCAACGCGTTCGGCTCTGCATCGACCTGGATGATCGGCTTGTACGACGCGATCCCGGTGTGGTTCGCGAACGAGGCACCGAACACGACAACGAGGTCGGACTCGTTCATGAGCCACGACGCGACGGGTGTTCCGCTGCGCCCGAGGACGCCGGACGCGAGGGGATGGTCGTCGGCGACGATCCCCTTTGCCTTGAACGTGGTGAGGAGGGGCGCGTAGATGCGCTCCGCGAATCGAACGACGTCGTCGATGCCGGCCCGAGCTCCGTGTCCGACAACGACGACGGGACGTTTGGCGCTCGCGAGCAACGCGGACGCGTGCTGGATCGAGTCGGCGGACGGCGCGAATGCGAAGTCCGGCACCCGGCCGCTCGGGCCGCCGGGACGGACGCCTTCGTCAGCCGGGAGCACTTGCACTTCGTCCGGAAGCACGAGGTGCGCGACGCCCCGCTCCAGGAGCGCGTTCTTGCACGCGAGATTCATCAACTCGACGTGGTCGGAATCGCGCAGGACGGTTTGCGTCGAGACGGCGACATCGGCGAACGCCGCGCTCAGATCGAGGTCTTGGAACGCGCCCCGCCCGCGCACCTTCGACGGGACCTGACCGCTGATCGCGAGGACCGGCGACCGGTCGACCTTGGCGTCGTACAACCCGGTGAGAAGGTTCGTCGAGCCCGGTCCTGCGATCGCAAAGCACGCGGCGATCCGCCCGGTCAGCTTGCCGTATGCGCTGGCCGCGAACGCGGCCGCGCCCTCGTGCCGGATCCCGATGAAGGTGAGGTTGCCGCGCTTTTCGGCGACGCGCATCGCGTCGGCGAAGCCGAGATTCGAGTGACCGACCATGCCGAAGACGTGGGTGACGCCCCATTCGCACATCGTGTCGACCATGACGTTGGAAACCGTGTGCGTTCGTTCGTGTTCCGGCGGGAGCCCGACATAGACGCCGTCGGCCCGCACCTCCACCGGGTAGCTCTTCGGGGCGTCGGTGAATCCCGGCGGCGGCGTACCGGTGATCGGGTCGTAGTCGTACCCGTGCCAGGGACAGCGCAGCCAGGACTTTTCGATCGAGCCCTCCCCGAGCGGGCCGCCCTGATGCGGGCAGTGGTTGTCGAGTGCGCCGTACGCTCCGTTGAAATGCGTGAGGGCGAGCGACGTCCGCCCGGCCGTCACCGTCGTGACGCGACCGTCGGCGAGCGTGTCGAGCTCCGCGATCTTGTGCCAGACCGTCTCGTCCGGCGCGCGAGTGCTCACCGAATCCCGCCGAACTCGATGCCGGTCAGCGCGGCCATGTCGCGATCCATCGTGGTGAGGTCGTCGAGCGCGAAGTGCGAGAGATGGTCGTGTCCACACGCGCGCGCGAGCACTTGCATGAGATGGGTCGTGGCCCGCAGGAAGTTGTCGAGCCGATGCGAGGCTTCGTCGACCGGGAGGCGCGCACGGAGATGTTCCTTCTGCGTTGCGATGCCGACCGGACAGTTGTTCGTGTGGCACGCGCGCATGCCGAGACAGCCGATGGCCTGAATCGCGCTGTTCGCGATCGCCACGGCATCGGCGCCGAGCGCGAGCGCTTTCGCGAAATCGGCGGCGTCGCGGAGTCCGCCCGTCACGATGAGGGTGACGTCGCGCCGGTGGCGCCGGTCGAGGTGACGACGAGCGCGTGCGAGTGCCGGGATCGTCGGCACCGAGATGTTGTCGCGGAACAACAGCGGCGCCGCTCCCGTAGCTCCGCCGCGGCCGTCGAGAATGATGTAGTCGACGCCGATCTCGAGCGCGGCGTCGATATCGGCTTCGACGTGTTGGGCAGAGAGCTTCACGCCGATCGGGATACCGCCACTGCGGTCGCGGACCTCGTCGGCGAAGTGCCGGAAGTCGTCGACACCGTGCCAGTCCGGGAACGTCGGGGGCGACACCGCGGGCGTGCCTTCCGGTAGCCCGCGCACCTCGGCGATGCGGCCCGTCACCTTCGGACCGGGCAGGTGCCCGCCCGTGCCGGTCTTGGCGCCCTGGCCGAGTTTGAAGTGGAAGGCCTGCACCTTCGTGAGCACGTCCCAACTCCAACCGAAGCGCGCCGACGCGAGTTCGTAGAAGTAGCGGGAGTTCTCGGCCTGTTCCTCGGGGAGCATGCCCCCCTCACCGGAGCAGATGCCGGTACCGGCGAGCTGCGCGCCACGCGCGAGCGCCGTCTTCGCCTCCTGCGAGAGCGCACCGAAGGACATGTCCGAGACGAACAGCGGCATGTCGAGCCACAACGGCTTGGCCGCGTTCGGCCCGATGCAAACCTCCGTGCCCACCGGGACGTCGTCGAGGAGCGGGAGCCGAGCCAGCTGCGCGGTCACGAACTGGATCGTGTCCCAGCTCGGCAGGTCCTGGCGCGGTACGCCCATGGCGGCGACGAAGCCGTGCATTCCGACGTTCGCGAGCCCGTTCGCGGCGAGCTCGTGGATGCGCATCACGTACGGCTCTTCGGGTACGCCGTGCGGGTCCTTGTAGAGCCCTTGATAGACGTCCGGCGAATACGGCTGCGGGTGTTGGAGCTTCCACCGGATGACATCGTCGCGATCCACGAACAGGCCATCGCCGTCGACCACCGAGGCGAACTTCGCGAGCACCTCGATGTTGTTGTACGCGCTGACGCCGGACTCGATGCGGTAGTCCCAGCCGTGGAGACCACAGATGAGGTCGTCGCCATGGATCTCGCCGTCGGCCAGCAGTGCGCCGCGGTGCAGGCACCGGCCGTACAACACCGAGTGTTCCTCGTCTCGGCGGATGATGACGAGGTCGATCCCTTCGACGACGGCCGCGGTCGGGACGCGGTCCGGCACATCGGCCCACGTTGCGATTCGCACCAGGTTCATCTGCGTTCCCCTTCTACCCGGCCGGCGGCGCAGCGTATTCCGGGTGGTCTGACGGAGTGGTGGTGTTAGTCGCGTTCGCGGAACGCTTGCAGGAGACGTTCTCGTAGTTCGGCGGGCATGGCGTCGATGTCGCGTTCAGCGAGCGCACGGGTTGCGGCGATCGTCAGTCGCATCTGCTCGAGATATTCGCGACAGTGTGGGCAGTCGGCGAGGTGGTGGTCGACGAGAGCAACCGTCTCGTCGGGGAGCGCGCCTTCGAGATAGGCGGTGACATCCTCGACGAACTCTCGGCAAACGTAGCTCGCGGCGGCGCTCATGATTCTCTTCGTTCGTCGTAGTGGTGTTCGAGCGCGGCTCGGACTTTGGATCGTGCGCGATGAAGCAGTACCCGTTGGTTCGCGTCGGTGACGGCGAGCGCGTCGCAGACCTCGCCCGCGGACCAGCCGAGGAGGTCACGCATCAAGATCACTTCGTGCTGTCCCGGTGGGAGTCGATCGACCGCGCGTCTCACCAAGTCGAACGTCTCCGCATCGAGCGCGCGTTGTTCCGGGTCGTTCCACGGTTGCGGCGGTCGTTTCCACGACCCTCTCGTGCGCGGATTCAATCGTCGGAACCGATGTGGATCGACCGATGGTCCGGGTTCGGGAATCTCGGTCGTGGCGTACGGGATCGTGCGACTCTCCTGCACCCCTCGTGAGCGCGCGATGTTGATGAGTATTCGGAACAGCCAGGTCTTCACACTCGAGCGCTGTTCGAACCGGTCGATACCCTCGATGACTGCGAGCCACGTTTCTTGTGCGACTTCCTCGGCGACCGCGCGACTGGGCACATACTGCTGCGCGAGGCGAACGAGAGAGGAGTGATACCTGTCCAAGAGATAAGCGAACGCGTCCGCGTCGCGTGTTCCCAGCGCCTTCACGAGAACGGCGTCATCCGAGAAGTCCAGCCCGGTCACGCCTCGAGAGTAGGCCGAGAGCTGCATGCGGCACAGTCGAGCGAGACGGCGATCCGTTACAGCAGTCGTGCCACGCAGATTTCTTGTAACGGATCGACGGCTCGTCGTACTGCACTCCGAACCAATCGCTGTCTCGGAGGTCATCCATGAAATCGTTCGTTCGCCTCGCGTCGACCGCGGCGCTCGCCGCCGTGCTCGTCGGCGCCTTCGCCCTGCCGGCCTTTGCTGATGGCGGGGGCCAGGATCGGCACGACTTCGGACACTCGCGCGGCGCTGATCACGCGGTGTTCGTCGCGACCGACAACACCGCCGGGAACCAGGTGGTGGCCTACGACCGGTCCGACTCCGGCGCGCTCACTCTCGCCGGAACCTACGACACGCACGGACTCGGCGGATCCCTCACCGGCGCGGTTGTCGATCGCACCGCCTCGCAGGGCGCGTTGGCGTATGACGCCGAGAACGCGCTCTTGTACGCGGTGAATGCGGGCAGTGACACCGTGTCGGTCTTCGCGGTCCGCGGCGACCATCTCGACCTGCGCCAGGTGCTGAACTCGGGAGGCACGTTCCCGGTCAGCGTGACGGTTCACGATGACGTTGTCTACGTGTTGAATGCCCGCGACGGGGGATCGCTCCAAGGCTTCCGAGCGTTCTTCGGGCACGTGTTCCCGATCTTCGGTTCGACCCGTGCGCTGGGCCTTGATCCGAACGCGGCGCCGGAGTTCACCCACACCCCCGGGCAGGTCGCGTTCACGCCTGACGGTTCCAAGGTGCTCGTGACGACCAAAGCCAACACGAGCGCGGTCGACGTGTTCCGGGTTCGCTTCGACGGTCGCCTCTCGACGACTCCGGTCGTGACGACCTTCCCGGGTCTCGTACCGTTCGCGGTCAGCTTCGACCGGATCGGCAACGCGGTCGTCGCAAACGCCGGCAACAACTCGGTCGCGACGTTGGCGATCAACCCGAACGGCACACTCACTCAGATCGACTCCGACGCGACCGGCCAAGCCGCGACCTGCTGGATCGTCCGTGCCGGCAATCGCTTCTACGCCTCCAACGCTGGGAGCGGCACACTGACCGGCTTCCAGAGCGACGGTTCGGGGCACTTGAGCCTCATCGGGAACACCGCTACGGACGCGGGCACCGTCGACGCCGCCGCGACGACTCATGGCGAGTTCGTCTACGTACAGGCGGGGCTCGCCGGAAACGTGGACGGCTTCCGTGTCAACGCCGACGGCACCCTTGCCGGGGTCGGCTCCGTCACGGTTCCCAACGCAATCGGCGGTGAAGGCATCGTCGCCGCTTGAACCGACTCGTTAGGTGCTTTCGAAGCCCTTCGTACCGCCCGGGGCAACCCGGGCGGTACGAAGCACGACGGCTTGTGTGGGCGTACCTGCCGGCAGAGGTTGTCCGCCCCTTCGAATCGGCGATGACGAACTCGGAGTTGCCGATCACTCAGGAGTTTCGCCGGGAAGATGGGGGCTCTCGCCGACGGTCCTCCAACGTTCTTCAACCTCGACGTCGTGGATGACCGAAGCGGGTGAGGTGAGCACGCCGAACGATCAGCGCGGCGCTGAGAAACCGAACGGATCAGGCGAATGGCAGCGGGTCCGAGTTCGCGACGGAAGTCGGATTGTCACGCCAGAGGGCTTCGTCGGCGTCGACGTACAGCTCGATCAGGTTCCCGTCGTAGTCCGAGACGTAGAGGCCCTGGCTCACGTGGTGGTCTAGGGCCATGTGCATCGGCACATCATTCGCCGCAAGAGTGCGTCGTACTTCAGCCAACTCCTCACGCGACTCGCCAACCTTGAGGGCGAAGTGATGCAGGTTGTTGCCGCGCACCACGTCTCCGGCGCTGCTTTCGACGAGCGCGATGTCGTGATGCGAGTTCCCGGTCGAGAGGAACACCATCGGTCCCTCGCCGAAGTCACGTCGCGCCACCTCATGGAGACCGAGCACCCCCGTGTAGAACGCCAGGGCACGATCGAGATCGCTGACGCGAAGCACAATGTGTCCGACCTTCGACACCGAGAACGACATGGCGCGCCTCCTTGCGTGCCCGGTGGTCTTCGAGCCGAGCGGCCAACCGGGCACGCACGATTCTGCCTGATCTCGAGCCGGTTCGGCGAGTACCCGATCGGCAGAACTGGGACGCGGCTTTCGGCTCGCCGGCGGGATATCGAGCTTTCGGTAGTCGCTCCCTGAGGTGTGGAATCTGCCTCAGCTGGATGGAGTTGCACCAACCCAACTGGATTGCCGAGGCGAGGTGTCAGCGATGCTCGAAGTGATCGGGGTCAACGTCGGCACGCCGCGGCTACTGGTCGACGGACCCGAGAAGATTTACAGCGCGATCGCGAAGCATCCGATCCCAGTGGGGGTGACGTTGTGGCTGTCGACCGGAAATCTGGCGGGAGACGCGCAGGCTGATCTCTCGGTACATGGAGGTCCGGACAAGGCGGTGTACGCGTATCCGAGCGAGCACCTCGCGACGTGGACTTCCGAGTTCGGCGAGCCGCTTGGTCACGCCGCGTTCGGTGAGAACCTTTCCATTCGTGGGGCGATCGAAGCCGACACTGGTATCGGTGACGTTTGGAGCTGGAACGACGCGCTGCTGCAGGTCTGCCAGCCGCGTTGGCCTTGCTTCAAACTCGCCTTGCATCGCCGAAGCCGCGAAGTACAGCAGTGGATGCGGGCTTCGGGCCGAACTGGCTGGTACCTCCGTGTTCTGCGGCCCGGCGAGGTCGTGGTCGGTTCACCGATCGAAGTGACGTACCGCGATGCTGCTGGGCTCACGGTCGAAGATGCACATCTCGCGATGAGCGATCGGCACCTCCACAACCGCACCCGGACCGAGGCGCTGGCCGAGCATGAGGCACTCGCGGACGAATGGCGCCTCCCGTTGCAACAACGTCTCGGGACCTGAGGACCCGTCCACATCGGCCGGGTGATCCGTCGAAATGGCTTCGAAGCCGCTTCCGGCGCTTTGCTGATGCCGCGTCAAGACGAGGCAACCGCCGTTACTCGAACTCCCGTACTCGCGCGTCGTGGCGCGGTGGGTACTGGCTGCTCGTACTCCGCATCCACGCGTCCGAGGTGTCGATGTAGAGCTCGACCTCGTGTCCATCCGGATCCGCCACGTGCAAGCTCTTCGTGAACGCTCGGTCCGCCTTGTAGAGAGCGTTGATGCCCGCCGCGTCGAGCACGGCCTCGACGCCGCGGAGGTCGTCGAGAGAATCGCCGACCTTGAACGCGACGTGTGCAAGCCCGGTGCCGCCGGGGTGGGGTGACGGCGCGGCATCGCCGACCTCGACAAGGGCGAAATCGTGATGGTTCCCGAGCGTGAAGAACGACATCGCAACCGGCTCCGAGATCCGCGAGATGATCGGCATCCCCAAGACGCCCGCATAGAACGTCTCCGAACGTTGCAGGTCCCGAACTTTGAGCACGACGTGCCCGAGGCTCTGTACCAACATCCCTCGGTCCCTTTCACCCTGCCGCGCGAAGCCGACGTTTCGGCGCTGTCGCTCAGCGAACCGCGAGGACGGCCGCGGCGTCTTGGTCGCTCATTGGCGGGCCGACCGGCGTCAGATCGTGTGAGGCGGCGATGCGCGCGAGCTCGTCCATCGGCGGGAAGACCGGTGCCGGCGGCACGATGTGTGACTCGGCCGGGACCCCAACGTCGCGGATCAGGTCCCGGAACGTTGCGTTGTCGTGCACGAGCAGAATGCGTGCGTCGCGATCACCGATGACGCGGAAGGTGTGGGGCACGCCTCGCGGCATCGAGACCCAGTGGCCGGGGCCGACGATCGAGACGTCGTCGGCGCATCGCACGATGATCTCACCGTCGAGGATGTACCACGTGTCGTCGAGGTCATCGTGCACGTGGAGCGGAGCGGCCGAACCGACGGGCAGCGTCATCTCCAACACGATCGTTTCCATGTCGGGAGCGCAACGATGCTCGACTACCAACGTGTCGAGGAACCACCACGCCTGGGCGTTTGCGTTGTCGGGACCGTCAATGACTGCTGAACCCATGGTCACACCTTCCTCGTGGAGGTGCGCCCGCCGCCTTCGACGCCCGCACCGTGCGGTTCCTGCACCATCGGCAGAACGATAAGGTTACCTTACAACTAGATCGTAAGGTACCCTTACAAATATGTCAAGCCATGCTTCTCCGAGCTCTCCCCCGTACGTCGGCGCGCTCCTGCGGCCCTGTTGGCAATGGGTCCGCGACCAGATCTATGCGGGCGTGGCGGCGGAGGGCTACGACGATCTGAACGCCGCCCACGTCGCGCTGTTCCGCTATCCCACGCTCGACCGCCAACGCCCCTCCGAACTCGCCGAGCAACTGCAGATCACCAGACAATCGATCAACGATCTGCTGGGCCACCTCGAGCGCTGCGGTTACGTCACCCGCCAGGCCGATGCTGCGGACGGGCGCGCGCGCGTGGTCCGACTCACCGCCAAAGGACGGCGGCTCCAATCAGCCATCACCCGCCACGCGCGAGCCGCGGAAGACCACATCGCCGAGCTCCTCGGGCCGCGCCGCTTCTCGCAGCTCCGCGACACGCTCCAGGAACTCGCACACCGCCTCACCGACAACCGATCAACTTCGACACTCGACAGCACGAAGACGTGACCGCAAGAGCGCGCTCCCCGAGGTGCGAATCGGGGATGCGCGTGGGCGAATTTCAAGAAGTGTTCTCGAGCGCGTCGATTAGCCCATTTCCGGGGGCGTCGTAGGTTGCGGACCACTCGGAGTACCCATCGAGGGGAAGCCGTTCCGGGACCTCGATCGCCCACGACAACGGTGCCGTGTCCGCTCCGTCCACGAAGCGTCGCACTTCGTTAAGGCGAGCCGCGGTCTCCTCGGGAGCATCGTCGAACAGGCGACGAAACAGCGCCACACCCTCGACCGCGAGCGCCAGCTCGACCAGGCGAATCGATCGCGCCACGTACCCGACCCTACGCGGTCCTGCGCCGAGCAGACCACCATTTCTCAGCCGCGCCCGATCGGCAGATCTGTGCGCATCGAAGTGAGCGTGGACGGCAGCGTGCGGCGCGAGGCAGTATTCGCTCGGCGTCCTTGACGAGGGAGGCGGCCGATGACCGTTGAGGGCACGTGCGCTCCGGAGTTCGAGTTGGTTCGGTCGACTCTCGGGAAGCTGATTGAGTCCGGAGATGACGTCGGCGCATCGGCGGCGGTCGTATTGCACGGCGAGCTCGTCGCCGACGTGTGGGGCGGGCACATCGACACGGCGCACACCCAACCGTGGGCGCGCGACACGATCGTCAATGTCTTTTCCACCTCCAAGACCATGACAAACCTGTGCGCGCTCATCCTCGCCGATCGCGGGGAGATCGACCTCGACGCGCCCGTCGCGCGCTACTGGCCGGAGTTCGGCGACAACGGCAAACCGGGTGTGCTGGTCCGCCACGTTCTCGCCCACACGGCCGGGCTTCCCGGATGGGACACGCCGCTTGCGCCAGAGGATCTGTACGACTGGGAGAAGTGCACGTCGCTGCTTGCAAGGCAGGAACCCTGGTGGGAACCCGGAACGCGCTCGGGCTACCACGCCGCGACCCAGGGCTACCTCGTCGGCGAGATCGTGCGGCGCATCACCGGCCAGACGCTCGGCGAATTCCTGTCTCGCGAGGTCGCGACGCCGCTCGGTGCCGACTTCCACATCGGCACCCCCGCCGCGTTGGACGCGCGTGTCGCGCTCTTGATCCCGCCCGCTGACCTTGGGGACTTCAACGACCTCACCTTCGAGGACGACAACGCGCGTGAGATCGCGATGAAAGTCCTGCTCAACCCGCCGCCGCTGGCCGAGCCCGCGACCACGATCCCATGGCGGCGCGCCGAGATCCCCGCCGCCAACGGGCACGGCAACGCGCGTTCCGTCGCGACGATTCAAGCCCTCGTGTCCAATCTCGGTGAAATGCATGGCATTCGAGTGCTCTCCGAGACCGGATGCCGCCAGATACTCCGCGAGCAGTCGAATGGGCGCGACCTCGTACTCGGCGCGGCCCTGCGATTCGGCATCGGATATGGGCTGCCCAGCGAGACCGTGCCTTTGCCCAGCCCGAACTCCTGCTACTGGGGTGGCTGGGGCGGCTCCCTCGTCATCAACGATCTCGACATCGGCATGACCGTCGCGTACGTCATGAACCGGATGGGTACCGGCACCATGGGCGACGAACGCGGCGGTCAGATCGTCGAGGCCGCGTACGACAGCTACGCAGCGACCGTCTGAAGACCTCGCGACCCGCGCCCGGTCAGCGCTACCTCACCGGCGCGAGCAGATCGCCCGGTCCCGCGACGACACGGCGAGCGCATAGCGGCAGTTCTGTGCGCGTCAGTCGGCCTCGCGGCTGCGGAGGTTGATCGGATCCGGGTTATCCGCCCGGGGTCGGAGGTGCGTGTCGAAGAAGTCGAGGATGCGGCGCCGGGCGTCGGCTGCCGACGGTTCGTGATACCGGCTGTTCGACACGCGGGCCAGGAGAACGATGAGAGCGTTGAACTCGGCTGGGTCGTGATCGTTCAAGAAGGAGTGACCCGCGTCGGGGTATTCCTTGACGTTATGCGCGACACTGGCGGCGCTGAGCGACCGCTCTAGTTTCGCTGCCGTTCCTCGCAGCGAACGGTCCTTGGCGCCGTAGCTGCCGACGACGGGACAAGCGCGGGAGACGAACGTGTCGAAGTTCTTCGGCAGCGCCCCGTAGTTGGTGCTGGCAACGGCGAAGCCATGGTCGGCGACGAGCAGAAGCGCGAAGCCTCCGCCCATGCAGAACCCGATCACGCCGATGCTCCCGGTGCAATCGCCACGCGCCGCTAGCCAGGCCCGCGTGGCTTCGATGTCATCGAATGTCGGGCCGCGTCCGGCCAGTGCGTCGCGAAAGATGGTGCGCAGGCAGACCAGCTTGTTGCCTCGGAAGAACAGATCAGGCGCCACCGACACGTAGCCCGCTGACGCCAGCCATTCGGTCTGGTGCCGCAGGTCTCTTGTCATGCCCATCACGTCCGAGAGAACAACCACACCCGGCCAGGGTCCGGCGCCGGTGGGAACCGAGAGGTAGGCGGGCATCGACGCCGCCAACGGGATCTGCACTTCGCCCATTGCACCTCCTGGCCAAGCGACAACGCCTCGCGCACTCGCCCACACACGAACGCCGTAACCAACAACGATCAAGGGAAGCGTACGGCCGCGAGGACACCGGCGGTACCGAGCAGCGGTTCGGGTCGATTCGACGTCACAACAGCAGCGATCGGCGGTGCGAGAGTGCCGAGCGGCAGATCGGGCGCGGCGTGGGGCGCCGCAAGGACGTTTGCCTCTAGCGCGTTATCTCCGGGACGTCGACGCTGAGGCTGATCGAAGGGAGACGTCATGGCAATGGTGGAAGGCAAGCAGCAGATGCAGGCATGGGAGTACATGACTCTCGACCTTGCGAAGCCGAAGCGCGACATTGGCGACCTCAACCGGCTGGGTCGTGACGGTTGGGAAGCGGTCGCGATGGTGTCATCGTGGGGTCTCGGTTGGCGCATGGTGCACCCAATCGTGCTTTTGAAGCGGCTGGTTCCAGAGGCTTCGACGACGGCAGGAGAGCGCGATGGCTGAAAACGAGGCTCGCCGTGGACCGGAACTCCGGTATACGGGCATCGGTGTCGGCATCGGCGCCGGTGTCGGGGCAACGATCGGCGTTCTGATGGGCGGTGGGGCGGGGATCGCGCTCGGTCTTTGCTTCGGCGCGGGCCTCGGTGTCGCAATCGGTACCGCGATGGATAAGCGACAGGCACGCATGCCCCACTAGAACCGGCGCAGTTGCTGCTCGCGCTTGCGATGGCGAACCAAGCAGATTGCCCGATCTCGCGCTGGCGCGGCGAGTACCCGATCGGCAGTTATGGCGTGGGCTCACATGCCGAACTGCGTGCGCTGAACAGCTGCGACCGCCTCGGCTGATCCGATGATCTCGACCTGCGCCGCGTCTTGGCGTCCGAAGACATACAGGAGCAGTTCGCCGGGCCGTCCACTGAGCCGCGCCATCGGCTCGCCCGGCCGCACCGTCAGCCGCTCGGTCGTTCCCACCCACTCGATCTCAAGCCCGGCATAACGGAGACGACGACCGAGGTAACGGGTCCCTCGCCGGACGTTGCGCCACAACGCGGCTTCCAACTCGGGCGTGAGGGTGCGAGGGACCATTGCATTGGCCCTGCGCACGTCTTCGTGGTGAACGAAGAACTCGTTGAGGTTGGGAAATGAACGGACCCAGCCGATGCGGAAGAATCCCACAGGTGGACCCGACCGGATCCGGGCCACGAGCCACCCGAAGTCGTAGCGGTTCGCCAGTCTGACGCGTCGCCGCTCGGCGAACCGTTGGAAACGGCCAGGGAGAACAAGGCAAGGCGCGGCCACGAGATCGCGCTCGCGCAGTACAAGGTGGGCAGCGAGATCGTGAGTAGTCCAGCCGTCGAGCAGTGTGGGCGCGGACGGACCGAGTTCGTCGAACAGGCGGCACACTTCGACGCGCTCCAGCGCGTCGAACGGGAGATCCCCCATCGCGACGGAGCCTACGACCGCGCTGACTCGCGGAGCGAGCACATTCCCGATCAGGCGCCCGCGCGACGAGCACCCCGATCGGCGCGCCAAATGGGGACTTGTTCCCCTGTTGTGATGCCTGAGGTCGCCGTACGGTCGACAAGAGGAAAGGACGCGAGATGCCGAATGCGCAGTCGGCTCATCCATTGGCGACATCCCGTGAAGATCATCTGTTCGCCCGACCCTTGCGGGAGTGCCCGGCTTGTGGTTCGGATCTTCTTGAGTCCGTGGTCGAAGCTCAGGGCGGAGACGTGCACTTCTTGTGCCGAGCGTGCGACCGGTGCTGGCGCATTGAACTTGGGTACATCCATCGGGTCAATCCGCCGCCGGTTCGCTAGCGATCGCGTGGCCGCGCCTTGCTCGGCGGCGAAGCGGGTGCCGATCGGCAGTTATGCGCTCGTCTCCCGAAGTTCGCGTTGCAAGTTCGGGATCGCCTTGTCGAGGTTGCGGGCATAGATCGCACCGAAGACGCGACCCAGGGAACCCTCGCCTAGCCCGTCCGCGGTGACCGTCCACACGAGCCGGGTCCGTCCGTCGTCGATTGGCTCGAATCGGTGGTCGTAATGCACGTCGGCAGTGAGGAATCGACCGACCCATTGCCACCGCGTCGGCGGTTCGAAGTCCTCCATGCGGAAGGTCGACCGGGCGCCACCCGCGAGCCGGAACGATCCAGCGGATTGATTCGTGAGAGGTCCAGGCGGATCGAGAGTCACGTGCTTGATGTGGCGCGCCCATGTGGTCCACGCCTCGACGTGGGCGAGATGGTCCCAGGCACGAGGCAGCGGTACCTCGACCACGAACTCGCGCTTCACCAGCTCGCGCACGGCCGCGATTGTTGTGCACCGTCTCTAGCTGAAGCGAGCCGATCGGCAGATCTGGCGCGGCGCGACCAGCAACGCATCGCGGTGGTAGGTACCGTAGAAGACGTGTTCGCACGGTCAGCGGGCCGTGTTGCCGCGGCGTTGCTTGCGGTCGCGATTGCGGGTTGCGACCAGACCTCATCGCGCCAATCCGTCCCCGCGCCCACGACGCGGTCGCCGAATCCAACGACTACCTCGGTCAGCTCGCCCACGGCACTCGCGCGCTGGTGCGGCTCAACCGTTCCGCGACCCGGATCCGTTCCCGCGTGGGCTGAAGGTGGACCAACGTACTTGCGCCACATCACGAGCGCGCACGGCGATGTAGTTGGGTTTCTCTTCGCGGAGCCGCTCACCGCGCCGCCCGGGCATGTCAGTCACAGCAACAAGGTCCTTTGGTTTGTTCGCTTTCCCCGTCTCGGCTCCCCGCTCACAATGGACGGACGGCGCGGCTCCGCCGTCACCCACTACGTGAAGTCCGCCGATTCGAGTCCGGGAGAGATCTACCCATCGATTGTCGATGTCCCGAGCCCTGGCTGTTGGCACTTCACGCTGTCATGGGCCGGACACCACGACGAGATCGACTTGCTCTATGTATCCCCCTAACGGCAGTTCTGTACTACCGCGCAGGTGAGTTCAGGCTGCCACCCAAGTGCGCGCCATCGACTCCTCGTCCGCGGTGAAGCCCTTCACTTCGCCGGGCATCAAGTACCCGAAGATGTCGATCGAGTGGCGAACCCAGTCCTTGTCGGTGACCACCGCGATCTTCTCCCACTTCGTGATGTGGGAGAACCCGACCTTTGTGTCATCCCACACCGCGCCTGCGGTCAGACCATCGAACTCGCCGCCAAGCACATACAACAGGCGAATCTTCTCATGGTCCTGGAGCGCCTGGTCCACAGCGGGGATCAGCACTTTCTCGTAGTCGTCCTTCGTCAGCTTGCCCTTCGCGACAATGCCGACCACGTTGCCCGGCAGATCAGTGATTCGATCGAGCATGTTCGTCCCTCCGAGATAGCCGCGGCGTGCACTACGACGCGTCGGCCTTCCCTCATGTTGCAGCATCGCGCCCTACTTCGGTGAGCGCATAGCGGCAGCTATGCACAGCACCAGCCGCTCGTGGTTGCAGCCGAGGATGAAGTGAAGTCCGCTGCGTTGGGCGGTCGAGGCGTCCGGTGTATGGACACTGCAATCTGGGTACCGCGCCGGGTGTTGAGAGAGGGAGGACGATATGACCTTCATCCCTGGATCAGGCGGAGGCGAATCCTCTGTCCCACTTACTGGACGCACCGTCGTTGATTCTCGACAGGGAAAGGTCGGCACGGTGACCGACGTGCTCGTCGACGATCGTGCAGCATCGCGCTGGGCGGTGGTGAAAACCGGTGTCTTCAGCGGCGAGCACTTCATGCCACTTGAGGACAGCTACGTAGACACGGCTGGTCGGCTCGTAGCACCACTGACCAAGACGGCTGTCAAGCGAGCCCCGAGAGTCCGGTCGGACCACATATTGACCCTCGAAGCCCGCCGCGAGCTCAGCGAGTATTACAACAGCGCGGCATAGCTGCGGCACCAGGACTCACCCGCCAACCTGCGCATGGCGCAGTGCCCGATCTCATGTCGGCGCGGCGAGCACCGATCGGCAGTCATGGCGCTCTCACGGAACGGCACAAACGACCGTCACCGGGGTCTCACCCGCGCTCGTGACCTTGACAGTCCCACCGGAACACTCATATCGAGAACCACCGAACGACGGGCTGCGCCCCGTAACCGTGTACGTCCCGACTGGGACCGTCAACTCGAAGGAACCGTCTGCACCGACGTCTAGGCCACACTCTGTCGTGGCGGACGTCACCGTGACCGCTCCCGCGACTGGGCGATCCATCCCCGGCGGTGGGCCACCAACCATCCGCAGCGTTCCCGAAATGCCGGGCGTTCGTGCAGCAGATCCTCCACTTATCGTCGTCAAGCACGACGACGATGAAGACGTCGATGCCGGGCGCGTCGTGGGCGGGAGAGTGCAGCCGGTGCACGACCCTCCCGATATAGCCGGGCGCAGCGTCGTAGGTGTTGGTGCTGACCCGTTGTGGCTGCTGCTGCTGCTGCAACCGGCCAATACGATCGCCACCAGAATCACCACGCGACCTGTCACGAGTGTTCGACGGTTGGACGGGGCCCGAGGTTCCACGCGCACATGTAAGCAACATCGGCCTCGGGGATCCACTCCGGGTGCGGTGTTCGAGGGTTGCATTGTCTTCCCGGCTGGTTCGGGTGGTGGCGTCGAGTAGCGCACTGAGGGAGGTCTCGTTGGTGGGGCCTGGTCTCGTCAATCTGATGGTCACACCTGACCCGGTCACGGTTGTCCCGCATGAGGGAAGTGGGTCGGCTCGTTTTGAGGTCGGGCCCGTTTACAGCACATGAGTGGGAGCCGCGACGCGGGTCCGCTTGGGGCCGTGACCGAAGTTGAGCGTCGTTCCTCGAGCGAGCCGGTGGATGACCGACACGACGAGAGGAGATGGTCATGGGTTGTCGACGAGTGGTCGGCATTGACTTGGGGATCGCGTCCGCGCACGCGGTGCGGATCCTTGATGGTGAGGGCGCGACCCTCGCGAAACGCAAAGCGTTCCCGACGGTCGAAAGCCTGACGCAGCTCGAACGTGTTGCGTTGGATGGCACGCCGGCAGGCACGCGTCTCGAAGTGGTGATCGAACCGACCGGTCCGGTGTGGTTACCGATCGCAGTGTTCTTCATCAGTCGCGGTCATTGTGTGTATCGGGTGAGTTCGGCGCAGTCCGCGGACCTACGTCGCTATCTGTCGCGGCACGCGAAGACGAACGGGATCGACGCGGACACGCTCGCGCGGATTCCGCTGTTCCACCCCGAGGGTGTGCATCGCCTTGCGTTGGTCGGTGCTGAAGCTGCCGGGTTGGATCGTCGCGTTCGGGCGGCGGATCGGTTGACGCGCATGATCGCCGAGCACAAGACGCGGCTCAAGGCGCTGGTCCGCCAGTTGATGCCCATGAGCCCACTCGCGGGCAAGGTCACGCTCGCGGACCTCGCGGTGCTCGAACGTTGGGCCGACCCGAGATTGTTAGTGAAAGCGGGCCGGAAGCGGATCACGGCCGTGATCGCGAAGGTGTCACATGGTCACAACGGCGTTGACCGCGCCGACGAGTGGCTCGCAGCGGCGAAGGCTGCTGTCGAGCTCTACGCGGACCATCCCGCGGTCGCGTTCACCGAGCTCGCCGCGGAAGTCGCGACCGAGGTCCGACTGCTGCGCGCGACTCACGATGAACTCGTCGTGCACAATCGCGAGCGCGAGGTCGCATACCGCTCGGTTGACCCCAACGGCCTCGCCCGCAGCCTGCCCGGACTCGCTGAGATCGGTGGGCCCGCGCTCGTCGCGACCATGGGCGACCCGACCCGGTTCACCAAACCCAAACAGTTTCGTGCGTTCACCGGCCTCGCACCGAAGGCGTCCGAGACCGGTGACACCGACCGCAAAGGCCAGCCCATGTCCAAAGCCGGATCGTCGCTGCTACGAACAACGTTCGTGCGCGCCGCGGACACCGCCCGCAAACAAGACCCGCAACTCGCCCGCATCTACTACGTGCAGATGGTGGAGCGCGGCAAGAACCACATCGGCGCGATCTGCGTTGTCGCCGCCCAACTCGCCGAACGCGCGTGGGTCGTGATGAACCGACAAACCCCATACGTCATCTGCGACACCGACGGCTCACCCGTCACCGCCGAACACGCCGCCGCGATCATCGCCGAACGGTGGACCGTTCCCGCCGACGTCCGCGCTCGTCGACGCAGCAAAAAGGGGAAGGCCCCCCCAAGCCGTCTCCACAAGACGACACGAACGAGGCGACCTTCCCCGGCCCGCATCGTCAACCCGTCACCACGAACCCGTCAACCCGCGCGACCGCACCCAACGACAGACCACTTGACAACCCCATCCGGCATAGGGAATCAGATTGGCGGATCTGAGGCTGTCGCACCAACATTTCGGCGGGTCCGGTTCGGTGGGGTTGATGCCGGGTTCGGTCAGGCGATGGCGGGGTTCGGGTGGCGCCAGAGCTTGAGGATGTTGTGGGTTGCGGCGATGAGCTTCCGTTCGCTGTTCACCGCGGTCATGCCGCGCCGGGAGAAGCGTCTGATCCCGCGGTTGTGTTTGGTCTGGCCGAACACGGGCTCGATCGTCGCGGATCGTTTCTTGTACGGCGCTTGGATCGAGCGCCACCCATCGGCAGTTCTGGCGTTACGGCGTAGGAGACGAGGACGCGCCGCATCGATGCGCAGATTTGCCGTCAATGGTGATGCCGGTGTGCGCCCCGCCTGCTGCTGGGGTCTCGACCACGCTGTGCGGACCAGAAGGAACCTTCACCTTGGCACCACAGCTCGGACAAGTCAGCGTGTACACGAGAGCACCGTACCAACTCGACCCGATCGGCAGTTATGGATCGGTGCGCGTTAACGGCTGGAGGTGGTGAGGAGGTCGAGTATCCCGACGAGGAGGCTCGCGATGACGATGCCGCCGAGGAGTGCGGTGGCCGCGAGCAGCGCAACGAGTTGTAGCACGCTCGCGATCCGCGGTTGCGTGCGGTAGACGCGTAGGGCGCGAGCCGGTGGGGATGCACGCGTAGCGACGGTCTGGGTCATGGCGAACGTCCTGTTGCTGTCGGGGTGTGTCCGATGACTCGCCGTGCGGCGCGGGCTCGCGTTCGGCGTTACCCGCACCGCACGCTCTCCTCGGGAGCTGGGGGGCGCGAGGAGAGTGCGAACTACTGGGACTGGTAGTAGAGCGGCTGGCGTGTTTGGTAGTCGTAGAAGGTGTTGTCGACTTGGTAGGCGAGCGGTTCACCCGATCGGGCGGAGATCAAGACGCCGTCGGTGACGTGCGCCCACAGCATGCGGTCGCTGCGGCGGATGAGTTCATGGCCGTGCGCATAGGCGAACACGGTGTCGTCATCGGATCGACACAGACAACGCCGGGGCGCTGATGCGTTGGAGTCGGCGTCAAACGCCATAGCGATCCCTTCAACCGTGAGCACAGGACACGTGAAGGGCGCCTTGCTGGGGCACCGTCCGACCCAGGCAGTCTCGTCCCAATCGCGTTTTCGAGATAGAGCCGAAGGTCATAAGCGCGGCTATTGTTCGTGCTGGTTCTCCTCCGGTCGCAACGGTTGTTGCTGGTCCAGGATCCGCGGGCAGCCGTCGTTGAGCGGGCTGGCCAGGAGGGAGGCGACATGCGCGCCGCCGACGGATCCGCCAGCGAACCCAGTCACGTCTCGACCGCGCCCGTGCTCGGGAACGGGTTCGCGTGGGTGATCGTGGAACTCGCACCCGACGGCATCGTGGTCACCGACGAGGACGGTCGGATCCTGATGGCGAACCAACACATCGAAACATTGTTCGGTTATGAGCGCGATGCACTCGTCGGTACGCAGGTGGAGACGCTGCTGCCCGCCCGGCTCCGTCGCACGCATGTGACCCACCGTGCCCACTACATGACGGCGCCCCGAGTACGGCCCATGGGAACCGGGATGGAGCTGCTCGGCTGCCACGCCGACGGCTCAGAGTTCCCCATCGAAGTGAGCCTCAGCGCGGCGGCAACCGATCAAGGCATCGCCACCGTCGTCATCATCCGAGACGTGACCGAACAACGAACACTCGAGCGCGCCGCCAACATCAAATCCGCACGCGACAACGATGACCGCATCGGCGCGGAACTCAACGACCGCGTCATTAACCACCTCTTCGGCTGCGGCCTGACCCTCGCCTCGATCATCGGTCGCAATCACCTCGACGACCACATCGTCGCCCAGCTCCACAACCTCATCGACGACCTCGACAACGCCGTGAAACACATCCGCGACACCGTCTTCGCACGCCTCGAATCACAACCCGATCACGACGACCCCACCCTCACGTGATGAACGAGCTGCACGCGCGAGTCGCCCGCTGGTTCGTCGCAATGCTCGAACGGTCCCTCGGCAGTCGATCGTGAAGGCAGCCTGGGATGTTGCGATGCCGATAGCGTGCGTCCGCGACGCGAAAAGGAACCGCGGGGAGCCGTGATGGGTATCGGATACACGACCATTCCGCGGCTAGGGCTGATCGTTGAGGTGTGGGACAGCGTCATCACCATCGACCAGTGGCGCAGCCACGTCGACCGTTACCTGGCCGATCCGGAACGGTTGACGCGACGCCGAAGCCTTGTCGACCTTTCCACCGCCGACGCGTCGGCCATCGGCGACGCAGAGGCGGCGCAGATCGTGGCGAAGTACATCCCACACGCCTCCGAACTCAAACATCGCCAGAGCGCGGCGATCGCCGCTCAAGAGTTCATGCCGTCAGTCGAGTTCGCACACCGGATCCAAAGTCTCGGCCTGAACGTCATGATCTTCAACGAACTGACCGTCGCGTGCGCCTGGCTCGGTGTTGATCTGTCCGAGGTCCAACCCATCATCCAGGCGCTTCGCGCCGACTTGCGCGACGAGATGACCGTCTAAGCGCCTCACGCGTCATCGTGCCTGCGCAGATCGGCCGCGTGCGTTGCTACGGCGTGGTGCGGTAGCCGGTGACGTGGTGAGGTCGAAGGCGAACGTATGCCGAGTGCGCGATGCCCGTGGACGACGACGCCGCGTCGAGGGCTGAGAACTCGGCGCGCTCGTCAGCATCGGTCACCTCGATTGCTTGACCAATCACGAGCACGGCCCAGGTCGCGTCTTCCGCGTTGGCATTATCAATCTCCAAGGCGACGACATTTTCGCGGGCGAGTCGTCGCAGAGCGGGACCGTCGCGCATCCCGATGATGACGGCGCCGCCAAGATATTGGTACGTGACGGGCAGCACTGCCGGAAGGGCGCCGATCGTCAAACTCATCCGACCGACGTGCGAACTTGCCAGCAGTGCTTCACATCCGTCTTTCGGGAGGAGCGGAAGCACGTCATCGAAGAACACCCTTGCGATCCTCGTCGACTCCGGTCCAGGACAGCAGAGGCGAAGGTCACAGGGATTCTCAGGGCTGCGGAGCACGCCCGCTCGAACGCCGCGCCGTGTTCCTCTTGCATGTACCAGTCGTGATCATCGACGAAGCATTCCCACAGGCCGCGCTCGAAGCAGCCTTGGGTCCATCGGCGCCACAACGTCACGATTCACCCAGGGGCGAGGTGCAGGCCCCCGCTTTCGGGCGGGGTCTCGTCGTTTTCGAACGCCCGCCCGATCGGGCATCTTCTTGTGGGAGTTGCCCTCCGAGTGTGGCGTTCGGCGTCAAAGCTCGAGACCGACGGCTTGTGCAACCGCGCCGGGATCACGTCGCCAGATTTCCGGCGATGCGTCCACGTAGAGCTCGACGTTGTTTCCATCTGGATCGGCGATGTAGATGGACTGGCTCACACCGTGGTCAGCAACCCATTGGATCCCGACACCGGCCTCGGTCAGATGCGCTCGGGCCGCGCGCAGTTCGTCGAGGCCGTCACCGATTTTCAACGCGACGTGGTACAGCCCGATGTCGTTCGCTTCGGGTCGGCGTCCCTCGCGTCCCACCTCGACCAAGCCGAGGTCGTGATGGTTTCGGCCGGTGCTCAAGAACACCATCATCCCGTCGCCGAAGTCTCCCCTGGCAACCTCCTGTAAACCGAGAGCGTCGCAGTAGAAGGCGAGGGCCTGCACGAGATCCGAGACCTTCAGCACGACGTGTCCGACGCACTTCACGACGATGGCCATCACACCTCCGGGCCATGAGATTCGCGCGTACATATTGCCCGATCGCGCGCTCGTCGGCGAGCGCATAGCGGCAGATCTGTATGCGCGATCGCAGCTCATGGTCGGTGTGTGCTCGCGTCCGCGAGCGTCCCTATGGCGCATCAGTTGGCTGCTCGATGTTCTCCGAAGGCGAATCGCGGGGATCGGGGTTGCTGTCGTTGCGGGTAACAAGTGCCAGCACAGCCAACGGACCAGTCTCAGGCGTAGCGTCAAGAAACCTCTGATGCTGCTGCGGCGCGGCGAGTGAGGAGCGCCAAACCTCGTTGAGACGCGTATGTGAACGCGTCGTCGAGGAGTTTCCTCGCGTGCCCGGAGTCGCGATGCTGGAGCAGCGCGGCGAGTTCGATCTGCGCTTCGCAGGCGCGCCATTGCGATCCTGTCGTCGTCAGCGTTCCCACTGCGCGTTCGAAGTGCTGGATCGCCTCGTCGGAACGGCCGAGGACTCGTTCGAGCTTCGCGATGAACAATGTGGTCGGGCCGAGGTCTTCTGCGATGCTCAGTTGCGCGGTGTGATGCGCCCAGGGCTCGAGTGCGGGGAGTAACGCTGCGGCTGCTGGAATGTGCTTCGTGACTGCTGCAGCCTCGGCGAGAATCGCTAGCTCGCCAAGTCTGAAGACGTTTCCGACCGGAGCGATGCGTACAAGGCTGTCGGCACAGAGTTCTTCGAGAATCGCGACGGCCTCGGCGGTGTCACCGCTGTCAGCCAAGAAGAGGGCGAGTGCCGCGTCCATGAGGTGTTGAACTTCAGGCGGGATCATCCCGGCGTCGGACGAAGCGCGAATACTCGCGACGGAGTCGGCGGCTCGGTCGCGCAGGTGGTTTGCACGAAGACGTACCGCCGCCCAAGCAAGGACGATCGATTCGTCGTCGCTGATCGAGACCGCCTCGTCGGCGAGCCGTTCGGCTTCATCGACGTCACCTGCGCGGAGCGCGAGTCTGGCTGCAACCGCGCGACTGAACCCGCGCGGGATGCGCAATCCACTCTCTTCGGCAAGCGCCCATCGTCGGCGCGCAAACTGTTCGAACGCCGTTTGGTTCCCGCGTTCACCCTCGCCGAGCATCACATAGTTGAGTGCTTCGAGCACGACCGCCGGTGTTCCGATCTCCTCGGCCGCCTCAAGGGCGCGCGCTGCGTCTTTCCATGGCGTGTCGGCGGGCCGGTGCGTCCAGAACCGGCTGCAATAGGCGTCGAAGCGCGCGAACGCATCGCCGGACGACTCCGCGAGACGAACGGCCGTCTCCGCCTCGTCGATCTGGAGCGGAGTTCCAGCTCTCTCGGCAAAGGAAAGGTGCGCGTGCAGTCGCGCCGCGATCGCGGTCTCCTTGTCTTCATCGACGCACGTGAGCGCCCGTTCGAGAATCGGAATGATGCGCGGGTCACGTGTCTCGACGCGCGCCGGCCCTTGGATTGACAAGGCAATGTGGAACATGTCGTGAGAGCCGTCGTCGACCCGAGCTTCCGCGGCGACGTATGCGGTGCGAGCCGCCTCGACCATCCCGGCTGCCATGCGTGCATCGGCGAGCGCGATCAACAACCGTGTCGCTTGGTCGGGATCGACGGTGGCGTTCTCTGTGAGGGTCCAGGCGCGCTCGAGTAGCAGCACAGCTTCATCGACGGCGCCCTGGCGCGTTGCCGCGTCCGCGGCTTTCAGGCTGTAGTCGATCGATTGGGGGGTCGGCGATGCGGACGACGCTTCGCACCAGTGAAACGCGAGCGACTGGACGTCATCGCGACGGAGCATCTCGAATGCTTCGGCGATGCGACGATGCGTGCGAATACGCCGGGCGCTCGTGATCGTGTCGGCGAGCGCGGCGCGCACCAGCGCATGTGTGAATCGGTAGTTGTCGCGGCTGACTTCTTCCACCAGCCTGGCTGTGAGGCCGCGCTCCAATACGTTGAGCACGACGTCTTCCTCGACCGATGCGGCCGTTATCAGCAGATCGGCAGGAAAGTCACGACCGATGAGCGATGCAACGGCGAGTACGTCTCCCGCCTGCGCGCCGAGGTGTTCGATTCGACGGCCGATGACGTCACGGATCCCTTCGGGAAGTCCCAGGGCAGCGATCGGCGTCCGTCGCGAGCCGGTAGCGTCGAGCTCGCCCATCTCGGACAGGTGGCGCACGATTTCGCCGATGAACAGCGGGTTGCCATCGGTCTCAAGTTGCACCGCGGTCGCGAATGATGCGAGGTCGCCGCCATCTCGTGCCGACAAGCCGTGAACGAGTTCGCGGATGTCGTCGGTGTCGAGCCCGCGTAATACAACGCGGTCCACGCCCGGAAGGGCTCGTAGCTCGGTGAGCATCGAGCTCAGCGGTCGCGTCCGGTCGAGATCGGTGTCGCGGTAGGTGCCAAGCACGAGGACCGGGCTGTTGACCATCGTGCGCAACAAGTGACGCAGCAGGAGCAACGTTTCCCGTGACGCCCAATGTAGGTCGTCAAGCACGATGACGACCGGGTAGGTCGCGGCAAGCGCTTCGACCCACGATGTGTACGCGCTGAAGATGCGGTACTGATCCGTTTCTGCGTCGCGGGTCGGATCGGCGACGTCACCGACGACCTGCGCGACTTCTGGCGAGATCTGCGCGAGGACCGCTGCCTGGGAGCCGAGAATCGGTTCTGGCGAACGCCGCGCATACCACTCGAGTGCCTCGACGAAGGGTTCGTACGGCGCCGGTACCGAGTCGTTGCATGACCCGTACAGGACGATCGCCTCGGCGTCATGTGCGGCGCGCGCTGTCTCACGCGCGAGTCGGGTCTTGCCGATACCCGGCTCACCCGAGAGGAACACGACCCGCCGAAGTCGGTCAGTCGCGACCGCCTTCCACGCGGCGATCGCGAGATCAAGCTCAGCGCGACGACCCGCAAACGGAGACTGCGACCGGCCGTCAAGCAGTTCGGGAAACCCGATGGTCTCGTGTTCGGAGGGGACCCCTTCCCATCGCACTTCCCATACGACAACGGGCGTGGGCAAGCCCTTCAAGTCCTGTGGTCCACGCGAGCTGAACTGACACGGCGCGCGCGAGCCCGCAACGACACGGACGACTTCACTTGCAAGGATCTCGCCAGCGTCGGCCAACGCGCAGATTCGCGCTGCCTCGACGACGGGCGTGCCAAACAGGTCACCATCGTCGTACTGCACGTCGCCGAGCGCCAAGCCCAGACGAAGCTCGAGCCGCTCTGTCGCTGCCCGGTTCCGTCGATCGACGCGCTGCTGAACTTGTATCGCGGCACCGAGCGCGTCCGCAGCCGAGTTGAATGCGACCATCGCCCCATCGCCCGTACCTTTGACAACGACGCCACCGAAGCGAACAGTCGCAGCAGCCACCATGCGGTCATGCTCCCGCCGCAGCTCCTCCGCTGTGGCGTCGCCCACCCGCACCCGTTGCTCGGTCGAACCGACCACGTCCGTGAACATGATCGTCCACGTCCCGCTCTGAAGGGTCACGCCCACAGCGTAGAACCGCCTGCGGCGCGACTCCCCAGGCCGCCGACAGCCGCGTCCCTCAAGGCATACCGGCGGCGCCGATTTCCAATGGCCGAGAACGCACTGCTTGCTGTCGCGAACGCGCACAGATTGCTTCGCTCTGGGACGGTTATGGCGAGATCTCGGGCCGTCGCCATGTACGTCGGCGTTGACAACCGTATCGACGAAATGGCCCGCTACGACGAAGCGATGTGGCACCCAGCCGGACGCGAAATCGCGACCAACTTCGCGCCCGAACACACTCACCCACAGCCGCGCTCGGGTCCCTCGAGGAGTCGTGCCCGGCCTTGCACTTCTACGCGCAACCCGCCGACAACGAGACCTCACCGCGCAAGAGACATACGCCACAGCACATCCGTGGTTCTCCGTCGAGCGACTGCCCGCAGCGAGCCACTTCCCGATGTTCGAAATTCCTGAACCTCTACAGCAGCGCGTCAACGAGTTCGTCTACCGACTCCAACCTGCACACGCCCACTGACCACACCCGCTTGATCAGAGGCCGAGCGCGTCGGGCGCGGCGGCGAGTTGGCCGCCCGCCGCGATCCAGCGACCGAACACTTCTTCGCCGTCTCGCGGGTTGTACACGTCCTCTTGGTACGAGAACTGTCCGTCGCCGGCGTACTCGAGGATCGTCACGCACCCGAAGCGGTACACCTCGTTGCCGCCCGCGGGATCGGGCAGGACCTGCCACGGGTAGTACACGACGCGGTTGCCCTCGATCGCGACCCACTCCACCGGGAACGTCATCATCGGCACTGCGGCCATCAGCTCGACGATCTTCGAGCGGATCGCCTCCCGGCCCTCGATGATGCCGTAGTTGTGCTCGTTCCAGATGCAGTCGGCCGTGTGGAGATCGGCCCAACGATTCCAATCACCTGCGTCGCCGGCCGCGACGATTGCCTCGTACGCAGCCATGATCTCGTCCCGGGGAACCTGTTGCATCGTCATCGCGCGCTCACGGTGTGACGATCGGAAAGTCGCTGCTGACCGGGTCGAGGAACGACAGGAGTCGTTGGACGACCGCCTTGTCGCCGACGGTTACGACGTCGTCGAGCGTGATCGCGCCACCGAGGAGCCTGAGGAGTTGCGGTTTGGTGATCGTGACGGTGAGATCGACCGCGGACGTTCTCGGGTTGTCGACTTGGATCAGGACACCGTTCGTCAGCTCGGTGCGGGTTGTCTGTCCGAGGTCCGTGAACACCCAGTCGATGGTCAAGTGACTCTCCCATGCTTTGGGACCGTTGATTCGGATCGCGACGGAGTCGAAGAGTTGACGGATCGAGAGGGCGCCGATCATGTCCGTCGCGCCGGCAATGTCCACGGGCATCGCTTGGACGCCGTTGCGCAGCTCGAACGCCCCCTGCAGGTAGAAGTTGCGCCACGTGCCGTTTTCGGCGCCGTATCCGAGCGTGTCGTACACACTCGCCAACAACTCACGGGCTTCCATGTTCTTCTCGTCGGCGAACACGACGTGGTTGAGGAGCTCGGCCGCGAATCGCGGGTCGCCATCGGCAATGAACGCGCGCGCTTTCTCGATCATGGTTTCGGCGCCGCCGAACGCATCGACATACCGGCTGGCTGCGGCTTGTGGAGGGTGGCGCCAGATGTTCGCCGGGTTGCCGTCGAACCAGCCGACATAACGCTGATAGATCGCCTTCACGTTATGGCTGACCGAGCCGTAGTAGCCGTGGGTGTGCCACGACGACTCGAGCGCAGGCGGCATCTCGACCATCTCCGCGATCTCGATCCCGGTGTAACCCTGGTTCATCAACCGCAGGGTCTGGTCGTGCAAGTACGCGTACAGATCGCGCTGTTGGGAGAGATACGTCACCGCTCGGTCGCGGCCCCACGTCGGCCAATGATGTGACGCGAACGCGACGTCCATGTCGTCCGCGAAGAGTTCGATCGCCTCGTTGAGGTAGTACGACCAGATCCGGGCATCGCGCACCACCGCACCCCGCAACGTCAGGATGTTGTGCAAGTTGTGCGTCGCGTTCTCGGCCATGCACAACGCCCGACGCTCCGGGAACAAGAAGTTCATCTCGACCGGACACTCCGTGCCGGGCGTCATCTGGAAGCGGATCAAGACTCCGTCCAGAGTCTCTTCCTGACCGGTGTGCGTGATCTCGATTGTCGGCGGGATGATCCCGATGCTCCCGAGCGAGTTGGTCTGCCCCAGACCGGCACCGATCTGCCCGCGGGGGCCTTTTTCGAGCATCGACCCGTACATGTACTGGGCCCGCCGCGTCATGGCCGCACCGGCGTATACGTTCTCCGCGACCGCCGCCTCCATGAACCCATGACCGGCGACGATCGGAACCCCGTCGCGATAGACGCCGTGCACCCCGCCGAAATGGTCGACGTGCGCATGCGTGTAGATCACGGCCGTGACGGGCCGGTCGCCGCGATGTTCGCGGTACAGCGCCAATGCCGCCGCCGCGGTCTCCTTCGAAATCAGTGGGTCGATGACGATGACACCCTCATCGCCCTCGACCAACGTCATGTTGGAAAGATCGAGGCCCCGCACCTGATAGATGCCGTCGGTCACCTCGAACAATCCCTGCTTTGTGCACAGCCGCGATTGCCGCCACAAACTCGGGTGCGCCGTCTCCGGACACGACCCTTCGAGAAACGCGTACGCATCGTTGTCCCAGACCACCCGCCCGGCGTCGTTGCGGACCACGCACGGATCCATCTTGGCGACGAAACCCTTGTCTGCGTCCTCGAAATCCGTCGTATCCTCGAACGGCAAAGCGGTCATCGCATCTCCTCGGAAGCGCCACAGTGAGATCGACGCTATCGCCCACTGCATCTGACGCTCTTGTGGCGTTGCTGTGCTTGGATTGGTCGGGTCGTCCGTCTCCTGAGGATCAGAGATGAAGTTTCGCCTTCCGATCCGACGGGACACCCTGCGGGAGGATGCCGTCGCGGGGTTGGTGCTCGGCGTGCAAAGTGTGCCGGACGGTCTCGCGACCGGCCTTCTGGCCGCGGTGAACCCTCTCTCCGGCCTCTACGCATACTTGGTCGGAACGGGGGGCGGCGCGTTCTTCACGGGCTCGTCGTTCATGGCGATTCAGGCGACCGGTGCGATGGCCATCATCGTGGCCGACGTCCCGTCGGTGCACCACGGGAGTGATCCGGCGCGCGCGCTGTTCACGCTCTCGATCGTCACGGGAATCGTCATGCTCGCGGCCGGCCTCCTTCGGCTCGGTTCGGCGCTGCGATTCGTCTCGAACGCGGTGATGGTGGGCTTCATCAGCGCAGTTGGCGTGAACATCATCCTCGGCCAGCTGGCGAACTTCACCGGCTACGCCGCACCGGGTGCGAACCGCATCGCCCGCACGTTCAACACCGTCTTCAGTCCCGGAAAGCTCGACCTCCAAACGATCGCGGTCGGGAGCGCAACGATCGTGCTGATACTCCTGCTCGAACGAACCAGGCTCGGCCCGCTCGGACTCGTCGTCGCGGTCTTCGTCACCTCAGCCGGCGCCGCGCTCCTCGGGTGGGCGCATGTCGCCACCTTGAATGAACTCGGCGCGATCCCTCGCTCGTTACCCCTGCCGCAGGCACCCAACCTCACACTCGTCCCCGTCCTGTTGCTCCCTGCGCTGTCACTCGCCTTCGTGGGCCTGGTGCAAGGGGCCAGCATCTCGGCCAACTTCTTGAACCCCGATGGCAGCACTCCCGACGCATCGCGCGACTTCGTCGGCCAGGGAGTCGCGAACATCGCCGCCGGTGCGTTCCAAGGAATGCCGGTCGGCGGGTCCGTGTCGGCGTCGGCTCTCAACAAAGCCGCCGGGGCAAAGTCGCGTCAATCGCTCGTGATCGCAAGCTTCGTGATGGCGGTCACGATCCTCGCCTTCGCCGGCCTCGTCGGCGAAATCGCGATGCCGGCTCTCGCCGGCTTGTTGATGCTGATCGGTTTTCGCACGATCAAGCCCGCCGATCTGCAATCCGTCTGGAAGACCGGCAATGTGCAAAAGGCCGTACTGACCACGACGTTCGCGCTCACGATGGTCATCCCGTTGCAATACTCCGTGATCATCGGGGTCGGCCTCTCCGTGATACTGCACGTCGTACGCCAGTCGAATCAGGTGACCGTCAAACGATGGCTCATCGACCCACAGGGCGATTTCATCGAGAGCGAAACTCCGGCCCGACTGTCTGCCGACGACGTCGTCGTCCTCCAGCCCTACGGGAGCTTGTTCTTCGCCGCGGCTCCGGTCTTCGAAGCCGCGCTCCCCGCAGTTACCGACGACTCGCGCAACTCGGTCGTACTTCTCCGTCTCCGCGGTCGCAGCGATCTCGGGACCACCTTCATGGACGTCCTCAACCGGTACGCCCGCTCCCTCGCGGCGGCCGGTTGCAAGCTCGTGATCGTGTCCGCCAACGAACGGATCCGAGAACAGCTCGGCGTCACCGGGATCGCCGATGTCATCGGCGCCGGGAACATCTACACCGGCGACGAACGAATCGGCGCAACTCTCAAACGTGCCTACACCGACGCGGTTGCGTGGGTCGAAGGCAACCGACGTGCCGGCGGGACCGACGCAACCTGAAACGAGAATGAGCGCCGGCGCGCATTTGCCGCAGCTCAGCTCGGCAGGAATGCAGCGATTGCGAATGCTGCAACACCGACGAGCGCGACACCGAGCGAGATCGGGAGGAGCTCCGCGGGCGTCGCTCGGCGCGTCCCGCGGGCCCGCGTGTGACGCAGTCGCCAGGAACCGAGTACCCACGTGAAAGCGCCCAGCGCGAGAATGACTGCTCCGACCGCGACGTTTCCGGTGGTCAACGGCGGTCGAGCCATCCCGCGCAAGACTACGACGCCGCACCCGAGCAACGACAGACCGCTCCGATTCCACGCGAGATCCGTGCGCTCGGCCGCCAGGCCGGGATCGCGTGCGTCGGCGTCGAAGCTCACTTGCTCGACCCTCCGAAGGCCACGAGGAGGAGGCCGATGACGGCGACGACCGAGACCACGACAGCCGCGATTCGCGGAAGCATCGATTGGGGAAGTTCGCGACCGGCGCGCATTGCGCGTTCGTTCGCTTGCCAGTTCTGGAAGCTGAACAGCGCGATGACGACTCCGAGCGCGATGAGCGGGAGCCCGATGAGTCGTCGTCCCCCGGGAAAGTCGAACGGCGGCAAGAGCTGGGTGATGGCCAAGCCGGCCGTCACGAGGCCGAGTGACGTCCGGATCCAGGCGAGGAAGGTTCGCTCGTTGGCGTACGAGAAGCGAACGTCGGGTTCTCGGTTGTCGTCTTGGTCGCCTCGGCTTCCGAGCCCATCGGTCATGTCGACATCATTGCGCCTCACACGGGCGTGCTGTTCCCGGGGAATTCGTCATCGATCGAGGGCAGCATGACGAAGCGTTCTTTCCAGATCGACTGATGTGCATCGTTCTGCCCGCGCAGTTGCCGCACGATTGCCGACGATCGGCGGAGGATGCGGAGCGCACTGGCCGCCATCAGCACGGCGACGGGGAGCTCGATCGCCGCGCCGCCGAACGCCCGGGCCTGATCCGAGGTGTTCCACGACAAACAGATATCGAACCACGCGTCGCAAACCAGCAACGTTGCCGCGACGACAAGACCGACGATCGCCAGTTGCCGCCGCTGGTACACCCACCAGCCGGTCAATCCGAGGGACACCGCCAGGGCAATGTCGAAGCCGACCCACGCCACGTTCCAAGCGCGCACCGCGTGCGATTGCGGCAGTGACACGGACAGGAATGCGATCCAGGGCACCAGCAGCGCCGCACCGACGCAGGTCACGAGCATGACGAGAAATCGCACTCTCGGCGGGCGACGACCGACGGTCGGCCGCTCGACCATCTGATCGAGCAACCGGGCGACGTGAGCACGTTCGTCGCTCGACCAATCGTGCACGTCTTCTCGCGACGGGATATCCATGACCACAAGTCTCGCGGCGCCGAACGCCTGCGTCGCGCCGGTCGGGCGCGCGAGAATCGTGGGTGTGGCACCGTGGCCCGCCTTCGTGCTCGCCGGGGCCGTCATCGGAACGCTCATGGGCTTGTTCGGTGTGGGCGGGTCCTCGGTCGCGACACCGATCCTGTCGTTGCTCGGCGTACCCGGACTGGTTGCGATTGCGTCGCCGCTCCCGGCAACGATCCCGGGCGCGGCCGCGGGTGCCGTCGCCTACGTGCGTTCCGGCGAGGCCCGTCCCCGAGCGGCCGCATGGACGGTCGTCGGCGGTATCCCGGCGACGATCCTCGGTGCGTTGTTGTCCCGTGCGGTGGGCGGACCGTCCCTCCTGATCGCGTCCGGGCTCGTGCTCGGGATCATCGGTTGGCGCGTGTTACAGCCCATCGAACAGTCGGCACGCGACCTTGGCACCCGGCGCCGACAGAACCGCCCCCTTCTCGTCGCGGCCGCGTTCGGTGTCGGCCTGTTCACCGGACTGCTCGCGAACGGGGGCGGGTTCCTACTCGTCCCGTTGTACCTGCTCGTCTTCGGGCTCAGGATGCGTCAGGCCGTCGGCACCAGCCTGCTCGTGATCGTGTTCTTGGCGATCCCGACCCTCGTGACGCATTGGGCGCTCGGCCACATCGACTGGACCGTCGCCGGCGCGCTCGCAGTCGGCTTGATCCCGGCCAGCGCCGTCGCCAGCCGTTACGCGCATCGCGTCGAGGGTCCGGCGCTGCGTCGAGCGTTCGGCATCTTCCTCGTCCTCTTCGGCGTGGGGTTCACCGTCTACCGGCTGGTGCAACGATGACCGCCGTCGCCGCGCCCGTGCGGGCGACTCCATCGTGCCTATGGTGAGCGCCGTGACGGCCGTCCTCGCGTCCATTCCGAGTCCGGCGCACGGCATCGTGCACATCGGGCCGGTGCCGTTGCACGCGTACGGACTGATGTTGGCGCTGGGTGTCCTGGCGGCGGCTTCGATCGCGCAGCATCGCTGGGCCAAACAAGGGAACGATCCGCACGAGATCGGTGCGCTCGCCGTTCCGGTCGTGATCGGTGGGGTCATCGGGGCGCGGCTCTACCACTTGTTCACGGGTTACAACTGGACACAGGGAGGCCTCCTCGGCACGGTGCAGGTTTGGCGTGGTGGCCTGTCGATCTGGGGTGCGGTCGTCGGCGGCCTCGTCGTGTTGGTGGTCATCGCCCGACGCCGACATCTCGACCTGCTCGGGTTGATGGACGCGATCGGGCCTGCCGTCGTGGTCGGCCAAGCGATCGGACGGTTCGGCAATTACTTCAACCAAGAGCTCTTCGGTCGTCCCACGTCTCTGCCGTGGGGCTTGCAGATCGACGTTGCGCACCGCCCTGCCGGCTATACGCAATACGCGACATTTCATCCGACGTTCCTGTACGAGTCGCTCTGGTGCCTCCTCGTGTTCGGCGCCATTGTCCTCGCGGAACGACGCATCGGCCTTCGCAAGGGTCAAGCGTTCGCGATGTACGTGAGCTTGTACACGCTCGGACGAACTTGGTTCGAGGCGCTGCGCATCGACAAAGCGACCCGTGTGTTCGGTCTCCGGTTCAACCTCCTCGTATCCGCCGCGCTCTGCATCGGTGCGGGTGTGTGGTTCTTCGTTCTCGGGCGACGCGCCGACGTCGACGAGCGCGACAGCACGTTGGTATCGGCTGTCGAGCCGTGAGTCGCCGGCGTTCTCAGTTGACGGTGAGCACGTCGAACATGCCTGCGGCGTAGTGCCACGGTTCGTCGCAGAGGAGTTCGTAACGCCCCGCCCTCAGGTTGATGGTGACCCAGCTGGTGCTGCCGGGTGCGATGCCGTCACCCGTTCCTTCGGCACATGATCTCGACGCTTCGCCGAGACTCTGGGACTCGTCGATCTTGCCGTCGCTGCCGGTTGGGCGCGTACCGGGACCGTCCGCGGCCAGGGGAAGAACGATCATCTCGTGAGCCAACGCGCCGCGATTCTCGACGACGAAGGAAACCGTTCCGGCAGTGACGGTGCCGGGGTTTGCCCGCAGCGTCACCATCATCGGCGCGCCACCCATCATCGCGCTGCCATGATCGGACAATGTCACCCTGACTGTGGCGCCGGGGAGCTGCGGGGCCGCGCACGTCACAACGCCATAGGCGTGATTGCGAGACGCGCGCCCGCGGTTCACCACAGCGACGATGAGTGTGGCGGACCCGACTGCGAGGACACCGACCAGGACGACCGCCACCGCGACGATGCCGCGGTGAGACATCTGCGCGGCGGAGGGGTTCACGCGCCGCCTCGTAAGAGGTCACGGCGACGCTGGTACTCGGTCTCGTCGATCTCGCCACGAGCGAAACGCTCGTCGAGGAGACGCATCGCCTCGGTTCCGGCCGGCAGCTCGTGCCGGCGAGCGACGTTGCTGCGAAGCAGGGTAACGACAATCCACGCGAGCGCGCCCCAGAACACGATCATCAGCGCGATCACGACGAACCAGCCGCCCAGTCCGACGCCGTGTCCGGAGTAGTTCCGCACGACTCAGACCTCCGACCCTCGATCGCCCGGCACCACCGAGGATGGCCCGAGCCCGGCACGCGCAGCAGAGGCGAAGGTCCCTTCAGGGCCGGATCTCGTAGAACGCGTTGATCGGGTGGTCGATGTCGAGCCGGCGGAAGCGGCTGAACCCGGCGGCGCGCGCCATGTCCTCGGCCTTGGCTGCGGACAGGCCGAGCGTGCCGAGGCCCGCGCCGTCGGGGGCCGACAGCGCCGATGACATGCACGACAGGACACTGATCCCGTACATCAGCGACGCCATCGGGTTCTTCGCGACGTTCACCGCGAACGTGTCGTGGGCTTTGATATCGACGAGCAGCCAGGTCCCGTCAGGCGCGATCGCACTCCGCAGCCTCTGCATCATCTCGAACGGGTGGGTCATGTCGTGGATGCAATCGAACGTGGTGATGAACCCGACGGATGCGTCGTCGGGGAGTGGATGGTCGCGTGGATCGTGGAACGTCACGTTCACCGCGTCCGCCGCTTGTCGCTTCTCCTCGGCACGCTGAAGCGCGTAGCGGCTGATGTCGTAGCCGAGAAACCGACAGTTCGGGTACGCATGTGCCATCAGTAGCAGTGCACCGCCCGCCCCGCAGCCCACGTCGGCGACGGTGATGCCGGTTTGCAGACGGTCGGTGACGCCATCGAGTGCGGGAAGCACGACTGGCAGCAGGTTCGTGCGGTTCCAGGGCTCGAATGCGCGCTCGATACCTACGGCTGCCTCGGGACCGTGACTGTCGTAGTCGTGCCCGAGTCCGGTGCGGAAGCTGTCTGGCATGTCGCGCAAGCTGTCCATCGTGTTCGGGAACCGGTGGAACATGCCCATCCCGTAAGCGGGATGGGCGGGCGTCGCAAGCACCGCGGTCGCCTCTTCGGAGAGGCTGAATCGTTCATCGTCGTCGCAGTCGATGATGCGCGCCGCAGCCTGGTTGTAGGCCCACTCTCGTACCCAACGCTCCTGCAGCCCGGTCCGTTCGGCGAGCTCGCCGGAACGCAGTGGTGCCGCCGCTTCGCTCATCGCGCGGTAGAGGCCGAGCTTGTCGCCGAGATGGATCATCCCCGACGTCACCGCGCCCTCGAGCTTGTTGAAGACGAGGAACGAGAACATCTTCAGCTTGTCCGGGTCCATGGGCGCGTTCTTATCAGCGATGAGCGCGGACGAGGCAGTCGATGGCCGCAACGGTGCCGGCTTCGGTGTCGACCGGTCGCCGGACCTGCTCGGCTCGTTCGATGACGAGGTCGGTCACGCCCGACGTGTGGAGCGCGCCGCACACGTCGTCGGGCGTGTAGAGCACCGCCGGGTCCTGTGGGCCGCCGGTTCCCTCGGTGAGGTTGACGAGATCGTGACCGACGATGAGCAGCGTTCCACCTGGGGCGAGTGCTCGTGCAGCGGTACCGAACGCGATTCGTCGTTCCGTTTCCGGGAGCTGAAGGTAGAACACCACGACGAGGTCGTAGAGGCTCTCCGGTTCCCATTCGGTGACGTCGGCGCACACCCAGGTGGCGGTCACGTGGTTCGACTCCGCGAGTTGCGCGGCCTTGTCGAGTCCGACTTGGGAGTAATCGACACCGGTGGCATTCCAACCCTGGGTGGCGAGCCACACGGCGTTGCGGCCTTCACCGCAGGCGAGATCGAGCGCTCGACCGGGTTGCAGCACAGCGACCTCGGGTGGGAGGAACCGGTTCGGGTCGGTCTTCCAGACGAACTCCGCGGTCCGGTAGCGGTCGTCCCACGACCGGGCGTCGCTCACAGGGCCGCGCCGATCGCGCTGGTGTCGGCGAACTCGTGGAACGCGGCCCCCGCGTTCGGGTCGTAGGCCGACGCCGGTCCGCTGTCCATCAGTTCTCTCCGTTCGAAGGGTGCGAGTTGTCAGTGTGCGCCGGACGCACGATGACCGGTGTTGATGTGGAAGGGCGCGTAGAGGGGGCAGAATCCGACTGCCGAGGTGCCGGCCATGACGATCGCCAAGCCGACTGCGATCACGCCGCCGATCGTGCCGAAGCCAACGGTCCACGCCACCAAGAGCAGGAGGACTGCTGCGACGCCACGGATCTTGCGGTCGGTGTCACCCATGTTCTTGTGCATCTCGTGCTCCTTCGTTTCCGAGGGCGTTCCTTCGACTCGACGGTACGGCGACCGGGCTCGCCTGCATAGGGCCGAAAGTCATACCCCCAGGGGTACCAGAGAGGCGGGTGTGGGGTCAGGCGAACTGGCGGTAGAGGAACCAGGTGGAGAACGCGACGAGCATCGCGCCGAAGGCATTGCGGGCGCGCGCGGCGGGGAGGTGTTGTGCGAGTCGGGCGCCGAGCATCGATGCGGGGATCAGTCCGACGGCGAACCCGATCGCAACGGTCCAGTCGATGTGGCCGAGCGCCCAATGCGTCGCGAGAGTGGGGATCGTCAACACGCCGACGACGACCATGGACGTGCCGGCGGCTTCGATCGCGGTGAGACCGAGCACGAGAACGAAGACCGGCACGAGCAGGAATCCGCCACCGTTCGCGAGGAGGCCGGTCAGCAACCCGACCGCGAACGACCATCCCACCACGGTCGAACTGCGGTCGCGTCGGTGCGCGGCCCGTCCGGATGCACCCGCGCGGTCGGGAAGCACGAGTCGCACGCCGACGCCGAACAGCAAGAGGCCGGAGAGCACGAGCAGTCGGTCACCTCCGACGAGTCGCGATGCCAGCGCACCAAGGACCGTTCCGGGAACGCCGCCGAAGACGGCGAGTCGCGCGACGCGCCGGTCGAGGTTCCCGGAACGGAGGTAGCGGCGCGCGCCCACGAACGCAGCGGGCACCATCGCCGGAAGTGGTGATGCAACGGCCATCAGGCCGGGCACGCCGAGCAGCGCCAGCACCGGGGTGGCGAACGCCGAGCCGCCGGCCCCGAACATGCCGAACACAAGGCCGACTCCGAGGCCCGCGAGCACGTACTCGACGAAATGCACGCCCCGACCGTATACCCCTGGGGGTAGGCTTGCATACCCCCAGGGGTACCTCTATAGTGGATTTCATGACGAACAAGCCAGCGCAGAACTCGCCCGGAATCGAAATCGAAGGTTCCACGCTCGCCGATCTGCAACGGCGCCTCCGCAAGGTGGAGGGCCAGGTCCGCGGCGTCCAGCAGATGATCGCGGACGGTCGTGACTGCCGGGAGGTCGTCACGCAGATCGCGGCGGCGAACAAGGCGCTCGGACAGGTCGGGTTCCTGTTGGTCTCCGCCGGGCTCACCTGGTGTCTGGAGGATCCGAGTCGGTCTGCAGCGGCGGGTTACGCCATCGACGACGTGCAGAAGATGTTCCTGAAGCTCGCGTGATTCCCGCCCCACGACGCAGCGAGGTACGACGATGATCTTCCACCAGTACGAACTCGGATGCCTGTCGCTCTTCAGCTACATGATTGGTGACGAGACCACGGGTCGCGCGGTTGTGGTCGATCCGCAGCGTGATGTTTCGCAATACGTCGCCGACGCGGAACGGCTCGGGCTGCGTATCGAGCGGGTGCTCGAGACGCACTTTCATGCCGACTTCTTGTCGGGCCACCTCGAGCTCGCGGAGGCAACGGGCGCGGTCATCTCCTACGGCGACCGAGCGCACGCCGAGTTCCCGATCGACCCGATGGCCGACGGACAGCGCCTCTCATTGGGCGACGTCGTCCTCGAGATCCGCCACACGCCGGGTCACACGCCCGAATCGATCTCCATCGTGGTGTGGGAACATGCCGGCGACGCGGCGCCGTGGGGCGTGCTGACCGGCGACACGCTGTTCATCGGTGACGTGGGCCGTCCCGACCTCTTGACCTCGGTCGGTTGGACCGCCGACGACCTGGCCCGGAGTTTGTACCGGTCGATCCGCGAGCAACTTCTCCCCCTTCCGGACGCGACCCGCGTCTACCCGGCGCACGGAGCGGGATCCGCGTGCGGCAAGAACCTGTCGACGGCGTCACAGTCCACCATCGGTGAACAACGACGTACCAACTACGCGCTCGCCCCCATGAGCGAAACCGCTTTCGTCGAAGCGGTCACCCAGGGCCAATCCGTCGCCCCGCTCTACTTTGCGTTCGCGGCCGACTCCAACCACCGCGAACGCGAACTCCTCGACGACCATGGGGAGACGCACGCTCTCGACCTCGCCGAGGTGCTCCGTTACCAGAACGAGGGAGCCGTCCTCGTCGACGGGCGGCCCGCGGAGCTGTTTGCTTCGGGCCATCTGCGCGGCTCCGTCAACGTAGGCCTGGACGGCCGCTTCGCCGAGTATGCCGGTGACATCCTGCGCCCCGGCCAGGCCGTCGTGCTGATCACCGAACCCGGACGCGAGAACGAGGCCCGCATCCGACTCGCCCGCATCGGGTTCGATCACGTTGGCGGCGCGCTCCACGACATCGACCAGATTCTCGTGGACCACCCGGACCTCGCCCAACGGGCACCGAGAGTCACCGCCACCGAGCTCGACGAGTGGCGACGCTCCGCGCCTGACCTACAGATCGTCGATGTCCGGAACCCGAACGAATGCGCCGGGGGCGCGATCGGGGGCTCGATCAACTTACCGCTGCCGAACCTGCTCGATCGGCTCGGCGAACTCGACCCGGCTCGACCGACCGTCGTCTATTGCGCGGGCGGCTACCGATCCGCCACCGCCGCCTCGCTCCTGCGAGCCCGAGGTTTCGCCACCGTCGCCGACATCTACGGCGGCTATGCCGCCACGTGCAACAAACCCGCCAACACGATCACGAGGTGACCCACCGATGAGCATCTTCTCACGCTCGACCGGCAGCACTCTTCCGACTGTCGACGTCACGACCGCGCACAATCGTCGCACCGAGGTGCTGCTCCTCGACGTTCGTGAACCAGCCGAATGGGCTCGAGGACACGCACCCGCGGCTCACCACCAACCGCTCAGCGAGCTCGATCCCGCCTGCCTTCCCGCGGCGGAGACCATCTACGTCATATGCCAAGCGGGCGGACGGTCCGAGCGTGCGACCCGCACTCTCCGAGACGCCGGCCTCAACGCCCACAACGTCACCGGCGGCATGACCGCGTGGGCTGCGAACCAACTTCCCGTCGAACTCGGCTAGCGATCGACCGACGCGCGGTCTCGCGTGTCGACACCGTTGCAAACGTAGGAGCGCTCCATGACCGTCACGCGCGACCCCGGACACGACGCGCACGTTCCGTCGGCGCCGCCCGATCCGAAGGCGTTGTTCTCGCGACTTGCCGCCTTCTCCGCGCGGCACCGCCGCGCGGTCATCAGCACGTGGCTGCTCGTCGCATTCGTTGCCGCCCCGCTCGCGCTGACACTCACGCACGCGTTGTCGGGCGCAGGGTGGGAGGCGCAGGGCTCGACCGCGCAACAGGTCCGAGACGAGATCCGCCGTGACTTCCCGCAACTCGGCGCGGAGGATCCGGTCGTCGTGTATCACCAGGCGAGCACGATCGCGTCCGATCCGGGACCGCTTGCCGCGCTCGTCGCCCAGTTGCAGCACTCGCCGCGTGCGCGCGCCGTTGCCAACCCGCTGACCCTGCCGGCCGCGGCGGGGCTGATCTCGCCGGACGGTCGCACCGCGCTCGTTCCCGTCGATCAGATCGTGAACAAGGACGCCGAACGCCCGATCGCCGCGGGCGCCCTCGGTTCCTATGTGGGCAAGCTGAAGCTCGCGCCCGGCGCGCACGCCGAAGTGACCGGCGAGTGGCCGGTGTGGAGCGACTTCAACAAGATCAACGCGGAGGCGCTGCACAAGGCCGAGCTCGTGAGCGGCCTGCCCACGTTGATCCTGTTGTTCGTGGCGTTCGGCTCGCTGATCGCCGCGGGGATACCGCTGGTACTCGCGCTCGCCGGTATCGCGGTGGGCTTCGCCCTCTTGCACGTGCTCGGTTGGTTCATGCCGATGTCGGTGTGGTCGATGAACTTCTCCATGATGATCGGCCTCGCGGTCGGCATCGACTACAGCCTCTTCATCGTCAGCCGGTACCGGGAAGAACGCGTCGAGGGCAAGGACGCGCTCGCGGCCATCGAGAACACGATGTCGACCGCCGGCAAGGCCGTGTTCCTGTCCGCGCTTACCGTCGTCATGGCCCTGGCCGCGGTGTTCCTCGTGCCGGTGATGGTGTTCCGGTCGATGGCGCTCGGCATGATCCTGTCAGTCGTCGCGGTCGCGCTGGCATCGCTGACGCTGCTTCCGGCGCTGCTCGTCGCGCTCGGCGACCGTGTGCTGGTCCGTAAGAACTCGAAGGATCCCGACATCGTGGCCGAGTCCCGCTGGCAACGCGTGACCGGCGTGGCGTTGCGGCGTCCGGCCGCAGTGTTGACTCTCGGCCTCGTCGTGATCGGTGCGCTCATCGTGCCCGCCTTCGGCATGCACCTCGGCATGCCCGGCGCCAAAGTGGTCGACAAGGGCAACACCAGCCGCGACGGCTACGACATGCTCGTCGGCGCGTTCGGTCCCGGTGCGGCGGCGCCCGCCTTCATCACGACGTCGGCGGCCTCTGCGCCGGGCGTCGTGAACGTCGCCTCCGCGGTGCCGGGTGTGGTCGATGCGCGTGTGGTCACCCCTCCGGCTGCCAATGGCCGGGTGGTCGTGCGCGTGATCGGCTCCACAGCAGTCGACGATTCCCGCACCGCGACGCTCGTCAACACGCTGCGTGCTCGACTCGCGAACTCGGTACCGAGTGCGAGAGTCGGTGGGCCCGCAGCTCAGAACCGTGATCTCACCGCGGTCCTCACCGGGCGCGCCCCGTACGCGATCGGGCTCATTCTCATTGTCGCATTCCTGCTCCTGCTCATCGTGTTCCGGAGTTTGATCGTCGCGGTCACCTCGATCCTGATGAACCTGCTCACCGTCGGCGCGGCGTTCGGTTTCGCCACGCTCGTGTTCCAACACGGATTCGGCACCGGTCTCCTCGGCATCGAGCACCAACCGTTCGTCGATGCGTGGGCGCCACTGTTCTTCTTCGCATTGCTGTTCGGCCTCTCGATGGACTACCAACTCTTCCTGCTCGCCGCGATCCGGGAACGCTACGAAGCGACCGGCGATACCAAGCGCGCCATCGCCGAAGGGATCGCCCGCACCGGTCGGCCGATCACCAACGCGGCCCTGATCATGATCGTCGTGTTCATCGCGTTCGGTGTCACCGGACCGATCCCGCCCACGGAGCTCGGCCTCACGCTCGCGATGGCGGTGCTCCTCGACGCGACCATCGTCCGAGTCATGCTCGTGCCCGCGACGATGGCGCTCATCGGAGAGCGCAACTGGTATCTCCCGCGGTGGCTCGGACGCATCCTCCCGCACGTGCACTTCAGCCACTGACGACACGGGCTACCCGTAGTGGCACACTTTCCCACCGTGAACGTCCCTCGCGCGCTCGTCGGTGACGCCCTCGAGGTGCCCTGCGTCGACGGGGTGTCGCGGCGATACCTCAACCTTGACGCCGCGGCATCGACGAGCGCGCTGCCGGCAGTGGCGGAGCGGGTGAACGACTTCGTGCCGTGGTACTCGAGTGTGCACCGAGGAGCCGGTTACAAGTCGCGGATGTCCACGGACGCCTACGAACGCGCACGGGAGGCCATCCTCCGGTTCGCGGGGCGGCGCACCGACGGCGATGACACGGCGATCATCTGCCGCAATACCACCGAGGCGATCAACCACCTCGCGTACCGCCTGCGCCTCAACTCCGACGACGTCGTTGTGACGACGGTTGTCGAACACCACGCCAACCTCTTGCCGTGGGCGCGGGTGAGTCGGCGCCGATTCGTCGAGTGCTCACCCGCCGGCACCTTCGACGTCGACGACATCACCATCGCGTTGGACGCCGAGCCTCGGCCGAAACTGTTGGCGATCACCGGAGCGTCGAACGTCACCGGTTGGATGCCTCCGATCGACGACATCGTCCTCGCCGCGCACGAACGCCGAATTCCCGTATTCCTGGACGCCGCGCAGCTCGCGCCCCACCGACCCCTGCCCGCCGCGGCCGACTTCGTCGCGTGGAGCGGCCACAAGATGTACGCGCCGTTCGGGGCGGGTGCCCTCGTCGGACCCCGCAATGCATTCGCCGAGGGTGATCCCTTCCTGGCCGGCGGCGGCGCCGTCGACCTCGTCGACCTCGACGAGGTCATCTGGACCGATCCACCAGAACGCGAGGAAGCCGGCTCTCCCAACGTGATCGGCGCGATCGCGCTCCACGAAGCAATCGACGAGTTCGCCCGCATCGGCTGGGCACAGATCCAGAGCCACGACAGCGCGATCGCCACCCGGCTCCGATCGGGGCTCGCCGCGGCTCGCGGTGTCACGCTGCTCGGCCCAGCCCTCACGACCGAGACCCTTCCCCTCGCGACGTTCACCGTCGAAGGCCTGCACCATTCGCTCGTCGCCGCGCGCCTGAGCGCCGAGTACGGCATCGGCGTTCGCCACGGTTGCTTTTGTGCTCACCCCTACCTGGAACGCCTCCTCCGACTCCCGGACGAACAAGTCCGCGCGTACCGTGAAGCGGTCCGGCGCGGCGACCGACGCGAAATGCCCGGCGCGGTACGCGCCAGCGCCGGCATCTCTACAACGCCGGCTGACATCGACCGTCTGATCGAAGCCGTCGGAGAAATCGCCGGTGGATCACCCCCACCGGTGCCCTACCACCAGGACGAGCACACGGGAGATTTCTGGCCTGACAGCGCCAGTGCCGGATGGACGACGCGGGACCGAACGTTCGGCGCATCATGCGCACGCGGTTAGCCGCGGGCGGGCGCGAAGGTCCACGCGGGAATGTGCTCGATGAGCGCGGGGAGTTCGTCGGCGGGCTTGGGTTCGGAGAAGAAGTATCCCTGGAGATGTGCGCAGTTCAGGTGGACAAGCGTCGCGAGTTGTTGTGCGGTCTCGACGCCCTCCGCAACGACGCGGAGGTTCAGGTTTCGCGCGAGGTTGATGACGGCCGCGACGATCGCCGTGTCCTCTTTTTCGGTTCCGATCGCGCGGATGAACGATTGATCGATCTTGATGCTGTTGATGGGCAGGCGGCGGAGGTAGGTGAGGGAGGAGTAACCCGTGCCGAAGTCGTCGATCGCGAGATTGACGCCGAGGTCGCGCAGCGAGAGCAGAAGTTGCTCGGCGTCCTGGGGGTTGTCGATAATCGTCGATTCGGTGAGTTCGAGCGTGAGGAGTTGTGGGTCGAGCGCAGATGCGGTCAGAGCGTGCCGGACGAGTCCTACGACGTCGCCCCGCACGAGCTGGTGGGCCGAGAGGTTCACCGCTACGCCGATGTGTCGATCTGGCCACCGGGCAGCCCATGTCGCGGCTTGTCGGCATGCGTGACTGAGGATCCATGCGCCGAGCTCCGCGATGAGGCCTGCTTCTTCGGCGATGGGGATGAACTCGGTCGGGGAAATCAGTCCGTAACCCGGTCGTTGCCACCGCGCGAGGGCTTCGAAGCTGGTGATCGTGCCGTCGTCCGTGGCGATGATCGGTTGGAAGTAGACGCGCAGCTCGTCCCTCGGGATTCCGAGCCGAAGAGCCTTCTCGGTCTCGCGGCGCGTTTCGACATGGTCGCGGAGGGCTTCGCCGAACACTTCGAAGCGTGACCGTCCTTCCTGTTTCGCGCGGTAGAGGGCAAGGTCGGCATTCTGGAGCAGCGTCTCGCCGTCTTCTTCGCCCGTCGCAGTAAAGGCGATACCGATGCTCATGCTCTGGGGATCGTGTGATCCCAGTCCCGATTCTGCGTCAGCCATGTCCAAGAGCCGCTGCGCGATATCGATGGCGTCGCTGATCGTTTCGAGACCATCGCAAAGAACGACGAACTCGTCTCCGCCGACGCGAGCGACGGTGTCGGTTTCGCGGGCTACGGAATTCATGCGAGCCGCGATGTCGATCAGCGCATCGTCGCCGGCGCCGTGTCCGCGGGTGTCGTTGATGTGTTTGAAGTGATCGAGATCGATGTAGAGAACGGCGAGAGCGCCTTGGTTGCGACGGGCCCGAGCCAGCGCGCTGTCGAGCTGTATAGAGAGCATCGTGCGATTGGCAAGTCCGGTGAGCGGATCGTGGAGGCGCCGCCGCATTTCGATGCCGGTCATTGTTCGTGCGCGATGAGAGTTCCACGACAGGACTTCGCCCAGAAGCGCGGCGACGGGCATGGTCACGATGAGGCACTGCAAACCAACCGAGGCTTGCGCCCCCTCGGCAAGCATCGAATACAGCGCCGGCGCCGATACGAGCGCCATGATCGTCGCGGTTCCCCTGGATCGCGTGATTCCGGTCCATGCGATCAAGAGGATGAAGAACACGGGATACACCGCAACTGCGGCTCGCGACCTCGAGTAGTGATCGAAGTGATCGCTGACAACAAGGAGGGCGAGCGTTGCCGCGGCGGCACAGTTGGCCGTGATCCGGAAATGGCGATGCCAGGGCAGGAACAGCACGGCCAGCGCCAAGAGCGCGGCGCAGGCTCCCGCGAGTTGCAACGCTCCCACGCTGACGCGATTGGTGTGCGGAATGCTGCTGTTCGCGAGGGTGACCAGTCCGGCCCCCAACAGCAATACCGAGAGCGTCCGACTTGCAAAGCGAGCGTCGGACTCCGTGGCGGTCGTGCTGCCTGCGGAGCTCGGGGTTCGGAGCTGCAGCGGCTGCCGTTCACGCTCGAGCGCAGACTGCAGTGAGCGTTCGCGCGCGATGTCGCGCGTCAACACCGACACCGTCTCCTGGTCGACCGGAGTCACGACCAGGCGCCGCCACCCGCCCTTGGCGGCCGGGAGTGCGAGTTGCGCGTCCAAGACCTGGGACACGCCTGAGCTCAGGGCCTTCGCGTACAACGCGAGAAGCTCGGAGTTGTCGGCCGCCTCGTTCAGGCGCGAAGCGCGCGCGCCAATGATGTCGCCGATCACCGACGACCAGCGCTCGCGTACCAACTCGTTCGCCGCGACGACCACCCAGTCCACAATGACGTCGCCGTCTCGGATCGCGCGCAACACGGTGTAGCCATCGCCGCTCGCGTCGAGCGTCGCCTGGTCCCAAGCGGCGCGCTCATCGCAGCGCGAACCTTTCCGCTTCGCCGCCGGCCCGAGCCATGTCCGTGCCGGCTCGATCGGGGTCGCGCGACACCACCCGCTCCTCCACGTCCCTTTCGTCGGCTCGTCCGCAGATACACCTGAGAACGAACGCTTCACGCCGAATGTTGCCAACGCGATAGTTCCGCCCGTTCTGCCGATATCGGGCAAGGGGTCCCCACGCGTCCTGCGCACGCGGTGAGCGGCCTCACCGCCCGGCCCGACTGCTCCGTGCGACCGCTCCCGCCCGACCGCCGAAAGCCTGGCTCGGAGCTGCGTTCGGCCCCGGGGCCCCGAGGCGCGAACCCGTAGTGCCGTAGGCCCGGGTCGCGGCGGGACGTTCGGACCTACCGCACCCGGGGGGCGTGCGGTCATGGTGGTGGTATGGCGCGACGGATTGTGATCCTGGGTGGCGGAACCGGCGGCACTTTGACCGCCAATCGACTGCGTCGCCTGTACGACCTCGAAGAGGCGGAGATCACGGTCGTCGATCAGGACGACCGCCACGTCTACCAGCCGGGGCTGTTGTTCGTGCCGTTCGGATTGACGCACAGCGAGGACATCGTGCGTCCGCGCCAACGGCAACTGCGCATCGGCATCGAGTTCGTCGAGTCTGCGATCGACCAGGTCGACATCGAAGCGTGCGAAGTGCACCTCGCCAACGGCGCAACGCTCGGCTACGACGTCTTGGTCGTCGCAACCGGTGCCCGCTTGGTCCCGGAGGAGACCGAAGGTCTGCTCGGCCCGGGCTGGATGAACGACGTGTTCACCTTCTACACCCCGGAGGGTGCGGCCGCGCTCGGCGCCGCGCTCGCGACCTTCGACCGAGGACGGCTCGTCGTCAACGTCGTCGACATGCCGATCAAGTGCCCGGTCGCACCGTTGGAGTTCTGTTTCCTGGCCGACTGGTACTTCACCGAGCGCGGCATCCGCAAGCAGGTGCAGATCACGTACGCCACGCCTCTGGACGCCGCGTTCACGAAGCCCGTCGCCGCGGGTCATCTCGGCGGGATGCTCGACGCGCGCGGGATCGAGCTCGTGACGGAGTTCAACACGGGTGAGGTCGCCGACAAGCGACTCGTCGCCTTCGACGGCCGTGAAGTCCCCTTCGATCTGGCCGCGGTCGTCCCGTTGCACGGCGGCGCCGAATACGTCGGCCGCTCACCGGGACTCGGCGACGAGCTCGACTTCGTCCCCACCGACGAGCACACCCTGCAGTCGAAAGCTGCGCCGAACGTCTTCGTGATCGGCGACGCCGCGAACGTTCCGGCTTCGAAAGCGGGTTCGGTGACGCACTTCGAAGGCGAAACTCTCGTCGACAACGTGCGCCGGTACCTCGCGGGAGAGCCGCTCGAGGCGGGCTTCGACGGACACGCGAACTGCTTCATCGAGACCGGCTTCCACAAAGCGCTGCTCATCGACTTCAACTACGACACCGAACCGGTGACCGGTCACTATCCGGGCCCCGTGGGCCTGCCGCTCCTGAAGGAATCGCGGCTCAACCACCTCGGCAAGCTCCTGTTCCAGTCCGTGTACTGGCACGCGTTGCTTCCGGGACACGACCTGCCCGGTCTCGGCCCGAACATGCCCACCGCGGGCAAGCAAATGCACGCCGCTCAGGAGGACTGACCATGTCTACCGCGACCATCGCCGGCGTTGCCGTCGATCGCAACGACGAAGGGTTCTTCACCGATCCCGATCAATGGACCGAGGCAATGGCTCCCGAGCTCGCGCGTGTCGAGGGCATCGACGAGCTCACCGACGACCACTGGCGCGTCATCCGGTTCATGCGCACCGAATACGCGCAGAAGGGCACCGGACCGACGGTGCGCGTGCTCGGCAAGACGTCGGGCGTCTCGATCAAGGAGCTCTACCAGTTGTTCCCCAAGGGCCCGGCCAAGATCGCCGCCAAGATCGCCGGCATCCCCAAGCCCCGCGGCTGCATCTGAAAGGCAGCACATCATGAGTGACACCCCGACGAAACCCGAGCCGATCACCAAGGTCTCGATCATCATCTCCAAGGGTTCCCTCGAAGGGATCTACCCCGGCCTGATCATGGCCAACGGGGCGCGCGCCGAGGGTATCGAAGCCAACCTGTTCTTCACGTTCTTCGGCCTCGACGCGATCCACAAAGCCCGCCACGACCACATCAAGCTCGCGACGGTCGGCAACCCCGGGCTGCACCTGGCCACGATCGCGGGCGGTCTTCCCGGAGTCTCCACCGCGATGACGCACTACATGAACCACAAGATGGAGCAGCTCGACATCCCCTCCATTCCCGAGTTCGTCGAGATGATCGCCGACACGGGCGCGGGCATGTACGCCTGCAAGGCATCCGTCGACCTGTTCGGCCTCGAGAAGAACGACTTCATCGAGCAGGTGCAGGACATCATCACCGTCGGCGAGTTCTACGAGCGCGCCGCGGGCGGGCAGATCATCTTCACTTGAGCGCCGACGGCTGCTTGAATGTCGAGCCATGGTCGCGATACCGGAATCGGCCCGCTCGCTGCTGCTGTCAGGACGACTCGCGCACCTGGTGACGATCAATCCGGACGGCTCACCGCAGATCTCGCTCGTGTGGGTCGGCGTGGACGGTGACGAGATCGTGCTCGCGCATCTCGGTGCCGGCCAGAAGATCAGAAACGTCGAGCGCGACCCCCGCGTCGCCCTCTCCGTCGAGGGAACGGAGATCGAGCCGCCCGGCCTGCAGCAGTATCTCCTCGTGCACGGGACCGCCCGGGTCACCGAAGGAGGCGGGCCGCAGCTCCTCCAGGAACTCGCGCACGTCTACCTCGGGCCCGACGTCAAGTTCCCGGCGTTCGAGAACCCGCCGCCCGGGCGCATCGTGCACATCACCGTCGAGCGCATCGGTGGCGTCGGCCCGTGGGCGCGCTGATTCACTCCCACGGTTCGAACAAGCCTTCGAACTCGAGTTTGCCGTCGGTGACCCGGCCGTACAGGAGCCAGTCGCCGCGAAACATGCCGTGTTCGTAGGGTGAGCACGCGATGTGGGTCTGCGCGCCGCCGATCGTGCTCGGCAGGAACCGGATGCTCTCGAGGCCGGCCTTCAATCCCGGACCGGAGAGGATCGGCGCGCGGAACAGACCTTCGACGAGCACGCGGGCGGTGTCGTACGCGAGCACGGGAATGGCGTTCGGCCACAGCGGCGGATCCTGCTCGTACCGAGCGCGGAACCGGTCGTAGAACTTCTGCGTCAGCGGGTTGCGCGGGTCGTACTGATCGATGCCGACCCATCCTTCGAACTTGTCGAAGCCCATCAGGTACCACATGAACGCAGTACTCATGATGCGTGGCGGATCCCACTGGAGTTCGTCGAGCGCGTCCCGGAGCAGGCCTTTCGCGGCGAGCATGCCGTAGCCCATGTACGCGAGCGCATCGGCGTTCGCCTGGCGGAGGTTGTCGAGATTGTCGGCGAGACGCTCGGGGCTCTGACCGACGGTTTCGACCGCGCTGATCGTGAGGCCGTGCCGGCGACATTCCTGGCGGAAGAACCGGAAGTACTCCTCGCCGTTCGGCGACAACTCGCTCAAGACCGCGATGCGGTGGTGCCCCTGCCGCTTCAACCATGCGGCGACCAGCGCGGCATCGCCACCGACATCACCGTTTCCGAGCCGAAAGCAGTAGTCGCCCTGGAGTCGCTCGGTGCCCGCCCAACTGATCAGCGGTACCTGCAGTTCGTTCGCGAGTGGTGCGACCGTGATGGCGTTGTCGGAGCTGTACGCCCCGGCGACTCCGATGCACCCCTCGTCGACGAGGTACCGAAAGCCGTCGGTTGCGTTCTTCGCGGTGCCGTTGGGCAGCCCGTTCTCGCCGTGCAACACGAATTCGTAGGGGCGGTCCAACAATCCGCGCTCGACGCCCTCGTCGAAGGCCAAGCGGTGGATCTTGTCGTAGCCGCCGCCCGGACCATCGAGCGCCGAGCCCAGCCAACCGATCCTGATCGGTTCCACGGTTGATCTCCTCTATCCGTGACAGGTCGTGCGCCGACCCTACGGGAGATGATCTCTCTTTTCGACGTCGCACTCGTCGATCCGTCCGCGTGCCCGACTACGCTCCAACGCTGGTCGGAACCGTTCGGATCTTGCCGGCGCAAGCGTGAACCGAGGAGGTGGGCGATGAATCGCGACGGTCATCCAAGTTGCCGCTCGAAGCCCGCTGCTCGGACGCGACCGCGCCGCTGCTCTCTGTGATCCTTCGCTGAGGCGCCCGCCACCGAGCCCGTCTCCTGAGGGGAGATGATCGTTCCATGGCAATGCGCCAGTCCTTCCCGTCCCGCGACGTCTTCCGCCGCCCGCAGTTGCGGCTGGTCGATCTGTTGGTGGGCGGCGCCATCTTCGTCGTGTTGTACGGGTTGTTGCGTGTCGGCCTGACGGTGACGCATCCGTTCGTGCCGGGTCATTCGCAGGCGTCGATCTCGACCGATCCGGCTTCGCTTCCCTACTACGCGTTGCGATCGCTGACGCGTATGTACATCGCGCTGGGTCTGTCGGTCGGGTTCACGTTCGTGTACGGCACCGCCGCGGCGCGGTCGCGACGGGCGGCGGCGGTGCTGATCCCGCTGCTGGACATCTTGCAGTCGGTGCCGGTGCTCGGGTTCTTGACGATCACGGTGACGTTCTTCATCGCGCTGTTTCCACATTCGATCGTCGGCTTGGAGTTGGCGTCGATCTTTGCGATCTTCACGTCGCAGGCGTGGAACATGACGTTCAGCTTCTACCACTCGTTGATCTCACAACCCCGCGATCTCGATGAAGCGGCGCGGCTGATGCGGTTGACGAAGTGGGAGCGCTTCTGGCGACTCGATGTGCCGTCGTCGATGATCGGGTTGGTCTGGAACGGCATGTTGAGCTTCGGCGGTGGGTGGTTCTTCCTGACCGCGTCCGAGGCGATCACGGTCAACAAGCGGTCGTACGCACTGCCCGGTATCGGGAGCTATGTCGCGGCGGCGAGCACGCGGTCGGAGCTCGGGCATGTCCTGTTGGCGATCCTGGTGATGATTGTCATGGTTCTGGGCGTGAACTTCTTCTTCTGGCGGCCGCTGGTCGCGTGGTCGGAGAAGTTCCGCAACGAACAGAGCGAGGCGGCAGAACAGCCGCGCAGCATCGTGCTCGACACGCTGCGACATTCACGGGTTCCCGGCTTGATTGCCCGTCCCGTGCGCCCGATCGGAGCGCTGTTGGATCGGGTCACGCGTCCCTTCGGTATCGCCGACAGGCCCCTGGTCGCAAATGCAGCTCGCCGCCGCGCCGGTGACGCCGCGTTCGGGATTGTGGTGGCGGTGATCGTCGCGCTGGGTTCGACGTCCGCGTTGCGCTACATCCGCGACCACGTGGGTCTCGGCGAGTTCGCACATGCGTTCGGTCTCGGTGCGATCACGTTCGGGCGGGTGATCGTCGTCGTGGTTGCCTCGACACTGATTTGGGTCCCGGTCGGAGTCAAGATCGGGATGTCCCCCCGGCTCACGCGTTATGCGCAGCCGATCGTGCAGGTCCTCGCGAGCTTCCCTGCGAACTTCCTGTTCCCCTTCTTCGCTGCATTCCTCGTCGCAACCGGCATCAGCCTCAACTGGGGCGGGATCGTGCTCATGGCGCTCGGCGCGCAGTGGTACATCTTGTTCAACACGATCGCGGGTGCGATCTCGATTCCTTCGGATCTCCGCGAGGCGATGGACAACTTCGACGTGCGCGGTTGGCAACGATGGCGGCGCCTCATCCTTCCGGGCATCTTCCCCGCCTACGTCACCGGTGGCATCACCGCCGCCGGTGGTGCGTGGAACGCGTCGATCGTCGCCGAGCTCGTGACCTATGGGCACCACGTCCTGATCGCCAAGGGTCTCGGTTCGTACATCGCGCTCTCCACGGCCGACGGTCAGTTCGCCAAGACCCTCACCGGGATCGTGGTGATGAGCATCTACGTCGTCGGGCTCAACCACCTTCTGTGGCGGCGCCTGTATCGGCTCGCGGAAACGAGGTATTCGCTATGACCAGCGCGCAGACCGAACGGACCACGATCCTCGCGGCCGATCACATCACCAAATCGTTCACTTCGCCCGACGGCGCGCCCCTCGCCGTGCTCGACGACATCAACTTCGAGTTGCGCGAGGGCGAGATCGTCGCGCTGTTGGGGAAGTCCGGCTCCGGGAAGTCCACGCTCCTGCGCTGCCTCGCGGGGCTCATCGCGCCGACCTCGGGCCGGGCGCTCTACAAGAACACGCCGGTCACCGCCGCCAATCCCGGCGTCGCGATGGTGTTTCAGACCTTCGCGCTCTTGCCCTGGCTGACCGTGCGCCAAAATGTCGAACTCGGGCTCGAGGCGCGCAACGTTCCCGCGGTCGAGCGGCTCGACCGCGCCGAACGTGCGATCGATCTCATCGGCCTGGACGGTTTCGAATCCGCCTATCCCAAAGAACTCTCCGGCGGGATGCGCCAACGCGTCGGCTTTGCCCGCGCCCTGGTCGTCGAACCGGATGCCCTGTTCATGGACGAACCGTTCTCCGCGCTCGACGTCCTCACCGCCGAAAACCTGCGCACCGAGCTGCTCACGCTCTGGGGGCGTGATGACTTCCCGACCCGCGCGATGCTCATCGTCACCCACAACATCGAAGAGGCGGTCCTCCTCGCCGACCGCGTGCTCGTCCTGTCGTCCAACCCGGGCCGTATCCGCGCCGAACTCGCAATCGACCTCGAACGACCCCGCGACCGACGCACCGCGACCTTCGAAGCCCTCGTCGACGAGATCTACGGCATCATGACCGGCCGCAGCGAAGAAGCGGCCGTGCCGACCCGGGTCCCGGCCGCGCAGCCCTCACCGATCGACGAGCCGCTCCCCACCGCGACCGTCGGCGGCATGGCCGGACTCCTCGAAATCCTGCTCGCCCGCGGCGGCCGAGAAGACCTGCCCGCGCTCGCGTACGACCTCATGTTCGAAGTCGACGACCTGCTACCCCTCGTCGACGGCGCAACCCTGCTCGGATTCGCCACCGTCGACAACGCCGACCTGCAAATCACCGATGACGGACGGGATTTCGTCGTCTCGGACATCCTGACGACGAAGGAACTCTTCGCGCGCAAAGCCGCCGAACGCGCCCCCCTCGTACGAGCGATCAACAACGCGCTCGCCACGTCGATGGACGGCAACCTCCCGGAAGGCTTCTTCCTCGACATCTTGCGTCGCGGATTCTCCGACGAAGAAGCCCGCCACCAACTCGACATCGCCATCGACTGGGGCCGCTACGGCGAACTCTACGAATACGACGCCAACACCGGACAACTCCGACGCGAAGCCGTTACGAGAGAATCCCAGTCAGACCCGATCGAAACCTGACTGACGGCAACTCCGTGCGCTCAGGGCCCGGTTGTGGCAGTGGAATGTGCGCCGTCGGGGTTGTAGTAGCAGCCGCCGCCGTTCGATCCGAGCTGCTTGATCTGCTCCTGACCCGGCAAGCTTCCCGACGGCATCTTCACGACGGCGGGGACCGACGGGCAGTTCGGGCGGGAGGTTGTCCCGGGCGGTTGCACCGATGTACCACCGCGCGCCGAACCGCACGCGGTACACACGCAAACCGCCATGCCGATCAGACCTTTCCGTATCCACATTGCTCAGTACCTCGTCGGGGCCGTGCAAGCCTCGTTGCGCATCACGTAGCCGTACGCGCGGATGCTCGTGATAGTGAGACCGATCGGGGCGAGACGCCGCCGAAGACGCGACACGTGCACCCGGAGCGTCTCCTCGCTGCCGCCTTCGTGCCACGCCGCCGCAATCAGATCGTCCTCGGCGACCGCGTTCCCGAAGTTCTCGATCAGCGGTGTCGCGATGTGTTGTTCCACCGGCGAAAGAATCACCACCGCGCCGTTGCGGGTCAACTGCCCGTGAGCGTCGAGGATCGGGCGCGCCGGGTGGTGGGCGGCGCGGCCGGAGAGTGAGACGAGCCGGGCCCTGAGGTCGGCGTCTTCGGCCGGGAGCCGAAGCCAGTCTTCGAGGCAGCTGTCGCCCGTCGGCGGGTCGATCCCGCGTTCGACGAGCCAGAGTCGGGGAATGCCGTCGCGCTCGAGCCGCTCGCGTTCCGGCTCCTGGCCCGGCCAGCTGAGCACGACGACGTCGCGGCTCAGGCTCTCGTACACGAGGCTCGCGGTCGGTTGGGTCAACACGCATCGTTGATACAGCGCGGCGAGCCCGCGCGGCAGGGGTCCTTACGCCTTCTTTGCGCGGTCGGGGTGGTTTCTACGCGGCGGATACGCGGTTTTCGGTTGGTTCGCGGCGCACCGGCGTAGCGTGCCCGCGCATGTTGACCGTCTACGGCGTGATCGTCATCACCTTCATGATGATCATGTACGCCCTCGAAGACCGGGGCCCGCGGTTCGTTCTCGCGTTCGCGGTCGGATGCGCGTTGTCGAGCTCGTACGGATTCTTGAGCGGGGCGTGGCCGTTCGGCGTCGTCGAGGCGATCTGGTCGGTCATCGCATACCGGCGCTACCTGGACGTCCGGCGGCGACGACCGGCCGCGTGAGCCGGCGCCCGCGCAAGGACGCCGTAGAAGTTCGGGTTTCCGCGTATGAACCACGTCAAACCGGGACGCCGCCGGCGGTCACTGGCGATATTCATGGTGATGTACCCGGACACTCGAGGTGCGCACACGATGTACGCAGAACAACAGTTGGCCCCGACCGATTTGCGCGAAGGCACGCGGGTCGAGGTCGCGACCCATTTCACCGGAAGTTGGACTCACGGCTTCGAGGTCGCGGCACTGCACCGCGACGGGTGCCAGGTGCGCCGCATCTCGGACGGAGCGCTGCTGCCGGTCGACTTCGACTACTCGGACGTCAGGGCGGTAGCCGACACCGCCGCCGTCCGGGGCGTACGGCCGCCGGTCCCCGAGTTGATCGCCCGTTTCGAGCGGGCAACGGCGCCGTGTGAGATCGCGGCGATCGCCGATCAGCTCGGTGATGCAGGCGAACCGTGCGCGGTGCGGCCCCTCCTTGCCCGCCTCGGCGAGCGGTGCGTGCAAACGCAGCCCGATCTGGCGGACGTCCTCTGCACGGCGCTGGTCGCACTCGACGTCATGTGCCCGTGCGGCGAGTGCAACTTCGCCATCCGCCCGCACCACCTCCTCGCGCCCGACGTCGTCGACGCCATCACCGAGTTGGGTCCGGCGGTACCCATGCGTTACCTCATCGCGCGGCAGGCCTAGCCATGAACCACTTCCTTCTCGGTTGCGCGATCGGCTTCGTGCTGTTCGGTTGCATTGCAGCCCCGTTCGTCGCGCCGTGGCCGGTTCGGCTGCGCTATCTCATTGCCGCGCAGGTCGCCGACCCGGTGTTCGGTATCGGCCCGCCCCGCGACTTCACCTTGCAAGAGGTGCACGTGACGCACGTCGACGCCGAGCGCGGCCACGTCGACCTCGTCGTCGAAGAAGCCGGTGCGGCGCGGGCCGGCCGGCGCCGCACGATCTGCCGCGAGTCGTGCGCGCCCGCGGACGTCGCCAAGCTCGACGGCTGGTCGGCAACGCACGAGTCACTGCTCATGGTCGTCGACGAACGCGGCGACATCCACCTGTTCGGGCCAAACGGTGGGGTCACCTACCTCAATCGAGTCGAGGAGAACGCGCAATGAATCAGACCACCGTCCAGAGAGATTTCCCGGTGATCGGACCGCGCGGTCAGCTCACCTTCCGAGACCACACCGTCTTCCTCTCGGAGCGCAACGCGATGCTCGCGAGCGTTCTCGTGTACCACTTCGACGCGGAAGTCACCGACACCGAGCTCCTCGACCGCGTCTGGCCGGACGGCACGACGCGTTGGATGCTTCGTCACCACCTACACAAACTCCAACGCAGGTTGAACCGGCTCGGTCTGAGCATCGTCGAGGCTTCCGAGCACTCGCACGCCCTCCGTCCGGTCGTTGGTGCCTAGCCGGATGCCCTCGAAGCGCAATCCGAGGCCCGGCAGCGTCAGGAAGTAGCGCGGCCGACACGGAACCGGTTCGAGCTTGCGGCGGATCTGGGCGAAGTAGACGCGCAGGTACTGCGTCTGGGATTCGAAATCCGGACCCCAAACCTCTCGCAGGAGCTGCTCGCGACTCACAACCTTGCCCGCGTTGCGGACGAGGATCTCGACGAGGCGCCACTCGGTTCGCGTGAGCGGCACGTCGCCACATGCGGTCGTCACCCGTTTCGCCGCGAGATCGATGGTGAAGTGATCGGTCGTCACCTGGCGGTCTTCCTTCACGTTTCGTGAACGCCGCAGCACCGCGCGGACGCGTGCGAGGAGCTCGCCCATGGCCAATGGCTTCGTGACGTAGTCGTCGGCGCCGGCGTCGAGTGCGGCGATCTTGGCGAGCTCCGAGTCCTTCTCCGACATGACGATGATCGGCACCGACGACCAGCCCCGGATGCCGGCGATGATGTCGAGGCCGGGCAGATCGCGCACGTCGGTGTCCAGAAGTACCGCGTCGAAATGGAACCGACCGGCGAGCGCGAGGCCCTCGCGACCCATCGTTGCGCCCCGCGCGGTGTACCCGCGCGCCCGAAGGTTGATGCACAACGCGCGCACCATGGCGGTGTCGTCGTCGACGACGAGAATCTCGGTCACAAATATCGCCCCGTTTCTCGCCCGGCGACCCGCGCCGCCACCCTAATTGCTGGTCCGGAGCCATTGGATCGAAAACGGGTCGTTCCAGCGAGAGGCGAAGTGCTGTCGCCTCCGGGACCGAAGCCCTTGATGGGGCGGCGGACTCCGGGAGGGTTCGCTTCCGTCGGATAGCCTGATTGTGGTGCGCCGGGAAGTCTGGTCGGCAGATTGATCGACCTATTCCGAGGTTCGCAGTGACTGACACGCATACAGCCCGCCCGCACCGGCTGCGCGCGATGTCCGACTGGCGCCGCGAGTCGCTCCGGACCAGTCTGTGGGTGATCCCGACCGCCGAGATCTTCGCCGCGGGTGTTCTCTTCGTCGTGACCTACGCGCTCGATCGCGCGGCGTACAACGGCACGATCACCCTGCCGCCCTGGGTGAACAACGGTTCGGCCGACGCGGCTCGCCAGATCTTGACCGCGCTCGCGGCGGCGATCATCACCGTCGTCGGACTCGTCTTCTCGATCGTGATCGTGGCGCTCACCCTTGCGTCGACGCAGTTCGGCCCACGGATGCTCCGCAACTTCATCCGCGATCGCGGAGTGCAGTTCACGCTCGGCACCTTCGTGGCGTCGTTCTTCTTCGCGATTCTCACGCTCGGTTCGGTGTCCCACGGCACGCACGGCGACTTCGTTCCCCATCTGTCGATCACCGCGACGCTCGCGCTGACGCTGGTCGACCTGGCCGTGCTCGTCTACTTCATCCATCACGTCGCGATGTCGATCCAACTGCCCGAGGTGATAGCGGGAATCGCGCGCGACCTCTCCAACGCGATCACGGCGGAGTTCGCCGCCGACGATGGGGACCGGCGCGCGTCGCTGGCCGCGGCCGGGACCCTGCCCGAGCGGCTTGAGGTCGACGGTGCTGCGATCGCGGCGACACGGAGCGGTTACCTGCAATTCGTTCGCTATTCGACGCTCGTCGACATGGCGACGGAGGCCGACGCGGTCATTCAGCTGCTCTACCGTCCCGGACATTTCGTGGTGCAGGGTCTGCCGCTCGCGCTGGTGTGGCCGGCGTCCGCAGAGCACGCGATCGAGCGTGAGCTCGACCGAACCCATGTCACCGGCGCCCACCGCACGCTGCGCCAGGATCTCGCCTTTGCGATCGACCAGATGGTCGAGATCGCCATCCGTGCCCTTTCGCCGGCCGTGAACGACACCTTCACCGCGTTGACGTGTATCGACTGGCTCGGCGCCGGGCTGTGTCAGATCACCGCCGCGTGGCATTCGCGCCGCGTGTACTTCGACGCAACCGGCAAGGTTCGCCTCATTGCCACCGAGCCGAGCTACGAACGATTCGTCGACCGCGCGTTTGACAAGATCCGCCAGGCGGGCCGCGGGATGCCCCCGGTCATGATCCGCCAGCTCGATGCGCTGACGAAGATCATGGACTACACGACGACGGTGGAGCAGCGCGACATCCTGCTCCGGCAAGCGGACATGATCCTGCGCTCGAACGAAGGGTCGGTTTCCGAGGCCATGGATCGGGCCGATGTGCAGCGGCGCTACGACGCGCTGGCCGGCGTCGCCCGGGAGCGCGGGACCGTCTCCGGTAAGTAGCACGTCGAATTCCGCGTCACGGCGCGCATGGTTCGCGTCAAGATCATCAGAAAAGCGTCACGGACTCGTAGAGTGATCTTGGAGCGCCGGGAAGCCTGGTCGGCACCTTGACGAATGTCAGGAGCTGACTCATGCGCGGCAAGTTACGCATCTACCTGGGACCGGCGCCCGGCGTGGGCAAGACCTACGCGATGCTCGACGAAGGTTGGCGGCGCCGGGCCCGTGGCGCCGACGTCGTCATCGGGCTCGTCGTCACCCACGACCGGCCCAAGACGATTGCGCAGATCCGCGACCTCGAGGTCGTTCCGCCCCGCCGCATCCAGTATCGCGGTGCGGTCTGGGAGGAGGTCGACGTCGACGCGATCATTGCGCGCCGGCCGCAGATCGCGCTCGTCGACGAGCTCGCGCACAGCAACGTTCCGGGATCGGTCAACGAGAAGCGCTGGCAGGACATCGAACGGCTGCTCGCGGCGGGCATCGAAGTGATCTCGACCGTGAACATCCAACACCTCGAGAGCGTCAATGACGTCGTCAATCGCATCACGGGGGTGATCCAGCGCGAAACGGTTCCCGACGCGGTGGTACGGCGCGCCGATCAGCTCGAGCTCGTCGACATGAGCCCGGAGGCCCTGCAACGCCGGATGGCTCACGGCAACATCTACACGCCGGAGAAGGTCGACGCTGCGCTGGGCAACTATTTCCGGATCGGAAACCTCGGCGCCTTGCGCGAGCTCGCGCTCCTCTGGGTCGCCGATCGCGTCGAGGACTCGCTGCAGGCCTACATGGGTCAACACGGCATCGCCGGCCCGTGGGAGACGCGCGAGCGCGTCATGGTGGCGCTGACCGGCGCGCCGGGAAACGACCACGTGATCCGCCGCGCGGCGCGTATGGCGCGGCGCACCCAGGGCGACCTCCTCGGTGTGCACGTCGTCAGCGACGACGGTCTGAAGCGCGAGATGCCGGAACTGCACGCGCGGCATCGGGCATTGCTCGAGGAGCTCGGCGGGAGTTACCACTCGGTGGTGGGTGCGGACGTGCCCGCCGCGCTGGTCGGGTTCGCGGCGGCCCGGCGAGTCACCCAGCTCGTGCTCGGTACCAGCCGGCGTTCACGCTGGACCGAGCTGACCCGAGGTTCGGTGGTCAATCGGGTGGTGCGCGCATCGCACGAGATCGACGTCCACGTGATCTCGACCGAGGAACAGACGCCGGCGCCCGGCCCGTCACTTCCCCGGGTTCCTCTCCGCTTCGCGCACCCGCGCGATCGTCTGATCGCCGCATTCGTCGTGGCCGCGGCGGCGGTGGTGGTCGTAGCCGCGCTCGCCGCCCACTTCTCGGCACTCGAGCCGCACCATCCGGGCGCAGTCACGTCGAGCGCCGGCCTCCTCGTGTTCCTCGGCGTCGTCGTCGTGGTCGCGGCGATCGGCGGTCGTCTCCCGGCGTTGGTGACCGCCGTCGCCGCAATACTCGTCGTCGACTGGTACCTCATCCCGCCGTACCGGTCGCTGGCTATGGCACGCGGCTCCGACGCCGCGTACGTCGCCGCGTTCCTGGGTTCGGCCGCGCTGATCGCGGTGGTCGTCGAACACGCGGCGCAACGTCGTGTCGAGGCGCTCCGTGCGCGCGACGAAGCCGATGTCGTAATGGCGCTCGCCGATCGGCTCGCGCGGCCGAATCCTCCACAAGCCGTTGTCGAGGAGATCCACGGCGCGCTCGACCGCCGCGCGGTTTCACTGCTGTCGCCCGCGGAAGACGAGTGGGTCGTCGAGGCGAGTGCGGGAGAGCCGGTCCTCACCGACCCCGATGACGGTGAGCGCTACGACCTGCGCGACGGCCACGTGCTCGTCATGACCGGGCCCGTCCTCCCGGTCGACGCGCACCGGCTGGTCGCGACGCTGCTCTCGTACCTCGAAGCGGTCACGGCGACCCATCGCCTCGAGGTGGAAGCAGAGGCCGCAGGAGATCTTTCCCGTACCAACGATTTGCGGAACGCGTTGCTCGCGGCGGTGAGCCACGACCTGCGCACGCCGCTCGCGTCGATCAAGGCGCAGGCGAGCGGCTGGTTGGAGCCCGACGTCACATGGTCGTATGCCGATACGCACGAGTTCATGGCGGCCATCGACGCGGAGGCTGACCGGCTCCACGCTCTCGTCGAGAACCTGCTCGACATGAGCCGGTTGCAAGCGGGGGTGCTGAATCCGGACACGCGGACAGTCGGGCTCGACGAGATCGTTCCGGCCGCGCTCGCGAGCCTTGGTGATCGAGCCCGGAACGTCGTCGTCGACGTGCCCGAGTCGCTGCCGCGGGTAGAGGTCGACGCGGCACTCGTCGAGCGTGCGGTCGCCAACATCGTCGACAACGCGGTGCGGCACTCGTCCGCGGACCGGCCGGTGCGCATCGAAGCGGGTGCGGTGAGCGGGCACATCGATCTCCGAATCGTCGACCGCGGCCGCGGGATTCCCGTCGCCCAGCGGGATCGGTTGTTCCAACCGTTCCAGCGGCTCGGCGACACCGACGTGACCACGGGTGTCGGTTTGGGATTGGCCGTATCGAAAGGATTCGTCGAAGCAGTGCGCGGCGAAATCCTGGTGGAGGACACACCGGGCGGTGGCATCACGATGGTGCTCAGCCTTCCCATCGCACTGCCGGTACTGGAGCGTGAGTCATGAGTTGCATCCTGGTAGTCGACGACGAGCGTCCGATGCTCCGTGCGCTGGGCGCACACCTGCGCGCCCGGGGATACGAAGTCGATCTCGTCGAGAGCGGTGAAGCCGCGTTGTCGCGCGCGGCGACGAGTGCGCACGACGCGGCCATCGTGGATCTCGGGCTTCCCGGCATCGACGGCATCGAAGTCGTGCACGGGTTGCGGGGCTGGACGTCCATCCCGATCATCGTGTTGTCGGCCCGCGACCAGGAATCGATGAAGATCCTGGCGTTCGATGCCGGCGCGGACGACTACGTGACCAAGCCGTTCAGCATGCGCGAGTTGCTGGCGCGCCTGCGCGCCGCACTCCGGCGCGCCAAACCGGGTGACGACCAGTTGCCGATCGTCGAGACCAAAGACTTCCGCATCGACCTCGGGATGAAGCGCGCGCTCGACGCCGCGGGCCACGAGATCCGGCTCACGCCGACCCAGTGGCATCTCGTCGAGATCCTCGTCCGCAACCCCGACCGGCTCGTCAGCCAACGCAAGCTGTTGGAGGAGGTGTGGGGCCCGAGCTACGTCAACCAGACGAACTACCTGCGGCAGTTCATGGCGCAAGTGCGCCAGAAGTTCGAACCCGACCACGCGCACCCGCGCTACTTCCTGACCGAGCCCGGGATGGGCGTGCGCTTCGTGCCGAATCCCGAGTCCGACGACGAGCTCGTCCTCATCGAGCGGTCTGCGCATCCAGCGCCAGGTTGAGCTCGAGGACGTTGACCGCGGGCTCGCCCATGAACCCGAGCCCGCGACCGTCGGTGTGCTTCCCGACGAGTGCGAGTACCTCGTCGACGGTCAGGTGACGAACGCGGGCCACACGGGGGGCTTGGAGCCGCGCGTTCGCCACACTGATGGCGGGGTCGAGCCCGGAGAACGACGCGGTCACCGCATCCACGGGAACCTGCACGCTCGCGCTCAGACCGTTCTCGGCCCGGTACGCGAGGACTCGTTGCGGCACGGTGCCGGGGTCGCACACGTAGGTGCCGTCGTTGTTCTTCTCGTACACCGGGTTGCCACCCTTGTCGGTGACGTCGTTGCCGTCCTTGTCGGTGGCCTGCACCGGGACGCACCTCGGATCCGTCGGCGTCGCGTACGGATTCGTGGTGCCGTCGATGTTGACGCCGGGGACGTTGCCGATCAGCTTGGGGTTCGACGGACCCTGATTCGATGCCGCGCTCGCCCCCGCGTCGTAACCGTTGCCGTCGTACCCGGTACCTGCTTTCGACGGGCGGGGGTGGAAGTACTGCGGGCTCGTGAAGTCCTGCGCGATCAACTTCGATCCCACGAGGCGCCCGTCGACCTTGACCAGCGATCCCTCGGCCTGGTCCTTGAACCCGACCTGTCCGATCGCGTACACGGCGAGCGGGTAGATCAAACCGAGCAACACGGTGAGCGCGACGAACATGGCGAGCGAGGTGACGATGGTGCGGCGCAGCATTAGTGAACTCCCAGACCTGATACGACGAGGTCGATCAGCTTGATGGCTATGAACGGAGCGATGACCCCACCGACGCCGTAGATCAAGATGTTGCGGCGCAGGATCGATGCCGCGTTCATCGCACGGAACTTGACGCCTCGCAGGGCCAGCGGGATCAGGGCGACGATGACGATTGCGTTGAAGATGACCGCGCTCAGGATCGCTGAATGCGGGTTCGCGAGATGCATGATGTTGAGCGAGTTCAGCTCGGGGAACACTCCGACGAACATCGCGGGGATGATCGCGAAGTACTTCGCCACGTCGTTCGCGATGGAGAAGGTCGTGAGCGAACCGCGGGTGATCAGCATCTGCTTGCCGATCTCGACGATGTCCATGAGCTTCGTCGGATCGGAATCGAGGTCGACCATGTTGCCCGCCTCTTTGGCGGCCTGAGTTCCGGTGTTCATGGCGACCCCGACGTCCGCCTGGGCGAGCGCGGGTGCGTCGTTGGTTCCGTCGCCCGTCATCGCGACGAGCGATCCACCGAACTGCTCGGCGCGGATCCGCGCGAGCTTGTCCTCGGGCGTGGCTTCGGCCATGAAGTCGTCGACGCCGGCTTCCTTCGCGATTGCCGCGGCGGTCAGCGGGTTGTCGCCGGTGATCATCACCGTGCGGATCCCGATCGCACGCATCTCCGCGAATCGTTCGGCAATGCCGGTCTTCACGGTGTCCTTCAGGTGGACGACCCCGAGCACGTGCGTACCCTCGGCGACGACGAGGGGGGTGCCGCCGCCCTGCGCGATGCCTTCGACCACGCCGGCGAGGTCGGGGGGAACGTGACCGTTCTGCTCCTCCACCCAGCGCACCACCGAGTCGGCCGCGCCCTTGCGGATCGAACGGTCGTGCCACTCGATGCCGCTCATGCGGGTCTGCGCGGTGAACGCGACGAGCTCGGCGTCGTCGATGTTCACGGGGGGAAGGGAGTAACGCCCCTCGGCGAGGGCCACGATCGAACGCCCCTCCGGCGTCTCGTCGGCCAGACTCGACAAGAGTGCGACCGCGGCCAGCGTGTGTTCGTCCACCCCGCCGACGGGGATGAACGCAGCGGCCATGCGGTTGCCGTAGGTGATCGTGCCGGTCTTGTCGAGGAGGAGGGTCGCGACGTCTCCGGCCGCTTCGACCGCCCGCCCCGACATCGCGAGCACGTTGCGTTGCACCAACCGGTCCATGCCCGCGATCCCGATCGCCGAGAGCAACGCGCCGATGGTCGTCGGGATGAGGCACACGAGGAGGGCGACGAGGACGGTGATCTCCTGTTCGGCGCTCGAGTACTTCGCGAACGGCTGAATCGTGGCGGTCGCGAGCATCAAGACGATCGTGAGTCCGGCCAGCAGGATGTTGAGCGCGATCTCGTTCGGTGTCTTCTGCCGGTTCGCCCCCTCGACCAGCGCGATCATGCGGTCGATGAAGCTCTCGCCCGGTTCGGCCAGGATCTTCACGACGATCCGGTCGGAGAGCACACGAGTCCCGCCGGTGACGGCCGATCGGTCGCCTCCGGATTCGCGGATCACCGGCGCCGACTCACCGGTGATCGCCGACTCGTCGACCGAGGCGATGCCCTCGATCACGTCGCCGTCGCCGGGAATGAGGTCGCCGGCGACGACGACGACGAGATCGCCGACGTGCAGCTCCGACGATTGCCGCTCGACGGTCGAACCGTCGCTCTGCAACACATGGGCCACGGTCTCCGAGCGCGTCTTGCGGAGCGTGTCGGCCTGAGCCTTTCCCCGCCCTTCGGCGACGGCTTCCGCGAAGTTCGCAAAGAGCACGGTGAACCACAACCACACCGCGACGAGGCCGGTGAACACGCTGTCGGACGCCGGCGCCGTCGGGAGCTCGCGCACGTACAGGTATGTCGTGAGCAGACTCCCGACGAACACGACGAACATCACCGGGTTCCGCACCTGCGTGCGCGGGTTGAGCTTCTTCAGAGAGTCGACCATGGCGCGCCGCACGATCTGCGGGTTCAGGAGCGCACCTCGACGACGCCCGTCCTTTCCGGGTTCATGCATCGACGCCAGGTCGGCCGGTTCTGGGTTGAGATCGGTGACAGTCACGGGACTCCTACAGCTTCAAGTGCTCGACGATGGGCCCGAGCGAGAGCACGGGGAAGTACGTGAGCCCGACGAGGATCAGGATCACGGAGAACAGCAGCCCGGCGAACAGCGGGCCGTGCGTCGGGAAGGTTCCGGCCGACGGCGGTGCCGGCTGCTTGCGGGCGGATCCGCCCGCGATCGCGAGCACCGGGACGATCAACAGGTAGCGACCGACGAGGATCGAGAACGCCAGCGTCAACTGGTACCAGTGCGACGTCACGGTGATGCCCGGGAACGCCGAGCCGTTGCCGTTGGCCGCCGACGCGTACGAGTACAGGATCTCCGACAGGCCGTGCGGACCGGTGTTGCCGAGCTGACTCGTTGCACTCGAGAGCACCGCGGTGATGCCGGCCAACACCAACGTCACGGTCGGGACCGCGAGGACGTACAGCGTCGCCAGCTTGACGTCGGGCGCCCGGATCTTCTTGCCCAGGTACTCGGGTGTTCGCCCGACCATGAGCCCGGCGATGAACACCGCGACGAGCGCGAGGATCAAGACGCCGTAGAGCCCCGATCCGATGCCGCCCGGGCCGTACTCGCCCAGCAGGATGTTCGTGAGCACGATGCCACCGCCAAGCGGTGTGAACGAGTCGTGGGACGAAGTCACCGAACCGGTGGTCGTGCTCGTTGAGTTCGAGCCGTGCATCGCGCTGGCCGCGGCGCCGAAACGCACCTCCTTTCCTTCCAGGTTCCCGCCGGGATTCGTAGCCGTCGCGGTCTGCGATGCTCCCGCCGCGGTGACCTGAGGGTTCCCGTTGGCCTCGAGGAGTTGCGTCCCGATCATGGGAAGCGCCCAGAACGCGAGCATCACCGCGAAGACCGCCCAGCCCTGACGCTTGTCACCGACCATCTTTCCGAACGTGTACGTGAGACCGAAGGCGATCAGGCCCGCGAAGTACATCTGCAGGAAGTTGGTGAGCCCGTTCGGGTTCTCGAACGGGTGGCCGGAGTTGGCGTTGTAGAAGCCGCCGCCATTGGTACCGAGCTCCTTGATCGCCTCTTGCGACGCGACGGGACCGCCGGGCACGACCGCGGATCCGGTGGGTTGCCCGCTCGCATCCTTGGCCTGGACGAGCGCGGCGTCGACCGGTTTGTACGGCGTGTTGCCGTGGAAGTTGTCGATCACGCCCTGGCTCAAGAAGACGACCGCGAGCACGATCGACAGCGGCAGGAGGATGCGCACGGAGCTCCGCACGAGGTCGACCCAGAAGCTGCCGATCGTGCTCGAACGCCGGCGGGCGAGACCCCGGATCAGCGCGACGGCGACGGTGAGGCCGATCGCCGCGGACAAGAAGTTCTCGACCCCCAACACCGTCATCTGCGTGAGGTGCGAGACGGTCACCTCCGGCACGTAGCTCTGCCAGTCGGTGTTCGTGACGAAGCTCACAGACGTGTTGAGCGCCATGAACGGCGGCACGGCGGTGACGTGGGTGGGGTTGAGGGGCAGATAGTCCTGGATCCGCTGGACGAAGTAGACCGCGAGCACTGCGACCGCGTTGAACGAGAGCAGTGAGATCGTGTAGGTCTTCCAGCGCTGCTCGCCGTGACCGTCGATGCGGCACACGCGATAGATGAGGCGCTCGATCGGGCCGAACACGCGGTCGCCCGGCGCCCGCTCGTTGGCGTACACCTTCGCCATGTACGCGCCCGCGATCGGCGTGCTGACGATCAGCAGCGCCCCAAGCGCCAAGAACTGGAGCCATTCCGAAGCGCGCATTACAGCTTCTCCGGAAAGATGAGGGCAAAGAAGAGGAAGACCAGCAGCGCGCCCGCAAGCACCATCGCGGTCCAGTTGTCCGAGCCGGACGCGGCGAGCACGGCGGTCACGCGGCCACCGCCTCGTCGGCCGGGCCCGAGGGCTCGACGTTGTTCGGCTCGACGGCCGCCTGCTCGTCGGGTCCGAGGATCCGATCGCACGCGTGCGTGTAGGCCACGCACAACGCGAAGAAGGCCACCACGAACGCGACGCTGATGATGTCGTACACGGTCTCTCCTCTCGCCGCTTCGAGCGGCACGTATGCGAGCCGTTGTACGGAACCCGTCCCGGAATGCCAACCCTCTTGACGCGGATGAGACGCGCAAACGTCACCGATGTGACATCGATTGCACGGCGTTTTCTTCGTTGTTTCCGCCGTGTTTCCGGCGGCGGTCGCCGTTCGCACGTTTCGAGCCGTCACGCCCGCGTCAACACCGGTCGCTACGCGTCACAGACGCGTCAAACGAGGTCCCCTTCGCGTCTACGGGGGCGCATTGTTGATGGGCACGCCCGAAGTGCGGGCGTCGATCACGCGGGAGGACCCGTGCACAACGACTTCGCGTTCATCGCGCTCACGATCGTGTTCTTCGTGCTGGCCGGACTGCTGACGGTCGCGTGCGACAAGATCATCGGCCCCGATCCGGTCGAGGACCTCGACGAGGAGACTCGAGACGAGCGGTTGGCGGCATGAGTAGTCAGGCGCAGGCCGTAAGCGCGGGCGCAAGGTGCCCGCGCATTGGAGATGCAGCGCGGGAGGTCGCAGCCGCATGAGTTATGACAACACGCTCGGTCTCGTTCTTGCAGTCGCGCTGACCGCGTACCTCGTCTACGCCCTCGTGTTCCCGGAGAAGCTGTAATGACAACCGCAGGCTGGATCCAACTTCTCGTCTTCCTCGGTCTCATCTTCGTGTTCACGCCGCTCCTCGGCGGCTACATGGCGAAGGTGTGGGCCGGTGGCCAGCGCGCCCGGCGACCGGGTCTTCGGCCCGATCGAGCGGCTGACCTACAAGGTCTGTGGCATCGATCCCGAGAGCGAGCAGCGCTGGACCACGTACACGTTCTCGCTGCTCGCGTTCAGCGCGGTCTCATTGCTGTTCGTCTACGGGTTCCAACGGCTGCAGTCGCATCTGCCCTTCAACCCCGACCACCTCGCCGCGGTGCATCCGGACCTGGCGTGGAACACCGCGGCGAGCTTCGTCACCAACACGAACTGGCAGAGCTACGGCGGCGAGTCGACGATGAGCCACCTCACGCAGATGGCCGGGCTTGCGGTGCAGAACTTCGCGTCGGCCGCGGCCGGACTCGCGGTGCTGGTCGCGCTGATCCGTGGGTTGACGCGACGCCGCGGCCGCACGATCGGCAACTTCTGGGTCGACCTCATCCGCACCACGCTGCGGATCCTGGTCCCGATCGCGTTCGTCGCCGCAATCGTTCTCGCGAGCCAGGGCGTGATCCAGAACTTCCACGCGTCCACCACCGTGACCACCGTTGCGGGCGGGACCCAGACGATTCCGGGTGGCCCGGTCGCGAGCCAGATCGCGATCAAGCAACTCGGCACGAACGGCGGTGGCTTCTTCAACACCAACTCCGCGCACCCGTTCGAGAGCCCGAACGGTCTCACGAACATGATCGAGATGTTCTTCATCATCATGATCCCGTTCGGCGCGACGTACACGCTCGGGGTCTTGGTGAAGAGCAAACGATTCGGCTGGGTGATCTTCGGCTCGATGTTCCTGCTGATGACCCTCTCCATCGGCGTTGCCGTGGGGGCCGAGTCGCGCGGCAACGTGCAACTCAACCGTTCGGGTGTCACCCAGACAGTGAGTGCCACGCAACCGGGCGGCAACATGGAGGGCAAGGAGGTCCGCTTCGGACCTTCCGCTTCCGGCACCTGGGCCGGCGCGACCACCGGTTCGTCGAACGGTTCGGTGAACGCGTTCCACGACAGCTTCACGCCGATCGGCGGTCTCGTACCCCTGACCAACCTGTTGCTCGGTGAGGTCACGCCGGGTGGGCTCGGTGTCGGTCTGACCGGCATGCTCGTCCTCGCGTTGTTGACCGTGTTCATCGCGGGGTTGATGGTCGGGCGAACGCCGGAGTTCCTCGGCAAGAAGATTCAGGCCGCCGAAATGAAGATGGTGGTGCTGCACATCCTGTTCGCACCGCTCGTCATACTCGGTTTCGCCGCGGCCTCCGTCGTGATGAAATCGACGGTGAGTGCGATCTTCAACGGTGGACCGCACGGTCTATCGGAGACGGTGTACGCGTTCGCGTCGTCGGCGGGCAACAACGGTTCGGCCTTCGCGGGCTTTGGCTCGAATACGAACTGGTACAACACGACGATGGGCATCACGATGCTCGTCGGCCGGTTCTTCTTGATCATCCCGATGCTCGCGATCGCGGGTTCGCTCGTGCGCAAGCAGGCGACACCGGCGAACGCCGGAACGTTCCGCACCGACACGCCCCTGTTCGGCGGTCTCCTCACGGCCATCGTCGTGATCGTCGCGGGATTGACCTTCTTCCCCGTCCTGGCGCTCGGCCCGATCGTCGAGCACCTCGTGGGCCACTTCTAAGGAGCAGGTGACGTGACCATGTCTGACGTTCCCTCGGGTCTGAAGACGCTCGAGCCGCGCGCGCCCGAGATCGATCCCCGCCACTCGAAGCGTCGTGCGCTCGCGATGTTCGAGCCCACGATTGTCCGGCGTGCGATCCTCGACAGCTTCCGCAAGCTCGACCCGCGCCTGCAGGCCAAGAACCCCGTGATGTTCATCGTCGAGGTCGGCAGCGTCCTCACGACGTTCTTGTTCTTCCGTGACCTCGGCCGCGTGAGCTCGGCGACGAACTGGTTCTCCGGACTGGTCGCGGTGTTCTTGTGGTTCACCGTGCTGTTCGCCAACTTCGCGGAGGCGATGGCGGAGGGCCGGGGCAAAGCGCAGGCGGACGCGCTGCGCAAGACCCGAGCCGAGACCATCGCGTACGTACGGCAACCTGACGGCCGCGTCGCCGAGACGCCTTCGAGCAAGCTGCAGGTCGACGACCTGTGTGTCGTACGGCCGGGCCAGTTGATCCCCGGCGACGGCGACGTGATCGAGGGCATCGCGTCGGTCGACGAATCGGCGATCACCGGCGAGTCGGCACCCGTGATCCGCGAGTCGGGCGGCGACCGGTCGTCGGTCACCGGCGGAACCCGCGTGCTCTCCGACGAGATCGTCGTGAAGATCACCTCGAAGCCGGGGGAGACGTTCCTCGACCGCATGATCGCCTTGGTCGAAGGGGCCGAGCGGCAACGCACGCCGAACGAGATCGCCCTCAACATCCTGCTCGCGGGCCTGACGCTCATCTTCATGCTGGCCGTCGTCACTTTGCAGCCGTTCGCGATCTACTCCACCGCTCCGCAGTCGGTCGTGGTGCTGGTCGCCTTGTTGGTGTGCCTGATACCGACGACGATCGGCGCGCTGTTGTCGGCAATCGGTATCGCGGGCATGGACCGGCTCGTGCAACGCAACGTGCTGGCAATGAGTGGCCGGGCGGTCGAAGCCGCCGGTGACTGCTCAACGTTGTTGCTCGACAAGACCGGCACGATCACGCTCGGCAACCGGCAGGCGACCGAGTTCCTCCCCGTTCCCGGAGTGGACGAGGCGACGTTGGCGGAGGCAGCGCAGCTCTCGAGCCTGGCCGATGAAACCCCCGAAGGCCGTTCGATCGTCGTCCTCGCCAAGGACCGTTTCGGTCTCCGGGAGCACGATCTCGGCGACGCGCAGCTCGTGCCCTTCACCGCGCAGACCCGGATGTCGGGCATCGACATCGCCGGCCGAGTCGTCCGCAAAGGCGCGGCCGACTCGGTCGAGCGTTGGGTCGTCGAGGAAGGCGGTGTCGTTCCCGAGACACTCGAACCGATCGTCGAACGCATTGCCCGCGCCGGCGGTACCCCGCTCGTCGTCGCCGAGAACGGTCGCATACTCGGAGTGGTCCACCTGAAGGACATCGTCAAGGAAGGCATCGCGGCCCGCTTCGAAGAGCTGCGGCGCATGGGCATCCGCACCGTGATGATCACGGGCGACAACCCGCTCACGGCGGAAGCGATCGCGCGTGAGGCCGGTGTCGACGACTTCCTGGCCGAGGCCACGCCGGAAGACAAGCTGGCCTACATCAAGAAGGAGCAGCGGGGCGGCTTCCTCGTTGCCATGACCGGTGACGGTACGAACGACGCGCCCGCACTCGCACAGGCCGATGTCGGTGTCGCCATGAACACCGGGACCCAGGCCGCCAAAGAGGCCGGCAACATGGTCGACCTCGACTCGAATCCGACCAAGCTCATCGAGGTCGTCGAGATCGGCAAGCAACTGCTCGTCACTCGAGGATCGCTGACGACGTTCTCGATCGCCAACGACGTGGCCAAGTACTTCGCGATCATCCCCGCGATGTTCGTGGGCGTTTTCCCGGCACTGAAGACCCTGAACGTGATGAACCTCAGCAACCCGCACACCGCGATCCTGAGCGCGGTGATCTTCAACGCCGTCATCATCGTCCTGCTCATCCCGCTCGCGCTCCGCGGCGTGAAGTTCCGGGCGGCGTCGGCCAGCGTCGTCCTGCGCCGCAATCTCATGATCTACGGGTTGGGCGGGATCATCGCCCCGTTCATCGGGATCAAGCTCATCGACATCATCCTCACTGCGCTCGGAGTCCACTGATGATTCGCCGCCAGCTCGTCACCGCCGTCGTCGTCGTCGTCCTCATGACGCTGACGCTCGGTCTGGTCTACCCGCTCGTCGTCACGGGGTTCGCCCAGCTCGCGTTCCACAACAAGGCCAATGACTCGCTCGTGAAGGTCAACGGCAAGGTCGTGGGTTCGTCGCTGCTCGGGCAGAACTTCAGCGACAAGGACGGCAACCCGTTGCCGCAGTACTTCCAACCACGGCCCTCGGCCGCCGGCGACGGGTACGACGCGAGCTCGAGCAGTGCGTCGAACCTCGGGCCGTCGAACCCGAAGTTGATCGGCAACGTTCCCGGCGTCGCGATCGGTGACGACGGGAAGCCGCTGACGACGAACCCGTACGCGACGGCGGGAGACCCGTACTGCGTGCCGGTGCAGTCGACCGACAAGGACGGAAACGGCATCACCGACAAAGCCGGCAACGCGGTGTACGAAAGGAACAAGGACGGTTCCTACGTGTGCGACGCCAACACCGTTCCGCAGCGGGCCATCGCCTATCGCGCGCTCAACAACCTCGCGCCGAACGCGAAGGTGCCGGTCGACGCCGTCACCGCGTCGGCGTCGGGTCTCGACCCCGACATTTCGATTGCGAACGCGGATCTGCAGGCGCAACGCGTCGCGACCCGCGCGACACCTTCCGCTCTCGACGGTCATGGCGCAGATCAAAACGCACACCGACGGCCGTTCCCTCGGCTTCCTCGGCGAGAAGGCGGTGAACGTGCTCGAGCTCAACCTCGGGCTCGACAAGCTCGGACACTGAGAAGAGGAAGGCCGGTACGGATGGACACGGTGCTGATCCTCGACGCCGACCGCGCTTCTCGGCGGCGGACGATGTCGGCGATGCGCTACGGCGGCTTCCAGGTGGAGACCGCCGCCAGCCTGCACGAAGCGTGCCGGTTGGTGCGACGTCACCGCTATGCCGCGCTGGTCGTCGATCCGGGTGCAGGAGGAGACTCGTCGCTCCCCGTCGAGGAACTCCGTGCCCGGACCGACGCGCCGATCATCGTCGTCTCTCAGCAAGACGAATCGCGGCACAAGGTCGCCCTGCTCGATGCGGGCGCCGACGATTACCTGACGCGGCCGTTCGATCCCGAAGAGCTGCTCGCCCGTCTGCGTGCGGTGGCGCGGCGCGTCGCACCTGTCGACGAGGAGCGACCGATCGTGACCCCCGACTTCACCATGCACATCGGCGACCGCCGCTGCGTCCGAGCCGACGGGGCCGAGGTGACGATGTCGCCCACGGAGTGGAGGCTCATCGAGGTGTTGACCCAACACGCCGGCCATCTCGTCACACGCGAGGAGCTCCTGGTGGCGGTCTGGGGTCCCCAGGCCGCGAGCAAGACGCAATACCTGCGCGTGCACATGTCGAGCATCCGCCAGAAGGTGGAACCGGAGCCGTCCCGGCCGCACTACTTCGTCACGGTACCCGGCCTCGGCGTGCGGTTCGAGACCGAGGGTGGAGCCGCATCCGGCGATGCGGAACGTCTCACCCCGACCGGCTGAGCCACCGCGCCGGGAAGTGCGGGAGGCACGCGCGCAAGGAAGCCGTATTGACGCCGATCCCGGGCACAAGAAACGCGTAAGTACGGGTGATCGACGTGGGCGCCGGGCGTAGAACGGTCGCACCATTCGACGCACAGGGAGGTCTCCGGTGACGACCCACGTCCGCGAACGCGAAGCACGCGTGCATTCCGCGGTGACCGAGATGTCGACGCCGACGACGACGAGCGCGCCCGACGCGCCGCGCCGGCGCCCTGTCCCCGAAACGCACGAGAAAGGCGCTCTACCGTGGACGCGCGAAGTCGGCATCGACGCGAGGGGTCCGGCAACGCCGCCCGGCGCGGTGCCGGGACGTTGGTCGCGCTGATGTCGTGAGCGGCTGACTTCGTCGTCTACGCGGGCACTTCGAGCACGCGCAGACCCGTCGTCGTGCCATCGGGCGCGAGCAGTTCCCAGCGTTCGTGGTCCTCGGTGATGAGGAGCAGGACGAAACTGTGTGCGCGCCATCCCTCGACCTGCGCGATCAGTCCGGGACTCGCACCGGCCGCGCGCAGCCGAAACTCCCGTGCCGGCGCGCCCCGACTCACCTCCACGACGGTCAGGAGTACTCGACCGTCACGTTCGGTGATTGCGAGGATGCGAACCTCGTGCAGGGGGAGTGGTGGGCACTCCGCCGAGGTGTACGACGCGTACCGAGGTGGCTGGGCGCCGACCGGCTGACGCCGCTGCCGGCGGAAGGAGTTCGACGGAAGGCTGATCCGCACCGGAGCGGCTCCTGGGAAACGAAACTCGGAACTCGGCGTGGTGGTCGCCGGAGCCTGGAGAGTTCCCGGTTGGGATGGCCTCGGACCGGTGTGGGCACCGGCCGACCCGATCGGGCCCTCGCCGAACCCCGACGACCACACATCGTCAGGCATGTTCAGTGAACAACGACCCGGGCTCCGACGGCCACACTCTCGACGCGATTGAGACGCGATCGGCTCGGTCTTGGCGATTTGTTGACATCGTGCTCGTGAGGCGGCCGGGACGAATCTCGGCGCGAAGGTGACCCTCGGCCCTAGTGCCGCGACCGGCCGCGGTGCATCCTGCGGTCAACAGAGTTGATGCTCGCCCGGCCAGCCAGGGGCGTGTGTTTCACGCCCAAGGAGGTCCGTCGTGTCCATGTCCACCCCGTACCCCGCACAACTGGAGTTCCACGCCGACCGCGAGATCACCCGGTGGCGTCCCCTGGTCCAGTGGATCCTGGCCGTTCCGCAGCTCCTGGTCGCGCGTGCCCTCAGCACGCTTCGGAGCGTGCTGACGCTCATCAGCTTCTTCACGGTGTTGTTCACCGAGCAGATTCCGCGGCCGCTGTTCGACATGATCGCGATGACCTACCGCTACGAATGGCGCGCGGTGAGCTACGCGCTGTTCCTGCACGAGGACTATCCGCCGTTCGATTTCGAACCGGCGGCGGACGACGACGGCGTCGAACCGCACACCCGCCTCAGCATCGCCTACCCGGAGCGTCTGAACCGGTGGAAGCCGCTGTACAAGTGGATCCTCGCGATCCCGCACTACTTCGTGCTCGTCGCGCTCATGATTGCCGCCGTCTTCACGGTCATCGGCGGGTTCTTCGCCGTCGTGTTCACCGGCGAATACCCGCTCGGCGCCCGCGATTTCCTCGTCGACGTCTACTGGTACGGCCTGCGGGTGAGCGCGTACGTGGGATTGCTCACGGACCAATACCCTCCGTTCGCCCTCGCGCCGTGACAACGATCTCGAGCGCGGTTCGGATGTCAGCGGCATGAGCACCGCGAAGACAATGCCTCCGAAACTCCCGCCCGCGTGGTTCAAGCACGTGTTCTGGCGCGGCCATCGCGCGTTCTACCGACTCAGCGGCGGCCGAGGCCTCTGGACCACCGCGAGCAAGCGCGGTTGGGGTGCGGCACACCTCACGACCATCGGACGGAAGTCCGGGAGAGAACGCGGCGTGATCATCGCCTATCTCGAGGACGGCCCGAACCTCTTCGCGCTCGCGATGAACGGATGGGACGAAGGTGATCCCTCGTGGTGGCTCAATCTGGAGGCGCACCCGGACGCCGTCGTTCGCTTGCCGGGCCAGGAGGCGCGCCCGGTGCGCGCGCGCCGGGCCGTGGGCGAGGAGCACGATCGGCTCTGGCGGCGCTGGGCGGAGGTTGATCTGCAGCTCGACGGCTACGCCGGCCTGCGCTCGGTCGAAACACCGGTCGTCGTGTTCGAACCACGCGTTCCGCCCCGGCAGCCCGACTGACCGGTCGTCACGTGAAGTCGGAACCGCCGTCGACGTTGACGTTCGCGCCGGTCATGTAGCTGTTCAGGCGGGACGCGACGAAGGTGATCACCGGTCCGATCTCGTTCGGGTTCCCGGCGCGCGGCAAGTGCGCGGGATGGCCGAAGTCCTCGGCGATCACGCGCATCGCGTCCTCGAGGCTGTCGGGATCGACACCACGTTCGGGCGGGAGGGCGCGTAAGTACGCGCGCATGCCCTCCGACAGGAACGACCCGGGCGACACGGTGTTCACGAGGATGCCGTCGGACGCGAGCGACGACGAGAGGTTCTTGGAGAGGCTCGTCAGCGCCGCCTTCGACGCGGTGTACGCGACGAGATCCGGGGACTGCCGTTTGGTCGAGTGCGCGGACACGTTGACGATCCGCGCCCACTCCGCGGCGCGCAGCAGCGGGAGCGCGGCGCGTACACAACGGGCCGCGCTGAGCGTGCCGATGTCGAAGGTTGCCATCCACTCGTCGTCGTCGAGGTCTTCGAACCGCCGGATCCCGACTTCGACCGGCCCGGCCGCGTTCACCAACACGTTGCACGCGCCCCAGCGGTCCGAGAGCTGCGCGAACGCCGCGTCGACGTCGGCGCGCACCGTGAGATCGGTGGGGATGCCGACCGCATCGGGACTGCCGGCGCGGCGCAGGGCCGCCACCGTGTCGTCGAGAGCCTGACGTCCGCGCGCCAGCACCGCGACGCGCGCCCCCTCGGCGGCCAGACACTCCGCGGCCGCGCGACCCATGCCCTTCGATCCGCCGCTCACGACGGCGGCGGCCCCCTGCAATCCGAGATCCACGGGCGCCAGTATCGCCGTGGCTACGGCGCGATGCCGATGCGGGCGACGGGTTCGGGCGCGCCCTGCCGGCGGTGGAGGGCACGCTCGAGCGAGTGCAAGAGCACGTTGCGCAGCTCACGCGGATCGATGAGCTCGTCGAATCCGAACGTCTGCGCCGACCGGTACGACGCCTCGACCTCACGGGTGTGCAGCATCGCCGCTTCGTCGGAGTCGGATCCCCGCGACCGGCTCATCGCCGCCGCGCCCATCGCGCCCATCGTCGCGCCGGGGAAGGCGAACACGCCGGACTGGCCGTCGAAGGGGATCATCCCCATGACCATCGAACCGAAGCCGTACGCCTTGCGCAGTGTGACCTCGAACTTCGGTGCCGTCGCCTGCGTCTGCGCGGCGTACATCCGCGCGCCCTTGCGCAGGATGCCCGCCTTCTCCGAGGCCGAACCCGGCATGACGCCCGGATTGTCGGACAAGAAGACGAGGGGCAGGTGGAAGGAGTCGGCCACCGTGATGAAGTGCGCGGCCTTGTCGGCGGCGTCGGCGGTGATCGAACCGGCCATCACGTGCGGTTGGTTCGCGACCACGGCGACGGGGTGCCCGCCGAGATTGCACAGCGCGCAGATGATCGGACGGCCGAACTCGGGTTGCACCTCGAAGCTCGAACCGGCGTCGAACACGACGTCGATCACCTTGTGCATGTCGTAGATGCGGCGGCCGTTGTGCGGAACGATGTCGAGCATCTCGGGAACGAGTCGCGGCGAGATGTCGTCGCCCGCGGTGTCGGGCGGGTACGACCACGCCGACGACGGGAAGTAACGCAGGTACGCGCGTACGAGGTCGAGCGCACCTTCGTCGGTGTCGGCGACGTTGTGTACGAGCCCGCTGGGCAGCGCGACCGCGGGCCCGCCGAGATCTTCCTTCGTGATCGTCTCGCCGAGTGACTCCTGCACGACGGGTGGGCCGGCGGTGAAGATCGACGCGTGCCGGCTCATCACGCTGAAGTCCGACAGCGGCGCGACCAGCGCGCCGTGACCGGCCGACGCACCGAGAACGGCGGTGACGAGCGGCACCCGGCCGGAGCACCTCGCCTGGGCGAGCATGTCGGTGGGTGTGCGCGCGCCGCTTCCGCGCCCGTCGGCCCGAAAGCCCGCGCCTTCCAGCATCATGATCAGCGGCACCCGGTCGACGACCGCGAGCTCGGCCACGCGGTAGCGCTTGGAGTTGGCCGACGAGCTGATGGTGCCGGCCTTCACGGTGAAGTCCTCGGCCGCGACCATGACCGGGCGGCCGTGAATGCGGCCCGAACCCATGACGATGGCGTCGGCGGGCGCGTCTTCGCCGCCGACGAGCGTGCCCAGCTCCTGGAACGAACCCGGGTCGAGCAGGTGGGCGACGCGTGCGCGGGCGTCGAGCTTGCCCGCGTCGCGGTGCTTGCTTCAGCCGTTCGTCGCCGCCCATCGCGCGGGACGCGTCGCGGCGGCGTTCCAGATCGTCGAGGACCGCTTCCCACTCGTTGGTGTCGTCGCGCTTCGTCATCTTCGACCTACTGACCGGTGAACGTCGGCGGTCGACGCTCCATGTACGCGACGAGCGCTTCGCGCAGGTCGTCGGTCTTCACGTTGACGCTCTGCGCGAGCGCTTCCAGCTCGAGCGCGTGCGCGAGCGAGGAGGCGGACGCGTTGTCGAGCTCGCGCTTGGTCGAGGCGAGGGCAATCGGCGGACCGGCCGCGATCGTCTCGACCACCGCGCTCGTCGCGTCGTCGAGGTCGGCGGCGGGAACCACTGCGTTGACCAGGCCGAGCTCGAAGGCTTCGGTGCCGCTGATCATCTTCGCGGTGAACGCCAGCTCCTTCGCCTTGTGCACGCCGATGCGTTGGCGCAGCAACCACGAGGTGCCGAAGTCGAGGCTCAGCCCCCGCTTCGCGAAGATCAACGAGAAGCGGGCCCGGTCGGAGCACCACGTGAGGTCGGCCGCGAGCGCGAGGCCGAGACCCGCGCCGACGCACAACCCGTCGACTTTGGCGACGACAGGAACCGGGCAGTCGTGAATGGCCAACACGACATCGGCCAGGACGCGCATCGCGTCGGACATTGTGGCCATCGGCGCGGGCGCGCCACCGGCGTTCTGCGCGCCACCGCCACCAAGGTCGGCGCCGGTGCAGAACTCACCGTTCGCACCCGTGAGCACCATGGCCCGCACGCCGGAATAGGCGAGCTCGCGAAACGCAGCACCCAGGGCGACCCACATGTCGCCCGTGCAGGCGTTCTTGGACTCGGCCCGGTCGATGGTCACGGTCGCGACGTGCCCGTCGCGCTCGACGCGAATGTTCGGGTGATGCGACGGCAAGGCGAGTGATGTCGTCACGTCGCGTACCGTAAACCATCGCCGCCGAAGAAGAACGACTGCGCGTTCTCGTAGAGCCACGCCTGGCGGACCTCATCGGTGAGGTCGAGCGCCGCGGCCTCGCCGAGGCACCGCTGCATCGAGAGTACGGGGTAGTCGGACGCGAAGAGTATTCGGTCCTGGCCGCGCGTCGACATGTAGTGAAGCAACGACGCCGGTAGGCGCTTCGGCGACCAGGCCGACGTCATCAGTCGGAGGTTGCGGTACTTCAGCATCAGGCGGATCGCAGTGTCCCACCAAGGGTCGGCGCCATGGATCATGCACAGCTTCAATTCCGGGAAGCGGTAACACACTCGATCGAGGTGGATCGGGTTCTGCGGTTCGGCGGGCAGGGGCGGTCCGGGAATGCCGGTGTTCATGCAGAGCGCCAGGTCGAGCTCGCAGCACTTGGTGTAGAGCGGGAAGTAGACCGCGTCGGTCGGCGGGTACATGCCGTCACCCCAAAAGCTCGGTCCGACGATGGCGTAGGCGACCGGGTGGTTGCGCACGAACGACTCGAGCCCGCGCACGGTCGGCATGGGGTGCAGCAAGTTGAAACCGCCGACCGCGAGCGCGAACCGATCGGGACGCGCCTCGACGAACGAGAGGGCGCGGCCCTCGGTCGCGTTCACGCCGGTCATCAGGATCGCCCGCTCGACCCCGTTCTCGTCCATGTGATCGAGCAGTTGCGACAGTTCAGGGCTCTTGAAGAACGAGTCGTCACCCTTGAAGTAATCGTCCTTGACGCGGACCATCCAGTCGGGCTGCGGCCTGTCGCCCATGTCGACGTTGACGAGGCAGTCGATCGCGCGGGTCATTCGAGCACCTCCGAGAGGCCGACGAGCCCGCAACAGTTGTCGCGCATGATCCGCTGGACCTCGTCGGCGCTGAAGTCGGAGAGCTCGTCGACGAGCGACAACGGATCTGCGAGCCCCTCGCCGTGCGGCCAGTCGGAACCGAACAACACGCTTCCGACTCCGATCGTGTCGACGAGGCGCCGGATGTCGTCCTCGTAGTACGGCGTGATCCATACATGCCGCTTGATCGTGTCGAGTGGATCTTCGGTGAACGCCCACGGCGTACGGTTCGCCTGCTTCCGCAGCGTCTTCACCAGCGGGTAGATCCACTCGGATCCGTTCTCGATGCTCGCGACACGCAACCCGGGATGACGAGTGAACACGCCGTGCACGATCAGGCTCGCCATCGTGTCGTGGATGGCGCGGTCGCCGATGATGACCTGCCCGAGCAGGTCGGGCTCGCGGAACGGAGCGAACTCCTCGGCGCCGCCCCAGGGCGCACCGAGCATCGCGTTGTAGCCACTGTCGCCGAGGTGGAACGCGACGGGGAGGTCGGCCTCGACGATCCGCGCCCACACGGGGTCGTGCGTCTTGTCGCCCAGCGACCGACCCGACGCACCGCCCGTCGGCACCGGCGCCGGGCGTACGTGCACGATGCGCGCGTTGCGCTCGACGACCCAGTCGAGCTCGCGCACGGCGGCTTCGGGATCGGCGAGTGAGATCATCGGTGCGGCGATGATGCGATCCTGATACGAGAAGCCCCAGTCCTCGTCGAGCCACCGGTTGAACGCGGACAGGCTCGCCATCGTCGCGGGGATGTCGTGGCGGAGCGCCTGTTCGACTCCGCAGCCGAGCGTCGGGAAGAGCAGCGCGGCATCGAGGCCCTGCTCGTCCAGCTTGGCGATGCGTGCATCACGATCGCGATAGCAGTCGGAGATCGGCTCGACGCGCGTGAGCGTGCGCGGATCGACGCCGTCGGGGATCTGACCGCGGAACTGGAGATCGAGACACCCGGGCACGATCACCGGGTCGAACGTCGGGTTCGGGATGAAGTTGTTGACCTTGCCCGCGATCAGGATCTCGACGTGGGATCCGTCGCGCACGACCCGCACCCCGCGCCGCTTGAACTCGGGATCGAGGTGGCGCGTGAACGCGTCGAGCGCCTCGTAGTAGTGGTTGTCCGCGTCGACCGGTCGTCGCTCGCTGACCACGGCGCTCCTCCCGCGACAGAGTCCTTCGAGCGTACCTATTTCGGTGCGAAGCGTTGCCCGGCGTCGAGCCGGATCGTCGAGCCGTTGAGCATCGGGGTCTCCACGATCGCAATGACGAGCCGGCCGTATTCCTCCGGCCGGCCCATCCGCTTCGGGAACGCCGCGTCCTTGGTGAGCATCTCCGCGAACTCGTCGGGGATCCCCTTGGTGATGCCCGTGCTGAACAGGCTGGGTGCGATCGCCACCGCGCGGATCCCGAGGCTCCCGAGGTCGCGCGCCATCGTGAGCATCATCCCCGCGATGCCCGCCTTCGCGGCGGTGTACGCGACCTGACCGATCTGGCCCTCGAACGCCGCGATCGATGCCGTGTCGATGATGACCCCGCGCTCGCCGTCTTCCGGCTCGTTGCGCGACATGTGCAACGCCTGGAGCCGGTTGAGGTTGAAGGTGGCGATCAGGTTGAGCTCGACGACGCGCCGGAACTCCGCCAGGGGATGCGGACCGTCCTTCCCGAGCGTGCGGGCCGCGGTGCCGCCGCCCGCGGTGTTCACGGCGATGTGGATGCCGCCGAGCGCCGCGGCCGCGTCCGCCAACGCCTGCTCGACGCTGTCCTCGTCCGTGACGTCGACGGGGTGGAACGTTCCGTCGAGACCGTTCGCCACTTCGGCGCCGGCCGACGTCGGCAGGTCGAGGATCGCGACCGATGCGCCCTTGTCGTGCAGGAGCTCGGCCGAGGCGCGTGCCATCCCCGAAGCACCTCCGACGACAACAGCCTTCTTCCCCTTGATCTCCATGCCCGTTCCTGTCTCTCGTGGAATCCGGGAGCGTAGAGGAGGCTTCGCGGTCTGTTCACAATCGCCGGGCTCGCCCGATCATTGGTAGAACGTGTTCTCGTAGCCGAGAACTCCGGAGGCAAAGATGCGAACCCCGCTGTGCGACCTGTTCGGGATCGAGTACCCGATCTTCGCGTTCACACACTGCCGCGACGTCGTTGCCGCGGTGAGCAAGGCCGGAGGTCTCGGGGTGCTCGGCGCCGTCGGCTTCAGTCCCGAACAGCTCGAGATCGAGCTCGACTGGATCGACGACAATGTGAACGGGATGCCGTACGGCGTCGACACCGTCATGCCGCAGAAGGCGGTCGACGTGCACGGCGCGGACGCAGACGAAATGCTCGCGCAGATCCGTTCGATGATCGACGCGAATCACTGGCGCTATGTCGACCAGCTCATGGAGCGCTTCGAGTTGCCGCCACTTCCCGAGGGCGAACACGGCCACGGTGTGCTCGGCTGGACCGACGACGTCGCGCAACGACACGTCGACATCGCGCTCGCGCATCCCATCAAGCTCATCGCGAACGCCCTGGGTTCGCCGCCGAAGGACGTCATCGACCGCGCGCACGAGCACGGTGTGAAGGTCGCCGCGCTCGCGGGCAAGGCGGTGCACGCGCAGCGTCACGTCAACAACGGGGTCGACATCGTCGTGGCGCAGGGGTACGAGGCGGGCGGGCACACGGGCGAGATCTCCACGATGGTGCTCGTTCCCGAGGTCGTCGACGCGGTTGCGCCCGCGCCCGTTCTCGCGGCCGGCGGTATCGGTACCGGCCGTCAGATCGCGGCCGCGCTCGCGCTCGGCGCGCAGGGAGTGTGGCTCGGCTCGCTCTGGCTCACGACCGCCGAGAGCGATTCGAGTCCCGCGGTGCTCGGGGCGTACCTGGACGCAACCTCGGCCGACACGGTCCGCTCCCGCTGCTACACGGGCAAGCCCGCGCGCATGCTGCGCAACGCATGGACCGACGCGTGGACCGGAGACGAGGGCCCGGGTCCGCTCGGCATGCCGTTGCAGAACATCCTCACGTCGGAGGCGAACGCGCGCATTGCCCGCTCGGGTCGCAAGGACCTGGCGTTCGCGCCCGTGGGCCAGATCGTCGGTCGCATGAACGAGGTGCGTCCTGTACGCGACGTCATGTACCAGCTCGTCGAGGAGTACATCGAGACCATCGAGCGACTGGAACAAGGGGTGCAAGGCTGATGTGAAGGCGTCTTCTCGTCGGGGAGAAATGGCGCTTGGGCCGCAATAATCGGGCCTTTCGGCAGTGTGCGTTCGTCACCGGCGGGTGCAGTCTCTCTCGGAGTGACGCGCCGGAGATGACGACACCGCGATGATGGACCGACATGTTCCTTGCCCTGCGTGAGATCCGGCGCGCCCGCTGGCGATTCGTCCTTCTGACCGGCGCGGTCGGTCTGCTCGTGTTCCTGATCCTGTTCGTCCAGGCCTTGACCGGCGCGCTCATCGGGCAGTTCATCGGCGCTCTGGATCATCAGTCGGCGGATGTGCTCGTCTACTCGGCGCAGGCGCGCAAGAACCTGGAGGGCTCGGTCGTACCGCCCGCCACGATCGACGCGGTCGCGCAGGTGCCGGGCGTCGCCCGGGCCGGACCCTTCGGCGAAGGCACGTTCAGCGTGCAGGCCGGCGGGAAGCTCCGGGACGCGGTGCTCATCGGGTACGAGCTCGGCGGACCGGGCGCGCCGACGACGTTGACGGCGGGTCGACTCCCGACCGCGCCGTTCGAGGCCGTCGCGAGCTCGCGCAACGCCGGCGAAGGGTTCGGCATCGGTGACACGGTTCGCCTCGAACGCGGTGGTCGGTCCATCGAGGTGGTCGGGCTCGCTCGCGACGTGAACTACTCCGTGCTGCCGACGATGTTCACCTCCTACGACACGTACGTCGCGGCGCGTCGCGACGCCAACCCGTCCGCGACGACGGTGTACCCGTCAGCCGTGGCGGTGCAGATCGCGCCGGGTGCGAGCGCGGCAACGGTGCGCGACGCGATCAATCGCGATGTTGCCGGCGTCGAGGCGTTGACGCGTGCCCAGGCGGTGAGCGAATCTCCCGGCGTCGCGAGCGTCAGCCAGTCACTCGGCATGGTCGTCGCGCTCTGTTTCTTCGTCGTCGTAGTCGTCGCGGGGTTGTTCTTCCTCATCCTGACCGTACAGAAGGCGGCGTCGCTCACCTTGTTGCGCGCGGTCGGCGTCGGCGGCGGCGCGCTCGCGCGGGCGCTGCTCGTCCAGGTCGTCGTCGTCGTGCTCGGCGGTGTGGTCGTCGGCGCGGCACTCACGGTTGCCGCGCTTTCCGCGAGCAACAGCAGTCTCGGGGCGGGGCTCGCGGCGGGCGGTGTCGCCCGGACCGGGCTGCTGGTGCTCGTGCTCGCCTGCGTCGCCTCCCTGGGCGCGGTACGGCGAGTCTTGCGCATCGACCCGGCGCGGGCGCTCACACCCGGAGGGATCGCGTGATCATCGCGCTGCGCGAGCTGAGAAGGAACCCGCGCCGGTTCGTGACGGCGACGGTCGTCCTGACGTTGCTTGTCATTCTCCTGTTGTTCCTGGGCGGCCTGCTCGACGGCCTGTATCTCGGTTCCACCGGCGCGCTCCGCGCGCAACGCGCCGATGTGATCGTGTACGCGGCCGACGCGAACGATTCGATCATCCGTTCCCGCATCAGCCCCGAGACGCGGGCCGAGGTGGAGAAGACCTCCGGCGTCACCGATGTCGGCGGTCTCGGCCTGACCCTGGTCGGTACCACCGTTCCCGGTCGCACGGCGCTCGTCGACACCGCCGTCATCGGCTACGAGCACACGCCGCGCGGCGTTCCCGCGCCGCCACCCGTGGGCGAGGCGTGGGCCGACCGTCGCCTTTCGGCCTTCGGCGTGCGCAAGGGGCAGGTTCTCGGCGTCGGCCCGCAGCAGGTGCCGGTGAAGATCGCGGGCTGGGTCCAAGACACGAACTACCTGTTGCAGGGCGCGTTGTGGGTCGATCCGACGATGTGGCGGCGGGTGCAGGACACGAGCCGGCCGGACGCGCGCGTCGCGCCCGGCGCGTATCAGGTGTTGGTGGTCAGCGGTACCGGGTCCGCGGCCCAACTCGCCCGGAGCATCGACGCGTCGACGCACGGGACGACGAAGACGCTGACCAAGAGCGAGGCGGTGTTGTCGTCGCCGGGCACGCGCGAGCAGAAGTCGACCTTCACGGGCATCATCGGGGTGACGTTCCTGGTGGTCGCGCTGGTGGTCGCGCTGTTCTTCGTCCTGCTCACCATCGAGCGCACGGCGATGTACGGGGTCCTGAAGGCCATTGGTGCGCCGACCACGCGGCTCGGGGCCGGTCTGCTGCTCCAGGCGCTGACGATCGGGATCATCGCGTTCGTCATCGGTGAGATCGTGACGCTCGCGCTGGCCCACGCGATCCCGGCCCAGGTCCCGCTCGCGCTGCAGTCCTCCCGGGCCGTCACGACGTTCGTCGGAATCATCCTCGCCGCCGCCCTCGGCGCCCTCGTATCACTTCGCCGCATCGCGCGGGCCGATCCCGTCACCGCGATCGGCGCAGCCGGCTGACCCATGAAGGAGAACGCATGAGCGCGCTCGAGCTCCACGATGTGCGGAAGGTCTACCGGTCCGGCGACGAAGAGCTCGTCGCGCTCGACCGAACACAGTTGACCATCGGCGACGACGAAATGGTCGCGCTCGTCGGCCCGTCCGGATCGGGAAAGACGACCTTGATCTCGATCGCGGGCGGACTGCTCCGACCTACCGACGGTGTGGTGGTAGTCGGCGGCGAAGACATCAGCGGCTACGACGCCAAGCGCCTCACTCGTTTCCGCAGTGAACGCGTCGGGTTCGTCTTCCAATCGGTCAACCTCGTCCCGTTTCTCACTGCGCGCGAGAACTTGATGGCACTCACCGAGCTCACCGGCGCGCATCGCGCGCGACGCAAGCGCGCCCGGGCCCGAGCCGACAAGCTGCTCGAGGAGCTCGGCATCGGGAAGAAGAGCGGTCACCTCCCCGCCGAGATGTCGGGCGGCGAACGTCAACGCGTGGCGATCGGCCGGGCCCTCATGAACGAACCGAAGCTCGTGCTCTTCGACGAACCGACCTCGGCCCTCGACACGCACCTCGGCGAGGTCGTCATGGAACTCATTCGGACCGAGATCCAGGGCCGCGGCATTGCGGCGGTGATCGTGACCCACGACCGCCGAATGACGCACTACTGCGACCGGGTGGTCACTATCACCGACGGCCGACTCGCCGCGTGAGCGTTGCGTTTCAGGGGAGGATCTCGGCCGCGGTCGCCCAGATGTACTCGAGGTCGTCGTCGGTGAGGCTGTGGTTCGACGGCAGAATCAGTCCGTGTTCCATCACGCGATCCGCGTTCGGGAGTCCGCGCTCGGGGGCGCGGTGCGCGATGTTCTTGAACGCGGGCTGGCGCAGCGCGTTGCCGGTCCAGACCATGCGAGTGTCGATGCCGTTGCGCTCCATGTGCGCTTGGAACGCACCGCGCGACACGCCGGACTCCGGCCGGATGAGCACCGGGAACATGTGCCACGCGGTGTCGACGTCGGCCGTGGTCCGCGGCAGGACGAACACGTCGGGCCGCTGCGCGAACAGCTGTGTCAGCCGGGCGAAGTTGTGCTTGCGTTTCGCAAGGTTGTCCGGGAGCTTGTCGAGCTGCACGAGACCGAACGCGGCCGAGAGCTCGGCGGGCTCGAAGTTCCAGCCGACCTCGTCGAAGATGAAGAGGTTGTCGTATTCGATGTCACCGTCGATCGTCGAGAAGAAGCGTCGGTCGACGCCTTTGCGGGTTCCGTAGATCTGCGTCTCCGACCGGCGGCCCCACCGGCGCAGGAGGAGGCACCGGTCGACGAGATCGTCGTCGTCGAGACACACCATGCCGCCGGTTCCCGCCGCGGTGATGATGTGCGACAGCGCGAACGAGGTCACCGAGATGTCCGACCGGGTGCCGGTCGGCGTTCCCCGCAACGTCGATCCGAGCGCGTCGCAGGAGTCTTCGACGACCTGCAGCCGATGCGCGTCGGCGATGGCGCGGATGCGATCCCAGTCGGGCACGTTCCCGATGAGATTGGGGACGAGGATCGCACGCGTGCGCGGCCCGATCATCGCCTCGATCGCATCGACGTCGATGTTGTACGTGTCGGCCTCGACGTCGACGAACACCGGGACGAGTCCGGCCCGGACGATCGGCGCGATGTCGGTGGAGAACGTGACCGCGGCGGTGACGATCTCGTCGCCGGGCTGCAGCCCGAGGAGCTCGACCGCGAGATACAGCGCCGACGAACCCGAGTTGCACATGACGCCCCGGCGCTTCCCGAAGAGCTCGGCGACGCCCTGCTCGAAGGCCCGCACGTTCTTGCCGATGCGCAACGCCTGCGGTCCGCCCCGCAGCACCGCCACGACCGCGTCGATCTCGCGATCGTCGTGCACGCTGCCGGCGTAGTCGATCCGGCGAGGCTCTCCGGAGCCGTGATCCCGCGTTGTTGCCATCGATCGAAACCTACGAGTGCTCGGCCGATCGAGCGGCGACGCGCTCGATACGCCGGTCGGGGATGAGCCAGACGACGGCGACGCCGACGTAGACCGCGATGGACGCCCACGGTTGGACGAACGCGACCGCGATCGCGACGAGGTAGGCGACCGCGGAGAGCTTGCCCTTCCAATCCGCGCCGAGTGCTACCGCCAGCGGCGAATCGGGCGCGTGGATCGACAGCAGGGTGCGGGTCAGCACGAAGTACGCAACCGCGGAACCGAACAGGACCAAGCCGTAGGCGACCACAGGCGCGCGCTCGTGAACATTCGGACCGAGCCACGCCGTCGCCGCGGGCGTGAGCGACAGCCAGAACAACAAGAATGCGTTCGCCCACAGGACCCCGCCGCTGATGCGTTCGACGAGGTGCATCAGGTGGTGGTGGTTGTTCCAGTAGATCGCCAGGAACGCGAAGCTGAGCGCGTAGACCAACACCTTGGGGAGAAGCGGCCTCAGGTCGGAGAAGTCATGACCGGCGGGTGGGCGCAGGTCGAGCACCATGATCGTGATCAGCACGGCGAGTACGCCGTCGCTGAACGCCTCGAGGCGGCCCTTGCTCACGCGAACAGTCTGGCAGGCGTCGTCGACGTTGCGGCTCCCGACGCGCCCCGATCGGGCATCAACTGACGATCAGGGAGACGGTCCTCTCCGCGAGGACGGTACCCGTACCGTCGGTGAATCTGGCCGTCTCCGACAACGATGTCGCGGCACAGGTCGAGAACACCGTGAACCCGAGACTGGCGTTGAACCGTGCGTGTGGCGCGAAGTCGACCGATTGGGCGACCGGGTCGATGACGGGACAGCCCGCCGGAAGACCGGGGGAGGGGCCGACGAACTGGCCGGTCCACGTGAGCGTCGCAGTCTGCGTCTGCTTCGTGCAGTTCCATGCCCGCACTCGCACCGCCGAGGTTCCGCCGCGTGCGACGCGACGCGGATGAAAGCCCATCGCGGTGATCTTCACGACGCACGACACTGCCGGGGCCGGTGCTGCGGCGGCGGCGGAAGGCGACGCCCCGAGCAGCGCGACCGCGAACACGACGATGCCGAGCCGACGGGTCATGGGTCCTCCCTCGCAGTTTCGTCCGCCACGGTAGACCCGTGCGGCCCGCCGGGCCACGACTGCCGGCGCGCGTTGGCTTGTCCGACGATTCAGGCGAGGCGCTTGCTCACGTCTTCGCCCGAGGCGACCTTCGCGGCGTAGTCGTCGAGCCAGCGGTGGAATCGGCCGCTCGCTTCCTGGTCGGCGTCGAGGCGCGGATAGGCCGGGATCTCGTAGTCGGGATCGAGAGGTGGATGATCGCTCGTCGGCTTGCGCGCCATCACCGCGGCGATCACCGGTTCGAGGCGCGCGGCCTTCGCGCGCTCGTGCGTCTCGTGGCGCTCGACGAACTCGGGCATGACCTCGCGTGCGAACAGCTCGAGGGACTCCATGATGTCCTCGTGGCGGTTGCGGCCGGCGGCGCACGACAAGATGACCTGGTCGACACCGCACTCCTCGTAGCGGCGGAGGTAGTCGCGGACCTGTTCGGGAGTGCCCATGGCGCCGCGGAGTCCCTCGGTCCCGGCGGAGACTGCGGTCGCGCCGAGGCGATCGGCGTTGCCGGCCGCGAGCGCGACCGCTTCGGGGTCGAAGCCGCGCTCGGCGCGCCGGCTTCGGTAGTCGGCCCAGAGATCTCCGGTTCCGGGGACGTGACGGCCGAACACGTAGTAGTGACCGAGCGAGTAACCGATGAAGTTCACGCCCTCGGCCCCCCGCCGAATGGCCTCGGCTTCGTCGTCGTGGCAGAAGAACGAAGTGACGCACGCGATGTTCGCATTGACCGCGTCGCCGAGCGGAACGCCCTCGGATGCGAGGGTCGTGTAGTAGTCGTCGACCCAGTTGCGGGCTTCCTCGGGGTCGAAGAAAGCGAACGCGAGCGCGCCGATTCCCTTCTGGGCGGCGAGGTGAATCGTGTCCCGGCGGCTGCACGCCACCCACACCGGCGGATGCGGGCGCTGCAGTGGTTTCGGGACGACGTTGCGCGGCGGCATGCGCACGTACTCGCCGACGTGGCCGGTGAACGGGGTCTCGCTGAGACAGCGCAACGCGACGCGCACGCCCTCCTCCCACATCGCGCGCTTGTCACCCGGCGCAACCCCGAACGCGTCGAGCTCGGCCGCGGCGGAACCCTCGCCGGTTCCGAACTCGACGCGCCCGCCCGAGAGAATGTCGAGGGTGGCGATGCGTTCCGCGACGCGCGCCGGGTGGTTGATGGCGGGAACCGTGTGCACGATCCCGTGCCCCAGGCGGATGCGGGTGGTGCGCTGCGACGCGGCGGCGAGGAAGAGCTCGGGTGCGCTCGAGTGGGAGTACTCCTCCAGGAAGTGGTGCTCGACGAGCCACGCGCAGTCGAAGCCGAGGCGGTCGGCGAGCTCGATCTGCTCGAGGGCTTCGGCGAACACCCGCGGCTCGTCGCCGTCGACCCACGGGCGGGGCACCTGGTGTTCGAAGAACAGCCCGAACTTCATTTCGAACCCGCCCTCCGCGCGCGTGCGAACCTCACTGGACAACTGTAGAACTGTGCGCCGGCGACGCGCTCGGGCGCCGTCGACGCGTCCTACGAAAGAGGTGCACCGTGACGCGCTCGGTCCGGCTCGACAACGACGAGGCGTGGGATGCGCTCCGGCGGGCGCACACCGGGATATTGACGACGCTTCGGCGCGATGGCGTACCCATCGCGCTGCCCGTGTGGTTCGTCGCGCTCGACCGCCGCATCTATGTCAGTGGTCCGGCGCATACGAAGAAGTTCGGTCGTGTCCGACACGATCCCCGGGTCGGCTTCCTGGTCGAGTCCGGACTGCGCTGGATCGAGCTGCGCGGGGTTCACGTCACCGGAACCGCACGCATCGTGGACGACGAAGCGCTTGCGCAACGGGTCGCGGCCGCCCTCGAGGCGAAGTACGCCGGTTTCCGCATCGCGCGCGAGGAAATGCCCGAAACGACGCGAGCGCACTACGAGACGAGCGTGGCGACGATCGAGATCACACCGGACGAGCGCATCTTGTCGTGGGAGAACGCCCGGCTCTTCGCACCGGAGTCCTCGTAGGTCACCAGCGCTGGCGCGCTTCTTCCGCGAAGCCCTGCAGCCCGGCGAACTCGAGCGCGAGTCCGTCGTCGGTGAGCAGCCGTCCTGACCAAGTGCCGAACACCTGGTGCGTCTCGCTCTTCAACTCGGGACCCGCATCCACCTTCGAGTGTTTGTCGAAACGCGGCGTGAGCACCACGTCGAGCTGGCCGCCGGGATCGACGACGTGCCACGGTCGCATGGGTTCGTCCCAGTCGTACTCCCAGACGAGCTCACGCCCCAACTTGGCGAGTCGTCCGTCGACGATCACACCGTTTTCGGTGAACCCCGTTCCCGCCGTCCACTTGGCGCCGAACTGCAAGCCCACGACGTGGTCGCCGCACCGACCGGCGCCGCCGCCCCAGTTCCACTCGATCTGCGCGGGCCATCGTCCGCGGCCGACGTCGAGCACGCCCCACGACTCGGGGCCACTCGGTCCACCGATGTCGAAGCGACGGTCACCGACAACGAGGTTTCCGACCGCCGGTCGCGCTTGGTGCTTCGACGTGAAGTTGAACAGCTCGTCGCTCCAAGGAATGACGACGTTCAGCGACTCGTGCTCCGGAGGCAGCGCGACCTCCACGTCGAGCTGTCCGACCCGACCGTCGTGCTCGATCCATGCGGCGGTGAGATGCGTGCCGAACCCGTCGTCGGTGATGCGCAGATCGAGCCCGTCGTGATTCACGACCAACGGTGCCGTACCCGGCAACTCGGGAAGTTCGACTGCGTTGCTCGCCACCACGATGGCGCGCCCACCGGATTCGCCGGTCGCGAGATCGGCCCAGTACACATCGGCGAGCCCGAACTGGTCGACGTCCGAATACACCGAAGACACGACGAGATCGCCGGCGAGAATTGCCCAGTAGTCCCAGCGCTTGTTCACGCCGAACCGGCCGTGCAGGTTGGCGCGGTGCAACGGCCGGCGCGACCATCCACGCGCGGCCGGGTTGAGCAATTCCCCGTCGGCCGTGCACAGGTCGACCGGCTCGGTGATCTCGTGTTCGGATGTCGTCATCGCGCCTGTCTAGTCCTTCATGAACCAGCCGCGTACCTGGGCTTCGTGGTCGACGTACCCCTCGCCCGAAAGGTCGACGACGACCTTCTCGATGCTGCCACCGGTGAAGTCGAACGGCGCCGTGTACTCGGGCGTGACCGCCGATGCGCTGTCGCGCCCGACGGAGATGCCGTCGCCGGTGATGCAGAAGTAGCCGGGTTGGGTGACGATGTGCCCCTCACCGATCTTCTTGTCGTCGGCGAAGAGGGTCAGCGCGCCCGACGCGCCCGGCATGTTCGGGTCCGTGCTCGGACCCGATGCCGCGAACTCCGCCGTGTAGACGTGTCGGCCGGTGGTGATGTCGACCTCGGCGACGACGTCTTGGAACACGCTGCCGATCCAGTTGAACGTGTAGCGAAGCTTGCCGTCCTTCACGTACAACGAGTGCCCGCCCGCGACACCGCCCGCGGCCCACAGCACACCACGCGCGTCGACCGTATCGATGCGGACCCCGGCCGAGATCATGTACGAGCGGCCCGCGATGAGCGGGCCGGCCGACTCGGGAACGTCGGAGCAGTCGGGATAGAAGACGTACTGATCGCGCGGCGCGGCCGCACGGGGCCGATCCGCGAGCACCTGCTCGAGTGCCGAGCGGTCGTCGAGCGGCAGCCCGTTGTAGATGCCGGCGTAGTAGAACCAGAGACTCTTCAAGGTCTCGAGCCGCGCGGGCTCCTGCGCGGCGAGGTTCGTCGACTGGGCGCGGTCGGCGTCGAGGTTGAACAGCTCCCATTCGTCCTTGTCGAAGTTGCCCCAGCCCGCGAGCGGCGGGTGCACGGAGCACGCGAGCCAGCCTTCGTGGTAGATCGAGCGCTGCCCGAGCATCGCGTAGAACTGCGTGGTCTTGCCCGGAACCGAGGCATCGGTCAGTGCGGCCGCGAAGCTCTCGCCTTCGATCGGGAACTGGAGGTGGCCCTTGATCACCTCCGGCGGCTCGATGTCGAGCAGGTCGTAGATGGTCGGCACGACGTCGACCGCGTGCACGTACTGGTGCCGGATCTCCTTCGAGGGTTCGATCTTCGCCGGCCACGACACGATGCACATGTCGGCGACGCCGCCTTCGTAGCCCGCCCACCGTTTCCAGTACGGGAACGGAGTGTCGAGCGCCCAGGCCCAGCCGGTGTTGTAGTGGTTGTTCGACGCGGGAGTGCCGAGCTCGTCGATGTGCGGCAGCGTGCGTTCGGTCGTCGACGGCACGCCGTTGAAGAACTCCCATTCGTTGAACGTGCCGTTCGGGCCGCCCTCGGCGCTCGCACCGTTGTCGGACACGACGATGATCAACGTGTTGTCGAGCTGGCCGGACTCTTCGAGGTAGTCGATGATGCGACCGAGGCGGTCGTCGTAGTACGAGATGTATCCGGCGAACACTTCGGCCATGCGCGTGAACAGCCGGTGTTCGTCTTCGGAACACGTGTCCCAAGGTCGGACCGAGTCGACGTTCGGCCAGGGCTGGCCGTCGGGGCTCGTCCGGTTCGGCTCGCCGTGCGGGTTGATCGGCGACAGCCGCGTTTCGGCCGGCAGCAGGCCGAGCTCCTTCTGGCGAGCGAGGATGCGGTCGCGGATGGCTTCGTATCCGTCGTCGAACACGCCCTTGTACTTGTCGGCCCACTCGAGGGGAACGAGGTGCGGAGCGTGACCCGCCGCGGGCGCGAAGTACATGAAGAACGGTTTGTCGGGGTCGATGACCTTGGCGTCGCGGATGAACCGGATCGCCTTGTCCGACAGGTCGTCGGCCAGGTGGTAGCCGTCCTCGGGGCGCGCGGGCGGTTCGATCTGGTGGTTGTCCTCGACGAGATCGGGATACCAGGAGTTGGTCTCGCCGCCGAGGAAGCCGTAGTAGCGCTCGAAGCCGCGCCCGAGCGGCCAGCGACCCTTGTACGCGGCGAGGTTCACCTCCTCGCCGGGCGTGAGGTGCCACTTGCCGAGGCAGTAGGTGTTGTATCCGCGCTCGGCGAGCACCTCGGACACGAATCCGCTCTCGAACGGGATCCGGGTGGAGATGCCGGGGAAGCCCGACGAGAACTCGGCGATCGTGGCCATGCCGTTGGTGGTCGCGTTGCGGCCCGTCAGCAACGACGCTCGCGTCGGTGAACACAGCGCGGTCGTGTGGAAGTTCGAGAACACGACACCGCGTTCCGCGATCCGGCGCATCGTCGGCGTCTGTACCGGCCCGCCGTACATGTCCATCGTGCCGTAGCCGACGTCGTCCCACGCGATGAGCAACACATTCGGTGCGCCGTCCGCGGCGCGGGCGCGAGATACGGCGCCCAGTCCGGCTCGGAATGCCGGATGTCGACCGCGATCTTCCCGTTGAACGGCTTTGCCATCACGTGGCCTTCCTCGAAACGTCGGGGTGGTTCTTGAAGAGGGTCACACGCCCCTGGAGCTCGTCGGTAGGGCCGTTGGCCCCTTCCGCGTCAGGTCGCGTCGGCCTTCGCGTCGGCTTCGATCGCCTTCTCGTCCGCCTTGACCTGCTTGGCCTCGATCTTCTCGGCGCGCTTCATGGCCGCTTCGATCTTCGATTCCATGTCGGCGATCGCGACGACGACGAGACCGGCCTGACCGCTGTCGAGCGCCTCGCCCATCTCCTTCAGGTCGCTGCGGCTCATGCCCGCGGCGGCGTGCCCGGCCACGGCGCCGAGCACCGCGCCGCCACCGGTCGTGGCCGCGAGTAGGCCGCCGCCGATCGCGGCGGCGGGGAACAGCGCGATCACGATCCCGGTCGCGAGACCGACCCCTCCGCCGAGCACGCCGCCCACGCGGGTCGGGGTTTCGTGCTTCTTGACGATCTTGACCTTGCCGTCGGCCTTGCGTTCCACGACGGCGGCGTCGTACGCGTCGATCAGCCCGGCCTTGGTGTGGAGGTCGTGCACCGCGTCGTAGTCGGCGAGCGCATCCTCGACATTCGAGTACACGCCCGAGTAGGCGAAGAACGTGTCGATGGCCATGGCGAGATCCTTCCGGTCGGGGGTACCGGCCTCGATTGGCGGCCCGCGCATTGTGGCATTGCGCCGTCGGCGCCGGCCAGGGTCTTACGGCCCCGGCCAGGCCTCGTCGCCCTCCGTCGACGATCGAGCGGCGGCGAGGTCTTGCCGGCGATCGAGCCAGGCGAGCGTTGCCCGGCCCGCGACCGCGCCTGCGGCAGTGAGGGCGAATGCACGCCGCACTCCGTAGCGCCGCGAGAGGAACGCAATCTCGGCCCCCCACGAAAGGGGGAGGAGCACGGTGCCGCTCACTCCCTTGATCGTCGCGTGCCACATCTCGTCGTCGCGGGCGCGGGCCAGCAGTCCGGCCACGAGTACCGGACCGTTCGCGAGCAGCCCGACCGCGGCGGCGGGGGTGAGGAGCGCGAGTTCCCGGACCGCGCGCGGTCGGTCGGCGGCGTGTCCGAGGCCGGTCGGACGCGGCTTGGTGACGCGCGTCAGTTCTTCGGTGAGCAGCTGCGTGACGGTGCCGACCGTTCCGAACGCGTCGCCCGCATAGCGATCGAGCCAGTCGTCCATGACGAGTGGTTGCCCGAACCGCACCGTCGCGTCGGAGCGAAAGCGTCCGCGGGCCTCGTACACGAGTCCGACCGGAACGATGACGACGCCTTCGACGCCCGACTCCGCCGCGCCGAGTCCGATCCGCGCGGTGCCGGTCTTCAGCGGCAACAACGCGGGGTCGAGATTCATGACGCCCTCGGGGAAGATCGCGAGATGCGCGTCGTCGGCCAGCGCGCGGAAGCACGCGTCGAACGTTCGCCCGTTGTCGTGTGGTCCCGGTGTGTCGCCCCGGCGCTGGACCGGGAGCACGCCGCCGAGTGTGAACAGCATGCGCGCCGACCGTCGCTTCCACCACGACGCCGCCGCCAGGAAGTGGGGGAACTCGGGCACCTTCGCGATGATCACCGCGACGTCGGCCAGCGCGTTCGAATGGTTGGCCGCGAAGATCGTCGGACGCCCGACAGCCACGTGCTCCCGGCCCTCGACGTCGACGCGCCGGTAGAACACCGCGACCGCGGACCTCGCCCACGTGCGCAACGCGCGGTACGACAGCTTGCGGCGCCTCATGACCAAGATCTCGTGTGCTGTCGCACGAAGCCCAGGACCGCCTGCAGCGCGGCCTCTCCGTCGGCCGACTCGACCCGGAACTGATACTCGTGCCCGAGCGCCGGTGTGTGGTCGGGCGCGAAGAACCGGGCCGTCACCTCCACACCGAGATCGACGAGGCGCGCCGCGAACGGGCGCGAGTGCGCGTCCGTGAGCGGATCGGCGTTGCCGCCGCTGATGAACGTCGGCGGGAACGCGCCGGTCGCATGGTCGATCGTCGACATCTGCCGCAGTGTCGGCGAGTCGCGTTCACGACTCCCGGTGTACGCCCACAGCACGCTCCGGCTGAACACGCGCAGCGCGGTGTTCGGCACGACGCGCGGATGACGGGCCACGCCCGCCGCGTCGTACGCACCGCAGAACAGGATCGCGCCGCGCAGCTGGTCGGATTGCAACGACGGGACGATCCCCACCTCGGAGGCGTACTCGGGACTCGTGACGAGTGTGGCGATCTGGCTCGCCATCTGTGCACCGGCCGAGTCGCCCGCGACGACGATCTGTTCGTCATCGACATGGAACCGGTCCGCGTGGCGCAGCGCGTAGGCCACGGCGTGGTTGATCTGGCGGATCGGAGTGGGGTACTGCGTGTCGGGCGCCCGTGAGTATTCGACCGCGATCACCGTGAAGCCGCCGCGGGCGAGCATCGCGAAGTAGGGAGCGGCCGCCTCCTTGGTTCCGGAGATCCACGCGCCGCCATGGATCCAGACGATCGTGGGGAGCCGCTCGCCGGCGACCACGTGCGCCGGAAAGTAGACGTCGAGACGCGCGTCCGGTTCACCCGGTTCGTAGGGCTCGTCCGTGATCGAGGCGACGTCCGTGCTCGACCACTCGCCGTCCGGTCTCGTCGCCCGCGCCGAGCGGTCGAGCAGATAACGGAGGGCGAGGGCACCCGGTCGCGCGCTCGCCATGAACAACACCGCGAGGCCGCCGGTCAGCCCCGCGGCAACGCTCCACCACGTCAGCCAGCGGGGCGATCCGTTGCTCGGGGAGCTCGCGTTGTCGCCCATCACGCTCATCATCATCGATGATGAGCGTGATGGGCCGCCACCACGGGGCTAGCGCGGCACGCGAGGTGTGCGTCAGCGGTACGCAGGAACGGGCTCGGGCTCGGTCATGTGTCCGCGCCGGGAGAGGTACACCGGAATGCCGAGCGCCAGTGCGCCGGCGGACATGAAGAACGGTGCCCAGTACACCCAGAAGCTGTGACCGGTGTTCCGGGAGTACCAGATGAACAGGGCGGAGAACACGAGCGACACGATCGCGACGACCATGTCGCGCGCGAACCGCGGCGTGTCGAGCGATCGGTGGTCGACGAGCCGCCACTTCATCTGCGCCAACGCCGAGAACCCGTAGGGGATCGCGGCCGTGATACCTGTCATGAGCACGAGAGTGGTGAAGACGGTCGCACCACTCGAGCCCATGTAGTTGATGATCATCGCGATCGACGCCAGTGCGGTCGAGGCGACGATGCCGAACGTGGGGACGCCGGTTCGGGACAGGTGCTTGAACCGTTCGGGGAACAGGCCGTCCTTGGCTGCGGCGAGCGGCATCTCCGCGCAGATCATGGTCCACCCGTTGAGGGCGCCGAAGCCGGAGATGATGACGACGATGGCCATCAGGTTGCCGGCCCAGCTGCCGCCGAACATCGCGTTGATCGCGTCGGAGAACGGGGCCGTCGAGTTCGCGAGCTGCGACGACGGCAGAATACCGAACACCGCGATCAGGGAGAGCATGTAGACCACGGCGGTGGCGAGGGTGCCGTAGATGGTCGCCTTCGGGATGTTGCGATCCGGGTCCCTCACCTTGGCCGCGGCGACCGCGGCGACCTCGACGCCGAGGTAGCTGAACAGCGCGATCGCCATGCCGCCGCCGATCGCCCCGATGGCGCCCTCACCGCTGATGTTCCACGGTGTGTAGTTGGCGCGCGAGATGTAGAAGAGGCCGACCGTCGACATGAATGCCAGCGCGGCGAACTTCAGGATCGTCGTCCAGACCTGGACCGACCCCATGTTCTTCAGGCCCGAGAGGTTGATGAGCGCCGGCAACCACAGACCGACGAGCACGAGCAGGATCGAGCCCCACTTGTTCTGACCCTTGTTGATGAACACCTCGACGTACAGCACCCAGCCCACTGCGATCGCGGCGTTCCCGGCCCACGCGGTGATCCAGTACGACCACGCGTTCGCGAAGCCGAGCGGGTTCCCGAACGCGACCCGTGAGTACGCGTAGGGTCCGCCGCCGGCGGGCACCCGTCGTGACAGGGCTGCGAACAACAGCGCGAGCGCGACGGCGCCGACGGTCGTGAGGCCCATCGAGACCAGGCTGATCGGACCGTAGGCGCCGAGCGACGTCGGCAGGTTGAAGATGCCGACTCCGATGATGCTGCCCATGATGAGCGCGGTGGCCACCGTGAGGCTCATCCCGGATGCCGGGGTTCGCTCGGGGGCGGTGTCGGTTGTGGGCGGGTGGTGTCGTGATCGTCATGGCTCACCTCGACTCGTCAGATGTCGAGTGTGACCAAGCTCGGGGCGGGTTTCTAAGGCCGGAGGTGGTTGGTTCGGCGGGACCAATGGCACTACGAGCCGAACGCCTCGGGCGGGACAATCACCACATGGGAGCAATGCCATGAGGGTCGTCGTCGCGCTCGGCGGGAACGCGCTGTTGCGGCGGGGACAGCCGATGAGCGTGGAGAATCAGCGCGAGAACGTGCGCGTCGCGTGCGACCACCTGGCGTCGATTGCGGCCGGACACGACCTCGTCATCTCCCACGGCAACGGCCCGCAGATCGGGCTGCTGGCACTGGAGGAGGCCGCGTACGAGGACGCACCCGATGCGCCGCTCGACGTGTTGGGCGCCGAGACGCAGGGGATGATCGGCTACCTCGTCGAACAAGAGCTCGGGAACCGGCTGCCGTTCGAGAAACCGATCGCGTCGCTGCTGACGATGATCGAGGTCGATCCCGACGATCCTGCGTTCGCGGATCCGTCCAAGCCGATCGGTCCGCTCTACGACGAAGCCGAAGCCGCCGCGCTCGCGCGGAACGCGGGTGGGCGTTCAAGCCCGACGGCGACAAGATGCGGCGGGTGGTGCCGTCTCCGGCACCCGTGCGCATCTTCGAACACCGACCGATCCGCTGGCTGCTCGAGCGGGGGTGCGTCGTCATCTGCGCGGGCGGTGGCGGTATCCCGACCGCGTACGTTGCGGACCGACAACTCGTCGGGGTCGAGGCCGTCATCGACAAGGACCACGCCAGCGGTCTGCTCGCGCGCGACGTCGACGCCGACATCCTGATCATGGCGACGGACGCGCCGGCCGCGTTCGTCGGGTTCGGGACGCCGAAGGCGCGCGCGATCGCACACGCGGACCCGGATGCGCTGTTGACCGAGTACAAAAGTGAGTTCGCGGCCGGCTCGATGCTGCCGAAGATCATCGCCGCGTGCGACTTCGCCCGCGCGACCGACAAACCGGCGGTCATCGGCGCGCTCGCCGACATCGACGCCATGCTCGCCGGAACCGCGGGCACCCGTATTTCGACCGATGTCACGGGAGTGGTGTTCAGCATCAGTTCCGTGCCGTCATAGCAACAGCAAGGAGATCGTCATGCCGTTTGGTGTCCACTCCGAAGTCGGCACGCTCCGCAAAGTCCTGGTTCACCGACCGGGGCTCGAACACAGTCGCCTGACGCCCGCCAACGCCGAGGATCTCCTGTTCGACGATGTGCTGTGGGTCACGCGCGCCAAGGCGGAGCACGACATGTTCTGCGAGGTGATGCGTGAGCGCGGCGTCGAGGTGTTCCTCGCCGAGTCGCTGCTCGCCGAGGCCCTCGTCAAGCCGGATGCGAAGGACTGGGTCTCCGAACACATCCTCAACGAACGCCAGATCGGCATCACCGCCGTGCCCCGCGCCCACGATTGGGTGGAGACCGCGGACGCGGAGCAGCTCGCCGACTTCCTGATCGGTGGCATCACCAAGGCCGACGTCGAGCAGGACCTCGGGCTCGTGTGGGAGTCGGCCGACCCGACGAGCATGTTGTTGCCGCCGCTGCCGAACTTCTTGTTCCAGCGCGATCCGTCGTGCTGGATCTTCGAGGGCGTCACGATCAACCCGATGACGAAGCCGGCCCGGAAGCCCGAGACGATGATCATGGAGGCGATCTACCGCTTCCATCCGATGTTCGCGGCCGAGCAGTTCCCGATCTGGCTCGGCGGGTCCGACGAGGACTGGGGACGCGCCCACGTCGAAGGCGGCGACGTGCAGCCGATCGGCAATCGCGCGGTGATGATCGGCATGGGCGAGCGCACGACCCCGCAGGCCGTGCTCTGGATCGCGCGTTCGTTGTTCCGGGCCGGTTCGGCCGACGTCGTGCTCGCGGTGCACCTCCCGAAGTCGCGCAGCTACATGCACCTCGACACCGTCATCACGATGTGCGATCGCGATCTCGTGACGCTCTACCCGCAGGTCGTCTACGGCGCCCGGACGTGGGAGATCCGGCCGGGATCGTCACCCGACGACCTCGTCGTCGAGGAACAGCAGGGCACGCTGCCGGACTTGATGGGCCGGGCGCTCGGAGTGCCGAAGATGCGCGTGGTCGAAACCGGCGGGGACGCGTTCGAAGCCGCGCGTGAGCAGTGGGACGACGGCAACAACGTCGTCGCGCTCGAGCCGGGTGTCGTCGTCGCCTACGAGCGCAATGTCGGCACGAACACCGCGCTGCGCAAGGCGGGTATCGAAGTGATCACGATCGAGGGGTTCGAGCTCGGCCGGGGCCGGGGCGGATCACACTGCATGACGTGCCCGATCGAGCGGGACCCGGCGTTCTAGAGGAGCAGGCCATGTCGTTCAATCTGCGCAACCGGAGCTTCCTGAAGGAGATCGACTTCGAACCGCGGGAGCTCCGGTTCCTCTTGCAGCTCTCCGAGGCGCTCAAGCTCGCGAAATACTCGGGCACCGAGGTGCAACGGCTCGCGGGCAAGGAGATCGCGCTGATCTTCGAGAAGACCTCGACGCGTACGCGGTCCGCGTTCGAGGTCGGCGCGTTCGACCAGGGCGCGCACGTGACGTACCTCGATCCGTCGGGCTCGCAACTGGGGCACAAGGAATCGATCGCCGACACCGCACGGGTCCTCGGCCGCATGTACGACGCGATCGAATACCGCGGGAGCAACCAGGCCGACGTCGAGACGCTCGCCGAATACGCCGGCGTGCCGGTCTACAACGGTCTCACCGCGGAATGGCACCCCACGCAGATGCTCGCCGACTTCCTCACGATGTACGAGGCGGCCAACAAGCCGTACGACGCGATCTCGTACGCGTTCGTCGGCGACTGCCGGTTCAACATGGGCCGTTCGCTGTTGGTCACCGGCGCGCTCATGGGGAGCGACGTGCGACTGGCCGGTCCGCAGGAACTGCACCCGCCGAAGGATGTCGTCGATCTTGCGCACGAGGTCGCCGGGCGCACCGGCGCGCGCATCACGATCACGGACGATCCGATCGAAGCCGTCAGTGGTGTCGACTTCGTCCACACCGACGTCTGGGTCTCCATGGGCGAGGCGAAGGAGGTGTGGACCGAACGGGTGAAGGTGTTGACGCCCTACCAGGTCAATGCGAAGCTCCTCGCGGCGACCGGCAACCGCCGCGTGAAGTTCATGCACTGCCTCCCCGCATTCCACGACCCGAACACGACCGTCGGTCGGGACATCATGGAACACACGGGCATGACCGACGGGCTCGAAGTCACCGGGGAGGTGTTCGAATCGGGGGCGAGCATCGTGTTCGACCAGGCCGAGAATCGCCTGCACACGATCAAAGCAATTCTCGTCGCCACACTCGGTTGATCGCGCTGGAGGGTACATGACCACTACCGCTCCCGAACCCGACGTCGAGTGGTACGCGCGTTCCCCCGAGGAGGCGACGGCGGCACTGACTGTCGAGGCCGGAGAGGGTCTCTCGACCGCCGAGGCGGTCGCGCGGAAGACCTCGTACGGCCCGAACCAGATCACGGCGGAGAAGCCACCGTCGGTGTGGGCGATCGCGTTGCAACAGCTGCGCGATCCGATGAACATCATGCTCGTCGCCGTCACCGTGGTCAGTTTCGTCATCGGCGAGGTCTCCACCGGGATCCTCGTGGCGCTGCTGATCATCCTCAATCTCGTGCTCGGCTCCCGTCAGGAGTTGAAAGCGCGCGCGAGTGTCGACGCGTTGTCGAACCTGCAGGTGCCACAAGCCAAGGTGTTGCGCGACGGCACACTCGTACTCGTTCCCGCGGCCGATGTCGTCCCCGGCGACATCGTTCAGGTCGAGGCGGGCGACATCATCCCCGCCGACGGCCGGCTCCTGCGTTCGGCGACGCTGGAGACCCAGGAAGCTGCGCTCACGGGTGAGAGCGCGCCGGTCGCCAAGGACGCCCGCGCGTTGACCGGAGGAGACGTTGCGGTCGGCGATCGGACGGACATGTTGTTCCAGAACACGGCGGTGACCCGCGGCGCCGGGTCGATGGTCGTCACTGCGACCGGCATGCAGACCCAGATGGGTGAGATCGCGACGATGCTGACGTCGGTAACGCGTACGCGCTCCCCGTTGCAGAAGGAGCTCGGCTCGCTCACGAAGGTGCTCGGCGTCATCGCGTGGACCGCCGTGGCGTTCATCTTCGTCGTCGGGCTGGCGCGCGGTATGGACGCCAGCGAGCTTCTCCTGCTCGGCACCGCGATGGCGATCTCCGCGATCCCGACCGGCTTGCCCGCGTTCGTCTCGGGTCTGTTGTCGTACGGCGCCAAGCAGCTCGCCGACGCGAAGGCGGTCGTGAAGAACCTCACCGACGTCGAGACCCTCGGTGCGACGAGCGCGATCAATACGGACAAGACCGGAACCCTGACGATGAACGAGATGATGGTTTCCGTCATCTACGCGAACGGCGGCTGGTTCAACGTCGAAGGCGAGGGTTACCGCAAGACCGGCGCGATCACGTCGGTAGCGGCCGGACCGGTTCCCGACTTCACCCGGCTCGCGTTGGGAGTGGTGCTCGACAGCGACGCCACGGTCGCCAACGACGGCAGTGTGGTTGGCGACCCGACGGAGGCTGCGCTCGTGGTGCTCGCGGCGAAGCTCGGGGTGGACGCCGACGAGACCCGCCGCGCGTATCCCCGGATCGCCGAGGTGCCGTTCGACTCCGACTACAAGTTCATGGCGACGTTCCACCGGGTGGACGTCGAGGGTCGCGAACGTGTCATCGAGTTGGTGAAGGGTGGCCCCGACGTCGTGTTGGCGCGCTGTGTGCGATCGGGTGGGCCGATGAGTGGTTCGCAGGTGGCGATCGCGGATGTCCGAACCGCCATCGACGCCGCGAACGAGCGGATGGGTGGGCAGGGCCTGCGCGTCCTTGCGTTCGCCGCCCGCTTCGTCGACGACGACGGCGATCTCGCGACGATGACGGCGGACCCGATGTCGCTCACGCACGACCTCGACTTCGTCGGCATGGTCGGGATCATCGATCCGTTGCGCGCCACTGCCAAGGACGCGGTCGAGACCGCGTTGGGCGCGGGCATCGACGTTCGCATGATCACCGGTGATCACGCCGTCACCGCCGAGGCCATCGGCGAGACGCTCGGGCTCGGTGGGGGCGCGATCAGCGGTGGCGAGCTCAAGGCGATGTCCGACGAGGAGCTCGCCCGGCGGTTGCCGGAGCTCCACGTCTTCGGGCGCGTGACCCCGGAGGACAAGCTCCGGCTCGCGCGTGTGATGCAGGAGCAAGGGCTGATCGTCGCGATGACCGGCGATGCCGTGAACGATGCCGCCGCGTTGAAGCAGGCGGACATCGGTGTGGCGATGGGTTCGGGCAGCGAGGTCACCAAACAGGCGGCCCGCATGATCCTGACCGACGACAACTTCGGCACGCTCGTGCACGCGGTCGAGATCGGAAGGCGCGTCTACGACAAGGTCGTGTCGTACGTGCGCTACCAGATGACGCAGCTGTTGGCGCTGGTCATGCTCTTCGTTGCCGCGACGGCATTCAACATCAACGAAGGCGTCGCGCTGACGCCCCTGATGGTGTTGTTCCTGTTGTTCTTTGTCACCTCGGCGGGGGTCGTCATCATTGCCCTCGATCCCGGCGATCCCGATGTGATGCACCGGCCGCCGCGCGATCCCAAGCTGCCGATCACGAACCGAAACGCGGTGATGTGGTGGATCGTGTACGGCGCGGTGTTCTTCCTGAGCGCGCTCGTGCCGCTGGCGTTCGGGCCCGACCAGCCGAGCACGACCCATGCCACCGCGTCGTTGACGATGACGTTCGTCGTGATGGGTCTCGGCACCGTGTTCAACGCGTTGACGAATCGTCGTGATCCCGGCAGCGGGCTGGCGCCGCCGATTCTGGCCGCGCTGGCCGTCGCGTTCGTCCCAGTTGCGTTGATCGTGCTCGCCACGATGCTCCCCGGTCTGGAGCGAGGGTTGATGACGACGTCGCTCAACGGTCCCCAGTGGCGAGCCGCCATCGGCCTCGCGCTCGTGCTTCCGATCGTCGTCGAGACGAGCAAGTGGGTCCGGCGCCGCCGGGCGCCGAAGGTAACGGCGATCGACGTGCAGCGCGCGGTCTCACCGGCCCGCGGCATCTCGTCCGGCACGCACTGAGGAGTCGGCCATGGCGAAACACCACAAGAAGATGAAGAACAAGGAATACCAACGCGAACTCCGCCGGCTCCACGGTGAGCTCGTTGCGCTGCAGGAATGGGTGAAGGCTTCCGGTGCCAAGGTCTGCATCGTGTTCGAGGGCCGGGACACGGCCGGCAAGGGCGGAACGATCAAAGCGATCACGGAACGCGTGAGTCCGCGGGTGTTCCGGATCGTCGCCCTGCCCGCGCCGACCGAGCGCGAGAAGTCGCAGATGTACGTCCAGCGCTACGTGACGCACTTCCCGGCCGCAGGCGAGGTCGTCATCTTCGACCGCAGTTGGTACAACCGGGCCGGAGTCGAGCGGGTGATGGGCTTCTGCAGCGACGACGAGTCGCAGCGGTTCCTCGCGATGGTTCCCGCGGTCGAGAAGGCGATGACCGATTCCGGCATCATCTTGGTCAAGTACTGGCTCGAGGTCAGCGCGGACGAGCAGACACGACGGCTCGAGAGTCGCATCGACGATCCACGCAAGATCTGGAAGCTGTCCGACCTCGATCTCGAGTCGTACGAACGCTGGGACGACTACTCCCGCGCGCGGGACGAGATGTTCGCGGCGAGCGACACGTCATGGGCCCCCTGGTACGTGGCGCACTCCGACGACAAGAAGCGCGCCCGCCTCAACGTCATCACCCACCTGCTCAACGAAGTTCCGTACGAGCCGTCACCGCGCAAGCAGGTCTCGCTTCCGTCGCGTCGGATCGACGACCACGACCACGAGAACGCCGGGCCTTCGCCGAGGGAGATCCCGACGCCGTTCTGACGCGCACGACGCGGCGACGGGCGTGAGCCCGTCGCCGCGCGTGCGGGTCCGCGTCCGGATCAGGCGGGGTTGCCGTTGACGAAGAGCGGGATGACGTTCGGCCCGAGGTGCGAGTGCACCCGGTCGACACCGGCCAGGGTGTTGATGTCGAGCCGGTCGTTCGCGAACTCCGCGCCCGCGATCGTGACTGCGGCCGAGAGGCCGTGCACCTTCACGATTCCGTCCTTGTCGTGGACCCGAACGGTGTCGTCGCCGTTCGTGCCGTTCACGACGACATGGTCGTTCGCGCCGTCGCCCGTTCCGGAACCGGCCGGGCTGGCCAGGTCGATGGCGACGTTCCGCACCGCGGTGCCGGTGAGGTCGTTGACCGTCACGGTGTCCGCCGCACCCAGCGCGTCGAACGCAACGTTCTCGACGCCGTCGACGTCCATCGTGATGTTCGCGACGTCCCGGAAGAAGCGCAGCCGCGAGCCGTTCGCCGAGAGATCGACGTTCTCGCTCACGTTCGCGCCGGTGAAGCGCATCGTGTCGTTGCCTTCTTGGCCTTCGACGATGTCGCTGCCGTCGCCCGGGTTCCACACGAAAGTGTCGTTCCCTTCGCCGAGGAACGCGACGTCGTTGCCGCGTCCGCCGTTCACGAGATCGCGGCCGGGGCCGCCGATCAGGATGTCGGCTCCGTCACCACCGGTGATGGTGTCGCGTCCGGGTCCGCCGTCGAGGGTCAGGTGGGTCAAGGACGCGAGCCCGCTGCCGGCGGTGATGTGGTCGTCCCCGGCCAGGCCGTTGACGTGCAGGTTCTCGGCGATCGCCGAGTAGGAACCGCCCGCGGCGTCGGTGACGTGGACCAGTGCGCCGTCGGCCGCGATGCCGATGGTGTCGTCGCCCCGGGTGCCGTTGGTGGTGACGGTGTCGTTGTCGGCGCCGCCGTCGACCACCACGCCGATCGCGGTGCCGGCTGCGGGATCGACCGTGATGTCGTCGTTCCCGGCCAGACCGTTCACCGCCAGGGTGTCGAGCGCCGGTTCGCCGCCGGTGACGTGCACAGCCGGGCCCGCGCCGGTGACGTCGGCCTCGCCGTTCGCACCACCGACCGCGATCTTGTCGTCGACGTTGGTTCCGTTCACGATGACATGGTCCGCGGATCCGTCCCCCGTACCCGTGCCCGCGATGGACGCGAGGTCGGTGTTGACGTCGGTCACATCGGTACCGCTCAGGTCGTTGACGGTCACCGTGTCGGATCCGCCGAGCGCGTTGAAGTCGACGTGCTCGATGCCGTTGAGATCCATCGTGATGTTCGCGACGTCGCGGAAGAAGCGCACCCGCGAGCCGTTCGCCGACAAATCGACGTTCTCGTTCACGTTCGCGCCGTTGAAGACGAGCGTGTCCGTGTCGTTCTCGCCTTCGACCGTGTCGCTGCCGTCGCCGGGGTTCCAGATGAACGTGTCGTTCCCGTCACCCAGGAACGCGAGATCGTTCCCGCGTCCGCCGATGACGGTGTCGTTGCCGGTGCCACCGACGAACCGTTCGACGCCGGAGCCGCCGGTGAGTCTGTCGTTCCCGGCACCACCGTCGAGGGTCGTCGACTCGGTGTCGGTGAAGATTCCGCCGGACTCGTCGATGGTGACCTTGTCGTCACCCGCGCCCGCGGCGACACGGATGCTGTCGAAATCGTTCCGGTTGAACGCGAGAACGACCGCATTGGTGACGTCGACGACTTCGAGCGTGGTCGGGTCACCGCTGCGCAGCCGCAGCGAGATGTCGTCACTGCGATTCGAACCGGTGACGACCAGTGTCGCGCCGCTGACCGACGCCTTGATCTTCGTCGTCGCGGTCGCCGACGCCCGACCGGTGTACAAGAACATCGTCGCGAGCACCGTGCAGAGCACGACGGCGGGCCGGGCGATGCCGACGCGTCTGCGCCCGCGTGGATGGGGGGGAAGGAATGATTGCGGAAACCACGTTGGACTCCTACTGAGTGGGGGGCTTTCGTTGCGAAAGCGGAAGTTGGCGACGCCGGCGCCGGCCTCACTTGCACATACGGCCCGAGGCTCTCGCGCGGTTCACGATTTCTCGCCGCCCGGTACACGTCCCGGTACGCGAAGGCCGGGACGCGATGAACGTCGGTTCAGGAAGTGCGCGAGGCGCTCGAGTTGGCGCTGCGGGCCATCGGGGTCGGCGAGACTCCGGCGGCGTGAGCGATCAGCGGGCCGCGGCCGACGGATCGAAGAACAGCTCGAGCTGGATGTTGTCCGGGTCGCGGAACACCAGCACCGCGGCGCCGGGGATCGAGTTCGCGGACGCCACCGGCGAGAACGCGACACCCGACTCGGTGAACCGGCGGGCCCAGTCGTCCAGCTCCGCGCGACTCGTTACTGCGAACGCGAGGTGATCGAGCCCGACGCGGGCCTCGTCGAAGGCGTCGCCCGTTCCGCGCTCGATGCCGGGTGAGCCCGAGTCGGGTGCGGAGTTGGTCGTGGCGCAGGAACACCTTCGTGCGGGTTCCGTCCGGTGCGGTGTACTCGCCGACGCGATGGAACCCGAGCACGTCGGCATACCAGGCGGCACTCGTATCGACGTCGCGCACCGTGAACCCGAGGTGGTGTATGTCGTCGATCACGGCGCTCCCGGAGGTCGTGGGCGACCCGGTACGACGGGCAGGTTGGTGAGGCCGCGCAGCACGAGGCCGTCGCCGTGATCCCAGTGCAGTTGTTCGACCGGCACCGCGAGGCGCAGGTCGGGGAAGCGCCGGATCAACGTTCCCAGCGCGATCTGTCCTTCCATCCGGGCGAGTGGCGCGCCGAGGCAGAAGTGGATGCCGTGGCCGAACCCGAGATGGCGGCCGTCGGTGCGATCGACGGCGAGCGTGTCGGGCTGCGCGTAGTGCTCGCCGTCGCGATTCGCGGCCGCGAGGTTGACGAGGATCTGCGCGCCCGCGGGGATCGTGACCCCGCCCAGCTCGATCGGCTCCCGGGCGTACCGGAACGTCGAGTGCGGCACCGGTGCGTCGTAACGGATGAGCTCCTCGACCGCGCTCGCCATCAGCGCCGGATCGGCGCGCAGTCGCGCCAGCTGCTCCGGATGGGTGAGCAGGGCGACGACGCCGTTGCCGATGAGGCTCGAGGTCGTGTCGTGCCCCGCGATGATGAGCTGGAAGATCGTGGAGAGCAGCTCCTGCTCGGTGAGCTGCTCGTCGCCGTCGCGCGCGTCGATCAACGCGCTCACGAGTGCGTCATCAGGGTCGCGGCGCTTCTCGTCGACCAGGTTCCCGAGGAAGGCGACGACGGTGTCCGACGCGGCCTTCGCGTTTGCGTACTCCACTTCGGTGCGCGTCGGGACGAGCATCTCCACGAGCGCGTGCCCGAACGACGACCGTCCGGTCTCGGGAACGCCGAGCAATTCGCAGATCACGGTGAACGGCAACGGGAAGGCGAACGTGCCGATCAGATCGACGACCGTGTCCGCGCCGCGTGCGGCGATGGCATCGAGCATGTCATCGACGATGCGCTGCACGTGCTCGTGCAATGCCTCCACGCGCCGGAGCGAAAACGCGCCGGCGACGAGGCGGCGCAGGCGCGTGTGGTCGGGCGGATCGACGGCGAGCATGTGCCGCGCGAACGCCGGGCCCGGGAGTCCTTCGGCGACGATGCTCCCGGAAGCGGCCATGGCCGCCTGCATGTCCTTGGAGATGCGGGGATCGTTGAGCGCGGCCCGAGCTTCGGCATGCCGGACGACCAGCCAGGCCTCGTGGCCGTCGGCCAGCGTCACCCGGTGCACGGGCGCCCGGTTGCGAACCGCTTCGAACAACGGGAACGGATTGTCGCGGTCGAAGTCTCCCCACGCGCTGAGCGATTGATCGAGAGTTGTCATACGTGAGTTATACGACAGCGGCGTCGGGACGGGATCGGGCGACTGCCGGATCTTTCTGTCAATCCGCGGCTCCCGCTTCCGTGAAGCCGTGTTGCATCGCAAACAGGGCGGCCTCCGTGCGGGTCGAGATCCCGAGCTTTGCGTAGATGTGTTCGAGGTGCGACGAGACCGTCTTGCGCGAGATCGAGAGGTCCTCGGCAATCTCGGGATTCGATCGCCCCCGGGCCAGCGAGACCAGTACATCCACCTCGCGCTTGGTGAGTCCGCCGGGGAGCTCCGCTCGGCGCCGCACGCGCTGACCACCGGCGTTCAGGACGGCGTTCACCACCTCGCCGTCGAGCCGGCCCGCGCGCGCCTCGTCGCGGAGCGTTTCCGTGATCTGCGCGGGATCGAGAGCCGGACGATGCGGACGAGGCTGTCCGAGCGCCTGGTGAACGTCGGCGACGGCCAGGATGCGAGCCGGAAGCGAGATCGCATCCCCCCGGAGCCCGTGCGGATAGCCGGAGCCGTCGATGCGCTCGTGGTGCTGCGCCGCGCAGTGCGCGATCTGCTGCAACAACGGTGTATGGGCGAGCATGCGCTCCAGGAGGTACGGGTGCGTGCGCGCCCGTTCGCGCTGGCTGATCGACCACTGCTTCGGTTCGTCCCACACGCCGCTCGGCACGCCGATCATGCCGACGTCGTGCACCCACGCGGCGCGGCGCAGCATGCGCACGTCGGCGGGGTCCATGCCGAGCGCGGTGGCCGCGGCCGCGGCGGTGGTGGCCACGCCGCGCGCGTGTCCCGTGCGGAGCGGAGATTTCAGATCGGAGAAGTCTCCGAGCGCTTCGAGCGCGCGGTCGAGCCCGTCGTCGGTGAGCTCGACGCCCAACTGCGGGTCGAGCGCGATCACTTCGTCCCACGCCGAGATCTCGTCGATCCCCGCGAGCACGTCGGCGTGCGCGAGACAGAAGTGGTCGACGAGGTCGGGATCGAAATGGGTTCCGCGTCGTTCGCGCGCCACCGCGACGGCGGCATCGTTCCCGCGGCTGAAATGAAACGCCTCGATGCAGTCGGCGAGCTGCACGATGCGGCCCGCCAACGCGAGATCGTGTGCTCGTGCGGTACCGGGGACACCGCGACCGTCCCACCGTTCGAACGCCTGGGTGAGGGGGACGCAGACCACGTCGCCCAGACCGAGACGACCGGCGAACTCGCTGGCCGACTGACAGTGCGAAACCATCACGCGCTGCACGGATCGTCCGGCCGTCGCCAGGAACTGACTCGCCAGGCTCAGGCGGTGCACGGGCGAGGTGCCGCGTCCGAGGTGGCGCAGCATGAACAGTGCCAGGGTCGCGCCGGCGAGGTCGTCGTCGTGCGTGTCGGCGTACAGGGCCGTCTCGTCGCCGAACAGTTCCGCCAGGTCGCTCGTGTCCGCGGCGCAGCCGATCCACGTGAGCAGCGACGTGTAGTAGGTCGCGGACCGGACCTCGGCGCCGGCGCCGGCGATGTCGGCCAGGCGCATCGCAATCACGGTCTGGCGGAGCACGCGCTCCACGGGCCGCCCCATGCCGAGGTCCGAGACCAGCGACAACGTCGCGACCAGCTCCGAGAGCTTCACCGCCGGCGTCGACTGCATGCACCGATCTTCGCGCTGCCGGCGAGCCGACCGAAACCGCGCCGGCAGCCCAAAGATCGGGTAGTTGCCCGATGTGGTCGGCCCGATATCTCCGGTACAACGGGCGTATGAACGCGACCGATACCTCCGAATCCGCCCCGCACTTCGCCGTCGCCGGCGCAGTCATCGATGCGCTTGCGTCTCAGGATTTCGCGCGACTGGAAGCCGCGCTCGATGTCGACGCGGCGATGACCGCGCTGGTGCCGAAGGGTCTCCGTGAGTGCCACGGGCCGGCCGAGATCTGCGCCATGTTCGAGACCTGGTTCGGTGACTTCGACGAGTACGCGGTGGCCGACGCTTCGGTGGGTGCGGTCGGCGACCTGCTGCAGATGCGCTGGCGGCTGCGGGTAAAGGGCCCGCGCTTCGACGGCGAACCGATGATCGTCGAGCAACACGCGTACGCCGCCACCGGCCCGAGCGGGCGCATCGGCCGCATCTCGTTGCTGTGTTCGGGCTTTTGGCCGGAGCACGGCGACGCGGCCTGACCAGTTCCACGATCCGACCGGATCGACGACCACAAGGAGCATCCCAATGACTGCAACGACTCTTCCCGACAGCAAAGTGCTGGTCTGTCTCAACCACGGCGCCGAGGATCCGGAGAGCGTCCTGATCGCCTACCTCGTCGGCGTCGAGGCGCTGCGCGCGAACAAGGAGGCGGTCATGTTCCTCACCAAGGACGCGATCCATGTCGCGACGCCCGGCTTCGCCGACACGATCGACGTCCCCGGGGCGCCGTCGGTACCCGCGCTCCACGACGAGTACGTGGCCAAGGGCGGCCGTTTCTTCGCGTGCCCCGTGTGCGTGAAGACGCGCAACATGCAGGATGCGAAGTGGGTTCCCAACACGGAGGTCGCCGGCGTCCCGTCCGTCCTCGAGTACACCACCGGAGGCGCGCTGGTGTTCAACTACTGACGTGGGTCGCGCTCGGCCTAGCCCTGCACGTCGGCCATGGCGAAGGGCTTGCCCGCGAAGCTGAGGTTCACCGGCTTCTCCCACTCGTCGGGTTTCTTGCCGTTGAAGCACAGCCACGGCTTCGCGCCGCCGCCGTCGTAGACACCGACGAACGCACCGTTGTGAATGCGCACGAAGTTCTGGCACTCGAACTGTGAGCGACTCGCGACGTTCGTACTCGGATCGTTGTGTTCATCGGTCCAGTCGATCGGCGGCACCAGACCACCGTTGCTGTACCACTTCTGCTGGTTCCAGGCGTTGACGAGATTCGCCCACGTGAAGTTCGGGCCGGCCGCGTGCAACGCGTCGACGAACTGGCGCGCCGCCATCCAGCCCTGCTCGGTCAGCTCGGTGATCTGGAGGCCGTGGGTCCGGGCGTAGTCGAGGTATTCCTGCAGCGCGGGCGGCGCGGGTGTGTGCTCCGCGGCCAGGATCCCGACCAACACGATGCCACCCTCGAACAGCGCCGCGTTCTTCTTGACGAACGCGCGGTCGTACATGTTCGGGTGGAAGAACGTCACCTGGTTCAGGATTCCCTGACGCTCCATTTCCCGGGCGACCGCGTAGTCGCCGTTGAAGTCGAGGCTCGTGGCCAGGAAGTCGACACCCTTGGCCTTCATCTGCGCCACCTGCGCGGAGAAGTCCGTCTGCCCGAACGCCAACGACGTGTCCGAGTAGACGACCTGCGCGCCGATGTCGCCCGCGAACTTCTTGATCTCGTTGGCGTCGCTCGTCACGCTGTCGGCCGACTGCGGAACGCTGTAGCCGATCAGCGCCACCTTGTGCGCGCCGACCTGTTGCACGATCCACGGCAGGGCGCGTCCGATCGCGCTGCACTGCGTCGACCAGCAGATCGGGCGGACGTTCGGGAAGAAGTTCCCGGGCCCGGCCCACTCGGCGTTGATGTTCCAGCCGAACGTCGGGATGCCGGCCGCCGCGAGCTTCTTCGCGCCCGTGAACAGTTCAACCGCTTCGAACACCGAATAGACGTTGTCCCGGCCGAGCAGCGCCTCGGTCTCGGTCAGGTTGTTCCCGGTCTGGTCGTCGCGTTCACTCGTGAGCTTCAGCGTGCGGCCCCAGACGCCGCCCTGCGCGTCGATCACGTCGAAGTAGGCCTTGATCCCGTCGTTCAACAGCCCGTTGTCCGCGCCGAGCGGATTCGTCTCGGAGGTGATCGATCCCACACGGATCTCGGTACTCGTGACGCCGGGCGCGGTGACCGGGATGTTCTTCGTGAAGTTGTCGCCCGCGAAGGTGGTGACCGTCCGACCCGCGGCCGTCGTGCTGCTCGTGGCGTTGTCCGAGCCCGCGTTGGCGCACGCACTCGAAATGATGACGAGCGCGATCACGGCGAGCGCGCCCGTCGCGCGGTGGCGCGACACCGTGCAGCTCGGCTAGCGGTCGTGCTTGGTCGTCAGCTGGACCGGGACGTATTCGGGATCGTCCTCGGATCTCATGCTGAGCTTCCACTTGCAGCAGACGTTCTCGGTGTCGATGCGCGGTGGTATCGCGAGGATGTCGACTTTCATGTTCGGGTTGTACATCTTCGCGGTCTCGATCAACGACGCGGGGCACGTGGAGTGACAGTTCTTCTCCAAGATGTCCGGCCGTCCGAGTGCTTCCCACTGATCGGGTGCGCAGCACTTGTTGAAGGTCATGATGCCGACGTCTTCCTCGGGCATCTCGAAGATGAGCTCGAACGCTTTTCCCGGGAACGACGTTGCGTCGATCTGGATGTCCTTCATGAACGCGGCGACGTCGTTGGTGGTGATGTTCATCCACGCGCCCTTCAGCTCGCGCACACGCGGCAGAACTTCACGGCTCCAGAGCGCCCACTGGATGTCGAACATCTGGTCGAGTCCGTAGCGCACGACCACCTCGGCCGCCCACGACTCGATGACGAGGAGAAAGAACTCGTGGCTCCCGAGGAGCAGGTTGACGAGCCGTTCCTTGTCGCACTCCGCGTAACGCGGATCGGGTTTGAAGGGGGTGAACTTGACGATGCCCGCGTCGAGCTCCGGCACGGTGTCGACGCCCTCGAAGGCCGCGAACTCCTCGGAGATGCGGGCCACGTGCGGGAGGATGCCGTTGGTCCAGGCCGACGCCTGCAGCTCCTGCATCTCGTCGGCGCCACTGCGCGACGTGACCTCCGACGCCCACGCGTCGACGAGCACGACGTAGTACTCGTAGCTCATGGAGAGCATCTTGACGAGCTGCTCCCGGGCGAAGTCGGAGAACCGGAGGTCGGCTCGGAACGGACCGCTGTAGTCGGGCAGGTCGACGTTCGGATCGATCTTGACCTCGCCGCGCAGGTCGCGGCCCAACTTCGGGTAGGTCACGGTGTCGTCGACGCGCGGGAACTTCTTGAAGTTGGTCAGGTCGACGCCGATGTCGAGCGCGAACTGGTCGACCTGGTGCTCCTCGTAGTTCACGCCGGGCTGGCGCACCTCGAGGAACTTCTGCAGGTTCTCGTCGAGTTCCTGATCCGCCATCGCACGACCCCCATCTGCCTAGCCGACCGGCTAGGCGAAAGATAGCCGATCGGCTAGGCCGCGCCAGGTCCCCGACTACCCTCGGGGTGTGAGCTCCGCCGGGCCCCCGGCCGCCAGCCGACTGGGCCGCGCGCCCCGCAGCGCCGCGCAGACCCGCATCGTCACCGCCGCGCTCGTGTTGTTCGCCGAGCACGGGGTCGGCGGCACCTCACTGCAGATGATCGCCGACGCGATCGGCGTGACCAAGGCCGCGGTCTACCACCAGTTCAGGACCAAGGAAGAGATCGTCGTGGCCGCGGTGGAGGTGGAGCTCGCGCGGCTCGAGCCGGCCCTGGACGCGGCCGAGGCGGACGAATGCGGCCCCCGCGCGCTCGATCTGTTGTTGACCCAGGTGATCGCGCTCGCCGTCGAGCGCCGGCGCATGGTGAGCACGCTCGAGTACGACCCCGTCGTCGTTCGCCTCCTCGCCGAGCACGAGCCGTTCACGACGTTCATGCAACGCTTGTTCCGTTTGCTCGTCGGGTTCGGGACCGGCGCCGAGGCGCGCGTCCGGGCCGCGATGATCTCCACCGCCATCGGTGGTGCGGTCACCCACCCGCTCGTCGCCGACCTCGACGACGACGCGCTGCGCGAACAGCTCCTTCACCTCACCCGGCAGTTCCTCGACCTTCCGGAGTGACGCGCCGGCGCTTGGCGAAATCGACGATGGTGCGGAACTCGTCGTCGGTGAGCGGGAGTACCGACAAGCGGTTGCCCTTCGCGAGCAGCCGGCAGTTCGCCAGTCCGGGGAGCGTGCGCAGCTCGTCGAGCGAGACGAAGGGGAGGGCGCGCACCGGGGCGACGGTCACCCAATCCCAGCGCGGATCGTCGGGTTTGCTGGCCCGGTCGTAGTACTTGTTCGTCGGGTCGAACTGGGTCGGGTCGGGTTCGGCGGTCTTGACGATCTTGCAGATTCCCGCGACGCCGGGCGGCTTCGCGTTGGAGTGGTAGTAGATCGCCTGCTCGCCGCGCTTCATCTCCCGCAGGTAGTTGCGCGACTGATAGCTGCGGATCCCGTCCCAGCCTTCGCGGCCCGCACGCACGAGGTCGTCGTAGGAGAACACGTCGGGCTCGGATTTGAGCAGCCACTTCGCCATGGCGAGAAGCTACGCCGCGTCGGTGGTCGGGACGTCTACGGTCCTCGCGCGTGACGAGTCTGTTCGATGACGTGAGTGTCGACACCCTGCGCCGGCGCCGGACCGTGAAGTGGTCGTTGTACGGCCCGGACGTGCTCGCGGCGTGGGTCGCGGAGATGGACTTCGACGTTGCCGCACCGGTGCGGGCCGCGTTGCTGGAGGCCGTCGATCGCGAAGACTTCGGTTACGTACCGGCCGACCTGAGCGAGCTGACGACCGCGTGCGCGGGGTTCCTCGTGAGTGCGCACGACTGGGTCGTGCCGCCGGGGCGCATATTCCCCGTGGCCGACGTGCTCGTCGGGATCGCGGGCGTACTCGACGTGTTCCTGCCGCCGGCGTGTCGCGTCGTCGTGCCGACACCCGCGTACCCTCCGTTCTTCGAGATCATCGAGCTCGGGGGCCGCGCCGTCGTCGAGGTGCCGATGGTCGACGATGCCGGTCGGCCGGTGCTCGATCTCGACGCGATCGCAACCGCGCTCGGGGCCGGTGCGCGCGCCGTGTTGCTCTGCAACCCGCACAACCCGACCGGGCGCGTGTTCTCGCGCGACGAGCTCTCTCCGCTGGCGGACCTGGTGGACCGGTACGGCGCCCGCGTGATCGCCGACGAGGTGCACGCACCGCTCGTGTATCCCGGTCGCCGTCATGAACCGTACGCGCGGGTGTCCGAAGGGGCTGCGGAGCACACGGTGACGCTCACGTCGGCGTCGAAGGCCTGGAACCTCGCGGGGCTGAAGTGCGCGCAGGTGATCGTGAGCAATCACTCCGACGCGAAGCGTTGGCGAGAGCTGCCGGTCTTCCAGGTCGCGGGCCCGACGCCGCTCGGGATCGCGGCATCGACCGCGGCGTACCGAGCGGGGCAGGAGTGGCTTCGGGATCTGGTCGCGTACCTCGACGGGAATCGCCGGCGGCTCGGCGAGTTGATCGCCGCGGAGCTGCCCGGCGTTGTGTATCGCGCTCCGGACGCGACGTACCTCGCGTGGCTCGACTGCGCCGGCCTCGGTGTCGACGACCCCGCGGCCTTCTTTCTCGAGCACGCCCGGGTCGCGCTCACGGACGGGCCGCCGTTCGGTCACGGCAACGAGCGCCACGTCCGCCTGAACTTCGCAACTTCACGCGCGCTGCTCGAACAGATCGTGCGGGCAATGGGCGCGGCGACCCGTGCGCTGGGTTAGCGGATGAGGCCCAGGCCCTGCTGACAGTGCGGGCCGCCCCAGTGCTCGACGATCAGGCCGTCGCGCATGCGCAGGATCGCGGTGCCGTTGATCTCCACCGGTTCGCCGGACGGTTCGACGTCGTAGAACGCAGTGCCGGTGTGCGTCCCGCGCACGCTCCAGTTCGACACGATGAGATCCCCGGACTCGATCAACAGTTCGACCGAGAACACCATGTCGGGAAAGGCGTTGCGGACCTCGGTCCACCATTCGAGCTCCTGACCGCGCACGTCGGAGCCGACCAGCGCGGGGTTCACGCGTTGGGTCACGTGGCTGACGAAATCAGGCGACCAATACTTGAACACGGCCTCACGATCACCGCGTTCCATGGCCGCGCTGTACGCACCGAGGGTTGCAAGATTCTCCGACATGGCGACATCTTGTCTCCATCTCGGACGGCTTGCGTCACGACGGGTGATAATGGCATTCTCCTGAAGTGAGTGCAGGACTTCCGCAATCTGCTGCCGACCTCGTCGAGTTGCACGCGTTGTGCTCGCGGTACATGGCGTACACGAGCCAGTTCCTGCAGGACCGGTGGCTCGACGTGTTCACGCCCGACGGCGAGTACAACGCCTTCGGCACGCCGTACACGCTCGAACGCTTCCCGGCGTTGCTCGCGGCGGCGCCGCGCGGGCAGTTCATCGGCAACATGCCCGTCGTCGAGATCGACGGCGACGCCGCCCGCGGGATGCAGCACTTCGTGTTCATCGATCAGCAGACGCACGCGATGCGCATCGGTTGGTACAACGACGAGTACGTGCGCACCCCGGCCGGGTGGCGCATTCGGCGCCGGTCCACGACGTTCATGCGCAAGAGCGGCGACTTCGACTCCGGTCGACAGCACGACCCGCTCGCGGATACGGAGTAGGGGTCGCACGATGACGGAGCTGCCCAAGATCATCAGCGTGGACGACCACGTGGTCGAGCCCGCGCACCTCTGGCAGGAGCGCCTGCCCGAACGCATGCCGCGCGCAGGGACCACGCGTCGAGCGCGCGCGCTGGGGCGACTTCTCCCTCGACGTCGGCGCGACCTACAAGCAGGAGATCACCGAGGACGGCCGGTGGGGCGACTACTGGCTGTACGAGGACCGTCTGATCTACGTGCACAAGCGGCACGTCGCCATACCGCTCGACGCGACCCCCGACGGCGATGTCCGCCGCTTCGATCGCAGCAAGATGTTCATCGCGGCGATGACCTACGACGAGATGCGGCCCGGGTGCTACGAACCGAAGGCCCGCGTCGATGACCTCGCGCTCGCGGGCGTCGACGGGTCGCTCGCGTTCCCGACCTTCCCGCGCTTCTGCGGGCAGACGTTCATGGAGGGCAGCGACCTCGAGCTCGGGTTGGAGTGTGTGCGCGCCTACAACGACTGGATGATCGAGGACTGGTGCGCCGACTCCGACGGCCACTTGATCCCGCTGTGCATCATCCCGCTCTGGGACGTGGACCTGGCCGTCGCCGAGGTCGCCCGCAACGCGGCCCGCGGTGCGCGGGCGATCTGTTTCAGTGAGATCCCACCCCATCTCGGTCTGCCGAGCATTCACACCGGGTATTGGGATCCGCTGTTCGCGTTGTGCCAGGAGACGCGCACCGCGCTGTGCATGCACATCGGATCTTCGTCGAAGATGCCGGCCGCGTCGCCGGACGCGCCCCCGGACACCGACATCATGTTGTCGTTCAACAACTCGATGGCCTCGCTCGCCGACTTCTTGTTCTCGGGCGTGCTCGTGCGCTTCCCCACGTTGAAGCTGGCGTACTCCGAGGGTCAGATCGGCTGGATCCCGTACGCGCTCGAGCGCGCCGACAACGTGTGGCAGTACCACTCGAGCTGGACGGGATCGAAGCGGACGATTCCCGAGCCGCCGTCGACCTACTACCGCGGCCGGATCTTCGGCTGCTTCACGAACGACGTGCACGGCATGGCGAACATCGCCGCGGTCGGTGAGGACAACGTCTGCTTCGAGACCGACTATCCCCACACGGACACGACGTGGCCGTTCGCGGCGGAGGAGGTCGAGCGGATGACTGCGCCGCTGACCGACGCGCAGCGCTACAAGGTGTTGCGCGGCAACGCGATCCGCATGCTCGATCTCGATCGCGTCTGACTCGATCGCGTCTGAGTCGCGCGGGGTCGGTGCGTCAGACGTTGGCGTGGAGGCCGTGGAGGCAGAACTCCCACGTGTCCTCGGCCGTGAGGCGCTTCCGACCGTTCTCGACGAGACGGTTGCCGAACCACGTGTACATGACCGTCTGCTGCATGAGCGACGCCGCCCGCCGGGGATCGGCCACGTCGATCGCGTGCGCGGCGTTGGCCGCGGCGATGAGGTCGATCAACATGCGGGAGATCGGCGCCATCGCCGCTTTGACGCGGTCGGGGTGGTTGACAGTGAGCTGCACCGAGAACTCCATGATCGGGCGGCGGTTGTGCGTGCCCCGTTTGCGAGGCGTCTCGGAGGGGTCGCACCACTCGTGGAGCCGGATCGTGAACGCGCGCAGGCGATCGATGGGATCCGACTCGGACTCCACCACGACGATGAGGTCTTCGATCGATTCCCGGAGCGTCTCTTCGAACAGGGCCAGGAGCAGCTCGTCCTTGCCGTCGAAGTACTGGTAGAACCCGCGCAGCGACTGCTTGGACCGATCGATGACCTCTTGGATCGTGAACTCGGTCGTCCCCTTTTCGTCGATCAGCTCGAACGCCGCGTCGAGGAAGCGCTGCACGCGCTGCTCGGCGCGCGAACGGGCGGCGTTCAGGCTCCGCGAGACCGCCCGCTGTCGCCAGGCCGGTTCGTTCACCTCGTCCGAGGTCTCGACGTCTGCCATCTTCAGAATTCCGCTTCCACTTTTTCCACGGTATCAGTGCCATTCCGGGAGAACGACATTTCCGGATCGCCGATCAGCGCAGGTCAGACGCCCTTGTAGACCCGACCGCCCTTCATCACGAAGCGCACGTCCTGCGTCGTCGTGATGTCCTCCGAAGGGTCGCCCGGCACCGCGATGATGTCCGCGAGGAGCCCGGGCGCGAGCCGGCCGCGGTCGTCGACGTCGATGAGCTCCGCGCTCGTCACCGTCGCCGCCCGCAACGCCTGCATCGGGGTCATGCCGCGGTCGACCATGGCCCACAACTCCTTGGCGTTGTCGCCGTGGGGGATCGCGGGCGCATCCGTACCGCACGCGATCTTGACGCCCGCCGCGATTGCCTTGCCCAACATCGCGCGGGCGCGGGGGAAGACCTCGGCGGCCTTCGCCTGGAGCTCGGGCGCGGCGCGGGAGACGTCGAGCCCTTCGGACAGGTAGCTCGTCGGGACGAGAAAGGTTCCGTGCTCGACCATCATCCGGATCGTGTCGTCGCTCGCGAGTGATCCGTGTTCGATGCAGTCGACACCCGCGCGGATGCACGCCCGGATACCCGCGTCGCCGTGCGCGTGCGCCGCGACCTTGAGACCGGCGCGGTGCGCTTCGTCGGCGATCGCGGCGAGCTCTTCGTCGGAGTACTGCTGCGCGCCCGCGAGTCCGCTGTGCGACATCACGCCGCCGGACGCCGAGATCTTGATGACGCGCGCGCCGTACTTGATCTGGTAGCGGACCGCCTTGCGCACCTCGGAAACGCCGTTGGCGATGCCCTCCTCCACGCTCAGGGGCATGATGCCGGGCCCGAGCCGCTGGAACATGGTCGGATCGAGGTGTCCGCCGGTGGGCGTGATCGCGTGGCCGGCGGGCACCAGCCGCGGTCCGTCGATCCAACCGTTGTCGATGGCGCGCGCGAGCGCGACGTCGAGGAGGTAGCCGCCGGTCTTCACGAACAGACCGAGGTTGCGTGCCGTGGTGAAACCGGCGAGCAACGTCGTGCGGCATGCGAGCGTCCCGCGCAGCGTGCGGAACGCGGGGTCGTCCTGCACGTCGCTGCGCGGGTTCCCGCCACTGGGCCCGCCCAGCAGCATGTTGAGCTCCATGTCCATCAGGCCCGGCAGCAACGTGACGTCGCCGAGGTCGATCTCGGTCGCGGTGCTCGGCAGCTCGGTGGGATCGACCGCGGCGATGCGATCGCCTTCGACGACGATCACTGCCGGGGAACGAACGACACCCGCGTCGATGTCGACCCACCGATCTGCGCGCAGGACGACCACGTCGCCCGGGCTGTTCGACTCATGGGCGCGGCTCGATCAGGAGGTCGAGGTACGCGGCGCCCGAATCGGGAACGTTCGGCTGGCGCCACGCCTCGACGGGAAACGACGCCATGACGAGCGAGTAGAGCAATTGCAGGAGCCGCTCGGCGTCCTCGGGCATGTCGTCGAGCGGGAACTTCTCGCAGTACGCGATCGCCTCCTCGGCCCGGGGGAAGAACGCGTCGTAGAACGCCTGCATCTCGTCCATCGTTGCCGCCATGCGCTGCGCGAACCGTTCGCGTTCGGTGGCCAGGCACCAGATCGCGGCGTACGGCTCGAGCTCGGCGAACTGGCCGGGCAGCAGCGGGGCGGTCACCGGGATGCCTCCGCGCGTTCGCGCGTGTACCGGTCGACCCATTCGCCGGCCACCTTGTGCAGATGGCGGCACAACACCTCCTGGTCGTTCAGCGGGAACGCCGTGACCACTCGCGACTCCAACATGATCTGGGTCGCTTCGAGCGTGTTGCCGTCCTGCAGCGCGTACTCCTTGAACGTCACCGCCGCCATCTCCTGCGCGAGCCGTTCGCGCGCGTTCTTCGGCGGTACGAAATAGAGATTGCCTTCGAAGACGTGCGTGTTATGGGACGTCGGCCAGTAGTGATACGTGAGATACCAACCGCGTTCCCAGATCAGGATCACGAAGTTCGGCCAGACCTGGAACGAGTCGAGACCCCAGTGCTTCGCGTGGCCGGGATTGACACCCGGCAGCGGGTCGACGCCGAGGTCGGGCGCGTCCCACGGTCCGAACAGTCCGCTGCGCGTCAGGGTCTCCGTCGGTTTCAGCATGTCCGCCGGCATCCGCCAACCCTGTCCGCCGGTCGACGTCACCATGCGGTGCGGACCGTCGATCTCGTAGTACAACGCTTCGTAACCCGCGGCCTGTACTTCGGGTCGCGAGGCCACCGGCGACTGCTTCGCGTGCAGAACGGGGGCGTGGTAGAACTCCTGGAAGGCGTCCATGAAGAGCTTCCAGTTGCTCCCGACGGTGGCGCGGTAGAAATAGCGCTCGGTCTGCCGGTCGAACGGGTACCCCTCCAGCGCGGTGATCATCGGCCCGAGAAACTCGGTGAGCGACTGGCTCGGTTCCTCGGCCAGGTGCACGAAGATGAATCCCGACCACACGTCGCAGTGGACGGGAACGAGGCTGTAGTCGGCCTTGTCGAAGTCGAAGAACTCGCTTTCCTGCTGCACGAACGCGCACGCGCCGTCGAGGTCGTACTTCCAGCCGTGGTACTTGCACACGAACTGGCGACAGCTTCCGCTCGACTCCTCTTTCGGGAAGTCGGTCCACACGAGCTTGTTGCCGCGGTGCCGGCAGATGTTGTGGAAGGCGCGCACCTGTCCGTCCATGTCGCGCACGATCACCACGGAGGTGTTGGCGAACGCGAGCTCCTTGGTGAAGTAGCTCCCCTTGCGCGGCAGTTGCTCCACGCGTCCGACGTTCAGCCACGAACGCTTGAAGATCGCTTCTCGCTCGAGCTCGTAGAACTCCGGCGAGATCGAGTCTTCGTACGACATCGGCTCGGTGCCGAGATCCGGATAGTGCGCAGTCCAACTGCCCTCGGCGGGTTTCTTGATCGGCATTGCTTACTCCTCGAATTCGGGTAGTGACGTGGACGCGACCTCTTGCAGTTCCGGATCGAGCTGCAACCCGAAGCTGTTGAACGCCATCGCGAGCCCGGTGTAGGTACCGACGACGAACACGAGCTCGATGAGTTGCCGCTCGTCGAGTTGTTGCGCGAGCCGGTCCCACGTCTCGTCGTCCACGCGGTAGTGATCGACGAGCTGGTCGGTCGCGGCGAGCAGATCGGCTTCGAGCTTGGTCCAGGTGTCGGTGTCCGCGTCGCGCGCGACAGCTGCGATCTCGGCGGCCGTGATGCCTGCTCTCCCCGCGAGCCGCACGTGTTGCGCCCACTCGTACGGCGCTCGTGTGCGCCAGGCGACCCGCAGGATCATGAGCTCGCGCATTCGGGGCTCGAGCGTGGGGGCCTGGAGGAGCACGTTGTTGTAGGTGAGGAACGGGCCCGCGAGCGCGGGGTGGTGCATCAACGTGGCGAGCGCGCTCGGCGTGGGGATCGCGTCCGGTCCGGTGGCGAAGAACCGTTCCGCAACTTCGGCGGAGTACGCGCCGGTCAGCGCGCGGCGTACTTCGTCGCCCCACTGCCCTCGGGGGAGTGGCGCAATGCGGGGCGACGACGCATCGTCGACGGGTTTCGGGCTCACAGATACCAACCACCGTTGACGTTCAATGCTTGACCGGTGACATAGCCCGCTTCGTCGGAGCAGAGATACGCACACGCGGCCGCGATGTCGTCGGGCGTGCCGGCTCGGCGTACCGGAGTGCGGGCCGCGACCGCGTCGATGGACGGGAGGTCACCGCGGGCTTCGGCGCGGCGGGCCATCGGAGTGTCGATGAAGCCGGGCGGGATGGTGTTCACGGTGATGCCGTGCGGCGCGTACTCGACGGCCAGGGCCTTGGTGAGCCCGACGACTCCACCCTTGGACGCGACGTAGTGCGCCATGCGCGCGGCCCCCGACTGCGCACTCGACGACGAGATCGTGACGATCCGACCCCAGCCCGCGGCCAGCATGTCGGGGATCACCGCCTGCAAGCAGTTGAACGTTCCGGTGAGGTTGACCGCGAGCATGCGATCCCACCCCTCGGCGGTGATGTCGGTGAACGCCTGGAACTCGTCGAACCCCGCGCTCGTGACCATGATCTCGACCGGGCCGAGCTCGTCGTGCACCCGCGCGATCGCCGCGTCGACGGCGGCGCGATCGGAGACGTCGGCCTCGGCGCCCAGTGCGCGCGCGCCCGTCGCCCCGAGTTCGGCCGCGGCGCGCGTGACCGCGTCACCGTCGAGGTCGACGAGCGCGACCTGGTTTCCGGCACTCGCGAGGCGTTGGGCGATGGCCAGACCCATACCTGCGGCGGCGCCCGTGACGACGGCGACCCGATGCATCGCGTTCTCCTCCGACCTGCGCTCGGTCGCGAGTATGAACCATCCCCGAATAGTGCGCAAGCTGACTCTCCAAATAGGAGAATGGCATTGCCACAACGACTGAACCTCGTTATGGTCGCCCCGGGACCACCTCTCGTCGGAAGGGGAATCGGGTGCGGATCGGCCTCATGATCGGCGCCGAGAAGGGGCGCTACCGCGACAAGGTCGCGCGGCTGGTCGCGGACGCGGAGGCGGCCGAGCAGGCGGGGTTCGCGTCCATCTGGGTGCCGCAGGTCCCGAACGATTTCGACGCGCTGACCGCGATCGCGTTGATGGGGCGCGCGACGACCCGCGTCGAGTTGGCGACCGCGGTCATGCCCGTCCAGACGCGGCACCCGATCGCGATGGCGCAGCAGGCCCTGTCGAACCAGGCGGTGTGCGAGGGGCGCTTCACCCTCGGGCTCGGTCCGTCGCACCACTGGATCGTGACCGACATGCTCGGTCTTCCGTACGAGCGGCCCGCGCACCTCGTACAGAACTACCTCGAGGTCCTGAACGCCGCGTTCGCCGGCCCGGGCCCGATCGACGTCGAGAACGACGACTACCGCGTGCACAATCCGCTCGACGTCACCGATGTCGGCCCGACCCCGATCCTGCTCGCCGCGCTCGCACCGGTGATGCTCCGCATCGCGGGCGAACACGCGTCGGGGACCATTCTCTGGATGGCGGACGAGCGCGCCATCGCCGAGCACGTGCTGCCGCGCATCACCAACGCGGCGGCGGCGGCGGGAAGGCCGGCGCCCCGAATCGTGGCCGGCGTTCCGGTCGTGCTGTGCCGCAACGACGAAGTCGACGAGGCGCGTGCGTGGGCGAACCAGGCGCTCGGTCACGCCGAGTACTCGCCGAATTACCAGCGGTTGCTCGAGCACGGCGACGCCACCGACGTCGGCGACCTCTGCGCGGCGGGAGACGAGGCGGCCGTCGTCGAGCGCCTGCGCAGCTTCCGCGACGCGGGTGCGACCGACCTCTCGGTGCGCGTGCTGCCCCTCGGCGCGGACCGCAACGCGCGCATCGAGTCGCGTAATCGCACACTCGAACTGCTCTCGGCTCTGTGTCCGGAGCTCTGACGCACGCGGTCGTTTCACGCGTCGTAGTCGACGACGATCTCCGCGCTCGTCGGGATCGACTGGCAGGTCAAGACCCAGCCCTCGTCGAGATCGTCGGCCGTCAGCGCGTTGTTCGCGCGCATCGTCACCGATCCCTTGTCGAGGTGCGCCATGCACGTCGCGCAGTTTCCCGCCTCGCACGAGAACGGCGGCCGCAGACCACCGCGCCGCGCGGCCTCGAGCACCGTGTCGCCCGCCTGATACCGGATGGTGTGCTTCTTCCGGTCGAGCCGGATCACCAACGAGTCGGGCACGGCGGCTTCCACCGCGTGATGATAACCACACTCTCGGAACTTGCTAGTCTCGTTCTCGTCCTGGGGGGATGCGGTTGAGCCGGAACGACCAGAAGTGGCCGCAGCGGGAAATCCCGGCCGAACTCCGCGCGCGCTACCTCGCGGAGAGGTGGTGGACCGACGACACGCTCGGCGCGCTCGTGGACCGATCGTTGCGCGGCCGCGCCGGCGGCGACGATCGACATCTGGTCCGAGTCGCGGCCGGGGCACGGCACGTACGCGGAAATGCACGCCGACGCGCGCCGGCTCGTCACCGCGCTCGCCGAAGCCGGGCTGGAGCCGGGCGACGTCGTCGCGTTCCAGCTGCCGAACTGGCGTGAAGCCGTCGTCGCCTTCTACGGCCTGGCGCTGGGCGGCTACGTACTCGTACCGATCGTGCACATCTACGGGCCGAAGGAGGTCCGCTTCATCCTCGCGCGAAAGCCGGGCGCGGGCGTACATCTCGGCCGACGCCTACGGGCACGTCGACTATCTCGACATTGTCGACGGCGCGGGCGCGGCGGAGCTGGCGGATCTCCGACTACACGTCGTCGTCGGCCCCGCCGCGCCCACGCCGGGCGAACGCGTGCGCCGGGTCGGATGGGAGATCGTCGACGACGCCGCGCCGGCCGCGACGATCGCGGCCGTCGATCCCGACGGCGTCTGCGTGCTCGCCTACACGTCGGGTACGACGAGCGCTCCGAAGGGTGTGATGCACAGTCATCGCACGCTGCTCGCGGAGTTGTTGCACATGCGACCGTGGATCACGCCGGGGGCGCCCAACCTCATGGGGTCGCCGGTGACGCACGCCACGGGCATGCTCGGCGCGGTGCTCGCGCCCATGGCCATGGGGCAGGACATCCACCTCATCGACCGCTGGGACCCGACGCGCGCCCTGGCGATCGTGTTGGACGCCGACATCGGCGCGGGCACCGGCGCATCGGTGTTCCTGGCGAGCATCATCGACCATCCCGACTTCTCACCCGAGCACGCGCGTCGGATCCGGCGCGTCGGGTTGGGCGGCGCCCCCGTTCCGCTCGCGCTCGCCGAACGCGCGGCCGCGCACGGCATCGCGATCATCCGCGCGTACGGGTCGACCGAACATCCATCCGTCACCGGCGGCTCGTTCGACGATCCCGCCGAAAAGCGGCACGGCACCGACGGCGCGCCGTTGCCGGGGGTGGAGATCCGGCTGCTCGACGAAGACGGCGCGCCGGTCGCACGCGGCGAGGCCGGCGAGATCTGGTCGCGGGGCCCGGATCTGTGCGTCGGCTACACGGACGCGGCCCTGGTCGCGGCCGCGTTCGACGCGGACGGTTGGTTCCGCAGCGGCGACATGGGGGTGCTGGATGCCGACGGCTTTCTCACCATCACGGATCGCTTGAAGGACGTGATCATTCGCGGCGGCGAGAACATCTCCGCCGCGGAGATCGAGGAAGCGATCGCCGCGCTCGCGCCGGTCGCGGAAGTTGCCGTCGTGGCCGCGCCCGACCAACGGCTCGGCGAACACGCGTGCGCGGTCGTGCGCCTCGTACCCGGCGCGGCGCCCATCGAACTGGCCGACATCACCGCCGAGCTCGAGCGGATCGGGCTCAGCCGGCAGAAGTGGCCCGAGGAACTGCGGATCGTCGACGACTTCCCGCGCACCGCGACGGGCAAGGTCCGCAAAGTCGATCTGCGCCGACAGTTGCGGGCCGTTGCCGGGTGACGAAAGGCTGATCGCTGTGCGCACGACGGACGACTATCGGACCATTCGGGTGACGCCGATCGCCGACGCCGTCGGCGCGGAGATCGCCGGCGTCGATCTCGCGTCCGATCTCGCCGACGCGACCGTTGCCGAGATCCGGCGGGCGTGGCTCGATCACCTCGTCGTGTTCTTCCGCGACCAGACGCTCGGGCCCGACGAGTTCATCGCGTTCGCCCGCCGTATCGGTGACCCGGTCGAGTACCCGTTCGTGAAGGGGATCGAAGGGTTCCCCGAGATCATCGCGGTGACGAAGCTCCCGCACGAGACGGTGAACTTCGGCGGCATCTGGCACAGCGACACGGTGTACCTCGAGCGCCCGCCGATGGCGACGCTGCTCATCGCGCGCGAGGTTCCGCCCCGCGGCGGCGACACCGAGTTCGCGAGCATGTACGCCGCGTACGACGCGCTCTCGCCGGGCATGCAGCATCTGCTCGGCGGACTGCAGGCGGTCAACAGTTCGGCGTTGGCCGACGTGTCGAAGACCAGGGAGGACCGCATCCGCGACAGCGGTCTCGACGCGGAGAAGGAGTACGTCTCGCAGCATCCCGTCGTGCGCACGCATCCCGAGACCGGCCGCAAGGCCCTGTACGTGAATGTCGCGCACACCGAGCGCTTCGTCGACATGACGATCGAGGAGAGTCGACCGCTGCTGGAGTACCTGTTCGCACACTCGATCCGGCCCGAGTTCACGTGCCGGTTCCAATGGCAGCCGGGCTCGCTCGCGATGTGGGACAACCGGTGCGCGATGCACAACCCCGTCAACGACTACGACGGCTACACCCGGTCCATGCACCGCATCACGCTCGCGGGAGACGTACCCCGGTGACCGGGCGGAGCGAGGTCACGTGGCCGACGATCCCGGCGATGGTCCGGGACGCGGCCCGTCGGTGCGGTGACGTGGAGGCGGTCGTCGACGGCGCCCGGCGCACCGACTTCGCCGCGTTGCGCGGAATGGTCGACGAGGCGGCGCGTGCGTTGCTCGCGTCCGGCATCGAGCGCGGCGACCGCGTCGCGGTGTGGGCACCCAACTCGCAGGAGTGGATCGTCGCCGCGCTCGCAGTGACGACGGCCGGCGGCGTGCTGGTGCCGATCAACACTCGATTCCGCGGCGCGGAGGCGGCGTTCGTCCTCGAGCGCAGTGGTGCGCGTGCGCTCTTCACCGTGCGCGGGTTCCTGGACACCGACTACCCGGCGCTGCTCGCGGGCGCCGGAGTTGCGTTGCCCGCGCTCGAGCAGACGATCCTGCTCTCCGGCGAACCGGACGGCGCGTCGACGACGTGGGCCGATTTCGTGGCGCGCGGGCACGCGGTTTCCGACGCGGATCTCGACGCGCGCGTCGCGTCGATCGGCCCCGACGATCCGAGCGACGTGGTGTTCACCTCGGGCACGACCGGGAGCCCCAAGGGCGTCGTGATGACGCACGGTCAGACCCTGCGCGCGTACCTCGACTGGTGCGACTGGGCCGACCTTCGCCCGGGCGACCGCTACCTCATCGCCAATCCGTTCTTCCACATCTTCGGCTACAAGGCCGGCTGTCTCGCGTGCCTCATGCGCGGCGCGACGATCTTCCCGCTCGCGGTGTTCGACGCGGGTGTCGTGCTCGAAACGGTCGAACGCGAGCGCATCTCGGTGCTGCCGGGACCGCCGACGATCTACCACTCACTGCTCGAGCATCCCGATCACACGCGCCGCGACATCGCGTGTCTGCGGGTCGGGGTCACCGGCGCGGCCGACATTCCGGTCGAGCTCATCCGGCGCGTGCGCGAAGAGCTGCCGTTCGAACGCATCCTGACCGGATACGGATTGACGGAAGCGGGCACGGTCACCGGCAGCCGGCCCGACGACGATTTCGAACACATCGCCACCACCGTGGGCGTCGCGTGGCCGGGGTTCGAGGTCAGGATCGTGACCGAGTCCGGCGGCGACGCCGCGCCGGGAGAACCGGGCGAGGTCGTGGTGCGGGGCGAGACCGTGACGCGCGGCTATCTCGACGATCCGGAGGCAACGGCAACCGCGATCGTCGACGGGTGGTTGCACACCGGCGACCTCGGCACGATCGACGCCGACGGGTACCTCCGTATCGTCGGCCGCATCAAGGACATGTTCATCGTCGGTGGATTCAACGCGTACCCGGCCGAGATCGAGAACCTGATGTTGCGCCACCCGCGCATCGCGCAGGTTGCCGTGATCGGCGTGCCCGACGAGCGTCTCGGCGAAGTGGCGAAGGCCTTCGTGGTGCTGCAACCGGGCGCGACGATCGAGCCCGCGGCGATCATCGAGTGGGCGCGCGCGGAGATGGCGAACTTCAAGGTGCCGCGTTCGGTGGAGTTTCTCGACGCGCTGCCCGTCAACGCGACCGGCAAAGTGGTCAAGGACGAGTTGCGGGCGCGCTCGGTCGAGCGACGCGTACGAAGTCATCCGGTACGAGGTGGATGATTCCGACGGGATCGCGCGGATCACGCTGCATCGCCCCGAGCGCCTGAACGCGTTCACCAACGCGATGCAACGTGAGCTGTGCCACGCGTTCGATCGCATCGACGCGGATCCCGACGTGCGCGCGGTCGTGGTCACCGGGGCGGGGCGGGGTTTCTGCGCCGGCGCCGATCTCGGCTCGGGCGAGCGAACGTTCTCCGGGGGCAAACGGTCGGGCCGCGACCCGGGTGGCGTGGTCGCGCTGCGCATCTTCGACTGCACGAAGCCGGTGATCGCCGCGGTCAACGGGCCCGCGGTGGGGGTCGGCGCGTCGATGACGCTTCCGATGGACGCGCGCTTCGCCGCGCCGGACGCAACCTTCGGCTTCGTGTTCACCCGATTGGGGATCGTGCCCGAGGCGTGCTCGTCGTGGTTCCTCCCGCGTCTCGTGGGTATCCCGACCGCGCTCGACTGGCTGATGTCGGGCCGTCGGGTCGGCGCGGCCGACGCGCTGGAACGCCGGCCTCGTCCGGGAAGTCGCCGACGACGTCGTGGCCGCGGCAACGGAGTACGCGCGCGAGCTCGTGCGCGGAACTGCGGCCGTCTCGGTCGCGTTGACCCGCCAACTCGTGTGGCGGATGACGACCGTCGCCGGTCCGGCTGAAGCGCACCGCGTCGACTCCGCGTTGCTGCTCGCGGCGGCGACTGCGCCCGACGCTCGCGAAGGCGTCGCCGCGTTTCGCGACCGGCGCGCGCCGGAGTTCTCGATGCGTGTTCCCGACGACCTGCCCGCCGCGTATCCGTGGTGGGAACCCGAGGAATGGAGTACCTGATGGCGCAAGTCCCGGTGGCGGAGGGCATCTTCACGTGGCCCGCCGACGAACCGAAGGGGATCGGGTCGAAGGGGATCGGGCCGCAGCTGATCGGGAGTCGGTGCGGCGACTGCGGCATCGTGACCTTCCCCGTGCAGGACTCGTGCCCGCGGTGCGCGTCGACCGCGATGGCCGAGCACCTGCTGCCGCGACGGGGTCGGTTGTGGGCGTGGACCACGCAGGAGTTCCCACCGCCGTCGCCGCCGTACGCCGGTGCGGGCGGACGCGATTTCGTGCCGTTCGGTGTGGGTTACGTGGAACTTCCGGACGAAGTGAAGGTCGAGACGCGGCTCACCGAATCCGATCCCGACGCGCTCACGACGGGCATGGAGATGGAACTGGTGCTGGTGCCGTTCCGCACCGACGACGACGGCAACGAGGTCGTGACCTTCGCGTTCCGGCCGGTGGAGGAGAAGTCATGACGGACGTCGCGATCGTCGGTGTCGGCCTGCACCCGTTCGGCCGCTTCCCGGACGTGACCGCGATCGAGATGGGCGCGATCGCGATCCGGCGCGCGCTCGCCGACGCGAGCGTCGAGTGGCGGGACATCCAGTTCGCGTTCGGCGGCAGCTACGAAGTGGACAACCCGGACGCGGTGGTCGCGCTGATGGGTTTGACCGGCATCCCGTTCACCGACGTGTACAACGGGTGCGCGACTGCGGCGAGCGCGCTCACGCTCGCCGCCAACACGATCCGGCTCGGCGACAGTGATCTCGGTATCGCGGTCGGCATGGACAAGCACATCCCCGGCGCGTTCACGGCCGATCCGCGGCTGTACGCCTGCCCGTCCTGGTACGGCGAGGTCGGTCAGTTCCTCACGACCAAGTTCTTCGGGATGAAGATCAACAAGTACATGCACGACCACGGCATCTCGCACGAGACGCTCGCCAAGGTCGCGGCCAAGAACTACCGCAACGGCGTGTCGAACCCGAACGCGTTCCGGCGCAAGGCGCTTTCCGAGGAGGAGATCCTCGCGTCGCCGATGCTGAACTACCCGCTCACGCAGTACATGTTCTGCAGTCCCGACGAAGGTGCGGCGGCCGTGGTGCTGTGTCGGGCCGAGAACGCGCACCGTTACTCCGACAACCCGATCTATCTCCGCGCGACCACCGTGCGGACCCGGCGGCTCGGCGCGTTCGAGGTGCACAGTCCGTGGCTCCCGATCGAGGAGACGGTCGGCGCGACGGTCGACGCGTCGCGCGCCGCGTACGAGATGGCGGGCATCGGTCCCGAGGACGTCGACGTGATCCAACTCCAGGACACCGATGCCGGCGCCGAGGTCATCCATCTCGCGGAGAACGGCTTCTGCGCGGACGGCGACCAGGAAGCGCTCGTCGCCGACGGCGCGCTCGAGATCGGTGGGGCGCTTCCGGTCAACACCGACGGCGGCCTCATCGCGAACGGCGAGCCCATCGGCGCGTCGGGCCTGCGCCAGGTGCACGAAGTCGTGCTCCAGCTGCGCGGCCGGGCCGGCGACCGCCAGGTCCCCGGGAATCCGAAGGTCGGTTACACGCAGCTCTACGGCGCGCCCGGAACCGCCGGCGTCTCCATCCTCTCCGTCTGACCCCCACCACTTTCCCTCCCAACAGTTGTCGGAGAAAACAACGCCGGGCGACGACAACTCCGACAACTGTTGGTGGTGAAAACAACGCCGGGCGACGAAAACTCCGACAACTGTTGGTGGTTGGGCGCGTCAATTGTGTTCTCGTGGTGCAAGAACTAGGTTCTCCCCGTGGACACGCGGGACACGCCCGAGCAGGCGGAACTGCGGCGCGCGGCCCGGCAGCTCGCCCGGCAGCTCGGGCCCGCGACCGTCGCCGATCTCGACGACGCGACCCGCGGGAAACGGCTCGAGGCGGCGGTGCGCGACGCGGGTTGGCTCGAGCTGCGCGACGACGGCGGAGACGGTGGACCGCTCGCAAGTGGGGTCGAGGCCGCGATCGTCGCCGATGCCCTCGGCGGGACGGTCGCGGACGTTGCCTTCGCGGGTCCGCTCCTCGCGCGCGATCTGGCGCGCCGGGCCGGCGCGCACGTGACCGAAGGCGCGGTCGTCGCGTTCTCGCCCGTGTTCACCGGCCCTGCGATCGTTCCGGGCGCGTCGACGACCGAGCCGATCTACGCGGTCGACACGTGCCGCGACGGCATCAACGCCGCGCACGTGTTGGTTCCCGAGGGCGACGGCTACCGCGTCGCGCGGGTGCTCGTCGACAGCGCGCCCGGCGGCACCGACCTCACGCGCGCGATTCGCGTGATACCGCCCGGAGCGCAGGTGCACGCGGTCGACGGTCAGCGTCGGCTCGTCACCACCGACGACCTCGCGGAGTGGACCGCCCTCGGACTCGCGGTGACGAGTGCCGACCTCGTCGGCGTCATGCGCGGTGTACTCGACGTCACGGTGGCCTACGCGGCCGAACGCCGGCAGTACGGCGTCCCCGTGGGTTCGTTCCAGGCCGTGCAGCATCTGCTGGCCGACGCGCGCTGCCTGATGGAGGGGTCGCTCAGCGTTTCACTGCACGCCTCGTGGGCGGTCGACAACCTCCCCGCCGACGCGGCCCGGGCGGCCGGCCGGGTGGCCAAGGCGTATTGCGCACGCGCCGCGCGTACCGTGTGCGAGACGGCGGTGCAGGTGCACGGCGGCATCGGGAACACGTGGGAATGCATCGTTCACGTGTATCTGCGCCGGGCACTGTTGTCGTCGCAGTGGTTCGGGGACGACGAGGTGCAACTCCTCGCGTTGCAGCACGAGCGCTTGGGGGTGGCCGATGGACTTTCGTGACTCGCCCGCCGAAGCGGAGTTCCGGACGCGCCTGCGGGCGTGGCTCTCCGAGAACGACACCCATCTGCCGACGTCGTCGACCGACGACGAATACTGGGCCCGGCAGGCCGAATGGCACACCGCGCTCTACGACGCCGGGTTCTTCGGATTGAGCTGGCCGTCGCGCTTCGGCGGTCACGATCTCCCGACGGTGTTCGACGTCATCCTCGACGAGGAGCTCGCGACCGCGGGCGCGCCGCCCCGCCCGAGCCTCGGGTATCTCGTCCAGGGAATCTCCGCGCACGGAAGTGCTGCCGTCCAGGACCGGTTCCTCCCCGGCCTGATCAGTGGACGCGAGCGGTGGTGCCAGGGCTTCAGCGAGCCCGACGCCGGCTCCGACCTCGCGGCGCTGCGCACGACCGCGACACGCGACGGCGACGAGTACGTGATCGACGGGCACAAGATCTGGACGAGCTACTCCGACGTCGCGGACTGGTGCCTGCTCCTCGCCCGCACCGATCCCGACGTGCCGAAGCACAAGGGCCTCTCCGCGTTCGCGGTGCCGATGCACCAGGCGCGCATCGAGCAGCGACCGTTGCGGATGATCAACGGCGTCACCAACGAGTTCGGGCAGGTCTTGTTCGACGGCGCGCGCGTCCCGGCCGCGAACATGATCGGTGAGCCGGGCGACGGATGGCGCCTCGCGATGACGATCGTGAGTCACGAGCGCGAACCGGGTGAGCTCGGATACGTCGCGCGCTACGCGAAGACGGTGAAGGAGCTCGAGCACACCGTACGCGCGCATCCGGGAAGCTTCCGCGCGGATCAGCGCGCGGCGGTCGCGTGGGCGCACGTGCAGGCGGAGATGCTGCGGCTGCACGTCTGCCGCCGCCTCTCGGAACGCCTCGACGGCATCGACCACGGACCGGGCGGCTCCATCGACAAGCTGCTGATGACGTGGGTGGAGCAGACGGTCGGGGCCGCCGCGCTCACGGTGTCGGGCGCGCACGCCTCCAGCGATGCCGACGATGTCGCGCTGAAGATCTACCTCTACAGCCGCGCGCAGAGTGTCATGGGCGGAACCTCACAGATCCAAAAGAACATCGTCGCGACCCGAATCCTCGGTCTGCCGACGGTCTGACGGCACGCACGCACATCAAGGAGCACCGATCGATGGACTACGACCTGCCCGATGTCATACGTGTCGAGGCCGACGGTCCGGTCCGCATCGTGCGACTCTCGCGTCCCGAACAGCTCAACGCGATCAACGAAGAGCTGCATCTCGGCCTGACGCGCCTGTTCCCGCAGCTGAGCGCCGATGCCGACGCCCGGGTCGCGGTCATCACCGGAGAGGGGCGGGCGTTCTCCGCGGGCGGCGACTTCGACCTGCTCGATCGGATGGCGGGCGACCGCACGTTGCGACGGGACGTCATCGCGGAGGGCCGCGAGCTCGTGGTCAACATGATCCGCTGCCGCCTCCCGGTCGTGGCCGCGGTCAACGGTCCGGCGGTGGGGCTCGGCTGCAGTGTCATCGCCCTCTCCGACGTGGTCTACATGGCGGAGTCGGCGTACCTGTCGGATCCGCACGTGACGGTGGGACTCGTTGCCGCCGACGGCGGACCGCTGACCTGGCCGTTGCACACCAGCCTGCTGCTCGCGAAGGAGTACGCGTTCACCGGCGACCGGATCAGCGCGACCCGCGCGGCCGAGATCGGTCTCGCCAATCACGTGTGTCCCGACGGCGAAGTGCTGGCCGCAGCACTCGCGGCCGCGCACAAGATCGCCCGGCTGCCGCAACAGGCCGTCGAAGCCACCAAGCGCGTGCTCAACATGCACGTGGAGCGCGCGGTGCTCGCCACGATCGACTTCGCGATGGCGTCCGAGAGCGAGTCGTTCGACACGCCCGACCTGCGCGCGAACGTCGACCGCTTCCTCGGGCGGTCGTCACCCGCCGGCTGAACGACCCGTCGCGGCGCGGAACGCGGCGACGAACTTCCGTACGTCGGCTTCGGTCTCCGCGTCCGGCTCCCGCACCGGCAACCGGGACAGGAGATCGGTCGCGCCCGCGCCGACCAGACGCACGGCCTCGGCGATCGTGCGTTCCGCGTCGATCGTGCCGTCGTCGGCCTTGAAGACGCGCAGGTTCGCGACGACCTGCAAGTCATCGGGCGCGACGCCCGCGGCCGCGATCCGCGAGCGCATCTCCGCGACCGCGCGCTCGAGCTCGGCCGCGTCGTCGCCCCACGGGATCCACCGCAACCCGAAGCGACACAACCGGTCGACGACGCGCGCGTTCACCGTTCCGCTCACCCAGATGGGCACGCCGCCGGATTGCAGCGGCTTGGGCATCATGTGAATGCGCTCGAATGCGAGCTCGGGCGACTCATAGTGCGCGACGGTCTGCGTCCACAGCGCGGTACACACTTCGAGGGTGTGGTCGAGCAGGCGACCGCGGTGGTCGAAGTCGAGTCCGGCGGCCTCGTACTCCTCGCGTTGCCAGCCGACGCCGACGCCGAGGTCGACGCGGCCTCCCGACAACACGTCGAGGGTCGCGGCGGACTTCGCGAGGACGACGGGCCGGCGGAGTGCGGCGAGGAGAATGCCGGTCCCGAGCCGCACGCGTTCGGTCATCCCCGCGATGACGCTCAACGTCGTCATCGGTTCCAGCCAATGACCGTCGGGACCGGTCGGTTGGCGTCCGCCGCGCTGCCCGCCGACTTCCGGACGCCCGTAGGCATCGAGTTGCTCGCCGAACACGACGTGGTCCGAGAGGACGACCCGGTCGATCCCGGCGCGGTCGTACAAGCGCGCGGTCTCGAGCATCGTGTTCCAGTTGTCCGGCGGTTCGGCCGCGTACGACACGAGCGCGGCCGACAGCCGCGGGGGAGCGGTCACTGCGGCGCGACGGGACGCGGCGCGACCGTGACCGAGGGGATCGAGAGTGTCCCGCCACCGCGAAGCACCGCCTCGATCACCGCGACGAGATGGTCGACGTCGATGAGGGCACCGCTCAGGTACTTGCGTTCCGACCAGATGGGATACAGCTCGACCGCGAGGTCGGTGTCCCAGCCGTTCGCGAACTGCGTTTGCGCGTCGCCTTCGCCGCCCGCGCAGTCGCCGACGACGACGCGGGTGAAGCCGACGTGCGGGTGCTCGGCGCGCCAGGCCTCCACCAGCTTGTCGAGGGCCGCCTTGCTCACTGCGTACGCGCCGAGTCCGGGCCACGGCGGCGTGAGCGACGCGCTGACCGACGACAGGAACGCCGCGGTCCCGCCCGATGCGGTGAGGTGCTCGATCGCGGCGCTCGTCACGAGCGCGGCGCCGATGACGTTCGTGTCGAACACCTCCCGCCAGGTTGCGGCATCGGTATCGGCGAGGCGAACCAACGGGCCGATCCCCGGCGCGTAGACGAGCGCATCGATGCCCCCGAGCGTGTGCGCGGCTTCGGCGATCGCCGCCCGGCACGAGGTTTCGTCGGTGACGTCACATTCGATCGCCACCGCCGACGGCCCGGCCTCCTTCGCGGCGGCTTCGAGATTGTCGCGGCGGCGCGCGAGCAGCGCGACGTGCGCGCCGCGTTGCGCGAGACCGATCCCGATGCAGCGCCCGAGTCCGCTCGATGCACCTACCACTACCGTTCGCACCGCAATCCCCCTGTCGTGTGGTCGCCTATGCCGGGTCTGTTGTCAGGCGCCGAGTCCGTGCAGGCAGAACTCCCACGTCTCCTCGGCGGTGAGGCGCAGCTTTGGATTCTCGACGAGTCGATTGCCGAACCAGCTGTAGAGCACGGTCTGTTGCACGAGGGCGGCGGCGCGCCGTGTGTCGGTGACGCGGATCGCACCTGCGGCCTGGGCCGCGTCGACGAGCTCGGCCAGCAGATGCGAGACCGGCGTGAGGGCCGCGAGCACGCGCTCGGAGTGGTCTCCCGCCAGGCGCAGCGACATCTCCGAGATCGCGCGCCGGTGGTGCGCGCCCCGCTTGCGCGGCGCTTCATCCGGATCGCACCACTCGTGCAGCCGGATCGCGAAGACGCGCAGCCGCGCCAGTGGATCGGTCTCGGCATCGACGGCGCCGCGGATGTCGTCGCCCGCGTCCCGGATCGTCTCCTCGAAGAGCGCGAGCACCAGCTCGTCCTTGGAGTCGAAGTACTCGTAGAAGCTGCGCAGCGACTGCTTGGAGCGGTCGGTGACCTCCTGAATGGTGAATTCGGTCGTACCCTTCTCGTCGATCAGCTCGAACGCGGCTTCGAGGAAGCGCTGCACCCGCTGTTCGGCCCGTGACCGGGCCGCGTTGACACTGCGGGCGACCGCGCGCTCGCGCCAGGCCGGCTCGTTCGTGTCGGTGACGGCGTCGACTCGGGCCATGTCGGAGTCCTTCTTTCGGTCCGGCGGACGGTACCTCGGCCCTGCGAACTGCGAGGACCCGTGCGGCCAGTCGCGGGCTACGAGAACCATATTTCCGCAAAGGGCCCGCGCTTGTCGAGAGAGCAATTCTCAAATAGGTTGACCGACGTCTCGAAATCCAATGGTTGCCGGGGGGTACCGCAATGAGATGGACCGCGGGAATGCGTGCGATCGGAGCCGCCGTGGTGTTGACGGCGCTCATGGCGGCGTGCGCCAACGCCGGCAGCAAGGGCAACGCCGCGTCGGACACGACCGCGGGCGGCACCGCCACGACCTTCACGGGCACCGACTTCACCAAGAACGTGCCGGTCAAGGCGCCGGGGGTCACGAGCACCGCGATCCACGTCGGTTCGATCGTGTCGAAGACGAACCCGCTCGGCACCGACGTCGGGATCTTCAACGACGGGATCTCGGCGTACTTCGATTTCCTCAACGCGAAGGGCGGGATCTACGGCCGTAAGTTGGCGCTGACGAGCAAGCGCGACGACCAGACGGCCAACAACGCCACCGAGGCCGAAGCGATGCTCACCCAGGACAACGTCTACGCGGCGTTCATCGCGACCGAGCTCTTCACCGGGTCGAAGGTGCTGGCGAAGGCCGGGATCCCCACGTTCGGCTGGAACATCAACGCGGAATGGGCCGGTCCGACGAACTTCTTCCCGAACGTCGCGCCGCAGTGCTTCAGCGGTTGTGGTCTCCTGCCGCACATGACGCCGTGGCTCGCGCAGCAGTCGAAGGCCCACCGGGTCGCCGTGCTCGGGTACAGCGTGCCGCAGGCCGCCTCGTGCGTGAACGGCAACGTCGACAACTTCAAGAAGTTCGGCACGGACGTGGGCGCGCAGGTCGTGTTCTCCGACGCGTCACTGTCGTTCGGTCAGACCGATTTCTCGGTGCAGGTGTCGAAGATGAAGCAGGCGAACGTGGACTTCCTCGTCACGTGCATGGACTTCAACGGCGACTACGCGGTCGCCAAGGAGATGGGCCTGCAGGGCATCCGTGACAAGGTGACCTTCTACCACGCCAACCTGTACAACCCGGAGTTCGTGAAGGCGAACGCGGCGGCGCTCGAGGGCGGCGTCGTGTTGGCGGAGATCACGGCGACCGAGCACCAGCCGCCGCCGCCCGGGGTGAAGGAATACCTCGACTACGCGGCCGCGCACGGCCTCAAGGTGACCGAGATGACGATGCAGGGCTGGATCGCGGCCCGTGAGTTCGTCGACGCGCTGAAGGCCGCCGGTCCTGACTTCACGCAGGCGAATCTGATCGCGGCGTGGAATCAGCAGAAGGCGTACACCGCGGGCGGTTGGCTCATCCCGGTCGACTGGACGCGTCAGCACCACGACCCCGCGACCGGGGTGCAGTACCAGTCGCAGTTCGAGTGCGCGAACTTCGTGAAGATTCAGAACGGCGCGTTCGTTCCGGTCTTCGACGCCGGGGGCTCCAAGCCGTGGGTCTGCTTCGACGGCCACAAGCCGGATGTCTGGCAGTCACCCGTGAACGTGAGCTTCGCGGGAACGCCGCCGTCCACTTACGCCGAGGCCCAGCAGGCCGCGCGGGGCTGACGTCGGCCGCACCGCGATGGCGTCGCCCGAAGAGGAGTTCCGCGCCGAGCTGCGCGGCTGGCTGACGGAACACGCGCCACCGGCGGTCGAGGTCGCGGCAACCGCCGACGACGCCGAGACGCTGCGCGAGTGGCAGCGGACGCTGCACGCCGGCCGGTGGGTGGGCATCCACTGGCCGGTCGAGTACGGCGGACGCGGCGCGTCGCTGACGCAGGTCGCGATCTACAACGAGGAACTCGCCCGCGCCGGCGCGCCGCCCCTCCTCGGGCGGGCCGGCATCACGCTGGTCGGGCCGACGTTGATGGCGCACGGCACCGAGCCGCAACGCGTCCGGTGGATGCCGCGGATTCTCGGCGCCGACGACGTGTGGTGCCAGCTCTTCAGCGAACCGGGCGCGGGCAGCGACCTCGCGAGCCTCACGACCCGCGCCGAGAAGAGCGGTGGCGTCTATCGCGTCTCCGGGCAGAAGGTGTGGTCGTCGTACGCGACCTTCGCCGACCTGGGCATCGCGCTCGTGCGCACCGACCCGGACGCACCGCCGCACCGGGGGATCTCGATGCTCGCGGTCCCGATGAACGCGAAGGGCGTCGAGGTCCGTCCGCTCCGCCAGCTGACGGGCGAGAGTGAGTTCAACGAGGTCTTCCTCGACGACGTCGCGGTGCCGGTCGAGAATCTCATCGGTCCGGAGAACGAAGGCTGGCGCGTCGCGAACACGACGCTGGCCAATGAGCGCGGCGCCTCGTTCATCTGGAAGGAACAGGTGCTCTTGCGCGCGGCGATCGATCATCTCGCGGATGCCTGTACGCGCCGCGGCTGCATCGCGGATGCGCGCGTGCGCCAGGGAATCGCCCGTTCGTGGATCGACGTCGAGATCTTCCGGCTGCACAACGCGCGCACGCTCGCGCGACTCGAACGCGGTGAGGAGATCGGCGCGGAGTCGAGCATCGTGAAGCTGTTCTGGGCCGGCCTGAGCCAGCGCCTCTACGAAACCGCGACCGACGTGCTCGGGCCCGGGTCGCTCGCGGACGGTGAACCCTGGGCGCGGGGTCTGCTGACGACGCGCGCCAACTCGATCATGGGCGGAACGAGCGAGATCCAGCGCAGCGTCATTGCCGAGCGCATCCTCGGCTTGCCGCGGGAACCGAAGGTGTCGAGATGATCGATCCGCTCGACCTCGTCGATCCGGTGCGTTACGCGCGCGACGGATACCCGCACGACGCGTGGACGCGCCTGCGCGCGGAAGCGCCGGTTGCGCGCTTCGAGGCGCCCGGTTACGAGCCGTTCTGGGCGGTCACGAAGCACGCCGACATTCTTCAGATCGCATCGCAACCGCTGCGGTTCTCGAGCGCGCAGGGGATCACGCTCGCGCGCGCCGGCGCGGGGCCGATCCCGCCGACGGAGATCCTCGTGCTGCTCGACCCGCCCAAGCACGCGCCGATGCGCCGGGTCGCGAGCGGGCGCTTCACACCGAAGGCGGTGCGCGCCCGACAGCCCGATGTCGAACGCATCGCGCAGGACGTGCTCGACGAGGCCGGGTTGGACACCATGGTCGGCGACTACGACTTCGTGACGCAGGTCGCGGCGCCGTTCCCCCTCGCGGTGATCGCGTGGATACTCGGCGTACCGCCCACCGAGTGGGAGCTGCTGTTCCGCTGGACGAACGAGGTGATCGGCAAGGACGATCCCGAGTACCGCCGGCCGGGCGAGACGCCCGGGCAGACGATCAAACGTGCCCGGGGCGAGCTGCACGCTTATCTCGACGATCTCATCGAGCAACGCACGCGCACGCCGCAGGACGACCTCGTGAGCGAGTTGCTCGGCAGCACGATCAACGGCGCGCCGCTCACGCGCCCGCAGCTCGTCGCGTACTGCGAGCTGCTGGTCGAGGCCGGCAACGAGACGACGCGCAACGCGATCAGCGGCGGTCTGCTCGCGTTCTGCGAGAACCGCGACGAATGGGAGAAGCTCCGCGGGCGTCCGGAGCTCTTGCCGGACGCGGTCGAGGAGATCCTGCGCTGGGTCAGCCCGATCTGCCACTTCACGCGCGTCGCGACCGAGGACTGTGAGGTCCACGACGTCGCGATCCGGGCCGGCGACCAGCTCGCGCTGTTCTTCGCGTCGGCGAACCGTGACGAGGACGTGTTCGAGGATCCGTTCGCGTTCCGCGTGGACCGCAACCCGAATCCGCATCTCGCCTTCGGCTTCGGTGAGCACTTCTGCATGGGCGCGCACCTGGCGCGCGTCGAGATCGAGACCATCTTTCGTCATCTGCTCGCGCGTCTGGACGGGTTCGAGCTCGCGGGGTCGGTCGACCGGCTCGAGTCGGCGGTCAACGGGAGCATCAAGCATCTACCACTGCGCCACCGCTCGGTGTAGCGCGGATCCGAGAGGGGAAACCATGGAACAACGACCGTTCGGACGGACGGGGCTCGAGGTCGGGGCCGTCGGCTATGGCTGTTGGGAGATCGGCGGGGGTTACGGCGACGTCGAGGTCGAGGACTTCGAGCGTGCGGTCGCCCGCTCGCTCGACGTCGGGGTCAACTGTTTCGACACCGCGGAGGGCTACGGCATGGGCGCGTCCGAGCGCGCGCTCGGCAAGGCGCTCGGGAGCCGGCGCGACGAGGCGGTCGTGGTGACGAAGTTCGGCATGAACTACAAGGACAAGCCGAACCTGCGCGACAGCAGCCGCGAACGGGTCATCGCGTCGATCGACAAGAGCCTGAAGAACCTCGGCACCGACTACGTCGACGTGTACCTCGTGCACTGGCCCGACCGGGAGACGCCGTTCGAGGAGACGATGCTGGCGCTCGACGAGATCGTGCGCGAGGGCAAGGTCCGCTTCGTCGGTCTCTCGAACTTCAAGCTCGAGGAGATCGAAGCCTGCATGGCCGTGCGTCGCGTCGACGTCGTCCAGTACGGCTGGAACATGTTCGACCGTCGCATGCAGCGCGACATCCTGCCGTACTGCGAGAAGAACGGTGTGGGCTTCATGGCGTACGGATCACTCGCGTTCGGGCTGCTGACCGGCACGTTCACCGAGGACCACGACTTCGGCGCCGCCGACTGGCGGGCGCGCCAGGGGAACATGGGCGCGATCAAGATGTTCGCCGCACTGTTCGGCCCCGAGAAGTTCAAGGACAACGTCCGCGCGGTCGAGGAGCTCAAGGGCGTCGCGGCGCGTTACGGCAAGAGCCTCCCGCAGCTCGCGTTGCGGTGGGCAATCTCGCACCCGGCCGTCAGCACCGCGCTCGTCGGTTGCCGCAACGTCGCCGAGGTCGAGGACAACATCGGCGCGGTCGGGTGGACGATCAGCGACAAGGACCTCGCCGAGATCGACGCGATCTTCGAGCGCCACGGCATCGACACCACGCCCGACTTCTGGATCGAAGAAGCGTGAACGAGCGTCGGGAGGCGGGTATCCCGCCGAGCAGCGAGCGGGGCCACCCGGCCCGGCGCCGAAGGCGCCAAGAGGGGAAGCGTGAACGAGCGTCGGGAGGCGGGTATCCCGCCGAGCAGCGAGCGGGGCCACCCGGCCCGGCGCCGAAGGCGCCAAGAGGGGGAAGCGTGAACGAACTGGCGGGCCGCGTAGCGATCGTCACCGGCGGCGCGAGCGGGTTGGGCCGCGCCATGGTCGAGCGGTTCGTCGAGGAAGGCGCGCGGGTCGTCATTGCCGACGTGAACCGCGATGCCGGCGACGCGTTCGCCCGGGAGCTCGGCGACGCGGCCGTATTCCGCCAGACCGACGTGAGCGATGCCGATCAGGTGCAAGCGGTCGTCGACGTCGCGGTCGAGCGGTTCGGCGGCCTGCACGTCATGTGCAACAACGCCGGAATCGGTGGTTCGTTCAAGCGCTTCCTCGACGACGACTTTGCCGACTTCGACCGCGTGATGGCGGTGAACATCTTCGGCGTGATGATCGGGAGCCAGCGCGCCGCCCGCCACATGGCGGAGAACGGCGGTGGCGTCATCGTCAACACCACTTCGATCGGCGGTATCAACGCGGGTTCGGGCGTGATGGCGTATCGCGCGACGAAGGCGGCGGTCATCCACTTCACCCGGTCGATCGCGGTCGAGCTCGCCGGTCGGGACATCCGGGTCAATTGTGTCGCGCCCGCGCACATCCCGACCGCGATCAACGCCGCGATGGATCAGTCCCTGATCGTGCGCGCGATGCAGCCGCTGCAGCGGGTGGGATCGCCGCGCGACGTGGCGGAGGCGGTCCTGTTCCTCGCGAGTGACCGCGCCGCGCAGATCACGGGGATCGTCATGCCCGTCGACGGCGGCACAACCGCCGGTTCCCCGCCCCGTCCGATTGCCGACCTCATGACCAAGCCGCCCGACGCGCAGTAGGAACGCCAGATGAACAACGACATCGTCAGCTTCAGATGAGCAACGAAATCGTCATTCGCGGAGGAACGGTCTTCGACGGGACCGGTGCGCCCGGGCGGGTGGCCGACGTCGCGATCGCGGACGGCGTGATCGCCGGGATCGGCTCCGATCTGCCGGGCGCGCGCGTGCTCGACGCGGCGGGCTGCGCGGTCACCCCCGGCTTCATCGACATTCACACGCACTACGACGCGCAGGTGTTCTGGGACCCCGCGCTCCGGCCGTCGTGCTTCCACGGGGTGACCACCGTCGTCGCCGGCAACTGCGGTTTCTCCCTCGCGCCGACGCGCCCCGAGCACCACGACCTCATCGTCGGCACGCTCGAGAACGTCGAGGACATGGACCCGGCGACGTTGATGGCCGGGGTCGCGTGGGAGTTCGCCACGTTCCCCGAGTACCTCGCGCTCGTCGGTCGCCGGGGCACGCTCGTGAACTTCACCGCCTACGTCGGGCACTCGGCGCTCCGGCTGTTCGTCATGGGCGACGCGGCCTACGAACGCGCGGCCACACCCGACGAGATCGAGCAGATGGCCGCGCTCGTACGTGAGGCGCTCGCCGCGGGCGCGGCGGGTTTCTCCACCAGCTTCTCGTTCGCGCACCGCGGCGTCGACGGCAAGCCGGTGCCGAGCCGCTTCGCCGCGGCCGACGAGGTCGAGGCGCTGTTCCGCGCCGCGGGTGAGGCGGGGAAGGGCGTGATCCTGATCACGCCGGGCGAGCAGTGCACCTACGCGGACGTCTACGAGTGGCAGCCGCGCGTCGGCCGCCCGTTCACCTACCCCTTGTTCGCGGCGCCGGCGGGCAAGCACCTCGAGCCGGTGCGGTTGCACGAGGAAGGTCTGGCGAACGGCGCCAACGTGTGGCCGCAAGTGACGCCCCGGCCGCTCACGATGCAGTTCACGATGGCCGACGCGTACAGCCTCAACACCGGCCGGGTCTTCGGTGAGCTGATGAAGGTGGGTCGCGCGGTGCGCCTCGCCGCGTACCGCGACCCGAGCTGGCGCGCCGAGGCCGCGGCCGACCTCGAGGAATCGCCGATGAAGCCGCGCTGGGAGACGTTCGAGGTCTCCGAGTCGCGGCGGTTCCCCGAGCTGGAGGGCCGTCGGGTCAGCGATCTCGCGCGGGAGCGCGGTTGCACGCCGCTCGACCTGATGTGCGAGCTCGCCGTCGAGGAAGATCTCACGACGCGCTTTCGGGCGTACATCGCGAACGACGACGCCGGCGACGTCGGCCGGCTCCTCATGCACGATCACGTCGCGCTCGGCCTCTCCGACGCGGGCGCACACATCGATCAGTTGTGCGACGCGCCGCTGCCCACCGATCTCCTCGGGACGTGGGTCCGCGACCGCAAGGTGGTGCCGCTCGAGCACGCGGTGCGGAAGCTGACCGGCGAGCCGGCCGACATGTTCGGCTTCGTGCGGCGCGGGTACCTGCGCGAGGGTTACGCGGCCGACGTGTGCGTGTTCGACCCGGCCACCGTGGGCACCGGTCCGAACGCGTCGCGTGCGCGACTTCCCCGCGGACGCGGAGCGCCTGACCGCGGAAGAGCCGACCGGGATCCGGCACGTGCTCGTCAACGGCACCCCGATCCGCGTCGACGAAGTGCAACTCGACACGGCGGGTCTGCGGCCGGGCACGCATCCCGAGATCGCGTGACGCCACCCCGCGACCGCCCGAAAGTCGCGGTGGTCGGTGCGGGCTTCGGCGGTATCGCCGCGGGCGTGAAGATGAAGCAGGCCGGGATCGATTCGTTCACGATCTACGAGTCGTCGGGCGGGATCGGCGGAACGTGGTGGGACAACACCTATCCGGGCGCCGAGGTCGACGTCGGCTCGCACCTCTACTGCTTCTCGTTCAAGCCGTACGACTGGAGTCGAACGCACGCGCGCCAGCCCGAACTCCAGAAGTATCTCGAGGAGACGGTCGACGAGTTCGGGCTCCGACCACATCTGCGGCTCGGGATCACCGTCGAGTCGGCGACGTGGGACGACGACCGACACGTGTGGACGATCCGGTTCGGGGACGGGACCCTCGACGAGTGCGATGTGATCGTGAGCGGCGTCGGTTTCCTGAACGTTCCGCGCTCTCCCCCGTGGCCCGGCCTCGCCGACTTCGCGGGGCCGAAGTTCCACACCGCCCGTTGGGATCACGCCGTCGACCTGACCGGCAAGGTCGTGGCCGTCGTCGGCACGGGTTCGTCGGCCACCCAGGTCGTGCCCGCGATCCAGCCGATCGTGAAGCAGCTCTACCTGTTCCAGCGCGAGCCGGGGTGGGTCATGCCGAAGGGCGAGCGCGATCTCACCGCGGAGGAGCGCGGCACCTTCGCGAAACGATGGCGCGGGCGCCGCGAACGGTGGCGGCAGAAGTGCATGCTCGAGAAGAGCCTGTGGCGCGGCCACCTCTACCGGCCCGGGACGAAGACCAACGAGGCGCGCCGGCAGTTCTGCCTCAGCTACATCGCGCGCCAGTTCGCGGATCGGCCCGACCTGCGCGCCGCCGTCACGCCGCACTATCCCTATCCCGGCAAGCGGCCCGTGTTCGCGAGCTCGTTCTATCCCGCGCTCAAGAAGGACAACGTCGAGCTCGTCCCGCGTGCGGTCGCGGCGGTGACGCGCGACGGGGTCGTCGACGCGGACGGGGTCGAGCGCGCGGTCGACGTCATCGTCATGGCCACCGGCTTTCAGCCCGCGAACTACCTGAGCCGGCTGCGGGTCGTGGGGCGGGGTGGCGTCACGCTGCAGGAGCACTGGGCCGGTGAGCCGCGCGCGTTCCTCGGCATCACGGTCTCCGGCTTCCCCAACTTCTTCATGCTCTACGGGCCCGGCACCAACGGTGGCGAGATCGTGGTCATGCTCGAGAGTCAGGCCGAGTACGCGGTGCGCGCGATGAAGCGCATGATGCGCGAGCGGGTCACGTCGATCGAGGTGAAGCCGAGCTTCGAAGCGCGGTGGTATCGCTGGCTCCAGTCCAAGATGGCCGGAACGTCCTGGACGATGAGCAACAACTACTTCGCCGCGCCGAACGGCAAGATCGTGACGCAGTGGCCGTACGGCAACCTGCAGTACCGGGCGCTGACGAAGGTCCTGGGGCGCGTGTCGGAGGTCACGCGCCGGCGTGCGGGCTGAACCGGCGCAACCAGTCCTCCATGTTGCGCAGGCACTGCTTCGTCACGGCCGCGTCGGGCGCGAGCATCGTGAAGCCGTGGCACGCGCCCGGATACACGTGCAGCTCGGTCGGCACGCCCGCCTGGTTCAGGCGGAGCGCGTAGTCGATGTCCTCGTCGCGGAAGCCGTCGACCGCGCCGACGGAGACGAGCGCGGGTGGGAGTCCGGACAGGTCGTCGGCGCGCGCCGGCGCGGCGGTGGCCGGCACGTCGTCGCGGCCGTAGAGGTCGCCCAGGTACGACTTCCAGCCGAAGGTGTTCGATCCGCGGCTCCACACCGCGAGGTCGTCGCCGCGGCTCGAGGGCGTGCGCTGGCGGTCGTCGAGCATCGGCGAGTCGAGGAGCTGGAAGGCGAGGGGAACCTCGCCCCGGTCGCGCACCAGGAGGGCGAGGGCCGCGGCGAGACCTCCGCCCGCGCTGACTCCCATGACCCCGATCCGCTCCGGGTCGATGCCGAGCTCGCCTGCGTGCGCGTGCGTCCAGACGAGTCCGCGGTAGCAGTCCTCGAGCGGCCCCGGATACGGCGTCTCGGGCGCGAGCCGGTAGTCGACGGACACGCCGACCACGCCGAGCTTCGGACACCAGTCCTCCAGCCGCGGATCGTCCATCGTGTTGGAGCCGAGCACGTAACCGCCGCCGTGTATCGAATACACGCACGGCCGCGCGTCGCCGTCACCTTTGGCGCGGTGCACGCGCAGCGGCACGGCCGGGTCGCCGGGCACGACGTGTTCGATCCGGTCGACGGTGGCCGACGGAGGGGTCTCCATCGCGAACGCGGTGCGGAACGTGGCCAGGATCTCGGCGTTCAAGTCGGCGAAGGGTACGAGCTCGGCCACCGCGGCGACCTCGGGATCGAGCGCGTGGTGCGACGTCACGGCGTCGGAACCGGAGTGAACTCGAGGTGCAGCGCTTCGAGTCCGCGCAGCATGTAGATCGGCGAGTACTCGTAGCGGCGGGCATCGGCCGGGCCGTGCTCGCGTTCGGAGATCCGGATGTCGGTCATGCGGTCGAAGATACGTTCCAGGCTCACGCGCGCCTCGGCACGCGCGAGGGGTGCGCCGACACACGTGTGGATGCCGAACCCGAACCCGAGATGATGACGGCCGTCGGTCCGGTCGAGGCGGAGCTCACCCGGCGCGTCGAAGTGACGGGGGTCGCGGTTCGCGGCGCCGTTGTGCACCATCACGGTCGTTCCCGCCGGGAGCCGTACGCCGCCGACGGTCGTCGTGACACGTGCCATCCGGAACTCGCCCTGGATCGGGCTCTCGAGCCGCAGCATCTCCTCGATGAAGTCGGGAATGCGGTGCCGCTCCGCCCGCAGCAACCGTTGGAGTCCGGGATCCTCCGCCAGCCGCTGCAACGCGGAACCGAGGAGGCGCGCGGTCGTCTCGCCGCCGGCCGAGAACAGGTTGGCCGCGATCAGCGCGACGTCGTGCACCTCGGGGATCGACCCGTCGGGATACGTGGCCGTCGTGAGGCCGGACATGACGTCGTCACGAGGTTGACGCCGGAGCTCTTCGATGTACGCGGTGAACCGCTCGTAGAGGAACTCCAACGGCTTGTGCGCCATGGCTCCACCCTCGGACTGACGCGTGGGCCGTTCGTCGCCCTGCAGTTGGGCGCGGAACGTCTCGTGATCGGCTTCGGGCACGCCGAGCAGGTCGGCGATCACCATCAAGGTGAACGGTTTCGCGTATTCGCGCACGAACTCGCATTCGCCACGCGCGACGAACTCGTCGATCGTGCGATCGGCGAGCTGCCACATGAACTCCTCGTTCTCCTTGAGGCGTTTCGGCGTGATCAGCCGCAACAGCAGACCGCGGTGCGCGGTGTGCTTCGGTGGGTCGAAGGACGGCAATTGATCGCTGAACGGCAGCTCGTCGCGGTGCAGTTCGATGATCGCGCTGATGTCGTCGCCTTCCAGCTCCACCGGGAACTTCACGAACGGCCCCGCGACCGTGTTGCACGACGAGAAGGTCGCGGCGTCGTTGTACACCTGCAGCGCTTCCTCGAAGCCGGTGATCATGACGACGCCCCAGTGGGGCTCGCGCCACACCGGTCCGTGCGCCCGGAGGTACTCGTAGTACGGGTACGGGTCCTGGTAGAGCGACCGGGTGCGGAAGTAGTCGACCGAGTCGAAGTCGGTGTCCATCATCGGTTCTCCGTTCACGGGTGCGGGCCGGCGCCGGCGCGGATTGCGTCCTCGACGAGTCCGATGACCCACGTGGCACCGCGGATCGCGTCCTTGGGGTCGAGGCCCCAGTCGACGACGAGTCGTTCGTACGACGCGACGCTCCACAACACGTCGAGCATCGCCGCCGCGATTGTGCGGTCGCGTTCGGGCCAGTCGCCCGCCGGCTGCGAAACCGCGGCGAGGAGCGCGGCGCGCTGGCGTTCGTGCGCGGCGACGAGCGTCGGATCGTCGGGCGTGCGCGACTGGATCGGGAACGACGACACGTACTCGAGGATCCGCGCCGTGTGCGCCTGAAGGTCGTCGAGCGCGAGGCCTTCGAGCACCACGTCCGCGTCGGCCTGCTGGCGGGCCATCACCGCGTCGCGGAGTTCGCGTTCACTGGCGAAGTAGCGATACACCGTCCGCTCGTTCACGCCGGACCGCTGGGCGACGGCCCGGACCGTCAGTGCCCGCCAGTTCCAGACGGGAAAGCCGTGCAGCAGGTCGACACCGGCCGAGACGATGCGTTCCCGCGTTTCGGCGGCCTGTCGGCGCCGCACGGGACTGTCGTATTTCCGTCGTTGCGGCTTGCGTTCCTCGACCGTCACGGCGTGACCACCGGCAGGGTTTCCCACCCTCGCACCGTCGACGTGGGGGAGAGCTTGGCGCCGGACCAGTCGACGTCCCATTCCGGGAACCGCTTCAACACCTCTTCGAGCGCGACGCGGCCCTCGAGCCGGGCGAGCGCGGCGCCGAGGCAGAAGTGCGTGCCGAAACCGAACGTGAGGTGCCCGGCGGTATCGCGGTGGATGTCGAAGGTGTCGCCGTTCGGGAAGCGCCGGTCGTCACGATTGCCCGATCCGACGAGGAACAGCATCACGTTGCCTTCGGGCACCGTCGCCCCGTAGTGCTGCGCATCGCGCGCGACGTAGCGCGCCACGTGCGGCGCCGGCGGTTCGAAGCGCAGGAGCTCTTCGATCGCGTTGGGGATGAGCGCGGGGTGCTCGACCAGCTCCCGGCGTTGGTCCGGGTGCTCGGCGAGCACCTTGCCGCCCCAACCGATGAGACGCGTCGTGGTCTCGTTGCCCGCGCCGGCGATGACGGTGAGGTACGTGAGGATCTCTTCGCGTGTGAGCCGGCGGGTGGTCCCGGTTTCGTCCTCGAACTCGGCGTTGAGCAACTCGGTCATCAGATCGTCCGAGGGATGCCGGGCGCGCCAGTCGATGTAGTCGGAGAAGATCTCGCCGCTCAAGATGGCGTCGAGCGAGGTCGTCATGGGCTCGCCCGCCTCGGTGCGCAGCGACGCGTCGACGTGGTCGCGTACCGCCTCCTGGTCCTGCTCCGGGATCCCGAGCAGCATGCCGATCACGCGCATCGGCATCTGGGCGCCGAGATCGGCCACGAAGTCGAACCGGCCCGCCCCGACGAGCGGGTCGAGGCTGGCGGCGCAGAACTCGCGCACCTGCGGCTCGAGCGCGTTCATCTTCTTCGGCGTGAACACACGCGAGAGCAGTCCGCGGTGCATCGTGTGAATCGGCGGGTCCTCGAAGATGATGACGCCCGGCGGCATCTCGATCTCGGCCTTGATCAGTTCGAGGATCGCGCCGCGACTGGAGATGTACGTCTCCCGGTCCTTGAGCCCGCGTTCGACGTCGTCGTAGCGGCTGACCGCGAAGAAGTCGTACTGCTCGTTGTAGTAGAGCGGCGCTTCCTCGCGCAGCCGGCGGAAGGCCGGATACGGGTCGGCGTTGATCGCGACGTCGTAGGGGTCGTAGGCCGCGTCGGTCGTACTGGTCACGGGTACCTCATTCACTTGCTTCTCGGAGGAGCGCAACGATGCGCGCGGGATTCACGGGGAGGCGCGTCACGCGTACACCGAACGGAGCGAGTGCGTCGGCGACTGCGTTGACGACCGCCGGCGGCGCGCCGATCGCGCCGCCTTCGCCGACGCCCTTGTAGCCGCCCGGACCGGCGCTCGGCGTCTCGATGTGGCCGAACTCGAGCATCGGTACCTCGGCCGCGGACGGAACCAGGTAGTCGACGAACGTGGTCGCGAGCGGGTTGCCTTCGTCGTCGGTCGCGAGGTCTTCGAACAGCGCGCCGCCGATGCCCTGCACCACGCCGCCCGCGATCTGACCCTCGACGACGCTCGGGTTGATCATCGGTCCGCAGTCCTCGCTCACGATGTAGCGCAGGAGTGTGACGCCACCGGTTTCCACGTCCACCTCGCACGTGCACACGTGCGTGGCGTTGACCCAGATGATCGGCGCCTCGGCGGTGTAGCGCGCGCTCGCCTCCAGCCCGGCCGGGACACCCGGCGGCAGTGCGAACGGCTCGAAGTACGCGAGCGTGGCGATCTCGCGCAGGGAGATGCCGATCGACGGAGTGCCGCGCACGCTCGCGCGACTACCGGACAGCTCGATGTCGTCGACCGCCGCCTCGAGCTTGTGCGCCGCGATCGCACACACGCGCTCGCGCAGGATGGCTGCGGTGTCGCGGATCGCTCCGGCGGTCATCGACCCGCTGCGGCTCCCGGCCGCGCCCGCGCCGAAACCGGTGACGGCGGTGTCGCCCTGAATCGTGTTGACGTCTTCGATGTTCGCGCCGAGTGCGTCGGCCGCGAGTTGGACGACCGTCGTCTCGATGCTGTTTCCCGTCGATCCGCCCGCGATGTACACGTTGACGACACCCGAGGGTTCGATGCGGATGGTCGCGGCCTCGGTCGCGTAGTAACCGAGGCCCGGCGTCGACGGTTCGACGTAGTTGGAGACACCCACTCCGAGGTAGCGCCCGGAGTTGCGCGCCTCGGCCTGCTGCTTGCGGAACGCGTCGTAGTCGAGCAGTGCGAGCGCCTGCTCCAGCGTCTCGGTCGGCGAGACGTTGTCATACGGCATGCCGTTGGGATTCGTGTAGGGGAGCTCGTCGCGGCGCAGCACGTTGCGCCGGCGCAGTTCGACGGGGTCGATGCCCATCTCGCGTGCCGCGATGTCGAGGAGCACCTCGCGGGCGAGCGTCTCGAACTGCCAGGGCCCGCGGTAGGCCGTGCGCCCGACGGTGTTCGTGTAGATCGACTTCGTCGAGAAGCCCGCGCACGGCACGCGGTACGGGCCGGGGAACAGCATCCCGACCGCGGCCGCGGGGCCGATCGGCCACGGGGTGGGGTAGGCGCCGCAGTCGGACACGAAGTCGATGTACGCCGCCTGGATCGCGCCGTCGGCGGCGAACGCCATCTTGACCGTGGCGTGTTCGCGCCGCGACTTGCCCGCGGCGAGCAGGTTTTCGCGCCGGTCCTCCACCCACTTCACCGGCGCGCCGACCAGAAGTCCCGCGAGCATCAGGCACATCTCGTCGCGCTGCACCATGACCTTCTGCCCGAACCCCCCGCCGGTGTCGCGCATCACGACGCGAATGCGGTGCTCCGCCAGCCCGAGCAGACGCGAGCAGAAGAGCCGCATGTCGTGGGGCGCTTGGGTCGCGGCGTAGATGGTGAGGTCGCCGGTCGCGGCCGAGTAGTCGACGATCAGGGCGCGCGCTTCGATCGGTGCGGCGGTGCAGGCCTGCTGATGGATCGTCGCGGTCGTGACGTGCGCGGCCGCGGCGAACGCGTCGTCGAGCGCGGATTCGGGCAGCCCGGCGAGCTCGCCGACGAGGTTCGAACCGTGCGGCTCGTGCACGAGCTCGGTCGCGTTCTCGGCTTGTGCATAGTCGACGACCGCGGGCCGGGGTTCGTAGTCGACCTCGACCAGATCGGCTGCGTCCTGCGCGAGCGCGCGACTCGCGGCGATCACGAGGGCGACGGGGTCGCCGACGAAGCGAACCTCGTCCTCGGCCAGCGGCGGCCGCGGGGTCTCCGGGCTGAGTGGGCCGATCGACGTGTGCCACTGCTCCTTGACCCCGGGATTGAGGTCGGCCGCGGTGTACACCGCGTGCACGCCGGGGAGCGCGAGCGCGGCCGCCGCGTCGATCGCCCGGATCGTGGCGCGCGCGTACGGGCTGCGGACGAAGTAGGCGTGCAGCATGCCCGGCAACGTGATGTCGTCGACGTAGGTACCACGACCGGTGAGCAGCCGGACGTCTTCGATCCGATTGACGCGCGTACCGACGTAGCGCGTCGCCCCGCCCAGGTCGGTTTGCGTCATGCGAGCTTCGCGGCCCACCCGCCGTCGACGGGGATGATGGCGCCGGAGACGTAGGAGGCCCGATCGGACGCGAGGAACGCCGCGACCTCCGCGACCTCCTCGGGTTGGCCGCCGCGATTCAACGCGGCCTTCTCGAGCATGCCGGGGATGTTCTCGCCGCCCGCGCTCATCGCGGTGTAGATGAAGCCGGGACACAGGCAGTTGGCCCGGATGCCCTGGGCGCCGTACTCGATCGCCGCGGCCTTCGTGATCGCGATCACGCCGGCTTTGGCGGCCGAGTAGATGCCCGTGAAGTACGAGCCGTTCATGCCGCCGAGCGACGACCAGTTGACGATCGAACCGGCCGTTTTCGTCTCGAGCATCACCTTGATTGCGTGCTTCACGCCGTAGAGGACACCGCGCAGGTCGACGTCCATGAGCTTGTCGTAGTGCGCAGGGGTCACGTCGACGAGCATCGCGGCGTCGGCGAGGCCGGCGACGTTCAGCATCGTGTCGAAGCGACCGAACTCGGAGACGGCGGCCCGCACGAGTGCCTCGACGTCGGCTTCGTTGGTGACGTCGCAGTGGACGGGCAACACGCCCGGGCCCATCTGGGCGGCGGTTTCCTTTTCCGCGCCGCTGATGTCCCCGGCGACGACCTTGGCGCCCTCGCGCACGAAGACCTCCACCGCCGCTCTCGCCATGCCCGACCCCGCGCCGGTGATGACGGCGACCTTCCCGTCCAACATTCCCATCAGGCCGTTCCCCCGGATCGCACCTCGTGCCGCGCATTTCGTGACAATGCAGGATGACACCAATATGGGGGCCCGGGCAAGCCCCGCCGCGGACCGAGCGGGAAGCCGGTCGTCAGCGGACGGAGCGGAAGAACGTCTCGACGTCGGCCGCGAACAGGGCCGGTTGCTCCATCGCGGCGAAGTGGCCCCCGCGGGGCATGTCGACCCAGTGCGTCACGTTGTAGCGACGCTCGATCCAGGCGCGCGGGAAGCGCAGCACCTCTTTGGGATACCGGGCGACGCCCGTCGGTACCGCGACGAACTCCGCGGCGGCGCCGCTGTTCTTGTGCTCCCAGTACAGGCGCGCCGCGGACGCGGCGGTCCCGGTCAACCAGTACGTGCTCACGATGGTCAACAGCTGGTCGCGCGTGAAGGCGTTCTCCGGGTGACCGTCACCGTCGCTCCAGGTGCGGAACTTCTCCGTCATCCACGCGAGCAGCGCGGCGGGTGAGTCGCTGAGCGCGATGCCGACGGTCTGCGGCTTCGTCGACTGCTCGAGCGCGTATCCGGATTCCTCGCGCTGGAAGTGCGCCATCGCCGCGAGATCCGCCTTGTCCTCGCCGGAGAGGGTGATCGATTCGTCGGGCCGGTCCGCGACCGGCATGTTGAGGTGGATCGCCGCGCAGTGTCCGGGATCGAGGATGCCGATGCGGGTCGCGATCTGCGCACCCCAGTCGCCACCTTGCGCGCCGTAGCGCTCGTAGCCGAGCCGATGCATCAACTCGATGAACGCGCGCGCGATCCGGGCGACGTCCCATCCGCGCGCGGGTCGGCCCCGAGAAGCCGTAGCCCGGGAGCGAGGGCACGATGAGGTCGAACGTCTCGGTCAGGCGCGGTATCACGTCGAGGAACTCGGTGAAGGCGCCCGGCCAGCCGTGCATCAGGAGCAGCGGGAACGCGCCGGCCCGGGCGGAGCGCACGTGGACGAAGTGGATCGGCTGACCGTCGATCTCGGTGCGGAACTGCGGCAATCCGTTGAGCCGGGCCTCGTGCGCGCGCCAGTCGTACTCGTCGCGCCAGTAGGCGACGAGCTCGCGCACGTAGTCGACGGGGATGCCGTAGTCCCATCCCGCGTCGTCGAGCTGGTCCGGGAACCGGGTCTGCGCAAGTCGCCGGCGGAGATCGTCGAGGTCGGCCTCGTCGACGTGGATCCGGAACGGCTCGATGGCGCCGTTCACGGGGCCGGCGTGAAGTCGAGATGCAGACGGGTGAGTCCGCGCAGGATGTACGTGGGTGCGTAGTCGTAGCGGCGCGCGGCGGCGGGACCGTGATGTTCCTCGGAGATCGTGATGTCGTGCATCCGGTCGAGGATGCGTTCGATGCTGACGCGGCCTTCCGCGCGGGCCAACGGTGCCCCCGGACACGTGTGCGCACCGTGTCCGAACGCGATGTGCTGGCGCGCGTTCGGGCGGTCCGGGTCGAAGCGATCCGCGTGCTCGAAGCGGCGCGGGTCGCGGTTCGCGGCGCCGGTGAGCACCATCACCGTCGTGCCGGCCGGGATGTCGACGCCACCGACGGTCGTGGCGACGCGGGTCAGCCGGAAGTCGCCCTTGATCGGGCTCTCGAACCGCAGCGTCTCCTCCACGAAGTTCGGGATGCGGTTGCGCGCCGCGCGCAGTTGCCGCTGGAGCTCGGGATCTTCCCCGAGCAGCTGGAGCGCGGACGCGAGGAGCCGCACCGTCGTCTCCTGTCCCGCGGCGAACAGGTTCGCGGCGACGCGCACGACGTCGATGATCTCCGGCAGCGATCCGTCCGGGAACGTCGCGGTGGCCAAGCCCGTCATCACGTCGTCGGTCGGGTTGCGGCGGCGATCCTCGATGTAATCGGTGAAGCGCGCGTAGAGGAACTCCAACGGGCTGTGCGTCATCGTTTGTTGCGAGCTCCCGATCGCACGGCCGGGGCGCTTGGTTGCGAGCTCCGCCCGGAACATGTCGTGGTCCGATTCGGGTACGCCGAGCAGATCCGCGATCACCAGCAACGCGAACGGGCTCGCGAACTCGCTGATGAACTCGCATGCGCCATTGGCCACGAACTCGTCGAGTTGGCGATCGGCGAGCCGCCACATGAAGGCCTCGTTCTCGCCGAGGCGCTTCGGGGTGATGAGGCGCATCAGCAGCGCACGGTGCGCGGTGTGCACCGGCGGGTCGAGGGTCGGGAGCTGGTCGCTGAACGGGAGCTGGTCGCGGTGCTCGTCGATCAGCGCGCTCACGTCCTCGCCGACGAGCGGCACCGGGAAGCCGGGGAACGGTCCGGTCACGGAGTTGCACGACGAGAAGGTCGCGGTGTCGTGGAACACCGCGATCGCTTCCTCGTAGCCGGTGACCATCACCACGTCGTGGTGCGTCTCGCGCTGCACCGGGCACCGCGCCCGGAGGTGTTCGTAGTACGGGTACGGATCGGCGACGAATTCGTTGCCGCGAAAGAAGTCGATCTCCTCGAAGTTCGTCGCGCCGACGTTCGTCACCCGGGGGCTCCCGTTCGCGAATATGCCGTTGGCACCTTAGGAGAGCGCGGTTTCCGCCGCAATGCCCGGGCAGTCACAGCTCGATCAGCGTCGGCACGTCGGCGCGCCGCGAGCAACCGACGCCCGATGTCGAGCGCGATCTCGTCGGCCGACCCGAAGATTCCTTCGAGTGCCATCGTGCGCTTCAGCAAGCGGTGAAACGGATGATCGGTGGTGAAGCCGATCCCGGCCAGCACCTGCTGGCAGTGCGCGGCGACCGTGCGGGCCGTACGCCCCGCGGTCGCCTTCGCGAGCGCGGCCGTGACCGCGTTCGGTTCGTCGCCCGCGGCGGCGAGGGTCGCGTCGAGGCTCTCGACGGCGACGAGTGCGTCGGCGAGCCGGTGGCGGACCGCCTGGAAGCGGGCGACCGGGCGCCCGAACTGCACCCGCTCGACTGCATGCGTGCACGCGAGCGCGAGCATGACCCGGACCGCGCCGGCGATCTGCTGCGCGACCGCGCGGCGACCGAGGGCGACGGCCGATTCCCACGCCTCGGCGGCGATCGGTGTCGCCGGGCCGTCGTGCTGCACGGTCACGGTGTGGAAGCGCGCTTCGGGGTCGATTCCGTGCACCGCGTGCGCGACCGCGGCCGGCGCCGGCACGGTGATGGTGCCGACGCCCGCGTCCGTGGTGCACACCACGACGATGTCGCGCGCGGTCTCGACGCGCGCGGTCGCGAGCCCGACCGCGTGCACGCCACCGCCGTCGGTACGACCGGGAGGTTCCCACGATGCGAACGGCGGGAGCAGCACCGCCCGGTCGGCGCGGGGCTGCATCCCGAGCGCGGACGACACGACGTCGTCGAGCGCCGTCGCGGCCCCGTTCGCCGCGCCGAGCGCGTCGAACACGATCTCGATCGCGTCACGCGGTTCGGCCTCGAGCATCTCGAGCCAGCCGAGACCGTCGAGGACGGCATCGATCGCCGCGATTCCGTCGGCGGAGGCGATCGCGTCGCGAACGGTTCCCGCGAGCAGTGCACGCTCGGCCGCGTCCATCATTCGTCGGCTCCGAGATCGAGCAGGCGCCGGGCGATGATGTTGCGCTGGACCTCGGCGGTGCCGCCGTAGATCGTTGCGGCCCGCGAATACAGGTACTCGTTGCGCCACATCGCCGCGGTCGCGGTGTCGTCCATCTCCACGACGCCGGGCAGGAGTTTGCGGACGGCGTCGTACGTGGCGTGTTCCGCAGTTGCCACGAGCACCTTGTCGATCGACGTCTCCGCCCCGAGGGTCTCCCCGTCGGCGAGCCGGTACTGCGTGAGCCGCGACCGGGCGCGGAGCGCGTGGAGCGCGAGGAACGTGTTGCCCACGACCTCCGCGCTGCGTTCGTCGTCGGGGGCGACGTCGACGAGCAGTTGCAGGCGGCGGTACAGATACGCGATGCGCTGCCAGAAGCACGAAGAGCGCTCGTAGGGGAGGATGCTCATCGCGACCGCCCAGCCGCCGTTGACCTCGCCGAGTATCCGGTCGGCGGGGACGATCACGTCGTCGAAGTACACCTCGGCGAACTCGTGCACCCCGTTGATCATCTCGAGTGGCGCAACGGTGATCCCCGGGGTGTCCATGTCGACGAAGAACGCGGTGATGCCGCGGTGGCGCGATTCGGTCGAGCCGGTGCGCGTCAACAGCACGCAGCGGTCCGAGTACTGCGCCAGGCTCGTCCACACCTTCTGGCCGTTCACGATCCACGCCGCCGCGGGGTCGGCGTTGCCGTCGGGAACGGCCCGGCAGCTCAGCGCCGCGAGGTCGCTCCCGGTCCCCGGTTCCGAGAAGCCCTGGCACCACATCTCCGCGCCGGACAGGAGGAGCGGGACGACCTCGGCCGCGAGCGCGGGCGGGGCGAAGTCGATCAGCGTGGGTGCGAGCACCTCGATGAGCGAGAAGAGTCCGGGGTCGGTCAGGTCGCGGGCGGCCAGCGCCGCGCCGAGCTCGGTCCGCAGCAGCGGTGAGCCGCCGAGCCCGCCGACGTGCTCGGGCCACCCGAACCGCATCCAGCCCGCGTCGTACAGGATCGACTTCACCCGCTGCATCTGCGCGATCTGCTCGTCGAGCGTGCCGGGAGCCGCGTAGGTCGGTGCGAGCTCGTCGTGGTGCTCGTCGAGCCACGCCTCGAGCTCGGCGCGCCGGTCGGCGATCCGTGGCCCGCCCCGTGGCTCGCTCACCCGACCCCTCCTGTGCCACTCGACTGAGAATCTCGCATGCTCTTGGCGAGAGACAGATTCTCGCGTAGCGTAATCCCGCTATCGAAGCCGGTACGGGCGACATCCGGGGCGGGCGCCGGTCAACACGTTGGGGGAGCGAGAGGGCCATGACGACCTGGCACGAAGAGCGGCTGCTGATCGACGGTGCCCTGGTACCGGCCGCGAACGGTGCGACCTACGAGACCATCGCGCCCGCGACCGGCCGCGTGCTCGGCGTGGCCGCCGACGCCGGCGTTGCGGATGCGCAGCGAGCCATCGGTGCCGCCCGGCGCGCGTTCGACACCACGCAATGGTCGCGCGACCACGCGTTCCGTGTGCGCTGCATGCGGCAGCTGCACCAGGCGCTGCTGGACAACGTCGAGCCGCTGCGCGAGATCCTCGTGCACGAAGTCGGCGCACCGGTGTCGAGCACGAGCGGGCCACAACTCCTTGGCCCGATCGACGTCGTGAGCTGGTACGCGGATCTCCTCGACGGATACGACTTCGTCGAGGACCTCGGCGAGCGGGACACGTTTGCGGGCCGGCACCACCGGTGGGTCGAGAAGGAAGCCGCGGGCGTCGTCGGCGCGATCGCCGCGTACAACTATCCGATCCAGCTCGCGCTCGCGAAGCTCGCCCCCGCGCTCGCGGCCGGCTGCACGGTCGTGTTGAAGGGTGCACCCGACACGCCGTGGGCGACGCTGGCGCTCGGCAAGCTCGTCGCCGAGGCCACCGAGATCCCGCCGGGTGTGGTCAACGTCCTGACGTCGTCGGAGGCCGCGGTCGGCGCCGAGTTGACGACGCATCCCGACGTCGACGTGGTGTCGTTCACGGGCTCGACGCCGGTCGGACGCCAGATCATGGCCGCGGCGAGCGCGACCGTGAAGCGCGTCTTCCTCGAGCTCGGCGGCAAGTCCGCGTTCGTGCTCCTCGACGACGGTGACGCAGCTCTGGCCGCCATGTTCTGTTCGTACGCGGCGACGTCGCACTCGGGCCAGGGTTGTGCCATCACGTCGCGCCTCGTCGTTCCGCGCGATCGCTACGACGAGGTGGTCGACATGGCGCGCGACACGCTTGCGGGGGTGCCGTACGGCGACCCGACCGACCCGGGCACCATGATGGGCCCGCTCATCAGCGCGCGGCAGCGGGAGAAGGTCGCGGGCTACGTCGATCGCGCGATCGCCGACGGCGCGAAGGCGGTGATCGGTGGTCGCATTCCCGATCACCTTCCGGAGGGCTTCTTCTACGAGCCGACGTTGCTCGCCGGGGCCGACGAGAACTCCGCCGTTGCCCAGGACGAGCTGTTCGGCCCGGTGCTCGTCGTGCTCCCGCACGACGGTGACGACGATGCCGTCCGCGTCGCGAACAACTCGATCTTCGGGCTCTCCGGGGCGGTGGTCAGCGCCGATCGTGAACGGGCGCTCGCGTTCGCACGGCGGGTCCGCGCCGGGACGATGAGCGTGAACGGCGGGGTCTATTACGGACCCGACGCACCGTTCGGTGGTTACAAGCAGTCGGGGATCGGGCGGGAGATGGGCGCGGCCGGGCTCGACGAGTTTCTCGAGCGCAAGACGCTGGCCGAGCCGGCCAGTTGAGCGCGCGGCGCTACCGGGTCGTGCAGTGGGCAACGGGGAACATCGGGAGCCGGGCCCTGCGCGAGGTCATCCGGCACCCGGATCTCGATCTCGTCGGCGTGCTGGTCTACGACCCCGCGAAGGACGGTGTCGACGCGGGCGCGCTGTGCGGTGAGGACACCGTGGGCATCCCCGCGACCCACGACCGGGAGGCGATTCATACAGTTGACGCCGACTGTGTGCTCTACATGCCGCGCGTGTTCGATATCGACGACGTCGTCCGACTGCTCGGCTCGGGAAAGAACGTCGTGACGACGCGCGGAGAGATCTTCGCCGCGGCGCAGCGGCTGAGTGACGAGGATCGAGCCCGGGTCGTCGACGCGTGCGCGCGCGGTGGCTCGTCGATCTACGCGACCGGCAGCAGCCCCGGGTTCATCACCGATGCGCTCCCGCTCGCGTTGCTGTCGATGCAACGCCGGGTGGAATCGATCGAGATCTACGAGTACGCCAACCTCTCGCGGCGCGACTCGCCCCACATGCTGTTCGAGCAGATGAAGTTCGGGACGCCGGTTGCGTCGTTCGACACGAGCCGCGCCGGGTATCTGCTCGGCGAATTCTCGCCCCCGCTCGGGCTGCTCGCCGACGCGGCGGCGCGCCCGGTCGACGAGTGGACGTGCACCGGTGAGGTCGCGGCCGCGCGGCGCGACACGACCCTGCTCGCGGGTGAGATCGCGGCCGGATCCGTCGGCGCGCAGCGGACGACGATCGTCGGCAAGTGTGACGGTGCCGACGTCGTGCGGTTCGTCGCGAACTGGTACTGCACGACCGACGTGGACCCGTCCTGGGATCTGCGGCCGACGGGCTGGCGCGTGCGCGTGCTCGGCGACGCGCCGTTCGACGTCGACCTCCCGTTCCCGATACCGGTCGACGACCTCGCGTCGTTCACGCCCGCGTACACCGCGAACCGACCGGTCAACGCGATTCCGTACGTGTGCGCGGCGGTCCCGGGGATCCTCGGCCCCGCCGACCTGCCGCCGATCACACCGGCGGGGCTCCGATGACCTCGGTGGGGATCGTCACCGGCGCGGGAAGCGGGATCGGCACCGCGTGTGCGGAACGGCTCGTCGGCACCGTCGACGTTCTCCTGCTCGCGGACCTCAACGAAGCCGCGGTGACGGCGCTCGCGGCGACGCTGGCCGCACGGGCCACACGATGCGAGCCGGTGGTGGTCGACGTCACCGACCCGGTCGGTGTGCAACAGTTGGCCGCGCACGCCCAGGCCGCCGGCGCGCTGCGAAGCGTCGCCCACGTGGCCGGGATCTCTCCGACGATGGGCGACTGGCGTCGCATCCTCGACGTCGACCTCGTCGGTACCGCACGGTTGACGAATGCCCTTCGCCCGCTGGTGAACGACGGGACGGCGATCGTCTGCTTCGCGTCGATGGCGGCCCACCTGAACACGCAGGTGAACGCGGCGGCCGACGCCGCGGTCGACGACCCGCTGGCCGCCGGGTTCTTCGACGCGTACTGCGCGGCGGTGGGCGAGACGGCCAATGATCCGGGCGCCGCGTACGCGTGGGCCAAACGCGGCGTACAGCGGCTCGTCCGGCGCGAAGCGGTGGAGATCGGTCCGCTCGGCGCGCGGATCTGTTCGTTGTCGCCCGGCATGGTCGACACGCCGATGGGCCGCCAGGAGTACGAACAACAGCCGATGATGAAGATGCTCGAGGCGATGACGCCGCTGCGCCGGGTCGGTCGCGCCGACGAGCTGGCCGCGGTTGCGTGCTTCTTGTTGTCCGACGCCGCGAGCTTCGTCACCGGCGTCGACGTGTTGGTCGACGGGGGCGCGTGCGCGGCCGTCGGTGTGGCGTGAGCGCCACGATGTGCTCGAGGATTCCGATGTTGTTGTGTGAGCGAGACGTTCCCGCGTACGGTGACGGCCCCGTGAGCCCGAGCCCGCTTCGGAGGAATGCGTGCAGGATCTGACCAGCTCGGTCATCCAGGGCTTCCCCATCGGCTGCGTGTTCGCGCTCGTCGCAGTCGGATTCGTCCTCACCTACAAGGTCTCCGGAGTCTTCAATCTCGCGTTCGGCGCGCAGGCGTACGCGGCCGCGGCCGTCTACTACGAGCTGCGCGTCGTGCACGGTTGGCCGATCCCGGCCGCGGCAATCGTCGCGGTCCTGGTGGTGTCGCCGTTGCTCGGTGTCGTCCTGTACTTCGGCATCTACCGCTATCTCCGAACCGCGGCGCCCGTCGCGCGGCTGGCCGTGTCGATCGGCCTGCTCGTGGCGCTGCCCGAGATCGTGCAGCTCGCGCTGCGGTTCGGGAGCTCGCCGCTCTACGGCGTCGAGGGTGTTGTCGGCAACGGCGACACGCGCGTACGAATTCTTCAGCTACGCGGTGGACCGCGACCAGCTCGCGACGATTGTCGTGACCCTCGCGCTCGTGGTCGGTCTCACGCTGATGTTCCGATACACCCGGATCGGCCTACGCATGCGCGCGGTCGTCGAGAGCGCACGCATGACGGAGCTCTCGGGAATCAGCGCCGATCGGGTGTCATCTGTGGGATGGGCGCTGTCGAGCATCCTCGCGGGGGTCGCCGGCCTGCTCCTCGGCCCGCTCTTTCCGCAGCTGTCGTCGCAGAACTTCTTCCTCCTGATCGTGGTCGCGATCGCGGCGGCCGCCTTCGCCGGTCTGTCGAGCCTCCCGCTCGCGCTCGTCGGGGGTCTCGCCCTCGGTATCGGCGCGCAGGTGCTCTCGCGAACGCTCCCGACGAACAGCATCCTCGCCCAGGGCCTCCGGCCGTCGCTGCCCTTCATCGTCTTGTTCTTCGTCCTCATCCTCAAACCGTCGTTGCAGCGCAAGAAGGAGTTCACCGATCCGCTCGCCGGCGTCGACGCACCGCCGCCGGCGCTCGCCGCGGCCGAACGTGGTCCCGGCCTCACGCGCGCGACCCACATCGTCGGCGCCGCGGTCTGCATCGGCGCGGTGGTGTGGTTCGCGTTCATCGGCAACGCGTACTGGCTCTCGCTCGCGACCCAAGCGGTCATCTTCTCGGTCATCTTCTTGTCGATCACCGTCTTCACGGGGATGGCGGGCGAGATCTCGCTCGCCCAGGGTTCGTTCGCGGCGATCGGCGCGTTCACGTGCGGTCAGCTCGCGACCCGATGGGGTGTGTCGGTATTCGTCGGCATGCTGGCCGGCATCGCGATCGCGGCTGCGGTCGGCGCGCTGCTGGCCATCCCGGCGCTGCGGCTCGGGGGTATCTACCTCGCGCTGGCCACGCTCGCGTTCGCGCTCTTCTTCGAGAACGTGATCGTGAAGTTCGACTGGGCCGGCGGGGGTCTCCTGCCGGTGGAGGTGCCGCGCCCGGTGCTCGGTCCGATCGACTTCACGAGTGATCGTTCGTTCTTCTTCCTGTGTCTCCTCGCGCTCGTCGTCGCGAGCATCATCGTCATCCGCGTCCGCGGCGGGACGACCGGCCACAATCTGCGCGCGCTCGCGGGGAGCGAGGTCGCGGCGGCGGCGCTCGGGATCAGTTCGAAGCGAGCGCGCATCACTGCGTTCGCACTGTGCGCAGGGATCGCCGCGGCCGGAGGTGCGTTGCTCTCACTGCGCGAGGGCGCGGCGAACTACCAGGCCGACTTCACCGTGCAATTCGCGTTGTTCTGGCTCGTGCTCGTGGTCACGCTGGGATCGCGCACGGTCGAGGGCGCGATCGAAGCGGCGCTGGCGCTCAAGTTCTTCCCCGAAGTGCTCAACGCGATCGGCGTCTCGCAGTCGTGGCAATACGTTCTCTTCGGCCTCGGCGCGGTCGCGTTCGCCCGGCATCCCGAGGGCATCCTCGAGTTCTACAAGCGTTCGTCGTTCACCTTCATCCAACGTTCGCTCGACCGCTCGCACGATCGCCGATCGAAAGAGCAGTCGTCGCCGGTTGCGGTCGCGGACCAGGGAGCGTGACGTGAACGCAGCCGCACCGCTCCTCGTCGTCGACCAGGTGACGATGACCTTCTCGGGGATCACCGCACTGTCGGGCGTGAGCCTTGCCGTCGGCGAGCGCGAGCTCGTGGGCCTCATCGGGCCGAACGGGGCGGGCAAGACGACGCTGTTCAACTGTGTGTCCGGCGCACTGCGCCCGCAGGAGGGAACGATGCGCCTCGGCGGTGCGTCGCTCGGCGGCCTGCCCGCGCACCGGCGCGCGCGACTCGGTCTCGGGCGCACGTTCCAACGCATCGAACTGTTCGCGGGCATGACCGCGCGGGAGCACCTCCTCGTCGCCGAGCGGGCGCGCCGCCGCAGTGGTGCGTTGTGGAAGGACATTCTCGGGCTCGCGAAGCCGAGCGCGGACGAGCGGGCGCGCGTCGACGCGACCCTCGATCTGTTGGGCCTCACCCCCGACGCCGATCGGCCCATCGAGTCGCTGAGCCTCGGGCGGGGTCGTCTGGTGGAGGTCGGGCGCGCGCTGATGACCGAGCCCCGGCTGCTCCTGCTCGACGAGCCGTCGTCGGGTCTCGATCGAGACGAGACGCGTGCACTCACGGAGACGCTGCGCACCGTGCACGCCGAACGCGGTACCGCGATGCTGCTCGTCGAGCACGACATCGACATGGTCCTCGAGCTCGTGGAGCGCATCTACGTGCTCGACTTCGGGACGATGATCGCGGAAGGTCCGGCCCAGGCCGTCCTCAGCGACGCAAAGGTGCGCGAGGCCTATCTCGGCGAGATGGCGACGACGGCGGACGACGGCTCGTGAGCGACAGCGCACTGCTCGAGCTGCGCGACGTGTGCGCGGCCTACGGTCCGTTCCGCGCGATCTTCGACGTCTCACTCTCGATTCCCGAACACGGCGTCGTGGCACTGCTCGGTGCGAACGGCGCGGGAAAGACGACGGTTGCCCGCGTCGTCACCGGTTTGTTACCGGTGCAGTCCGGCTCGTTGTGGTTCGACGGCAACGACGTCACCCGGCGCAAGACCTGGCAGATCGCCCGGCTCGGCATCACCCACGCACCCGAAGGTCGCTCGGTGTTCGGCTCGCTCAGCGTCGAGGAGAACCTCACGCTCGACTTCGGGCGGAGCCTGGGCCGCAAACGAGTGGCGGAGGGTCTGGATCGCGCGTACGAGCTCTTCCCGCGCCTCGGGGAGCGGCGCACGCAGGGCGCGGGAACGCTCTCCGGCGGCGAGCAGCGCATGCTGTCGCTCGCGCGCGTGCTCGTGAACCCGCCCCGCCTCCTCGTCGTCGACGAACTGTCACTCGGGCTCGCGCCGATCATCATCGACGAGCTCTACACGACCCTCCGCCGCGTCAACGAGGCCGGAACCGCGTTGCTCATCATCGAGCAATACGTCGGCCGGGCGTTGTCGATCGCACAGTCGGCGGTGATCCTGCAACACGGCGAGGTGATCTACGACGGTTCGGTCGCGGATCTCGGCGACGTGTCCGAGCGCCTCTTGGCGAAGGAGTCGAGCGGAACGGCTCCCGAAGCGGGCTGAGGTGCCGCTCGTCCACGAGTCGTGGTAACCAAGTACCCGATCATCGAACCAGCACGACGAGGAGACGACGACATGTCACTGTTCAACGCCTTTCGGTACGACGGCAAGCGCGTCCTCGTTGTGGGCGGCGCCACCGGGATGGGCGCCGCAACCGCGGAGCTCGTGCAGGACGCCGGCGCCGAGGTCGTGGTGATGGACTTCGCCCCCGTCACGCTCGCGGGCGCGAAGGCGATTCAGGTCAACCTCGCCGACCGGGCGTCGATCGATGCGGCGCTCGACGAGTGCGGCGGTCCGGTGCACGCGCTGTTCTCGTGCGCGGGCGTGGCCGACGGCACTCCCGGGCTCGAGAAGATCAACTTCATCGGGCACCGGTACATGATCGACGTGTTGCTCGCGCGCGGGGTGCTCACCCGCGGCGCGGCGATCGGCTTCATCTCCTCGGCCGCCGGGCTCGGGTGGGAGGCGAACCTGCCGTTGCTGAAGGAATACCTCGACGTCGCCGACTTCGATGCCGCGACGCAGTGGGCCCAGGACCACCTCAAGACCGACTACATGTGGAGCAAGCAGGCGATCTGTGCGTACGTCGCGCGGGAGGCGATGCCGCTGCTCGAGCAAGGGATCCGCATCAACGCGATCTGCCCCGGGCCGACGGACACGCCCCTCGCGCAGGCCAACAAGGACATGTGGCTCGGATTCGGCGCCGACTATCGCGCCGCGGTGGGTGTCGACGCGTCGACCCCGCTGGAGCAGGCGTACGCGCTCGTGTTCCTCTGCAGCGACGCGGCCGGTGTCATCACCGGAACGACGATGATCACCGACGCCGGCTACTTCGCCGCGGGCATGACGGAAGCGTTCCCCGACGCGACCCCGGCGGTGAACTTCCTCCTCGGCCGCTACTGAGGGAGCGCGTTCGGTTCCTGCCGCGTCACCCCGCGACGTGCGCGGCGATGAAACGACGAACTTCGGCCGCGAGGTCGGCGTCCTCCGGCGCGCCCCAGAAACCGCCGTGCGGCATCGCCTCGAACACGTGCAGTTCGGCCTCGACGCCGGCCGCGCGCATCGTGCGATGCAGGCGAACGGCGTTGGAGAGGAAGAGGTCGCGCGTTCCCGACTGGATCAACGTCGGCGGGAACGGCGGCGAGAAATCGCCGAACAGCGGCGAGAGGTACGGATCGGTGAGGTCGTGGTCGCCGGCGTACAGCGCAATCGAATCCGCGAGGCTCGACTGGAGCACCGGGTCGATGCCGAGGTTGGTGGCGAACGAGTCGCCCGACTCGGTGAGATCGGCTTCCGGTGTGAGCAACACGAGCGCCCCGGGAAGCGGCAGGCCTTCGGCGCGCGCCCGCAGCACGAGCGCGGCCGCGAGATTCCCTCCCGCGGATCCACCGCCCACGATGATGCGCTCGGGCGGTTGTACCTCCAACAGGCCGCGGTACGCCGCGATGCAGTCGTCGAGCGCGGCGGGGTACGGATGGTCGGGCGCCATGCGGTAGTCGACCGACCACGTGCGCATGCGCACCATCGCGGCGATCTTCGTTGCCAGCGCGCGGCACGCCTCGCCGCCGCCCATGATCAGTGCGCCGCCGTGGATGTCGAAGTAGGTCGGCTGGTCCGGATCGTCGGGCACACCGTCGGGTGTGAGTACGAACACCGGCACGCCGGCGACCGTTGTCTTCTCGACGGTCGACGCCGGCACGGCCGGCATCATGTTGGTCGCGGCGATCAGTGCTTCGTCGGTCGCCTTGATCATGGCGCGCCACCCCTCGACGTCGTGGCGATCCGAGGGTTGGAGCGCGATGTCTCCGCCCATCGAGAAGCCCAGCGCGAGGAATTGCTGCGCGTGCTCGCTGATCGAGGCCGGTACCGGGATGAAGCGGGTCACCTCGATGCCGGTCTCGTCGGGAGCATCGGGTTGCGGCATCGGATCCTCTTCTCGTTTGTCGTGCGTCAGCCCGTGGCGCGGATGGCGGCGCGGCGCGAGAGGCCCGCGAAACTCCGCAGGTTCGCGAGCAGGACTTCCGGTTCGGGATGCGGGACGAGGTAGTGCGAGTACGCCATGCGCATGAACAGTTCCGCGGCCTGCGCGCTCGTCAGGTCGCCGTTGCGCACGGCGGGAACCTGTTGGAACGCGTCGCCCAGGAGCCGTACGAGCGCCTCCACCTGGCGCGGAAGCGCACGCGCGAGTGACTGCAGCGCGAACTGCGGGTCGGTGCCGATCGGATCCGGGCCCATGAGTCCGTCGAGATAGGTCACGACGTAGTGCAACGCGGCGTCGAGCCGGCGCGCCGGACTGCGGTGCGCCTCGATCACCGCGCGCAGCCCGATGTCGAACTGCTCTTCCTCGTACGCGCTGATCGCGACCAACAGCTCTTGCTTGGTGGCGAACCACCGGTACAACGTGGGGCGCGACACTCCCGCGGCCGCGGCGATCGCCGACAGCGTCAGCTTTTCCGGCCCGCGCTCGATGATCGCCCGCCGCGTCGCGGCGAGGATCGCTTCTCGGCTCGTCGTCCGGCCCGGCACCCCACGACCATTACATGGCGGACCGCATTCGTAAAGGTTCCGGGGGCCGCGCGTGTACGCCGGGGTATAGCTTCCGGCGCGTGAGCGGTCTCGACGCCATCGGCGGCAGCACCGGGTCGTCGCTCGCCTTCGTGTGCGCGGTGAAGGGCTATCCGCTGCGCATCGTGTCTTCGGACGCGTTCGCGATCGAGAAGATCAAGACGATGGAGGCCTTCGGCGCCGAGGTCGAGTTCATCGCGAGCCCCGAAGGCATCACGCCCGATGTCATCCCCGCGATGATGCGGCGCACCGCCGCGTGTTTCCTCGGCACGGTCGGCGCGCTGCGGTCGCGGCTTCCGGTGCTGCACCGTGTGGTCGTCGAACCGGCGGAGTCCGCCGTCCTGTCCGGTCGCCCGGCCGCGAAGTGACCGGCATGCACATCGCGACAACGGTTCCGACGGAAGACCCGGCGCGCTCGGGTGAGGTGTTCGCCCGGCTCGAACGCATCGGCTACGACACCGGCTTCTCCTTCGAGGCCAAGCACGACCCGTTCCTCCCGCTCGCCCTCGCGTCGCAGACGACGACTCGGTTGCGGTTGGGAACGGCCGTGGCGATCGGGTTCGCGCGCAACCCGATGGTGCTGGCCAACATCGGAAACGACCTGCAACAGATGAGCGCGGGCCGGTTCGTGCTCGGGCTCGGCTCGCAGATCCGTCCGCACATCCGGAATCGCTTCAGCGAGGAGTGGTCAAGGCCCGCGGCGCGGATGCGCGAGCTCGTGCTGGCCGTGCGCGCCATCTGGGACTGCTGGGCAGGCCGGTCGGAGTTGCGGTTCGAGGGCGAGTTCTACCGGCACACGTTGATGACCCCTGCGTTCGACCCCGGTCCGAATCCGTACGGGCCGCCGCCGGTGTTCGTCGGGGGTTTCGGACCGCGGATGATCGAGGTCGCGGGGGAAGTCGCCGACGGTCTGATCGTGCATCCGTTCAACTCGCGGCTCTCGTTGGAGCAGCTCGTGCTGCCCGCGCTCGCGCACGGCCGTGCGGTCGCGGCGCGACCGGATGACGCGGTCGAAGTGGTGTGGGTGATGATGGTCGTGACGTGGACGACCGACGAACAGCACGACATCGCGATCCGTTCGGTCAAGGATCAACTGGCGTTCTACGGCTCGACGCCGGCGTACGCGCCGGTGCTCGACACTCACGGCTACGCCGGGTTGCACGCCGATCTCAACCGCCTGTCGAAGGCCGGTCGCTGGTCGGAGATGGCGGCGTTGATCCCGGACGATCTCGTCGAAGCCATCGCGGTCGTCGGTCCTCGCCGCGACATCGCGGGCAAGATCTCGGCGCGGGTGCGAGGTATCACCGATCGCGTGAGCCTCGTCAACAATCGCAACCCCGACCCCGAGCTCTTCGCCGACATCGTCGACGACCTGCGCGCGCTCGGCTGATCAGCCCGCGGTCACGCCCCGATCGACCGCGAGGATCGCGCCGTGCACGCTGCGCGCCTCGTCGGAGGCGACGAACGCGAACATCGCGGCGATGTCGTCGGGCGATCCCATCGGGCGAAAGCCCATGTAGGGCCGCATGAGGCTGCCGTCGACGTCGGCCGGAATGTGGAAGTTCTCCGACAGCGTGGTCTGGATGCCGCTCGGGGCGATGGCGTTGACGCGCAGGTTCGTCTTCACGAATTCCATCGCGAGCGCACGGGTGAGCTGCACGACCGCGCCTTTGGTCATGCAGTACACGACGGTGTACGCCTGCCCCATCACGCCCGCGTTCGACGCGACGTTGACGATGTTGCCGTCCGTCTCGAGCAGATGGGGGATCGCCGCCTGCGCGGTGAAGAAATAGCCGTCGACGTTGACGCCCATCATGCGCCGGTACTGTTCCTCGGTGACCTCGAGGACGTGATCGGCGCGTGCGATCCCTGCGTTGTTGCCGAGCACGTCGAGACGGCCGAACGCCTCGATACTCGCCGCGACCGCGGCCCGGCACTCCGCGGCCCGAGAGATGTCTCCGGCGCGCGTCTCCATCGTGCCGCCCGCAGCCGCGACGAGAGCCGCAGTCTCGGCGAGCCCTTCGGCATTGAGGTCGTGACCGAAGATCCGCGCGCCCTCCGACGCGAGCCGCCGCGCGGCAGCGCGTCCGATGCCCGACGCCGCGCCCGTGATGAGCGCGACCCTTCCCTCGAAGCGGCGGGACTCGTTCACGATGTGCTCCTGGCGGCTGAACCGGCGAATGGGCGGAACCTGCAAGGTTGCACGTCACGACGTTCGTCGCCAGTTGTGCCGCGTGACCGCTCCTGCTCCCAACAGTTGGGAGCGTTTTCGGCCCGTGGGACCATTTTTGCTCCGAACTGTTGGGAGGGTTTTCGGGGGCGTCAGTGGCGGGCGCGGATGAGCATGACGCGGGGAATACTCGCGGCTTCGGGGAAGTCCCAGAGCGATTCGAGCAGGGCCGCGGGCGGCGCGGGCTCTTCCATGTCGTCGATCAGGAGACCGGCTCGACCCATCGCGTGCACGTAGCTGCTCAGCGGACGGTGCACGAACCGGAGGTTCACGCCGGGCTCCACTTCGTCGATCTCCGCGTACTCGCGGAGATACGCGCCGACCCGCCAGTAGTGCTCGCCGACGATCCGGTCGTCGACCCAGCCGCTCCCGGGCGCCTGCAACAACGGGTGCGCGAGCAGCAAGAGGAACCGGCCGGCGGGCGCGAGCACCCGCGCGACCTCCTCGAACGCGACGTCGAACGCGTCGACGTGTTCGATGGCGAGACACAACACCACCGCGTCGAACGCGCCGCTCCGGCACGGTAATGCTTCGGCCCGGGCGCGCGCGTAGCGCGGGCCACCGCCGCGCGCGGCCGCCTCGCGCACTTGAGTCGGAGTGGGGTCGAGCCCGACGACCTCGGCGCCCAGGCTCGCGACGCGACGCGCGACGTGGCCCTCGCCGCATCCGATGTCGAGCACGCGGCGCGCGCCGCCAAGGTGGCGAGCGACCATGGGCAGGATGAGCTCGTCGTACTCGGGATCCGCGCCGTCGGTGAACGTGCGTTGCCACCAACGCGCGTTCTGCTCCCAGAGAACCTCGTTGGGTGGCGCGTGACCCGATGCGGTCTCGTCGGACACGGCTAGTCGCGAATGCTGACGCCGGCTTCGTCGAGCTGGATGGTCATGCCCTCGCGGGCGAGGGAGACGCGGTCTTCCATCCCCGACCAGTGCCCACGCGCGTCGGCGAGCAACGCTTCGAGCTCGTCGTCGGTGTGGTACGGGTCGTGGTGGAAGAGGACGAGCCGATCGACGTCGGCCTTGTTCGCGAACTCCATCGCGTCACTCACGCGGGAGTGACCCCAACCGATGTGCGCGGGATATTCGTGATCGCCGTACTGTCCGTCGTGGAGCAGCACGTCGGCGCCGCGCGCGATGTCGTGTCCGCTCATCCACGCCGGGGGAACGGTCGCGAGATCGGCCCCGAGCGAAGGTTCGTGGTCGGGGAGGTACACGAAGGAGCGCCCGTTCTCCTCGATGCGGTAGCCGACCGTCGGACCCTGGTGGGTGACCTTCGCGGCGCGGATCGTCGCGGAACCGATCGTCACGCCGACTTCGGGCGCGTCATGGAACGTGGGATGCGACTGGACGTCTTCGAGTCGAACCGGGAACAGCGGCGGCGAGAGGTACATCGCGATGCGCTCCGCGAGGCGTTGCACGGGCGACGAGGGTCCCCAGATGTGGATGTCGATCCCGGGCGCGAACAGCGGCCGGAAGAAACCGAGGCCCTGGAGATGGTCCATGTGCAGATGCGTGAGCATGATGTTCAGCTCGGCCGGGAGATCGTCCTGCATCGCCACGCCGAGCGGCCGCATACCGGTGCCGGCGTCGAGGATCACGACGTGACCGCTCGCGAGCCGGACTTCGACACACGACGTGTTCCCGCCGTACCGGATCGTCTCCGGTCCCGGCGCCGCGACCGAACCGCGGCAGCCCCAGACCCGCGCCTGCATCAGTCGGCGGGCGCCGCGGAGGAGTCCGGCCAGAACACGGCGACGACGCCGTTCATCTCGCCGGACGCGCCGAGCAGGGGATAGGCGGTCGCTTCGAACGCACGGCGCGCGCCGTCGTACGTGGTCGCCATGACGTGCATGTGCGACGGCTTGCGCTCGTAGAACGCGATGCCGGACGGCGAGTTGCGCCGGAGCAGCTTCGTTCCGTCGAGGTTCGCGAGATCGAGCGAAGCGCCGAACTCGCCCGACGGGATCTCACCCAGCTCCGCGAAGGGCTTGCCGAGGAGCAGCGCGGCTGCGTCGTTGTAGAAGACCAGCATGCCGCCCGCGTCCAACAAGAACATCGGTGTCGCCAGGTTCGCGGCGAGCTCGCGCGCCAGGATCAACGGCAGGCTCTTCGGCGTACCGGGAGTACCGAGCGGTTCCGTCATCCGGACATGGTGGCCGCACCGTCCGAGCCGTGACAAGCCGCCGCGGTCCGGACGGACACGACCGGGGCACGACGATTCAGTCCCCGCCGTTGCCCCGGTCGCCTTGGCCCGGTCCGCCCTTGTTCTTCCCGCGCGGCTTCGGTGCGGGCGGCGCGGTTGTGGTCGACGCAACCGTCGTCGAGGGCGCCGTCGTCGGGGCGGCGGTGCTCGTGGTCGTGGCCACGACGCGGACCGGCGCGGCGGGATGCGCCGGATCACGTTGGCTGACGAACGCGGTGAGGACGATGGCGGCGAGGACCGCGCCGACACCGACGGCGACGGCCTGGCTGCGCAGCCGACCGGCGCGGGTGGCCGAGGCGACGTCGGGCACATCCGCACCCGCAACCGCGACGGGAAGGGGAACGGGCAGCGGAACAGGAAGGGGAAGTGTCTGCGTGGTGCCGTCGCGCGGCCGGCGATCGATCGCGACCGTCTCGTCGAGGTCGGCCGAGGACTCCAGCGCGGCCGCCATTTCGGACGCGGAGCCGAAGCGTCGGTCGGGGTCGAGCGCCATCGATCGCGCGACGACTGCGACGAGCGCAGCCGCTGCCTCCGGTCGGAGTGCCGCCAGCGATTCGGCATCGCCGCGCTCGATCGCACGCATGAGCGCCAGAGGCGTCGCGCCGCGGAACGGCCGTCGTCCGCTGAGTGCCTCATAGACGAGAACCCCGACCGAATACAGATCACTGCGTTCCGACGCCGGCGCGCCGGCGATGCGTTCGGGAGCCAGGTATCCCGGCGTCGCGAGCAACTCGATCGTCTGGGTCTGATCGACGTCGTCGATGGTCTTGGCGATACCGAAGTCGCTGACCTTGGCCCGACCGTCCTCCGACAGCAACACGTTGCCGGGCTTGATGTCGCGGTGAATGATTCCCGCTCCGTGCGCGGCCGCGAGCGCGGCGAGGATCTCGCGGGCGACCGCGCACACCCGCGCGATCGCCACCGGACCCGCGGCGATCTCGTCCGCGAACGTCCGGCCGGGAAGCCGTTCCATCACGAGGAACGGAATGCCGTTGTCCTCCCCGCTGTCGAAGACCGTGACGACGTTCGGATGCACGAGACGCGCGGCCGCGCTCGCCTCCGTCTCGAACCGGGCGCGGGCCCGGGGCTGCGCCGCGAGGTCGGCGCGCAGGATCTTCACGGCGACTCGGCGCCCGAGGCGCCGATCGTTTGCGTCGCGGACGGTTGCCATCCCGCCCTGACCGAGCAGCGCACCGAGTTCGTAGCGCCCGTCGAGGGTCGATCCCTCCGCGGCGGTGTGATCGTCCATCCAAAGGAGTATTCCCGTCGGAAGGGCGCTCGAAGCGTGCCTGCCGGGTTGCCCCGGAGAACCTCCGGCGGCGCGGCCGCACAACACGAGGCCGCGACGTGCGTTCAGCCGACCCGTTCGCGCGCTTCCCGCCGGCCAGGGATGATGGGACCCGTGGGAACGATCACCGTTCCCTCGTGGCGCAGGACGGCCGGCGCCTTTGCGTCCCCGTGACCGTAGAGCTGCAGGATGTCGGACGGCCCGACACGGCGGAGGCAGTGTCGCGGCACGGGTACGTAACCGAGCGGCTCGCTCCAGTCGGACGCACCCGCGTCGAGCAGCACCAGGTAGTGCTTGGTGGTGTCGCCGAGCTTCCACCGCCACGCTTGGAACTGCACCGACCGTTTCGGTGCTCCGGAACCGATCAGCGCTCGTGCCCGCCGGCGGCGGCGCAGCTCCCGTATCCCGAGGACCATCGCGGTCGTCGTCACGAGCGAGCACGCGAGAACCTGTAGCGGCAAGTCAAGCCCGGCCCGATCGGCGACCGCCTCGGCATTGGAGTGGTCGTGCGGGTCGTAGCGAACCGCGATCTGCTCGCCGTAGTCATACGTGACGTGGCCGTTCACATGGACCGTCACGGTGCAGCTGCACTCGGAGACGAAGCCGTAGATGAAATAGGTGGTCCCGTCGTCGCCGTGGTCGGTCTCGATGTCGCTGATGACTGCCGACGCGTTCTGTCCACGCGTCCGCAGGTTCTCCCAGCGAAGGACGTCGCGGATGATCAATCCGTTCCAAGCCACGAGAAAGGCGAGCATCGGCGCGGCCATCGCGATGGTTCCGACCCGGCGCCAGCGTCCTACACGTCGGGGATCGGGTTCCACTCGGGTCCACTCGGGACGAGCCTTGCTGCGTTCGGCCTTCCGCCGCCGCCATTTCGTGCGCCGGCTCGGCGCGGCGTCCATCACGACTCTGCCGCCGGCAGCGCCCGCGGGGGAGCCGCGAGGCCGAGCTCGGCGCGCATCAGTGCGAGCCGGTCCTGCGCCTCGGCCGCGAGTTGCGCCTGCTCGACCCGGATCAGGATCGGGTCGACCGACGCGTCGATCTCCGCGACGCCCGTCATCGCACTCGCGCGGGCGAGACGCTGATCGATCTTGCGGCGGACCTCGTCGAACGTCGGGACGTCTTCGCCCACGCTCGCGGTCAGTTGCCGCATCGCGGTGTTCAGCTGTTCCTGCATCTTCGCCTGATCGAGATCGGTCAGGAGCTGCTCACGTTCCGTGAGCCGCGTCCGCAGTGTGTCGCCGTTCTGCGCGACCGCTTGCTTGGCCGCTTCGGCCGCGGTCGTCGCCTGAATGAGTGCCTTCTCGCACTCGCCGATGTCGCGTTCGAGCATGAGCAGACGACCCGCGACCAGTTCCGCACCCTTGGCGAATCGTGCGGCCTCTTCGGCATGATTGCTGCGCGCCTCCTGCTCGCTGAGCAGCAGCGCCTGCCGCGCCTGGCCGCTGATCTTGTCGTGTTCCGCGACCGCGCGGTCGAGACGAGTCTGGGCCTGCTTCTGATTCGCGATCACGTTCGCGGCCTGTTCCGTCAGCCGCGCGTGTTGTTCGCGTGCCTCTTGTATCGCTTGCTCGAGTTGCACCTTCGGATCGGCAAGCTCTTCGTGGCGCAGCCGGAGCCTCATCGCGAAGTACTTCCAGAACCGTTTCATCGTGCGCAACATCAGGGTTCCTCCCTGCCCGAACGGCCGAGCCCGGCCATTGCCCTTCCGACCAAAGCAACGAGCGCCGCCCCGATCGCGACCGTCAGCGCAATCGAGGTGAACACGTGAAGTGCCCGGATCGCGATCGACAGCAACGCCGTTGTTGCCCAGATCACGACGACGACGGCCACGAGGCCTGTCATCCAACCGCCGCGGCGCTCGTTGCTCATAGGACGAGTGTGGCGATCGCGGCCCGACCCGGGAATGGCGCCGGCGCGTGAAGACGCTGCCGGAGGAGGAAGGTGAACGTGACGCGGCGGTAAGCCCGCCGCCTACGGCTCCGGCGGTTCGTTGTCCTTCAGGTCGCTCAACGTCACTGCACCCGACTCGAGCGCGGCGTTGGCGAGCCGAACCCGGCGCGGTTGTCCGGCGTCGTCGACGAAGCCGAACTTGTCGTAGAGGTGACCGAGATGTTGCTTGACGGCGGCTTCGGTGACGAAGCGGCGCTGGGCGATCTCGCGCACCGTTGCCGGTTGCGTGAAGGCGCTTCCGCTCAACAGCGGTCGGCAGAGCTCGACCAGTACCTCTTTCTCCTTCGGTGTCAGCCGCGGCCGGGCCCCGGTCCGGGCGGTCGAGGCCTCGTCGACGGTCCGGCGGTCACAGAAGTGGAGTCGGGTCCGCCCGAGAATGATCTCGTCGTCGTCGCGGAGCTGCTTTTCGCCGAAGATGCGTTCCCCGTTCACCAGCGTGCCGTTGGTCGATCCGACATCACGGATCGCCCAGCGGCCTCCGCCGACGCGCTCCAGCACCGCGTGCGCCCGGGAAACGGCGTCGTCTTCGGTGATCGCGAGGTCGTTCGCGGGATTCTTGCCGATGCTGAGGCGGTCGCCTTCGAGCGGCACGACCTCGCGTCCGTGTAACCCCCACACCTCGAGCAGCGCCATCGCTCCTCCTACGCCCCGCTTGGCGGAAGCGTACAACGACGCGCGGACCATGACCCTTGCTGTGAGGTAACTATGTCCTTCCCCTCGCGGCAGCGGCGACGCGCTCGAAGGATGTTGTCGGGGAGGCCGGGGAACGGCATTGTTGTCGCAATGGCCACCACCACCGCACCGGCGACCGTCGTACAACCTCTGGTCGGTACGGCGCGCGCGGCTCGGGTCGGACGGCGCACGTTCACAACTCCCACTCAGCTACGCATCGGGTTGGTCGTGCTCGTTGCGGCGACGGCGGTGTTCGGACTGATCGTGGTGCGCAGTGTGAGCCACCGTCTCGACGCGGCTCGTGCCGTCGGTCTCGCGGCATCGCCGCAGTTGGTCGCCGCCCAGGATGTGTACGTGAAGCTCGCCGACGCCGACGCCACTGCGTCGAGCGGTTTCCTCAACGCCGGGAAGGAACTGCCCGCGCTGCAGCAGCGCTACCGCGACGACATCGACGCGGCCTCCCGGCAACTGCCGGCGATGGCGCAGCGGAGTGGCTCGGTCGCGGCACGCAACGCAGTGACGACGATCACGGACCAGCTGCCGGTCTATACCGGTCTGGTCGAGGCGGCCCGGGCGAACAACCGACAGGCGTTACCGGTCGCGGGTGCGTATCTGCACGAAGCATCGCAGTTGATGCGCAACACCATTCTGCCCGCCGCGACCACGACGTACGAAGACGCCGCCACGCAACTCGCCGACGGCGATCGGGCCGGGAGCGGGGCGGGCGAGGTGACGGCCGTGGGCATTGCGGGGGTGGGCCTGCTCTTCCTCCTGATCCTCATGTTGATCGTCGTCGCGAGCCGTACCCGCCGCATCATCAACGTCGGCCTCGCCGCAGCCGTCGTCGTGGTGGTCGCGCTGCTCGTCGTGCCGACGGTTGCCTTCGCGCGCGAGCGAGATGCGCTGCGGCGCTCGCAGACCAAGGGTTCCGATCCCCTCCAGGTGCTGTCGACGGCGCGCATCTTGGCGTTGCGGACGTTCAGCGACGAAAACCTGGATCTCATCGATCGCGGTGCGACGTCCGAGTACATGCCCGACTTCGCGCGCATTGCGGGGATGTTGCAGGGCACCGCCGCGACAAAGGGCCTGTTGGCACAAGACTTCGTCGGCGAGCGGGTCACGCTCGCCTTCCGGCAATACCTCGCCGCGCACCACGCGGTGCGGAGCGCGGACGCGGCCGGCGAATACACCCGCGCCGTTTTCATCGCGACGAGCGCGCAGGCCGCGGCGATGCAGCGCCTCGATACCGCGTTCCAGGTGCAGGTGAACTCGGCGCGGGCCCGGTTGGAGCGCCAGGCGCGCGATGCCCGCAACGCAGTTCGCTTCGTGGCCGTGGCCGCCGTGATCCTCGCGGTGCTCGCCGCGGTGTCCATCGTGCTCGGTCTGCAACCGCGGATCAGGGAGTACGCGTGAGCGCGCGCCGCCTGATCGCCTTCCTCCTGGGTGCGGCGATGGTTGCGACGGCGTGTGGCGCGCCGGTCCGGCGGAGCGTGGTGAGCCAGCGGGCGGCGCGCGACCTCGCCGAGCTGAATACACCGCCGACCACGACGACCACCCCCGCGCCACCGGCGGTTCCGTGCACGACCACTGACGACACCGCGCGCAGCTTCCGTCCCCAAGGTCCCCTTCCCGCGCCCGGTCGGATGCCGGCGGGGACCTTCATGCAGAAGATCCAGGCGCGGGGCAAGCTCGTGGTCGGCGTCGACCAGAACACGCGCGGATTCGGGTACCGCGACGCGAGCGGCGCCATCGTGGGCTTCGACATCGATCTCCTGCGCGAGATCGCGGCGGCGATATTCGGGTCACGCGACGCGATCGAGTTCCGAGCCGTGACGTCGGCGCAACGCATACCGGCGGTCACGAGCGGCGCGGTCGACATCGTCGCCAGCATCATGTCGATCACCTGCGAACGTTGGCGCCAGGTCGACTTCAGCACCGAGTACTACGCGGCCCGCCAGGGCGTGCTCGTACGCGCGGGCTCCCCGATTCACCACGTAGCGGATCTGAACGGCAAGCGGGTCTGCGCGACGAAGGGTTCCACCTCGATCGACCAGATCCGTGCGTTCGCGCCCGGTGCCAAGCTGGATGCGGTCGATCTGCGCACCGAGTGCCTCGTGCATCTGCAAGAGGGCCGGGCCGATGCGATCTCGACCGACGACACGATTCTGTACGGGTTCATGGCGCAGGACCCCAACACGCAGCTCCTGCCGGACGACCTGAACCAACCGGAGCGCTACGGCATGGCGATCAACCGGGAGCACCCGGACTTCGTCCGGTTCGTGAACGCCGTCTTGGAACAGGTGCGCGCCGACGGCCGGTGGACGATGTTCCATCGCCAACTCGAGCAGGAGCTCGGCATTCCCGCGGCGGCACCGCCCGCGCCCGCCTACCGGAGCGACTCGTGAAGCTCGACGAGATCGACCCCGCGATCCGGCAACTGCGCGCGGCGGCCGAGCGCGTCGGCGCGAACCTGGTCGAGATCGAGCGCGATCCCGTTCGGCAGATGCTCGACGCGGCGTCACTCCGCGGTGAGACGGCGGTGCGGTGGATCGCGGCGCGCGACGCGCTCGTCTACCTCTTCGACGGTCATGGGCGCGTGGACGCACTCGTCGAACGGATCCTGAGTGTCCGGGGCACGTTCCCGAGTGTCGACCCCCGGTGCGCACCCGAGCTCGAAGCACTGCTCGCCGGGCCCGCGGTGGAGCTCACGACGGATCGCGTCTCGATCGCCGACCGCGGTCTGCTCGACGCGTCGACCAGGGTCGTGCGCTGTACCGCCGACGAGCTCATCGCACACATGACGCAGGCGTTCGAGGTCGTGAAGGCGACCGTCGTCGCGGTCGGCGGTGTATGGGGCGAGGCTGTGCCCAGGATCGGTGCGACTCGTTCCGTGCTCGCCGCGGCGGTGACGCGCGCCTCCGGTCTCGGCGGTGAATGGAGTGGCGAGCTCGCGGCGGCGCAGCTGAGCCTCGACGACCTCGGCGACATGCTCGCCGCGGATCCGCTGTCGGTCGAGCCGTTCGCCGTCGACCGGGTCGAGCAGACGGTCGCCGCGATCGCCCGCGAGATCGACGCCGCGGGTCGGTTGCGCGACGAGCTCTCCGATCGGATCGACGCGGGCCGGCACCTCGTCGACGAGCTCGGCGCCGCGATCCGTTCCTGTCGCGAGGCGCAGCGCGAGGTGTCCGAGAAGATCGCGTCCTGCTCGCCGGCCGAGCCGGTGGACGGACGTCCCGATCTCGCGCGCGAGCTCGAGGGCATCGTCGCGCGCACACAGACACAGCAGTGGCGCACGGTGGAGCGCGAGTTCGAGGCATGGAACGCCGCGGCGCACGCGGCGCGAGTACGCGTCGAACGCCTCGAGTCCGACGCCCGGGCGACGTTGGCGCAGCGTGACGAACTCCGCGGCCGACTCGACGCGTACGGCGCAAAGGCGGCCGGCGTCGGACGCGTCGAAGACGCGCAGCTGTCGCGCCTGTTCGACGCGGCCCAGGCCGCGCTCTTCACCGCGCCGACCGATCTCGAGCGGGCCGACGCGCTCGTCCGCCGTTATCAGGACGCGGTCACGAGCGCGCCGGACCGAAAGGGGTCGATGTGAACTGCGCCCAGCCGGATTGCGGCGGCACGATCGACGGCGACGGATACTGCGACACCTGCGGAGTCGCCGCGCCGCGTGCGGCTTCGGCGGTGGTCGGCGCGCCCGCGCCCGGGCCGACGTCGGTGCAGGGGGGGACGCAACTGACGCGGCGGGGGTTGACCAGCCGCACGACTGCGAGCCGGGCCCGCCTCGGCGCCGGCCTCGTCGACATGCCTCAGGTCACGCGGCGCGATCCCGCAACCGCGGTCATGGCCGATCCGCGAGTGCCCGAGGACCGGCGGCATTGTGCGAACTGCGACAGCGCGGTCGGGCGCGGCCGCGGTGACACGCCGGGTCGTACGGAAGGCTTCTGTCCGCAGTGCGGTCACCCGTTCTCCTTTACGCCGAAGCTCGTCGCCGGCGATCTCGTCGCGAAGCAGTACGAGGTCGCGGGCTGTCTCGCGCACGGCGGCCTCGGGTGGATCTATCTCGCCCGCGATCGCAACGTCGTCGACCGGTGGGTCGTGTTGAAGGGCCTCCTCAATACCGGCGACGACGACGCCCGCGCGGCCGCGCTGGCCGAACGCCGCTTCCTGGCGGAGGTGGAACACCCGAACATCGTCAAGATCTACAACTTCGTCGAGCATGACGACGACGGATACATCGTGATGGAGTACGTCGACGGGACGAGCCTGCGCGAGATGCTCGAAGCGCGCCGCGCTGCGAGCGGAGGCGCGCCCGATCCGCTTCCGGTCGCACAGGCGATCGCGTACGTGATCGAGATCCTCCCCGCGCTCGGGCACCTGCACGATCTCGGGTTGCTGTTCTGCGACTTCAAGCCCGACAACGTGATCCAGAGCGGACCGAACTCGGTCAAGCTCATCGACCTCGGCGGCGTGTACAGCATCGAGAGTCCGGCGAGTGCAATCTTCGGGACCTCGGGGTACCAGGCGGAGGAGATCGCGCAGACCGGACCGACCGTCGCGTCGGACCTCTTCACGGTGGGGCGCACGCTCGCGGTGCTGTGCACGAACTTCCGCGGCTACCAGAGCACGTACCGCTACACGCTCCCGGATCGAAGTGACGTCCCGGTCTTCGCGGCGCACGAGAGCTTCTACTGCTTCTTGCGGAAGGCGACGGCCGCCAATCCCGACGACCGATTCCAGAGCGCCGACGAGATGGGCGCGCAACTCCTGGGCGTGCTGCGCGAGATCGTCGCGTCCGAGTCGGGGGCGCCGGCCCCCGGGACGAGCACGGTGTTCACGGGCGAGCAACGCGGCGACCACGACGTACCCGACGGGCGCGCGCTCCCCGCACTCATCGTGTCGGCCGACGATGCCGCGGCCGGTCTCCTCGCGACGATCGCGGCCGGCCTCCCCGAGGCGACGCTCGACGCGCTGCGCCAGGCCCACGACCGAACGATCGAGGTCGAGCTACGCGTCGCGCGCACGCTGATCGAGAACGGGATGTCGCCGGAGGCGAACCGAACGCTGGACGAGATCGAGGCGGGTGATCCCTGGGAGTGGAGGACGAACTGGTATCGGGGTCTCGACCGGTTGCTCACCGGCGATGCCGCGGCCGCGTCCCAGTTCTTCGACCGCGCGTTCCGCGAAGTTCCCGGGGAACTCGCGCCGAAGCTCGCGCTCGGGATGGCCGCGGAGCTCGCCGGCAATCCGAGCGAGGCCGCGCGGTGGTACGACCTCGTGTCGCGCACCGACCCCTCGATGACGAGTGCATGCTTCGGCCTCGCCCGCTGCCTCTTTGCGCTCGGCGATCGAGAGCACGCAATCGCGGCGTACGACCGCGTTCCCGAGCGATCGAGTCTGCACGTCGACGCGCAGGTCGCGAAGGCGGAGATGATCCTGCACGGCGCGGCGCAGACCCCGGGGGAAGTCGGCGATGTTCTCCGCGCGGCCGGCGTCATCGGCGGGATCGCGATCGGTGGCGAGCGCCGCGTCCGCCTGACCGCGCTCCTGTTCGAGGCGGGTTTGGGGGCGGTGCGCGGCGTCTCGACGACGCCACCCGGCGCGCCGACCGAAGTGCTCGGGCAGCCGCTCACCGAGACCGGGATGCGATTCGGGCTCGAATCCTGTTACCGCGCGCTGGCGCGGTTCTCGGAAAGCTCGGACGAGCGCGTCCGGCTCGTCGACCATGCCAACCGGGTGCGACCGCGGACGCTCGTATGAGCAGCCTCCTGTACTGCCCCTCGTGCGGAGCCCGGCTCGGCGCCGACGATCGCTTCTGCGAAGGTTGCGGCGCGCGCGTCGCCCACGCGGGTGAGGACGAGCGCGATCACGCGGAGATCGATCTCGGAATCGTCGCGGGCGTGACCGATCGGGGTCTGCTCCACGAACGCAACGAAGACGCGCTGTTCGTCTCGCGAGCCGACGGGACCGCGGTCGTGGTGATCTGCGACGGCGTGTCGAGCTCGACCGAGCCGCATTCGGCCGCTCAGGTCGCGGCCGATGTCGGTGGGCGCGCGTTGGTCTCCGCGCTGCGCGGCGCCGACTGGAACCCGGATGCGGCGACCGTTGCCGCGATCGACGCGGCCCAGCACGCGGTCGAGACGGTGCGGGCCGCGATCGAGCACCCGGAGGATCCGCCGGCGTGCACATTCGTGTCGGCGGTCTGGGACGGCCGCGACCTGACGATCGGCTGGGTCGGCGACAGCCGCGCGTACTGGATCGCGGGTGACGATGCCCGCCGGGTCACGGTCGACGATGCCTGGGACGGGAGCCACACACTGACGCGCTGGCTCGGTGCCGACGCCCCGCTCGGCGCGCCGGGTGTGACCCGCTTCACGCCGAAGGGCGCGGGGCGCGTCATCGTGTGTTCCGACGGGCTCTGGAACTACGCCGCGCAGACCGAGGAGCTGGCGGCGCTCGTCGCGCCGACGTCGGAGGGCGCGTCGTCGATCGGCGTCGCCCAGACACTCACGCGGGCCGCACTTGCGGCCGGCGGCCACGACAACATCACTGTCGCCGTTCTCACCATCGGGACCGAGGCGGACGCGACCGAAGCGCCGGGAGACGAACCATGACCAACCACTTCACGGCCGAGACGTATCAGAACGAGTACCTACCCGACGGTGGATCCGAGATCAATGCGATCGTGACGGTGACCTGCGACAGTGACGCGCCGTCCAGCGGCGGAGCGACGAGCGCGGTCGTTGTGATCGTCGACGTGTCGGGTTCGATGAACGTCCCGCGCTCGAAGATCCGCGCCGCGCGCGACGCGACCGCCGCGGCCATCGACTGCATCCGTGACGGCGTGCTCTTCGGAGTGGTTGCGGGATCGGACGACGGCGACCAGGTGTACCCGTCGTGGGGCGGCATGGTCGCCGCGAGCGAGCAGACGCGTGGCGACGCGAAGAACGCGGTCGGCAAGCTGAAAGCCGGTGGCGGAACTGCTATCGGCAAGTGGCTCGAGGCAGCCAACGCGATGTTTCGGGTGGCGCAGGCCGACATCGGTCATGCGATCCTGCTCACCGATGGTGAGGACGAGGGTGAATCGCGGGCCGACCTCGAGCGCGCGCTCGACGAGTGCAAGGGTCGATTTCAGTGCGACTGCCGCGGGATCGGCACCGACTGGCGAGTCTCCGAGCTGCGCACGATCGCCTCGGCGTTGCTCGGAACCGTCGACATCGTGGCCGCCCCCGAGGCGCTGGCGAGTGATTTCACCGCGATGATGCAGGCGGCGATGGGGAAATCGGTTGGCGACGTCCGGCTCCGCGTCTGGGCGCCGCAGGGTGCGGAGGTCGTATTCGTGAAGCAGGTGTCACCCGCGATCGAAGACCTCTCGCCGCGGGGCGTTGCGGTCAATGATCTGACCTGCGACTACCCGACCGGCGCATGGGGTCGCGAATCGCGCGACTACCACGTCTCCGTGCGCGTTCGGCCGCGCGCGATCGACGAGGAATCGCTCGCGGCGCGGGTCTCGCTCGTGGTCGACGACGAGATCGTCTCGCAGTCGCTCATCAAGGCGATCTGGACCGGGGACCACGCGTTGTCGACGCGCATCAACCGCGAGGTCGCGCACTACACCGGACAGGCCGAGCTCGCGAGCGCCATCCAGGACGGGCTCGCGGCCCGCAAGCGCGGGAACGACGAGGAAGCCACGAAGAAGCTCGGGCGCGCCGTTCAGATCGCGGCGGAGAGTGGGAACGACGGCACGATGAAGCTGTTGTCGACCGTCGTCGACGTCGACGACGCGGCCACCGGGACGATTCGACTGAAGCGACACGTCGCCGACGCGGACGAGATGACACTCGACACGCGCTCGACCAAGACCACGCGGATCGAGATCGCCGACTGATGACGCCGCTCGCCGCCGAGTCGTGCCCGCGTTGTGCGGCGCCGCGCGTCGGCGACGACGCGTTCTGCGAGAGCTGCGGGCACCGGTTCGGATCGGAGGACGACGCGCGGGAAGCGTCGACGGCCGCGGCCTGGGAGGTCGTGATCCGTGCCGATCGTGATCAGTACGACCGACTCGGCGCACCGGACGTCGAGTTTCCCGCGGACTCCGTACAACGCGTGGTGCAACTTACCGATGACGAGATGCGGATCGGGCGCCGGAGCGAGACCCGCGGCATCGAACCGCAGATCGACCTCTCGGGCGCTCCCGAGGATCCCGCGATCTCCCATCTCCACGCAGTGCTCGTCCGTGACGAACGGGGCGGCTACTCGCTCTGTGACCTGGGGTCGACCAACGGCACGACGGTCAACGACGACCCGACACCGATCGCGACCGGCACCCCGTTCGCACTGCATGACGGTGATCGGGTGCACCTCGGCGCCTGGACGACACTCACGATCCGATCCCGAGCGACGCCGGGTGCGCCTGCCTAACCTCGACGGATGGCCCCGATGTCTCCGGCGGTACGCGACGCGTACCTGACGCGACTCGGCCTCGTCGCCGAGCCGCCGTCGGTCGACGCCCTGTTCGCGCTCCACCGCGCGCATGTCGGGCGCGTGGCGTACGAGACGCTGTGGATCCACCTCGGTGAGCCGTGGAGCGTCGACACGGCCGAGTCGACGACTCGCATCGCCACGCGCGGTCGTGGCGGATACTGCTTCCATTTGAACGGCGCGCTGTCGGAGTTGCTGCGCGCGCTCGGCTACGACGTCGTGCGCCACGTCGGCGGTGTGCACGGACCCGACGGCCCGAGCCGCGCGGAGATGACCAATCACCTCGTGCTGACGGTCCACGACCTTCCGACCGCCGCGAACCCCGCGGGCGACTGGTATGTCGATGCCGGTCTCGGCGATGCCATGTACGAACCCCTTCCGATGATTCCCGGGGTGTACGACCAGGGCCCGTTCCGGCTCGCGCTGCACCGGGCGGACGGCGCCGTCGGAGACTGGGCCCTGGTCCACGATCCCGCCGGTTCGTTCACCGGCATGGTGTGGCGCGCCGATCCTGCGGAGATCGACGCGTTCGCGCCGCGCAACGAGTGGTTGTCGACGTCGCCGGAATCCGGGTTCGTGAAGTATCTGGTCGTGCAGCGGCGGGACGCGACCGGCGTCGACAGCCTGCGCGGACTGTCGCTGCGCCGGATCGGCTCGGGTGCGGGCGAGTGGACGCTCGCGTCGCAGGGCGAGCTGATCGACGTGTTGGTCGATCGATTCGGTCTCGACCTCGGCGGCGTCGGTCCCGAGGCCCGCGCCGCGCTCTGGAACAAGGTCCACCGGGCCCACGAGCAGTGGGAGGCGGCCGGACGGCCCTAATGGGTCGCGCCGGCGCGTATAGGTAGCGCGCGTCCGGGATCTAAGGAGTTGTTCCGATGTGCCGCGACCTCTCGCGGGCGCATCGTGATGGCGGGGAGGCCGCCAGGGCCTCGTACGAGAGGAGTGGAAATGACTGCGACCTCAGTCGTCACACCGACCGCGGTGACGCGGTCGTGGAAGTCGATGCAACGCGTGTTCGTGTTGGTGCTCGCGTTGATCGTGTTCTCGGCGCTCGCGTTCGTGGCGGGCCGGGCCAGTGCGCCCTCGCACACCGCACCGGCGATCGCACCGGTGACCGCGGTGTCGTCCCCGGCGGGCGAGCTCACCGGCCGTTGCAAGATCAACGAACCCTGCTGACGCACGACCACCTACCAAGCTGGCGAAAGGAACGGGACGATGCCGTTGTTCATGGATGTTCACGAGAAGGTCGACGGGTTGACCGCCGACGCGGTTGCCGGGGCGCACAGTCGTGATCTCGAGGTGCAGGAAGCGCACGGGGTGCGCTATCTGCGGTACTGGTTCGACGAGAATTCCGGCAAGGTGTTCTGCCTGGTCGAGGCGCCCGACGCCGCGGCGGCGGCCGCAGTGCACCGGGAGGCGCACGGCCTGGTCGCGGATTCGATCACCGAGGTGCAGGAGGGCGCGTGAGCGCGCCGCTGTGGGAGAATTCCCTCGTGGGAGAGCAGGCCTTCGTGGGAGAACGGCCGTCGGGCGCGGCGTTTGCGGGACGGGATGCCGAGCTCGATCGGCTCGGCTCCGCACTCGTCGCGCTCGACAGCAGCGGTGCGCAGACCGTTCTGATCGGCGGCGAAGCCGGCATCGGCAAGACGCGCCTGATCGAGGAGTTCCGTGACCGCGCCCGGGTGGCGGGTGCGCTCGTCGCGACCGGTGTGTGCAGCCCCGCGGAAGGCGGCGGCCTTCCGTACGGACCCGTGATGGGAATCCTGCGCGACCTGTCGCGTCAGCTCGACGAGCCGACGGCCGCGTCGGTGCTCGGACCGACCCGACAACGTTTGGGCGGGCTCGACGCGCCGGCGGCGGCGGCGAACGCCCCGTCGACGACGAGCGAGCTCGGCAAGACCCACCTGTTCGAAGCGCTGCTCGACTGCTTCAACACGCTCGCCGAACGGTCGCGTGTCGTCGTCGTGTTCGAGGACCTGCACTGGGCGGACTCCGCCAGTGTCGAGGTCATCGATTTCCTCGCCCGCAATCTCGCCGGCAGTCCGCTGTTGATCATCGGTTCGTACCGCCGCGACGAGCTCGATCCCGACCAGACGCAGGCGCGGGTGCTCACCGAGCTCGGACGCCACCGCACGGTTTCCGAGATCGAGCTCTCGGGCCTCGACAAAGACGCGACCGCGGTGCTGATGGCGGGGATCCTGGGCAACCAACCCGACTGGGCCCTGCTCGACGCGGTTCATGCCCGCTCCGAAGGCAACCCGTTCTTCGCCGAAGAGCTGACCGCGGCGCGCGAGGCAACGGCGCTGCCCGCGGCGCTGCGCAAGGTGATCATGATCCGCGTCGACCGCCTCGCGCCGCCCGCTCGCCACGTCGCGGCCGTCGTCGCGACCGCGGGCGGATCGATCGATCACCGATTGCTCTCGGCATCGTCCGATCTCGATGCCGAGGCTCTCAACGCGGCGATCGCGGAAGCCGTCGACCTTCGGATCCTGGCAGTCGACGACCGCTCGCGCTTTCGCTTTCGGCACGCGCTGCAGAGCGACGCGGTCGACGACGCCCTGTTCCCCAACGAGCGCGCCCGTCTGCACCGCAGCATCGCGGTGGCGTTGACCGCGAGCCCGGGGCTCGGCGCGATAGGTCCGGGGCACGCCGCGGTCGAGCTCGCGGGCCACTGGTGGGGCGCGCACGAGTGGGCCGACGCGATGCAGGCGTCGATCCGGGCCGGCGACGCGATGGCGCGGCTGCTCGCGATGCCCGAGGCCGCCGCGCAGTACGAGCGCGCGGTATCGGCCTGCGACCGGTTGCCGGACGAGAGCGGTCGGTCCGAGATCGACTACGCGGATCTCCTGCTGAAGGCGGCGGACGCGGCCTATCTCACCGGGGCCCCGCGCCGGTCCGTGGAGCTCGTCGACCGCGCGCTCGCGGAGATCGACGCGACACAGGACCCGCGCCGGGCCGCCGTCGCGTTGAAGATCCTCGGTCGCAGCCTGTGGGCCGCGGGCGATGCCGACGGCGGCTTCGACGCGTTCCGCCGGGCCCGGGAGCTGTTGCCCGTGGATCCGCCCTCGGTCGAGCTGGCCGGCGTCCTGGCCGAAGAGGCGCGCAGCTACCTGTTGATCGCGCACGATCGCGAGGCCGAGGTGCGCAGCCGCGCCGCGGTGGAGATCGCGCGCGTCGTCGGCGCCCGGGCGGAGGAGAGTCACGCGCTGACCACGCTCGGGGCGGCCGTTGCCGAACGGGGTGACGTCGACGGCGGCATCGCGTTGATCCGCGACGCGGTCGAGATCGCGGAAGAGTTGGGCCGGCCCGACGTTCTCGACCTCGCGTACAAGATCCTCACGCACGTCCTGATGCAGGCGTCGCGGCTCGACGAGGCCGCGCAGGTCGTGTTCGACGGGATGGCGCGCGACGAGGTGCTCCTCGGCGTCCGCTTGAACGGCGCGGGCGGAAACAGCGCCGAAGCGCTGGTACGCCGGGGCCGGTACGCGGAGGCCGAGGACCTGACCCGGCGCATGGACGATCACGGCGTCAGCAGCTGTCTGTTCGGCCCGTTCGGGGTGCGCGCCCTGATCGCGCTGCGCCGCGGGCGCTTCGACGACACCGCGCGGGAGCTCGACGCGGGCGAACAGGTGTCCCGGGGACTCCGTACGGTGCAGGTGCAGGGTTGGTTCCACATCCTGCGCGCGGAGCTGGCCCTCGAGCTCGACCGGCCCGCGCCCGCGTACGAGGAGATCGAACGGGCGTTGATGATCGCGGCGGGCACCGACGACCACACCTACCAGCCCGAGATGTGTGCGGTCGGAGTCCGCGCGCTGGCCGACGAATTCGACACGGCCCGGGCGCGCGGTCGACGCATCGACGCCGACAAGTTCCGCCGGCTCGCCGCCGCGCTCGTCGAACAGGCCGAAGGTCACGTGCTCCGTGACCTCGACGAAGACGCGTGGCGTCCGGCGCGGATGTTGGGATTCCTCACGCTGTGCCGGGCCGAGGAGACCCGCCTGCGGGAACCGGATCCGGACGCGTGGCAGGACGCGGCCGCGCAATGGGACCGGGCGGGGGAGCCGTACTACGTCGCGTACTGCCGCTGGCGCGAAGCCGAAGCGACGCTCGCCGGCCGCGGCGGTCGGGCACGCGCGACCGACGCAACGCGGGCTGCGTGGCAGACGGCCGTCGAGATCGGCGCACCGCCCCTGCAGTCCCGGGTCGAGCGGCTCGCGCAACGCGCGCGCATCACGCTCTCCACTACGAGCGCGCCGACCGGTTCACCGCAGGAGACGGTCGCCGAGGATCTCGGGCTCACCGCACGCGAGACCGAGGTGCTCGCCCAGCTCGCGCTCGGTCGCACCGACCGCCAGATCGCGGACGAGCTCTACATCAGCAAGAAGACGGTGAGCGTCCACGTCTCGAACATCCTCCGCAAGCTCGATGCGTCGAATCGCATCGACGCGGCGGAGATCGGGCAACGAGCGGGCCTCAACTAGGCCATTGGGCCCGCGGTCGGGCCCGCGCTCGTGCCCGCCGAAGTCGGTTTCGGCGCGCCCGCGCGCCTTCTCGAGACCCAGCAGACGCTCAGGAACTCAACAGTTGCCTCACGGATTGCTCAAAGGTTCCTTACGGAAAATATAGGTGCGACTCCGCCCGACAACGACGTCGAGGCGGGGCCGCGCGTTTGGCGGACGCTCCTCCGCCCGGCAGGAATCGAAGGGCTGAACCCATGAAAGGCAACGCGATGGTTGACGACGAGTTGCTCACGCCGGCTGAGGTCGGTCGCATCTTTCGCGTCAACCCGAAGACCGTCACGCGGTGGGCGATCACCGGGAAGATCAAGGCTGTCCGGACCCTCGGCGGCCACCGGCGTTTCTACCGCTCCGAAATCGACCGTGCGATCAAAGAAGCGATCGACGCGGACGAGCGCGAAACGTTCTAGGGACGGAAGGTGCTGACCGACGACCTCAGTCGTCGGTCAGCCCGCGCGTGTCCCCGTGGGGCGCCGATTCGCGCCAGTGGTCGATGCCGTCGTTGAGCGCGAAGCCGGCGACCAGCAGCGCGGCCGCGGCGTCGGTCCACCACCAACCGAGCCACGCATTCAGCACGAGCGCGGTGAGGACGCCCGTCGCCAGGCATCCGTCGAGCAGGGTCATCGCCGCCTCCGCGCGCAGCGTCTCACTCCCGAGCTCGTCGGCGGTGACGCGCTTGAGCCGGGCGAGGCCCAACATGGCACACGCCGTGACCGCGAGGTAGGCGACACCGAGGGGTGAGCTGTCCGGGCGATCGCCGCGCACGAGGCCGCGGACACTGAGGACGATCAGCAAGAACGCGAGGAGCCAGAACGCAACCGCGATCCGCCGGAGCGCGCGGTGGATCCGGCGATCACCGGGATCGTGCCGGTTGTCGCGCAGGTTCCGGATGACGACGGTCGACGCGAAGATCTCGATGATCGAGTCGAGCCCGAACGCGACGAGGGCGAGCGATCCCGCGCGTACGCCGAGCGACACCGTGACGAACACTTCGGTCGCGTTCCAGCAGTTGGTCGCCCATTCGAGGCGGACCCCGCGCCGGCGCAGCGCTTCGGGGCGCGTGCTGTCGGGCACCAGGTCAGTGCTCGCGCTCTTCGGTCTCGTACACGTCGTAGGCGCGACCGACGAGGAGTGGGTCGAGTGGGCCGATGTTGTCGACGAGCTTGCCCGAGTACGGAAGCTTGTGCAGGACGTACCGGATCGCGTTCAACCGCGCCCGCTTCTTGCAGTCGGACTTGATGACGGTCCAGGGTGCTTCGGCCGCGTCGGTGTGCAGGAACATCTCCTGTTTTGCCGCCGTGTACTCGTCCCACTTGTCGAGCGAAGCGATATCGACGGGCGAGAGCTTCCACTGCTTCAGCGGGTGCCGCTCGCGCTCTCGGAACCGACGGCGCTGCTCTTCGCGGCTGACCGAGAACCAGAACTTGATCAGGTGCACGCCGCTGCGCGTGAGGTTCCGCTCGAACTCCGGCGCCTGCCGGAGGAACTCCACGACCTCGTCGTCGGTGCAGAATCCCATGACTCGTTCGACGCCGGCCCGGTTGTACCAGGAGCGGTCGAAGAGCACGATCTCTCCCCGCGTCGGCAGGTGCTGCACGTAGCGCTGGAAGTACCACTGGCCCTGCTCGACCGGTGTCGGCTTCTCCAGCGCGACGACGCGCGCACCCCGTGGGTTGAGATGTTCCATGAAGCGCTTGATCGTGCCGCCCTTGCCCGCCGCGTCCCGGCCTTCGAACAAGATCACGACGCGCTGGTCCGCGTCGCGGACCCAGGACTGCAGCTTCAGGAGTTCGACCTGCAGGTGGTACTTCTGCGCTTCGTACGCGCGCCGCGACATCAGGTTGCGATACGGGTACACGCCGCTCCGCCAATGGTCGACGAGCTCGTCGTCGGTGCTCATCGGGATCGTCCCGTAGACGGGTTCGTCCTGTTCGAGGATGACGCGGCGCAGCGTTCCGAAGTCGTCCGGCGAGGTCCCGGCGAGCACCGCGTCGAGCCAGCGCGCGACCGCGGCCATCTCGGCCGGCCGGGCGTTGGCCAACACGTCGCGCACCGCGTTCACCTTCGCCTGGCGCGCGCCGTCGGTCGCGGCGGCCACCTCGTAGCTCTCGATCCCGGCGGTGGTGAGATCGGGCGAGATATCGCCCTGCGCGGCGGGCCGGGCGGCGTCATGGTCGTGATTGGTCACCGCGCGGCCCCGATCGGACGGGCGCACCATTGGGATCGTGCGCGAGGGTTGACATTATGAGCGCAAGGACGATGCGGGCGTGGGTCGTCGATGGGGCGGGTCCGATCGACTCTCATCCGCTCGCGCTCGTGGACCGACCGGTTCCCGAGCCGGGCGCGGGCCAGATCCGGGTGCGCGTCGTGACGTGCGGCGTCTGCCGCACCGATCTGCACCTGGCGGAGGGTGATCTGCCGCCGCGGCGCGCCGGGGTCACCCCCGGCCACGAAGTCGTCGGCATCGTCGATCGCGTCGGCGCGGGCGAGCCGCGGTTCGCCGCGGGCGACCGGGTCGGAGTCCCGTGGCTCGCGAAGACGTGCCGGAAGTGCCGGTTCTGCACCAGCGGACGCGAGAACCTCTGCATCGATCCACAGTTCACCGGCTGGGACGTCGACGGCGGGTACGCCGAATACCTCGTCGCGGACCAGGACTACGTCTATCCGTTGACGGATGCGTTCGACGCCGTGTCGGCGGCCCCGCTCCTGTGCGCCGGCATCATCGGGTATCGGGCGCTCCGCCAATCGCGGTGCCCGCCCGCCGGCCGTCTGGGCATCTACGGATTCGGTGGGTCCGCGCACATCGTTGCGCAGGTCGCGATCGCCGAGGGCTTGCGGGTCCATGTGCTGACCCGAGCGGCCGACGCGCGCCGGCTGGCGCTCGAACTCGGCGCGGCGAGCGCGGGTGACGCGAACGCCTCGCCGCCGGAACCGCTCGACGCCGCCATCCTGTTCGCTCCGGTCGGCACGCTCGTGCCGCCGGCCCTCGAGGCGCTCGACCGCGGCGGAACGCTGGCCATCGCCGGCATCTATCTCAGCGACATTCCGCAACTGGACTACGACCGCTATCTCTTCCAGGAACACGCGCTGTGCAGCGTCACTGCCAACACGCGCGACGACGGCACTGCGCTGCTGCGCGCCGCGGCGGAGATTCCGGTGCGGGTGTCGGCCACGCCCTATCCGTTCGAGCGCGCGAACGACGCGCTGCAGGATCTTGCGCACGATCGCGTGACGGGCGCGGCCGTCCTGGTGATCGACCACTGAGGCATTTCAGCTCGCGACGCGTTGCGAGCTGGAGACGGTGCGCGTCGCGGGAGTCAGGTCGGCTCGCCCGCGGAGCGCGAGCACGCACGCCAACTGCTCGGCCAAACCGTGGGTCGCCTGGTGCTCGTGCAGGTACTCGAGAAACGGAATCGTGGTCATGTTTCCTCCCCGTGGGCGGTGTCGGTCCGAGCATGCCTGGGGCCGCGGCGGCCGCGACAGGGACGAACGTCCCGGCTGTCCTGCCGCTCGGCCCGAACCTTGGGACCTCCGCCCCTGCCGTTCCCGGTGCCCGGGGGGAAAGCTGGCGAAATGATGAATCACCGAGTCAAAGCACCGCTCCCCGTCGACGAACCCGTCCGTGAGACCGGGCGCGAGCTCCGCAGTGAGATCGCGGACGCGCAGACCGAGCTCTGTGCGGTCATCGACGATGCCCTCGTACGATTCCAGGGCCGATCGTTGGTGAGCGGCCAGGAGGTCGTCGACTTCCTGCTCGACCTGCGCACCACGGTCGCGATGGAAGCGCAGGTCGCACTCGTCCCGGTCGCTGCGGCAAGATGAGCGGACCAGTGGGTGAGTACCAAAGGGAGTGTGGCGATGTCTGACGAGTGGGGTCCCCTCGGACGCCTGGCGGGCGAATGGCAGGGCGAGGGCGGTCTCGACCACGCGTACTCGCACTCCAAGCACGAAGTGCTCGGCACGCCCTACCTCGAGAAGTTGACGTTCAAGCCGTTCGGCCCCGTCGACAACGGAAAGCAGTCGCTCTACGGGCTCGACTACAAGTCGGCGATGTGGCGGGACAACGAGGACAACCCGTTTCACACCGAGGTCGGGTACTGGCTCTGGGACGGCGCGACCGGTGAGATCCTCCGCGGGTTCGTCGTACCGCGCGGCATCGTCGTGCTGGCGGGCGGAACCGCGGCGGCCGACGCAACCTCGTTCACGCTGACCGCCAAGCCGGGCGATCCGCAGTACGCGATCGGTGAGAACAAGTACCTCGCCCAGAACGCGTCGACGCTGAGCTACTCGGCCACCATCACGTTCAACGCGGACGGCACCTGGTCGTACGACGAGGTCACGATGCTCAAGATGAAGGAGTTCGACGAACCCTTCTCGCACTCGGACCGCAACACGCTGCACAAGGTCGGTTAGCCGGAAACTCGCGCGACCGTCGTGAACGAGCAATAGTAGAAGTCACGGTTGAACCCGGGCGCGGGGAACAGCACGGATTGCACGGCGCCGCCCACGTCGACGCGCACACGTTCCCGGCCGGATTCGATGTCGAGCACCACGATCGCGTCGGCCATGCGCGTTGCATCGTGGTCGTTCGTGACGAGCTCGCCGGTGTCCGGGAACAACAGCGGATGGCACGCGTGGTTCTGCTCTCTCCGCCACCGCAGGGAGAGTGCACCGTCGCCGGCGATGTCGAACGCGGCGAGCACCCCGTTCGCGCTGTCGTAACCGACCACGATGCGCCGATGCTCGTCGACGACGGGCGGGTTCGCGACGAGGCCGTTCGGCAGTCCGCATATCTCCGTGAGTGTCACGGCGGCGGTCGAGAGATCGACCCGTACGAGATGCAGCGGTGCGGCCGAGATGCCCTGCCCGCGGAAGGTGCCCGCGTAGCGTTCACTTCCTTCACCATTGTCGAGGAACCACGCGGCGCCGAGCGCGAGCACGGGATCCCACCCGTAGGTCTGCCCGGGAACGGTTCGGTACCGGGCGAGGAACGCGGTGTCGACCACGAGCCGGGATCCGTCCCAGTGCGCGCGCCACAGCGTCGACGTTCCGACGACGTAGACGGTGTCCGCGTCGGCGGAGAGCCGGGCGATCGACGGCTCGGGCACGGTGCCGCGCGCGACGATCTCCAGCGCCTCGGGCTCGAGCACGAGGAGCTCCGCGGGCGCGGCCGCGTGCGTCGCCGGATCCTGACCCGGGAGTACGCCGCCGAAGTCCTTGGTCACGAGATGCCCGTCCGGCACGAGGACGAAGCTGTTGTACGGACGCAACCGCGGCAGCTCACGGGTTGCGATGACCGAGAGGTCGGACGCGAGCCGGTGCGCGTGATTGCCGAACACGACGTACAACGATCCGTTGGCGTGCGCGGCCATGCCGCCCGGCCAGGTCGGCCCGCCCACGAGATCAGGGAACGCGCGGTGCACTCGAGCGTGACCGGGTCGATGCGCTCGACCCACGAGATCGCCTCGGGTCCGAACGTGTGGCGAAGGAGGAACACCTCGCCCGGGTCCCGGAGCACGACCATCGTGGCGGCGGGCGCGTCGCGCGAGACGATCTCGAGGTGGTCCGGTGCGAGCGCGGGACCGACGCCTGTGACCGGACGCTGCAGTCGCCGGGGACCGCCGTCTTCGCCGGGCCACCGGGATCGCCAGTAACCCGACGGCGCGTCGCTCACTCCGACGACAACCGCACGACGGTGCGACCGATGGTGCGCCGTTCTTCCATCGCCTGCAGCGCGGCGGGGAGCTCGGCGAAGGCAACTTCCTGACCGACGACGGCCCGGACCTTGCCCGCCGCGAACAACGCGAGCAGCTCCGCGTGCAGCTTCTCGCCGTCGCGGTGGGACGGGAAGTTGAATCCGCCGGTCAGGCTCTTGAACGTCACCGGGTCGTCGACGTACGCGTGGCACACGCCGACGAGGGAGAAGTTCCCGAACAGCACGGGGCGGGGTACGAGCCCTTCGTCCTCCTGCTCGATGCCCGACGCGAAGCCGGCGAGGATGTGACGGCCGTTGAACGCCATGCACTTGAACGTCTGCAGCGTCACGTCGCCGCTCACCGCGTCGAACGCCACGTCGACCCCGCGGCCTTCGGTCGCATCGAGGACGGCGACGACGAAGTCGGTGTCCCGGTAGTTGATCGCGAGCTCGGCTCCGAGATCGAGGCACAGCTTCGTCTTCTCGGGCGAGCCTGCGGTCGCGAAGCACGCGCGCCGGCGTTGACGCCGAGCTGCAGTGCGGCCGAGCCCGCGCCGCCCGCCCCGGCGTGGACGAGCAGCGTCTCGCCCCGTTGGACTCTGGCCCGCTCGTAGAGCGCCAGCCAGGCGAGATGAAACGGCATGAAGATGGCCGCGGCCTCGGGCTCGGGCATGGCCGCGGGCATCTCGAACGCCATGGCGGCGGGTGCGACCACGTACTCGGCGTAGCCGCCGAATGCGCCCGCCGGAATCGCCACGACGCGCCGACCGAGCCACGCGTCGGCGCCGGGCCCGCACTCCTCGACGATCCCGAGCACCTCCATGCCCGGGATGTACGGGACCGGTCGCGGCACCGTCTTGTAGCGACCGTGGATCCCGTCGAGATCGTTGAAGTTCAGCGTCACCGACGTGACCCTGATCTTCAGCTCCCCGTCGCCGGGTTGCGGCTCGTCGACGTCGTCGAGTCGCAGGACTTCGTGGGGCGAACCGTACCGATGGACTCTCCAGGCCTTCACGCGAATGAAGCTACTGTTCGCGCCGTGCGCGAGGCGCCGACGATCGTCCTCATCGGAGCCGGCAGTGCGTCGTTCGGCTTGACGACGCTGCACGACCTCTACGCCGACCCGGTGTTCACGCGGGCGACCGTCCGCCTCGTCGATCTCGAACCGCGCGCCGCTGGATCGCATGGCGCACGTGGCGGCGGCGCTCGAGGCGGCGACGGCGCGCGGCATCACGGTCGAGCGCTACACGGAGCGCGCCGACGCATTGCCGGGCGCGGATGCCGTCGTCGTGTCGGTCGAGGTCGACCGGCTCAACCGCTGGCTCCTCGACTTCGAGATCCCGCGGCGCCACGGGATCGATCACCTCTACGGCGAGAACGGTGGGCCCGGCGGTCTGGCGCACGCGTTGCGGACGGTTCCGCTCGTCGCGGCGATCGGGCGCGACGTCGAACGTCTCGCCCCCGACGCGCTGTTCGTCAACTTCACCAATCCCGAAGGCCGGATCTGCACCGCGTTCCGCCGCCACCTCGACCAGCCCGTCATCGGACTGTGTCACGAGGTGAAGATCGCGAACGACCGCTTCTCCAAGCTCCTCGGCCGGCGCATCGACACCCGCGCCGCCGGGCTCAACCACTTCACGTTCCTGCTCGAGGCGTGGGATCGCAAGACGGGCGCCGACGTCACGCCCGAACTGCACGACGCGGTCGCGCGCCTCGCCGACGACGACGGCGAGACGTTCGCATTCGTGAAGCACCTGCACGAACGCTTCGGCGCGATCGTTGCGACGAGCGACAGTCACGCCGGTGAATACTTCCGCAGCGCCACCGAGTACACCGATCCGCCCGACATCGCCGCTCGCCAACAGAAGATGCGGGCGATGATCGACGAGGTAATCGACGCGATCATCGCGGGATCGTTCGATCTCGCTCCGTTCCTGGCGTGGGTGACCGACGATGCGTTGCGGCCGATCCTGCGGGCCGCGATCTCGGGTGCACCGGAGCGTCTCGCGTCGGCGATCCTGCCGAACGACGACCTCATTCCCGCGCTCCCGCTCGACAGCGCGGTGGAGGTCGAGCGCGACCGCGACGGCGGACGGCATCGTCGGTGACCGCAGTGACGACCTGCCGATCGCGATCGCGGGCGCGCTCCACACCGAGGTGACGATCCAGCAGTTGGTCGCCGACGCAGCCCTGCTCGGCTCGCGTGACGCCGCGCTGCAGGCGCTCGAACTCGACCCGGTCGTCAGCTCCGGCCCCGCCGCGGAGCGGATCCTCGCCGACTACGAAGTTGCGCACAACGATCTCTGGCCGGTGCTGCACTGAACCACGAACCATGGGAGATGCCCTGTGCCCACGTACCGAATGGTCTACGGAGACGAAGAGAAGGTCGTCAGCGAGACGTTCGAGGACGTCGTCGTGGAACGAGAGGACGGCTGGGTCGTGCTGTTCCGAGGCACCGACGCCATCCTGCGGGTGCAGGAGGCGCACGTGAAGTCCCTCGACCTGGTCGAGGGGTAGCGCGGCGGGTCACCTCGCGGGAGTGAGGCGCGCTGGATCTCCGCGTGCGATGGTTGGGGCTGCACAGCTCGCCGCCTGAAGGAGATGGATGGATATGCCCGAGTCGAATTCGGTCTTCGTCTACATCGGCACGTACGCGAACAGGGACTTGGCGCTGGGCGACTACGAAGTGGTCAAGGATCTCCACTGGGCGGGCGACGTCGGGTCCTACGACGCCGCGGTGATCACCAAGGACGAGAACGGAAAGGTCCACGTCAACAAGGACGAATCCGCGACCCGGCACGGCGCGTGGGGCGGGATCGCCGCCGGGGCCGTGATCGGGTTGTTGTTCCCGCCCGCGATCATCGGTTCCGCGGTCATCGGCGCCGCGGTGGGCGGTGTCGGCGGCCACCTCTGGAAGGGAATGTCGCGCGCCGACGTCAAGGATCTCGGTGAGTTCATCGACGCGGGCGAGGCGTGCCTGCTCGTGGTCGGCGAATCCAACATCCAAGGTGTGGTCGACAAGACGGAGTTCAAGGCCGACAAGAGCGTGCAGAAGCAACTCGACGTCAGCGCCACCGATGTCGACGCGGCGATCAAGGAGACCGCGAAGCAACTCGGCTGATTCGCCGAACCGATCCGCGGGCCGATTCAGCCGGGCGGCCCGGGAAGGGTTGTGAGCACGCCGACCGCGATGATGACGACAATGACGCCGATCGTCACCAACCCGTAGCACGCGGCGCGGAACTTGAAATGTCCACTGATGCCGACCAGGAACAGCACCGTCGCGAGATACACGGTGATGCGTACGTAGTCGTCGGCGGTGGACGCGTCGTGCTGGCCCTCGACGTACTTCTCGTCGGCCTTGTTGTCGAGTTCGGTGGCCAACGCCGCGTCGGGCTGTTTGTACTGCGGCATGTACGTGGGCCCGGGCGGAGCGTTCGGGTTCGTCTCCGGATTGGTCGCCTGCCACGCGTCGAACGCGACCTTGAACTCGGGGCGGAACCGCTTCGCCGCGGTCTTCATCGCCGGTTCGTTGCCCGCGACGTACGCGCTGAACCACGCGTTGAACGTCGATGCGTCGAAGTTGCGGGTGTCGAGTGCTCGCAGCTCGGCCCGGCTCGCCTGTGATCGCGCGGTCGCCGACTGTGCGAGTGACAGCCGCGACTCCGTGCTCCACTTCGCCGACGCGAATCCCGACCAGCCCGCGACGAGCGCGACCAGTGCGAGCAGGATCGCCTCGATGATGCTGATCACATCCGCGCGCGCCTCGGACTGGTGTCCGATCTCCTTGCCGACCTCGGCCGCGGAGAGCCCCTCGCTCATGGCTGCGCATCCCGGGAAACAGGCTGGGGGAGGAGCAACAGCGCGCCGAACAGAAAGCAGAGGGCGCCGACGAAGGTTCCCGCGTTCGCCCGTGCCGCGTTGCGAAGGAGTCCGGTGTCGACGATCACGTACGACGCGACCGCAGACACCCCGAACGCGATCGAACCGACCATGTTCAGCATCGCGATCCACCAGTCCTTGACCCGCGGCTGCCACGAGATCCACCGCTTCCCTACGGCGATCAACGCCAACTCGCTGGCGACGAGGAAGCAGATCGACCCGAGTGCGTCGGGCCGCCAGACCTTCTGATCGCTCTGGGCCGCATTCCAGGTCGTGATCAGTGCATGCGCGGTCGAGACGTTGAAGAAGAGCGTGCCGACGAGCTGTACCGACGCGGCCCACCGGTCGAGGCGAGAACCCGGGCGCGACTCGCGAAACTGCAGGAACGCCGCGCTCGTGAAGAACAGCGAACCCACGAAGTAGGTGATGCCGTCGGCTCGGGCCCCGACCGCGGTCGCGTATCCCGGAGCCGCGCCGAGCGCGAAGCACGCCGAGCCGATCATGAAGAGCACGCCGATCCACCAACCGCGCACGCGCGGCGCCCACCAGGTCGCGCGCGGCGGTCGATCGAGAAGCGAAACCATCAGGTTGCGATGGTAGATGGTCGCGCTACCGTTTCGCGGTGCCGGACGAGGGGCGGGCCGTAACCCGCGGTGACGCGCGCGAGCCGACGCGAGAAGGCGCCGAATCGACCGGGTTGTTGAGCGCGATCGCGCCGCGGCACTGGGCGCCGACCGTCTTCGGCGTCGTGTCGGAGGCGCAGATCCGGCGCCGACCCGGTGACATCGCCCGCATTTTGATCGCGATCTTCATCGTCGGGGTCACCGCGCTCGCGACCAACCGGGTGACCGACCGTGAGCAGAAGCTCTACGAACTCCTGGTCGGTCTGCCCGCATGGCTGCACTCGATGTTCGAGTGGGTGTTCGACGCGGGCACCCTCGCTGTGCTCGTCGTGGTCGCGCTCGCGCTCGTCCTCACGCGGCGGTGGCGGCCGGTACTCGGCGTCGTGATCGCGAGCGCGGCGGCGTGGCTCATCGCGGTGGCCCTCCGGAACCTCGTCGATTCGAGCGCGGATTGGCACTCGGCGCGACTCGAGGCGCACGGTTCGGTTCCGGTGTATCCCGTCGTGCAACTCGCGGTCGCGGTCGCAGGACTCCTCGCGATCGCGCCGTTCCTCGTGCGCCCGGCACGCCGGTTGGTGCTGGCCGCGCTCGTGGTCGCCGCGACCTGCGCGGTCGCCGCCGGCGCGGGACTCCCACTCGACGTCATCGGCAGCTTTGCGTTGGGGTGGGGGGTTGCGGCGGCCCTGCACCTCGCGTTCGGAACACCGGCCGCCACGCCGACGCTCGGTCAGGTGGAACGGGCGTTGGCCGATCTCGGCGTTGCGGTGAGCGACCTGCGGCTGAACGACGCGCAGGTGTGGGGCGAGACACGCTTCACCGGTGTCGACCCCGCCGGCGGGCCCGTGTCGGTCGACGTCATCGGGCGCGACTCGGCGGACGCACGGCTGGTGTCGAAGGTCGTACGTTCGTTGATCTACCGCGACAGCGGTCCGTCGCTCGCGCTCACCCGCCCGCAACAGCTCGAACACCGCGCGTACGTGCTGCTGCTCGCGGCGAAGGCCGGCGTGCCGGTGAGCGAGGTCGTGATCGCGGGAATGGCCGGTGCGGCCGACGACGCGGTGCTCGTGCTCCGAACCCCGGCCGGCACGCCGCTCACCGAGGTCGACGCGGCCCGCGTCACCGATGCCGTGCTCGACGATGCGTGGTGCAATCTCGATCGTCTGCACGCGTCGCGCCTCGCGCACGGTCAGTGCATGGCCCGGAACGTTCTCCTGCTCGACGACGGCACCACCGCGTTCGTCGACTTCGCGAACGGATCATCGGCCGCGCCCCCGAACGATGCGCGCGCGACCGGGTCGAGCTCATCGCGACCACGGCGGTCATCGTCGGTGACGAACGTGCCTTGTCGGCGGCGCAGCGCGCGCTGGGCCGTGACGGACTCGCCGACATCCTGCCGCTGCTCGAGTCGGCCGCGCTGTCGTCGGCGGGCCGGCGCAGCCTGGCCGATCGCAAGAAGTTCTTCACCGGCCTGCGGGAGCAGGGCGCGCAACTCACCAATGAGGAAGTCCCCAAGGTGACGGAGCTGCGCCGGGTGTCGCCGGGCGACATCGTCATGGCCGCGGTCACGTTCCTCGGCTTCTACCTCATCATCATCCAGTTCGTCGGGATCGACATCTGGGCCACGCTGCAGACGGCGGAGATCGCCTGGGTGGTGGTCGCGGCGTTGCTCTCCCCGCTGCCACAGTTCACCGGGGGCATCGCGCTCCAGGGTTCGGTGGCGACACCGCTCCCGTACGGGCCGGTCGTGGCCGAGCAGTTCGCGAACAACTTCACCGGTCTCATCGGGGGGACCGTTGCGACGACCGCGCTCGTCATCCAGTTCTTCCGCAAGCAGGGCCTGAAGGTCGCGGTGGCCGCGAGCTCCGGCATCATGAACTCGCTCGCGGGCGGCATCGTGCAGGTCGCGCTCGTGGTCCTGGCGCTGGTCGTCACGCACGACAATTGGCATGTGTCGTCGACCGGCGACGAGAGCGGTGTCGGCCAGTTCATCCTGATCTTCGTCATCGTCGTCGGCGTCGTCCTGGGCGTCGCGCTGCTCGTCCCGAAGTTGCGGCACGCGGCCAAGGGCATGGTGCAACCGCAGATCCACGCCGCCCGCGAAAACCTGCACGGCATCCTCACGACGCCGCGTAAGGCCGTGATGCTCTTCGGCGGCAACCTCGCGTCGCAGCTGATCTTCGCGCTCGTCCTCGACGCCTCGTTGCACGCCTACGGAGAAACGTTGCCGTTCCTCCAGCTGGTGCTCATCAATTCGCTCGCGTCCGTGCTCGGCGGCCTCGCCCCCGTCCCCGGAGGTTTGGGCGTGATCGAAGCCGGGCTCATCGCCGGCCTCACCGCGGCGGGGATCCCCAACGAGATCGCGGTCGCCACCACGTTCACGCACCGGCTCTTCACCGCATACCTCCCGCCGATCTGGGGTTGGTTCGCGCTGCGTTGGTTGCGCCACAACGACTACGTCTGATCGCCCCGGCCGCCGGGTGCGTGGCCGCACGATTCATTCACCCGTGAGTACCGCCAGGAGGAACTGAAGGGTCAATGAATCCGCGACGCTGTCAGCCGGCGCGGCTGGTGTCGGAGTTTGCGACGACGCCGGCGGCGTAGCGGTCCTTGTAGGTGACGGCGCGGCGGCCGCCGGCGCGCTTGGCGCGGTACTGCGCGGTGTCGGCTTCGGCGAGGAGCGACGCGGCGTCGCTGTCGTCGCCGATGACGCTCCCACCGATGCTGGCGCTGACCGTCATGCGGTCGACGCCGAGGTTCACCGATTCGTCGAGCGCCGTGAGCACCCGCTGCGCGATCTCGGCGACGTCGCGCTCGATGGTCGAGGCCGCGGGCCACGATCGCGAACTCGTCGCCGCCGAGGCGACCGCAGCTGTCGCCGGTGCGGAGCACGTCGCGCAACCGGATCCCGACCTCGACGAGCACCCGATCGCCGGCCTCGTGCCCGAAGTGGTCGTTGATGCCCTTGAAGTTGTCGACGTCGAGGTACAGCACACCGATCAACTCCCGTGACCGGCGCGCCTGCGCAACCGCGGCGTCGAGCGCACCGGAGAACGCGCGTCGATTGAGCAGGCCCGTGAGCGGGTCGATCATCGCCGCCTCGCGCAGCTCGTGCTTGAGCCGCATGTTCGTGGTCACGATGTCGTGCGTCTGCGCGTTCATCACGGCCATCACGACCGCGTAGAGCGGGATCGCCATCCCGAGCATCCGGGTCGCGTGGTCGCTACTCCCGAGATAGACGGCGGTGAGGGTTGCGATCATCGGCACGTTGAACGCGAAGAAGCGTCCGCGCGACGCCGCCGTCGACATCAACGACACCGACGACACGCCGAGCATGAGCACCAGGATGAACGCCCGGAACGCGCCCTGGTTCACCGGCGGCAGTGCGATCAGAACGAGCGAGGCCCACCCCGCGCCCGCGCCGGCGCTCGCGACGACGCCCCATCGCCAGCTCAGGATCGGTCCGGCGCGGCGCCGGCGTTGATAGGCGAGGGCGACGGCGAGCCCGAAGAGCACGACCACGAGCATCAGGGCGGCCCAGGTCAGCCTCCGGCCCCACGAGACGCTGGTGCCCAGCACGATGACGACGAACACGACCGCGACGAGGTTGAACGGCATCGCACTGAACAGCATGCGATTGCTCGCGTCCAGCGCGTCGACGGCCAGCGCGTCGTCGAGGGCTCGTCGGTCGGGCATCACTTCCCGTATCGACCGGTGCACTGCGCCCCCTGACGGGAGACTCGCCGGGCGTGGCGACTCGCACGTCGGGATCGGCGCGTTCCGGGCGAATGGGCCGGTTCCCGCGGCGGGTGGCCTCGAGCGCTAGGCCGCCGGAGAGCGGTGCCGGACCCCGAACGCGAGGCGCGCCGCCGTGCCGCACACGAGTCCGAGCCCCGCGCCACCGACGACGTCGAGCGGCAGGTGCGCGCCCGCATCGATGCGCGCGATCCCGACCAGCGCGGCGAGCACGACAGCCGCGACCCGCGCCGGGCGCGGGAACGAGGGCGCGATCGCGGCCGCGAGGGCGAACGCCACCGCGGTGTGCGCGGAGACGTAACCGAAGCCGCTCACCGCCTCGTGGAGATGAACGCGGGGCAGCAACGCGCGGGGGCGACCGCGTCCGACGATCTCCTTGACGACCCGGGCCGACCAGTACGCGGCCTGACTCCCGACCAGGGCCGCCAGCGCGAGCCGGCGATCCCGCGTGACGAGCAGCGTTGCCGCGACGACCACGAGCGAACCGGCGACGCTGCCGAGTTGCATCGGCCCGCGCAGGAACGCCCAGAACGCGTCGGGGAGATCGTTGACGCGACGGAACAGGGTCGCTTCCCACGAGGACACGTCGCCCGACGCGGCGGGAACCCAACTCGCGGCGATCAGCGCGACCCCGACGGCCATCGTCACCAGCTCGCCGCGCGGGGCCGCAGTTCGGGTCGGAGTCGCCACGGAGCTATTTCACTCCGCGGCCCGAGACGGCTGCGTACGCGGCCAACGCGCGCACGCGGGCCGCGGCGTGGTCGACGATCGGTGCCGGGTAGGTGTCGCCGAGGACGACCCCCGCGCCCGCGAGCACGAGTGGGCCGAGCGCCGACGGTGCGTGGATGCTTCCGCCGGCGAGATCGGCGAGCTCCGGCACCCACCGCCGGACGTACTCACCTTCCGGATCGAAACGCCGCGCCTGCGTCAGCGGGTTGAGGACACGGAAGTACGGCGCGGCATCCGGTCCGGTTCCGGCGACCCACTGCCAGTTCCCTGCGTTCTGGGCGACGTCGCCGTCGACGAGCAGGTGCCGGAAGTGGCGTTCGCCGATCCGCCAATCGACGAGGAGATCCTTCACGAGGAACGATGCGGTGACGAGCCGCAGCCGGTTGTGCATCCAGCCGGTGGCCGCCAGCTCCCGCATCGCGGCGTCGACGATCGGGAAGCCGGTCCGTCCCTGCATCCACGCGTCGGTGCCGCGCGCGTCCGCGCGCCAGGCGATCGTGTCGTAGGCAGGCCGCTGGGCATGATCGACGAGGTCGGGTCGCTCCGCGAAAAGGTGCGCGTACCAGTCCCGCCAGGCGAGCTGACGCACGAACGCCCGCCGGCCCGGCGTGGCGCGACCAACGGCGCGGGCAACCGCGCGCGGGGAGATCGAACCGAAGTGGAGGTCGGTCGAGAGGCGCGAGGTCGCGTCGCGCTGCACCAGGTCACGCGTCACGTCGTACTCGTCGGCACCTTCGTTGAACGTCGCGAGCCGGGCGTAGGCCCCGCGCGCGCCGGGTTGCACGGGCGGCGGCCCGTCGAGTTCCGGGAGCGGCCCGCCCGGATGCGAGAGCACGCGGGCCGGGCCGGCACGGGACGGTTCGGGCAGGGGGAGCGCAGACCAGCGTTCGTGAAACCGGCTGAAGACGTGGGGAACCGATCCCGCGGCGGTCAGGATCGTTCCGGGCGCCTGGATCAACGTGCTCCATGCGCGCTCCACCTCGATCCCCGACTTCGCCAGCGCCGCGGACACGGCGGCATCGCGCGCCCGCGCGAACGCCGTGACGTCGTCGTTCCACACGACGGTATCGGCGCCGGACGCGCGGGCGATACGGACGAGTTCGCCGACCGGGTCGCCGTGCGCAATGCAGAGGTGACCGCCGACCGTGCGCACCTCGTCGGCGAGTGCGCCGACCGACGCGAGCAGCTGGCGGCGGCGGAACGGCCCGGCCGTGTCGAGGAGCCGCGGATCGAGCACGTAGACCGGGACGACTTCGGCGTGATCGGTCGTCGCGCCGGTCCACGCGAGGTTGTCGTCGAGTGAGAGATCGCGCCGGAACCAGACGATCGCCCGCGTCACGGCGAAGTCAGCTGTCGGGTGTGTCGGTACGACGCGCGCGCGACGTCGGGACGCGTATCGAGTCGAACCACGCGATCGCGGCGGACGCGCTCTCGGAGAATGCGTCGGCGCCGAGCGCGGCCGCGTGCACGGCGTCGGTGATCGTGCGCCCACCGACGAGCACCGGTACCGATCGAGCGGCATGAACGGCCGCGATCGTGTGCGCGACGACGGCGTCGTCGATCGGCACCGACACGACGATGCCGACGGCACGCGTGCGGTCGTCGAGCGCGACGATCTCGGCGAAGGACACCGCGGGCGTGTCGGCGCCGAGGTCGGCGACGGTGAACCCGCGGCCGCGTAACGGGTCGGCCACGAGCGCGGACGCGAGGCCGTGCCGATCGCCGCTCGGCGATCCCAGCACGACGAGGCCGCGCGCGGGCCCGCGTCGGGTGAACGTGGGCCCGAGGCGACCGAGGAGCCGTTGGGTCAACGCGCTGGCGCGGTGCTCCTCCGCGATGCTGACGGTACCCGCCTCCCACTTGTCGCCGACCGTGCGCAGTGCGGGCCCGATGATCTCCAGGTAGAGGTTCTCCGCGGTGACGGCCGACGCGAGCGCGTCCTGAAGCACCCGCCAGGACTCGGCCTCGTCGCCGGCGACGAGGTGGGTCACCAGCTCGCCCGCGTAGTCGCGGTGCCGGCTCGTCGCGCCGAGCTTGTTGCGTCCGGGTGCTCCGGCCGGGCGCAGATTCGCGATCGCGGCGCGCGACACGTACCAATGGCTCCCGTCCCGGACCGCGTCGAGCCGGCCGCTGCGAACGTATCGATACGCGGTCATGTAGTGGACGCCGAGGATCTCGGCGGCGGCCTGCAGGGTGAGCCGGTCGTCGGCACCGGTCGGGGTCGGCTGGGCCATGGTGTGGTCGCTCAGACCCGAGCCGTCGTGGGGGTCGCGCGCGGGGACGCGCCGTGTGCGGCACGGGCGCGGCGCCCGCCGCCGCGTACGACAACTGCGCCACGCTGATGTAGCCCTCGTCGAACCCGGCCTCGCAGTACGCGAAGTAGAAGCGCCACAGCCGGGCGAAGCGATCGTCGAGGCCGAGGTCGGGCAGCTCGGGTGCGATGTCGTCGAGGTTCGCGCGCCAGCGCCGCAGGGTCTCGGCGTAGTGGCGGCCGAGGTCGGCGCGGTCGTGCAACGCGAGCTCGCCGCTGCGATTGGCGGCCGCGGTGAGCGCGCCGACCGACGGGAGACAACCGCCCGGGAAGATCGCGGCCTTGATGAAGTCGGTGCGGCGCTTGAGCCGGTCGAAGCTGTGGTCGGGCACGACGATCGCCTGCATCGTCAACGATCCTTCGTCGGTGAGCAGCGCGCGCGTGTGTTCGAAGAACGTGTCGTACTCCCGCCAGTCGACGGCTTCGATCATCTCGATCGAGACGATCTTGTCGAACGGTCCGCGCACACTCCGGTAGTCCGCCTCGAGCACCGTGATCCGGTCGGAGAGACCGGAGCGGCGTACGCGCTCGCGCGCGAACTCGAACTGGCGCCGGGAAATGGTTGTGGTGGTGACCCGGCAGCCGTAGTGCTCGGCCGCGTGGAGTGCGAAGCCCCCCCAGCCCGTGCCGATCTCGAGGAGCCGGTCGCCGGGCGCGAGCCCGGCCATCCGGGCGATGCGTTCGAACTTCGCCCGCGACGCGTCCGTCAGAGTCGCAGTGGGAGTGTCGAAGACCGCGCAGGAATAGGCCATCGTGTCGTCGAGGATGCGCCGGAAGAATTCGTTGCCGATGTCGTAGTGCGCGCGCACGTTCCGGAGGTCGCGCGCCGGGTCGGCGCGGTGCATGCGCGCGATCGGGTCGACGAACGGGCTCAGTGCACGGTGGACGCGATCCTGTCGGTCGTGGAGAGGCTGCAGGCCGTGCAGCGCGAGCCGCAGGAGGCCGGCGAGATTGTCGGTGTCCCACCACCCGTCGGCGTACGACTCGCCCAACCCGATGCTCCCGTTCCGCAGCACGCGTTCGTAGACGCGCGGGTCGTGCACTTCGACCCGCGCCCGGTGCGACGGATCGGTCGAGACGGCGCGCGCGTGCGCGTGCGCCCGCTCGACGATCGCTCGGGCAACGCGCGTTCGTCTCGCGGCCATGATCCCCCGGCTCACGCGCCGACCTCCTGAACGGAACGGGCGGGGTGACGGTACAAGGGAACCCGGCCCGCGAACAGTCCCAGTGCCCGGCGGTAGATCGTGATGGAGACCCGCAGCGTCAGCACGGGGTAGCGCAGGAGCACCGTCAGCGCGGTGCGGCGATCGAGAGCCGTCCGTTTCAGCCGGAGACCGGCCGCGAACATCGTGGTTCCTCCTCGTTGCACGATCACCTCCAGGTCGAGGCGGTCGCCGGGCACGGTCCACGTCACGCGGTAGTCGACGTCCATCGGGAGGAACGGCGAGACGTGCATCGCCTTCGGGGCGGTCCGGGTCGTCGCCCCGTGGCGCGCGTCGAAGACGTACCAGTGCCGCTCGCCCCACGGGGTGTTGGTGACTTCGAGCACCACCGCGTCGAGGGCGAGCCCGTCGGGCTGCCAGCAGTAGTAGACGGTCACGGGGTTGAACGACCAGCCGAACGTCCGTAGGTGCGCGAGCAGGAAGACGGGTCCGGTGGGTCGTCGCCCGAGGCGCGCGTGCACGAGCTCGCGCACCGCGTCGCCGAGCGGCCCGGTGTTCCCGTCGAAGAAGTCCTCGCGCCGGTAGTGCACCGGAGCCGGACGGCGCGCCGACCAGGCCGGAAGCCGATCGAGCGACGCCGGGAGCGCGTCGACGTCGAGATAGGCGAGGAACAAGCGCGGTGCGAACCCCCGCGGGTGGGGCCCGGGCCGTTCGTGCCGTGCAGTGCCCTCGTAGATCGCGACTGCGCTCATCGTTCGCCGATCGCGCGTGCGACCTCGAGCCCGCTCTGCACCCCGTCCTCGTGGAACCCGTAACCCCAGTAGGCGCCCGCGAACGAGATGCCGCGGACTCCTTGGATTTCGTGCCGCCGACGCTGGGCGCGCATCGCGGCGGCGTCGAACACGGGATGCTGATACTCGAACTCGCCGATGACCCGGCGGGGCTCGATCGCGTCGGACCGATTGAGCGTGACGAGCAGGGGTTGCGCGCTGTCGATCGACTGCAGCGAGTTCATCCAGTACGTGATCGTGGCGCGGCGGCTGTGCGGATCGATCGCGTAGTTCCAACTCGCGCGGGCCCGTGCTTCGGCCGGCAGCATGCGCGAGTCGGTGTGCAGTGTCGCGGTGTTCGGTTGGTAGCGGATTGCTCCGAGGACCGAACGTTCCGCGGGCGTGGGATCGGCGAGCATGCGGAGCGCCTGGTCGCTGTGCGACGCGACGACGACATGGTCGAAGTGCTCGAGACCGCGATCGGTCAGGACCTCGATGACGGTTGCGCCGGATCCACCCGCGGCCACGATCTTCTGCACCGGAGTGGCGAGCCGGATGCGATCGGCGAAGGGCGCGATCAGCGCGTCGACGTAGCGGCGGGAACCACCGGTGACGGTGCGCCACCGCGTCCGCCCGGGCGCGTCGAGGAGGCCGTGGTTGTGCATGAAGCGGGCGTACCCGTGCATCGGGAACTCTGTGAACGTCGCCGGGTCCGCGGACCAGATCGCCGCGCCGAGCGGCACGAGGTACTGCTCCACGAACGACCGGGAGTAACGGCCCCGCTCGATGAACGATCCGATCGACTCGAACGCGTCGTCCGCACCGTCGGCGGCCGCGGGCAGGCGGTCGGCGCCCTGCCAGCGGGGAATGCCGGCGACGAGCCCGCGCGCGGCGCGGTTGAAGCGCACGATGTCGGCGAGGAGCCGCAGGAACGAGGGCCGGGTCAGATTCCGCCGCTGCGCGAACAAGGTGTTGAGGTTCGAGCCCCGGTATTCGAGCCCGGTCCGCGGATCGGCGACGCTGAAGCTCATCTCGGTCGGCTGGGTCGCGACATCGAGCTCGCGCAGGAGCGATGCGAACCCCGGATAGTTGGCGTCGTTGTAGACGATGAAACCCGTGTCGACACCGTGCGTCACCCCTGCGATCTCGACGTCGACGGTGTTCGCGTGACCGCCAACACGCGCGTCCGCTTCGAAGACGGTGACGGCGTGGTGCGGATGCAATTGGTGGGCGGCGACCAGCCCGGCGACGCCGGTGCCGATGATCGCGATCCTCACGACGCGGGTTCCGGTTCGAGGTGCGCGCCGGCGCGGGCCGTGCACCAGTTCCAGAGGCGGTCCGCGTCCGCGTCGGAGGTGCGCGTCCACGGGAACACGGTCGTGGGCCGGGGCCGCCGATCGAGCCAGAACGCACCGTTGGACTCGAGCGCCTCCGGCGCGCCCGCCAGCCACGCCGTGGTGTCGGCGCCCTGCTCGGGCGAGCGCAGCAACGGTCGCATCACGCGCCGGAACCGGGGCAGCGAGGCCTGCACTCCGGGCGTGTCGGCCCACCCCGGATGCATCGCGTGGAAGTGGATCCCGGCGCCGGCGGGGTGTCGGGACCACAGCGCGTTCAGCACCACTTCGGCGCGCTTGGCGTTCGCGTACACCCGCACGCCGTCGAACGGCGCAGGCGGCACGTCGAGCATGCGGACGTCGAGGCGCTGCGTGTACATGCCGCCCGACGCCACGGTGATCACGCGCGCGGTACCGCTCGCGCGCAGTTGCGGCGCCAGCAACGAGGTGAGGAGAAACGGCGCGGCGACGTGTACCTGCGCGGTGAGCTCGAGCCCGTCACGGGTGCGTTGCAGCTCGTGTACGAGCGCGCCCGCGTTGTGGATCAGGACGTCGATGCTCGGGGTCGCGGTCGCCACACTCGCGGCCGCGCCGCGCACGGCATCGAGGTCGGCCAGATCGGCGACCGCGATCTCGACGTCGGCGCCGGGCGCCCGCTCGCGTACCGACTCCCGGGCGGCTTCGGTCCGCGCACGGTTGCGGCCGATGAGGAACAGATGCGCGCCGCGCGGCGCGAGGAGATGGGCCGTGGCCAGGCCGAGTCCGCTCGTGGCGCCGGTGATCACCGCGACCCGACCGGAAAGATCGGCGTCGACCGCTTCGTCCCAGCCGAACAGGGCCCGGCGGGCGCGGAACCCGACCCGGCTGAAGCTGCCGACGACGCTCAATTCCAGCAGCTGGTCGACGGCGACGCGGGCCGGTGAGACGGACCTCATGAGGAGGCGCCCGGGTTCAGGTGGCGGCGCAGTCCCTCGGCCGCCCGATCGCCGATACGGCGGAACGCCAGCGCAAACAAGGGCGCGCCGAGGCGGGCCAGGCCTTTCGGCCGCAGCCGGGCGTCGTACGAGATCTCGGTGCCGGCCCCGAGCGACTCGAAGATGATCGTGTCATTGCTTTCGACGAAAGCGTTCTCGGCGCGCAGCCCGATCCGCGTGTCGGCCTCGAAGTCGACGACCTCGTAGTCGAGGGGCAGGGTGCGGCCGAGGAACCGCGTCTGCAGCGCGAAGCGTGATCCCAGGCCCACGGGCTCGGGCGTGAGCATCGAACCCTCGGCGACCCCGGGGTCCCACTCCGTTGCCCGATCGAAGCGGCTGAGCACGGCGAAGGCCGCGGTCCGGGTCAGAGGAGTCGTGATCCAGGTCTGATAGCGAGCCATCGCAAGAGTTTAGCACTAAATAATCTGCCACGGCATCGCCCCGCCGGAGAGCGAGCGGAGGCGGCGGGCGCTACGGCTTCGGGTAGAAGCGCGAGTTGCGCAGGAGTGTCCGGAACCCGCCTCGTGGGCGATCGCGAATCCAGATTGCGCCGAAAGGCGAGCATGCTCATCGAGGTAGCGGTTGCGCTGGCGCGCCCAGGCGTCGGCCGCGACCTCGAGCATCACGAGCCCGAGGGCTACCGCGTCCTCCGGAGGAATGTGGATGCCGAACACGTTGAGCACCGGCGGGTCGGTGCGTTCCTTCGAGTGTTCGTCCATACGCTCGATGATGGCCTCTCGGTGGCGGTGGGATCCACCCCGGGCGGGTGAAATGCCGCCGGAAGCGTCAGTTCGCCGTCGGAACCATCTCCTCGGACCGCGCCGCACGCTCGAACGCCATCGCGGTTGCTCGGGCGCACGCATCCCGGGCAGGAAGTACGCGGCCGCGGTGACCGCACTCGCGAGCAAGCCGGAGGCGACCAACGTCGCCCGGGTGCCGAAACCCGGCCGCGAGCGGACCGACCAGTGCGAACGAGATCGGAGTGAGGCCGGTGGCGACGAACCAGTCGAGACTCGACACGTGGCCGAGGAGATGACGAGGGACGAGGCGTTGCCTGCATCGTGGCCCAGCCGATGAGCCCCGCGGTCTCGAGCGCGATTGAACGCGAAGCACGCGGCCATGAGCTGCCAGGTGAAGTGGGCGAGGCCGTAGCACGCGAGGGCAGCGTCGAGGCGGTCCACACGACATAGATGAAGGTGACGTACCGCTTCGGGCAGGCCGTGGCGCCCGACGAACACCGCGGCGCGAAACCGCGCCGAGCCCGCCGAACGCGAACACGACCCCGAGCGTGCTCGCGCTCGCGTGCATGTCGTGCTTCACGAGGTAGGGGAGCAGGACCTCGGACGGCCCGAGAAAGAGCAGGCACGCGATGCTCGAGCTGAGCAGCGTGCCCCAGAGCCACACGCGCGTCGCGCACGAACCGGTAGAACTCGCGCAGATCGTCGCATGGGCGATGTGTGGCTCGCCGGGATGCGCGGCCGGGGACGACCGTGCATGCGCCGGATGCACACGATCGACACCACGAAGGTCGCGGCGTTCGCGGTGAGCGCCCAGCCGGGTCCGACCGCGGCGACGAGAAATCCCCCGAGCATCGGACCGATGAGCCGGGTCGCGACGGGTCGGATGAACTGGTCGAGCGAGTTGGCCTGGGTGAGGAGGTTCGTGGGAACGAGGTCGGGGATGATGGCGTCGAACGCGGGCCCGAAGAACGCGGAGCCTGCCCGTACAGCGCGCCGAGTACGACGAGATGCCACAGCTGCACGCGTCCCGGCGATCGACAACGCGCCGAGCGTCACGAGCGCGAGCGCCCCGGACGGCGTCCGCGCCGATCATGACGCGGCGCCGGTCGAAGCGATCGCTCGCGACACCGCCCGAGCAGCGCGAGCAGCACGTGCGGCGCCGACATCGGCGACGCCCGACGATCGCGAGCGCCGACGGTGTGTTGGAGAGCGCGAACACCTGCCACGCGAGCGCGATGAGCATCACGCCGTCGCCGATGAGCGAGACCGTCATCCCCGTCCAGAGGATGCGGAAGTCGCGGCCCCGGAGCGGTTCGAGGAGGTTCGTCGACTCCGGCACTTCGGGGCCGGGCACTTCGGGGCCGGGCACGTGCCGCCGGGTCTCAGCTCGGCGACTGCGCCGGCCTTGTGAGCTGGAACCGGTCGGTGAGTTCGCGGATCGTGGCGATCAGATGCTCGATCTCCTCGTCGGTGTTCGACGCGGTGACCTGCACGCGGAAGCCGACTTCGTGCTTCGGCACGAGCGGGTACGCGGCGAGCGTGACGTAGATGCCGCGGTCGAAGAGGAAGCGGCCGACCGCGTCGATGTCGCGGTCGTCGGCGAGCGGGATCTCGATGAGCGGGTAGCCGGAGCGGTTCGGCGTGTAGATCGACATCTCGGCGAGCGCGTCGAGCACGCGGTGGCTCATGCGGTAGAGGTCGTAGCGCAGTTGGTCGCCGCGCTTGCGGTTGACCTCGAGGCCGCTCAGCGTCGTGGAGAGCGACGCGACCGGGGAAGGCCCGGAGTAGAGGTACGGCGGCGCGAGCACCTTCAGCGCGTCCTTCAACCGCGTCGGGAGCGCGAGGAAGGCGAGGAGCGACGAGTACGCCTTCGAGAAGCCGCCGACGAGCACGACGTTCTCGTAGTCGACACCGATGTGCCGCATGATGCTGTTGCCCTTGAGGCCGTAGTTGCAGAGCTCGTCGGGGCTGCGCTCGCCGATCACGCCGAAGCCGTGCGCGTCGTCGATGTAGAGCAGCGCGTCGTACTCGCGGGCGACGCGGGCGAAGTTCGCAACGTCCGGCGCGTTGCCGGTCATCGAGTTCACGCCGTCGAGAACGATCGAGGCGCGGCAGCTTGGGGTCGCTCGCGCGCAGCAGCACCTCGAGGTGTTCCCAGTCGTCGTGCTGGAAGCGCTGCATCGACGCGCCGTGGCTCGTCGCGTACTGGCAACCGTCGTAGATCGTCTTGTGCGCGCGGCCGTCGAGGAAGATCGTGCCGTGCCCGGCGAGGATCGGGATGACCGACGAGTGGATCAGCGTGATCGTCGGGAGCAACAGCACGTCCTCGCAGTCGAGGAGGTCGGTCATCTGCTCTTCGATCTCGGGGTAGAGGCGCGGGCTGCCGAGCAGGCGCGACCAGGACGGGTGGGTGCCCCACTGCGCAAGGTGCTCGGGCACCTTGGCGATGATCTCCTCGTCGAGATCGAAGCCGAGGTAGTTGCACGACGCGAAGTCGGCGAGCCACTGGTCGCCGACGCGGATCTGGCGCCCGCGCTGCTCGTCGATGACCGCGTCCATCATCGGGTGCGAGGCCTTGAGCCGGGCGAGATCGGAGACGGCCGAGCTCCACGAGTCCAGCCACGTGTCGTTGGTCCGGCGGCGCGGCTTGGAGTCGTCGAGGAGCTGGATGGGCGAAGGGAACACCGGCAATCGCCGAAGCGTGCGGAAACCCTCGGGCGCGGCGCGGACCATGTTCGGCTCTCGGCGTCCCGGGTAGCTGCCTTGAGTGCGGAAGGGGCCCGGGCGGGGGATTTTCGGCCGGTCGGCCGGTCGCATGTGCCCGAGTTTTCCGACTCAGCGCATTGGCGCCTTCGGCGCAGTGGGGGTGGATGTGACGGCCGGGCCGATCGCCGAGCGGCGCGCCCTCGCGCCGCGACTTCAGGACCTGGCGCAGACCGAGCCCGTTGAGCGGCTTGGCGAAGAGGAATCCCTGGCCGAGCTCGCAGCTGCAGGTCGCGCAGGTGGCCGAGCTGGTCGGTCTCCTCCACGCCTTCGGCGACCGCTCGCAGACCGAGCACCCGCGCCAGCTCGAGGACCGTCGCGACGAGCGACGACGACGACGACTCGTGGGCCAGACCGTCGACGAACGACTTGTCGATCTTGAGGATGTCGACCGGGAACTGCGCGGACGTAGTTGAGCGACGAGTAGCCGGTGCCGAAGTCGTCGATCGCGAGTTGCACGCCGAGATCCTTGAACTCGGTGAGCCGCTCGATCGGCCATCGCCATGTCGGTCATCATGGCGCTCTCGGTGATCTCGAGGATCAGCGCGCTGCGGCGGCGAGACCGGTGTCGCGCGAGCACCTCGCGCACCTGGTCGACGACCTCGGGGTGCTGCAGCTGGCGCGCCGAGAGGTTGACCGCCATGTGCCGCGGCCGGGTCGTCGGGGCAGCTCACTGCTCAGCTCGGCCGCGAACCGGCACGCCTCGCGGAGCACCCAGTGGCCGATCGGCACGATGAGACCGGTCTCTTCGGCGAGCGGGATGAAGTCGAGCGGGCGCGACGAGCCCGCGCGTCGGGTGGTTCCAGCGGATGAGCGCCTCGAAGCCGCAGATGTCGCCGTTCGCGAGCTCGATCGATCGGCTGGTAGTGCAGCTCGAACTCGTCGTTGTCGAGCGCGCGCTGCAGGTCGGCCTTCGAGCTCGAGCCGGCGGATCGCGGCTTCGTGCATCTCGGGCTGGAAGACCTCGTAGCGGCGCCTTGCCGCGCTCCTTGGCGATGTACATCGCGATGTCGGCGTTGCGCAGCAGCTCTCGGGCCGTGATGCCGCGACGTCGCGCGCCGACGAGGTCGCGATGCCGATGCTCGCCGCGCACGAACACCTCGTTGCCCGTCGAGCGCGAACGGCGCCTCGAACGCCTTCATGATGCGGTTGGCGATGTCGATGTGCGTCGTCTCGTCGCGAGTCCTCGAGCAGGATCGCGAACTCGTCGCCGCCGAGCCGGGCGGGCGTGTCGGCCGGGCGGAGGCAGTCGCGCGAGCCGCTCGCCGCACTCGTGCAGCAGCTGGTCGCCCGCACGCGTGGCCGAGCGAGTCGTTCACCGTCTTGAAGTCGTCGAGGTCGACGAAGAGCACCGAGATCGAGTCGACGTCGCGCGCGGTGGCGGTCGAGCGCGTGCGCGAGGCGGTCCTGGAAGAGCGCGCGGTTCGCGAGCCCGGTCAGCTTGTCGTGGAACGCCTGGTGGCGCAGCTGCTCCTCGAAGTTCTTGCGCTCGCTGATGTCGCGGATGTTGAGCACGACGCCGCGGACGTTGGGGTCCTGTTCGAGGTTCGTGCGCAGGGCCTCGGCGAAGATGTGCCGGCCGTCGGCGCAGCGCAGCCGGAACTCGTACGGGCCCGCGTTCTCGCGGCCGCCGGTGCCGGCGATGAACGAGGTGACGAGCGGCTTCGTCCTCGGCGTGCACGAGCGACACGAACTTGCATGCCCTCGAGCGCAGGCGGCGCGTAGCCGAGCACGATCGACGACGGGCTCGCGTAGCGGATCGTGCTGTCGCTGCTCGAGCAGGACGATGACGTCGGAGGAGTTCTGCACGAGCGACGCGAAGCGGGCCTCGCTCTGGCGGGTGACGAGCTCCTCGGTGAGCGCCGGCGCTCTCGAGCGCGAGCGCGACCTGCGACGACAGGGCTTCGAGACCGCGAGTGCGTGGTCTCGCTCATCGCGGAATCGGTCGTGATCGAGATCAGGCACGCGAGCTGTTCGCGGACGATGATCGACGAGAGGTACTCGTACCGGAGCCGTCGCTCTGATGAAACGGACGGTGGAATCGAGTCGAGGGAGAGCGAGAGACCGGCGGGGAGCTCGTGGCGCTGCTCGTCGTCGGAGGGCGGCGACGCGATCGCGTAGCTCGGGAGATGCTGCGCCTCTCCGGCGCAGATCTGCGAGTTCGCGATCGCCCACGAAGGCGGGTTCCGGACACTCGCCCGCACCGGCGAGCGACTCCGACGGCCGACGACGTGGCCTGGTAGATCCCTCGCGGCTGGTCGCGGTCTCGAGCGCTTCGCCGGCCTCGCGCAACTCACGCTCCCGCTGACTCGACAGCTGCTGCTCGCGACGAAGCCGGCCATGCGCACGATGGCGAGCACGAACAGCGTGATCGTCGCGGCGAGGACGACGGGCAGGTCGAGCGGCTGGTGCCGGATGGCCTGCGTCGCCTGCGCCAGCGGCGCGAGCAGCGACGCGGCGCCGAGCAGCGCGAGCGCCCGGGCGTGACGAACGGACTCGGTCTGTTCGGGCTGCTGGTGCGAGACGGTCCGCATCGACGGGTGCAGCGCCGCGGCCCGAAGAGCACGTAGAAGCTGATCCAGCCGATCTCCAACCAACCGGAGCCCGGTGTGTACCGCCGTTCAGCTGAGACCCAGCCGTACACCGAGTCGGTCAACAGCAGCGCAGCGACCGCGACGAGCATGAGGTGGAACGCGGGCGTGCGCCGGCCGCGGCTCATGGCGAGGCGGACAGCGACAGTCAGCACCATGAGGTCCATGATCGGGTAGCCCATGGAGACGAGCTTCTGCAGACCGGTCAGCGTGCGCGTCGTGCGTGTACGGCGAGATGAGCAACACCCACGACAACGTGCCGATACCGATCGCGATGATCGCGGAGTGGATGAGCGCGCCGATGTCACGGCGCGGAGCGCGCAGGTGCAACAACGCCAACGCGCCCGCGACGAGGCACGGGTACACGAGCAGGTAAGCGACGTCGCTGATCGCGGGGAACGGCAGGTCGCTCGCCGAAGATCTTGTCGTAGTTGTACGCGAGGACGTCGCCGGTGATGAAGAGGAACTGGCCGAGCGAGAACAGGTACCAGGGCGCGCGGGCTTCGGGCTTGTGCACCCATACCGCGGTGAGAATCAGGATCGGCGACGACAGCCCGATCAGGTTGAACAGGTAGCTGTCGTGGCCGGTGAGGTAGTAGATCGCCGTAGCCACGGCCGCGAGGCACGGGTAGAGGAGCCAAGCTCGCTTCTTCAACACCCGCTCCTGTCGTCCGACTCTGTGAAACCGCTGGAATCGGGTATCGGAATTGCGGGGCCGGACTTGACGTGCGTGATGCGAACGTCACGGATTGGCGGTACGCGGGTGGGGCGTGTATGGTTGATAACCCGTGAATCGGGCCGGCGGGCGGGCGCTACTTCAGCTCGCGGACGCCGTCCAGGAACGTCACAACCGCGTCATTGAACAGGTCGTTGCGGTCGCCGGCGACCATGTGCCCCGCGCCGGCGACGTCGACGAGCTGCGCGTGCGGCACGAGGGCCAGCAGCTCCTGCGCGCCCTCTTCGCTGAGGAGGTCGCTGACCCGGCCGCGCACGAGCAACGTCGGCACGCTCAGGGCCGCCGCGGCCTTGCGGAGGCGCACAGGATCGATGAGCGAGGTGCGGGTCTCGTCTGCGCCGCCCATGCTGCCGCCGATGAACTTGGGGTCCCAGTGCCAGTACCAGCGACCGTCGTCACCGTGGCGCAGGTTCTTGGCGAGTCCACCGAGGTCGGAGGGCCGCGGGCGGTGCGGGTTGTACGCCTGGATCGCGTCCGCGACGTCGTCGAGCGTGGCGAAGCCGTCGTTCATGTGCTCCGCCATGAACGCCCCGATGCGCATACGGCCCTGTTCTTCCATCCGCGGCGCAACGTCGACCAGCACGAGGGCGCGCGCGACGGTCTCGTCGGTGTGCTCACCGATCGCCGCGAGCGACGCGATGCCGCCGAGCGACGCGCCGACGAGTGCGGGCGGCCGGTCGAGGGTGCGCACGACGGCCAGCAGATCGCCGGAGAACGCGTCGAGCGTGTAGTCGCCGTCGGCGGCCCATTCGCTCTCGCCGTGCCCGCGCAGGTCGACGGCGTACGCGCGCCAGCCCCGGTCGGCGAGCGCGCCGAGCGTGGTGCCCCACGAGTGCCGGGTCTGACCGCCGCCGTGCATCAGGATCACCGGCGGATCTGCGGGGTCGCCGGCGACGTCGGCCGCGAGGCGGTTGCCGTCGCGCCCGGAGAACTCGCCCGTGGATGTGGCCGTGGTCAACGTCTACGCCTCTTGCGCCTCGGCAACGGTCAGCTCGGCCGCGGGGTCGGCTTCGAGGCGTTCGTCGGGGATCACCGCGCCGCTGCGGATCGAGCGCCCGTACGTGCCCTGTTCGAGTCGGTGCTCGGCCCGGTCGATGGCCGCGAGCCGCTCGACGAGCCCGGCCGCGATCGCGTCGTCGGTCTCCTCGGCGGTGAGCGGTTGCGCGGGGTCGGTGAGATCGCCGTCGTCGTTGGCCGCGGCGCGGTCGTCCCGGCCGGCGGCAGTGGTCTCGCGCAGGAGTTCCTCGACGCGACTGCGCTCGGCGCGCAGCAGTGTTCGGGCCCGCTCTTCGTTCATGGTTCCTCCCGATGCGATGGCTGGGTGCCCGATCGTACGGGGTCGTGCGATTCGCACGTCGATCGTCTCGTTCACTATGACAGGGCCCGCGTGAGCAACGATCCGACGGCGCCCATCGAGCCCTTGGCCGAACGAGAGGTGTCCTCGCTTCGACGACGAGGCGGACGTGGTCGTCGTCGGCCTCGGTTGTGCGGGCGCGTCGGCGGCCGTCGCCGCATCCGAGCGCGGGCTCGACGTGTTGGCGCTCGAGCGCCAGGGTGCGCCCGGCGGCACGAGCGCGATGTCGGGCGGGTCTGATCTATCTCGGCGGCGGCACCCCCGTGCAGCGGGAATGCGGCTTCGACGACGACGCCGACACGATGCACGCGTTCCTGCTCGCGGCGACCGCGCCGCACGGTGTGGCCGACGCCTCGCGACCGCCCCGACCTCGAGCGGCTGCGGGTCTACTGCGACGAGTCGGTCGCGCACTTCCACTGGTTGCAGCGACCACGGTGTGCCGTTCCGGGCCGCGTTCTGCGACGAGCCGAACCGCGAGTCGCGCCGACGACAGCGGTCTCGTGTTCTCCGGCGGCGAGGACAGCCGGCCGTTCTGCGACATCGCCCGGCCCGTGCCGCGCGGTCACAAGCCGCAATACACCGACAGCGCGGGCAACTTCTTGATGCAATGCCTCGGCGCGGCCGTCGCCGCGACCGCCACGCGGGTCGAGGTCGACGCGCGCGCCGATCGGCTGATCGTCGACGCCGACGGTGTGGTCGTCGGCGTGGCGGTGCGCCGCGACAACGCGACGCGCCACGTGCGTGCCCGCCGGGGTGTGGTGCTCGCGACCGGCGGGTTCGCGTACAACGAAGCGATGCTGCACGCGTACTGCCCCGACGCGATGCGGCCCGATCCCGCGTGGCGCATCGGGACCGACGCCGACGACGGCCGCGGGATCCGGCTCGGTCTCGGCGCCGGCGGCGCGCCGCTGCGTCTCGACGTGTTCGAGTGCGCGCTGCCGCTCGGGCCGCCGCATCGACTGTGCCGGGCGATCCTCGTCGACCGCGCCGGGCCGCCGGTTCGTGAACGAGGACACCTACACCGGACGCATCGGTTGGAAGGCGCTGATGGAACACGACGGCGACGTGTTCATGGTGCTCGACGAGTCGATCTACGAGCGCAACCTGCTCGGGCTGCGGTTCTCGTACGCGGCCGAGACGGTCGAGGAGCTCGCGCGCGACATCGGGCGTGCCCGAAGCCGCGTTGGCCGCCACGGTCGCGAACTACAACGAGCACGCGGCGCACGGTGAGGATCCGGAGTTCGGGAAGCTGCCGCCGTTCGTGCAACCGCTCGTTCCGCCGCTCGGCGCCATCGACCTCGGCATGGACCGCGGCGCGATCTACGCCACGTTCACGCTCGGCGGGTTGCACGCCGACGTCGACGGCGCGTGCTCGACGCCCGGCGGGCGCCGCGGTGCCCGGACTCTTCGCGGTCGGCCGCGCGAGCGCGAGCCTGGCGGCGGGCGGCTACGTCAGCGGCATCAGCCTCGGTGACGGGACCTTCTTCGGCCGCCGCGCCGGCGCCGCGATCGCGTCGTAGGGCGTCTCAGTCCACGAACCGCACGATGCTGAAGGGGAGATCACCCGCACGCGCCTGCGCGCGCGGCTCGATCGACGTGGCAACGACGCGTCGTGCGCGACCCACTGCCCCTCCGCGTCGGGCCACGGTGAGAACGGCGCGGGATCGAATCGGTACTCGTACAACCGCAGGCGCGGACGGTCAGCGTTGCAGCATGCGCATTGCCGACCCGGCCGCGTACCAGCCACTCATGCCGTGTGCGCCCGCGCCGGGCGGAGTCGAGCTCGAGCACAGATAGACGCCGCGCACGTTGGTTGCATAGGGGGAGCGCCCGGGACGCGCGCCGAAGAGCATCTGACGAATTGTCATGAGACCGCCGGAGATGTCGCCGCCGACGAGATTCGGGTTGGTCGCCTCGCTCGCGGCCGCGGTGACGACGTGCTTGGCAACAATGAGGTCGCGCCACCCGGGTGCGAAGCGGTCGAGTTGTGTTTCCATGTTCGGACTCGCGTCGAGCTCGGAGCCGTTCGGCACGTGGCAATACGCCCACAGCGGGATCTCTCCCGTCGGGCTGCGCGTCGGATCCGCCAACTGTGGTTGCACGACGATCGTGTACGGCCGGGCGTGCACCCGGCCGCGCGCGACCTCGCGCTCGGACTCCAGCATCTCGGGCGCCGCGCCACCGAGGTGGACGGTGGCCGCGCGCCGGCAGGCCTCGGCGGTCCACGGGACCGGACCCGACAGGACGTAGTCGACCTTGCAGACACCGGGGCCGTACTTCCAACGCCGGTACGCCCGCGCCGCGTCGGGCGCGATGTCGGCGAACTGGCGCGGCGTCACGTCGAGCAACATGACACGCGCGGGCGGGAGTTCGGCGAGCGACTTCACTTCGTGATCGACGACGATCTCGCCGCCTTCGGCGCGCACGACTGCTGCGAGCTGTTCGGTCAGCACCTGGGTACCGCCCTCGATCATGGGCCAGCCAACCGCGTGCGCGGCCGCGAGCAGTGTCAATCCGACGCCCGCGGTCAGCGGCCGGCTGACCGGTACGGTCGCATGACTCGAGAGCCCGATGAGCAACGCCCGGGCGGCATCGGTCGAGAACAGGTGCGCCAGGGTCGTGCCCGGGAGCACGAGCAGCGGACCGAACCGCGCCGCGAGAACGGGATGACGCGCCTGGCGGATGGCCGGCGCGAGCGTCGAGTCGGCGAACGCGTCGAAGTGTCGCACGACGGGACCGATGAGCCGGCGGTAGCGCGTCGCGTCGTCGCCCAACGCGTCGGCGGTCGCGTCGAGGCTCCGATCGACGATCGCGGCGCGTCCACCGTCGAGCGGGTGCGCGAGCGCGAGGCCGGAGTAGACCAGCGGCAGGTCGAGTCCGAGGGCGGCGAACGCGGGCGAAGCGGCCGCGAACGGCACGACGGTCGCCCCGACGTCGTGGACGACGCCGGGCCTCATCAACGACGTGGTGCGGGTGCTCCCGCCGACGGTCGGGGCGCGCTCGTACACCGCGACCCGGAATCCGGCACGTGCAATTCGTGCGGCGGCAGTGAGACCGTTCGGTCCTGCGCCGACGACGATCGCATCGACGCTCATCTCATACGGCCGAAGTGTCCGGGTTCCGGGCAGGAGTGCTGGTCACGTGATGATTCGATCCGGTCTGCGCCGTTCGCACAAGGCGGAGAGCACCCCGACGCTCCGGGTGCTACGACCACTCGCACAACCTGCCAAAAAAAAAAAAAAAAAAAAAAAAAAAAAAAAAAAAAAAAAAAAAAAAGCTCACAAGCCTCTCCTGGATCCCGTCGGAAGCGGTCGATCGGCGACGAACAAGGTCATGTTCGAGTGCGGGCGTCGCGCACTACGACGATCCCCCGCCGGACACGATCACGGACCTCGCCGCGCTGCAGGCGGCTGACCGCTTCCGGTCACGAACCGGCTGCACGCCTGGATCGAGGTCCAGGACGGGCGCGTGGTCTCCGCCGGCTACGAGAAGGACAGTGGCGGCTGATGGGTTCGACGACGGTGCGGGTCGCCAGAAGGAGGCGAACGTTTCGCGGCGCCCACGATGCCCGAGTTGCAGACCGACCCGCAGGTCACCGACGCCGCGGCGGTGTTCAACCAGACGGTCGGCGGCCACACCGCGCTTCCTGCGCCCGGGCGTCAACCGGCCGCCGTTCGTGCAACTCGCGCGCCCACTGGTGTGGACGACCCTGTCGCTCACGTGCGCGCCGACGGTTCGAGCGAGGCGACGATGACGGGAACGAGCGCGTTCCCGCGGCATTGGGTCTACGACGACGCTGGTGAGCTCACCGCGAAGGCAGGACTCGCCGACTTCAGGGACTGGTACCGGAAGTCGTTCGGCAAGCACACGCCGTGGGGCGACACGAACACGAAGGCGTATGTCACCGCGGTCGAGAGTGCCTCGAGCGCGAGCTGGCGACGACGATCATGCGTTCCGGCGAACGTCCGGAGATCCGCAAGCTCAAGGAAGGCGCGCTGTTGACCGAGCAGGGCGCGGCGGGCGACGAGCTGTTCTGCTGCTCGACGGCGTGCTCGTCGTGGAGGTCGACGGCGCCGAGCTCGCGGAGCTGGGGCCGGGCGCCATCCTCGGCGAGGGCGGTCCTGGAAGGCGGCACGCGCACGTGCACGCTGCGGGCCTTTTTTTTTTTTTTTTTTTTTTTTTTTTTTTTTTTTTTTTTTTTTTTTTTTTTTTTTTTTTTTTTTTTTTTTTTTTTTTTTTTTTTTTTTTTTTTTTTTTTCGCGCATGGTCGTCGACATCTGAACGTCAGTCCGCGGCCGAGGTGGTCGCGAGCCGGGCGGCCTGCGTCGTGAGGTAGTGCTGTTCGCGCAGGTTCGTCGTGCGCGCGGCCGCGGCGCGGAACTCGACGATGGCGGTGTCGTTGTCGCCGGCTCGTTCCAACAGGTGCGCGCGCACCGAGTGCAAGCGGTGATGGTCGCCGAGGCGTTCCTCGAGCCCGTCGAGCAGTGCGAGTCCGGCGTCGGGACCGTCGGTCATCACGATCGCGACCGCCCGATTGAGCGTGACCATCGGATTGCCGGTCATCTTCTCGAGCAGCACGTAGAGCGGCACGATCTCCGACCAGTTCGTGTCGTCGTACGCGCGGCCTGGTCGTGCACCGCGGCGATCGCCGCCTGGATCTGGTACTCGCCCATCGGGCCGCGCCGGAGCGCGTCGGTGATGAGCGCGATGCCTTCGGCAATGAGCGTGCGGTCCCAGCGCGTGCGATCCTGTTCGGCCAGCGGGATCAGCTCGCCGTCGGCACCGGTGCGCGCGGCGCGGCGCGCGTCGGTGAGCAGCATGAGCGCGAGCAGACCGGTGACCTCCGCGTCGTCGGGGAGTGCCGCATGAACCGCGCGCGTCAGGCGGATGGCCTCGTCGGAGACATCGGCGCGCGCGAGGTCGGGCCCGCTGCTGCCCGCGTACCCCTCGTTGAAGAGCAGGTAGAGCACGTGGAGCACCGATCGCAACCGCTCGGGGCGTTCGGCGGGGGCCGGGAGTGCGAACGGCTCGGGCGACGCGCTCGATCTTCGCCTTGGCCCGGCTGATGCGTTGGGCCATCGTCGCCTCGGACACGAGGAACGCGTGCGCGATCTCGCGGGTGGTCAGACCGCCGACCGCCCGCAACGTGAGCGGGATCGCCGCGGCCGGTGTGAGCGCCGGGTGACAGCACATGAACACGAGGATCAGCGTGTCGTCGCCGCCCGCCGCGGTCTCGACGTTCGGATCGGGGCGCGCGATCGACCAGGACGCCGCGAGGTCTTCGCGGCGGCGGCGGGCGTCGTCCCGCCGGTACTGGTCGACCATGCGCCGCGCGGCAACCCGGACGAGCCAGGCGAGGGGGTTGTCGGGCTGCCCGTCGGTCGGCCAGGAGTTCGCGGCGGCGACGAGCGCTTCTTGGGTCGCGTCCTCCGCGTCGGCGAAGTGGCCGTAGCGCCGGACCACCGCCCCGAGCACCTGCGGCGCGAGCTCGCGCAACAGGTGCTCGGTGTCCGCGGCGCTCACATCTCGGGGTCGGGCGCGCCCAACACCTGGCGCACCTCGATCGGCTGCTGGATCGGGACGCCGTTCGGTCCGGGCGCGGCCGAGGCCTGCGCCGCGATCCGAGCGCGCGGTCGAGCGTCTCGACGTCGATGAGCCGGTAGCCGGCGAGCAGTTCCTTCGACTCCGGGTACGGCCCGTCGGTGATCACCGGCGCGCCCATCCCGTCGGAGACGACGAACTTGGCGACCTCCGGGCCGGCGAGGCCCTGCGCGTCGACCAGCTCGCCGAGCTCGGCGAGCTCCTGGTTCAGCACGTGCTGGAACTCGATGTGGGCCTGGATGTCGGCGGGTGACCACTCCGGCATCGGTGGGCAGTCGGATTCGACCTCGCCGTAGTTCTGCAAGAGCATGAATCGCATCTCGTCATCCTTCCCGTTTCGGCTTTCCCATTCTCGGGGGCACGGTTGCGCCCTCATCCGAATGTCGAAGCTGCGACCGGGTTCTCGACATTACGTTTGCCGTCGTGCCCGATTTTTCCGAGCTCGAGGAGATGGCCCGGATCGAGGGCTTCTCCGGCGTGGTGCGCATCGATCGGGACGAAGAGGTTCTGTACCAGCGCGGCTTCGGTTTCGCGAACCGTGCGTACGAGGTGCCGAACACCGTCGATACCCAGTTCGGCATCGCCAGCGGCGTGAAGGGGCTGACGGCGCTCACCGTCGTGAGCCTGATCGCCGACGGCAGGCTCGAGCTCACGACCACGGCGCGTTCGGTGCTCGGCGGGGATCTCCCCCTGATCCCCGACGAGGTCACGGTGGAGCACCTGCTCGCGCACCGGTCGGGGATCGGCGACTACCTCGACGAGGACGAGGGAGCGACGTCACCGACTACGTGATGACGGTGCCGGTCCACGAGCTGGCGACGACCGAGGACTACCTCCGGGTGCTCGACGGCCACGCGCCGAAGTTCGCGGCCGGTGAGCGGTTCTCGTACTGCAACGGCGGTTACGTGGTGCTGGCGTTGATTGCCGAGCGCGTGAGTGGCGTGCCGTTCCCCGACCTCGTGTCGGAGCGCGTGTGCGCGCCCGCAGGAATGGACGACACCGCGTTCCTTCGTTCCGACGAGCTCCCGGCGCGTGCCGCGATCGGCTATCTCGCGGTCGACGGACTGCGCAGCAACGTGCTGCACCTGCCGGTGCGCGGAAGCGGCGACGGCGGGATCTACTCGACCGTCGCCGACATGCACGCGTTGTGGGCGGCGTTCTTTGCCGGCCGGATCGTTTCCGACGAGTGGGTGAAGGAGATGACGCGACCGCGCCGCACCGCCGGATCCGATGCGGCGCGGTACGGGATGGGGTTCTGGCTGCACCCGACGAGCGCGGTGGTGTGGCTCGAGGGATACGACGCCGGGGTCTCGTTCCGCACGACGCACGACCCCGCGACGAACGTCACGCACACGGTGGTCGCGAACTGGTCCGACGGTGCGTGGCCGGCCGTCCGCGCGATCGATCAGTTGCTCGGGCTCTAGGCCTCGCAACCGACTCCCGTGAGTTCGAGCAGGGCCTGCGCGACGACCTCGCTCGGCGAGGGGTGGATGTAGAGCACGTCGTGCGCGAGTTGATCGATGGTGTTGTCGAGGTAGATGCCCTGCACGAGCGGTTGGATCAGCGCGGCGGCTTGCGGCCCGACGATGTGCGCGGCGAGGAGGCGCCGGGTGGCGGGATCGGCGATGAGCTTGACGAAGCCGGTCGTGTCTTCCGTCGCCCAGCCGAACGCGGTGCGGCGTAGTCGCGGCGCGCGACGACGAACGACGCGCCCTGCTCGCGCAGCGCGCGCTCGGTCGGACCCGCGGTTGCGACCTGCGGGTCGGCGAACACGGCGGCGGGCACCACCGGGAAGTGGCCGGGGCGCGCGTCGTCCGGATGCAGGACGTTGTGAACCGCGAGATGCATCTGCGCGTTGGCGAGGTGCTTGAGCTGAACGTGATTCGTGAGATCGCCGATGGCCCAAACGCCGGGCACGTTGGTCGCGAGGTATTCGTCGGTGACGACTCGGCCCCGCTCGTCGATCTCGACCCCTCCCGCCGCGACGTCGAGTACGTCGGTGTTCGGTGTGCGGCCGACCGCGACAGGAGCACCTCGGCTTCCACGACCCCGGGCCGCTCGCCCGCGAGGTGCACGGCCACGCCGTCCGCCGTTCCTTCGACGCGCGTGACCTGGGTTCCGCACCGGAGGTCGAACCGTTCCGCGCAACCGTCGGTGAAGCGTCGTGCGATGTCGTCGTCGAGGATCGCGAGCAACACCGATTCCTTCTCGACGATCGTGACGTCCGTGCCGAACGCGGCGAACACATGGCCGAGCTCGGCCGCGCCGGGGCCGCCGCCGATGATCACCATCGACGCGGGGCGCGCGTCGACCCGCATGATCGTGTCGGTCGTGTGGAACGCAACGTCGTCGAGGCCGGGGATCTGCGGGACGATGGGGCGGGCGCCGGCCGCGAGGATCACGTGTTCGCCCCGGAGTTGTTTCCCGCCGACTTCGAGCACCCTCGGCGCGACGAACCGCGCCTCGCCGAGGTACACGTCGACACCGCTGCCCCGGCGGTACACGAGCCCGTCGGCGGCGTGCCGGTCGAGGCGCGTGAACACGCGGTCGCGGATCGCGGGCCAGTCCGCGCCGAGGAGCTCGGCGTTGATCCCGTACCGGCCGGCGGTGCGCACCGTCTCCGCGATGTCGGCCGTGTGCGCCAGCATCTTCGACGGGATACAACCGCGATTCAGGCACGTGCCGCCGAAGCGGTCGCGCTCGACGATCGCGACCCGCAGACCGTCGATCTCCGCCATCGGGAGCATGTTGCCCGACCCCGCGCCGACGATCACCAGGTCGTAGTCGATCATCGCCGGAGGATACGGCAGCCCGGATCAGGTGTCGCGAAACGCGACAACGGTTGGTGGAGATGTCGCGCCTTGCGGGGAAACCCCGAGAATAGTAGGTGGAGAAATCAGCGCATGGCGGCGATAACCCGACAACAGTTGGTGGAGAAATCACCGCATGGCGCCGATAACTCCGACAACAGTTGGTGCGGGCGGTCCGATCCGGCGGGTCGTTCTCAGTCGGGGTCGAACCGGACCGGCGCGCCGAACGCGGCGCGGCGCGCGGCGCGGCGGAGCGCGGCGAGCACCGGCGTGCCCGCGATGAGGATGAGCAGCGCGTTGCCGGCCGCGCGCGGGATGTCGAAGCCGAGCGCGCTCGCGAGGTGAAACGCCCAGAACCGGCGCAGGTTCTCGGTGACCGCGGCGCCCGCGACGAAATGCAGCTGGGTGCCCGAGGTGCCGAACGGCCAGAACCACATGTCCATCACGAGGCCGTAGACGAGGCCCGCGATCGCGCCGTAGCCCGCGAGCAGGGCGAGCTCCGCCCGGCCCTTCGCCGGGGGCAGGCAACCGGCGAAGAACCCCACCCACGCGGTGCACAACATCTGGAACGGCAGCCAGGGTCCGACGCCGCCGGTGAGCAGCGCGGACGCGAACATCGTGAGCGCGCCCTGCACGAAGCCGAAGCCGCGTCCGAACACGCGGCCGCCCGGGATCAGCAGGAAGAACACGCCGGTGAAGCCCGGTCACGCCGGTCGTGGGCGCGCGCAGCGCGGCGCCGCACGCGACGAGCACGCCGAGCATCGCGACCGCCTTGGCGTCGAGCGCGCCGTCGGCGAGCTCGGACAAGAGGATGCCGACGAGCAGCGGCACGAGCACGATGAACACCCACGGCGCGTCGCCCACGTGCGCCGGGTTCTCGGTGCCGTTCGGGCTGGCGAACAACGGCCAGGTGAACGCGGCGATGCCCGCGGCCGACGTCGCGGCGAGCAGCACGCCCGACCGCCAGTGGAAGCGGATCCGGCCCGAGGGGAGCGACGTGGTTGCGGTGGCGGTCGCCATCACGAGGCCAGCGCGGCCGAGACTTCGGCGACCGTGAGCCATTGTGCGGGCGCGAGGATCTTCGCGACCTGCGGCGCGAACACCGGCGAGTGGCACACCACGTCGCGCGCGGCGCCGTCGGACACGATCTCGCCGTCGGCGATCACGATGGCGCGTGACGCGGTCTCGGCGACCAGCTCGACGTCGTGCGTGGCGAGCACCACCGCGTGCCCGGTCGCGGCGAGCTCGCGGAGGATCACCGAGAGGCGCGCCTTGGCGTCGTAGTCGAGGCCGCGGGTCGGTTCGTCGAGCAGGATCAGCGGCGGCGCGGGCGCGAGCACGACCGCGAGCGCGAGCGCGAGCCGTTGACCCTCCGAGCAGGTCGCGGGGATGACGGTTCGGATCGAGTCCCGCTTCGATGCGGTCGAGCGTCGCGCGCGTGGTTCCGGCGGCGAGATGGTGCTCGCGGTCGGCGACCGAGCACTCGGACGCGATGGTGCGTTCGTAGAGCAGCGCGCCCGGATCGGAGGGCACGAGCCCGACCTTGCGCACGAGCGCGCCGGCGGCCAGCGAGTGCGGGGTCTCGCCGTCGACGGTCACGCGTCCCGAGGTCGGGCGCATGAGCCCCGACAGCAGCCGCAGCAGCGTCGACTTCCCCGCGCCGTTGCGGCCCATGACCGCGACGATCTCGCCGTGTGCGATCGAGAGGTCGATGTCGTGCAGCACGTCGGTCGGCCCGTAGCGCGCGGCGACGCCGGAGAGCCGCGCGATGGTGTCGCCGAGCGTCGGCGGCCGTGCGCGTCGGCGGAGTGATCGACGCGAGCCGCTCGCGGAGCGGGCGCGCGGCGCGGCGCGCGTCGCGCACCGACAACGGCAGCGGGGCCCAGCCCGCGAGCCGCGCCGAGCGCGACGACCGGCGGCGCGACCGGCGCATCGGCCATCATCGTCGGCCGGCGCCCCGACCCGCAGACGCCGATCCGCGCCGACCACCGCGATGCGGGTCGCGTACTGCACGACGCGTTCGAGCCGGTGTTCGGCGAGCAGCACGGTGAGCCCGAGGTCGTCGACGAGGCGGGTGAGGATCGCGAGCACGTCCTCGGCCGCGCCGGGATCGAGCGCGGAGGTCGGCTCGTCGAGCACGAGGACGCGCGGCGATGCCGTGAGCACCGAGCCGATCGCGACCCGTTGCGCCTCGCCCGACGAGAGCGTTCCGAGCGTTCGGCGCCGCAGCGCGGCGATGCCGAGCAGGTCGAGCACGTCTTCGACGCGGCGCCGCATCACGTCGGGCGCGATGCCGAGGTTCTCCATCGCGTACGCGAGCTCGTCCTCGACGGTGTCGGTGACGAAGCTCGCGGTCGGGTTCTGGCCGACGACGCCGACGCGATCCGCGAGCTCACGCGGGGGCGTGACGGTCGAGATGCCGTCGACCGTGACGCGTCCGAGCAGCGTGCCGCCGGTGAAGTGCGGGACGAGCCCGTTCACCGCGCGCAACAGCGTCGACTTGCCCGCACCGGTCTCGCCGACGACGAGGAAGAACTCGCCCTCGTCGACCGCGAAGTCGACGTCGACGAGCGCGGGCTGCGCCGCGTCGGGGTACGTGAACGTCACGTGCTCGAACGTGATCATGCGAGCTCGACCGGGAGTGGCGGTGAGGCGAACGCGGGGAGCGCGGCCGCGAGCACGCCGACGACCGGGAGGAGCGGGAGCGTCGGCATCTCCAGCGGGCTGTAGGCGCGGGTGGAGCCCGGCGATGCCGAGGTGGCCGGCCAGCACGAGCGCGGCCAGCGCGCTCGCGCCCGCCGCGACCGTGACCCATTCGGGGATGCGCCACACGTCGGGCCGGTAGCGCGAACGGATCGCGCCCGACTTCGCGGCGCGCAGGCTCGCGACCAGCAGCACCGCGCCGACCGCGAGCATCGGGATGCCGAGCGACGAACGGCGCGCCGCCGTCGAGCACGCCGAACACGCCGACCACGATCGCGAACGCGCCGAGCAGCGTCGCCATCTGTCCGGCGCGGCGCCGGCTCGCGGGCACGTCGCCGTGGCGCCCGTACCCGCGGCTGTCCATCGACGCCGCGAGGTCGAGCGATCGTTCGAGCGCGCCTTCGAGCACGGGAACGGCCATACCGCGCAGTCCACGCAGTCCGCGGTGCGGTCGGCCGCGGAGCCGGCGCGCGTCGCGGATGCCCGCGGCGGCGACGACGGTCTGCGGCGCGAACGACAGCGCGACCGTCACGACGACGCCGAGCTCGTAGAGCACCGAAGGGATTGCGCGCAGCAGACGATACGGGCTCGCGAGGCTGTTCGCGGCGCCGACGCACGCGATGAGCGTCGCGAGTTGGAGGCCCTCGTTGAACGCGGCGACGAGCGACTCGGTCGTCACCGGACCGCCCAACGTCACGCCCGCGGCCCACGACGGCAGGTCGACGTGCGGCAACGTGAAGAGCACGTGGCCCGGCAGGCGGTCGCCGAACAGCATCTGCAGGACGACGCGCACGACGATGATCGCGATCCCGAAGCGGACGAAGCTGCCGAACGTCCGCGCCCACGGAGCCTGCGGGCGGCGGGCGGCGACGACGAGCCACGCCACCGCGACGAGGAGCGCCAACAGGAGCGGGTTCGTCGTGCGCAACGCGGCGGTCGCGAGTGCGAGCGCCCAGATCCACCACGCGAGCGGGTGGAGCGAGCGCGGTCTCACGAAGCGGGCCGGCGCGCGCCGGGCCGCGACCGCGCCCCCCGCGCCGAGCCCGATCACCAGCACCACGCCGACGATCACGCCGACCGGCGCGCCGCCGGACGAGTGCGCGCCGGGTGGGGCCGCGAGCCCGCGGGTCGTGAGCACGATCGACGACGAGGCGAAGCCGACGTGGCGCCGGCCACCGTTGTCGACGGATGGCCGCGCGCCGTCGTTGCCGTGGTCGGGCGCGCCGCGGTGTTCGACGTCGACGCGGTCGTCGAGGTGGCGGTAGCGACCGCGGGCCCGGTGCCCGCCGCCTCCGGCCCGATCAACGGCGTGGTCGCCGCGGGCGCGATCACGGATGGAGTCCCACCGGAGTGCGGAGCCGTGGTGCGCGAGATGGTGGGCCGCACGGTGGTCGGGGTGGGTGGCGGGACGCAGATCGCCGCGGCGCTCGCGGGGCCGCGCGGCGGGGGGTCGGTCGGGAGTCCCGGTGCCGTCGGGCTGCCAGCGCCAACCCTCGACGGTACCCGGGTCGACGCGCCACGAGCCCGGGCCGAAGCTCGAGTACGACCACGTGCCGCCGCTGCCGTGCCAGTACGACCAGTACGCGTACTGGGCGCCGGTCTTCTCGCCGCACCCGGTTTGCGGGACGCCGTCGATCGCACACAACAGACCCGCCGCGTTGTACCGCGGCGGCGGTGTCCCCAGCCGGGCCGCGCGCGCGGCGAGGATCGTCGCGCCGTTGTCGCGCGCACCGGCCGGAACGCACACCGCGCTCACCGACGGACCACTGCCGGGGTCGACGACGACCGCGACGTGCACCGTGTCCGCCGCGCAGGCGCGACCGACCGCGCGCCCGCCCAGCGGTGTGGCGAACGCGCACGCGACGAGCGCGGTTGCCGCGACCGCGCGCGCCGGCGGATCATGACCGAACGTCATGACTGCCGCCGCGGCGGGCGCCGCCGACGAACAGCAGGCCGAGGGCGAGCAGGCACACCGCGACGATCGCGATCGGTCCCGACGAAGAACCGGTCCGCGGGAGCTCGTTGCCGGCCGCGGCCGCGACCGTCGACGCCGGTGCGGTCGGGCCCGCCACCGCGACCGTCGTTCCCGATGCCGCGACGGTCGTCGGCGTGGTTGCCGTCGTCGTCGTGGTCGCCGGCGGCGCGCACGGGTCGGCAACGAGGCCGAGATCGCGCCCGCCGTGACCGGCAACGCGACCTCGGCCAGCGCGGGAGTGGCCTGCACGGTCGCCAGCAGGTCGGGTGCGAGCGTGCCGCCCGGTCCGGGTTGGAACGCGATCCCACCCCGATCGGCGGGGTCGGCGGTGCAGCCCGCCTGCAGCGCGAGCAGCGCGTCGATCCCCGTCGTGTCGGCCGTACCGTTGACGGTGCGCAGCGCGTGGAGCACGACCCCGGTCGAGTTCGCGTCGGTGGCCTGACCCGCGTCGCTGAGGAAGCCCCATCCCCCGTCCGCGTTGCGAACCGATCCGAGCTCGGCGACGCCCGCGGCGGCCGGTGCGGTCGCGCCCTGCACGTGCAGCCCGATCGCGGCGAGCGCGGTCGAGTTGGTGTCGGGCCCGGTGAAGGTGTTCGGGTCGACCGCCGGGCACGGCACCGCGGTGTCGCTGCGGAACGACGTCCACGAACCGTCGGCGCACTGCTGACCCTCGAGCCACGTCACGCCGGCCGGGTTCGCGACCCCGACCGCGTGCAACGCGAGCAGCGCGAGTCCCTGGCGGAACGCGCCGTCGAACGTCGGGCTCGACGAACCGAACAATCCGCTCGGCTGTTGACTCGCGAGCAGCCGGGCAACGAGGTCGACGTGGCCCGGACCGAACGACGTCGGGTCGGCGCCCCCGGCCACCGCCGCGAGGATGAGGTTCGAGAGCGCGCCCGCATCGTCGGCGCCGGCGACCACCACGACGTCGTCGACGTGATGGCCGAGATAGCCGAGGAGCGCGGTCGACCTGGGTCCGGCCGACGCCCGCCGCCGCGAGCGCGGTGACGGTCTGCACGGTGACCGAGAGGTTCGGGCTGCGCGGGATTGCCCGCCGCGGGATGAAGCCGGAGGCGTTGACCTGTCCGCCCAGCCACGCGGCCGCGTCGGCGGCATCGGTCTTCGGATCGCTACTGGGCGGTGCCGCCGGCGCGGGAGCCGCGACGGCGAGCACGAGACCGGCAGCGAGGAGGAATGTCACGACCCTTTTCATCGGGTGTCCTTCCGCTCGTGCCGCAGCAACAGGAATGGACAGCCCGACCGGGATCGAGCGCTCACAACCCGCAAACCACGACGGTGTCTTCGGAGCTGCTCTTCACGGGTATCCCGGCTCGCAGGGACGGAGTCGTTCGACGAAGGTCGTGCGACCGCGCCCTGCCTACGGTTGCGGGTCAGCGCCGGAATTCGACCGGACTTCCCCCGCTGGGAGCGACGGTCATCGGACCACGCAGGTACCCGGTGAGTCAAACCGTGCGCTTGAATGCAGCGCGTGGCCGACCTCGACGAAATCGATCGCACGCTGTCGGCGGGTCCGTTGCGCGTTCGGGTCACTACGGCGGGCGAGGTGCGCGTCGGTTGGGTCGACGGCGAGCCGGACTGGCTCGGGCCCGGGCGTGTCCTCGCGCCGGCCGGGATCGCGGGAACGGTCGATGCGCTCGCCGACGAACCGGTCGTGGTTCTCCGACTCGTTGCGAGCGTCGCGCAGCGCGGTATTGCGACGAACGATTTCGCGACGCCCGCCGTCGCGTGGCACTTCGAGCCGCGACTGCGCCTCGACGGCGGCGCGCCGGAGGACATGCGCGCGTTCGGGCACCAGTACACCGAGTTCGCGCTGCCCGTCTTCAGTGACGCGGCGCTGTCGCGTTGGCGGTTGCTGCCGTTCCGGCCCGCCGTCGTCATCCCGCTCGGGCTCGTCGCGCCCGATGGTCGCACGCTGTTGCTCGCGCCGCTGCAGTCGTTTCACGAGCAGGTGATCGGTGTCCCGGCCGGCAAGGAACAGGCCGACACGGGCTTGCGTGCCGGGTGGCACGGTGACGTCGACGACGTCCCCGCGGGGTTCGCGACCGAGCTCGCGATCATCGCGGGCGACGGCGCGCGCGACTGCTACGACCGTTGGGCGCGGTTGTTGCGCGACGCCTCGGGCGTCGAGCCCCCGGCGCGCGATTCCGACACGCTCGGTACCCGGATCTCGTACTGGACCGACAACGGCAGCGCGTACTGGTATCGCACCGAGCCCGACCTCGATGCCGCGTCGACGATCGTCGCCGCGGTCGACGATCTCGAAGCGCGCGGTGTTCGCGTCGGCTCCGTGCAGCTCGACTCGTGGTGGTACCCGCACGAGGAGCTGCGCCCGTTCAACACCGACGAGTGGGTCGTACCGCCGTCGGGGATGGTGCGTTGGGAACCGCGCGACGACGTGTTGCCGGACGGCGTCGCCGCGTTGCGCGAGCGGCTCGGCCGCCGGCCGCTGATCGCGCACTGCCGGCACCTGTCGTCGCAGTCGCCGTACGTCGACGAATTCGCCATCGTGGATCGACGCGGATCGCGCCCACCCGCGCGACAACGAGCTCTACGACCGGCTGCTCGACCAGTGCGTGGCGTGGGGCGTGGAGGTGTTCGAGCACGACTGGCTGATCGAGTGCTTCCTCGGCGTGCGCGGGTTGCGCGCGCCCGGCCGGGCCGCGGCGTGGCAGGAAGGCATCGACGCCGGTCTCGGCGCGCGCGACCTGCACGCGCAGTGGTGCATGGCGTCACCCGCCGACTTCGCGCAGGTGAGCCGGCTGCAACACGTCACGTCGATCCGTACGAGTGGTGACCACGGATACCTGGTCGGCCCCGAGGTGTTGTGGGCGTGGTTCCTGCACAACAACGTGATGGCGCGCGCGCTCGGGTTGTGGCCGTACAAGGACGTGTTCCATTCCGCGCCGCACCTCGGAGACGCGCGAGGTCGAGGCCCTGCTCGCGGCGATGTCGGCCGGGCCGGTGGGCATCGGCGATCGCATCGGCGAAGCCGACGTCGCACTGATCCGGCGGACGTGTCGCGCCGACGGTGTGCTCGTGCGGCCCGACGTTCCCATCGCCGCGACCGACCAGGCCCCGTTCGACGCGCCCGTGTGGTCGGGGGAGACGCTCGTCGGATCCACGTACACCCAGCACTCGGCCGGACGCTTCGGCTACGCGCTGGCGTGCAACGTCGGCTTCGACAAACAGACGAAGCACGCGCACATCGCGCTCTCGACTCTCGACGCCGATCGTCCGGAGACCGATCGGGTCGTGCTGTACGACTGGCGCACCCGGAAGGTCGATGTCGTCGACGCCGATGCCGAATACGAAGTGGTGCTCGAGCCCGCGGGCTGGGACTACCGCGTGCTCGCGCCGGTGTTGCCCGGCGGCATTGCCGTGATCGGCGACCCCGCGCTCTACGCGTGCGCGGGCGATGCGCGCATCGCCGACGTCGTCGTCGGCGTGGGCGCGGGCGAAGTCGTCGTCACGGTGCTGGGTGCCGGCGAACGCGTACGCGATCATCGGTTGGTCCGAGTCCCCGGTGTCGGCAACCGTCTGGTCACCCTCCGCCGGCGCGTCCGCCGTCGACGTGGCGTTCGACGCGACCACCGGTGTTTGGGAGATCGCGGTGGACGTCGGCGATTCCGCCTGGACCAGACTCACCCTCCACCCGTCCTGACCTCCCAACAGTTGGGAGGGAAAGCGGCGCGTGGAGCACGGATTGCTCACAACTGTTGGGAGGGTTGTTCGCTATTCGGGGTTGGTGACGAGCGCGGGGAGGCGGATCGCGGCGGCGGCGATGAAGAGCGCGACCGCGGCGGAAACCGCGAACGCGATCGTCAACGCGTTCCCGCCGGTCCAGTCGAGGGTTGCGCCGGCGGCGACGATCGCGCCCGCAACGCCCGTGCCGAGCGCGACGCCGAGCGTCTCGGACAACTGCAGGCTTGCGGTCGCCGCGCCTTCGCCGCCGACGGGCGCCTCGGCCAGCACGACGAGCGCGATGGGCGAATACGCGAGCCCCATCCCGAGCCCGGCCACGGCCCACGCGAGCACCGCGGTCGCGGTCGGGACGGCGGCCTGCGCGACGAGGATCATCACCCCGATTCCCGTCGCGATGAGCAGCACGCCGACGCGCACGAAGGTCTGCGGTCCGACCCGGCGCACGCGGCGCTCCTGGATCCACGAGCCGCCCGTCCAGGTGAGGGTCGCGGCCGTGAGCGCGATACCGCCGATCAGGATGCTCGAGTTGCGCACGTCCGTGACCGTGAACACGACCCAGCCGTCGGTGCCGAAGAAGGCGAAGGTCAGGAGTCCGCGCAGTGCGACGGCGGCGGGCATACCGCGGGCGAGGCGCACGGTTCCTGCGGGCACGAGGCCGATGTACGCCCGCGCACCCACGATGGCGCCGACGACGACGAGTGGGACGAGGACGATCGGCGAGTGCGACGATCCGCCCGCGAGCACGAGACCCGCACCGACCACGAGCGCGAGCGCGTTCAGGCGCCGGTCGACCGGTGCTTCGCCACCGGGCGGTCCGAGCGTGTGCAGCGCCCGCGTCGTCATCACGCCCGCGAGCGCGACCAGCGGCAACAAGCCAATGAACACCCACCGCCACCCGAACGCCGAGGCCACCCCGCCGCTGATGGCCGGGCCGATGAGGCCGGGCACCACCCACGCGCTCGACAACACCGCGAACATGCGCGGCTGTATCTCTCCGGGATAGGCGCGCCCGATGGCGACGTACGCGACCGCGCCGATCGCGCCGGCGCCGATGCCCTGCACGGCCCGCGCGGTGACGAGGACCACCATCGTCGGCGCGAGTCCGGCGCCGACCAGTCCGATCCCGAAGAGGGCGAGACCCGCCACGAACGGCCGCGCGGGGCCTTTCCGGTCGGCCTCGTAGCCGGCGGCCACGACCCCGAACAGGCTGCCGAGGAAGAACGCCGACAACACCCAACCCAGGAGTCCGATGTCGCGCAGATCGTCGTTGATGACCTTGAGGATCGTCGCTGCCGCGAGGCCCTCGAACGCGACCAACGTGACCGTGAAGACCAGTCCGAGCGTGAGCGCGCGCCGACCCGGAGACCAGACCCCGCCGGTCGTCGTCGCTCGCGCCTGCACGCCCCATCGTGCGTCACCGCGGCCGATTTGCGCAAGTATGAACTTGTACAAATTTGGATCAAGCGGACGCAACCGGCCGGGTGGCAGGAATCAGCGTTTCTACGCGAGTTCGCAGCTCGTCGAGCTGTTGTTGCTCGTCGATCACCCAGTCCTCGTTCGCGCCGCCGAGCAGACGCGACTCCAACGCGACGCACGCATCCTCGACCGCAACCGAGCGGTCCGCGAGAAACCGTCGGCACGTTGCGACGGCGCGCACGACGTCGCATCGTCTTCGTCGATGTCGAGCTGCAACACGCCGTTGCCGCGCGTCAGCCGGGTCGCGGGCATGAGGTTGTGGCGCAGGCTGGAGACGAGCACATCGAGCCGGTGGCGGCTCGCAGCCGGGCCGCAACCGGGCCACAGCATCTCGCAGAGCCGTTCGGTCGACAGACCGTCCGTTCCGGCGAGCGCAAGCGCGGCGAGGGCTTCGAGCTCGTGGCGCGTCGCGAACGAGACCACCCGACCTTCGACCTCGACGCGCGCCGCGCCGAGCACGTCGATACGAACGGACGCGCCGCGCAGGAGTCGCTTCCACGCCGGGTCGTCGGCGTTGGCGCCTCCGCGCGCCCTCGCCGGAAATGCTGCCGACGAGTGGCGAAACTGTAGGCGAGGGTGGTTCGCCGCGCACCCGGCCGAGCCGGCACGAGTGCGCCGCGGTGGGCGGGAGCCGCGACGTTCCCCCGGGGGAGACCAGTGTCGAACGCCGCGGCCCTGCCGATTCCCGCCAGGTATGGCAAGGCGATTGCTACCGGAACCAACCTCTGGAAAACCTCAAACCGCAGGTCAAACGCCATAAAGTCCGGTTCGGAGGCTCGGGATGACGACGAAGTCGGTACGCCGCGCCGCGCTCGGTGGGGTGGTGGGTCCCGTCGCGTTCGTCGGGTCGTGGTCGGTGCTCGGCTCGCTCGGGTTGACGCTCGTCGGCGAATTCGGCGGCTTCTTCCAGCGCCTCGGACTCACGGCCGGCGACGCCTTCATCGTTGCCAGCGCCCTCGCGATCTCGCGAGGGGCGTGGGACCGCGAGCTCGACCGACGCCGCGTCGGCGCGCGCCGACCGATTACTTCGCGGTGATGTCGGCCGCGGTCGGCAGGCTGAGATCGATCTTGTCGAAGGTGACGCTGCCGCCCAGGCGGGGGACGGCGTACGCGGTGGTCGTGGCGACGATCTGCAACGTCACCTTCGCGCCCGGCTTCCCGGTGAACGCGACGATCTCCATCGGCAGCGTGACCTGATGCGGCCGGCCGTCGAGCACCACCGCGATCGGCGTGATCTGATTGCCCAGCACGAGTGAGGTCTTGGCGTCGACGAGCTGCGCGAACACGCGCGTCGGTCGCACGCCGGCCGGAGTCGTGCCGGTGTACGACAGCGAAAGCTGCGGCGCGCCGACGATGACGGTCGGTGTCGTGATCGGCACCGCGACGTCGACCGCGTTCGACGCCGCCGCGGGCGTGACGGCGGACGCGATTCCGGCGAGCACGTCCTTGTTCCCGGCCGCGGGATGGGCCGGACCCGATCCGCCCTCGGCGACGAGGTGGAGCGTTCCCGATCCGGTGGCGGTGATCGGCGCGCCCGCGGCGACGGGGTAGTCGTCGGCCGTGTAGCGCGTCCCGTTCTGGTCGATGAAGTCGAACCGCGGACCGGTGGAAACCGTCGTGACGCCTTTGACGTAGTGGTCGAGCCACGCCATCGTCGCCTTCCCGACGCGCGTCGGGTCGCCCGGGTTCGTGAGGCACACGCCGTGCCCGCCGCAGAACCAGAGCATCGACGTCGGCACGCCGGCGTCGCGCAGCATCCGGTAGTTCGTGACGCCCTCGTCGAGCGTGAACAGGTTGTCCGCGGTTCCCTGCACGATCAGCGTCGGGATCGAGATGTTCTTCACGAGATCACCGGGGCCGCGCGACGCGAACCACGCCTGATCTTCGGGAGAGATGATCTCGGTCGTGGTCGCCGCTTTGTAGGTGCTGGGGATGTGGGCGTCGACCGACTTGCCTGCGGTCGCCGCGACGAGCAGCGACGACCATCCGTTCTTCGGTGTCTGCGCCTTCTCCAGACTCGTGTTCAGCGAGTGCCACGCGATCATCGGAACGATCGCGTCGACCCGGCAGTCGATTGCGGCGGTGCTGAACTGGATCCCACCGCCGTACGATCCGCCCGCCATCCCGACGCGCGGATCGCCCGGGCCGTCGAGTTCGACGCCGGGCTGCGTCGCCACCCAGTCGAGCATGCGCTGCACGTCTTTGCCTTCGAAGGCGGGGCTGTCGATCTCGACGGTTCCGGTCGACTGGCCGAACCCGCGCGGATCCCACGTCAAGACGTTGTATCCGGCCTTCTGCAGCGCGCCGATGCCGAGCGAGCCGAACAAACCGATCGTCGTCGTGTTCGTGTCGCCCGCCTGGCCCCAACCCGGACCCATGAGCACCGTCGGTACGGGCTTCGGGGGAGTCGCCCGCGATGCGGGGAACCAGTGCATGCGGATCTTGGTGCCGTCGAACGATGTCAGTGTCCAGTCACTCGCGACTCCGCTGACCCGCGTCGCAACCGGCGGACTCTTCGGGTCCGTGATCACGCACGGAGGGCGGGAACCTTGGGTGACGGCCGTCGATGTCGGCGACGAGTCCGATTGCGCGCTCTTCGAAGCCGACGACGAGCATGCGGCGAGCACGACGACCGTCGTGAGCAGTGCCGATCCGACCAGGCTCAGCCTGCGATTCACGTGTCCCTCCGGTATGTGGTCCGGAAAATCTATCGAAGTGCCGGGCCGGTTCCCGGTCGGTTCTGGGTAGACCGGACGGGGACTCGCGGACCACACTTTTACTCGCCCCCGGATCGAAGGAGCACGAGGTCATGGCTCAGAGCGCGGGACTGCACGAGCCCGAGGACAGGCTGTCGACGAAGACGATCGACATGCACCGGGCGCTCACCTCCATTCAGGAAGAGCTGGAGGCCGTCGACTGGTACGCGCAGCGCGTCGACGCCACGACCGATCCCGGCTTGGCCGAGGTCCTCGCCCACAACCGCGACGAGGAGAAGGAACACGCGGCGATGACCATCGAATGGTTGCGGCGGCAGGATCCCGTGCTCGACCGGCACCTGCGCACCTATCTCTTCACCTCCGGGTCGATCATCGAGATCGAGCCCGTCGCCGAGGCCGGCGACGGCAACGGTTCGTCGGCCGCATCCGGTTCGCTCGGCATCGGCAGCTTGAAAGGAAACGTGTGATGGATCACCTTCTCCGGTCGTTTGCGCCGATCAGCGACTCCGGTTGGAGCGAGCTCGATCGCGAGGTTCAGCAACGACTCGTGCCGGGACTCGCGGCGCGCCGGCTCGTCGACTTCTCCGGTCCCGCGGGTTGGGAGCACAGCGCGGTCGACCTCGGGCGCGTCCTCGACATCGACGCGCCGGCCAAGGGGTTGCGCGCGAGTCAGCGACGCGTGCTCCCGCTCGCCGAGCTGCGCGCGGACTTCACCGTCGCGCGTTCCGAACTGCGTGATCTCGACCGCGGCGCGGTCGACCTCGACTTCGGGAGTGTCGACGCCGCGGCCCGCAAGATCGCGGAAGCCGAGAACGTGTCCGTCTTCCACGGCTGGGCGAAAGCCGGCATCCTCGGCATCAGCGACGCGGTCGAAACTGCGCCCATCGCCGCGGGCAACAAGTACGCCGACTTTCCGAAGCACGTCGCCAAGGCCGTCGAGACATTGCTCTCTTCGGGTGTGAGCGGTCCTTACGGTCTCGCCGTCGGTCCCGACAGCTATACCGGGGTCGTCGAGACGACCGAGCAGGGCGGCCTCATCGTGTTCGACCACCTGCGCGAGATCCTCGGCGGCCCGATCGTGTGGGCGCCCGGTGTGCGCGGCGCGATCGTGCTCAGCCTGCGCGGCGGCGACTTCCTGTTCGAGTCGGGCCAGGACCTCTCGGTCGGTTACGACCATCACGACGCGGAGAACGTGTATCTCTACATCGAGGAGAGCTTCACGTTCCGCGTCGCCACGCCCGAAGCCGCGGTCGTGCTCACCGCGTCGAGCGCGGCGAGCGGCTGAGCCGTTTCCGGTCCTGCCCGCGGGAATCCGCGAACGCGAGCCCTAGTGGTGGAACGCGGCCTTGGGCTCCTCGACCCTCGGCATCGGACCCGGCAGCGCGTTGAGGAACTTCAGCGCGGCGTTCATGTCGTCGACGAGGAGTCGCGTCAGGTCGATCGACACGCCGTTGCGCACGACGATGCGCATGACGGTCATGTCGTCGATGTTCGCGGGCATCGGGTACGCGGGTACCTGCCAGCCGCGCTCGCGCAGCTTCGCCGAGAGGTCGTGCAGGTCCCAGGCGCGGTCCGCGCCGTCGAGCGTCCACGTGACGAGCGGCATGTCGGAGCCGTCGGTCAGCACTTCGAACTCGCCCATCTTCGCGAGCTCGGCCGCGAAGTACTTCGCGGCCTCCTTCGCCGCCTGCATCACACGCCGGTAGCCCTCCCGACCGAGCCGCAGGAAGTTGTAGTACTGCAACAGCACCTGCGCGCCGGGGCGCGAGAAGTTCAACGCGAGCGTCGGCATGTTGCCGCCGAGGTAGCTGACGTTGAAGATGAGCTCTTCGGGCATGTACTCGCGCTTGGCCCACACGACCCAGCCGAGCCCGGGGTAGACGAGGCCGAACTTGTGCCCCGACGTGCTGATCGAGTGCACCCGGGGCACGCGGAAGTCCCACTCGAGGTCGGGCTCGAGGAACGGTGCGATGAAACCGCCCGACGCGGCGTCGATGTGGATCGGGATGTCGAGGCCGGTGCGCGCCTGGAGGTCGTCGAGCGCGGCGGCCAACTCCTTCACGGGTTCGTACACGCCGTTGTACGTCACGCCCAGGATCGGCACGACACCGATCGTGTTCTCGTCGACGGCGGCGAGCATTCCCTCGGGCGTGAGGTACGGCTCGTCCTTCGTGATCGGTACGTAGCGCGGCTCGACCTCGAAGTAGTTCGCGAACTTCTCCCACACCACCTGCACCGAGGAGCTGAACACGATGTTCGGCTTCTCGGTGGACTTGCCCGCGGCCCGGCGCGCGTTCTGCCATTGGCGCTTGAACGCGAGACCACCGAGCATGCACGCCTCCGACGACCCGATCGCGGAGGTTCCGATCGTCTCGTGCGGATTCTCCGCGTGCCACAGGTCGGCGAGGATGTGCACGCAGCGTTCCTCGATCGCCGCGGTCTGCGGATACTCGTCCTTGTCGATCATGTTCTTGTCGAACGATTCCATGTAGAGCGCCTTCGCGGCGGGCTCCATCCACGTCGTGACGAACGTCGCCAGGTTCTGGCGCGCGTTGCCGTCGAGGAACAGCTCGTCGTGGATGATCTGGTACGCGGTTTCGGGCAGCATCTCGTCGTCCGGAATGCGCCAGCGGGGGATCGAATGGGCCGACTGCCGGCCGAAGAGCGGGTTGACGGTGATCTCGTCGGAGGCGCTGTCACCCTTGTGGTCGTGGCTCATCTCGTTCTCCTTATTCCACGGCGGGCGCACCGAAAAGCGGTTCGCCCGGGCTTCGGATGTCGGCGTTCGGGATGCCCGCCGGGTGTTCTTGTTGTACGCGATCGATGCATTCCAACGCGATCTCGAGGTGCGCGCGCCGGCTCTCGTCGTAGAACTGCTTGGCCTGTTCCGGAAGCTTCGGCGCGCCGTGCAGGGGCTTGTCGGAGATGGCCAGCAGCGTGGCGCTCGGAATGCGGTAGCGGAAGCCGTTGGCGGCGATGGTCGCCGACTCCATGTCGACCGCGACCGCGCGCGACTGCTCGAAGGTGTGCTCCATCGCCTCGACCTCGAGCTCCCAGTTGCGGTTCGCGGTGGTGAGCACCGTCCCGATGCGGTAGCGCGCCCGGCGCGCGTCGAGTGCGTCGAGCAGATACGCGTTCATGCGGTGGTTCGGGATGACCGGGATGGTCGTGGGCAGCGCGTGGTCGAGGATGTGGTCGTCGCGCAGGTACGCGGTGGCGAGCACGTAGTCGCCGATGTCCTGGTGATTCCGCAGTCCGGCACAGTGCCCGATCATGAGCATCGCGTCCGGCCGGAGCACCGCGAGGTGATCGGTGACCGTCTTGGCGTTCGAGGGACCGACCCCGATGTCGACGAGGGTGACGCCGTCCTGCTTCGGTGTGCGATGGTGCCACGCCGGCATCTGCACGCCCGGGCGCTCGGGACCTTCCGCGCCGGGGAACCGGGCCCGGAACTCCTCGACGTGCATCGCATAGTTGGTGAACAGAACGTAGCGCTGGAACGACTCGGCCGGAGTTCCGCAGTAGTGCGCGAGCCGTTCCATCGACAGCGCCATCCGCTCGGGCGCGAACAGGAACAGCTTCTTCGCACGCATCTCCCACGCCATCTCGTCGAGGGCACGGAGCAGCGCGGGGTCGTCGAGCGGCGTCTCCGGGCGCGATGCCCGCACGGTCACCGTCGCGCCGAGCTCGAGCAACGCGCCCAGCTCGCGTTCGAGATACCAACGGATGGTTCCCGGGCGGGCGAACTCGCCGGTGATCTGGGGGTTGTGCCGCGACCACGGCCGCACGACCTCGATGACGGGATACCAGCCGTCGGCGTCGATCGCTTCGAGGGCGTCGCACAATTCCGTCACCCCGGCGTGGAGGTTCGCCGGATCGAGTCCGCGGCCGTCGATTGCGTGCTCGATCATCCGGACCTCGCTAGCGTCGGGCCGCGTGGCGCGGCCGGTGATCATCGACACTGATGGTGGTGTCGACGATGCCGTGGCGTTGTGGTGGGCGCTGACCGATCCCGCTCTCGACGTCGTTGCCATCACCGTCGTCTGGGGCAACGTGCCCGTCACCGTTGCCGCCGAGAGCGTGCTGCGCGTCGCGTACGCCGCGGGCCGCGGCGATGTGCCGGTGGCCATCGGTGCCGCGGGACCGCTGCAACCTGCACCCGATCTGCGGCCGGCCACGTTCATTCACGGCGACGACGGGCTCGGGAACGAGGCCGGACCGGTGGCGCCGATCCGGCCGACCGACGAGCCGGCGAACGCGCTCCTGGCGCGAGTGGCGCGCGAACGACCGGGGGAGGTCACCCTCGTCACGCTCGGGCCGCTCACGAACATCGGTGTGGTCGTGCACGATCATCCCGAGTTCGCGGGAGACGTTGCGGAGCTGTTCGTCATGGGCGGATCCGCGCGGCGGGGCGGCAACGCATTGCCGTTCGGCGAAGCGAACGTCGCTCACGATCCCGTTGCCGCGCAACGGGCGGTCGTGGCGCCGTGGGCGCGAACCCCTCTGTTGGTCGGGCTCGACGTGACGCTCGCGGCGACGTTGACGCCGACCGAGTTCGACCTCGTCGCCGAACACCGCAACGCGGCCGCCGCGTTCCTCGACGCGCCGTTGCGTTTCTACCGGGAGTTCGGTTCCACGTTCACCGCGCCCGACACGCCGTGCCACGACCTGTTGGCCGTGCTCGCGGTCTCGATGCCCGAAATCGTCGTCGACGCGCCGGTGCTGCCCCTCGCCGTCGACTGCGGTGGCGACGCGGCGTGGGGTACGACCGTGGTCGACTTCCGCGCGCCGTACTTCGCCGCGCTCGAGGGATCGGCGCAATCGGCGGCCGAGGGCTTCGCCCCGTGGCGCATCGCGCTCGCCGTCGACGGCGAGCGGTTTCGCGGCTGCGTCCGCGCCCTGTTCGGCGACCCCGCGTAATCCGGGAACGGTCACGGCTCGCGGCCGACGATGCGTTCGTAGGCGACGGGGTCGGTCGCCCCTTCGGTGCACAGCACGAGCACGCGCTTGCCCGTGAGGCCCGGGAGTCCGGAGTCGACCGCGGCGCGCAGGCCCGCGAGCGACGCGGCGCCCGTCTCGCCCGCGACCACCCCGATCGCCGCGAGGTCGCGCATCGCGGCCTCGGCGGCGGCGTCGTCGACCGCGACGAACATGTCGGCGCCCGCAAACACGGTCGGCCACGCGACGATCGACACCATGCCGCAGTTGAGGCCGGCCATGATCGAGTCGTGCGGCCCGGGTACCTCGACCGGACGACCGGCCTCGGCCGACGCCATTCCGCACGCGGCCGACAACGGTTCCACCACGACGATCGTCGCCCGGCCCGCGTAGTGCTGCACGACCGCGGCCGCGAGCGCACCCACACCCATCGGAACGACGACGACCTCGGGTGGTTCCGCGAGTTGCGCGTCGACCTCGGCGAAGATCGTCGCGTAGCCCTCGATCACGGTGAGCGGAACGGCGGTGTATCCCTCCCACGACGTGTCGGAAACCACCAGCACGTCATCGGCTGCGAGCGCGGCCGAGGCGCGCACCGCGTCGTCGTACGTGCCGTCGACGACGGTGACCGGCGCGCCCTCGCGCTCGATGCCCTCGATGCGGGCCGCCGCGGTGCCCGCGGGAACGAAGATGCGCGCCGCGTACCCGAGCAGCCGGGCCATGTGCGCGACCGCACGCCCGTGATTTCCGTCGGTCGCGGCGACGAGGGTGAGCGATCCGAGCGGCGCGAGGGCGGTGCGCAACTCGGCGAGATCGCGCCATTCCGGCTCGCGGCCCAGTCGGCCGACGAGCAGCCGGTAGACCGCCCACGACGCGCCCAGGATCTTGAACGACGGCAGGCCGAGCCGATGGGATTCGTCCTTCACCGCCACCGACGCCAGGCCGAGCGCGGCCGCGAGACCGGGCGCGTCGACCACGGGGGTGGGTGCGTAGTCGGGGAGACGCGCGTGGAAACGGTTGGGCGAGACGTCTCGACCTCTCGGGGGGCGTGCTGCATTCTCGTCGGTCCGGCGGCCGGGATTGACGAAGAGCTTCGGGACCATACGACAGATCTCGCGTTGACACTTTGTCGAAGTGGAGGGGACGCTAGTCGGGATGATCGACGTCCTCGATGTGGACCTGCTCGCGTTCGAACAGGGGAGCGCCGCGCAACGTCGCGCCGTCGTCGACGGGGTCGCGCGCAGCCTGGGCACCGGATTCGTGTTCACCAGCCACGACATTCCCGCCGCGCTGCTCGACGAGGCCTACGGGATGCTCGCGGAGTTCTTCGCGTTGTCGACCGCGGAGAAGAACCGCTGGAGCGTGCCCGAGAGTCATGGCCAGACGGGATACACCGGTCTCCTCGTCGAGACCGCGGCAAGCAGCGACCTCGCCGACTGGAAGGAGATGCTCAACTGGGGCGCCGAGGTCCCCGCGCATCATCCGCTGCGCGCGCGCCATCCGCATCGGTATCTCGACCAGGTGTTGCCCGACGCGTCCGTTCCCGGCATCCGCACGGTGCTGTTCGAGTTCCACCGGCGCCTGGTCGACCTGCAGACGCGGTTCCTGCGCGTCGTCGCGGCGGGGCTCCGGGTGAGTGACGGCTTCTTCGACGACATCCTGGCCGACGGTTCGCATCTCACGCGGGCCATCCACTATCCGGCGATGACCCACGCGCCCGCAGGCGATTACGTGTGGGCCGACGAGCACGCCGACATCAACCTCGTCACCGCGCTGCCGCGCGCGACGAAGCGCGGGTTGCAGCTGAAGCTGCCCGAGGGCTGGCGCGACGTCGTACCGCCGGCAGGCCACGTCGTCGTCAACTCGGGGATCATGCTCGAGCGGCTGAGCAACGGTCGGATACCCGCGGGCGTACATCGTGTCGTCGCCGACGCCGCGGACGATCGCTTCTCCGTCGTCCAGTTCTGTCACCCCGCACCCTGGTTCGCGCTCGCACCGCTGCCCACGTGCGTCGACGACGCGCACCCGCTCCGTTACGGCACGATCGAAGCCGGCGCCCTCCTCGACCGGGCGCTCTACGACATCGGCCTCATCCGCCCGGACTGACCGCGTGTCGTCGCCGACTCGGTTCACGAGTTCGGCCGCCGAGTCACCTTCTCCCCGGTCCCCCGCGGCGGCGCGGGAAGCGACGGCAAGGTAACGATCGGGTGCGCCAACGTAGGGTTTGGCATGACGCGCGATGAGGTGTTGCGCACGGTCGCTCGGCGCGTCCCTTATCTGTTGGTGTCGGACGTGGGCGACGGCGACGACTGGGTTTCGTGCGCGGCGCTGGTTGCCGATCCGGCAGCGGTCGTCCTCGAGACCAAGGCCGGATTCGGGACGGACGACGACACGGTCGCCGCGTCGCTGTTCGCGGAGGCGTATGCGTTTCGTGTCGCCGGCGTCGCGCTCGCCGCGTACGCGCTCGACCTACCCGTTCCCGACGTGACGCCCGAAGCGGTCGCAGTGACCGTCGACAAGCCGCGGCCCGCGGCCGTCGCCTATCTCACGGCCGAGCTCCAGGCCGACGACCGCGGACCAACTCGCCGTCGATCTCGTCGGCGCGCACCTTGCGCCGTTCGTCGCGGCGGTGCACGACGCGTTCGCCGTGGGTGAGCGTCTGCTCTGGGGGAACGTCGCGGCCGCGTGCGCGGTGGCGTTCCGCGCCCTCGAACCGAGCCGCGCGGAACGCGCGCGCGCCACCGAGTTCATGGACGCGTGCGCACCGTGGTTCGGCGACGTCGGGACTTTCACCGACGAGCTCGCCGGTCGCCAGGGTTGGTTCTGGGACCGGACGAGCTGTTGTCTGTGGTTCCGTACGGCGAGCGGTCAGCTCTGCGACAACTGCAGCCTGCGGCGCTAGCTCGCGGCGCCGATGCCGCCGCCGGGCGGAATGATCGCCTTCATCTCGACGTAGTGCTCGAGGCCTTCCTTGCCGAACTCGCGGCCGATACCCGATGCCTTGTAGCCACCGAACGGTGCCATGAAGTCCATCGTGTACTGGTTCACCGCGTACGTACCGGTGCGCACCCGGCGGGCGACGTCCATGCCCTGCTCGACATCCGCCGTCCACACCGAGCCCGCGAGTCCGTAGTCGCTGTCGTTTGCGATGCGCACCGCGTCGCGCACGTCGTCGTAGGGAATGACCGCGAGCACCGGGCCGAAGATCTCCTCCCGGGCGATACGCATGTCGTTCGTGGCGTTCGCGAACACCGTCGGCTGCACGTACCACCCGCGGTCGATGCCCTTCGGCATTCCGTTGCCACCGACCGTCACCCGCGCCCCCTCTTCCTGGCCGAGCGCGATGTACTTCTCGACGCGCTCCTGCTGCCGCTTGGCGACGAGCGGACCGATCTCGGTGGTGTCGACGGACGGGTCGCCGACTGCGAGCCCACCGACCATCGTCGTCACCGCGTCGACCACCTCGTCGTAGCGCGCGCGGCTGGCGAGGATGCGCGTCTGCGCAACGCAGGCCTGGCCGTTGTTCATGAGCGACGCCATCTTGAGGCCTTCGACCGTGGCCGCGAGGTCGGCGTCGTCGAGAATGATCGCGGCCGACTTCCCGCCGAGCTCGAGGCTGACGCGCTTCAACTGTTCACCGCAGATGGACGCGATGCGGCGACCGGCCGCGGTCGAACCCGTGAATGCGACCTTGTCGATGCCGGGGTGCCGCACGAGGTGCTCGCCGACTTCGCGACCTGCGGGCAGGATCGAGACGACGCCCTTCGGGATGCCGGCTTCGTCGAGGATCTCCGCCATGAGGTACGAGTCGAGCGGCGTTTCCGGCGCGGGCTTCAAGATGATCGTGCAGCCGGCCAACAACGCGGGGGCGAGCTTCGCGATCGTCACGAACTGCGGCACGTTCCACGGCACGATGCCGGCGACGACGCCGACGGGCTCGTGGCGGACGATGACGTCGGTCCCGAGCATCCCCGTGCGGGTCTCCTCCCAGGGGAACGCGGTCGCGATCCCGTTGAAGGTGTTGATCATCATCCACGCCGCGGCCGACTGGCCGAGGTGTGAGAACGTGATCGGCGAGCCCATCTCGAGTGTGATGATCTCGGCCATCTCGGGGAGGTGCGCCATGTACGCGTCGGCGAACCGCTGCACCGCGGCGATGCGCTCCTCGGGCGACAATCGCGGCCAGTCGCCGTCGTCGAACGTGGCGCGGGCACTCGTGACGGCGCGGTCGACATCGGCGGTCGACGCGTCGGGGACCCGCCCGACGACCTCTTCGGTGTGGGGCGAGATCACCTCGATCACGCCGTCGGATGCGGGATCGACCCACTCGCCGCCGATGTACAGCTTCTCGTGCACGTTCACGGACAACACCTCCGGAAGATCTGCGTTCGGGCCATGGTACCCGCCGCTAGTCCACAGTCGACTAGTGCGCTGCGGTCATGCACGTTCTACTCGATAGGGCCGATCCGTAGCCCCGCGTACCTCGGCGCGTAGCAGCCGGCGTCACCGAAATTGTTCCAAAACTGGCGCATCGCGTCTGACGAACAGAGCACCGGGTGTCGCTCTCGCACCCGGTCTCGCCGCCGAGGCCTCGCCCGAGGCCTTGCGATGTACGGAAATGGAGCCTCTGATGACAACTCATGTTGCGGTCGTGCGCCGAGGCGGCGTGACCCTCGTCGTTCTCGCGCTCGCGAGCGCGTTCCTCCTCACCTTCGCCAACACCGCGAGTGCGGTCGAGGCCACCGTCACCATGGGGACCGCCGCCAACTACTCCGTGCTCGCGGGATCGACGGTCACCAATACGGGGCCGAGTGTCCTGCACGGCAGCCTCGGACTCTCGCCGGGATCGTCGATCGTCGGCTTTGCCCAGCCCGGCGGACCCGGAACGGTGACTCCGCCCGCGGTGATCGACAAGACGAACGGGGCCGCGGCCACCGCGAAATCGGACCTGACGGCTGGGTATGTCGACGCCGCGGGCCGGCCCGGCGCAACCGTCGTGGCCGCCGACCTCACCGGCCTCAACCTGACGGAAGGCCTCTACTCCGCCGATTCGAAGGGCCCGCTGAGCCTGTCGGGAACCCTGACGCTGACCGGCGGCCCGAACGCGGTGTTCATCTTCCAGACCGGTTCGACGCTCATCACCGGGTCGGACAGCACGGTGAGCCTCCTAGGGGGCGTCACGGCCTGCAACGTGTTCTGGCAGGTCGGGAGTTCCGCGACATTGGGTACCGGTTCGACGTTCGTCGGGAACATTCTCGCCCTGACCTCGGTCACCGTGACCAGCGGCGTCACTGTCGAGGGTCAAGCCCTGGCCCGAAACGGCGCGGTCACACTGGACGACGACGTCTTCACCCGACCGTCGTGCGCGGCGGCGCTTCCGGCCGCGACCACGACGACGACCACGACGGCCACGCCGGGGACCACGGTTCCGGGTGGCGTCGTCTCGCCGACGACTGCCGTTGCCGGTCCCGGCGCCGGTGCGACGACCACCACGCTCGGGCTCACGGTGGGCATCGTCGGACCGCCTCGCACCGGGGTCGCGCCGTTGCCGAAGCATGACTTCCCGTGGACGGCGGTACTCGTCGCCGGCGCCGGTGGAGCCGCGATGCTGGGTGTGATCGTCAGACGCCGGCAGCACGCGCGCGTACGGCGCTAGGACGGCGGGTCGCGCTCGCGATCACGCTGATCGCGTCGGCGGTCGTGCTCGTGGAGTGCGGGAGTTCGCATCACGCCGCGACGCCGCGCCTCCCGCCGCCGACGACGACCGGCGCCCCGCGCCGCAAGGCCGTCGCGCCCGCGCCCCGTCGCGTCGCCGATCCGCCCGTGCCGCAAGCGCTGTTCCCGAAGGGCCTCAGCCTGCGCGCGGGGCCGGTGCCCGTGCCGCTGCAGCTACTGATCCCGTCGATCAACGTCTCCAGCGCGGTCCTCGGCGTCGGGGTGACGCCCGGCGACGTGATGGACGCGCCCGAGGGGCCGGTGCACGACCCGGTGTGGCAGGAGGCGTTCTGGTACCGCGGCAGTGCGATACCCGGGGTCGTCAGCACCGCGCTGATCGCCGGTCACATCAACGGTCCGCGCGGGACGAGCGGTGTGTTCGGCGGCATCGACCGCCTGAAGCCCGGCGACATCATCATCGTGCGCGACACGCGCCGCCGGCTCGACGTTCGCTTCGCGGTCACCAGCTCGATGTCGTTCACGCTCGACCAGACGACGCAACCCGATGTGCTGAAGCGGATCTACGGTGTCGGCCCGGTCGCGGGCACGACGCCCCAGCGTGCAGCCGACAATCGCGCGCACTTGACCCTGATCACGTGCGCCGGAAGCTTCAACACCGGTCTGGGCACGCACGATCACCGACTGGCCGTGTTCGCGACACGCGTCGTGTGAGGGCGCGCCGGATGTGAACCGAAGGTGTCGACCCTCGCGTACGGAAATGCCGCAGATGGATCCTGCGCCCGGTTTCAAACGTCATGTCATCGTGGGACACATGACGAACGGGTCGGGACCGTCGCGCTTGCGCGTCGGTGTGCACGTCGGTCAACTGATGCAGCGGGTGCCGGGCGGCATCGGTCGCGTCACCGAGCTGTTGTGCGCGGAGCTGCCGGAGCACGCCGACGTCGTCGCGTTCTCATCGTGTCCGCGGCGCGTGACCCAAGCCGACGTGCAGCTGGATCAGCGCGTCGAGTTCCGCAGCCTCGGTCCGGGCGCGCCGCAATGGCGTTACGAGCTCTGGCACCGTTACCGCCGACCTCGCATCGACCTGCCCGTCGACGTGTGTCACGCGCCGAGCCTCGCCGTACCACCGACCAGCGCTCCGCTCGTCGTCACCGTGAACGACGTCGTGTTCCTCCGTCATCCCGACACGTCGACGCCACACGGTGTGCGCTTCCACGAACGCGGGCTCGAGATCGCGCGACGCGAAGCGACCGCAATCATCGTCCCGTCGGAGTTCACCGGCGACGAGCTGGTCCGCGAGGGCTTCGACCGCGCGCGCATCCATTGCGTTCCGCCTGCAGTGCGCGCGCCGGACCGGATGCCCACCGAGTCGACGTGCACGCGGCTCCACCGGCGCGGCGTGCGGGGTCCGTACGTCTTCGCGGCGGGCACGATCGAGCCGCGCAAGGATCACGCCACGCTCGTCGCCGCATTCGAACGGGTGCGCACCCGGTATCCCGACCTCACGCTGGTCATCGCGGGCGCGTCGGGCTGGCTGCCGAAGAAGGCGGCGTACGACCTCGAACGACCGGGTGTGGTGGTGCTCGGCCTCGTCTCGGAGGACGAGCTGGACCTCCTGTACCGCCGCGCGGAGGTGGTGGTCAGCGCGTCGATCTACGAGGGCTTCGGGTTGCCCGTGCTCGAAGCGCTGGTGCGCGGCCGGCCCGTGGTCGCGTCCGCGATCCCCTCGCACGTCGAGCTGGTCGACGGTGCGGCGCGTCTCGTTCCCCCCGCCGACGTCGACGCGTTGGCTGCCGCGATCATCGCGCTCCTCGACGAGCCGGACGCGCGCGCCGAGCTGTCGCGCGCCGCGCGCGAACGGGCACGACACTTCGACGTCGCCGCGACGATCGAAGGACACCTTGCCGTCTACGAACGCGCGGTGTCCGGTGGAAGGTGAGTCTCGCCGGCGATCCAATCGATGTACGCCTCGAACCCCGCGGTGATGGCGCACGCGACGATCTCGGGCACGTCGTACGGGTGCGCGGCGCGGATGCGTTCGATGACGGCATCGACGCGATCCGGCGTCGTCTTGCAGACAAAGAGCCACTCCTCCGACCGGGCGATCGATCCCTGCCACCAGTAGCGACTCGTGATCGGGCCGACGGTCTGTGCGCACGCAACGAGTCGCTGTCGGAGGAGCTCCGTTGCGATCGCGTCCCCCTGCTCGCGGTCGTCGATCGTGAACTGCACCTGCACGCCGGTCACGGGTACAGAATTCCCGACGGTGGCGGTTGGTAGGGTGATGGTCGATGACCACCGGGCCGAAGCGCGAGAGTGCGGACCATCACGCAACCGTCGTCGTCTGTTTCGTCTGCGGTTCCCGCCTGCAGCGCAACGAAGAACCCGACTTGCTCGAGGTCGGTTCCGACTCCCTGCGCGCGACCGCTCGGCATCGTTGCATCCCGCCCGCCGTCGCCGCCCCCTGACGCGCGAGCGCGGGAGAATTAGCCGGCGACGCGCGCGAAGACGAGGTCTTCGGCGCGTGCGGTGCGGATCGACCATGACACGGTCAACACGACCGCGCTGATCGTTATCGCGAGGCTCACCAGGCTCTTCACCGCGACGAACGTCGGGGTCGGCAGGCTGACGAGCAGCGTGAACGTCGTCGCCGCGCTCAGGAGGTGCACCATCGCCCAGAGCAACGTGAGCCCGCTGAACAGGCGCACCACGCCCGGTCGGCACGCGATCTCCGGCGCGAGCGGACAGAAGTCGGAGGCCATGCGGGCGATCATCGGCCGGCCCCACATCAGCGAACCGAAGAACACCAGCGCGAGTGCCAGCGTGGTGGCGACCGGCTGCAGGAAGTACATGAACGTGCCGCTCAGGATGCCGACGATGGTGCGCACCGTCAGCCCGATCACCGCGAGTTGCAGGATCCCGGGAATGCGATGCCCGCCGATGACGCGGCGGAGCACCGCGCCGTACGACCAGGTGAGCACTGCGAGCATCGCCGGTGTCGGGCCGAGGGTCGTGAAGAACACGTAGAACAGGACCGCGGGAACGACGGTGGCCTCGATCAGCGAGGGGAGTGATCGCCGGCCGACCGCTTCGAGCACGCGCAACTTCGACAACGCGGAACCGGGATGGCGATCACCGGAGGGCGCGGCGACGAGCATCGGATGATCGAGGATGCCGTCGGAGTCGAACACGTCGCGAGCAACGACATCCGGAGCGCCCGCCTTGAGCGTGCTTTGCATGTCCGTCGACCCATCCAGCCCCGGTCGGCGAACCATCTGCCCGGCGAAGAAGCCACCTTCAGTGTACGGAGGTCACCTAGTTTTTCGCGCGCGCCCGCGGCCGCGGAACTGCTTGCGGAGCGCGGATCTTCGTGCCGACGAGCAGGTCGAGCACCTCACCCACCGTGCGTTCCCGATCGGTCGGGTCGGGCAGCGGCATGTGGTGTTGGATCGAGTACCGATTTCGCCGGCCGTCGCGCTCCTTGAGCACGTAACCGGCCTCGGTGAGATCGGCGACGATCGCGAACGCGCTGCGCTCCGTGATGTCGAGGGCGTCGGCCATGTCGCGGAGGCGCAGACCGGGATCGCGCGCGATACAGAGCAGAACCCGCGCGTGATTGGTGAGAAAACTCCACTGCGGCACCAGAAAATGGTAGCAATCTGATTCCGGTATTTGCGTGCTATGATGAAGACCGGATGCGCTATCTCTACACGACCGACGATGATCATCTGTTTGCGTACGCGCCGGGTCGACGCGATTTCTTCCGGGCCGGCGACGACCGCCTCTGGGCCCACGAATCGCACGACTGGCTGATCGCCGCGGAGTCCGGCGTTGCGCTCGCGCATCGCACCGGCGACGTGTACTACGGCGCCGTCGACGGCGAACGCCTCTACCGGGTGTCGGCCGAAAAGGAACCCGAGTCGGTCACGGGCGGTTCCGGCTCCGACGAGAGCACGCGCCCACGACGCGCGGCGCAGCGGGTGGCGCGACCGCTCCGGTGAGCGGCGCCCGCACGACGATTTCTTCTTCTGCATTCGAGACACGCAACGGGAACGAGGAGTGAAGGTATGAACAGTGACCGCGGCACCATCGAACGCAACTTGAGCAAGCTCGCCACGGAGCGCACCGCCCTCTTCAACCGCTCCGGTCAGAGCTTCGGCCTCACTCCGGCCGATCAGAATCGCCTGAAGGTCGTCGAGCGCGAGCTCGACGAGGCGTTCGGCGCGCTCCGCGAGATGCGGGCCGTGCGCGACGCCAGTCGCTTCAGCCGTGAGGACCCGGTCGTCCGGCGCGCCATCGCGCGCGACGGCGCGTCGGTGTCGCGGCCCCGCAAGCTCGGCTAAGTCATCAGAGCGTCCGGCGGCTCTGCCTTTCTTCGGTGACGCGGTCGATGAGACCCGCGAGCTCGCGCTGGAGCCCGACGTGCTGTTCGAGGTCGAGCGGGGTTTCCGGGCGCTGCCGGCCCCAGAGCTGCGGTACCGATGCGATCACCGGGATCCCCCGCAGCTTGCGGTCGATGTCGCGCTCGGTGAGGAGCGAGCGGGTGCCGTCCTCGTCGCGACCGGTGAGCACGACGTGCGCGTCGAAGGTGGACGGCAACGCTCCACTGTTCTTCGCGGCCGCGATCGCGTTGAGATAGCGCAGGACGCCGCCGAGTCCCGACGCCTCCGCGGTGACCGCGACGAGGAGCACGTCGACCTGCCGCAGCATCGTGCGTTCCCAGTCGAACGTCCCGAGGCCGACGGCAACGGGGGCGTCGATCACCACGTAGTCGAATCCGGCGCGCAGCGGTCCGAGGAGCGAGGTCGTCTTGCTGTGCAGGAGCGGTACGAGCGCGCTCTGCGGGAGCCGGGTCGGCAGCACGTGTACGCCGGGCGGATCGATCCGCGGAATCATCTCGGTCAGCCGGGCGCGTCCGTCGCGGAGCCGGAGGTCGCTCGCGACCTCGAGCAACGTCGGCGCCCCGACATCGAAGCGGATGCCCACGTCGCGCGACTCGAGGTCGGTGTCGACGACGCACACCGTCGCGCCGCCGGGTGTGACGCGCGCCGCGAGATGGGATGCGAGGATCGATGCGAAGCCCCGTTTGCACGTGATCGCCCGGGGCGACGTGACCGCGATCGTGAGCGCCCGATCGGTGCCGGTACCGGTCGCCGGCGCGACACCCGCGCCGGTGCCGACGATGTCGCCGCGCGCGAACGCCAGTGACCGCGAGGGCGGCGACGCGGAACGCCACTGCGAGGTGCGCAGGTCGCGGATCACCGGACCGGCTCCGGAATCGGGAGACCGAACTCCGCGGGTCGCGCCCGCACATTGCCGAACGGCGACGGTGCGACTTCGCCGAAATCGAGCGCCGGGGCGGACGCACCGGTCGCGATCGTTTCGGTTGCCGGCGCGATGTCGGCCGGGATCGTGAGGGAGAACGTGCAGCCGCCGCCCGGTGTCTCGGCGAGCGCCATGCGTCCGTCCACGAGGTCGGCGAGTTGCTTGCACAGGTGCAATCCGAGCCCGGTGCCACCCTGGCGCCGCGTCGACGACTGATCGAGCTGCACGAACCGTTCGAAGACGCGCTCGCGGTCGCACGCGGGGATCCCGGGACCGTGGTCGACGACCGACAGCGTGAGCTCGCTCCCGGCACGCTCGGCGCGTAGTTCGATCGGTGCGCCCGGCGCGTACTTCGCGGCGTTCTCGACGAGGTTGAGCAGGACGCGTTCGATCTTCGACGGGTCGGACACGACCGATGCGACGCCGTTCGTCGTGCACGCGATGGCACCGGAACCGAGGGATCCCGATCCGGCCGCCGCGACCGACGCGAAGAGCTCGGCGATGTCGATCGGCTCGCACTGGAGTTGCACGTTGGAGTGTTCGGCCGCGGCGACGAGCAGGAGCTCGTCGATGAGTCGCTGCAAGCGCGCGCCCTGTTCGACGGTCATGGTGAAGAGCTGCGATCGCTGTTCGTCGGTCATACGGCCGTCGAGCCGGTCGAGGGTGTGGACCGAGCCGAGCATCACCGCCAAGGGTGTCCGCAGCTCGTGCGACACCGCGGCGACGAAGTCGCTCTTCTGCCGGTTCAAGTCGACCTGGCGGGCCAGGGCCACCTCGCGCTCCTCGTGCAGGAGCGCGTTCGACACGATGAGGGCGGCGTTGTGCGCGAACGCGACCAGCGTCTCGACCCGGCTCTTGGCGCCCGAGCGGGAGTTCGCGGGCCCGTCGCGCAGGACGAGCAGCAGGACACGACCGTCGTTCTCGTGCTCCGACCCCACGACGACCGCGCTGCGCGCCGCGGGGGCCAGTCTTGCCACCTCGGCCGCGTGCGTGGCGTCGACCTCACGATCGCCGACGCGGTCCAGGAGCGCGACCGCGTCGGCGGCTTCGGACGGTGTCGCGAGTCGCTCGCCGTCGTCGTCGGCGTACGCGCCGCGCCATTCGCCGTCGGCGCCGGTCGCGCAGCACAACGCCGCCACTCCGGTGCCGAGTGACCGCGTCTCCGCCGCGAGCGACCGCAAGGCGTCGTCGAACGCGACCAGGCTGGCGGTGCGCGCCGACGACTCGTACAGGCGTTCGAACCGCAGGTGTTCGTCGCGCTGCGAGACCGCGTACCCGGCGTTCAGCGCGACGGCTGCCGCGATGGGCGCCAGCAACAGCGGGACGAACGGTCCGTATTCGGCGAGCGCGAGCGCGACGAGCCCGATCGGCGCGGACGTGAGGGTCGCGAGCAGCCCCGCGATCGCGGAGCGGACGAAGACATCGTGAAAGCGCGTCTCTTCGACGATCGACAGCACCGCGGCGGTCGACACGACGTCGAGGATCGAGAAGCACAGCGCCGCGCCGAGCGCCGCGCCCCACGCGGTGGGGTCGTGGACATCGGTGTTGCCGATCGTGGCGAACGCGACGCCCGCCGCGGTGGTTGCCGCGAGCCGGTTCGACACGTTGAACGCGACCTTGAGCGGGGAATGCCGCTGCACGACCATGTTCACGCATTCGCCGAGCGCGGCCGCGACCGCGAGCCCGATCGGGCCGGCCGCGAAGAACCCGACCGCGAGGACGGCTTCCGCAAGGGTGAACGTGAACCGGTGCCGGTGGAATTCGAGCGACATCGCGAAGAAGCCGGTGAGCGCGAACGTGAGCGCGAGCGTCGCCACGATCCACGCCGGGCCGAAGTCGTAGCCGCGGCTGGTGGCGAGGAGGCCGAAGCCCGTCGCGACCGCGAGCTGCGCTGCGATGAGCGCGCCGACGCGGCGCTCGAGGCGCCGCGGTCGCCGGGCGGGGGCCGGGGTCACCCCCAGCTCTGCGACGGCCATGCCTCCGCCGTCCATCGACTCGACGTCCAGCGCGTGCCCGTCCACCGGCTGGAGGTCCAGCGGCTCGAGGTCCAGCGCGAGGCCGCCCACTCCTCTTCCGTCCAGCGCGTCGAGGTCCAGCGCGTCCCGGTCCAGCGGGAGGCCGTCCAACGCGAGGAGGTCCACCGCGACGCCGTCCACGGCATGCCGTCGACGAAGCCGCGGCCGAGCCCGTGGAACGCGACGGGGTAGTGCTGCCACCAGTCGGCTCGGGCGTCGGCCTCGTCGGCGCGCGGCGAGGTCGACCTCGCGCGCGCCGGCCGAGATCCGCGCCGCGCCGTCGATCAGAGCGCCCTTGACGTCGTCGGGCGTCGCCGCGGGATGGCTCGCGAGCAGGAGCGCGGCCGAGCCCGAGACCATCGCGGTACTCATCGAGGTCCCGGTCCCGCGGAAGTACGCGTCGCCGACGCGTCCCTCCGGGTGCGTGACGTCGATCGTCGACCCGGGCGCACGCAGCGACACGACCGAGACGCCCGGCGCGACGACGTCGGGCTTCGAGTAGCCGTCGAAGCTCTCGTGTCCCGACCAGCTCGGCACGACGTCGTTGTCGGTCGACGGCGTGGCGCCGTTGTCGGCCGCGCCCACGGTGATGACGTACGGATCGCTGCCGGGCGACGTGACGTGGCCGTCGCCGTCGTTGCCGGCGGAGACCACGACGGTGATCCCCGACGCCCACGCGGCTTCGGCCGCGGCGGAGAGCGGGTTGACGAAGTAGGGCATCGGCGCCTCGACGCCGAACGACAGGTTCAGCACGTCGATGCCGTAGGTGTCGCGGTGACTGACCACCCAGCCGATGCCGGCGATGACCTGGGAGACGGTCGTGGAACCGTCGGCGCCCGCGACCTTGACGGAGACGATCCTGGCGGCGGGCGCGACCCCGAAGTGGCGCGGCGCCCCGTTCGCGCTCGCAGACCCGTCGCCCGCGATCAGCCCGGCCATGAACGTGCCGTGGCCGTAGTGGTCGATGCCGTCGCCCTCGCCCGAGAGGTCGGGTCCGCGCACGAGCCGGTCGCCGTGGAGGTCGGGCGAGCTCATCACCCCGGTGTCGACCAGCGCGACCGTGACGCCGCGGCCTGCCTCGGGTGACCAACCGGGCGGCGGGTCGATCGCCGAGATCTGGGTGTCGACGGCCGGCGCGGACGACGTACCGGACCGGGCCGGGCCGGGTCGAAACGATGCGCCGGTCGGTTTCACGGTCGCGTCCGGGACGACGACGAGCGCCGCGTTCGCCTCCAGCGCGGCGATCCCCGCCGGACCGACGTGCGCGGCCACGCCGTTCACGATCGGCAGCGCGCGGTCGACCGTCCCGCCCGTCGCCTGCACGGCCTGCGCCGCGGCACCCGCGGACTCGGCCTCGACGATGACCGCCTGCACCGGGCCGGTCGCCCCGGAGCCCGTCGCCCCGGAGCCCGTTGTGACGACGCTGCCGTAGGCGGCCGGTGACGCGGCGAAGCCCGCCGCCACGAGCGCGATCACGGTCGCGCCGCGGGCGAGGAGCCGGGTCGCGGGCCGCATCGCCATCAGATCTCGCCGAATCCGAGGGCGTGATGCGCGAAGCGGGCGAGGTCCTCGGGATTGAACGGCTTGGTCATGTAGTAGTCGGCGCCCGACTTCCAGCCTTCCCACACGTCGGAGTCGGTCGCCTTCGCCGTCAGCAGCACCACCGGGATCACCGCGGTCGCGGGGTTGGCCTTCAGCACACGGAGCACCTCGAAGCCGTCGCGGCCCGGCATCATCACGTCGAGCACGATCAGGTCGGGCAGCAGCCGCTCGGCCTCGAGCAGCGCGTCCTCACCGTCTTCGACCGCGGTGACCTCGAAGCCCTCGGCCTGGAGGTTCAGCAGGACGATGGCGCGCATGCCGGCGTCGTCGTCGGCGAACAGCACGCGTCGACCGCCGCGGTGCAGGGTTGGGGGAAGCGAGAGTGGAGCGAGGGCCATGCCACTCCAACGACACCCGGCCGTCCGCCGCTTGACGACTGGGGCGGCGCTGTCTACCTCTTGAGACGAACATCACATCGCGACCCACCGTGGGCGGATCGCTGCGGAAAGCGCACCGGATGTGCCGATGATCTCTCCGATGGCGGTCGGGGCGAGACAACGAGGGGGCAATTTCATGGCAGGCGGCTCGAGGCCGCTCACGGTCTCGACGGTCGTCGGCGTCGAGTCCGCGCAGGGTGACGTCTGGCGGGCGCAGGTCACCTACGTGAGCGACCGGCTGGTCGGTCTCCGGGGTTGGACGATCGTCGACGGCCGGTTCCGTGAACGCGACACGGTCACCCTGTTGATCGGTGAAGGCGACCGCCTCGTCAGCGGGAAGGCTCAGGTGCTGGCGGCGGGCGGGTCGCTCATGCGCATCGTCCGCCGGGACGCGTCCGAGGAGTCGGAGCGCCGGCTCGCCCCGCGGCTGCGGGTCGACATCGACGCGACCGTGACGGTCAACACCCCGCAGTCGGGCCTCACGCAGGTCGCGACCCACGTCGTCGACCTGTCCGCGTCGGGGTGCGCGATTCGCGCCACGACGCCACTCCCCGTCGGCACCCCCATCGCGCTCGACCTCGAGCTCGCGGCTACGCCGGTGAAATTCGCCGGCATCGTCGTACGGACGTGGTTGGCCGGGACGGAATCGCGCGCCGGCGTTCAGTTCGATCCGATGCCCTCGCCGACCATCCAGCTCCTCAACCGCTTCCTCGTCGACCAGTTGCGCAACGACGAGTGACAGATCCGCGCCCGGGAAGCGCTAGAGGAGGATGTCGGTGCCGCCGAGATTCTGCGCGACGCGCACGAGTTCGGCGCGGGTGCGGACGCCGAGCTTCGCCAGGACCCGCGAACGGCGGGCCTCGACGGTGCGGAGACTGACTCGGCAGAGCGACGCGATCTCCGCATTCGTGTGCCCGAGCACGAGGTAGTGCAGGACCTCGCGCTCCTTGTCGGTCAACAATCCGATACGCGGCGCCGCATCACCGGAGTCGGGTATCGCGTCGCCCGGTGCGTCGCCCCGGCCGATCATGCCCCGGAGCGGCGGCGGCACGTAGGAAACGCCCTGGGCGACGGTGCGGAGTCCGGCCAGGAACTCGGCGGCGGTGGCGGTCTTCAACGCGAATCCCTTGACGCCGTCGCCCGCGGTGACGATCTCGTCGAGGCGAATGTCGCGCGTGCGATCGATGAGCACGAAGATCGCGGCGCGGGGGAAACGGTCCTCCAGCCTGGCCACGACCTCGGGGCCGCGGGCGTCGGGCAGGACGAGGTCGGTGACGACGACGTCGGGCCGTACGTCGAGCATGGCCGCTTCGGCGATGCTCGCGGCCTGCGCGATCACGTGAAAGCCCTGGTATTGGTCGAGGAGTGCACACACGCCTTCGCGCACGATGAGCTTGTCGTCGACGAGCAGCAATCGGATCGGGTTGGTCGCTTCGACCGCCGTGTCGACGGCCGAGATGTTCGAAGGTTCGGGCACGGTGGTATCCGCCGGAATGTCGTTCGCGGTCAACGTCATCCGCCGACCCGCGGGCGGACGTGGATGGTCCGGCCTCCGGCGTCGGGCACGACGTCCACGTCGACGGGAACCCCCCGATCGAGCTGTGCGTCGGTCACCGAGCAGTCGAGCGGCATCTCGTAGTCGCGCGAATCGAGCATCTCGATCGTCGCGGCGCGGATCCCCCGCACGACGTCGGGGGGCAGCTCTTCGACGATCTGACGGATCCGCTTCGTCATGTCGTCTTCGAGGCCGAGCGCGTCGACCATGTCGACGAGCGGATAGCCGTTGACGTGCATGGCCCGAACGCAATCGCGGAAGTCCTTGTCCGCGAGCGCCTGGTTCGTGGCGCGGACGAGCGCGCTCGCGGGGGCGGTCCGTGCGGTTCGGTGGGGACTCGACGAGGCCTGCGGCATCGTGGTGCTCCTGTGCGGGAACGGGGCGGGGACTGTGAAACCGTTCTTACGGGAGAGCCGTAAACTCTTTGTAAAATGGAGCGCCTGACCCGGTGGGGCCGACGGTGTACGTTCGATTCGGCTGCTACTGCGCGGGGGCGCCCTGTGGAGCTTCGAATCCTCGGCCCGACCGAGGTCCGTCACGACGGGTCACCGGTCACGCTCCGGGGCGCCAAGCCGCGCCAGCTGCTCGTCCTGCTCGCCATGCGCGCCAACCATCCGGTTCCGGCGGAGGAGCTGATCGAGGAGCTGTGGGACGGCGAGCCCCCGCCGAGCGCCGCGACGGCGTTGCGCGTCCACGTCGGGCGCCTGCGCCAGGTGCTCGAGCTCGAGCGTGACCCGGCCGCCCCCAGTGGTCGCCTGCCGGCCGGACCGCACGGCTACCTGCTGCGGGTCGAGCCCGACGAGCTCGATGTCGAGCGCTTCGAACGGCTGCTCGTCCTGGCCCGCGAAGCCGACGCGCACGGCGATCCGGCCGCCGCGGTCCCGCGCCTGACCGAGGCGCTCGATTTGTGGCGCGGTCTCGCGCTGGCCGATGCCCGCGATCTCTCCGCCACCCGCACCGAGGTCGCCCGGCTCGACGAGTTACGGGTCGTCGCGATCGAGGAGCTGGCCGAGGTGCGGCTCGCGCTCGGCGAGCACGCCCTCGCAGTGGATTCGCTCACGGCGGCGATCAAGGAACATCCGCTCCGCGAGCGCCTGACCGAGATCCTGATGCGCGCGCTCTATCGCAGCGACCGTCAGGCCGATGCCCTGCGTGCCTATTCCGACCTCGCGCACCGGCTCGACGAGGAGCTCGGGCTTGCACCGTCCGCCCGCTTGCGCAAGCTCGAAGAAGATGTCTTGTTGCAGCGTCCGGCCCTCGACTTCGTTGCGCCGCGCGCGCTGGTGCCCTCGGCGCCGCAACGCGGCTGGTCGAGCGTCCGGTTCATCGGACGGCGCCGGGAGCTCCAGCAGTTGCTCGAGCAGTACGACGCCGTGAGCACCGGGCAACGCCGTTCGGTGCTCGTCGTCGGTCCGCCCGGCATCGGCAAGTCCACGCTCGTCGGTGAGTACTGCGCGCGCATCCGCAGCCAGGGTTCGGTGCCGCTCATCGGCAGCTGCGACCCCAACCCCGCCGGCGACTACCAACCGGTCGCCGAGATCCTGCGCGCGCTGGTCGCGCGGCTCGACGACGACGACCGGGCCGCGCTGCCACCCGTGCTCGGGCTCGTGCTCCCCGAACTCATCGGAGAACCGGACGAGCGGGACATCGCGCACGACGCCAATGCGCCCGGCGGCCATTTCCCGCTGTTCGACGCAATCGCGTCCACGCTCGAGCGCCTGGCCGAGGCGCCCATCGTGCTGATCGTCGAGGATGTGCACTGGGCCGACCGCCCGACGCTCGCTTTGCTCCGGCACCTCGCGCGTCATCCCCGCCTCGTGCATCTGCTCGTCGTCACGCTGCGCGACGACGAGTTCATCGGTGAGCGGGTCGACCTCATCGAACACCTTGCCCCGCGCGCGAACACGACCACGCTGCGGCTGGACGGGTTCGGTGAGCTCGAGGTGCGCGCGCTGATCCGCTCGGCCGCGCTCCCCGAGACGTTGCCGGAGATCATCGACGCCTCGGCGTCGTTGCACGACATCACCCGCGGGAACCCGTACTACCTCCGCGAACTGCTGCGCGAGCTCGACGAAGAGCCCAAGCATCTCGCGGGCGACGGTGGGCTCGAACGGACGCTCGCAACGATCGCGCCCGCGGGTGTGCGGGCGCTGGTCGACCGTCGCCTCGACCGGCTCACGCGTCAGGGCCGCGATGTGCTCGACGCGGCCGCCGTCCTCGGGCGCGACGTTTCCGTCGAGCTCCTCGCGAGCGTGTGCGGCGTCACCGACGAGGTCGTGTTCGACGCGCTCGAGGAGAGCCTCGCGGTGCGTCTGCTCGTCGAGGACTTCGGCGACGTCGACGGGTACGTGTTCCCGCACATGCTCACGCGCAACGCGGTGTACGCGGCGATCGCGCCCGACCGGCGGATGGTGCTGCACCAACGGGCCGGCGAGGCGCTCGAGGAATCGGAGGTGGTCACGCCGCGCCGGTGCGTCGACCTCGCGCGCCATTTCGCGGAGGCGGCACCGCTCGCGGGCAACGCCAAGGCCGCGGAGTACGCGGAGCGCGCCGGTGACGACGCGGCCGCACGGTTCGCCTTCGCGGAGGCGGTGCGTTGGTACGAACAGGCGGTGGCGCGGCGGGACGGCGACGGAACCGAGAGCGCAAACCGCGGCATGGGCAAGATGCTGCTCGCACTCGGTCGCGCCTACGCGAACGACGGCAAACTCGAATCCGCGAGCGAGGCCTTCCGCTCGGCCGCCGAGCACGCCCGGCGCAGCGGTGATCCGGCGTTGTTCGCCGACGTTGCGCTCGCCGCCGATGCGCAGTGGATCTCGGTGGTCGAGTTCCGGAATGCCGCGCTGCCGCTGCTCGAAGAGGCACTGGTGCTCATCGGCGACCGCGATCCCGTGCGTCGTGTGCAGATCCTCAACGGGATCGCGTCCGACCTCTACTACAGCGATCGTGAGCGCGAGGGCCGTCTCGCGCGCGCCGCGGTAGACCTCGCCGAGCGGATCGGCGATCCCGGCGCGCGTGGTATCGCCCAACTCGCGCTCCATCGTTGGTACACCCATCAACCGGCGGCGCGGCGCGAACGGTTGGAGATCGCGACGAACGCGTGGGATCTGTACGAACGCGAAGGGGGTCCGCGCGACGTCGAGCTGCTCCTGCACCGGGTGCTCCTCGCCGACCTGATCGAGAACGGCATGGCGGAGGCGTTCGACGCGCGCCTCGACCGTTACGAGCGGTCGGCGGCGGAGCTCGGCAGCCCCCGCGATATCTACTGGGCCAGTGCACTGCGCGCGACCCAGGTGACGATGTACGGAAACCTCGACGCGGGCGAGCAACTCGCGCGTGGCGCGGAGCTACGCGGTCGTGAGCTGGAGCAGAGCTCGGGCGGGGCCTACGTGTTGCACCGTTTCACGGTTCGCTATCAGCAGGCCCGGCTCGCCGAAGAGGTGTCCGTGCTGCGCGCGGTCTCCGACGCCGACTCCGTGTTCCGGGCCGGTGCTGCGCTCCCCGCGGTCGCCGCGGCGGAGGTCGGGCAAACCAAGGTCGCGGCGGTGATCGCGAACGAAACCCTCGGCCCGGACGGCGCCTTGCTGCCGCACGACGCGTTCTGGCTCGCCGGAGTGGCGTTGTTCGCGGGCGTGGCGGCGGCGGCGGGCGACGTCGACCTGCTGCACCTCGTCGGCGACATGCTCGCGTCGTGCGCCGACCACCTGGTCGTGTTCGGGGTCGGTGGTGCCATGCTCGGGAGCGGCCACCAGTGGCTCGGCGTCGTCGACGCGGCCCTGGGTCGCCTCGATGCGGCGGTCGATCACTTCGTGGAGGCGAGAGTGCTCGCCGAACGCTTCGGCGCGCCGTATTGGATCGCCGACGCGAAGGTGTCGGCGGCGGGGGCGCTGCGCGAACGGGGTCGGGCCGCCGACGAGCGCGAGATCGAGCGACTCGTGCGCGAAGCCCGCGCCGTTGCCGAGCGCGGCGGCTACGGCCGCGTGCTCGCGCAGGCCGACGCGATCACCTGACGCGCCGGCAGTTCACGTACGTCAGCTGACGTGCTGGGCCTCGAGCGGTTCGGCGCTCATCGGGAGACCCGCGCGGCGCGCCGACGGCCCCGGAGGATGCGGCGGCGTTCGCGTTCGGACGCTCCGCCCCACACACCCTGTTCGATGTGGTTCTGCAACGCGTACTCGAGGCACGCCTCACGTACGTCGCAACTCTTGCAGACGCGTTGCGCGGCTTCGACGCCGACTCCGTTCGACGGGAAGAACTCACGCGTGTCGGCGCCTCGGCATTTTCCGTGCAGCATCCACGCGTACTCGTCGGGGATCTCGTTCACGTCCACGTCTGCAACCTGTCCGCGGCCTCGGGCCGCCTGATCGGGGTCTGCTGGTCGGCCAGTGCTCGGACTCGGTCGGCGACCTGCGGGGCGGGGTGCGAGAGCGCCGACCGAGATCCGAGTCCTGTCGAGGAGTATCCACAGCGTCGTTGAAAGTCCCCTGTGAACGAGGTCAGGAAAATGTGTGCTGGGAGGCCCGGGCCGGGGCGGGCGTCGCATCGGGGCTGGTCGGGCCGACTGTGGACGACGACTGCAGTTATCAACAGACAAGTCACACGGTTTTCCTCTTTTTCCACACAGGCATCCCGGCCGAGAATCGCCGGGATGCGTTCCCGCCCCGATCCCGGTCTGGCCGAGCCGGTGTATTCGGAGCAGGACCTGGCCCCGGCCTGGCAGCAGTTCGCGGCCTGCGTCCACCACGCCGGTCGCGTCGACTTCTTCCCCGCACGCGGGGAGTCGACGCGCGACGCCAAGGCCGTGTGCGCGGGATGCCCCGTGCGCGACGAGTGCCTCGAGTTCGCGCTGCGCCTGAAGGTCGCGCACGGTGTGTGGGGCGGGCTGAGCGAGCGGGAGCGGCGAACGCTGCGCCGCGACCGGCACCGCGCCACGAGCCGCTAGCTAGAGGCGGCGCAGCACCCGGCGCCGGCGCCGGAGCACGATCAGGTCGACGAGCAGGAGCGCGCCCGCGATCATCAGGAGCTGGCTCGACGCGCCCGTCCACGCGACGACGACGAGCAGACCGATCAGGACGAGCGCGCACCCCGTGAGCGCGCTCTGCGGCCGTTGCCGTTGGGCGACCAGCGCGCGCTCGTGCCGCCGGGCGACGCGGAGCTGCCGGCGACGCTGCCGAGGCGAAGCGATCGACGACATGCTCCGGTAGGAGTCGTTGATCTTCTTCTGGAGGGCCGCTTCGCGGTAGTGGTCCTTGTTGGTGAGCGCCCCGATGTGGCTCGAGGCCCGGCGGGCGTCTGGGCCGGTCATCGTCGCCAACTTTAGAGACGTAGGGGCCCGAGAACGCGTTTGCCACCAACTTCGGCGCTCTGGATGGGACACTGGCCGCCGTGAAACGGCTGGTGCGCTGGGCGATCCTGATTCCGGGGGTGCTCTATCTGTGGGCGCTGCTCCCGATCGCGTTCCGGCCGCAGTACACGGGCTCACCCTTGCGCAAGCCCGATACCACGGTGAACGTCGACGTGGTCGGCGCGCCGCGTGACTTCTCGACGCAGGGCGTGGTCGACGCGGCCTCGATCGGCTTGCAGAAGCTCTCGAGCAGCCGGATCAAACGGGCCTGTGAAGCCCCCGCGCTCCTGAAGCCGATCGTGCGTCCCGCCCAACACGTCACGGTGCGCTACGTCAGCAACGGCCGCATCGTCGCCGAAACTCACTACGACTGCTCCAAATACGCGTAACTCTGGGTCGCTCGCGCTCCGCCTCCCATCCGGTCGGCTCCGCTGTCGCTCCGTAACTCTGGGTTCGCGCTCCGCCTCCCATCCGGTCGGCTCCGCTGTCGCTCCGTAACTCTGGGTCGCTCGCGCTCCGCCTCCCATCCGGTCGGCTCCGCTGTCGCTCCGTAACTCTGGGTCGCTCGCGCTCGCCGGGGATGCATGTGACGGCGTAGTCACGCGGCGGTGACAGGTCGCGGACGACGGTGATGGGGACGGCCTCGCACCAAGGCGAGGGCCCGGATCGCCCCGAAGGTCTTGTTGACCATGAACGTCGCCACCACCCCGCACGTCGTCGATGCCTCCATCGCTCAGCGCAACGCGCTGGTCGAAGAAGCGATACCGCTCGCCAAGTTGATCGTCAGCACGTACTGCCGAGATCATGGGATCTTCGGTCTGCGCGAAGAAATCGAGGCCGAGGCGCTGGCGGGGCTGTTGAATCTCGCGGACACGTACCGGCCCGCGTCGCCGTGGTTGAAGTACGTGAACCGCAACCTGAAGTTCCGCCTCATCGACGCGATGCGCAGGCGTTCGGGCCGGCCGAACGGCAAGAACTACGAACGCCGGTCGAACATCAACGACGCCGACGTGCTCGATCTCCGCCTCGAAGCCATCGGTGAGGGAGACCCCGCGTTCGCGGAGGTCGAGGTCGCCGATGCATTCGCGTTCGCAACGAAACGGATGCCGGAACGCACCCGCTGGATCATCTCCCAGCGCATGGCCGGCGTGAAGATGGACGAGATCGGCACCGCGCTCGGCATCTCCGAGTCCCGGGTCAGCCAGATCCTCTTCGAGATCCGCCCCGAGCTCGAACGGGTCCTGGTCGGGCAATAACTCTGGGTCGCTCGCGCTGCGCCTCCCTCCGGTCGGCTCCGCTGCCGCTCCTGACTACGGGTCTCGCGTCCTCCGGTCGGCTGCGCCTCGTGCCTCCGCGTCGGCTCCGCTGCCGCTCCTGACTTCGGGTCGCTCGCGCTGCGCCTCCCTCCGGTCGGCTCCGCTGCCGCTCCTGACTTCGGGTCGCTCGCGCTGCGCCTCCCTCCGGTCGGCTCCGCTGCCGCTCCTGACTACGGGTCGCTCCGCTGACTCATCGATCGGTGCTGCGGCGGCCGAGGGGGGTGACGAGGTCGCAGATGTTCGACGTCGGGTCGAGGCTGAGCTCGTTGTTGAGCAGTGTGCGATAGCGCTCGAACTGGTCCAGCGCCTCGGTCTGGTTCCCTTCGGCGAGGAACACCCGGATCAGCGCCGCGTGCGAAGTCTCCCGGAGCGGCTCGCCGCGGATCGCGGCCTGCGCCGCGGCGATCGCCTCCGCCCAGCGCCCCTCGGCCGCGAGGTTGTCGGCCATTGCTTCGAGCGCGTGCAGCCGCAGCTGGCGCCACTCCGCGGTTTCGATGAGCACCCAGTCCTCGTACCAGTCGGGGAGCAGATCGGCCGACAACGACGCCACCGCGGCCGCCGTCGCCTCGGGTGCGAGGTGCGGTGCGTCGGGTTCGAGCAAACGACGGGCGAACGCCTTCGACTCGCGTATGTCGACCACGACATCGGAGGCCAGATTGAGATCGAGATCGGCGACGTCGACGGCCGCGCGCGCCTCACCCCGCAGGCGGGTGAGCGCGGATCGCAAGCTCGCCGACGCGTGCTGCTCGGTGGAGTCGGGCCACAACGTGCCCGCGATCATGAGTCGGGTCATCGACCGGTCGCGCAACGCGAGCAGCGCCAGCAGTCGCTGCGACCCGCTCGGCAACGGGGGGGCGGTGTCGCCGGCACGGAATTGGAAGCTGCCGAGCACCGAGAGCGTCAGGTCGCGACCGGTGCCCTGTACGAACGCGACGTCGAGTTTGCTGTTCATGATGTCCTCACATCGAGGGCCGGTTCCCGTTCCGGTCGACCGAAATGGAATCCTTGACCGAACTCGCAACCGAGGGCGCGCAGCGCGGACGCCTGGGCCGCGCTCTCCACTCCTTCGGCGACGATCGCGATGTCGAGCGCGTGGCCGAGCCCGACGACGGCGCTGACGATGGCGGTTCGGACCCGGTCCGATCCGATGCCGGCGACGAAGCTGGCGTCGATCTTCAATTCGTCGACCGCGAGCGCGGCGACGTCCGCGAGGGACGAGTACCCGGTTCCGAAGTCGTCGAGCGCGACGCGTACGCCGAGCGCCTTGAGCGCCGCCAGCGTCCGCCGCGCCGCCGAGACGTCGGCCAGCACGCTCCACTCCGTGATCTCGATGACGAGTCGAGCCGGGTCGAGACCTGACGCGGAGAGCGCTGCTTCCACGCGCGGGACGAAGCCGTCGCGCGCGAAGCGTTCCGGAGCGGCGTTGACACAGATCGTCCGGTGCCGACCAACGGGCTCCCAGCGCGCCGCTTGACTGCACGACTCGTGGAGGACCCAGTCGTCGATCATGGAGCCGGCGCCGCTGCGCTGCGCGATGCCGAGGAAGTCGCAGGGTTCGAGCAGGCCGAGCGAGGGATGCTCCCAGCGCACGAGCGCCTCGTAGCCGACGATCGCCGCGGTGTCGAGCGCGACGATCGGCTGATAGGTGAGTCGCAGCTCGTTGTCGGAGATCGCGCGTGACAGGTCGCTTTCCAACTCGACCTGGCGGAGCGCGCGGCGACGGAAGGCGGGGTCGAAGACGGCGTCGTGCGCGGGCCCGAGCGACTTCGCCTGGGTGAGTGCGACCTCGGCGTCGCCGAACAGCGATTCGGCGTCGGCGTCGGCGCGGGCGATGCCCAGACACGTGTCGAACACGATCGCATCGCCGTTCGCCATGAGCGGCGCGGCGATCGCGGTGCGCAGCCGGGTCGTGAACGTCGCGATGTCCGGCATCGATGCGACGGGAACCAGCACCGCGAACTGCCCTCCGGACCGTCCGACGATCCCGGACGCGCCGAACGCCGCGATCAGCCGGTCGCCGACCTCGATCAGGACGCGATCGCCGATGCGGACCCCCAGCGCCGTCACCAGGTGACGAAATCGGTCGAGGTCGATCAGGGCCAGGGTTTGTGGGGCGACGGCCAACGCCGCGGCCGCGCGTTCCATCAACAGGAGCCGGTTCGGCAGGCCCGTGAGCGGATCGAAGCGCGCCCGGCGTGCAACCGCCGCATCGAACAGAGCGTGCTCGGTGGCGTCGCCTTCACGGATGCGCATGGTGATCCCGCCGTCCGCCCCGTGCGCCGATGCCCGCACGACGATCTCCCCGCCGTCGATGCGCCGCATCCGGATGAACATCGGTGCCGTGGCCCCGTCGCGAGCGGCGCGGTGGAGCAGGGCCTGGGCCGCGAGGGCATCGTCGGCGATGAAGAGATCGCTCGCGTACCTGCCGACCAGGTGCGGGCCGAGGATCCCGGCCGCGCCCTCCAGCAGAGCCCGCGAGTGAAGGATCCGGCCGTCGAGGTCGACGTCGATGCTCGTCTGCACGAGTGGGCGCCGCGCCGAGCGGGTCAGTCGTTCGGCGCTCGGCGTCATGACTTCGCGGGCCGTCATCCGCGGTGGTCGATTCTGGCGACCGGCCGTGACGCCGGGCTCGGTTCGGCGAGCAGCTCGCCCTGTCCGTACTGGCATCCGCACTCGACGAGGATCGCGGTCTCGATCTCGGATTGAATCCCTTCGGCGATCACCGAGAGCCCGAGCGTCGTGCCGACCTGAACCAACGCCGCGACCATGTCGCAGCCCGGCGGGTGCGCAACGCCCTCGGCGGTGAGGTTCGCGACGAGCTCGCCGTCGATCTTCAAGAAATCGGTCGGGAACTGCTGCAACTTCGGCAGGGGCGTGTGCCCGGTGCCGAAGTCGTCCATACCGATGTGCACGCCGAGCGCCTGCAGGGTCCTGAGCTCCTCCGTGGACGCCTTGCTCGCGTGCATGAACACGCTTTCGGTCAGCTCGAGCCACAGGCGTTCGGGTTCGACGCCGGTCTCGTCGAGCATCGTCGCGATCGTGTCGGCGAGGCCGGGCTCGGCGAGCTCGCGGGCCGAGAGGTTCACCGACATCCATCCCGGCCAACCCGCGTCGCGCCACTGTCGCGCCTGGGTGCACGCGGCCTGCATCGCCCACGCGCCGATCGCGACGATGGCGCCCGTCTGCTCCGCGACCTCCAGGAACTGGCCCGGTCGCAGGAACCCGCGGGTCGGGTGTTCCCAGCGGAGGAACGCCTCGACGCCCACGATGGTGTGGCGCGCGAGCTCGTGAATGGGTTGGTAGTGCAGGACGAACTCGCCCCGCGCGAGGGCAGGCAACAGATCGGCCTCGAGCTCGCAGCGCCGGGTCGTGTCCTGCAGGAGCGCGTCGTCGAAGCGGTGCCAGTGTGCGCGACCGTCGCGTTTGGCCCGGTACATCGCGGCGTCCGCGTTGCGGAGCAGGGTGGCCGGGTCGATGCGGCCGGCAGACCGGCCGTCGACGGTTGCGACCCCGATACTTGCGGTGACGACGCATTCGCGGCCGTCGATGACGATGGGCTGCGCGATCGCGTCACGGATCCGCGACGCGATGGTGCTCGACTCCTCGATGTCATGCAGGCCGTCGCACACGATGACGAACTCGTCGCCACCGGTGCGCGCCACGGTGTCGGATTGGCGCTGCAGGCGCTCGAGCCGGCGGGCGATGTCGACGAGCACACCGTCGCCGAAGTCGTGACCGTATCCGTCGTTCACGAGCTTGAAGTCGTCGAGATCGCAGAAGAGCACGGCGACGATGTCGCGCGCCCGGGTGGCGCGCGACAACGCGATCTCGAGCCGTTCCATGAGCGCCAGCCGATTCGGGATCCCCGTGAGGGGATCGCGCAGGCTGCGCTCGAGCAACTGCGCGTTCTCGGCCTTGTGGGCGGTTGCGTCGCGCGCGTTGGTGACGATGCCGCGCACGTCGGGATCATCGAGACGGTTGATCTCGATGGTTTCGAACCAGTGCCACTGGCCCGCGCGGTCGTGCAACCGGAGCTCGATCGGTCGCAGTGCCGGATCGCCCGGACGAGAGCTCGACACCAGGTCGTCGCGCGCGGCCACGTCGTGCGCGTGGATCAGCTCGCGTTCCTTCGTCCCTTCGAGCTCGCCCGGCTGGTAGCCGAGCGCGTCGTACACCGACGGGCTGCAGTATGTGAGCGTTCCCTGGGCGTCGCGCACCATCACGATGTCCTGGAGGCTGCTGAGCAGCGCCCGCAGCTTCTGCGCCTCAATCGGCATGTGCTCGCCTCACGCGTCGATGCCTCTTGCCGTGAAACCGGAAGAGAGCGAGTCGCGGGGTCTCGACGAGACGCAGGACTCAACGTACGACGTCCGGGCTCGCATCGAATCCGCTCGTTCCCGTAATTTGCGGTGAAACACCGCAACTCAGGGCGTGCGCCCGACCGCGGACTGCGCCTCGGTGACAGTCCCGTCACGCTCCGAGGTCATCGTGGAGCAAATGACCTCGAAGCGGAAGGTGCGTCGCAGGACGACGCTCGCCGGCTGCGCGGCCCTGGCGTTGACGGGGCTCGCGGCGCTTCCGATCGTCGTCGCCCACGTCCATCCGGGCCGCCAATCCAAGGGGTTCGAGAAGGCCAGCGCCGTTCATCCGACGTCGACGATTGCCGCGGCCGCGATCACGCCGCGCCTCGGCGGAGCGTCGAAGCACCTCTGGTCGGTGGTCCGCGAGCGCGACGGGCGCCTCGCGGTCGTGCACGGGACGATCGGCACCGGCTCGCCGACCGACGCCGTCCTCGCAGCCGGCGCGCGGGTGTTGAGCGTGGAACCCGACGTCCCGGTCTCGACGATGGCGACCGCAGGCGAGAACGATCCGCTCCGGCCGCAGCAGTGGGCGCTCGACCAGACGTCGTTCGAAAGGGCGTGGTCGGCGACCCGCGGGACGGGCGTCACCGTCGCAGTGATCGACACGGGCGTCGACGCCGCCCACGAGGATCTCGGCGCGGTCGTGCTGGGCGGTATCGACTACATCGAGCCGGCTCGTGACGGTCGGTACGACCCCGACGGCCACGGCACCCACGTCGCCGGGATCATCGCAGCGCGCGTCGACAACGGTCGCGGCATCGCCGGCGCGGCGCCGGGAGTGCACATCCTGCCGGTGCGGGTCCTGGACGCGCACGGAAGCGGATCCTCGTCGAACGTCGCCGCCGGAATCATCTGGGCGGTCGACCACGGCGCGCGGGTCATCAGCATGAGTCTCGGCGGTGGGCCGTCGCCGGGGATGCAGATCGCCATGCAGTACGCACTGTCGAAGAACGTGGTGGTGCTCGCGGCCGCCGGCAACAGCGGCGACAGCGGGAACGCGCCGGTGTACCCGGCGGCGTACCCCGAGGCGATCGCCGTTGGTGCGTTCGACGAGAGACTCGGGCGCGCGTCGTTCTCCAACACCGGGAGCTACGTCGACATCAGTGCACCGGGGAACAACATCTTGTCGACGTGGTCCTCATCGTCGAACAGCTACGCGGTCGCGAGCGGGACGTCGATGGCCACGCCCTACGCATCCGCCGAGGTCGCGCTCATCATCGCCGAGAATCCCTCGTTGTCGGCGGCCGCCGTGACCTTGATACTCGAGGGGACGGCGCGTGATGCCGGATCGCCCGGCGTCGACGCCGCATTCGGTCACGGCCTGATCGACCCGGCGAGCGCCGTGTACGCGGCGACGCCGAGAATCGCGGGCTACGGCACGAAGGGTCACGGGTACTGGATCGTCGCGCCGAGCGGAGCCGTGCGCGGCTTCGGCGCGGCGCAGGCTTACGGCGGCGCGACTCCGGGTGCGTCGACGATCGTCGCGTCCGCGCGCACCGCCTCGGGCCGGGGGTACTGGCTCGTCTCGACGAACGGAGCGGTCTTCGCGTTCGGCGACGCCCGCTTCTACGGCGGCGCGAACCGGCTCGCGTTGAACGCGCCCATTGTCGGCATGGCCGCGACGCCTTCGGGTCGGGGTTACATCCTGTTGGCTGCGGACGGCGGCATCTTCACCTTCGGCGACGCGACGTTCCACGGCTCGACGGGCGGGATGCGTCTCAACGCCCGCGTGCTCGATCTCGCGATGACGAAGTCCGGGAACGGTTACTGGTTCGTCGCCGCGGACGGTGGGGTCTTCACCTTCGGCGACGCGAAGTTCCACGGCTCGACCGGTGCGATGAGGCTCGCCGCGCCGGTGATGTCGATGGCCGCCGCGACCGACGGACGCGGTTACTGGCTGGTCGCCTCGGACGGGGGCATCTTCGCCTTCAACGTGCCGTTCGAAGGCAGCTTGCCGAGCCTCCGTGACCTCATCGGCGCGTCGTACGCGCCGATGATGCGCATGCGCGCGATCTCGTCGAACGACGGCTACTACCTTCTCGGCCTCGACGGTTCGATCGCCTCGTTCGGCACCGCACGCTTCTTCGGTTCCGCGGTGCCGAACGGCGCAGTCGACTTCATGCTCGCCCGCTGAACGCGCTCGCGCCGGGCCCGCAGCAGCGCGATACCGAGGAGTGCTCCCGCCAGCGCGGCGCCGCCGAGCAGACCCGCGCGCACCGGGGTCGATCCGAGTCGGCTCGCCGCACCGCCGACCAACGGGACCTTCCACGCTGTGCGCTTCAACAGTGTCCGGCGCGGAACCGCCCAGATCTCGCTGATCGTGTTCGCGTCGCCGCGGGTCTCGAACCGCAACGACGAGCCCTCGTCGACGATGCTCCTGATCCGGTGTGTGATGAACAGTCCTCGTTGTCCGGGGTCGTCGAAGCTGACGATGTTGCCGTCGCGCAGGTGATCGGCCCGGACCCAGCGCGTCACGACCACATCGCCGATCTGGAGCGTCGGCCGCATCGATCCGCTCGAGATGACGAGCGGACGCAGACCGAGCAACACGAGCACCAGGATGCTCGCCGCGACGATCGAGACGACCCCGACGAGCACCATCTGCAGCCGGAACACCAACGTGCGAGCGAAGGGCGGGCGCTCGCGCGCTGCGTTCGCGGTTCGGCGAACCGAGCGCGACGACGGGTCAACCGGCACGCGCGCGGCCGCGTCGAACAGCGCGCCGACCCAGGCGATCCGCACCGCGGGATCGAGGCGGAGTGACAACCCGAGCACCTCGTGGGCCGAGCCCACGGCGCGTCGGTTCGCGACGACCGCACGCATCTCGAGTTCCGGGCAGTCATCGTTCGACACGATGATCCTCACCACTGCGCCGGGTGCGAGGTCACCGAACGCGCCCACGATTGCGCAGCCGACCGGTGACGCCTCCACCATGTGGGCCGCGGTTCCGTCGACGACCACCGCCATGTCGACCGGCAGGCGGTACACCGTTCGGTCCCAACCGCGCTTTCCGATCGCGCGAATCGCGACCGTCCACAGCAACAGGAGGTTGAGCACGGCGGCGCCGGCCGCGATGTTGGCGCCCGTGTCCGAGGTCGTCGCCCGGTTCAGGAGCAACGCCGTCGTCGTCAACGTGAACGCGAGCGCGAACCACAAGAGGGGCTGTTCGGGAATGTGGACGCGGCGCGGCCGGATCCGGCGCGTGAGCGCGGATGGTACCGCGAGCAGCGATCCCGGCGCGTCGTACGCGGCGGCCCGGATCTCGTGGACGGGGTGCAGCCCCACTCCGTGCGTGAGCCGGCTCGCACTCCACCGTCCCGTCGCAGTCACGCCGACGGCGGCGACGAACGTCAACGGCGCGCACGACAACGGGAACGAGCCGAAACCGCCGATCAACAACGGAATGAGCGCCCACAACGCGAGGGGCACGCCGATCAGCTCGCGCATGAGCGCGCCGCCCGCGAGCAGCCGTGCGCGCCACGGTCCGCACGTGGTCGCGCCGGCCAGATCGGCTGCGGTCGCGCGCGTGCGCATGAGCTGCGACGACCAGAACTCGGGGGCGTCGGCGGGCGCGGCCCGTGACGCGATCGTGATCGCGGTCTCGATCCCCGTGTAGCCCCGCGCTTCGAGGCTGCGCAGCCAGCTTCCCCACGGCTGACCCGGATCGATCGGATATGCACGGATCAGGTCGGTGCGAACGACGGTGGCGTCAGGTTCCCAGAGGGTCGCGCCGGCGGCGCGGGCGTCGGCGCGGACGCGCTCGGCGAGCATCTCGCGCTCGCGCGGCGCGTACCGATCGCGGTTCGGGCTTTCGGTGCGGCCGGTGATCCAGCCGACGCGGCCGTGGAGCATCCCGGCCGCGCGGCTGCACGCATCGGCATTCGGAAAGGCGCTCGCGGACACGATCACAACCGCGGTCGTTTCGATCGACTGCGCGGCGGCGCGCAAGGCGATCGCGTACGACGACGCCACGTGCACCCGGACGTCGATCGGCCCCAGCGTCTCGAGGAGGTTGCGGTGCAGTGCGGCGATCACCACGGTCGGACCGGCGCGCGCGGCGAGGATGATGCTCGTGCGCGCCACCTCGGCCGGCTCCGCGCCGAGCCGGACCGCGGTCGTGAACGCGGCGGGCGGGTCGATCGCCGAGGTTTGCCGAGTCCGTCCCCGCGCCAGGGCGTCGATGAGGCCGGGCGTCGATCCGGTGACCAACGCGATCACGATGACGGCGCCGAGCAGGGCCTGTCCCGGCCGGATCCAGGCGATCGTGGCGAAGATGACCGCCGCCGTCGCCACCGCGACGAGAACCTGGTAGCCCCGGACGAGGCGTGATCGCAGGTGCGACCGCGTGCGCCGAGCCCTCAGGCTCGTCCGCGCTCACGCCGGAATCCGACGAGCGAGATCGCGAGCCCGGCGCCGAGGAGTACCACGCCGATCGTGACGAGGAGGATCGAGGGCGAGCCGGTGCGGGGGAGCGAACCGGAGGGCAGCGTCGACGAGTTCGGGTAGACCGACGTCGAGGTCGCACTGTCCGGCTCGACCGTCACCGGCGTCGTCGGCGATACCGACGAACCGCTCCCGTGAACGGTCGTCGTGGTCTGACCCGCGATCGTCGTCTCACCCGAGATCGTCGTGCTCGTGGAGGGTTCGACCGTGGTCGTGGTCGTGGCCTCGGGCGTGGTGGTGGTCGTCGTGGGTTCGGTGGTCGTCGTGGTTGTGGTCGTCGTGGTTGTGGTCGTCGTGCTCGTCGTGGTCGTGGGGGCTTCGGTCGTTGTCGTCCCGGGCGGCGGCGGTGTCGTCGTGGTCGTGGTCGTCGCGGGCGGTGCCACCGTCGTGGTCGTTGTCGACGACGTCGTCGTGGAGGTGCCGGAGGTCGTCGAGGTGGTGGACCGGCTCGAGCTCGTCGTGGTCGTGCCGTGGCCACTCGGCGCGCAGAACTGGACGTTGGACACGTCGGGCGTGTTGCCGCCGTGGCCGTTCTCCACGCCGACGCTCGGCAATCCCGAATTCGAGAAATGTCCGTTCGTGCGGGTCGGGTTGAGCGTCGTGACGACCGCGCCGGGACCGCCCTTGACGATGATGTTCGAGATCGCGACGGTCGAGGTCCAGTCGCCTCCGGTCGCCGTGCCGTTCGTGATCACGACGACGTGCTGGTCGCTGCCGGGGCCGGCGTACACGTAGTGACCGCCCGAGTACTCGAACTTCGCGACCAGCGTCGTTCCGGCCGGGCAGTTCTGGTTGCCGCCGTTGCGACACGGTCGTCTGCACCAGACCCGCGAACACCGCGACCGCTCCGAAGATCATCAGGAGCAGGCCGGAATGCCAAGGCCGCAATGCGGGAACACGGTGCGCGCTGACACTCATGGTGATGCTTCCTGACGGAGCCGGTGACTTTCCGCACCCTCGTCGGTGCGGTGTGACCCGAGCGTGACGAACGCGTCGCGCCCGGATCCGCGAGGTCGGACATGTGTCCCCGGCGCTGCGCGGGGCCGGTCCGGTGGTTGCGTTGCCGTCACGGGCACGTCACAGGCCCCGACCGACACTGGGCGCGATGAGTGGCGAGCTGCAGGTGGATCCGAACCCGGTGGGTACCGCGCTCTATCCGGGCGCAGGCGAGGACGATCGTGGCATCGTCGCGCCGGCTCCGGACGCGGTCGTCACGCCCCTCGGCGCGTTGCTCGTCGAACGCGGCGACCTCTCCGGTCAACAACTGCGCGACGCGCTCGGCGCGCAGACCTCCGGGGGAAAGCGTCTCGGCGAGATCCTCGTCGAGCTCGGTGTCATCTCCGAACGGGCGCTGAGCTCCGCACTGGCCGAGCAGGTCGGCCTCGAGGCCGTCGACATCTCCCGCGCGCGTCCCGACATCGCCATCGTGGGTCTCCTGACCGAGGAGCAGGCGCGCACCCTCGATGCCCTGCCGCTGCGCAAGGTCGGCGGACGCATCGAAGTTGCGATTGCCAACCCCCTGGATCGCGAGTTGCAGGCGAAGCTCATCGCGCTGCTGCACACGCCGGTGCGCCTCCTCGTCGCGCCGCCGGCTGATGTCGCGTACGCAATCGAACGCGCGTACATGAATCAGGCGGAGATCAGTGGCGCGCTGAAGGAGTTCGAGCACCGGTCCGAGGAACGCGTCCGGCTCACGGGCGCCTCACCTCCCGAGGTCGAGGTCGACGCGAACGCGCCGATCGTCAAAGTCGTCAACCTCATCTTCGAGCAGGCCGTACGCGATCGGGCGTCGGACGTGCACATCGAGCCGCAACAGGAGCGGGTGCGTATCCGCGTGCGCACGGACGGTGCGCTGCACGAGGTGCTCTCGCTGCCGATTTCGATGTCGACGCCACTCGTCAGTCGGATCAAGGTCATGGCCGACATGAACATCGTCGAGCGGCGCCGCCCGCAGGACGGCCAGATCGAACTGACGATCGAGGGTCACGACCTCGACGTGCGCGTGTCGACGACGGCGACCGTGTTCGGCGAAACGTGCGTGATGCGGCTGCTCGATCGGACGCGCGCACTGCTCACGCTCGCGCAACTCGGGATGTCGGACGAGACCAACGCGGAATACGACCGGCTCATCCGTTCGCCGTACGGAATGGTGATCTGCGCGGGACCGACCGGTTCGGGCAAGACCACGACGCTCTACGCGACGATGGCCGAGATCGATCACGAAGAGATCAACATCATGACGATCGAGGATCCGGTCGAGTACGTCTTCCCGTCGATCAATCAGATCCAGATCAATCCGCTCGCCGGCGTCACCTTCGCCACCGGACTGCGGTCGATCCTGCGCCAGGATCCCGACGCCATCCTCGTCGGCGAGATCCGAGACGTCGACACGGCCCGCATCGCCGTGCAGGCCGCGATGACCGGGCACTTCGTCATGTCGTCGCTGCACGCGACCGACGCCACGAGCGCGCTCCACCGTTTCATGGACATGGGTATCGAGCCGTTCCTCGTCGCGTCGTCGCTGCTCGGTGTGGTCGGACAGCGACTCATCCGCAAGGTCTGCGGCGCGTGTGCCGGTCCGTACGAGCCGACGCCCGAGGAGCGTGCGTTCTACGAGCTCTCCGGCGGCGACCTCCGAAAGACGGACTTCGTCCGCGGACACGGCTGCAACATCTGCGGACAGACGGGCTACTTCGACCGCGTCGGTATCTACGAGGTGCTGACGATCACCGACGACGTCAAGGACTTGATCATCGGGCGCGCGTCACTCGCCGCGCTGCGCGAGGCGGCGGAAACCGTCGGCATGCAAACCCTGCGCGATCAGGCCGTCGATCTCGTCCAGAGCAACGTCACGACGATCGCCGAAGTGCTTCGCACCGTGTACGTGCTCTAACCGAAGGAACCACGATGTCACGCTTCCACTACACCGCGGTCACTGCCGACGGCACCAGGGTCAGAGACGATATCGATGCGCTCAGTGAGAACTTCGCGCGCGACGAGTTGCTCATCCGCAATCTCGAAGTCCAGAAGATCAAGCGCAAGCGCAAGAACATCTTCTCGATCGAGCTCACGAAGCAGCGGGTCAAGCGCGGCGAGATCATGAACTTCTCCCGGCAGATGGCGGCGTTCGTCGCCGCCGGCATCCCGTTGACGGACGGGCTGCAGGTGATCGCCAAAGGGAGCACCAACCGGCACTGGCAGGAGGTGTTGGGCGAGGCGAGCGAGGCGATCTCGCAGGGGACGCAGTTCTCGGATGCGCTCGCGCGCAACGCCGACCTGTTCCCCCCGTACTACCTCGGGATCATCAAGGCCGCGGAGATGACCGGCCGGCTCGATCTCGCGCTCGTCCAGGTCTCGAATTACCTCGAACGCGATCTCGATACCCGCAGCCGCATCAACCAGGCGCTCGCGTACCCGATGGTCGTGCTCGGCATGGCTGCGGTCACCGTGTCCGTGCTGGCGGTCTGGGTGTTGCCGAAGTTCGCGACCTTCTTCAGCGGGCTCGGCGCCAAGCTCCCGCTCACGACCCGCATTCTCATCGGGTTCGCGAACTTCACCCAGCACTACTGGTGGGTCTACGCGCTGATGTTCGTGGCGATGGGCGGGTTCGTCTCTTTCTTGTTGAGGACCCGTCGGGGGCGGCGCATCCGTAATCGCGCATCGCTGCGCATGCCGCTGGTGAAGGTCATCGTCCTGTACTCCGTGGTGGAGCGGATCACGCGGATTCTCGGCGCGATGTCGCGGGCGGGCGTTCCGCTGCCCGACGCGATGGCCGCCGCGATCCGCGGCGCGAACAACAGCGTGTTCGAGGACGGGCTGCAGAGCGCGCAGGTGCGGATGCTCGAAGGCGAAGGCCTGGCCGGACCGATCGGCGACACCGGGCTGTTTCCCGAGGCCGCGATCCAGATGATGCGCGTCGGTGAGAACACGGGGACGCTCGACGTTCAGCTCGAGAACGCGTCCGACTATTACGCGAAGGAGCTCGAGTTCAAGCTCAAGAAGCTCACCACCCTGTTCGAGCCCGCGGTCATCGTGCTCATGGGGCTGGTCGTCGGCTTCGTCTCGATCGCGCTCGTGCAAGCCATGTACGGCATCTACTCCGCGCCAAATATGAGCCACCTCAAATGAGTTCTTCATACACACCAAGCAGCACCTCGGTGCTGCGTCCCAGGAGGAAAGCAAAGTGCGAAGTCGTATCAACTTTCAGGACAAGAACCTCATCCAAAGAGGATTCACTCTGGTCGAGCTCCTCGTGGTGATCGTGATCCTCGGCGTTCTCGCCGCGGTCGTGGTCTTCGCCGTGGGCGGGATCACCAACACGAGCAAACAGAACGCCTGCAAGATCGAAGTGCGTACGGTGAACAGCGCACTCCAGGCGTACTACGCGAACTCGAGTCCGAGCGCGTACCCGACCTCGGCCAGCGTGACCGCGATGTTCTCCGACCTCGTTGCCGCGAAGTTGATCTCGTCGGGCACCGGTTCGGCATCCAACTACGGAACCGCGCCGGCGCCGGCGTACAACTCGACAACGGGCGTCTACTCCGCGGGTTGTCAATAGGCCTCATGGTTTGCCTCGGGAGGAGGTCGTCTCCTCTCGAGGTGCGAGGTACGACGGGCGCGAGAGAGAGCGACGGGCATGACGATCACCGGTGTGAAGACCGACGCAATCGAGATGTATCTCAACGAGGTGATCCGGCTCGGGGGCACCGACATATTGCTCACGCCCGGTTCACCGGCGCGCGTGCGCGTCGACAGCAGGCTCGTACCGATCAAGGGTGCGCCATCGCTGCGCGCGTCCGACACGGCCGAGATGATCGAGAGGATGCTGACTGCCGATCAACACCAGCGGTTGCACGACGAGCGAGACCTCGATCTGTCGTTCTCGTTCGCCGACACGCATCGCTTCCGCGCGAATTGCTTCTTCCGCAGTGGTGAGCTCGCCATGTCTCTCCGGGCGATCCCGCTCGCGGTTCCGACGCCGGGCGAGATCGGGATCCCGCAGGCGCTGGCCGCGACTTGCGACTTCAAGCAGGGTTTCGTCCTGGTCACGGGTCCGACGGGATCGGGCAAGTCGACCACGCTGGCATCGATGATCGAGCTCATCAACACCCACCGGCCCGTGCACATCCTCACCATCGAGGACCCGATCGAATACGTCCACCGGCACCGGGTCGCGGCCATCGACCAGCGTGAGGTCGGCAGCGACGCGTTGTCGTTCGAGCGCGCGCTCCGGTCGGCGCTCCGCGAGGACCCCGACGTCATCCTCGTCGGTGAGATGCGCGACCCGGAGACCATCCAGTTCGCGCTGACGCTCGCCGAGACCGGCCACCTCGTGTTCGCGACGCTGCACACGAACGACGCCTCCCAGTCGCTCGATCGCATCTCCGACATCTTCCCGCCCGAACGCCAGACTCAGATCCGGGTGCAGCTCGCGGCGTCGATTGCCGCAGTCCTGTCCCAGCGACTCCTCCCCCGCATCGGTGGCGGTCTCGTCGCGGCGTTCGAGTTGCTGATGGCGAACGACGCGGTCCGCAACCTCATTCGTGAGGGCCGGACCCACCAACTCCGCAACGTGATCCGCAGCGGGTACTCGGAGGGCATGGTGACGTTGGAGACCGCACTCAACGAGCTCGTCGCCGCGGGTCGCATCTCGTACGAAGACGCGGTGTCGCAATCGATCCGGCCCAAGGAGATCGTCCGCCGCGGGTCCGACAACCCGATCGAACGGGCGAGCTGAACGCGTTCACGAACGGGTCACGTCGACGTCACGGCCGCGGGACAAGCTCCGGTCGCGCCCTCGACGGAGTGTGGCGTCGAACAGGAGGCATCCGCATGACGAATCGTCACCCCCGTGGATCCCGGCATCCGCATCCGCACGGGAGCGACCGAGCCTCCGGGAGCGACCACGTCCGTGGAGTGCTGGACGCCGCGTTCGCGGGCCCTTCCAACTGGGTCCGGGTGACGTGTCCGGGGTGCGGTGTCGTACGGGTGCGCGCCGACCGGGTCGTGCTGCGCAACTGCACCGACGACCAGAGCTGGTCGTATCGCGCGTTGTGCCCGAACTGCGACACCATGTTCGTCGCGACCACGCCGTACGCGCTCGCGTTGCCGGCGATCGCTGCCGGTCTCCAGGTCGAGCTCTGGACGCTGCCGACGCCGAGTGGCCGGTACGACGGACCGCCGATCCATTCGGTCGACGCGCTCGAATTGCACCTCGCATTGCTCGAGCGCGACTGGTTCGAACAGCTCGAGCGCGTGGCGCCGGTCGCCGATCGGTAGGCCGCGGCGCCGGGCGAACCGGCCGAAAGCCGCGATCAGGTCGTCGATCCCGGTCCGCCACGATCCAGTCCGTCACGGAGCGTCAAGGGGCGGCCCCGGCGTCCCGATACCCCGCGCGTGACCAGCAGTTCCCTGAGCGATGCCGCGCGCACCGCATGCCTCGATCAGGTCATGCGCGCGCTCCGGCGCAGCTCGCTGCTCGGGATCCCGGCGTCGATCCTCCTGGCGGTGATCTTCGGGGCGTCGGTCGCCACGTCACGGCGCGTCACCTTCGTCGTCCTGGTGACGTTCGCCGACATCATCACGATGATGTGCGCGATGCGCTATCTCTCGCGCCGCCGGCGCGGCGAGGTCATCGAGCGCTACGGCATCGGATTGGTGTGCACGGCGCTGGTCGGCTTGGCCTGGGCATCTCCGGCGCTGTTCGCGCTGCCCGGATCGCAGGACATCGAGCTTCGGACGGTGTACCTGCTCTTCGTCTGCGGTGTGTCGGCGACCTATGTGGTCGGAACGGCGGCCCGCAGGCTCTACTTCTTCGCCGCGCAGCTGCCCATGCTCATACCCGTCGGCATCGCGTTCACGATGTCCGGCGACCGCGTGACCCGGTTGCTCGGTTTCGCGGTCCCGATCTATTTCGTCGTGATGACGTCGCTGCACCAGGAGGTGCACGGTGTCGTCGTCAGCGAGCTCCAGCTCCGCGAGCACAACGACGAAGCCAACGCCCAGCTCCGGGTCGCCAACGAGCAGCTCACGAAGCGGGCACTGCGCGACGAGCTGACCGGCCTCGCCAACCGGGCCGCGTTCGTGGACGTGCTGCAGCGGGCCGTGGCCGAGGGCCGGCGGAGCGGGTCGATCGTCGGTGTTCTGTATTTCGACGTCGACCGGTTGAAGGTCGTGAACGACTCACTCGGGCACGCGACCGGCGACATGCTCCTGGTTCAGGTCGCGGAGCGGGTCCACCGCATGCTGCGCAGCACGGACGTGCTGGCCCGGCTCGGCGGCGACGAGTTCACCATGCTCCTCGACAAGCTCCGCAGCAACGCGGAGGCGTTGGTCATCGCGGAGCGGGTCGCGCAGTCGTTCGTCGAGCCGTTCGAAGTCGGCGGCCGGTCGATCAACGTGTCCGCCAGCATCGGTGTCGCCACGAACGTCGACACCACTGACGACGCCGAGGTGTTGCTGTCGTTCGCGGACGCCGCGCAGTACCGCGCCAAGCAGAGTGGCCGCAACCGCATCGAGGTGTTCGACATCAAGTTGCGCGCCGCGATCGAGTCACGCCTCGACGACGAACATGCCCTCCGCGAGGGCATCGCGCAGGGGCAGATCGTGGCGTGGTTCCAGCCCGAGGTCGATCTCCGGACCGGTCGCTACGTCGGTGCCGAGGCGCTCGCCCGCTGGAATCACCCGCAACGCGGCGTGCTCGACGCGTGGAAGTTCGTGCCGCTCGCCGAGGAGACGGGCCTCGTGTTCGGGCTCGACGACGCGATCGTCGCGAGCGCGGTCACGACGCGCGCCGAGCTCGCGGCGGCGGGCTTCGTCGACGGCTTCCGGATCTGGTGCAACGTCTCGGCGACGCACCTGACCCGGGGCATGCCCGCGCGGCGGCTCGCGCAGTTCCTCGAACACACGGGGTGCGACCCGAATCTGATCGGCCTCGAGATCACCGAGACCGCGGTTCTGCCCGATGTCGCAGCCGCGGCCCGTGAGATCGCGGCGGCCCGCGAGCTGGGCGTGAAGGTCGCCCTCGACGACTTCGGGACCGGGCACTCGTCGCTCACCCTGTTGCGTTCGCTCACGATCGACCGCGTCAAGATCGACCGGACGTTCATCTGCGAGTTCACGCGTGATCCGCGCGACGCGGCCATCGTCCGGCGGGTCATCGCCCTGGCCGAGGACCTCGGACTCGACGTCGTGGCCGAGGGCGTCGAAACCCCCGAGCAGGCGCGGCTGTTGCTCGAGATGGGATGCATCCGGGCCCAGGGGTACCTCTGGGCGAAGGCGCTCCCCATCGACGAACTGCGAGCCCGACTGGATGCGCAGGTGGACGAGCCCGCACGTATTCCGGAGAGTGGTGTCGCCGGGTAATTGAGGCATCATGGTCGTGATGCAGGGCGATTCGAAGTACACGATCATCTCGGTCGACGGGCACGCCGGTGCGGAGTTGCGCGCGTACAAGCCGTACCTCGCGGCGCGGTGGCACGACGAGTTCGACGCGTGGGCCGATGCCTATGTCAATCCGTTCGCCGATCTCCAGGCTCCGACCGCGTACCGCAACTGGGACAGCGAACGCCGGCTGAAGGAAACCGAGTCGCAGGGCGTCGTTGCCGAGGTGCTGTTCCCGAACACGGTGCCGCCGTTCTTCGCGCAGGGAAACCTCACCGCGCTCGAGCCGACGGCTGTCGACTACGAACGTCGCTGGGCCGGGCTCCAGGCGCACAACCGTTGGGTCGCCGACTTCTGCGCGGCCGCGCCGGGCCGCCGCGCGGGACTCGCGCAGGTCTTCTTGAACGACGTCGACAACGCGGTGGCCGAGGTGCGGTGGGCGAACGAGAACATGTCGGTGTTCGGTGGGATCCTTTTGCCGAACGTGCCGCCGAACTCCGAGGTTCCGCCGCTCTGGGATCCCTGTTACGAGCCGTTGTGGGAGCTGTGCGAAGAGCGGGACGTGGTGCTGAACGTGCACAGCGGCAGTGGCCTCCCCGACTTCGGCGAGCACGAAGCGGCGCGGGCGATCATGTTGATCGAGCTCGCGTGGTTCTCGCACCGCGCGGTCTGGCACCTCATCTTCGGCGGTGTGCTCGAGCGGCACCCGAAGCTGCGCGTCGTGCTCACCGAACAGGGCACCGGCTGGATCCCGCGCGGCCTGGAGACGCTCGACTGGTTCCACCGGCGCATGACTTACGGCGGTGCGGCCGAAGCGGTGTTCTTCGGTGCGGTCGCCAAGGGAATGTCGCTGACGCCGAGCGAGTACTTCCAGCGCAACTTCTGGGTCGGCGCGAGCTTCCTGCGTCCGTCCGAGAGTGAGCTGCGCTACGAGGTCGGCGTCGACCGCATCATGTGGGGCGCCGACTACCCGCACTCCGAAGGTTCGTTCCCGTACACGACCGAGGCGCTGCGCTGCGCGTTCGCGCCGTGCCCGCCGGAGGAGACGCGCAAGATGCTCGAGACGACTGCGGCCGCGGTCTACGGATTCGATCTCGATGCGCTGCGTGCGATCGGCAACCTCGTGGGTCCGACGGTCGACGAGCTCCGCGTGCCGCTCGACCCGTCCGACTATCCGACCGACTCCACGTGCAACGCGTTCGACGCGGCGCAGGTCGTCAAGTCGTGGTGACCGGCCGATCTCGGTTCAGCCGCCCCACTTGACCTGGTACTCGTCCTTCCACCACTCGCCGCGGCGCAATTCCTCGGCGGAGGTGACGAGCGTCGGGTCCTGCCCGAGATCGGCGGGCGTCGGCCCGACCCGTTCGGCGATCGGGCGCAGCACCTCGAGGTCGAATCCGTAACAGCGCGCCGCGGTCTCGCCGAGCAGTTGGCGCGTGTCGCCCACGGGAACGTCGCCGAAGTCCTTGCGTAGGCGCTCGATGGTGTGCGGCCAGGTTCCTTCGGGGTGCGGATAGTCGGTGCCCCACATCGCGACGTCGCACCCGATCGTGTGGCGGCGACGGATCTCCTCCTTCGACATCGTCGACGCGCCGACGAAGATGTTCGTGCCGAAGTACTCCGACGGCAACCTCGAGAGAATGCCGGTCATCAGCGCAGCCATCTTCTTCGTCGTGTGGCCACCGCCGAAGTACTGATCCCACTTCCACTTCATGTCGGCGACCCAGTAGCACGCGCCTTCGGTCACCACGAACTTCAAACCGGGGAAGCGTTCGAACGCGCCACTGAACAGGAGGTGCGAGATCGGCCGGTGCGTCCAGAACACGACCTCGGCGAGATAGATCCCGATGAACTCGTTCATCTCCTCGCGCGGCGCTTCACCCGAGTGCGTGTGCACCGGGAGTTGCGCCGCTTGACACGCCGCCCACACCGGGTCGTACGACGGATGGTTGTACGGCGTGTGGTGGCGCCACATCGTCGGCACCATGATCCCGCCGATGCCGGGCTTGTCGGCGAGCCATTCGATCTCCGCGACCGCGCGCTCGATGTCGTGGGTGATCGGCACGAGCCCGATGCCGGCCCTGCGCTCGGGACTCTCGGAACACAACTCGACGAGGAAGCGGTTGTGGGCGCGTGCGCCCGCGAACGCGAGCTCGGGGTCCTCGATCATTCCCGCCGAGAGTCCGGCGCCGAACGGTGGTGACTCCATGCCGGTGATCGCGTCGGCATCGGGGAAGATCACCTCGGCCACGACACCGTCCGCGTCCATCTCCTTGTCGCGTTGCGCGGGGTCGTACGCGCCGCGCAGCCCCTCTTCGTGCGTGGTCTCCCAGTCGGTGATGTAGTCGTAGTTCAACACCATCTGCTGATCGCGGTTCGCCTGCCGCTCCGCGAGGAACTCGTCGAACTGGGGCAGGTAGCGCGAGTCGAGGTAGGGCCGGTACTCGTCGCACGGGAGCCCGGCGTGCGCATCGGCCGAGATGATCGTGTAGCGCGAGTTCGGTTCGGTCGTCACTTCTTGTCCTTGGCGCCCAGCACGGACAGATCGTCGTAGCGCTGGTGCACGTAGGGGAGCAGCCAGTCGGCGGGGACGCGCTCGACGACCTCGCCCTCTTGCGTGGTCGCCACCTGGGCGAACTCCATCGAGACGATGCGCCCGATCGGGATGTCGGCGATCGGATCGATGGGGGAGTCGTGCAGTGTCAACGTGCCGTCGACCGCGCGCCCGTCGCGCGCCTCTTCGTGCCGGCGCACGTGGACGAGCGCGGGCTCGGTGTCGAAGCCCTTGCCGTCGGGCGACGGACTGATCTTGAAGTAGAAGTCGACCTTGTCCTTGGGCGCGATGTCGATCGGCGCGCCCAGCGTTCCGTCGACGACCGCGAGCGGGAATCCCATGCGGTCGAAGCGCGCGTGCACATGATCGCCGTCGAGGTCGATCGTGACGCCGCCGATCTTCTTCGGCTCGCCGTACGTCTCGCGTCCGCCGACCGTCGCCTGCTCGGTGGTCATCGGCATGAACAGCGCGTACTCGCCTTCGACGCTTCCGTGCCGGGCGCGGACGCCGAACCAGCCCGCGCCGAAGATCGGGATGCCCGTGCCCATGTTCACCGTGGCGAACCGGATTCGGGCGAGCGGCTCCGACGGTTCGAGCGGCGGCGGCAGGACTGCTCGGATCGCCTCCGGGTCGGTTTCCCACACGACCGTCACCGCCGTCGACCAGATCTTCGCGGCCGTGGCTTCGACCTCACGATTGCGCTGCTGTTCGGGTGGACGGGCGCCGTATCGAATCGTCATGATCAGAGTCTTTCACGGCCGCCGCGGCCGCCGGTAGGCGACGAAGGGGAGGCACTCGTGCAGGCAGTCGAGGGGAAGGTCGCGGCCGTCACCGGCGGCGCCAACGGCATCGGTCTGGCAATGGGCCGGCTCTTCGCCGAACGCGGGATGTCGGTGATGCTTGCGGACATCCAGCCCGACCCGCTCGACGACGCGGTGGCGGCGCTGCGGAGCGAAGGTCTCGAGGTGGCCGGCTGCGTCACCGACGTCACGAAGTTGGCTTCGGTCGAGCATCTCGCCGACGAGACGGTGCGCGCCTTCGGCGGCGTGCACGTCGTGTGCAACAACGCGGGTATCGGCCCGGGTGGGCAGACCATGTTGTGGGAGTCGGAGGAAAACGACTGGCGTTGGTGCCTCGACGTCAACGTGCTCGGCATCGCGTGGGGGATCAAGGCGTTCGTGCCCCGCATGATCGAGGGCGGCGAGGAGGGTCACATCGTGAACACCTCCTCGGGCAACGGCGGGATCGCGCCGATGGGTGATGCCGCGATCTACGCGATGTCGAAGAGCGCGGTGACGACGCTCACCGAGTTGCTGTACTACCAGCTGCACACCCAGGGCACTCGCGTCTCGTGTTCCGTGTTGTATCCCGGCCCGAACTGGTTGCGCACCCGCTTGTGGGAGGCGTGGCGCACCCGACCGGAGGAGTACGCGAAGACGACGCCGCGGGCGACGGCGTACCCGAGTTTCGAGGAGTTCGAGCAGCAGATGGAAGCGGCGGGTACGCCGCTGCCGGTCACGCCCCTCGAAGAGGTCGCGGCGCGGGTGCTCGATGCGATCCTCGCGGACCGCTTCTGGATCAACCCGAGCAGCGACGAGCCGCTCGACGCGCGCTATGCATCCATGAAGGCGCGGCGCAACCCCGACTACTTCCGGAACTGGAACCCGACCACTGATCAGTGAGTGCAGTGGTCGGTCGCGACCTCGGTTGCAACCTCGGCGCCGTCGAAATCGGCAAGCGTGCTGATGCGGAACCGCCCGTCTCGTTCGGTCTCGGCGCGCATGCGTTCACTGCGTTTCGCGTAGTAGTGCTCGCGGGTGTACTGCTCGCTCGTCGGTGCGTAGCTCGCAACGAGCACCCGGCGAGGAGTGGGGCCGCGGTTCGTCTCGCTGTAGTGGGGCGCGAGGCCGTCGATGCACACTGCGTCGCCGGCCGCGAGTTCGGCGACCGACCAGTCGAGCGGCTCGGCCGCGTCGGCCCGCACCACGCCGCGATCATCGACCGGGAGGACCGCATCGACACCGCTCGCAATCCACAGACAGCCGGATTCGACGGTGCAGTCGTCGATCGCCACGAGAATCGACATCACGCGACCGACGCCGGGGTACGCGACCTTGTCCTGATGCGGGCTGAATCCGGCGCCGCCGGGCTGCTTGTAATTCAGCTTGTCCTTGAACGCGGTGACGGGCGCACCGATCGCATCGGCGGCGCAGTCCTGCAACCGGCCCGCGACGAGCGCGGCGATTCCGGGCTGACACGCCGACACGTTCTCGGTGCGGCAGATGCGCGGACCGTCGTCCGTGTGCTCGGCGTAGTGCCCCCACACGTGCGAACCGGTCGGCCACGCCTCGACCTCGTCCGCCCAACCCCGCAGCGCGTCGAGCGTGGCGGGGTCGAGCAGACCCGTACGGACGACGTCGATCGGGGCCACGCCGCGAATCTAGGTCGCGAGCCGCGGCCGATCCCGGCGACGAGGCCCGCGATGATCGAGGCGGTGGGACGTCTCCGTTAGGTTTCGCCGGGGGAGGGAGGCGGATGCCTGATCACGATCACGACCTGGTGATCCGGGGCGCCCTGGTGGTCGACGGGAGCGGCGGCGAAGGTCGCGAGGCCGACGTCGCGTGCCGGGACGGCGTGATCAGCGCAATCGGCCCGAGCGGGCGCGGGGCCGGGCGCGGCGCGACGGAGATCGACGGGCGGGGGCTGTGCCTCGCGCCGGGGTTCATCGACCCGCACACGCACCTCGACGCAAACCTGTTCTGGGACCCCGATCTCACGCCGTCATCGGGGTACGGCGTCACCACCGTCGTCACCGGGAACTGCGGTTACACGCTCGCACCCGTCGACGACACGACGCGCGACTACGTGATCGATGTGATGAGCACGGTCGAAGCGATCCCGCGCGAGGCGTTGATCGAAGGTGTGCCGTGGGACTGGTCGACGCTCGACGAGTACGGCGCGCGCCTGGAACGCGTCCGCGCCCTGACGAACTTCGCGACCTACGCCGGGCACGTCGCGATCCGCGCCGCGGTGATGGGGCCGCACGACGCGCACGAACGCGTCGCGACCCCCGAGGAGATTGCACGCATCGCGGCGACGGTCCTGCGCGCGCTCGAGCTCGGCGCCGTCGGCTTCAGCACCGATCAGGTCACCGACAACGTCGGGCCTTCGGGAACCCGGTTGCCCGGCCAGGTCTGCGGCGAGGACGAACTGCTCGCGATCGCGGCGGTGCTCGGACAGGGTCGTGGTCCCGGCATCTTCGCGATGGCGCCCGCCGCGCTCCTCGCGGCCGACCGGGGCGCGCGCGAAGCCGACCTCGAGTGGCACCTGCGGCTGGCGAGCGCGAGTGGCCGGCCCGTGGTCGTCGGGCCGATGTTCGACACGTGGGCCGACCCCGGCGGTGGGCGCGACATCATCCACGCGACGGTCACCAGGAGCACCGCCGGTGCGCGCGTGATTCCCCAGGCCTCGACGCGACCGTTCGAGCTCTGGACGCGTCTCGATGCTCCCGGCGTGCTCGTGCGGTGCTTACCGACCCTGGCGCGCGCGGTGCGCGAGGGCGGCGCCGATGGTGTGCGCGCGCTGGCTGCCGACGACGCGGCGCGTGTCGCACTACGCGACGAAGGTGACCGCATCCGCCCGACCCCGGTGTTCTCCGGACGTTGGGAGCACGTCGCGATCCGTTACTCGCCCACGAGCCCGGAGTCCCAGGGTCGTTCGGCACGCGAGGTCGCGACCGACCGCGGCTGTCATCCGATCGACTGCCTGCTCGATCTCGCACTCGCCGACGACTTCGAGACGCAGGTTGCGACGGCCATGGCGAACGCGGACGACGAGGGCGTGGCCGCGCAGTTGCGGGAACCGGGTGTGATGATCGGCGCGTCGGACGCGGGCGCGCACGTGCAGTTCAACACCGACAGCTGCTACGCGGTCTGGACGTTGCAGCACTGGGTCCGCGAGCGTGACGTGCTGTCGCTCGAACGGGCGATCAAGATGTTGACCGCCGATCAGGCCGACCTGTTCGGGTTCGCCGACCGCGGCCGGATCCGACTCGGCCTGGCCGCCGATCTCGTGCTGTTCGATCCCGACCGCGTCGCCACCACCGGCGTCCGCTACGTCCGCGACCAACCCGCGGGCGGCACCCGCCTCGTGACCGACGCCGTCGGCGTCGCCGCGAGCGTCGTCAACGGCATCGTCGCCACCCGCGACGGTGTCCCGACCGGCGCCCGCCCCGGCCACTTCCTCCACTGACCCAAATCCCACCATCAGTTGGCAGGAATTCCGGCGCGTGGTGCCACTTTCCCTGCCATCAGATGGGGGGATTCAGGCGGAGGCGATGGCGACGATGGGGGCGGCGGGGGGGTGGTTGCCGAGACTGCCCACGAACGCGCGATCGGAGAAGTCGAAGACCCCGCCGTCGGAAGCGACCATCAGATACCCGTTGCCGAACGCGACGAGACCGTTCACGGGTTGGTTGAGCACGGTGCTCCCCAACGAACCCCGGAACGGCGCCCCGAACGCGAAGACGCCGCCGTCGGACGCGACGAGCCAGTAGCCCTGATTGTCGGGGGTCGGTGAGAGCCCCACGATCGGCCGGTTGAGATGGGCGCCGCCCATCGAACCGTGGAACCGGGCGTCGCCGAAGCTGAAGACGCCGCCGTCGGTGCCGACCATGTAGTAGCCGTGACCCGTCGGCGTCGCGATCGACGCGACGACCGGACCGTTCAGCCGGATCGCGCGCAGGTCGCCGTAGAAGTGTGCGTCGCCGTACGCGAACACCCGGCCGAGCGTCGTGAACAGCCAGTAGCCGTCGCCGGTCGGTGTGCTCGACATCGCCGAGACGTGCTCGCCCGGCGGCAACGGGGGCGTCCCACCGCGGAACACCGCGTGGCCGAACGCGCGGACGTCGCCCGCGGCGTCGACGACCCAGTAACCGGTGCCGTCATGGCGCGCCGAGAAGGCAACCGCAGGCGCAGCCGCGCTCCCGAAATCCGACGCACTGCCGAACGCGTACACGCGCCCGTCGGAACCGAGCATCCAGTAGCCCGATTTCGGGCTCGCGACGACGGGTCCCGTCACCGGGAATTGTCGCGTGACCGGCGGCGCCGCGCCGTACGTCGCGTTGCCAGGCTGATCGGCGCGCAGTCCGCACGTTCCCGCCTTCAACAGCGTGACCGTCGCGCCGTTGGTCCCGCCCGTCTTGCACACTCCCGGCGTGGTACTCGTGAACGCCACGTCCAGATGCGACGACGCGGTTGCTGCGACGGTCACCGGCGCGTGCGGGAGCGTGACCGCGGCCGGCAGGCCGAACGTGATCGTCTGCCCCAGCTTCGCCACCGCAAAGCTCCGTGGCACCGTTGGCGCCGCGCTGTAGATGCCGTTCCCGGGTTGATCGGCGACGACCGTGCAGGTGCCGGCGGCGACGATCGTGATCGTCGCACCGTTCGCGCCGCCCGCGCTGCACACGAGCGGCGTGGTGGTGGTGAACTCGACGGTCAGGAGCGACGACGCGGTGGCGGTCACCGTGATCGGTGCGTGCGTCACGGTGACGTCGGCCGGTGCGGTGAACGTGATCGTCTGCGCGAGCTTGCCGATACCGAAGCTCTGCAGCACCGGCGGCGCCGCGTTGTAGATGGCGTCGCCGGGCTGGTCGGCCTCGACGGAGCACGTTCCCGAAAGCAGGAGCGTGATGGCGGTCCCGCTCGCGGTGCACACGCTCGGTGTGGTGGTGGTGAAGGCGACGGTGAGCCCCGACGATGCCGTGGCCGCGACGGTGACCGGCGACCCGGGCGCGACATCGGCCAGCGGACCGAAGTCGATCGTCTGGTCGGCCTTCGTCACCGTGAAGCTGCTCGTCACACGTACCGCGGCGTTGTACGCGGCGCTCCCCGCCTGGTCGGCCGCCACCGTGCAGGTGCCGATCGCGAGCACCGCGATCGTCGTGCCGCCGGTTCCCCCGGCCGTGCACACTGCCGGCGTCGTGGTGGTGAACGTGACCGGCAATCCGGACGAGGCGGTCGCATCGACCGTGAACGGCGTGTCGACCGCGGTGCGATCACCGAGCGGCGCGAACGTGATCGTCTGGTCGGCCTTCGTCACCGTGAAGTTGCGCAGCACCGAGGCGGCGGGCGCGTAGACGCCGTCGCCCGGCTGACTCGCCTGCACGCTGCACGTCCCCGCGCCGACCAGCGCGATGAGCGAACCGTCGGCGCCGCCCGCCGTGCACACCGCGGGTGTCGTCGTGCCGAACGTCACCGGCAATCCGGACGAAGCGGTCGCGCTGACGGTGAACGGAGACTGCGATGCGTTCCGGGTTGCGAGCGTGCCGAACGTGATGCTCTGGGGCGCGAGGGTGACGTTGAAGCTGCGCAGGACCGGGGCGGCGGCGTTGAACGTGGTGTCACCCGCCTGGTCCGCTTGGACGGTGCACGTGCCGACTGCGACGAGCGCGATCGTCGCGCCGTTCGCGCCACCGGCAGTGCAGATCGCGGGCGTCGTGGTCGTGAACGTGACGGTGAGCAACGACGTGGAGACCGCGGTGACGGTCACGGGCGATTGCGCGACCGACTTGTCGGCCAACGTCCCGAACGTGATGGCCTGCGAGCTCTTCGAGATGTTGAAGCTCTGGGAGACCTGCGGCGCGGCGTCGTAGATGTTGTTCCCGGCCTGGTCGGCGTGAACGGTGCACGTCCCCGTGACGAGGGGTGTGATCGTCGTGCCGCGTGTTCCGGTCGCGGTGCAGACCGCGGCGTCCGCGGTGGTGAACGTCACCGGAAGCCCCGTCGACGCAGTGGCACTGACGGTGAGCGCGCCCGCGTTCAGCGTGCGGTCCGCAATCGGGCCGAACGTGATCGTCTGCGGGGCCTTCGTGACGTTGAAGGTCTGCAGGACCGGCGGCGCGGCGGCGAAGAAGCTGTCGCCGGGCTGGTCGGCCTGCACGGTGCACACGCCGACCGAGTGGGGCGAGATCGTGGCGCCGTTCGTTCCCGCCTGGGTACAGATACTCGCCGGGGAGGCCGTGAACGCGACCGCGAGCCCGGACGATGCCGTCGCGCTGACGTTGAGCGCGGGTTGGCTGAGTGTCCGGTCCGGCAGCGCGCCGAACGTGATCGTCTGCTGGGTCGTTCCCGCGGCGGAACTCGCCGACCAGGTCGCGAGCGGTGCGACGACAGCCGTGAGTACGAGCGCGACTGCGCCGAAAATTGTGCGGTGGCGGCGCCGCGATTCCCCACTGGACACGCCGCGGACGGTACTCGCGCCGATGGTCGCGACCGCGGCATGCCGGCGGCGCGCGCGACCGTCAGCCCAGCCGGAGTGTCTCCAGCGGCTCGAGCCGGGCGGCCTTGATCGACGGGTACAGACCGGCCGCGACGGAAACGATCAACGCGAGGCCCATCCACAAGGGGATGCGGGCGTAGGCCACGACGACGACCCAGTCCGCGAGCGCGGAGACGAGATACACGATGCCGATGCCGAGGATCGCCCCGAGGAGCCCGCCGAGGATGCCGACGAAGAGCGACTCGAGCAGGAACTGAAACGCGATCTTCGAGCGGCTGTGCCCGACCGCGCGGCGAATACCGATCTCCGACGATCGTTGGATCACCGAGATCGACATGACGTTCGCGATGCCGAGCCCGCCGACCGCGAGCGCTAGCAGTCCGGCGAACAGCGCGGTCTGCTGCAACGTCTTGTCCGCTTGCGCGGACGCCTGCAGCACGTCGGTCGGCACTTTGGTCGACACCTGATCGGGCCCACCGAGGTTGATCGCCGTCGGGATCGCGTCCGCGGTTTCCTGCGTCTTGCCCGTGACCGAACGCGCGTAGAGCTTGTTCGGCTTCCCGTCGGTGGCGAAGTCGTGCTTCGCCGCCCACTGCGTGATGAACACCGCGTTGTCGAGATCCGGATCGAGCGCGACGCTTCCGAGCACACCCACGACCCCGTAGTCGGTGTTGTTCAGCTTGATCGTCCGTGTCTCGCCGGGCAGGTACGCGTACTGCTTGGCGAGGCCGGCGCCGAGCACGACGGATCGCGCGTGCAGCTTGATGTCGGCGTCGCTCAGCCAGCGGCCCTCGATGACCGGCACCTCCAGCACGCTCGGCAGCGTGAGGTCGGCGGCGCGCACCGGCACCGGAAACGCCTGGTAGTAGTCGCTGCCCCCGAGGGTCGGCAGCGCGACCACGCTCGAGAGGTCGGCGGTCGCGGCCGCCGACGTCACGGTGGAGACGGCTTCGACTCGATGCACGGCGTCGTCGGGAAACGTCGGGTTCTGCGAGCCGAAGGTGCCGCCGGCCTGGGCGATGATCAGGTTGGTGCCGAGCACCGCGAGCTTCGCCTTGAGGTCGCCCTTCGCACTCTCGGTCAGGCCGACCGCACCGACCATGGCCGCGACGCCCACGATCGGTCCCAGCATGATGAGCAGCGTGCGCACCTTGCGCGCGGTGAGTCCGGTCCACGCGACCCCGAGCAGATCGCGAAAGCCGCTCACGAGACCGGCACCCGACGCTCGTCGGAGACGATCTGACCGTCGCGCATCGACACCTTGCGGCGCGCCGTATCGGCGACCGTCTGATCGTGCGTGACCATCACCACCGCGCGTTCCGGTGATTCGAGGCCGCGAAAGATGTCCAGCACGAGCGCGGCGTTGGTCGTGTCGAGCGCGCCGGTCGGCTCGTCGGCGAGGATCATCAGCGGCTCGGTGACGATCGCGCGCGCGCAGCGCGACACGCTGTTGCTCGCCGCCGGACATCTGTACCGGTCGGTGGTCGGCGCGCTTGCCGAGCCCGAGCTCCTCGAGCGCCGCGTAGGCGCGGTCGCGTCGGTCGGCCGGTCGGATGTCGCGGTACAAGAGCGCGGTCTCGACGTTGCCGAGCGCGGTCAGGTGCGGGATCAGGTGGAACTGTTGGAACACGAAGCCGATCGAGTCGCCGCGCAGGCGCGAGCGCGTCGCGTCGTCGAGCGCGCTGACGTCCTCGCCGCCGATGCGAACGGTGCCGTGTGTCGGCAGGTCGAGACATCCGAGCAACCCGAGCATCGTCGACTTGCCCGAGCCCGAGGGCCCGACGATCGACATGAAGTCGCCGGGGAAGATCTGCAACGACACTTCACGCAGCGCGAAGACCTCGACCTCCTCGCCGTACACGCGCGACACCGTTTCCAGTTCGAGGAGCGGCTCGGCGGGCGTCGGGCTCATTTCGGTTGATCGACCTCGACGATCACTGTCTCGTCACCCTTCAGGCCCTTGGTGACCTCGATGTACGACCCTTCCGACAGGCCGGTCGTCACCTCCACGTCGGTGACATGCGAGCGGTTTCTCAGGTCGACGACCCGCACGACGTCGTGCCCGGAGCCGTTCTGCTTCACCGCCGCGATCGGCACCGTCACGACGTTGGTCTTCTGCTGCACGGTGACGTCGATGCTGACCGAGGCGCCGTCGGCCGCGCCGAGATCAGTGACGTTGATCTTGCCCTCGTACACCTGGGCCGCGGTCCCGCCGGGCGTGCTCGGGGTCAACGACGTCAGGTTCTGGTCGAGCTCGGAGATCGTGCCGTTCACCTCTTTGTCGCCGCCGGTGAGCTTCACGGTGCAGCTCTGTCCGACGGCGAGCTTCGTACGATCCGATGCCGAGGCCTGCAACGTGACGGTGAAGGTCGGGTCGGTGAGCGAGAGGATCGGCGTGCCCGGCGGCAGCGGGTCGCCTTCTTTGACGAAGGTCTGCCCGATCCGGATCGGCCAGTGCCCGACGATCATGTCGGTCGGTTCGAACACGACATCCTTGCGGATCGAGAGCAGCGTGACGGTCACCGTCGTCTGCCCGGCGGGGAGCACGGTGGTGCCGAGCATCGGCTGGTAGTCCTGGCCCGGCTGCGCGGTGCCGAGCACCTGGTAGTTGACCGACGTGTCCTTCACCGGCGCCTGGTCGGCATGGATGGTGAACGTGCCGGCGCCGCCGAGGGTGACGGTCGTCGCGTTCGACGTGATGGTGAGCTTGGGGAGGTTCTGTGACTCGATCACCACCGCGGTCGAGTTCGGCGACCCCACTCGGTAGTGCGCACTCGTTCCGACCGTCACCGTGAGCAGGCGCTCGGACTCGACGGTGTTGTCGGCAACGGTCGGCACCATGACCGGCAGCGAGGTCGTTCCCGGCGGCACCACGATGCTGCCCCCGGGGACCGTGTAGTCGGTGCCCGGACTCGCGTTGCCCCCGTACACGAGGTTGATCGTGAGCGCGGTGCTCGTGGCCGCGCTCAACGAGACGGTGATCGGGTACGGCTGACCCTTGACCAGATGGGTCGTCGCCGACAACACCGTGACGATCGGCAGGGCGGCGTTGCCGGTCTGCCCGAGGATCGTGACGACGGCGGAGCCCGGCGATCCGACGCGGTAGCCCGCCGCGGGGTTGAGCGCGACGACGATGTGCCGGTCGGGTTGGATCGAGTCCGAGGACAACGTGTTGATCGCGAGGGTCGCGGTGGTGTGGCCCGCGCGCATGACGACGGTCGGGTTCACCGACTGGTAGTCCTTCAGCGGTATCGCGTCACCGGCGACCGTCACGCTCACCTGCGTGTCCTTCACCGGCGCCTGGTCGGCCGCGATCGTGAGCGTGCGCGAACCCCCGGGCGAGACGCTGCCGCCGCCGGTGATGTGCATCTCGGAAACGTTGCCGTCGACGATCGTCGTCTGGGCGGTGGTCGGTGAGCCGAGGCTGTAACCGGCGCCGCCGATGACCGAGAGCGTGAACGACTTGTTCGGCTCGACGAGGTTGTCGGCCCGCGTCGCCACCACGACCTGCAGCGAGCTGACCCCGGCCGGCAGCGTGACGACCGGCGGCGGCAGCACGACGTCGGCAGAGGTCGCCGTACCGCCGGTGCTCAGGTTGACGTCGATCGCGCCGGCGGGTGGCGTCGACGCGGTGATCACGAATGTGGCCGGCGCGCCCTCGGCAACCGTCGCCGCGGTCGACTGGATCGACAGCGCGGGAACGGCCGACGCGCCGACCCCGCCCCCGGAGTGGAACGCGGTGAGGTTCGCGGACGCGGAACCGGGAGTGCGCGCCGCGCGCGTGACCGCCTGCGCGCCGGGTGGTTCGATGATGATGCCCGCGCTCGACTGCGCACCGATCGTGTAGCCCGTCGACTGCGCAAGGGTCACGGTGGCGGTCTGCGCGGCCACCGGAGTGGCGCCGGGATAGTGATTCGCGGCCTGCCATTGTGCGAGCGCGAACCGGGTCTGCTCGGTGAAGAGCGGGTCCGCCGAGCCGGGGTTGAATCCCGCCGCCGCGAGAATCGCCTTCAGCTGGACGACGTCGTCACCCTGATCGCCGACCGTGAGCGGACGGAAGAACGGGATGTCGCCGGGCTCGGTGATCGCGTCGCGGCCGTCGATCGCGAACAGGCGCGCGTCGACCTGCGACGTCTCACCGTCCTTCGCGTACAACGCGCTGAGCCGGCCCTGCGTCACGTTCGTGACCTTGCGTTGTTCCTCGCGCGCCAGCGTGCCGGTGAGGGTGACGCTGTCCTTCAGCGTGCGGCGCTGCACGTTGTCGAGGATCACGAGGCTCTTGGCCTGCGTCGAGCCGGAGGAGTTCCCCCACAACGCGTACCCCGTCGCCGCCGCGACGACGACCACCGTCACCGCGATCGCGGTGAGCACCTTGCCGTTCTTGGTCACCTGTTACCCGCCAGAGTTCGGAGCGACTTTTTGCTGTGACTCGGTCGCGCACTGCTGAACATCACTGCTCGACAAGATGTCCTGGCCCGGCGGCGGCGTGAAGTTCGGTACCGAACTCCCACCACCCGCGCCGAATGCGAAGAGGCGACCTTTGGCATCGGGCTTCGGCTTGGGAATGCCCCAGCCGCGGGCGATCATGCAATCGCGCCAGACCAGGTAACCCTTGTTCTGGGTTTCGATCTGCGCCGGGGTCAGCGCGTCCTGCGCCGCTTGCTGGTCCTGGAGCGCCTTCACGATGTTGCTCTTCGCCGCGCACGTCGACAACGCCTTGATGTAGTCGGGGTTGTTGGCGGGCGAGTTCGGGTTGGAGGCGCTGGGAATGCCGATGAACTTCGTCCCGAGTCCCTTGAGGCACGACTGGAAGATCCCGAGCGCACCGAAGAACTTCGTCGTGGGGTCTTCCTGCGCGAGCGGCACGGTGTCGCCGCTCGCGCTCGTTGCGCCGGGCGTCGCCGCGCCCCCGGCCGCGGCGACGGTGCGCACCGGACCGTCCTTCGTCATCTTCCAGCCCGGCGGGAGCCTGATGTCGGCCTGGCCCGAGTCGAGTTGACCCGCGATGATCGTTTGCGAGGACGACGATTTGGCGCGGCCGCCGCAGCCCGCCAGTCCGAGCCCGAGCGCCAGGCTCAGCGCGACCGCCGTTGCCGCAACGGACCATGACGACGCGCGGCGCGACGAGATACCAGCGCCTCGCGACCATGCCCCCATCGGTGCAGTATGGCGCACCGGACCGTTAGCCCGGCGTTAGCTCTCCCTTTTGACGCAAACGCCCGGAACTCCAGGTGCGGTCCGTTCGGGGTGGGTCCTACTCTTCAGCACGACCGATCCCGGGGGAAGGTCATGCGCGTACTGCTCGCGGAGGACGACGCGGCGTTGGCCGATGTCATCGCGCGCGGGCTCCGGCGGGAGGCGCTGTCCGTCGACATCGCCCGCGACGGCGCAACCGCGTTGGAACGTGCCCGCACGATCGAATACGACGTCATCGTCCTCGATCGCGACCTCCCGGTGATGCACGGCGACGTGGTTTGCGAGGCACTGACGAGTGCGGGCGCGCTCACCCGCATCCTCATGCTCACCGCATCCGCGGCGATCGAGGAGCGGGTCGAGGGGCTCGCGCTCGGGGCCGACGACTACCTGCCGAAGCCGTTCGCGATGTCGGAGCTGGTCGCGCGTATCCGCGCGCTCGGCCGCCGCGAGATGCGCGCCCGTCCGAAGGTGCTCGTCCACGGCGATGTCTGGCTCGATCCGGCGCGCCGGCGCGCGGGCGCGGTACGAAGGAGTTGCGGCTCACGAACCGCGAGTTCGCGCTGCTCGAACAACTGCTCCTGGATCCGGGCGCGACCTTGAGTGCGGAGACGCTGATGGATCGCGTCTGGGACGACCGGATCGACCCGTTCAGCAATATCGTGCGCGTCACCGTGCTGACGTTGCGCCGCAAGCTCGGAGATCCCGCAATCATCGAAACGGTGCCTCGCGCCGGATACCGGCTCGCCTGACGTGGGAGGACGCCCATGAAGGTTCGTTTCCGCATCGCGCTGCTCATCACGCTCGCGCTGTTGGGCGCGGGCACCGTCGCATTGCTCGTCAACGCGATCACGTTCCAGGACACCACCTACAAGAACCCGGTCGCGTTCCAGGACGCGATCTTCGACGAGCTCCACGTCAACCGCGACGTGGCGATGGCCTACGTGAAGGCCCACCCGGAGGTGCTGTTCCAGACCTCCACGTCGGGATCTCCGGATGCGAACGCGGTCAACGCCGCGTTCCAGAAGGTGCAGCGGCGGGTGCAGCACGACGCCGTCGTGCGTTCGCGGATCTGGACTGCGATCGCGATCGGCGTGCTCGCGATCGTCGCGGGAGCCGTCGGTTGGCTGATCGCCGGCCGCACGCTGCGACCGATCCGGTTGATCACCAAGCGGGCCCGTTCCGCTTCGGCGCACGACCTCACCGCCCGCGTCGACCTGCACGGACCGAGCGACGAGCTCAAGGATCTCGCGGACACCTTCGACGACATGCTCGACCGGTTGGAACAGTCGTTCGTCGCGCAGCGGCGCTTCTCGGCTCAGGTCTCACACGAGCTCCGCACACCGCTGGCGGTGGTTCGCAGCGAAGCCGACATCCTGGCCGCCGTCGCCGGGAGCGACGCGACGCGCGCCACGGCCGACAACATCAAGACGGAAACGGTGCGCGCCGAACGGATCATCTCGTCCCTGCTCGCGCTCGGCCGGGCCGAGAGCGGACGGATCGACGAATCTCCGCTCGCGCTCGACGAAGTGGTCGGTGACACGGTCGCCGAGGTGCTCGAGAATTCCGATTGGCCCGACATTCGGGTCGACGTCGAGTTGCACCCGGTCGCCATACGGGGCGACCGGGCGCTGATCGACTGCCTCGTCCGCAACCTCGTCGACAACGCGGCCCGCCACAATCGCGCCGGCGGCTGGGTCCGCGTCCGCGTCGACCGCGACGGCGCCGGGCTCGCGACGATCGAGGTGGCGAACTCGACCGCACCGCAACATCAGGCGATCGGCGGGCACGGCATCGGTCTCACCGTGGTGAGTGCTGCGGTTGCGGCGCACGGCGGAACCCTCGTACGGGAAGACGATGATCCGGATCGGGTGATCGTGTGCGTGCACCTGCCCACGGGTGACGCGGCCGCCACCGACACCGAGTTGGTGTCGTCGTCCGCATTCGTCACGGACGGGGCGTGACCGTCGTGACCCGGCCCACCCTCGAACACGACGGCTACTGCGTGGTGCACGACGTCATCGACGCCGCAACCGTCGCCCGTATTCGTTCCGAGCTCCGGCCGATCCTCGAGACGACTCCGTACGGCCGCGACGACTTCGAAGGCAGCCGCACGCGCCGTGTCTACGCACTGTTCGCGAAGACGCGCGCACTCGACGAACTCGCGATTCACCCTCTCGTGCTCGATGCTCTCGACCGGGTGATCGGCCCCGCGCAGTTGAGCGCACCGACGGGTATCGACATCGGGCCGGGCGAGCGCGCCCAACCACTCCACCCCGACGACGCGATCTACCCCGTGCCGCGTCCGCACCCGGAGTTGGTCCTCAACGTCATGTGGCCGCTCGACGACTTCACCGTCGACAACGGCGCGACGCGCATCGTCCCGGGAAGTCATCGTTGGGTCGACCAGGTTCCGGGGCCCGGGACCGAGACCGTCGCGGTGACGATGCCGGCGGGCGCCGCGATGCTCTACGTCGGCAGCCTGTGGCACGGCGGCGGTGCGAACCGCACGCAGCAGTGCCGGACCGGTGTCGTGCTCCACTACTGCGCGTCGTGGCTGCGCCCGGTCGAGAACCACGTACTGGCGGTGCCGCGCGATGACGTGCGCACGCGGCCCGAACGGCTCCAGGAGTTACTCGGGTACAACATCTACCCGCCGTTCATCGGCTACGTCGACGGCCGTCATCCGCGACGGCTCCTGCTCTAGAGGCTCGGAACCTCGGCTCGAAAACTCAGCTCCCGAAACCGGGGCGCTTCTCGTCACGCTTGGCGTGCTTGTCGGCACGCTTTTCCTTCAGCGTCTTTCCGGGCTTCTTGCTGTTCGACTTCTTGGGTGACTTGTCAGCCATAACGTCGAAGGGTAATCCTCGAAGCGCGGTGTCCGCTTCCGAGTTGTGGTCGGGTCCGAGACGCAGGAGGCACGAATGTCTGGGCGGTTCGCCCGCGACGACGAGGTCGCGGCGTGGCGGGAAGACGGATGGGTGCTCCTCGAGGGTCTGGTCGACGCCGACGAGATCGACGCCGCGGCCGCGGATCTGCGCTACGTGTTCCCGCTTCCCGAGAAGTTTCACGCCGATCCCGAGCGCTACCGCCCGCCCGGGCGCAGCGACGCGGACCTGCGGCGCGGGTATCCCGAGATGCCGACCACCGGGCCCGCGTTCCGCCCGGAACAGCATCGGTTCCGGGGCGAGTTCCCGTTCTACGGCAGCGGTCTGCTGACCCGGCTGACCGTGCACCGTGCAGTCGTCGACTTCATGGAGCGGGCGCTCGACTCGACCGATCTGCGGGTGTACCAGGCGCAGGTGAGTGCGAAGTACACGGGCGACGCGAACTTCGAGCAACCGATGCACACGGATCGCAACCATTCCTTCCTGCCCCCGAACATGGTGTCGCCGTGGTGGCACGTCGAGTCGTTCCTGTATCTGACCGACGTCGCCGAGGACACCGCGCCGACGCATCTGGTGCGGCGCGGCGACGCGGTCGGGCGTTCGACCAACCGCATCTTCATGCCCGACAACGATCCGCAGCTCTACGCGAGTGAACGCGCGGCGATCGGTCGGCGCGGTTCGCTGCTCGCGTACCGGCCCGATGTGTTCCACCGCGGTGTCGATCTGACCCGGCCCGGCGGCCACCGGTTCCTGCTGAACGTCAGCTACAAGGTCGCGGGCACCGACTGGGTCGGGTTCCACTCCGTGCAGTCGAACGCAACGCATCCGTCGTGGACGCAGTTCGTCGAGTCGGCGACGCCCCGGGAGCTGGAGCTGTTCGGCTTTCCGCCACCTGGTCACCCGGTGTGGACGGAGACGCTCGTCAACGAGACGGGTGAGAAGTACCCGAAGCTCGACCTCGAGCCTTGGCGGCGCGCGCTTCTTCGATGATGTTCGCCGGCACCGGCCGGAGATCGCGCACGATCCCGACCCAGCTGAGCGCGCGCAGCACGTAGTAGGTCATGTCGATCTGCCACCAGCGGAAACCCTGGCGGGCCGCCCACGGGTAGCGGTGGTGGTTGTTGTGCCAGCCCTCACCGCCCGTTGCGAGTGCGACGAGCAGGGTGTTACGGCTCGTGTCGTCGGTCTCGTACGCGCGGCGCCCCATGACGTGCGCGACCGAGTTCACGGTGAACGTGACGTGCCAGAGCACCACCGTCGACAAGAAGAACCCGATGACGAGCCCGCTCCACCCGCCGATGAGGAAGCAGGCAACCGCGAGCGTCCACGGTCCGATCCAGTCGTGCTTGTTGATGAACCGGATCTCGGGGTATTTCGCGAAGTCGCGGATCTGGCTCATGTCGGCCTGGTTGTACTTGTCGCAGAGGATCCAGCCGACGTGGCTCCACCAGAACCCGCGCTTGGGCGAGTGCACGTCGCGTTCGGTGTCGGAGAAGCGGTGGTGGTTGCGATGATGCGCGGCCCACCACAACGGGCCCTTCTGCGAAGCCATCGTTCCGCCGAACGCCAGCAGGAACTGTGACACACGGTTGAGGCGGTAGCTCTTGTGCGAGAAGTAGCGGTGGTATCCGGCGGTGATGCAGAACATCCGCGTCGCGAACGTGACGGCCGCGAGGATCAGCGCGGTGCGGGTCACACCCGTGAAGATCGCGAGGAACGGGACGAGGTGCACTGCGAAGAACGCGAGCGACGACCGGAAGTTGAGCTTGTCGTCCGGGCCGCGGCGCAGGGCCGGGTCGGCAGTTTCGACGTCGATCGGCTCCGAGCGCACTCCGAGACCGGCGAGCGACTGATTCACGCTGCTCCTGACCCGGGCGCGGGGCCTCGGCGAGGAATTGATCGGGGGAAGACTATTCCGACAAGCGTGCGGTGAGGAGAGCCATCAGCTCCGACTTCTCCTCGTCGAATGCTTCGAAGGTGATCTGGCCGGCGTCGAACTGCTCGTGCATCGCGGCGATGCGCTCGATCAGTTCCTCGGTCGTGGCCGAGTTCTCGTCGAACTCGATCGCTTCGGTCTCGTCGTCGGGCGACTTGTCCTGACGGCGCTCGCGCTTGGCGGCTGCCTTCGCCTGCTTCGAGCGTTCGCGTTCTCGCTTGTTCGAAGTCGTTCGTCGGGTTGCCATGTGGTCTCCCTCATCCGGCGGCGAGAGCGCAGGGCCCGCCGGCGCGCGCTCGCAAGATGATTGAAAGGTGTCGTAAGCCGATCGTGGAAGAATGGAGGTGCGAGGCCGAGATCACCCACGCGGCTGTCCTCACAGCCTAGGCGGTCGACGCGCCGGAACCCGGACACGGGCGCCGTGTCCCGGTCGTGCGGCCGTCGTGCGGCGTCCGCGGTGAGCGGGGGAAAGGGCAGGTCAGCGAACCCATGGAGCCGACTTCGCTGGCCCGGTTGTTGCTCGAACATCCGGCCGCGGACGACGAGGCGCTGCTGCACTCGCTCCGCGAGACGCTTTCCGCCGGCGCGGCCCGAAACGGGGCGCGCGCCGTCGCCGCCGCGTTGCGCGACGCGGGTGTTGCCCCGGGCCGGGCGGTCGCGGTCCAGCTCCCGAACGGGCCGGACGCGATCACCGCGATGTTCGGGGTCTGGATCGCCGGGGCGGTGTTCGTGCCCGTCAATCCGCGCTCGCCCGACGCGGAGCGGGCCCACCTGCTCGACGCCACGCACCCGGCCGCGTTGCTGACCCCCGACGGGTTCGAGCTGCTCGCCGGCCCCTCGACCTACGCCGCCGAGGTTGCGTTCGTGACGTGGACGTCGGGCACGACCGGCATGCCCAAGCCCGTGCTGCACACCCACGCGAACTACCTGGAGCTGCTCGATCGTGTGCTCGCGCCGCTTCGCGGTTCGTCGTCCTTGGATCCCGCGCGCCGGCCGACGCCGAATCTGGTTCCGGTCTCGCTCGCGCTCAACGCCGGCATCTACAACGTCTTGTTCGGCCTGCGCGCGGGCGCGGAGGTCGTCGTGATGGACGGCTTCGACACGCGCGTGTTCGCCGAGCTGGTCGGTCGCTTCGCGATCCGCTCGACCGTCCTGCCACCCGCGGCGATGGCGATGCTGAACGACGATCCGCAGGTCGTCGACCTCGCGCCGCTGCGTTACGTACGCAGCATCACCGCACCGCTCTCCCCGCTGCAGGCGCGTCGGTTCGCGGACAAGTTCGGCGTGGTCGTGCTGAACGGCTACGGCCAGGCCGAGATCGGTGAAGTCATCGGCTGGACCGCGGCGGACGCGCGCGAGCATCCCGACAAGTTGGGTGCGGTGGGGCGTCCGCATCCCGGTGTGTCGATCCGTATCGCGCCGGCCGAGGCCGACGCCACCGGCCCCGGCGCCACCGGCCCCGGCGCCATCGGCCGGCTCCTCGTGCGCCCGCCGAGCACCGCGGTCGGGATCGCGGCGGATCGGGTCGACGCCGACGGCTTCGTCGACACCGGCGACCTGGCCCGCATCGACGACGACGGTTTCGTGTGGATCGAAGGCCGCGCGAGCGACGTCATCAATCGCGGCGGCAACAAGGTGTTCCCCGAGCACGTCGAGGAGGTGCTCCGGCTCGTACCCGGCGTCGCCGAGGCCGCGGTGGTGGGTGTGCCCGACGACCGGCTCGGCGAGATCCCGGTCGCGTACGTGGTCACGACCAAGGCCGTCGCCGACGAGGAGCTCGTCGCGATGTGCCGCGCGCACCTCGCGCCGTACAAGGTCCCGGCCGCGTTCCGCCGCGTCGACGCGTTACCCCGCAGCGAGGTCGGCAAGGTGCTCCGGCGTGATCTCGCGCCGCGGTACGTCGATCCCGCGCCGGGATGAGGCCCGGGGGAGCCCCGGCGGGACCTCGTCAGGCGGACGGAAGATCGCGCGACGGTCGGGCCGGCGCGTCGCCCATCTCCGCGTCGGCGTGCGCGATGCGATCGCGCACCCACGCCACGCTGTCGTCGCCCGCGGTCATGACCGCTTCCCAACCGCTCATGACCTTGGCGACCTTCTCGCGGCCCTCGACGATCCCGAGGACCTCGACCGTCAGGTCCTCGTCCGTCACCGGACTGGCGCGGGTGTCACCGATGACGTCCGCCACGAGCGCGCCCAGCGGGTCGCGCATGGCGTAGATCTCGCCGGTCGTCTCCACCCAGGACACCTGCGTGCGGGCGCCCTTGTCGAGCCAGTCGTTTCCGAATTCGAGCTCTTCGGACGATCGGCGGCGGGGGTCGGCGTCATAGAACTGTTCGAGATCCACGGCGCCATTCTGGCGCGTCGAGAGTACGGTCCGGGCATGGTGAGAATCGATCCCTTCGCCCCGGCCGCGCTCGGGCCGGTCACCCTGCGGAACCGGGTCATCAAGGCCGCCACGTTCGAGGGGCGGACGCCCAAGCGGGTCGTCACCCCCGAGCTCATCGAATTCCACCGCCGGTTCGCGGCCGGGGGAGTCGGGATGACCACGGTCGCGTACTGCGCGGTCACCCGCGCGGGCTCGACCGACGGCCATCAGATCGTGCTCGACAACCCCGAGGTCGGCGCCGGGCTGCGGACCCTCACCGACGCGGTCCACGCCGAGGGCGCGGCGATCGCCGCCCAGATCGGCCACGCGGGGCCGGTCGCGAACCCGATGGGCACGAAGTCGCCCGCGCTCGCACCCTCGCGCGTGTTCAGTCCCCTCGGTATGCGCCGCACGCACGCGGTCACCCCGCAGCAGATGGCGACGATCGTCGAGCAGTACTCGCACGGTGCGGGTGTGCTGCGCGACGCGGGCTTCGACGCGATCGAGGTGCACATCGGCCACGGGTACCTGCTGAGTGCGTTCTTGTCGCCGCGCCTGAACAAGCGCGCCGACGCGTACGGCGGGAGCCTCGAGAACCGGGCGCGGTTCGCACTCGAGGTCGTACGCGCGGTGCGCGCCGCCGCGGGCGCGACGTCGCCGTCACCGCGAAGATCAACATGGCCGACGGAGTGCGCGGCGGCTTCTGGCTCGACGAGAGCGTCGAGTTCGGGCGCATGCTCGAAGCGGACGGATCCCTCGACGCGCTGACGCTCACGGGCGGCAGCTCGTTCGAGAACCCGATGTACCTCTTCCGCGGTGAAGCGCCGGTCGCGGAGATGGCCGAGATGTTTCCCGGCATTCTCAAGACCGGGATCAAGCTCTTCGGTGGGAAGTTCTTCAAGGAGTACCCGTTCGAGGAGGGGTACTTCCTGCCGTACGCACGCCAGTTCCGCGACGCGCTCTCGATGCCGCTCGTCCTGCTCGGCGGTATCAACCGCCGCGACACGATCGACACCGCGCTCGACGACGGGTTCAGCTTCGTGCAGATCGGCCGCGCGCTCCTGCGCGAACCCGAGCTCATCGCCGAGATGCAGAAGAACCCGCAGCGCGAAGGCCTCTGCATCCACTGCAACAAGTGCATGCCCACGATCTACACGGGCACTCGCTGCGTGTTGGTCTAGTCCAGGTCCCTGATCTCCGAGGGCGTGATCCCGAGCCATTCCTCCAGGTTCCGGTGGAGGTTGACGATCCGGCACTCCTCGGTCGGGCTCACCATGAGGTGCGGGAGACCGGGTTGGTGCAGGCCGCGCTGACTGCGGCCGAAGTTCGCGAAGTCCTGATTGAGGATCAGGCCGAGCGGGAGCTCGCCTTCCGGTGAGAGCTCGAGGTCGAACGGCTTGGTGCGCGGCGCCGCGTCGCGGGGTGCGACCCGTTCGAACGAGAACGCGTCCATGTACGCGTCGTCGGGTGTTGCACCCGGACGCGACCGCACGATCTGCAACATGTCCGCGAACACCAGCACGGTGACGTTCGGGAACAGGTTGTACTGCGACATGTCGAGGAGCTGCCCGTCGTCGAGCGTGGTGAACCAGTCGTGACCGGCGTCGAAACCGCGCTCGCGCACGATCTCCGCGATCGCGCCCCGCATCGTCCCGCCCGCCGGAACCGCGGGCGCGGCACCGGCGTCGCGCTGCTCGACGTTCCCGACGCGTACTCCCATCACCTCGACGAACGCGTCCCAAACTCCCTGGTCGTCGGGCCGGTCGCGCAGGCGCGGTGACGCGAGACCGTACGACTGCTGGAGCTTGCCGTGGCGGCCGCGGATCCACTGCGGCCCGTTCACGTCGTCGCACATCGGGAGCATCTCCCGGTGCACGCCCTGCACGTGGTACGTCTCGCTGAAACCGTCGATGAGCGTCTTCCAGTTGCAGGGCGCGCGCACCGACACCGCCGCGGTGCAGCGGAACTCGTCGATGCGCGCCCACGCGCAATCCGGCGGCACCGCGCCGAGGAAGTCGGCGAGCGGCTCCGCGTCGGGCGCCAGGTTCACGAAGACGAGCGGTCCCCACGTGTCGACCTGCACGGGGATCAGGCCGGAGTCATCGGTGAGCGAACCGAACTCGCGCCGTGACGGCACTTCGCGCAACGCGCCGGAGAGGTCGTAGGCCCAGCGATGGAATGGGCAACGAATCTCGGTGAGCCCGAGGCCGGTGCCTTCGCAGAGCGCGCTGCCGCGGTGCCGGCACGAGTTCTGGAAGGCGCGCAACTCGTCGTCGTCGCCACGGACCAGGAGCACCGACAGCGAGCCGACGCGGAGCTCGTGGAAATCGCCGGGGTTCGCCACGTGGTCGAGCGAGCACGCGAGCTGCCAGACCCGCGGCCACAGCCGCTCGTCCTCGAGCTCGGCGAACGCGCGAGACGTATAGCGCGATGCCGGAATGGAGACGGCCACGATCAGTAACCATAGACATGCGGGCTCGGCAGCCGTACGGTTTCCCCAGGTCAACCGATCCGGGGGGAACGGTATGCGGCTGCGCGGTGGTGTCCTCGCGACGACTGTGGTCGTCTTCGTCGCCTCGTGCAGTAGTAGCGGCGGCGGCTCCGGCGACACCGGCCTCGGCGCGTCGACGACGACCACGCCCGCGGCCGCCAGTGCGTGCGCGACCGCGACGCGCTCGAGCCCCGAGGTCGGTGTCACCGCGACGACGATCACGGTGACCGTCGTCGCCGACGTGAACAACTCGATCCGGCCCGGGTTGTTCAAGGGCTCGTGGGACGGCATGAAGGCGTGGGGCGACTACATCAACTCGAAAGGTGGCCTCGCCTGCCGCAAGGTCGTGGTCAACGAGGGCGATTCCAAGTTGAGCCCGACCGACTCGACGAACGCGGTTTCCGCCGCGTGCGCGAACTCGGTCGCGTTGGTAGGGACGACGGCGCTGTTCCTGCAGGACGTCACCCCGATGGAGTCGTGCAAGGACAAGGCGGGCGCGACGACGGGGATCCCCGACCTCGCGCTGCTGCAGACCGAGCCCGCGCAGCAGTGTTCGCCGATCTCGTTCGCGACGTTGGGTCTCGCGGCGTCGTGCCCGTACTCCGGAACCGGCCCGCGGACCTTCCGCGTCGGCTATACGGCGTCGGACTATTACTTCAAGCAGTACGGCGCGGCCGCGTTGCACGGCGTGTTCGTGATCCCGAAGGACCTCCCCTCGACCATTGCGGCGACGATGCCGGGCATCCGGGCCCAGAACAAGATGGGCATCACGAGCGACGCCGAGTTCGGCAAGAGCGGCACCGCGATCCAGACCGACTACACGGAGGTCGCCCAGGCGCTGAAGGCGCACAACTCCACCTACGCCCGCAACGGTCTCGACTACAAGGGCACGGTGCTGATGCGCAAGGAGGCGCAGGTCCAGGGCGTGAACACCGTCAAGGTCTGGGATTGCACGGTGCAGTGTTACGACCCGCGCCTCATCCAAGAAGGAGGTGCGGCCGTCGCCGGCCAGTACGTGTGGTTGAACACGCTGCCGTTCGAGGACAAGGGCTCGAACCCGGAGCTCGACACCTTCTTGAAGTACGTGAAGAACCCCGACGGCTTCAGTCTGCAGGCGTGGGTCGCGGGCGAGATCTTCGCCCGGGCGGTCGAGGACACGATCAAGGCGAACAACGGTGACGTCAACTCGATCACCCGGGTGAACCTGCTGAAGGCGATCCGCGGGATGCACGATTTCGACGCGAACGGCCTGGTCCCGCCGATCGACATCGGCCGGAAGATCGCGAGCCAGTGCGTCGTCGGCATGCAGGTCCGGGACGGCCGGTTCGTGCGCGTCGATCCGCCGACTCCCGGGACCTTCGATTGCGACGGCAACAAGGCGCCGCTCACGCTGACGATCGATCCCGCCACCGAGTACCACGGATAGCGCGAACCGGACTGGTGGAAGCCGCCGCCCGGGCTGCGGATCCCACCGCGGTATTCATCGCGTTCCTGGCAGTTTGGTGAGCCTTGGGCGAACCGGTGCTGAACGTTCGCGAACGTCGCGACCGTTTTCCAGATCGACAGCGGTGCACAATGTCCGTACGCTTCGGCCCGTCAAGCGACCCGGGGGAGAAAGAATGCGGCTGCGTTGGTGCGTCTTCGCGACGGCTTTGGTGGTTCTGGTGAGCGCGTGCGGGGGCGGAGGCAGCAGCAAGTCCTCCTCCTCGGGCGACGGTCTCGGCGGCGCCACGACGACCAGCGCCGCGAGCCCCGGCAAGTGCGACACGCCGCTGAAGGCGAGTGAGACCGGCGTTTCGCCGACCACGATCACGGTGACCGTCGTCGCCGACGTGAACAACTCGATCCGGCCCGGTCTCTTCAAGGGCTCGTGGGACGGCATGAAGGCGTGGGGCGACTACATCAACTCCAAGGGTGGCCTCGCCTGCCGCAAGGTCGTCGTCAAGGAGGGTGACGCCAAGCTCAGCCCGACGGACGCCGCGAACGCCGCCGCCGCGGCGTGCGGCGACTCGATCGCGATGGTCGGGACGACTGCGCTGTTCCTGCAGGACGTGACGCCGATGGAGAGCTGCAAGGACAAGGCCGGCGCGACGACGGGACTGCCCGACATCGCCGACCTCCAGACGGAAGTCGCGCAGCAGTGCTCGAAGATCTCGTTCGCGACGCTGCCCACCGGATCCGAGTGCCCCTACAGCGGCACCGGTCCGCGCACGTTCCATGTGGGGTACACGCAGTACGACTACTACCTCAACAAGTTCGGCCCGACCGCGTTGCACGGCGTGTTCGTGGTCCCGAAGGACCTCCCGTCGACCATCGCGTCGACGATGCCGATCTTCCGGGCCGAGAACAAGATGGGCATCAAGAGTGATGCCGAGTTCGGCATGAGCGGCACCGCGATCCAGACCGACTACACCCAGGTCGCGCAAGCGATGAAGTCGAACAACGCCACCTACGGCCGCAACGGTGTCGACTACAAGGGCACGGTGTTGATGCGCAAGGAGGCGCAGGTCCAGGGCGTGAACACGGTCAAGGTCTGGGACTGCTCGGTGCAGTGCTACGACCAGCGCCTGATCCAAGAAGGCGGGAGCGCGATGGAGGGCCAGTACGTCTGGCTCAACTTCCTTCCCTTCGAGGACGCGGGCTCGAACCCGACGCTCGACGGCTTCCTCAAGTACGACAAGACGCCCGACGGGTTCGGCGCCCAGGCGTTCATCGCCGGCGAGATCTTCGCCCGGGCCGTGAACGACACCCTGAAGGCGAACAACGGTGACCCGAACTCGATCACCCGGGCCAACCTGCTCACGGCGATCCACAACATGCACGACTTCAACGCCGACGGCATGGCCGCGCCGGGCATCGACGTCGGCAACAAGCTCGGCAGCACGTGCCTCGTCGGCATGCAGGTGCAGAACGGCAAGTTCGTCCGGGTCGACCCGGTGAAGCCGGGCACGTTCGACTGCGACAACAACAAGAAGGCGATGGCGTTGACGATCGACGCTGCCAAGGAGTACCACGGTTAGAACGGGCTCGTCGTCGTCGCGCGAAGGAGAGGGCGTTGTCGCAACGGTGGTCGAGCCTGCTGGTCTGGGCGGGAACGATCGCGTTCATCGTCTTCGTCAGCACGGCCGCGTGGGCGGGCAACCCGGTCAACTCCACCAGCCTGACGAACCTGCTCGTCCTCGCGCTCCCTACCGCCGGCATCATTGCGCTGTCGGCGAGCGGGCTCGTCGTCGTCTACACGACCACCGGCATCTTCAACTTCGCGCAGGGCGCGATCGGCATGTTCCTCGCGTATGTCGATTGGCAGCTCACGGTGCAGTGGAACGTGCCCCAGGTCGTGGCGGTGCCGCTCGTGGTGCTCGTCGTCGCGCCGCTGCTCGGGATCGGGCTCGATCGGGCGATCATGCGGCACCTCCAGGGCAAGCCGCTCGTGGTGCAGCTCATGGTCACCGTCGGCCTGATGTTCGCGTTGATCGGTATCGCGAACATGATCTGGAACCAGAACAACGCGCACTCGATGCCGCAACTCTTCGAGGGCAAGGGTTTCCACATCGGCGACGTGCTGCTCACCTGGCACCGCTTCATCACGATCATGGTCGCGGTCGCCCTCGCGATCGGGCTGCGCATCTTGTTGTTCCGTACCCGGATCGGCATCGCGATGCGGGCCGTCGTCGACAACCGTGACCTCGCCGCGCTCGGCGGTGCGCGCTCGTCGGTGCTCTCGAGCTTCGCGTGGGCGCTCGGCTGTTCGCTCGCCGCGCTGGCCGGCATCCTGATCGCGCCGGAAACGGCCGACATGTCGACCACCACGCTGACGTTCCTCATCCTGACCGCGTTCGCGGCGGCGGTGGTCGGTCGGTTGCGCAGCCTGCCGTTGACCTATCTCGGTGCGGTGATCCTCGCGCTCGCGACCGCGTGGATGGGGTCGTTCCTCAAGTTCTCCGATCGCTGGACCAACGTGCCCGCCGCGCTGCCGACGATCATGCTCTTCATCGTGCTGCTGCTCCTGCCCCGCGCCGAGGTCCAGTTCGCGCGCATCAGCGCGGTTCGCCGTATCGAACGGGTGTCGACCGTGCGCGACACCGCGCTCGGCATGGCCGCGTTCTTCGTGTTCATCGCGCTCCTCGCCGCGTTCTTCTTGTCGAGTTCGAACCCGACGAACACCAACCGCATCGCGCTCGGCATGTGCACCGCGATCCTCGCGTTGTCGCTCGTGCCGCTCACCGGTTGGACGGGGCAGGTCTCGCTCGCGCCGCTCGCGTTCGCGGGCATCGGTGCCGTCGCGTACACCCGACTCGGGGGGGCACACGGCAGCGTGTGGGCGATTCTCTTCGCCACCCTCATCACGGTTCCGGTCGGCGCGTTCTTCGCGTTCCCGGCGATGCGGCTGCAAGGTCTGTATCTCGCGTTGGCGACGCTGGCGTTCGCGGCCATGGTCGAACAGGTTTTCTATACGCAGCCGTTCGCGGTCGGCCCCGGCGAACGCACCGTCGTCCCCGTGCACCTCTTCGGGGTCAATTTCGCGACGCCGAAGTCGTTCCTGCTCCTCGTCACCGCGGTGTTCGGGATATGCGCGTGTGGCATCGCCGCGCTCCGGCGCAGCCCGTTCGGCCGGCGTCTCATCGCAATGCGCGACAGCGAGGCCGCGTCGGTGACCGTCGGGGTCAACGTGCTCGAGACCAAGCTCGTGGTGTTCTCGCTCTCGGCCGCGATCGCCGGGTTCGCCGGCGCCTTCTTCGCGATGTCGTTCGGCACGCTGAACAACGCGCAGGGATTCCAGATGGTCGCGGGGCTGCCGTTGGTGCTCGCGCTCGTCATCGGTGGTGTCGGATTCGTCGCGGGTGCGCTGTTCGCAGGCGTGTTCGGACTCATCACGTTGATGATCCAGGACAACTGGCACATCTCGTTGTGGATCGGCCTGGTCTACCTCGCGCCCGGGCTCGCGGTGCTCGGCATCATCCAGAACCCCTCGGGCGCGGTGGTGCCCATCGGCGAGGGCTTCGCCCGGCTGTTGCCGTGGCGGAAGGACGCCAAGCAGGACTACGAGGAGATGACCGCGGCGAACGCGGAGCCGGAGGTCGGCGTGCTCGGCCTCGAGCGTCCGTTCGCCGAATCCGACGTGCTGCTCGTCGATCGGCAGCTGGGTATCGCCAACGACGTTCCTCGGGCGGTCCAGTCGGCGAGGGTGACCTGACATGGCGCTCCTCGAGATCGAAGGCGTCTCCGTGCAGTTCGGCGGTCTCCTCGCGGTCGACGACGCGTCACTGTCGGTACGGGAGGGCTGTGTCACCGGCCTGATCGGACCGAACGGCGCGGGGAAGACCACGCTGTTCAACGTCATCACCGGGCTGCAGAACCCGAGCCGTGGCCACGTCGTGCTCGAGGGCGTCGACGTGACGAAGCGCCGCCCGTATCGCCGGGCGCGGCTCGGGATCGCCCGCACCTTCCAACGGCTCGAGGCGTTCGGCAGCCTGTCGGCGCGCGAGAACGTGCTGGTCGCGCTCGAGATGCGCCGGCGCTGGGCGAAGAACCGCTACGACGCCCGGAAGCTCGCCGACGAGCTGCTCGAGCGCGTCGGCGTCGCCGACATCGCCGACAAGCGCGTCGAGTCTCTCCCGACCGGGAGCGCGCGCCTGGTCGAACTGGCCCGCGCGTTGGCGACCGATCCCAAGGTGCTGTTGCTGGACGAGCCGTCGTCGGGCCTCGACGAGCAGGAAACCGACGCGTTCGGCGCGTTGTTGCACGAGCTGACCGCCGGCGGTCTGGCCGTGCTCCTCGTCGAGCACGACATGCCGCTCGTGATGGAGGCGTGCAGCTACATCAGCGTGCTCGACTTCGGGCGCGTCATCGCGCAGGGCACCCCGACCGAGATCCAGGCCGATCCGTCGGTGCAGCGCGCGTACCTCGGCACCGCGAAGACGGCGCCATGACCGCCGTCGAAACGAACGACGCGACCGACGGCGCGGCGACGCCCCCGATCCTCCAGCTCGCGGCGCGTGCGCGCCGGCTACGGCCGTATCGACGTACTGCACGGCATCGACCTCGAACTGCGAGCCGGCGAGGTGTTCGCGTTGCTCGGGCCGAACGGCGCGGGCAAGTCCACGACGCTCGCGGTGGCATCGGGCCAGATCGTGCCGAGCTCGGGGGGAATGTTCCTCTGCGGGCGCGATGTCACCGGTGCAGCGCCCGACGCGCTCGCGCGCGCGGGCGTGTGCCTCATTCCGGAAGGGCGGGGCATCTTCCCGAACCTGACCGTCTCGGAAAACCTGCGCATGGCCACGTACACCGGGCACTCGTACCACGACATCCTCGAACTCGCGTTCGCGCAGTTCCCGCGGCTCGGTGAACGGCGCAAGCAGACGGCGGGCACGATGTCCGGCGGTGAACAGCAGATGCTGGCGATGGCCCGGGCGCTCGCGACCGAACCCGCCCTCCTCCTCATCGACGAGCTCTCGATGGGGCTGGCACCGATCATCGTCGACGAGCTCTACGACCACGTGCGCCGCATCGCGGCCTCGGGCCTGTCGATCCTGATCGTCGAGCAGTTCGCCCACGAGATCCTGGGCCTGGCCGATCGCGCCGGGATCATGTTGCACGGACGCCTGTTGCACACCGGTCCGCCCGCGAACATCGCAGGCGAGCTCACAGACGCGTATCTTGGCGCCGATCACACGGCCTCGTAGGCCGATCCCCCGATGAGGAGTTCCCAGTCATGAGCGACGAGCCCACCGGCGCCGACGGCACGATGTCGTCCGCGCGCCTGGCCCAGTTCGAGGACGAAGTCGGGAAGCTCAAGGTCACGGGGGGTGGCGCCAATCCCGAACGGCTGGGATCGCAGTGGGGCATCGGGCTCACCATCCTCGGCTTCGTCATCGCGATCATCTCGTGGTGGAGCGCGCTCGACGCCAAGGACAGCGCCATCACCGCGCTGCGCGCGGAGATCTTCGCGATCATCGGCATCGGCATCTCACTCGTCGGCATCGTCATCTGGGTGCGCAACTCCCTGACGCGGTACCTGCGCTACTGGATCATCCGGCTCGTGTACGAACAGCGCGAGCAGACCGACCAGCTCATCCGCGCCCTACGCGACGAGAAATAGCGCGTCGAACTTCCGTCAGCGGATCGGAACGTTGAACACCGACGCCGTTGGGATCAGGTTTCCGTCTTTGACCTGAAGCACCGAGACGAGCATCCGATACTTCCCGGCCGCGGGAATCGTCGCGTCGTTCGACAAGAAGTGGTTGGGTCCGCCCCGCACGAGGTTCGCGGGGACCGACGTGCCGTCGGGCGCGACGAGCTTGGCGGAGATCTCGCGCACGGTCAGGTCGGCGCCCTTCGGAGTGAGCGTGTACACGTGGATCTGGTTGAGTCCCACCCGGGCGGGATCGACCGTGACGGTGATCTGCATCGCGCTCGTACCGGTCCCCGCGGCCTGGGTGGCCGAGTACAGCTTCGGCGTGAGCGCACTGCGCGCCGGTTGCGCGTTCACGAGTGCGGCCGTCACCGCGAGCACGACGAGCCCGAGCCCGACCTCGATCGCGACCGACCGGCGGAGGCCGACGACGGTGCGCTGGTCGATCGCGGCGACTGCGCTGTCCGGTGCGTCGAGGGGCGCCGACCGGCGCTTGCGCACGATCGAGCGACTCACCGCGGCCACAGCCACGAGTGCGATGACGAACGCGATCTTGACCAACAAGATGTTGCCGTAGCTGGTGTCGGTGTAGCCGCGGATCGCGAAGCCGACCTGGCGCCAGGACGCGAACACACCGGTGACGATCAGGGTGACGACGCACCAGAACGCGATGCGGGAGAAGGTCGTCAGCGCGCGCCGGAGCCCTCCGCTGAAACCTCCACCCAGCGCCGCAACGAGGAGCGCGACGAGCCCTCCGAGCCACACGCTCATCGCGAGCACGTGAACGGTGTCGAGGGGCGCCGCGAGGAATCGTCCAGTCGCCGGTGGCCGCGTGGCCCGCGGCCCCGGGGGTCGCCGCGAGCCCGACGCCGACGATCGCGGCCCCGGCCAGCCACCACGCCGGTGCGCGCCGGCTCCCGCCGATCCGTCCGAGGAACGCCAGCAGCGCCAGTGCGACCGCGAGCAACAGCAGGCGGACCTCGGCCACGTGCCCGTAGTGGGTCTGCAGGACCGCGTGGACCACCGTCCACCGGGTTGCGTCGCCGATTCCCGCGCCCGCCGCGTACGGGCCCTGCAGCATCAGCGCGGCCACGGTCGTCAGCGCCAGGATGACCCAGCCGATCCAGACGAGGCGGCGGGTCCACCGCGCCCCGCTCGTGCCCGCCGCGATCAGGACGAGGAAGACCACGCCGCCGATCAGCAGTGCCAGCCCGACGAACACACCGACGCGCGCGATGCCGAACAACACGCCGACCGATGCACTGCTCTTCGGGTTGGTCTCGGTCGCGCAGCCGCTGACGCTCGGCGGCGCGCCCGACCCGATCCGGAACGAGTAGGTGCCACCGACCGGATGCGAGTCGGCGGAGATCACGTGCCACGCGACGAGGTACACGCCGTCGGCCAGCTTCGGGACCGAGACCGCGACGGTGTGATCGGTCGCGGACGAGTGATGCGGGGCTCCGGTCGTGATCCGTTGGCCGGCGCACGTGTAGACGCGTATCGCGCCGAACGAGACCTCGACGTTCTCGTTGAACGTCAGCGACAGCTGCGCCGGAGCTTGGGCCGCGACTCCGTCCTTGGGTGGATCGGCCGTGATCAAGATGGCATGGGCCCACGCCGGGGCGGCCGCCGCGATCACGAAGATCCCCGCGAGCGCCGGAACGACGCAGAGCCGAGCCAGGCGCCCTGCTCTCATGTGCGCGTCACAATACGGCCCCCGCCGGTCCCGGCCCGGTGCAGCCCGGCTCGGGGCCTGCTCCGACCGGGTGCGGGCGCGCGCCCTAGCGTGGTGACGTGATCCGCCGTGTCGCGCTCGCGCTGGTTGCCGTCGCCACTGCGACGATCGGCGTCGTCGGGCTCTTCGCGCCGCCGGCATCGGCGCACACCATCAGCGGACCCCGGCCGGGCAACTACCGCAGCCGGGTCGTGGCGATCGCGCCGCCGGCGCCCGGCGTCACCGCGAGAGTCGTCGATCTCGGCGCCAAGATCGAACTGACGAACCGCACCTCGACCGAGGTCCTGGTGCTCGGCTACGAGGGCGAGCCCTATCTCCGCATCGGACCGCACGGCGTCTACGAGAACCTCCATTCGCAGGCGACGTACATCAACCGGACGCGACTCGGGGGGTCGGTGCCCCTCGGCGTGGACACCGCGCCGGGCGCGCCACCGCAATGGCGGAAGATCGGCGACGGCAACTCCGCGCGCTGGCACGACCACCGCATCCATTGGATGAGCGCGCAGCCCCCGCCCGCGGTCGCGGCCGATCCGGGCTCGTTCCAGCACCTCTCGCAGCAGAACATCCAGTTCGTGCACGACGGGCAGACGAGTCGCATCGCGGTGGCGCTCGACTGGGTGCCGGGCCCGAGCGGGGTCCCGTGGATCCCGGTGATCGCGGTCCTGTTCGTCCTCGGTGTTCTCGCCGCGTTCCTGCCGAAATGGTGGCGGGTCCTCGCGGTTCTCGTCGCGCTGCTCGTCATCTCCGACATGGCGCACGCCTTCGCGTACGAGATCCCGCGGCCGGGCGCCAACCCCACCAAGGTGTTCCAGTTCCTCGGTGGGAGCTTCGTGTCGATCGCGGTCTGGGCGGCGGCCATCCTGACGATCGTCGCGCTGGTGCGCCGCCGCAGCGAGGCGTTGTACGGCGTCGTCTTCGTGGGGTTGCTCGTCGCGCTCATCGGTGGTGCCACCGACGTCTCCGCACTGTGGAAGTCACAGCTTCCCGACGCGGGCCCCACGTGGCTCACCCGGGTCGAGGTGGTGCTCGCGTTGGGTCTCGGCGCGGGTCTCGTCGTCGGCGCGCTCGTCCGCATGGTTCGTAGTCGCGCACACGACGAAGCCGAGGCCGACGGCAAGTGGCTGTCGCTGCTCGTCGTGGGGCTGTCGGATGCAGAGCTCGCGAGCATCGTTCCGGAGCTCGATGCCGACGAGGTACTCGCGGTCGCGCTGCGTGAGCTCGCCGCGCGCTGCGCGCCGGTGGCCGACGCGTTCGCGCCGGGCGCGCTCGTGTTCGTCGTCGACGAGCAGGTGGATCCGGTGACGTGGTCGATCGCCGTCGCGGACGACGCGACACGCGCACTGCACGCGACGCGTGGTCGCGTCGACGCCCACCGCGGCCGAGATCCACGCCCCGTTCGCCGTGATGTTGCAACTGCTCGCCGGCTCGGTCCGCCTCGACGACGCCATCGCGCGAGCGCACGCGACGACCGAGGGCGACGGGGCGCTCGTGGCGCGGGTCGGGCCGTACCTGCCCGAGAGCGCGCGGGTCACTCCTGTGGTGGAGGATCCGGCGTCCGCTTCTTGAACTCCTCGAGTCGCGCGTCGACCTTGCGGGCGCGCCGCGTGCGGAAACCGAGCACGGTGAACATGACGATGCCGAACCCGAGGAGGACGATGCCCCCGATCGTCGTGGCCGAGGGTCCACTCGAAGTGCTCGGCCGTTCGGGCAGCGGGACCCCGGCGTAGACGAACTGGTCGAGGAGCCGGCTGTTCGGGCTCGTCGGGTCGGGCCGCGAGTGGACGACGACCGTGCCGGCCGCGGTCCGTTGCTCGACGGAGATGCCGAACGCACCCTTGGTCGTGGCGGTGACGCCCAACGAGAAGTACTGGCAGGTGAAGGCCGCGATGATGCCGCCCCGGTAGTGGACGGTCGATTCCGTGTGCGTCGACGTCCAGCCGGTCTTGGGATCGACGCGGTCCAGCCGGAGCCCGGCCGGCAGGCCCAGGACGACGTCGGTCACGGTCGCGTTCTCCACGGTGACCCCGACCGCGATCGTCGCCGGCTGTCCGACCGGGATCTGCACGGGAATGGGGCAGATGTGCGCCCACGCGGGCGCCGCGCCGAGCCCGAGCGCGGTGGCGGTCGCGGCGACCGTCGCGAGCGCGAAAACCACCAGCCGGCGCACCCGCGAACGCTATCGCCCGCGGTCGGGCCCGGCCGTGTCCACGGCGGCTCCCGACCGGTGTCGTAGGCCGGGAATCGGTACGATCGCGCCCGTGCGCACCCGTCTGCTCGTACCCGTTTCCATTGCGTCGATGCTGCTGCTGCTCGCGGCCTGCGGCAGTTCGGGGAAGTCGGCGGCGCCGACCACAACCGCACCGGCCGGGCCGACGACCACGGTGCACGTCGCCCAACCGGTGGGAGCCAAGCCGTCGAAGTCGGCGCAGATGATCTGTGAGAAGGAAGCGATCGCCGACATCGAAGCGAGCGCGACCGGGGTGAAGACGACGTCGATCACCACGCCGACGTGGAACGATCACGTGTACGCCTGCGACTACATGTACCCGGGTGGCGTGAAGATCGGGCTCTCCGTCAAGGAGCTCTCGGACACGGCCGAGACCACCGCGTACTTCGACTCGCTCGCGACCAAGCTCGGCAAGGCGAAGGACGTTCCCGGTCTCGGCCAGGGCGCGTTCCAGACCAAGGACGGTTCGTCGTCGTCCGGAAGGACTACAAGGTCCTGACCATCGACGTCTCGAACCTTCCCGGCCAGTTCGGGGTTCCCGTCCGCGTCGCGCGGCGACGTTGCCATCAACATCGGGGCCACGATCATGGGGTGCTGGACCGGCGCGTGATCACCGACGCGTGATCACCGATACAGGCGTCGCATAGTCGTACGGTAGGGCCGACGAAATATCTGCGGCCCAGTCGACAATCCGTCAAGAGCGCGTACGTATCTCTTCCATCCCGCCGCGACAGGCGTATCGTCCGATCCGACGTCGGGACACGACGACACGGGACCTGGCGGCGTCCCACCCCACCGCCCAGACACCCGGCCACGCGTGGTCGGACGCCCGCTCACCTCCGGCCGACCGGCCGGGGCGGACGTGGGTAGTCACAGGAGGCAATCGAAGTGTCCGTCGTCATCTTCATCGTTGTTGCTCTGGTCATCGCGTTCGTGGTCATGGGCGCGTTGCGCTCTTTCCACACGATCGGCCCCACCGAGGTCGGTCTCGTCCAGAAGCGGTTCTCGTTCAAGAAGCTCCCGGCCGACAACCCCATCGCGCTGCGCGGTGAGGCCGGCTACCAGTCGGAGCTGCTCACTCCCGGACTGCGGTTCAAGCTGTGGCCGCTCTTCGGCGTGAAGAAGTTCCCGTGGGTGCAGGTGCCCGCGGGCGAGATCGGTGTCGTGATCGCGCAGGTCGGCGCGCCGTTGCCGATCGGCGCCAAGAGCGCGAGCTACAAGCCGGAGTTCGCGAACTTCTCGTCGCTCGAGATCTTCATCGAGGGCGGCGGGCAAAAGGGTGTGCAGCGGCCGGTGCTGACGCCGGGAACGTTGTTGCCGATCCATCCCGTCGCGTTCCTCGTCGTGACGTCACGCAAGGTCTACGGACTTCCCGTATCGCCCGAGGTGACCGAGCGGGCGAAGGCGACCGGCGGTCAGTTGCGTCCGGAATCGTTCGGGCTCACGCCGGAACAGCTCCAGGTCGTGGTGATCGCGCCGCGCGGTCCGCAGGACATGATCGGCATCGTCACCACGCTCGAGGGCCCGCCGTTGCCGTCCGGCGACATCGCGAGCCGCCTCGGCGGGTACGGCGACATCGCCCGCATGGAGCAGAGCGCCGAGCACCTGCAGGACTCCGAGGTCATCGAAGTGTTGATGGGCTCGAAGAACGACCTGCACAACAACTATCAGGACTTCCAGAAGTTCCTGGATGCCGGTGGTCACATCGGTCTGCAGCACGACCCGCTGCTCTACGGCGCTTACCTCTTGAACCCGTTCCTGACGCGGGTCGAGATGGTGCCGATGCTCGTCGTGAACCAGGGTGAGGTCGCGGTCATCAAGGCGTACGTCGGGCTGCCCACGCTCGACACTTCGGGTGAGGAGTTCAAGTTCGGCTCGATCGTGCATCCCGGTCACCGCGGCATTTGGAGCGAGCCGCTGCGCACCGGGAAGTACCCGATCAATCCGCGTGTGTACGCGGCGGAGATCGTCCCCACGTCGATCCTGACCCTGAACTGGGCCGAAGCGGTGTCGACCGCGCACAACCTCGACGCGCACCTGTCGCCGATCGAGGCCAAGAGCCGCGAGGGATTCGTGTTCCGCATCGACCTTCAGGTGCAGATCCACGTTCCCGACACGCGCGCACCGAAGGTCATCTCGATGGTCGGCACGATGCAGAACCTCGTCAACGAGGTCCTGCAGGCCGCGGTCGGCAACCACTTCCGCAACACGATCCAGAACCTCGAAGCGGTGCGGTTCATCGAGACCCGACCCGAAGTGCAGGCGAGCGCGCTCGATGCCATCCGTACCTATCTCGCGGCGTACGACGTCGAGACGCGCGGCGTCTACATCCAAGACGTCGACTTCCCGGACGAGCTCGTCGAGGTGTTGACCAAGCGCGAGATCGCCAACCAGGAGAAGACCACGTACGCGGAGGAGGAGCGCGCGGAGATGGCGCGCGTCGCTCGCGAGAAGGCGAAGGGCACGGCCGACATGCAGGGCCAGCTCGCGCAGTCGGCGGTCGGCATCGACATCAAGAACAACCAGGCCGAAGCCCGCGAGGCCGAGGCGCGCGGTGAAGCCGCGTTCGTCCGCCTGACCGGTGAAGCCGAGGCGTCGAAGACGCAGGCGATCGGTCTCGCAGAAGCGAAAGCGACGGAGGCGTTGGGACTTGCGCGCGCCGCGGGTTTCGAGGCTCAGACCGAAGCGCTCGGTCAGAGTGCGACCGCGCTCGTCGCAGTGGCGAACGCGGTGGCCGACGGCCACATCACCGTGGTGCCGGAGGTGCTCGTCGCCGGCGGTGGCGGTGCGATCGAGGGGTTGGCCGCGACGCTCATGCGGACCCTCGGCACCGGTGGCAATGGCGTGAACGGCCGGAAGAGGCCGGACAAGGCGGCGGACGTGCCCGCAGCCGAGGTCACGGGGGCCGACACGCCCGCCACCGAGGTTCCCACCCCGAGCTGATCGCCGGGCGAACTGCCGGAAGCCGAACTGCCGATGAGGTGATGAACCGCGCGAGCCGGCCGCCCGCCGGGCTCGCGCGGTTCAGACACGTCTAGGCGTTGAAGAAGCAGATCCCGGCCACGACCACGCCGATGCACGGCTGGGTCGTCGGTGTCGTCGCCACCGTGGTGGTCGTCGTGGGCGGGTCGGCGGTGGTCGTGGTGACCGCGACGGTCGTCGTCGTCACCGGGACCGTGGTCGTCGTGGCCGCGACCGTGGTGGTCGTGGTCGGCGGGTCCACGGTCGTGCTGGTCGTGACCGTTGTCGGCTGGGCCGGGCTGACGGTGGTGGTGGTCGTCGTCGAGGTCGACACCGGCGGCTTGCAGTTCGGCGGAAGGTGGTGACGGTGGTGGTGGTGATGACGGTGGTGATGGTGCGGCGCCGGGGGCACACACGGCAGCGGCGGGGCCGGGTCGTGGTGGCCGACGTCGTGGGGGGCAACGGAGTGGTGCACGCTCTCCGCACCTGCGCCCGTGGTCGTGACGAGGCCGACGGAGACCGCGGCCACCCCGGTCGCCGCGACGACGGTCAGGGTTGCCAGGCGTCGTCCAAAGCCGCCTCGGAGCAATTCACGCATGTTCGCCAGCCTTTCCGGCCGTCGCGTCGAACGAAACGGCCGTCGCGCGCACCAACGGTTGGTACGTGCAGCGGTGGGCCCCTCAGCGTGCTCGCTACGTCGCTATGAATAACGGCACAACGCGCCCGCGATCTTGAGAGATTGCTGGTAGCGCGTTGCTCGAGGTATTCGTCAGCGGGGGACTTCGCGCCAGGCGACGCCCTTGTCGGGCCGGGGTTCGCCGGGGAGACCGAGGACCCGCTCGCCGATGATGTTCTTCATGACCTCGTCCGAGCCGCCCGCGATGTGGCCGGCGGGTGCCCCGAGCATCGTCTGCGCGTAGCCGGTCTTGCCGGCCACGGCGTCGGCGCCCGCGAGTGAGACGGTGAGGTCGCCGAGCTGGGTCATGATCCGGCCGCCGAGGAGCTTGCCGATCGATCCCTCGGGTCCGGGGACCTTGCCCTTCGTCGCCGCCGTCAACGTGCGCATCGACAGGAATTTCTGAATGCGCGTCTTCGTATAGAGGTCGGCCAGCTGCTGGCGCACGCGCGCGTCCGCGTTCAGTCCGCGCTCCTGGGCCAACGAGATGAGTTGATTGACCGAACCTCGTCCTCCGCCGCCGCCGCCCGAACCGATCGCGACGCGCTCGTTCATCAACGTCGTGATCGCAACGGTCCAACCTTCGTTGACGTCGCCGAGCACCTGTTCGTGGGGAACGCGGACGTCGTCGAAGAACACCTCGTTGAATCCGGCGCCGCCGTTCATCTGCTTGAGCGGCTTGATCGTGACGCCGGGCGCCCGCATGTCGACGATGAACGCGGTGATGCCCTTGTGCTTCTCGGCGTCGGGATTCGTGCGGCACACGATCTCCCCGTAGTCGGAGAACTGCGCGCCCGACGTCCAGACCTTCTGCCCGTTGATGACCCACTCGTCGCCGTCGCGCGTCGCCGTCGTCGCGAGCGAAGCAACGTCCGAGCCCGCGCCCGGCTCGCTGAAGAGCTGCGACCAGATCTCCTCGCCGCGCAACAGCTTCGTGAGGTACCGCTCCTGCTGCGCAGGTGTACCCACCGCGCGCAATGTCGGTGCGATCATCCCGAGCCCGATGACGAAGGCTTCGTTCGGGACCGCGAAGCGTCCTTCTTCCTGACCGAAGATGATCTGCTCGACCGTCGTGCCGTTGCGGCCGCCGTACTCGGGCTCCCACGTGATCCGCGCGAACCCCGCGTCGAACTTCATCGCCTGCCAGCGCTTGGCCCGATCGAGATAGTCACCGCCACCGATCTCCATGTCGTGCTCGGGCGGTTTGCCGATGACCTTGGGGGCGTTCTCCTCGAGCCACGCGCGGAACTCGGCGCGCCACGCGGCTTCCTCGGCGGTGTCGTTGAAGTCCATGTGGCGCAGTCTCGGCCCCGGGCCCGTCCACTCGCAACCTCGACGCGCACCGCACCCTCGGCGCTCGTTGTGCGCTCGCCGGCCGGCCCGTAGCATCGCCCGCCAGCATGGCCGGTACCCCGTACGACCGCCGTCCCGTCGCCGATCCCGCCGAGCTCGGCCTGGACGCCGAGGCCCTCGCGGCGCTGTTCACGCGAGTGCAGCAGGACGTCGACGCCGGACGGCTCCCCTCGTGCCAGCTCGCGCTCGGCGCGCGACGGCCGCATCGCGGTGTGGCGGGCGTTCGGCGCGGCGCCGGTCGAGTCCCGCTACGTCATGTTCTCCGCCACGAAGGCGGTGGTCGCGGGCGCGGTGTGGATCCTCATCGGTGAAGGTTTGCTCGACATCACGCTTCCGGTCGCGGCCGTGATCCCGGAGTTCGCGCCGAACGACAAGGACGCCATCACCGTCGAACAGGTGATGTTGCACACGTCGGGGTTCCCGCGCGCGCCGTTCGACGCGCTCGACTGGGACGATCGCGAGCGCCGGCTCGCGCGATTCTCGAAGTGGCGGTGCAACTGGGAGCCGGGGACCCGCTACGAGTACCACCCGACCTCGGCGCACTGGGTGCTCGCGGAGATCATCGAACGCTGCACCGGCGGCGACTTCCGGGTGTTCATCCGCGAACGGATCCTCGACCCGCTCGGGCTCGTCGGCCTGCAGATCGGTGTGCCGGTCGACGAGCAGGGCGACATCAACGATCTCGTGCTGACCGGAGAGAACGCGACGCCCGATGAACTCGAAGCGGCGATCGGCGTGCGGTCGCTGCCGCTGACCGAGGTCACACCCGACGCGTTGATGTCGTTCAATCGGGCCGAGATGCGCGCCGTCGGGGTGCCCGGCGGTGGCGGTGTCGCGACCGCGGCCGACCTCGCGCTCTATTACCAGGCACTGTTGAGCGATCCCGCCGGCATCTGGAAGCCGGAGGTGTTGGCGGATGTGACCGGCAACGTCCGCAACCATCTGCCCGACTACCTGGGAGTCCCCGCGAACCGCTCGCTCGGCCTCGTGATCGCAGGCGACGACGGGAAGGCATCCGTGCGCGGTTTGGGGCACACGGTTTCGCCGCGGGCGTTCGGGCACAACGGGGCCGGCGGTCAGATCGCGTGGGCCGATCCCGCCACCGGGCTGTCGTTCTGTTACCTCACGAACGGTCTCGACCAGCACGTGATTCGCGAGGCGCGCCGCACGACCGGCATCGCGAGCCGCGCCGCCAACTGCGTCACGGCCTAGCGCCGCTCAGATCGCGGGCCGGGTGTCCGATCTGAACCCGATGAACACGCGGGCGGTCCTCATGGTCGGATTGTGGGCGGCCTTCGTCGTGGGCGCGGTGCAGCTGTTCGACGGCGACGTCGCGCACGTCGCCTTCGCCGTCGCCGCCTTCGGGGTGGGGATCCTCGGCGCCCGGGCGGCGATCGGGGCCCGCGCCCGGTGGCAGCGGCTGCGGTCGTGGCGGCGCCCGGGTACCGTCGACGAGTTCCCGGCCGGGCCGCGCCGGGTCCTGCTGCTCGAGACGGGCCTCGCCGGTCCGGAATAGTCGGGCGCTCTCCACCCGGCGTGCGCAGGTCATACCATGACCCGGACATTCGTGTTCCGGGGGGAGCTCATCCATGAGGTACCGAGTCGGCACCCTGAAGATCGCCATCGGTGCGGGTGCGTTGGCGATCGCGCTCGCCGGCTGTGGTGGATCGAGTGGGAAGACGTCCGCGAGCGCCACCACGACCTCGCGCGCGCCGACCACCAGCACGAGCGCGGCGCCGCCCACGCAGGCCGTCGTGTCCGCGACCGGCGTGCGCGTCATCCCCGGCAGCGCAACCGGCAAGTCGCCGTGTGAGGAAGCCGCGCCGACACCGGCGTCGCCGGGCGAGGTCGGCGCGGGCGCGGGTGGGAGCGCCGCGGTCGACAGCAAGGCCGGCGTCGTCGCTTCGGAGCACGGTGTGCGCGGTGCGGTCCAACCGGTCCCGCTCACCAAGGCGGAGCAGAGCGCACTCGCGGCGCAGATGCAGTCGGCGGCGCTGGTCGCCAAGACCTACCCGACGGTGAAGGACGCGCTCGCCGCGGGCTACGCGATGTCGACCGTCTACGTGCCGTGCATCGGCGCGCACTACACGAACATCGGGTACGCGTCGCACTTCGACCCCGCGCATCCGTCCGAGTTGTTGTACGCGGGAACGACTCCCGACTCCAAGATCGTCGGCCTCAGCTATCTCGTGTGGCACAGCAACGGACCGCCGCCCGGCTTCGCGGGCCCGAACGATCGCTGGCACCAGCACAACGCGAACGGCGGGCTCTGTCTGCGCGGCGCGGTCGTGATCGCCGGCGAGGAGTCGACGCGCCAGGAGTGCGCGAGCAGGGGCGGTCGCAAGACGCTGCTCACCGACGTGTGGATGGTCCACGCGTGGGTCGTGCCGGGGATCTCGTGCGACTGGGGCGTCTTCAGCGGCGAGTGCCCGGAGCTCGGCGGCACGCTCGGGGGCAATGCGTACCAAGGGCCGTACCCGAGCAAGATCTCGTAACGCCGCCGCGGCCGGCGGTGAGCCGAACCGCGGTTATCCGAACGGCGACCACGCCGCGCTGCGCAGCAGGCGGCTCTCCCAGTCGTCGCGCACTTCCAGCGCGTCGTGCATCCACGTGCCCGGGCCTTTCACGTGCGCGGGCAGCTCGCGCGTGAACAGACCGGGAAGCCGTTCCGGGAAATCGACGCGCTGCCACAGGATGACCTCGCGGCGCCGCGGTGCACCGAGCGCGGCTTGAAACACCGCGAGCAACGTGAGGAGTGAGCGTTCGGAACGCTGCTCGAGACTCGGTGCGTAGTGCGTGCGCGCCTTTTCGAGGTAGGTGTCGAGCTTGCCTTCGTACGGCCACGCGCTCGTCTTCCATGTACAACACGGCGTCGTGCTCGCGGCCGTCGGTGGGCACGCTCGCGAGATCGATGTCGACCACCGGCGACCACTCGACCGGCAGCAGCAGCTTGCCCTTCACCTCTCGACGCATACCGTCGATGTCGGCCGCCCAGCTGCGGAGATCGCCGGTCTGGATCCGCCGGGCGAGCCGTTCGTACGCGGCGCCACCGGACAGCGCGGTGATCGTGGTGTGGTGGTACGCGCGGCCGGTGCCGTGCGCGAGTTTCAGGTAGTAGAGCAACCGGGCGTCGCCGTCGTCGGCGAGCGCACTCATGTAGCGCGTGCGGAACGCGTCCTCGAACTCGTCTTCGTGACGACCGGCGACCGTGTGCACTTCGTGCAGGAGCAGCATCCGGTCAGCCTGCCATGCGCTCCAACAAGAAGTCGATTGCGCGGGTCAGGGTGGCGACGTCGTCGGGTTCGATCGCGGGGAACAGCGCAATGCGCAGCTGGTTGCGCCCGAGCTTGCGGTACGGCTCGACGTCGACGATGCCGTTCGCCCGCAACGCGGCGGCGAGTGCCGCCGCGTCGACGCGTTCGTCGAAGTCGATCGTCGCGGTGACCGGGCTGCGGTGCGCGGCGTCCTTCACGAACGGGGTCGCGTACCGGTGGCCCTCGGCCCAGCCGTAGACGGTGGCGGCCGATCGGTCGCACCGGCCGGCCGCGAATTCGAGGCCGCCGTTCTCGAGCATCCAGCGCAGTTGCTGGTCGAGCAGGAAGATCGTCGCGAGCGCCGGGGTGTTGTACGTCTGTTCGAGGCGCGAGTTCTCGACCGCGATCGACAGGTCGAGCGTCGCCGGCATCCAGCGCGTGCCGTGCAGTCGTTCGATGCGCTCGAGCGCGGCGGGGGAGCAGAGCGCAAACCACAGGCCGCCGTCGCTGGCGAAGCACTTCTGCGGCGCGAAGTAGTAGATGTCGAAAGTGTGCGCGTCGAGGCGCATGCCGCCCGCGGCCGAGGTGCCGTCGACGACCACGAGCGCGTCACCGGCCGGACGGTGCATGCCGACCGTGACGCCCGTCGACGTTTCGTTGTGCGGATACGCGTAGACGTCGCCGAGGACCTCGTCGGGCAGCACTGGCGTCTCGCCGGGGGTGGTCTCGCACACCTGCGGGTCTTCGAGATGCGGTGCGGCGCGCGTGACCTCGGCGAACTTCGACGAGAACTCGCCGATCACGACGTGCGTGCTCCGCCGTTCGACCAGACCGAACGACGCCGCGTCCCAGAACGACGTGGAACCCCCGATGCCGAGCAGCACCTCGTAGCCGTCGGGCAGCGAGAAGAGGTCGCGCAAACCGTTGCGGGTGGAGGCGACGACCGAGCGCACACCCTCGCGGCGATGACTCGTGCCGAGGTAGCCGTGCGCGACCTGTTCGAGCGCGGCGACGGCCTGGTCGCGCACCTTGGACGGCCCCGAGCCGAAGCGTCCGTCGCTGGGCAGGAATTCGGGGGGAAGCGTCAACTGGTCGGGGCTCAGGCGGTCGGGGCTCATCCCCCAACTCTACGGGTCAGGCGAGCGCCAGGACCTCGTCAAATCCGGCGCGCAGACAGTCGAGCAGCACGTCGGGATCGGGGACGGCGACAGTGTCGACCACCACGCCGATGCAGCACGTGTCGCAGTGCGAGATCAGCGCGACGTTGAACGACGCCCCCGCCGGCGGCGCGAACGCGTAGAAGCGCTCGACCCCGGCGCCCGCCACGTACACGGCCACGGGGGCGCCCGGGATGTTCGACGTCACGAAGTCGCAGCACTTGAGCATGCCGCCGAACAGCGCAGTGGTCGTGGCGGTGGGCAGACGGTTGAGGATTCCCGCGAGCGTGCTCGTCATCTGGAGCGCGGGTTCGGTGCGCACTTCGCGAACGAGGACGCCGACCGCGGCGATGCGTTCGCGCGGATCGGCGATCGCGGTCGGCACCGGGAAGCGGGCCGGCGCGAAGCGGTTGCCGCCCGCGTCGTCGTCACCCTGGCGCAGGTTGATCGGCAGCGTCATGCGCAACTCGTTGGGCGCGGCGCCGTGGCGCTCGTGGTAGCGCCGCACCCCGCCGATGACCGCGGCGACGAACACGTCGTTCAGGCTGGCGTCGGTCGCCTTCGCGACGCGCTTCATCTCGTCGAGCGAGACGTCGAAGACCTCGAGCCGCCGCCCGAGACCGCGCCCGAGCATCACCGTCGACATCGGGCCCATCGCGGGGGCCAGCGTGCGCGCGACCGATCGGGTCGTGCGCACCGCTTCGGACGCGCTGTCGAAGGGGTGCCGGATCGCGCGCGCGGTCGTGCGGACCACCCCGCCCGGGATGCGGCGCGCGATCCCCAGCGCGCGTCGGCGGGTGTGCGAGATCGCGCCGTGCATGACGGAGAGCATGCGGGCGTCTTCGGGCGCGAGGGCGGCGGGGGTCGCGTCGTCCGGTGCTTCGGCCGCGTCGGGGGTGAGGTCGACGAAGTGCGCGAGCAGCGCCATGCCCCCGACGCCGTCGGTGACGGAGTGGTGCACCTTGAGCGCGAGCGCGGCGCGCTCGCCGTCCGGGCCGTCCAGCCCCTCGAACAGCGTGAACTCCCACAGAGGCCGGGCGCGGTCGAAGCTCGAAGTGGCGACGGGTTGCAACGCGTCGAAGAGGGCGCGCGTCGTTCCCGGCCCCGAGAGCCGCGTACGGCGGAGATGGAAGTCGAGGTCGAACGTGGGCTCGGCCATCCAGCGCGGCGGGGCGATGCGGAACGGTGCGGACACGACGCGCTGGCGGAGCCGGGGGATGAAGCACGTCGTGCGCTCGATGCGCCGCCGCAACCGTTCCCAGTCCGGTACCGAGTCGAGGATCGCCACCGCGAGGATCGTCGAGCGCAGGACCGGGTCCTTCTCGATGTTCCACATGAGCGCGTCCTCGTCGCTCATGTGATGAGCGAAGCGCGCCGCTTCCGCCATTGGCTCCTGCCCCCGGGACGTCGCGTGAGTACCTCGACGGTACTCGCGGAACGCCTTCGAAGTCCCGGGGGCGGAGATCCCGTGCGTATCAGCCGGAGATGTCGAACACGACCGTGACGTCGACGCTCAGCTGTTGTGAACCGGGCTCGACCGGCACCGCGGTGGAATCCGCCTGATTCGCGGCCGCCCTTCCGGCGAAGAACTGCGGCTGGGGCAGCGTCGTTCCGGTGTCGTCGATGGTCCGGATCGCGCCGAGCTTCACGCCCGCGGCTGCCGAGAGCTGACGGCCCTGCGCGAGCGCGTCCTTGATCGCGTCGGCGCGCGCCTTGGCGACGAGCGCGCTCGTGTTGTCGATCGAGAACGTCACGCCCTGGAAGCGCACGTCCGGGCCCGCGGTCAACGCCGCGACGTCGATGACCTTTCCGGCTTTCGTGAGGTCGCGCAACTTCGCGGAGACGGTGTTCGACGCGGAGTACCCGGTGACGTGGAAGTACTTGTCGAAGTTCGGCGACACGTTCAGGTCGACCGTCTGGATGTCCTTCGCCGCGACGCCCTGGCTCTTGAGCGAAGCGATGAGCGCGTCTGCTCGCTGGTTGTTGTGCTCGAGCGCGGCTTGGGCCGACGGGTCGATCGTCTGCACGCCCATCGTCACGGTCATGACGTCGGGGGTGCCCTCGACCTCGCCGTGCCCGGCGACGTTGATCGTGGGGCCGGGGGTGACGGCTGCCGGGCTCGCGGCGGTGAGCGTCGCGGGTGTGCTCGCCTTCGAGCTCCCGCCGCCGCAGCCGGCGACGCCGAGGGCGCCGACCCCGACGGCCGCGACGCCGGCGATCAGACTTCTGGTGCGCACGCTCATCCGCGGTTCTCCTTCGTCGGGTCGGTTCGAGGAGTCGGACGACGGGAGGCGCCGCCCCGGTTCCCGTTACTGTCCGGCCCGTGCGCAGTCGCTATGTGGTCTCGAACGGCGTCCGGCTGTTCTGTCTCGAGGCAGGGCCGCTCGACGGCCCGGTCGTCCTCTTGTTGCACGGCTTTCCCGAGCTCGCGTACTCGTGGCGCCACCAGGTCTCGGCGCTGGGTGAGGCCGGATTCCACGTGATCGCACCCGACCTCCCCGGTTACGGGCACAGCGACAAGCCCGACGTCACCTACGACTGCGAATGGGTCAACGCGACGCTCATCGGCGTGCTCGATGCGCTCGGGTGCGAACGCGCGGTGGTTGCGGGCCACGACTGGGGCGGGCTGCTCGTATGGCCGATGGCGCGCCGGTACCCCGATCGCATCGCGGGTGTCATCGGCGTGAACACGCCCGACCTCCCGCGTCCGCCGATGCCGCCGGTGCAGTTGTTGCGGCAGATCTTCGGCGACACCCCGATCTACATCATCCAGTTCCAGGAGCGCGGCGTCGCGGAATGGGTGCTCGGTTCGTGGGGCCGCGGCGCGGACGACTTCGTCGAGATGATCTTCGGGGCGACGGCGCAGAATCCCGACGCGTTCCCGCCCCACGTGCTCGACGTGTACAAGGACGCGTTCCGGCCGATCGGCGCGCTCACGCCGCCGATCGAGTACTACCGGAACATGGATCGCAACTGGGAGCTCACCGCGGACATCGCGCACCGCACGATCGACGTGCCGTGCCTCATGATCTCCGCCGCGGACGATCCCGTACTCACGCCCGCGATGACACTGGGCATGGAGGAGCGGGTGCCCGTTCTCGAACGCGTCGTGATCGAGAACTGCGGGCACTGGACGCAACAGGAGCGCCCCGAGGAGACGGCGCACGCCATGCTCGCGTACCTCCGTCGCCTCCCCGCCTGGCACTGACCCCCGAGAAACTCCCAACAGTTGGGAGCGAGAGTGGCCCGTGGGACGGTTTTTGCTCCCAACTGTTGGGAGGGAAATGGGGGCACTTACGATGCGCGGCGTGAGCGACGATCCGATCACCACGTACGGGGCGATGTTCGAACGCGACGGGACGCGCTACGTGCCGACGCAGCTCGCGCGGGGGCCGTGGAACCCGAAGGCGTTGCACGGGGGTGCACCGAGTGCGCTGTTCGCAACCGTATGTGAGATGCACGATCCGGGTCCGGCGGCGTTCGTCGCGCGCGTGACCGTGGAGCTGATGCGGCCGGTGCCGCTCGCGCCGCTCGAGCTACGGATTCGGACGATCCGGCCCGGGAAGAAGGTGCAATGGATCGAGGCGATGCTGTTGGCCGATGGCGATCACGAGGTCGCGCGCGCGACCGCGTTGCGCATCCGCTCCGACGACGTCGACACGAGCGGCGCGGTGCATCCCGAAGTGGACGCACCACCCGCGCCCGACAGCGTCGACGCGCAGGCATTTCCCTTCGGTGAAGGCGCGGTCGGGTTCTGGAACGTGCACGAGGTCCGGCTCATCGGTGGCAGTTGGATGGAACCCGGCCCGGGGCTCGCGTGGTTTCGGCTGCGCTGTCCCGTGGTCGCGGGGGAGCCGATCTCGCCGATCGCGCGCGTCGCCGCCGCGGCCGATTTCGGCAGCGGGCTCTCCAATCCGCTGCGCATGACGAGCGCCGCGGCGATCAACCCGGAGCTGACCGTGCACGCGCACCGGCATCCGGCCGGCGAATGGGTGTGCCTGGAGTCGGTCGCATGGGCGCAGCCGCACGGGGTCGGCATGGCCGAGACGCGTCTGCACGACGAGGAAGGCGTGATCGGGCGCGGCGTGCAGTCGCTGCTGGTCGAGCCGGCGGTGGATCTCCCGATCCGCATCTGATCCGTCGCGAACGGGTCAGTCGTCTTCGGACTTGCGCTCGACGTCGGTCGCCCAGAGCTCGAACTCGCCGTTGCGGTAGACGAGCGCCGCCGGTCGGCCCGCGAGCGGCGGCCGGAGGTCGCCGCGGCCGCGGTCGACCCGCACCGAGATGGTGCGGCGTCCCGACGCGGTGAGCATCGTGACCCGGTCGGATCCGCCCCACTTGAACGCCGAGGCGGGCATGGCGAGGCCCTGGTACTGCGAGAACTTCTGCTGCTTGCCGGTCCGGCGCCGCAGCAATTCTTCGACCCGGTCCGAGATGGGGCGCACGAGGAGGTCGGGCAGCTTGGCCTTCTCGGTCTCCGCCTTCACGATCTCGCGCAGCGGCGCGCCGTCGAACGCGTTGGCCTGGAGCGCGGCGGCCCGGGCCGCGTTGCTCGTGCGGTTCACGCGCTCCAAGGTGGCCATCAGCAGCTTGTGCTGATCGGCATCGGGGAGGAGTTCGACTTCGTCGACGGTCGCCATGACGCCGAGCATGGTACCGACGACCGAATTTCCGTCATGGAGATTCTTTCGAAGAATCGTCATGACGGCGCAGGGGGCCGATGTGCCCGGGCGGCGAATTCGCCGGATTTCTCGGACAGGTAGTATCCGGGTTATGCGAATGTCCGACGGGGTCGAGTGGGGCGTACACGTCTGCACGTTGTTGGCCGGGCTGCCCGACGACGCCGCCCTCCCCGCCGCCAAGCTCGCCGAGTACCACGGCGTCCCCGCCGCGTACCTCGCCAAGCACCTCCAGGCGCTGGCGGGCGCGGGTGTGCTCCGCACCGTCAAGGGCGCCAAGGGCGGCTACCGCCTCGCGAAACCGCCGGCCGACATCACCGTGCTCGAGGTGGTCGAGGCGATCGACGGCGCGGAACCGGCTTTTCGTTGCACCGAGATCCGCCGCCGGGGTCCGCTCGCGCTGCCGGCCCGGGAGTACACGAAACTCTGCGGCATCCACCGCGCGTTCAACCGCGCCGACGAGGCCTGGCGCGACGAGCTCGCCCGGACGACGATCGCCGACCTGTTCGTCGGCATCTTGCAGGACGTCCCGGGCCCCGCACTCGAAAAGGGCGCCCGCTGGCTGCAGGAGAGCGCGCGCTGACGCGTGACGCCGTGGTCGCGCTAGCGGCCGGCGCGGGGGCGCTTGCCGTGATTCGCCTTGTTACGGCGGGCTTTCAGGCGGCGCTTCTTCGTCTTCTTGCTCATAGGGAGATGCAGGCTAGTGGATAGCTAGCCTGCGCCCCGATGGAGAACCTCGGTCTCGTGGGATTCACCGGCGCGGGCGCGAACCGGCTGTTCAGTGCGCTCACCGGGCTGCCCGTCCCGAGTGAATACGAGGCCGCGGTCGGGGTCGCGAGCCTCCCCGATCCCCGCCTCACCGCGCTCACCGAGATGTCGAAATCGAAGAAGACGGTCGCGGCCGGATTCGAGCTCGTGCACCTCGCCCTGCCGCCCGGCGCGAAACCCGGTGAAGGGCTCGGCGCCAAGGTGCTCGGGAGTCTGCGCAACTGCGACGCGATCCTGATCGTGTTGCGCGCGTTCGCCGACGGCGGGGTGATCCCCGACCCCGAAGGCGATCTCATGGCGCTGGAGCTCGAGCTCGTGCTCGCCGACATCGCGAGCGTCGAGCAACGCATGACTCGTCAACGCCGGGCCGCGAAGAGCGGCGACAAGGAGATCCTGGCGGAGGTCGAGGTGCTCGAGAAGGCGCACACGCTGCTCTCCGACGGCACACCGATCCGGCGGGGCTCGCTCACGGTCGACGAGATCGCGCGCCTCGCACCCGTGTTCCTGCTGACGACCAAGCCGCTGCTCATCGTCGCGAACACCGGCGAGGAGCTCACGACCGAGGCCCCCCTCCCGCCGGGCGACGAAGTGCTCGCGGTCCCGATCGACATCGAGGCCGAGATCGCCGCGTGCGCGCCCGACGACCGCGCGGAGATGCGGGAGTCGTACGGCCTCGGCGAATCCGCGCTCGACGCGGTCGCGCAGGCTGCGTATCTCCTGCTCGGGCGGCGGACCTTCTTCACCACCGGAGACGACGAGTCGCGTGCGTGGACGTTCCGCGCCGGCGCCAAAGCCCCCGAGTGCGCGGGTGTGATCCACAGCGATCTGCAGCGAGGTTTCATCCGGGCCGAGGTGATCGACTGGCGGGAGCTGCTCGATATCGGTTCGTGGGCCAAGGCGCGCGAGGCGAAGAAGTTGCGAGTCGAGGGCAAGGACTACGAGGTCCGGGACGGCGACGTCCTCGAGATCCGGTTCAACGTGTAGGAACGGGCATGACCTGGCTGGTTCGCGATGACGACGTGCTTGCGGTCGCCGAGGTGGCCGGATCCCGCCGTCAGCGCACGCGTGGTCTCACCGGCCGTGACGATCTCGAAGGCGCGCTCGTGCTCCGTCCGTGCCGGCAGGTGCACACGTTCGGAATGCGCTTCCCGATCGACGTCGCGTTCTGCGACGCCTCGGGCGTCGTGTTGCACCTGAGCTGTCTCGGGCCGCGCCGAGTTTCCCGATTCGTGTGGCGCTCGGCCTTCGTCATCGAAGCGCGCTCCGGCAGCTTCGAGCGCTGGAAGCTCAGGGTCGGTGACCTGGTCGAGATCAAAGGCTGACCTCGCCCGCGCGTCCGTCGGGCACAATGGGAACCTCCATGGCCCGCTTCTACGTGACGACTCCGATCTATTACGTCAACGACGTCCCGCACATCGGTCACGCCTACACGACCGTCGCGGGCGACGTTCTCACGCGCTGGCGGAGGCTCGGCGGCGACGAGGTCTTCTACCTGACCGGTACCGACGAGCACGGTCTGAAGGTGCAGCGGGCGGCCGAGGCGAAGGGCGTGACGCCCAAGGACCTGGTCGACGAGACGGCCGGGCATTTCCGCGACACGTGGGACGGGCTCGACATCGCCTACGACGACTTCATCCGCACGACCGAGCCGCGCCACTACGCCGCAGTGCAGACGTTCCTCCAGAAGATCTACGACTCGGGCGACATCGAGCTCGGAACCTACGAGGGCCTCTATTGCGTCTCGTGCGAGGCGTATTACTCGGAGGACGAGCTCGTCGACGGCGGCAACTGCCCGATCCATCTGCGCCCGGTCGAGCACGTGGTCGAGGAGAACTACTTCTTCAAGCTCTCGCGGTTCACCGATCGGTTGCTCGAGCACTACGCCGCGCATCCCGACGCGGTGCAGCCCGAGTCCCGGATGAACGAAGTGCTCGGCTTCATCCGCGGCGGGCTCCAGGACTTCTCGATGAGTCGCACGTCGATCAACTGGGGCGTGCCGCTCCCGTGGGATCCGAAGCACGTCGCGTACGTGTGGGCCGATGCGTTGTTCAACTACTGCACCGCGGTCGGATACGCGACCGACGACGCGCGGTTCGCGAAGTGGTGGCCGGTCGACTATCACCTCGTCGGCAAGGACATCCTGCGCTTCCACGCGGTGTACTGGCCCGCGATGTTGATGGCGGCCGGACTCGAGCCCCCGCGGTGTGTCTTCGCGCACGGTTGGTTGCTCGTGGGCGGCGAGAAGATGAGCAAGACTCGCCTCAATCAGATCGCGCCGGCCGATCTCGTCGCCGACTTCGGTGTCGACGGGTTCCGCTACCACTTCATGACCGACCAGCGCTTCGGGCCCGACGGCGACTTCTCGTACGAGGCGATGGTGCAGCGCTACAACGCCGACCTCGCGAACAACTTCGGCAACCTTGCGAACCGCGTGCTGAACATGGCGATGAACTACTGCGGCGGCGTGGTTCCCGAAACGCGCGCGGACGGCCCGCTGCGCGACACCGCGGCGCGCGCGTACTCCGGATTGTCCGACGCGCTGACCCGGCTCGACTTCGCGACCGGCTTCGGCGCGGTCTGGGATCTCATCCGCGCGACGAACTCCTACATCGAGGACTCCAAGCCGTGGGAGCTCAACAAGCAGGGCGATACCGACGCGGTCGCGAAGGTGATCGGCGACTGCCTCGAGTCGCTGCGCATCGTTGCGCTGCTCGCGTCGCCGGTGATCCCGAACGCGGCGGCCGAGCTCTGGCGGCGGCTCGGGCTCCCCGGCCGACCCGAGGACCAGCGGGTCCCCGCGGCCGCGGCCTGGGGTCTGCTGCCGGCGGGCGCGACCTTGGAGAAGGGCGATCCGCTGTTCCCCCGCAAGGACACATGAATCTGATGTGGGGCCCGTGATGTGGGTCGACTCCCACTGCCATCTGCAACTCGCGGGCGGCGACGAGCACGTGGCGCGGGCGCGCGCCGCGGGCGTGGAATGGATGGTGTGCGTCGGCACCGATCTCGAGACGTCGGAGGCGGCCGCGGCCCTCGCCGACCGGCATCCCGACGTGTACGCCGCAGTCGGTCTGCACCCGCACGACGCGTCGAAGCTCGGCGCCGAGTGGTCCATGCTCGAACCGCTCGCGGTCTCGGACGCGTGCATCGCGATCGGGGAGTGCGGCTTCGATCTGTACTACGAGCACTCGCCGCGCGACGAGCAGGAGACGGCGTTCCGGTTCCAGATCCGCCTCGCGAAGCACACGGGCAAGCCGTTGGTGATCCATTCCCGCGACGCGTGGGACGACACGTTCCGCGTGCTCGACGACGAAGGCCTTCCCGAGCGCACGATCTTCCACTGCTTCACGGGCGGCCCCGGCGAGGCGCGCCTCGCACTCGATCGCGGTTGCTACTTGTCGTTCAGCGGCATCGTGTCGTTCAAGAACGCCGACGATCTGCGCGAGGCCGCGCGCCTCGCGCCCGCCGACCGCATTCTCGTCGAGACGGACTCGCCGTTCCTCACGCCCGAGCCGCACCGTGGGAAGCAGAACGAACCCGCGCTCGTCGTTGCGGTCGGCGCCGCGCTGGCCCGGGCGCGCGGCGTCGAGCCCGACGCCATTGCCGAGATCACGCGCGCGAACGCGGGCCGCGCGTTCGGCGTCGAACGGTGACCCCGAGCGAGATCACCGAGCTCCTGACGCGCCACGGCGTCCGCCCTTCGAAGGCGCTCGGTCAGAACTTTCTCGCCGACGAGAACACCGCGCGTCGCATCGTGCGCCTCGCGGAGCTGCAGCCGGGGGAGCGGGTGGTCGAGGTCGGTCCGGGTATCGGTTCGCTCACCGTTGCGCTGGCCGACACGGGCGCGCACGTATGCGCAGTCGAGCTCGATCGCCACCTCGTGCCGATCCTCGAAGAGGTGGTCGCGGCACGCGACGTCGAGGTGATCAACGACGACGCGTTGCGCGTCGACTGGAGCGCACTCCTCGATCCCGCGGCCGGGTGGGTGATGGTCGCGAACCTTCCGTACAACGTTGCCACCTCGGTCGTGATCCGCGCGCTCGAGACCGCGCCGATGATCCGGCGCGCGTTGGTGATGGTGCAGCGCGAGGTCGGCGAGCGGCTCGCGGCCGGAGTGGGTGACGACGCGTACGGCGCGGTCTCGGTGAAGATCGCGTACTACGCGTCGGCGAAGGTCGTGGGGACGGTGTCGCCGAACGTCTTCATCCCCAAACCCAAGGTCGAGAGCGCGCTGGTACGCCTGGTTCGCCACGACGCGACTTCGGTCGAGGTCGGCGATGTGGATCGTATGTTCGAGCTCGTGCGCGCCGGATTCGCAACGCGGCGCAAGACGTTGCGCAACACCCTGGAGGGACGTATCGACGCCGAGCGGTTCGCGCGCGCCGCAGTCGATCCGGGCGCTCGCGCCGAGACCCTCTCGCTCGCGGACTGGGCCCGGCTCGCCGATGCCTGAGATCCTGGTCACCGCCTCGGCCAAGTTGACGCTGTCGCTCCACATCACCGCGACGCGCGCCGACGGCTATCACGAGCTCGACGCGACGATGGTGTCGATCCATCCGCCGAGCGACCGTCTCGTCGTGCGTCCCGCCCGGCGCATGTCGCTCGCGGTCGAGGGTCCGTTCGCGGCGGGCGTTCCCGCCGACGAGAGGAACCTCGCGTGGCGCGCGGCGGAGGCGTGCGGTGAGCGGCTCGCGATCTCGTTGTACAAGGAGATCCCGTCGGGCGCGGGCCTCGGCGGCGGCTCGGCCGACGCGGCCGGGATCCTCGTCGCGTTGCGCGCCGACCCCGCGATCGCGGCGACGCTCGGCGCGGACGTGCCGTTCTGCATGCAGGGTGGTTGCGCGCGCGTCGCGCGGTATCGGCGACGCGCTCGAACCGGGCGCGGTGCCCGATCTGTGGATCGTCGTCGCGACGCCGACGTTCGGTTGCTCGACCGCAGCCGTCTACCGCGCCTGGGACGAGCTCGGCGGCCCGCAGCATCCGGTGAACGATCTCCAACCCGCGGCGGAACACCTCGAGCCGCGCCTGGTGGAGTTCCGCACACGCGTCGAAGCCGCGGCCGGCGCCCCGGCAATGCTTGCCGGGAGCGGTTCGTCGTACGCGGTGGTGTTCGACGACATCGAACTCGCATCGCACGCACAGACCCGGGTCGCGGCCGCGGTCGAGGGCTCCGTGTGGTTGTCGCACACGGCCGATGCCGGTGTCATCGCGAATCGCCCGGGCGTCGCCTGACGCGAAACGGCCGCCCCGTCGGGGCGGCCGCTGCTTACTTGCCCTGCTGACGACGCTGCCAGCGGGTCTTCTTCAGCAGCTTCTTGTGCTTCTTCTTGCGCATGCGCTTGCGGCGCTTCTTGATCAGGGATCCCATGGCGGAGTGGGACGCTACCAGAAGGCGCGATCGAGCCTCCGAGCGGCCGCTAACGTCGAAGACGTTTCGGGGGTGGTGTAACGGCAGCACAAGGTCCTTTGGAGTCCTGAGTCGAGGTTCGAACCCTCGCCCCCGAGCGGGAAAGAAAGGGAGCCGTATGAGGCAGTACCGACCCCTGAGTGCAGTGGTCCTCGCCGCGGGAGAGGGCACGCGGATGCGTTCGGGGATGCCGAAGGTCCTGCATCCGCTGTGCGGTCGTCCGATGGTGTTGCACGTCGTGGACGCGCTGGCGGAGCTGCCGCTCGAGCGGATCGTGGTCGTGGTCGGTCACGCGGCCGAGCGGGTGACCAAGACGCTGCAGGACCAGCTCGTCACCGAGGTGCCGGTCGAGTTCGTCGAGCAACGGGTGCAGCGGGGCACGGGCGACGCGGTAAGTGTGGCGCTGACCGTCTTCGACGATCTCGACGCCGAGGACGACATTCTCGTGCTGCCGAGCGACGCGCCGCTCGTGCGCGCGAGAGACGATTGCGCGCCTCGCGACCGAGCATCGGGTGCACGACGCCGCGGCATCCATCCTCACCGCGACGGTCGAGGCGCCGGACGGTCTCGGTCGGGTCGTGCGGGGCAAGGACGGGCGGGTCGCGCGCGTCGTCGAACACGCCGACGCCTCCGAGGAAGAGCGCGAGATCAACGAGATCAACACCTCGATCTACTGCTTCCGCCGCGGTCTCCTCGCCCCGGCGCTACGTCGCCTCGGCCCCGAGAACGCGCAGGGCGAGTACTACCTCACCGATGTGATCGCGGTGCTGCGCGACGCCGGGCACAACGTCATCGCGCTCGAAGCGGAAGATCCGGGCGAGGCCATCATGGTCAACGACCGCGTGCAGCTCGCCGAGGCCGAGTCCGAGTTGCGCAGCCGAATCAACCGGGTGTGGATGCGAACCGGTGTGACGATGGTCGACCCCGAGCGCACCTACATCGACGCGGGGGTCGAGCTCGAGACCGATGTGCGCCTGCTGCCGGGCACGATCCTCGAGGGTCGCACCGTGATCGGCACGGGTTCGGTCATCGGACCTGACTGCCGCCTGACCGATGTCGTCGTCGGTGAGGACACGCGCATCTCGAACACGGTCGCCCGTGAATGCGAGATCGGCGACAACTGCGAGGTCGGGCCGTTCGCGTACGTGCGCCCCGGAACCCGCCTGGCGGCGGGCGTGAAGGTGGGCACGTACGTGGAGATCAAGAACTCCGAGATCGGCGAGGGCACCAAGGTCCCGCACCTCTCCTACGTCGGTGACGCCGACATCGGGTCGGGGGCCAATCTCGGCGCCAGCACCATCACCGCCAACTACGACGGCGAGCACAAGCACCGCACGAAGATCGGCGACGGCGTGCACACCGGGGTCCACACCTCGCTCGTGGCCCCGGTCGAGCTCGGTGACGATGCCGACACGGGCGCGGGGTCGGTCGTGACCCACGACGTCGGTCCCGGGCGGCACGTGCGCGGTATCCCGGCGCGCGACACACGGCCGACGCGCGAGGATGGCGGTTGATGGAAGTTCTCACCAAGAAGCGGTTGATCCTCGTGGCCGGGCGGGGCCACTCGGAGCTCTCGGACGAGGTCGCCGCGCACCTGAAGGTGCCGCTCGGTGAGTGCGTCCTGTCGACGTTCGCCAACGGTGAGATCTATTGCCGTTACGGCGAGAACATCCGCAGCGCGGACGTGTTCGTGTTCCAGACGCACGGCGGTTCGATCAACGACCTGCTGATGGAACAACTGATCATGATCGACGCGGCCAAGCGCGCGTCGGCGAAGCGCATCACCGCGGTGTGCCCCTTCTACGGGTACGCACGTCAGGACCGCAAGGCCGAAGGTCGCGAGCCGATCACGGCGCGTCTCGTCGCCGACATGCTCACGGCCGCGGGGGCCGATCGTGTCGTGACCGTCGACCTGCACACGGGGCAGATCCAGGGGTTCTTCGATTGCCCCGTCGACCACCTCACCGCGGTCCCGGTGATCGCGCAATACCTGGCGCAGAGCGTCGAGGGCGACCCGGTGATCGTGGCGCCGGACGCGGGCGGCGGCAAGCTCGCGCGGCGTTTCGCCGACCGGCTCGGCGCCGACATCGCGTTCATCGACAAGCGTCGCCCGAAGGGCACACACAACGTCGCGGTCGCGACCGAGGTCGTCGGAGACATCGAAGGCCGCACCTGCATCATCGTCGACGACATGATCGACACCGCGGGCACCGTCGTGAGTGCCGCGAACCTGCTCATCGACCGTGGTGCGACCGAGGTGTACATCGCGGCGACGCACGGGTTGCTGTCGGGCCCCGCCGTCGATCGGCTGAAGAACGGGCCGATCCGCGAGGTCGTCGTCACCAACACGGTGCCGATCTCCGACGAGAAGCGCTTCGACACGCTGCGGGTGCTGTCCATTGCACCGCTGCTGGCCGAAGCGATCGACGCCGTGTTCGAAGATGGCTCCGTGAGCGAGCTCTTCGGCGGCGACAACATGTAATGCGGGTCGTCCTCGGAGTGGTTGCCATGGTCGTGCTCGCGGCCGCGTGCGGCGGCTCGTCGACGCCCGGCGCGTCCTCGGTGACGACGCCCACGCCGAGCAATCTCCTGTGGCCCGCGCCGGGCAATCCCATGGCGCTCGCGGCGAAGGCGGGACTCGTGCCCGAGACCGCCGAACGGCTCCAGTACCACGTGCACTCGCACCTCGACGTGTACGTCGACGGCACGCCGGTCGTGGTGCCGGCCGGCCTCGGTATCGCCATCACCGATCCGGCGGTGCACACGTTCGACGAGCCCGAGGGCAAGGCGTACGGCGGGGTCGACCCGCCCTGCGCCGAGCCGTGCATCTCGCCCCTGCACACGCACGACGGCACCGGGGTCCTGCACACCGAGTCGGCGACGCACGAGAACAACACTCTCGGCCAGCTCTTCACCGAATGGGACGTGCCGCTCGACCAGAGGTGCGTGTCGACGTACTGCCGGCCCGCCACGCCGATCGCGATCTACGTGAACGGCAAGAAGTCCACCGGAGATCCCCGGACGATCGCGCTGACCAATGCCGAGGAGATCGCCGTGGTGATCGGCAAGCCACCGGCGAAGATCCCCCAATCCTGGAATCCGGCGGGGCAATGAGGGGATTCCCTTTCGGGGGCCCATTTGCGCGAGAATCTCCTGTTCACCTTTCGTCTCACGAGGATTGACGCGCCATGGCTGATGCCACGCTCATTGCACAACGCCGCACCGAGTCCGGCAAGGGTCCCGCGGGGCGGGTCCGCGTGGAGGGCCTCGTCCCGGCGGTCGTGTACGGCCTCGGCGCCGACAACGTCTCGGTCGCGGTGTCGCAGCGCGAGCTCGTGCACATCCTGTCGGGCGGCAGCGGCATGAACACGTTGATCACGCTGAACATCGACGGCACCGAAGAGCTCGCCATCGCGCGTGAGCTCCAGCGCCACCCGGTCAAGGGCAACGTGATCCACGTCGACTTCGTGCGCGTGCGCGCCGACCAGACGATCCAGGCCGAGATCCCCGTGCACCTCACCGGCGAAGCCGAAGGCGCGGTGCGCGGTGGCGTTCTCGAGCAGCTGGTCCACACGCTGACCGTCGAGGCCAAGCCCGCCGACTTCCCGCCCTCGATCGAGCACGACGTCAGCGCGCTCGAGATCGGCGGTCAGGTCTACGTCCGCGATCTCACCGTGCCGCCCGGTGTCACCGTGCTGCAGAACGGTGACGACCTGGTCGCCCAGATCTCCGCACCGCGGGTCGCCGAAGTGGCCGAGGGTGCCGAGGGCGAAGCCGCGGAAGGCACGGCGGCCGAAGGCGGCGCCGCGCCGGCCGAGGCGCCGTCCGCGGAGTAGCGGGCTCCCGTGCCCGTCGACCTCCTGGTGGTCGGGCTCGGCAATCCCGGCGACGAGTACGCGCGTACCCGTCACAACGTCGGTGCCGAGGTCGTCGAGCTGCTCGCGCGTCGCCACGGCGGCAAGCTGCACGGGACGAAGGGCCGCGCGCGCAGCGACGAGGTGCGCATGGGCGACAAGCGGGTCGCGCTCGCGATCCCGCTCACGTACATGAACGACTCGGGTGAGGCGGTTGCGGGTCTGATGCGCCGGCTCGGGGTCGATCCCGGTCAGATCGTGATCGTCCACGACGAGCTCGACCTCCAACCCGCGGTGCTCCGGATCAAGGTCGGCGGCGGTCTCGCGGGTCACAACGGCCTGCGCTCGATCAAACAGCACCTGCACACCGATGAGTTCATGCGCGTGCGGATCGGGGTGGGCAAGCCGCCCTCCAAGGAACGCGGCGCCGATCACGTGCTGTCCCGCATCTCGAAACGCGAGCGCGAGGCCATGGACGTGACGATCGAAGAAGCGGCCGACGCGGTCGAGCTGATCGTCGCCACCGGCGTCGACACCGCGATGAATCGCTACAACGGTCGCGGTCCCGAGCCCGACTGACCCGACGTTTTCTACCAACAGATGTCGGAGAAGTCGGCGCCATGTGTCGAAAAGTCCGACAACTGTTGGTGGGGTTCTTGGGGTTGACGAACGGCAACGGGTAGCTCCGGGTCTACGCTGGTCGCATCAACCCCGGGGGCGCGCCCGCGCTCTCGGGTTTGAACGCGCGCCCATGCAGCCCACACTCGCCGGTCTCACCACCTTGTTCGCCGACGACCCGGTCGTCGCCGCCGCGACCGGGGGTCTGACGCGCTCGGTCGCGGTGCCGGAGCCGGCGCGGGCGCTGTTCGCCGCCACCATCGCCCGCGCCACCGCCCGGCGTCCGGTGGTCGTGGCCGTACCGACCGGGGTCGAAGCCGAGCGGATCGCCGTCGATCTCCGGGAGTTCCTCGGCGACGACGCGGTGGAGCTCTTTCCCGCGTGGGAGACGCTGCCGTTCGAGCGCGTGTCGCCCGCGACCGAGACGATGGGCCGACGGTTGCGCGTCATCTGGCGACTCCGCGCCGGGGGTGATCACCTCCCGCGCGCGATCGTCGCGCCGGTGCGCGCGCTCGTGCAGCGGCTCGGCCCGCACGTCGAGGACGTCGAGCCCGTCGTGGTGCGCACGGGCGCGCAGATCGACCGGGACGAGCTGGTCGAGCGGCTCGTCACGATCGGCTACCGCCGCGAGTATCAGGTGGAGGCGCGGGGCGAGGTCGCGGTGCGGGGCTCGATCGTCGACGTCTATCCCGCCACGGCTGATCACCCGGTGCGCATCGATCTCTGGGGCGACGAGGTCGACCGCTTGTCGCACTTCTCGGTGGCCGATCAGCGTTCGACGGGCGAGATCACCGAGTCGTGGATCTTCCCGGTACGGGAGCTGTTGCCCACCGACGAGGTACGGGCGCGCGCCCGCGAGCTCTTGCAGACCCAACCCTGGGGTCGCGAGCAGTGGGAACGCCTCGCGGAGGGCAACACGTTCGACGGCATGGAGTCGTGGTTGCCGTGGCTCAGCGCGGACGAGCACCTCCTGCCCGACCTGCTGCCTCCGTCCGCGCTCATCGCGATCATCGAACCGCGGCGGCTGCGCGACCGGGCCCAGGAACTGCTCGACGAAGAGGCGTCACTCGCGCAGACGCTCGCGATCACGTGGGGTGCGAACGTCGACGCCGCGGACACCCCCCGGCTCTCGCTGCCGTTCGACCGGTTGCTCGCGCACACGAAGGCGCAGCCCGTCCCGGTGCTCGCGTCGCCCGACTCGCCCGAGACCCCGGTGCTCGCGGCGAGCGCGTTCGATCCGGTGGTCGGCGACGGTGACGCCCTCGCGGCGCGGCTCAACGGACTCAAGCGCGACGGATACCGGGTGTTCATCGCGGCCGAGGGCACCGGCAGCGCGGATCGCATCGAGCAGATCCTCGTCGACGAAGGGGTCGCGGTCGACCGGATCACCGACATCCCCGATCGGGGCGCGGTGCTGCAGGCACCGGGCATCCACATCGTGGTCGCGCCGCTCGACCGTGGCGCGGTGCTGCCCGCGCAACAGGTCGCGCTCGTGGCCGAGGCCGACCTCACCGGCCGCCGGCGCGTGCACCGCCGCGCGCGCGGCGCCCGCAAAGGTGTCGATCATTACGAGGGTCTCACGGTCGGCGACTTCGTCGTGCACCGCGTGCACGGTGTCGGTCGGTACCACGGGATGGAGACGAAGGAGATGTTCGGCGTCACGCGCGACCGGCTCGTCGTCGAGTTCAAGGGCGGCGACCGCGTCTACGTCGACTCCGAGGACATCGGTCTCATCCGCAAGTACACGGGCGGCGAGGAGCCGAAACTCTCGAAAATGGGCGGCGCCGACTGGGACAAGACGCGGGCGCGCGTGCGCAAGGCCGTGCGCGACATCGCGGGCGAGCTCGTGGTGCTGTACCGGCGCCGGCTCGCCACCGAAGGACACGTCTTCGGGCCGGACACGCCCTTCCAGCACCAGATCGAAGAGGCGTTCCCGTACGAGGAAACGCCCGACCAGGCCAAGGCGATCGTCGAGACCAAGGCCGACATGGAACGGGCCGTGCCGATGGACCGCCTCATCTGCGGCGACGTCGGTTACGGCAAGACGGAGGTTGCGCTGCGGGCGGCCGCGAAAGCCGTGTTCGACGGCAAGCAGGTCGCGATCCTCGTACCGACCACGCTCCTCGCGAGCCAGCACGGACAGACGTTCCGCGAGCGATTCGCGAACTACCCGGTGCGCGTCGAGGTGTTGTCGCGGTTCCTGACCGCGAAGGAACAGACCGACGTGGTGAAGGGTGTGCGCGACGGCACGGTCGACATCGTGATCGGTACCCACCGGCTGCTCGGCGCCGACATCGCGTTCAAGGACGTCGGCCTCCTCATCGTCGACGAAGAACAGCGTTTCGGCGTGCAACACAAGGAACGGATCAAGGAGTGGCGCGCCAACGTCGACGTGCTGACTCTCACCGCGACCCCGATCCCGCGCACGCTCGAGATGTCGCTCACCGGTATCCGCGACCTCTCGCTGGTGAACACGCCGCCCGAGGATCGCCAGCCCATCCTCACCTACGTGGGCGAGCTCGACGAGCGGGCCGTGTCCGAAGCGATCCGGCGTGAACTGCTGCGGGAAGGGCAGGTGCTCTACGTGCACAACCGCGTGCACGACATCGGCCACGTCGCCGAAGACGTGCGCCGGCTCGTGCCGGAAGCACGCGTCGCGATCGCGCACGGTCAGCTCGACGAGAACCGGCTCGAGCGCGTGGTGCAGGAGTTCTGGGACCACCAGTACGACGTGTTGGTGTGTACGACGATCGTCGAGAGCGGTCTCGACATGCCGACCGTCAACACCTTGGTGGTCGATCGCGCCGACATGCTGGGGCTCTCGCAGCTCTACCAGTTGCGCGGTCGGGTCGGTCGCCGCGGCCAACGCGCGTACGCCTACCTGCTCTATCCGCCCGATCGCTCCCTGAGCGAGCAGGCGTACGAGCGGTTGAAGACGATCGGGGAATTCACCGACCTCGGCTCGGGCTTCAAGATCGCGATGCGCGATCTCGAGATCCGCGGCGCGGGCAACCTGCTCGGCGCCGAGCAGTCCGGTCACATCGCCGCGGTCGGCTTCGATCTGTACGTCGAGATGGTGACCGAAGCGGTCGGGGAATTGACGGGCGAGGTGCCGGAACACCCGGCCGAGGTCCAGATCGATCTGCCGGTGACCGCGCACCTCCCGGCCGGCTACATCGCGCGGGACGACGTGCGCATGGAGGCGTACCGACGGCTCGCGGCGGTCACGACGCCCGCCGATGTCGACGACGTGCGCGCCGAATGGGAGGACCGCTACGGACCGCCGCCCCCACCCGCGCTCGCGCTGCTGGAGGTCGCGCGTCTGCGCGCGGCCTGTCTGCGCCTCGGCATCCGGGCCGTTTCGGTGCAGAAGGGTCGGGCTCGCCTCGACGGTTGGCACCTGCTCAAGTCGCAGGAGGTGCGGCTGCAGCGAATGGTGGCGCGGGCGCAGATCCTTCCCGACGCGGTCGTCGTGCCCGTCACCGCGAGCGGCGAGCTGTCGATCGCCCAGGCTCTGCTCAGGTTGCTCGACGCGATCAGCCCGCCCGAGACGGTCGCTGCGACCGCCCCGGTCGAGGCCACGCAAGTACCATCCGCCGGATGATTTCTCAGCCGTTCCGCCGGGTCGCGGGCCTCCTCGTCGTCGGTGCGCTCGGCCTCGGCCTCGCCGGTTGTTCGAACAACTCGTCGGACGCGGCGACGATCACGTACCACGACAGCAGTGGCGAACAGACGATCCACATCACACGCTCGGACTTCACGCAACAGGTCGGCGATCTGGTTGCGAGCAAGCAGTTCCAGACACTGTTGAAGACCGGCCAGATCGACGTGACCGGCGACCAGAAGAACACGACGGGCGCCAACGTCTCGGCGCTGTACCTCTCGTTGCTCGTCGAGCAGAGCGCCTGGGATGCGGAGTACGCGTCGCTGGGTCTGAAGACGTCCGCCGCCGATCGCCCCGCGGCCGATCTGGCCGCGCGCGAGCAGTTCGGCCTCAACGACGAGTTCACCCAGGACGCGCAGGGCAACTCGACCTGGAAGGGCCCGGGCGTCGTGTTCAACTCGTTCCCCAAGTCGCTGCAGAACGAGATGATCGACCGTGAGCTGCGTGTCGCGGCCGTGCGCAGGCACTACCTGGAGGCGAACGCGCTCACGGAGAAGTCGTTGTACGACCGCTTCTCCAAGCAGATCTGTCCGTCGGGCCGCATGGTTTCGCACATCCTCGTCAAGAGCCTCGCCGCGGCGAACGCGATCGAGACCCAACTGCAGAACGGTGCCGTGTTCGCGGAGCTCGCCAGGACGAAATCGACCGACACCGCGTCCGCGAAGGCGGGCGGGATGCTCGGGTGTCTCGCGGCGGGCACGTACGTCAAGCCGTTCGAGGACGCGGCCAACGCGGCGGCGTTCGGCGTCGTGACCCAGCCGGTGAAATCACAGTTCGGTTACCACGTCATCCTCGTGACCGAGCCGAAGTACGCCGACTTCCAGGGCCAGATCCTCCAGGCGCTGCAGCAACAGGGTCCGCAGCTGGTCCAGGCGCTGCAGTTGCAGGCGATGCACGTCGTGATATCTCCGCAGTACGGCACCGGCGCGCTCGCGGTCGACCAGCGCCAGGCGTTGCACTACCGCGTCACGCCGCCCGTGGTGCCGCAGCCGCGCACGGCTCGCGAGAAGGCCCCGGCCACCACGACGACGACCCCGCTCGCGGGCGGGTGAACCGACCGCGCGTCGTCGTGGTCGGTCTCGGACCGGCCGGCGTCGACCTGTTGCTCCCCGCGGCCCGCGCCGCGCTCGAGCGGATCCCGGTGCGCTACGTGCGCACCGCCCGCCACCCGGCGGTGGACGATCTCGCCGGTGAGGGTCTGGGGCTCGAGCCCCTCGACCTGCTCTACGACACCGGTGACGATTTCGACACGGTGTACGCCGCGATCGCGGCGCGCGTCGTCGAGGCCGCGCAGGAACACGGTGAGGTCGTCTACGCGGTGCCGGGGAGTCCGTCGGTCGCCGAACGCACGGTCGTGCTGCTGCGCGGGGCGGGCATCGACATCGAGATCGTTCCGGGTCTGTCCTTCGCCGATCTGGCGTGGAACCGCCTCGGCATCGATCCGATGACCGGGGCGCGGGTCGTCGACGCCCGCACGTTCGCCGTCGATTCCGCGGGTTTCGCGGGCGCGATGCTGCTCGCACAGTGCGACACACGGTTCGTGCTCTCCGACGTGAAGCTCGCGCTGCTCGAGGTGCTCCCGCCCGAGCACGAGGTGATCGTGCTGCAGGGGCTCGGGTTGCCCGACGAACGGCTCGTCCCCGTCGCGCTCGCCGAGCTCGACCAGGCGGTCGAGCCGGACCACCTCACCTCGGTGTTCGTCGACACCGGCGACGTCTCGGTCGCGGGTGAGCTCGCCCGGCTGCTCGCGCTCACTGAGCGCCTCCGCGGCCCGGGTGGATGCCCCTGGGACGCGGCGCAGACCCACCATTCGCTGCGCCGGCACGTGCTCGAAGAGGCCTACGAGGTCGCGGCGGCGATCGACGAGCTGCCGGTGGACGCGCCCGGGGGCGAGATTCCGGCCGGCGCGTACGACGCCCTCGAGGACGAGCTCGGCGACCTGCTCTTCCAGGTGATGATCCACTCCGTGCTCGCCACCGAGGCGGGTGCGTTCGGGATCGCGGACGTCGCGAGCGGCGTGCACGCCAAGCTCGTCCGCCGTCATCCGCACGTGTTCGGCGAGGTCGAGGCCGAGACGCCCGACGCGGTCGTCACCAACTGGGAGCAGATCAAGAAGGCCGAGAAGGGCCACACGTCCCTGGTCGAGGGCATCACGCCCGGCCTGCCCTCCCTTCTCTACGTGCAGAAGCTGCTGCGCAAGGCGGCCTCGGTCGGGCTCGCGCCCGATCTCGGCCCGGTCCCGGCGATCGCCGGCGAAGCCGAGCTCGGCGAGTCCCTGGCCACGCTGGCCGCGGCGGGCGCGACGCTCGGCATCGACGGCGAGTCGGCGCTCGGCGCGTGGGCCGGCCGATTCCGGCAGCGCTTCGAGCGGATGGAAGCGCTCGCGCTGAGCGAGAATGTCGACCTCGCCGAGGCCGACGAACAAACGGTTCGCCGCCTCTGGGAGCGTGCTCACCCGTAAACCCGGCCCGCATCCCGAATGCCGGCCATGGCACACCGAACGTGCGTTCGCTGCCACGGGGAGCGCGAGAGCGTATACATTCGCAACATTGGCCCCAGGAGTTTGCGTGAGCATCATTGACGACGTCGCCGGCCGGGAAATTCTGGATTCCCGCGGCAACCCGACCGTCGAGGTCGAGGTGGAGCTGGTGTCCGGCGCCCGGGGCCGGGCGGCCGTCCCGAGCGGCGCGAGCACGGGCGCGCACGAGGCGGTGGAGCTGCGCGACGGCGGCGACCGCTTCGGCGGGAAGGGCGTGGCCGACGCGGTTGGGTTCGTGAACGGCGAGATCCGCGACACAGTCGTGGGTACCGACGCCGGCGACCAGCGCGCGCTCGACAACGGGCTCATCGCGCTCGACGGCACCGACAACTGCAGCCGGCTCGGCGCCAACGCCATCCTCGGCGTGTCGCTCGCGGCGGCGAAGGCCGTCGCCGAGGAGTGCGGGCTGTCGCTGTACCGCTACATCGGCGGGACGAACGCGCACGTGTTGCCGGTGCCGCAGATGAACGTGCTGAACGGTGGCGCCCACGCCGACAGCAACGTCGACATCCAGGAGTTCATGCTGCTGCCGGTCGGCGCGGTGAGCTTCTCCGAAGCGCTGCGCTGGGGGGCGGAGACGTATCACGCGTTGCGCGGACTGCTGCGCGACCGCGGGCTCTCCACCGGGCTCGGTGACGAAGGTGGATTCGCACCCGACCTGCCGTCGAACGAAGAAGCGCTGAAGCTGTTGCTCAACGCGATCGAAGCGGCCGGTTACCAGCCCGGCGCCGAGATCGCACTCGGCCTCGACGTCGCCGCGTCGGAGATCTACGACAACGGCAGCTACGAGCTCGCGGGCGAGAAGCGAACGTTTTCGAGCGCGGAGTTCGCCGACTACCTCGCCGACCTCTGCGCGCGGTACCCGATCGTCTCGATCGAAGACGGCATGTCGGAGGACGACTGGGACGGTTGGGCCACCCTCACCCGGCGGCTCGGGAACGAGGTCCAGCTCGTCGGTGACGACGTGTTCGTGACCAACTCCGTCCGCCTCGACCGCGGCATCGACACCGGTGTGGCGAACTCGATCCTGATCAAGGTGAACCAGATCGGATCGCTGACCGCGACCCTCGACACGATGCAGCTCGCGGGCCGGAACGCGTACACGTGTGTGATGTCGCACCGCAGCGGTGAGACCGAGGACGCGACCATCGCCGACCTCGCGGTGGCGACGAACTGCGGCCAGATCAAAGCGGGGGCACCCGCGCGCAGCGACCGGGTCGCGAAGTACAACCAGCTGTTGCGCATCGAGGAGGAGCTCGGCGAAGCCGCCGAGTACCTCGGCCACCGCGCCCTCAAGGGCAAGGCGCGCGGATGACGCGAGGTGCCCGCGCCCGCCTCGCGCTGGCCGCGCTCGCGCTCGTCGCGATCCTGTTCGTCTTCGTGTTCCCGACGCGCTCGTATCTCGCGCAGCGCAAGCAGGTGTCGTCCGCGCAGCACGACGTCGACCTGCTCAAGGAACAGAACGACAAGCTCCAGGCCCAGGCCACGCAGCTGCAGACGCGCGCCGCGGTCGAGCAGATGGCGCGCGAGCAGTTCCACCGGGTGTATCCGGGCGAGCAGGTGTACGACATCGTGCCGGGTGCGCCGACGCCGTCGGGCACGAGCTCGACGACCACTCCCTGAGCGGCCCTTCCTAGACTCGCCGGGTGGATTCCGGCACTGAGCCCGACGTCGCGGTGTTGACGCGATTCCTCGGCCGACCGCCGCGCGCCGGCTTCGAGGTGGTGGTGCGCAATGCGAACGGTGAACCGGCCGTGATCCGCAACGCGCCGCTGCTCGACGACGGCACCCCGATGCCGACCCGCTACTGGCTCGTCGACCCCGATCTCTCGTTGCGCGTCGCCCGGCTCGAGTCGGCCGGGGGTGTACGGGCGGCCGAGGCCGCGCTGGCCCCGGAGGATGTCCGCGCCGCCCACGAGCGGTATGCCCGCGAACGCGACGCCGCACTCGCCGCCGATCACGTCGGGCCCCGCCCGAGCGGGGGAGTGGGCGGCACCGGGCGCGGGGTCAAGTGCCTGCACGCGCACCTTGCGTATCACCTCGCGGGCGGCGACGATCCGGTGGGTCGCTGGGTCGAGGAGAACCTCCGATGACGCGGGTCGCCGCCATCGACATGGGAACCAACTCGACGCGGTTGCTCGTCGCCGACGTCGACGGCGCGGGCCGCGATGCAGTCGGCGCCGGAAAGCTCGTGACCGTCGATCGGCGTACGAAGATCACGCGCCTCGGAAAGGGCGTCGACCGCGACCGGACGTTGCAGCCCGATGCCATCGAGCGCGTGCTCGTGGCGCTCCGCGAGTACCGGACGGTCATCGACGATCTCGGCGTGGAGCTCGTACGCGCGACCGCAACGAGCGCGGCGCGCGACGCGAGCAATCGTGACGCGCTGTTCGACCCGGTCGAGCAGCTGATCGGCGTGCGGCCCGAGTTGCTCGCCGGCGAGGACGAGGCGCGGCTCGAGTTCATCGGCGCCACCGCGAACCTGACGCAACCGAGCCCGTATCTCGTGCTCGACGTCGGCGGCGGTTCGACGGAGTTCATCGTGGGCACCGGCGAACCCGAAGGTCTGCTCTCGATCGATGTCGGCTGCGTGCGGCTCACCGAACAGTTCCTGCACTCCGACCCGCCGACGGCCGAGGAGCTCAGCCAGGCGGTGTCGGTCGTGCGCGACCAACTCGCGGACGTCGGGCGCGCGCTCCCGGACTCGTGGAACGCGCCGACGCTGGTCGGCACCGCGGGCACGGTGTGGACGCTGGCCGCGATCGAGTTGGGTGTCGACACCACGCGCAGCGACCTGATCGACCACTTCGTGCTGACCCGGGCGGCGGCCGAGGACGTGTTCCGCACGCTGGCGACCGAACCGATCGACCAGCGGCAGCACAACCCGGGCCTCGAGCCGGGGCGGGTCGATGTGATCGTGGGCGGGGCGATCGTCGTGGTCGGCGTCATGCGCCATTGGGGCTACGACTCGCTGCTCGTCTCCGAGGCCGACATCCTCGACGGCCTGGCCCGCGACGCAGTCCGCAGCTGAGAGCCCGGCAACGGCCGGCCGTCGCGTCGCGGACCGCAGCAGACCGCGCTTCATTTATCCGGCGAATTGCCGACATAACGAGGTGTGGACGTGCAGATCTTCGGAACGGCACTGACGAAGCTCAGCTTCGACGACGTGCGTTCGATCGCGCACGACCTGCACGCGGCGCGTGCGTCGACCGCGGACGAGATCGCGAGCACCCGGGCCATGCTCATCATCGAGCAGACGCTCCGGCGTACCCACCGATTGCACGACGCGGCTGCGGCGGCGCTCGACGCGGCGACGAAGGTGCAGGCCATCGCGCAGCACGCGCAGGTCGAACTGCCCGACGACGACGTCACGTGCGTCGCCCGCGCCGCCGCGCAACTCGCACGGGGCCTGGTCGTGGGCGACCACCCCGGCGTCGAAGATGCACTGCACGTGCTCGGCCGGGGCTGGCACCGCCTCCCGTGCCTGGCCGAGTTCCAAGCTGCATAACCACCGGTCGCTCGCGCTGCGCCTCCCTCCGGTCGGCTTCGCTGTCGCTCCCGCGCTTCGCTCTCCTTGTGAGGAGGGCGAGGGTTTCGTAGCGCGGGAGCTGTCATTTTCCGGCGGAAGTGTGTCCACAGCATTCTCTATGCAACAATCTTGCGGTGCGGGGGCGGATCTACGGACGGACGCTGGCCGCGAGCCTGGCGTTTCTCGGAGGCTTGGCGGTCATCCCGGCGGGGCGGGCGGTCGCCGCGCGCCGCGCGCCCGATCCCGCCGGCCGTGCACGTGAACGTCTCGGCCGCGGGATTCACCCCCCAGAACGTGACGATCGCGGTCGGCCAGACCGTCGAGTTCGACAACACCGCGGCCACCCCGGAGAGCGCAACCGCGGACGACGGCACCTTTGACTCGGGCCCGATCCCGACCGGCGGCGCGTACAGCATGGTCGTCGGCGCGCCCGGCTCGTTCGCGTTCCACAGCGCGGCCGACGCGACGCTGATCGGTCAGCTGACCGTCGGGGCGTTGGAGCTCGCCGGCGATCCGGCGCTCGACCGTCGCGAGTGGTCTCGCCCAGATCTCGATTCCGCCGATGACCGACCTCGACGGGCGCCCCGAAGGTTTCGCGGCGTCGCGCTCGCGCATCCTCGTGATGTTCGCGCCGGCGACGACCGTCGCGCAGGCCAACGACGCGATCGCGGAGGCGGGCGCGGACGTGGTGGGCACGATCCCGGGCCTCGACTCGGTGCTGTTGCAGATCGCGCCCGAGCCTGCGCCCGGTGACTTCGCGCCGCTCGACGCCGCGCTCGCCGGGCTGCGTGCGAATCCGGCGGTGGTGGCGGCGACGATGGACAAGGCCGTCACGCCCGCGGTCGTGCCGCCGCCGACCAGTGAGGCCACGAGTGTCGACAATTACTCGTTCGACGATCCGCGCGTCCCCGACGGTGGGTCACCGTCGGGCACCGGCGGCAACTGGGGTCTCGAATCCTCCCGCTTCCCGAGCGCCTGGAATCTGCTCGATCCGATCCGCCTGCAGAACGCGCCGGTCGACACCGTCGTCTACGACCTCGGGTTCGAGACCAATCACCCCGACCTCAAGATCGACGTCCCGCAGCTCTGTGACGGCGGGAACGGTTGCACGACCAATCTCGCGGTCAACTCGAAGAAGGAAGACCTGCACGAGCACGGCACCCATGTCGCCGGGATCGTCGGGGCAACCTACGAACCGGGCCCGCAGGACAACGGTCCGAACATCGGGGTCACGGGTGCGAACCCCGTCGCCCACCTCCACGGCGTCACCTACCAGGGCGGCTTCGCCTCGACCCAGGCGAAGCAGTTCAGCGACGGGTCGTTCGGCAACACCGTCGCCACGGCCACGTCCGGGAACTGGGACATGTGGGAGCGGATGCTCAACGAGGATCGGCCGAACGGACGCTGGCCGAATCTCCGGGTCATCAACATGAGCGCGAAGACCACGTTGTTGACCGAGGACACGCAGCACGTCGCGAACTGGGGCGAGTTCGAAAAGGGCCGAAGGTGCGGACCCGGCGCGAACGACGACCGCACGCCCGCGGCGACCGGACCGTGCACCCCGAACACCGACGACACGTTGCTGAACGACGTGGCCGGCGACGGCGCGTTCGCGACGGCGGTCGCGCAACAGGCGAGCCAGAAGAACGTGCTCCTCACGATCGCGTCGGGCAACGAGAGCAATCAGATCTGCGAGAACGCGACGACGACGGCCAAGCCGGTCGGCAACGCGTGTCCCGCGGGCTTCCACTTCACCAAGGTCGACACGCGGTTGTTCCACGCGTTCGGCTGGGCCGACGCCCACTGGAGCGGCGGCGCCAATCCGATCCTCATGACCGACGCGGTCGACTCCACCAACGCGCGGGCGCTGTTCTCCGAGATCGGCGGCGACGTGTCGGCGCCGGGTGTCGGCATCGTGAGCACGACGACGGGTGGGACGTACAAGGCGCTCGACGGCACGTCGATGGCGGCGCCGTTCGTGGCGGGCCTCGCGGGTTTGATGGTCGGGTTCGACCCCAACCTCACGCTCGACCAACTGCGCACCGACATCATCGCGGGCGCGCGCGGTGATACGACCGACGGCGCCGCGCCGCGCATCGATGCCTACGCGTCGATGCTGCGCGTGCCGGGTGCGCTCCACGCGCTCGCCGACTGGAGTGATCCGAGCGCAGACGGGAACCAGCGGGTCGCGCGCGATCGCAACGGTATCGAGACGTCGAACGGGGAGATGGGAACGCCGAGCGCGCTCTACCGATTGCATTCCAGCCCCGACGGCCACGTCGACATGCGCGATTTTCGGCGCTTCCGCGATGCGGTGCTGGAGGTGTGCACCCAGCGGTTGAACATCCCGGGATGCCCGGCGGCCAACGCGATCACCCTCGACGGGGGCGGGAGCGCGTCCAAGCTGGACCTCAACTTCGACGGTTGCATCAACGGGTTCGGTGATTGCGAGCCGGAAGAGGCGTGGTCGCGCTTCGACCTGAACGGGGACGGCGTGCTCGCGCCGAACGCCACGACGCTCGTGCTGAACCCGACCGTCGGCGTCGACGTGCCGATGACCGACCTCGACGTCTTCCGCAACCAGTACGACGCCGGCACGCCCGGCGCCGAAGGTTGGGGGAAGAGCGACCTCACGACACTGATGCAGTCGGCCGACCTCGAGGTGCACGCCGACGCGATGTTCGCTGCCGGCGCCCAGAACGTGAACGTCGAGGTGAAGTACGGCGCGGCCGGCACGGCTCGCACCCGCGCGCGTCATCGACCAGCCGGGCGGGACGATCGTGGTGACGGTGCCCACGCCGGACGCGACGGGGACGCCGATCACGATCGTCGGCAAGGCGACGGTCGACGGGAAGCCGCTCGAGTCGTATCTCGACGTCGAGACGTTGAAGTCCGGCGGCGACGCACGCGTCGACCTGTGCGTCCCGACGATCACGATCGCCGCGCCCGGCGACGTGTTGGCCGACGGCGTCAGCGTCGGGACCGTGAACGCGACCGTGAACCGGTGCGACGACACGCAGCAGCCCCTCGGAGCGCAGAAGGTCGACTTCGCGATCCGCCACGCCGGCGACGCGAACCCGACGGCCGCGAGCCTTTCCGCGCCGGTCGCGGACACGGACGCCAACGGCCACGCCACGGTCAAGCTCCAGGTCGGCAACACGTCCGAGAGCGACGTGATCGAGGCGACGACCACGATCGGGACCGGCGCGGACGCGATCGACATCCACGCGACGGCTGCGGTCAACGTCACGAGTCCGCCGCACGTCATCTACCGCTGGGAACAGACGACACTCGGCTGGAGCGGACACCAGCACTGTCGACCGCTCGCCCGCGCCTCAGTTCAACGACCCCGGCAACCTCCAGGAGAACTCGATCACGGGCGTGCCGTCGACGATCTCGCGGTCCGGCACGCTGACGCCGATCGGCACGAACGACGCCCATCTGGTCGAAGACGTGCCCAGCCAACCCGGTGTCGTACCACGAGGTGATCAGCGACGAGCGCGACCCGTCGCGCAACGGCCCGCTCGACGTCACCGAGGTGATCCCGGTCGGAGCGCGCCACCGCGACGTGCGGCTGTCGCAGTACGCCACGAACGAATGGACGCCGACAGGCGGTCTGCTCCCTCCCGACCTCTGGACCTTCGCGCGCACCTCGTTCAATACGAGCGACACGCGCGTCACCGTCCACCACTTTGGCGACATCGGGAACGCGACGAACTACGAATACGCCGCCGACCCGAACTCGTCGTGTACCGGGACGGATTTCTGTTTTCCCGAAGACACCTGGAACCAGGTCGCACTCAATCAACGCGACCAGGGCTCGGCCATCGAGTACGCCTCGGACCTCACCAAGGATCTCAACTTCGTCAAGCTCCCGGACGACTCGTGGAGCACCTACAACTACTGCGGGCCGGTCGAGACGCTGCCGATGCGGGGAGAGAGCATCCCGCCGCTCGGCATCGTGACCGGGACGGCCATCATCCGGACGCGGTTCGTCGCGAAGGTCGTGACCGACAACACCGACCCGTCGACGCTGCAATTCGGAAACTGCACCGTCCCGAAGCCGCCCATCGCGGCGATCGTCCGTACTCCCATTCAGGCGAACGAAGGCCAGCTCGTGCACTTCGTCGACGCGAGCAGCGATCCGAACGGCGACATCGTGTCGTGGCAGTGGGACTTCGGCGACGGCGGCACGAGCACCGACCAGTTTCCCGACCACAAGTACGTCGACAACGGCACGTACACCGTCACGCTGACGGTGACCGACGCCACCGGGAACTCGGACACGACCACGGTCGACGAGACCGTGGTCAACGTCGCGCCGGAGATCCACACCGCCGACGTGACCGTCGACACCGGGGTGGCGGCGGGGATGGCGTTCACCGCGTTCGACCCCGGCAGCCGCGACGCCGAGGCGCTCACGCTCGCCATCTCCTCGAGCGATCCGACGCTGCCGCAGTTCCAACCCGTGACCGTGCCCGCGGGGGCGGGGGTCTTCAATATCGGCATCCTGCCCGACGGACCGCACGAGTTCACGGCGACGCTCACCGACAAGGACGGCGCGTCGGCGACATCGACCTTCACCGTGAACACCGGCGACCTGACGACCGGCACCGTCGAGCCGCAGGACGACATCGAGCGCGAGGCCGCGCCGCAGTGCGACTACGGCGTGAAGCTCGACATCAACGAGAACGACTTCGTCGATCAACTCGTCCAGTACCGCAAGGCCAACGGTGAGCCGATCGTGTACGCGTCGCCGACGCTCACGAACGCAGCCGAGACGCAGGCCGAGTATCTGCGCGACAACGACCTCTTCAGCCACACCGGCAAGGCCAACAGCACCCCCGCCGACCGGGCGAAGGCCGCGGGTTATCCGGGCACGCTCGTCGGCGAGAACCTCGTGCGGGGCACGACGAGCGCGGTCGACGCGCTCATCGCGTTCAAGCTCTCGGCCGCGCACGACGCGAACCAGTTGAACGCGCAGTGGAACGCGGTCGGGGTGGCGCGGGTGAAGACGACGCACGGCTGGTTGTGGGACGTCATGTTCGGCGACGTGCTCGACTGCCCGACCATCCCGCCCGACCTCAACCCGGGCAACAACGTTCCCGCGCCGACGCCGGTGTCGCCGCCCAACCCTCCGGTCGAGGTGCTGGCGTGGACGAACGCGGTGACGCCGCCGTCCAACCCGAGCATCCCGGTCACCGCGTTCACGGTGTCGACGACCAACCCGGATGCGGGGGCCGCGTTCACCGTGACGAACCGTTCGAGCGCACCGGCGACGTTCGCCCCCGGTGACGGCCGCCCGCCGCAGCCGATCCTCGACGGCGCCACCACGAACGACGCGTATCCCGACACGGGCCCGTACACCGCGACGATCGCACTCGGTTCGTGGACCGCGACGATGGCGATGACGGTGGGCGGTATCGCCAGCCCACCGCTGGTGACGAACGACGGCGCGACGGCCGGCGCCCAGGGCGCGAACGCACCGCTCGCCGCGTTCGTGCAGACCGCAACGCACGCGCCGGTCATCGGGCGGACCGTTCGCTTCACGATCGAATCGAAGGTCGTCACCGGCGTCACCGGTCAGAACGGCCGCGCCGACGCGTCGATGTTCCTCAACCTCGCGGCCGGTCCGCACACGCTGCAGATCGACGTTCCCGCGCTGACCGGTGGCGGCGTCGACGCGACGACGAACGTGATCTTCACGGTCGCCGCGAACACCCCGCCCGTCGTTCATCTCGGCGGACCGTACGACGCGCTCGTCAACGATCCGGTGATACTCGACGCGAGCACGTCGTTCGATCCCGACGGATTCCCGGTCACCGTCGCGTGGGACCTGAACGCGGACGGCATCTTCGGCGACGTGACCGGCTCGAGTGTCACGGTGGCGGGGCCTGATGTCGCGACGAAGATCTGCGGTGGCACGTGCCTGACCGAACACGCCGTATCCGGTCGCGGTTCAGGTGACCGACCAGGGCGGCGCGACCGCGACCGCGTCGACCACGGTCACGTTGCACCGCGACTTCGGCCTCCAGGTACTGCCCGGCGCCGTCACGCTGAACCCCGGCGGCTCCGCGAGCCTGCAGGTCAACGTGATCTCGACCAGCGGGTTCGCGCAACCCGTCGCACTGTCGGTCCCGGATCTGCCGGCCGGCGTCACCGCGCAGTTCGTACCGCAGACGGTCACACCCAACGGCCAGTCGCTGCTGACGCTCCAGGCAAGCCAGAACGCGGGCAAGCTCAACCAGCCGATCACGGTGCGGGGCACGGCCGGCCCACTGGTGCACGATGCCACCGGCACGGTCGACGTCGAGTTCGGGCTCGTGCCCCAGTGCTTCACCGCGCTGAACGTGCACGTCGTCGACGACGAGACCGGCTTGCCCATCCCGTCGGCGTTCGTCGCGGCAGAACACGTTCACCGACGCGAACGGCGATGCGCAGATCACGAACATCGGCCTGCCGCCGGGCAACCCGCCGATCAACGAGTCGGTCTCCGTTTCCGCGGCCGGCTACTTCCGAACGGATACGCACGAAGCTCGTCGGCTGCGGCGTCGTGTCGTCACTGGACGTGCGCCTCGTTCCGATTCACAAGGGCGTGCTGGCGGGACACGTCTTCGTCGGCACCCCCGACCCCAACGACCACCGCTCGAGCCGCAGCGTCGTCGCCACGAGCACGCCGGTCGCCGGCGCGCAGGTGTTGTATCCCCCTCGCCACCACGGCGACGAGCGCCGGCGACGGCAGCTACGCGATCGACAACATCACGATGATCGGCTCCAACACGCCGCGCCGCGACCTGACCACGATCACGCGCGACGGCTACTGGACCGAGATCCTGCCCGCGACGGTCAAGCCCGACCAGACGACGACGTTGGACGTCGCGCTCGTGCCCAAGTGCACCGGGAGCGCCGACGTGCGCGTCCTCGACCAGACGACGAACAAACCGATCCCGGACGTCGCTGTGTCGATCTACGCCGACAACACCTTCGTCTCCGGCACGACCGGCGCCGACGGCCGGGTCCTCATCGCCAAGGTGCCGCTCGGGATCCGCAACAGCTCGGTCACCCAGGAGGCCGACGCGCAGGCCACCTTCAACGGGATCACGGTGTCCGGATCCACGTCGATCTCGCTGTTCGACTGCGGCTCGGTCGGCGTCGGCGACCTCTTCCTGCTGAAGCCGGTCGAACGCCACGCGACAGTGCAGGGCACGGTGACCGACGATCGGGCTCACCGGTGCTAGGCGTCTTCGTGTCGACGTCGGCAACGTCGCCACGGCGCAGACCGACGCCGACGGGCACTACCGGATCCCGAACTTCCGCTTCGCGGTCGGCGGGGGCCCGACGCAGCCCGACGCGCGTCGCGTTCGTGCCGCCGAATCCGCCGGGCGACGCACTGGGGCACCTTTCGTGGACACGACCCTTGTCGACAACCAGACGATCACCGTCGACGCGGTGGTGCTCCGCAAGCACAAGGGCGCGATCACCGGGACGGTCACCGACGCGGTGACCGGACTGCCGATCGCGGGCGCCAACCTCACCGGTCCGCCGAACGTCACGGACGCAGTCGGGCGGCGGCGGCATCTACACCTTCGACAACGTCGACCTGATGCCGCAGAACCAGCCGATCGACATCGGCGTCATCGCGAGCCTCAACGGCTACTGGAGCTCGATCGTCAACGCGCACGTGACCGCCGACAACACCACGACCGCGAACCTCACGCCTGTTGCGCAAGTGCGCGCCGGTCTCGGTCACGGGCACGATCTTCAACGCCGCGACCCACGCGCCGCTCGAGGGCGTCACCGTCTCGGGCTCGTTCGGAGACGAGCGCGTACGACCGACGCGAACGGGCACTTCTCGATCGACGGGCTCCAGCCGTTCGAACAACCAGCCCTTCGGCATCACCATCGGCGCGTTCAAGCCGGGCTTCTTCACCGCGCAGCGCTCGATCACCGTGTTCTGCGGCGCGCACCTGATCGTCGATTTCGGCGACGAGGCGACCGGCACCGGCAGCGTGCACGGCAAGGTGACGAAGAAGGCGGACGGCACGCCGCTCGGGGGTCTTTCGGTCGGCGGGGACTGGGGCAGTGTGACGACCACTGCGCCCGACGGCACCTACAGCTTCACGAACGTCCCCGTCGGGGGCGAGCCGGCCGCGGGGTGGGGCGTGCACGTGACCGCACCGCGGCTCTCGGGTCTCGGTGACGCGACGCAGAACGCGATCGTGACGACCGCCAACAACACCGCGCTCGACTTCCAGCTCGACGCGCCGCACGACCACAAGCCGATCGCGGACGCGCAGCACTTCGACGTGGCGTTCGACCCGACGGTGGACATCACCCAGGTGGCGGTCACGCTCACCGGATCGGATCCCGACAACGATCCGCTCACGTTCCGCGTCTACGGCATCACCGGCGACGTCGGGTTCGCGGTCGACGCGAACGACCAGGTCCGGTTCATGCCCGACTTCACCCTCGCGGAGGGGCACTTCTTCGTGGTGGCGTCCGACGGAACGCTCGACTCCGATCCCGCCGAGATCACCTTCACGTTCGAGGGTGGCAGCACGACGACCACGACGACGACCACCACGACCACGACGACCAGCACCACGAGTTCGACGACGACCACGACCGTGCCGTCGGTCACGACCACGACCACGGTTCCCGTGAGCACGACGACGACGGTTCCGGCGACCACGTCGACGACGGCGCCGAGGACCACCACGACCACGGTGCCGCCGACCAGCACGACGACGAGTTCGAGCACGACCACGAGCACGACCACGAGCACGACCACGGCGCCGAACACCACCACGTCGACGAGCACGACGACGACGTCGGTCGCGACGACGAGCACGACGGTCGCGGGGTCGTCGACGACCACCACGTCGTCGCCGTCGACCACGACGACCGCGTCGACGGTGGTCGCGAGGGTTCGACCACGACGACCGTCTCCGCATCGGGTCCTGCGTCAACCGTGGTCGGGCCGCAGTCGACGCCCGCACCCGGCTCCGGCGCGTTGCCCTTCACCGGTGGCGAGGTGCGCGGCATTCTCGTGATCGGGCTCGCGTGTCTCCTCGCCGGGGCCCTGCTGCTGTTTCGGCGCCGGCGGTAATCTCCCCGCGTGCTCCACGCTGATCGGTTGTTGCTCGGGCCCGGGCCTTCGAACCCGTATCCCGAGGTCATGGAAGCGTTCCAACGCCCCGTGCTCGGGCACCTCGACCCCGACTTCCTCGTCGTGCTCGACGAGATCGCGGCGCGTCTGCGCCTCCTCTTTCGTACCGAAAACGCGCTGACGCTGCCGATCAGCGGCACCGGTTCCGCCGGCATGGAGGCGTGCTTCGTCAATCTGCTCGAGCCCGGCGACACCGCGATCATCGGTGTCAACGGGGTGTTCGGCGAGCGCATGTGCGAGGTCGCGCGGCGGTGTGGCGCCGAGGTCGTGCGCGTCGACGCGCCCTGGGGCCGGGCGATCGATCCGCAGCAGCTGCTCGATGCACACCGCGCGCACCCGGGCGCGCGTCTGCTCGCAGTCGTGCACGCGGAGACGTCGACGGGCGTCGAGAACGAGATTGCGCCGCTCGCCGCGTTGCAGCAAACGGACACGTTGTTGCTGGTCGACACGGTCACGTCGCTCGGCGGCATTCCCGTCGACGTCGACGGCTGGGGGATCGACGCCGTGTATTCGGGGACGCAGAAGTGTCTCGGCGTGCCGCCCGGGTTGTCGCCGTTGAGCTTCTCGGCGCGTGCAGTCGAGCGGGTGCGGAGCCGGACGCAACCCGCGCAGTCGTGGTATCTCGACCTGTCGCTGCTCGCCGACTACGTGGGCACCGCCCGCCGCTATCACCACACCGCGCCCATCTCGATGCTGTACGCGCTGCACGCGGGCCTGGGCGTCGTGCTCGAAGAGGGACTCGACGCCGCCCACGCCCGCCACCGGCACGTCGGTGGCCTGTTGCAGGACGCGCTGCCGGAGCTCGGGTTCCGGCCGTTCGCGACCGACCGGCCGCTCCCGCAACTCACGTCGGTATGGCTGCCGGACGGCGTCGACGACGCCAAGGTGCGCGGCGAGCTGCGGGTGCGCTTCGACATCGAGGTGGGCGGCGGCCTCGGCGAGCTCGCGGGCAAGGGGTGGCGCATTGGACTTATGGGGCATTCGGCTCGGGAGCGCTCGGTGATCACACTGTTGGGGGCATTGGGCACTCTCCTGTAGGAGCCCCTTGGGTGGCCCCGGAGACCCGCCGACAATCTCGTCGGTGAGTCGCTATTCGCAAGAGCTCCTGACGCTCTCGGCCCAACCCGCGGCCGCGGAGCAGGTGCTGCGCATCGTTTCCAACCCGAGGGCGGGCGCGGCCGACGTCGCGCGCGTCGTCGAGACGGATCCGGCGCTGGCGGCACGGGTCATGCGCCTCGCGAACAGCCCGTTCTACGGATCGCCGCGTCGGGTGTCGAGCACCCGCCACGCGACGGTCATGCTCGGCTTCGACACGGTGCGCGCCCTCGCGGTCAGCGCCGCGTGCAGCCTGCTCGACGGGCGCGTCGAGGTCGGGCCCGACGGGTTCTGGCGCCACGCGATCACGACCGCGTCGGCGGCGTCGGTGATCGCCCGGAAGGTCGGGCTCTCGACCGCCGACGCGTTCTCGGCCGGCCTGTTGCACGATCTCGGTGCGGTGTTGCTGCACCGGCGCGACGCGGCGGCGTTCGCAGAGGCCACGGCTTCGCCGACCGTGTCCGATCAGGTGGCCGCGGAGCTCGCCGCGTTCGGGGTCACGCACGCGGACGAAGGCGCAGCTGCGCTCGACGCGTGGGGATTCCCCGAGCCGTTCATCGAAGCGGTCGCGCTGCACCAGCACGGCGTCGAGGAACCCAAGCACGCGCTGGGACGTGTGCTCCGGGTCGCGGAAGCGGTCGCGCTCGAACATGCGCCGATGCCCGGCTACCCGTCCGCCCCCGACGTCGACCGCCTGTTGATCGCGATCCGGTTGCGGCCCGACGACTTCGACGTCGTGACGAGGGAAGTCGACGGCCAGCTCGAACGTATCGCCGACATGCTCGGAGTCGAGGCATGAGCGGCGCCGGACCGACCCGCGCAGAGACGTTGTCGCGGCTGGACTCGCTCCAGGCGCGCAGCCTCGAACGACTCCAGGAGGCCGGTCCGGATCGCGCCCTGCTCGTCGAGTTGCTCGAAGCCGCGTGCCTGCTCGAGCTCGCGAAGATCGACACGACGCGCGTCGACCCCACCAGCTACCTCCAGCACGCGATCGACGTGGTCGCGCAGATGTATCCCGTGCACGGCGTGGCCGCGACCGTCTCGGTTCCGGGGTACGAGCCGATCGAGGTGCACTCGGGCGAGCCCCCCGCCGGCGATCGCCGCTATCCGCTGGTCGGCGACGCCGTCACGCTCGGCGTGCTGATCGCCGGTGAGTTGAAGGCCGACCTCGGACCCTGCGACGGGTTCTTCCAACAGGTCGCGGCGCAGATCGCCCGGGGCTTCTCGAGCGTGAGCCACTCGCAGCAGCTCCGGCGCGAGGCCGCGTCCGCGACCGCGGCACGGGTCGCGTCCCAGCTCCCCGACGAGCACATCGTCGACGGGTTGGAAGAGCTCGCGCTGGCGCTGGCGTCGTTCCCCGCGGTGATCGCGGCCGAGCTCGTCATCGACCACGTCGCGGTCGGGCCGCCGTTGCGGCTGCGCTCCGGCTACTGGGACAACGACGGGCACCCGCACTCCGTCGACAGCGTCACCCTCGACCTCGGTGCCGCGGGCCGCCTGACCGCGCGCATCCGATCCGTCGACGAGTCGGCGCCGGACGAGCTCGCCGTGCAGGGCGTGATGGAGTACCTCGCGTGCTCGCTCGACCGGATCGCGACGACGCAGGCGTTGCGCGAACAGGCCGAGACCGAACCACTGACCGGCCTCGGCAACCGGCGCCGCCTGCAACGCTCGCTCGATCAGCACCTCAGCCGCGCCCAACGCTACGGAGAGAGGGTCGCGTTGCTGCTCCTCGACCTCGACCGGTTCAAGGCCGTGAACGACGAGCTCGGGCACGAGACCGGTGACGCGGTGATCGTCGCGTGCGCGGAGGCCCTGCGCGAACGCACCCGGGGTTACGACGAGCTGGTCCGCCTCGGCGGCGACGAGTTCGTGGTGGTCGCCCCGGTCCCCGACGTCCTGCAGGCGCGCCGGCTCGCCGAGGACATGCGCGAGCACATCGCGCGGCGTTGCAACGCGTTGCTCCCACCGGACTGGGGCTTGACCGCCACCATCGGTGTGGCCGTGTACCCCGATGCTGCCGTCGATCCGGAGTCGCTGCTCCGCGCCGCGGACATCGCGCTCTACCGGGCCAAGGACTCCGACCACGAGGGCGTCGTGGTGGCCGAGCCCGCGGTGGCCGACATCACGTCGGCGTCGTTGGGGCGGCACCCGAAGGTGCGGCGGGGTCTGCGACGGGATTGAACAGCTCGGCCCGATAGAACCGCAGCTCTTCGATCGATTCGCGGATGTCGTCGAGCGCGCGGTGCTGCTCCGTCTTCCCCGGACGCTTGCTGTAGATCCCCGGGTACCAGCGCCGGCACAGCTCCTTCAGCGACGACACGTCGACGCTGCGGTAGTGCAGGTAGGTGTCGAGGTCGTGCATGTAGCGATCGAGGAAACGCCGGTCGGTGCCGATGCTGTTGCCACAGAGGGGCGCCGTCCCCGCGGGCACGTGGCCGGAGAGGTATTCGACGGTGCGGGCCTGGGCGTCGGCGATGGTCACGGTGGAAGCGCTGATCAAAGGCAGTAGACCCGACTTGGTGTGCATCTTGCGGACGAAGTCGTCCATGTTCGCCAGCGCATCCGCGTCGGCGTGGATGACGATGTCGATGCCGTCGTCGAGCACGGTGAGGCCGGAGTCGGTGACGAGACACGCGATCTCGACGATGGTGTGCTTCTCGACGTCGAGGCCGGTCATCTCCAGGTCGAGCCAAACCAGCAGGTCGTCGTCGGCGCGAGCGGTCATGAGCCGCACGCTACCTGTGCGCGGACCGGGTTCGTCGCACGGTCGCACGGGTTAGATTCGGCCACCGATGGTCGCTCCCCCCGTCGTCTGGCGCCCCGACGAAGCATTGCTGCACGACAGCAACGTGGCTCGGTTCATGACGACCGAGCACATCTCCGAGTTCCCGGCGCTCGTGCAACGTTCGATCGACGAGCCCGAATGGTTCTGGGATGCGGTCGTGCGGTTTCTCGGGTTGCCGTTCGATGCACCGTACGAGGCGGTGATCGACACGTCGGCCGGCATCGAGTGGGCGACGTGGTTCACCGCGGGCCGGTGCAACGCGGCGACGATGTGCCTGTCGCGTCTGGACGCGGCGGCGCCGGCCATCGTCTGGGAAGGTGAGGACGGGTCGAGCCGCACGTTGTCGGGCGCGGAGTTGCGGGCGTTGACGGATCGCATCGCCGCGGGGTTGGCGGCGCGCGGTGTGGGATTCGGCGACGCGGTCGGTCTCTTCATGCCGATGGTGCCGGAGACGGTCGCGGCGTTGTTCGCGATCGCGAAGCTGGGCGCGTTCTTCCTGCCGATCTTCTCGGGGTACGGCGCCGACGCGGTTGCGATCCGATTGGTCGACGCGTCCGCGGTCGCGGTCGTGACCGCGGAAGGATTCACGCGGCGGGGCAAGCTCGTGAAGATGAAGGAGACGGCCGACGCGGCCGTCGCGCAGGCGCCGAGTGTTCACACCGTTCTCGTGGTCGGGAGCGGGCGCGGCGATGCGCCGATGCACGCGGGCCGCGACATTGCTCTCGACGACCTGCCCGCGGCGCCGTTCGCCGCGGTTTCCGTCGACAGTGAGCATCCGTTGTTCGTCGCGTACACGAGCGGGACGACGGGTCGCCCGAAGGGGGCGGTGCACGTGCACGCGCGGGTTCACCGTGAAGGTCGCGGAGGAGGTCGCGTTCCAGACCGATCTGCGGCCCGGTGAACGGCTGTTCTGGTTGACCGACATCGGTTGGATCATGGGGCCGTGGGAGATCGTCGGCACGCTCGCGGCGGGCGGGACCTTGCTGATGTACGACGGCGCGCCCGACTATCCCGGTCCGGATCGGCTGTGGTCGTTCGTCGAGCGGCACCGCGTGAACGTCCTGGGCGTGTCGCCGACGTTGATCCGCGCGCTGATGGCGCACGGTGACGATCCGGTGCGCGCGCACGATCTCTCCTCGCTGCGCGTCCTCGCCTCGACGGGCGAGCCGTGGAACGAGGGCCCGTGGCGTTGGTACTTCGACGTCGTCGGTTCGGGTCGATGTCCGATCGTGAACATCTCCGGTGGTACCGAAGTGGGTGCGTGCTTCTTGTCTCCCCACGTGGTGCAGCCGTTGTCGGCGTGTTCGTTGGGCGGTCCCGCGCTCGGCATGGCGATCGACGTGTTCGACGAGAACGGGAGATCGGTGCGCGGTGAGGTCGGCGAGCTCGTGTGCACGAAGCCGTGGCCGGGTATGACCCGCGGGTTGTACGGCGACCCCGAGCGTTATCTCGACACGTATTGGTCCCGCTATCCGGGAGTGTGGTGGCACGGTGATTTCGCGAGCGTGAGCGACGACGGGCAATGGTTCCTGCACGGTCGATCCGACGACACGATCAAGGTGGCCGGGAAACGATTGGGTCCGGCCGAGGTCGAGACGGTCGTGGTCGCGCACCCGTCGGTCCTGGAGGCCGCGGCGGTCGGCGTGCCCGACGAGGTGAAGGGCGAGGCCTTGTGGGTGTTCGTGGTGCCCGGCCCGGGTGTGGTGCCCGACGAGGCGCTGCGGGCGGAGCTCGTGGCGTCGGTGGTGGGTGCGCTCGGGCCGTCGTTCAAGCCTTCGGAGGTGCGGTTCACGACTGCTCTGCCGAAGACGCGGAGCGCGAAGGTGTTGCGGCGGGCGATTCGTTCGATCGTCACCGGCGCTCCGCCCGGCGACATGTCGGGACTCGAGGATCCGGCCGCCCTCGACGCGATTGCGGTGGCGTCATGACGGAGTTGATCGGCTCGCGGGTCATGTTGCGGCCGTTGCGCGCGGAGGACTGGGACGCGTGGCGCGACGTGCGTGTGCGCTGCCGGGTCTGGCTGGAGCGTTGGGAGCCGCGGCCCGACGTCGGCAGCATCGACCCCGCGCTCGATCACGAGGCGTTCCGTTCGCGGTGTGGCGCTTGGGATCGCCAGCGCCACTTCGACGCCGCGTACGGCTTCGGCCTGTTCCTGCTCGACGGTCGGTTCGCGGGCGAGGTGAGCCTGGGCAGCGTGCAGCGGGGGCCGTTCCAGATGGGCTACATCGGCTACTGGATCGACGAGGCGCTCGCCGGGAGCGGCTACGTCCCCGAAGGTGTGGTGCTGATCATGCAGTACGCGTTCGACGTGCTGCAGCTGCACCGGCTCGAGGCCGCGATCGTGCCGCGCAATTCGTCGAGCCGGCGCGTCGCGGACAAGCTCGGGTTGCGTGACGAAGGCACGGCGGTGCGGTTCCTACAGATCCAAGGCGTGTACGAGGATCACATTCGCTACGCGATGACGGTCGAGGAGTGGCGCGAGCGCGGGCACGAGCTCGTCGCGAAGTTCGTGCACCGTTAGCTGTTTCGCCCGCGGGGCTAGGTCTTGAACCAACCCTGACCGAGCGACCACGCCTGGTTCTTCACCTCGGTCGCGACCGCGGCTTCGAAGTCGGGCTGCCACGGGGCCTGGCGCAGCGTTGCCTTGACGACGTCGAGCAGACCCGCGGGGGCGCGGGTGGCGCGCGCGGCGAGTGTGCGGGCAGCGTCGAGGAGCTCGTCGTCGGGATGGCACGACCACGCGAGCCCGATCTCCGCTGCGCGGGCACCGTCGACGGCAACGCCGAAGAGCACCATCGCGGCCGCGGCCTGAGGGCCGACCGCACGCTCGAGCATCCACACATGGCCGCCGCCGGGATGGAGCCCGATCTTCACGAATCGGGTGTCGAAGCGGGCGGACGCGCCGGCGAGCCGGACGTCGCACGCGAGGGCGAGATTCATGCCCGCGCCGACCGCGGCCCCGTTCACCGCGGCGATCGTCGGGAGGGGCGAGCGCAGGACCCGGAGGAAGCCCTCGTAGATCGAGGTGACGGCGCGGCGCTCGGCGTCGGTCTCGGCCCGGGCGAGCGCGCCGAGGCTCGATACGTCGGCGCCCGAGCAGAACGCGGGGGCTTCGCCGGTGACGACGACGGCCGCGGTCTCGCCGTCGGACTCGAGCGTGTCGAACGTGGCGACGATCTCGTCGACCATGCGAGCGCTCATGGCGTTGCGGCGCTCGACGTCGACCAGCGTCACGACCGCGACCCCTTCGTTCGTCTCGACCCGCACGTGTTCCATCGGGCAAACCTACGCGCTCACACCCACCCACCGAATTCTCCGTCATGACGATTCTTCCGAAGATTCGTCGCGACGGGCCGATTTGGGTGTCGTACCCGCGTGGTACGTGGGCGAATGTCGGGGGTGGGCGCGGCCGCCGCCCCGTTCAGGCGGGGTCGGGGCGGACGACCGCCGGGGAGTGCCGGAAGAAGTCCTCGACCTCGCGCTCGTAGCGGTACGACGGGCTGGCGTCGCCGATCGTGCCCGCCAGACGCAACGCCTGGGCGAACGCCTCGACAGTGGTCGCGGTCGTGAAGCCGTAGCGGAAGCCCGCCCGCTTGTACCGCGTGTTGTCGATCGAGCGCCCGAACCGCAGGAGGGCCATCGCCTCGGGCGGGATGTCCCAGAGCCGCAGCAGCCGCGCCGGCTCCGCGGCGAGATTCGTGAACGCGAACGGCAATGCGATCCGGCGCTTGCCGACGATCGTGCAGACCTCGCTCCACGGCAGCACGCCGTCGGCGGCGACGTTGTAGACGCCCGGGATGTCGTTGTTGATCGCGTACATCAACGCGTCGACCACGTCGTCTTCGTGGATGAACTGGAGCCGCGGATCGAAGCCGAGGATCTCGGGCACGACCGGGCGGCGGAGCGCGGCCGTGAACGGTGTATCGATGTCGACACCCAAGACGTTGGCGAACCGCAACAGGCTGACGTCGACGTGCGGGTTGTCGTCGGCGAAGTCGCGCACGAACGCCTCGACCTCGAGCAGTGAGCGTTCGACCGGCGTGGTCGCGGGCCCGGTGCGCGACATCTCTTCGCGAAAGCAGTACGGGTCGGCTTTGCTCGCGCCGTACACGAGGCCCGAGCTCTTCAGCACCACCTTGCGCACCGGACTCCCGGGTGCCCCCGCCGCCGCGAGCAGATTCATCGTGCCGATCACGTTGATCTCGTGCAGCGTGCGGGTCGTCGCGCGCGTGGAGTCGACGACGAGGTGGGTGTGCACGATCGTGTCGACCTGGGTGGCGCGCACGATGCGGGCCAGGATCGAGTGCGACGAGTCGGTGCGCACGAACTCGGTGCGTTCCAGCTGAAGCCGCGGATCACGCGTGTCGACGCCCACGACGACTTCCACGTCCGAACGCTGTTCGAGCGCCTGCGCGAGCCGTCCGCCCCAGTACGTCGACAGGCCGGTGACGAGCGCGCGCATGCCGCCCCCGCTTATCCGAACCACACGCTGCGACGCTTCCGCAGCATGTCGTAGAGCGCGTCCTGCACGACGCGCCGAATGCGTTCCGACTCCTCCATCACCCGGCTGCGCGAGTAGCGCTCCTGATTCGGCGCGACATCGAAGTAGATGGGCGGCAGCACGCGGATGCGGAACTTGGCCGGGAGGTAGGCGACGAGACCCGCGGGCCCGAGCGCCAACATGTTCGGAGTGATCGGGAAGTAGGGAAGGTTGAACACCTTGGCGAGACGCGGGCTCTTCCACAAGACCGGCATGGTCTCTTCCGCGCCCATCACCGCGATCGGCACCACCGGTACGCCCGCGCGCATCGCGATCTCGACGAAGCCGCCGCGCCCGAAGCGCCGCAGGCGGTAGCGGTCCTTGTAGAGCTTGCCCGTCGCCTTCGTCCCCTCCGGGAACACGAGCACGAGTTGTTCCTCGTCGTGCAGCAACCGGTACGCGTTGTCGGGATGCGCGGCGACTCCGCCGTTGCGCGACCACAGTGTGCCGACGACGGGCATGGAACGGAACAGGTTCTCGGCGAGTCCGTACACGGGGCGGCCGAGATCCTTCTCGATGCCGTGCATGATCGACGGCGCGTCGGGCGGGATCGCACCCGCGTGGTTCGCGACCAGGAGCGCACCGCCCGTGGTGGGAAGGTGCTCCCAGCCTTCCCACTCGACGCGGAACCAGTGCTTGTAGATCGGGTCGAAGATCCGCCGCGTCATGGCCCGGAAGTTCTCGCTGCGGCCCCACTGGTCGACGTCGGAGCGCCGCGCGTCGGGCTCGGGCCGGGGTGCCGGACGACCGAGCGGGACGAGCTCGCGTCCGATCCCGGGGTCGATGTCGGTGAAGTCCGTGAGGTCGACGTCGGGGTGGGTCGCGGCCGCGATCTCCAGCGCTCGTTCTGTCGCCCGCTCCGGCCCGTCGGTCACCGCCGCAGACTATGTACCGACGGCTCCCGTGACTAGCCATTGATTGCCGCGGAAGCGCCGGCCCATGCCGTAGAGCCGGGCGAACATGAACACGAACAGGGAGCCCCACAGCGCGACCAATCCGCTGTTGGTCGCGAGCACCGCGAGCGCGCACGGAATGAAGCACAGGGTCGCGCCGGCCATGGCGAGTGCGAGGTAGCGGACGTCGCCCGCGCCGATCAGGATGCCGTCGAGCACGAACACCGCCCCGCCGAGGGGTTGCATGATCGCAACGGCCACCAGCACGGTCCGGAGCTCGTGCCGGACCGCGGCGTCACGCGTGAAGACGACCGCGAGCACCGGGTCGAGCACGAGGATGAGCAGGCCGAGCGCCGCACCGACCATGACGCCCCACTGGAGCATGCGCCTCGACGCGGCCCGGGTCCGTTCGGGGTCGTTCGCCCCCAGCGCCCGGCCGACGATCGCCTGCCCGGCGATCGCGATCGCGTCGAGACACAGTGCGAGCAGCAGCCACAGCTGGAACGCGACCTGGTGCGCGGCGACCTGGGCGTCGCCGATCCGCGACGCGATCGCGGTCGCGGCGGTGAACGCGAGGAGCAGCGAACCCGTCCGGACCGTCAGGTACGCGCCGATCTTCCCCGCCTCGCGCAGCTGGCTCTTGTCGGGCCGAGCCGATGCGTTCGACCGGCGCACGTTGTGGCGGACGATCGCGAGGTAGGCGAGCGCGGCTGCGACCTGAGCGATGACCGTTCCCCACGCCGAGCCCGCGATGCCGAGGTGGATCCCGTAGACGAGCACGATCTCGAGGACGAGGTTCAGCGTGTTGGCGGCCAGTGCGATCCAGAGTGGGGTGCGGGTGTCCTGGAGCCCACGCAGGTAGCCCGTCCCCGCCAGCGCCACCAGCACGAACGGGGCGCCGATGAGCGAGATGCGCAGGTAGGTGCGGGCGAACGGGGCCACGCGCGCGGAGGCGCCCATCGCCGAGACGATCGGCCCGCTGAGCGCGAGCCCGACCGCCGCAAGGGTGATGCCGAGACCGAGCGCGAGCCAGATGCCGGCGACGCCGTGTTCGGCCGCACCCTTCGGGTCGCCCGCACCGATGCGGCGGGCGACCGTTGCCGTGGTGCCGTACGCGAGGAAGTTGAAGATCCCGAACGCGACGCTGAGCACCGCGCCGGCGACCCCGAGGCCGGCGAGCGGCCGGGTACCGAGATGCCCGACGATCGCCGTGTCGGCCAGCACGTAGAGCGGTTCGGCCGCGAGGGCGCCGAACGCGGGGATCGCGAGCCGCAGGATCTCGCGGTCGTACGCGCCCGACGGCCGTTGCTGTCTCACCCTGCGTATTCAATACGGCCGATGGACGTCGCACCTCCGATTCGGTTCGCCGAGCTCGCCCGCCGCATCGGCGCGGCGACGCGCGCGGCCGGATTGGTCGTGCCGGCGTTCCGCACGCCGCCGCGCCGCTCCGGAGTCCCGCGTACGATCCGCCGGCTCCCGGGGGGCCCGGTGGTCGCGGTGAGGCTGCGGTCCCGCCCCACGGCCGATGTCGTCAACGACATGGTCGACGGTGTGCTCGTTGCGAACGGGTTGACGGGCGACGCCGCGGTTCGGGTGCGCGAGAGCTTGTTGCAAGCGGTCGGGAGCGGCGGAGTAGGCACGGTGGGCCCGGAGTCGGCGGCGGCGTGAACCGTCACCGGCTCCGGGTCTGTCGCCTACCGTGGCAACACCCGCCCGGGTGGCGTAATCGGCAGACGTAGGCGGCTTAAACCCGCCGGCCCTTCGGGGCGTGAGGGTTCGAGTCCCTCCCCGGGCACTGTCGGGTGTCACTCGATTGACGGCCGGCGCGGCGTCGCGGGCATCGTCGGGAAATGGCGCTTCCTTCGGAGACACCGCCCGAGCTGCACGTCCCGCGTCCGGACGAGGCGACTCCGGCCGACGAGATGACGATGGCCCGCGGATGGCTCCGGCACCTGCGGGAGGGCGCCATCTACAAGGTCGAAGGCCTCGACGACGAGCAACTCCGTTGGCGGCCCGCGCCGAGCGCGAACTCGCTCGGCGCGATCGTCGTGCACCTCGGCTATGCCGAACGACTTTGGCTCCGGCTCATCTTCGACGGTGAACCCATGGACATGGCGTGGCGGGCGCACATGTTCGAACTGCCCGACGGTTGGTCGGGCGACGACGTGGTCGCGTTCTACCGCGCCGAGACCACGGCCGCCGACCGGGTGCTCGACGCGGCCGCGTCGTTCGACCTTCCCTCCCGCGGCGTGATACGACCGACAACGCTCCGCTGGGTCGTCTGCCACCTGATGGAGGAGATCGCCCGCCATCTCGGTCACATGGACATCACCCGCGAACTCCTCGACGGGACCACCGGTCGCTGAGGAGCGTCTTCGGCGGATCTTTGTGATCGGAGAATTCAATGATCGGTGTCATCGTGACCTTCGCTCCCACTGAGAAGTTCGATCCGACAATCGTCACCAAGATTGCCGCCGAAGCATCGGGAATGTTCGAAGGCATGCCGGGGCTGCGCCCGAAGTTCTTCACCCTCGACGAGGATGCCTCTCGCGCGCGCGGGACTTCCACATCTGGGATTCCGAGGAGAAGGCCCGAGGCTTCCTCACCGACCAGTTGGTCGAGCGCGTCTCCGGCCTCTACGGCGTGAAGCCCACGATCGACTACGTCGACATCGTCGGTGTCGTCGACAACACGGGCAGCTGAGCCGCCGGGTCAGACGATTGCGGCGCGCCCGGCGTGGCGGGTGGACGGGTGCTTGTCGTCCGCGCGCAGCCACTCCCGGGTGAGGAATGCGGCGATCAGCCACCCGACGAGCGCAACCACCAACTGCAGGCCGTTGCGCGCGATCGACCATCCGATCGGTGCGAGCACGGCCTGATCGCCGAGTCGCGTCGGTCCCGGTACCTGCGCGCCGATGCTGATCGTCATCCCGACGAACACTGCGCTCGCGAAGGCGGTGAAGCACCACAACCTGATGGCGAGGTCCGTCCGGGCACGCGTATCGGCCCGTCGAGGTGCGGCGTCGTCGTCGATGCGATGCATCACGCCGGTCACGACGAAGAGGGCGAAGCCGCTCAGGAGGCCGACGGTGCGCAGCGGCCCGATGCGGCGGTGCGCGCTCCGCAGCCCGAGGCGCAGGATCCAGAAGATCCCGGCGACGAACCCCAAGCGCCACGCGTACAGATCGAGGTGGGTCAGGGCGAGGCTCGGGCCGCCGGCGAGGCCGAGCTGACGGTGGAAGCTCGAGGTGGTGAAACCCCAACCCGCCGTCGGGAGAGATCCGGTCGTGTGGGTGACCGCGTAATCGCGCACCACCCCGAGGAGCGCAAGCCAACGAATTGCGACGACGGTCGCCGCGCACAGCGTCGCCACGCCGGCTGTCAGAGCCATCCACGGCTCCTGCCTCGCCCATCGAGCACCCCGGCGCACGGTGCGATTCTTTCATACGCTCTCAGGTCGTGCGATCCGGCGAAGTCGAGTTGCCATGAGCGGCAATACGCCATTGAGCAACCTGTTGCGGATCGCGGCGGTGCTCTTCGTCGCGTACGCGCTTGTGTACGCCATAACACCGTTCTCCACCTCCACGTCGGTACCGCACTTCACGCTCGGCAATTTCCGGGCCTCGGGTTCGGAGTCGAGCTCAGGGTTCGACGCGTTCGTCGTGCCGCACGTTCATTGCAGTGCGCCGGTCATCGACGCGTGGCGCGCACCGTCCGCGCCGAGCGGTTGGTTCGGCTACGCGCCGCTCACGAAAACGCCTCTGGTCGCGGGCGCGGGATGCCGGGAGACGAGTCGGCACCGCCTCGCACTGTCGGGATTCGGCGTGATCCTCGCGTGCGCGCTCGTCCTGGTCGCGCGCCGGATCGATCGCCGCCCCGGCTTCGGACTCGATCCCGCGCCCGGTTGACGCGAAAACTCCGCCAACTGTTGGTGGGGAAAGTGGCGCCTGGCGTCGAAAACTCCGACAACTGTTGGTGGGGAAAGTGGCGCCTGGCGTCGAAAACTCCGACAACTGTTGGTGGGGGAATGGGCTACTCGTCGTTCGCGGGGGTGTCGTCGCCGGCGGCGCGACCGTGCTTCCAGTAGCCGCGGATCGTCGCGTGCGCACGGGGGATGCCGCGCTCCCCGAAGAGGTGCTTACGGATCCGTTGCACGGCCGCGGCTTCACCCGCGGCCCACACGCGTGTCCCTGCGTCGAGCGCGGTCGCCCGCACTGCCGCGACGAGCGCGGCGCCGGGCGGCGCGCCCGCGTCGAGATCGAGCCACTCGACCGCGACGCCGGCGCGCGCGCCGAGTTCGAGTCGGGCGTCGGGCCGCGCGACTTCGACGAATACGCGCGTCGGCGTCGCCGCGGGCAGTGCGGCGAGCAACTGCCGGATCGCGGGGAGCGCGGACTCGTCGCCGGCCAGCAGGAACGCAGGGGCGTCGCGATCGATCGTGTAGCCGCGGCCCGGTCCGGAGATCGCGGCCGGCGTGCCCACCCCCGCCGAGAGCGCCCACTGCGACGCGATGCCATCGCCGTGCACGACGGCTTCGATGTCGAGCTCGAACCCGTCCGGGTCGAAGCGCAACGGCGTGAACGTGCGGATGGTCGGTCGCCGACCGTCGGCCAGGAGGAACTCGTTCCCGTTCCACACCGGGAGCACGAGATCGGCTGCGCTCGACGCGGGGACGAGCAGCCGCACGCTTGCCGCGGGCTCGGCGACGGCGAACCCGTCGAGCTCCGGTCCGGTCAACGTGATGCGCACGAGCCGGGGAGTCACGGGTTCGGCCCGGCTGACCTCGACCCGGCGAAACCGCGGCGGTTCGCGCCGGATGCGGGCCGGATCCGGGGTCGGCGGAGCATCGCTCATCGGGGCCAGCCTTCCACCTCGGGCCGCGCGCGAGGATGACGGCCGTGTCGATCACCGAACGAGTCGCGGCGCGGGTGCTGGTCGTCGACGCAGACGGCGCGCTGTTGCTGCTGCACGGCTGCGACCCGGCCCGGCCCGACGACGGCACGTGGTGGTTCACTCCGGGCGGCGGGCGCGACCCCGGCGAGACGGACGAGGACGCGGCGCGGCGGGAGCTGCGCGAGGAGACCGGATTGGAGGTCGCCGATCTCGGCCCGGTCGTGTTCCGCCGCATCGCAGACTTCGACTTCGAAGGCGTGCGCTACCGCCAGCGCGAATCGTTCTTCTCGGTACGCACGGCCCGGTTCACGATCGACGACGGCGGTTGGAGCGACGTCGAACGGCGCAGCGTGTTGGCGCACCGCTGGTGGACGCGTGACGAACTCTTGACGACCGCGGAGACGTTCTTCCCGGAGCAGTTGCCGCAGATTCTCGGCGATCTGCTCGAAGCCCGGCTCTGAGCGCGGCGCGGGATCGCTACGGCGCGATCGCGGGAACGGGCTGCGGTGGCGGCGGCCCGACGTACTGCGCGCTCGGGCGGATGAGCCGGTTGTCGGCGGCCTGTTCGAGGATGTGCGCGCACCAACCGATCACGCGGCTCGCGGCAAACGTCGGCGTGAACAGCTCGCGGGGGATACCGCACCGGTCCATCACGATGCCCGCGTAGAACTCGACGTTCGTGTACAGCCGCCGGCCCGGCTTCAGCTCGTCGAGCACCCGCACCGCGGTGGCTTCGATGTGGCGGGCGAGCTCCATCTTGTCGCCGCCGAGCGAGTCGGCGACCTCGCGCAACATCAGCGAGCGGGGATCGTCGGTCTTGTACACGCGGTGACCGAAGCCCATGAGCCGGTCGCCGCGCTCGACCGCGGCGCGCAGCCACGGTTCGGCCCGGTCGGCGGTGCCGATCTCGTCGAGCATCTGCAACGCCCGGCTCGGCGCACCGCCGTGCAGCGGCCCCGAGAGCGCGCCGATCGCGCCCACGACCGCGGCGCCGAGGTCGGCGCCGGTCGACGTGATGACGCGCGCGGTGAACGTCGACGCGTTGAAGCCGTGGTCGACGGTGGAGATGAGGTACTTCTCGACGGCCGCCGCGTACTCGGGCGCGGGAACCTCGCCCTGCATCATGTAGAGGTAGTTCGCCGCGTACGCGAGGTCGTCACGCGGTGCGACCGGTTCGAGGCCGCGGCGCAATCGCCACAAGCGCGCAGATCAGTGTCGGCACGACCGCGCACGTGGACAGGGCGTTGTCGTACAGCGTCTCGTGATCGATGTCGTGGGACGGCGCGGAAGCCCGAGCGTCGGCGCCGTACTGCGAGAGCGCGGTGCGCAGTGCGTCGAGCGGGACGAAGACTTCGCCCGCGCGTGCGATCGCGGGAAGCACATCGGGGACGGCGGGCGGGATCACCCGCCGGGGCCCGATGCCCGCGGCGAACGATTCGCGCTCGTCGAGCGTCGAAGGAAGGCGACCTTCGAAGAGCAGCTGCCAGACGTCTTCGATCGGTCGCGACTTCGCGAGATCGACCGCGCTGTACTGCCGGTAGTGGTAGAAGCCCTCGAGGCCGCGGACGTCGCCGACCGTCGTGTCGGCCACGACGACACCTTCGAGGCCCTTCGGTACCTCGTGCGCCTGCGCGTCGGCCGGTTGGATCATCGCGACGCGCATGAGGTCGCGCATCGACACGATGCCGACGAGCTTCCGGCTGGCCCGTGCCGTCGACCACCGGGATGTGCCGGTACCCGCGTTCGGCGAGACTCGCGAACGCGGCGCGCGCCTCGACGTCGGGGCCGACGGTGTACGGGTCGGCCGTCATCCACTCCGAGACCTTGGCGGTCGACGCGTCGGACCCGGCCGCGGCGAGCCGGATCATGTCGCGTTCGGTCAGGATCCCGATGGCGCGGTCGTCGTGATCGATGACGACGACAGACCCGACTTTGTTCTCGCGCATGTGTTGCGCGGCGGTTGCGACGGTCTCCGCGGGTTGCGCGGTAACGACCGGACGACTCATGAGATCACTGACGGTCCGCTCGGTGGCCACGTGCGGATTCTAGGACTCCCGTGTGGGCGACGGAGCCCCGTGTCGACCCGCGCCCGAGGCGAATCGCGTCGCGCCCGCGCGCGTCTCGCCCGACCGCAACACGCGCAGTCCGTGCTCGAGCTCGACCTGGATCGCTTCGTCGATTCCGAGCCCCCATTGGGCGTAGCTCGACGCCCGGTCCTCGCGCAGACAGATCTGCGGCAGCGCACTCAGCTCGGCCGCGAGATCGATCGCGCCCTGTCGGGCGCCGCCCGGGTCGGTGAGCCGGTTCGCGAGACCCATGCGCAGTGCCTCGTCGCCGCTGACGCCGCGGCCCGTGAGGATGAGGTCGAGCGCGTGCGAGTGACCGATGAGGCGCGGCAGGCGAATCGTCCCGCCGTCGACGAGCGGTACACCCCAGCGCCGGCAGAACACACCGAACACCGCGTCGCGCGCGGCGACGCGCAGATCGCACCACAGCGCGAGCTCGAGACCACCTGCCACTGCGTAACCCTCGACTGCCGCGATGACGGGCTTGGCGAGCATCATGCGGGTCGGGCCCATCGGGCCGTCGCCGTCGCTGCGCACGGGATTCCCGGCGTCGGCACTGATCGCCTTCAGGTCGGCGCCCGCGCAGAAGGTTCCGTTGGCGCCGGTCAACACCGCGACGTCGTGCAAGTCGTCCGTATCGAACGCGCGGAACGCGTCGGCGAGCTCGGCGGCAGTCGCGCCGTCGACGGCATTGCGCCGTTCGGCGCGATCGATGGTGACGATCGTGACGCGGCCGACGTGCTCGATGATGACGCTCATGCCGGCTCCCTGCGCCCGTCGAGGTGTCCGCGTTCGTTGATCGACGCGACCGAGCGGACTCCGGTGCGCGACGCGACCATGCGCGACAACGACGTGTAATGCGGCTCGAACCAGAGGTGGCGGTCGAGGTCCAGTGCGATCGCGAACGCGACGTTGATGACGCCGCCGTGGCAGACCGCGACGACCCGGCGCCCGGGATGCGCGGCGACGATCTCGTCCACGGATTTCGCGACGCGCGTGCGGAACAGCTCCGCGGGTTCGGCGCCGAACTCCTCCCAGCGCCCTTCGTACATCGCGCGCAGTTGCGGATCGTTCGTCGCCCGGAGCTCCTCCATGGGGATGTAGGAGTCCGATTGCGAGTCGTATTCCATCAACCCGTTCGTGACCTGCACCTCGAGCCCGTGGGCGCGCGCGATCGGCTCGGCGGTCTCCCGGGCGCGGCGCTGCGGGCTCGACAGGACGACGTCGATCGATTCGGACGCGAGCCATTGCCGCGAGCCGTTCGGCCTGGTCGCGCCCGCGCGCGGTGAGCGCCGGATCGGCGGGCACGCCCGTCCCGGTCGCGATCCGTTCCGGTTCGCCGTGTCGTACCCAGAGCAGATCCATGTCAGCCGTCGCTCCTCACCGCGGTGCCCGCAGGGTCAATCCGAGGACTCCTTCGAGCTCGGCCAGCGCGTCGTCGGGATCGACGACCTTGATCGTCGCCATGCCCATCTGGCGCGCGGGCTTGAGGTTCATGCCGAGGTCGTCGAGGAACACGGCCTCGGACGCGAGCACGTTCAGCCGGGCGAGCGCCAATGTGTAGATGCGCGGATCGGGCTTGCGCAGGCCCTCGACCGCGGATTCGATGATGACGTCGAACAGGCCGGTCTCGTGCAGGCCGTTCGGCGTCGACCGCCGCTTCTCGTCGGCCCAGTTGTTCGTCAGGGCCGCGGTGCGCATCCCGGCCGTGCGGAGCCGGCCGATTGCGTGCGTCATCTCCGGCCGCGGACCGAGCGCCGAGCCGATGAGCCCCATGAGCCGGCGCGCGTCGAGCGTGAAGCCGGCGGCGCGCGCTTCGGACTCCAGCGCGACGACGAACTCGTCCATCGTCAGCTCGCCGCGCTCGAGCGCGGCCCACGCGCCCGATTCGCTGCTGCGGCGGATCAGCGCGCGCATCGTGCCCTTCTTCAGGTTGTTGCCGTGGTCGTACGTGTCGAATGCCTCGAACGGCGAGGGGAACACGACGCCGCCGAGGTCGAAGATCACCGCGCGGTAGGCCATCAGCCGAGGTCGTCGTTCGGGTCGGACGGGTCGACCAGCACGCCCGGATTGAGGATGCCGGCCGGGTCGACGGCCGCCTTCGCCGCCCGCAGCGCGGCCGCGAACGCGTCCGGGCGCTGGCGGTCGTACCACCGCCGGTGATCGCGGCCGACCGCGTGGTGGTGCGTGATCGTGCCGCCGTGGTCGGCCAGCGCGCCCGCCGCGGCGGCCTTGATGGCCTCCCACTGCGCGAGCTGTTCGGGCTCGGTGCCGTTCGCGAGCACCGTGAAATACGGCGCCGGACCGTCGGGATACACGTGCGTGAAGCGACAGGTGACGACCGCGGGCCACGCGCCCGCGGCCTGCGCGGTGTCGAGCACGGCTGCGGTCACCGCGTCGTGCAACGCCGGGAACGCGTCCCACGTGCACGCGGTCTCGAACGTCTCGGAGATCGCACCGAGTCCCACGAGCGCGTCGCGGGTGTACGGCGCGCGGATGAACGCGTTGCGCCACGATCCCGCGGCGCCGTCGCGTGCACCCTCGGCCGAGGCGCCGTCGCGCACCGAGATGCCGTCGTCCGCAACGACGCCGCCGTGATCGCGCGCGCACTCGACGGCGCGGGCGATCCACGAGTCGAGCGGATGGTCGGCCGACTCGAATGCGAGCAGGAGCAGCGCGTCGCCCGCGTCGTCGGCCCCGGTGAGTCCCGCCTCGGTCGCGTCGAGGAGCCGGCAGTTCGCGGGGTGGAGTCCGCTCTGCGAGATGGCGTGCGCGGCGGCGACCGCGCGGTCGAAGGTGGAGAAGCGGGCGGTTGCGGACGCACGGAAGGTGGGGCGATCCTGCAGGCGCATCCACGCTTCGGTGATCACCCCGAGGATGCCTTCGGAGCCGAGCAGCGCGCGGTCGGGCGAGGGCCCGGCCCCCGACCCGGGGAGCCGTCTGCTCTCCCACTCGCCGCGGGGTGTGATCGCGCGGATCGACTCGACGAAGTCGTCGATGTGGGTGTGCAACGTGGCGTAGTGGCCGCCCGAGCGGGTGGCCAACCACCCGCCGAGCGTCGAGAACTCGAACGACTGCGGGAAGTGGCGGAGCGTGACTCCGTGCGGGCGGAGTTGGTCCTCGAGCGCGGGTCCGTACACGCCGGCCTGGATCCGGGCGGCGCGCGAGACCCGATCGACCTCGAGTACCTGGTCGAGCGCGCGCATGTCGATGCTGATCGCACCCCGGTACGCGTCGTCGACGTCGCATTCGGTGCCCCCCACGACCGACGATCCGCCGCCGTACGGAATCGCGGCCACGCGCTGATCCGAGCACCAGTCGAGGAGGGCGGTGATGTCGGCTTCGGCGCGGGGGATCGCGACGAGATCCGGCGGGCAGGAGAAGTCGCGGTGCAGCCCCCGCCACACGTCGCGGAACGACTTTCCGTACGTATGGCTCGCCCGCTCGAACGGGTCGTCGGTGCACAGCGCCGCGAGCGACGCGGGCGGTGCGATGCGCGGCGCGCGGAGGTCGAGCTCCGCGATCGTGGGCGGCGGGATCGGCTCGCGCGCGTCGCCGCCGAATCGGGCCGCGAGCGTCTCCCCGAGCTTGCGCTGCTGCGCGGCCGACGGGCCGACCCCGTCGACACCCCAGCCCCAGAATCGGCGCGCCTGCACGGTCGGGACCCTAGACCGCTCGGCTCGGGGTCCGGCCGGGTCGGTCGGTCCGCTCGGCTCAGTCGAGCTCGGCGTCGCGCTTGTCCACGAACGCCTGGCGGAGCTCGTCGCTGTCGCCCCACAGGTTGAGCTCGAACGTGAAGCCCTGCTCGAAGCGATAGGAGCGCTTCACGTCGACGGGGTCGATCATGTTGAGCGATTCCTTCGCCCGGCGCATCACGATCGGGCTCTTCTTCACGATGACGGCCGCGATCTCGAGCGCCGCGTCGAGCAGCTCGGCGCGGGGGACGACGCGCTCGATCGTGCCGAACGCGAGCAGTTCGGCCGCAGTGATCATCGAACCGGTCAGGAACATCGCGCGCAGCTTGTGCTGCGGCACGAACCGGGCCAGGTGGGTCGCGACGCCGAGCGCGCCGCGGTCGACTTCGGGGAGACCGAAGGTCGCATCGTCGGAGGCGATCACGATGTCGGCGTTGCCCGCGAGCCCGATGCCACCGCCGACACAGAAGCCCTGCACCGCCGCGATCACGGGGACCTCGCAGTCGTACACGGCGCCGAACGCCTCGTAGCAACCGCGGTTGACGCCGATGAGCGACTCGTTCGTGGGGTCGGCCGCCAGCTCCTTGATGTCGACCCCGGCCTGGAACCCTTTGCCCTCGGCGCGCAGGATGACGACGCGCGTCTCGCGGTCGCGACCGGCGGAGCGCAGGGCCTCGGCGAGCTCGAACCACCCCGCCACGGGGAGCGCGTTGACCGGCGGATTGTCGATCGTGACGATGACGATGTGCTCGCGCGTTTCCGTGCGGATCATGCGGCGGAGCATACTTTCCGCCGATGTCCGAACCTGGAGCTGCGAGCCTGTGGAACGCGACGTTGCCGGCGGACGAGCGAATCGCGCGCCCGGAGCTCGGTGGCGACACGGAAGCCGACGTCGCCATCGTCGGCGCGGGCTACACCGGTCTGTGGACCGCGTACTCGCTGAAGCGAGCCGATCCCTCGCTCCGGATCGTGGTGTGCGAACGCGAATCGGTCGGGTTCGGCGCGTCGGGTCGCAACGGCGGATGGTGTTCGGCTCTGTTCGCCGGAAGCCGCGAGGAGACTGCGCTCGATCACGGACGCGCGGCCGTCGTGGAGATGCAGCGCGCGATGTTCGCGACCTTGGACGAGATCGAGCGGGTGATCGTCGACGAAGGAATCGACTGCGACTGGGCGCGCGGCGGAACGATCCAGGTCGCGACCTTGTCCGCGCACCGTGAGCGACTGCACTACGAACTGAAGGATCATCGGTCGTGGGGCTTCGGTGTCGACGACTACCGCGAGCTGACCGGCACCGAGTCGAGAGAGATGATCGGGTGCCGGGCGAATCTCGGCGGGCTGTTCACTCCGCACTGCGCCGCGATTCATCCCGCGAAGCTCGCGCACGGTCTCGCGCGTGCTGTCGAGCGCGCCGGGGTCACGATCTACGAGAACACCGCGGTGGAATCGATCGAGCCGGGCCGGGTGCGCACGAATCGCGGTGACGTGCGCGCCGAGATCGTGGTGCGCGCCACGGAGGCGTTCAGTCCGGATCTTCCGGGCCTGCGGCGAACCGTCGCACCGATCTATTCGCTGATGATCGCGACCGAGCCGCTCTCCGACGCGTTCTGGGCCGAAGCGAAGCTCGAGACGCGCCCGACCTTCTCCGACTTCCGCCACATGATCATCTACGGGCAGCGCACCGCCGACGGGCGGCTCGCGTTCGGAGGCCGGGGCACGCCCTACCACTTCGGGTCGCGCGTCCGACCGGAGTTCGACACCGACGCGCGGGTCTTCTCCAAGTTGCACGCGACTCTTCTCTGGCTCTTTCCCGAGCTCGAGGATGCGGCGATCACCCATCAATGGGGTGGCGCGGTCGCGGTCCCGCGCGACTGGTATCCCTCGGTGGGATTCGATCGCAAGACGGGCATTGCCTGGGCGGGCGGATACGTCGGTGACGGTGTCGGCACGACGAACCTCGCCGGTCGCACGATCGCGGATCTCGTCACCGGCCGTGACACCGACATCGTGGGCCTCCCGTGGGTGGGGCACGTGTCGCCGCGTTGGGAGATCGAACCGCTGCGGTGGCTCGGAGTGAACGTCTCCCGCAAGCTCGTCGAGTCGATCGATCGTTCCGAGGCCGTCGGCCGCGAGGCCGCGTGGCGCAAGGGCGTCGTGCAATGGTTGCTGGGGTGACGCCCCCGGCGCGGTGAAGGGGTGCTCCGGCTAGTCCGGAGGCGCGCTCGACAGCACGCAGAACTCGTTGCCTTCGGGGTCGGCGAGCACGACCCACGACTGGTCGCCCTGGCCGATGTCGACGTGGGTCGCACCGAGCTCGAGGAGCCGCGCCACCTCCGCGTCGCGGTCGTCGGGCCGGAAGTCGAGGTGCAGCCGGTCCTTCACGACCTTGGGATCGGACCCCCGCGCGAAGAGGAGGCCCGGAAGTCGGTCCGGCGTCGCGCGGATCTCGAACTCATCGGGGTCGTCGTTGAAGACGATCCATCCCAGCACCTGCGCCCACCACCGGCCGAGCGCGACCGGGTCGTGGGCGTCGACGACCGTCTGTTCCCATTCGAGGCTCATGCACCCGTTCTAGTCGGCGTTCTCGGGCGGGATCGGCGCGGTGCAGGGCTTGCCCGCGCAGACGTCGGCGATGGCGCCGTTCGGATGCCAGAACTGACTCTTCAGCTGCTGCACGGCCGGGATGTTGGGTGTGTCGTCGTGCGGATCGTGGCCCGCGCGCGAAGGCGTGTTCGTTGCCGGCGAGCGCGGCGACCCGGTGTCCCAGATCACGTACGCCGAACCGGCGTGCGGATAAGAGGCGATCGGCTGGAGCAACCACGTGGGGTCGCGCTCGACGACGCGGAGATCGCCGGCGAACGGCACGTGCACGGGGACGCCCATGGTCGCGGCTTCGACGCGCAGGCTGTACTCCGTCACCTGGTGATCGCCGATCGCCCCGAGCAGCAACACCTGGTGCACCGGTGTACCCGGCAACGGGTCGGACGTGACGTGGTTGGCGTATCCGTCGGTCTCGCCGCGGTCCCAGAGCAACTGCGCCACCGCGATGCCCATGACGCGGTCGTAGCGGCGCGGATACGCAGGCTTCATCACCTGCAGGTAGTCGTCGAAGTCGACACTCCGATCGAGTAGGAGCGCGTAGTTCATGCCGGCCTCGCCGAGCGTGGCCCGGGTGAAGTCCTGCGCCACGGCGGTGAGCGCGCCGCCGAGAATCGCGCCCTGACTGTTGCCGTCGAGGTACAGCTCGTTGGTGTCGAGCGCGGACTTCCCGGCGAAGCGGAACGCGTCGTTGGCCGCGAAACCCTGCGGATGCTTCATCAACCGGCCGAGGTACAGGTTCGCCAGGAACCCTTGCTGGATCCGGTCGGGCAGCGACGGGAAGTTGGAGAGGTCGTGCAGCGCGGTCACCGCGTTGGGGACGTCTTCTTCGGCCATGCCGACCCAGTTGGTCGCGCAGTACGCGATGTCGTTGTCGGCCCCCATCTTCTTGGTGAGGTTGCCGTTCGCCTCGGTGAGGTCGCCGAGCAGGCCGTGGCCGTAGAGCGCCATGCGGGCGGGCTTCGTCGCCGATGCCGGGGGCAGGTTGCAGAGGAACGGCGCGGTGAACGTGCCGGCCTGACGCCGGGGTACGCCGTTCGCGTCGAGCACCAACCGACCGCCGGGTTTGCCGCCGTCCGTCAGGTAGAGCGGCGTCTGGAACGTGCCCTCGATCCGCCGCCGGACGAACGCATTCGGATGCTCGGTGACGTTCGTGACCGTGAACGCGGGGGCGGCGTTCCCGAGTGACGCGAACGCGTCGTCGCGTATCGCGATCATCCGACCGGTGAGACTCTTCGTGCTCGCGACCGTGAAGTCCCACGCGAGCTGCAGGTCGGCGCGGCCCACGCCCGCGTGGGCGAGGTCGGCGAAGACTCGGTCCATCGCCGGACGGCGTTGTTCGAACGCGCCGTCGGTGGTGCGGAGTCCGTCGCGGTACGCCGCGAACGCCGGCGTCGGCGCGATCGGCCGGCCCGCGGTGTCGACCAGGCCGCGGATCCCCACCACGATTCGGTGCCCGTCGGCGAAGTTCACCGCCGGATGGATCATCAACAACGGGGTGGTGCCCGGATCCGCGTTGGCGTCGATCTCGGCCCAGAACGGATGCCGGGTTCCGGTCGTGGCGTCGACGACCACGATCGGCGAGGTCGCGGCGAGCGAGCCCTTGGCGTCGACGATCCCGGGCAGGCTCGACCGTCGGGCGTCGAGCCCGGGGAACTCGGCCATGATCACCGATCCGGGGCTCCAACCGTCGCCTCGGTTCTGGTCGGTGACGTCGATGTGTACGCCGTCCTTGTTCGCCGGCATCGACGCCGCCGCGAGTGCGAGCCGGCGCTTCGTCGGCGTCGACGCATCGGTCACCGTGAAGTGATCGTTCGGGAACGGGAGCATGCAACGCGCGCCGATCGGGTCGCACCGGACTTCGGTGGTGGGATCGATGGCGAGGGTCGAGATCGCGACCGCGGGCGCGGACGCCTTCGGCAAGGTCGTCGTCGACGCGCGCTCGGCGTTGTGCTTCGCCCCGGAGCTGCTGCAACTCGCGACCAGCAGGACGCTGCACAGCGCGCCGACCGTCCAACCCGAAACTCGAGCCATGGTTGTTCCCTCCTGAGTGCTGTGTCAGTCGAAGTCGGGCATCGGCGGAAGCTGCTTGTCCACGAGCGCGTCGAAACGGATGCGCAACTGTTGTGCGTAGCTCGGTTTCGTCGGGACGAGGAACTGCTCGGCGCGGATCGCGTCGACGATGATTCCGGCGACCTCGTCCGGCGCGGCACCTTGCGTGGTCGTGAGATCGGTGAGCGCCTGCTCGACGAAATCCGCGTCGTCGGAGCGCGCGCCGCGAGCGCCACGGGCCGGTTCCGGCTCGACGCCGCGATGCGCGTGTCGACCGCGGCCGGGACGACGGCCGACACGTTGATCGGCGCACCGATCGCGCGCAGGTCGTGCGCGAGACACTCGGTCGCGGCCTGCGCCGCGAATTTCGACACGGTGTACGGGCCGGAGAATGCGTTCGTGCACATGCCGGCCATCGACGTGGTGTTCACGATGTGCGCAGGCGTTCCCGCCGCGATCATTCTCGGTACGAACGCGCGGATGGCGTGCAGGATGCCCCAGAGGTTGACGCCGAGCGTCCACTCGAAATCGGACGGCGGTCGCTCCCACATGAAGCCGCCCGCGAACACGCCCGCGTTGTTGCACAGCACGTCCGTCGCACCGAACGTCTCGTATGCGTGCTCGGCCAGGGCATCGACGTCTGCGTAATTCGCGACGTCGGCGACGAAGCTGCTCGTGTTGCCCAGCCCCTCGACGGTTGCGGCCAGGGCCGATCCCTCGATGTCCGCCGCGACCACGCGCATCTGCTCGGCGGCGAGGCGCCGTACGAGCGCACGCCCGATACCGCTGCCCGCCCCGGTGACGACGGCGACCTTGCCCAGGAGTTGTTCCATTGCCGCATGCTGACAGAGGATTCCCGTCATGAGCGAGCGCATCGAGAAACTGGTCGCCGAGCTGACGATCGACGAGAAGGCCGCGTTGGCCGCGGGCGTCGATCTGTGGCACGGCCCGGGCGTCGACCGATTGGGTGTTCCGGCGCTGAAGGTCACCGACGGTCCGAGCGGCGCCCGCGGCGAGCAGTGGTCGGGACGACCGTCGGCGAACTTCCCGTGCGGTACGGCGCTCGGCGCGACCTGGAACCCCGAACTCGTGCACGAGGTGGGAAAACGACTCGGGGTCGAGGCGCGGCGCAAGCAGGCCCACGCCTTGCTCGCGCCGACGGTGAACATCCATCGCCACCCGCTCGCGGGCCGCAACTTCGAGTGCTACTCGGAGGACCCGTTCCTCACGGCGCGCATGGCGGTGGCGTACATCACCGGTGTGCAGTCGCAGGGTGTCGGGTGCACGGTCAAGCACTTCGTCGCGAACGATTCCGAGTTCGAGCGCATGACGATCAGCTCCGAGGTCGACGAGCGCACGCTGCGCGAGATTTCCCTCGTTCCGTTCGAGGCCGCGGTCGTCGAAGCGGATACGTGGGCGTTGATGACGGCATACAACCGCGTCAACGGTCCGTATTGCAGCGAGCACGCCGAGCTCATCGCGATCCTGCGCGACGAGTGGGGCTTCACCGGCCTCGTGATGTCGGACTGGTTCGGGACGCACAGCACGGTGCCCGCCGCGAACGCCGGTCTCGATCTCGAGATGCCGGGGCCGCCGCAGCACTTCGGCGACAAGCTCGCAGCCGCGGTGCGCGCCGGTGAGGTCTCGGAGTCGGTGCTCGACGACAAGGCGCACCGACTGCTGACCTTGATGGAACGCACGGGCCGGCTCGACGACGAACGACCCAGGGAAGTGTGCATCGACGACCCGATCGACCGCGCGATCGCGCGGCGGGCCGCGCGCGAGAGCTTCGTGCTGCTGCAGCACGAAGGCGCGGCATTGCCGATCGGCCCGGCCGTTCGCACGCTGGCGGTGATCGGACCCAACGCCGACGCGACCGTGATCCAGGGCGGTGGCAGCGCACGCGTCACCCCGCACCCGCCGGTCTCACCACTCGCGGGATTGCGCGCGCGATTCGAGCCCGCGGGGGTCGAGGTCGCCCACGCGCGCGGGTGCTTCAGCTTCAAACGCACGCCCGTCCTGGAGGACCCGGTGCTGCGCGGATGCGTTGCGGGTCGAGTACTACGCGGGGCGCGAGCGCACCGGTGAGCCCGTGTACGTCGAGGACTCGGCCCGGGGCCTGTTCACGTTCATCGGCCCGGTCGGCAACGGCGTGCCCGACGAGTTCTCGCTCAAGGTGAGCGGCACCATCGTCCCGCCGGAGTCGGGCGAATGGACGTTCACGCTCGTTCAGGTCGGCCGGGCCAAGCTCTGGATCGACGGGGAGATCGTCGTCGACAACTGGAACCCGAGCGGGCGCAGCGACGCGTTCATGGGATTCGGCAGCGCGGAAGTTGCGGGAACGATCGCACTCGAGGCGGGCGAGGCGCACACGATCGAGGTGGAGTTCATCCCGCCGCGTGGTCTCGGCGGGCTCGAGATCGGATGCCGGCCGCCCGCGCCGCCCGATCTGATGGACCGCGCGGTCGCGCTCGCGCGCCGGGCCGACGCGGTGGTGTGCGTCGTCGGTACCGACAACGACTGGGAGACCGAGGGCGCCGACCGGGAGTCGATGGCGCTACCGCCACCGCAGGACGAGCTCGTCCGCGCGGTCGCCGCGGTCAATCCGGCAACGGTCGTGGTCGTCAACGCGGCGTCACCGATCACGATGCCGTGGGCCGACGACGTCGCGGCCATCCTGCAGGCCTGGTTCCCCGGCGAGGAGTGGGGGAATGCGCTGGCGGACGTGCTGTCGGGCGACACCTCGCCGTCGGGCAAGCTGCCGACGACGATCCCGGTGCGCCTCGAGGACACGCCCGCGTTCACCGGCTATCCGGGCGAGCGGGGCCAGGTGCGTTACGGCGAAGGCGTGTTCGTCGGCTATCGCTGGTACGACACGCGCCGCATCGAGCCCCGTTTCTGCTTCGGTCACGGGCTCTCGTACACGACCTTCGAGCTCACCGCACCCGCGTGGGACGGCCACGCCGTCCGCGTGCGGCTGACCAACACCGGATCGGTACGCGGTGCGGAAACCGTGCAGTGTTACGTCCACGACGCGGAAGCAACGGTGGCACGTCCACAGCAGGAGCTGAAGGCGTTCGCCAAGGTCGCACTCGACCCGGGCGAGTCGCGCGACCTCACGCTCCCGCTCGACGAGCGCGCCTTTTCGTTCTGGGACGTCGCCGCGCACGCGTGGACAGCCGAACCCGGCGAATTCGAGCTGCGCATCGGAACGTCGTCGCGTGCGATCGCGCATCGCCTGACGATCGAACGGGACTGATGACCCGACCCACGCTGTCCGTCGGGCTCGCCAATTACGGCGAGACGTTCCCGCCGGGCGAATGGAAGCGGTTCGTCGACCTCGGGCGCGCCGCCGAGGACGCCGGTGTCGATCGCGTCGCGGAAGGCATCGCCGCCCGCGCCCGCCGGATCCGCGACGCGTTCACCGCGGCCGGCCGCGACCCCGACGGTCTGCAGGTACAGGCGCCGATCCGCATGGCCAAGAACGCGCGGGGCGAGTTCGACATCGCCGCGAGCATGGCGTCGGTGCCCGGGCTCGTCGCGGGTGGCGCCACCGACATCATCGTGACCCTGCGTGCGTTCGCCCCCGAAGTGGGGTCCGCGCCGGCCGTGCTGATGCGCCTGCGCGAGGAGTTCGACGCCGTCAACGGGTGAACGGGGTCAGCTCGTGTAACCGTCCAGGATCCCGGTCAGTCCGCTCGGCTCGTGGGCGCCGAACGCGAGTTGTTCGAGCACGCCGAGGCCGACCTTGTCGCCCCAGCGCGCGCGCATCACCTGTTGGATGTGGATGTTCCACGGGTCGATGTTGTCGAGCTCTTCGACCTTGTGCTCCTCCGAGCCGACGGCGAGCTCACCGTGCCAGTGGCCGTGGCCCCATTCCGGATGCGTGTACCCGAGGCCGCGCATCCGGAACGTGAGCAACGGTTCGAGCTCGATCCGCTCCTCGGAGTGGTCGTAGTTCAGCAACCGCAGAGTCGCGCCCTGTGAGCGCCGGAGTCCGGGCGCCCACCGCACCGCGTGGGTCGCGCCCGCGAGATGGTGAATGCGTTCGTCGGCGTTCCACGTCGGGTCACCGGCGCCGATGACGTCCAGCGCGGCCTGACTCCCGACCCAACGATCGCCGTTCGCGCGCTCGAAGCACAGAAAGTGCGTGCAGCAGTCGTCCCAGTTGATCGGTGCCCACAGGAAGAAGATCTGCGGCAGCGTGACCTCGGGTGCGGCCGGAGTCGGGCCGCCGACGGGCCGTACCCCCCACGATCGATCCTTGGTGCCGTAGACGCGGTCGACGGGTAGGTCGCGGCCGGCGGCGTTGATGCGGCCCGACCACGTTCCCCATTGCGTCATACGCGTCGAGTCCATGACCGTCTTCGTTCCCGCGGTGAGAGTCTGGCGCGGCTCTTCCAGCGCCACCGAACGTGCGGAGAACGTGACATCCGCGTCGATGCCGAGATCGGCGGCGTCGCAGCGCACTCGTGTCGTGCGCAGCGGCTCCACGACCTCGATGGTCAGCGGACCGATACGGGTCTCGCCGCGATCGGCGGGAATGCGGCCCGACGCGAACACCGACCGCTGCACGCCGTCGTGCACGACTGCGAACGCGCCGTCGATGATGCCGCGGTTCGGGTACACCGCCATGCCCGCGGCGAAGTAGTAGTCCTCGGTGTAGCCGTTGAACCAGAACCGGTCGTAGTGATTCGGATCGCCGGTCGCCGGGTGCGCGAGCGGCAACGGCGTCTGATGAATCGGATAGTCGTCGAACGGCGTCAGCACGACCGCGACGTTACCTACTCGGGTTACACCGGCCCAATGACGTGGGAGTCGTTCACGGTGACGATCCAGCCGTCGGGGTCGTGGAACGTGAAGCTCGCGTGGCCTTCGCGGACGATCGCGGAGACCTCGACGCCATCGTGCTCGATGGAATCGTGGAGTGCGTCGAGGTCGTCGGCCATGAAGTCGAAGGGGCAACCGCGACCCTCGGTGCGGGCATCGGCGTCGAGCACCAGCACGAGATGCGTGCCGCCGCGCAGTTCGAGCTCGGCGATGCCGTCCGCCGATCGGGGCTCGTGCACCGGCCGCAGCCCGAGGTTGCGGTAGAACGCGAACGACCGGACGATGTCGTGCGTCGCGAGCACGACGTGCCCGACCCAGAGGGCCGGTCTGTCGTCCGGGACCTCAACTGGCGAGTCGCTCGTCACTCCGAGCAGTGTGGCACGTATGGCTTCCCGGAACACCACCGCACCGAACATTCTCCTGGTCGTCTCCGACCAGGAACGACAGCGCGACTGGCTGCCGTCGAGCGTGCACCTGCCCTGGCGCGATCGCCTGCGCGCGGAAGGGCTCGAGCTCACGAAGTACTACACACACAGTTCTCCGTGTTCGCCGTCGCGCGCCTCGCTCTTCACCGGCCAGTACCTGGCCCAGCACGGCGTGGTCGACAACGTGATCATGCCCGAGCACAAGGAGCTCGACCCGTCCGTTCCGACCGTCGGCTCGCTCCTGCGCGACGCGGGCTACCGGTCGAGCTACATCGGCAAGTGGCACCTCTCGCAATCGGCGACGCCGGACATGACGGCGTACGGGTTCGCGGACTGGGAGGGCAACGATCGCCACTTCATGGGTTGGGCCGGAACCGGCGTGCACTTCGACCCGATCATCGCGGCCAACGCGGCATCGTGGTTGCGCGCCAACGCCGCCGAGCGCGCGGGAGCCGTGGTTCCTCACTGTTGCGCTGGTGAATCCCCACGACGTCATGTGGTTCCCGATCGATCAACCCGGCTACGACAGCCGGCATCCCGACGAGGTGCGCCGGGCGCGCCAGGTGCTGGAGTGGGCGAAGTGGAAGGAGGACGACGTCCTGCCGATCTTCGACACGTCGTACGACGAGGTGTGCGAGGAGTTGCCCCCGAACTTCGGTGACGACCTCCTCGACAAGCCCGCGGCGCAGCGCCAGTGGCGCTGGGACCAGCAGCACGGTCTGTGGGGCTACATCGACCCGAGCGACACGAAGTCGTGGCTGCGGCACCTCGACTACTACGTCAAGCTGCAGCAGATGGCCGACGAGTCGCTCGGCACCGTGCTCGGCGCGCTCGAGGAGTCGGGCGCGTACGACGACACGATCGTCATCTTCACCTCGGACCACGGCGACATGTGCGGCTCGCACGGGCTGCGTTCGAAGGGCCCGTTCGTCTACGAGGAGATCATGCACGTTCCGTGCTACGTGAAGGCGCCGGGGATCACCCGGGCCGGTTCGCGGTCGGACGCGCTGGCGACCCACGTCGATCTCGCGTCGACGATCTGTGCGCTGGGCGGTGTCGATCCGTCGTCGCAACCTTCGCTCAAGGGCGTCGACCTCTCACCCGTGCTCGCGGATCCGTCGACGACCGTGCGCGATCACGTGTTGTTCGCGCACGACACCGCGCACACCGACGAGATCAACCACACGCGGTACGCGATCCGCGGCTTCTTCGACGGGCAGACCAAGTACGCGCGGTACTACGGGGTCGGGGGCGGCAAGCCGGGTACCGGTCTGTGGGGCAAAGACCCCGGCCACAAGCTGTTCGACGTCGACGCCGACTTCGTCGACCAGGAACACGAGTGGTACGACCTGCGCGAAGACCCGCACGAGCTGGTGAACCTCGCGCGCGACGGCGGTCGCCGCGCCGAGCTGCACGCGAACTACGAGCGCCTCCTCGCGTACGAACAGGCGGAGTTCAGCTCTTGAGGATGTACTCGCTCAAGGGGTAGTTGCGCATCGTTGCGGGGTCGTACAGGAGTTTGGTGCTGTCGAGCATGACGCGGATGTTCTCGCCGAGCTCCTCGTTCGAGGACGCCCCGAAGAACGTGTGCAGGTTCGTGACGTGTTCGACGCTCGGCCACGATTCTTCGACGATCGCGCGGTAGCGCGGCGCACCGGGCGTGACGGCGCGCACCACCGCGTTGCGCACGTAGCGGGCGCGGGGCTGCATGTCCTCCGACATCGGCGACTGGTGGCCGTACCAGTGCCCGTAGAACGTCTCGTCGTCGACGCCCGCGGGCTTGTCGAAGATCGTCAGGGTGATGATCCCGGGTGAACGTTGACCGTCGGGCCAGTCGCGCACCGGCGCGTGCGGGTTGTCGCCGTAGTCGCGGTACATCGATTCGGTGACGAGGTAGCCCGCGCGGCGGACGCCCGCGCCCTGCAACACCTCCTCGTACGGCGCGCGCTCGTCGTGTGCGTCGAGCCAGATCGAGACGCACGCGCGCACCGGGAGTTCGTCCGGCGGCACCGGCACCATCGACTGCATCTGGGCATGCTCGTCGTCGAGGTCGATCTGCAGCGCGTGCGGGTTCAGCGCGAGCAGGCGCGGTGCGATGTCGTCGAGGAAACGGGCGCGCAGGGCGGCGGGGTCGATCGACGGCCGTTCCCACACGAGGTACACGAGTTTTTCCATAGGGCGGCGAAGCTACCGCGTCATGCGCAACACTGACCGGGTGCGCTTCGCCGTGAACTCGCCGCCGTTTGCCGAGCCCGGTGCGTTGGTCGATCTCGCCGTCGTTGCCGAACGAGCAGGATGGGACGCGTTCTTCCTCTGGGACCACATGGTCGTCGATCGGGCGGGTGTCGAGATCGTCGACCCGTGGGTGACGTTGGGTGCGATCGCGGCGCGCACCGAGCGAATACGACTCGGCACCTGCGTCACGCCGCTGGCGCGCCGGCGGCCGCAGAACGTCGCGCGCGAAACGGTGACGGTGGATCGGCTCTCGGGGGGCCGGCTCGTGCTCGGAGTCGGGCTCGGTAGCCCCGACGACGATCTGACGACATTCGGTGAGCCGGCCGGCGCGTGTCGTCGCCGACCGGCTCGACGAAGCGCTCGAGGTGATCGCCGGTCTCTGGTCGGGCGAGCCGTTCGCGCACGTCGGCCGTGACTTCCGCGTCGAGCGGGTGCGCTTCCTCCCGCCGCCGGTGCAGCAGCCGCGACCCCCGGTATGGGTCGCGTGCATGCTCCCGGCGCGGCGACCGCTCGCTCGCGCCGCGCGCTGGGACGGTGTCGTCCCGATGAAGACCGGTCCGCAAGGTGTCGGCTTCGTCACCCCCGACGATGTTGCTTCGATCGTCGCCGAGATCAGCTCCCTTCGGGGCTCGCTCGACGGATTCGACGTCGTTGTCAATGCGGGTCCGCCGCCGACGGCTTCCGTGGCCGAGTTCGAGGCGGCGGGCGCGACCTGGTGCATCACGTCGATGGGAGAGTTCCCCGGCTGGATCGACGAGCTGCGGGGAATCGTCGCCGCCGGACCGCCGCGCTGACCGCGTAGATTTCACGCCATGAGCACTACGAACCTCGAACGGGCATTCGCCAGCACGAGATCCGTCCTCACGAACGTGACCCCCGACCAGCTCACGAATCCGACCCCGTGTCAGTCGTGGCAGGTCCGCGACCTGATCAATCACTTCGTGGGCGTGAGCGGTTGGTGCGCCGACGCGACGAACACCGGCGTCGCGCCGCAGGCCCCCGAGACCGACTTCACCGCCGGTGACATGGTGGCGGCGTACGACGAGGGCATTGCCCGCGCGGTCGACGCGTTCGGGCGCCCGGGTGCGCTCGACAAGACGATCACGCTGCCGTTCGGTGCGATCCCGGGTTCCGTGTACATCGGCATCATCACGTCCGACGCGTTCACCCACGGATGGGACCTCGCCCGCGCGACGGGTCAGCCGACCGATCTCGATCCCGAGCTCGCGGCGGAGCTGCTCGAGGGTGCGCGCCTGTTCATCCAGCCCACGTTCCGGGGCGAGGACGGCGAGCGCCCGTTCGGCGCCGAGCAACCGGCGCCGGAGAACGCGACGAACGCCGACGCCCTCGCCGCATTCCTCGGCCGCAAGGTGTAGCCGTTCCGCTCCGAGGTCGGTCCCCGCGTGAATGCGCTCAGGGCGCGATCAGATCTCGGACCTCGGACGACATCGGTATCTCGCCGCGGGTGGCGTACGCCTCGGCGCGCGCGGGGATGTGGTCGGGCTCGTAGAGATAGTTGGCCATCACGCCGAACGACCGGGACCGGCCCGTCGGCGACGCGTCGGCCATCCAGTTCACCCGCTCCACGGATGCGCCGTTGGCGAGATGGAAGTTCGCGACGGGATCCGCGGCGCGTCCCTCCGACGCCGTCGTGAGGTAGCGCGCGCACAACGCGAGGAGCGCCGGGCGGATCGCCTCGTCGACGTCCCACTCCGCGTCGCCCAGGCGGGCGAGGACCCGCGTCGGTTCCGCGGGCAGCAGCTCGCGTTCGCGGCCGAGCAAGGTCGCGCCCTCGGCGCGCAACTCGCCTTCGAGCCACGTCCGGAACCCGGGGATCGGGGAGAGGGTCACGAACCGGCGCAGCTGCGGCAGGTCGAGGCGCAGCGCTTCGACGACTTGTTTGATGAGCGCGGTGCCCAGGTTCACTCCGGCGAGGCCGGGCTGACAGTTCGAGATCGAATAGAACACCGCCGTGTCGGCCCGCTCGAGGTCGAGCTCGGGTGCACGCGCGTCGAGCAGCGGCTGCAGCTCGGTCGCGATGCCGACGGTGAGCGCGATCTCGACGAACACGAGCGGCTCGTTGGGCATGGCCGGGTGGAAGAACGCGTAGCACCGTCGGTCGGAGTCGAGCCGGTTCTTCAGGTCGTCCCAGGAATCGATCGCGTGCACCGCTTCGTACGCGATCAACTTCTCGAGGAGCGCGGCCGGCGCGTCCCAGGTGATGCGCCGCAGCTCCAGCAACCCGACGTCGAACAACGTGGCGAGCTGGGCCTTGAGCTCGCGATCGAGGTCGGCGAGCTCGGGATCACCGGCCACGATCTTCAACACGTCGGCCCGGAGATCGACGAGGAACTTCACTCCGCCCTCGAGCCCGCTGAGCAGGCGCAAGAGCCGGTCGGCGGGGGGTACGAGCGACTCCCGCAGCCATCGCTCCGCCCCGCGGCGATCGGCACCGGGCCGGTCCGCCGAGGCCTGCACCGCCTCGATCGCATCGTCGATCTCGCGCGGATCGGTCCAGAAGTCGCGCGCGAGCATCAACAAGAAGTTGCGGCGCCCGTCGTCCGAGAGCGCGACGTAGGCATCGGCGACGGCAGCCGCCTCGGCCCGCTGGGTCATCGTGTCGTGCAGTCGGAGCAGCTCGCTGATGACGGCCCGGACGCGCGCCGCGTCGCGTTCGGGCAATCCGGGCGCGAGATCGAGCGCGGGGCGTCCGGGCACGCCGCGCAGTCCGCGTCGCCGGAGTCGATCGAAGAACCGGCGCGACGCCATGGTCGGCCGGCTAGGAGTTTCCGCCGGGAACGCTGACCGTCTCGGTGTCGCGACCCGACCGCAGCAACGTTCCCGGCCGGGCGTCGGTGAACTCGCCGTGGTCGACGATCTCGGTGCCGTTCACGATCACGTGATCGATCCCGTTGGCGCCGCCGTAGAGGCGGGGTGCGCCGGTGGGCAGGTCGAACTTCATGCGCACTTCCTGCGCACCGACGGTCTCGGGATCGATGACCACGATGTCGGCGTGCCAGCCCGGTTGCAGTTGTCCCCGTTCGGTGAGCCCGTAGAGCCGCGCGGGCACGTCGGTCAGGAGGTGGATCGCCTCTTCGATGGGCATCAGCCCGCGCTCGCGCACGGGCCCGCCGAGGAGCACGGTCGAGTAGTTGAACGTGGCGAGGAAGTCGAGGTGGGCGCCGGCGTCACTGGCGCCGATCACCGCGCGCCCGTCGCGCCACACCTTCATGCGGATCTCCCACGCCTCGTCGTCGTCCGGCCGGCTCGGGAAGCCGAATCCGGTCATGAGGTCGTCGGCGACGACGATGTCGCACAGCGCGTCGAAGTCGTCGACGCCGCGCGCCTTTGCGATCTCGGCGACGGTCTTGCCCTCCCATTGCTTGTTCTCGGGCGCGAACGTCTCGTTGATCACGTAGATCGACCAGTTGGAGACCTTGAAACCCGTGCTCGGTTCGAGGGCGGCCTCGCGCAGCACGTTGCGGCCCTCGGCCGACGCCAGCATGGCCTTCTTCTCGTCGTGGGGGAGGGCCATCGGCTTCTCCCAACCGGGAATCGTGTCGAGCAGGAACCCGCTGTCGAAGCAGATGCGCGGCGACGGCGTGAACGGCACGGTCAGTGCGATCACGCGCGCGCCGTGCTCGGTGGCGTAGTCGGAGGCGGCGAGGTTGTGCTCGGTGATCGATTCGCTGCCCTTGCCGACGAACAGCACGTTCCAGTTGACGGGCCGGTTCGCGGCGAGCGACATCTGCGTGAGCAGCTCGGGCGCGAAGTCCTCGAACAGGCCGACGCACGGGATGAACTCGAGCGTCGTTCCCGGATGGTCCTTCACGACGCTGCACAACGCGAGGATCTCTTCCTCGCTCGCGTAGCGTGACGGCACCATGTCGCCGGCCGCGTCGTTGTGCGTGCGGGCCCAACTCGACGAGAAGCCGAGCCCGCCCGCCGCCAGGCTCGCGTCGAGCAGCGTCCGCATGGCGTCGAGGTCGGCGGCGGTCGCCTCGCCCTGGGTCGCGCGTTCTCCCATGGCGACGCGGCGGATCGTCGAGTGGCCGACGAGGAACCCGGCGTTCGGAGCGAGCGTGCCGTCGATGCGATCGAGATATTCGCCGAAGGTCTTCCAGTCCCAGGGGACGCCCTCGGCGAGCGCGGCGAGCGGCATGCCTTCCACCCGCGCCAGCATGCGCATCAGGTAGTCGCCGTGCTCGGGTCCGAGCGGCGCGATGGTGAAGCCGCAGTTCCCGCCGATCACCGTGGTGACGCCGTGCAACGGCGACGGCGACAAGGTGGTGTCCCAGAACACCTGCGCGTCGTAGTGCGTGTGGATGTCGACGAAGCCCGGTGCGACGACCTTGCCCGCGGCGTCGATCGTGCGCGTGGCCGGTTCGTCGACGGCGCCGATCGTCGTGATCCGGCCGTTGCTGATTCCGACGTCGGCGATCCGGCCGGGCGCACCCGTGCCGTCGACGACCGTGCCACCGCGGATGATCATGTCGAGCATGACCCCACTATTGTCCAGCCGCCATGGGTGATGCACTTGCGGGTCGGGTTGCCCTCGTCACGGGGGCGTCGCGCGGAATCGGCGCCGCGATCGCGACCCGATGCGCGGCCGAGGGCGCGGCCGTCGCCATCGTGGCGCGGAGCCTCGAACCCGGCTCCGGCGGTCACCTCGCGGGCTCGCTGCGGGAGACGGCCGCGGCCGTCGCCGCAACCGGTGGAACCGCGTTGCCGATCGTCGCCGACCTCGCCGACCCTCAGTGCGATCGAGCCGCGATCGTCGCCCGCGCCACCGCGGAGCTCGGACCCGTCGACGTGCTCGTCAACAACGCGGCCGCCTGCTTCTACCTGAGCATCGACGAAACGTCGGAGCGCCGCCTGCGCGTCGCGTACGAGGTGAACGTCATCACGCCGTACCTGCTGACGAAGGCGGTCGTGCCCGGGATGCGCGAACGCGGCGCGGGTTGGATCGTCAACATCACGAGCGCGATCGTCGACACCAACCAGCTCGACAGTCCGCAGCAGGCGCGCTCGTCGACGTATGCGCCGAGCAAGGCCGCGCTGGACCGTTTGACGATCTCGTTCGCGACCGAGCTGCGCGGAACGGGTATCGCCGTCAACGCGCTCGGCACCGGAACGTGCGGTCGCCACCGAAGGCGCCACCGCGTTGGTGGACCTCCCGCCCGAGTGGTGCGAGCCCGTCGACGTCATGGCCGCGGCGTGCGTCGCGCTGGCAACGTGCGATCCCGAGCGGGAGAACGGTCTCGTCGTGCGCTCGGGCCCCTACCTGCGGGAACGAGGATTGGTGTCGTGACGGTCGCACTGGTGACGGGGGGCGGAAGCGGGATCGGGGCGGCGACGGTCGGCCTGCTCGCGGCGCGTGGCGTGCAGGTCCTGGCGGCCGACGTCAACGGGGCCGCGGCGCAGGCCAGTGCTGCGGACGCGGGCCCGAACGCGGCGGCGCTCGAGGTGGACGTGGCCGACGACGCCGCGGTCGAAGCCATGGTCGCGTTCGCGGTGGAACGGTTCGGCGGCCTCGACTGGGCCTGCAACATCGCCGGCATCGCACCCGAGCCGAAGCCGTTCGTCGATCATTCGCACGCCGACTGGCAGCGCACGATCGACATCAACCTGAGCGGTGTCTTCTTCTGCATGCAGCACGAGCTCCGGCAGATGCTGGCCCAGGGTCGCGGCGGCGCAATCGTGAACATGTCGTCGGGCGCGGGCATCGTTCCTGCGCCCGGTCAGCCGCAGTACACCGCGGCGAAACACGGCGTCCTCGGCCTCACCAAGCAGGCCGCGCAGGAATACGCGGCGAGCGGAATCCGGGTGAACGCCGTGCTCCCGGGCCAGACCGAGACCGGACCCATGCGCGCCTACCTCGACGCCATGCCCGACGGCGGGGAGAAGATGCTGCGGCGGCTGCCGATGAAACGCATGGCCACGCCGCTCGAGATCGCCCAGGCGGTCGTGTGGTTGTGTTCTGATGAGGCCAGTTACGTCAATGGGGATTCACTCGTCGTCGACGGAGGACTCATCACGCGGTGAGCGGCACACGGGGGTTTTGCGTCGACACGAGCCGACCGGCTGTCGGAGACTGACCGAATGTCGTCCCGGGTTGCCGTCGCCACTGCCCTCGCGCTCGCGACCGCGCTGTTCTACGCGATCAGCAACGTCCTCGAGCTGAGTGAAGCGGAGAAGGTGCCCGACGAGTACGCGATGCGTCCGGCGCTGCTGCTGCGCCTGATCAAGGAACCGCGCTGGCTGTTGGGTCTGCTCTCCGACTTCGGCGGGTACGTGTGTCATGCGGTCGCGCTCGGTCTGGCCGCGGTCGTGTTCGTCGAGCCGATCCTCGCGTTGGGCATCCTCATGTCGTTGTTCATCGGCGCAGCCTTCATGCACCGACCGGTCGTCCGTTCCGACTGGATCGCCGCGGGCGTGTTGTCGGGTGGGCTCGCGTTGTTTCTCTACGAGGTCTCACCGACGGGCGGGCGCCAGATCGGACGGACGCGCGAGTGGATGATCGCGGGCCCGAGCGCGGTGGGTGCGGTCGTGTTGTGCATGGTCATCGGCCGGGCGACCAAGGGCCCGGCGCGGGCCGCGTTCCTCGGCGTCGCGGCCGGCATCGCGTTCGGCGTGTCGGCGCTCCTCACCAAGGCGCTCGTCCACTATCTCGGCGACGGGATCTTCGCCTGGGTACCGCACTGGGAGCCGTACGCGCTTGCGGTCGCGGCCATCGGCGGTGTGATCGTCGCGCAGAGTGCGCTGCAGACCGGCGCGCTCGGTGCCGCGGTCGGATCCATCGAGTCGATGAGCGTGATCGCGGGGTCGCTCTACGGCCTCTTCCTGCTCGACGAACGCGTCGGGGCGCACACGCCGTTCCAGATCTTCGCGGTGGTCGTGTCGATCGCGGCGATCCTCACGGGAATCGTGAGGCTCGCGCAGTCCGAGGAGCGATTGATGGGCCCCGGCGGGTCGGAGGCGGGCGCGACTCCCTAGCGATATTCGGGTGCCGGGCGCCGCAGGCACCAGCGCGTCCACAGCAGTCCGAACGATGTCAACACGAACTGCCCGAGCCCGTAGAGCGGGCTGTACCGGATCGTGTAGACGACGATCGAGACGACGGACGCAACCGAGTAGATGACCGCGAGGACGACGCGGCCCTCGTGGGTCAGCAGCAACCAGCGCAGGCGATCGACCACGGTCGACATGTTAGGCGCGACCCTCGGCCCGGGCCTCGGCCGGCACCCATGCCGGCGGTCGTTTCTCCACGAACGACGTGAAGCCCTCCACGACCTCGTCGCCGTTCACCGATTCCTCGAAGGTGATCTTGTCGATCGCGCCGTAGCGGGCGTTCATCAGGCGCTTCAGCGCCACTCGCGCCCGCGGCGCCGCGTACATCAGGTCGCGGACGACCTCCTCGGTGGTGGAGATCAGGTGCTCGTGGGGCACGACGCGTGCGACGAGACCGTGCCGCTCCGCCTCGGACGCGGTGAGCCGGCGTCCGGTGAAGAGCATGTCGCGCGCGATCGCGATCCCGACGTGTTCGGGGAGGATCGCGGCGTGGTACGCGTCGGCGACCCCGCGTCGCAGTTCCGGGGCACCGAATGTCGCGCGGTCGCTGGCGATCGCGACATCCGAGAGCATGGTGATGAGCAGACCGCCGCCCATGCACAACCCGTTGACGGCCGCGATCACGGGCTTGCGCGAATCGCGGATCGCGTCGAACGGCACCGCGCCCGTGCCGAGGAGCGCGCCGATGTCGAGGTCGCCGTCGTCGTGCCGGCCGCCGAGCTCGCCCCCGGGTGCGAACACGTCGCCGGTGCCGGTGACCACGAGCGCGTGCAGCGACCGCGAGGCGTTCACGCGGTCGACCGCGCGGCGGATGCCGAAGTACATGTTCGAGGTGAGGGCGTTCCGCCGTTCGGGGCGATCGATCGTCACCCAGGCGGTCGCGCCGCGCCGCTCCCATCGGAGGAACCGTGAACCGAGGTCGACATCGTTGGTCATGCCCTTGGTTAGCCTTCCGGAGTGGTCCGGTTCAACCCGTACAGCTACGAGTTCCATGACGATCCGTTCCCGGTCTACCGTCAGCTGCGCGACGAGGCGCCGTGCTACCGCAACGACGACCTCGGGTTCTGGGCGCTTTCCCGCTACGACGACGTCGTCGCGCGCGTTGCACGACCCGGACTCGTACTGCTCGCGGTTCGGCATCACGCTCGAGGGTGGCAATTCGCTTCCCATGATGCTCACGACCGATCCGCCCGAGCACACCGCACTGCGCCGGCTGGTGAGCCGCGCGTTCACGCCCCGGCGCGTCGCCGATCTGGAACCGACCATCCGGGAGCTCTCGACGGCGTATCTCGACGGTATGGGCGAACGGGTGTCGGCCGACCTCATCGGCAACTACGCCGCGCTGCTCCCGATGGACGTGATCTCCAAGCTTCTCGGCGTGCCCGACGGCGACCAGGATCAGCTGCGCCGCTGGAGCGACGCACTGCTGCACCGCGACGAGGGCGACATGGAGGTGACGCCGGCCGGCATCGACGCCGCGTACCAGCTCTACAAGTACTTCTCCGCGTTCGTGGCCGAGCGGAGGGCCGAACCGGGCGCGGACGACCTCGCGGCCGCGCTCGTCGCCGCCGACGCCGAAGGCGATCACCTCACCGACGACCAGGTGGTCGGGTTCCTCTTCTTGTTGATCATCGCCGGGAACGAGACGACGACGAAGCTGCTCGGCAACTGCCTGCTCGCGATGCAGCGGTTCCCGAGCGAACGCCGGAAGGTGATTGCCGATCCGGGTCGTATCCCGGATGCGATCGAGGAGATCCTCCGCTACGAAGGTTCGACGCAGGTGATGGCGCGGACGCTCACGCGCGACGTGGTGCTGCACGACACGACCTTGGCGGAGGGCGACAAGGTGCTGTTGCTCCTCGGTTCCGGGAACCGCGACGAGCGGGTCTGGGACCGCGCCGACGTGTACGACATCGACCGGTCGTGGCCGACGCACCACCTGGCCTTCGGTCACGGCATTCACGTGTGTCTCGGTGCCGCCCTCGCACGCCTCGAGATGCGCGTCAGCCTCGAGGAGTTCCTGCACCGCCATCCCGGCTACGAGATCGACGAGCGCGGGCTCGAGCGCGTGCACTCCGGCAACGTGCGCGGCTACTCGCGCATGCCGATTCGGCTATGAGCGACGTCGACGAGATCACCGCCCTCGTCCACGAGTACGCGTTTCGCCTCGACCGGGGCGATCTCGACGGCGTCGCGGCGCTGTTCGCCAACGCCGAGCTGCGCTCGACCCGCCACGATCGTGTCCGGCGGGGCTCGGCCGAAGCGCGCGAGCTCTACGACGCCGTCATCCTGTACGACGACGGCACGCCCGGCACCGTCCACCAGTTGACGAACGTCACGGTGACCGTCGACCGACCGACGGCGGGGGCCCGGAGCTACTTCACGGTGCTGCAGGTGACCGGCCAGGGTCTGCACCCGATCCTCGTCGGGGAGTACCGCGATCGCTTCGCGGTGGTCGACGGCCGCTGGGAGTTCACCGAACGGATCTTCGACCCGCGGCTGTTCGGCGATCTCTCGAAGCACATGCGCACGTGAGCCGTAGCATGACCTCCACTGCATCCTGAGGAGCCGCTCGTGAGCAACCCGTCGACGCTCGTAGTGCTCGGTGCGTCGGGCGACCTGGCCGCCCGGCTCCTGTTCCCGGCGCTGTTGTCGCTCGAGTACCGAGAGCGCCTCGCAGACCTGAAGATCATCGGCTACGCGCGGCAGGAATGGACGACCGACCAGTTCCACGAGAACCTGCGCGCCGCGATCGACATGCACGGTGTGGACGTCGAGCAGAAGTACTTCGACAAGTTCATCGAGCGCATCGAGTTCCACGGTGGTGACATCTCGATCGAGTCGTTGAAGAGCCTGAAGTCGGTGCTCGACGGACCGGCGATCTTCTACCTCGCGCTGCCACCCGGCGTGTTCGCCGACGCGGCGGAGAAGATCGCGAAGGCGGGACTCACCGACGAGACGAACGGTTTCCGCCGGCTCGTCATCGAGAAGCCCTTCGGCACCGACCTCGAATCCGCGCTCGCGCTCAACCGACAGCTGCACCGCCTCTGGCGAGAGGACCAGATCTTCCGGATCGATCACTTCCTCGGCAAGGAGACCGTGCAGAACATGCTCGTGTTCCGGTTCGCGAACCGGTTCATCGAGCCCGTGCTCAACTCCGGTCACGTCGACGAGATCCAGATCACCGTCGCCGAGACGTTGGGCGTGGAAGGCAGGTCGCGCTACTACGACGGCATCGGCGCGCTGCGCGACATGGTGCAGAACCACCTCATCCAGATGTTGACGTTCGCGACCATGGAACCACCGGCACTGTGGGACGCGGAGATGATCCGCGACCACAAGGTCGAGGTGTTGAAGTCGGTGCACCACGTCGATCCCGATGTCGACGCGGTGCGCGGCCAGTACTCGGCGGGCCTCGTGGACGGCGAACCGCGCATCGCGTACCGCGCCGAACCCGGCGTCGATCCCGTGTCGCACACCGACACCTTCGCCGCGGTGCAGTTGCGCGTCGACACGTGGCGCTGGGAAGGCATCCCGGTGCTGCTGCGCTCGGGCAAACGGCTCGCGGCGAAGGCCCACGAGGTCGTGTTCCGGTTCCGTGAGCCGCCGACGAGACTGTTCCGTCACACCCCGCTCGAACACGCCGAGCCGAACTGGCTCGTGTTCCGCATGAGCCCGTCCGAGGCCACCGAGTTGGTCGTTCGCACCAAGCAACCCGGTCTCGAGCTCGAGGCGCGCGAGTCGGTGTTGCGGGCCGACTACGCCACCGCCGACGACAGCGAAGCGACCGCGTACGAGTCGTTGCTCCTCGACGTGCTCGAGGGTGATCACACACCGTTCCTGCGGTTCGACGAGGTCGAGTGGTCGTGGCGCATCGTGCAACCGATCCTCGACGCGTGGCAGCACGGCGCGCCCGAGGACTATGTCGCGGGCAGCGACGGGCCGCCCGGTCAACATCGTTTCCTCGGTGCCGGTCACTACTGGCGTCCGCTGCGAAACCCGACGTCGTAACCGAGATTCGCACGCAGTAAACCTCTTGAACCGGCCGTCCGGATCGGGAACGATTTCTCCTGCGACCTGCGTTGAGCACGAGTGTCTTCCCCGACGAGGAGGTGGCCGTGCAGGTTCACGAACGACCCGTCCGCTCTGAGACGTCGACAACCAGACCCTTCGGGCTCGCCGAAGCGATCGCCGGTTTCCTCGGCACCGATCTCCCGATCGGGATCGAGTGCTACGACGGCAGCCGGCTCGGCCCGCCCGACGCGCGGACCCGGATCGTCGTCCGTTCGCAGAAGGCGTTGCGCTACGTGCTCACCGCCCCCGGCGAGATCGGCTTCGCCCGTGCGTACGTCGCCGGCGAGATCGATGTCGAAGGCGACATCTTCGACGTGCTGTTGCTCCGCGATCACCTTCCCGACGTGAAGGTGACGCCGCGCGAATGGCTCGCGCTGGCTCGCACCGTCGGAGTCGACGGGCTGAAGCCGCTAGCGCCGCCGCCGGAAGAAGCGCGGTTGCGTGGGCGAGGCCGCCGGCACAGCAAGGAGCGCGACGCCGCCGCGATCGCGCACCACTACGACGTGTCGAACGACTTCTACCGTCTCGTCCTCGGGCCGACGATGACCTACTCGTGCGCCGTGTTCGGCGCGCCCGACACCACACTCGAAGCCGCGCAGACGGCGAAGTACGAGCTCGTCGCGCGCAAGCTCGATCTGCGTCCCGGTATGCGGCTGCTCGATGTCGGGTGCGGTTGGGGTGGGATGGTCATGCACGCGGCGCGTGAGCACGGTGTGTACGCGGTCGGCGCGACCCTCTCCGCCCGGCAGGCCGAGTGGGGCCGCAACGCGGTGCGCGAGGCCGGTCTCGCCGACCGGGTCGAGATCCGGGTGCAGGACTACCGCGACATCGACGACGCCCCGTTCGATGCCATCAGTTCGATCGGCATGTTCGAGCACGTCGGCGTCGCGAGACTCGACGAGTACTTCACCCGTCTCTACTCGTTGCTGAAGCCCGAGGGCCGGCTCCTGAACCACGGCATCGCGAAACGCCCGTCGCCGCGCGCCGCGTTCGCGCACCGCGGTTTCATCGACCGCTACGTGTTCCCCGACGGCGAGCTCCACGAAGTCGGGTCCGTGGTCACGCGGGTGCAGCGCGCCGGGTTCGAGGTGCGCAACGTCGAAGGCCTCCGCGAGCACTACGCGCAGACGCTCCGGCACTGGGTGGCGAACCTGGAGACGAACTGGGACGAGGCCGTGCGGCTCGTCGGACCCGGCCGGGCGCGAGTGTGGCGCCTCTACATGGCGGCGTCGGCGATCAACTTCGACGCCGAACGCACACACATCCACCAGGTCCTGGCCGTACGCAACAACCCCGACGGAACGAGCGGTATGCCCCGCCGCCCCGACTGGGAGTAGCTCCTCCGCTGTCGCTCACTGCCATGGGTCGCTCGCGCTGCGCCTCCCGTTCGGTCGGCTCCGCTGCCGCTCACTGCCATGGGTCGCTCGCGCTGCGCCTCCCGTTCGGTCGGCTCCGCTGCCGCTCACTGCCATGGGTCGCTCGCGCTGCGCCTCCCGTTCGGTCGGCTCCGCTGCCGCTCACTGCCATGGGTCGCTCGCGCTGCGCCTCCCGTTCGGTCGGCTCCGCTGCCGCTCACTTCTCGTCGTGGCCGCCGAACTGCTTGCGCATCGCCGACAGGAGCTTGTTCGTGTAGTCGGCCGAGCCCTGGGAGATGAAACGGTCGAACAGCGCGGTTGCGATCACGGGGGCGGGGACGCCCTCGTCGATCGCGGCCGTGACCGTCCAGCGCCCTTCGCCGGAATCGCTGACCCGACCGCCGAACTCGGCGAGGTCGGGTGACTCGTGGAGTGCGGTCGCGGTGAGGTCGAGGAGCCACGACGCGACCACGCTGCCGCGCCGCCACACTTCGGCGACCTTCGGGATGTCGATGTCGTAGCTGTACAGCTCGGGATGCGTGAGCGGCGCGGTCTCCGCGTCGGCGTCGCGCGGACGGGTTCCGGCGTCGGCGTGCTGCAGGATCGTGAGGCCTTCGGCGTACGCGGCCATGAGCGCGTACTCGATGCCGTTGTGCACCATCTTGACGAAGTGGCCCGCGCCGGCCGGCCCACAGTGGAGGTAGCCCATCTCCTCGGGCGCGGGGTCGCCCGTGCGTCCGGGCGTTCGCTCGATCTCGCCCGATCCGGGCGCGAGCGCGCGGAAGATCGGATCGAGGCGCTGCACGACCGCGGTCGGTCCACCGATCATGAGGCAGAAGCCGCGGTCCAGGCCGAACACGCCCCCACTCGTCCCGCAGTCGACGAAGTCGATCCCGCGGGTTGCCAGCTCCTGCGAGCGCGCGATGTCGTCGACGTAGTGCGAGTTGCCGCCGTCGATGATCGTGTCGCCCGCGTCGAGATGGCCCGCGACATCGTCGACGACCGCACCCGTGATCCCCGCGGGCACCATCAACCACACCGCCCGCGGTCGCGACATCTTGGCCGCCAGCTCCGCGACCGACGCCGCGCCGACCGCACCTTCGGCGACCAGCGCGTCGACCACGGTCGCGTTCCGGTCGTACACGACGCACTCGTGCCCCGCGGCCATCGATCGCCGCACCAGGTTGGCGCCCATGCGGCCGAGCCCGATCATTCCGAGTTGCATCTCAACTCCTGTCGGTCGTGACCAGCGGCACGTGCTCGCTCGCCATCAGCGCGGCGCCGACGATGCCGGCGAGATTGCCGAGCTCGGCAATGCGCACCTCACAACCGGGATCGACGCGATCGACGAACTTGTCGGCGTGTTTGACGATGCCGCCGCCGATCACGATGAGCTCGGGCCACAAGATCGTGTGGAGGTGTGCGAGGTAGCGCTCGAGGCGACGGGTCCACTGTTTCCACGACAGTTCGTCGGCGACCCGGGTCGCGTCGGACACCCACGTGTCGACGAGGTGACGGTTGACGAACACGTGGCCGAGCTCACTGTTCGGAATGAGCGCGCCGTCGTTCAACAACGCGGTGCCGACGCCGGTGCCGATCGTCACCATCACCACGACGCCGCGGTGGGCGCGGGCGGCGCCGAAGCGCGCCTCCGCGAGGCCGGCGGAGTCCGCGTCGTTCAATACCACGCACGGACGATCCGTCGCGCGTGAGATGACTGTTGCCGCGTGCGCGCCGATCCAGGTCTTGTCGATGTTCGTCGCGGTCTGCACCACACCGTTCACGACGGCAGCCGGGATCGTGCAACCGATCGCGCCACCCACGGGGAAGTGTCGCACGAGGCCGGCCACTGTGGTTGCGATCGCTTCGGGGGTTGCCGGTTGCGGGGTCTCGATGCGTACCCGACCCGACGCCTGACCCGTCGCCAGGTCGACCAGCGCGGCCTTGACGCCGCTGCCGCCGACGTCGACACCCACGAGCGCGTTCGTGCCGGTCTGCATCGTCATTCACGTTGAACCTACCTGCTCGGGGGCTAGGTTCCGGGCAGTGGCGGCGCTCGAGGACTATGCACTGCTGGGGGACCGCCGGACTGCGGCACTGGTATCCCGAGCGGGATCCGTCGACTGGTGGTGCGCCCCGCGCTTCGATGCACCGGCATGCTTTGCGGCGCTGCTCGGAACCCCGGAGCACGGGCGGTTCTCGATCGCGCCGAAGGACACCGGTCCGCACGGAGGTGTTCTCAAGACGACCCGGCGTTACCGCCCGGGGACGATGGTGCTCGAGACCGAGCACGAGACGGCGTCCGGCAAGGTGCGCGTCGTCGACTGCCTCGCGCTCGGCCACGCCCGGCCGGTGCTCGCGCGCCTCGTCGTCGGCGTCGAGGGTCACGTCGACATGGACGTCGAGCTCATCGTGCGGTTCGACTACGGCGCGATCGTTCCGTGGGTGCGGCAGGTCGACGGCCGCTGGCGTGCGGTCGCCGGGCCCGACGGTCTCGAGCTGTGCACGCCCGTACGACTGCGCGGTCACGGGCAGACGTCGGCCGCCGAGTTCACCGTCGCCGCGGGCGAAGAGGTGTCGTTCGTGCTGGGTTGGTTTCCGTCGCACGCACCGCGGCACGTTCCCGCGGAGGCGGGCGAGCTGATCGAGAAGACCGACGCCACGTGGACTCAGTGGTCCGCGCGCTGCGAGTACTCGGGGGAGTGGCGCGAGCCGGTGCTCCGGTCGCTGCTCACGCTGGAAGCACTCACCTTCGAACCGACCGGTGGCATCGTCGCCGCACCGACCACGTCGCTGCCGGAGTCGCTCGGGGGTACGCGCAACTGGGACTATCGGTATTGCTGGATGCGCGACGCGACCCTGACGCTCGAGGCATTCCTGATCGGTGGTTACCAGAGCGAAGCGTTGCGGTGGCGTGAGTGGCTCCTGCGCGCGGTCGCAGGTGACCCGAAGACGTTGCAGACGATGTACGGGGTCGCGGGCGAGCGGCGGCTCACCGAGCTGGAGCTCGACTGGCTTCCCGGCTACGCGGCATCGCAACCGGTCCGTACGGGCAACGGTGCGCACGAGCAGCTGCAGCTCGACGTGTACGGAGAGTTGCTCGACGTGTTGTGGCAGGCCGCGCGCGCGGGCACACCGCCGAGCGCCAACTCGTGGTCGATGGCGAGCCTCCTGCTCGCCGTCCTCGAAGACCTGTGGCGCGAACCCGACGAAGGCATCTGGGAGGTGCGGGGCGGCCGCCGGGACTTCACCCACTCCAAGGTGCTGTGCTGGGTCGCGTTCGACCGGGCGATCGCGATGATCGAGCAGGCCGGCTACGAGGGGCCGGTGGATCGGTGGCGCGCGATACGCGACGAGATCCACGCCGAGGTGTGCGCGCGGGGTTACAACGCGGAGGTGGGCGCGTTCACCCAGTGTTTCGGGGGCCGCGAGCTCGACGCATCGGTGTTGATGATCCCGCTGGTCGGGTTCCTCCCGGGCGACGATCCGCGGGTGCGGTCGACGATCGCCGTCATACGGCGTGATCTCACGCACGACGGTCTGGTCTCGCGCTACGACCCCGCGGACGCGAGCGTCGACGGTATCGGCGAGCCGGAGGGCGTGTTCCTGCCGTGCACCTTCTGGATGGTGGAGGCCATGGCCCTCGCGGGCGAGCACGACGAGGCGCAGGCGTTGTTCGAGCGGCTGCTCGGCCTCGCGAACGACCTCGGACTGTTCGCGGAGGAGTACGACCCGAAGGCCGGGCGGATGCTCGGCAACTACCCGCAGGCGTTCACGCATCTCGCGTTGGTCGCGGCGGCCCACACGCTCGCGCCGGATCGTTCGCCGATGTCCCGGCGGCGGCGTGACGCGAGCGGCTGAGGCCGAATCGGTGGGGTGACCGAACCGGAATTGCGGTGTCCTAACCTGCACACCATGGCGCTGGTCACGAACGTGGTGAAGGGATCGTCCGCGCAACGGTTGCTGCTGCTGGTCCACGGCTACGGCGCCGACGAGCAGGATCTCGGTGGTCTCCTGCCGTACCTCGATCCCGACGGTGTCTTCGTGGCGGTCATGCCGCGGGCGCCGATCGCGGCGCCGGGAACGGCCGGGTACATGTGGTACGACATGATCGGCGGCGACGACATCACCGGTCAGTTCACGAGCGCGCTCGCGGAGCTGGACGCGCTGATCGACGAGCAGTGCGAACAGTTCGGCCTCGACCGTTCGAGCGCGATCTTCGCGGGATTCTCACAGGGCGGTGGGCTGGCGCTCGCGCTCGGCCTGTTCTCCGCACCCGACGGTCTGCCGCGCGTGCGGCCGGCGGGCGTGCTCGCCATGAGCCCGGCCGCGATGACCGGCCCGGTCGACGACGGTGCGCGCGACGTTCCGGTGCTCGTGCAACACGGAACGAACGATCCGCTGATCCCGGTGCAGCGATCGCGCGATCTCGCCCGCGACCTGCGCGAGTTCGGGATCCCGACGGTGTACCGCGAATATCCGATGGAGCACCAGGTCGCGATCGAAGGTCTGCGCGACGCCCGCTCGTGGCTCGCGGAGGTCATTGCGGGCGAGTCGCCGGACGAAGCGGTCCCCGACGACCCGATCGAGCTGGTTCCGTCGGTGACCACCGCGCAGTGGGAGAACGAAGTGCTGCGCAGCGAGCTCCCCGTGATCGTCGACTTCTGGGCGCCGTGGTGTCAGCCGTGCCGGCAGGTGTCGCCCATCGTCGAGACGATCGCCGCGATGCGCACGTCGTCGTACAAGGTGGTCAAGGTCAACATCGACGACGAACCGAAGCTCGCGCAGGAGTACGGCGTGCAGAGCATCCCCATGATCGGGCTCTTCCGCAACGGCCGACTCGAGCGTTCCTCGCTCGGGCTCAAGCCTCGGCCGCAGCTCGAAGCCGAGCTCGGCATGCTCGTCATTCCGTAATTTGCAATTGGCGCGAACTCGAAGCGAGGCTCCCCGGGCAATCAAGAGCGGGGGTTCTCAGTGCGGGATATCCGCAAAGCGCGCGGACTTGGTTTTGTGTTGGTGCTCTGTGTCGCGGGGCTCGCAATCTTTGTGAGCTCAGCCGGCGCGACCACCGCGAGCGGAACTGATCCGGCCGGTGACAACGGACCGAGCAACGACGCCCGCGGCGACGTGCGGACCTTCTCGATCGCGTACGCGGCCACGACGATGACGGTCAGCGCCACGACCACGACTTTCGAGGATCCCGCAACGAGCGCGAACTGGATCAACGCGCCGACGGGAATTCTCTACGGACTCGACACCAACAATGACGGCAATCCGGAGTTCGTTGCCGTCTATACCAATGACGGGTCCGGGAATGTCGTCGCCGGCTTGTTCGATTTCGTGACCAACGCCTTCCTCTGTAACGCCACTCCGGCGTTCAATGCCGCGGCAAAGTCCTACTCCGTCACGTTCCCGAGCTCGTGCATCGGCTCGCCTCCGAACGTCGAGCTGTCGGTGTTCTTCGACTACGTCTCGACCGCAGGAAACGAGTCCGCGGACATCACGGACTTCACCGCGCCGGCATCGCCACCCACGACCACGACATCGACGACGTCCACTTCGACGACCACGACATCCACGTCCACGACGTCCACCTCCACGACGTCCACCTCCACCAGCACCACGTCCACCTCGACGACCACGACGACTTCCACGACCCCGACCTCCACGTCGACGACCACGACCCCGGCCTCCACGACGACGTCCACGACGGTCCCGGGCGCGACCACGACCACTTCGGGGCCACTCGCGACCTCGACCACGACGAGCTCCGTGCCCCGGACGACCACGAGCACGACGATCGCGACGACGACAACGACGACGCGGCCCTCCACGACCACCACGACGACCACGGTGCCCGTGACGACGTCGACGTCGACCACTTCGACGACGGCGCCGGCGCCGACCACGACCACCGTGACGGTGGCCGGTCAGGGCGCGACGCCGACGAGCACCACCACCACCCCGGCAACCGTCGCACCCGCGGCGGCGCCGACCGCCGCGGGACCGACCGCCGCGGGACCGACCTCGGGCTCCGGCGGCACGCTCCCGCGGTCCGGTGGCAACGAGACTCCACTGACGGCTCTCGCGCTCAGCATGCTGGTCGGCGGGCTTTGCCTGATGCGCCCGGCGCGGAGTCGGGGCCGAGTCTGGTGAGTGTCAGTCGGGCATCTCGACGTCGACCCGCAGCCGCGTCAGCTTGGTCGACGCGATGAACCAGCGACCCGCGTCCTGCGCATAGGTCTCGTGGTAGTGGCCGTAGCCGTGGAGGCTGCGAATCGGTGCGCCTTCCGGCCAGCGCAGCATGTCCTCCATCGCCCACACCCCCGTCGCCCGCGTCGGTGAGACGACGTCGATCTCGGGCATGTGCCCGTGGTGCACCGTCGTCACGTCGTCGATCGCGTTGCGGACGAATGCCGCGATCTCGGAGCGGCCCCGCACGACGCCGTCGTCGGACGGATGCGCGCCCATCTCACCCGAGATGTCCAGCAACGCATCCGCGGTGAACACGTCGGCGAAACCGTCCCAGTCCTTCGTGTCCATGCATCGGAAGTAGCGCGCCTTCAGCGCCTTGATCTCCTCGATGGCGACGAGCCGGCTGATCGCGTCCAATGATCGTTCCCGGAACCCGGTCTAGTGGCGTTTGATCGCGTCGGAGACGTCGCGCATCGTCGCCGCGATCGCGTCGGCGATCGACGAACCCGCGCTCTTCAACTCGTCGCGCATGTCGGGATCGCGCAAGGTGTCGCCGAGCGTGGTGAAGCCGGCGTCGAGCGCGTCGGTCAGCTGCCGCAACGCGTCGTTCACCTTCTCGCGCTCGTCGACGCCGAACGCGGCGTTGGCGTCGAAGCGATCCTTGAGGGATCGGCCGAGTTCGCCGAAACGCTCACCGACCTCGTCCCACTTCTCCTTGGCTTCCGCCATGGCTCCTCCTCAGGATTGCACCGAGATCCGGGGGGCCGAATCGTCGGTCCGGGCGACGACGTCGCCGATGGCTGCAACAGCAAGCGTGCCCCGATCCCGGCACCCTTCCAAGAGCCTTTCGGCCTTGGCGGCGGGGACTGACAGCAGCAGTCCCCCGGAGGTCTGCGCGTCGGCGAGCAGGAGCTGCTCGGCCGTCCCCAGATCACCGAAGTCGACGTCGTCCGCCACGAAGGCGTGGTTCCGCCGGGTGCCGCCCGCGACCATGCCCGCCGCGACGAGGTCGCGCACGCCGTCGATCACCGGCACGGCATCCGCGCGCACGACCGCGCCGACCCCCGATGCCACGCACAGCTCGCGCAGGTGGCCGAGCAGTCCGAACCCGGTGACGTCGGTTGCGGCGTTCACGCCGACCGCGACCGCGGCGTCGCGGGCCGTGTCGTTCAGCGTCGTCATCACCGTGATCGCGGTCTGCAGCAGTTCGGGGGTGGCGGCCTCATGCTTGACCGCGGTCGAGATGACGCCGAGCCCGATCGGCTTCGTCAGCACGAGGACGTCGCCGGGGCGCGCACCCGCGTTCGTGAGCACGGCCGCGGGGTCGACGGTTCCCACCACGGCCAGCCCGTATTTCGGTTCCGCGTCGTCGATCGAGTGGCCGCCCGCAACGAGGCAGCCGGCGGCGCGCGCCGAGGCCGCGCCACCGTCGAGCACGCGTGCGAGCAGTTCGAACGGGAGCCCTTCCCGCGGCCAGCCGACGAGGTTGAGCGCCAGCAGCGGCGTCCCGCCCATCGCGTACACGTCGGAGAGCGCGTTCGTCGCCGCGATGCGGCCCCAGTCGAACGGGTCGTCGACGATGGGGGTGAAGAAGTCGGTGGTCACGACGATGGCGAGGTCGTCGCGGAGGCGGTAGACCGCGGCGTCGTCGGACGTGTCGAAGCCGACGAGGAGGTTCGGGTCGGTGGCGGGTTCGAACCCGCGTACGAGGCCGAGGACCGTCCGCAGATCGGCGGGGGAGAGCTTGCACGCGCATCCCGCGCCGTGCGAGAACGCGGTGAGGCGGACGGTCTCCGTCACCTACGGGCGCGAGCCCAGCGGTATCAGGTCGGGGCGGTAGATCGTCGTGTAGCGCACGTACGCGCCGGAGTGCGGCGCCTCGATCATCGTGCCGCCACCGATGTAGAGGCCGACGTGGTGGTTCGACGGGCCCGACGAGCCGAAGAAGACGAGGTCGCCCGGTTGGAGCTGGCTGATCGGCACCTTCGGGAACGCGAGGTACTGGGCCTGCGAGCCGTGGGACATCGATACGCCGCCCGCGGCCCACGCCATCATCGTGAGTCCGGAGCAGTCGAAGGAACCGGGGCCGGTGCCGGCGTACTGGTACGGCTTGCCGATCTGCTGGCGGGCGTACGCGATCGCGGCGGACGCACCGCCGCTCGGTGCGGGAATGCTGCCGGGGTCGACGCCGATGTCGGCGGCGTTGCTGGAGACGCCGCCTCCGCCGCCGCGGTAGCGCGCGGTGGCCGCCTGCTGCGCGGCCGCGGCCTGGAAGCGGGCCCGTTCCGCGGCGGCTTGCGCCGCGATCCGCTGGGTCTCGATCTTGTTCGCGAGCACGCGGATGTCGGCCTTCGTGGAGCCGAGGAGCTGCTGCACCCTGGTGTCGATCTTCTCGAGGGCCTGGCGCGCGCTGTCGGCCTCGTTCTGGCGCTTCTGGGCCTCGCTCTTGACCGTTTGGAGGTCCTGGGTCTGGATCCCGAGCTGCTCGTCGAGCACCCGCAGCTTGTCGATCATGCGGGCGTCGGTCTCGGCCGCGGCCTCGCCGTACTTCGCCCGCGCCCCGAGCTCCTGCACGTTCGTGGCGTCGAAGCCGAGCGGGTCACCGCTGCCGGCGCCGATGTAGAGCAGCGCGGCGCGCCCGCCGAGGCGCGTACGCAGGCCCGCCTGTTGCTCGCGAGCTGACGCGATGCCGGCTTCCGCGGAGGCGATCTGGCGGTTCAGGTCGGCGACCGCACTGCGGGCCTGCAGGAACTGCTCGTCGAGGATGTCGGCCTGATCGCTGTTGGCGGTGATCTGCGCCTCGAGCCGTTGCGCCTGCGCGGTCTTCGACTGGAGGTCGCTCTGCGGGCTGGCCCCGGCGGGTGCGCTCAGGGTCGTCACGCTGAGAGCCAGACCGATCGCAAGGCTCAGAGTCAGGTGGCGGGCCCGTAACCGGCCGCCACCGCGGTGGGGGCTAACGCTCCGCCGCGACATGGCCGCCGACTCTAGACAATCACGGGCCCCAACTGTCACATCCACCACGTTTGTGCAGGTCAGGGCAACGCCGGCGGGGCCAAATCCGCCTGTGGGTCAGCTGGCGATCGGCCAGCCGGAGGTCGGTTTGGGGTCGCCGGGACCCGAAACGATCGGTGAGCTCCAGTGTTCGTGGCGGGCGATCTCGTCCGCCACCTTCTGCCACTCGCTCGGGCTCCAGCCCTGCGCGCAGCTCACGAGCGAGGTGTCGAGCCGCAGGTGCACGAACGCCGGGAGCCGCTCGAGCCCGAGGCTCTCGACGAAGGCCCGCTCCGGGTCGCACCAGACGAGCCAGCTGCCGATGTCGGGGCCGAGGATGCGCTTGGCGATGGGCGGGGTCGTCGGCACGCACACGATGGTGCGCACGTCGCTGTCGCCGAACGTCGCGAAGATGCGGCGCACGACGGGAAGGAAGTTCGCGCCTTCCGGCCGGTCGGGGAGCACGACGATCGCGAGGTTGAAGACGGTCGCCCAGTCGTCGAGCGTGCGCGTCTTGCCCTCATAACTCGTGATCGCCAAGAGCGGATCGGGGTTCTTCGCCACTCCTATGACTCCCTCACTGCGGCGCGCCCTCCGGCCCGCCTCCACTGCGTCCGCACACGAGCCAGGAAGTTACTCGTACGGCGTGCCTGGCCCGTGAACGATGACCGGTCTTAGGCTCGGCGGCCATGGGAGACACGGTCAGCTTCACGAGCAACGGCGGCACCACCGACGGCTATCTCGCCCTTCCCGCGAGCGGCTCCGGGCCCGGAGTGATGGTCGTGCAGGAGTGGTGGGGACTCGTCCCGCAGATCAAGGGCGCGTGCGATCGCTTCGCGGAAGCGGGCTTCGTCGCGCTGGCGCCCGACCTGTATCACGGTGACATCGCGGAGCACACCGAGATGGACAAGGCCGCGCAACTGATGACGACGCTCCCGGCCGATCGCGCCGCACGCGACATGGGCGCGGCCGTCGACTACCTGCTCGCGCTCGACGCGGTGACGGGCGCCAAGGTCGGGGTCGTCGGCTACTGCATGGGCGGCATGCTGTCGTTGCGGATCGCGGCATTGCAGGGCGACAAGATCGGCGCCGTCGCGCCTTACTACGGTGCTCCGCTCGGCGACGGCGCACCCGACTGGTCGGGCCTCACTGCGGTCGTACGAGGGCACTTCGCCAGCGACGACGACTTCTTTCCGCCCGACGCGATCCGCGCCCTCGAAGCGCAGCTGCAGGCGATGGGCAAGGACGTCGTGTTCGAGATCCATCCCTCGTGCGGCCACGCGTTCATGAACGAGGAGAACGCGCTGGGCACGTACGACGCCGCGCTCGACACCAAGCTCTGGGCGGACACCGTCGCGTTCCTCCACGCGCAGCTCGGTTAGCGCGCCCGGGCGGTCGATCCACCCTCAGGAGTCGAGGTTCGACCAGAGGTCGGCCATGCTCGGTGCGAGCCGGCGCAACTCCTCCAGGTGCGCGGCGCTCAGCTGACGGATTCTCCGGTTGCCGAGCGCGGTGAGCCGCAACCGGACGATGCGCGAGTCGTGCTCGTCGACGTCGCGCGCCACGAGGCCGGCTTCGACGGCGCGGTCGATCAGGCCGACCGCGCTGTTGTGGCGCAACACGAGGGCATCGGCGATGTCGCCGACCGTCGGTCGGTCGGGTCCGGCGTGCCCTCTGATCGCGAGCATGAGCTGATGTTGCGACGGCGTCACGCCGACCCCGAGCGCCTGCTCCTCGCTCCAGTGGAGGAAATGGCGGATGCCGGTGCGGAACTCGAGCAGGCGTCGGTAGTCGCCGTCGTCGGGCGCGGCGCGGAGCGGCATTGATATATCGTACTACGATATGTTTTCTCGACGGTGGTTCGCGGACGGCATCGTGGGAGTGTCTCCGGCGTTGCTCGGCGCGTCGGTGATCATCGGTCTCGCGAGCGGCGCGGTCGGCGCGGCGTATCTCCTCGCGCTGCACCTCCTGCAGCACGTCCTCGGTCCCGATCGTTGGGGCAACGTCGCGCAGATCGCTGTGCTCGCGGCGACGGGCGCCGCGGTGGTCGTGATCGGGGCCGTGCTCGGCCGGCCCGGCGACGTCGAGCTCCTCGTCGACAACATCCACGTCTCCGGCTCGGTGCCGGGCGTGCGATCGCTGCGGTCCCTGATCCCGATGTCACTCGTCACGATCTCCGCGGGTGGTGCGGCGGGCCCGGAGGCGCCGCTCGTCACGACCTGCGGCACGCTCGCGGGCTGGGTGGCGCGGCGGCGTGCGCTCTCGGCCGACGAGGCGCGCTGCCTCACGATCGCAGGGATGGCCGCCGCGTTCTCGGTGCTGTTCGCGGCGCCGCTCGGCTCCGCGCTCTTCGCGCTCGAGATCCTGCATCGCCGGGGCATGCAGTACTACGAGGCGCTCGTGCCGGCGATCGTCGGGGCGTTGTCGGGCTACATCTGCTATCTCGCGTTGTCGGGAACGGGAGCCGCGCCGGTTTGGCGCATCCCGGGGATCGACCGGCTCTACGGATCCGATCTGTTGTGGGCCGCAGGCGCGGGCGTTGTCGGCGCGGGGATCGCGGTCGGCTTCACCTACCTCACGCTCGGTTTGCGGCGTGCGTTGCGGCTGCTGCCCGCGCGCGTGCGCCCGATCGTCGGCGGGCTCGGGCTCGGCGCGCTCGCGATCTGGTCGCCGTACGCGTTGACGTTCGGCGAGGCACAAACCGGATACGTCCTCGCCGGTGGGCTCGCGCTCGGCACACTCGTGGTGGCGTTCACGGCGAAGTTCGTCGCGACGTCGCTCACGGTGTCGTCGGACTGGCCCGGCGGATTCATCATCCCCTTGTTCTTCCTCGGCGCCACCATGGGCCAGATCGCGCACTTCGCGTTCGCGGATGCGCGCGTCGGTGTGGTGTGCGCGGCGTTGATGGTGGCGGCGAACGTCGGGGTGACGAAGACGCTGCTCGGTTCCACGTTGGTCGTGACGGAGATGGGCGGGCTGCACCTCCTGCCCACGACGCTGCTCGCCGGGACGATCGCGTTCATGCTGACGAGCCCGACGGGGTTGATCCACTCCCAGCGCGAGCGCGCCGCGACCGGATGAACGTCTGCCCGCTCAGGCGCCGAGCGCGCGCAGCATCGCGGGCGGGATCTCGTCGCGACCCGCCGCGAGCAACTGCGCGCGTTGGATGTTGATCGTGTCGCGCGGCACGCGCTCCGGCCAGCTGTCCCACGGTCCGGGCGGGATCTCGCCCGCGACGCAATAGCGCAGGTACTGCTGCAGCTCGCGGACCTCGGCCTCACCGCCGACGGGACCGTGACCCGGCACGATCGTGTCCGCCAGCTCGGCCACCGCGTCGAGCACGTTGGCCCAGGTCGCGCAGTCGCCCTGGAAGGCGAGGGGCGTGACCCCGAAGAAGCAGAGGTCGCCCGCGAACAACACGTCCACATCCGCGACGAGCGCCATCACGTCGCCTTCGGTGTGACCGGTCGCGGGCAGTACCTCGATGCGCGGCGTGAGCTCGGCCGCGTCGGTGACGAGATGGGTGACCGGCCGGGTGCCGAGCTCCGCGAGCTCGTCGAACTCGTCCGTGAAGGCCGGCATGAACGCCTTGTACGCGGCGATGGGCATCTCGCCGTCGAGGAGCTCGCTCGTCTGCTGCGAGCCGAGCACCGATGCCATCGGGAACGCCTTGCTGCCGCCGACGTGGTCGACGTGCGCGTGCGTGAGCACGAGGCGGCGCACCGGTGCGCCGAGGCGGGCCACCGCATTGGCGAAGGGCTCCCACTGCGAGCGCACCATCATCGTGTCGATCACGGTCAGGCCGTCGTCGTCGGCGACGACACCCGCATTGCTCACGCCCGATTCGCCGCCGGGCTGCAGCCAGACCCAGACCCCGTCGGCGAGCTCGTGGAGGGTGCGGGTTGGGAGCGCCACCATGGAGGCACGGTACCCTTTGAAAATGTCAGAACGCAGTCGCAACCTGCCGCGCCGCTCGTGCCTCTCGATTCCGGGATCGAGCGAGAAGATGCTCGCCAAGGGCCCGAATCTCGGGGCCGACATGGTGTTCCTCGATCTGGAGGACGCCGTCGCCCCGCTCGAGAAGCCGGCCGCGCGCGACAAGATCATCAACGCGATCAACACACTCGACTGGGGCGAGACCGTGTTGTGCGTGCGCGTGAACGCGTGGGACACCGAGTGGACGTACCGCGACGTGATCGCGATCGTCGAGGGCGCGTCCGAACGGCTCGACGAGCTGATGCTCCCGAAGGTCGAGTCGGCCGCGCAGGTGCAGGCGCTCGACATGCTCTTGACCCAGATCGAGAAGTCGACCGGTCGCCAGTCGCGGGTCGGGATCGAAGCGCAGATCGAGACCGCGCGCGGCTTGATCAACGTCGACGAGATCTGCGCGGCCTCGGACCGGCTCGAGACGATCATCTTCGGTCCGGCCGACTTCGCCGCGTCCACCGAGATGCCGGTGCTCACCGGGGGCGTGCAGATCCCCGAGTACCCGGGCGATCACTTCCACTACGTCTTCTCCCGCATCCTGATGGCGGGGCGCGCGAACGGGTTGCAGGTGATCGACGGTCCGTTCCTCAAGATCCGCGAGCTCGACGCACTGCGCGACTACACGATGCGGCCGCGCATCCTCGGCTTCGACGGCAAGTGGGCGTTGCACCCCGACCAGGTGAAGGTCATCAACGAGGTCTTCACGCCGACGCAGGAACAGTTCGACCGCGCCTTCGACATCCTCGACGCCTACGAGAAGGCGACGACCGAAGGCGACCGCAAGGGCGCCGTGATGTTCGGCGACGAGATGATCGACGAAGCCAGCCGCAAGATGGCGAACAAGTTCGTCATGCGCGGCGAGCGCGCCGGAATGTCGAGAAGCGCCCAATAACCCCCCGATTTCCTCCACCAACAGTTGTCGAAGTTCTCAGCGCTATGCGTTGATTTCTCCGACAACTGTTGGTGGGGGTTCAGGACGAGGCGAGGGCGTTTTCGGTGAGGCGGCGGGCGATGACGCGCAGGCACAACGTCTCGTCGGCGCCTTCGAAGATCGACAGCACGCGCGCGTCGACGAAGAACCGCGACACCGGGAACTCCTCCGCGTAGCCCATGCCGCCGTGCAGCTGCATCGCTTCGCGGGTGACCCACTCGGCCGCGCGGCACACGTACGCCTTCACCATCGAGGCCTCGAGCGTTCCCTCGCCCGCCGCCATCTTGCGGGCGACGTCGTAGGAGAACTGGCGACCGGCCTGGATGAGGAACGCCATGCGCGCGAGCTTGGCCTTCGACAGTTGGTACTCGAACACCGGGCTGCCGAACACCTTGCGGTCCTGCGCGTACGACATACCGGCTTCGAACGCGGCCTGCATGAGACCCACCGCGCGCGCCGCGGTCTGGAGCCGGCCGTTCTCGAATCCGGCCATCTGGAAGTAGAAGCCGCGGCCGAGCCCGGCCTCCTCGCCGATCAGGTTCTCGGCGGGCACGAACCAGTTGTCGAACGCGACCTCGTACGAGTGCATGCCGCGGTAGCCGATCGTGTCGATCGCGCGGCCTTCCATCTTGCCGCCGCGCCCGTCGTCGAACGCGAACGCGTGTCCCCGGCGCGCGGCTTCTCCACGATCATCACCGACAGGCCGCGGTGCGACTTCGACTTGTCGGGGTCGGTGCGCGCCAACAGCATCAGCACGTCGGCGCGACCCGCGAACGTGGCCCACGTCTTCACGCCGCTGACCAGCCAGCCGCCCTCGGTCGGCGTCGCCGCGACCTTCACGCCCGCGACGTCCGAGCCGTAGTCGGGCTCGGTCACCATGATGCCCACCATCAACTCGCCGCTCGCGATGCGCGGCAGCCACGTCTGCTTCTGCTGTTCGGTGCCGCCCGCGACGAGCGCCCGGGTGAGGATCTCGGGCCGGGTCACGAGCGAACCGCCGATACCGAGCGATCCGCGGGACAGCTCCTCGGTCGCCACGACCATGCCGATGTAGTCGGACTCGCCGCCCGTCGCGAACCCGTCGTACTCCTCGGGGACCGACAGGCCGAAGCCGCCGATCTCCGCGAGCCCGGAGATGATGTCCTCGGGGACGTCGCCGTTCGTGCGGTGCACGTGCTCGGCGACGGGGCGGATCTTGTCCTCCGCGAACCGCCGGAACGTCTCGGCGACGAGCTCGAAGTCGGCGTCGAGATGCGTCGGCCCGGTGCCGTGCTTCGCGCACTGGACCGCGAGCGCCTCGAGGAAACCGGGCGCGCGGTGCGCGGTGACGAACGCGTGCGCAGGCGAGAGCGTCGCCGGATCGACGCCCCAGAGGGCTTCGCGGCCGACGAGCCGGCCCACGATGTCGCTGAGCGCGTCGGCGACGAACGCCCGGGCGAGCATCGATTCGATCTCGCCGTGTTCCGCGTAGCGGCACATGACCCGGGCCGCTTCGACGGCCGCGGCCGCGTGCGCGAGGTCGTACGCGATCACCTGGTTCTCGTCGAGCCGGGGTACCGACAGCTTGCCGTCGGCGAGGCTCGCGTGGGCGAGGTTGGATACCGCGGCATCGACGACGGTCGCCGCCATCTCGACCGCGGCGACGGCCGCGCGTTCCTGGTCGGTGCTCATGCGCGCACGATACCGACCGATCGTGGCGCCGGTCGCATGCGCGGGCGCAGTCCGACTGCTCTTGGCTACGGCTTCGCCGTGGTCGGGGTGGGCGCGGCGGTGGTGGCGGGTGTCGCGGTCGTGGGCGGAGTGGTCGGCGGCGGCGCCGTCGAGCCAACCGTCGTCGGCGCCTGGGTGGGCGGCGTCGTCTCCTGCGGTACGGCGGTCGTGTTCGACACCCACGGCTGGGTCGTCGGTGAGTAGTAGTGGTTCTGCGACGGCTGGTACCGCGAGCGGGGGGTCGACGAATAGCCGGGCACGACCTCGCCGCTTCCGTCGAAGAAGTTCCAACCGATCGGATCCTTGAGGTCGGCCTGCTTCAGGAGTCGCCAGCGGGCGTCGATCTGCACGAACACCGCCCGGGCGAGGTACTGGGAGCCTTCGGTCGTGAAGTGGATTCCGTCCGAGAGGCGGACCGTGATCAGCTTGCCGTTCTCGTCGGTGATCTGACGCGAGTACGTGCCGTCCCTCGTCGAGAAGAGCTTGTACGTGTCGATGTAGACGACGTCGGGCGCTCGCTTCAGCGCTTCCTGACGCATCACCTCACCCATGGCGAACGCGCCACGGTCCATGCTGCGCGTCCCGAGTGTCGGCGGTCCGCACCAGAACACGGTGCGATGGGTCGGTCCGACGAGCAGGTCCATCATGCGCGCGACCTTCATCCGGTACACGGCTTCCCAGTCGGGGATCTTGTCGCCATTGGAGTCGACGTTGTTGACGACGGGAGTGTCGTTGGCGCCGATGATGAACACGACGGCTTCCGGCTTGACCAGCGCCATCTGCTCCGTCGCGCGCTGGTCCCAGTTGCGGATGTCGTTGCTCCACAGACCACTCGACGTCTTGTAGTCGATGACCGTCTTGACGATCCCGGTCGCGCCGACCTGGTCGCCGAGCGCGGGGCCCAACAGTCCTGCGAGCGAGTCACCGCCGACCCAGAGGCCGAGGGGATTGGCGTGGTCGAGGCTGCGCGGCGGCGCGGTCTTGATCGCGATGACCGGGGCGCCGGTGCCGCCCGCGAACTTCACACCGCCGGACGTACCGGACCCCACGGCGTGCGCTTCGGGATCGTTCGAGTTGACGGCCCATGCGCCCGCGGCGACCGCACCCGCGATCGCCATGATGACGACGACGACCGTGATCCGGGTGCGCCGGCTACGGCGCGCGACGAGTCGGGCGCGACGACTGTGCGCGTCCGGGTCGGACGAGTCGGAGGGGGTGTTTCGAGTCATCGCGGATCCGCGGAGATGGTAGTGGCCGACCGCGACGCCGGGCTACGCGGTCTTCTCGACGCCGTCGGCTCTTCCCATCTGATTGGCGTACAACTCTGCGTACACCCCCGCGAGCTAGGAGTTCGCTGTGAGTCCCGGATTCGACGACGCGTCCCGCGTCCACGACGATGATCCGATCGGCGTCGACGATGGTCGACAGGCGGTGCGCGATCACGATCGCGGTGCGGCCGCGGAGCGCTTCGTCGAACGCACGCTGGATCGCGAGCTCCGACTCCGAGTCGAGATGCGACGTGGCTTCGTCGAGGATGACGATGACGGGATTCTTGAGCAGCAGTCGCGCGATCGCGAGGCGTTGCTTCTCGCCTCCCGACATGCGGTAACCGCGTTCGCCGACCACGGTGTCCAGACCGTCGGGCAGGGTCATGACCAGATCCAGGATGCGGGCGCGTTCGAGGGCCCGGTGCAGATCGTCGTCACTGGCATCGGGCCGCGCGAACAGCAGGTTGGCGCGGATGGTGTCGTGGAACAGGTGCGGGTCCTGCGGCACGAGGCCGATCGCGGCGTGCACCGACTCGAGCGTGAGGTCGCGGACGTCGTGACCGTCGATGCGCACTGCGCCCTGCACCGCGTCGTAGACGCGCGGCACGAGCATGGCGATCGTGGTCTTGCCCGCGCCCGACGCGCCGACGAGCGCGACCGTTGCGCCGGGTTCGATCGTGAGCGACACGTCGCGCAACGTCCAGTCGCTCGGTTCGTCGCCGCCCGGCGTGCCCGGCGCCTCGAGCGACTCCAGCGAGACGTCGTGCCCCGGCGGGTGGCGGAACCACACGTGGTCGAGCTCGATACGGCCAACGGGTTCGACGATGTCGATCGCGTCGGCCTTGTCGGCGATCGCGGCGGGGAAGTCGAGCACCTCGAAGACGCGCTCGAACGACACGAGCGCGGTGAGCACGTCGACGCGCGAGTTCGTGAGCTGCGCGAGCGGTTGGTAGATGAGCCCGACGTACAGGGCGAAGGCCGCGACGTCTCCGGTCGTGATCGTGCCCGAGACCGCGAGGTTGCCGCCGACGAAGTAGACGATCGCGGTGCCGAGCGCGGTGACGAGTCCGAGCACCACGAGCAGCACCCGGCTGTAGAGCGCCGTCGTGATGCCGACGTCGCGCACGCGGCCGGCCCGTGACGCGAACGCGTCGCGTTCACGGTCGGGTCGGCCGAAGAGCTTGGAGAGCATGGCGCCGGCCACGTTGAACCGCTCCGCGGTGATGTTGTTCATCTCCGCGTTCTGCACCATGCCCTCACGGGCGAGCTTTTGGATACGCGGCCCGAGGAGCCGCGCCGGATAGATGAAGAGGGGGAGCGCGATCAATGTCAGCAGGGTGATCGCCCAGCTCAGCTTGAACATGATCACGAGGGTCACGACGAGCTGGATCACGTTCTGGAGCACGGTCCCGAGCGTGTTGGTGACCGTCTGCTGCGCGCCGACGACGTCGTTGTTCAACCGCGACTGCAACGCACCGGTCTGCGTACGCGTGAAGAACGCGATGGGCATGCGCTGCACGTGGTCGAACAGCTTGACCCGGAGGTCGTAGATGAGCCCTTCGCCGATACGAGCGGAGTAGTAGCGCTGCACGAGCGACAGCGCGGCGTTGAACAACGCGATCCCGACCGCGGCCAACGTGATGTACGCGACGAGGGTTCGGCTCTTTTCGGGGATGGCGTTGTCGATGAGCGACCGGATGAGCAGGGGCGTCACCGCGGTGGCGATGGAACCGAGGATCACCGCGATGATGAACAAGATCAACGGGCGCTTGTACGGCCGGATGTACTCCCACACGCGGCGCATGACGGCCCGGTCGATCCGGCGTTGGCGGATCGCCTCGTCGCGCTGAAAACCCATGATCGTGCGGTGGTCCATCATCCGCGTGCGAGGGTACCGGCCTCGGCCGGGGACATTGTTCCGCTTCCAGGGTTCCGCTTCTAGAGTGCGCCGCATGACAACTGCGACGGACACCGATCCCGAAGTTCGGCGGGAAATGGTCGAAACGGTCCGGCGGTTCATCGCCCGCGAGGTGATGCCCGTCGCCACGGAGCTCGAGCACACCGATACCTATCCGGAGGCGATCGTCGAGCAGATGAAGGCGCTCGGGCTCTTCGGGATCACGATCCCCGAGGAGTACGGCGGGCTCGGTCTCGATCTGCTCACGTACATCGGCGTGGTCGAAGAGCTCGCGTACGGCTGGATGGCGCTCTCGGGGATCGTGAACACGCACACGATCGCCGCGCACCTCATCGTGCACCACGGGACCGAGGAGCAGAAGACCCGCTGGTTGGGGCGGATGGCGTCGGGCGAGATGCGCGGATGCCTGTCGCTCTCCGAGAGCGACGCGGGCAGCGACACGCGCAACCTCTCGTGTCGCGCCGAGCGCGACGGCGACGAGTACGAGATCACCGGCACGAAGATGTGGGTGACGAACGGTGAGCGCGGCGAGCATCGTCGCCCTCGCGGTGCGAACCGAGGAAGGCATCTCCGCGCTGATCGTGGAGAAGGAGCCGGGGCCGCGGTTCGGTGGCATCACCGTGAGCCGCAACATCGGCAAGCTCGGCTACAAGGGCATCGAGACCGTCGAGATGGTGTACGACGGCCACCGCGTTCCGGCCGACGCGCTGCTCGGTGACGCGGGCCGGGGCCTCGGCTACATCCTGGGCGCGCTCGAGGTCGGTCGGATCAACATCGCGGCCCGGGCCGTGGGAGTGGCCCGCGCCGCGTTCGACGCCGCCTTCGCGTACGCGCAGGAACGCCGCACCATGGGCAAGCCCATCGCCGAGCACCAGGCGATCCAGATGAAGATCGCGGACATGGCCACGAAGGTCGAGGCCGCACGCCTCCTGACCCGCAACGCGGCCGTGCGCAAACAGGCGGGGGAGCGTGCCGACGTCGAGGCGGGGATGGCGAAGCTCTTCGCGAGCGAGACCGCGTTCGAGGTCGCGACCGAAGCGCTGCGCATTCACGGCGGAGTCGGCTACACCACCGAACTTCCCGTCGAGCGCTACTACCGCGACGCGCCGCTGATGATCATCGGTGAGGGCACGAACGAGATCCAACGGCTCGTCATCGCGCGCGGGCTGCTCGCTCGGGCCTCGGGAAAGTCGCCTGGGTAGCCTCGCGGCCATGACCGTCTACGAGCGCCCCTTCGGCCGCTACTTCGAGGACTTCGAGCCCGGCGACGTCTACAAGCACTGGCCGGGCAAGACCATCACCGAGTACGACGACCACCTCTTCTGCATGATGACGATGAACCATCATCCGTTGCACACGGACGCGTGGTTCGCCGAGCGCCAGACGCAGTTCGGCAAGAACGTCGTGGTCGGCAACCTCGTGTACTCGCTGGTGCTCGGCATGTCCGTGCCCGACGTGAGCGGTGTCGCGATCGCCAACCTCGAGGTGGAGTCGCTCCAGCACAAGAAGCCCACGTTCCACGGCGACACGATCTACGCCGAGACCAAGGTGCTCGACAAGAAGGAATCACAGAGCAAGCCCGACCGGGGCGTGGTCTCGGTCGAGACCCGGGGGTTCAACCAGCGCGGCGAAGAGGTCTGTTACTTCCGGCGCAGCGTGATGATCCCGAAGCGGTCGGCGGCCCAGCCCCGGGAGCGCCCGTACACCTCGCCGGGCTGACGCACACCCAGCTCACCGCGGGTCCCTCAATCGGAGGCCGAACGTGGTTAGCGTCGCGGCGACCCCAACGGAGGTAAGCCCGTGACCGACATTCCGCCGCCGCCCCCGTTCCCGCCGCCTTCCGGCCCCCCGGCCGGTTCGGGCGGCCCCGACGCCGGAGCCGCCCTCTCCTACGGCTGGAAGAAGTTCCAGGAGAACGTCGGGCCGTTGCTCGCCGTGGTGCTGATACCCGTCGCGGTGCAGCTGATCGTGTCGGTCATCGGCCGGTCGATCAACGGCATCTTCGCGGCGCTGATCTTCCAGCTGGTCGCGATCGTCGCCGGCGCCATTGCCGGCCTCGGGATCTACCGCGTCGCGCTGATGATCACCGCGGGAGAGCCGGTCAGCGTCGGGAAGGCGTTCCAGTACGACCGCATGGCCGAATGGGTCGTGTTCTCGGTCGTGTTCGGCCTGGGTCTGTTCATCGGCCTCGTACTGTGCGTCATCCCCGGCCTGTTCTTCCTCGCCTTCTTCGGGCTCGCACCGTTCTATTTCCTCGACGGTGGCATGAATCTCGGCGAGGCGTTCAACGCAAGCCGCGAAGCCGTGAGCAGCAAGGGCCTCGCGTTCCCGATCCTCTTGTCGATCATCGTCGGTGTGCTCGGCATCATCGCCTGCGTCGTGGGGGTTCTCGTGACGGAGCCCATCGCCTACCTCGCAGTTGCGTACCTCTACCGCTACGCGGCGGGACAGACGGTCGCCGCATAGAAACGTCGGTGCCAGATGGCCGGTGACGATTGCCTCTTCTGCGCGATCGTCGCCGGCACTGCACCCGCGCACATCGTGCTGGACGAGCCCGACGTCGTCGCCTTCCTCGACATCCGGCCCGTGTTCAAAGGGCACATGCTCGTCGTGCCGCGCGAGCACGTCGTCACGCTTCCCGAGTTGCCGACGCCGCTCCTGACGACATTGTTCGTCGCGGTGCAGCGCTGCGCGACGCGCCGTGGTGGCCGGTCTCGGGGCGCAGGGTTCGTGGGTTGCGCAGAACAACGTCGTCAGTCAGGCCGTGCCGCACGTGCACGTGCACGTCGTGCCGCGCACGAAGGGCGACGGCCTCCGCGGGTTCTTCTGGCCGCGGCAGAAATATGCGAGTGACGACGAGATGCGGGAGTACGCCGACCGCCTGCGCGCGGTGCTCGCCCGCTGAGGATCCGCGCGGCTACAGCGTCTCGTTGGCGGCCTCGACCGCCTTGCGCACCTCGGAGAGCCGGTAGCGGCGGTGCCCACCGATCGTCTTGATCGCCTGCAACCGACCGGTCCGCGCCCAGCGCGTCACCGTCTTCGGGTTGACGCGGAACATCTCCGCGACCTCCGACGGCGTCAGCAGTCGGTCGTCGATCGATCCCTCGCCCGGCATCATCGTTCGTGGCCTTCTTCCACCGCTCCGGACCGCCCGCCCGGATCCCGGGTTCATAGTTGCAGCCTTTGGGAAAACGACGCCATATTGCGCAACGTGCGGCTCTTGCGGGCTCACCGCCGGGTGCGCTTTCAGGTCGCTTTCACGGGGTGCTTGCTCTCCGTCGGTTCCCTGACTACTTTCCTGGTGACGAGATGAGCCCCCGATCCCCGCCAGGGATGGGACATCTCTTTGACGATGCCCCCGCCCCCGCACGGGGGCATCGTCGCGTCACGCTGCCGCGAACGCGGGCTTCGTAATGTCCTTCTGGGACACGGATTGCCCTCCCAGCCCCGAAGTCCCAACCCTGATGACGCCCCCGCCGTCCCCCCGGCCCAGGGGGCGTCGTCGCGTCCCGGCCCGGCTTGCAACTCTCGGTTTGTAATGATGTAATGAAGCAATGACAAAGCAGACGAACGCGACGGGCCGCGGAGGCACACTCGAGGGCTGGTTCGCCGGCCGGCTCCCCGACGAGTGGTTCACCGCGCCGCCCGTGGTGACCACCGATCGCGAGGAGATCCTCGTGGTGGGTGCGCTGGCGGAGCCCGACTACCCGAAGGGGGCGGACGAGGCGGCGATCTCGGCCGCGCGGCGGGCGCGCATCCAACGCTTCCGGGAGGAGACGCGCGAGCAGCGCATGCGCATCGCCGACGAAGCCGAGCACAGCACCGGTCGGAAGGTCGCGTGGGGTGCGCGTTGCGGCGACGAGGAGAAGACGTTCACGGCGCTCGCGGTTCCGGTGATGACGCGGCTGCGCATGCGCGAACGCCAGACGCTCGACACGCTCGTCGGCGCCGGCGTCGCCCGTTCCCGATCGGACGCGCTCGTCGTGGTGCGTGCGGCTCGTGCGCGACCACGAAGGCGAATGGATCGACCAGCTCCGGAGTGCTCTCGTCGCGGTCGAAGCGGCCCGCGCCACGGGGCCGACACCGAGCTGACCGGCTCGATCAGCTGAGGACGCGCCGGCGAAAGCCGTCGATCCCGAACTTGAGGAATGCAATCGTGAAGGCGACGATGGCGATGTAGATCGCGATCGGCGACATGTGCGGCACGCCGTTCGTGAGCGAGAACCGCATGCCTTCGCTGACGTAGATGAGCGGGTTGACGAGCACGATCGTCTTCAACCACGGCAAGGGCGTGAGGCTCTTCCACGGGTAGTACACCGCGCCGAGGAACGTCATCGGGATCACGAGCAGGCTGAAGATCAGCGGCACCTGCCGAGGCTCCACCCGCGTGCCGATCGTCAGGCCGAGCGACGCGCTCATGATCGCCGAGAGCGGCAGCAGGGTGAGGAGCGCGAGCCAGTGCACGCTCAGGTGCACCGGAGTGGCGGGGACGAACGCGGCGAGCACGAACACCACGAGCGATGCGATCACCGCCTGGATCGCGCCCGACGCGACCTTCTCGACGGCGACCGCCCACACCGGCATCGGCGCGAGCACCCGGTCTTCGATCTCACGGGTGTACCCGAAGTCCTGGACGAGCGGGAGTGCGACCGCCTGCACGCCCTGGAAGATCATCGAGCTCGCGATGACGCCGCCGACGAGCAGCGTCGAGAAGTCCGCGGCGCCGCGTGCACCGCCGACCGCCTGACCGATCTTCGGGAACACGTACGCGAACACGAAGATGAGCAGGAACGGCTGAATCACGGTCCGGCCGAGGAACATCCAGATCTCTTTGCGCAGCACCGCGAGGTCGCGGAGCAACAGCGCGCCGAATGCACTGCGCGACGACGAACGCGCCGATCGGACAGTTGTGGTGGTGACGCTCGCGCTACTCACGGAGCTCCCTCCCGGTGAGGTCGATGAAGACGGTCTCGAGGGTCGTCTCGGTGACGCCGACGTCCTGCACCTTGAAGCCCTTGTGGTCGGCGTGGGTGATGATCTCGGGCAGCGTCGCACCGTCGGCGCGCAGGTACGCGTACACCGTTCCTTCGACGACGCGCGCCGATTGCACGCCGGGGATCTGTTCGAGCTCGCGCGCGAGCGCGTCGAGGTCGCCCGAGGCGTGGAGGCGGACCTCGGTGTCCGCGCCGATCGACTTCTTCAACGCGTCGGGCGTGTCGAGCGCCAGGAGCTTGCCGTGATCGATGATCGCGACCCGCTCGCACAGCTGGTCGGCTTCCTCCATGTAGTGCGTCGTCAGGACGATCGTCTGGCCGCGTTGATGGAGCTCGCCGATCACGTCCCAAAGCGCGAGCCGGCTCTGCGGGTCGAGGCCCGAGGTCGGTTCGTCGAGGAACAGCACCGCGGGGTCGTGCATGATCGCCCGCGCCACCATGAGCCGCTGCGCCATGCCGCCCGAGAGCTCGTTGACGTTCGCGGTCGCCCGGTCGGTCAGGCGGAACTGCTCGAGCAACCTCTCCGTCCGGTCGTGCGCTTCCCGCGCGCCCATCCCGAAATAGCGACCGTGGAAGAACAGGTTCTCGGCGACGTCGAGCGCTCGGTCGAGCGTGTTCGTCTGGGGGACCACGCCGATGACCTGCTTGGCCGTGGCCGGGCGGGCGACCACGTCGATCCCCCCGACGAGCGCGGTTCCCTCGGTCGGGATGACCCGCGTGGTCAGCATCCCGACCGTCGTCGTCTTGCCCGCGCCGTTCGGGCCCAGCAGCCCGAAGATCTCGCCCCGGTGCACGCGTAGGTCGAGGTTCTCGACCGCCCGCAGCGGCCCGGCGCGGCCCTCGAAGACCTTGGTCAGGCCTTCGGTGACGATCACGTCGCCATCGGTACCGGTGTGTGAATCCGTGGGCTGCGCGTCGACCGCCATCGCTCGGGCTTACCTCCGAACGGCGAGTGTACGACCGGGGCCGCGGGCGGTGGTTGCGCAGACCCCCGGCCCGGCGCGCGGTCCGACATCCGCCCTGCGCGCTGTCCAAGCTCCGTGAGTCGTGACTATCCTCCCGCCCCATGTCCGGGGGGATCCGCGTCATGTTCAACGGCGTTCGCGGCTCGACGCCGTGCGCCGGACCCGAATACGCACACTTCGGTGGCCACTCGTCGTGTGTCGCGCTCGGAGTCCGACGATGCGGCGCCGATTCTCTTCGATCTCGGCACCGGGGTGCGCCCGTATGCCGACCGGTGCGCCGACGAGTTCCACGGCACGGTCCTGCTGTCGCACCTGCACTGGGATCACGTGCAGGGGCTCCCGTTCTTCACGCCGCTCCACCGTGAGGGCGCGACCCTCGACGTGTTCGGGCCGCGCCAGGACGAAGGAACGCTCGGCGAGGTCTTCTCGCAGCTGATGCGGCCGCCGTTCTTCCCGATCGTTCCCGACCAACTGACCGGCGACGTGCGCTTCCACGGCACGGGCGAGGACGATTTTCCGGTCGGCAGCGCCAAGGTGCGGTCGCGTTGGGTACGTCACGTCGGTCCGACGCTCGGCTTTCGCGTCGACCTGCACGGCGTATCGGTGGCCTACATCCCGGATCACGGTCCGGGGTGCAATCCGGAGCACTCCGACGACTACATCCCGCACGAGGTGCTGGAGCTCTGCGACGGCGTCGACGTGCTCATCCACGACGCGCAGCACACGCCCTCCGAATACGAGCCGAAGCGGCACTGGGGCCACTGCACGTCCGACTACGCGGTGCACGTCGCCCGCGAGGCGGGGGCGCGCCGGCTCGTGCTCTTCCACCACGATCCGGCGCACGGCGACGACGCGCTGGCCGTGATCGAGCGCGACGCGGCCGACTTCTCCGCCCGCATCGGCGGCGCCGAGGTGACCGCGGCCTACGAGGGACTCGAGATCGAGCTCTCACCCGCGCTGCCGGGATCCGGATGAGCTCGGCGCGCAAGGAGATCCTGGCCCCCGATCCGGCCGCCATCCGCACCGTCCTCGGCCACTTCGCCACCGGCGTCGCGATCATCACCGCGATGGACGGCGACGAACCGGTCGGCATGGCGTGCAACTCGTTCACGTCGGTTTCGCTCGAGCCGCAGTTGGTGTTGTTCTGCGCGGCGAAGTCGTCGTCGACGTGGCCGCGCATCCAGGGTGCGCAGAAGTGGGCCGCGAACATCCTGGGCGAAGACGGCGAGCAGATCTGCCGGCTGTTCGCGGAGAAGGGCGCCGATCGGTTCGCGCACATCGCGTACTCGGCGGGCCGGACGGGTGCGCCGTTGCTCGACGAGGCGATCGCGTTCGTCGACTGCGAAACCATCGCCGAGCACGAGGCCGGCGACCACCTCATCGTCGTCGGCCGGGTCGTCGAGCTCGGCTATGCGCCGGCGGGCAAGCCTCTGCTCTTCTACCGCGGCGGGTACGGGCGCTTCGAGGTCTAGGAGCGAGGCGAAGGTCAGCGCGCCCCGCGTATCCGCTCGGCGGCGTGGATGCCCGTGGTGGCGGCGAGGATCGCGATCACCGCTTCGGCGATCGCGAGCAGCCAGCCGACGGCACCGATACCGAAGACGAACGCAAGGGTCGCGACGACGAGGAGCGCCGCGGCGAGCGCATCCTGGGCGCGCACCGTCACCGCGGCGATGCCCGGCTCGGCGTTGGTATCGCTCGCGCGGGGGAGCCGGGGCGCGATCCACCGTTCGTACACCCGGTGCAGGGCGTTCGCCTGCGGGCCCGCGAGCGCGGCGATCGTGAGGAGCAGGGCGAGCGCGGGGACGAGCCAGGCGATGCGGAACACGAAGGCGCCGAGGAGGGCTACGCCCACCACGCCCTGCGCCACCCGATCGGTCCGGGCGTCAACCCCCTCGACCGGCTGGTTCACCGCGGCAGCCTAAACCGGCGCCCAAAACGCGCCCCGCGCGTGTCACTCCGGTGAACATCGATCACATGCCGGATCATCGGTCTCACGATCGGCGACCGCCCTTCCCGAAACGCGCACGATTGACTACGCTGCGTGTTCGAGGGGACCCTGGGGGGAGTACGCGTGAGCCGTCGACGTGTTGACCGCAGCGAAAAGGTGTCCACGTCGAACGCGGTCGCCCTGGCCGGCATGGGCGGCGCGGACGTGCTGTCGAGCACGCTCGACGTCAGCCGCATCCGGGAGTCGACGCGGCGCGGCCGGCTCTGGAAGCTCGCGCTCGTCCTCGCGCCGATCTTCGCGTACTTCTGGTACCGCATCTTCACGCACAACCTCATCCGTCTCGGCCTGCCGAGCATCACCGCGTCGCAGATGCAGATCCTGCTTCCCGTCGGGCTCATCGTCGTCCTGTGCCTGGTGCTCGTGGTTCCCATGATGGCGATGGGCAAATCGCCGCACGTGCGTTACGACGCGAGCGAGATCTCGACCTCGCTCGACGACGTGGTGGGGCTCGGCCCGGTGAAGGAAGAGGTCGTCAAGACGCTCAACCTGTTCCTCGGCTACCAGACGTTCCGCACCGTGATGGGCGGCAACCCGCGCAAGGGCGTGTTGTTCGAGGGCCCGCCCGGTACCGGCAAGACGTACATGGCCAAGGCGATGGCGCACGAAGCCGGTGTGCCGTTCCTGTTCGTGTCGTCGACCGCGTTCCAGTCGCAGTACTACGGCGCGACGGGGCGCAAGATCCGCAACTACTTCAAGGAGTTGCGCAAGGCCGCCGCCGAAGAGGGCGGCGCGATCGGCTTCATCGAGGAGATCGACGCGATCGCCGGTGCCCGCAGCGGGATGCGCGCCGTGCCGTACGCCGACGCCAACGGCTTCTACGGCTCCGACCCGAACGGTCGCACGATCGAGCGCAACACGAGCGAAGGTATCTCCGGCGTCGTCAACGAGCTGCTGATCCAGATGCAGTCGTTCGACACGCCGACCGGCGGTCACAAATTCTCGGGCTGGTGGATCGACGGGATGAACCGGCTGCTGCCGACGCACCGGCGTATCCAGAAGAAGCCGCCGAAGCCCGCCAACGTGCTGCTGATCGCGGCGACGAACCGGGCCTCGGACCTCGACCCCGCGCTGCTTCGTCCCGGTCGCTTCGACCGTTCGATCCACTTCGACCTCCCGAGCCGGGCCGGTCGGCGCGACATCATCGACTACTACCTCGATCGCAAGGCCCACGTGCCCGAGCTCGACAAGGAGGAGCGGCGCGACGCGCTCGCGGCGATGACCTTCGGGTACACGCCGGTGATGATCGAGCACATCTTCGACGAAGGCCTCGTCTGGGCGTTGCGCGACGGCCAGATGGCGATGGACTGGTCGCACGTGCAGCAGGCGAAGATGACCGAAGAGGTCGGCCTGAAGCAACCCGTCGAGTACACCGAGGAAGAACGGCGCACGATCGCGACCCACGAAGCGGGTCACGCCACGGTCGCGTATCTCGTCGGTCAGAATCGCAAGCTCGAGGTGTTGTCGATCATCAAGCGTCGCGACGCGCTCGGCCTGCTGTCGCACAGCGACGGCGAGGAGCGCTTCACCCGCACCCGCTCCGAGTTGCTCGGCATGATGAAGATCGCGTTCGGCGGCATGAGCGCGGAGGAGCTGTTCTTCGGCGAATCCGGCACCGGTCCGTCGGGCGACCTCGTGCACGCAACGCGGATCGCGGCCCAGATGGTGGGTTCGTACGGCATGGCGGGATCGTTGGTCTCGTACGACGCGATCGAGCCGGGCCCGGTGTCGCAGGGCATCGTCGGCAAGGTGCTCGGCAACGAGGACGCCCGGGCCGCGGTGGACAAGCTGCTCGAGCAGTCGAAGTCCGACGTACAGGTGATGCTCGACGATCACCGGCACCTGGTCATCGCACTGCGCGACGAGTTGTTGGAGCGGTCGGAGCTGGTCGGCGACGAGATCGTCGACGTGCTGCGCGAGGCGGAAGCCCGCAAGCGTCTCGACGACAACGGAATGTTGGGACAAGCCCCGCGTGGATGATTTGTCCGGGCGGGTCGTGATCGTCCCGCAAGCCGATACGCCGGCCGGTGCGGCCGTGGCGCGAGTGATGTGTGAGGCCGGTGCTTCGGCGGTTCTCGTCGGAGCCGTGTTCACGCGGCTCGGCACCGTCGCCGCGGAGATCCACGGCGACACCGGTGCGCCGATCGTCATCTTCGCGGGCGACATCGCGCGCGACGACGAGCGCGCGGTGCTCGCGGAGATGGTCTCGGAGCTCTTCCCAGGCTGAGTCGCGAGCCGGAAAAAAAACCTGACGAGAGCGTCAGGGACGCGCTGATAGCCTCGCCCTCGGTGGCTGAAGCAGGCGACTCCAAACAACAGAAAGCCGCGCGGAAAGAGACTGCGAAGCGAGAAGGCAAAGAGACCCGGAAGCAGGGCTGGCGCCTCATGCGGGAGACGGTCGCCGCCCACCCGCATCTCATGATCCTCGGCATCGCCGCCGGACTCGTCTGGGCCGTGGCCCGGGTGTCGATCCCACTCCTCGCCGGCGCGGCGATCGACCGTGGCATCGCCGTCGACGACTCGGCGGTCACGTGGGCGTGCACGGCCGCGATCGTCGCGGTCGGTGCAGTGCAGGCCGTCGGCACCGGACTCCGCCGCTACGCCGCGTTCGGGCTCGCGTGGCGCGTCGAGACCGACATCCGCATGCGGCTCGTCGCTCACCTGCAACGCCTGCACTTCGGGTTCCACGACCAGGCGCAGACCGGCCAGTTGATGGCGCACGCGAACACCGACATCCAACAGATCAACAACGTCGTCCTGCTGGTGCCGTTGACGATCGCGAGCACGATCCAGATGGTCGCGGTCGTGATCATCCTCGTCTTGCGCAGTCCCGGTCTTGCCCTCTTCGCCCTCGGCCTGTTGCCGTTGCTCAACTTCTCCGCGACGCGCTTCAACCACCGCATGTACCCCATCGGCATGCAGCTGCAGAAGGAACTGTCCGATGTCTCCGGGGTCGTCGAGGAGAGCGTCACCGGCATTCGGGTCGTCAAGGGTTTCGGCGTCGAGCGCATGCAGCGCGCCCGTCTCGCCACGGAAGCCGACAGCGTCTACGACCGGTCGATGGACCAGGCGCGCCTGCGCGCCAACTTCATGCCGCTCATCGACCTGCTGCCCGCCCTCGGTCTCGTCGGCATCCTCTGGTACGGCGGCCACCAGGTGCTCGACGGCAACCTGAGCGTCGGCGACATCGTGTCCGCAAACCTCTTCGTCGTCATGTTGATCTGGCCGTTGCGCATGATCGGGATGCTGGTCGGGCAGTTGCCCCGTTCGGCCGCGGCGGCCGGTCGCATCGACATGATTCTCGCGACCGACACCGCGATCGAGGACACGCCGAACGCGCGCCCGCTGCCGGACGGTCCGGGCGCGGTGCGTTTCGAGCGGGTCACGTTCGGTTACGGGCGCGGACCGGCGGTGCTCGACGGCCTCGACCTCGAGATCGCCGGCGGCGAAGCCGTGGCCCTCGTCGGCGCGACGGCTTCGGGCAAGACCACGGTGGCGCGCCTGGTTCCGCGCTTCTACGACGTCCATGCGGGCCATGTGCGGATCGACGGCGCCGACGTGCGCGACGTGCGCCTGAGCGAGGTGCGGCGTTCGGTCGGCCTCGTGTTCGAGGACACCTTCTTGTTCTCCGACAGCGTGCGCAACAACATCGCGTTCGCCGATCCCGAGGCCCCGAACGAGGCCGTCTGGCGCGCGGCCAAGCTCGCAGGCGCCGACGAATTCATCCGCGAGCTGCCCGAGGGCTACGACTCGATCATCGGTGAGCACGGCTATTCGTTGTCCGGGGGCCAGCGCCAGCGCATCGCCATCGCGCGCGCGGTGCTGGCCGATCCGCGCATCTTGATCCTCGACGACGCGACCTCTTCGGTCGATCCGTCGAAGGAGCACGAGATCCGGGCCGCGCTCACGGAGGTGATGCAGGGCCGGACGACGATCATCATCGCCCACCGGCCCGCGACGATCGCGCTGGCCGACCGGGTCGTGTTGCTCGACGAGGGTCGGGTCGTGGCCGACGGCACGCACGAGCGCCTGCTCGCGACCTCGCCCCGCTACCGAGAGGTGCTCGCCCGCGCGTCGATCGACGAACCGGTCGCGGTCGACGACGAGGAGCTCATGGATCTGCCGGGGGTGGGTGACTAATGGGTTGGTGGGGCGACAACGTTCCCGAAGAGACGCTCTCCCGCGACGAGGCGACGCGCGTCGTCCGGCGGCTGCTGCGCATGCTGCGACCGCAACTCGGGCTGATCGTCGTGGCCGTGCTCGTCTTGATGTTGCAGGCGGGCGCGCTCCTGGCCGGACCGCTGTTGGTGAAACACGGGATCGATGCGGGCCTGCCGCACGGCAACTTTCCCGGCGACGCGCGCACGCTCAATCTCACCGTGCTCGCGTATCTCGCGATTGCGATCCTGGGTTTCTTCCTCGGCCGGATCGCGATCGTTCTCGTGGCCCGCATCGGCGAGCGATTCCTGAAGGAGCTCCGCAATCGCCTGTTCGGGCACATGATGAGTCTGTCGCTCGACTATTTCGAGAGCGAGAAGACGGGCAAGATCGTGGCCCGCATGACCTCCGACATCGACGCGATGCAGGAGCTCGTCTCGCAGGGTCTCGTGCTGTTCGTGCAGAACGCCTTCGTCTTCGTCGGTGCCGTCGTGGTGATCCTGCTCGTGTCGTGGCAGCTCGCACTCGGGATCCTCGTGATCGTGCCGCCGGTGTACTTCGGCAGCCGTTGGTTCCGACGGGTCTCGAACGCGGCGTACCTCGAGGTGCGCGACACCATCTCGACGAACATGAGCACGCTGCAGGAGAGCCTCGAAGGCGTGCGCGTGGTGCAGGCGTTCGGCCGCGAGGACGCGTTCTCCGAACGGTTCAACGCGACGAACGAGGACCAGTACCACGCGAACATGCACACCGTTCGCATCTCGGCGAAGTACTTCCCGATCATCGAGTACGCGGGCGTCGTCGGCACCGCGGTGATCATCGGCTACGGCGGCTGGCTCACCACGAAGGGAATCGTGACGGTCGGGACGGTGGCCGCCTTCGTGTTGTGGCTCAACAGCCTGTTCGAACCGATCAACCAGCTCAGCCAGCTCTACAACACCGTGCAATCGTCGGCGGCCGCGCTCGGGAAGATCTTCGGTGTGCTCGACACCCGGCCGACGGTTCGCCAGCGTCAGGCTTCGGTCGATCTCCCGCAATCGGGCGCGGTCGACGTCGACCACGTGACGTTCGCGTACGGAGCGAACGAGCCGGTGTTGCACGACGTTTCGCTGAACATCGCCGACGGTGAGCGCCTGGCGCTCGTCGGGCCCACGGGCGCGGGCAAGTCGACGCTCGCCAAGCTCATCGCCCGTTTCTACGATCCGGTCGAAGGGTCGGTCAGGGTCGGCGACGTCGACCTTCGCGACGCGGAGTTCGTTTCGCTGCGTCGTCGCATCATCGTCGTGCCGCAGGAGGGCTTCCTCTTCGCGGGGACGCTGCGCGACAACGTGCGGGTCGGGCGGCCGGAGGCGACGGACGCCGAGGTGGAGGACGCGCTGGAGGTGCTCGGACTCCTCGAACGGTTCTCCGCCTTCCCCGAGGGACTCGAGACCGAGGTGCGCGAGCGCGGCTCGCGGTTGTCGGCGGGGGAACGCCAGCTCGTGTCGCTGGCGCGGGCGGCGCTCGCAGATCCGTCGGTGCTGATCCTCGACGAGGCGACGTCGAACCTCGATCCCGGCACCGAGCACGCGGTGGAGCGCGCGCTGGAGACGCTGATGCACGGGCGTACGGTCGTCGTCGTGGCCCACCGGCTCTCGACCGCGGCGCGCGCCGATCGCATCGGTGTCGTCTACGACGGCAAGTTGTCCGAGCTCGGGACGCACGACGAACTGGTTGCCCAGGACGGCCATTACGCCGAGCTCTACCGCGCGTGGGCCACTCATCAGGCGACACCGGAAGTGGCATAGGTTCTACGGCATGGTTGCGACACCGCTCATCTACGACCCGTACGACTACGCGATCGACGCGAACCCGCATCCGATCTGGAAGCGGCTCCGCGACGAAGCGCCCGTCTACTACAACGAGCAGCACGACTTCTACGCGCTGAGCCGTTTCGACGACGTGCTGCAGGCGCACCTCGACCCGGTCACCTTCAGCTCCGCGCACACGACGGTGCTCGAGATCATGGTGCCGGAGCCGGATCCGCACATGACGTCGATGATGATCTTCATGGATCCGCCGGTGCACACGCGCTACCGCAAGCTCGTGAGCCGCGCGTTCACGCCGCGGCACATGTCGGCGCTCGAGGGTCGCATCCGCGCGCTGTGTGCCGGCTTCCTCGACGAGTTCGAAGGTGGGAGCGGGTTCGACTACGTCGCCGACTTCGGCGCGCGGCTCCCCGTCATGGTGATCTCCGCGCTGTTGGGCGCACCGGAGGAGGACGAGGCCCAGCTGCGCGAATGGACCGACGCGACGTTGCACATCGAGCCCGGCCAGATGATGGGCGACTACGCCTCGGGGGTATTTCGCGCCATCCATGACTACTGGCAGGCGCACATCGACGAACGCCGCCGGTCACCCCGCGACGACATCATGAGCGAGTTGATGACCGCCGAGCTCGAAGAGGAAGACGGCTCGACCCGATTCATCACCGACGACGAGATCCACGCGTTCATGGGCCTGATCTCGGGCGCGGGCAACGAGACCGTCGCCCGTTTCCTCGGCTGGTCGGCGATCGGTCTCAATCGCTACCCCGACCAGCGCCGCAAGCTCGTCGACAACCCGGCGCTCATCCCGAACGCGGTGGAAGAGATCCTGCGCTGGGAGGCGCCGTCACCGATCCAGGGTCGCTGGGTGACGAAGCCGGTCGAGATGCACGACACCGTGCTGCCCGTGGATTCCAAGGTCGCGCTGCTCACCGGTTCCGGCAATCGCGACGAGCGGATGTTCCCCGACCCGGATCGCATCGACGTGGAACGCACGATTCCCCGCCACGTCGCGTTCGGTTACGGGATCCACTTCTGCCTCGGCGCCGCGCTCGCGCGGCTCGAGGGCCGCATCGCGCTCGAGGAGACGTTCAAGCGCTTCCCGACCTGGGACGTCGACGAGACGCATTGCGAGATGGTGCACACCAGCACCGTCCGCGGCTACGCCAAGGTCCCCCTCATCCTCTGACCGCGGGCTGGGTGGCACTTTTGCAGCCAACGTTCGCTCGTTAGTGTCGCCGCGATGAGAGCTGCGGTGCTCGAGCACATCCCGGGTGAGTTGGTCATCGACGACGTGCAGATCGGGTTGCCCGGTCCGCACGAGGTCCTGGTGCAGACGGTCGCGGCCGGATTGTGTCACTCCGACCTCCATTTCATGGAGGGCAAGTACCCGTGCCCGGTCCCGGCGGTGCTCGGTCACGAGTCGGCCGGCGTCGTGGAAGCGGTGGGCTCCCAGGTCTCCTACGTGCGCCCCGGCGATCACGTGATCTCGTGCATCAGCGGGTTCTGCGGCGCGTGCCGCTATTGCCTCTCGGGTCGACCGAACCTCTGCGACAAGCACGGACTCGCCGCGGATCCGGCCGGCCCGCCGCGTCTACGGCGCGGTGATCAACCGATCTACCAGTTCTTCGATCTGTCGAGCTTCGCCGAACAGCTGCTCGTGCACGAGAACCTGCTGGTGAAGATCCGGCCCGACATGCCGCTCGACAAGGCGGCACTCATCGGGTGCGGGGTCACGACCGGAGTCGGTGCCGTGTTGAACACCGCGCAGGTTCGCCCCGGCGAAGTCGTCGCCGTGATCGGTTGCGGCGGCATCGGACTCAACGCGATCCAGGCCGCGGCGATCGTCGGCGCGGGACGCATCATCGCGATCGATCGCATCGCGTCCAAGCGCGAGCTCGCGTTGTCGTTCGGTGCAACCGACGTCGTCGACGCGTCGACGGTGGACGCCGTTGGTGCCGTGCTCGAGCTCACCGGGGGTGGTGTCGATCACGCGTTCGAGGCCATCGGGCTCGCCTCGACCGCGCAGCAGGCGTTCAACATGTTGGGCAAGGGCGGCACCGCGACCGTGATCGGCATGATCCCGTTCGGCGAAACGGTCGAGATCGACGGCTTCCAGCTGCTCCTCGAGAAGCGCATCCAAGGTTCCAACATGGGTTCGAACCGATTCCGTATCGACATGCCGCAGTACATCGAGTGGTACCTCGCCGGAAGGCTGAAGCTCGACGAGTTGGTGAGCGGCGTCATGCCACTCGAGCAGATCAACGACGGTTTCGCGGCACTCAAGGGCGGCGAGGTCGCCCGCCAACTCGTCTCGTTCGACTGACGGGCCTACGCGCGAACGTCGACCGTCGATCCCTTGCTGCCGTCGTTGTCGCCGTCCGAGTCGGAACCGACCCGGATGGGAGCGGTCGGCCGCACGGCCGCCGGCGGGGTTTGCGGACGGACCTGCGCAACCGAAGTTGCGGCGGAACCAACCGGGGAGATGCTCATGCCCTGTCCTTCCATGGATGAACGCCGGCGAATGTCGGCATCTCGGTGATCGTCGCCCCCGGGGAGACGCTGGAGCGCGGGCCGCATCTCTTGGCCAAAGCTTGTCCGAAGGCGAACCTCAGTCGGCGGCGGATCCCGCGATCTCGGTTTCCGCCCAGCCCAGGGCGGCGGTGGCGCCGTAGTGGCGGATCACACGCAAGATCGCGGTGAGCGCCGCGGCGTCGACGACGTTGAAGTCGACGAGCAGCTGCCGGAACGCGGCGGGGTCGTGCCCGTCGATCCGGCCGAGCGCGGCGACGAACTCGTCGGGGATGGCGGGCAGGACTTCACGGCCCGCGAGCGGCGGATTGTCCTGCGTGTAGCGGCGCACGAGCCCAACGGTTCGGTCGGCTCCGGTCGGCAGCGGGCGGTCCACGGTTGCGTCAGTTCTCATGTCCCCCTCTCGGCGGGTTTGCCGGATTTCGGAGTAGATCACGCCGCGTGTGAGCGTCACCCGAGGTCGCCTCGATGATGGAGGAGCTCATGGGCCGTGTGGATCGCAATCCACTCGACCGTGCGGAGCGCGGGTTCGGGGTAGTTGTACGTGCCGGTGCGCGCCCAACCCGCGTCGTCGAGGCCGTCGAGCCGCGCCGCGAACGCCGCCGCGGCGTCCGCGAGCTGTGCCGCGACCACGGCCGGATCCTGTTCGTTGTACCGGTCCTCGACGACGCGTTCCTCGCGTCCCATCGGGACGAAGACGGGGTCGACCTCCCGCTGCGCGAGGTCGACCCGTTCGGTCTGCACGGTCAACACGTCGCGGACGTGGCACGCGTATTCGAGCGGCGACCAGACCTCGGGTTCTCGGCGCGTGCGCACCGCGGTGTCGTCGAACGTCCCCAGCTTGTCGAGGAACGCCTGCGCGTCGGAACGAAGCCACGGGACGATCTCGGTCCGGCCGACCGCGTAGCTGAATCCGCATTGCCGGCAGACGTCGGGGTCGAGCGCGCGGTATCCGACGAATTCGAACAGGCGTGCGCCGCCGGCAAACGGCCGCGGCGGTGCAGTCAGGCGGTGCATGCCCACACTGAAGAGCGTTTCCTCGGCAGTGATGAACGCGAGCTCGTCGAACCCGTTGTCGGCGAACCGTTGCCGCACGGCGGGAGTCACGTCGGGCCGGCGGCGGTGCCGGGTCCAGATGACGACCGCATTCGGCGCGCACAGCGTCGCCAGCATGTCGATCGTGTGCAGCATGTCGGCGCCGGTGATGTTGCCGAACACGCCGCAGACGAGGACGACGTCGGCCGGGACCACGCCGGTGTATGCCGCCGTCGTGCCGGCGTCGGCGCACAACACTTCGATCCCCGTCGGGGCGTGGGCCCGGGCCGTGTCCGCCAGCACCGGGTCGAGCTCGACGAGCCGGCCGCGCACGTCGCCTCGGCGGGGGTGATCCTCGAGTACACCCAGCACGTCGCGGCCTTCGCCCGCGCACATGCTCACGATCCGGATCGGGCCGCGTCGCGCCGCGTCGAATGCTTCCCGAATGCACCGCTGTACCGCGGCGAGCCGTAACCCGAGCGGACTGCCCGGACGGTCGTACGCCGCGTGCCACTCGTGCCAGTCGTGCGCCATCGGCCAGAATCATCGCATGACATACCGCGTCGTTCAGTGGGCAACCGGACTCCTCGGCAAGGAGTCGATCAAGGGCATCGTCGCCCATCCCGAGCTGGAGCTCGTCGGCTGTTGGGTACACAGCGACGACAAGGTGGGTCTCGACGTCGGCGAGATCTGCGGTATCGGCCCGATCGGCGTCAAGGCGACGAACAGCCTCGACGAGATCTGCGCGCTGGATGCCGATGCCGTCGTGTACTCGCCGGTGATGGCGAGCACCCGCGACGTCATCCGGTTGCTGGAGTCGGGCAAGAACGTCGTGACGCCCGTCGGCTGGATCTATCCGGCGGACACACCCGGCGTCGCCGCGGTCCAGGCCGCGTGCATGAAGGGCAACGCCACGCTGCACGGCACCGGCATCAATCCCGGCGGTATCACCGAGCGGTTCCCGCTCATGTTGTCGGCGCTGTGCCGCGACATCACCCATGTGCGCGCGGAGGAGTTCTCCGACATCCGCAACTACCCGACCGACATGGTCGTGCGGGAAGTGATGTTGTTCGGCAAGGACCCGGAGACCGCGGCCAAGAGCCCGATGATCGACATCCTCGGGCACGGGTTCATGCAGTCGATCGACATGGTGTGCGCCGAGCTCGGATGGAAGATCGACGCGGAGAAGAGATCGCTGCACGAATGGGCGGTCGCCACGTGCGACATGGACACGCCGGTCGGTGTGATCGAAAAGGGCACGGTCGCCGCGCAGCGCTTCACGTGGCAGGGCACGGTCAACGGTGAACCGGTCATGACCGTGCGCGTGAACTGGCTGATGGGTTCGGAGAACCTCGACCCGCCGTGGCAGCTCGGTGAGCAACGCTTCGAGGTCGAGTTCGACGCGGTGCCGCCGGTGAAGACGATCTTCCACGGCCTGCACCCGCCGGTGGTGGGCGAGAACCCGGAGATCGGTCTGATCCCACCCGCGGAGCACTGCGTGAACGCGATCCCGTACGTCGTGCGGGCCGAACCCGGCATCAAGACCTACCTCGACCTGCCACTGCTCGCCGGCCGCGGCATGAAGAAGTAAGAAGCAGGACTCAGAGGCGTTCGAACGGGATGGTGAAGGCGGGGGCTTCGACGCCGCCGTCGACCTCGAAGATCTTGCCGGTCACGAACGACGACGCGGGTGACGCCAGGTAGACGACCGCGGCCGCAATGTCGGCGGGAAGACCGACCCGCTGCATCGGGGTGTTCCCGACGAGCTGGGCGCGCACGGTCGGGTCGGAGAGCACGTGCGCGAGGGCTTCGGTCTCGATCCCGCCGACCTCGATCGCATTGACGCGGATCTTCGGTGCGAGCTCGGGAGCCATCGCCCGCGTCATCATCGACAGCGCCGCCTTGGCGGTTGCGTACGCGGTGAAGCACGGCTGCACCATGCTCGCGGACCGCGACGAGATGTTGACGATCGCGCCGGCGCCCGCGTCGACCATGTGCGGAACGACGAGCTTGCTCAACAGGAACGCGGACGTGACGTTGAAACGCAACGCCATCTCGAACGATCGCTCGCTCGTCGCCATGAACGCGCGGGGGAGCGAGCCCCCCGCGTTGTTCACGAGCACGTCGATGCGGCCGAACTCCTCGACCGCACGCGCGACGAGATTCTCGAGTTGCTCGGTGACCGTCACGTCGGTGGCGACCGCGAGGGATCGCCGGCCGAGCTTGCGGACGTCGTCGGCCACGGCGTCGATGTCGACCTGGGTCCGCGCCGCACACACGATGTCGGCCCCGGCCTCGGCCAGCGCACGCGCGCAGCCCGCGCCGATGCCCTTACCGGCGCCGGTGACGATCGCGACGCGACCGTCGAGATGAAAATCGTCGAGGATCAACGGCGTGGATGCCTAGTCGGCGAGGGCTTTTTCGATGGCGCCGACGATCTCGGCGTTCTCGGGCTCGACCATCGGCGAGTAGCGCTGGATGATCTCGCCGTCGCGGCCCACGAGGAACTTCTCGAAGTTCCAACGGATGTCGCCCGTGTGGCCCTCGCCGTCGGCCGTCGGCGTGAGCTGCTGGTACAGCGGGTGGCGGCCGTCGCCGTTCACCTCGATCTTCTCCGAGAGGGGGAAGGTCACGTTGTAGCTGGTGCTGCAGAACGTCTTGATCTCGTCGGCCGTGCCCGGCTCCTGGGCGCCGAACTGGTTGCACGGGATACCGATGACCGAGAAACCCTGCGCGCCGTAGCGCTCGTAGAGCTTCTCGAGTCCCTCGTACTGCGGCGTCAGTCCGCAAAAGGATGCGACGTTGACGAGCAGCGTGACCTTGCCCGCCTGCGCGGCGAGCACGCCGCCCTCACCGTCGATTGAATTGATCGGAACGTCGTACACCGACATCTGCGGCCCCTTTCGAGTCTGCCTGCGGTCACCATATGGCAGGAGGGTACGAACCCGCACGGCCGCGGGTTCACCCGCGGGATCACGGGTCAGCCGAGGAGGCGTTCGAGCAGATCGACGCAATCCAGTTGGTCGCAGGCCGCGGTCGCCCGCTTCGTCCCGCCGAGACCGATGTGTAACGGCTGCCACTTCGATCCCATACCTGCGGTCGAGGTGGCCGATACCCACGAGTAGACCGCGAACAGTCGGTATTGATCCCAGGCGATGTCCGCGTCGAGGTCGATGCCCGCGGCGCCGAGCAATTCGCAGTACCGGGCGATGAGCGCGCGTTCGTCGACGGCGCGGACCTCGGCCGGGACCGAGTTGCACAGCACGTACGCGACGTCGCGCAGTCCGGGCGAACGGCCGATCACGGCCCAGTCGAGGAAGCCCGTGCGGTTGCCGTTCTCGACGTCGACGAAGAGATTGCCCATGTGCGGATCGCCGTGGACGAGCGTGCGCGGGCCGGAGTTCCACAGTGCGGCGATGTCGTCGTTGCGGGCGAGGTAGATGTCCGCGAGACGATGGAAACTCTCGGGCATGCGATCGCCGAGGTTGTCGACCGCCATCTTCACGAACTTCGCGCCGCCTCCCGCCCCGCCGGTGCCCTTGGACGCGAGCCACGAGAGATCGCCCTCGCCCGCGAAGCGCGGCGACTCCCAGAACCGTGCGTGCAGTGCCGCGAGCTGTTCGACGATGTCGCGCGCCCGGAACGCGATGTCGGCGTCCGTCGGGTGCGGGAACCGGCAGCCGGACGCGACGAGATCTTCGAGCACCATCGCGTAGCGGTCGCCGTCGAAGTCGCTGAACCACACGTCCGGGATCCGCATGGGGATCTCGGACGCGAGATCGCGGTAGAAGCGGGCCTCGGCCACACCCATCCCGACCGAGGTGACGAACCTTCGCTGCTGCTCGTCGAACGGCGCCAACTTCACGAACGCCGTCGGCGGCACTCCGGGCCCGCCCGTGAGCGCGACGTGCGCGCGGCCGGTGGTGCCGGAGCTCTGATCGAGCACGGCGACGGACGCGACGTCGAGCCCGAGTGCGGAACTGAACCACTCCGCGGTCAGGTCGGCGACGTCGAGCGGGAGCACGGGCGTGAGGCTACGCGCTCCAACTAGCTTCTGCGCCGTGCGCACGAATCGACAAGTGGTACTGGCGAAGCGGCCCGTCGGCATGGTCACCGAGTCGTGTTTCGAGACGACGGAGGTTCCCGTTCCCGAGCTCGGCGAGGGGGAAGCGCTGCTCGAGGTGCGCTATCTCGGCATCGACCCGACCATCCGGGGGTGGATCAACGAGCGCGGCAACTACATGGCCGGCGTCGCGTTGGGCGAGGTCGTCCGCTCCAACGGTGTGGGTGTCGTGGTCGAGACGAACAACCCGACCGAGTATCCGATGGGCCGCGCCTTCATGCACCTCACGGGCTGGCAGCAGTACTGCGTCGTGCAATCGAACCCGTTCCCGCCGATCACGATGGTTCCCGAGGGCGTCGACCTGATCGACGTGCTCGGCGTGCTCGGCCACGTCGGGATCACCGCGTACGTGGGCGTGCTCGAAGTCGCCCGGCCGCAACCCGGCGAGATCTTCTGCGTGTCGGCCGCCGCGAGCAGCGTGGGATCGGTGTCCGGACAGATCGCGAAGATGCAGGGCGCACGCGTCATCGGCATCGCGGGCTCGCCGGAGAAGTGCGCGTGGGTCACCGACGATCTCGGCTTCGACGCGTGTATCGACTACAAGCGTGAGGACGTCGCGGCCCGGCTCAAGGAGCTGGCGCCGCAGGGTGTCGACGTGTTCTTCGACAACGTCGGGGGCGAGCTGCTCGACACGGTGTTGCGCCGGCTCGCGCTGCGGGCCCGCGTCGTGCTGTGCGGCGACATCTCCACGTACAACCTCGAGGGACCACCGCCCGCGTTGCACAACATCCGCTACCTCATGGGCAAGCGGGCACGCATGGAAGGCTTCAACACCCTCGACTACTGGGACCACTACGAGGAGGCGGCGGGCCGGCTCGCGGGCTGGCTGGCGGAGGGCAAGCTGAACGCGCGGGTGCACGAGCTCGAGGGCCTCGACCGCGCGCCGGAAGCGCTGGTGCGGCTCTTCACGGGCGAGCACCTCGGCAAGCTCGTGGTTCGCCTGTAACGCGCTCGATTACCGATCGGGTTCTTCGAGCTCGGCGATCGGGATCGGCGCGATCTCGCCGGCCGCGTCGGCGCCGTCGATGTACATCGGGGCGACTGCCGGCGCGTGGCGGGGAAGGTAGACCCGGAAGGTCGCGCCGTGCCCCGGTTCGCTCTCCACCTCGGCGCGCCCACCGTGCGCGGTGGCGATCGCGGAGACGATCGAGAGGCCGAGACCGGCGCCTCCACTCGATCTCGTGCGCGACGGATCGGAGCGCCAGAACCGTTCGAACACCCGGTTCGCGTCCTCGGTCGCCATCCCCGGACCGTCGTCGGCAACTTCGATCACGGCCTCTTCGTCGTCGCCCGCGACGCGCACGTGCACCGGGGTTCCGGACGGCGTGTGCCGGTTCGCGTTCTGCAGCAGGTTGCCGAGGATCTGGCGGAGCCGGGCCTCGTCACCGGTGACGACCATCGGACCGGTCGCCGTGAAATCGATCGGGCGATCCGGGGCGACGGCGCGCGCGTCGTCGACCGCGTCGCGCGTGATGTGGGTGAGGTCGACCCGCTGTTGCTCGAGCGGACGGCCCTGATCGAGGCGTGCGAGCAGGAGCATGTCGTCGACGAGCGCGCCCATGCGGTCGGCTTCCTCCTCGATCCGGCGCATGGCCTTGGCGAGGTCTTCGGGGCGGTCGGCGGCCCCGCGGCGGAACAGCTCCGCGTAGCCGCGGATCGAGGTGAGCGGCGTGCGCAACTCGTGCGACGCGTCACCGACGAAGCGCCGCAGCCGCCCTTCCGACGCGGCGCGGGCGGAGAACGCGTTTTCGATCTGCTGCATCATCTCGTTGAGCGCGATGCCGAGCCGCCCGACCTCGGTGTGCTCGTTGACGACGTCGACCCGGCGGGAGAGGTCGCCCGCCGCGATCGCGCCCGCCGTCTCCTGCATGTGTTCGAGTGGCAGCAGCCCGAACTTGATCATCCACCAGGCCAGGATCGCGAGCCCGAGCAGCACGCCGACCGTGACGACCGCTTCGACGAGCAGGAGCCGTTGGAGCGACTCGTTCATGTCGCGCAGCGGGATCGCGACGACGAGGGTCGCGTCCTGCTGCAACGGCGTGCCGGGTGCGTAGATCACCGCGCCGGCCAGCACGCGGTAGTTCGGGTTGTGGACGGTGAAGATGCGGCCGACGACGATCGTGGCCGGGAGCGCCGGTTTGGCACTCGCGGAGATCGCGTCACCGCTCACCGGTCGGATCGTTCCGTCTCCGAGCCGGACCTCGACGTACGTGCCGAACGGCAGCTGACGCGCCGCGCCGACGCTGCGGTTGTTGTTGCGCGATTCGAACGAGAACTGTTGCGGCGTCGCGACGGCCGACGACAGCTGTTCGTTGACGCGCTTCGACAAGAACGTCTGTTGTTCGTGGTACGTCACTCCCCCCGCGACGACGAGACCGATCGCCGCCAGCACGACGAGACCGAGGAGGAGCCGGACGCGAAGCGTCACGGTGGATCAGCCTTCGGGAGGAGTCCGCAGTGTGTAGCCAACGCCCCGAATCGTATGTATCAACGGGGGCCCGAGCTTGTCGATCTTCTTCCGGAGGTAACTGATGTAGGTCTCGACGACGTTGGCGTCGCCGTCGAAGTCGTACTCCCACACGTGATCGAGGATCTGCGACTTCGACAGCGCCCGGCGCGCGTTCAGCATGAGATAACGCAGGAGCTTGTACTCCGTGGGCGTGAGGTCGATGCGGGTGCGGCCCCGCCAGACCTCGTGCGTGTCGTCGTCGAGCTCGAGGTCGGCGAAGGTGAGCCGGGCGGTGCCGTCACCGTTGATCGCACCGGTACGGCGGAGCACGGCGCGGACCCGGGCGACGAGCTCTTCCAAGCTGAACGGCTTGGTGACGTAGTCGTCGCCCCCGACCGTCAGGCCCTTCACCTTTTCCTCGGTCGAGTCACGCGCGGTCAAGAACACGACCGGGACGTGATGACCGTCGGCGCGCAGGCGCTGCACGACGGCGAAGCCGTCGCGGTCGGGGAGCATGATGTCGAGCACCATGAGGTCCGGGCGGAATGCCGCCGCCGCCTTCAGCGCGTCGGAGCCGGTGCTGGCCACCTCGACGTCGAAGCCTTCGTAACGAAGGGCGGTTGCGACCAGGTCTGTGATGTTGGTTTCGTCGTCGACGACGAGTACTCGTGTATCAGCCACTTTTGTATGGTGTCATCCAGGTCTGTGCGTCACCTGTGTGCACTCTGAGGGCGTCGTAGGGATGCCGTAATCAAAATTCTCGGGCTCCCAGGGCGATCCCAGAGTTCCGTCCGAAGATGGGTGGATCGGACGTGTGCAAGGGGATTCAGGATGATGCGAAGTCGGTTGGTAACGGGCATTGCGGTCTTGGCGGCAGTGGCCGCCGGGGCGGTTGGGGGCGCCGTGATCGGGGTGCCGGGTCTTTCTTCGGCCACACCGTTCCCCCAGAACGCTAGGACCGCGGCCACAGAAGGGACGAACCCGGCCCCGCACGTAATGCGCGAATCGCCCCTATTGGACGCGGCGGCCAAGGCGCTCAACCTCACGACCGAGCAGCTGCTCACCAAGTTGAGCGACGGCAAGACCACCATCGCCGACGTCGCCAAGCAGCAGAACGTCGACATCAACACGGTGATCGACGCGATGACCAACGCCGACAAGGCGCGCATCGGCAACATCGTCAACCAGCCCTGGCCCAAGCCCGGCTTCGGGTTCGGGAAGGGCAACGGTGCCGGCGCGCCGATGCCCGGCGTGCCGATGCCCGGTGGCCCCGCGGGTCCCGCGGTCATCGGTGGCGGCCTCGGCCGGCTCGGCTCGGTCGCATTCGACTCGGTCGCCAAGGCGCTCGGTATCACCACCGACGAGTTGACGGCCGACCTGGCCAAGGGTCAGTCGATCGCCGACATCGCGAAGGCGAAGAACGTCGACATCAACAAGGTGATCGACTCGCTCGTCGGCGACGCGACGGCGAAGATCGACCAGGCGGTCACGGACAAGCACCTCACGCAGGCGCAGGCCGACAAGCTGAAGTCGATGCTCAAGACCGTGATCACCAATCTGGTGAACAACGGGTTCCCGAAGGGTCTGTACCACGGCGGTTTCGGTTTCGGAGGCCACAAGGGATTCGGTGGCCCCATGCCCGGTGCGAACGGCCCGAACATCACTGCGCCACCGACGACCAAGGTGCCAACGGCGTAGCTGCTCGTTCCGGCGGTGACGCCCGGCGCGTAGATTGCCGATCGTGAACGCCCACACTTCTCTGCTCGTCGACAAAGCCCGCGCGCTGCGGCCGTTGATCGAGCGTGACGCCGCGGTCGCCGAGGCCGAGTCGTCGACGACGAAGGCGGTCGTCGACGCGCTCGCCGAAGCGGAGCTCTTCTGGATCCTCGTGCCCCAGGAGTTGGGGGGCGCCGAGGCGGGCGTCGAGGACGCACTCGCGGTGTTCGAGGAGTTGGCGTACGCCGACGGTTCGACCGGGTGGTCGACGATGGCCAACGCAACGTCGTCGGCGTTCGCCGCGATCTATACCAGCGACGAAGCCGCCAAGGCGATGTTCACCGCGAACGGGCGGGGCATCCACGCGGGGATGTTGGGCCCGGTCGGGACCGCGCGCGCCGCCGACGACGGATTCACGGTCACGGGCAGGTACCAGTTCGGTTCGGGCTGCGCGCACTCGACCTGGCTGGGTGCGGGCACGCACGAGGTCGACGCCGCGGGCGAGCCGCTGAGTGACGCGTCGGGACTGCCCGCATTGCGGGTCGTGTTCCTGCGGCCCGAGCAGGTGGTGCTGCGCGGCAACTGGAACGTGCTGGGCCTCGCGGGGACGGGGAGCTACGACTACTCGGTCGACGACCAGTTCGTGGCCGAGGGGTTCTCGTTCCCGCTCCTGACCGCGGTTCCGCGCCGGGGCGGCGCGATGTACAACCTCGGGTTGTTCGGCATCGTCGCGTCGGGCCACGCCGGCTTCGCGCTCGGCGTCGGTGCCCGGGCCCTTGACGAGCTGCTGGCGATCGCGCCGGCGAAGCAACGCATGGGCCAGTTCACGACGGTCGCCGACGAACAGCTCTTCCAGCACGACTTCGCGATGCACGACGCGGCGCTTCGCTCGGCGCGGGCCTACGTGTTCGACGTGTTCGGATCGTCGGAGGCCGCCGCGCTCGCGGGCGGCGTGCCGTCACTCCTGCAGCAGCAACGCATGCGCCAGGCCACGACCTACGCAACTCGGGTTGCGGCCGACGCGGCCCGGTTCGCCTACACGTGGGCAGGTACGAGCGCGCTGCGCAACGGCAGCACGTTGCAGCGGTGTTTTCGCGATATCCACGCGGGCACGCAGCACATCTACGTCGACAACAACACGCTCACCGGGTACACGCAGGCGTTGCTCGCGTCGCAGTGACGGGCCGGGCGGACGTCAGCGCTGTTCGAGCTCGCGGCGCATGACCTTGCCGGTGCCGTTGCGGGGAAGTTCGTCGACGAACTCGACGTCGCGCGGCACTTTGAACCGCGCGAGGTTGGCGCGGACGTAGTCGCGCACCACGTCGGCGTCGATGTGCGTTCCGTTGCGCGCGACGACGAACGCCTTGAGGCGCGCGCCGAACTCGGGGTCGGGGACACCGATCACTGCGGCCTCGACCACGTCGGGATGGCGGGCGATCACGTCTTCGACCTCGTGCGGGAAGACGTTCTCGCCTCCGGAGACGATCATCTCGTCGTCGCGGCCGTCGACGAACAAGCGTCCGTCCTGATCGACGTGGCCGGTGTCGCCGGTGTGCATGTATCCGTCGACGATCGCCTTCGAGCCGCCGTCGGTGTAGCCCGAGAACGCCAGCGGTCCCCGCACGAAGATGCGACCGTTCGTCCCTTCCGGTACGTCGCGGCCGTCGTCGTCGAGCAACCGGATCAGCGTCCCGCGCGGCGGCCGGCCCGCCGTCGTCGGTGCCGCGCGCAGGTCGGTCGGAGTCGCGACCGATACCGATCCGACCTCGGTCGAGCCGTAGAGGTTGTAGATCACGTCGCCGAACGCGTCCATGAAGCGCGTGGCGAGGTCGCCCGGGAGCGCGGAGCCCGAGAGCGGGACGAACCGTAGCGACGAGGTGTCGTGGCGCGCCCGGACCTCGGCGGGGAGCTCGATCATGCGCATGAGCATCACGGGAACGGCGACGAAGACCTCGGCGCGGTGTTGCGCGAGCAGCACGAGTGATTGTTCCGGGTCGAACTTTCGCTCGAGCACCATCGTGTCGCCGAGCAGCAGACTCGTGTTGGCGTTGGCGAATCCCCAGGCGTGGAAGCACGGCGCCGCGATCACCATCTTTTCGCGGCTGCGGTAGGGGAGGCGTTCGAGGAGCGCGATCGCGGGACCGACGTGGGGCGTGCTCGCCACGAACGCGCCCTTCGGGAGCCCGGTCGTGCCCGAGGTCATGATGATCGTGCGGCCCGCGTGCGCGGGCCGTTCGAGGGGCGGACCGTCGGCGTGACGAGCCGCGAGCTCATCGAGGGTCCGGATCGCACGATCCGGCGCCAAACCGGGGTCGGGTTGATCTCGCCAAGCGATCAGCCGGGGCTCGACGCCGGCCGCGCCGACGACGGGACCGAACTCCTCGTCGTGCACGACGAGCACGGCCCGCTCGCGCTGCACGATCACGTCGATCTGCGGCGCCGCGAGCCCCGTGTTGAGGTAGAGCGCGTTCGCGCCGATCTTGGCCAGCGCGCCCGTGATCTCGAAGAAGTACCGGTGGTTCCGGCACAGGATCGCGACCGTGTCGCCCGCCCGGACGCCGGTTTCCACCAGCCCTCGGGCGACGGCGTCGGCGCGGGCGTCGAGGTCGCGGAAGCTCACCGGGCCGCGTTCGTCGATCAGGGCGGGGTCGTCGCCGAACCGGGCGGAGCCCGTCGCGAACAGGGCGGCGGTGCCCGCGCCCCAGCGGTGCAGCGCCTGCGCGGCGTGCCAGAGCCGGTCGGGCCGCTCGGGGCGCAGGACCCCGGCGCGCAGGATCGTCCGGCTCGAGCGCGCCGCGTCCGCGAATTGGTCGAGGAAGCGGGGGCCCGGCACGGGGCGATGCTAGGAGGCGGGCGCGGCGACGCCGTCTCTCGGTGGTGACGCGACCGTGACGCGCCGGGGACAGGGTTCGAGACGATGCCCGACGAACGCCTCGCCGTCCGTGAACCGCGCCCGTCCGCGGCGGACGCGCCGCTGCTCGCGACCGCGCTGGCGCGCAGCTTCGAGCTCGTCGCCGGCATCGCGCTCTTCGCCCTCGCCGCGACGGCGGCGGTCGTCGTCATGGTCCCCAACTCGGCCGCGACCCGAGTCGCGTTCGCGGTGGAGCTCGTGTTCCTCGGGCTCGCGCTGGTGGTGTTGGCCCTGTTGCTCAGCCGGCGCAGCGCCCGCGCGGTGTCGCAGCCGCTCCACGTGCTCGACGGCGCGCTCGTGGCCATCGCCTCCGGCGACCTCACGGTGCGCGTGCACCTTCCGGGTGCGGCGGCCGAGATCCAGTTCGTCGGTGACTCCGTGAACACGATGGTCGTCGAGCTGGCGCGGCTCCGGATCGTCGAGGCCGAACGCACCAAGGATCAACGTGTACGCCGCGAGCTGACCGAAGTCGTGCACGCGTCGCTCGACCTGGATCGCGTGGTCCAACGGGCGGTCGACGTCATCGGCGACGCGGTCGAGGTCGACCGGGTTCACATTCGCCTACGCGAACGTGATTGTGGACGGCTCGCGGCCGAGTGGCTGCGCTCGGACGAGGTCGTGCCCGTGCGCTCCGTGTCGCCGACCGACGAGTTGTTCGCGCTGATTCATCTCACCGGCATCACCGACGACGGGCGCGCGGTCGTGATCGACGACGCGCGCGACTCCGAGCGGTTCCGCATCGAGCAACGGGACGCGTTCGAAGAGAGCTCGGTCCGGGCGGCGCTGAGTTGCCCGATCGTCGTCGGTGGGCGCGTCGGCGGGGTACTGGTCGCGAGCGAGCAGCGCGCGCCGCGGGCGTGGACCGACGGCGAGGTGAGGTTGATGGAAGGGTTCGCGCGCGAGATCGGGCGCGCGCTCGATCACGCCCGCGCGTTCGAGCTGCAGCATCAGATGGTCGAGCGATTGGGTCTGCTCGATCGATTCAAGAACGATTTCCTCGCCGAGGTGTCGCGCGAACTTCGGGGCCCGTTGTCGAGCGTGCTGGGCTACATCGAACTGCTGACCGACGAATCGGCCGAGAGCGTCTCGGACGAACAGCGGCGCATGTTGAAGATCGTCGAGCGCAGCGGCGAGAAGCTGCTCGTGCTGATCTCCAACCTGCTCATGATGTCGCGGCTCGAGGCGGGGACGTTCGAACCGACGCTGGCCCCCGTCGACGTCGAGGGCATGGTGCGGCGCGTGTGCGACGCGGTCGCACCCACCGCCGCGCAAGGTGAGCTGCTCGTCGACATCAATCTCGAACCCGGTCTCGAGCTCGTGGCCGACGAAAGCCAGGTCGAGCGGGCGTTGCACAACCTGATGGCGAACGCGGTGAAGTTCACGCCGGCCGGGGGGCGCATCGACATCTCGACCCGGTCCGACCGCGACCAGGTGGTGATTGCAGTGCGCGACACCGGGATCGGCGTCGCCGACGACGAGCAGGACGAGCTGTTCTCCCGCTTCTTCAGCGCGAAGACCGGGGCTCGGCGCGAGACGCTCGGCGCCGGTCTCGGTCTGTACATCGTGAAGCAGATCGTCGACGGTCACGACGGCAACGTCGGCGTGATGTCGATGCAGGGCCGCGGTACCACCGTGACGATGCGGTTCCCCGCAGAGAGTCGAGGAAGTCAATGAGTCTCATCTTCTTGGTCGACGACGACCCTGACGTGCGTGATCTGGTGGAGTACAAGCTGGTGCAGAGTGGGCACCAGGTGCTGTGCGCGACCAACGGCCAGGACGCGCTGGTGCTCGTGCCGGAGGCGAGGCCCGCGCTGCTGCTGCTCGACGTGATGATGCCCGGGATCTCCGGCTTCGACGTGCTGGAACAACTGCGTGCCCGCGAAGCGACGAGGTCGCTGCCGATCATCATGCTCACGGCCAAGGCCCAGGACACCGACACCGCGCGGGGCTTCACGCTCGGGGCGAACGACTACGTCTTCAAGCCGTTCAGCCCCCGGGAGCTCATGAGCCGGGTGAATCTCCAGCTCGTCCCGGACGGGTAGCGCGGTAGCGTTGCCCGATGGACCTCGACGTTCCCAGGGTCACGGCGGATGCGGGTGTCGACGACGTCGAGGCGGCGTTGCGCGCGGCGGGTTGTGTCGTCGTCGAGCGACTCGCTTCCGACGAGTTGATGGACCGCATCGAGGACGATCTCGAACCGTTCCTCGCGCAGACCGCGCCGGGGGCCGACGAGTTCACCGGCCTCAACACGCGGCGTACGGGCTCACTGCTCGCGCGGTCGCGCGCCTTCGGTGAGATCGCGGCGCACCCCACCGCGTTGGGAGCGCTCGATCGCGTGTTGGGCGATCACGCGACGACGTACCAGTTGCACCTCACGCAGGTCATCGAGATCGGGCCCGGCGAACCCGCGCAGTACGTACACCGCGATCAATGGGCGTTCGACTTCTTCCCATTCCCCGCCGGCTTCGAGGTCGAGTGCCACACGATGTGGGCGATGAACGACTTCACCGAGGAGAACGGGGCGACGCGCGTGATCCCGGGGAGCCATCGTTGGGAGGACAAGCTGCGCCCGACCGTCGACCAGACGGTTCCGGCGGAGATGCCGAGGGGTTCGGTGCTCTTCTATCTCGGTTCGCTGTACCACGGCGGCGGGGCCAATCGATCGAGCGGCGCGCGCCGCGGCATCAACGTCGGCTACACGTTGTCGTGGTTGCGGCAGGAGGAGAACCAGTACCTCGCGTGCCCGCCCGAGGTGGCGCGCGGGCTGCCCGAGGATCTCGCCCGCCTCGCCGGTTACCGGCGCGGGGCCTATGCGCTCGGGTACTACGGCGACCTTCACGACCCCTACGACGCCGTGCGCGGCGATCACGCGACCGGACCTGCGAGTTTCACGGCCGCGTCCTGAACCCAACTGGTTGGAACCTTCGGGGCGGTCGCGGGGTGTACCAGTGCTGGAAAGCGAGGGAACGCCCAAGGCGTAGTCGCCGGATCGCCAAGAGCCGTCGACTTGGTCGTGCGCGCGGGCGTGAGTACCATGCATGGTCCGCCGCGGGGTGGAGCAGTCTGGTAGCTCGTCGGGCTCATAACCCGAAGGTCGCAGGTTCAAATCCTGCCCCCGCCACCAACGAAATGCAGGTCAGGCCCGGTGCGCAAGCGCCGGGCCTTCTGCGTGTGGTGCCGAAAATGGTGCCGACATCGCGAATCCGCGTCGTGAGCGTGGTGCCGCACAACCCGAAGGTCAGCGCGTTCTCGCCACGCAGCGCGGCGTGTTCGTGTCGTCGTGTCCCGGTTGCTCCCGTCGCGTGTCGTTCTGTACCGCGAGTCGACCGTTCGAGCGGCGTCGACGATGAAGGCCGGCCAAATCGCATCGGGTCGATAACCCGATGAGGCGCGTGTGGACGCGAGCGTTCAGCTCGAGGGACCTACTGTCTGCGGCGAGTCGCCGATCGCGCGAGGGGATGAACCTCGCGACCGCGCTGCGAGTTCCGATCGGCACTTATGCGTCGGTTTCCTCGAGGTTCGCATGCGCCACCTCCAGGTCAGTCCAAAGGTCGGAGGTCGCCTGCCAGTGGCCGGCGTTCTCGTTGATGATCGTCGCGGCGTCGCCGGACAGCTCGGCGAGAAGGAGCAGATTCGTCCACCGCGTCTCAGCGTCGTCCGCGGCGTCCGCCAGCTCCACGGCTAGGACCGCAAGCTCGCCTCGCGGTCGTCCCTCGCGAACGGCTTCGACATACCTGCGGCGCGGTAGTTCGTAGTTGTCCGCAATCCACGACCGGAGGTTGACTCGCGCGGATTCGAAGGATTGGGGAACGTCAGGGCTGGAGTCCACAAATCCAGATTGCCCGATCGCGCGCCATCGGGCGAGTACATAGCGATCTCCTCTTTGTAGTCAAGCGGTGTTCGGAGTCGGTTGTGGCGTTCTGGACTTGCGGGTTCTAGCGTTGGGTCGGGTCCGGGAGTGGTTCTTCCGAAGCGCCGGTGTTCGGGGTTCGAAACCGGTCACGCTGGATTGATGAGTCGTCCCCGCTTGCCCTCCCGGGCCCGCATGCTTTCGTGCGGCGTCGGCGCGGAGTTGCCGGTAGAGGGTGTCGGTGATCCGCCGTTTCAGCGCGCGTAACGCTTCCTTCTTCGTCTTGCCCTGCGCGACTTTGCGGTCGTAGAACGCGCGGCCGGGTGAGTGCCGGTGACGGATCTGCGTCACCGCCGCGATGTGGACCGCGTGGTTCAGCTGTCGGTTCCCGCGTAACGAGAGTCGGCGGATCGATCGGCCGCCCGATTCGAACTCGATCGGAGCGGTTCCCACGTAGGCCGCGAAGTGATCGCGGTTCGTGAACCGGTCGACGTTACGTGTGTGTCCGATGACCATCGCGGCGACGACCGGACCAACACCGAAGATGTCGGTCACCGTCGTTCCCGACCGGCACCGCGGCTTCGAGGCGACGTTTCGACGCGCGGATTTGGGTGTCGAGGTGACGGAGGTCGTCGAGATGCTCCGATGCGAGGTCATGAGGTCTGCGCGACCGGATCGGCCGGCTTGATCCGGTCGAGGAGCTCCTGGGCTGCGTTCACGGTGATTTCCTTGGAAATACCGCCCGGAACGAGCTCGATCAACAGGGCATGGAGCCGACACGCGCTGCGGTTCCGGGCCCGACCCAGATCCCGATGCCGTTTCGCCAACAACCGCAACACGACCGCGTGATCCGCCCGCGCCACCAACTGCAGATCACGTGCCCGTAACGCCGCGATCGCGATCGACAACGCGTCATGACGATCCGTCTTTTGCGACTTCGCGTCGCCAACACCCGAACCCGCGACGCCAACGTCGCCGGCACATCCAACACCCGCTCACCGGCACCAACGAGTTGCTGCGCGAGCAGATAGCCCAGCCCACCCGCCGACTCAACCGCCCACACACGCGCTTCGAAACCGGCCGCCCATTCGAGTAACTGCTCGAGCTGCCGTGTACCCGACCGAATCTGTATCCGGCCGAGTTGCAGTTCGCACCCATCGATCGCGACTGCCGTGTGCGATCCCTTGTGCGGATCGATACCGATCACCACACCCATCTGTCCCTCCCTACGCGAAACCAAATGACGTGAGAGTCAGGGCGGGCACTCCTGATTCTGGAGGATCGTGCTCGCGCACCTCTTTCGAGCCACACCCCAACGATCCCGGCGGGCAGGAAACTCGATAGAAAACCAGTCGGATCACTCCGACGGCAGGCAGTTAGAGAACCACACCCACCGGGACTGAGGGGGTCCCCGTTGAGTGGTCCAGCGGTTATGCGGGTGCTGGTTGGTTTCGGGTGATCCATTCGTTGGCGAACTCGGTCGGGGTGAGGTCGCCGTGGGCGCTGTGCGGACGGTTGTCGTTGTAGTCGATGCGCCAGTCCTCGATGAGGACCTGGGCTTCGAGCAGATTGTCGAACTGCCAGCCGTTGAGCAACTCGTCGCGGAGCCGGCCGTTGAAGCTCTCGATCCAGGCGTTCTGCCACGGCGATCCCGGATCGATGAACACACTGTCGACTTCGTTGAAGCGGCACCAGTCCGCGACCGCGTGGGCGATGAACTCCGGGCCGTTGTCGAACCGCACGAACGCCGGCGCGCCGCGTTCGACGACGAGTCGGTCGAGGGTGGCGACGACCTTGTCCGCGTCGAGTGGCGACCGACCACGATCGCGAGGCATTCGCGGGTGTACTCGTCGATGACGTTCAACAACTTCAGCGTTCGGCCATCGACGGTCGTATCGAACTGGAAGTCGAGCGCCCACAGCGCGTTCGGCGCGATCGGGCACATCGCCCCGACCGCGGTGCCGACCCCCGGTGCGGCTTCTTGCGTTTGCGATACGGCACTTTCAGTCCTTCCTCACGCCACAGGCGCTGCACCCGCTTGTTGTTGATCTTCCGGCCCGCACGGCGGAGCTCGTCGCGGCGCGCCGCCAACCCCACCGCGGCCGCTCACGCGAGAACGCGCGCAGCCACGCCCGCAACTCCGTCTCGATATCGGTCGGAGACGGCGGGTCGAGTCGTTGCGTCGAGCGGTGCTGACCGACCACCTTGCACGATCGTCGTTGGGAGACCCCGAACCGCTGCTGCAACATCGCAGCTGCTTCGCGGCGACGGTTCGGGGTCAGAAGTTTCCCTCCGCGATCTCCTTCAACATCGCCTTGTCGAGCTCCGCGTCGGCGAGCAGCCGCTTCAGGCGGCTGTTCTCGATCTCGAGTTCCTTCAACCGCTTCGCGTCGTTGGCTTTCATGCCGCCGTACTGCGCGACCCACCGATGCCACGTCGACTCGGCGATCTCGAGATGGCGACACACCACATCGAGCTCAGTGCCGCCCGCGAGGAGCTTGTTGCCCTCGGCGAGCTTGCGGATGATCTGTTCGGGCGTGTGCCGACGTCGGCTCATGATGCTGTCCTCCTGCCCCAATTCTGGAGCAACGGACTCGCACACCACCCGGACCACTACACGGGGGTCACCTCAGGACCACCAACGCTACGAAACCCGCAACGCCAGCACCACAAACTCAATCAGGCAGTTATGGCGTCAGTCGGACGAGCGTGTCGAGGCGAGCATCTGGCGTACGAGTGCTTCGTTGCCAGCGACGTTAGGACCCCGGAGACACGCAACCACCTCGAAGTGGTCTCCGATCGGGCGTCCGATCTCGGCGGTGACTGTCTCCTGCGCGCCGAGGCGGGAGCAGTCACCCGGCTTGCTGACGGCGATCGAAGCCGGTTGGCCGTTGATCGTGGTGTTCGGGTGCGGAATCTCGGGCCCGGGGTGCGTGGGTAACCCACGATGCTCCACGTCGTGAGTACGCCGCCTGCGGGCAGGACGGTGAATTGGTCCCGCACGTTGTCGTGATGTCTCCCAAGTTGTTCTTTGTGGTGCACGGAGCGTGAAGTTTGGCGTTGCTGAGGTACACGATGACGTCGGCAAAGCTGGTGTCGAAGCGGTAGCGCTGAGTTGCACGACTTGGCCGGATACTGGAATGAGAGGGGACCGAACGCCTGCCCGGCCGAGAAGTGTCGGGTGAGCGTCGCCGCACCAGGTGAGCCGCAGCCGTGGCACAACGGATTCGTCGTCGTCGCCGAGTTGATGCTCGATGACGTAGGCGTGCTTGCGCTCGTGTGCGACGACTAGCAGGCTGCGACGCTCACGACCAGAGCGACGAGGAACGCGTACTTGCTTCACGCCACTCTGACGACGAGGGAGCCGCTCAGTTCTACGTGTAGGTTGCCCGATCACCCACCCGCGTGCGAGCGCAGAGCGGCAGTTATGCGCTGACCGAGAAGAGTTTCCAGGTGCCGGGGACGCCTTTGAGTTCGTGTTCGCCTCGGTCTTCGAACTCGATGCCGGACCCGGCGACCAAGTCGGTCACGGTGCGCGAGACGAGCACCTCACCTGCTGCCGCGGCGGCTGCAACTCGGGCTCCGATGTGCACCGAGATCCCACCGATGTCGGCGCCGCGCGCTTCGACTTCGCCGGTGTGTAGGCCGACCCGGACCTCGATGTCGAGGGCATGGGCAGCCTGGCAAATGGCGGTGCCGCAGCGGATCGCCCTCCCGGGCGCGTCGAAGGTAGCGAGAAAGCCGTCGCCGGTTGTCGCGATTTCGTGTCCTTGGAAGCGTTTCAGTTCCGCTCGGACCAGGCGATCGTCCGCGTCGAGCAGCTCCCGCCAGGGATGGTCGCCGAGCGAGGCGGCACGTCGGGTGGAATCAACGATGTCGGTGAACAACACCGTCGCCAGATAACGGTCGGGTGGCTGCGATGGACGCAGGCCCGTCACGAACTCCTCGACGAGATTCAGGATGAGCCCTGCGTTTTGGGTCCGGCGGGGGCGTCCGTGCCGGGAACCTCGACGAACGTCGCGCTCGGAATGCGTTCACTCAACTCTCGGGCGTCAGCGATGTCGTTTATTGCGTTCTGGGCTCGGTGAATCACCAACGTGGGCACTCGTAGCGAGGGCAGGATGAAGTGCGTATCCGTCATGCCTGTGGCGCGCAGTTGCGCAGCCATCGCCTGTGGCGTCGCTGTCGCCCGCATGTACTTCGCCCACCAAGCGGTCTGCACCGGATCGTGCATCACGCTGGGAGACCACGGCCGGGACGTACTCCTTGGTGCCCCAGAACTGCTCCGCGAACTCCGCTGAGAAATCCGACCACCTTCGATCAGGATCATCGTCAAACCTGGGTCCGCGTCCCAAGGCATTGAACAGGACCAGGGCCTGGACGCGTTCGGGGTGCATGGCAGCGAAGCTGACTGCCATGTCCCGCTGCCGATGCCAGTGGCAAACAACGCGGCACGTTCCGAGTGCGCCGTATCCGAGACGGCTCTGAGGTCGTCGGCCCATTCCTCCCAGCTCGGCACCTCGCCCCGGAGTGAGCCGATCGGACGCGCCGACACCTCGTCGATCGAAAACGATCACCCGACTGAAGGATGCGAGACCTTCGAGAAAGCGGGCGCTCGCCGGGTCCTCCCACCGCATGTCGATATGGCTGATCGTGCCGGTCATGTAAACGAGGTCAAGGGGGAGATCGCCGATGACTTGGTACGCGACTTCCAGCCCGTCCACCGCTACATAGCGCGTCCGCGGCACCTCGACCATCGGCACAGTCTGACCGCAGCACAGACCCGCTCCAGTCCACGCGACCGGGCGGGGCGCGCACAGAATGCCCGCTCTGGGACGCTTGATGCGAGGCGCGACCGCGCCTCCTGGTCGTACACCGGGAAGTGGTCTCGATCGAGCTTCGGAACGATGCGGCTAGGTTCGGCCCGGTGATCTTTCCCGGCGGGGAGCAGCTCGCATCGAACACGGTTCCAGCGGCTTCGGTTCATGCAAACCTACTCCTTCTATCTTCATATCGTTTCGTGTCCGTTGCGCTTCGGCATCGCCCATCACCAAGGAATGGTCGAGGCGCTTCGCGCCGCAACCGCTCCCGATCTGCACTCGCAATAACCGTCCCCAAGAGCCGGCAATCCTGCGTGTGTGACCGTGGACGAGGCGCAAGCGCGGGCCCATGGCCATTGAGCATCTGAACAACCCGAGTTGGGAACCCGCGGTCACCCAGGTCGAAGACGCCGGGGACACGTGGCGCGTCTTCTACAACAGCCGGACGTACGTCGAGACCGGCCGCCAGTCACGCGGTCGACGGGGAACCTCCCGTTGCTGGTCTGGAAGGAGACCGGCGCAGTCGACAGGGATCTCACGTTCCTTCCGGATGGCCACCCGGCGCTGTCCGGGCGTCCCCGAAACAGTCGTCAGCGCACGGCTGTGTAGTCGCATCGAGCGCGACTTCCCATCGCCCGGTAGCGCCGTCGAGATCACGCGGATCGTCGGTGAAGTCAGCGATACCGAACGGGTCCAAGCGGCGATCGTGCTCGTAGCGAACGGCGACCTGACGCGCTCCGGGAACGCGGTCAGCTTGCTCGCCAAGATTGGCGTGACGTTCTGGTCGCAGCGGATCTCGCCGACGACGACTGGCCGCAACGCTTGTTCGCACTACTTGGGCCGAATGAGTGACCGGCGCGCCATAACTGCCGATCGGTGCTCGCCGAACACGGATGGATCGGGCATTGTGTGGCTCATGGAACGCGGAGGTGACCCGAAGAGCGAGGTCGTCACTCAGTTGACGCGCCTGACCAAGCCTCTTGCGGGCGATCAGGTAGAGGCCCTGTGGCTGAGGCAAGGTGACGACGGACTCGTCGCCGCCGCGGTGGTGAACATCAATGATTTCAAGACAGTCAACGACAACCTCGGCTTCGCGGTCGGCGACGCGGTCCTGGCTGAAACGACCCGCAGATTGGACACCGCGCTCGACAACCGTTTCATCATGTGCCGCCCTCTAGGCGACGCATACGCGGTGTTCATACCGGACGCAGACGCCGCGATCGCGATCGCAATAGCAGGAGAGGCGCTCCGCGTATTCGACCAACCATTCCACGTTCGCCGGGGCGACACGCAGACACTTGCTCTATCTGCACGGGCAGGCGTAGCAGCGTCTCGTGCGGGCGATGCGTCATGGTCCCATCTCGTCACTCGGGCGGACATCGCGTGTGGTTCGAGTACCGGGTCCGGCACCATGCGTGTCCGTGAGTGGGACGAGGAGTCGATGTGGGACCTGTTTCCCCAGTCGAACTTGGGCGCGCCATAGTGGCGATCGGCGCTCGCCGCAGTCGCGCGAGATCGGGCATTATGTGCGCCTTGATCGCCGTGCTCCATGAGCCGATACGAAGCACGTGAGTACGCGCTTCCTGGTCGGTGAAACCGTGATGGCACGAGTGACCGTTGGCACCAAGCGCCGCGTGCAATGTGTAGAGATCGTCGACGTTATGGAGGCAGGAGCCCCGACCTGGACTGTCCGACTACCGGACGGCACGCATGCGACGGTTGCCGATGATTGCCTGCTCGAACGTGTGTTGCTCGTGCGCTACCCGTGCCCCTGCTGCGGGTTTCTTACGATCGTCAGACCCGATCATGGTCCGCCCGGTACATATGTGATTTGCTCCGTGTGCCGGTGGGAGGATGACGCCCCCAGGACCCGACGTGATCAGCCCTTCCAACCGCACGACGATCACGAAGGTGCGGGTCGACTTCGAGCGGTGGAGAGATGCGGGGATGCCGCCCGATCAAGACAGACGACCGCCGCTCCCCGAAGAACTTCCACGGCACAATCGGGACGCCATAACTGCCTGATTGAGTTTGTGGTGCTGGCGTTGCGGGTTTCGTAGCGTTGGTGGTCCCGGTGGGTGTGGTTCTCTAACTGCCTGCCGTCGGAGTGATCCGACTGGTTTTCTATCGAGTTTCCTGCCCGCCGGGATCGTTGGGGTGTGGCTCGAAAGAGGTGCGCGAGCACGATCCTCCAGAATCAGGAGTGCCCGCCCTGACTCTCACGTCATTGGTTTTCGCGAGGGAGGGACAGATGGGTGTGGTGATCGGTATCGATCCGCACAAGGGATCGCACACGGCAGTCGCGATCGATGGGTGCGAACTGCAACTCGGCCGGATACAGATTCGGTCGGGTGCGCGGCAGCTCGAGCAGTTACTCGAATGGGCGGCCGGTTTCGAAGCGCGTGTGTGGGCGGTTGAGTCGGCGGGTGGGCTGGGCTATCTGCTCGCGCAGCAACTCGTTGGTGCCGGTGAGCGGGTGTTGGATGTGCCGGCGACGTTGGCGTCGCGGGTTCGGGTGTTGGCGACGTCGAAGTCGCAAAAGACGGATCGTCATGACGCGTTGTCGATCGCGATCGCGGCGTTACGGGCGCGTGATCTGCAGTTGGTGGCGCGGGCGGATCACGCGGTCGTGTTGCGGTTGTTGGCGAAACGGCATCGGGATCTGGGTCGGGCCCGGAACCGCAGCGTGTGTCGGCTCCATGCCCTGTTGATCGAGCTCGTTCCGGGCGGTATTTCCAAGGAAATCACCGTGAACGCAGCCCAGGAGCTCCTCGACCGGATCAAGCCGGCCGATCCGGTCGCGCAGATCCGTCATGACCTCGCATCGGAGCATCTCGACGACCTCCGTCACCTCGACACCCAAATGCGCGCGTCGAAACGTCGCCTCGAAGCCGCGGTGCGCGCGTCGGGAACGACGGTGACCGACATCTTCGGTGTTGGTCCGGTCGTCGCCGCGATGGTCATCGGACACACGCGTAACGTCGACCGGTTCACAACCGCGATCACTTCGCGGCCTACGCGGGAACCGCTCCGATCGAGTTCGAATCGGGCGGCCGATCGATCCGCCGACTCTCGTTACGCGGGAACCGACAGCTGAACCACGCGGTCCACATCGCGGCGGTGACCCAGATCCGTCACCGGCACTCACCCGGCCGCGCGTTCTACGACCGCAAAGTCGCGCAGGGCAAGACGAAGAAGGAAGCGTTACGCGCGCTGAAACGGCGGATCACCGACACCCTCTACCGGCAACTCCGCGCCGACGCCGCACGAAAGCATGCGGGCCCGGGAGGGCAAGCGGGGACGACTCATCAATCCAGCGTGACCGGTTTCGAACCCCGAACACCGGCGCTTCGGAAGAACCACTCCCGGACCCGACCCAACGCTAGAACCCGCAAGTCCAGAACGCCACAACCGACTCCGAACACCGCTTGACTACAAAGAGGAGATCGATCGGTGGCGTCGCGATCAGCGCGACCTAGTCGTCGAAGCGCATGGTCCTGCTTCGACTACGGCCGCGGCGATCTCGTCAACACTCACGTCGTCGATCGCGCTCGCGCTTTCATCGCAAGAGGGCGTCATCAACGGTGCACCCCACCTGGACCGAAACCATGCCCATCGCCTGCGCGATCGGGCGTCGTCGTAGTCGTGCACGGCTCGATTGTCGCCTCGCCCTCAGCCCAGTGGGAGAGCCAAAGGTCCCTTCGAATCGGAATCGTCGCACGCCATAACTGCCAGTGAGACTGGGGTCGTCGTTGTTCGCGGGTCCGCGGGTCGACGGTGAGCGTCGTTTGATCTGAACTGTCGAAGTGCTCGTTTGATGGGAGCGCGTGTCGATCGGACGGTGCTGGAATTGGGCATGCCCCGTTCCGGAGGGTGACCGATCCTCCTGCGCAAACAGTTGATCGTCACGGTCTCCTTCACGGGACGTGCGTGCCATCCCTCAACCGTTGAAGAGAGAAGGGATGGCAATGACCATCGTAGATTCGTGGCCTAACGCGGGTGGAGTCGACACCCACCTCGATAATCATGTCGCCGCCGCGGTCGACGTGAACGGCGGGGTCTCGGCGCGGAGTCGTTCCCCGCCACCACCGCCGGGTTCGCCGCGCTGCACGACTGGCTGTGCGGTGCCGGTTCCATCGCCCGCGTTGGCGTCTAAGGCACCGGCGCCATGGCGCGGGCCTCTCGCGCTATCTCCAATCGTGTGGGCTGGTCGTGATCGAAGTTGATCGCACCAGCCGTCAGGTTCGCCGCATGCAGG
>CAWIFT010000007.1:0-208710 GCA_963835455.1 uncultured Actinomycetes bacterium
CCTATGCTTCCGCAATACCAATGCACGTCTTGCAGGCAGCCGTCGCGATCGTCGGGCGGCGCAACGCGGAGATCAGCCTGCATGCGGTGCGCCAAGCCTCAGGCAGGTCCTTGACCCGGAGCCGTCCTTCGAGGAGCTTTAACTCCAGGTCGAACCGCAGCATGATGTGAAGGTTGTAGGTCACTTCGTCAGCGTCGGTGCGGATGAGCGAGCGTTCCACCTTGTTGATGGCGCGATAAAAGATATCAAGCGGTACCGATCCGAGCTGATCGGAAAAGTCCGTTGAAGAGCCGGGTAGTAATGCTCCCAGAACGGCCGGCTGCGCGCGACCACGTTCTCCCACAGCCGGGACTGGCTTTCATGGACGCCGGCCGAAACCCCGCTCCCAAGCGGTGTCCCTTCGTAGGCTGCGTTCACGCCTTGCTCGTAAATCGCGTGTCCGGCTTCGTGCAGTGTCGAGAACAGCGCGTCGCGGATGTCGTTCTCGCGCACCCGGGTCGTGATCCGCACGTCGCCCGCCGCAAACTTGGTGCAGAACGGATGGTGGGTCTTGTCGAGCCGTCCGCGTTCGAGGTCGTAGCCCATCTGCGCGGCGACCGACAGGCCGAAGCCAAGTTGCGCCGCCTCGCCGAACGAGCGATGCAGACAGCCGTCGTCCGCCGGCGGCTGATCGCAGATCGCGCGCACCATGGGGATCAGCTCGCGCCGCAGCTCTGCGAAAAGGCGCTGGACCGTGGCTGTCGTCAGACCCTCGTCAGCCTCGTCGATCATCGGATCGGCGATGTGGTGATAGGGCGCGAAGAACGAAGCGTATTCTCGGCTGAGGTCGAGCGTCCTTTCGAGAAAAGGAATCATTGCGGCGAAATCGTTCGCCGGCCGAGCGCGGGTCCAGGCATTGTAGGATGCCGAAAAATGGGCATTCGCGCGCGCGACGTACTCGGCCGGGACCCTGATGGCTCTTTCGTAATCGCGCCGCACGACGCGGATCAGACTCGCATCGTCGGCGGGAAGCTTATCGGCGCACGGCTCCAGACGATCCATCAGTCTTCCGAGCGCGGGATCGACGAAACGCTCATGCGCAAGGCGTCGCAGCATCGCCGACTGCCGACCCCGCGATATGGCGCCGCCATTCGGCATATAGGTCGCTTGGTCCCAGGTAAGCAGCGACCCCGCCGCGTTGAGGTCAATCTCCAACAGCCGGTACTTCAGGTCTGCGACGATCGCGCCGGACGATTGCCTGTTATATCGCCGTGACCGGGTCCGGTGCCCGAGTCCCATCCCGTAGGCCGCGCAGAACATCACCATCGCGACCGGTACGAGCCAACCGTCGGCACCGAGTCCGACCGAGACGACGTACCAGGGCATGAACACCACGAACATCATCAGGCTGACGCCTCTGATCGTCCGGGTCCACTCCGACGACCAGCGATGCGACCCGAAGTTGTACGGGACGATCGCGAGGCCGAACGCCATCAGCAGGGAGGCCACCGTTGCCATCACTCGATCATCGGCGGCGGCGCGTTCTGTCTGAAGTGCGACAGAACGCCGCCCGGTTCGGCGACGAGTTCGAACGGATCGACGTCACAACGGCTGCGAAGCAGCGAGTCCTGGCCCGCAGAATCCGCGGCGCGCTCCGGCCCCGCTGAAGCGCCCGGATCCGATCAGTCTTCGGGAAGGTCCGCGAAGTCGCGTTTCGCCGCGCGGTACCAGCCCATCCCTGCGATCGGGCGCCTCCACCGACTCTTCATGTCCTTGAGGGCACGGGCGTGCGTGTCATCGCCGCCGGCAACCCTTTCTTTCAGATGATGATCCTGGGCTTTGATGACCGCGTCCGCCGTGTCGCCCTGCAACTGCTGATCACACGGTCCACCCAGTTGCTTGCATGTCATCGTCTTCATCGCTCTCACCCTTCTCCTGCGTGTTCCTACGCCTTGTCCTGAACGAGTCCGACGACGTTGCCGTCGGGGTCGACGACGGACGCCACCAGCCGTCCGCCCCCGACGTCGCTCGCCGCGTCCCTGACCGTTGCGCCGGCCGCGGTCACCTCGGCGAGCTTCGCTTCGATGTCGTCGACGTGCCAGTACGCGACCGGCGCGGTCAGACCCTGCGGGCCACCACCGGGAAGCAGTCCGAGGTGCTGGCCGGCGACGTCGAAACCGACGTAGTAGGGCGAGTCGGCCTGCGGCGCGACGCCGAGCAGCGCGGTGTAGACCGCCTTGGCCTTCTCGACGTCGGACACGGGATGCAACACGGTCTTGATTCCCTGGACGGACGACGCGCTCATGGTTCCCTCCTCGATTCCGCTCTTGTGAATGAACGTGACACTCTCAAATCGAGAGTGATACTATCGTTACGTGCCCGAGCCCGTCAAGCGCGACCCACCGAGCAAGAGCGGGCGTGGTCAGGCCCGCACCCGCCTCGCCCGGCGCGCGGTGGTCGACGCGGCCCGAACGCTGTTCCTCGACCGGGGCTACGTGGCGACCACCATCGAGGCGATCAGCGAACACTCCGACGTGCCCCCCGCGACCGTGTACCGGCTCTTCGCGTCCAAACTCGGGATCCTCAAGGCCCTGCTCGATACCTCGATCGCCGGTGACGACCAACCACTCGCGGTGCCGCAGCGACCCGAGGTCGCCTCAGTGTTCGCCGAACCCGACGCGCACAAGCTGCTGGCCGGGATCGCGGGTGTCACAACGGCGATCAACCAGAGGACCAACGACGTCTACCGCGTCCTCGTGAGTGCGGCCGGTTCCGATCCCGCGGCATCGGCGCTGCTCGACGAGATCCGACAACAACGCGATCGTGGCCAAGGTCAGATCGCTCGCTCGCTCGCGCGCGCACGCACTCAAGCCCGGACTCCGCCAACGCGACGCCGCGGACCTGATTCACGCGCTGATGTCCCCCGAGGTGTATCTGCTTCTGGTCGGCGACCGGGGTTGGACACCCGAGCGCTACCGAGAGTGGCTCACGGCCACCCTCGTACAACAACTGACCTGACCCGCCAGATCGCGAGTTGGCGGGGTTCGAACGCGAAGTGACCGGGGCCGCAAGCGCGTGGACCCCGGTCACTTCGGCTGGGCGCGGAGGGTGCGCGTCAGGCTTCGGACAAGATCACGTGATCGGCTTTCTTGGTGGCCGCGTGGATGAACCCGGCGATCGCCGCCAAGAAGAGAACGAGCGCCAGAGCGAAGCAAACGTCGGCCGCCTGCTGCGCCCGTTCGCCGAAGATGCTGAAGCCGTAGCTCGTCAGGAGGAGACCGCGCAGCGTCTCACCCTGGAAGAGCGTGGTGGCCTTGCCGTGCAGTGCCGCGGCCTGCGCGGCGAGTTGCTTGGCCTCCGCGCTGTTCTGGTCGGGCATCGCTGCGAGCTTGGAGTCGAGTGCTCGAGCGTCACTACTGGTCTCGGAGTACGTCTTGCCGTCGTTGATCGCCTTGACGTGCACGCCGATGTAGTGGTTGGCGTAGCACTGCGCCTGCGCGCCCGTGACCAGTGGCTTTCCGGCGTTGGTCTTCAGGCAGGGGTGGTTCTCGTCGGCCGCGAGGAACTGCGCGGGCGTGAACGAGATCTTCTGCTGTGCGAGCTGGTTGTGCACGTAGTTCTTCGCGAAGTCGGCCTGGTTCTGGAGCACGAGCCCCAGGACGAGAATCAACAACGCGACGAGAAGTCCCCCGACGGCGAAGATGATGTCGAGCGTTCGACGCTTCATATTGGTGTGTCCCCCGTCTCGCGTTCTTCTGTGAACGCTCCGATGATTGAGGCATGTCTACGGGAAGGACACGAACGTTCCGAGAGGCAATGGTCGTCGCCCTTCGGGACCAATGGCCCGGGAGCTCACCACCGCGCGGTGTCGGCGAGGATCCCGGCGAACCGGTCGGGGTGCGCGAGCTGCGGGAAGTGACCGCTGTCGGGCCAGATCACGAAACGAACCTGGGGAAGTCGCTCCTGCAGCCACTGTTCATAGCCCGGCGCGGGTTCGGCTCCGGCGACGACGACGTACGGCAACTTCGCTTCGCGCAGGTGCGCGAGCGTGTCGTCGATCATCGTCGTGAGCGAAGCGATCGGCCCCTCCATCACTTCGCCCCAGTAGTCGAGGACCAGATCCTGGCGCGGCTGACTCGTCGCGCGGACGATCGCCTGTGCTGCGGGCGGCAACAGATCCGTATGGAAGCTGGCCGCAAACATCGCCCAGACCTCGGCGAAGTCCGGCCCACGCAGTCGTTCCTCTACGGACCGCACCAGTTCGGCGAAAGGGGCAACGAACAGCGGTTGGTCGACATTGACCACACCACGCGTCGGGTGCTGAGCGGCGTAGGCAGTGACGATCACACCCCCGAGTGAGTGTCCGACCATGACCGGCGCGTCGAGAGACGCTTCCTCGACTGCCTGATGGACGGTCGCGACGACACTGTCGATGTCGTAGTCCTCCTGCGCGTTCGATCCACCGTGACCGGGCAGGTCGAACGCCGCAACGCAGCGCTGCGGGTCCACCGTCGACAGTTCCTCCAGCGCCGGACGCCACATCGTTCGGTCGAAGGTCAATCCGTGCAAGAACACCAACGGCGGGCGCTCGTCGACTTCGCCCGCGATGTCCGCCGCGAGACCGCCAAACTGCTGCATCGTCAATTCTCCTGTCAGCCGCGGTTACGTCGCGACGATCGTTGCCGCGAGCGCGACGCGATGGTCCTTCGACCAGGGTGGTCCGAGCGTTGCGCGCGGACCGCGCAGCACCTCGTCTGCTCGTGCACCCAGGATGCGAATGGCCTCGTTCTCGACGTTCTTGGCGTTGTAGGGGGAGACGTTCCAGCCGCGGGCTCGTGCGACCTCGGCGAGCACCCGGCAATACATGACGGAGTCCGCGCGGCTCTCGTGGGGCACCCGACGTTGGGTGGCAATCTCCTCGGGAAAGTCGGCCGGCCACTCTCGCAGCGATATCGAGACAATCGATTCCGCCAACCCGGTTTCCAGCTCGTCCAGTGCCACCGACGTGGCCCGCACCACCGACGCGCGCACGTCGGAAACCAACCGTTCCAACGCGGCGTCATCGAGCGGCTCACCCGTGCGGTGGAGGAGATGCGGGCCGCCCTCGTGATGGATCGGCGCCGACGGAAAGCCCGGCTCGATCAACTCGATCCGCCGACGGTCGACGACCTCGTGCTCCGACGAAGCTGTCACCGCGACCGCCCAGCCGAAGTGATGAGCGATCCCGAGACGCATGACCCGGATTCTGCCTCCGCCGGTCCCGTTGCCGCCCACCCACGGCGAGCGCCCAGCGGGAGCTTCGGCGTTCGGGTTACTGGCCGACGCGCCCGTCGATCCGCTCCCGCAACAGGTCGGCGTGACCGAGATGCCGCGCGTACTCGTGGATCATCTCGACCAGCACCTCACGCAGCGAGATCGGCCCCGGTCCGGAGCCGATTCCCCTGCGGGCGTCGGCGGTGACCTCGAGGCTCGGTGCGTCGGCCACGAACCGCTCGGCGAAGTCCACCTCGGCTCGCCATGCGGCCCACGCCTCCGCGACGACTCCGGGGTCGGGCACCGCGCCGTCGAAGTCACCGTCGCGGTTGGTGTCCGAGCAGAACAACCGGGGTGCGTCCTGTCCCGCCATCACCGCCCGGAACGACTCCCGCTCCATCTCGGCGAGATGTCGGATCAATCCGAGGAGCGACATCGTCGACGGCTCGACCGAGCGCCGCGCCAGCTGCTCGGCATCCAGACCCGAGCATTTCATCTCCAATGTGAGGCGTGCAGATCGCAGGTACTCGACGAGCGTGGTGCGCTCGTCGACCAGCGTCGGTCCGCTCTCACGCGGATCGTCGTGACGATCGACGAACATGTCGGCGCGTCGGGTCGTGGCCATCGCCGCCCAGGTTGCCCGATCAGGCCCGGTCACGGCGAGTGCAGCCGCGCTATCCCCGGAGCGCCGTGAGCCCTCGCTCGACGTCGTCGACGTGATGTAACGAGTCATGCAGCGCATGTTCGAGCAGACGGCGCACGTCGCTTCGGTCGGCGCCGATGCTCAGACCGCGCGACCAACGCTCGGGGCCGGCATCGTCGGCCAGTTGCGCGAGACGCGTCGACTGGACCTCGAGTTCGTCGAGCACCGCGTCGGGATCGGCGCGGCCGTAGCTCGCGGCCACAGAGTCGACGAGATCCCCGTCGATCGACGGGAAAGACGGTTCGTCGAGTGTCAACGCTTGTTCGACACCGAATACGTGCAGCGCGATGATGTCTCTGCTGTGCGCTGCATATTCGAGCGCCGACCAAACTTCCGGCTCGGGACGCGCACGAAGTTCGGAACCGGCGCCGGCCAGCAACGATCGCCATCGCGGCCCGAGAGCCCGCAACTCCCTCAGCAGTAAGTCGTCGTCGTAACGGGCACCGTCGAATCCGCAGGCATCGCAGTGTTCATGCTCCATCACCGAGGAACCTACGGCGCCGCTCGGCAGTACCGGTGCACGTTGCGTGAAGGAGCTGACCCGGCCCGCTACCGTGGCCGTGTGAGTAGCGCGCGAGTGCCCGGTGGGGTGGTGCACAAGCTTCCACGAGACCTACGCACTGCGCTGGTCACCGAACGCACGGCGCTCGACGCGTGGACCGATATCACGCCGCTGGCGCGGAACGAGTTCATCTGCTGGGTCGAGGACGCGAAGCAGGAAGCGACCCGGGAACGCCGCATTCGCCGGACTCTGGAGGAGCTCGCGGAAGGCCAACGCCGGCCCTGCTGCTGGCCCGGATGCAAGCACCGCGAGCGCAACGGCAAATAGCGCGTCCGCCGGGTCAGCCCTTTGCCAGCGCGTTCAGGTCCACTGCGCCGGTGGGTATGGCCGGGATCGCGGCACTCCCGTAGTGATCGAAGGTCACGGTTCCCGCGCCGCCCGAGGATTTCGCCGTGTTGACGATCTTCACCGCGTAGGGCTGACCTGTCGCCGCGATATAGAGCGTGCTGCCCGTGGAGTCGACGAGCGGGACGACGCGCTTTCCGTCAACGGTCGTGACGCCCTGCTTGGATACCTGCCCTTCGGGTTTGAATCCCTCGTCGAGGAAACTCTTGAGGTCGCCGATGTTGGCGAGGCCTCGAAAGTCGGGGTTCGTCGCGGGGGCCTTCACCCACTTGTCCGCGACGAGCTGCGCCGCCGCCGCGGACATGGAGCTCCCGCCGAGCTTCTGCCACGACGCCGCGTCCGCTTTCATGTAGACCTCCCCGCCACCCACCACGAGTTGAATCGTTGCGCCGTCGTTGGTGACGCTTCCGCCGCCGCGCGTCGGAGACAGGGTCATGTCGAGCGCGGTCGCCTTACCGTTGTCGACGGTCTGACCCGTCATGTGGAAACTCGAAACCTTGAGAGTGGCGGCCTTTGCGTCGGCGAGAACCTGCGACGCGGTCTTCTTCTCTTCACCGTTGCTGGAACTTCCGCCGCCGCAAGCGCCACTCACGACCGCGATCAGCACCGCGACGACAACGAGTGACCTTCGCCCATTGATCTCCGGGCGACGAGCACGTGCTCCCTCACCACCGTCGACGCGATCGACCGTTTGAACGTTCACGGCAAGATCCTCCCCCGAGCCGCGAAGACGCGACGAGTACATACTGCCCGATGGATCAGGCGCGGGCCGGGTATTGAAGCGCGGCGACCAACTGACTGTGCAAGTTGGCGTTGGAGTAGAGGCCGCCGCCTTGATCGCCCGCATGCCCCCCGGCTCGATCGGTGAAACGGCCGCCTGCTTCCTCGACGAGAAGAATCCAGGGCGCGTGATCCCAGATGTGGCAGCACTCGGCCAAGAAGGCATCGATCTCACCGCGAACCAGCTCGACGAGCGGGAGGGGGCTTGCGGGGGCGCGGGCCGCACTCGGGGGGAGACGCGCCCGGGCCGAGTCGTCCAGGGCGGCGAGTTGAGCATCAGCCAACATCGAAGTGGCGCTGACTTCGAGGCGCCGCGCGGCGGCTTCGTCACGCGGCCAGGGCGACTCGAAGGAACCGCCGCCTCGCGTCGCCCACCAGCAGCGTCGCAGCGCAGGCGCGGTGACGACCGCGATCTCGGTGCGCCCGGCAACCTCCAGCGCAAGGTGCACTCGCCAGTTGGGGTCACGCCGACTGAAGAACGACGTGCCGTCGACCGGGTCGACGATCCAGACCCGATCGGACTCGCCGAGTTGACCGAATTCCTCGCCGAGGAGCGCATCTTCCGGCCGTGCGGCAGTCAACGTCTCGCGCAACAATCGCTCGACTGCCTGGTCCGCTTCTGTGACCGGAGTGCCGTCGGCCTTCAGCGTTACCGAAACGCCCGACTCGAAGTAAGCCAGCGCGAGATCTGCTGCAAGGTCAGAAGTGTCGAACGCGAGCTGCAGGTCATCAGCGCGGTCCACGACCGACGACGCTACCGGCCCGGGCGTCGTTGGCGAGCGCGATTTGAAGAGGCTGACACCGTCCCCGGGTGGAGCTGTACGACATGTTGTTACCTGTGACCACGCGTTCAGGCTCCGCGAGCGCGATGCAACGCGTCGAGCGCGTCGCGCTCGATAGTGCCGACACCCGTCAGTGGGAATCGACACCTGATAAACGCGGTCGGTCGTCTTTGCGAGCACAATCTGAGACAGGTCGGCGTAGGCGGGGCATACGGCCCCGCTTGTCGGAGGTATGTCTGGGGCTGAGAGCGCACGAAGCAATACCTCGAAGTCCGCGTCGTTCGTACCGACAGTGACTGCCTGGGACGGCTGGCCCGGCGTGCCCAATGGGCACAGCAGGAAGGCTTGCACCGCTTCGATCGGTACTGGGCCGGCGGCCGACGACGCTACGAGTGGCGAGCACGAGAAGTTCCGCACGGGGAAGCCGCGTAGCACGCGCGCCGCCGGTACCGGAAGCGAAGTGCTCGTGACGGCGCGACCCTGCGTGGTGCTGGTCGATCCGGGGGTCGACTCGCGGGCGGACGAGCCGCACGCGGCGATCAGCGGAACCAGAACCCAACACCAAACGAGGCGACGCATACCGACTTGGACGCCGCGGGAACTGCCCGGGTTCCCCACCGCGAAGTCGTTTCCCGCGTATCGGATCGTCGAGCCCGAACTCATCGCCGCACGGGACGGTCTTGCCCGTCGCGCGAGATTTTTCGATCGCCGTGTCCATTTCGAGTGGTCGGGTTCGTAGACGAGATGAGCGGCGCAGCGGATGCCGCCGGACACGAGGACCGAACGCATGGGCATTCTCACGATCGCAACGTTCATGAGCCTGGACGGAGTCATGCAGGCACCCGGCGGCCCGGACGAGGATCGCGACCAAGTACGTCGTCTCGACCACGTTGGCGAATACCGAGTGGCAGCCGACCACGATCATCCGCGGCGACGTCGCCGTCGAGGTGGCCAAGCTCAAGGATCGATACGACGGCGAGATCCAGGTCCACGGCAACTGGTCGAGGCCAAGCCGATGGACACGGGATCGGTACTCGCCACCTACCGGCCGGCGGGCAAGCCGACCTACGGAGAGTTCCAGATGCAGGAGGGCCTCGGCCTCGCCGAGAGCTGAGTCGCGCACTCGACGCGAGATGGTCAGGACGCGACGCGGTAGCGGACGTAGACGACACCATTGCCGAACCTGCGCTCGTCGAGGAGCTCGAGGTCAGCGCGCGTGTCGTGGGGAAGCGATGACTTGCCCGCGCCGAGGAATACCGGACCGATGAACAAGTGACACTCGTCGACGAGCCCGGCCCGGAAAGCATGGGCGGCGAGGTTCGGGCCTCCCACGGTGAGATCTTCGGCCGCAGAAGCCTTCAAGTCGCGGATGGCGTCGGGATCGAAGGTGCGCTCGAGCCGCGTCTTGGCGGTCGACACCTCTCGCAGGGTCGTGGAATAGACGACCTTGTTCGCCGCCCGCCAGACGTGGGCGAAGTCGCCCCTGAGTTCCGACTGCGCGGCCAGGGCCGGGTCGGTCTCCCAGACGGCCATGGTTTCGTACATCCGGCGGCCGTAGAGGTAGGTGCCGGAGGCACGCACGAGGTCGGTGACGAACGCGAAGGCCTCGTCGGTGGGCGTGGTCCAGTCGAAATTGCCGTCCGAGTCTTCGATGTAGCCGTCGACCGAGACATTCGCGATGTAGATCAGCTTGGACATACCGCGGTACCGGCTCGGCGACAATCACTTTGGACTCGACGTCGCGCCCGGATGCCCATCCGCTCATGATGCCCGGTCGCGAACGCATATTGCGAGCGGCGACTCGAGGGGCCTCGGCTCGCGTCAGTGGAAGTCGCGGGACTTCAGGTGATCGGCCAGGCTGATGGGAAGGCGGGTGATACGACCCGCGACGAGGTTGATCACACCCTGGTGCTTCTCCAGCACACCGCGCACCCGGAGCGCGGGCGCGCCCCGCGCCACGACGCGGAACCGTTTCCACACGCCTTTCGCGCAGATCACGTTGGTCAGGCCGGTCTCGTCTTCGAGGTTCAAGAACACCGTGCCCTTGGCCGTCGCGGGTTGCTGGCGGTGCGTCACCACGCCCGCGACCTCGACCACCGTCCGGTCGGGCAATTCGCGCAACTGCGCGCTCGTCACCACACCTTGACGCGTCAACTCCTCGCGCACGAACTCCGTAGGGTGCTTGCCCACGCTCATGCCCATCGCCCACAGATCGGCGTACACGGTCTCCATCTCCGTCATTCCCGGGAGCGCGGGCGCGGTCGTACCGATGACGACACCGGGCAACGTCTCCACCACGGTTCCGTCGCGGCGTGCGTTCGGCCGCGCGGTGCCGAGCGCGCCCGCCGCCCACAACGCGGCGCGGCGCGACTGACCGAAACACCCCTCGAACGCGCCCGCCGTCGCCAGCGCCTCGACCTGATCGACCGTCGCGCCCGTTCGGCGGACGAAGTCTTCGAGGTCGGTGAAGGCCCGCTCCACCCGTTCGTCGTCGATGCGGTCGAGCAGCGCGTCGTGCAGTCCGCGCACGCTGCGCAGACCGAGCCGGATCGCGAGGTGTGACGGTTCGGCGTGGAAACCGCGGAGCGGTCGCCCGATCGGATCGACGTCGAGCGTGCGCGGTTCGAGCGTGGCATCGCGTTTCGACGCGTTGAGATCGGGACCGAGCACCTGGACACCGTGCCGGCGCGCGTCGCGCACGATCGAGTGCGGTGAGTAGAAACCCATCGGCTGCGCGTTCAGGAGTGACGCCGCGAACTCGGCCGGATAGTGGTACTTGATCCACGAGCTCGAATACACGAGATAGGCGAAGCTCACCGAGTGGCTCTCGGGGAAACCGAAGTTCGAGAACGCCTGCAGCTTCGTGTAGATCTCCTCCGCGGTGTCGCCGGTGATCCCGCGTTCGGCCATACCGGCCATGAGCCGTTCGCGCATCCGTTCCATGCGCGCCTGACTGCGCTTCGATCCCATCGCCTGCCGTAGCTGGTCGGCCTCGGCCGCAGTGAACCCCGCGCAGTCGACCGCGAGCTGCATGAGCTGCTCTTGGAACAGCGGCACCCCGAGCGTCTTCTCGAGGCACGGCTTGGTCAGCGGATGGATGTACGTGACCTCTTCCTCGCCGTTGCGCCGCCGCAGATAGGGATGCACGGAACCGCCCTGGATCGGACCGGGACGGATGAGCGCGACCTCGACCACGAGGTCGTAGAAGGTCCGCGGCCGCAGACGCGGGAGCGTCGCCATCTGCGCGCGGCTCTCCACCTGGAACACGCCGATGGTGTCGGCCGCGCACAGGAGGTCGTAGACCTCGTCTTCTTGCGGGATCGTGGCGAGGTCGATGTCGACGCCCTGGGCGCGCACCATGTCGACCGCGAGATGCAGCATCGTCAGCATGCCCAGGCCGAGCAGGTCGAACTTCACGAGTCCGGCGGCCGCGCAGTCGTCCTTGTCCCACTGGAGCACCGAACGACCTTCCATGCGTGCCCACTCGATCGGGCAGAACTCCACGAGCGGACGGTCGGCCATCACCATGCCGCCGGAGTGGATGCCGAGATGGCGGGGAAAGTCGATCACCGCGCTCGCGAGCTCGAGCGCGAGCGGCGGGATCGCGGGCGGTCGGGTCGTCGCTTCCGGGCCGTCGAGCGGCACACCGTCGCGCGTACGGTCGCGCAGGGTTCGTTCGAAACGGCGTTCGTTGCGCGGTGTGACCTGGCGTTGGTCCTTGAGCTCCTTGTCGGTCAGCTCGCCGAACGCTTCGGGCCCGGCCGCCCAACGGTCGACCCACTTGCCGAGCGCATCGGCTTGCCCGGGCGCAACACCGGCCGCCTTCGCCATCTCCCGGAGCGCGGAACGGGGCCGGTACGTGATCACGTTGGCAACCTGCGCGGCGCGATCGCGTCCGTAGCGTTCGTAGACGTACTGGATCACCTCTTCGCGCCGCTGGTGCTCGATGTCGAGATCGATGTCGGGCGGTCCGTCGCGTTCCGGCGAGAGGAACCGTTCGAACAACAACCCGAGCGCCACCGCGTCCGCCTTGGTGACCCCGAGCGCGTAACAGACCGCGCTGTTCGCCGCACTCCCCCGCCCCTGGCAGTAGATGTCGGAGCGCCGGCAGAACTCGACGATGTCGTGCAACAACAAGAAGTAACCGGGAAAGCCGAGCTGTTCGATGACGGTCAGCTCGTACGCGATCTGTTGCACCGCCTGGGCGTGTTGCGGGTGACTCTCCGGATAGAACACCGCCGCGCCCCGGCGGACGAGCTCCCGCAACCACGACATCTCGTCGAACCCGTCGGGCACCGGTGAGTCGGGCAGCTGGGGTGCGGCGAGCTTCAGGTCGAACGCGCACGCCCGCGCGATGTCGACCGTGCGTTCGACCGCACCGGGCCAGCGCGCGAACCGGCGGAGTTGTTCCGCGGCGCTGCGCAGGTGCGCGAACGGGGCCGCGGGCAACCAACCGTCGATCTCATCGAGCGAACGACGCGCCCGCACCGCGGCGAGCGCCTGCGCGAGCGGACGACGGGCCGGCGTGGCGTAGTGCACGTTGTTGGTTGCGACCACCTCCACACCGACGCGCATCGCGACCTGCGCGAGTGCGTCGTTGCGGTGACGGTCGAGCGGATCGCCGTGATCCCACAGCTCGACGAGCACACGGTCGCGCCCGAATCCGTCGACCAACTCGCGGAGCGCGTGCTCGGCGGCCGCGGGACCGTCGCGCACGAGGGCCGCGGGAACCGTGCCCTTGCGACAACCCGTGAGCACGAACCAGTGGTCGTTGCCGTTGGTCGGGCCGTGGCGGTGGACGGGCGCGCGTGCCGCGACGACGAGATGCGCGAGCGACGTGCGGGGCGCGCCCTTCTCCCCCGCGAGTTGCGCCTCGCTGACCGCCTTCGCGAGCCGTGCGTAACCGACGGGACCTTGCGCGAGCACGATCAGGTGCTCGCCGGGCGGATCGGCCATCCCGTTGGCCGGATGAAGTGTGATGCCGCGCGCGCCCAGGGTCAGCTCCGCGCCGAAGACCGTGGGAAGCGCCAGCGGACGGGCGGCTTCCGCGAACCGCACGACGCCGTAGAAACCGTCGTGATCGGTGATCGCGAGCGCGGCGAGTCCGAGGCGCGCCGCTTCTTCGGCCAACTCCTCGGGATGGCTCGCGCCGTCGAGGAACGAGAAGTTCGAATGGCAGTGCAACTCCGCGTACACAGCCGACTCCGGATTGTCAGGGAAAGATCAGTCGTAGATCGCTTCGACGGCCGCGCGTCCGCCTTCGACGACGACGACGCACGCGACGTTGTGGACCACTACTTGCCAGCGCGCGCCGCGCCGACGTGCGCGTACGTCCCACCACCGCACGTCGTAGGCCCATGGGCCGGCCCACGCGCGCACCGCGCCACCACCCGCCGGAAGCGCGCGACAGCGCACATGCGTGGGTGGGCGCGGTTGTTCACCACGCCCGTTCACCGCGATCGCATTGCCACCGACATCGACCAGCTCGGCCGGAACCGGTGGATCGAACACGCGCGCCGGGAACGGCGGCGGCAACGCGCCCGGCCAGGCCGCAACCTCGGATCCGATCGTGAGCGGACGCTCCACCTCACGCGGCTCACCCCACGGAACGAAGCGGACCTGTTCGGCCGCGGTCCGCCCACCCTGCACGACCGCAGTGGTGACCGCGTCGTAGCCGAGTATCCCCTGGACACGCGCGAGCGCACGATCGGCCCGTTGGTGCGCGACCTGGTCGCCACCCCAGAATCCGAGCTGGCGACCGTCGGCCGGTACGACCTCGTCGGGAATCAGCGCGAGGCCGGTGATCCCCGCAGTGGTCTCCCCGGTGTTGATCCACGCGTCGAGCTGCCACCGCACCCGTTCCGCGAGCACACCCGCGGTGAGCGCGTCGCCCAGCTCCGAACGGGCGTTCCGCCAACAGCGCGTGAGCCGTTCGCCGTGCTCGGTCTCCGCCTCGACGAGCACGCGCGTGCACGCAAGGCCGCGCTCGGCGAGCCGTTCGAGCAACCGATCGGCCAGCTCCTTCGCCGCGAACGCGGCAATGTCGACCCGTTCCGCGGGCGGATCGAGCTCGGTGCGTTCGACGAGATCGGGCGGCGGCGCGATGAGCACCGACGGCCCGGGATCGATGCCCCGCGCGAGCTCGTGGATCCGGCGGCCCTCACTGCCGAAGCGCGCGAGCACCGCGTCGGGCGCCAGCGCGGCGACCGCACCGAGCGTCGGCAGGCCGAGGCGGACGAGGAGGCTCGCGAGGTCGTCGTCGTCGAGCACGGACACCGGCCACGGCGCGACGTACTCCGCCGATCCGCCCGCGGGCACCACCACCGAACGCCGCGCCGCGAGCCGGGCGACGAACACCCCGTCCGCGATACCGATGCGCACGTCGTCTCCGTCGGGACCGAGCACCGCGGCCACCCCGTCACGGATCTTCGCCGCGAGTGCATCGTCGCCCCCGAAGTAGCGCGACGGACCCCGGGTGGGAAACTCACAACGCCCGGGCCGTTCGAGCACGACGCGCGGAGTGAATTCCTCGATCGCACGCGCCACGACTTCGAACGTGCGCGCCTCGTTCGCCTCGTCGGCGTCGATACACACCGCTTCCGGGCAACGGGCCTCGGCTTCGCGACGCCGCATACCGCGTGTCACCCCGACCGCGCGCGCGTCCGCGGACGCGCACCGCACGACGTCGCGGCTCCCCACCCGTTCGCGAACGATCAGGGGCCGACTGCGCAGTTCGTCGTTGCCGATGTTGTCCGCGTGTCGCCGCGCCGCGATGACCGGCCAGTCCGGACACCACACACAGCCTGTCCTACTCATCCGGCTTGGGCTTGGGCTTGGGCGTGCGCGCGCACTCCTTTGCCCTCGACGCGCACGTCGATCTCGCTCGGCGCGAGCAGCCCTCCCCCGACGACGAGCCCCGACCAGTCGCGGCCCCTGCGCGTGGAGACGCAGGGATGCCTCGACCGGCCACGGTCCGAGCGCGACGAGAACGGTGGCGCGTTCTCGCGCTCGGGCCGTGAGCCGGCGGGCGTCGCCGGGTCGCAGTCCGGGGGGAACCGCGGCCGCGACGAGCGAAACCCCGTCGATGAGCGCGCCGACGACGGTCGCCCACCGGTCGGGCGCAACCGGGCGGACGATCGCGCACCGTTCCAACGCCACGCCGACCTCGGCCGCGGCCCGCGCGCCCAACGTTCCGGCAGGGTCGACGACCGCTACCCACTCGCCTACGGAGGTGGTTGCCGCGGCGAGCAGGAGCGCAACGGTCGTCGACCCCGCACCCGGAGGCCCATCGAGCGCGACCGTGCTGCCGCGTCGAATACCGCCCGCCGGGAGAAGGTGACCGATCGGACCGGCGACGGCGAGGAGCCGATCACCGGCCAGGACCGCCGGAGCAGCCCGGGTGGCCGCGGCCCGTAACTGCGCCCGGGCGTGTTCATCACGCCGGGGAAGCGACGGGGACAAGGCGGCGACCACGAGCCGACGATAGCGAACATATGTTCGCCCCCGCAAGAACGCGTCGAATCGAGGGCGACCGGGATTCTCGGGCCGAGGAATACCGCCGACGCGTACGGGCGGGCCCGAGAGTCGCTACTGAACTTTGGAGATCTCGGGTTCCACGCCGCGGGCTTCGAAGGACCAGCCCGCGTCGTCGCCGTAGAACTCGAAGAGGTGTTCCATCGTGAAGACGGCCTTGGGCTCGAGCACGGCCCACGCCTCGGCGGGCGCCTCGACGGTGACCACGTTGGAGTAGATCGTCACCTTCTCCGCGCCCGCCTCGATCAGTCGCTTGGCGAGGACGTCGGGCGGCTTCGGGCCCGCGAGCGTCTCGGAATCAGCCGTGTACGCCTCGATCGCCATGCTGGTGAGCGAACGGTTGCACTCGAAGAAACGGATGTTCGGCGCAGCACCCGCTCGCACCGTCACGGTGATCGGTTGACCCATGCGGCCAGCCTAGGAGGAGCGCTCCCGATAGCGCCGGATCAGGGCGTGGGTAGAGGGGTCGTGCGCCATCGCGGCATCGGCGGGGCCGACGATCTCCGCCGCGATCTTCTGCGCCAGCGCCTTGCCCAACTCGACGCCCCACTGGTCGAACGAATCGATGCCCCAGATCGTGCCGAGCGTCATCACCTTGTGCTCGTACGCGGCGACGAGCGATCCCAACGTGAACGGCGTGAGTTGCAACGCCGTCAACACCGACGACGGTCGGTTGCCCGGCATGACGCGGTACGGCGGCAGCGCGGGATCATCGGTGCCGAACGCGAGCGCCTCGGCCTGCGCCAGCAGATTCGCGTACAGGAGGTCTTGTTGATCACCGAGCGCGAGCCCGGGCTGCGGTCGTTCGAACCCGATGAAGTCGATCGGCACCAGCGTGGTCCCCTGGTGCAAGAGCTGGAAGTACGCGTGCTGACCGTTGGTGCCGACCGTGCCCCAGACGATCTCACCCGTCGGCGCGTCGACAGGAGTGCCGTCGGCGCGCACCGACTTGCCGTTGCTCTCCATCTCGAGTTGCTGCAGATACGACGGCAGCTTCACCAGCGCGTTCGCGTACGGGACGATCGCCTGCGACTGCGCGTCGAGGAAGTCGCGGTACCAGCACGCGAGCAGTCCCATGATGACCGGCAGGTTCGCCTCGAACGGCGCGGTGTAGAAGTGTTCGTCCATCGCGTGCGCACCGGCGAGCAACTCGCGGAAGTTCTCCGGCCCGATCGCGATCATCAGCGACAGCCCGATCGCCGACCACATCGAATAGCGACCGCCGACCCAGTCCCAGAACTCGAACATGTTCGCGGTGTCGATGCCGAACTCGGCGACCTTCTCCGCGTTGGTCGACACCGCGACGAAGTGCTTCGCGACCGACGACTCCTCGTCGCCCAGGGCCGCGACCGACCACGCGCGCGCCGCGCGCGCATTCGTCAACGTCTCCAGCGTCGTGAACGTCTTGGACGCGACCACGAACAACGTCTCGGCCGCGTCGAGACCGTGGAGCGCCTCGAGGAGATCCGCGCCGTCGACGTTCGAGACGAACCGGAACTGCATGTCGCGCCGGCTGAACGCGCGCAGCGCGTCGTAGGCCATCGCGGGGCCGAGGTCGCTGCCGCCGATGCCGATGTTGACCACGTTGCGGATCGGCCGCCCGGTGTGACCGACCCGGCTGCCGTCACGGACCGACGACGCGAACTCCGACATCTGTTGCAGCACGCGTTGCACTTCGGCGTGGATCTCGGGCGCGACGAACTTGCGCGACTCGGCCGGGACGCGCAGCGCGATGTGTAGCGCGGCCCGATCCTCGGTGACGTTGACGTGGTCGCCCCGGAACATCGCGTCGATGCGTTCCCGGAGCCCCCGGGAGACGGCGAGGTCGCGCAGCAGGCGCAGCGCCTCCGGGTCGACCCGGTGCTTGGCGTAGTCGAGGTACCAGCCCGCGGCCTCGACGTTCATCCGCTCGCGGTCGGGTTCCGCCGCGAACAACTCGCGCACCGTGCGCCGGCGCATCACCTCGGCGTGCGCCGCGACGGCATCCCACGCGTGGTCAGCCACCGGCCACGCTCGAGAACAGCGTGGGCTGGCGTTCGAAGCGCGGGATGCCACCCCACACGCAGTAGTCCATGAAGATCCACGAGCGCCGGTGGATCGCCGACGGTCCGTAGCCGGCGAGCGCGCACTTGTGCAGCGGCGCCGGATACCCGCGGTTCGACTCGAAGCCGTACGCCGGATAGTGCTCGGATTCGTCGGCCATCATCGCGTCGCGCGTCGTCTTCGCGATGACCGACGCGGCCGCGACCGAGAGCACCTTCTGGTCGCCTTTCACGATCGTGCGCACCACCCGCGGCATGCCCAGGTAGTCGTGCTTGCCGTCGAGGACGATGCGATCGGGCTCGAATCCCTGCATCTCGAGTTGCGCCAGGGCCCGGCTCGCGGCCCGGCGCTGCGCCTCGGTCATCCCGAGGAGATCGCACTCCTCGTGGGTCGCGTGCCCCACCCCGATGCCGCGCGCCCAAACGCGTACCCGGGCCGCCGCGATCTCACGTTCTTCATGCGTCAACAACTTCGAGTCGCGTACGCCGGAGAGATGTTCGGTCCCTGGTACCACCGCCGCGACCGTCACCGGACCCGCCCACGAACCCCGGCCGACCTCGTCGATCCCCACGACGATACGGTCGCCCTCGGCCCAGCATTTCCGCTCGACTCGCAACGTCGGATACGGGGCGATCACGTCGGGTGACGCTACTCGGGCCGCGTGTGCAGTTCGCGTTGTGCCACGTCAGGACCGCTGGACACGCGCCGTACCATGAAGACGTGAGACCCGGCACGCGCGTCGAGGTCCGGAGCCGCTTCGAGTCGAAGTGGACGCGCGGATTCGAAGTCGCCGACCTCGTCGACGACGGACCCGGACAACACGAACCGATGTACAAGGTGCGGCGCCGCTCGGACGGCTCGATCCTCCCCGTTCCGTTCGCCGAAGGCGACCTGCGCGAAGAGAACCGCCGAAGTACCTGGTGGATCTAAGGCCGTCTCGCTAGTTGTCGGCCTGGAGCCGGGTGATCAGCTGCTCGACCGGGATCGCCGGGAGGGTCGTGGTGCGCATCGTGCCCCGGGCCGCCAGCATGATCGCGGCCTTCGCCATCGTCTCCTCGTCGGGAGCCTCGATGATGTTCAAGAAGTCGTACTGGCCCATCGAGCGCGTACTGCGCGTGCACCTTCAGGCCCAGCGCCTCGACGTCGGCGGTGACCTCCCGGATGCGCTCGGGCTTCTTGCGCACCGTCTCCCATCCGCCCGGACCCAGGGTCGAAAGCATTGCGTACATCGGCATCCGCCGAGGCTAATGGCGGCTCACGACCGCGAGCAGCCGGATGCGACCCCGCCCGCGGGATCCGTGCGATCGTGTCGGCCGGGATGCGCCTTCGCGAACGGTCCGTGATCCGGGTGGCACTGGCGGTGATCGCCGTCGGCGCGGCCGCCGGGCTCGCGCGCGCCGCACACGCCGACCTCACGACCGCCGCGCTGCTCCTGCTCGTCACCGTTCTGGCCGTCGGCACGCTCGGCTTCACAGCCGGGCTCGCCGCCGCGATCGTCGGGTTCTTGGCCCTCAACTGGTTCTTCACGGAGCCGACCGGGTCGTTCAAGATCCACCGGACCGACGACGTCGTCGCGCTCTTCGTGTTCGCGGCCTCGGCCGCGCTGGTCGGCTGGACGGTGCAGCGGCTGTCGACCTTGCGCCGCACCGCCCAACAGCGGGAGGCGGAGGCGAAAGTCCGCCTCGACCTGACGAACCGGCTGCTCACCGGGGCCGACGTCGACGACTCGCTGCGCAGCGCCGCCGACGCGCTGACGGAGTTGTTCGGCTTCGAGTCCTGCTCGCTCACGGCCGGCGCCATCGTTGCCCACCGACGACCTGGCGCGCGCCAACGTGCGGGTCGACGGCCCGGGCGTCACGTTGCTGGCTCGGTCGCCCGAAGACCTCGCGCCGGCCGATCGCGAGCTGCTCGAGGCGCTGGTCGCCGGGCTCGCGGCCGTTGTCGACCGCCTGCGCCTGCAGGACGAGGTGCGTGAAGCACGACTCGCCGCCGAGGTCGGGCGCCAGCGCGCGGGATTCCTCTCCGCGGTGAGTCACAACCTGCGCACCCCGTTGACCGCGGTCAAGGCGGCCGCGGGAACGTTGTTGTCGTCCTGGTCGAGGATCGAGCCCGAAGAACGACGCGAGCTCCTCGAGACGATCTCGGACGAAGCCGAGCGCCTGGAGCGACTCGTGCGCAACACGCTGGAGCTGAGCCGGATCCGCGCCGGTGCACTCGATGTCGAGCCCGAGCGCGTCGACGTCGCCGACCTCGTGCAACACGCGGTGCGACGGCTCCGGCCGATCGCGCGTGCGCACCGCGTGCGCCTCGACGTCGACGACGACCTGCCCCCGGTTTCGCTCGACGTCACGATGGCCGAGCAGATCCTGCTCAACCTGCTGGAGAACGCACTGCGCTTCGCGCCCCCCGGATCCGAGATCCTCGTCGGCGCGCACGCCCTCCACATGCCCGACGGAGTCGGTGAGATCGAGCTGAGGGTCTCCGATCACGGGCCCGGAGTCCCGGAGGAAGCGCGCGACCGCATCTTCGAGGAGTTCCAGAGCGCGGACACCCGACCCGATCGCGCCGGCACCGGGCTCGGCCTCGCCATCGTGCGCGCGCTCGTCGTCGCGCACGGAGGGTCGGTGCGCTACGAGGACACACCCGGCGGCGGGGCCACGTTCGTGTGTACTTTTCCGCGGGAGGCCAACACCGCGTGATCACGATCCTGCTCGTCGAAGACGACCCCGCGCTGCGGCGCGCGCTCCGCACGATGATGCGCAGTCGCGACCTCGAGGTGCTCGACGTCGGCACGGGTGAGGACGCGGTCGTCGTCGCATCGAGCGGCACCGCCGACCTCATGGTCCTCGACCTCGGCCTCCCCGACATCGACGGCCTCGAAGTGCTCCAACGGGTTCGGGCGTTCTCGGCCATGCCCGTCATCGTGCTCACCGCGCACCACCAGCAGTCGGAGAAGATCCGCGCGCTCGACCTCGGCGCGGACGACTACGTGACGAAGCCGTTCGACACGGAGGAGCTCCTGGCCCGGGTGCGCGCCACCCTGCGCCGCGTGCCGCAGTCCAATCCCGTCCCCACCCTCGTCCGCATCGACGGGGTGGAGATCGACCTCGCGCGGCGGCGGGTGACGCTCGACGGCGCGGCCGTCCACCTGACGCGCACCGAGCTCGCCCTGCTCGAGATCCTCGTGAGTCACCCGGGCAAGCTGCTGACGCAGGAGTACCTGCTGCGCGAGGTCTGGGGTCAGGGCTACGGCAGCGAGAGCAACTACCTGCGCGTCTACGTGGGTCAGCTGCGCAAGAAGCTCGGCGACGACGCCGCGCATCCGCGCCTCATCCTGACCGAGCCCGGCATCGGTTACCGCTGGATCGCGGGCGAGGAAAGCCCCACCTGACCCGACTAGCGTCGAAATCATGTCGACGCAGTCCCCGATACGAGTGGCCCCAATACGAGTAGCGATCGTCCCGCACACGCACTGGGACCGCGAGTGGTACTCGCCGTTCCAGACGTTCCGGCTCCGGCTCGTGCGGCTGCTCGACGCACTGTTGCCGATGCTCGAGTCGGACCTCTCGTACTCGCGGTTCCTGCTGGACGGCCAGACCGCGGTGCTCGACGACTACATCGCGGTGCGACCCGAGGCCGCGGCCACGCTCGGGCGGCTCGCGAGCGCGGGCCGCCTCGCGATCGGACCGTGGATGGTCCTCATGGACGAGTTCATGGTTTCGGGCGAGACGATGGTGCGCGACCTGCAGTTCGGCATCGCCCGGGGCTCCGAGCTCGGCGGCGTGATGGACGTGGGGTACCTGCCCGACATGTTCGGTCACGTCGCCCAGATGCCGCAGCTGCTTGCAGCAGGCCGGCTTCGAGCACGCGGTCGTGTGGCGCGGCGTGCCGGAAGTGGTGGAGCAGACCGCGTTCTGGTGGGAGGCGCCCGACGGATCACGCGTGCGCGCCGAGTACCTCTACGGCTCGTACTCCAACGGGCGCGACCTGCCCGACGACGCCAAACGCCTCGTGTTGCGGGCGCGCGACTACGAGCACGAGCTGGGCGACGCGCGCCTCCACGACATGTTGCTGATGAACGGTACCGACCACCAGATGCCGCAACCGTGGCTGGGGCGGGTCGTCGCCGAGGCCAACGCCGTGCAGGACGAGTACGAATTCGCGGTCACGTCGTTGCCCGAATACCTCGCCGACCAACCGTCCACCGGGCTCGTCACGGTGACGGGCGAGCTGCGCTCGGGCGCGCGCGCCAACCTGCTGATGGGCGTCGGCTCGAACCGCGTCGACGTCCACCGGGCGTGTGCGCGCGCCGAACGGTCGCTCGAGAAGCGCGCCGAGCCGCTGTCGGCGCTGTTTCTCCGGGCACGCGAATACCCGCATGCACTCACGGACATCGCGTGGCGCAAGCTCGTCCTGAACAGCGCGCACGACTCGTCGTGCGCGTGCAGCGCCGACGAAGTGGTCGACCAGGTCCTGGTGCGCTACTACGAAGCCCGCCAGATCGGCGACGGTCTCACGCACGACGCCCTGCGGGTGCTGGCCACGCAGGTCGGTGCGCCCGCGGGCGCGACGGTGGTCGCGAACCCGACCGCGCGGGCGCGCTCCGGCGTCGTCGACGCCCGTATCCCCGGCAGCGGACCGTGCCATTTCGTCGGGCCCGACGGCGTCGCGCACGCGGCGCAGGTCATCGGCGAGGGCGGCGGCGACGGCTTCCAGACCATGGTCACCGGCCAGAAGGTGCGCTGGGTGCTCGACCTCATGCGGGCCTCCGAGTTCGCCGGCCGTCAGATCCACGCCTACGAGGTGACGCCCGTCCCCAGCACCACCGATCAGCACGACATCCTCCTGATCGAAGCGCGCGGTACCGACGCGCGCATCGACCTCACCGAGTTGAAGGAGCAGATGCTCGCGCTCGGCGAGGCGGGTCACACGATGAGCCTCAAGTTGCAGGTCGCGCCGGTGCGGCACGTGCTGTTCGACACCGGTGAGATCGAAGGCTTCGGTTGGTCGTCGTTCACCGCGGCCGAGGGCGACGTGTCGTCGACCGCGGTCACCGGCGCTTCGAGCCCGAACACCCTCGCGAACGAGTACCTGCGCGTCACCGTCGATCCCGCCGACGGCACGTACTCGATCGAGACGACCGACGGTCTTCGCGTCGACGGGTGCGGACGGCTCGTCGACGACGGTGACGGTGGCGACACCTACAACTACTCCCCGCCCGCCGACGACGTCGTCGTCGACCGGCCCGATGCGGTTCGGGTTGAGACGACCGAGACCGGCCCGGTGCGGGGACGGATGACGATCGACGCCGACTACACCTGGCCCGCATTCGCGATCGGCGACGAACGCGCGTGCAGTCGCCGGAGCGACGAGACCGTGCGCGCCTCGGTGCGCACGACGCTCGAGCTCCATCCCGGCGAACGCTTCGTACGCGTCACGCACGAGATCGACAACCCGTCCCGGGATCACCGGTTGCGCGCGCACTTCCCACTCCCGGCACGGGTCGAGGGCTCCGACGCGGAATGCGCGTTCGCGGTCGTGCACCGCGGGCTCACGGCGGAGGGCGGCGTGCACGAGTACGGGCTGCCGACCTTCCCGTCCCGCCGGTTCGTCGACGCGTCCGACGGCACCGCGGGGCTGGCGCTCGTCCACGACGGCCTCCTCGAGTACGAGGTCGTCGACGACGGGCACGCCCTGGCGCTCACGCTGCTCCGCGCGGTCGGTTATCTGTCGCGCACCGAACCCCAGCTGCGGCCGAATCCCGCAGGTCCACCGGATCCGCTCGACGGTCCGCAACTCCTCGGGAAGCAGAAGGCCGAATACGCGGTGATGTTGCACACCGGCGATTGGCGGGCGGCCGACTGCTACGGCGCGGCCGACGCGCTTCTCGTTCCGTTCGAGCGGACCCGGCTCGCACCGCACACGGATGCGTCCCGGGCGGCCGCGGGCGCCGCGCTCCGCGTCGACGGCGCGGAGGTGTCGGCCGTTCACCGCGTGCCGGGCGGCATCGTGGTTCGGGTGTTCCGCACCGCGGCCGATGCCGGCCCGGTCACGATCGAACACGAGGGCGTGCCCGCGCGCGGCTTCGTCATCGACCTGCGCGGCCGCCCGATCACCGGGTTCGAGGGCGAAATCGGGTTGCGCCCCTTCGAGATCGCAACCCTCCAGATCGCCGACAACTCGTAGCCCACCCCACCAACAGTTGTCGGACTCGACCCCCGAAAACCGTCGAAAACTCTGACAACAGTTGGTGGGGTTACTACGTCGCAGTGGTCCCCGACCGAACACACCTTCGCGGGTCGGGAAACGGCCAAAGGGCCCTGCCTGCTCCACAGGGTCTTGACGATCATGAGGGCGTGAAGCCTCGCACGCGCAATTTCCTCGTCGGTCTGTCGGTCGTGATCGGCGGGTTCCTGCTGATCCAACTGGTTCCGTACCGGATCTCGAATCCGCCGGTGACGGCCGAGCCCGCCTGGGACTCGCCGCAGACCCGAGCGCTCGTCGTCGCGGCGTGCTTCGACTGCCACAGCAACGAGACCAAGACCCCGTGGTACGGGAAGGTCGCGCCGATGTCGTGGTGGCTCAACAATCATGTCGAGGACGGTCGCGCATCGGTCAACTACTCGGAGTGGAACAAGCCGCAGGGCGAAGGCGCCCGGAACGCCGCCGAGACCGTGCAGCAGGGCTCCATGCCGCCGTCGTACTACACGTGGTTCGGTCTGCATTCGAACGCGAAGCTCACGAGCGCGCAGCGTGCGGCCCTCATCGCGGGCCTCACCAAGACCTTCGGTCCCTGACGCACCGACCCGCGACGCGCTACGGGCGCAGCAGCTGGAACGCCTCGACGGGCTCGACGAAGCCGGCGAGGTTGTACTTGCCCGCCGCCGCGAACACGTAGCCGCCGCGCACCCGTCCCAACCGCTGCTGCAGATCCGCGTCGGTCAACGCCGTGCCGGCCTCGGCGGACGACACGAGCCGCGCCGCGAGATTGACGGTCGGACCGTAGAAGTCGCCCTGGCGCACCATCACGTCCCCGAACGCGACCCCGACCCGCAGCTTCGGCAGACCCGCGGCCACACACGCCTCGAGGAGATCGAGTGCGAGCGAACACGCGATCCCCGGCGCGTTCGTCACGAACATCACGGCGTCGCCGATCCGCTTCACGACGTTCGCGCCCGCGGCCGCGATCACGTCACCGGTCGTCGCCTCGAACCGATCGAGCATCACCGCGAGATGTTGGGGCTCGAGCTCCTGCCACAGTCCCGTGTACCCCGCGAGATCGGCGAAACCGACCGCGAGCTGCACCACGTTGAGCGCCGATGTCGGCGCGCCGACCTCGCTGTACCGCCGGCCGATCGCCTGGAGGTGGTGACGGTGCATCGAGTCGAGCGCGTCGGAGACGCGCGGGAGCACGTCGTCCGCGATCGCCTGATACGTGCGGGCCACGTCGACGAACTGCCGCTGCTCCGCGAGCGGCGCCTCGATGTTCGAGCGCAACAACGCGACCTCGGCCTCGGCGACCCGGCCGACCGCTTCCCCCATCGTCCGTACGAGTTGCACCACCTGGTCTTCGCCCACGAACCCGGAGAGGAGCGCGAAGAGGCGAAACAGCTCGACGTCCTGCGGCCCGAAGCGTCGTTCGAACGGACGCGGATCGGTGAAGCCCGCGGCGCGCCAGAGGTTCAACGCAACTTCGGGATCGATCGCGGCCTGCTCGACCGCCTCCGCGAACGTGAACCCGTCCCGACCGGTCCGCAATGTCCGGAACGCGGCGAAGCTCAGCAGTCCGCCCTGCTGGTCGGCCTGCACCAGCTCCGGAATGGACGCGCCGATCTCGTCGAGCAGGAAGATGAACAGTTCGAGGCGCTCGGCCGCGGCCGGATCGCTCGTGTCGTAGAGGCCGGCCGCGACGAGGTCGTCGACGTGTTCGCTCACGAGAACTGCTCGGGCGCGTCGACTCGGGTTCCGGTGCGCGGGCCGCGCTCCCCCATCGCCATCAGCGGCGCCGGAGGCTCCGCGAGCAGGGTCTCGCCGACCGCTTCGCTCGACGACCACGAGGAGTCGAGCGCCGGTGCCCGCACGACGGAGCCGGGCGGAACGTCCCACAGGAGCGCCGGTCGCGCGCCGTGCCAACGCACCGCGAACGAACACACGCCGGCGCGCAGCGGAACGTCGTGGGCGGCGATCGACTGGCCGAGCCACGCGGTGCGAAAGCCGGGCACCAGCTCGATCGTTGCGCCCGCTTCTCGCACCAGCGCGGCGCGGATCTCGCCGAGCACGCCGGCACCGGCACTCCGCTTGGCCGCGCGGCGGGCGCGCAGCGGAAGGTGGGCCCACATCTCGATCGCGTCGGCGTCGAAACCCCACGCTTCGAGCCCGGCAAACGCGTCCGCATCCGGCGGTGCGAGCAGAAGATCGGCCCGCGCCGCGTCGACCTCCGACTGCAACGGCTCCGGCAACTCCGTGCGCATCCCGCGATCGAGGATCCGATCCCACGCGCGGAACACGGCCTCCGCGTCGGCGAGGGCCGCCACGTCGACACCGGCACGGTGCGCGAGCGCGACCCGAACCTTCGTCCGGTGCGGCACCGGGAACACGAGGCCGTACTCGTCCTCGACGGCCCCCGGGCGCCGCGCCAACGAGAGCACCGCTTCTCCGTCCACCCTCGTACCACCGTCGTGGACGACGAACCCGACCGCGATCGCTTCCGGCGAATCGTTCTCGACCTCGATCACGACAATGCTCTCGTCGCCGTCGCCGACTGCGTAGACCCGCTCGATCACGTCACCGCCGTGGACGCGCAGCGCCGTGTGCACGACGGGTGCGGGGTGAGCCCGGAACTGGCGGACCCCGCCGGGTCGGTCGGGACTCGGCACCACCCAGTCGTTCCCGGTGCGCACCCGCCAACCCACGGCGAGCGGGCCCCTGTGCACGGTGCCGTCGGCGTCGACCTCGGCGGTGATGCCGGCCGTCAGCGTGCCCACACCGACCATCGTGCGACCCGTCACCGCATTCCGTGGAGCTCGGGTTTCGCCTTGCGCAGCATCAACTCGGGGACGAGGTCGGCGGGGCGCGCACCCTCGTAGAGCACGCGCTGCACGAACGAGGCCAGCGGCATCTCCACGCCGTTTCGCGCCGCGAGCTCGAGCACCGCCGTCGTCGACTTCACGCCCTCCGCGACCATGTTCATCTCGCTGATGACGTCGTCGAGGGCGCGACCCTTGCCGAGCTCGACTCCGACGTGGCGGTTGCGGCTCTGCGGGCTGCTGCACGTCGCGATCAGATCGCCCATCCCCGCGAGGCCGGCGAACGTGAGTGGGTCGCCGCCCATCGCCGCGCCGAGCCGGGCCAACTCCGCGAGGCCACGCGTCATCAGCGCGGCCTTGGTGTTGTCGCCGTAGCCGAGGCCGTCGGCGATGCCCGCGCCGATCGCCAGCACGTTCTTGAGCGCACCGGCCATCTCGCAGCCGACGACGTCGGGGTTCGTGTAGACCCGGAACGTCGGCGCGAAGAACAGCTGCTGCATCTCCTCGGCGATCGTGGCGTCGGTCATCGCGACGACCGACGCCGTCGGCTGACCGGCCGCGACCTCGCGCGCGAGGTTGGGTCCGGTCAGCACACCGACGGACGCGGGTTCGTGATCGACGAGGACATCGCACGCGACCTCGGTCATGCGGGCAAGCGTTTCCTGTTCGATGCCCTTGATCAGGCTGACGACGGGGACGCGCGGCCCGATGAATGGGCTCGCCTCGCCGAGTACCGCCCGGAGCCCGTGGGACGGGACTCCCAGCACGAGCACGTCCGCGCCGACGCACGCCTCTTCGAGCGAAGCGGTGGCGTGGAGCCGGCTGGGGAGCCGGATTCCGGGCAGGTAGGTGGGGTTCTCGTGATCGTCTCGGATCTGGGCCGCGACCTCGGCGCGGCGCGCCCACAACGTGGTTGCGACGTTGCCGGCCGCGATCGCGGCGACCGCGGTCCCCCACGAGCCCGCGCCGAGCACCGCGACCCGCGTCACGCAGGCCTCCGGTGCGTCGCGGCCGTCTCCGGTTCGCGCCACCACCATGCGTCGTCGCCCGCCGAGGGTCGTTGCGGATAGATCGCGCGCGCCCGCGCCACACATTCGGTGATCGCGTCCATGATCCGCAGGGTCGCGTCGCGCACGTGCTCACCCTCGGCGATCTTCACCGGGTCGCCGACGACGGCCACCTCCGCGACCCGCGTCGCCCACCACGCCAGGGGTGGCTTGCGCCCCTTCGTCAGGATCCGGTGCGCACCCCAGAGGCCGATCGGGATCACGTCCATGCCCGCCGCCTGCGCCAGGCGCGCGGTTCCCGACTTCCCGCGCATGGGCTCGAAATCCTGCGAGATCGTCCCTTCCGGGAACACCGCGACGCATTCGCCCGTCTGCAGCGCCTCGATCGCGGCCGAGAGCGCACCCGACGAATCGCCGGTTCCGCGGTAGACCGGGATCTGATGTGCGGCGCGCAACAACCCGCCGAGCGCGGCATTGTCGAACAACTCCGCCTTGGCCAGGAACCGGATCCGGCGCTTCCGCAGATTGGTGACGTACGCCAGCATCAGCGGGTCGAGATACGAGATGTGGTTGCTCGCGAGGATCGCGGGACCACGGGTCGGGATGTTCGCCTCGCCCTCGATCGTCCAGCGGAAGCCGTACCGCAGCCAGGGCCAGAACACCGCCTTCGCGGCGGGATACACCGCGTCCACGATCGGTAGCATACGCAGCGAATGCCGAGTCGATCCCAAGACGACGCGGGGATCGTCGTCCCCCTCCGGTCGTTCACGTTGGGCAAGGCGCGACTCGCAGATGTGCTCTCCGAGAAGGAGCGCGAGAACCTCGCTCGGTCCATGGCCGAATCGGTGGTGACCGCCGCCGCGTCCCGACCGGTCGCGATCGTCTCGAGCGCGGCCGAAGTCGTCGCGTGGGCCCACGACCGAGGATTCGACGTCGTCGCCGACCCGGGCTCACTCGATGCGGCCGCGGCCGCGGGCCGGCAGTGGGCGATCGATCGCGGGCTCGTCCGCTTCGCCGTGGTGCACGCCGATCTTCCGCTGGCATCGTCGCTCGACGCCGTCGTCGGCGACGGCGCCGCGGCGATCGCGGTGATCGTGCCCGACCATCGCGACGACGGCACTCCCGTCCTCTCCCTCCCGACCTCGGTACCGTTCACCTTCGCGTACGGACCCGGATCGGCGGCGCGCCACGCGGCGGAGGCGAAACGGCGGGCACTCGCCGTCCGCATCGTGCACGACGCCGCGCTCGCATTCGACGTCGACATCGCCGACGACCTCGCCGCGCTCGAGGTCCTGCGGCACCCGTCGCCGCAATGACCGTCGTGGTCGACCTCCCGACCCCTCGGCGGGTCCTGGCGATCGGTGCGCACGCCGACGACGTCGAGTTCGGCTGCGGAGCGACGCTGGCGAAATGGGCGGCCGCGGGCGCGCACGTGACGATGTGCGTGTGCACCGACGGTTCCAAGGGCACCTGGGACGGCGACGCCGACCTCGCCGCGCTGATTGCAACGCGCGAGAACGAACAACGCGACGCGGCGACGCTCCTCGGCGCCGCCGATGTCGTGTTCCTGCGCTACGTCGACGGCGAACTCGACAGTGGACCGGCCGCCACCGCCGCAGTGTGCCGGGTGATCCGCGAGGCTCGCCCCGACGTCGTGCTCGGGCACGATCCTTGGCAGCGGTATCGCATCCACCCCGACCACCATCACGCCGGCTTGCTCGTCACGTCGGGCATCGTCGCGGCGCGGGACCCGCACTTCTTTGCCGAACAGGGTGTCGCGCCGCACCGGCCGGACACACTGCTGTGCTTCGAACCGGGCCGGGTCGATCACGTCGAGAACGTCGACGGGTACGTCGAGCACAAGATCGACGCGCTGCTCGCGCACCGGAGCCAGTGGCGATCGACGATGGCGATCGACGCCCATCCCGACGCCGAGCGCGCGGCGTTCGCCGCGAAGTTGCACGCCGAGGCCCGCGCCGAAGGACTGCGGGCCGGGCTGCGGGCCGCCGAATCGTTCGCCCGCATCGACGACATCTAGACCGGTCGCTCGCGCTGCGCCTCCCGGCGGTCGGCTCCGCTGCCGCTCCTGACCCGCGACGACCTGCGAACGCGAAGAAGGACCCGGTTGCCCGGGCCCTTCAACGAGACGTTGAAAGCGCTATTTCTTCTTCGCGGTGCGCTTGCGCGTCGTACGACGCACCACACGCTTCGCGGGCGCCTTCTTCGCGGCCTTGCGACGCTTCTTGGCCGGAGCCTTCTTCGCCGCCTTGCGCTTGGCCGGAGCCTTCTTCTTGGCCGCCTTGCGCTTGGCCGGAGCCTTGCGCTTGACGGTCTTCTTGGCCGCCTTACGCTTGGCCGGAGCCTTCTTCTTGGCCGCCTTGCGCTTGGCCGGAGCCTTGCGCTTGACGGTCTTCTTGGCCGCCTTACGCTTTGCGGGGGCCTTCTTCACGGCCTTGCGCTTGGCCGGAGCCTTTTTGGCAGCCCTTTTCTTCGTTGCCTTTTTAGCCGGAGGCACGGTCACCACCTTTCCTGAGAGCTCTCACTCGGGGAAGTTCGAACTTCGTAGCTAATTCGGTGCGCGAGGGAGTGCGACCCCACGCCCTACGCGATCAGGACCCTTGCACCTGGGCTTTGAACTTCGAGCCCACGGAGAACTTCGCGCTCTTGCGCTCGGGGATCTGGACCGGCTCGCGAGTGCGAGGATCCATTCCCGTACGCGCCTTGCGCAGCGCCGGCGAGAACGTCCCGAATCCCGGGAGCGTCACCTTTTCGCCCGCGGTGATCGCGGACTGCACAGAGTTGATGAACGCGTTGAGCGCGCTCTCTGCATCGGTCTTGCTGAGATTTGCGTCGGCCGCGATTGCGTCGACGAGCTCGCCTTTGTTCACGGAAACCTCCACGCACCGCGTGTGTGTTCGGTGTTATGAGAACGTATTCACCCACATACGTCAAGCATTTGTCACGCAACGCGCGTGGCATCCACCACTCGTTGCGCGACTCGCGCGAGAATTCACGGATGCGCGCAAACGCGCATGTGCGGCACTCGATGTTCGCGCGCACTCGACGCGCGTCACGATCATGACGACGCTCCGCGACGGAACATACGACGCGTTCATCATCTCCGCCGAACAACGAGATGACGGCGTCGCGCTCGAGTGCACGATCACGAGCGGCGAACAACGCGGCGACCTCATCAACATCGTGACCAGCGGTTTTGTCGCGCGCGATCCACTTTCACTCATCGGTTTGCCGTGCACGTTGATCGTCGCGAACAACGAGATACGTGTCACTCAGTAGCGCACGCCGACGCGACCACAATGCACCGTGCTGCACGGGCGCGTCGCCAGGATGCGTGCGCCGGCGTGCACTCGCGCCGAGCGCGCGGCCGACGCGCCGTGCGCGCACAGCGTGAGGAATATGCGCCGGAAACATTCTCGAAAAGAAATGTGGCCCGAGCGGTTTTGCTCGGGCCACATGGCACCCCGTACGGGATTTGAACCCGTGTTACCAGGATGAGAACCTGGCGTCCTAGGCCGCTAGACGAACGGGGCAAGTCTCCGGCTGGGCTCGGGGGGGAGGAATCGAACCCCCAATTACAGGACCAGAACCTGTCGTGTTGCCGATTACACCACCCCCGAATGGGTGACCGTCAACGTCGGTCGGGACGCCGATCAGAACGCCGATCCGGCCGCCGCAACGGAGTCAACATTGTAGCCAGGCCGGGTACGAGCTTCTCGACCTGGCGGTGCCGGTCGAGGCGGTCGTACCCGAAGATCCGGCCCGCGGCCACCCGGATCGTTTCCGTCACGAGGCGACGCCATTCCCCGGCGCCCTTGATCGGGCTCGTCCGCGTGGGCGACGTCACCGCTTTCAACCCGACTTCGTGCGCGAGGTCCTCGATGCGCGCCGAGTGGTACGGATCGGAGACGAGTACGACGCTGTCGAGGTGTCGCTGCTTCAAGAAGCGGGCCGCCGCCGCGAGCGACTGCCACGACGTCCGCCCGTTCGTCTCGCGCAGGATCGCCGACTCCGGGACCTGATGATCGTGGAGGTACGTCGCGCTCGCGCTGGCCTCGGTGAACCGGTCGCCGGGCTGCTTTCCCCCCGTCACCACGACGACCGGCGCAATCCCGCGTCGGTAGAGATCGATGGCGTGGTCGAGCCGCGCCGCCAGGATCTTCGACGGACGGCCGTCGAACTGCGCGGCGCCGAGCACGATGATCGCGTCGGCCGGGCGCGCGTCGTCGCGGCGCGCCGCCGCCCACACCTGCACGAAGACCGCGGACAAGTAGACGAATCCGATGGCGAACACCGCAAGGGCGATGCGCAACGAGATCCGGAGCAACTTCCGCAGTACCGGCTCCCTACAGGCGGGCGCGCGCGGCCTGCAGACGGTGGAGCGCCGACGCGCGGCCGAGCATGCTGATCGAGTCGAAGAGCGGGAGGCCCTGCCCGCGGCCTTCGATCGCCGTGTAGAGGATGTGCATCACCTTGCCCGGCTTGACGCCGAGCGCCTCGATCGCGGCCCGCGGGTCGATCGCGTCGGACCACTCGCACTGCTCCACGTAGGCGATCACGGCGTCGAGGATCTCGCCCGCCCGTTCGACACCCTTGGCCTTGTCCCAGGACGCCGGATCGAGGTCGAGTTCGTCGTCCGGGGTGAAGAGGAACGCCATCTGGTCGGCGATCTGCACGAGCGTCGTCGCCCGCTGCTGGGCCAGTGCAACCGCGGCCTCGTAGCGAGGGATGTCGAGCCGGTCGCCGTAGCGGTCCCGTGCGAACGGCAGGACCGCCGAGACCAGATCGGGCAACGGCAACGCCCGGATGTGCTCGCCGTTCATCCACTCGAGCTTCTTCGTGTCGAACGTCGCGGCCGACGTGTTGACCCGCTCGAGCACGAACTCGGCGACGAGCTCGTCGAGGGTCAGGATCTCGCGGCCGTCTTCGGGGCCCCAACCGAGGAGCGCCAGATAGTTGATGAGGGCCGCGGGCAGGTACCCCGCGTCGCGGTACTCCTCGACCGACACCGCCCCGTGGCGCTTCGACAGCTTCGCCCCGCCCGGACCGAGGATGAGCGGCATGTGCGCGTACAGGGGCTGGTTGTCGTGGCCGAGCGCGCGCCGCAACGCGAGCACGCGGTGCGTCGAGTCGATGAGGTCCTCGCCCCGCAAGACGTGTGTGATGTCCATCTCGAGGTCGTCGACCGCGTTGGCGAGGAAGAACACCGGCGTGCCGTTCGAGCGCACGATGACGAAATCGGAGATCGTCGACCACTCGACGGACACCTCGCCGCGGATGATGTCGGTGAACGTGCTGCGACCCTCGTCGGGCGTGCGGAAGCGGATGGAGACCGGACGGCCCTCTTCCCGGCGTTCCGCGCGCTCGTCCGCGGTCAGATTCCGGCAACGCCCGTCGTACCCGGGCGGTCGGCCCTCGCGCATCGCCTGCTCGTTGCGCTCCTTGACCTCGGCCTCGGTGCAGTAGCACTCGTACGCGAGCTGCTCGTCGACCAGGCGGTGCGCGGCGGAGAGGTACGCGTCGAAGCGCGCGCTCTGGAGATACGGACCCTCGTCCCACTCGAGCCCGAGCCAGTGCATGACGTGCTGGATCTGGTCGACCGACTCCTGCGTCGACCGCGCGACGTCGGTGTCCTCGATGCGGAGGATGAACGTGCCCTCCACGTGGCGCGCGTGCAACCAGTTGTAGAGCGCGGTGCGGACGCTGCCGATGTGCAGGAAGCCGGTCGGCGCGGGCGAAAAACGGAGGCGGGCTCGGGTCATCGGAAGCCCGAGTCTACGAGCGGCCCCGCCGGCTGGGCCGTCCACCTCAGCCGCCGAGGAGTCGCTTGGCGATCACGACCCTTTGGATCTGGTTGGTGCCCTCGTAGATCTGCGTGATCTTGGCGTCCCGCATGAACCGTTCGGCGGGGAGCTCCTTCGTGTACCCGATCCCGCCGAGGAGTTGCACGCAATCGGTGGTGACCCGCATCGCAGTGTCGGACGCAAAGAGTTTCGCCATCGAGGATGCACTCGCCGTTGCGGGCGTGCCGCCGAGCCCGGCGTCGAGCAGTGCGCACGCGCGGTACACCAGCAGGCGCGCCGCGTCGACGGCCGTGGCCATGTCGGCCAACATGAACTGCAGGCCTTGGAAGTCGGAGATCGGGCGCCCGAACTGCTTGCGTTCTTGCACGTAGTCGGTCGCGAGGTCGAGCGCGCCCTGAGCGATCCCGAGCGCCTGCGCGCCGACGAGCGGCCGCGAACGGTCGAGCGCTCCCATCGCGTACGCGAAGCCCTGCCCCGGTTCGCCGATGAGGTTCTCGGCCGGGACCGCACAGTCCTCCAGCACGATCTCGCCGGTCGGCGATCCGCGCACACCCATCTTGTGCTCCAGCTTCGAAACCGAGAAGCCCGGGAAGTCCTTCTCGACGACGAAGCAACTGATCCCTCGGTGGCCGGCGTCGGCGTCGGTCTTGGCGAACACGGTGTAGAAGTCGCTGATGCTCGCGTTGGTGATCCAGAGCTTGCGGCCCGTCAGCACGTAGTGGTCGCCGTCCCGCACGGCCTTCGTGCGCATGCCGGCGACGTCGCTCCCCGCGTCGGCCTCCGACAGGCAGTACGAGGCCTGGCACTCGCCGCTCGCGACCCGGGTCACGTATTTGTCGCAGAGCGCGTCGCCCCCATGATCGAGCACCGGCGTCATCGCGAGCTTCGAGATGAACGTGAAGAGCGACGACGACGCGCAGACGCGCGCGACCTCCTCGACGCAGAGCGCATGGGCGAGAAAGCCGCCGCCCTGCCCGTTGTACTTCTCCGGGAACGCGAGCCCCGCGAAGCCGGCGTCACTCCAGGCGCGCCACGAGTCCCAGGGATACTCCTCGTCCTCGTCGGCGCGCGCCGCGTTGGGTGCGATCTTGTCCTCGGCGAGACGCCGGACCGAGGCCCGCAGTTCCTCGAGGTCGTCGGACAGGGTGAAGCTGGTCAACAGCGGGCCTTTCGCCGCGACGGTGGTGTGGTCGCTAGCCGGACGCCGCGACCGCGGGCACGGAGGCGCGCCACGATTCGATCTCGGCCGTCTGCGGAGAACGCGTGCGCAGCAACGAGTCGGGCACCGCGTCGACGAACGCGCGCCGGCGCCGGTATTCGTGGCCGGCCTCGTGGACGAGTGCGGAACGGGCCTTCACGAACGATTCGCTCGCGCTGCCGTCGTAGCCCAGCACCGCGATCGCGAGGTCGACGTCGCCGATGACGGGCGCGCGGCCGAAGTGCGCCGCTCGCTTCCCCGCCACCTCGGCCACCACCGCGACCACGTCCTCGGCGTGCTCGAACGGCCCGAGCCGCAGGCGGTCCTTGGCCCGCTGGGCGAGCGTGTACGCGTAGCCGACGTTCGGGCCGGGCCGCCCGAACAGCGCGCCCTCGGGCTGGTCGGGTCCGAGATCGCCCGGGCGATCGGAACGCCAATCGTTCGCCGGCGGCAGCGCCACGCCGGGCGGCAGGTTCTGCTGCTGGCGGGGCCGCGCACTCGGATCGGAAGGGACGAACGGATCGGTCGGCACGGAGCCGACAATACAGGGGCCTGTTCGCGGGAGTCGTTCTCGACGCGGGCGCGAGCTGGAGCGATCGCAGCTATCCGGGGTGGCCGTTGGGACACCATGCGTTGGCCGGCACCCCGTCACACGGGTTCGGCATCGAGGCAAGGGTCTTCGGCAGTGGATGCATGACGACACCGGTGCTTTGCGGATATTTCGCGCCGGCCGGGCAGGTTCCGTTGCCGGTGTCGCACAACACCTGGGCGAGGAGCGGGCCGCCCGTGTTCGCGGCAGTGGTGAGCGGCCCGCACGTCGGTTGCGTCTGTTCGAGGCCCGGGGGCGCGCTGCCGTTCGGCGCGGTGTTGTTCGCGTAGCAGTTCCGGGGAAGGTGGGCGTTGATCACGATCTGGCCGTAGTCGCCGTTCGACGGGTTCTCGAAGAACCCGTTGTGCGAGAACGTGTTGCCGATGAGCGCGTTGCCCTCGGGGTCGAGCACACAGCCGAAGCCCGCCAGAGGATGTCCGCCGCTGCCCGTGCAGGTCTGGTCGAGCGACGGAGTCCCGCTGTCGGGGAACGGTACGAACAGCACGCCCCACGCGCCGTTGTTGGAGAACTCGTTGTCCATGACCGTGTCGTTGCGCCCGCCCGAGACCGTCATTCCCGTTCCCGTCGGTCCCTCGCTTGCGTTCCCGGCCTTCGGTACGTTCGGGTTGTTGTTGTCGTGCACCTTGTTGTGCATGAACACCCAGCACGAATGCGTATGCGTGATGGGACTTGTCGCGTCACCCGGACAGGCACCGTTCTGCGGTGCGGGCGGGTCGCCGGCAATCTGGGTGTTGGTGTCGAACCCGTCCTGGTTGTTGTCGAACTCGGAGTTCTCGATCACGACCGCGCCGCCGGAGTTGGTTCCGGAATAGCCGAGCGCGCTGTACTCCATCCAGGCCTTGTCGATCGTGATGTTGCAGACCTGCAGGCACGCACCGACGTACATGCCGGAATCGTTGAAGTTGCTCGCGTACGTGGTCGTCCAGGTCGCGGGCCCGGCCGAGTTCGACGCGAAGATGCCGTACTGCGCGGCGGAATCCTCGTTGAGGAATGCCGTCGATGTCGCCGTGAGGTAGCTGCCTTCGTAACCGGTCAAGCCGATCTTGCCGGTGCCGTCGCCACCGTTCCACCAGATCTCGTTGCCCGACGGCGAACCTCCTGCCAAGAAGTTGCACACCGTGAGGTTGTCGATCGACACGCCGTCGGCCTTCCAGACCAAGATGCCATTGCGGCCGGCGTGCTTGCCGCCCGCGGCTGCCGTCCCGAAATCCTGGTCGCTCGCTTTTGCACTGCAGGGCTGCGCGCCGGCCTTGGTGCCGTCCACGATGACCGAGTTGCGGTCCATTCCTCGGAGATGCAGATTCGGCTTGGAGATCAGCACGCCGCCGGCGCCGCCCTCGGACGCGTAACTTTGCGGACCCGACTCGTCGTCGCGCTCGTGGTAATCGCCCGGCGCGACCAGGACCCAGTCCCCGGGCTGCGCCGCGTTCACCGCGGCCTGGATCGTCGCGAATTGACCGGCGTGACCGTTGAACGTGCCAACCAGCAACACGTGCCCGCTCACAGGTGTCGTCGAGGTCGAACCGCTCGACGATTTGCCCGAAGAGCTGCACGCGGCGAGCGCAAGGATCGACGCAAGCGTCGCGCCGAGCACGCTCCGCCGGACGTTCTGGTCAACGCGGAAGTTGCTCACGGTGTCGCCCCTGTTCATTCCGGCCGCACGCTATGCGCGAACCGGCCACCACGTGGTTCGACACAGTCGACCAGACGAGGCTTCGTACGTCTAGCGTTGGCCGAATGGCGATTGTGCACCAGGCGGTGAGATCACAGAGCTGTACGTTCGAAGTCTGGGACGGCGACATTGACGACGAAGAAGTGCGGGCGCATCTTCTTCGGCTGGCGGAGGACCCGGAGTGGCCTCCCGGTGCGCTCAACCTCGTCGACCTCTCGACGGTGCGCAATATCAGCATTCCGGACCCTGCACTCGTCGCGCTACTTCGAGAGGGAACCGTCTTGGAGACGGTGCTCCAGACGGCTCTCGTCGTTCCCGAGTCCGTCGATGCGAGAACACCACGGTACGACGACGCTGCCCGCGCGACGGGCGTCACGACGTTCCCGGACATCCGGTCGGCCTCCGCGCACCTCGGGATCCCACCGGAGACATCACTCGGCATCGTGGACCGCCTCAGACAATCCCTCTGAACGATCTGCGGACGGCCCGGCGCGGCACGTACTTCGCGGAACTGCCGGGCGCGGATCTATCGTCCCATCCGGGTGCGTCGCTTCGTCGTGGTCCGGAGTCTGTTGATCCTCGCGGCCATCGTCGCGATTACTGCGTGCAGCAGGAGCGGATCTCCCGCGGCCTTCGCGCGCCGGCCGCGCCTACCGGCATGTGGCGTCATCGACCGGGCGACCTTGCCCGCTCCACTGACGACCGCCGACCGAGCGGCGTTGCGCTGTTTCCGGACCGCGGTCGCGCACACGCGTCCGGCTGAACTTGCAGTCCTGCATCTCCCCGAAGCCGATGGCACCGACAACGTGTACCTACGCGTGCTCGGACCCGATCACATCGAGGAGTTCTGGGACGCCTATGGCTATCGGAACGGCGGCAACGGCTGGACGCGCCGGGAATGCTCGTCGTTCACTTCGACGTTTTCGGCAACGGGCCTGCTGTTTCCACGCAGTGGACCAGAGTGCGTAGAAACGGCGATATGACATCGTCCGCGCGGCGCTCAGGCCATAGAGGCCGCGCTTGACGCGCGTTTTCGGCGGTATTCGAGCACGGTCAACACGACGACGAACACGTCGAACAAGGTCAGAAGCAGGAGTCCGATCGAGACGCGATACGAGAGGCGGTAGACCTGGTAGACGATGAACACGCCGAGCAGGGCGATCATCCACGGGTAGGCCCAGAGTTGCCCGCGGAGCACGGCGACGACGAGCACGACCTTTGCGATTCCGTGCGTCAGGAGATACACGGCACCGAAGAGCGTGGTGCCGTGCGACAGTTGCGACGCCGAGTGCAACAGGTGGCGCGCGACGAAGTCGTGGGGGTCCTGAGCGAGCTCATGCGCGGTGAGGCTCCTGGCCCACGATTGAAGAGTTGCGGGCGACACGAAGAGCAACGCGATCCCGCCGATCACCTCCAGAACGCCGTCGAGGCCCTTGAGCGCGACGCTGATTCGGAACGTCCGGTCGAGCGCCGATGCGTGACCCGTTTCGTCGGCGGTCATTTCTCAGCGTTCGAAGATCAGTCGGGTTCGCGTTCGTACGGGTGAACGCCTTCGAGGTGGGCAAGGACGACATGGCGGTCGAGCGCGTGTCCGTGCTCGGTTCGTGCGTGTTCGACCACGGCGTCTGCGACAGTGCCCTTGTCGTCGCCGACGAACTCGCGGCCGCATCGCGGACACGTTTGTTCGTACGTCACGTGCACATTATTGCCCTACGTCGCGCCGGCGCGGCGAGGAGCGATCTGCAGATATGTACGCCCTAACCGATGGAGTCGCGTCGGCCGTTGCGTCTACTTGCTCTCACTGCCGATGGTCTTGTGCCGCCGCTTACGGCTGGCCGTGAGCGTGAATGCGCTGCCGCTCGCAACCAGGGCCAGGCCAACGAGCGCCATCGTCGACGAGTTGCCGCCCGTTCGGGGCAGTTCCGCCTGGGCCATCACCGTGGTTGGCGGTACTGATGCTGCGGTGACCGGCACCGTGGTCGGAGGTACTGATGCCGCGGTGACCGGCACCGTGGTTGTCGTCGTGGTGCTCGTCGTCGTCGTCGTGGCTGGTCCGCCGACGCGGATCTCACCGGCGACCGCGAGCCCTGACAAACAGCATCCGTCCTTGACCGCGGTGAAGCCCCCGATCTTGTTGCCGGTCTTGATGTCGAACCGGTAGACGCTCGCGCTGCTGTAGCCCGCGGTCCAGAAGGAGGTGCCGTCGGGATCCAGGTTGAGCGCGAACAAGAACGATCCATCGCTGGAGGGCTTCGGGTAGGTCTGGATCACCGTCCCCGTCGAGCTCAAGCGATACACGAGATTCGAGCAGGCGATCATGACCTCACCATTGGGTCGGATGCGCAGCGCGAAACAGTCGCCCTGCAGGCCCGTCGCGAAATCGGTGAGCTGCTTGTTCGTACACACGTTGAACCGGTGCACCGCGGTCCCCTCCGATGCGTAGTACATCGTGCACTGGTCGGCCGCGAGATCGATCCAGTCGGTACCGCGATCAAGAATCGTCGGCACGAAAGAACCGAGTTGTTTCCCGGTCTTGTCGAACTTCAAGATCGCATGCGTACCGTCGGGCTCACCCACATATACGTCACCAGCCTTGTCAAGCGTGATCGACTCCGTCGACGAGCTGTAACCGCTACCGAACTGCGCACCGAGGAGATTTCCCGTGTTGTCGAAATGGACGACTGTGGCCGCACAGCCGAACGAAGCCGTCGCGAACAGGCCGCCGGACGCATCGAACGCCATTCCCAAGTCCTCACTGCAAGCAGTCTTGGTATCGAGGGTCCGCCGCAGCACTCCCGACGGCGAATACTCCTTGATGTGACCCCGACCGAGCCCCGCGAACACATCACCTTTCACAAACGGGGTCCCGACCGCCCCCGCCCCAACGCCGCCGACAGCACCAAGAGCACCAACAGCAGTCACGACTGCGGCGAGGAAGAGCAACCCTCTCCGACCGAAAGCCCGCTTCATAACGACCCCAATCAGCCAACCCACACAAAATCCACAGGGATCAGACCACTCTTCGCGGTCACGGCGCAAATAGGAGACCGGCACCTCGCCCGCCGTGCAAGGCGCCGTGGCGACAGGTCGGGCGGTCTGGTCAGGGCCGGCGGCCGAGGAACGCGATCAGTTGTGTCTGCACGTCGGCGGCGGTGGCTACCTCGACCTTCGGACCGTACTGACCGCTTTCGCGCAGCATCGCGTCGACTTCGTGGATTCCGTCGAACATGCGAACAACCTCAGCGGCCTCGAGGGTTTCGTCGAGACCGGTGGCGCGGGCAAGGTCCCACGTGTGAATCAGCACGTCGGGGAGGATGAACGTCATCACTGCGTCGTCGAGTCGATGACGGCCGGCGTGCGGGTGATCGAAGCGCCGAGCGGCCCGGTCGGGATCGTCGAGCAGCGACTGGATGCCATCGCTCACGCACAGCCACGCCGTGGAGGAACCAGGCGTCGCCGTGAATCGCGCGGGCCCGTCGCGTGAAGCCCGACGCGACTCGCCGGTACCGCTCCGCACTCTCACTCACCACAGCCCGCCCGATCGAACATGTCGAGCTCATGACGATGCATGAAATCTCCCCCGGAGACTTCGACGCACGTGCAGCGCGCTAGTGCTCCGCGCGCAACAGGCCGAAGTGGATCGAGTCCAGCAGCGCCTGCCACGAGGCCTCGATGATGTTCTCGTTGACACCGATCGTGGTCCAGGTGGCATTGCCGTCGGTCGAGTCGATCAGCACCCGGGTTGCGGCGCCGGTGCCCTTGTTCGTGTCCAGCACGCGCACCTTGTAGTCGGTGAGGTGCACGCGCTCGAGCGCAGGAAACTCGCCGTTGAGGGCGCTCCGCAACGCGGTGTCGAGCGCGTTCACCGGACCATTTCCTTCGGCGGTGGCGACAACGCGCCGTCCGCCGATGTGCACTTTGACCGTCGCCTCGGTCATCACCGTGGCGCCCGTCTTGTCGGTGAGCGTGTCGACCCCGACGACATCGTCGGTGATGACGCGGAACGACTCGACCCGGAACCAGTTCGGCTCCCATCCGGTCGCGCGCCGCATCAACAGCTCGAGCGAACCGTCGGCGACTTCGAAGTGGTATCCCTCGTGCTCGAGTCGCTTCAAGGTTTCCACCACGTCGGCCAGCTGCGGACCGTCGAGCTGCAGACCGAGCTCTTTGGCCTTGAGCCCGAGCGTCGACTTGCCCGCAAGCTCGGACACGACGAACCGCGTTCCGTTCCCGACGATCTCCGGCGAGACGTGCTCGTACGCGTCGGGACGCTTCGCGATCGCACTCGTGTGCAGCCCGGCCTTGTGCGCGAACGCGGAATGACCGACGTACGCGGCCTGCGGGTTGAGCGGCATGTTGACGAGCTCGGCAATGTGATGCGCAACCGGCGTGAGGCGCTCGAGCCGATCACGCGGGATCGTTTCGTAACCCATCTTCAGCGTGAGGTTCGGGATGATCGTCGTGAGATTGCAGTTGCCGGTGCGCTCGCCGTAGCCGTTGATCGTTCCCTGTACCTGGGTTGCGCCACCGAGCACGCCGGCGAGCGCGTTGGCCACACCGGTACCCGCGTCGTCGTGGAGGTGCACCGCGACCTTCACGTCGCCGCCGAAGTAGCGGACCACCTCCGCCACGGCCGCCTCGACCTGGTGCGGCAATGCGCCGCCGTTCGTGTCGCACAGCACGAGATGGCTCGCGCCGTTCGTGACTGCGGCTTCGAGAACCCGCAACGAGAACTCGGGGTTACGCTTGAACCCGTCGAAGAAGTGTTCGGCGTCGAACAGCACATTCATGCCGGACCGACGGAGGAACTCGACCGAGTCGCCCACCATCGCGACACCTTCGTCGAGTGTCGTTCCGAGCGCTTCGGTGACGTGGTAGTCCCACGACTTGCCGACGATGCACACGGTGCCGACGTTGGCCTCGACGAGATGCCGCAGCGTGTCGTCGCTGTCGACCTTGCCCTTGACCCGACGCGTGGACCCGAACGCGACCAGCGTGCTGGTCTCGAGCTTCAATTCGTCGGGGACGCGCTTGAACAGCTCGTCGTCCTTCGGGTTCGCGCCCGGCCAGCCCGCCTCGATGTAGTCGACGCCGAGCCAATCGAGCTGTTCCGCGATCCGGAGCTTGTCCTCGACGGTGAGCGAGATCCCTTCGAGCTGCGACCCGTCCCGAAGGGTGGTGTCGTAGATCTCGATCTTGCGTACGCCGGCGTCGCTACTCATACGAGCTCACACCAGTCTTTGTACTTGTCGATCTGGCCGCGGACGGCCTTGGCGTACTCGGCCGCGATGACCTCGGTCATGGGCCCGGGGCACGGGATCGCGCGGTCGTCGACGGAGTTCACCGCGCTGACCTCGGCCGCGGTGCCGCACACGAACATCTCCTCGGCCACGTAGAGATCGCTCCGGGAGAGGTCGTCGACCCGCACCTCGAAACCGTGATCACGGGCAATCGTGGTGACCGAGTCCTGGGTGATGCCGGGCAAGGCACCCGCCGAGACCGGCGGGGTGATCAGCACGCCGCGCCGCGCCGCGAAGATGTTCTCGCCGGTGCACTCCGACACGAGGCCCTCCGGGTTGAGCATGATCGCCTCGTCGTAACCGGCCTTCAGTGCTTCGACCTTCGCGAGTGACGAGTTCACGTAGTTTCCCGTCGTCTTCGACAGCGGCGGCATCGTGTTGTGGTCGTGACGCGTCCAGCTCGAGATCTTCATGCGGACGCCCTTCGACACCGCGTCCGCACCGAGGTACGCGCCCCACGGCCAGCAGGCAATCGAGACGTCGACCTTGCACGGCAAGGTGTTGAGTCCCATCTCGCCGTAGCCGTAGTAGGCGATCGGCCGGATGTAACACGACGGGAGCCCGGTGGAGCGCACGGTGTCCTTCGTGGCCTGCACGAGTTCGTCAACCGTGTAGGGGATCTCCATCATCATGATGCGCGCCGAATCGAACAGCCGCTGAATGTGCTCCGTCAGACGAAAGACCGCGGGACCACGCTCGGTCTCGTACGCGCGTACTCCTTCGAAGACCCCGGTCCCGTAGTGCAGCGTGTGCGTCAGGATGTGAACCTCCGCGTCGGCCCACGGGACGAGCTCGCCGTTCATCCAGATCTTCTCGGTCGGAGTGATGGGCATTGCGGTGCCTTTCGTCTTGCAGCGACTTCAGCAGGCGGCGGCGATCGCGTCGCCGATCTGCGTGGTCGTGCCCTTTACATCGTCGGTTGTGTCCAGCGCCTTTTGAATTCGGGCCATTGCATCGGCCTCACCCAGGAAATCGCACATCATCGCGGCGGAAATGACCGCCGCCCGGGGGTCGGCCCGGCCGGTTCCGGCAATGTCCGGGGCCGATCCGTGGACGGGCTCGAACAGGCTCGGGCCGGTCCGGGCCGGATTGAGGTTCGCCGAGGCCGCGCGGCCGATCCCACCGCCGACCGCTCCACCGAGGTCGGTGAGGATGTCGCCGAAGAGGTTGTCGGTGACGATGACGTCGTAACGGCCGGGATCCTGCACGAAGTAGATGCACGCGGCGTCGACGTGGTTGTAAGCCGTGCCGACATCGGGGAACGACCCGGCGACGTCATCGAACGTGCGCTGCCACAGGTCGCCGGCGAACGTGAGCACGTTCGTCTTGTGCACGAGCGTCAGGTGTTTGCGCTCGCGCGAGCGGGCGAGCTCGAACGCGTACTGCACGCACCGCTCCACGCCCATCCGCGTGTTCACGGAGCCCTGCGTCGCGATCTCGTGCGGCGTCCCCTGGCGGAGGAAGCCACCTTCGCCCGCGTACGTGCCCTCGGTGTTCTCGCGCACGACGAGGAAGTCGACGCCGTCGTTGTGCCGACCCGGTCCGGCCTTGAACGGACGGAGATTGATGTAGAGGTCGAGCGCGAAGCGCATCTTCAGCAACAGCCCGCGCTCGAGGACGCCGGGCGGGACATCGGGCGTACCGACCGCACCGAGGAGGATCGCGTCGAAGCCGCGCAGTTCCTCCAAGACGGCATCGGGCAACACCTCACCGGTCGCGAGGTAACGCCGCCCACCGAGGTCGTAGTCGACGGTGTCCAGCTGTACACCCGCCGCGCGCACGACCTTCAGCGCCTCGGCAATGACCTCGGGGCCGATGCCGTCCCCGCCGATGATCCCGACCCGATGGGCCACTGGTTGGTCTCCTTCGTTTTGGTCCGGTCACGAAAAAACCGCCCACGCTGGCGTGGACGGTTGGAGCGAACGCCGGTGGGGCGTTCGCTTAGCGAATAACGATGACCGAGAAGTGCTGCGACATGAGACCTCCAGAATCGCAGCAGATCACAACGATGTCAAACCACTTACGGGCGGCCTGTGAGCAAATGGCCCCGGTCGCCGGATTCGGGCGAACTCCCGAACTACCCTGCCCGCCATGACCGAGCCCCATCTCTCCCCCGAGGCCCACGCTCGGCTGAAGGCGGAACTGGAAGAACGCACCACCTCACGGCGCCGGGAGCTCTCGCTGGCGATCGAACGGGCCCGGGAACACGGCGACATCAAGGAGAACGCCGACTACGACGCGGCCAAGAACGAGCAGGGGATCAACGAGGCCCGCGTCCGCCAGCTCGAGCAGATGCTGAAGAACGCGGTCGTCATCGATTCCAACACCGCGGGCGACATCGTCGAACCGGGCACGATCGTCGACCTCCGTTACACGGGCGACGACGATCTCCTCACCTATCTGGTCGGTTCCATCGAGGAGCGCAACGAGAAGTACGACGTGCTCTCGACGAACTCGCCGATCGGAATGGCGATCCTGGGAAAGTCACCCGGTGACACCGTGACGTATCAGGGTCCGAAGCGCGAGATGTCGGTCACCGTCGTCGCAGTACGCCTCCCCGACTAACCGTTCTCGCGCTTGTCGTCGGGGGTTCCGAAGCCGCCGCCGCCGGGCGTGACGATGCGCACCACGTCGCCGGGGGCCAAGCGCACGGTGCCCTTGTCGGGGAGCGGACGCGCCGACGCCTCGTCGCCTCCGGGGAGCAACCAGTTCTGGCCGACCGCGCCCGGCTCGCCGCCCGCGGTTCCCCACGGGTGCGAGACACGGCGCTCGGTGATCAGCGACAGCGTCGCATCCTCGAGCACCTCGAGCTCGCGCACGATGCCGTCGCCGCCCCGCGCCACGCCGGCCCCGCCGCTGTTCGTCCGCAGCGCGTAGCGCCGCACACGCATCGGATACGCGCGCTCGAAGGCCTCCACCGGCGTATCGCGAGTATTGGTCATCGCGGTGTGCACACCGTTCATCCCGGCGCGGCCGTTGGGTCTTCCGCCCTGACCGCCCCCGATCGTCTCGTAGTAAACCCACCCCTCGCCGCCGACGAGCACGTTGTTCATCGTTCCCTGCGACGCGCCACCCACACGATCGGGGGCGGCCTGGGCAAGTGCGCCGAGACACACGTCGGCGACACGCTGGCTCACCTCGACGTTGCCGGCGCCCACGGCGACCGGCATCTGCGCGGCGACGATCGAACCCGCGGGCGCGACGACGCGCACCGGCCGCAGCACTCCCCCGTTCGCGGGCAGATCGGGATCGACGACCGATCGCAGCGCGAACACCACCGCGCTGACCGTCACCGCCTCGACCGCGTTGACCGAACCGGCCCGCTGCGCGTCCGTGCCCGCGAAGTCGAACGTGATCGCGTCGTCGCGCACCGTCACGGTGACGCAGATGCGGGCGGGGCGGGGCGGACCCGGTCCGCCGGTCGAGTCGAGGACGTCTTCGAAGCGGTACTCACCGTCCGGCAGCGCGCGGATGGCGGCGCGCGTCCGGCGTTCGCCGTAGTCGACGATTGCACCGAACATTCCGGGCACGCTCGCGAGCGGTAGCTCGCGCAGCCGGGCGACGCCCAGACGGTTGGCGCCGAGCTGCGCGTCGAGATCACCCCGCCGTTCTTCGGGAGTCCGCGACGCGGCGACGACGAGCGCTTCCACCTCGGGCGACCACCGCACGGGCGGGATCCGCAGGCCTTCCTGGAAGATCTCGGTCGCGTCGGGCGGGAGCGAGCCGGGTGCCATCCCGCCGACATCGGCATGATGCGCGCGGTTCGCGGCCCAGCCGAGGAGCGTTCCGTCGTCGGCGTGCGCGGGCGCGACGAACGTGATGTCGTTGAGATGCGTGCCGCCTGCGAACGGGTCGTTGACCACGATCTGGTCGCTTGGCCGGAGCCCGTCTCCACACGCGTCGATCGCGGCCCGCACCGCGGCGGGCATCGAACCGAGGTGGACGGGAATGTGCTCGGCCTGCGCGAGCAACGTGCCGTCCGGGGTGAACACCGCACAGGAGCAATCGGCGCGTTCTTTGATGTTGGGGCTGTACGCGGCGCGCCGGAGGACCGCGCCCATCTCGTCGGCGACACCCGAGAGCCGGGAGATCCACACCTGCAATGTGGCCGGATCCATCAGCGCTCCCGTTCCACGATCCACGCGCCGAGCTCGCGTGGTTCCGCGCGCCATCCGTCCGGCACCCACATCGTGCAGTCGGGCTCGGCGACCACCGCCGGGCCGACCACGCGCGCTCGGTCGACCGCGGGCAGATCGGTGACCTGCAGCGGCGCCGCGATCGATGCGCGCGCCCGTACCGCGATCACCTCGACCGGCGCGCCGGGCCGGACGTGGCCGTTGCGCCGTTCGTGCGCCCGCGGAAAGTCCTCGGGTGACGCGACGGTGAGCTCGTGGCTCTGCCCGACGTAGCGACAATCGACGGCCGTCTCGACGATCGCGCCGTCACCCACCCGGGCACGGGCTTCGCGTTCGACGCGGGCGAGCGCCTCGGACAGTGATCCGCCCGTGAAACTGTGCACCACCTCGCGCGCCTTGGGCGCGCACAACAAGCCTGCTGCAGAGAACACCCCGGCGCGGGGCGGCACGATGACCGCGCGCATCCCGAGCGCGTCGGCAATGGCACACGCGTGCAGCGGCCCGGCACCCCCGAACGCCACCAGCGCGAGATCGCGCGGGTCGACGCCCCGCTCGACGGTGACGACGCGCACCGCGCGTTCCATTGCCGCATCGACGACGCGCACGACACCCTCGGCGTCCACCCCGGCCCGTTCCAGCGCGCGCCGCGCGGCGGTCACATCGAGGCGGCCGAGATCCGGGAACGCCGAATCGGCGGGAATGCGCCCGAGCACCAAGTCGGCATCGGTCACGGTGGGTTCGTCACCACCGCGGCCGTAACACGCGGGGCCCGGCACCGCGCCGGCGCTGCGGGGTCCCACCACCAGTGCACCTCCCGCATCGAGCCGCGCGATCGACCCGCCGCCGGCGCCCACGGTGTGTACGTCGAGCGCGGGCAGCCGAATCGGGAAGCCCGCGACCACGCGCTCCGACGTCGGTTCCGGCACACGTCCGCGGATGAGGCACACGTCCGTGCTCGTGCCCCCCATGTCGAAGCTCACCGCATCGGCATAGCCGCACGCGGCGGCGATGTCGGCCGCGGCGCGCACGCCACCGGCCGGGCCGGAGAGCAACAGCGATGCCGCCGCCCGCGCGCCGTCGGCGACCGGCACGAGCCCGCCCGCCGACGTCATCACGAGCGTTTCGCGTGCCCGCGCTCGGAGCTGGCGGAGATACGGCGCACACACCGGTTCGAGGAACGCTTCGACGACGGTGGTCACCATGCGTTCGTACTCGCGGAACTCCGGGCTCACTTCATGCGAGCACACGACGAGCTCCGACCGCACGGCGCGCAACGCCGCCGCGACCGCGCGCTCGTGCGCAGGATCGAGATCGGCGTGCAGCAGGCAGACCGCGATCGCATCGATCTCGTCCGGGATCTCCGGGACTTGCCCGTCGTAGGGCTCGATCTCACGACCGTGCGCGTCGAAGCGCCCCGACACCTCGAAACGCAGATGGCGCGGCACGAGCGGCGGCGGGCGGTCGACGAAGGGGTCGTAGAGCGACGGACGGATCTGGCGGGCGATCTCGATCTCGTCGACGAAGCCCCGCGTCGCGATCAATGCGACCCGTGCGCCCCGCCGTTCGAGGAGCGCATTCGTCGCAACGGTGGTGCCGTGCGCGAGCACGTCGACGTCACGACCATCAACCCCGTCGATTGCCCGTTCGACCCCGCGCGCCGGATCGTCCGGCGTGGACGCGACCTTCTCGACCCGACCGTCGTCGGCGACGACGTCGGTGAACGTTCCGCCGCTGTCGATCCCGAGTCGCACACGCCGACGCTACCTACGCGCCCAACAGTTGTCGGAGTTATCGTCGCTCTACGTCGACTCCTCCACCAACAGTTGTCGGAGTTATCGTCGCTCTACGTCGACTTCTCCGACAACAGTTGGTGGAGTTGGGCGCGCTACGAGAGCACGACCTCGCGGGATTGCATGAGGTAGCCGCGCGATCGCACCGTGCGGATCTCGAGTCCCACGGGCGCAATCCGCCGGCGCAGTCGCAACACGTGCACGTCGAGCGCGTTGCGCGTCGGCACACCCGCGGGCCACGCCCGATCCGCAAGCATCTCGCGCGTCACCACCGCACCGAAGCGGTCGAGCAACACTCCCGCGAGCGCCTGCTCGACCGGCGACAGCGATACCCACGCGTCGCGATGATGAAGCAGGCCGTCTTCGTCGAGCAGCGGGCGCACGGCATGCTGCCCCGAACGCAGGACGAGGGCGTGCCGACGGGCATCGACCTCCCACTCGGGCGCACCCGACGTCACCCAGTCTTCGAGGCAATCGACGGGCAACGGCAGCTCGCCGTCGCCGTCGGCCACCACAAGTAACCGCGGGATGCGCATTTCCCGAAGCTCAGCCAAGCGCTGAGCGTCGGCCGGCCAACGGACCACCTCGACGTTCACGGAGCCGACGGTAGGTGGTGTTTGTTACGCCCTTGTTACCCCGCCGTGACGTGCGGAGGGTTGCCGCGGCCACCGACCGCAGTCGAAAGCGTGGCCGCGGCGGCGATGACGGCCGGGCCCAAGCGCCGGCCGGGATGCTGGCCCAGCCGGTCGATGGGGCCGCTCACGCTGACGGCGGCGACCACCGAGCCCGACCCGTCGAACACCGGCGCGCTCACGCTCGCGACGCCGGCTTCCCGTTCCCCCACGCTCTCGGCCCACCCGCGTTTGCGCACTGCAGCGAGGTCGCGCGCCGCCACGTCGAAGTGCGCCGCGTCGCTCGCCCACGCGAGCAACACCTTGCCCCCGGAGCCGCGCTCGAGCGGGAGCACCGCCCCCAGCGGCACCGTGTCCCGCAGACCACTCGGGCGCTCGTGTACGGCGACGCACACGCGGTGATCACCTTCGCGCACGTAGATCTGCGCGCTCTCGCTCGTCGTCTCGGCCAGGCGCGCCAATACCGGACGGCCGGCGTCGGGAAGGCCCCGACCGGCGACCGCCCCCCACGCGGCGAGGCGGTACCCGAGTTGGAACCGGCCGTCGTCGTCGCGAGCGACGAGACCGTGGCGTTCGAGGCTCACCGCGATCCGGTACGCGGTCGGACGGGGAAGACCGGTTGACCGTTGGAGTTCCGCGAGCGTCGAGGCACCGTTGCGCGCGAGCGTGTCGAGTACCAGCACCGCGCGGTCGAGCACCTGGACGCCACTTGTTACACTGACCACCTAGCGATATTAGCGTCTCATATGCTGAGACAGGAGCACCCAATGCCCAAGACGCCGCAGACCCTCTCCGAAAAGCTCTGGGACCGCCATGTCGTGAGTTCGACGCCCGGCGAACCCGATCTCCTCTACATCGACCTGCACCTCGTGCACGAGGTGACCTCGCCACAGGCATTCGACGGCCTGCGCGTCGCCGGCCGGCGCGTGCGCCGTCCGGACCTCACGGTGGCGACGATGGACCACAACGTCCCCACCGCCGACCTCGACAAGCCGCTCGCGGATCCGATCTCGGCAAAACAGATGGACGTGCTCGCGCGCAACTGCGAGGAGTTCGGCATCCGCCTCTACGGGATGCGCGACCCCGGCCAGGGCATCGTGCACGTCATCGGTCCCGAACAAGGCCTCACGCAGCCGGGCATGACCATCGTCTGCGGCGACAGCCACACCTCGACCCACGGCGCGTTCGGCGCACTCGCGTTCGGGATCGGCACGAGCGAGGTCGAGCACGTGCTGGCGACGCAGACCTTGCCGCAGGCGCGCCCGGGAACCATGGCGATCATCGTCGACGGCGAAGCGCCGGCGAGTGTTTCCGCCAAGGACATCGTGCTCGCGATCATCGCCGAGATCGGCACCGGCGGCGGCATCGGTTCGGTGATCGAGTACCGCGGTTCCGCGATCCGCGACCTGTCCATCGAGGGCCGGCTCACGGTATGCAACATGTCGATCGAAGCGGGCGCGCGCGCCGGGCTCGTTGCGCCCGACGACACGACGTTCGCCTATCTCGAGGGCCGGCCCTTCGCGCCGAAAGGCGCAGATTGGGAACGCGCGCTCGACGACTGGCGGTCGCTCGTCAGCGATCCCGACGCCGCGTTCGACAACGAGGTGTTCATCGACGCGGCGACGCTGCGCCCGCACGTCTCGTGGGGGACGAACCCCGCGCAGACGATCCCGATCGACGCCTCGGTCCCCGACCCCGAAACGCTCAGTGATGAGTCCGCGCGTGAATCGGCGAAGCGTGCGCTCGTCTACATGGGCCTGACGGCCGGAACCCCGATCCGCGACATCCCCGTCGACACGGTCTTCATCGGATCGTGCACGAACTCGCGCATCGAAGACCTGCGGGTCGCAGCCGACGTGGCGCGCGGCCGCAAGGTCAAGGCGGGCGTGCGCACGCTCGTCGTTCCCGGTTCGTACGCGGTCAAGACTCAGGCCGAATCCGAAGGCCTCGACCGTGTGTTCCGCGACGCGGGATTCGACTGGCGGGAGCCCGGCTGTTCCATGTGCCTGGCGATGAATCCCGACAAGTTGGCGCCCGGCGAACGGTGCGCGTCGACGTCGAACCGCAACTTCGAGGGCCGCCAGGGCAAGGGCGGTCGCACGCACCTCGTCTCCCCCGCCGTGGCCGCGGCAACGGCGATCGCCGGCACCTTCTCGACTCCGGAGGACCTGAGCTGATGGAACAAGTCCGTGTGATCACCGGACGCGGCGTGCCGCTCGTGCGCTCCGACGTCGACACCGACCAGATCATCCCGAGCGACTGGCTGAAGCGCGTCGAGCGCACCGGTTTCGGCGAGGGCCTGTTCTCGGAATGGCGCGAGAACTCCGACTTCGTCTTGAACCAGTCGCGCTACGACGGTGCGAACGTGCTCGTGGCGGGCCCGAACTTCGGCACCGGCTCGTCACGCGAGCACGCGGTGTGGGCGCTCATGGACTACGGCTTCCAGGCCGTCCTGTCGACGCGCTTCGCCGACATCTTCCGCAACAACTCGGGGAAGATGGGTCTCGTCGTCGCCGCGGTTCCCGAAGCCGTGATTCACCGGCTCTGGGAGGCGATCGAGGAAGACCCGAATCTCGAGATCGTGATCGACGTCGAGAACAAACGCGTCGCCGCGCCGAGCCTCGACCTCGACGTGAAGTTCGAGCTCGACGACTTCACGCAGTACCGCCTGCTCAACGGGCTCGACGACGTCGGGCTCACGCTGCGCCACGCCGACGCGATCACGGCCTACGAGTCGCAGCGCCCGGCCTGGTTGCCGTCGGCGGCGGTGTAGTCCGGGGTCGTTACGCGGCGGGCAGGTAGACGTCCGAGAGCTGGCGGTCGACCCACACATCGGCGAGCTCGTGCGCAAGCTCGACAGTGGCTTCACTCGACGCCAGGTACTCGAAGAAATCGATCACACTCATTGCTCGCCCTCCACGTGCATTTTCCGCAACTGCCTGTTGCGATATTCAAGGCCCGCCGCCCCGAGATTGTTCCCGCCGCGGCGCCGGGTTATGCCTCGGTCAGGCCGCGGCCGGGCGAGATCCGGCGACCACTGCGAGCTCCCGCCACTTCCAGAAGCAGTCCGCGTTCCTGAACCCGATCTCGTTCAACCAGGTCAGATGCTGTGCGACGGCCACGAGCTGGTTCGACGGGTCGTCCTGCGCGGGGGCGACCCGCAGCGCGGCAAGAAATTCTTCGTGCAGCTCCGCGGTCGGTGACGCAACGTGTTCGGCGTTCACGAAGAGTCCACCCGGCCGCAAGATTGCGAACACCTCCGCGTACAGCGCGCGCTGTCGCGCCGGCGCGCAGTGGTGGATCGCGAAACTCGACACCACGACGTCGAAATCGCCGAGTCCGTCCGGAAGTGGCCCGTCGAGATCGTGGCGGTCGAACGCGAAGCGAGCGTCGCCACCGAAGCGCTCGCGCGCCCGGCGAAGCATCTCGTCGCCGAAGTCGAGCCCCACACCGGTTGCCTCCGGGCGCGCCGCGAGCACGAGCCCGAGTGTGACGCCGTCGCCGGTACCGAGATCGAGCACGCGCTCGACGCGCTCGGGGAGCAGTTCGCACAGCACCTCGAGCGCGTCGACACGGTGCGGCAACGATTCCCGTTCACGCAGGTACGACGAGCGCGTGTTCTTCGTTGACCCACAGGTTGACGGACACGTCAGGGACCGACTGTCGTCTCGCGCACCTCACGGCCGCGCAGGCGCACGAGCTTGTTGACGGCGTTGAGGTACGCACGCGCCGAGGCTTCGACGACATCGGTCGCGACGCCACGACCCGTCACCTTGCGGCCCTCCGCGTCGACCGTGATCGCAACCGCGCCGAGCGCGTCGGAACCGCCGGTCACCGACGACACCTGGAAGTTGCCGAGCTTGCCCGACACACCGGTGGCTTCACCGATGGCCGCGATCGCGGCGTCGATCATGCCGTCGCCGGTACCGGTGGCCTCGATCTTGCCGTCGGCGTCAGTCACGACGACGTGGGCCGTCGGTGCGGTGTTCGTGCCGCCGCGCACTTCGAGTTCGTGCAAGGCGAAGCGGTGGACCATGCCCGTCCCGATCTCTTCGGCGACGATCGCCTCGAGGTCGGCTTCGGTGATCTCGACCTTCTTGTCGGCGAGCTCCTTGAAGCGCACGAACGCGGCGTTCAGCGCGTCGCCCTGAACGTGGATGCCCATCTTCTCCAACGTGTCGGCGAACGCGTGCCGACCGGAGTGCTTGCCGAGCACGATCTGGGCAGCTTCCTGACCGACGGTCGAGGCATCGATGATCTCGTAGGTCTCCCGATCGGCGAGCACGCCGTGCTGGTGGATGCCGGCCTCGTCCGCGAACGCGTTCCGACCGACGACCGCCTTGTTGTACTGCACGTGGTAGCCGGTGAGCCGCGAGACCATCCGCGACGTGCGCGCCAGCTCTTCGCTCCGGACGTTGACGTCCACGGCACCGAAGTAGTCACGGCGCGTGCGGATCGCCATGACGACCTCTTCGAGCGCGGCGTTGCCGGCGCGCTCACCGAGCCCGTTGATCGCACACTCCACCTGCCGGGCGCCGTTCATCACGCCGGCCAACGAGTTCGCAACCGCGAGCCCGAGGTCGTTGTGACAGTGCGTGGAGACGATGTAGTCGCCCGTGACGTTGTCGATCACGTACTCGATGAGCTTCCCGTAGTCGTCGGGAACGGCGAAGCCGACCGTGTCGGGGATGTTCAGGGTCGTCGCACCCGCGTCGACCGCGATCTGACACACCTCGCACATGAAGTCGGGATCGGAGCGGTAACCGTCTTCGGGTGAGAACTCGACGTCCTCGAGGTAGCTCTTGGCCCGGGCGACCGCGGCACCGGCCTCGTGCTTGACCTGCTCCGGGGTCATGCGGAGCTTCTTCTCCATGTGGATCTTCGACGTCGCGATGAACACATGGATGCGGGCCTTCTCGGCATGACGGACCGCTTCCCACGCGCGGTCGACGTCCTTGAACGCGGTGCGCGACAGGCCGGTGATGATCGGGCCGCGGACCGCCTTGGCGATCGCCTCGACCGACTCGAAGTCGCCGTCGGAGGCGATCGGGAAGCCGGCCTCGATCACGTCGACACCGAGGCGCGCGAGCTGGTCGGCGATCTCGAGCTTCTCGGTGACGTCGAGCGAGATCCCGGGTGACTGTTCGCCGTCCCGCAGTGTCGTGTCGAAGATCCTGACCGTGTCCATCTCTATTCGCTCTCTCTCTGCGGGCCGGGATACCCGGCCCGCGGTCGTTCGCTCGCTGGCGAGTTCGCTCCGCCTGCGGCGCCGCTCACCGCACCGTTGCTGCAACGAAAAAACCTCCGGCCGGATCGGCACGGAGGTTCGAGCGCGAGCACCGGTGGGCGCCCGCGCCTACATAAGGAGGAGGCTCAGCTGAGTTGCGGAAACCGCTGTCTCCAGACGCATAAGTCTCTCCAGTCTGCCAGTGTCGACCACGGAGGTCAAACCTTTCGGTCGGCAGATACCCGCCCGCGCATGAGAGAATTGGCCGCGATGCGCAAATCCGTGAAACGAGCGCTCGGCCTGGGGATCGTCAGTGGCGCCGCGTACGCGGCGTGGCGGGCATGGAACGCGCAAATGCCGGACCGTCCGCGCGGCGTCGAGTGGGAGACCGCGCCGTTCCCGTTCCCACCGGTTCCGAGGAGCACGACCACATTGGTCGACTCGCACTCCGCCTCCCCTCCGGTCGGCTCCGCTGCCGTCTCCGAGGACGGGGCGCCGTGGGTCGAGCCGGAGGACGACGGAACGTGTCCGCCGACCCATCCGATCAAGGCCAAGTTGTCGAGCGGGATCTACCACGTGCCCGGCGGTGCGAACTACAACCGCACCCACCCCGACCGCTGCTACGTCGACGAAGCCGCCGCCGCCGCCGACGGCCTCCGCCCCTCGAAGGCCTGACCCCGAAAACTCTGACAACTGTTGTCGGAGAAAACAGCGCATAGCGCTGGAAACTCTGACAACTGTTGGTGGAGAAAGGTCAGCCGAGGTCGATGGCGCGAGCGGACTGGACGCCGGTCTGGCGCGTCACGACTTCGACCACTTCCGGCGGAACGGGCGTCTCGGTCGCGATGACCATCAACGCGGCCTCACCGCTCGGGCTCTGCCCCACGTCCATGTTCGAGATGTTGAGCCCGGCTTCGCCGAGCACGGTTCCGACCCGTCCGATCATTCCGGGACTGTCGTCGTTGTGCACGACGAGCATGTGCCGCGCGGGCGGAAGGTCGACCTGGTGGCCGTCGATGCCGACGATGCGCGGCGCCTGGTACTTGCCGAACAACGTCGCGGCCACGTGCGTGCCCTGATCGCCGCGCACGACGATGAGGTTGACGTAGTCGAGCGCGTCCGACGACTTCGTCTCGCGCACCGAGATGCCGCGCTGTTCGGCGATCTGCGGCGCGTTCACGAACGACACGGGCTCGGCCACGACCGGGGCGAGCACACCCTTCAGGATCGACAAGGTGAGCACGCGACAGTCGTAGTCGGCGATCTCGCCCTCGTACTCGATGTTCAACGTCGACGGCGCGCCCCCGGCAAGCCCGGTGAACAGGCGCCCGACCCGTTCCGCGAGCGCAAGGTACGGACGCACGCTCTCCGACGCCTCGGACGCGGCCACGTTCACGGCGAACGGCACGAAGTCGCCGCGCAGGGCGAGCACCACCTGCTCGGCGATCGTCTCGCCCGCCTTGTCCTGCGCCTCCGCGGTCGACGCGCCGAGGTGCGGGGTGACCACGACGTTGTCGAGCGCGAACAGTGGCGATTCGGTAGTCGGCTCCTTGGCGAACGTGTCGATCGCGGCGCCGCCGAGCCGGCCGTCGGCGATCGCGGCCGCGAGCGCGTCCTCGTCGACGATGCCGCCCCGGCCTGCGTTGATCAGCCGCATCCCCGGCTTGGCGTGCTCGAGCACGGCCGCGTTGATCAGGCCGACCGTCTCCGGCGTCTTCGTGGCGTGGATCGAGACGAAGTCGGCGATCGAGACGAGCTCGTCGACGGTCGGGACGAGCGCGACGCCGAGCTGGCGGGCGCGATCGGCGCTCACGAACGGGTCGTACGCGACGAGCCGCATGCCGAACGCGTGCGCACGCTGCGCGACGAGCACGCCGACGCGCCCGAGGCCGACGATGCCCAACGTCTTCCCGTGCAGCTCGACGCCTTCCCACTTCGACCGGTTCCACGCGCCCCGCTTCAGGTCCGCGTTGGCCTGCGGAACATTGCGCGCCTGCGAGAGCAGGAGCGCGAGCGTGTGCTCGGCCGCCGACAAGATGTTCGACTGCGGCGCGTTGACGACCATGACGCCCCGGCGCGTGGCTTCCGCGACGTCGACGTTGTCGAGGCCGATGCCGGCCCGACCGACGACGACGAGATCGGTCGCCGCCTCGAGTACCTCGGCGGTGACCTGCGTCGCGCTGCGGATCACGAGCGCGTGTGCACCCTTGATCGCGTCGAGGAGCTCCTCCGGCGTGAGCCCCGTCTGCACGTCGACATCGAGACCGGCCGAACGCATGGCTTCGAGCCCACGCTCGGCAAGTGGTTCGGAAACAAGGACGCGAGCTGCCATCGCCGCGAGGGTAGACGGCTAACCGAGCAGGTCGGCGATCCGGCCGATCCCGGCGCCCAGGTCGTCGTCGCCGAGTGCGAAGGAGATGCGGGCGTACCCGGGCGCGCCGAACGCCTCGCCCGGAACGATGGCGACCTTCGCGACGTCGAGCAGCAGCTCGCACAGCTCGAGCGTCGTCTGCGGTGTGCGCCCCGCGATCTCGCGGCCGAGCACACCCTCGAAGGAGGGGAAGCAGTAGAACGCGCCCTGCGGTGCGAGCACGCTCACGCCGTCGATCTTCGACAGGAGCTGGTGCATGGCGTGACCGCGTCGGGCGAACGCCTCGCGCATCTCGAACACGGCCGTGAGGTCGCCGCTCACCGCCGCCAGCGCCGCCGCTTGCGCGACGTTCGAGACGTTCGACGTGGAATGCGACTGCAGGTTCGTGGCGGCCGCGGTCACGTCGGCCGGCGCGATCATCCAGCCGACGCGCCAACCGGTCATCGCGTACGTCTTGGCGACGCCGTTCAGGATCACGCAACGGTCCATGATCTCGGGCACGAGACCCGGCATCGACGAGAACACGTGACCGTCGTACGTCAGGTGCTCGTAGATCTCGTCGGTCACGACCCAGATGCCGCGCTCCACCGCCCAGCGCCCGATCGCCTCGACTTCCCCGGGCGGGTACACCGCGCCGGTCGGGTTGCTCGGTGACACGAAGAGCAGCGCCTTGGTGCGCGGCGTGCACGCGGCCTCGAGCTGTTCGACCGTGACCCGAAAGCCGCCGGTCTCGGAGGTGGGGAGCACGACGGGTACTCCGCCCGCGAGGGTGATGATCTCCGGATACGAGGTCCAGTAGGGCGCCGGCAGGAGCACCTCGTCGCCCTCGTTGCAGAGCGCCTGGAACGTGTTGTAGACGGCGTGCTTGCCGCCGTTGGTGACGATGACCTGCGCCGCAGTGCAGTCGACGCCCGAATCGCGCTTGGTCTTGAACGCGATCGCCTCCCGCAGCTCGGGCAGGCCGGGCGTCGGCGAATAGTGGTGGTAGCGGGGGTCGCGGCAGGCCGCCTCGGCCGCGGCGACGACGTGCTCGGGGGTCGGGAAGTCGGGCTCCCCGGCGCCGAAGCCGATGACGTTCTCGCCGGCGGCCTTGAGCGCCTTGGCCTTGGCGTCGACGGCGAGCGTCGCCGACTCCTGAATGGCGGCGATACGTGCAGAGATTCGGGGGGAGGTGGCCACGCCCTCCATGGTGGCAGATCGACGTCCTGTGGCCCGAGTGGTTTGTCGTGAGGCGCGGGAGCGGCAGCGGAGCCGACCGGAGGGAGGCGGAGCGCGAGCGACCCATGGGAATCGAGTCATTCCACCTAACCTGGAGGGCCATGCGCCGCCCCTGCCGCCTCGCCGCGTTCGTCGGCGCGACGGCTGTGGTCGTCGCCACGATCGGCGGCATCACGATCACGCCCGCGGCGGCGCTGCCGTCACCGCAGGGCGACATCGTCGTCGACGCGGCGACGGGCCGGGTCCTGATCGGCGATCAAATCCACAAGTCGGTGCACCCGGCGAGCACCGCGAAGATCATGACGGCGGTCACCGCGGCCGAACGGCTGTGTCCGGACGCCCCCGTGACCGCCAACGCCATCGACGCGAACGTCGAGACGATGCGCATCGGTCTGCCCGTCGGCAAGCCGTGGCCACTCGACATGATGATGGCGTCGATGATGATGGTGTCGGCGAACGACGCGGCCTACGCACTGGCCGAGACCTCCGGCGGGAGCCTCGACGGTTTCGCGGCGCAGATGACGGCCACCGCGCGCCGCCTCGGTCTGCGCGACAGCACGTTGAACGACCCGGCCGGCCTGGACGACGCGACATCCTTCAAGGGCGGGCCGTACATGAGCGCGTACGACCTCGCGATCGCAACGCGCAACGCGCTCGCGGTACCGGAGATCGCGACGTGGGCGTCGACCCACACGCACGATTTCGTCGATCCGGAGGGTGTGCAGCACCACCTCGTCAACCACAACAAGATGCTGCCGGGGGGCGGGGCCGACTACCTCGGCGCCGTCGGCTTCAAGACCGGGTTCACCGACCACGCCCAGCACACCCTGGTGGCGGCCGCCACCCGGAACGGCCGCACGCTGATCGCGGTCGTCCTCGGAGTTCCGGACGCCGGCTACCAGGAAGCCGCGTCGCTGCTCGACGCCGGGTTCGCGACCCCGCCGGACTCCGTCGGGACCGGCGTCACCCTGCCCGCGGTCGCGGTGTCCCAGTGCTCCGATCGTGCGGCCGACCAGGTTGCGTTCGCCAAGCTCGGGACCTCGACCGACCCGCAGGCCAAGACCGCGGTGACGGTTCCGGCCAGCATCCCGGTCCTCGACTCTCCCCCGCTGGCCGTCACCTCGACCGCGCGTGCGCGCACCTCGACGACGAGCGCGCACCACTCCCCCGGGCTCCTGCGGCCGCGCAACATCCTGATCGTGCTCATCGTGGCTGGCGGCCGTTGCGATCGCGCTCCGGCGGCGCGCGGTGAAGCGACAACGCGCCATGCGTCTCGCGCGGCGCCGCCAACGCATCAGCGCGATGCGCAGCGGCGGACTACCTGTTGTCGACGGTCGCTACCGCGCGGGCACGCGCATCGGCCCGCCCGTGGAATCGCACGTGCGGGTCCGCCCCGCGCGCCCGGACCGCGGCACCGGCTGAGCGCCTACCAGGGCATCGAGACGCCGCCGTTGGGGCGCTCGATCTGACCGGTCACGAACGCCGCGGCCTCGGAGACCAGATAGAGGAACGACCGGGCGACGTCCTCGGCCTCGCCCGCGCGCCCGAGCGGAGCCATCGCGCTGGCGCGCTTGTGGTACTGCTCGAGCTTCTCCGGCACGACGTTGCCGTCGGCGTCGGTGAAGTTGTGCGTGGAGAAGTTGGTGAGGATCATCCCGGGCGCGATGGCGTTGACGCGGATCCCGTGGCGACCGACCTCGGTCGCGAGCGTCTTGGTCAGCATCGTCACCGCGGCCTTCGTCATGCCGTAACAGGCGAGCGTCGGTGCCGGCGTATCGATCGCGCCCGACGCGATGTTGACGATGTTGCCCGAGCCCTGCGGGATCATGTGCCGGATCGCGGCCTGGCATCCGTAGAACACGCTCTTCAAGTTGATCGCGAGGATCCGTTCGAACTCCTCGTCGGTGCAGTCGGCGACCATCTTGTTGTGCGGGATTCCCGCGATGTTGCCCATGATGTCGACGTGACCGAACTCCGACTGGGCCCGGTCGACCAGCGCGTCGACATCGGCGCGCTTGGTGACGTCGACGCGCTGCACCACCGCGGTGCCGCCCGAGGTCTTGATCTCGTCGGCCGTGGCCTGCGCGCCGGCTTCGTCGATGTCGCCGCCGACGATCGTCGCGCCCGCGTCGGACAGCATGAGCGCGGACGCCTTGCCGATCCCGCTCGCGACGCCCGTCAGCACCGCAACTTGGCCCGACAAGTCGAACAGATCCTGGACGCGTGTCACGAGAAACCCTTTCGATAGCTCCGGAGAAACCGCCTCGGGAGCCTACGCAACCGGCCTGTGGCCCCGCCTATGCGGACGCGGCCGGAGGAACCCCGCGGCCCCGGTCCGCCGCCGGTGCGCCCGATCACCCACAATGTTGACTTGATCGTCGGCCTCGGGAGTCGCATCAGCGACGTGAACCTCCTCGCGTACGTCGCCGCGTTCGGCGGTGGGGTCGTGTCGTTCCTGTCGCCGTGCGTGCTGCCCCTCCTTCCCGGCTACCTGTCGATCGTCACCGGACTCGATCTCGCCGAGCTGCAGGAGAGCTCGCACGTGCACACGCGCCGCATCGTGATCACGACCGCGTGGTTCGTCGCCGGCTTCGGATCGGTGTTCATCGCGCTCGGCTTGTCGGCAACCTGGTTCGGCCAGTTGCTCCGCGATCACCAGACCGCACTCACGCGCTTGTCGGGCACGCTCCTGCTTCGCGATGGCGCTGTTCCTGCTCGGTTCGCTGTTCCTCCGCGCGCCGTGGCTGTACCAGGAGAAGCGGTTCCACCCGCAGCTCGGCCGCTTCGGCGACGCCGCGCCCGCGGTCGCCGGTGTCGCGTTCGGCTTCGGCTGGTCGCCGTGCATCGGACCGATCCTCGGCTCGATCCTCGGCATCGCCGCGAACCAACACCGCGTGTGGGCGGGCGGAACGCTGCTGGCCGTCTACTCGCTCGGCCTCGGGCTGCCGTTCCTCCTGAGCGGGCTGCTCCTCGGACGGATCGGCGGCGCGCTCGCCTGGTTCAAGCGCCACTTCGCGGTCATCGTCGGCGGGTCCGCGGTGATCATCGGGATGTTCGGTCTGCTCTTGATGTTCGACCAGTTGTCGCGCCTGAGCCTGCACCTGCAGACTTGGCTGACCGACGCGCACCTACGGTGGCTCGTCGAGCTCGGTTGACGCGCGCGTCAGTCTTCCTGCGGCGCGCTCTCGGGAACTTCCATGAGCGGCTGGCGGATCAGCTCGACCTGGATGCCGTCGGGGTCCTTGAAGTACACCGACTCCTTGATCCCGCGGTCGGGTCCGATGTAGTCGACGCCCGCGGCAGTGAGCTTGCCCTTCAGCATCTCGAACGTCTCGGGCGTCACCGAGATCGCCACGTGTTGCACCCCGCCGAGTCCCTCGGGCACCGGAACGAGTCCGAGGCCGGGGAAGTCGAAGAACGCGAGCATGTTCCCGGCGCCGATGTCGAAGAAGAAGTGGCTCGAGCCTTCGTAGTCGCGGTTCTCGAACAGTTCGACGAGCGGGAACCCGAGCACGTCCTGATAGAAGCGGATCGTGCGCTCGGGATCGGCGCAGATCAACGCGAGGTGGTGTACGCCCCCACCGTTCGACTCGGCACGGTCGTCCCGGAGGAACTGGGCGCGGAGCTCGGCCCGTCGTTTCGCGAGGGCCGGAAGGTCACGTTCGAGAGTCGCCATAGGCCCATCTTCGCGCGAGGCTGCAAGCATGAAGATCGTGCGGACGCAGCGGAGCCAGGATGGCGCAGCGAGGGAGCCATGAACATTGGCACGTCGTTGCGGAGTGGGTACGCGCCGATGGACGCGCGGGTCGGCGCGCAATGGATGATCGAGCGGGCGCGGGCCGCGGCGGACGCCGGGCTCGACAGCCTGTTCGTCGGCGACCACCACAACGTGCCGGTGCCCTACTACCAGAACGTCGCGATCCTCGGTCGGCTGCTCGCGGAGTGGGACGAACGCCCCGCAGGTGCGCTGTTCCTGCTGCCGCTGTGGCATCCGGTGCTGGTCGCCGAGCAGATCGGGACACTCGCGGCCATCGCGCGCGGCCCGTTCATCCTGCAGTGCGCGGTGGGCGCCGGCGAGGAGCAGTTCCGGGTGTTCGACACGACGCTGCGCGAACGGGCGAAGCGCTTCGAAGCCGCGCTCGACGTCATCCGCGCCCTGTGCCGCGGCGAGACGGTGACCACCACCGACGGACCCTGGACGATCGACCGCGCCCACGTCGCGCCCGTCCCGCCCGAGCCGTTGCAGGTCTGGATCGGCGCCGCGTCGCCACCTGCGGTCGATCGCGCCGCCCGGCTGGGGGACGCGTTCCTCATCGGCCCCGAGGCGACTCCGCCCGAGGTCGCGACCCTCGTGGAGAACTACCGAGACGCGTGCGCGCGCCACGGCCGCGACCCGGCTCGGATCGCAGTGCGTCGCGATGTCCACGTGGCCGCCACCGACGATCGGGCCGCAGCCGTCGCCGACCCCATCGTCCAACGGGGCTACCGGGGCTTCGACCCGGCCGCGGTGGTCGTCGGCGGCCCGAGCCGGGTCGCCGACGCGTTCGCGGGCCTCGGCGCGGCCGGGTGTACGGACGTCATCGTGCGCCACCTCGCCGAGGACCAGGGCGCGGTGCTGCAGTCGTTCGAGCAGCTCGCGACCGTGCGGGAAAACCTCCGTTGAGCACGGCGTGAACGGCGGCCGTCGACGCGAACACCCGCAAAGTCGCGTGTGAGCGACCGCGCGCGGCAAGCTGTCGCAGTGGAACCCCTCTGGATCGACGCGCCGGCCCAGCTCGCCGAGCTCGTCCGCACCCTCGCCGACGAGCCCCGTTACGCGCTCGACACGGAGTTCCACGGCGAGCGCTCGTACTGGCCGCACCTCGCGCTGATCCAGATCGCGTGGCCCGGAGGCGTCGCACTCGTCGACCCGCTGAGCGTCGACGTCGGCCCGCTGGGTGCGTTGCTCGCGGGCCCGGGCTGCATGGTCGCGCACGCCGCCGATCAGGATCTCTCGATCCTCGAACGGGCGTGCGGATGCGCGCCGTCGCAGTTGTTCGACACGCAGGTCGCGGCGGGCTTCATCGGCATGGGCACGCCGTCGTTGGCCGCGACGGTCGAGAAGTTGCTCGGCACGCGTCTGACGAAGGGCGATCGCCTCACCGATTGGACGCGGCGGCCGTTGAGCGTCGAGCAGCGCGTGTACGCCGCGGCCGATGTCGAGTACCTCCTGGCGTTGCACGACGAACTGGTGACGCGGCTCGACGCGGTCGGCCGGCTCGAGTGGGCGACGGACGAGTGCGAAGAACGGCGCCAACGCATCCGCCAACGCCCCGACGCCGAGACCGCGTGGTGGCGCATCAAGGGCGCCCGCCAGCTCCGCGGCAGCGGCCGCGGCGTGGCGCAGAAGGTCGCGGCGTGGCGTGAGCAGACCGCCGAAGGGCTCGACGTCCCCGCCCGGTTCGTCCTCTCGGATCTCGCGCTCGCGGGCATCGTGCAGCGGCCGCCGCGCAGCCGCGAGGACCTGGCCGGGATCCGGGGCATCGACGGGCGCCTGCGCGACAACACCGCGAACGACCTGCTCGCGGCGATCTCCGCGGGTCTCGAGCTGCCGGCCTCGGAGCTCCGGCTGCCCGAGACCGACAAGATCGACCGGTCGCTCGCGCCGGCGGTGACGGTGCTCGGCGCCTGGCTCGCCCAACGGGCCTCGGAGCTCGATCTCGATCCCGCGCTGCTCGCCACGCGAGCCGAGCTCACGCAGATGCTGCAGGACCGCCCGAGCCGGCTCGCGATCGGATGGCGCACCGATCTCGTCGGCGAGCCGTTGCAACGACTGCTGCGCGGCGAGGCCGCGTTGGTGCTGCGCGACGGCGGCCGCCGCATCGAGCTGCAGGACGGGTAAAGGGCCACGCCGGGCCCGCGGTATCGTCCGGCGCATGGCGAAATTCAAGGTTGGCGTACAGCTCCATCCCCAGGCGACGACGGTCGAGGACCTGCGCGCGGCGTGGAAAGCAGCCGACGCACTCGAGGTCGACAGCATCTGGATCTGGGATCACTTCTATCCGCTGTACGGCGAGCCCAACGCCGCGCACTTCGAGGCGTACACGTTGCTCGCGGCGATGGCCGCCGACACGAAGCACGCGCAGCTGGGTGCGCTCGTCACGTGCAACTCGTACCGCAATCCGAATCTTCTCGCCGACATGTCGCGCACGATCGATCACATCAGTGGCGGCCGGTTCGTGCTCGGGATCGGGTCGGGCTGGTTCGAACGCGACTACGCCGAATACGGCTACGAGTTCGGGACCGCGCCGTCGCGGCTGCGCGACCTGCGGCGCGATCTCCCGATCATCATGGACCGCTTCAGCCGCCTCGAGCCGCCGCCCACGGGCCGGCTCCCGATCCTGATCGGTGGCAGCGGCGAGAAGGTCACCTTGCGGCTCGTTGCGGAGTTCGCCGACGCCTGGAACACGTTCGGGCCGCCGGAGAACTTCGCCCGGAAGAGCCGCGTGCTCGACGAGTGGTGCGCCCGGCTCGACCGGAAGCCGACTCAGGTCGAACGCACCGTCGCGATCAATACGACCGAAATCGACACCTGGCCGGCGTACCTGGATGCCGGTGCGGAGCATCTGATCGTGATGGTTGGTAACCCGTACGACCTCGACCCCGTCGAGCGTCTTCTGGCTGCCGCCCGCGATTGACGCCGTGGCCGTCGCCCCGGGCGTGGTCGTCGCGGTCCTTGCCACCCAGAAGAGCCCCGTGGTGATCGCCGACACCGAGTGACTGCTTGGGCGGGACGACCACGTGCGGCGGCGTCCTGACCGGAACCTTGGGCGGAACGGTCGTGGGCGGCGTCGAGCGCGCGACGGTGGTCGGCGGCGTGGAGCGCGGGACCGTTGTCGACGGCGCGGGCACGGTGATCACGATGTCGACGAGCCTGGGCTCGGGGTTGGTCGCCGGAACGGGAACGTCGACCGAGGCCGGCGGCGCGGGCGGCGCCGGGGGCACCGTGACCGGGCCCGCGGGCGGCGCGGTCGTCGGCGGGGTCGCCGGACGCGGGCGGGCGACCGGCGTCTCCGGCGGCTGGGTCGACGGAACGGGGGGCACGATGCCCCGCGCGCTGTCGCGCCCGAACCCTTGCGGGCCGGGAATTGGGCCTCCGCCGTCGGCGACCGCCATCAACGCGAGTGCCACGACGAGCGCGCACACGCTGACGATGAACGATCCCAATCGCCGGAGGCGACGGTTCGGTTCCCCCTCTAACACCGGAGTGCTCCCACTCCCGCCACGAAGCTTCTTGCACCTGATTCCGAGGGAGTCTCGGCCGGCGGACGCGAAACCTTGAGCCCTATCCGAGATGATGCCGTACCCGATTGCGCGCCCGGGTGGGGCAGCTACTGCGTGACGGGGGTGTCGGCGAGGACCGTGCCGATACGGAGCAGCTCGGGCGTCGCCGATCCCAGCGTGAACTCGTAGCGCTTGAGCCACAGGAAGTAGCGGTGGATCGGGAAGTCGACGTCGATGCTCACGCCGCCGTGGATGTGCAGCGCGGCGTGCGCGATGCGGTTGCCGCCGTCCGCCGCCCAGAACTTCGCCGTCGCCACTTCGAGCGGGTCGTCGCGCCCCTCGTCGAGGTGCGTCGCCGCCTGCAGCATCGTGAGCTCGATCGCCTGGTTGTCGATGTAGCAGTCGGCCATCCGCTGCCCGACCGCCTGGAAGGTGCCGATCGCCCGGTCGAACTGCTTGCGCTCGGTCGTGTACTGCGCGGTCAACCGGAGCGCCTTGTCGGCCACACCCGAGACGAGCGCGCACGTGGCGACGGTGCTGCGGGCGAGGGTGAACGCGAGGATCTCGGCGCCCTGCTCCGGAGTACCGAGCCGGGCGTCGTCGCCCACCCGCACGGCGTCGAGACGCACCTCGAACAACGGCTCGTGGTTCATCGTCTGCTGGCGCTCCAGCGTCAGGCCGGTCGCGCTCGTCGGCACGAGGAACAGTCCGACACCACCGTCGACGGTCGCGGGCACCACGATCAGCTCGGCCGCGCTCGCACCGGGGACACTGCCCTTGAAGCCGTCGAGGCGCCAGCCGTCACCGTCCCGGGTGGCGGTGGTGGCCGGAACTTCGGGCTCGCTGCCGTACTCGACCAGCGCCGCGGTGAGCAGGACCTCGCCGGCCGCGACCTTCGCCAGGATCGCCTGCTGCGCGTCGGTGCCGTAGCGGGCGATCGGCAGCGCGGCGCTGACGAGCGTGGGGATCATCGGGAGCGGTGCAACGTTGCGGCCGACCTCACGCAACACCATGCAGAGATCGACGAAGCCGAGACCGAGCCCGCCCGCCGACTCCGGCAACGCGATACCGAGCAGGTTCGCCTTCGCGAACTCGCGCCAGGTGTCGAGGTCGTACCAGTCGTCGGAGCGGTCGCGCTCCTTCAGGTGCTGGAGATCCATGCGGTCTTCGAGGATGCGCGCGGCCAGGCCGGCGAGCTCCTGCTGTTCTTCGGAAAGTGCGAAGTCCATCGTTCGAGCTCCTTGTTCCCTACGCGGGTGCGGTCAGCGGGGGCTTCCGGGCATGTTGAGCCCGAAGATCGAAATCAGGTCGCGTTGCATCTCGTTGGTACCGCCGCCGAACGTCAGGATGTGCATCCCGCGCACCATGCGCTCGACGCGGCCGCGCACCACCGCGCCCGGGGAGTTGCCCTGCAGCGGCGCCTGGTCGCGCATGACCTCCATCAGGAGGCGTCCGGCCTCCATGTAGAACTCGGTGCCGTACACCTTGATCGACGACGCGTCGGCGGGGTTCAGCGACTCACCCTGCTGCGCGAGCCACGCGATCTTCCAGTTCGCCAACTTCAGGTACTCGAGCTTCGCGTGCACGCGGGCCAGATTGACCTGCACCCATTCCTGGTCGATGACGCGGCGGCCGTCGGCGAGCTTCGTCTCCTGCGCCCAGTTGCGTACGTCGTCGAGTTGGCGCTCGACGATCCCCGACGAGCACAGCGTGACGCGCTCGTGGTTGAGCTGGTTGGTGATGAGCGACCAGCCCTGGTTCTCCTCACCGACGAGGTTGCCCGCCGGTACGCGCACGTCTTCGTAGTACGTGATGTTCGTGTTGGTGTTGCCGAAGTTGTCGATCGGCTTGTACGAGAAGCCGGGCGTGTCGGTCGGCACGATGATGATCGAGATGCCCTTGTGCTTCTTCGCCTCGGTGCTCGTGCGCACTGCGAGCCAGATGTAGTCGGAGCCGCTGGCGAGGCTCGTGAAGACCTTCTGGCCGTTGATGATGTACTCGTCGCCGTCGCGCACGGCCTTCGTCTTGAGCGACGCGAGGTCGGTGCCCGCGTCGGGCTCGGTGTAGCCGATGGCGAAGTGGATCTCGCCCTTCAGGATCTTGTCGACGTAGAACTGCTTCTGCTCCTCGGAGCCGTATCGCATGATCGTCGGTGCGACCGAGTTGATCGTGAGCATCGGCACCGGCGCACCCGCACGCATCGACTCGTCGAAGAAGACGAACTGCTCGATCGGGGTCATGCCGCGGCCGCCCCACTCCTTCGGCCAGCCGACGCCGGCCCAGCCGTCCTTGCACATCTGCTTCCAGACGTCCTTCGACACCTGGCCGATGCCCTCGCCCTTGCGCAGGTCGTCTTCGACCTCGGGGGTGAGCAGATTGTCGTAGTACGCGCGCAGCTCGTCGCGCAGCGCCTCTTGTTCTTTGCTCAACCCGACGTACATCTGGCCTCCGACGTCTCGCGATAGAACGTGTTCCATCTTCGCCCCACGGCCCCCCGGCTGTCGAACGGGAGGAGCGGCAGCGGAGCCGACCGGAGGGAGGCGCAGCGCGAGCGACCCATAGACGTGGCTCCCCGACACCGAATTCGGCCGTTTCTGCGCCAGACTGGGCCCGGTGAAGCGTGCGCTCATCTTCTTCGTGGCGCTCGTCGTCGTCGCCGGGGCCATCGTCGGGGTCGTGATCGCAAGGACCCGCACCGACAAAGTCACGCTGCCGAGCCGCGAGGTCGACACCTTCTTGCACTCCTGGTCCCGCAACGACGCGGCGTCCATGGCCACGCTCCTGAACACACCCCCGCCCGACCTCGAGACCGCCGCGTCGAACCTGCTGAAGGCCGTCCCCGGCAGCACGGCGACCTACGTCCGGACCAGCCTCGCCGGGACCGGGCAAACGGCGACGGCGACGTACCACGCCACGGTGAACCTCGAGGGGCTCGGCACGATCCAATGGGACGGCTCGCTGCCCCTGGTCCACACGAAGCCGAACGGCTGGCTGATCACCTGGAAGCCGTCCATCCTCTATCCCGGCCTGGAGGCGGGCGCGTACCTCACCGTCAAGCGCTCATGGCCGGCGCGGGGGTCGATCCTCGCCGCCGACGGCTCCGTGCTCGCGGGCGACCAGGACGTGGCCACGGTCGGCATCGAGGCGCTGCGCATCAAGACCCCGGCCGATCTGCAGGCGGTCAAGTTCGGCTTGAAGAAGTTTCTCGACGTCGATCCCGCGACGGTCGACGACCTCCTCAGCCGCAACAAAGCCCACCCCGACTACTTCCTCCCCGTCGCGCCGCCCATGGCGCGGGACGCGAAGTACGCGACGATCCACGCCGCGCTGTTCCCGATCCCCGGCGTCATCTTCCAGTCCGGCAAAGGTGTGGGTGCACTCGACCCCGCGCTCGCGGGGATGCTGGGGACGGTCGGGCCCGTCACGGCCGAACAACTGACGAAGCTCGGTGCGCCGTACACGAGCGAGTCCAACGTCGGTCAGTCCGGCTTGGAGTCGGCGTACGAGAAGCTGCTCGCGGGCACACCTCGGACCGACGTGGTGGTGGTCGACGCGAAGCGCAACACGCTGCGGACGATCAAACGCGTTCCCGGCAAGGCCGCAACGTCGGTGAAGCTCACGATCGATCCGGCCACGCAGACGGCCGCGGAGAACGCGCTGACCGGCGTGACCCAGAACGCGGCGCTGGTTGCGATCGACACGACGACGGGCGCGATCCGCGCGGTCGTGTCGAAGCCGTTCGGCGGATTCGACCGGGCGCTGGTCGGGACCTACCCGCCCGGTTCGACGTTCAAGGTCATCACCTCCGCGGCGTTGCTCACCGCGGGCAGCAACGGTTCGACACCCGCGCCCTGCCCACCGAAGATCACCGTCGACGGTCGCTCGTTCTCGAACTTCGAAGGCGAAGCGTCGACGGCGCTCGACCTCGCGCAGGCGTTCGCGCAGTCGTGCAACAACGCGTTCATCGGGCTGGCCGACAAGCTGCCCGCGGACGCGCTCGGGAAAGCCGCGACCACGTTCGGGTTCAACTCGCATTGGACACTCGGGATCGATGCTGCCGGCGGTTCGTATCCGAAGCCGAGCGACAACGCCGACCGCGCCGCTTCGGCGATCGGGCAGGGCCGCGTGCTCGCCAGCCCGGTGCAGATGGCCTCGGTCGCGGCCGCGGTCGCGAACGGTCGCTGGCACGCGCCGGTGCTCGTCACCCAACCCGCGCGCCCGGCCGGCCCGGTCCTGCCCGCACTCGCTCCGGTCGTCCGCACGACGTTGCAGTCGTTCATGGCCAGCGTCGTTCGCGCCGGGGGCACCGCCGCCGGCACCGGCCTGCCCGCCGATTCGTTCGGCAAGACCGGTACCGCGGAGTTCGGCTCCGCCAACCCGCCGCACACCCACGCGTGGTTCATCGGCTTCCGCGGCAATCTCGCGTACGCGGTGATCGTCGAGGACGGCGGGGTCGGCGGACGCGTGGCGGCTCCCCTGGCGGCGAAGTTCGTCAACAGTGCCCCGCAGTAACCGGCCCGGGTCGCGCCGGTAGCCTGAGACGATGAGCTGGTCGGGGGGTCGAGTCGCGGTCACGGTTGCGGCACTGGTGGTCGTCGCCGCCGCGTGCGGAAGTTCGAGCTCGCGCAGCGCCGGCGCGCCCGCCGCGTCGACGACGACGAAACCACCGGCGACCACCACGACACGCTCGAGCAGGCGAAGCCGTACGACCCGAACAAGCCGATCGACCTCGGTGGCACCCCGGGCGTCACGCCGGCGGAGCAGCACCGGGCCGAGAAGTTGCTCCGCGCGACGATCGTCGACCTGAAGCAGTTCCAGACTCCGGTCCAGGCGATGGCTGCCGGCTACCGCTCGATCGGCGACGCGCTCACCGGTGACGAGCACTACATCAAGTGGGCCGACGTCGACGACGGCCACATCCTCGACCCGACGCGTCCCGAGTCACTCGTCTACGAGTATCGCGACGGCAAGCAACAGGTCGTGGCGGCGATGTACATGCTTCCGTTCGGATCGCGGTTCACCGACACCCCCGACGTCGGCGGCGCGCTCACCCAGTGGCACGTGCACGAAGACATCTGCCTCACCGACAACGCGACCCAAAAGACGCTCGCCGGTTTCGTCGCGGTCAACGGGCAGTGCCGGCCCGGGACATCGAAGGCCGGCGCGATGCCGATGCTGCACGTGTGGGTGGTGCCCAACCCGTGCGGGCCGTTCGCCGCGCTGGAAGGCATCGGTGCGGGTCAGGTGCCGGCGGGCCAGACGCGCCTGTGCGACACCGCACACGGCGAGGCCACCACCGGCTGAGTTTTCGGTACCGCTCGACCGGGCGGGTCAGTGGTCGCTCGACTCGAGGACGCGCGGGCGCAGACCCATCGTCGCCAGCATCGAGCGGTCGGACGCGTGGTCGGCGCAGGGCGTGGTCGAGGTCAACATCATGTTGCGCTCGCTCGTGAAGATCGAGTTCGCGCCCGGCGAGGAAGCACAGCGCCTGGTCCGAGAAGCTCATCAGATGACGGCCCGCCGCGATCCGCACGACCGACGTCGGCATGAGAATGCGTGCGACCGCGATCATGCGCACCGTCTCGTCGATCTCGACGTCGGCCGCATCCTCGAGCGGAGTACCCGGAACGCGGGACAGGACGTTGATCGGCACCGACTCCGGGTGCGGTTCGAGCGTGGCCAGCCGGTGCAGGAACGAGATGCGGTCGGCGGTCGACTCGCCCATCCCGATGATCCCACCGCAACACACGGTGATGTTCGTCGTGCGCAGGTTCTCGATCGTGTCCAGCCGTTCCTGGTACGTACGCGTCGTGATGACCGAGTCGTAGTACTCGGGTGACGTGTCGAGGTTGTGGTTGTAGGCGTAGAGACCGGCCTCGTCGAGCTTCCGGGCCTGTTCGGCGTTGAGCATGCCGAGGGTGACGCAGACCTCGAGGCCGAGGTCGTTGACCTCGCGCACCATCTCGAGCACACGGTCGAACTGCGCGTTGTCCTTCACGTCGCGCCACGCCGCACCCATGCAGAACCGCGTGACACCCTGTGCCTTCGCCCGCTTCGCGGTACGCACGACCTCGTCGACCTGCATCAGCGGCTCGGGCTTCACACCGGTGTCGTGGTGCACCGACTGCGAGCAATAGCCGCAGTCCTCGGGGCAGGCGCCCGTCTTGATCGAGAGCAACTGGTTGACGTGCACGACGTCGGCGTCGTGGAACTCCTCGTGCACACGTCCCGACCGGCGCACGAGGTCCATGAGCGGCAGCTCGAACAGCTCCCGCACCTCGTCGGTCGTCCAGTCAGTGCGCGGCGCGTCGGTCATGGGTCGAGAGGCTATTCGGCTCGCTCGCTTCCGGCGCAACGCGGCAAACGGGAAGTTCCTAGTCGGAGAAGCCTTCGGGCATGAGGACGGCGGGGTCGATCTGGCCCGTGAACAGCCCGCCCCGGAAGCCGCCGTCGGCGTCGAGCTGCACACCGGTGACGAACGCGGCACGCGGGCTGTTGAGGAACACGAGCGGCCAGGCCTGCTCCTCGGCGACCGCGTGGCGGCCGAGGGGAACCGGGAAGTCGTCCATGTACTTCTTGCCGACGGCCCTTTCGAACTCGGGCATCATCGGCGTGTCGGTCGGGCCGGGATTCACGCAGTTGATACGGATCCCCGCGGGGGCCAACGTGAACGAGCGTTGCGCGGTGTACGCGTTGATCGCTTCCTTCGAGAGGCCGTACGCGTTGGCAAGTTCCTTGGGATGCGCCTCGCACCATTGCTTCGCGGTTGCGAAGTCGGGCGTGGCGAGCAACTCGAACAAGAGGTCCGTGTTCTGCATCCAGCCGATGCCGGCGGTCGACGCGATGGACGCGATGGCGGAGCCCTCGATCATCAGCGGGACGGTCGCCTCCGTGAGCGCGCGGAGCCCGCAGAAGTTGACGAGCATGACGTCGAGATTCGGGAACGTGTTCGGCAACCCGGCGCAGTTGAACAGCGCGTTGACGACCTTGCCGATCTTCCCGACCGTGTCCTCGATCTGCGCCGGCTCACGGAGGTCGCACCGAGTGAAGCTCGCGAGGCCCGTCACCTCGGGCTTCTCGATGTCGATTGCGTGCACCTCGACCCCGAGGTCGACCAGGACCTGCGCCGTCGCCTCGCCCATCCCCGACGCGGCGCCGGTGACGATGACGCGCTTGCCGGCGTAGCGCAGCGCGTCGTCCATCGCTCAGTCCTCGAGGACTATGGCGCGTTCGGGGCAATTCTCCGCACCGATCCGCGCCTGTTCGGCGAGGGCACCGTCGACCACCGGAGTCAGGATCTCGCAGTGGCCGAAGTCGTCGGGGGCAAACACGTCCGGCGCCAGCGCGTAACAACGGCCGTGGCCCACACAGAGATCGAGATCGACACGCACCTTCACGGCGCAGATCCTATGCTCCGGGCCATGCGGGCCCGCATGTCGGTATCGGTGTGTCTCGTCGCGCTCGTCGCGGTCGTCGCGAGCGCGTGCAGCAGCGGGAGCAGCCACTCGTCCGAACCGTCGGCCCGTTCGACCACGACGCTTCCGGCGTATCCGCTCGACAGCACATTGCGACTCGAGCAGGTGCAGGTGCTGGGGTCGCACAACAGCTACCACGGCCGGCCGTACGCGCCGGTGCTCGCCGCGTTGTACAAGTCGACGCCCGGGCTCGCGCAGTCGCTCGACTACGCGCACGCGCCGCTGCCGGAGCAGTTCGCGCTCGGCGTGCGCCAGATCGAGCTCGACGCCTGGTCGGATCCGACCGGCGGGAAGTACGCGAAGCCGTCGTTTCCCATCGCGCAGGGCATGAAGATCCCGAACAATCCGGTGATGAACGCGCCGGGCTACAAGATCATCCACCAGGCCGACATCGACACGAACTCCACGTGCCTCACGCTCGTCCTGTGCCTCCGGATCGTGAAGACCTGGTCCGACGCGCACCCGGGTCACGTGCCGATGGAGATCCAGATCGAGATGAAGGACGACAAGGTCACCGAGCCGATGTGGGCCGAACTCGAACGCGAGATCCTGTCGGTGTTCCCGAAAGACGACATCATCACGCCCGACGACGTGCGGGGCGACAGCCCCACGTTAGGGGTCGCGGTGCGCACCCGCGGCTGGCCGACGCTCGGCGCGGTGCGCGGCAAGGTCTGGTTCGCACTCGACAACGAAGGGTTTCGCAGCTCGTACCTGAAGGGGCACCCCTCGTTGGAGGGCCGGCTGCTGTTCACCCCGTCGGCGCCGGGTGAGGCCGATGCCGCGTTCGCGAAGTTGAACGATGCGATCGCCGACGGGCCGAAGATCGAGGCTGCGCTCGCGGCGAACATGATCGTGCGCACCCGGGCCGACGCCGACACCTTCGAGGCTCGCGCGAACGACAAGCGAGTGGAGGAGGCGGCGTTGAAGGGCGGCGCGCAGCTCGTCAGCACGGACTACGAGCAACCCGACCCCACGATCGGCAACGGCTACGTCGTGCGCATCCCCGGCGGCACGCCCGCGCGCTGCGATCCGGTCACGGCGCCGCGCAACTGCAAGTCGACCGACGTGGAGAATCCGAAGCTGCTGACCGTCAAAGTTCGCTGAGCCAGTCGCGCGTCTCGACGATCTCGCGCACCCGCTGCAGAAACGCGCCCGCGTACGCACCGTCGAGCGCGCGGTGATCGAACGAGCAGCAGAGCCGACCGACGGGCGCGATCGCCAAGCGCCCGTCGGCGCCGGCGACGACCTCCTTGGAGACGCCGTCGGTGGCGAGGATGCCGACCTGCGGGCGGTTGACGACGGGGAACGAGATCCAGGTGCGCGATGCGCCCGGATTCGTGATCGTGAACGTGCCGCCCGCGAGGTCGTCGGGCGCGAGCTTGCGGGCGTGGGCCCGCGCCGCAACGTCGCGGATCGCGGCGGCGAGGGCGCGCAGCCGCAGGCCGTCGGCATCGTGCACGACCGGCACGACGAGGCCCTCGAAATCGAGATCGACGGCGATTCCGAGATGCACGGCGCGATGCAGGATCACCGATTGGCCGTCTTCCGCAGTGGTCGCGTTCAGGTGCGGGTATTCCCGTAACGCGTCGACGACGGCGCGGGCGACGAACGCGAGCGCGGTGAGGCGCTCGGGCCGGCGCGCCGCATCGACCGCCGAGTAGTCGGCGGCGACGACGGCGAGCGCGTGCGGGATCGTCCGCTTGGATGCGAGGAGGCCGGCCGCAGTCCGCCGGCGGATGTTGTCGAACGGGATCACCTCGTCGCGATCGAGGTGAGCGCCGGCCCCGGTCGCGGCGCGCAGGTCGGCGCGGGTCACCCGACCCCCGCTCCCCGTCCCGATCACGGTGGTGGGATCGACCCCGGTTTCGCGGGCGAGATTCCGCACCGCGGGCGAGATGAACTGCCGTGTGTCGCGTTCGGCACGCCGACGCCACGAGGGAGTAACCGACTGCGTCACCGCGACCCAGGCTAGGCCGTACACTCGTCGACAGTGCACGATGCCGCACTCGACCGATCGCTTGCCGCGAATGGCCCCGCGCCTGTCGACGCGAACCTCGACGAGGCGCTCGACGACTTCCGCCTCGCGCTCGTCTCCCGTTTCTGCGACGACCGCGAGATCGCGCTGCGGCAGCAGAACCGGGCGTTCTTCCAGATCTCGGGCGCGGGCCACGAGGCGCTGCTGCTCGGCCTCGCGCGTTCGCTGCGCGCCGGGTACGACTGGTTCTTCCCCTACTACCGCGATCGCGCGCTCGCGTTGGCGCTCGGGGTCACGCCGTTGGAGATGCTGATGCAGGCCGTCGGCGCGGCCGGCGACCCGGCGTCGGGTGGGCGGCAGATGCCGTGCCACTGGGGATCGGCGCGACTCAACATCGTCAGCCAGACGTCGGTCACCGCGAGCCAATGCCTCCCCGCGGTCGGTTGCGCGGAGGCGGCGCGTTACATCGGCCGGCGCCCGCACCTCCCCGGGTGCAGCGCGCACGGCGACGAGGTCACCTACGTGTCGCTCGGCGAAGGCGCGACCTCCGAGGGCGAGTTCTGGGAGTCGCTCAACACCGCAACCCGCTTGCACCTCCCGGTGCTGTTCGTCGTCGCCGACAACGGCTACGCGATCTCGGTCCGGTCGACCGATCAGCACCCGGCGCCGATCTCGGAGATGGTGCAGAGGCATCCGGGGACTGCGCGTGGTGAAGATGGACGGTCGCGACTACTTCGAGGTTCGGCGCAAGGGCGCCAACGCAATCGCGCACGTACGGGCCGGCGCGGGTCCGTGTCTGGTTCACGCGCTCGTGACCCGGCCGTATTCGCATTCGCTCTCCGACGACCAGAAGAAGTACCGCGTCCCCGAGGAGCTCGACGACGAACGCGATCACGATCCGATCACCGTGCTCGAACAGCGGTTGATCGCGGCGGGCGTGCTCACCGCGGAGTCCGCGGAACACATGCGCGCCGAAGCGAGGGAAACGGTCCGGGCGGCCGCGGAAGCCGCGCTCGCGTCACCGCGGCCTGCGCCCGAATCGGTGGTCGATCACGTGCTCGGCGTCCCGCCCGTGACCGAGGTACCCGGCGAACCCACGCCACCGACCGACGAGCTCGTCACGTTCGGCGAAGCGATCCGGCTCACGCTGCACGAGCAGATGGCACTGGACGAACGCATTCGGGTGTTCGGCGAGGACGTGGCCGACGCCGATCCGCACGTCATCGACGAAGTCCCGGGCAAGGGCGGCGTGTTCGGCATCACCTTCGGACTCCAGCGTGCGTTCGGTGATGCGCGGTGCTTCAACACCCCACTGGCCGAGGCGAACGTCATCGGCCGCGCGGTCGGTCAGGCGATGCGCGGGCTTCGGCCGTGCGCGGAGATCCAGTTCTTCGACTACGTGTGGCCCGCGATGAACCAGCTGCGATCGGAAGCGGCGACCACACGGTGGCGCTCGAACGGTTCGTTCACGTGCCCCATGGTCGTGCGGATACCGATCGGCGGATACCTCCAAGGGGGCGCGATCTTCCACAGTCAGTCCGGTGAGTCGATCTTCGCGCACGTACCCGGGCTCCTGATCGCGTTTCCGTCACGGGCCCGCGATGCGGCCGGGCTCCTGCGAACCGCGTTCCGGTGCGAAGACCCGGTGCTCTTCCTCGAGCACAAACACCTCTACCGGCAGGGGTACAACCGCGACCCGATGCCGCCCGCGGACTGGATGCTCCCGTTCGGCAAAGGCGCGTACGTGACCCGCGGCGATCGGGCGACCGTGGTGACGTGGGGCGCGACCGTGCACCGCGCCGAGGCCGCGGTCAAGGAGCTGGACGCCGATGCCGGCGTCGAGATCATCGATCTGCGGACGATCGCGCCGTGGGACCGCGACATCGTCGCGGACTCCGTGCGCAAGACCGGCCGCGTGCTCGTGCTGCACGAGGACACACTCACGTGTGGGTTCGGCGCGGAGATCGCCGCATTCGTCGCCGACGAGTGCTTCGAGTACCTCGACGCGCCGGTGTGGCGACTGGGCGCGACCGACACCTTCTGCGCGTACGAGCCGTCACTCGAAGACGCGATCCTTCCCCAGGTCGCCGACATCTCCCGCGACCTCGCCGCGCTCCTCGCGTACTGAGCTCGCGGCGCGGCCCGACCGGCCCGACGATCGCTACTCCCAGATCCGGCTCGGCTGCGACTCGATCGTCAACAGCCCGTCGAGATCGAGCGGCGGTGTCCGGGGCAGCCGGAGCACCATGACTCCCTGCTGCTCCGGCGTCGACACCAATCCTTCCTCGCCGCGACCCGCGAGCGGGCCGCGCCAGAGCTCCCAGTCCAGGCGCTCGTAGAACGCAGGACGATCGGTCTGCAGGCACGCAATGTCGTAGTCGTCGATCGCCGCCGCGAGGCGCCGCATGGTGGCGCTTCCGTAACCCCGGCCTTGGTACCGCGGGAGCGTCGCGACCGCGTCGACGTACGCGGTCGCGAGCTCGGGTCCGTCGTCCGGTTGGACCCGGCGCGTCGTGACCACCGCATGACTCACCAGCTCGTCGGCCCGGTGCGCAAGGAAGTGCCGACCGCCCGACGGGATGAACGTGAACAAGTTGCGGAACTCCTCGTTGTCGTGCGCGGCGATGCAGACATCGATGATCGCCGACCGCGCCGCGGGACCGAGGTCCTCGGTTCTCGACAAGGAGACGATGATGCCGTCGTCGGGTTCCATCAGACCGGCAGGAGGTCGCCGCGGATCGTCATGTCGTCGGCGGCGACAGGTCGATGCCGCACTTCGTCGTGCCGAACTTGTTCAGGTTGTCGGATGCGGTCTTGATCTCGTTGGTGCGATACGCGGGCGCGGGCGTTCCTTGCGCGTAGAGGTCGAACGCGTCGCTGACGGACTGCGCGCTCGCCCGGATCGAGCTCGGAGCGTTCTTGGCGATCGCTTCGAAGTCTTTGCTCGCCGCGTCGACCTGCGCCTTCGTCAGGTTGCCGGCAACGTTGACGTACTTCGCCCGGAACTCCTTGAGCTGGTTGCAGAACGCCGCGACCTGCTTGCCACCGCTCCCGCCACAGGCCCCGAGCAACAGCGCGGCCGAAACCACGAGCACACTGCAACGTCGAATCACGATCTCCCCGTTTCCTGAGCCACGAATGCGATCCTCACTCCATCGGCCGTGGCAACCGGCCCCCCGAGCATCACCTGCCATGTTGCCCGATGGCTCCGGCCGCGTGTCGCCTCGGTTCTCAGGCGAGGGCCAGGAGCAGCGTGTCGCGGTCGGGGCCGAGCACCGGTGCGCCGGGACGGTTCTCCCGATCCTCGTACGCCGCGAGCACCTCCGCAACGATCTCGGGATCGGCCATGAGCGCGTCGGGCGTCGCGAGCAGGTTGAACCAACGCAGGAACGCGCGGAACACGATCGGCGACGTGCGCATCGCCGGGAGGAGACCCTCACGGAACACGGTTTGCATGAACGACCGCGGGTCTTCGGCCGGAAGCTCCTCGCGCAACGCGCGCGCCTGCGCGTCCTGCATGACTGCCGAACGGAACCAGGGCAGGAGCTCGCGGTCGGTGAATTCCGAGAACGCGCGCCCGAGACCGTCCAGATCGTCGCCGTGCGCGCGCAGTGCGTCCGCGAGCCCGTACGCATGGACGAACGCGAGACTGCACCCCCGGCCGTAGAGCGGGTTGGTGCAGACCGAGGCGTCGCCGACGCTGACGAACCCGTGCACGATCGGGGCACCCTCGGCGTCGACGAGCGGGCGGTACCGGTTGCGCAAGCCCGCCATGACGTGGACGGGAGTGATGGGATCGGCGATGCCGTCGGCGCGCCAGGGCGCGGTGGCCACCAGCGCGCCGGCCACGGCTTCGAACGCCTCGGACGTCGCCAACGCGCGCCGCAGCTCCTCGTCGTGGCTCTCGATCGCGTACGTGATCGAGAAGGTCCGGTTGTCGCCGAGGAAGATCGCGTACTTGAGGTAGCCGAGATCGGCTGCGGTCGGTCCGGAGTAGTCGGGTTCCTCCGCGCCGGCGCGCACCCGGTAGAAGCGCGAGAAGTAGACGATGCCGCTCTCGTGCAGCTCCTCGGCGACGGGCGCGGCGCCGATCGCGGCGAGCCAGTCGGCAGACGACGAGCGCGGACCGCGCGCGTCGACGACGAGGTCGGCCGGCTGCCCGTCGACCCCGACGACCCGCGGCACGGATCCGGTCCGGGCATCGAGCGCGTGCGCGGCGACGCCGTGTCCGAGCGACACCCCCGGCTGGGCGAGCACCAGTCGGCGCAGCACCCACTCGAACGTGGTTCGCCGGCACGCCAGCGCGACCAGCTCCTCGTCGCCGGGCCGGGGCGATCGATCGGTGAGCGTCTCGGGCAGGTTCGCGGCGAACTCGATCTCCGACGCGCCGGCAGCGATGAGCGCGTCGAGCACGTCGGGCGCGCGGTCGCGCAGGAGGTTCCGCAGCCGGGCGAGGAAGGCGTGCGAGTGGCGCACCTGCGGCGCGCCGGTGCGTTGCCACTCGAACGCGGCGTCGGCATCGGCCGGCATCGGCGTGTCGTCCCGCTCGAGCACCGTGACCTGGTGGCCGTCGCGCGCACACGTGAGCGCGGTGCCGAGCCCCGCGATCCCGCCCCCCACCACGATGATCCGCAACCGTCCTCCCGAGGCGTGCACTCCAGGTTCGGGCGAGGGTACCTTCCGGACCCATGAGCGACGGTGTCGACGCGATCCAGGCGTACTTCACCGCGATCCGCGCCCGCGACGCCGACGCGCTGGGCGATCTGTTCACCGACGACGCCGAGCTCGTGAGTCTCGCGGGAACCTTCACGGGTCGGGACGCGATCGTGTCCTTCTACCGCGACATCGCGTTCAAGATCGACGATCTCCTGCCCGAGCCCGGGCCCCTCATCGTCGACGGCGACCGCGTCGCCGTCGAGATCCGTCTGCGCATGGGGGGCGGGATCACGCTCGTCGGTGACGTGTTCACGATGAAGGGCGGCCGCATCGCGCGGGTCGCGATCTACAGCGGACCGCGGCTCGAGGCGTAGTTCACGGGCAGGCGCACGGTTTCGCGCCGCACTTCGGGCAACCCTGCGCGTAGCGCGCCGCGGCCTCGTCCAACGACAGTCCGAGCTGATCGGTCAACGACGCCAACCACGCCAGGACGTCGCCGACCTCGTGCACCTGCTCGGCGCGTGTCCCTTTGCGCACGGCCCGTGCCAACTCGCCGAGCTCTTCGGTGAGCCACGCGATCGTCGCGTCGATGCCGCGGGCGCGATCGCGTGTGCCGAACGTGTCGGCCATCAGTGATTGGAACTCGTCGAGCTGCATGCGTGCAGTCTGACGCAACCCGGCCGGAGAACGCTCAGGAAGGAAGCTCGCGGAACGGCGTGTCCTTACCGGGTCGGGGTTCGCTGGGCAGGCCGAGCACGCGTTCGCCGATGACGTTGCGCTGGATCTGTTCGGTTCCGCCGCCGATCCGGCTGCTCCACTGCCCGAGGAACTGCTGCTGCCAGTAGCCGTGCTGGATCGCGTCCTCGTCGTACAGCATCCCCGGCGCGCCCTGCAGTTCCAGCACCAGGTTCCCGTCGTAGTAGAGCCGCCGCGACGCCGCGAGCTTCAACACCGAGGCCTCCGGACCGAGGCCCTGGTCCTTGCGGCTGCGCGCTCTCCAGCCCAGCCACTTGACCAGCTGGAAACGCGTGTAGCTGCGCGCGAGCTCCTGGCGAAGCGTGACATCGGTGTTCGCACCGCAACGCTGCGCGAGTGCGACGATGTCGCGGAAGCCGACCCGCCCGCCTCCACCGATCATCGCCCGCTCGTTCGAGAGCATCGTGTTCGCGGCGCGCCAGCCGCCGCCCTCCGGGCCCAGGCGCATCGCGTCGGGAATGCGTACGTCGGTGAGGAACACCTCGTTGAAGTGGGATGCACCGTTGATCTGGCGCAGCGGCCGTACGTCGATACCGGGCGTGCGCATGTCGAGCAGGAATGCGGTGATGCCTTTGTGCTTCGGCGCGTCGATGTCGCTGCGGGCGAGCAGGATGCCCCAGTCGCTGTAGTGCGCGCCCGAGGTCCACACCTTCTGGCCGTTGACGACCCACTCCTCACCGTCGCGCTCCGCGCGCGTCCGCAGCCCCGCGAGGTCGGAGCCGGCGCCGGGCTCGGAGAAGAGCTGGCACCACACTTCGTCGCCCCGCAGCATCGCGGGGAGGAAGCGCTCCTGCTGCTCCGGCGTGCCCCAGGCGATGATCGTCGGCCCGGCCATCGCGATCCCGACCGCGAACACGCCCGTGGCGACGTTGTAGTGCGACTGCTCTTCGTTGAAGATGCGCTGCTGCCAGCCCGGTCCGCCGCGCCCGCCCGCCTCGACCGGCCACGTGATCCCGGCCCAGCCGCCGTCGAACACGACGCTCTGCCACTCCTTGCACGCGGCGACGTGCTTGTCGTCGGCGTCGGGGTCGCCGTCGCCGGGCATGTAGGAGTGGTCGGATTGCTCACCGGCCTTGCGCCGTGAGGCGTGCGCGTCGAGCCAGGTGCGCGCCTCGATCCGGAACGCCGTCTCTTCTGGCGTCTCTTCGAAATCCACTGATCAGCCGCCCAGTACGGAGCCGTAGTCGGGGCCGCCCCGGAGTTGGTGGCCGCCGTCGATGCCGAGCATCTGACCCGTGACCCAGGTCGACTCCGGGCCGGCGAGATACCGCACTGCTCCCGCGACGTCGTCGACGGTGCCCACGCGCGCGATCGGCATGTTCGCGTAGTAGCTCTCGAGGATCGGACCGCCCGCGACGATGAACGTCATCAGCTCGGTGTCGACTGCGCTCGGTTGCACTGCGTTGACGCGGATGTTGTGCTCGCCCAACTCGTCCGCCGCACACTTCACGAGCATCTCGATGCCGGCCTTGCTCGCGCAGTACGCACTCATGAACCGGTGCGTCGTGTGGCCCGCGATCGACGACATGCCGATGATCGAACCGCCGCCACCGCGCATCATCACCGGCGCGGCGTGCTTGATGCAGAGGAACGTACCGACCAGGTTGAGGTCGACAGTCGCACGCCACGCGGCGACGTCCGACGACACGATCGGACCACCGTGCAGCGATCCGCCCGCGCAGGCAAACAGCACGTCGAGCCGGCCGGTGCGCTCGGCCGCGGCCGCGACGGTGCGCTCGACGTCCGACTCGTCGGTCACGTCGCACACCACGTACTGCGCGCTCGCGCCGGGCGCCGCGACTTGCGTGATGGCCTCCACGGCCTCCGCGAGCTTCGCTTCGGTGCGGCCCGCGATCGTCACGTGCGCGCCGTCGGCGGCGAACCGCTTCGCGCATCCGAGCCCGATGCCGCTGCCGCCGCCCGTGACGAGCGCGGCCATCCCCTCCATGCCGGACACTGCAGCCGCTTTACAGGTCGACGATCGTGATCGCCTGTTTGGGGCAGACCCGCGCCGCCTCGTCGCACTTGGCCTTGAGGTCGTCGGGCGGTTCCTCCTGCAGCACGTACAGGAAGTCGTCGTCGCGCACCTCGAAGACCTCGGGTGCCGCGGCCATACACAGCGCATTGCTCTCGCATTTGTCGAAGTCGACGACGACCCGGAAGCTCATTGTGTTCCTCCCGTTGACACTGACGGGCGGCACCGTAGCGCACGGCTTCGGTCGACCTCCCGCCCGGCCGCGCTCGCTCAGCGGGACTTCGTCACCCGGCGCGCGAGCTTGTCGAGCCGGCGGTCCCACGCGGCGCCGACGTCGTGCATCCAGCCGGCCGCGTCCGCGAAGGGGCCGGGTGTGAGCCGGAACACGACCCGCCGACCGTCCCGCTCGCCGCGCACGAGCCCGGCCTCCTCCAACACGGCCAGGTGCTTGACCACCGCCTGGCGCGTCACGGGCAGCCGCTCCGCGATCTCCCCGGCGGTCGCGGGCGCACGCCCGAGGCGCTCGACGATGCGCCGGCGCGTCGGATCGGCGAGCGCGGCAAAGACGTGATCGACGAGGTCGCGCCTTCCTTCGGAGACGCGGCCCTCCGACACGCGACCTTCAGGCACGCGCGAGTGCGAGGAATGCCGAACGCGCGAGGCGTTCGCCGTCGAGGCGGATCTCGCGCACGTGGAGGATCGTGCCGATCCCCGCCGGTTCCAGCTCGATCTCGACCTCCGAGGGCGACTCGTCGCCGTCGGTGGACGTCCATTGGAACGTCAGGCGCTCGGCCGGCACCGCCTCGATCACGACCCCGACACGATCGCCGTCGAGATCGTGCGTCCGCAGCTCGCCTCCGGGCTCAGGGGTCAGCTCGACGTCGTCACCGAGCATGTCGGGCAACGCGTCCCACACCGTCTCCGGCGAGGCCGGCAACTCGATGTGGCGTTCGACGACGAGGTCCGAATCGTTGCAACTCATGGGTTGCACTGTAGCGCCGCCGCGGCCGGTCCGCGGTTGCTAACCTGCAACCATGCAGTTGCAACTCAATACTCAGACCCAGCCGGATCCGAACGCACCCACCCTCACCCCCGACGTCTCCCGGCGGATGCTCGAGCAACGGCGGGTCATGCTGACCGGGCCGATCGACGGGCCGCTCGCGGAGCGGGTGTGCGCCCAGCTCCTCGTGATCGAGGCCGACGAGCCCGACCTCCCGATCACGCTCTACCTACACTCCCCCGGCGGCGAGGTCGACGCGGGCTTCGCCATCTACGACACGATGCAGGCGCTGCGCTGCGAGGTCGCGACGGTCTGCCTGGGGTTCGCCGCGTCCATGGCGCAGTTCCTGCTCTGCGGAGGGACGCCGGGCCGGCGGGCTGCGCACGCGCACAGCCGCATCCTGATGCACCAGCCGCTGGGGTCGGTGCAGGGCTACGCGGTCGACATCGCGATCCAGGCCGAGCAGTTCTCGATCATGCGGCGCCTGATGGCCGAGCTCACCGCGCAACACACCGGTCAGACCGTCGACCGGATCCTCGCCGACGGCGACCGCGACCGGTGGTTCACGCCGGAGGAAGCGCTCGAGTACGGGATGATCGACCGAATCATCGAGGCGCCGGCGCGGGGTGCCACCTGCTAGAAGAACAGGCGATGTTCGACGACCTGCTCGACGCCAACCGTCCGCTACCGGGCGGAGTTCCACGACTCGGGAGTCGCCGGCCGAGCCGCGAAGGGCTTGGCCGTGCTGACGTGTATCGACTCGCGCATCGACCCGCTCGCGATGCTCGGCTTGAAGCCCGGCGACGCGAAGATCATCCGCAACGCGGGCGCACGCGTCACCGACGACGCATTGCGCTCACTCGTGCTCGCAGTCAACCTGTTGGGCGTGACGCGGGTCTGCGTCGTGCAACACACCGACTGTGCGATGGTCGGGTCGACCGAGGACGAGATGCGGGCGCGGATCACCGCGGCGCGGGGAGTCGACGCGTCGGGTTGGGACTTCCTGGCAACGCGCGATCAGCGGACGACACTGAACGACGACATCGCGCGGATCCGCTCGTGCCCGTTGTTGCCGGCCGACCTCGACATCGGCGGGTTCGTGTTCGACGTGCACAGCGGTGAGCTCGTCCCCGCTTAGTCCTCTCCGGTCGCTGAGTTTCGCGTGCCGGGCCTCGGCCGTGCCCGACCGCTAAGTTCCCGAACATGAGCGACGCGAACATCGCCGGAACCGACGTCATGATCGAGACGGCCGACGGACCCGATGCGACTCTACGAAGCCAAGCCTCCGGGCGAAGCCCGAGGCGCGATCGTCGTGGTGCAGGAGGCGTTCGGCGTCAACCCGCACATCGAGGACGTCACCCGACGCGCGGCGGCTGCGGGCTACCACGCGGTCGCGCCCGACTTCTTCCACCGCTCCGGGTCCGGCGCCGTCGTGGAGTACGGCCAGTTCGAACAGGTGATGAAGTACTTCCAGGCCATCGGTGACGACACGTCGATCCTCGCCGACGTCGACGTCGCACTCGGTCATCTGCGCGCGGCCGGATTCGCCGACAGCAGGATCGGGCTCGTCGGCTTCTGTTTCGGCGGCCGGGTGTCGTTCCTCGTCGCGCTCCGACGCGCGCTCGGCGCATGCGTGGGCTTCTACGGCGGCGGCATCGTGACCGGGCGCATTCCGCAGTTCCCGTCACTCGTCGGCGAAGCGGCGTCGCTGCAGTCGCCGTGGCTCGGGATGTTCGGCGATCAGGACGCCGGGATCCCGGTCGACGACGTCGAACAACTCCGGGCCGCACTCGACGCGGCCGCGGTCGACACCGAGATCGTGCGTTACGCCGATGCCGGCCACGGATTCCACTGCGATCAGCGCCCCGACTACCGGGCCGATGACGCGGCCGACGCGTGGCGACGGGCACTCGACTGGTTCTCGTCGCACCTGCACTGACGTAGGGTTGCGCCGTGCTCCTGGCGCTGACGTTCGTGCTGGTCTGGATCGTGCTCACCGTCATGTGGGTGGCCGCGATCGTGAGCGCACTCCGGTACTCGGACGCCGCATTCGTCGCGGCCGGCCGCACGCGGGCGCCGACGATCTTCCTCGTGGTCATCACGGGCTGGGTCGGCGCCGGGTACTACTGGATTGTCATCAAGCGCGAAGTCGCGCCGTACCGCGATGCCACTCCGCCGCCGCGGCTGCCCGGTTCCGGCGCGCCCGCCGCCTGACGCACGCGCGACCGCTGCGTAGGCTGCGCCGGATGGCTCCGTCCGCCCGATTGCGCGCCGCCCTCGCGGCGATCGACGAGGCGAACGCCGCCGATCCCACGCAGGTGACCGTGCGCGGTCGCACGGGGCCGAAGGAGATCGTGCACGCGGATCTCGTCACCGAGTGGGTCCTGCGGTTCGAGCCCGACGCCGACGACGCGCTGTTGCTCGCCGCGCGCGGCCACCACTTCCGTCGTTGGACCGTCCCGCGCAGCTCGTATCCCGTGGGCCGGGCCGGATACCTCCGTTGGCGCAGGGATCTGCACGCCCAGCACGCGCGCGAGCTCGGCGTGTTGCTCGGCGAGGCGGGCTACGACGACGCGACGATCGCGCGCGTCCGGGCGATCGTCAGCAAGGACGGCCTCGCGCGGGCGGCCGCGACCGACGACGTGCAGGTGCTGGAGGACGCGCTGTGCCTGGTCTTCCTCGAGACCCAGCTCGTCGACATCGCGGCCCGGCTCGATCCCGAGAAGCTGCCGGGAGTGATCACGAAGACGGCGCACAAGATGAGTCCCGCGGGGCTCGCCGCGATCGTCGACGTTCCCCTCGGACCCGGCGCCCGCCGCCTCCTCGACGAGGCCTTCGCACGCGATGTCGTGCAGCGCTACCTCACCGGCCTCGGCGCCGGAGACTGGGATGCGGTCGCGGCATCGCTCGCGCCCGACGTCGAGCGCGTCGGGCCCTACCGCGACAACTTCTCCGGCCGCACCGAGTACGCGGCTTTCCTGAAGAGCACCATCTCGTCGTTGTCGGGTTACGAGCTGGTGGTCGTCGATCTGATCGCGGACGGCAACCGCGTCGCGGTCGAGCTGAACGAAACCGTCGATGACGGCGACGCACGATTGCACACCGACGAAACCGTGGTGTTCGACGTACGCGACGGCTTGATCACCCGGGTCGCGGTATACCTGCAGACATCCGACCGTCGACCGCCGGCGTCCGCATGACCGAACCGGTGTGCGACCTCGATCTCGCACGGATGCGCCGTGATCGGATCGCGAAGCTCGGCGCGGCGATGGAGGCGGCGGACGTCGATTCGCTGTTGTTGTGCGGACAGCAGAACGTCTCGTACGCGACCGGCACACGCGTGCCGGCCGCGGATCACATCCGGGCCGCGTGGTGGCGCGCGGTTACCGTGCTCGAGCGCGGCGCGCCGTGGCCTCACCTCTACACGGACTTTCCGGAAGGCGCGCCGCCCGAGTGGCCCGACGAATACCTCCACCGCGCGATCGAGGTCGAGACGGCCTCGGGCGCGTCGGAGCTCACCACCACGCTCGGACCGGGGAAGGTGGCCGTCGACGACGCACCGTTCCCGCTGTGGGCTGCGTTGCAGGGACGAGAGGTTGTGGACGCGGGTGCGGTGACGGGTCCGGCGAAGTTGACGAAGACGCCCGACGAGCTCGAGTGCATCCGCCGGGCGCAGTCGATCAACGAGGAAGCCATGCGCATCGTGCGTGCGATGGTGACGCCCGGCACGCTGACCACCGAACTCTCGGGCGCGTTCCTGCGCGCGGTCGCCGAGCTGGGCGCCACCGCGAACACCGTCGACCCGGTGTTCCAGGTGATGCCCGGGTCGGTCGCGGAGGGTCCGTTCAGCATCACGGGGGAACCGGTGTTCCCGATACCCACGGGCGCGGACGAACTGCAACTCGGCGACGTGCTGTGGATCGACACCGGGATCAACCTGCACGGCTACGCGTCCGACTTCGGTGCGACCTGGATCGTCGGGCGCGAGCCGAATCACCGCCAACGCGACCAGTTCGCGCGCTGGCGGGCGTTCGTCGACCGCGCGCTCGCGCAGGTGAAGCCGGGCGCGACCGCGGCCGATCTCGTCGACGCGGCCAAGCGCGACGACGGTCTGCGGCCGTGGCTGTCGTACTTCTACCTTGCGCACGGGATCGGTACCGACAGTGCGGAGATGCCGTTCGTGGGCACGACGCTGGGCCACACCTTCGACGCGTCGATCACGCTGGCGCCGGGGATGGTGCTCGTGTTCGAACCGGTGGTCTGGGACGACGGTCACGCCGGCCACCGCTCCGAGGAGATCGTCGCGGTGACCACCGACGGATTCGTACGGCTGTCCGAACCGGCCGAGCTCGACGGAGGGGGATCGTGAGCCGCCTGGACTGGTGCCTCGGGATGATGGTGCGCGACGACATCGACGTGTTGATCCTCGGGCGCGAGGCGAACGCGCGCACCGTCTCGGACGCATCACGGTTGTGGCTCGCGGGCACCCGCGCGTTCGCCCCCGGTTGCGTCGTCGTGCGGCGCAGCGCAGCTGTGCACGTGTTGGCCAACACCGACGCGGTCGTGCCCGAGGGGTTCCCCGTCGACCGGCTCTACGGCATCACGTGGAATCCCGAGGAGTTGCTGGCGTCGCTCACGGCCATCGAAGGCGTGCCCGAAGCGCGGCGCGTCGGCGTGGACGGGATGACACCGCTCGCGCACCTGCTCCTGGCGCGGGCGATGCCCGACGCCGAGTTCGTCGACGCGGGGCCGTTGCTCGCACAGCTGTGGGAGGTTGCCGATCCGGAGAAGATCGAGGGTGTCGGCCACGCCGCGATCGTCGCCCGGGACGGGCTCGAGGCCATGCGCGCCGCGCTGGTTGCCGGTGCCACCCCGCATCAGCTGCGCGGCGTCTGTGCCGCACAGTTCGCGTTCCTCGGCGCCACGACGCCGGCGTTCGAAGCCGTCGCCGCGCCGTTCGACCCCGCCGCGTCGTCGTGGTTGCCGCCCGCGCGCGCCTTCGTCGACGGCGAGCGTGTGACCTTGCGCGCGGGTGCGCTCCGCTACGGCTGGGAGGCCTCGCTCGCGCGGACCTACGTCGTCGGGACGCCCTCGGTCGAACAGCCGGCACCGGGCGGTTGGGCCGACCTGGTCGCCGCGTGCGTACCGGGCACGACGGCGGGGGCATTACGCGCGCGGGGAGCCGTCGTCCACGGCGCCGGCCGCGGGGTCGAGCCCTGGTCCGACGACCTCGTCCTGGTCGCCGACCTCATGCTCGCGATCGAACTCCGCGACGACCAGTGCCTGCGCCAGGACGTCCTGCGCATCACCGCGAGCGCCCCCACCCCCGTCACCGCCTGACCCGAACCCTCGCAACTGTTGTGCGCGAAAACCGCCCAGAGCGCGGATAAGTCGCGCAACTGTTGCGAGGGTTTTCGGTGGGCTTGCGAACGGTCAGGCTTGCGAACTGTCAGGGTTGGATCTGGGCGCGGCCGCGTTCCACGATCTTCATCCGGCGGGACTCGATGCTCGCGGGGTCGAAGCCGGGACCTTCCCACTCGCGGCTCACGCGGGCTTCGATCTCCCAGCCCTCGTCGATGGTCGTCGCGGTGACTTCGTCGTAGGTGCGTAGCATCCGGCGCACGCCCATCTGGTCGTTCGAGACGATGTCGGCCGCGAGTTTCCGGCAGTGGGGCAGGAGGTCGTCGTGCGGGACGACCTCGTTGGCGAGTCCCCAGTCGCACGCGGTTCGCGCGTCGATGTAGTTGCCGGTGAAGCTCATCTGCTTGGCGCGGGCGACGCCGATGCGCTGCGCGAGCAACACCGTCAGGCCCCAGCCCGGCATCACGCCGACGCGCGCGTGCGTGTCGGCGAAACGGGCGCGGTCGGAAGCGACGATGAAGTCGCAGTTGAGCGCGACCTCGAAACCCCCCGTCACCGCGACCCCGTTGACCGCGCCGATGAGCGGTTTGGCGTGCGGCGGGAGCGCACCGCGGAACGAGTCGCGAGTCTCCGCGACCCCGCCGAAACTCTCGCCCTGCTGCACCTCGCCCGAACCGAACTCCTTCAGGTCGACGCCGGCCGAGAACGCGGGATCGGCGCCGGTCAGGATCATCACGTCGACGGCGTCATCCGTGTCGCAGCGCGTAATCGCCTTCGGCAGTGCGCGCCGCACGTCGCGGTTCAACGCGTTGCGCTGATCGGGACGGTTGATCGTGATGACCGCGACGCGATCCGCGACGTCGACGAGAACGACGTCGCTCATGACGCGTTCCGGTAGTCGAACGCGACCTTGATCGCACCGGAGTCGTCCTGCGTGGCGAGCGCGGTGAACGCGTCGCGCCAACTCTCGAGCGGAAACGTATGGGTCAGCATGCCGGTGAGATCGATCCGGCCGGACGACACGAGGTCGAGGTAGTGCTCGATCCCGTGCTTGCGCACACCCTCCACCTCCTCGAACCCGAAGGCGTTCGAGCCGACCATCGAGATCTCCTTGAAGTACAGCGGCGTGTCCTCCCACCACGTCGGGCCGTGCACGCCGGCCTTCACGAGGGTGCCGCGCGCCTTGAGCACACGCGTGCCCACCTCGAAGGTCTCCTGCTTGCCGACAGTGTCGTATACGACGTCGATGAAGCCCGGGAACGCCATGGGCATCCCGTCGCTCGCGCGGAGCACTCCGCCCGACCAGGCCGCCGCCTCCTCGATCACCTGCGATGCGGGCGAGTGGCCGATGACCTTCGCACCGAGTTGGCGCGCCATCTCGGCCTGGGCCTCGAAACGCGCGACGACGAGCACTTCGACGTCCGGATACAAGGCGCGCAGGATCGCGGTTGCGCAGGTTCCGAGCGCGCCCGCGCCGTAGACCATCGCTTTGCCGCCGGGCGTCGGCGGATGGCGCGTGATCGAGTGCAACGACACCGCGAACGGGTCGGCGAACACGGCGAGCTCGTCGGGAACGTTGTCGGGCACTTTGAAGAGTTGCGAGTCGTGCGCCGACATCACCTGCGCGTAGCCGCCGTTGACGTCCCGCGCGGTTCCGATGTGGATGCCGGGCGGGATCGGGCCTACGTCGAACGAGTAGCAGAGGCTGAAGTCGCCGACCTCGCATGCCGGGCACAAGGGCGTGACGCCGCGCGGTCCGCACGAGAGCCACGGGTTGAGCACGACGCGATCACCGACGCTCAGGCCTTCGGACTCCGGGCCGAGTGCGACCACGTCCGCGACGACCTCGTGCCCGAGCACCTGCGGCAGCGAGAAGAACCCCTTCATGGGATTGTCCGCCGACCGCACCTCGCCCCAGTCCATGAACACCTGCTTGGAATCCGAACCGCAGATACCGGTGAGGCGCGGGCGGGTGACGACCCAGTCCGGTAGGAAGAATCCGGGCTCGTCCATGTCGACGAGCTTCATCGGCGTCTGCGCGAGGCTGCGCAGCAGGTGGTTGTCGGTCTCGGGGACCGGTACGGACTCGGGCTTCACGCCGTAGAGCAAGGCTTTCATGGCGCGGACGGTACACGGCGCGCCGATTCCCGGTCACTCCCGAGGGCGCTGCGCCTCGAGCCGGGCCGCGACCTCGCGATAGCGGCTCACCGGAATCAGGTGGACACCGTCGAACGCGCCCGATGCCTGCACGCCCGCGACGAGGTCGCACGCGAGCGCGACGCCGGCGGTCGGATCGCGCTCGATCGCGTGCAGCCACGACTCGGGCACCGCGAGCTGGGGGATGTCGGCGCTGATCTTGCGGGCCATCGCCGCGCTCGGCACGACCATCACGCCGGCATAGACCGGGCCGTCGAACTCGAGTCCGGCGCGCCACTCGAGGAACTCGTCGAGCGAGAACCGGACCTGCGCGAACAGGAAGTCGGCGTCGCGCTTCCAGGCGGGGAGCTTCCCCGCGCCGGCCGCGACGCCGGCCCGGAACGGCCGCTCGCCGCGGTATTCGTGCGTCTCCGGGAACGTGCGCAGCTCGTGCATCATCGACTGCACCGTGAGCTGGCCTGTGCGCGCACCCAACGTCGGGCGGTCGCCGTACACGAACAAGAACTGATCGACGCCGTACGCGGCGGCCGTGAGCAGGTCGCGCCGGAAGCCGAGCAGGTTGCGGTCGCGCGCGTTCAGGCACGCGATCGACCGGCCACCCATGCGTTCGACCTCGTGCGCAACCGCCACACTCGACACCGTCGCTCGACCGATGTGGTTGTCGGGGATGAGGAACGAGGTCGCGACCTTGCTGAGCACCCCGATCTGATGCCGCACGTGCATGAGATCGGGACGCGTCGGCGGCTCGATCTCGCACACGACCTCGAACCGTCGACCCGCCACGGGCCCGAGCCTAGAGCGGCTTTCCCACATCAAGATCAGCTCGGGACGCGTCGAGAGACCCCTGTGCCGACGACACGCACACACGTTCGTCGCGGCTGGGCGCTGCTACCGGCGCTCCTGGCCGCGTGCGCCGCCGGTTGCGGCGGCACGCCGTTCCCGAGCTCCGCCGCCGGCGCGAAGACGAACCCGCCCGCGGTCGCGACCCGGCGCCGCGCGAACGTGACCCCGGGCGCGACCGGCGCGCCGGCACCGGTGGTCCCACTCGCCCCGACGACGACAATCCCTCTCCGCACTCCGCCGACGCCCGCGCCCACGACGCCGCCGGCGGCCTCCGCGGAGGCGTCGCTTCTTGCGTTGGTCCCGCCCGTCGGCGTGCTGGGGACGGGATGGGCCGACGACGGCGATCCCGGCACATCGCTCGACCTGACGAACCCGCCGCCACAATGCACCGCGTTCATGCCGGCGTTCGACGGCGGAACGGCAACCGTCCTGCACGAGTTCACCTACCTCCAGACCCCGGACGGGCAATTCGAACGCGGCCACATGAACCTGGCCGCCGTGCGCGCCGCCTCGGCACCGGTGGTCTCGAGCGAGCTCGCCGCAGTCGCGCAACCGGCGTTCGCCGCCTGCGCGGAAGCCAGCGGGATTCGGCGGTTCACGGAATCGGAAGACGGAACCTTCGAAACGGTTCGTGCGCAACGCGTCTATCTCGCGGTCGGCGGTCCGAACGTGATCTGGCGGGTGGGCATCGACAGCCACACTCCCTCCGGGGTCGCGCAGACGATGCAGATGGACGTGGCCTATATCGGGAGGCGTGACGCGCTCGTCAAGATCCGCATCGCGACCTGTGGCTGCGACCCGACGGTCACGGTCGGCGAGCTTCTTCCGGGCGAGCTCCACGTGCTGCAAGCCATCGCACTGCAGCTCGCCCGCGCCTAGCTAGTCGCGCTGCTCGCGGCGTTCGCGGCGCGTGCCGAGCAGCAGCGCGATCCCGAACAGCGCGGTGATCACGCCGATCACGGTCCAGAGACCCTCACCGGTCATGAACGAGCCACCGAGCGCACCGGTTCCCTGCGCGATCCAGACGCCGCCGACCACGACGAGGACGACGCCGATGATCCGGCGGAGCAGCATCAGGTCCCGACGTTGCGATGCTCGGCGCCGACCAACGCGACCGCGAGGACGGCGGGTTGGTCGCCGGTGTTGGACCAACGGTGGCGGGTTCCGTTCTGGATGTACGTGTCACCGACGCCGAGTGCGACCTTGGCGCCGTCGTCGAGCTCGAGAATCGCCGTGCCCGAGAGCACCACGCCGAAGTCGATCGTTGCAGTCGTGTGCATGCCGGGCTCGTCGAGCTCGAGGTATTGGCCCATGCCCGGCAGCTTCGCCTCGAACTCGGCGAGCGCGGCCGCGAGATCGAGATCGGCCGGCGCACCCGCGCCACCGTCCGGTGGGATGGTGAAGAACCCGAAGCGAAAGCCGCCCGCCGCGGGGAAGTACCGGGGAGCGTCGGGTCTCGATCCGTCGTCGGGGAACGTCGACCTCTCGTCCGAACCCCAGAGCTGGTGGAACTCGCTCCCGGGGAGGAGCGCCAACGTCACCGGCGCCACCATCTCGTCGCTGACGAAGATCGCCTTGCCCTCGGCGTTGTGTCCGGTCACCACTCGTCGTGCATCCATCCGGTCTCCTGGGTCGTGCGCAGCGCGCGCCGGCTAGATCGTGAAGGCGAGATTGTCGACGACGCGGTCGCCGAGCGCGGTGTCACCGTCGACGTGAACGACCCCGCGGGCGCGCGCGTGGGCGCCGGTCCAACGACCGCCGGCCAGGCGCGCGAACGTGCGCCGGTCGAGGGTGATCCGGGTGGACGCGTCCGCGGGCGCGTCGTCGAGCACGACGGCTCGGCCTTCGGGTGGCACCGAAACCGCGGCGACGATCTCCGGTGACCCCTCGATCCGGAACACCACGGTGCTCCCGGGCGGCGCCGCGGCCTTCTTGCCGACGACGTAGCCCAACGCCTTCGCCTTGATGCGTGCGAGCGAGAGGTCGGCGACGTCACCTTCGAGGAATCCCGGGCGGCCGATCGCCTCGCGGATGTCCTCGTCGTGATACCAGCAGTCGAACACACGGATGGCCATGAACTGGCGGTACGGACCGGGACCTTCCGGCGTGAATCCCTCCGCGTCCCACTCCGCCGCGCTCAGCGCGCGCAACGTGTCGAGACGGCGGGCGGTGACGGCGCGGAATTCGTCGAGCAGCTTCGGGCCGTCCCAGCCCTGGTAGGTCGCGATCCACTGTTCGTTGGCCTTGCCGATGTCGTTGCGCACGTGAGGTGCATCGACATTCGCCACGACACCATCGGCCGGCCGCTCCCCCGCCAACATGCGCTCCGTGCCGATCATGTGCGCGACGTTGTCGAAGACGGTCCAGCCCGGGCATTCGGTCGGCGTGTTCCACTGCTCGGGGGTGAGGCCGTCACAGAGATCGGCGACGTCGCGCCACACCTCGTCGAGGCGGAGTACCAGAGGCTCGGTCATGCGCGCACGGTACCGCGCCCGCCCACTCGCCGTCAGGGCGTGCGAGACTCGTCCCGTGACCGAGGCGTTGACCTTCTACTTCGATCCGATGTGCCCGTACGCGTTCCAGACATCGCGGTGGATCCGTGACGTCCGCCGGCAACGCGCGCTCGACATCACCTGGCGCTTCTTCTCGCTCGAGGAGGTCAACCTCGTCGCGGGCAAGCGGCATCCGTGGGAACGGCCCTGGTCGTTCGGCTTCGGGCAGATGCGGGTCGGCGCACTGATCCGGCGCGAGCTCGGCAACGACGAGCTCGACCGTTGGTACGCGACGGTCGGCCACGCGTTCTTCTACGACGGCGTGAAGATGCACGTGCCCGAAGAGCACGCGCGCGTCATCGGCGCGGCCGGATTCGACCCGACGTTCGTCGAGCGCGCGATCGCCGACGAGTCGACGCTCACCGAAGTGCGCGACGAACATCTGGACGCCGCCACTCGGTACGGCGCGCACGGCGTGCCGACGCTCGTGCTCGAGCCGGGCTACGCCGTGTACGGGCCGGTGGTGGTGCCCGCACCCGAAGGCGACGACGCGGTCGCGCTCTGGGAGCTCGTCCGTTCGATGTCGCGCTTCCCGCAGCTCTACGAGCTCCGGCACCCGAAGACGAGAGACGACCTCGTCCTGGTCGCCAACGAGTTCCGCACGTATCTCACGACCCGCGACTGGCAGACGGTCGAGAACCCCGCGCCCTGAGGCAGGAACGGATCAGCTCTCCGCGCGAGGCGGCGCGACCACGACGACGCGTTGCAGACCGTCGGGACACACTTTCGAGCCGCCGCCGTCGCGCGACGCGGCCCGCACACCCTGGCCGGGAACGACGAGACACGCGTCGGCGGCGAGGAACGCGAGCGTGTCGGCCGCCGCGGTCACCGCGACGAGCTTGCCCCGCGCCTTGTCGATCTTCGCGGCCTTGAGTCCCGAACCACCGCGTGTCTGGACGGGGAACTCGTCGACCTCGGTGCGCTTGGCGTAGCCCTGCTCGGTCGCGATCACGACCAGTTCGCCGTCGGTTGCCGCGCACGCGCCGATGACCCGATCGTCGCCCTTCAGCCGGATGCCCCGGATCCCTCCTGCCGCGCGCCCGACCGGGCGCACCTCGTCCTCCGCGAACCGGATGCCCTGACCGTTGGCGGTGACGAGCAGCAGCTCGTACTCGTCCCAGCCGGGGAAGACCGCGACGACCCGATCGTCGGCGGCCAGCTTCATCGCGGCTATTCCCGCCTGGCGCCCGGAGGCCTCGGCGAATTCGCTCAGGGCCGTGCGCTTGACCGCACCCGACGCGGTCACGAACACGAGGTTGGGGTGATCGTCGTGCATCCGCGCGTCGAGCACGGCCACGACCTTCTCTCCGTCGCCGAACTGGAAGAGGTTCTGCGCCGCGCTCAACTTCTCCTTCGGGAGCTCGTGCACGGTGGCGCGATACGCGCGGCCACGATCGGTGAAGAACAACACCCCTGCGAGTGCGGAGGTGTCGATCGCCTGCGCGACCGCGTCGCGCTCCCCCGGGTTCGCGACCAGCGACTTGCGCGTGCGCTCGGGCACTGCGCGCACGTAGCCGCGCGCGGTCACGGTCACCACGTACGGCTCGTCCTCGACCAACGCGACCACGTCGATCGTCCCCGCGTCGTCGGTGACGATCTGGGTACGGCGGGGCGCCTTGTGCGCGTCGCGGATCGCGACGAGCTCGTCGCGGATCACACTCATCAACGCGTCGCGCTTGCCGAGGATCCGGTTCAGCTCCTTCACCGTCGCCTCGAGCTCCTTGCGTTCCTGGTCGAGCTCTTCGCGGCCGAGCTGCGTGAGCCGGCCCAGCGCCATGTCGAGAATGTGGTTGGCCTGGATCTCCGAGAACCCGAACGGCTTCTCCATCAGCTTGATCCGGGCCGCACCCCTGTCCTTCGACGCGCGGATCGCCTTCACGATCGCGTCGATCATGTCGAGCGCCTTGACCAGGCCCTCGACGATGTGCAGGCGGTCGAGCGCCTTCTGGAGGCGGAACTGACTGCGCCGGGTGACCACGACCACCTGATGATCGAGCCAGTGCTGCAGCGCCTCCTGGAGGGTCACGGTGCGGGGGACGTCGTCGACGAGGGCAAGCATGTTGACCGAGAACGTGGTCTGCGCCGCGGTGTGCTTGAACAGGTTGTTCAGCACGATCTGCGGATTCGTGTCGGGGCGGAGCTCGATGACGAGACGGGTCTGACCCTGCCCGGACTCGTTGCGGATGTCGCGGACGCCGTCGATCTTGCCCGCGAGCACGAGCTCGGTGAGCTTGCCCGAGATCGTGTCGACGCTGGTCTGGAACGGCACCTCGGTGAGCACGATCGCCTGGCCGCCGCGGCGCGGCAGGTCCTCGATCTGGTGGACCGCGCGCACGCGCACGGTGCCGCGCCCGGTGCGGAACGCATCCTTGATCCCGTCGTCGCCCATGATGAGGCCGCCGGTCGGGAAGTCGGGGCCCTTCACGATCCGCATGAGCTCCGACAAGGTGACGTCGGGTTTGTCGATCAGCTTCACCGCCGCGCTGCACACCTCACCGAGGTTGTGCGGCGGGATGTTCGTGGCCATCCCGACGGCGATGCCCTGCGCACCGTTCACCAACAGGTTCGGGAAGCGCGCCGGGAGCACGGTGGGTTCCGTGCGGGAGCCGTCGTAGTTCGGTTCGAAATCGACGGTGCCCTCGTCGATCCCCGCGAGCAGCTCCATCGCGAGCACCGAGAGCCGGCATTCGGTGTAGCGGGACGCGGCCGGCGGATCGGACGGCGAACCGAAGTTGCCGTGCTTGTCGATCAACGGTGCGGTGAGCGAGAACGTCTGGCCCATCCGGACCAGCGCGTCGTAGATCGCGGTGTCGCCGTGCGGGTGGTAGTTGGCCATGACCTCGCCGACCACACGCGCGCACTTGACGAACGGACGATCGGGGCGAAGGTTCGCGTCGTGCATCGCCCAGAGGATGCGACGGTGCACCGGCTTCAGGCCGTCGCGGACGTCGGGCAGCGCGCGCTGCACGATGACGCTCATCGCGTACTCGAGGTACGCGCTCTCCACCTCTTCTTGGAGCGTGCGCGTCGGGATGTCGGACGGCGGCTCGAGTGTCATCTGGTTGGTGGTCTTGCGCCGGGCCATGGAATCGTCTCCCTACACGTCGAGGAAGCGGGCGTCTTTGGCGTTGCGCTGGATCCAGTTCCGACGCGCTTCCACGTCGTCGCCCATCAGCACCGACAGCACGTCGTCCGCGATCGCGGCCTGGTCGACGTCGATCTGCACGAGGTGACGGGTCTGCGGATCCATGCAGGTCTCCCGCAACTCGTGTGGATCCATCTCGCCGAGACCCTTGAACCGCGCGAACGTGAGCTGGCGGTTCGGAGTGTTGCTCCATCACGCGCAGTCGCGCCGCGTCGTCGGCGACGTACTGCTTCTCGCCGCCGATCTCCACGGAGTACAGCGGTGGTTGCGCCACGTAGAGGCGGCCGTGCTCCACCAGCGGCGTCATCTGCCGGTAGAAGAACGTGATCAGCAGCGCGCGGATGTGGCCGCCGTCGACGTCGGCGTCGGCCAGGATGATCACGCGCCCGTAGCGCACCTTCGCGACGTCGAAGTCGGCACCGATGCCGCCGCCGATGGCCGCGGTGAGCGACTGGATCTCCGCGTTGGCGACGACCTTGTCCATCGACGCGCGCTCGACGTTCAGGACCTTGCCGCGCAGCGGCAGGATCGCCTGGGTCTTCGGATCGCGGGCGTCGCGCGCGGAGCCGCCGGCCGAGTCGCCCTCGACGAGGAAGAGCTCGGCGCCATCACGGTCGCGCGACGCGCAGTCGGCGAGCTTGTCGGGCATACCGACACCGTCGAGCGCAGTCTTGCGCCGGGTGAGATCACGCGCCGACTTGGCCGCGGAGCGCGCCCGGGCCGCGTTCGAGGCCTTGGCGACGATCGCCTTCGCAGGATTGGGGTGCTCCTCGAGCCAGCGCGTGAGGTTCTTCGTCGTCGCCCGATCGACCAGTGAACGAATTTCGGTGTTGCCGAGCTTGCCCTTGGTCTGGCCTTCGAACTGCGGATCGGCGAGCCGGACCGACACGATCGCGGTGAGCCCCTCCCGCACGTCGTCGCCCTGGAACGCGGCGTCCTTCGCCTTCACCAGGTTGCGATCCTTGGCGTAGCGGTTGATGGACGCCGTGAGCGCGCGCCGGAAACCCTCCACGTGCATCCCGCCCTCGGTGGTGGAGATGCCGTTCGCGAACGAGTGCAAACCTTCGTGGTAACCGGTGTTCCATTGCCACGCGACCTCGACCTCGCCCTCGGGGCCCTTGTCGCCGAAGTAACCGACGTCCTTGAACAGCGGCTCCTTCGACTGGTTGAGGTGACGGACGAAATCGACGATGCCACCATCGAACGAGAAGGTCTCCGACTGCTTGTGGCCGGGTCGTTCGTCGTGCAGGGCGATCGTGAGACCGCGGTTGAGGAACGCCATGACCTGCAGGCGCTCGGCGATCGTCGCGTAGCGGAACTCGATCTCTTCGAACACCTCCGGGTCGGGCCAGAACGTGATGCTCGTTCCGGTGTGACCACGTTTCGACTGCGCGACGGCCTTCAGCTTTCCCTGCGGGACGCCGGGCTTGACGGCACCCCGGCCGGCCTTCACGGCCGCGTACTCCTGTCGGTAGGTCTTGCCACCGCGGTCGACTTCGAGCAGGACGTGCTTCGACAGCGCGTTCACGACCGACACGCCGACGCCGTGCAGCCCACCCGACACCTTGTAGCCCCCGCCGCCGAACTTGCCGCCCGCGTGCAGCGTGGTCATGACGATCTCGGCCGCCGACTTCCCTTTGTACTGCGGGTGCTCGTCGACCGGGATACCGCGGCCGTTGTCGGAGACGCGCACACCGCCGTCGGCGAGCAGCGACACGTCGATCCGGGTGCACACGCCCGCCATGGCCTCGTCGACCGCGTTGTCGACGACCTCCCACACGAGGTGATGGAGGCCGGTGGGGCCGGTCGAACCGATGTACATGCCGGGCCGTTTGCGGACCGGATCGAGGCCCTCGAGAACCTGGATGTGCTCGGCCGAGTAGTCGCTGGAGGTCGGGCGGGCCATGCGGCCAACCGTACGTGACCGGTGCGCCGAGAACGTGCTTCGGGCAGCCCGATTCCGCGCTACCGGTCGTCGAGGAAGCGTTCGACCTGCTCGGGACGGATCGCCGGCCCGAACGCAGGGCCGGTCCCGAAGTCGCAGCCCAGCTCACGCAGGCGGAACGCGTGCGCTTCGTCCTGCACGTCGAACGCGACGACGATGCGTCCGAGGGCGCGTGCGTACGTCACGATCGCGGCGAGCAGCGTAGTGCGCGGGTCGGAGTCGTCGCCCGCGTCGCGTACGGCCGCGACGAGTGGTCCGGCAATCGTCATCGTCGGTGCGGGCAGCCGGCGGAGCTGTTCGAGCGACGAGACCGCGGAGCCGAAGTCGCGCAACGCCACGCCGACACCCAGCTCGTCGAGCGCGGTCGCGACGCGCGAGGCGGTCTCGAGGTCGTGCGCGACGGCGGCTTCCGGAACGCCGAGCCAGCACAGCGACGGCGTCACCTCACTCCGCACGAGCATGTCGCGCACCAGCTCGGGCAGCACCGGAGACAACGCGCCCGTGCGGGTGAGCGTGACGCTCAAACCGGGAACGAACTCGGCCGGTGGCCGGCGCTCCCACTCACCGATGTGCGACAACATCGTTCGGACGAGCGCGACGTCGAGCGCACGCGACATGCCCGCGTCGTCGACCGCGCGGGAGATCGTGTCGGGCTGCTCGAGCACACCCGCGGCTTCCCAGTCGACCGTGCAGTCGAAGCCGACGACGCTGCGATCACCGAGGTGCACGAGCGGTGAGCACAGGATCGGCAAGCGGTGCTGATCGAGCAGCCGGCCGACGCTGCGGGCGACGCGTCGCGCCTTCGCCAACTGCCGGCGCAACTCGTCGTCGAACATCTCGATGCGACCGCGGCCCATGCGCTTCGCGCGATACGCCGCGATGTCGGCGTTCGACAGCAGCTGATCGATGGACACCGGGTCTTCGCCCGACGCGCCCGCGATACCGATGCTCGCGCCCACGAGCATCTCGTGGCCGTGCACGTCGTACGGTTCGTTCAACGCCTCGAGCAGACGCTCCGCGAGTTGCAAGGCGTGCGCGTGGGCACCGGCGTTGGTGTTGTACGCATCGGTGTACGCGGGCGGCGAGCCTTCGACCTCCGGACAACACACCACGAACTCGTCGCCGCCGAGCCGTACGCACAGGTCGCCGCCGCGCAGCGCGTTGCGCAGCCGTTTCGCGACCTGTACGAGCAGTTCGTCGCCGGCCGCGTGCCCGAGCATGTCGTTCACGCGCTTGAACCCGTCGAGGTCGATGAACAGGAGCGCGACTCCGGGCCCGCCGCGCCGCGTCCGGGCGAGCGCCGCGGTCATCTCCTCCACGAGGAGCGTGCGGCTCCCCAGGCCGGTCAAGCGGTCGTGCGTGGCATCGTGTTCGAGGCGCTCCTCGAGCCCCTTGCGCTCCGTCACGTCCTCGAGGGTTCCGAGGAACGCGGTCACGGTGCCGTCGGCCTGACGGAGCGGAACCGAACGCACGCTCACCCAACGCGACGCGCCATCGGGCAACGTGATGCGGAATTCGCACGCCGACGCGCTCTCGCCGCGCGCCGCGTTCTCCGCCGCCGCGTGCTGCTGCTCGCGCAATCGCTCCAGATCGGCGGCGGCGATGACCGACGACCAACCACTTCCCAGCGCGTCGAAGTCCGACAAGCCGGTGAGACGCGCGAACGCCGGGTTCACGAACGTGCAGCGATCCTCGAGGTCGACCTCGAAGATGCCGATCGGGCTCTCCCCGACCAGCGTGCGCCAGCGGGTCTCGCGATCGAAGACGGTCTGATCCGTCGCGCGCACGATCGTGCCCTGCACGTCCGGATGATCGAGCAGGTTCCGGATCACGAGCGTCATGTAGTGCCAACCGTCTTGCTCGTTGTGCACGCGTACGCGGACTTCGATGTCAACGCCCGGTGCGCTGCGGCTGCGCGCGAGCGCGTCGATCGTGTCGGGGAGGTCGTCCTGGTGCACCCATTCCGCGATGCGGACGCTGAGGTCGTCGAGCCGGGCGAAACCGGCGTACGCACCCAGGCGCCCGAGCATGATCCGCGGGCGCAGGTCGGGACCGAGGATCGCCACTGCATCCGCCAGCGCACGGACGACGTCCGGGTCCCGAACGTCGAACGGCTCGGTGTCGGTGCTGTCGCCTTCAGGCGCGGCGAACGGAGAAACCCCTGCCATCGGGCTTGCATCGACATCGGCGGCGCTCAGCCTTATAGCGTCACGACCATGACGACGAACTTCGCTTCACCACAGGACATGCTCGGCGCGGTCGGCGCCGATCTGGGCGTGACCGACTGGGTCACGATCACCCAGGACCAAATCGACAAATTCGCTGATGCGACCCTGGACAACCAGTGGATCCACGTCGACACCGAACGCGCCAAAGCGGGACCTTTCGGTACCCCCATTGCCCACGGCTACCTCACGATGTCACTTGCGGCACATTTCCTCTCGCAGCTGGTGCACGTGAGCAACATCTCGATGGGCATCAACTACGGCGTCGACAAGGTCCGCTTCCCATCGCCGGTGCCCGTCAACTCGCGGGTGCACGCCAAGGGCGAGCTACTCGAGGCGAAGGAGGTGCCGGGCGGCGTCCAGGCGACAGTCAGGCTGACGATGGAGCGCGAGGGCGGCGACAAGCCCGTCGCGATCGTCGACGCGATCTCCCGGTACCTCGCATGAGCGCGCTCGACGCATTCCGTCTCGACGGCAAGGTCGCGATCGTCACCGGCGCCGGGCGGGGCATCGGCGCCGGGATCGCCCGGACCTTCGCCGACGCGGGCGCGAACATCGTGCTCACCGCCCGTACGAAGGAACAGCTCGACGAGGTCGCGGCCGACGTGCGGGCCGCGGGCGGCAAAGCGCTCGTCATCCCCGCCGACGTGAACGACAACGACGTGCTCCAGGAGATCGTCGCGAGCACGGTCGAGGAGTTCGGTCGGATCGACATCGTCGTGAACAACGCGGGCGGCACGATGCCCCGGCCGTTCCTCGACACGAGCCCGGGCTTCTTCGAACGATCGTTCCACTTCAACGTGACGACTGCGTTCGTGCTGAGCAAGGCGGCCACGCCTCACCTGCTGGCGAGCGGCGCGGGCTCGATCGTCAACATCTCGTCCGCGATCGGTCGTCTGCGCGATCGGGGCTTCGTCGCGTACGGCACGGCCAAGGCCGCGTTGACGCACATGACGCGCCTGACCGCCGCCGACCTCGCACCGAAGGTGCGGGTCAACGCGATCGCGGTCGGCTCGATCGCCACGAGCGCGCTCGAGACGGTGCTCGACAACCCGGAGATCCACGACGAGATGGTCCGGCGCACGCCGCTCAAGCGGTTGGGCGTGCCCGAGGACATCGCGCTGTGCGCGCTCTATCTCGCGTCCCCCGCCGGCAGCTTCGTCACCGGCAAGCTGTTCGAGGTCGACGGCGGCCTCGAAGAAGCCAACCTCGAGCTCGGCCTCCCCGACCTCACCTGACCCCCGGAATTCCCTCGCAACAGTTGTGCGCGATATCCGTCCTCTGGACGGTTTTCCCTCACAACTGTTGCGAGAGTTATCGGCCTCAGCCGTCGAGGAGGTCGTGGATCTTGTCGGGGAGGGTGAAGCCGTCCTCGCCGCGGGTCCACGGGATCGAGAGCACGACCGCGTCGAGCGCGATCGGTCCGTAGACGTGCGGGAACTCGCCTGCGAACGCGTCGGCCGACGGCTCCCAGCGCAGCTCGCTGGTCAGGTCGGACGGTTCGATGCACAGCAACACGAGGTCGGGAACGTCGCGGTAGAACCAGTCGGCGACGTGATTGACCTGCGTCGGGGTCGAGCAGTGGATGAAACCCTCGGTCGCGAGACTCGGCGCGCGGTACTCGCCCTCACGGCGCGCGGCTTCCCACTCGGGTGCGGTCGTGATGTGGAAGATGAGTCGGGTCACGGCTGCAGAGACTACGCAGGCCGATACCGTGATCACCGATGCCCGCCTACGCACTACTCCTTCGTCCTGCGGCAAACCGCCTCTACAGCAAGGGCGCGGCCGCACTGAACACCGCGGAACTCGCCGTCCTGAACGAACGGGCGCTGCAGGGCGCGCTGCACACCGTGGAGCCGACGGTCATCGCGGGCGTCGAATACGTGCGCTTCGCCTCCGAGGATGCTCTCTCCGCCGACGCGATCGGGCAGCTCTCCAACCTGTCCTCGGCGTTCGCGCTGTTCCGCATCGCCGACGACACGGACACCGGTCTCGTTCCCGTCGCGCTCACGCCCGTCGCCTACCTCGACGACGACCTCCTCACGATCCAGCGCTACAAGGGCAAGACCAACGAGCAGTTCACGAAGCTCCTGTTCAACGTCACGCTCGCCGCGTCGGCCCGCGCCACCGACTGGCCCGGACAGCGGCTGCGCGTCCTCGACCCCGTCTGCGGCCGCGGTACCTCGCTGAACCAGGGCCTCGTCTACGGGTTCGACGTCGATGGCATCGAGATCGACCGGGCCGCGTACGACGCCTACCAGACCTTCCTCGTCACGTGGCTCAAGGACAAGCGCTTCAAGCACCAGGTGCACACGATGCCGCTCCGGCGCGAGACCAAGGTCGTCGGACGTCGCCTCGAGATCGTGTTCGCCCGGGACAAGGACGAGTACAAGGCCGACGACGTGCAGCGCGTACGCCTCGCGAACGACGACACCACACAAGCCGCCGACCTCTACCGCAAGCCCGTTTTCGACGCGGTGATCGCCGACCTCCCGTACGGCGTGCAACACGCGAGCCGGGCGAAGCCCGACGCGCGCACTCGCCGGCCCGACGAGCTCCTCGACGCCGCGCTCGACGGCTGGATCGGCGCGATGAAGCCGGGCGCCACGATCGGTCTGTCATGGAACACGAAGGTGTTGAAGCGCGACGCGCTCGTCGACGTGCTGATCCGGCACGGCCTCGTCGAGTCGACGATCGAAGGCGCGCACTTCGAGCACCGCGTCGATCAATCGATCACCCGCGACCTGGTGGTGGCGGTGAAGCCCGCTTAGGTTCGCGGCTGCGACAACGCGAGACCGTTCTCGCGCATCACCAACCGGATCTCCTCTTCGGAGAACGTCGGAAGATCGTCGACGAACGACTTCGGGTCGGCGAGGCCCTCCGCGTGCGGGTAGTCGGAGCCGAAGATCACCTGCGTCGCACCGAGCTCGTCGCGCAGCTCCACGAGATCGTCCTCGTAGTACGGCGAGACCCACACGCTCTTCTGCACCTGCTCGACCGGGTCGACGCCGTCGTACGCACCGGGAACCTGTCCGAACGACTTCTTCAGCGCCTTGAGCAGCAGCCCGACCCACTCGGAACCGCTCTCGATCGTCGCCACCCGGAGGTTCGGGAACCGGCGCAGCACGCCGTGGCATGCCAGCGCGGCGACCGTGTCGTAGATGGGCCGGTGCCCACCCGTGACGGTGCGGAAGGGATCGTTGCGGAACGCCTGGAAGTCACCGCCGCCGCCCCACTCGTCCGCGTAGCGGTTGTAGCCCGCGTCGCCGGAGTGGTACGCGGCGAGCACGCCGGCCTCGGCGAGACGCGCCCACATCGGGTCGTACACCGCGTCGCCCGGACTGCGCGAGAACCCGGGTCCGCGCACCGGGCCGGAACGCATCACCACGACGTGCGCCCCGTTCTCGAGTGCATACGCGACCTCTTGCTCGGCCCGTTCCGGATCCTGCAGCGCGATGTACGGCGCCGCGTAGATGCGGTCGTCGTAGTTGAAGGTCCAGTCGTCGAGCATCCACTCGTTGAACGCATGGAACACGTCGTGCAACGCGTCGGGGTCGTGCAGCAACGCTTCCTCCACACCGACACCGAGCGTCGGGAACAAGAAGCACGCCTGCATCCCCTGCGTGTCCATGAGCTTCACGCGCGCCTCGGGCTCGCGGTACGCGGGGCTGATCGGCTCGAGCTCACCGAACGCGGCCCGGATGTCGTCGCCGGCCTGCTTGCCGCGGAAGTAGTCGTCGAGGCAGCCGGGGCGGGCAACCGGATCGAACGTGGGGTTCGGGATGAAGCGGAAGATCTTGTTGTCGACGACCATCCGCCGCTTGCCGTCGATCTCGGCCCACTGCACGAGCTTCGAGCGATGCCTGGGGAGGTGCCGGATGAAGGCGTCGGTCGCCTCGTAATAGTGATTGTCCGCATCGAAGACGTCGAAATCGACGGTACCCATGGCAACCTCCGGGGCTCGGCTCCGTGATCTGGCGAGAATCTAGAACGTGATTCTAGTCTACTGCCGGGCCGAGGGCACGCGCTCGGCCCGCAGCGCGGAACGGCGCGACTTGCCCGCGTCGTCGCGCAGCGGCTCGGCCGTGAACTCGAACTCGCGCGGGATCTTGTAGCGGACGAGCCGTTCACCCAGATGCGCCCGGAGGTCGTCGAGATCGATCGGGCTGCCGTCGTCGGTCTGCACGATCGCGTACACGAGGTTGCCGAGGTCGTCGTCGGGCAAGCCGATGACGGCGCAGGAGCGCACACGCGGGTGCTCGTCGAGCGCGGCCTCGATCTCCGCCGGATAGATGTTCGCGCCGCCCGCGAGGATCATGTCGGTCTGCCGATCGCTCAGGTAGAGGTAACCGTCGGCGTCGAGCGAGCCCATGTCGCCGAGCGATTCGTACCCACCGTCGATGCGCCGGGCCTCGGCGCCGACATAGCGATACGTGCGGATGTTCTCGTCGTCCGACGGGCGCATGAACACCTCGCCCACTTCGCCGGCCGCGGCTTCGGTGCCGTCGGCGCGCAGCACCTTGAACTGGTTGACGTTCACCTTCCCGACCGAGCCGCGGTGTGCCAGCCATTCGACGCCCGTGATGATCGTCGCGGCCTGGGCCTCGGTACCGCCGTAGAGCTCCCAGATCGTCTCCGCGCCGAGCCAGTTGATCCACTCCTCCTTCAACCACGGCGGACACGGCGCCGCGAGGTGCCAGACCACCTTCAACGACGACACGTCGTAGCGGTCGCGAACCTCGGGTGCCAGCTTCGAGATGCGCGCCATCATCGTCGGCACGAGATACAGCGAGTCGGGGTGGAACTGATCGATCAGTTGCAGCGTGCGCTCGGCGTCGAACTTCCCCGCGAGCACCACGTGATTCCCCGCGAGCAGCGCGGTCATCGTCCAGATGAACGGACCGTTGTGGTACAGCGGGCCGGGCATCAGGTGCGTGCCGTTGATCCGCATGCCGAGGAGCGGTGCGGCGTCGGGATCGATCAGGCCGGCCTGGTTCGCGAGGATCAACTTGGGCCGGCCCGTCGAACCACCCGACGTCATCGCCTTGTAGGGGTTCGACACGGCGTCGGGCAGCGGACCGGGGTCGAACCCGTCCACGTCGAGCGGCGCGCGAACGACGACGCGTGGCGCCGCGAGCTCGATGATCGCGTCGAGTTCGCGCGCCGGGAGGCGAGCAGACACCGGCTGCGGGACGGCGCCCAACTTCCAACACGCGATCGTCGTGGCGACGAACTCCACGCCGTTGGGGAGCGCGATGGTCACGAGGTCGTCCTGCACCACGCCCTGCGCCGCGAGGGCCCGCGCCGTACGGTTCGCGAGCGCTTCCAGCTCGCCTCGAGTGGTGGTGTGTTGCTCGCCCGCGGCATCCGTGGTCAGCGCCGGGTGCGCGGGGTCGGACTCGGCATGGTCGGCGAGCCGTTGCGGATACGAGATCAGGGCCACGACCGTGATTCTGGCGCGCCGCCGCAGCGCCGGACAGCCGACTTCAACCAGCGCACCTGCGAAAGCTGCTCACCACACTCACAACACACGTCCAGATGCGCGGCGATCACGAGCATCGAGCTGACGTCGCACTCGCAGTCGACGTACCAGTTGATGACCGCGAGCACCTCGGTACAAGAGGGGTGCGGCGACAGCTGGAGCGACGGTTCCGAGGGCACCACGTCAAAGCGAACCCACGGATCGGCCGACTCATTCCCTCCTGTCCTAGGGTCAGCCGCTATGTGGACAACGGACAAGGCCCTTGCGGGCTCCACGGCGCTGGTGACCGGCGGCGCGTCGGGTATGGGCGAGGCGACCGCGAGGCGGCTCGCGGCAGCCGGCGCAATCCTCGTGATCGTCGACCGTGACCAGGCCAAGGGCGAGCGGGTGGCCGGCGAGCTCGAGGGCACCTTCGTGCCCGCCGACGTCACGAGCGAAGACGAGGTGACGGCCGCGGTCGCCGCCGCGACGGAGATCGCCCCGCTGCGCACGTGCATCCACTGCGCGGGGATCGGCTGGGCCGAGCGGACGCTCAACCGGGCCGGCGCGCCGCACTCGCTCGACACCTTCCGCAAGGTGCTGGAGATCAACCTGGTCGGCACGTTCAACGTGCTGCGGCTCGCGGCGGCGGGCATGTCGGGCAACGAGCCCGACGAGCAGGGCGAGCGGGGCGTGATCGTGAACACCGCGTCCGTCGCCGCGTACGACGGGCAGATCGGTCAAGCCGCGTACTCGGCGTCGAAGGGCGGGGTCGTCGCGCTGACGCTCACCGCGGCCCGCGACCTCGCCGCGGTCGGGATCCGTGTGTGCACGATCGCACCCGGCCTCGTCGACACTCCCCTGCTCGGTGGACTCCCGGCCGACGCCCGCGATGCGCTCGCGCAGTCGGTCCTGTTCCCGAAGCGGCTCGGCGTTCCCGACGACTTCGCCTCGCTCGCGATCGAGATCGTGCGCAACGGCTACCTGAACGGCGAGGTGATCCGTATGGACGCGGGCATCCGGATGCCCCCCAAATAAGGTAGGGACCATGGCGACGCACCCCACTCGCGACGACATCGACCTCATCGACGGGCATTTCTACGTCGACCCGCACGAGAGGTACACGTGGATGCGCGAGAACGCGCCGGTGTACTTCGACGCGCCGAACGGCGTGTGGGGCATCGCGTCGTACGCGGCGCTCCTCGCGATGGAAAAGGACCCGACCACGTTCTCGAACGCGGGTGGGATCCGACCCGACACCGGACCGATCCCGATGATGATCGACATGGACGATCCGGAGCACTGGAAGCGCCGGAAGCTGGTGAACAAGGGCTTCACGCCCCGCCGCGTCCGCGACAGCGAGGACAAGATCCGCGACGTCTGCGACGCGATCATCGACTCGGTGTGCGAGAAGGGCGAGTGCGACTTCGTCAAGGACATCGCCGCGCCGCTGCCGATGATCCTCATCGGAGACATGCTCGGCGTCGAGCCGAAAGACCGCGGTGATCTCCTTCGCTGGTCCGACGACATGCTGAGCGCACTCAGCGGCCACGATCAGGAAGTCGCAATGGTGAAGGCCATGGAAGCGATGATGGGCTACACCGAGTTCTGCACCCACGCGGTCGCGCAGCGCCAGGAACAGGCGACCGACGATCTGATGAGTCTGCTCGTGCACGCCGAGGTCGACGGCGACAAACTCAGCCCGGACGACATCCTGCACGAGTCGTTGCTGATCCTCATCGGCGGCGACGAAACCACCCGCCACGTCATCAGCGGCGGCGTCGAACAACTCATGCTCAACCCGGATCAACGCCAGATCCTCATCGACGACCCGGGCAAGATCACCGTCGCAATCGAAGAGATGCTGCGTTGGGTCACCCCGATCAAGAACATGTGCCGTACGGTCACGCGCGACACCGAGTTCATGGGTCAGCAGATGGTCGCCGGACAGAAGTGCATGCTGTTGTTCGAGTCCGCGAACCGCGACTCGACCCGGTTCGACGATCCGTTCCGCTTCGACGTCCAGCGCACTCCCAACGAGCACCTCGCGTTCGGTTTCGGGGCGCACTTCTGTCTCGGACAGGCGCTCGCCCGCCTCGAACTCAAGGTGATGTTCGAACAACTCTTGTTGCGCATGCCCGACCTGGAGTTCGCCACGGATCCCGCGGTGCTGCCGCGCCGGCCGGCCAACTTCGTCAGCGGGCTCGAGTCGATGCCGGTGCGTTTCAGTCCGAGCCGGCCCCTCCTGAGGAGCACGGTGTGAACAACCGCGAGTTGGTCGAGAAGCTCTGGGTCGACCTCTACAACCGCGACTTCGAGGCGGTCGGCGCCGCGTTCGCCGACGACGGCGAGTACACCGACATGCCCACTCCCGCCGACGACGTCGCGCGTGGTCCCGAACAGATCGCGGCGCGCCTGCGTCTCGGCCTCGAGCCACTTTCGGGGATCTCGCACGACATCCGCGTGATCGTCGCCGAGGGCGACATCGTCGTGACCGAACACGTGGAGCACTGGGAGTGGCCGAGCGGCGAACGCGCGTCGCTCCCGTTCGTGTCGATGCACGAGGCGCGCAACGGCAAGCTGGTCCGTTGGTGGGACTACTGGGATCTCGCCACCCTGATGAACTCGGCGCCGGCGTGGTGGGTCGAGCACATCATGAACGAGTCCGCCCGCATCGGCCTGCGCGACGCCGACGCCTGACGGGTCCGGATGATCCTCGTCGACCGCCCCCGCTGGCCCGCGCACGGGACGCGCTTCGCGCACCTCGTCAGCGACACCTCGTTCGACGAGCTGCACGCGTTCGCCGATGCGCTCGCGATTCCGCGCCGGCTGCGGTTCCACAACGACCACTACGACGTTCCCGAACGTTGGTGGGAGCTCGTGGTCGGCACCGGCGCCGAAGTCGTGTCGACGCACGAGCTCGTGCGGCGGATCCGGGCCGCGGGCTTGCGCCGCCGCGCTACTTCGGCTGGAACCGCACCGCGCCGTCGAGCCGGATGACCTCGCCGTTGAGGTAGCTGTTCTCGATCAGGTGCTGGGCGAGGGCCGCGTACTCGTCCGGTTGACCGAGGCGCTTCGGGAACGGCACGTTCGCGGCGAAGGCGTCGCGCATCGACTCCGGCGCCATCATCATCGGCGGCGTCGCGATCGTGCCGGGCGCGATCGTGTTGACGCGGATGCCGGCCGACGAGAGATCACGGGCCGCAATGATCGTCATGCCGATCACGCCCGCCTTGGCCGATCCGTAGGCCACCTGACCGATCTGCCCTTCGTACCCCGCGATCGACGCGGTGAGCACCAGCGCGCCCCGCTCGCCGTCGGCGCCGGGTTCGTTCTTCGACATCGCCGACGCCGCGAGGCGCACCATGTTGAACGAGCCGACGAGATTCAGCTCGACGACCCGGCGGAACGCGTCGAGGTCGTGGGGCGTGCCGTCGCGCGCGATGGTGCGGGCCGCGATACCGCCCCCGCCGCAGTGGACGCAGATCGCGAATCGTCCGGCGGCGGCCGCGGTCTCGACCGCGTGCGCGACATCTTCCTCGGAGGTCACGTCGCAGTGCACGAAGTGATCGGCGCCCGCGAGCTCGGCGGCGTTGGCGCGGCCGCGCTCGTCGGCGACGTCGGCCAGGAACACTTCCGCGCCCGCCGCGTGCAGCCGCCGCGCCGTCGCTTCGCCCAGACCCGAAGCGGCACCGGTTACGAGCGCGACGTTGCCGGCAATTTCCACAGGTCATCTCCCTTGTTCGCGATGCGGTCGACGAGCGTTTGCTCCCCCGCGCAGACCACGTATTCGACATTGCGCAGATGCGACACCTTCCCGACCTTCCTGCCGCCGGGATCGTGGATGCCGATCTGCGCCCCGACGTAGCGCCGCGAGTCGAACGCGAGCGTTGCCACCGCGCCGCCGCGCGCCCGGCACGCCGCTTCGAGATCGTCGATCGCGACCCACGATTCGTTGTTGTACGACACGACGACGAGCTCGGCGTCGACGTCGCGGATCACCTGCGCGAGCGCGTCGGGCATCGCCCGCCGGTCGTTGAACACGCTCTTCGTCGACGGGTCGCGCGCGTCGACCCGCTTGCACGCGATCCCGTAGTGCTCGGGCGCATCCCACGCGACCAGCGTCTCCCACACGTGGTAGTTCGTGAAGTAGCGGTGCTGGTTGTACGGCGGGTCGAGGTACGCGAGATCGAACGACCCCAGCGTCGACACGACCTCGACCGCGTCGGCACGCCGGGCCGCGCCCGGTCCCGCGACGAGCTCCGGCACGCGCAGCTCGAGCGGCCGGAACGAGCGGTCGGCCCACTGTTTGACGTACGCCATCTGCACACCGGTGGTGGAGTCGACCCGATCGGCGGCCTCGATGAGGCTGGTCAGCAGCACCGGGTACAACCAGCTGTCGCGATAGTCGGACTCGATCGCGCCGCGCATCGCGTCGATCGCGCCGGCCGTTGAACGGCTGCACGAATCGGGACCGGACGCAGAACGTCTCGGTGAAGTAGCCGTCGACGTCGGGACGCGCCGCGAGATCCGCGAGCGCGCGCTTCGATCGCGGCGATGTCGGCCGACTCGCCGATCGAGCGCCACGTACGTCTGCGCGAACACCTCGGCGTAGCGGGCGGTGTCGACCGCGGTGACGTGCGCGCCCCGGCGCTTCAGTTCCTGCGCGACCCGCGTGGTGCCGGTGAACAGGTCGAGCGCGCGGCGCGCGCCCGCGACCGTCGCGATAGCTCCCAATACCGGCACCAGCCGTCGCTTCGAACCGATGTACTTGATCACGTCGGAAAGCGAGCGTAGGTCTCGAGGCCTCGTCGCGGACGGGACCAACCCGGCCTCAGTGGGCAGTGGTCAGGGTGCGACCGGGAAACGCAGGTGAAGGTTCTCCGACTGGCGGATGCCGGGCGAGAACGAAATGACCGTGTGCGGCGCGAGCTCGTAGTCGGGGATGCGCCGGTGGAACTCCTCCAGCGCCACGACGAGCTCGAGCCGGGCGAGGTGCGAACCGAGGCAGCGGTGTGCGCCGCCGCCGAACGCGAGATGGCGGTTGCGCTCACGGTCGAAGCGCACGTCGGAGGCGTCGTCGAACTCGTCGAGGTCGGCGTTCGCCGCACCGATCAGCAGGATCGCACCGTCGCCGGCTTCGAGCTTCACGCCGCTCATCTCGACGTCCTGCGCAACGATGCGCGGCACCATCATGACCGGCGTCTGGTGGCGCAGGAGCTCCTCGACCGCGCCGATGACGAGCGAACCGTCCTGGATGACCGCGCCGCGGCGTTCCGGATTCTGGGCGAGGAACACGATCATGCAGTCGAGCGTGGCGGTCACCGTGTCGAGCCCGCCCAACAGGAGGAGGTGCGTCGTGCCGAGCAGCTCGTCGTGCGTGAGCGGCCGGCCCTCGATCTCGCCGTGCACGAGCGTGCTGAGCAACCGGTCGTCGGGGTGCGAGCGCTTCTCCTCGATCTGCGTCTCGAAGTAGTCCTCGATCGCCTTGCCCGCGGCCTCGCGCTTCTGGTCGACGGTTCCGGTCTCGTCGGCCTGCGGACGGATCGTGTCGTCCCGCCAGCGGAGGAACTGCGGCAGGTCGTCCTGGGGCAGACCCATCAGCGCGAGGAAGATCGTCGACGGCAACGGAGTGGCGAAGTCCTCGTGGAAGTCGCACTCGCCGCTCGCCACGAACTCGTCGATGATCTCGTTGACGAGGGCGCGCGCTTCGGGCTCGAGCTCGGCCATGCGCTTCGGCGAGAACTGCGGGTCGAGCAGGCGCCGGTACTTCGCGTGCTCGGGCGGATCGATCGACAGCGGGATCAGCGGAACGTCGTTGCCGATCTTGACCACGTCCTTCGACGAGAACACCTCGGGATGCTTCAGCGCCCAGAGCACGTCGTCGTAGCGCGACAACGTCGCGCTCGGACCGAACATGCCGTCCTCGCGCCCGACAGGGCAACGGGCGTGCATCTCCTGGTACACGGGATGCGGGTCGTCCGCGCAGGCCTGGGAGAAGACGTCGAGACTCGCGTCTTCGTCGCCCGTGGAAACTGCGTCTTCCGTGTACATCAATGCTCCTTGGTGAAGTTCATGACGGAGTTCATGGTCGGGGTACTTGCAGGGCTTGGGGCACCGGGTGCCGGAACAACTTCGACGCGTTCTCCCACGTCACCTTGCGGACAACATCGGCAGGAACGTCGTGCAGCCCAGCCGCGGCCGTCGGTTGGGTATCGGGCCACGTGGAGTCGGCGTGCGGGTAGTCGCTCTCGAGGCAGATGTGGTCGACGCCGATGTGGTCGCGCAGCGCGAACGTCGAGCCGAGATCGATCGTGCAGAACCAGAAGTTGCGGCGCAGCGCGTCGACCGGCGAGATGCTGCGGTCGTCCCAACCGTTCGAACCGACTGCGGAATGGGTGAGCACGTAGTCGATGCGATCGATCAGCATCGGCACCCAGCTGATGCCGCCCTCGGAGAACGCGACCTTGATGTCCGGGAACCGGGTCGGCACCTGCGCCCAGAGCCAGTCGGCCGCGGCGACCATCGCGTTCACCGGGAACAGGCTCGTGTAGATCTCGAGCGGCATGCCCGGCGAGCGCGCCGCCGTCCACGACGACGACGCGTTGTGCAGGCACACGACGGTTTCCGTCTCCTCGCACGCGCGGAGGAACGGATCCCAGTACCGGTCGATCATCGGCGGGAGACCCATGTCGAACGGGTTCTCCGGGAAGCTGACCGCCTTGAAGCCGCGTTCGGCGTTGCGCCGGATGTCGGCGGCCGCGATCTCGGGATCGTTGATCCACGCGAGCTGCAGCGGGATGACGCGGTCGGGATGCGGCCCCGCCCACTCGTCGATGTGCCAGTCGTTCCACGCCCGCAACGTGGCGAGACCGAGCTCGGGGTCTTTGCTCTTGACGAAGATCGTGCCCGCGAATCCGGCGATCAGCGACGGGAAGCACAGCGTCGCGTACACGCCGTCGACATCCATGTCGCGCGACGCGGGCCTCGATGTCGAAGCAGCCGCGTCGCATCTCGTCGAAGCGGGCGGGCTCCATGCTCCACTCCGACTTGGGCCGGCCCGCAACCGCGTTCAGCCCGACCTGCGGATAGAAGTTGTCCTCGTAGACCCACGATTCGCGGCCGTTGTCGAAGGTGACGATCTTCGGCGCGCGTTCCTGCAGCGCGCCGGGAAGGCGGCCTTCGAAGCAATGCGCCGGCTCGATGAGGTGATCGTCGACCGAGATGATCGTGTAGGTGCGGACGCGCGGCTCCGGCTCGGGGAGGAACGTCGCGGTCACCGGCCGACGACTCCCCGCATGCAGAAGCGCTGCAGATAGCGCGCGAGCTCTTCGGTGTCGGCGATGCGACCGACGACGATGCCGTGAATGCCGTCGAGCAGCACGACGAACATCGTGCGCGGCGTCGCGCTTGGGGTCGTCGGAGTCGATGTGGAGTGCGAGCAGGTCGACGAGCGGGGCGAGCGCGTCGCGCAGCTCCCCGTCGTGGAGCTCGGCGAGCCGTCGGTACTCGCGCACGAGCACGCCCGCGTAACCGAGCGCCTCGGGCGGCGTGAGCATGTCGAACAGCTCGAACACGTAGGCCTGGAGCGCGTCGGCACCCGTGCGGTCGCCGATGCGGGCGGCGAGCACGTCGGCGCCCCGCCGGCTGTCCTCCGCGAGCAGCGCGAGCAGCAGATCGTCCTTGCTCCGGAAGCACGAGTAGAAGGCCTTGAGCGACAGCCCGGCCCGACCCGTCAGCTGCGCGACGGTGAAAGCCGCGCTCCCCGTCTCGTCGGCGAGGGCGCGCGCCGTGGCCACGAGCAGCCGCGACCGGTCCACATCCCCGGAGAATGTCATTCTCCCCAGCCTAGACCCGTCGAAAACTCCACCAACAGTTGTCGGAGAAATCAGCGCTATGCGCGGAAAAGTCCGACAACTGTTGGGAGGTTTAGGCGGGGTGGTTTCTCAGGATGGCCATGGCGAAGTACTGGGCGGCGCCGCCGTAGGCCTGGGCGAGCGCGGTGCGCGCGCCGTCGACCTGGTGTTCGCCGGCCAGCCCGCGCACCTGGAGCGCGGCCTCGGCGAAGCGGAGCATGCCCGACGCGCCGATCGGGTTCGACGAGAGCACGCCACCCGACGCGTTCACCGGGAACGATCCGGTCATCTCCGTGTCGCCGCTCTCGACCATCTTCCAGCCCTCGCCCGGTCCGGCGATGTCGTGGCCCTCGAGCCACATCGGCTCGTACCAGCTGAACGGCACGTAGATCTCGGCGACGTCGATCTCCTGACGCGGCACGCCGATCCCGGCCTGGCGTGTACACGTCGTGCGCGCACTCGACGCCCGCCTGCGGGCGGACCGGATCACGACCCGGGAACTGCCCGAGCTCACTCTTCACGGCCGTCGCCGCGACCCACGCCGCGGGCTTCGCCGCCTTCTTCCCGTTCGCTTCGTTGGTCAGCACGACCGCGCAGGCGCCGTCGGAGGACGGGCACGACTCGAGGAACCGCAGCGGATCCCAGAGCATCGCCGATTCCTTCACCGTCTCGATCGTGATGTCGGGGAGGTGCAGGTGCGCGTACGGGTTCTTCAGCGCGTTGAGCCGGTCCTTCACCGCGACCTGCCACCCGATGTACTCGGGCGCGCCCGTCTTCTCGATGTACGCGCGGATCCACGGCGCGAACGCGCCGCCCGCGCCGATGCCACGGCCGCGACCGCCGGCCAGGCCCCACTGCGCGTTGCCCTCGCTCTGCTTCTCCCACGCGATCGCGAGCACGCGCTCGTGGATGCGCGACTCGATCAGGTGCGCACCGACGATGAACGTGGAGCCGCCGACCGAGCCCGCGGTGTGCACGCGCAGCATCGGCTTGCCCGCGCCGCCGAGTGCGTCGGCGAGGAACAGCTCGGGCTGCACGATGCCCTCGAACGCGTCGGGGGCCTTCCCGATCACCACCGCGTCGATGTCGGCCCACGTGCATTCCGCGTCTTCCAACGCCCGCGTCGGCCGCTTCCCGCAACAGACCCGGGATCGAGACGTCGGCGCGCTTCTTCTTGTGGTGCGTCTGCCCGACACCGATGACCGCGCACTGTTCCGCCATCTCAATCACCCTCCATCAGGCACACGAGATTGTGCTGCAGGACCTGGCCACCGGTCGCGTGCGCGAGCCCGCTTCGAGCCGATCCCTCGACGATGCGCTGCGCCACTTCGACGATGCGCACGAGTCCGGTCGCCATCACCGGGTTGGCGGCGAGCGCACCGCCCGACGGGTTCACGTTCGCGTCGGCCGCGAGGCCCAACGCCTCGCGCAGGATCAGCTCCTGCGGACTGAACGTCGACGACAGCTCGATCACGTCGAGCGGGTCCGCCGTCGTAGCCCGCCTTGCGCGCGGCCAGCGTCGTCGAGGTCGACGACGTGAGATCGCGCATACCCGGCTGGTGCACCTCGATGCGGTGATCGAGGCCCCGGATCCACGCGGGCCGGTCGCAGAGCGCCCGGGCCCGGTCGCCCCGGGCGAGCACCACCGCAACCGCGCCGTCGGAGATCGGCGGGAAGTCGTGCGCGCGCAGCGGCGCCCGCACGTACGGCGCCTCGAGCAACGCCTCGACCGAGTAGTCGCCCGCGACCTGCGCGTTCGGGTTGTCCTTCGCGTTGCGCCGGTTGCGCGCGACCACTTCCGCGAAGTCGCGCTCGGTGGCCTTGCCCGAGTCGAGCAACGCGCGCGCCTGGATCCCGGCGAGCGACGCGGGGTCGACGCCCAGCGGAGCGAGGTAGTACGGGTCGAGTTGCTGCGCCCACATCTCCTCGGGCTTCGACGGCGACGACTTGCCGGAACCGAACACCAACGCGGTGTCGATGTCGCCGTGCTGCAACCGCACCCAGGCTTCGTACAGCGCCCACGCGCCGTCCATCTCGACGTGCGACTCCGAGATCGGCGGCCACGCGCCCGCGGCCTCGAGGTTGGAGACGAACGCGAACGGACCGCCGGTGAGGTAGTCGCACGACCCCGCGCACGTGAAGCCGACCTCACGCCGATCGAGCCCGGCGCGCGTCCAGGGCCTCGGTGACGATCGGGACGAGCAGCTGCACTTCGCTCTCACGCGCCCTACGCACCGAAGGCGTCTGCGCGTAACCGACAACGGCGATGTCTGTGGCGGCCATCAGAAGATGTGCTCCTCGTACACGGACCGGTCGGCGTCGGGCTCGCCGGTCCACTCGAACGCGTCGATCACCGACGCGACGCTTCCCCATCCGCGGTTGGAAACTCCCTCCGCGCTGCGCTCGGCCGGCGGCTTCCACACCGCGCGGACCCGCATCCCCGAATGCAGTTGATCGTGCGGGACGCCGACGATGTCCTGGCCGCCGAGGTTGCCCGACGATCCGTCGAGCAGCACCGACGCGTAGACGAACGGCTCGGTCTCGGTCTGGCCGTAGTACGCAACCGGCGTGATGATGGTGAAGCCGGTGACGGTGCCGTGGTCGCTGACCTCGACCTCGTCCTTGTCGGTGGTCGGCACCACGCAGATCGGGCAGTAGCCCTTGCCCGGCACGTACACCCGGCCGCACTGCGGGCACTTGTGGCCGACGATCCGGCCGTCGATCAGCGCGTCGACGTAGCGCTCGAGAATCGGCGTGAGCTCCTCGGAGTACGTGAGCGACACGAGGTGATTCATCACCAGGTTTTCCTTGGGCGTGGTCACGTCGGTCATGCGGGCTCCCAACACGCGAGGTCGTCGATCATGTTGTGCGCTTCGTCGCGCCAGCGCGGCTGCACGCGCATGCCCGTCGACATCTTGTCGATGCTTCCGGCGTCCACGGCGTGCACCATCGCGGTGTCGGCGCCGTCGGGCGTGACGAGCGCGAACGCGAACGGGCGGTCGAGCGGGTGCTTCGGTGTCGGTGCCTCGACCCACGTCCACGAGCTCACCGTCCCGCCCGGACCGACGGCGACGAGCTCGTCGAGAGCTCGTCGCCGGTGTTCGGGTCGTACTCCAGCGGCGGGACGAGCACTTTGCCGTCACGCGTCCGGATGCCGAGGATCTGATGCTCCTTGAGGCCGGCAAGGAATGCGCCGACCACCGGTCCGAGACTGCGCGAATACGGGAACTCGAGAGTGCTCTCGACGATGCGGGGTTTCTTGGTCACAAGCATGGCTCCCTCGCTACGACGCGCCATCCGGCGCGTCTCCACTGCGTCCGCACTCGGCGCGAAACTAACCACCGGCCCCGTGCGCTGCATATTCGGCCAGCGACCGCTTGTCGACCTTGCCCACCGTCGTCAGCGGGAGCGCGTCGACGACGACGAGACGGTCGGGCGCCTTGTAGTCGGCGAGCGCGGTCTTACAGAAGGTCCGAAGCTCGGCGAGCTCCGGCGGGCCGGTCGGCGCGGCGACGACGAACGCCCATCCGATCTCACCGAGCACGGGATCGGGAACGCCGAGCACCGCGACCTGCGCGACGGAGGGATGTTCGGAAAGGACGCGCTCGACCTCGGCCGGGTAGACGTTGTAACCGCCGCGGATGTACATCTCGCTGCGCCGGCCGACGAGGGTGAGGTAGCCGCGCGGCATCGAGGAAGCCGAGATCGCCGGTCGTCAGCCAACCGTCGGGACCGATGACCTCGGCCGTGCGGTCCGGATCCTGCCAGTAGCCCCGCATCACCGCGGCCGAGCGGCACCGCACCCGCCCGACCTCACCGGTCGGGACGAACGCGCCCCTCGTCGTCGATCACCTCGAGCTCGACGTTGACGCGCGGCCGACCGACCGTCTGCGAGATCACTTCGGGCGAATCGCCGGGCACCGTGCCCGTGGTGATGGCCGCTTCGGTGCTCGTGTAGCCGATCACCACCGGACAGCCGAGCCGCTGCTCCATCTCGCGCACCAACTCGGGCGGAACCGTGGCCGCGCCGGTCCCGGCAATCCGGAGGCTCGACAGATCACTGCGCTCGAAGTCGGCGTGGTCGAGTACGAGCCGCCACTGCGTCGGCACGCCCTGGCCCACGGTGACGCGTTCGCGCGCCATCAGGTTCAGCGCGTCGGTGGCCGTCCACGGGGTCGGGGTGATGACCGTGGTGATCGCGTTCTCGATCTCCTCCCACGGCCGCGACATGAACGCGACGTGCGCGAACGGCAGCGGTGCGAGGCGCACATCGAAGCGCGCTCCCATCGCACCGGCGCCGACCGCGACCGCGCGCAGGTTGCGATGATCGAACACCGCGCCCTTCGGCATTCCGGTGGTACCGCTGGTCCAGACGATCGCGACCGGGTCGTCGGCGCGCACGTCCGGGAGCCGCGCGGGTGGACCGAACGTATACGCCGCGCGCACGGCATCGAGGTCGACGTCGCGGACGACGACGCGCGGTTCGGTGCGGTCGAGAATGCTCGCGATCTCCGGTGGTCCGAGTCGCGTGTTGATGCCGGTCGTGATCGCGCGCAGCCGCATCGCCGCCTGATAGCAGACCGCATAGTCGATCGAGGACGGCACGAGGAGCGCCACCACGTCGCCGGGCCCGACACCACGGTCCGCGAAGAACGCGGCGACCCCGTCCGCGGCCCGGTCCCACTCGGCAAAGGTCAGCCGCCGATCGACCTCGACGAATGCGGCGCGATCGGGATGTTCCGCCGCAACTTCCCTCAGTAGCGACACAGTCGTCTCGGGCCCGCCCACCGCTGGCAAGTTATCCCCCGCTCCCGCGAGTACCGTTTCCGCCCGATGCCCTCGCCCAAGGAAGTGCGGACCGCGCAAAACCGCCAGAAGGAGCGCGTCGCCGCGCAGCTCGCCGAGCGCAAGCGGCTCCAGCGGCGCCGGCGCATCGTCGGGTCGATTCTCGCCGTCATCGCCTTCGCCGGACTGGTCGCAATCGTCCTCGCGATCGGGAACAACAACAACGGCAGCAACGACAGCGTCAAAGTCGTGCCGACGAGTGCGCCGCCCCAGGACTCGACCACCACGACGGTCGCGCTGAAATCGGCCAAGGGAAAGCCGTGTGTCGGGCTGAAGGACCCATTGCCCAAGGGCGCGCCGCCGATGCTGCTCTCCCCCGGCCCCGCGCCGACCAAGTTGGTCGTGCAGGATCTCAAGGTCGGTACCGGCGCGGCCATCCCCGCCAACGCGAAGGTCACGATGAACTACGTGGGCGTCGCGTGTTCGACCGGCAAGGTCTTCGACTCGACCTACGCGCACAATCAGACGTTCGACGCAGACCTGTCCAGTTCGGGCAACCTCATCAAAGGTTGGCAACAGGGCATCCCGGGCATGAAGGTCGGCGGTATCCGATTGCTCGCGATTCCTTCCGCGCTCGGGTACGGCGCCGCCGGCAGCCCGCCGGCGATTGCGCCGGACGAGGCGCTGTACTTCCTCGTCAAAGCCGAGAAGCTCAAGTGAGGCCGTAACTCCCCCACCATTTGCGTCACTAACGTTGTGGGGATGTATCCGTCGCTGCGGCCGGCTGCCGTCCTCGACGCCGAGGCGACGCCGAAGCGGGGCCGGGGGTTCCGGGGCGGGATCTCACCGAACGTCGTCTTCCTCGGTCTGACCAGCCTGTTCACCGACATCTCGTCGGAGATGGTCAACGCGATCCTCCCGATTTATCTCCTCTTCCAACTCCGCCTGACGTACGCCGAATTCGGATTGTTCAACGGGCTGTACCTCGGGGTCGCGGGGCTCATGTCGGTGGTGGGCGGACTCATCGCCGACCGGCGGGGCAAGTACAAGGAAGTTGCGGGGGCGGGTTACGCAACCTCGGCCGCATGCAAGCTCGGTCTCCTCGCGGCGCGCAACGCGCCGCTCCCGGCTTCGGGCGTGTTGTTCGTCGACCGCGTCGGAAAGGGCGTGCGCAGCGCACCCCGCGACGCACTCATCTCGTTGAGTTCCGAGCCCGAGCGCATGGGCACCGCGTTCGGTGTGCACCGCGCGTTCGACACCGCCGGTGCAGTGCTCGGGCCGTTCGTCGCGTTCCTGGTCCTGCGGGCCGCGCCGACGGGATACGACGCGGTCTTCGTCATCTCGTTCCTGTTCGCGCTCATCGGTCTCGGCGTGCTCGTGTTGTTCGTCCAGAACCGCCACGAGAACACCCACAAGGGCGGCGCGACCTGGCGCGGTGTCGTGAACCTGTTCGCCCGCGACGACTTCCGCACGCTGGTGATCGTCGGCGCGATGTTCGGCTTCTTCACGATCGCCGACGCGTCGATCTACATCACGTTCCAGAATCGCACGCTCTTCGAGACGTCGTACTTCCCGCTGCTCTACGTCGGCACGTCGATCAGCTATCTCCTCTTGGCCATACCGATCGGCAACCTCGCGGACCGTGTCGGCCGAACCCGGGTCTTCATCACGGGCTACGTGCTCCTCTTCGTCGTGTACCTCGTCCTTCTCGCGCCGTCGCCCGGCGGCCTCGACCTCGTCGCGATCCTGGCGCTGCTCGGGACGTTCTACGCGTGCACCGACGGTGTTCTGATCGCGATGGCCAGCACGGTGATCCCACGCGAGTTGCGCACCAGCGGCATCGCGGTGCTGACGACCGCGGCCGCGTTGAGCGGCATCGCGGCGTCCACCGCATGGGGGGAGTTCGCGAACTGGTGGGGCCTGGAGACCACCGTGAAGGTCTTCGCAGTGCTCCTCGGCGGCATGACGATCGCGGGTGCGACGATGCTGCGGGTGCGCAGCCGCCGCTACGGCTAGAGCCGAAGAACTCCACCAACTGTTGTCGGAGAAAGCAGCGCTATGCGCGGAAAACTCCGACAACTGTTGGTGGGTTTTTTGGGTCGGTCAGTCTTCGGGGTCGGAGAAGTCGATGAGGCCGGACGCAGCGGCGAGTGCGACCGCGCGGCGGGCGGCCTTGTCGTACGCCGAGCGCGAAGTAGTTCTCCGCGATCGTCTCGCGACCGGGGAGCGGCGGCGGCCCGAGCGAACGGATCATCGCGGACGGATCTTCGGGCGAGCGGACGAGCGGCGGCTCGTCGTCGCCCGCATCGACGCCGTCCCAGAAGTCGCGGCGCGGGGTCGACTTGCGGCGTGTCGACGACCGGGCCGACGTGCGCCGGCGGGGCCCGCTCACGCTCGCACCTCTTCCTCGGACGGGAGGAGATCGTCCTCGGTGAGCAGCGCATCGGGGCGGATGCCGAGTGCGAGGCGCAGCTGATCGGTGTCGAGATCGGCGAGCGAACTCGACTTCGGCAGAACCAGATCCGCGATGCGGCGCTTGCCCGCGACCACTTCTTCGACCCGTTCGTCCACGGTGCCCGGACAGATCAGACGGTGCGAGATGACCGTGCGGGTCTGACCGATGCGCCAGGCCCGGTCGCGCGCCTGGTCTTCGACTGCGGGATTCCACCAGCGGTCGTACAGCACGACGTGGCTCGCGGCCGTGAGGTTGAGCCCGGTACCGCCGGCCTTCAACGAGAGTACGAGCACGCGCGAATCCTCGCTCTGCTGGAAGTCGGCGATGATCTGGTCGCGCGCGGTTCGCGACAGGCCGCCGTGATAACAGGCAACCGGGGTTCCGGTGCGCTTCGTGAGGTATTCGGCGAGCTTGATGCCCCACTGCGCGAAGTGGGTGAACACCAGCACGCTCTCGCCGGCCGCGAACACGGCGTCGACGATCTCCTCGAGGCGCGCGAGCTTGCCCGAGCGACCCTCGAGCGGCAGGTCGTCGTCCTGGTACGCGGCGGGATGGTTGCAGATCTGCTTGAGCGCAGTGATCGCGGCGAGGATCTGGCCGTTGCGCGCCTTGTCGCCTTCGGGCAACGCCGCGCCGGTGACCAGCGTGTCGAGCAAGGCCTGGTACAGACCGATCTGCTCGGGGGTCATCGCGCAACGGTCGAGCTCGTCGATCTGGTCGGGCAGCTCCGCGGCGATCGCGGGCTCGGCCTTCGTCCGGCGGAACACGAGGATGCCGTTGAGGGCGCGCATCGCGTCTTCGGCCTCGACGCGCGCCGCCCGCCCGTCGCTCGACAGACGCGCGATGAACTGTGGTCGCGGACCGACGAGACCCGGGTTCGCGAAGTCGAGGATCGCCCAGAGGTCGCCGAGCCCGTTCTCGATCGGGGTGCCGGTCAGCGCGATCCGCGTGCGCGCGGGGATGCGGCGCAACTGTTGCGACGTGTCGTTCGCCGGGTTCTTGATCGCCTGCGCTTCGTCCAGGATGACCTTGGCCCACGACACGGCCGCGATCGCGTCGATGTCGCGCACCGCGGTGCCGTAGGTGGTGACCACCACGTCGGCGCCGGCCACCTCCGTCGCGATCTCGTCGGCCGCGGCGCGGTTCGCACCGTGGTGCACGACCACACGGAGCCCCGGCGTGAAGCGCGCCGCCTCCGCCGTCCAGTTCCCGACGACCGCGGGTGGCGCGATCACCAGCGCGGGACCCGAGCCCGCGCTCGCGAGGAGGTCGGCGAGCATGGTCGGCGTCTTGCCGAGACCCATGTCGAGCGCGAGACAACCGCCGAGCCCGGCCTGGCCGAGGAAACCGAGCCACGCGAGCGCCTCGGCCTGATAGCTGCGCAGCTCGCCGACGAAACCGTCGGGGGAGGTCGCAGGCGCTGTCGCGACTCCGGCCGCGGCTTCGAGGAGCTCGGCGGCCCAACCGCCGCCGACCACGGACACGCCCCCCGCGAGTGCGGAGCCCTCGATGCCGAGCGCGAGACGCAGCGTCTCCGCACCCGAGAGCTGGGTCTTGTCGGCGCGTTCGGCGAGCGCGTCGGCGGCCGCTTGCAGATCGGCCTTGTCGAGCGCGACCCAACGGCCGCCGGAACGGATGAGGGGCCGCGCTTCGCGTGCCAGGCGGGCAATGTCGGCCGCGGTGAGCTCGACGTCGTCGAAGACCGCCGACCAACGCACGTTCGCGAGCTGGTTCGCGCCGACCATCGACTCCGACGCCGCGTCGACGAACACCCGCAACGAGGGGGTGGGCTTGCGCCGCGACAACGCGGGAACGCGCACGTCGAAACCGGCGGCCTCGAGCTGCGGTCCGGTGTGGGCCATGAGGTCCCAGGACTCGTCCTGACTGAGGATGACTTCACCGCGCCGGGTTCCGCCCGGGCGTAGCAGGGCGGGCAGCATCCGTTCGAGCCGCGCGAGCTCGTCCTCGAGATGCGGGCGACCCGCGCCGGCGTTCACGATCGCCTGTTCGATCGGCAGCGGCTCGCCGCGCGTCCCGGTGGCGAACACCGCGAGGTGCCAGACGTTCGCGTCGTCGGGGGGATCGAGGCGCACGATCAGGCGACCGCGCTCCCCCGTCACCGACCGCCCCCAACGTTCGAGGCGCGTCGCGACGTCGCCCGCGAGTCGTGTCGGCGCGTCGAACGCGCTGCCGTCGAGCCGTCCGAGGAAGGCCTCGGCGACATCGGTGGCGGTGCGGACATTGGGCGGCGGCGCGGGCGTCTCGAGCTGACGCGCGCCGTCGCGGCAGATCGCGTCCACCATTCCGGTGAGCGCGGAGCGCGTGAGCGCGCGGGCATCGACGTCCTGATCGAGCGCGAGGAGCGAGCCGGGCATCGTCTCGATCAGGCGGCCGAGCCGCGCCGGGTCGACCAGCGCCGGCGTCCAGCGCACCGAGTACGAACCGTTGGAGTCGCGGGCGCTGCCACCGCGGCGCGTGCGCTGGCGCAGGAACGGGACCATGGCCCCGCGCGCGGTGAGCTCGACCGCCCAGATCGCGACCCGCCCGAGCCAGCGGACGCTCTCCCCGATGCCCTCGACCTGACCGGCGCCGGCGGCCACCAACCAGCCCAGCACGTCGCCGACCGGGATCGCCTGGGCATCGGCGCGCGCGCCACCGGGCAGCGGAACCGCGCCGTGCCGGGTCCAGCCCGCGCTCGGCGCGCCCGCTGCGGCGAGCATCTTCGCGAGCTCGTCGCCGTCGGCGCTCGGCGCGTTCCGGCCCGCGGCCCACGCCACGACCCGACCCGGCTCCCATGACACCTGCACCTCGACGACGCCCGGCTCGAGCTCGCGCTCGTCCTCGCCGTCACGTTCGCCGCGCTCGTCGCGGGCGTTGCGATTGCTGCGCCCCGGGCGCGCGGACGTTTCCGCGCGCCGCTGGCCGGTGTGCCGGGCCCACGCGTCCGCCAGCCGGCGATGTTCGGACTCGAGGTCGGCGAGCACCTGCTCGCGCTCCTCGCCCCGCAACGAGCGCGCGCTCGCGAGGTGCTCCTCCGCGTCGCGCAGGAGCGCCAGCAACGAGGCGCGCCACGCGACCGGGTCGGCCTGCAGTACGGCAAGCTGCTCGGGGGTGGCGTCGCCGTCGATCTCGGCGTCGACGTACATGTCGAACTGCCAGGGCGCGAGCGGCGTCGGCGTCGGAGTTCCTGTCACATTTCTCCGCTTGATACCAAGGAGGCCGCGACGTGCGGCCCCGAAGAATGCGGGCCCGAAAGCCCTTCCGGTCTCGGTGGCGCCTTGGGACGGACCGAGAGCTGGAAACCCGACCCGTCCGTGTCAACGGATCCGCGTCACCGGAAACGTCGACCTGGCATCAACAGAAAGGCCGTGCTCACCATAGTACCCGGCCCCAGCCTGGGTTGTAGCCCGAGCGCGAGTGGGCCCGGCGCGTGAACCCTTCCCGGCGCCGGCCCGTATGCCCCGGGGGGAACGGTGCTTCTCCCGCTGCCGCTCCGTGTTCTTCACGGCCGAGGTGCGGGAAACCCCTTGCGAATCTGACGAAAGAATCGTCTCGGCGTGCGATAATTCGACCCTCGTTGCCGGGCGGCAAGGAGCTACGGGCTTTGGGCGATCCAGCGGACCCGGTCATCGAAATCGCACTCCTCGACGATCAGACGATCTTTCGCGAGGGGCTCCGGGCGCTCATCGACCAGGAACCCGACTTCGAGGTCATCGCGGAGGCGGCGAGCCTGGCGGCGATGGAAGCCGTCACCGTCGAGCCGCGCGTCGTCATCACCGACCTCGCCCTGGTCGACGCGAGCCGGGAACGTGTCGTCACGCGGCTGCACGCTCGCTTCCCCCAGGCTGCCGTGGTCGCGCTCACGGTCCTCGACGACCTTCCCACGGTGCGCGCGGTGATCGCGGCCGGCGCCGACGGCTACGTGTTGAAATCCGCGTCCACGACCGATCTCTTCGTCGGTATTCGGGCCGTCGCCCGCGGCGCCCTCTATCTCCAACCGTCGATCGGGATCGCATTCGCGTCACGCCCCCCCGACGAGGTCGCGCCACCCGGCGCCAACGGATTGACGCCCAAGGAGACCGACGTGCTCCGGCTGCTCGCGCTGGGACACACCAACGCCGAGGTTGCGCAGCTCCTGGGGGCCAGCCTCCGCACGATCGAGACCCACCGTGCGCACATCCACCAGAAGCTCGACCGCCACAGCCGTGCGGAACTGGTGCGCTTCGCACTCGACGCCGGTCTCCTCCGTCTCGACGAGGACGGCGCACCGGCTCCCGATCGGCGCGTCGTCGACCGCGACTAACGCAACGCCTGCGAGAGCCGGTACAAGAGCCCGGCGAAGGCGCTCGCGGCCGCGAAACCCACGACGAGCGTCGTTGCCGCGACGAGCAGGACGAGCTGCAACCCGATTCCGATGCGGGACGGCGCTCGGTACTCCCGCAGGGGGCGCGCCGGTCGGGGTTCGGCCGGCACTTCCGCGGGTGAAACCTCGAGCATGCGAGTCCCCTTACCCGGGAACCGGCGAACTCAGTCACGAACGCACCGAAGTACCGACAAACGCACGGGCGCCGACGAGCTGTACACCCACCCGTCCGGGGTGAGGCCGGGTGACCCGTCCCGCGTCGAGACTCCCCCGGCGTGGTCCGACCGGTCGAGGGCGGGTCGGACTAGCCGAAGAACGCTGCTTCGGGATCGACGTAGGTCTTCAACTCGATCGCGTTGCCGCTCGGGTCGAGGATCTTCGCCTTCGTCTGTTCGCGCGGTGTACCCGCATAGTCCGTGGAGAGCGCGCTGAGGAACACGACATGGTGGGCCTGCGCTCGTTCGACCAATCGCCGCAGGTTGTCCGCGTCGACCGTGACGCCGAAGTGATGGACGCCGCGCTGCTCCGGCGAGAGCACCTGGTCGGGCTCGGCGTGCAGCGTCACCTGCATGCCGAAGAACCACACGTCGACGAAACGCTCACGCACGCGGCCGACATCGCAGCCGAGCACGTTCTCGTAGAAGTCGACGCTCTCGTCCAGGTCACGGACCGGCAGCGACAGATGCAGGATCGGCTCCACGCCGAGCAGCCTAAGAAGCTCGGCGCCCGAAAGCTCAGCGATTTCGCGCGAGCAGCGCCAGTAGTCGCAACAACGTGATGTACAGCCAGATCAACGTCACCATCAGTCCGTAGCCGCAGTACCACTCCATGTACTTCGGCGCGCCGGCTTCGACGCCCGCCTCGATCGTGCCGAAATCGAGGGTCAGGCTGAGCGCGGCGAGCACGATCGCGATCACGCTGACGACGATGCCGATCGAGCGGAACTGGTCGCTGTACAGCCACTCCCAGTTGAAGATCGCCACGATCGAGATGAACACGTACAGCAGGATCAATCCGCCGAGTCCGGCGCTCACCGCAAACGCCATCTTCTGCGTCGGGCGCACGATGCGCGTGACGTACAGGAACAGTGCGACGACGAACACGCTCACGGTCGCCAGTACCGCGGCGCTCACGATCCCCTCGGTCTGCGCGTTGAACGCAGCCGAGATCGCGCCCAGGCAGTACCCCTGGAGCAGCGCGTAGACGACGCCGAGCAGCGCGGCGCGCCGCGGGTTGAAGACGAGGAACATCGCGACGAAGAATGCGGCGAAGGACGCGAGCCAGAAGCCGCCCGGGATCGTGACCGTCGTGTTGCCGTAGCCGCCGCCGATGTCGTTCGGGATCGACCGGGTCGCCGACGACCAACCCCACGCCCCGCCGGCGACCAGGAACACCAGGAGGACCAGCGTCTTCAGCGCGGTGCCGGTGATCGTCATCGTCGCGACCCGCTCGCGCGGCGCGACGAGGTACTCGCTCGCGAACTTCTCGCTCAGTGCGGGATTGCCGGTCTGCATCCGGGCGACGATAACGCGATCCCTCGGAGCACGATGCGGAGGCCGGATCAAGTCGATCAAGACGATGGACTTGGATGGCATTAGGATGCACCGCCACGGAGGACCCGCAATGCCCGAGATCTTCACCTTCCCGAATCCCGTCAACGAGGTTTCCGCGCGGCTCGTCGCGGCCGGGGTGGTCGTGCTGAGCGTCGCGACCCTCGCACTGGACCAGCCGTGGCTGTTGCTGGTGCTCGCGTACGGCTTCGTGGCGCGGGTGCTCACCGGCCCGACCTTCAGCCCTCTCGGTCAGTTCGTGACGCGGGTCCTCACGCCGAGGCTCCCCTTCCGAGCCAAGTACGTCGCCGGCCCGCCCAAGCGCTTCGCGCAGGGCATCGGCGCAACGCTCTCGGTCGCCGCCGTAATCGCGCAGTTCGGCGTCGGCGAGACGGCCGCCGCGTACGTTCTCGTCGGACTGATCATCGTGGCCGCAACCCTCGAGTCCGTGTTCGCGTTGTGCCTCGGCTGCAAGGCGTTCGCGGTGCTGATCCGCTTCGGTGTGATCCCCGAAGACGTCTGCGAGCGCTGCAACAACATCTGGGCGAACGTTCCCGACGTCGAGCCCGCCGGCTGAGCTCAACCGCCGTCGAGAACCAACTGCGCGAGCTGCGCGCCGAGGAACGGGCCGAACTTGAAGCCGTGGCCCGACGTCCCCGCACCGACGACGACCCCGTCGATACGCTCGATGACGAAGTCCTCGTCGACGGTGTTGTCGTAGGGGCACACGTCGACCTCTACGAGCTCGGCGCCGGGCAGCCAACGGTCGATGGCGTGTTGCAGTGCGTCGACCGCGGCGGGATCGGCCGCGAACTCCCCCTCCGGATCGATCGCCGGTCCACCGTGATGCACCGCGATCTTGTAGAGGTCGGTACCGGGCGTCGGCAATCCGTAAACGGCCGGCTCGGTGAAGTCGACGAAGATCGGCAGGCCCGGTCCGGTGCGCACGTAACCGACGTGTTCGAGGGTGGTCGTCGTCGCGACCGAACCGACCAACGAACGTGACCACGGGCCCGCGCACACCACGACCGTTCGCGCCTCGATGACCTCGTTCGCCGTCTCGACCCGGTGCGCGTCGACGTCCACGACCCGCGTGTGCGCGCGTACCTCGGCCCCGGCGCCCGCCCGCAATGCCGCCAACGTCCGGTCGGCGGCGATCACGGCCGATCCCGTCTCCAACACCCCGGCGCCCCGACCGGCAAAGGCCGGGAACTGCTCGGCGATCGCGTCGGCACTGATGCGGGTCGTGGGCGCACCCGCGGCGACGAGCGCCGCGAACACCGCGTCGGCGCCCGGCCCGAACGTCAGGTGCGGGGTCGGATGCAAGAGCTGCACCCCGACATCGTTCTCGAGCGCGCGCCACAGCTCCGCCGCGCGCTGCGCCATCTCGACGAATCGGGGCTGTGCGTAGCCCAGTCGGAAGATGCGCGTCGGTCCGTGCGATCCCGCGCGCGTGCCCGACATCGTCACGTTCGAGCACCAGCACGTCCCGTCGCCCGCGCAGTGCGTAGGCGGTGGAGAGGCCGAGGAGTCCGGCGCCGACGATCACGACGTCGGCCCGCGTCACGTCGCGCACCCGATCACGCTAACGCCGCTCAGCCGTATGCTGACCGGCCGGTCGATCGACGACGATCCGAAAGAGGTGGCGCGTGGCCCGCATCGTGTTGGTGCACGGAGCGTTCAACGAGCTGTGGGGACCGCACGAGCTCAAAGCCCGCTGGCTCCCGGCATTGCGCGACGGGCTCTGGCACCACGGCGTGCAGATCACCGACGACGACGTCGAGGTCTGTTTCTACGGCGATCTGTTCCGCCGGGCACCGGGCACCGAGGCCTACGAACGGCTCGAGGCGTCCCGTCCGGGGATCGCCGAGGCCATGTCGGACTTCGCGGGCGCCGACGCCATCGCCGCGCTCGGTCAGGCCGCGAGCGATGCCGCGTTCGATCGCACCGTCGACATGGTGACGATCATGGCGACGGAACCCGACCTGCGCGCGAACATGCGCGCCCGTATCGAACCACTGATCACGGACGAGACGCGCGTGCTCGTCGCGCACTCGCTCGGCACGTTGCTTTCCTACATGGCGTTGTGCAATCACCCGCAATGGCCGGTGCGCACGTTCGTCACCCTCGGTTCGCCCCTCGCCTCCGAGATGATGTTCGCGCAACTCGACCCGCCCCCCGTCGACGGCCGCGGAGTGTGGCCGGGCTCGATCGAACGTTGGGTGAACGTGCGCGCGGTCGGCGACAAGGCCGCGGCGATACCGCTGGCCGACAAGTTCGGCCCGCGCGTCGAAGACGTCTTGATCGACAACGGCCACCGGGCCCACGCGCCCGAGCCGTATCTGAATGCCGCCCCCACGGGCGCAGCCATCGCAGCCGCGTTGCGCTGAGAGACGGAACAATGCAGATTGCCTCCGGCGTCGGCTCCGCGCTTAGATGATGCTGTCGAGGCGGGGGGTTGCCGGGTGAGATCGCAGCGGTGGGGGCGGCGAGCAGGGAAATCCGTGCCCCGGTTCGCGCTCGTCCTCATCTCGGTGTGCCTGCTCGTTCTGTCGGCGGGAACACGCACCGCCTTTGCCGCGACCGATGTCTCACCGCCCGTATTGCATCTGACGTCGATTTCGGCGGGCGGACCGTCTTCGCCGATCTCGATCACTGCGGGAAACGGGACGGGCGTGATCCAACTGAGGATCACCGATGACTCTTCGGGGTTCAACAACGGTTGTGTCACGGTGGATACCCCTGCGCCGTATCCGCTGCAGACGTACAGAACCGTGTGCTTCACGTCGGCGCAGCGCATCAGCGGCACCGCGACGAACGGCACGTATCAGGTCAATATCCCGTTCTTGCGTTACGCGCACGTCGGCTTCTATCCGATCGACAATGTGGTGATCAGCGACGTCGCCGGGAACGTCGACCAGTGGGCCGGCGTCGAACTGGCGCTCAACGGCTGGGATTACGGCTTCCACGTCACCGGAACCGCGGATGTATCCAGTCCCACGCTCCAGAATTTCGAAATGACGCCGACGAGCGGCGACATGGGCAACGGAAACACGGTCACCGTGACGGTCACCGTTCACGTGACCGACGACCTCGCGGGCTTCCGCAGCGCTTGCCTCAGTGTTCGCATGCCCGGTGCACCCGCGCAGACCTTGCCGCTGGTCTGTCTCGATGACCCCGCGTCGCGTATATCCGGCACCCCGTTGGACGGCGTCTACCGCGGAACCATGACGTTCAAGGCGCCTCAGTCAGTCGGCATCTATACCGTCGACGACATCGACTTGATCGACAGCGCGCTCAACAGGACGGTCGCGACGACGTCCGATCTCTCGTCGGCCGGCTATCCAACGACGCTGAATCTGTCCAACGCCAGCGCGATGCCGCCGGCACCGCCTACGGCGGTGAGCGCGGTCGCCCAGACCTTCGCCGCAATGGTCAGCTGGACGCCGCCCTCGGACAACGGTGGCACCGCCATCCTCGACTACACGGTGACCGCGTCCCCCGGCGGCGAGACAACGACCGTCACCGGCGACCAGACCTCGGCCTACATCTCGTTGTACTCGAATATCACCTACACCTTCACCGTGCATGCGACGAACGGCATCGGCAGCAGCGCGGAGTCCTCAGCGTCGGCGCCGGTGGCCACACCACCGACGGCGCCGCAAGCACCGACGAACCTGGTCGTCACGCCCGGACCCGGTTCGGCAACCGTTTCGTGGACACCGCCGTACGACGGCGGTTTACCGATCACGAGCTACGAGCTGCGGACAGAGGGCAACCGCTTCGTAGACGTCCCGGGCAATCAGACGTCGGCGACGATCACCGGCCTGCTCGGCGGCGGACGCGCCTACCAATTCTTCGTGACGGCGACCAACTCGTTCAGTGTCGGCGAACAGGCAGGCACCGAACCGGTTCCGATTGCCGTCGGCCTCCCCGACGTCGTGACGAACCTTCACGCAACGGCAGGCGATCAGCTGGGGATCGTCACGTGGGACCCGCCGCTCAATACCGGCGGCACTCCGATCACCGGATACACCATCGTGGGTCCGAACGGACCGATGACCGTTGCCGGGACACAGACAACCGCGACGTACACCGGGCTCACGAACGGACAAGGTGCCTCGCTGACCGTCTTTGCGACCAACGCGGTCGGCGACGGAGCCGGAACCCTCTCGAACCCGTTCCTGCCCGCACCGCCGCTCCAGCTCCCCGAGACTCCCATCCAGATCGTCGCGTCGGCGGGCGACGGCATGGCCATGGTGTCGTGGACGGAGCCAGCCGGCGCCCACGTCGACTCGTACACGGTAACGGCTTCGCCGGGCGGTCTGAGGGTGGCCTCGGTCCAACTGTCGCACTTGATCACCGGCTTGACCAACGGCGTCACGTACACGTTCACCGTCCACGCGACGAACGCGACCGGGTCGAGTCCGGAGTCGGTTCCGTCGAACCCGGTGACGCCGGCCGGCGCCGCCGCGACCGTTCCGCAGCCGCCGCAGTCGGTGAACGCGACGCCGGGATTACGCCACGTGTCGGTGTCGTGGCAAGCGCCGGCGACCGACGGAGGCTCCCCGATCGTTTCCTACAAGGTCACGCCGAGCACGGGCGGAACCCTCACGTTCCCCGCCACCACGTTCAACCACGACTTCACGTCACTGCAACCCGGCGTCGCAGTGAGCTACGACATCGTCGCGACCAATGCGATCGGCGACAGCCTTCCCGCGCACTCGGCCACCGCGGTTCCGTATGCCGCTCCCGATCCGCCGACGAACGTGAGCGCGATCGCCTTTTCGGGTGCCGCGTTGCTCACGTGGACGGCGCCCGTGTCCGACAACGGCAGCCCCATCGTGGAGTACGACGTCACCACGACACCGCCCACGACGTCGACCACCGTTCCCGCGGCGCAGACGGGAACAGTCATTGCCGGCCTGACGAATGGAGTCACGTACACGTTCACCGTTCGGGCCTCCGACGCGGCGGCGCTCTTCACGGACTCGGCCCCGTCGAACGCGGTGACACCCGCGGGTGCGGCGACGGTTCCCGACGTCCCTGCCTCCGTGAGCACGACACCGGGCGAACGCCACGTACTCGTTGCATGGCAAGCGCCGGCGACCGACGGAGGTTCGCCGATCGTTTCCTACAAGGTCACGCCGAGCACGGGCGGAACCCTCACGTTCCCCGCCACCACGTTCAACCACGACTTCACGTCACTGCAACCCGGCGTCGCAGTGAGCTACGACATCGTCGCGACCAATGCGATCGGCGACAGCCTTCCCGCGCACTCGGCCACCGCGGTTCCGTACGCCGCTCCCGATCCGCCGACGAACGTGAGCGCGTTCCCGCTGTCCCAATCCGTCCTGCTCACGTGGACGGCGCCCGTGTCCGACCACGGCAGCCCGATCCAGGGCTACGACATCACGAGCACGCCGCCCGTGGGCATCCCCACGGTCGCGGCCGGGCAGACGTCGACGCTGATCACCGGCCTCACGAACGGGGTCTCGTACACGTTCGTCGTCCACGCGTTCGACGACGCGTCACTCGGCACCGACTCCGCGCCATCGAACCCCGCCATTCCTTCCGCACCGGCCACGCCTCCCGGCGCACCGCCGGGCGTGCACGCGTCGTTCGGCCGCGGTTCCGTCTCGGTCGCGTGGTCCGCGCCCGCGGCCAACGGCTCCCCGATCTCCGGTTACACGGTGACCGCGTCACCGGGTGGCCGGAGTGTGACCGCTACCGCCAACCACGCGACGTTCGCGGGACTGCCCGCCGGCACATACACGTTCAGGGTACGCGCCCGGAATGGCGTCGGGTCCGGCCCCCTGTCGTCGGCCTCGAACCGCGTGACGGTCGTGCGCGCACAGAACGCGCAGCGGCGCGGCTATTGGATGCTGTCGGCGAACGGCACCGCGTACGGCTTCGGGGACGCCGCTGCGCTCGGGAACGCGCACGGAGCCGCGGCCGCGATCGCGGCGCGTCCTGACGGCGCCGGCTACTGGGTCGTCAGTCCGAGTGGTGTGGTCTCACACTTCGGCGCGGCCGCCGATCACGGCGGCAACCCCCCGCTCCGCGCCGGCGAACGCGTCAGCACGATCTCGGCCACCCCATCGGGGAACGGCTACTGGATGTTCACCGACCGGGGACGCGCGTTTGCGTACGGCGACGCACACTTCTACGGCGACATGTCGGCCACACCCTTGAAGGGCCGCATCGTCGGTTCGGTCGCGACGCCGACCGGTCACGGCTACTACATGGTGGGCAGCGACGGGGGCGTGTTCAGCTTCGGCGACGCGCACTTCCACGGTTCAACCGGAAATCTCACGCTCAACCGCCCGATCGTCGGCATCGCACCGACGCCCGACAACCGCGGCTACTGGCTGGTCGCGTCCGACGGGGGGGTGTTCGCGTTCGGCGCTCCGTTCCGCGGGTCGATGGGCGGCGCGCACCTCAACCGAGCGGTCACGGGCCTGATCTCCTACGGCAACGGCTACCTGATGGTTTCGTCCGACGGCGGGATCTTCGACTTCTCCGACGAGCCGTTCCTCGGAAGCCTGGGCGGAACACCCCCAAGCGCCCCGATCGTCGGCATCACCGCGTTCAATCGATGACGGCGCTCGACGGCAGCCGCTCCGTCACGAGTGGTGCGGTGGTGAGCTACTCGCGTTCCGGTTGGTGGGGATCGTCGAGGGTGAGGCCGAGCTCGTCGAGCTCGGTCTGATCGATCTCGAGCATCTCCTCCGCCGTTTCCTCGCCGTCGTCCTCCTCGGCGGGGTTCGTACCCACGAGCTCGGCGACTTCCTCGCGGGCGTCCCGACGCTCCTCGCGCTCGAGTTCCGCCTGCTCCTCCGGACCGGGTTCGTTGCTTCGGCGTCGCGCACTCACGATGGTCTCCTCGGGTTCACGAGTCGCACAGTACGACCTCCCGCGCCCGGGCGTCGCCGACCTCGTTATCCGAACGTGAAGACGTAGGCCTGCGCGCCGGGATCTTCGAACTCGATCTCGAACCGGCGCTCGTGGACGTGGCGATCCTGGCGGACGAGTTGGTACAGGCGCGGTTCGTCGAGGAGGCCGTTGCCTTCGGCGTCGACGTCGATTCCGTGGTCGGCACCGGGCGCCTCTCCGTCGAGGCGCACACGGAACCGCACCGACGTTCCCGGCGCGGCCGGCCCCATGACGAGGTGCAGGTCGCGTGCGTGAAAGCTGTAGTCGATCCGGCCGCCGCTGCTGTTCGACGCGATGCTCTCGGGCCCGACCGTCCACTCCCCCGACAGGGCCCAGCGATTGAGCCGCAACTGTTCCGGCGCGGCGTATGCACGGCGCGCGTCGAACACCGGCGCGCCGATCGTTTCCGGACCCGAGCCGCGCTCGTAGCCGACGTAGGTCTCCGGTGATCGCAAGCTGCCCCAATCGGCCGCCGCTTCGATCCCGCGTGCGTCGACTTCGACCAGGTCACTGCCGATCCCGGCCGCGCCGGCCTCGGTGAGGAGCCGTTGAATCATCCGTTCCGACGGGGCGTACTCCCCTTCCCCGAAATGATGGTGCCGCAGGTGCTCCTGCGCGTCGACGAAGTAGAGCGCCGGCCAGAAGTTGTTCTCGAAGGCCCGCCAGATCGCGAAGTCGGTGTCGACCGCAATCGGATAGTTGATGTTCATCTCTTTCGCGGCACGGCGGATGTTGTCGATGTCGTGCTCGAACGAGAACTCGGGCGAGTGCACGCCGATGGTCACCAAACCGTGCTCCCGGTACTTCTCGTCCCACGCGCGGACGTACGGAAGCGTGCGCAGCCAGTTGATACACGAATACGTCCAGAACTCGACGACGACGACCTTGCCCTTCAGATCGTTCGCCGTGAGCGGCGGCGAGTTGAGCCACTCGATCGCGCCGCCGAAGGACGGCAGTTCCTCGGCTTGACCGTGCAGAGCGGCGAGCAAGCGTTCCTTTGCGCTCATGACGAATGCCCCCTTCGGCGGCGCGAACGAGTGTGGACTTATCGGAGTCCCTGGAACGCGGCGCGCATCTCCTGGGTGAAGAGCTCGGGCTGCTCCCACGCCGCGAAGTGGCCACCCTTGGGGAGCCGGTTGAAGTGCATCAGGTTCGGATAGGCCTTCTCCGCCCAGTTGCGCGGCGCGGCGTAGATCTCGTCCGGGAACACGCTCACGGCGGTCGGGAGCGGAACGCCCTTCGGCGCGAAGAAATCCAGCTTGCTCTCCCAATAGAGACGAGCCGACGAGACCGCGGTCTTCGTCAACCAGTAGAGCGTGACGTTATCGAGGATGTCGTCGCGCGTCAGGCCCTCGTTCCCACCGTCGAAGACGCGGGCGATGAGTGCGTAGCTGGCGTCGTCGTGGTCGAGCATCCACGCGGCCAAACCGATGGGTGAGTCCACGAGGCCGTACAGCGTCTGCGGTCGGAGGGCCATCTCCTGCGCGTAACCGAGCCCCTTCTTGTAGAAGAAGTCGAGCTGATCCCACGCGTACTTCTCCTCGGCCGAGAGCCCGGCGGGCTCGGGCCCCCCGTCGGCGAGCGCTTTCGCGATCTCGTCGGGAATCGTGGCCGGCATGTTGGTGTGAATGCCGAGCAGGCCCGGAGGTTGTTGCAGTGCCATCTGCTCCGTCACCGCGTTGCCCCAATCGCCCCCTTGCGCCACGAACTTCTCGTATCCGAGGCGCGCCATCAACACGCTCCACGCGCGGGCGATGCGGAGGGGATCCCAACCGGTTGCGGTGGGCTTCCCCGAGAACCCGTGCCCGGGCAACGAAGGAATGACCACGTCGAACGCGTCGGCGGCCGTCCCACCGAACGCCGTGGGATTCGTCAGCGGCTCGATGATCTTCAGCTGCTCGATGATCGAGCCCGGCCATCCGTGCGTGACGATGATCGGCAACGCGTTGTCGTGCTTCGAGCGAACGTGAATGAAGTGAATATCGAGGCCGTCGATCTCGGTCACGAACTGCGGGAGACCGTTCAGCGTCGCCTCGCACCGGCGCCAGTCGTGGTCGGTGGCCCAGTAGCGCGCGAGCTTCTGCATCGTGTCGAGCCGCACGCCTTGCGATCGGTCCGCGACGGTTTCCCGCTCCGGCCACTGCGCCTCCGTGATGCGCCGGCGCAGGTCGGTGAGCGTCGCTTCCGAAACGTCGATCTGAAACGGGCGGATGGCGGGGTCGGTGTTGCTGGTGCTTCCGGTCGGTGCCGACATGGAGTTCCTCTCTCCGGTGTGCAGTGGCGATGACGCCATGATCACGATCACGCGTTCCGTCGCGCATCGCGCCCGTGGATCTCCCTGGTCAGTGGCCGGGAGCGGTCCCGGCCCGAGTACCGCCACGGGCTTCACGCACTTGCAATGTCCGCCCGCAGTGCCTTCAGTGCCGCACCGAAGGCCTCGGAGAAGCTCGGGAACGGCTGGATCGTGTCGCGCAGCACGTCGAGCGGAACGCGGGCGCGCACCGCGAGTGTCGCCTGCTGCAACCACTCGCCCGACTCCGGCCCGAGCGCGTACGCGCCGGTGAGCCGTTCGCCATCGCTCAGGAGCGTCAAGAACCCGTTCATCTCCGCGTACGCACGCGTATACGTGGAGAGGCGCGCGCCATCGGCGAGCCGCGCGGTGCCGGAGTACCGGGCCGCCGTCGCGCCGACGGCCGCGGCCTGTGGATCGGTGAACACGACGCGCGGCACTGCGTCGTAGCTCGCGGTACGCGGCTCGCCGAGGATGCGCAACTCCTCCACGAGACCGCCCAACGTCACGACGCGTTCGAGAAGCGCGCACCGAAGCACGACTGGTGGGACTGGTACGCCCCGTACCTCGACGCCCGGCAGCACGGGAACACACCCGAAGAAGCGTCCCGCGCGGCCGACCGCTACATGGCGGAAGTTCGCCATGTCGTCCCCGGTTGAGGCGGGCCGGCCGGCTCACGGGCAGAGACGATCGACGATCTCGCCGGCGGCATGGTCGGTTGCCGACCGGAACCCCACACCGGCCCACAAGCTCATCCGGTCGACATCACCGTGTGCGGCGGCCGCGGCGCGCAACGGACGCGTGGCGTTGTTGATCTCCGGGTACGCGTCCGGCGCGCCGGGGTGATCGACGATGAACTGATTGACCAGGCCGCGCGCGGGTCGCCCACTGAACGCTCGCGTCAGCGTCGTCTCGGTGAAGCGCGCGTCGGCGAGTGCGGCTTTGTACGCCGGGTGCGCACCGCTCTCGGTGCAACGCAGGAACGCGGTGCCGCACTGCGCCGCGACCGCGCCGGCCGCGAGCACGGCGGCGACCTGTTCCCGATGCATGATCCCGCCCGCGGCAATCTGCGGGAGGTCGGTCACCGCCGCGACCTCTGCGATCAACGAGACGATGCCGACTTCCCCCGGAGCTGCACCGCGGTTCGTGAACACGCCGCGATGCGCGCCCGCCTCGTAGCTCTGCACGCACAACGCGTCGGCACCGGCGCCCGCCGCGGTCGCGGCCTCCGAGGGTTGGGTGACGGTGACTGCGACGATGCTGCCCGCGTTCCGGAGCGCGCCGATCACGTCGGCCGGAGGGCACCCGAACGTGAAGCTCACGACCGCGGGCGGATCGGCGAGCAACGCCGCGATCTTGTCGTCGAAGCGGTCGTCGTCCCAGGACGGCGCGCCGAGCGCCGCGCCGAGGGCTTCCGCGTCCGGCGCGAGCGTGCCCAGATATCGGGCGAGAGCGTCGTCGTCGCGTGTCGCAACGCCGGGGACGAAGACGTTGACCCCGAAGGGCTCAGCGCTACCCGCCCGCACCGCGGCAACGTCGGCAACCATCGCCTCGGCCGGCTTGTAGCCCGCGGCGAGGAATGCGAACGCGCCGGCCTCGGCCGCGGCCACGACCAACGACGGCGTCGACGGCCCTCCGGCCATCGGCGCCACGACGACGGGCCGGCGCAACAACTCCTGCAGGTTCGGTGACATCGTGCCTCCGATATCAGCGCACGCAACGGGGAACGCCGAACGCTAGGAGAACGAACGGCGGAGACCCTGGTAGGAATCACGACGCGCCCGAGTCGACTGGAGCCGGACATGAATGTTTCGAGCCTTCCCCGCCCCGTGGGCTACGTGCTCGGCGGCGGCGGCAGTCTCGGTGCGATCCAGGTGGGGATGCTCCAGGCTCTCGCCGAACACGACATCGCGCCCGACGTGGTCGCGGGCACGTCGGTCGGTTCGCTCAACGGTGCGGTCCTCGCCCTCGACCCGACGGGCGCGGCGAATCGCCTGTCGCACATGTGGGCGCGCGTGACGCGCGAGGCCGTGTTCCCCGGGGGGCTGTTCGCGCAGGCCCGAACCCTCCAACGGACGAAGACCCACCTGTTCCCGAATACCGGGTTGGCCGCGGTCATCACCGATTTCATGGGCCCAGCCCGCACCTTCGCCGACCTGAAGTTGCCGTTCGCGGCGGTGACGATGGACATCGCCACCGCCCGTCCCTGCGTCCTGCGCGACGGGCCGCTCCTGCCGGCGCTGCTGGCCAGCGCCGCCATACCCGGCATCTTCCCGCCCGTCGACCACGGCGCGTTGCGGCTCTACGACGGGGGCGTCGTCGCGAACGTTCCCATGCGTCAGGCGGTGGCCATGGGCGCGCGGTCGCTCGTCGTGCTCGACTGCAGCTTCCCCGGTCACGCGCCCGCGCCGCCCAACACGCTCGCCGAGGTGCTCCTGTTCACCGCGATGGTCACCATGCGTACCCAAGCCGTCCTCGAAGCGCCCCTGCTCGCGGACGAGATGCCGATCGTGTACATCCCGGGCCCCGCGCCGCACTTCGTCTCACCCTTCGACTTCGAGCACACCGACCTGCTCGTCGAGGGCGCGTACGACGCCGCGCGATCGTTCCTCGAGGCCGTCGACGTCGCGGGGCCCGGGCTCTACGGCGCGCCGTCCGACTGACGTCCCGTCGGACGCAATAGGTCCGAACGTCCCGGCCGACCCGGGACTACGGCACTACCGGGCCACGCCCCGGATCCTTAGGTTCGGGGAGAGAACCCGAACCAGAGGAGATGGCAATGCGTGCACTCGTGTACCACGGTCCCGGCAAGAAGGCGTGGGAAGAGGTTCCGATGCCCGTCGTTGTCGACGACACCGACGCGGTCGTCCGCGTCGACGCCGTCACCATCTGCGGCACCGACCTCCACATTCTGAAAGGCGATGTCCCCGCGGTGACCGACGGACGGATCCTCGGCCACGAAGCGGTCGGTACCGTCGAGTCCGTCGGCTCGGGCGTGAAGAACGTCAAGGTCGGCGACCGCGTGCTCGTGTCGTGCATCACCGCCTGCGGTGCGTGCCGCTACTGCCGCGAGGGCAGCTACGGGCAGTGCCTCGGCGGCGGCGGTTGGATTCTCGGCCACAAGATCAACGGGACCCAGGCGGAGTACGTCCGCGTTCCCTTCGCCGACACCTCCACCTACCAGGTACCCGCGGGCGTCAGCGACGAGCAGATCCTGATGCTCGCCGACATCCTCCCTACGGGTTACGAGGTCGGAGTCCTCAACGGCACGGTCCGGCCCGGTGACGTCGTCGCCGTCGTCGGCGCCGGCCCGATCGGACTCTCGGCGATGATGGGCGCGCGGCTCTTCAGCCCGGCGCACGTCGTGGCCATCGACCTCGCCGACAGCCGGCTCGAAGCAGCCAAGCAGTTCGGCGCCGACATCGTGATCAACAACAGCCGCGAGGACGCGCTCGCCGTGGTCCGGGATCTGACCGACGGCCTCGGTGCCGACGTCGCCATCGAAGCCGTTGGTGTCCCCGAGACCTTCGAGCTCACGACGCAGCTCGCGCGACCGGGCGGGCACATCGCCAACATCGGTGTGCACGGCAAGCCCGCGACGTTGCACCTCGAAGACCTCTGGATCCGCAACGTCACGATCACCACCGGTCTCGTCGACACCTACTCCACACCGACACTGTTGCGGTTGGCGCAGGGCCACCAGATCGATGCCGATCGCTTCGTGACCCACCACTTCCACCTCGATCAATTCGAGGAGGCGTACGACGTGTTCGGACGCGCGGCGGACACCGGCGCGCTGAAGGTGGTGCTCACCCGAACCTGAGCGGAGACGAACACCGACGAGACGAACCTCGATCAGTCTGGGGGATAGCTTCCCGGCGACGACCCCAGACTGAAGAGGCAGGGCATGGACGGTTCCGCGATCGAGCAACTGCAGATGCACGGACAGGACATCCCCTGGCTGCTGCAGCACTGGGCGGACCAGAAGCCCGACCACCCGGCCCTGATCTGGGAACCGGTCGACGGACCGGTCGAGACCTGGACGTACGCGCAGCTCGTCGCGGCCACCCGCAGCCTCGCGGCCGGGCTGCGCGACCGCGGGATCGAGCTCGGCGACAAGGTCCTGATCCACGCCGACAACTGCCCGGAGATGCTGCTCGCGTGGCTGGCCTGCGCGACATTGGGCGCGGTGGCCGTGACCACCAACACGCGCTCCGCCCCCGCGGAGGTCGGGTGGTTCATCGATCACTCGCAATGCGTCGCGGCGATCACCCAACCCGAGTTCGTCGGTCACGTCGGCACGGCCGATCGTGACCTTCGCTGGATCGCGATCATCGGCGACCGGGCCGAAGCGGGCACCAGCCTCTCGTTCGACGACCTGCGCGGCGACGCCGACTCGTGGACAGGCCGCGCGATCGAACCACTCCGGCCGTTCGGGATCATGTTCACCTCCGGCACGACCAACAAGCCGAAGGCGGTCGTCCACACGCACGCCAACGCGGTTTGGGCGAGCCGCATCGGCCCACGGAACATCGACCTGCGCACCGACGACCGCTACTTGATCTACCTGCCGCTGTTCCACGTCAACGCGCAGAGCTGGTCGATGTTCTCGGTGCTCGGCGTCGGCGCGACCGCAGTACTCATGCCGAAGTGGTCGACGAGCCGCTTCTGGGACGTCGTGGTGCGCAACGACATCACCCACATATCGCTGATGCCGTTCGTCATCCCCACGTTGATGGAGGCCGACAAGCCCGCGAGCCGTCTGCGCGTCGGGGTCTTCGGGCTCATCATGAAGATGCTCGACGAGATGTGCGGCATCGACGTCTACGCCGCGTACGGCATGACCGAGACCGTCATCCACGCCACGAACGGCCGGCCGGACGATCGCCTGCCCGAGCGTTCGATGGGTCACATCACGCCCGGCTACGAATTCCTCGTGGTCGACAAGGACACGGGCGCACTCTGCGCGGAAGGCGAGACCGGGGAACTCTGGTTGCGGGGAACGCGCGGCATCCAGTTGTTCCTCGAGTACTTCGACAATCCGGAAGCGAACGCGAAGGCCTTCGAGGGCGACTGGTTCAAGACCGGTGACATGGTGCAGCTCGGCGAAGGCGGCAACCTCTTCTACCGCGAGCGCGACAAGGACCTCCTCAAGGTCGGCGGCGAGAACGTCTCCGCGAAGGAGGTCGAGGAAATCGTGGCGACCGTGGCGGGGGTCGGGCAGGTCGCCGTGGTCGGCAAGCAACACGAGTTCCTCAGCGAGGTCGTCGTCGCGTTCGTGATCACGACGCCGGCCGCACCCGATGCGGACGCTCTGCAAGATCAGGTCATCGCCGCGTGCCGCGCGCAACTCGCCGATTTCAAGGTGCCGCGCGCCGTGTACGTCGTGGACGAGTTCCCGCTGGGCACGCTCGACAAGATCCTGAAGAACAAGCTGCGGGAGATGGCGGACGAACGACCGCCGGTCTGACGCCGACAGCACCGACACGAGGTTGGGGGACCATGGGCAAGCTCGACGGCAAGGTCGCGATCGTGACGGGGACGAGCCGGGGCGTCGGCGTCGGGATCTCGCGCCAGCTCCTGCTCGACGGCGCGACCGTCGTCGGCTGCTCCCGCAGTGAGCTTCCCGACGTTGCCGGCCGCGGCCGACGTCCCCGGCGGCGCCGAACGTTCCGCGCAATGGGTGTGCGATCAGGGCGACTACCGCGCGATCGACGCATTCGTGTCTCGGGTCGTCGACACCTACGGCCGCATCGACATCCTCGTGAACAACGCGGGCGGCACCGTGCCCGCTCCGCACGTCGAGGACATCCCCGAGCTCGTGCAGAAGATCCAGGGCGCGCCCCGGAGCGCCGACGACTTCGAGCGCACGGCGCTCTACCACTCGTTCGCGATCCAGATGAACCTCATCAGCCCGATGTGGTTCGCGATCCGCGTGTTCCGCCAGATGAAGACGCAGGACGGGGTCGGCTCCATCATCAACATCTCCAGCGGTGCGGGCCACCCGGCCGGATCGCCGACGCTCGTCTCGTACGGCGCGGCCAAGTCGGGGCTGAACCACCTCACGCGATCGCTCGCCGAGGAGTGGGGCCCGACCGGCGCGCGTCAACTGTCTCGCGCTCGGACCGACGATGACCGACAACTTCCAGGCCTTCGTCATGCCCCCCGACGACCCGACGGGCAAGGAGTACTTCCGCAACGTGCCGCTCGGGCGCGCGGGCGAGCCGGACGAGGTCGGCCGGGCGTGTGTCTTCCTCTGCTCCGGCGAAGCCGACTACATCAACGGCACGACGATCGAGATCGACGGCGGGATGCTTCCGGGCGTCCTGTACGACGCCGGGCTGAAGACGATCACGGATCTCTTGTGACCCGAGCGGCGCGCAGCTACCGGGTCGCGCAGTGGTCGACCGGAGGCGTCGGCGCGCTGGCCGTCGCCGCGATCAGCCGTCGTCCGGATCTCGAGCTCGTGGGTGTGTGGGTGCACAGTCCGGACAAGGCCGGACGCGACGCGGGCGAGGTCGCCGGCATCGGCGCACTCGGACTGCGGACCACGGCCCGGATCGATGACGTGCTCGCGCTCGCTCCCGACTGCATCTGTTATGCCGCGTCCGGCGAGTCTCGGCCGGCCGAAGCGATCGACGACTTCTGTCGGATCCTCGCGGCCGGCATCAACGTGGTGACCACCTCGGTGCCCGGCCTGTTGTATCCGCCCGGATTCGACGCAGCCGCGGTCGAGCGCATCGAGAACGCATGTCGACAGGGCGACTCGTCGCTCTACGCGAGCGGTATCGAGCCCGGCTTCGCCGGCGACCACCTCGTGTTGACGCTCGCGACGATGTCGAGCCGCATTCGCTCCATTCGCACGCAGGAGATCTTCGGTTACGAGCACTACCCCGTCGCGTTCACGATGTTCGAGGTCTTCGGTTTCGGCAAGCCGCTCGACCATCGCTGCCTGATGGAACTTCCCGGAGTGCAGACCAGTGCGTGGGGACCGCCGGTGCAGTTCGTCGCCGACCAACTCGGTGTCGCCCTCGGCGGGATCCGCGAGACCTACGAGAAACGGGTCACCGATCGGACGCTCGCCGTCGCCGCGGGAACGGTCGAGTCCGGCACGGTCGGGGCCGTGCGGTTCGAGACGATCGGAGTCGTCGACGGACGGGACGCGATCGTGATCGAACACGTGAATCGCATGGCGCCCGACCTCGCACCCGACTGGCCGTCCGCCGAACGCGACGGCACGTACCGGATCACAGTCGACGGAGAGCCCACACTCAGCTGTGAGCTGCAACTGGGAACCGCAGCCACCTTCTCGCTCGACGGGATGCTCGCCACGACGATGCGCGTCGTCAACGCCATCCCGTTCGTCTGCGCCGCCGCGCCGGGCATCGTGACGGCGACGAGCCTTCCCCTGACCCTCCCCCGGCACGCGTTCGACCGGGCCGAGCCCACCTGAGAGCCTCGCAAACTTTGCCAAGGTTTGGCCCAACCCTCCGCGAAGCCCACGGGAACGATGCCTAGGGTTGATCGATGCCGGATCCGAGGTCTAGCTCGGCGCGCCATCGACGAACGCCACAACCCACCCGTCGGCGTGCCTCCCGCACCGTCCGCCGGCGGCGCACGTTGGCGGTTCTCGCCGTCGTCGTCGCCGCGACTCTCGATATTCGCCATCCGCCTCGGCACCTCGGACCGGCGCCGCGTTTCCGTCGGGAACAAGCCGGCGCCTACACATCCCGCATCGGCCCACGGTCCCGGCGTCGTCCATCTCGTCGCCACTGCGGCCGACTGGCATCTCCCCTCGCCGACCTCGCGCGCGGTCGCGTTCGCCGACGGAACCGGCATCGTCCTTGCCGGCGGCCTCGACGGTGGACAGAACACCGTGCCGACGGTCGTGCGCCTCGATCCGAGCACCGGCGCCGCGACATCAGCGGGATCGTTGAGCGTGCCGGCTCACGACGCCGCGGGCGGAACGATCGGCGCGCAGCGTTTCGTGTTCGGCGGCGGAGCCCAGCACGTCAGCGACGTCGTCCAGGCGCTGCAACCCAACGGCGCGTCCACCGTCGTCGGACATCTGCCCCAGCCGCGCGCCGATCTCGCGGCGGCCACGATCGGCTCGACCGTCTACCTCGTCGGGGGCTACGACGGGACGAACGCGACGCGCGATGTTCTCGCGACTTCCGACGGCGTGCAGTTCCGAACCGTCGCGCAGCTACCGAACGGCGTGCGCTATCCCGCGGTCGCAGCCCTGGGCGACAACATCTTCGTCTTCGGTGGAGAGCTGTCCGGGAGCGAGTCCAGCGCGGTGCAGGAGATCGACGTACGCACGGGAACGGCACGCGTGATCGCGCAACTCCCGAGCCCGCGCACCGAGGCCGCCGCCGTCACGTTCGGCGGCTCGATCTATGTCCTGGGCGGCCTCGCGGGCGGATCCGCCTCGAGCGACATCCTCCACTTCGATCCGCGGACCGCGGCCTTCTCGTTCGACGGCCAGTTGCCGGCGCCCGTCGCCGACACCGCGCCCGTGACCATCGGGCAGAACGCGTATCTCGTCGGCGGCGAGGCGGCCGCGATCTCGTCCGGCGTGATCACGCTCCACGAGACGACAACGCCGGCCGCCGCGTCCGCGTCCGCATCCGCGGCCACCGTTCGGCCGTTCGCGGGTCAGTTCCTGATCGCCGACCGCGGCAACAACCGCCTGATCGTCGTCGACGCGAACAAACAACGATCGTGGGTGTACCCGTCGGCGGCGATGCCGCCGCCGCCCGGAGGCTTCTACTTTCCCGACGACGCGTTCTTCGCGGATCACGGTCGATCGATCGTCACGAATCAGGAGGAGAACCACACGATCGTGCGGATCGCGTATCCCTCCGGCGCGTTGCAGTGGACATACGGAACACCGAAGGTCCCCGGTTCGGACCCCGGACACTTGAACCAGCCCGACGACGCGTTCCTCCTGCGGGACGGCACCTACACCGTCGCCGACGCCAAGAACTGCCGCATTCTGCACATCAGCGCGAGCGGGCAACCGCTGGGGCAGATCGGGACGACCGGCAACTGCGTGCACGACCCGCCCCGGAGCGTCGGCTATCCCAACGGCGACACCCCGCTCCCGAACGGTGATCTGCTCGTCTCGGAGATCAATGGTTCGTGGATCACGGAATACACGCCGGCGGGCGCGCTGGTGTGGACGGTGCACCTTCCGATCACCTACCCGTCGGACCCGCAGCAACTCGGGCCGGACCTCTATCTCGTCTCCGACTACGCGAGGCCGGGCGGCATCCTCGAGTTCACGCGCGAAGGCCACATCGTCTGGACCTACCGGCCGTCGAGCGGCGAAGGGATGCTCGATCACCCGAGCTTGGCCGAGCGTCTTCCCAACGGACTCATCGCCGTGAACGACGACTATCGCCACCGCGTTGCGTTCATCGACCCGACGACCAACACGATCGTGTGGCAGTACGGCCAGACCGATCAGCCCGGGACCGGACCCGATCAGCTCAACACGCCCGACGGATTCGATCTGTTGCTGCCCGACAACACGACTCCCGCGCACCTGCAGACCGGCTGACGCAGGGCGCGGCGCGCTCAGTGGCGCGCGTCGATCTCGATGAAGTCGCGGGTGCCCTGCTGCAGGTAGCGGCTCGGGGAACGGACCATCGTCGGCAGCAGATTCGTCGGGTGCACTGCGCCCGCGGCGTCGGATGTGAACGTGGTGAACGACATCCACCACGTGTTGATGTCGAGCTCCATGGCCCGCACGCTGCCGGCGCGGCGCAGCAATTCTGCGAGCGTCTCCACGTTGAGCCCGGGACCGGCGACATAGATGAGATCGCCGTGCGCGGTGACCCCGACTCCGGAACGCCACACGTAGATCTTGTTCCCGACCGTTCCCCCCCACAGCCCACTGTTGGCGTCGGCGAGCCCGGGAACGACTGCGCTCCCGTCGACGATGAGGTCCAGGTTCTGGCGCACCGCGGTGACGCCGGCCGACATGGTGTCGTCGCGACCCCACACGCCGACGTCGACCCGACCGTCCGCATACGTCACGAATGACGCACGCCCCGGTACGAGCGGCTTCACCGTGCGCTGTTCCGCGTAGTAGCCGCCGTGACTGTTGTCGAGACGGAACGCGCTGTTGAACGCGGCGACGACGAAGGGATAGTCACTCGGGGCGACGTGCGCGTCGTGCACCCACATTTGCCCGCCGGGGACATCCGTCCCGGCGTGCAGTGTCGCCATCGAGTGCGACATGTCGATGTACGCGACGCCGGCAAGGAGACTCGTGTGCACCGCGTCGGGCCGCAGATAGGTGACCCAGAGCGCGGGCCGGCCGAGGATCAATCGCCCGCTCGGCTGCCAGACGCCTTCTCCAGGAAGAGGATTCGCGGCGAGCGGCACGACGTTCTTCGGGGCCGGCGCGGGCACGGCGTGCCGACGCTTGGTGCGAACCGGGGCTGCGCTCAGCTTCGGCGCCGCCGGGATCCCGCCTTTCGGCGTTCCGCCCTTCGGCGGCTGGTGATGCGAGTACCACGTGCGCTCCACGAAGCTGACCAGACCGCCCAGGCGATGGCTGCGCGCCCACTCGACGGCGCGAATTCCGACCGGATCCGTCGAGGGGGCCGCAAGCGTGCGTCCCAGCGACCAGGCGGGAATCGCCAGCAGGCCGACCACCACAGCCAGGATCGCGAGCCACCACCGTCGGCGGCGGGGCGACCGCGGATGCGGCTCGCGTCGGCGCAGCCTCAACGGATTCGCACCTGTGCCATCGCACAATGCTGTCCGCCTGAACTTGGCGGTGCCTGTGCGGAAGGTTAGGTCCAGGCCAACGACATCCGGGCGGACGGCCCCGTCGCCGTGCCGTAGGGCGGATCAGCCGAAGAGCTCGTCGGAGACCGGGATGCGCAACGCAAGACTCGCGCCGCAGGGTTTTGACGGTTGCCCTCGGTCGGTCAGTGCGCCGGAGGAACCGCGACACCGAAGTCGTGCAGCAGCCCGAGCAGGTCGTCGTCCAGCCGGGTGCGGTGCCCGTCCACGCCCTCGCGCACGTGCGCGATCGGTCGCCCGTCCAGCAGGCGCAGGTCCGCCTGCAGGGCCGCGGGGACCACGAGCGGGTCGAACGGGCTGTAGCCGACGAGCCGGAGCACGTCCGGTGTGGCTTCGCTGCCGACACCCGGACTGAACGTCAGCCGATCGGGCACGTCGTGCACGGTCAGGTCGTCCCAACGATCGCCGACCGCGTCGACGAGGTGGCGGACTTCGTCCATCCGAGAGATCAGCAGGTTGTCGCCCATCGTCGCGACCGATTCGGCGCTGCGGACGAACCAGTCCACCTCCCGGCCGGCCCAGTCGCCCCACATCCGCGCGTACCAGTCGGCCGACTCGTCGTCGGGTTCGGTCTCGGATGCCGCCTCGCCGGCGTTGGCGCGGGAGATCGTCTCGCGGACGGCCGCCCGATGTCCGAGGATCGCGGTCACCTGCTCGTCGGGGAGGCCGCCTTGTTCGAGACAGCTCTGGGAGATGCGTTCCTCGGCGGCGAGCAGTAGATCACGGACGGCATGCCAGAACCGTTGCGTGACCGCGCCCCGCTCGTGCTTGCAGAACCAGGTGGAGCACACCGCGTTGCGCGTCTGCCAGATGGCGCAGCTCTTCGTCTCCTCCACGAAGTGTGGGCAGACCACGGCGGACGAGCGCCCGAAATGCGACTGCTCCCCGACGAGTCGGCGGATGTCGGCGTAGCTGACGCCCAGGCCCAAGGGCGTCACCCCCGCCCTCCGCCCGATCCGGGCCGTGATGCTCTCGACCCCGGGCCCGAGCAGTGACCGGCCGACGAGGAAGTTCGCCAAGTGCGGGACGTAGCTGCAGCACTTCACGTCCACGGAGAAGGTCACGGAGCTTCCGGAGCGTTCGACGCCCGCGCACATGACGCAGTCACCGCACGTCGCCTTGGGCTCCGACGGCGGATCCTGAATGTCGGTCAGCGCGGCGAGCCACGCATTGTGCAGCGGCGGCAACGCAGAGGTACCCACCCGCAGCCCGACGTCGCTACGCGGACGGGCTGTCGGTGGTGGGCACGATCGGCTGCCACGTGTTCGGCGAGAGCGTTGTCGACGACGCCTGATCGGCGGCCGATGGCGCAGCCGCCTTCATGCGTACGCCGCGATGGTGCGCGATGCGCGTCGCGATGTTGTCCAACCGCGCGCCATTGAGCTTCGAGCCCGCGTCCTGGAGCGCTTGCTTGATCGTGCCGACGAGTTGCTGCTCCGGAATGCCCTTACCCGCCGCGACCGACGAAAGGCTGCCGCTCTGGGAGATGCTTGCGTTGAGCTGCTGCGGCGACATCGCGAGAACTCCCGTCATGTCGCTCATCACGCCCTGAAGCTGACCTTCGAATCGTCCGCCCGTGACCGGGCTCGCGCCCGAAACCGTGTCTGCCGGCATGGGTGCGCCGACGCCGCCGATGTTCATGCGCTGCTCCCTTCGCTTTCGTCTGTCATCGGACGGATTGCGACGGCGAGGAGCGGCTTCGGTGAGGCTTTGCCATACTCACAGGACTCTCTCAGTCTGGGTCGCACTTCGGTGAGTGCCGAATTCGCCGATCAGGACGCGATGGCGCCCCGGCATGAAGTGCGGCTCGAGGTCATGGGCACGATCGCGCACGTCGTCACGATCGGAGACGACGGCGACGACCTCGTCGAGGGTGCGAGCGCGCATCTCCGTGAGCTCGAGGCGCGCTGGAGCCGCTTCCAGAGTTCGAGTGAGATCAGCCGACTGAACGCGAGCGCAGGCATGGCGCTCGTCGTCTCGGCTCCCACCGTCGCATTGATCGAACTCGGCGTCGAGGGTTGGCGTGTGACCAACGGCTGCTTCGACCCCACAGTCCTCGGCGATGTGATGCGCGCCGGATACGACCGATCGTTCTGCGAGATCACCGACGCGACGGCGCGTGTCGCATCTTCGTCGTTCCGACGCGGTTGCGACGGCATCGAGATCGACCCGGCTTGCGGAACCGTTCGGCTTCCGACCGGAGTGGGTGTCGACCCGGGCGGTATCGGCAAAGGGCTCGCGGCGGACCTCGTGCTCGACGCGCTCCGCGCGGCCGGGGCCGAGGGCGCGTGTGTGAACGTCGGCGGCGACGTACGCGTCGGCGGCGCTTCGCCGGGAGACGGCTGGGTGATCGAGCTGAGCCGATCGGAGTGCAGCCGCGCACGCGAGACCGTGCACATCGTTGACGGAGCCGTCGCGACGAGCGCGCCCGGCTACCGCACCTGGCTCCGATGCGGATCGCGCAAACACCACCTCATCGACCCGAGAACCGGCGAGCCGATCGAGAACGACATCGTCAGCGTTTCCGTCGCCGCCGCGCGCGGTTGGCAGGCCGATGTACTCACCAAGGCGATCTTCGTGGCCGGCGTCGAGGCCGGACTCGAACTCGCGCAGGAACTGGGCGCACCTGCACTCGTCGTGACCGCCGACGACACGCGCCATGCGAACCGGTCGTGGTGCGAGCTGGTGACGTCCATGGGCATTCCATCTAGGCGTCGCGGCGGGTGAGAAGTACGGCCCCGACGGCGAGTGAGACGACGGCGTAGGCGCAGAACACGCCGAATCCGACCCACAGCGACAGGTCGGTGGAGGCGACCTTCACCGTGTGGAAGACGTTGTTGCCGGCCGAGAGCGGCAGGTACTTCGAGATGTCGGTGTTCCACGGTGACGGCAAGAAGTTGACGAGGATCGGCAGGATCAACAACAGGCCGACCAGCGCGGCGATCGCGCCCGCGGTGCGGCGCAGGATGGTCCCCAACCCGATGCCGAGCGCGCCCAGGACGGAGAGGTACATCGCGCCGCCGACAACGGCACGCAGCGCGCCGGGGTCGCCGATCGAGGCGTGCTGGAGTTTGGTGCTCCCGCTCAGGATGCTCTGACCGATGAAGAACGCGGCGGTGCAGGCGACGAGTCCGACGACGAACACGACCACCATGAACACCGCGACCTTGGCTGCGAGCACGAGGACTCTTTGCGGTGTTGCTCCGAAGGTCGCACGGATCTGGCCGGTCGCGTACTCCGAGCTGATGACCAACACCCCGAGGACACCGACCGCGAGTTGGGCCAAGAAGATGCCGTTGAGGCTGAAGCCCGTCGGGTCGAAGTGGCGTAGCTCGCCGGGGTCGAGACGATCGGCCCGGGCGACCCGGGCCGCACAGAAGAGCGCACCGAGGCCCACGATGATCGCGATGGTGACGAGCAGCGACCAAAGGGTCGATCGCACGGACCACAGCTTGGTCCACTCGGCGCGCACGACCGCGACGAACTGGCCGGCGCGCGACGGTGTCGGATGCGTACCGCGCGTCACAGACGTCGACATCGGCTCGGCCGTTCTCACTTCGCGCTCCCGGTGGCGTTCGGTCCGGCGTGGAACTCTTCGCTACCGCGCGTCATCTCCATGAAGGCCTCCTCGAGCGACGCCTCCTGGCGGGACAACTCGTAGAGCGTGATCCCGGCGTCGGCGGCGATGATGCCGACGTCGCGGCACTCCAAGCCGGTCACGATCAGAGTGTCGTCGCCGGCCGGTTCGACCGCGGCTCCGGCCGCGGTGACGCGATCGCGCAACGCGTCGGCCTGCGGGGAGACGACTTTGACGTGATTGGCCGACGCCTGCGCGATGACCTCGGCCACGCTGGCATCCGCGATGAGGCGGCCCTTGCCGATGACGACGAGGTGGTCGGCGGTGAGCGCCATCTCGCTCATCAGGTGGCTCGAGACGAACACGGTGCGGCCTTCGGTCGCGAGCGCGCGCAACAGTTGGCGAACCCACTGGATCCCTTCCGGGTCGAGTCCGTTCACCGGTTCGTCGAGCAGCAGCACCTCGGGATCGCCCAACAACGCGGCGGCGATACCCAGCCGTTGGTTCATCCCCAACGAGAACGTTCCCGCTCGCTTCCGGGCCACCGAGGTGAGCCCGACCTGTTCGAGTACCTCGTCGACCCGGCTCGTGCGGATCCCGTTCGACTGCGCCAGCCACCGCAAGTGGTTGCGGGCACTCCGACTGGGATGGATCGCCTTCGCCTCCAGCAGCGCGCCGACCTCGTGCAACGGGAAACGCCGGTCGCGATACGGACGCCCGCCCACCGTGATGCGACCCGATGACGGAGCGTCCAGACCCACGATCAACCGCATCGTCGTCGACTTGCCCGCACCGTTGGGCCCCAAGAAGCCGGTCACCCGACCGTCCGCCACCGTGAACGTGAGGTCGTCCACCGCCTTGGTGGGCCCGTACCGTTTCGTCAACCCGGTCGCTTCGATCATCCCGCTCCAGACTCAGTCGCCGGGCACACTCCCGCGGGTTCTAGCGACACGATCTGTGCGTGACCTGTGCCCGGCGCCGACCGGTCGGCTTCATTCGAGCGGCTGGTGCGCGATCGAGGCCGGTTCGCGGCCCGCGAGCAACCAACCCGCGACGAACGCGAGCAGCGGAAGTCCCACGACGATGATCACGAGATCGGCGTACGGGACCCGGGTGAGCGGATGCAGGTCGCTGCGGTGCCAGGCGGTCAGCGCGACGTACGCGACCGCGCTCCCGAGCAGTGCTCCGAGCAGTGCGAGCGCGCCCGCAGTCGCGCCGGTGATCGTGCGCCGGGTGGTGCTCGTCGCTCCGGTTGCCGTGAGCGTGCGGAGCTCGTTGGCAGTTTCGCTGCGAATCAGGCCGACCGTCATCGCGAGCACACCGAGCGCGACGAGGAAGCCGACCGCCGTGGCCCCGTCGCGCAGTCCCGCCTTCGACGGTTGCCGCTTTCGCGTTTCGATGGTGAGCCCGGCCGCGGCAGCGGTGCGCTGCGCCGAGTTGATCTCGGCGGCGGTGAGGGGCGAGCGCGTCTCGATGAACCAACCGGCGGGGACCGCCTTCAGAGCGAATTTCTCGAGCGCGTTCGCGGTGAGCAGCGTGTCGGGCGCCGAGGTGTACTTCGGAAGATGCATGGTTTGGAGAGTGGGCTGCCAATGGTCGGGCCCGTTTCGCTCGCCTCCGCCCGGCGTGGGTTTGGCACCGTTCACGCGACACTGGGGTTGCGACGCATCACAAGGAATCGCACCGCCTCGGGGCGCGATGATCGAATAGCCCGCGAGGTCGGTTCGTCCGGTGATCACGTCGGTGTTCGCGTTGACGAGGTTCGGATTGATCGCGTAGTGCGAGAGCAAGGCCGGCGTTGCTACGTAGAGGGGCGTGTCGCCCGTGATCTTGATGCCCGTCTTGTCTCCGTGCGCCACGGTCGTGAGACTGCCGAGCGTGGCGGTGTCGTCGGGAAGGCTGCCGGGGGCCGAAGTGGCCGCTGAGGCCTGATCGACCGCTTCGGTGAGTGGGATGACGGCCTGCGCGTGCAACGACGCGCCGAGCGCGTCGACGCGGTCTTGCAGCGACCGAAGCTCGGCCGCATTCGGTTCGGAAATGGGCGCGGAACCCTCAATGCGCCCGGAGCCGTTGCCCGCAGCCAGCGAGACAACGATCTGGTTGTCAGCCAGATTGGCCTCCGCGGGGGGAACGACCGACGCGGCGGCGCTGATGGCGACGGTCGCCGCGATCGCGAGCGCGAGGCTGATGGCGCCGAGGGCCGCGGCCGACCGGGCCTGATAGCGGGCGAGATCGCGCAGCGCGAGCCGCAATGCGATGGGAGCTCGGCGGCCGAGCGCGGCCAGGCCGCGGATGAGGAGCGGCCCGACGAACAACATCCCGAAGGTCGTCGCGATCGTGCCACCGATGATGAGCACCGGGCTCGGTCGGTCGGAGTTGGGATGCGCGAACGCGAGGCAGCCGAACCCGACGGCCAACAGGACGAGTCCCGCGCCCGCAAACCGATGCGCGGGTTTCGGTGGCGCGGGCCGCCCCGAGAGCGCGGCGACGATGGACGATCGGGCCGCGGCGCGCGCCGGCCACCACGCCGCGACCACCGCGGTCACGACCGCGAGGATCATCGCCGCCGCGATCGCCCACCACTGCAGGTGGAATCGGCTGACGCGGTGATTGACGAGACCCTCGAAACGGGGCGCGAGGACAACCCAGGTCGCGAGACCGAGGACGGCTCCCGTTACCGCACCGACGACGCCGACGACGGTTCCGTTGGCGACCATCGCCAGGCGAACGTGACGGTCGGTCGCGCCGAGCGCGCCCAGCATGCCGAGCGCCCGCAGCCGGCGCTGCGCCATGACGGCGAAACCCGCCGCCGCGACGAGGCCGACGAACAGGAGACCGATGGTCTCCAGCGCGAGGACGACCACGGCGACCGCAGTCTTGTTCGCGGTCGAGCGGCTTCCGATCTCCACCGCGTTCCCGCGTGGGCGGAGCGCGTCGAGTTTCTTGCTGGACGCGTCGAACAGGATCGTCACCTGAGCCGGCGGGTTCGCCTGGCCGGGCGCGACGAGCGCGAACTCCTCGCCGAGGTCCAACGGGTTCTCGACCAGCCCGACGACGTGACGGGTCACGCCGTTCGCGACGAACGGATCGCCGATCTTCACGCTGAAGGTCGCGGCGGCACCGGACGTCATGGCGATGTCGTTCGGGCCGGACGGGAACCGCCCCGAGACGAGGCGCAGCGTCGGATGCCCGTACTGCCCGTTCGGGTCCTGGGCCCGGAGATCCACCGCGTTGCGGGAGCCCGGGATCGGGATGCTCTGGTGGTCGATTTCCTCGACGGCCCCGAACGCACCGCGCACCGCCGCGACGTCGGCGGGATCAGAACCGGCGAACGTCATCGAGGCGGTCGCGTTCCCCATCGCCGGGTCGAGGGGGAGGCCCGCGTTGTACGCGAGGGCCACGCCCACGGTGGTTGCCGCGACCGCGAACACCATCAGTGCCACGACGAGCACCTGCTGGCGCCACTCCCGTCGGAACAGTCGCCACGACCACCGGAAGATCGCGCGCCGCGCCGGACCGCCACCCGAGGCGCCGGCATCCGATACCTGCGGCCGCTCCTCGAGCGCCAGGCTCACGACTTCGCTTCCGGCGCAAGCAGCGACTCGGGTCCGGGCGGCGGCATCGTCTGGTCGACGACGCGCCCGTCACGGAGGAACACCACCCGGTCGGCCCACGACGCGAGTTGCGCATCGTGGGTGACCACCACGCCGGCGACACCGCGCTGACAGGCAGCGCGGATGAGCCGGATCACGGCCTCGGCATTTGCGGAGTCGAGCGCACCCGACGGCTCGTCGGCCAACAACAGGTGACGATCACCCACGACCGCGCGCGCGATCGCGACCCGTTGTCGCTCTCCACCGGAGAGCTCGTCGGGAAAGCTCGACGCGCGGTCGGTGAGACCGAGCTCCTCGAGTGCATCCATCCCGGCGGTCCGCGCCCTGCGCGCACCGATGCCGTCGAGCTCCATCGGCAAGCACACGTTTTCCAACGCGCTCAAGCCGGCCAACAGATTGAAGTCCTGGAACACGTAACCGATCGACCGGCGCCGCAGCCGGGCCCGGTCGTTGCGCGACATCGCCGACACGGTGACGCCGTCGATCAACACCTCACCGCCCGACGGCACCTCGAGGCTTCCCGCGATCGTCAGCAGCGTGCTCTTCCCCGAACCGCTCGGTCCCATCACGGCCACCAGCGCGCCCGCGTCGACCGAGAGGTCGACTCCGCGCAACGCGTGTACCTCGTTCGCGCCTTCGCCGTACACCTTCGAGACGTTCCGCAGCTCGAGCGCGCTCATCGCCGCACTCCTGATCTCCGGCGCAACCGCGGCGCCAACTCGGGTCCGGGCGGCGCGGGCGGATCTGCTGCTCGCCGCGCGAGACGGCCGTCAGCGGCGTCCAGCCAACGGATCACCGCATCGAGCCGGAACAGCTCGGCGTCGACGGCCAACAAGAACCCGATCTCGTGCTCGGCCGCGTCGTCTTTCAGTCGCGTCCACTGCTGCATGAGCTCCACGACGTACCGACGGTGCACCTGCACGACGTCGCGCACGTCGACCCCGGGCAGTTGCAGTGCGACCAGGACCTTGATGACCAACTCGTCGCGCGGCGGCGACGTCATGTCGGGCGGCGTGTGCAACCAGGTCGCCAGTTCCGACCGGCCCTCGGCCGTGATCCGAAAGCCGCGCTGCGGGCCGTCGTCGCCGTCGCCGTCGCCGTCGTCATCGGACTCGACCAGCCCGTCGCGCTCCAGCCGTTGCAGCGTCGTGTACACCTGCCCGACGTTCAGCGGCCACACCTCGCCCGTGCGGTCCTCGAACTCCTGCCGAAGCTGCAGCCCGTACTTGGGGCCGTCACTCAACAGGGCCAACAGGGCGTGCCGAACGCTCACAGCGCCAACTCACTCAGTAGCATACCGAGTATAATATGCGGTTGCCGTGGCAATGGGCAAGCATGCGTTTCGATCAGCCCGCGCCGACGCGTGCTGTGGTCACCGGCGGCGACAGGTCGAGCGTCTTGGTCAGACCCGCGATGAGCGCCGCGCGCTGGGTGCTCGAGAGCTTTGCGTTGGAGTGAAGCCCGAACCACGTGTAGTACGCCGGCGGCATCGACCCTCGCTGCACGGATCGGGCGGCGCGCAGCGCTCTCCGACCCTGAGGACGATTCCATTCGGAGAAGTTCAAGGCCTTACGACCGTCGTCGACGTGATTCGTCAGCCACCACGAGATCGGCGCAATCTTTCCGTACCACGGCGTCTTCGTCTGATTGCTGTGACAGTCGTAGCAAGCCGCCACGACGAGCGCCCGCGTCTGCGGGCTGTCCCACTTCGGCTCGGCGGTGACGGGCGGGTTGGACACGCGGTAAGGAATCAATTGCATGAGTCCGAAGGCGACGATCACGGTCGACGCGCCGACGACGAGGAGCCGCGTCCAGTGCTTCATCGTCGTCCCACTTCAACGCCCAACCGGGGCACGTTACCCCGCGGGAGGCAAGGTTCTTCGGAGTCGACGTGGTGACCGGGAACGGGTGACACGGGGAACGGGTCAGCAGCAGCGGTAGGGCAAGCTCGTCGCGATGACACGGCCGGCTTCGTCCAGCCCGTCGACTTTCATGCCGAACAGTTCCGCACCGACCGTTGTCCGCGCCGCGAACGCGGACCAGCCGTCGACCGGCGCCATTTGGTCCGGTCCGCCCGCGGGCAGCGCGACTCGAACCGCCGCAATACCCGTCGTACGGAACGCCGCGATCTCGGGCCGTCGAGCGGCGGTGTCGTCGGGGACGCTGGAGCCGTCGGGGCGGACGAGCCGGATCAGTGAGGCGATCGCGACGGGTCGCAGCGCGTCGCTCGCGCCGACGGGAAAGCCGCCGGCAACCACGGTCAGGCGGTACACCTGCGATCCGGGGGCGGAGAAGTCGAACCGTATGCCCGGCGCGGTACCGGGAACGCAGTTCGGACCGTCGGGAACTCTCACGGGCGCGGCGCCGACGCAGCCATACGCTTCGGCAATCGAGACCGGCGCCGGACCGGGCGGTGACGGTGGCGCCGTCCGGCGCCGTATGGGTGAACACGACCCGGAGGCCGTCGTCAGGCGCACGGGGCGCGGTCGCGGAGGTCGGTGGGTTCGCCAGCCAGTCGGCGAACCACATCTGCCCGGGGAGGCGTCTCGGGGATGTCTCGCCCGCGGACCAGACGTACAGCGCGCTTTTCGTCGCGGCGCTCGTGATGGCCAAGACGTTGCGGCCGGTGGTGTCGGCGACCGCGGAGGTCGGGAAGCCGCTGATCGCGAACAGTGCCCGTCGCGGTACCGCGTCGGAGGCGCCGACCGTCATCGCGACCACACTCGACTGGTGAGCCGGGCCGTCGACCGCGCCCAGGAGCTCGCCGCTCGGGCCCAGGTAGCCGAAAATGTCTCCGCTGTCGGTGAACCCGACAACACGGGAAGTTGCAAGCGAGGTGTCGTGATCGAGATCGAAGATCCGAAGCGGACTGCCGCCGGTCGGTCCCTGGATGACGCGCATCGCAAGGTGGCGGCCGTCCGGCGACCAGCGCGGCGCGGTCGCCCACCACGACGAGTCGCGCGCGTTCACGGGGATCCGACGTTGTGAACCGCTGAGGAGATCACGAATCACGAGTGTGTCCGCATACCCCGACGGACCGTCACACCCGAGGTACGCGAGACGCAGGCCGGAGGGGTCGACCGCGGGGAAGATCCCGGCGGCGACCGTGTCGGCAACGCCGGATGGGTCGCGGAGCGAGTGATGCAGGATCTGTGCGTGCCCGCAGGTCGGATCGTAACTGGACGCTCCCGAGACGTAGTAGACGTCGCGCCCGTCGGGTGACGCGCTGACGGCGCCGATGTCGCCGTGGAGACCATCGAGCGTCGTCGTAACGGCTCCGGTCGTCGAGTCGAGCACGACGAGCCCGCGACCGCGTACCGCGGCGACAATCCGCGGCTGGCCTGGTCGGGTCGGGACCGTGTCGGGAGTGCTGATCGTCAGCCGGTGCCGCGGCCCGCGTTGGGTCACAATCGCACCTCCGGCCGCGGCGATCGTGACGAGCGCGACGCATCGCGATCGCGCGCCGACGCCTGCGGATCGACCGCGCGCGGCCGACGACGTGCGCATGCGCGCGGTCGACGTCGTCGTCCATCGCGAGACGATCGAGAGCGTCGCGAAGGGCCTCCCGCCGGTCAGACATCGATCGTCCCCAGCCCGGCGCGCAACCGCTCGCGGGCTTCGTGGAGGTGGTACCTCACCGCGCCCTCGGAGATCCCCATCGCGTCGGCGACTTCCGCCACGGGCAGGTCGTCGTAGTAGCGCAGCGCAACCGCAATCCGCTGCTGACGCGGGAGCGCGACGATCCGAGCGACGAGTTGCTCGTCGGGCTCGTCGGGAAGCTCGGTGAGTTCCTCTCGTGGCTCGCGATGACGGGCCGAGAGGCGCTCGACCGCGGCGTCGCGACGTCGTCGCGAACGATGCTCGTTGAGCATCCGACGCACCGCGACGTGACGAACCCAACCGACCGGGTCGTCGTAACGACCGATGGTTCTCCAGCGCAACAACGCCTGCACGAAGGCCTCCTGGACGGCATCCGCCGCCCCGTCACCGGCGACGGACAGGCTGCGAACCAGCCGCGGATAGTGCTCGCGAAACATGGCATCGAACCCCGGAACGCTCTCCTTGGCCTTTCCCACTGTCGCCAGCGTGCCACCCGCCCCGAGGTTTCGATCGACGCCTGAGACACACCGCAGCTGCCGCGAACGTTTGGAACGTCCTGGCCACGGGGTCGGCCGGCGTTTGGTTGGCTGTACGTTGGCCGTCAGGCCGGCCGATGCGCGAGTCAATCGAGGTCGCCGCAATCCCGAGCGTCTCACAGCACTTGACCTTGCGTTGCTGCTCTCGATCGTCAATCGGCCCTCTCGCTCACGCGTAGACCCACACGTACGCGGCCGCCGTCAGATCTGCAGCGTGCCCGGCGGAGTTGGTTGCGACTGTGACGCCACGACATCAATGCATCGCTGAGGCTCGAGTTCGGTCCGAGGTGCCCTTCCGCCGTGGTCGTCGACGGTCGTGGGCGACGAGGCGGAGAGATAGACGACGCGGTTCAGGCGCAGCGGGCCACGCAGAGCAGTGAGGTGCCGACGGGGAGATCGCGGGTGCGCAGTATCCGCTTCTCGGCGCGCAGAACTCGAAGCGCGAGCGCGGTGACCGCGGGGCTCGAACGGGTCTCCACGAGTTCGGTGAACATCTCGGGGCGCGGGGCGGGCGGATGGCACTCGCCACGTTCCGTGCGAGCTTCACCGCGCCCGCCGCGAAGAACAACGGGGCGAAGAAGTACGTCATCCGCATCACCTCGAAACCGCTGGCCTCGAGAACGGCGCGCGCGCTTTTCTTGGTGTAGCGACGCTCGTGGTGCTCGACAACGTCGTAGGGCGACCACAGGCTCGGGAACGCCGGAACTGTGAGGACGAGCATTCCCGGAGCGCCCGGACTATCGAGCGCTCGGCGCACCCGTGCGAGTGCGCCTGAATCGTCGGGCAGGTGTTCGATGACGTCGAGAAGCAGGATCGTGCCGTATCCGGTTGGAATCTCGTCGCGGCATACGTCGATGCGGATGAAGCGTCGTTGGTCGACCTGTTCGCCGATCCGGTCTCGGGCACGGGCCCGCGCCAGTACGAGCGCCTCGCGGTGGACGTCGGCGTAGTCGACGCCGTAACCGTGCTCGTTCAAGAACGTGGTGACCGTCCCGGCGCCGCATCCGATTTCGAGCATCGCCGCCGTGCGATCGGCTGGCAACGTTCGGACGGCGTCGAGAAGCACCTCGCGTCGCGCGAGATGCCAATAGTGCGTGTCTTCGAGCCACGCCCTGGCTTCGAACTCGCGATGATCGAAGTACTCGTCGAAATCGACGTCTGTCGCAGCGGCGAGATCCTCGATCACCGGCTGTTCGTCTGTCACTACAGAACCTCGGGGACGTCGGCGCAGATGAAGGTACCGCGCCCGATCGAGCGGCGTGGCCTCAGCGGCTTTGCCGCAGCGGGTTCGGGCCTCGCGTGCCGCGCGTTGCATGCGCGGTGGCGGCGCAGAAGGAGCACTATCGTCGGTGAGCCCTTGATGTCGAGGGTCGACCAGCACCGGCGGGCCCACGACCTCGTGGTCGCGTACTGTCGGCGACGCGAACGGACCACGATGAGGACTGAAAATGACCTCATGCGACGTGCTGTGGTGACGGGCGCGGCGGGTTTCATCGGATGTCATCTCGTCGAGGCGTTGAACGCGGGGGGTGTCGAGGTCGTCGGGATCGACAACGAAGCGTCGGGCGACTGGGAGCGCTTGCGGGCACCGTGCACGCAGGTGCGGCGCGACCTCGCGGAGATCCCGCTCGACGAACTCACAGAACTCTGCGACACAGACGTTGTCTTTCACCTCGCGGCGGAGAAATACAACTCGTCGAGGCGCGATCCGCAGAGGATCATCGACGTGAACATCTCGGCGACTCGTCGGCTGTTCGCGGCCGCGGGGCGCGCGCGACGTCCGAAGGTCGTGTTCACGTCGTCGTTGTACGCATACGGGTCGATGGGGCCGCTGCCGATGCGTGAGGTCGACCTCCCTACCCCCCACACGACGTACGGGATTTCCAAGTTGGCCGGAGAACATATGTTGCGCGTCGAGCACGAATCCTCGGCGCTCGCGTGGACGGTCGGTCGCCTGTTCTTCATCTACGGCCCCCGCCAGTTCGCTGAAGGCGGGTACAAGTCGGTCATCGTCTCGAATTTCGAACGACTCGCGCGGTGAGGCGCCGACGGTCTACGGAGACGGAAAGCAGGCGCTCGACTATGTCTACGTCGACGATGCTGTCGCGGCGCTCGTTGCCATGGCCGATCACCGCGTCGACGGCAAGACTCTCAATATCGCGTCCGGGTACGGGACGAGCGTGAACGAACTGACCGACGCGATGCTTGACGTCACCCGGAGCGCGCTCCGTCCGCGGACCTGCCCTGCGGACTGGACGGCCGGCTCGCGCCGCGTCGGAGATCCACAGCTCGCGGCGACGGAGCTCGGCTGGACGGCCGAGACGCCACTCGCGGTCGGGTTGCAGAGATGTTGGGACTCGATCGAAGGCCGCGCCGATGTCTGACCGAATCTCGCTGAGCGTCGTCTGCCCGTGCTTCAACGAGGAGGCCAACCTCCCGCTCCTCGCCGAGCGTCTGTTCGCGGCGACGTACGAGGCCGGCATCGAGACCGAGCTCGTCGTCGTCGACGACGCCAGCACCGACGCCACGCCCGACGTCGTCAACGATCTCAAACTTGACCACGGCGACGCGGTCCGGTGCGTGCGACACGATCGGAACCTCGGAATAGCAGCCGCCTGGCGCTCGGGCCTCGACGCCCGCGCGGTACGTATGTCTGCTTCATCGACGGCGACCTCCAGAACCCGCCCGAAGAGGTTGTCACGCTGTACGACGCGCTGATGCAGAGCCCGTACGACCTGGCCCAAGGGACGCGCTCGAGCATCGGCCGCCTGCGCGACTCGCGCCTTGTCTTCTCTCGCGTGCTGAATGCCATGCTGAATGCGGCCTTCGGTATGCATGCGCGCGACAGCAAGTCGGGATTCGTTCTCGGCCCCAAGGGCGTACTCGACGAGGTCCTGGCGCACGACAAGCCGTATCGGCACTTCCAGACGTTCGTGTCCGTGTCCGCGCACGCGAAGGGTTACACGATCCTCGAGGTCGAAACCCTGTTCGAGAGCCGGTACGCGGGCGAGTCCTTCCTCATCGACCGCTCGCTGCGGGTCAGCGCCGAGGCGCTCGCCGATTTCTTCCCCGCGTTGTCGGAGTTCCGCCTCCGAAGTCGACGCGGGCATCGGCGATACCTGCCGACAACCGACCCTCCGGCCGAGCGTCGCGCCCCGGCGCACCCGTACCGGGGCTGGAGGCGACTTTGGTTCGAGATCTATTTCGCCACAATGCCGGTGCACAAGTGGCTGATTCGGCGGTCGGCGCGCGACCTCTACCTCGAGCTCAAGCAGACCGAGTGGTTGTCGCGTAGCGATCTCGACGCGCTCCAGCTCCAGAAGCTGCAGCGTCTCTTGCAGCACGCCTACGTCCACGTTCCCTACTACCGCAAGGCGATGAAGGTCGCGGGTGTACACCCGTACGACATCACTTCGCTCGCCGACCTCGACCGCATCCCGCTCCTCACCAAAGGCGCAGTACGCCGGCACCTGTTCTTCGGTCTGTTCGCCGACAATCACCGCAAGAGCCAGATGCTCAAGGTGACGACGAGCGGCTCGACCGGCGAACCCTTCACCACGTACGCCGACCGTCACCAACTCGAGGTCCGCTTCGCAACAACGTTGCGCGGCCTCGAATGGACCGGCTGGCGCTTCGGTGACCGTCAGGCGCGCCTATGGCACCAGACGATCGGCATGACGAAGCTGCAGACGCTTCGAGAGCGGATCGACGCCAAGTTCATGCGGCGGCTGTTCATCCCGGCGTTCGAGATCGACGCCGAGAACATCGAGGACGTCATCGGATCGATCCGGCGGCATCGACCGGTGCTCGTCGACGGGTACGCGGAGTCCCTCAACTTCCTGGCGAGCTACGTACGCGAGGGAGCCCGGCCGGGATTCTCTCCGAAGGCTGTCATGTCGTCCGCCCAAGCGTTGCCGGACAACGTGCGCAAGATCATCGAGGACGGATTCGAGACGACCGTCTTCGACAAGTACGGCGCGCGTGAGTTCTCGGGCATTGCGTACCAGTGCGGGCACTCGCCCGATCACCACGTCATGGACGAGTCGTACATCGTCGAGCTCCTCGTCGACGACCGGCCCGCGAAACCCGGCGAGATCGGTGAAGTCGTCATCACTGATCTCAACAACTTCTCTGTGCCTCTGATCCGGTATCGCATCGGCGACCTCGCGACGGCCGTCGACGACACGCAGTCATGCCCGTGCGGGAGGCATCTCTCGCGCATCGGACGGATCGAAGGACGGACGCAAGCGATCGTTCACTGCGCGAACGGCACCTGGCTACCTGGAGCGTTCTTCCTGCACTTCTTCAAGGACTACGAGCATGCGATCCGCTTCTTCCAGATCCAGCAAGAGGAGAAGGGTTCGCTCGTACTGAAGATCGTGAAGAACCGCCGCTTCACCGACAGTGAGTTCGAGGAGATCATGCGGGAACTGCGGCGCCACGTCGGCGACACACGCATCGACGTGGAATTCTGTGAGTCGATTCCTCTGCTCACAACGGGCAAGCGATCACCTGTCGTGTCAACTGTCGATCAGGACTTCCAGTCGATGTCGGTTCCACCCGACACAAACCGACTCGGGTGACGCGGCCCGCGGTGCGCCGCCGCAGGACCTTTGTCCAACGAACCACCGCGTGGATCCCCGGGGCCGTCATCGTCCTGCTGTTCGCCCCGATGGCCTTCACGAACCGGAGTTTCGGCGCCGATTGGACGCTTCACCTCTGGCTCGTGCGTCAGCAGGAACTGAACCTCCAGACGATGTGGCACCCGGGCCTGTTCGTCTCCGCCGAGCCGCTCGGCGTCTTCTACCCGGTCTTCTCCTTCGTGGGTTCCGGCATCTACACGGTCGGTGGACTACTCGCGATCGTCCTGGGCGACCGGCCCATTCTCGCGTACAAGCTGCTGTACCTGGCCGGTCTCTGTCTGGCCTACGGCGGAATGACCTGGTTGTCGGTGCAGATCGGGCTGCGCGGCTGGCGATCGCAGATCTCCGGCCTCGTGCTCGTCACCGGTGCCTACTTCGTGACCGACATGGTCGGGCGCGGCGACCTGGGCGAGTTCATCTCGATCGCGTCGATCCCGTTCCTGATCGCGGCAATCTGCGCGACCTTGACCACGTCGACGCTCCGCACTCGCAACCTGGCGGCCCTGATACTCGGAACCTTCGTACTCACCGGAAGCCACAACATCACGTTGCTCTGGGGGGCAGTGTTCATCACCGTGCTCGGAGCCGTCGCGACGCTCGCGTTCGTCCCCGCGTGGCGCCCGACGGTTCCCTGGAGACGATTTCGCATTCTGGTTCTCGGCGCAGCCATCGGCGCCGGGCTCAACGCTTGGTTCCTCGTCCCCGATCTCGCCTACGGGCTCGACACACTCGGTGTGCAGCAGACCCACGGCAGCCTTCCTGGTATCTGGGTCACGCACCTCGGACTTCTCTTCAATCCCCTCCGAACCGCGCAGCGCTCGTCGCTGACTCACGACATTCGTATCACCTTGCCGTGGATGTTCGCGCTTTGGGCGCTGGGATTCGGGATCGCGTTCTGGCGCGGCAAGGACCGCCCGTCGAAGACGCTCTTTGTCGGGTTGTTCGCCGTGTCCGTGGTGTATCTCGTACTCGTGTTCGACAAGAGCGCGTGGAAGTTGTTGCCATCGGTGCTCTACAACCTGCAATACACGTGGCGCTTGCACGCGTATCTCTTGTTGGTCACGGCGTTGCTGGTGATGATTGTTTTGCGGTGGCATATGTCCGAGCGCCCGTCCCGCCAACGCACCGCGACGCTTGTCCTGTCGGCCTTCGTGCTGTTCAACATCGGCGCGGCAACGTGGCAGGTGTGGCGGGTACGCCCGACGGCCTTGCAACACGGACAATTCCGCAAGACGAGCGATACGTACGTGGATACGGTCGTAGCCGCGCGCACGACCGCGCCATCGAGCTGGTACGCAGTTCGGCAGTTCCGGGACGGCTCGCTTCCGGTCGTGATCACCGATCCGACGCGGACCGTGGACATTCCCGCGGGCGCGGTCGCGGGAAACAGTTTCAACGGTGTTCTTCGCTTGCCCGACGGTCCGGCGCCGTTCACAACGAACATCACGGCGGCTCGCGCCTTCCTCAGATTCACCGGCATCTCCCCCGTGGGCCCGGATGAGAACGGCTTCTTGGTCGCGGTGCGGGCCCCGCACGCGCCGGTCAACGGCCCGGTGAAGGTCACAATTCGTCAAGCGAACACCCTCGTCTTCACCGCGGGTGCGTGGATCTCGATCTTGGCTCTCATCGCGCTCGGCATCCTCGGGTTATGGCCCCTGCGCAGCCGACTACCGGGGCGCGTTCGCGAGCCGCGTCGGACCTGATCGCTGCGTCGTTCTCCTCAATCCCGAAGTCGTGTTCACGGCGCGGCAGGACACCGCGGTCGGTCGGTCCAGGGGCCGGAGCTCTGGCCGTCCCACACTCGCCGACCGGGGAAACCGCTGAGGTCCACCCACTACGGGTGATCCGCGCCATCGATCCGCGAAGTTGACTGCGAAGCACCCCAGGCAGGTGTATGCGCGCGTGGACGAATCGGGCCCGACGGTCCGAGCGCCATGATCGACGGTCCGCCCGACCGTCGGCGTGTAGTCGAAGGACGGCGAGATGCCCGACCAGCAATACGACGTCGTGATCATCGGCAGCGGAGCCGGAGGTGGCACGCTCGCCTGGAAGCTCGCCTCGTCCGGGAAGCGGATCTTGATCCTCGAACGCGGCGACTACCTCCCCCGTGAGCGCGACAACTGGGACACCGTTGCGGTGTTCACACGCGCGAAATACACCACCACCGAGCAGTGGCTCGACCGGGACGACGACGAGTTCACTCCTGAGCAGAACTACTACGTCGGCGGCAACACGAAGTTCTACGGCGCGGCGCTGTTCCGGTTGCGGCCGGAGGACTTCGGTGAAATCCGCCATCACGACGGCATCTCGCCCGCGTGGCCGCTGACGTACGACGACTTCGAACCTTGGTACGCGCAGGCCGAGAACCTGTATCACGTGCACGGGAAGGCGGGCGAGGATCCCACCGAGGGCGCGCGCAGCGGCCCGTATCCGTACCCCGAAGTGCGACACGAGCCGCGCATCCAACAACTCCACGACGACCTGGAGAAGCTCGGGCACCATCCGTCGCACCTTCCGCTCGGCGTGATGCTCGACCAGGACGCGGACGGCGACGCCACCCACTCGAGCCGCTGCATCCGGTGCGATCGTGTCGACGGCTTCCCGTGCCTCGTCGGCGGGAAGGCCGACGCACAGACAGTGTGCGTGGATCCGGCGCTCGAGCACTCGAACGTCGATCTCATCACGAATGCGCACGTGGAGCGGCTCGAGACCGACGCATCGGGACGGCGGATCACTGACGTGGTGATCGCCCTGCGCGACGGCACCGAGCAGCGCGTGTCGGGCGATGTGGTCGTGGTCGCGTGCGGCGCGCTCAATTCGGCGCTGCTGCTTCTCCGTTCCGCGAACGAACGGCATCCCAACGGACTTGCCAACGGCTCCGACCAGGTCGGTCGGAATTACGTCCGGCACAACAACCTCGCACTCATGGCGCTGTCGAAGGAGCCGAACCCGACCCGTCTCCAGAAGACGCTCGCGCTCAGCGACTGGTACCACGCAGGTGACGACTGGGAGTACCCGATGGGTGCGATCCAGATGCTCGGCAAGAGCGACGGTGAGATGCTGCGCGGCAAGGCGCCGCACTGGGCGAAGTGGGGCGCGAAGCTCACGCCGGGCGCGTCGCTCGACATGGTCGCACTCCACGCGGTCGACTTCTGGCTCAGCTCCGAGGACCTACCGCGACCCGAGAACCGGGTCACGATCGAAAACGGTCGGGTACGCCTCACGCTCGATCCGAAGAACAACATCGAAGGGCTGAAGCGGCTGCGCAAGAAGTTCGACTCGCTGCTCGGCGACCTCGGGATGCACGAGGAGACGCATCACCGCAACGTGTACCTGTACATGGGCATGGACATCGCGGCGACCGCGCATCAGGCCGGCACCGTGCGGTTCGGCTCGGACCCGGCGACGTCGGTGCTGAACCTCGACTGCAGAGCGCACGAGGTGGACAACCTCTACGTCGTCGACTCGGGTTTCTTCGTATCGATCGGAGCGGTCAACCCGACGCTCACGATCATTGCCAACGCCTTGCGCGTCGGTGACCACCTCCTCGAACGACTGGGATCCTGATGGACGCTCCTCAACGCGGCGACGTGTTCGTGATCTTCGGGATCACGGGCGACCTCGCACGGGTCATGACCTTCAGGTCGCTGTACCGACTCGAGCGGCGCAAGATGCTCGACACGCGGATCGTCGGTGTAGCCGTCGACGACTGGACCGTCGAACAGCTCATCGAGCGCGCCCGCTCGTCGATCGTCGCGACCGGCGAGCAACTCGATCCCGCCGTGTTCGACCGGTTCGCGGCCCGCTTGTCCTACGTGCAGGGCGACTTTGGCGATGCCGACACGTACTCACGCGTCGGCGCCGAGATCAAGGACGCGGCGCGACCGGTGTTCTACCTGGAGGTCCCGCCGTTTCTGTTCGGCACAGTGGTTCAGGGACTCTTCGAGGCCGGCCTGACGAAGACGGCGCGCGTGGTCGTGGAGAAGCCTTTCGGCCACGACCGCGATTCAGCTCGGGCCCTGGCCGACGAGCTGCACCAATACATCGACGAGTCGCAGCTCTTCCGCATCGACCACTACCTCGGCAAGATGGGACTCGAGGAGATCCTGTACCTCCGCTTCGCGAACACGATGCTCGAACCGGTGTGGAACCGGAACAACATCGCTTCGGTGCAGATCACGATGGCGGAAAGCTTCGGAGTTGCGGACCGCGGTCACTTCTACGATCCGGTCGGCGCGCTGCGAGACGTGGTGGTCAACCACCTGATGCAGGTCGTCTCGGCGGCCGCAATGGAGGCACCGGCCGGCGGCGATCCCGCCACCGTCAAGGACGCGCAGACTGCGGTCTTTCGCGCCATCGTCGAAGCCGACCCGGCGCACTACGTCCGCGGCCAGCACGACGGCTACCGCGAGATCGACGGCGTTGCCGCCGACTCGACGACCGAGACCTACGCCGCACTCCGACTCGACATCGACAACTACCGCTGGTCCGGGGTGCCGTTCTTCATTCGCACCGGCAAGCTCCTGCCCGTCACCCAGACCGAGCTGCGGCTCGTGTTCAAGAAGCCGCCGCGGCTCGGCTTCCAACTGCGCGACCCGGACGCCGATGCCAACCAACTCGTGGTGCGCCTCGACCCGTCCACCGGCATCAAGTTCCAACTCGAGGCGCGGCGGGCCAACGGAGTGCGCGCCGAGGAGATCCACCTCGACATGTTGTTCTCCGACGAGGGCGGCGAGGGCGCCACACCCTACGAAGTGCTCCTCGACGCCGCGATGAACGGCCAGGCAACACGCTTCACGCGCCAGGACGGCGTGGAAGAGACCTGGCGCATCATGCAGCCGCTGCTTGACGCCCCGCCGCCGGTGCAGCCGTACGCGCCGGGTTCCTGGGGTCCGCCGGCAGCAAACGACCTCGTCGCCGGTCACGGTCGCTGGCACGCGCCCTGGACGGACAAATAGTGGCGCCCGCAACCGGCAACAGCCAGAGCGCGGCGGCGCCGTCGCCGTTCACGCCCATCGCCGACTACGCGTTCTTGTCCGACTGCCACACCGGCGCGCTGGTGGCGCCCGATGGTGCGATCGATTGGCTGTGCGTGCCGCGCTTCGACGCACCAAGCGTGTTCGGCGCTTTGCTCGATCGCCAGGCCGGCTTCTTCCGCTTCGGCCCCTTCGGTATCAACCATCCCACCGCGCGCGTCTACGCGCCGGGCACGAACGTGCTCGTGACCACGTGGAGGGTCCCGTCCGGTTGGGTCGTCGTGCGCGACGCGCTCACGCTCGGGCCATGGGACCACGAAGACAAGATCACTCCGCACACGCGCCCGCCCGCCGACGATGACGGCGAGCACACGCTCGTGCGCACCGTCGAGTGCCTCGAGGGTCGGGTCGAGATGGAGCTCGTGTGCGAGCCGGCCTTCGACTACGGCCGCGAGCCCGCGGAGTGGACACTCGTCGATGGTGACCGCCGCACCGCGGACGCGACCGGCGCGGGACTGACGATCCGGCTTCACACCGACCTCGCGCTCGGCATCGAAGGCGGTCGCGTGCGAGCGCGTCACGTGCTCGAAGCGGGTGAGCGCGCCTTCTGCTCGTTGTCGTGGGCGGAGGGGTTCGCGGGCCCGCGCGACGCCGACGACGCCGCCACTCGGATCGCCAACACCGTCAAGTTCTGGCGGGCATGGCTAGGCCGGGCCCGGATTCCGGATCATCGCTGGCGCGACCCGCTCCAGCGCTCCGCACTCGCGATCAAAGGGCTCACCTACATGCCCACGGGCGCGACCGTCGCCGCGCTCACCACGTCGCTGCCCGAGACACCGGGCGGAGAGCGCAACTGGGACTATCGCTACACCTGGATCCGAGACACGACGTTCACGCTGCAGGCACTCCACTGGCTCAACCTCGATTGGGAAGCCGACGAGTTCATGCAGTTCATCGCGGACGTCGAGCCGACCGAGGACGGTTCTCTCCAGATCATGTACGGCATCGACGGTCGACGCGATCTCACCGAGACCACGCGCGACGACCTGTCGGGCTACGCCGGCGCGCGGCCGGTGCGGATCGGCAACGGCGCGTTCGACCAACGGCAGAACGACGTGTTCGGCGCCGTGCTCGATTCGATCCACCTGCACACGCAGCGCGCCCAACGCTTGCCGCGCGGACTGTGGCCAATCGTGGAGACGCAGGCCGAATGCGCGACCAAAGTCTGGCGAGACCCCGATCAGGGCATCTGGGAGGCGCGCGGCGAACCACAGCACTACGTGTCGTCGAAGCTCATGTGTTGGGTGGCGCTCGACCGGGCCGCGAAGCTGGCCGGGACCCGCGGCGACGATGCGCTCACCGCGAAGTGGAGCGCGGTCGCCGAGGAAATCCGAAGCGACATCCTCGCCCACGGCGTCAGCGACGCGGGGGTGTTCCGCCAGCACTACGAGACCGATTCGCTCGATGCCTCCGTACTCCTCGCCGCGATCTTCGGGTTCTTACCCGGCGACGACCCCCGACTGCGCGCCACCGTGGCTGCGATCGCGGACGATCTCACCGAGAACGGCTTCGTGCTCCGCTATCGCACCGAGGAGACCGACGACGGCCTCTCGGGCAAGGAAGGGACGTTTCTGATCTGCTCGTTCTGGCTGGTGTCGGCACTGGCCATCGTCGGCGACCTCCAGTCGGCGCGTGACCTCATGGAGAAGCTGTTGCGCATCGCGTCGCCACTCGGTCTCTACGCGGAGGAGTTCGATGCGGAGACCGGTCGGCATCTCGGCAACTTCCCGCAGGCGTTCTCGCACCTCGCATTGCTCGAGGCTGCCGCCCGAATCATTCTCCCCGAGTTCATCGCCGAGTACTGATGCTTCGCAGCCACCCCCAGGAGTGAGCTCCGCGATCCTGCGTCGCCGGTGGCTCACGACGGACCCGCACGAAACACTCGAGCAAACGAGCGCGGCGCTCATGTTCCGCAACTTGGCCGTCGACCGATCGCGGATGCGCGAAACTGCTCCGTCAGCCCTCGTAGCTCAGGGGATAGAGCATCGGTTTCCTAAGCCGACTCAACGTTGTTCGCCGTGCGTCGCAGACGTTCGCACTCGCCTACCGACTACGTCGACCGGTTCGCCGGCATCCGCCGAACACCGCAGTCGTTCGCCCCGTTGGCCGTAACTTTGGCCGTCAAACTCCGACCGCGTTCCGTGTGCAGATGCGCGCTGGGCCCCGAAACGGCTTACGGAGTTGGCGAGTTGTCGAGCGACGTGCAGGTGTGGTGGTACGGAGTGGTCGAGCTGACGAACGCGTTCCACTCGGCGCGGGTCAGGTCGCGCCCGGCGATCGTGCACGCGGCGCGGGCCATGTCGTCAGGCCGCAGAGACCAGGTCGCGGCGCGCGTCACGGTTGTGCGATCGGTCCCGGCCACACCGTTGACAACGGGGACGAGCTCGCGCACGTCGGTCACGTGCAGCGTGTCGCCGCGCGGTGAACCAGGCCGACAAGCGATGGTCGAACCGGGCGTCGATCTCGCCGGTTCCGGCGAGCGTGCTCAGTGATCCGAGCGGCACGGAGCCGACCGCGAGCACCGCGAGGGACTCGCCGGTGTGGATGTCCCAGATCTCGATACCGATCGGCTCGTGCCAGACCGCGACGAGACCGCCGTCGGCGCTGATCGCGATCGGTGCACGGTTGCCCGATGTCAGACTCTCTCCGGCGATGCCGTAGTCATCGAGGCTGCCGGCGCTGCTCGTCATGGTCCGTATGACTTTGCCGGTGGCGGTGTCAATGAGGTCCAGTCCGCCGGACCAACGCAGATGCGCGTACATGCGACCGTCCGCCGAGAGCGCTCCGTTGGTTTGGTTGTCAATGCTGAGCACCGGTCCTTTCGCACGTACGCGACCGGTGCGACCGTCGACGAATCTCAGTCCTTCCCACGTCGGCGCGGCAATCAGTGCGCCGTCATCGCTCACGAGCATCGGCGTCGGTACGTCGATGCCCGGACCCTTCCACGGCGTCGTCCATTCCGGCGTGGAACGGGACCCGGTGAGGTCCCAAGAGAGGAGCGCCGGCGCACAACCGAGCGCGACACGGCCCTGCCGAGCGGTGCCAACGAAGGCGAGGTCCTGTCGGTAGAACGTTGTGCACTGCTTCGGCACGCCGGTCAGGCGGCGCGCGATGCGGTGCCCCGTCGGATCCCAGATCGCGATCTCGGTGGCATGAAGAATCGCGACCTGCCCGCTAGCGCTCTCGGTCGCGGCCCACGGGTGGCGCGGATCGTCGGCCGCCAACGACATCTGGTGGTTCCCGTAGTTGTTGCTCTTGCCGGCGTTGATCCCGTTTGCACAGTCGGGAACGACGGGCGAGAAGCATCCGGCGGGAAGTCCGAGTATGTGCAACGGCTCGGTGAGGTCAGTCATCCTGCCGGCCGCGTCGGCGACCGGGCCCGCGAATCGTTGCGGGGCTGAGGTCGAGACGAACGGCGCGGCACTGACCCGGCTCCAATCGACGACCGTGAGACTCCCCTCGGCGGATTGGGCGACGAACTGCGTACGCGTCGGATCGAACGCGACCGGCTCGGTGAGATCGAGGCCGGGAGTCGGTACCGCCGCGAGTGTTGCGCCTGTACGCCCGTCGATCGCGGCAACACCGGTTGCCGTCTTCACCGCGATGACACCAAGGTCCGGCGAGGCGCCGAGGACTTCCGTTCCGACCGCGACGTCGGGCTCGGGGATGCGCGCACCCGTCCGGGTATCGAAGGTCGCGATCGCACCTTCCGTACTCGGGGCTCCGCCGAAACCGACGCCGACGATGCTCTCGCCGCGCGACGCGACCGAGCTGATCCGGCTGCCGTCACGCGAGAACACGAGCCCGTCGACGAACGGAAACAGAGTGCCGTACGAGCCGTGATGCGTGTCGAACTGAGCTCCGGCCGACAGCGTTGTGGCGTCGACGAGTTGCACCGCGATCGTCGTGCTCGAGGGACGCGTGAAGCGCACGGCGATCCGGCGACCGTCCGGCGAGAACACCACCCGCGTGAAGCCGAAGCCCAAGTCGGCGATGTTCAACGCCGGCGCAACCCGGCGTCCCGTCGTGACGTCCCACACGTTGAGCGGGCCACCGACGAGCGGGATGACCGCCAGCTTCCCGTCGTTGCTCAGCGCGAACGAGGACCCCTTGTCCGGCGGCGGTTGCCACCGCCAGGGCCGGTTCGTCTTGAGATCGAAGAGACGGATCCCGCCCGCACCTTGCACTGCCATCAATCCGAAATCGTTCAGCGCGACTTCCGAGAAGGTGTTGGCGACGACCGGCGGCGGCTGCTGGGCCCGGAGCCGCCGCGTCGCCGCGTCCCAGACGCGGATCTGACCGGTGTCGGAGACGGAGGCGACGATTTTACCGTCGGGCGAGTAGGCCATCACCCGTGCGTTCGCCGGCTGCCCGTCGAGGAATCCGACGACTCCGGGATACGTCGTCAGCGTGCGCAGGAGCGCGATCTGGGCGCGCGCTGCCGCGGTTCCGCCGGACTCGGTTTGGCCCGCGACGCGCTGGGCTTCGACCGCGACGAGCAGCGCCTCGTCGATACGCCGCGCGCGCAGGAGCACCTCCGCTTCGCTCGCCAGCCCGCGCGCCAACGACTCTTGGCCACTCGCGGCCGCACGGTCGCGTTCGGTGTTGGCCTGATCGCGTTGGTTGATCGCGTACCCGCCAAAGACCACGGACACGATCAGCAGCAGGACGACGACGGTGATGCCAACGCGGGCGAGGCGCCGGGCGCGGCGGTGCTGGCGGATGTCTTCGCCTTCGAGTTCGTCTTTGGCGATGCCGTGCATTGGCGCCGCCAGATCCACGATCGCGGAACGGAACCCGCTGTTGCGCAGATCCAGATCGGACTGGTCGTGCGCCCAGCGCAGGTCCAGATGCCGCGGCTCCTCGGTGATGGTCGCCGCGAGCCGTTCCGGCACCGCGTCGCCCACGAGTCGACCCACTTCCGCGTCCCATGCCCACTCGCCGGCCGTGAGCGCGGGAAGGATGCGAGCCGCGGGCTTGGTTTCCAGCCAGTGCTCGATCTCGCGATCGACCCAGGGTGAGGCCGCTGACTCCGGAGACGCCAACAACACGAACCACTCCGCCTCGTCGAGCGCGCCGAGGATCGAACTCCACAAGTGCGGGTTCGTCGCCAGACCCGTCTCGTCGCGGAACACCCGCAGCGCGCGGACCCGGTACCACGGCTTCGCCAACCGCTGCAGCCCGTTCTGCAACGCCGGGGCCAACCGACCATCCGCCGCGTGGCTATAGGAAATAAACGCGTCGTACGCCAAACCCGCTTGCCTCCAACATCGCCCAGGACCGCCCCCATCGCGCGTCCAAGCCGGGGACAGTATGGCTCCCGAATGCCGGTGGAAATGTGCGCTCCGTTACACACGGGTAGTGCGGGAGCGCACGGACAATCCAGTACTCCAGGGTCGATTCGCTGATCCTGTGTGGCGGTTGAGCTCCGCGATTTCCGGCGCCCCCTGAGTGTGAGGACGCGCACGAGCGACAGACGACCGTGTCCTTGGTACTTTGCGCGCGTGACCGACGATCTCGTGGACAGCGCGCGCGCCGCGATATCGCGCGGTGATGTCCTCGTCGCCTATGACCAAGCGATGGCTGCGGTCGAAGCCGATCCCGACCACCTCGAAGCTCGGTTCGTAGCCGCGCTCGCGCTCGCGCGTGCGGGCGCGAGTCGAGCGCGCCCGCACTGCGGCAACAGATCTGTTGTCACGACTGTCATCGGCCACTGGCGTTCCGATCTCGTTGCGAGAGGACGCGGCGGCGCTGATCGCGCGACTGGCCAAGGACGAAGCACTCGCGAGCCCCGGGCCTCGACAGCGGGAACTGCTGCGCCGAGCCGCGGATCTGTACGAAGCGGCCTCGCGGGAGTTCGGCGGCTCCTTCACGTGCATCAACGCCGCCACGCTGCGACTCCTCGCAGGCGATGGGCACCGCGCGCGCGATCTCGCCGAACAGGCGCGGGGCCCGGTCGCGACCGACCGCGCCGCGTCGGCGAGCGACTACTGGCTGGAGGCGACCGCGGCCGAGGCAGCCCTGATAGTCGGCGAAGTCGACGAAGCGCGACGCAGGCTGAGTGTCGCGGCCGAGATCGCAGGTTCCGACTACGCGGCGACGGCCGTAACCCGGCGCCAACTCCGCCTCGTCTGCGCGGCAACCGCGACCGACATCGAAGTGCTCGCTGCGCTGGCGCCACCCCTGGTCTTATTCTACAGCGGCCACCTCATCGACGACCGGAACCGGCCCGGCCGATTTCCACCAGGCCTCGAAGGCGACATCGCCCGGAAGATCCGGGAGTTCCTTGCGCAACGCCGCGTCGGCTTCGCGTACGGCTCGCTCGCTTCGGGCGCTGACATCCTGACCGCGGAGGCGCTTCTCGATGCCGGCGTCCGGCTCGAGATCGTTCTGCCGTTCGACCCCGACGAGTTCGAACAGGTGTCGGTCGCTCCCGCCGGCGCGAATTGGTCGGCGCGCTTTCGGTCGTGCCTGGCTCGGGCCGCGTCCGTAGTACACGCGTCGGACTCGTCCTACATGCAGAACGACGAGATGTTCGGCTACGCGGCGCGCATCGCCATGGGACACGCGCTGAATCACGCTGCCTTCCTCGACGCACCCGTCGAGCATCTCGCGATCTGGGACGGCGATACGGCCCCCGGCGTCGCCGGCACCGCGCACGATGTCGCGATCTGGCGGGCGGGCGGACATCCGACGCACGTCATCACGCTCCCCGCCTCCACGCGATCGGTCGGCGCACCAACGACTCCGACCGAGACGAACCGCGAGATCGGCGCGATCGTCTTCACGGATCTACACGGTTTCGGTCGGCTCCGCGACGAGCAATTCTCCACGTACGTCAGTGCCGTGCTCGGCGCGCTCGGCGCGGTGATCGACAGCCATGCTCGTGCCGTTCGCTGGGTGAACACGTGGGGTGATGCGATCGCCGCGGTGTTCTCCGACGTCACCGCCGCGGCCGATTGCGCGCTCGGCTTCCACGAAGCGTTGCAGGGTATCGACCTCGACGCGATCGGACTCCCGCCCGACCTCGACCTGCGCATCGGCGCGCACGCCGGGCCGGTCATGGTGATCGTCGATCCCGTCAGTCACAAACCGACCTACTGGGGCCGCGAACTCACGCGTGCGGCCCGGATCGAGCCCCGCACACCGGAAGGTGAGGTCTACGTGACCGACGCATTCGCCGCGTTGCTCGTGCTGGAACCCGGCGCGCAGTTCGCGACCGAGTACGTCGGACGCGTCGACCACCGCGAAGGATTTCGAGACGATCCCCATGTATCGGCTGCACCGTCGCTGACCGTCGTCGGGGCTGATCTCTCCCGAACGTGCGACGGCAAGAACCTTGACCAGTTCGTATTCACCGCGCCGCGTGGCGGAGTGCTGAGTGGGCGCGGACTTCTCGCGAGCTTCTCGCGGGCTCAAGGTTCCTGCCGGATTCACGCGGCGCTGCCTTGGCCGAGGCGAATCGAGACGCGCTGATGCTCGTCATCGAACACCCCGACGAGTTCGAGCCGCGCGCCCAGCTCGGAGAACCTCGTCGGGCCATCAGATCACTCCTTCGTCTCGAAGCTCTACGAGGTATGCGTCGTAGAGGTCATCGGCCACCGGGATCGCCCACTCGTACCAAGCGTTCCGGTCGTCGGTCTTGTCGCCACCCAACAGGAGGATCGCGTAGCGCCGCGGGTCGAACATGAACGACACTCGCAGCGCGCCGCCCTTCGAGGCGCGCAGCTCCTTCATGGACACGGGTTCCCGGATCTCGTACCGAAAGCGCGCGTCCCGCAGATTCCTGGCATCGCCTGACCGTTGCCGCGACGCGAGCCCCTCAACGGGAGCCCTTCGCGTGCGGGGTCGCGAGCTCCGAGCGAGAGTCGCAGGCGTCCGCACTCGCCCGCCAGCTTCGCCGATGCGTTCGCCGACATCCGCCGAACACCCACAGTCGTTCGGCCCGTTGGCCGTAACTTTGGCCGTCAATCTCGAACTACCGGCTCCCGGATTTCACGCTGCACTGTCTTTGCCGAGATGGATCGGTACACGCTGATCCTCGTCATCAAACACCGCGACGAGTTCGAGCCGCGCGCCGAGCGCTTCGAGGTACTGGCGCAGCGTCGAGACGCGAACATCGTCAGAATGCTCGAGCTTGGAGACCGCGCCCTGCGTGACCTCGAGTCGCCCGGCCAGCGTCGCCTGACTGACCGCCTCACGGTGACGAAGTTCGTAGAGCCGAATCTCTTCGAGCGTTCCCGCACGCGCCTTCGCGAGCCGATCCGCAGCACCCGGGCGCGCGCGCACCTCATCGCGCAGCTCGGAGAACTTTGTTCGGGCCATCAGATCACTCCTTCGTCTCGAAGCTCTACGAGGTACGCGTCGTAGAGGTCGTCAGCCACCGGGATCGCCCACTCGTACCAAGCGTTCCATTCGCCAGGCTTGTCGCCGCCCAGCAGCAAGATTGCCGAGCGCCGCTGATCGAACGTGAACAACACTCGCAGCGCGCCACCCTTCGACGCCCGCAGTTCCTTCATGCTTTGGTGCCGGGACGCATGTACTCGGTCGACAACCGGGCGGCCGAGATCTGGACCGCGCTCCCCCAGCAGGTCGATGCGGTCGGTGAGCGCTTCTTGTTGATCGACGTCGAGCGCGCCACCAGTCCTCGAACTCGTCCGTGACCTCGATGTCCCACACCTCGAGATTATGAAGGATTCCTCATAATGAGTCAAGGCTCATATCGAGCGGCGGTGCCCGAGACGGTCGAAACGGGTCTGGGTACCACATCACCACGACGTAACCACACCCGCCGCCGCAGTCAGCTGCCGATCGGACCGCGCGCGAGCAGAGCATCAGGCTGGACCCTCGCCATGAACGCAGGGCTCCCCCGCAGAAGGGATCTGCGGCCGTTGCAAAGCCGAACCCAACCGTGCGTCTCACCTCTGACGCCGCCGTTGTCGCCTGCAGCGGTGGCCTCGTACCAAAACGCACAAAGCCACGAGCGAACCGTCGCCACAAGCGTCCCACAGTGGGGCATTCTGTGCGGGTTCGAAGTATCGGTCGAAGGCGATCGCTGACGGAAGGTGACGGTTCGTCGATTGGGTTCAGGTCTGCGGGTGCAGCATTCCGTTGTCGAGTGCGAAGCGCACCAACTCAGCTCGCGTTTGGAGATCGAGTTTGCGTTGAATGCTGGAGCGGCTGGATTCGACGGTGCGCATGCTTACCCCTACGAGACGCGCCGTTTCGGCGTTGGTGTGTCCGAGCGCAACATGTCGGAGGACTTCGGCCTCTCGCGTCGTAAGCTCGTCACCGCGGAGCCAGTTGTGCGGGTCGGTGATGGTGCGCCGGTTGCCGTCAAGAGAATGCGCGTTCCGTGCTGTTTGTTCATGAGTACGTTGCTCAGTGACGTCTCGGACGATGACGACTGTCACGGTGCCGTGATCAGTCGCGACAGGGCTCAGACTCACCTCGATCGGAAACTCTGAACCGTCGGCGCGGCAGCCGGACAACTCCAGGCCCGAACCCATCGAGCGCAAGCGCGGGGCGTTCGCATAGGCCGCACGGTGGGCCTCGTGCACGTGTCGTAGCGGAGGCGGTAGCAGGCGTTCGACCTGCACACCGACGAGTGCGTCGTGGTCGTAGCCGAACAGCGCTCCGATGTGCCCGTTGGCCATCATGATCCGACCGGCATCGTTGGTGACGAGGATGCCGTCGGGTGCAAGTTCGACGATGACCCACGCGAAGTCGTTCCCGAATGCGTGTGCGGTCGTCGGCGATTGAACCGATATTGGTTCGCTCTTCGATCCATTGTCCGCGGACATGTGATCGTTCGGCGTGGGCTCGGCGGCACGAGTCATGTTCGTGTTCTCATCGGCGTGGAGTCGCGCCGCGAGGGTCTGGGGCCCGCCGAACGAGTACCGACCAGTTTCGAGTCCATGCTCACCTTCCGGAACACGTACCTCGTGGTCGGGTGATGCACGAGCTTCCATTCAATGCGATGTGCGTCGAGATGGCCGTGCTCGACGCACGGCGCTGCGGGGCGAACGCGCGTCGAGCACGGCGAGGCGAGACGCTGGGGAGCATTACGGGGGCAATGTTCCGCGGTCTCGACATCTGTTGGGCTATTCGAGGGGGTGCGGCGCCGGGTTCGCGGCGGTCCCGCAAGGTCCGGCTGGTTGCTCGATGTGCATGTCTTCGTAGTAGAGCGGGACGTTCGTTTCGAAGTCGTAGAAGACGCGACCGTCGCGGCGTGCGAAGGGTGTCCCGGAGCGGGCCGAGAGGAGCAGGCCGTCGCTCTCGTGTGCCCATAACTCGTGATCGCTGCACCGGTAGAAGTCGTGTCCGTGCATCGCGTACGCGAACGCGTCGTCGTTGAAGCGACACAAGCGGCGACGACCGTCACGCACACCGGCCGCGACCCGTGCCGCGGCCGGTGCCGGGTCGGTGACCGCCATGGCATTGGAGGTGTTTGGGTTTCGGTGGCTGTCGTTGATCAGCGCGGCGAACGCGGCGCGCCGCATCGCGCTGACCGCCTGATCAAGTCCTTCGATCACGCCACACAGCTGTTCGGCGACTTCGGCGTTGACATCCGGACGGCCGACGAGCGCCGCGAGGGTCAACCCGCAGCCAAAGATGTGATTGACGACGCGGTCGCCGACATCGGCAGCGCTGAACTCATCCGCGAAGTTCACGGCCATCCTTCTCCGGTCAGGCCCTCGGTTTAGACCTGATGGAGATTCTGGACCGGCGACAGGCTCGCTAGGGATGCAGTCGGAGAAGAACCTGTGCGGAGGCTACCCGCGATCCGATTCCGCGCCTAGAGGCGCGGGTGATGTTCACCCGTATGGTGCGGTCCGCGCGCGAGCTGTGACCGCGTCACCCAGAGTGTGGTGACTTTCGCCTCTGCCATCACCCCGACTGGGCAGACGACCATCCGTAGAGCATGTTCTTCGACCCCTTCGACGACAGTATCGAGTCGCTCTCGGAACGCCAGTGTCAGGCGCTGCTCGCAAGCCGGAAGGTCGGTCGAGTGAGCCTGAGCATCCGTGCGCTTCCGGCCGTCGTTCCTGTCAACTATCAGTACGTCGGCGGCGATGTGATTATCGGCACGCGCAACGACCTGGTACGACAGGCCGTTGTCCGCCAGAACATCATCGCTTTGGGAATCGACAACGCTGACCTGACGGACGCGTTCTGCGCCGTACTCGTCATCGGTCGCGCAGCCGAAGTGACCGACCCAGACAAACACGCCCAGTTTCAGACCCTGGGACTCGCCGCCGCGACCGGCATGTCCTGCCCGCACTACCTGCGGCTTCGTCCCGACTTCATCAGCGGCTACCAGACACTCGCCATCGGCGAACGCGTCGACCACGAGACCCTCAGCAGAGGCGATCCACGCGAATGAACGAGCTCGGCGGGACTGAACCAGGTGTGCCCGACACGGCCGCGGCACACTTCGCCGAGATCGCGCGGGCCGTGTCCGGAGAACCGACAGTCGCGCGGACCTTGCAACGAATTGTCGAGCTGGCGGTCGAGACCATCGACGGTTGCGACGAGGCGGGCATCTTGCTCGTCCAGAAACGTGCGATCGTCGCAGGAGCATGGTCCGACGATCTGGTGCGCGAGATCGAAGAGATGGAATGTCGCATCGGCGAGGGCCCGTGCCTGGATGCAATCGCGCAGCGCCCGACATTCGAATCAGCCGATCTTCGTGAGCAACAGGCAATCTGGCCGACGTTCACAGCGAACGCCATCGGCGCGGGCATCCACAGCATGCTCGCGTTTCGCTTGTTCGCCGCCGACGACACGCTCGGAGCCCTCGATCTCTACGGCCGTCAGCTAGGCGCATTCGATGACGCCGCGCGCGCGTTCGGAACGGTATTCGCCGCGCACGCCGCGTTGGCACTCGCAGGCGCCCAGCTGCACGAACACGACATCGCCAACGTCGACGGGTTGCGTCAAGCTCTCGACACCCGAGACGCGATCGGACAAGCAAAAGGAATCCTCGTCGCGACACACAACATCGACAGCAACGCCGCGTTCGAACTCCTCCGCACCACATCCAACAACCTCAACCTCACCCTGCGCGCCGTCGCCGACCACGTCCTCCAAACCGGCACACTCCCCAAACCCTGACCCCTACCAGCTCTGGGATCGTCAGCCCCACGGCACTGAGCTCACCACCGCACCGCGAACGATCGACACAGCTCCACCCGCACCAGAACTGCAGATCGACGCTCGCCGGGTCCACGCGAGATCGGGCAACATGCGTGCTCGGCGGCGAAGTGGGTACACCGAACGAACCGTCGATCTTGGCGGTCTGCTCTATGCCCAAGGTTCCGTCCGTTGCGCTGAAACAACGGATCCGATTTACCGACTCGCGACCATCTCCTGCTCGGTCGGCGCGGGACTGATGAACCCGCGACCGCGCTCGCCGGCGGAGCTCGCCGTCCACCGCGCAACCGTCTTCAGCTTCCTACGGCGAGCCGCGTGCGGGCACGAGGTCCTGGCGCACCAACCAGTGAGGTCGGAAACCGTTCCGATAGCGATCACGCGATGGCGCAAACGCCGGGGCTGAGTTCGACGGGCTTCCCCTGCTTGAGCACTTCTGCTTCGTCATGAGGCCGATCCCGGCACGGGTACCTGCTGATCGGGATTAGCCCGCGGAGGAGTCGCGCCGGGTGCGCTGTTCGCCAGACTCAGCACTCCGGCGACGGCGATCGCGAGTCCGATCCACGCTGGGATGCCCCGCGCAGTTCCTTGTGTGAGCGTTTCGTCGAAGATCGCGATCCCGAACAGCACGCTGAAGATCAGCGTCGACGCGTTGCTCGCAGCCATCGCTGACGCGAGCACGCCGGTCTTGAGGGCTGATTGCTGGAGCACGAAGCCCACCAGCGCGGACACGATCAGCACCCAGGTCGACCAGGTGGTCAGGAGCGACGCGACTCCGTTGCCGAGTTCACCGACGAAGACTTTGGTAACGGCAGCTTGCAGCGCAAACCCGATACCCGCGGCGGCGCCGAACAGCGCGGCACGCGTCGCGCCTTGTCTCGTTCGGCCGAGCATGGCCATGCCTGCGACGATCGCGACCGACACGAGTCCGGCGCTCCACCACGCGGCGGCAGACGGGTTCGATGTCCCACCCGACGGTGAGCCAGCCATCAAGAACAAGATGATCCCGGCGATAACGGCGACCGCTCCCAGGATCTCGCGTCGGCCGACGTGCTGGTCCGTGAATCGAACGCCGAGCGGCAGCGCGATCACGAGACTGAACGTGGTTAGCGACTGGACGACGACCAGCGGTCCGCGATCGAGCGCGGCGGCTTGAAGGATCCAGCCGGCGACCTGCATGAGTCCGCCAACGAGCCAGACCGGCTCCCGCAGTATTTGAACGAGGAATCGTGCGTCTTCGCCGGGCGCCGGGGCTTGCAGCGTCCCTCGTTGTTGTAACACCGCACCCGCCGCGAACGCACACGCGGCGAGCAGCGCCAGAACGGCAGCCATAGTGCCGACGTTAACTGCGCGCCGACTCTGCGAGGGAGGGGCGACAAGCGGATGTCGTCGGGACCTTGTGCCCTGGAGACCTGGACGGCTGATCGTTCACGATGGTGCCGTTCAGCGACCGAGGAGACAACTTTATGTGGTTCGGCGTGGGGATCATCGGCGTCATTATTTGGATTGCGATCGCGTTCTGGCCCGCCCGAGTGGCTGGGCGTAAAGGTCATAGCTTCATCGGGTACTTCGTGTTGAGCCTGTTCTTCTTTCCCCTCGCGCTGGTTATGGCGTACGTCGTGAGGGACCGACGAGGCGTTGTCTACCGGTAGTCATAAATCTGACCAGAGAAAGTCTCGTCATCAATGCGACCGTTCTCTGCATACACGGTGCTGTCGCGTCCTTGAATCGGTGAGGAGGAAGGAGGCGACGGATGGACGCGACGGAACGAGTCGACATGAGTCTCGAGGCGAGCACGATGGTGTTGTACGTCTCGGTCGTGTTGCTCGCGACGCTTGCCGCGATTGATGACACCAGCGATGCGAGCGATGTCAAGCTGCTCGAGGTCATTTGGGGCACCACGTTGGGCCTCGCGTTGGTGCATTTCTTCGCGTTCCGGGTGTCGAGCCGACTTGTGCGCGGAACGTCCTTTCATCGCCACGACTTGCATCTCGCGTTCGCACAGATCGGAGGGGCGCTTGCCGTCGGGGCAGTCTGTTCGATCCCCGTGATCGTATTGCCGCCGAACTCCGAAAATGACGTGACACGACTTCTCCTTGGGGTGCTCCTCGGCATCGCGGGGTACACGTCCGGGCGCACGGGGGCCGCGTCCCGTCCCCGATCCCTCCTCCTCGGGGCACTGGCGCTCCTACTTGGTGTCGCCGTCGCGCTCATCAAGAACGCACTCGTCGGCCACTGAGCTAGATCCGGAGGATTCATGGAAGCGGAACCCGCGACCGTTCGGAGGGCGTTACGCACGCCGCGAGCAGCAGCAATCGCGGGCATCGTGTTCGCGTTGCTGCTTGGAAGCGCGCTCATATTGCTGCGCATCGCGATCCCAGCGAACCCACGCGATGCCGGCGCGTGGCTCGATGACACGTGGCGTCGAGATTCCGTGGTGATCGCGCTCAACGTCGTTCCGTATTCCGGGCTCGCGTTCTTGTGGTTCGTGGGTGTCGTACGCGACCAGATCGGAGAGGCAGAGGACCGATTCTTCGCGACGGTGTTCCTCGGCACCGCCCTGTTGTTCGTCGGAATGCTCTTCGTGGCGGGCGCAGTCGCGGGCGGACTGCTCGCCGCGGAGGCACGGCGCGGAACCGCTGGAATCTCGCCCGAGGTTTGGAGATTTGGCCGCCACGTGACCTACCTCGTGCTCACCGTCTACGGGATGCGCATGGCGGGAGCGTTCGCGATCGTCACCACGACGATCGCGCTACGGCTCCGGATCCTCCCGCGCTGGTTGGCGGCCTTCGGATGGGTCGTCGGGATCGTGCTGCTGCTCACAGTTCAGTCCTTCGCGTGGGTCGAGATCCTGTTCCCCCTCTGGGTCCTCGTGCTGAGCATCCACATTCTTCTCCAACCCACACTCAACGCCTCGGCCGCCGCATAGGTGGCGTCGGGAGAGCCGATCGCGGGTTCATGTCTGCCGCGATGCTCCTGCTTGAGCTGGGAGAGCGAAGCGTTCGGCGAGCAGACGGTGCCGAAGGCCTCGATCGCTGACCGTGACCGAGTCGTTTCGGAGCTTGGTCAGGATGGTGCGCACGATGCACGCTCCCGCGAGGATGACTTCGAGCGCGTTGGGGTTGAAGGCCGACGATCTGGCGCCGTGCGTCGGCGTCGAGGGTTCGGTAGAGCTCGATCTGACGGTCGATCTCGGCGATGTCGAGGAGGGTGCCGTTCACGATGCGGGGGTCGTACTGAGCGAGCCCCTGCTTCACGGCAGCGAGGTTGGTTGAGGTGCCGCCCATCGCGATCACGGCGTCGGGTGTTATCCGCCCGTTGAGTCGATCGAGGTCGGTGTCGATCGCGTCGAGCGCAGTTGCGAGCATGGCTTCGGAGACGATCCCCGCGAGTCGATACCGTTCAGCGAAACGTGCTGCACCGACGTTGACGCTGAATCGTTCCTCGACGTGCACGCCGTGACCGAAAGTGAACTGCGAACTGCCCCCGCCGGAGTCGAAGACGACGAGCGGACCGCGGCCGATGGGCAGCGCAGATGTCGCGGCGAGGTATGCGAGGCGGCCTTCCTCTTCTCCCGAGACGACCTCGATCATGACGCCGCAGCGGGCCTGCACCGCGTCGGTCAACGCGGCACGGTTGGGAGCGAGCCGTAGCCCGGCGGTACCGACCGCGGCAATCGCGATGACGTCTTCACGTCTTGCGTCGCCAACCATCGCGGCGATCGCGTCGACGGTGCGACCGATCGCTTGCTCGGTGAGTCGGCCGTGCTCTTCGAGTCCCTCGCCGAGGCGGGTGACGTCCCCGCGGTCGACGATCGTCTGCCAGGTGCCGTCGACCTGTCGCTCACCAATGTGGAACTTGAGGGAGTTCGTGCCGACGTCGATGACGGCATATCGCTGCGCACCGAACCCGACGGTCGGCTCGAGTCCCCGCTCGACGTTCACGTTGTCACGCGCTCCGCTGCCTTACACCGCGGTATCAATGCTTCGCCGCGGCCAACGAGTTCGCGAAGAACTGCAGCGCTGTCTTGGTCTTGGTCTGCGGATCCGTGTCTCGGACGATGCCTCGTTCGTCGAGGTACGCGATCATCTGGGCCATCACGTCGAACGCCTCGGCGGGTGCGCATTTCGTCGACAGTTCCAGCAACCGCGTCCCGTCGGGATAGAGCCACATCTCGGCAACGACCTTGCGGGCGTACCCCTGCGCGACGAACGGGAGCTTCAACACGAAGACCGGGCCCATCACCACGAGATCGTCGAGACCGACGCCCGCCGGCGCGTGCTCGGCAAAGAACGCGCGTTGTCCCTTCGAGAACAGCTTGTGTACCGGGGCCTCGCCCAACGCGACCCGACGCACGCATGGCTTCGCCAGGCGCTGCTTGTAGGACGCCGAGCACACGAAACCGCCGCGCATCGCGTCAACCTCGACCACGAAATCCGGCAGCGCACGCAATGCCTCGGGAAGCAGGTCCGGCGTGACCGGTCGCAGTTTCACGACGCTGTCATCGCCTCGACCTTTCACCCGGCGCCCGCGCACTACGACGCCAGCTTCCTGGAGCGCAAGATCCGGAGTCTCGAAGAAGAACACCTGGCGGATCTGCGCGTCGAGTGCGTCCATCCCTAACGCGGTCACTGCCGAGCGGGCGGCGTCGTCGGGAACCGTCGCCTTCAACTCCATGCTGTCGGAACCACTCAACGTGCCCACCAGCTGCGACAGGTCGATCCCCGACAACACGTGCGAATCAATCGCCATAGCCCCTCCTCGGATCTCGCAAGCCGCCGAGAAGGGTCAACGCTCGAAGAGCCCTGCTCGCCGGATTCACCCCCGAGTGTGAACGCAATGACGCCGCGCTCCTAGGGCCCTTTGGCATATGTCGCTCGCTGCGCCGACGCAGGCTGATCCTCAGCTGGTCGCGCGCGGTTTGTGGACCACGTGCGATGTGTCGACGCGGCCTCGTCCGAATGCGTCGAGGTGTCCCCATCGGCCGGGTATGTCGAGGAGTTCCAGGTGTCCGATGGTTGTCGGCAACGCCGGATCGACAAGGAGGTGTTCGCCGATTGGTTCGAGTCCGAGCATCGTCCTGAGAAACAGGAGCGGCGCACCGGTTGACCACGCCTGTGGGCTGCACGATGTGGGGTATTGCACCGGGTACTTCGTCATCGACCGTGGGTAGCCACCGAAGGCTTCGGGGAGGCGGCCGTCGAAAAACCGGGATGCCTCCAAGATTCCCGCGGCGATCACGGCCGCTTCTTCTTTGAAGCCGTAGCGGCGGAGGCCCCATGCGATGAACGAGTTGTCGAAGGGCCAGATGGTCCCGTTGTGGTAGCCGATGGGGTTGTACCGGCTCTCACCCACCGCGAGTGTGCGTATGCCCCAACCGGAGAAGAGCCGGTCGCTCATGAGGTGGCCGACGACCGCCTTGGCTTTGGATTTGTCGACGATGCCGCTCCAGAGGAGGTGGCCGTTGTTCGACGTGAGTGAGTCGACCTGGCGGCCGTCAACGTCGAGCGCGATCGCGAAGTACTCGCCGTCTGTCACCCAGAAGTCGCGGTTGAACCGCCGCTTGAGTTCTGCTGCCTCTTTCTCGAGCCGGTCGGCGAACGCGGCGTCGTGCCAGACGAGTCGGGCGAGGCGCGCGCCGCGGATCTTGGCGTCGTAGGCGTATCCCTGCAGTTCGCAGGTCGCCCGCGGGAAGCCGGGGAGCGTTCCGTCGCGGTAGGAGATTGAGTCCCAGGAGTCCTTCCAGCATTGGTTTTCGAGGCCGGTGTCCTCGTTGCGCCGCTGGTAGGCGATGTACCCGTTGCCCTGGAGGTTCGCGTACTCGTCGATCCAGTTCAGTGCCGCGCGTGCCTCGTACTCGAGTTCCCGAACGAGTTTGGTGTCGCCGGTCCATCGCTCGTACTCGTCGAGGAGCACGACGTACAACGGGGTGGCGTCAGCGCTTCCGAAATACGGGGAGTGGGGGCGTTCGTCGAACGCGGTCATCTCTCCGTAGCGCATTTCGTGCAGGATCCGTCCGGGATCCTCGTCTCGGAAGTCGTCGATGCGGGTTCCCTGGCGCATCCCGAGTTCCCGGAGGGTCGTCGCTGCGAGTTCTTGCGTGAACGGCAGCGCCTGCAAGCTCGTGAAGATGCTGTCGCGGCCGAACATCGTCATGAACCACGGCAGGCCCGCGGCGGGCAGGCTGCGGCGCCCGGCCGTGAGGGGAGAGAAACGAAGCGCGGCGAGGTCGACCAGACTCCGGTGGTAGGTCGTCGGCAGGGTCTCCCAGTCGCACGCGAGGCGCGGCGCGTCGTTGAGCCAGCGCTCCAGGTTCTGCGCCATGTTCTTGGATGGCCGCTTGATTTGCCACGCGAGCGCCTGCTCGTCGCCTTCCGTTCCCGCGGCGAGCAGCTCGATGGCGACGTCCAGGTTGGTCTTCCAGGTCGCGTGCGGGCCGACCTTGATGTCGAAGGTCATCCCGTTCTCGTCGAAGACACACGGTTGTGACGATGAGATGCCGGTTGCTCGTGCGAACGTGTCACGTTCGTACATGAGGAGGAGCTTGTCGTCGGTGACGCGCTTGGAATATGAGCCTTTCTTCTCGAGCGCGTCCTTGACCTCGAACAGGTCGGCGAAATCGCTATCGGCCTCGATCCGCACGACGAGATCGATCGGCGCGTCGTCGTGATTGAGGATCGTCAACGTTTCCTGAAAGCCGTTTCCCACCGCGCGCTGGCGGATCACGGACAGCTTCGCGTCGACGTAGACGGTGCCGGTGCCCGGCACGAGGAAGAAGCGCGCCTCGAAGTACTGGAGGTCGTCGGTCGACAGCGCGGTGAGGCGTTCGTCGTTTACGGTCAGCACCCACTTCGACAAGAATCGGGTGTCGAACGAGAACAGCCCGGTGGGATCGGTCATCGACGCCTCGATGTCGCCCCGTTCGTCGCTGACCACGAACGTGTTGCCGTCGAGGATCTTGACCAGGTTGTCGCTCATCGCAAGCTCCTTGCGTCATCACTCGATTGCGATCCGCGTGGCGGACCGGGGAAGATCCGCTCGATCGCGAACAGGAGCTCAACGTCTCCGCTGCAGCTCAACGCACCGCGCAGCACTGACGACACGGTGTTCCGACGGCCACCGGCCAACGCGTCGAAGAGTTCCTTCTCGCCCCGGATCGTGCAGTCCGCGGCCCCGGGCTCGTGTGACACGGCGAGGTCACCCTTGTTGATCGTGACGAGCCACGAATCGGTGTGCGTGCCGTTGACGAGATCGAACCGGACGCGGCCGGTGACCTTGGCGAGCAGGGGCTCGTGGCCGCGCCGGCCGAGCTCCTCGAAGAATTTCTCGGCGGTGTCGGTCATGGCGTTCTCCTTCGATCCGTCGCAGCCTTCACGCCGCGATCTCGTTCCACCACAGGGAGTCGGGCCGAAACGATGATGCGGGGCGCCCGGTCGTGTCGGTGTCGAACCGGTAGACCCGTCCCGCGGCAGGTTGGGCGCGACGCTGCGCGTCGCTCCAGTTCTCGGTCGCGGTGGTGACGTACAGCCGGTGCAGCCCCGGACCGGCGAACGCGCACGAAGTGCTCTGCGCGGCGGGAACCGTCAGCGTCTCACGCAACGCACCTTCAGGGGAATAACGCTGAACGCATCCGCCGCCGTAGACGGCAACCCAGAGGTCGCCCGCGGCATCGACGGTCAGCCCGTCGGGCGCGCCGACCTCCTCGGCCAAGCTGACGAGGACCCGTCCGCGAGTGACGGTGCCGCAGTCCGCGTCGAAGTCGAACGCGTGGATCAATCGCGGGCCGCTGTCGACGACATACATGGTGGCGCCGTCGGGACTCCAGCCGAGACCATTGGTGATCGTGAGGCCGCTCAGCACGAGCTCGATCTGTCCGTTGCAGTCCAGTCGGTAGAGCGCGCCGCCGCCAAGGTGATGGTCGTCGGCGAGCGTGCCGGCCCACAATCGTCCTTGCGGGTCACACGCGGCGTCGTTCATTCTCGTGCCGGGCGGCGCCACGTCCTCGATCGGGTGGTAGGCGCCCTCTCGCGACAGGTAGGCGAACCCTCGCCCGGCAGCCAGCAGCCAACCGTCGTCGCCGGCGACGGGCGTGATGGCTCCCACCATGTCCGGCACTTGGTAGGTGCGAACCGGGACCAGACTTCCATCGTCAGTGACTCGGTCGCGAAACACGCGTCCGGCCACGATGTCGACCCGTAGTAGTTCCTCGCGGCGAATGTCCCACCGGGCGCCCTCGCCGAGAATGGTCTGTTCGGTCGTGCAGGCAACTGCCACGCGCTTCATGCGACTGAGACGATCGCGTGCGAGAGCATGCCGCCGGAGACGGTCCGCGCGTCGAAGCCGTTCTGCACCAGGATCCGTGTCGCGTAGTAGGCGCGTTGCCCCGAACGGCACACGACGTCGATCGCGCGATCGCGCGGCAGTTCGTCGAGACGTGCGCGCAACTCGCCGAGCGGGATGTTGACCGCGTCCGGCACGTGCTCGACGGCCAGCTCTGCCTTCTCACGGACATCGAGGACGAACGCGTCCTTGGTGGAGTCCCAATGGCCGAGCGGCATGTCTCCCCGTAGCACGCCGGCGCCCACCATGCCCGCGAAGTTGACCGGGTCTTTCGCGCTGCCGAACGGAGGCGCGTAGCAGAGCTCGGCCTCTTCGAGGTCGTACATCGTTGCGCCCATCTGTATCGCTATCGCCAGCGTGCTGATCCGCTTGTCGACCCCGTCCTCACCGGCGGCTTGTGCGCCGAGCAAACGACCGTCGGACTTGCGGAAGATGACCTTCATCGCGATGGGTTTCGCGCCGGGGTAATACCCGGCGTGCGAGTTCGGATAGATGTAGACCTTCTCGTAGTCGTGATCTCCGGCGCGTTCCAGCGCTTTCTCGTTCGTGCCTGTCCATGCGACGGCCGCGCCGAACAAGCCGACCACCGCGGTGCCCTGAGTGCCGCGGAACTTCGAGTCGCGCCCAGCGATGACGTCGGCCGCGATGCGACCCTGACGGTTCGCGGGCCCGGCCAGCGCGACGAGGCTCCATTGTCCGGTGACGAAGTCTCTGACCTCGACGGCATCGCCTACCGCGAAGATGTCGGGGTTGCTCGTGCGCATGTGCTCGTCGACGCGGATCCCGCCGAGGTCGCCGATCTCGATCCCGGCCATCTGCGCGAGCGTGGTATCGGGTCGTACTCCGAGCGCCAAGATCACGAGATCAGCGCGATACGAGTTGCCGGACTGCGTCGTGACGTCGAGCGCATCGTCTTCCGCGGCGCGAATCCCGCGACGCCGTCACCGACGACGACGTGCACGCCGTGCAGCTCCAGGGAGTCCGCGACGAGTTGTCCGTACTCTCGGTCGAGCGGGCCGAGCAGTTGGTCGGCCATCTCGATGACGGTGACGTCGAACCCGCGCTGCATCAGGTTCTCGGCCATCTCCAGACCGATGAACCCGCCGCCGACCACCACGGCGTGCTTCGCCGGCCGTACGGTCTGGAAGCCTGAGTACTTCTCCATCCCGGCGAGGAAGCTCGTTCCGCGTTCGATCCACTCGCGAATCGCTCTCGCGTCGGGAACGGTGCGCACCGCGAAGATGCCCGGAAGGTCGATGCCGGGCAGCGGCGGGCGTACCGACGGCGCGCCCGGCGACAGCACGAGCTTGTCGTATGACTCGGTCGTGATGTCACCGGTCGCGACGTCGCGGAGTTGCACCGTCTTGTCCTGCGGGGAGATGCCGATCGCCTCACAACCGGTGCGGCAGTCGACGTTGAAATGTCCGCGGAACACTTCTGGGCTCGCGACCAGCAAGTCCGACTCGTGTTCAATCACGCTGCCGACGTGGTACGGCAGACCGCAGTTCGCGTACGAAACGTACGGACCCCGTTCCACCATAAGGATCTCGGCCTGCTCATCGAGCCGGCGCAGGCGCGCCGCACAGGACGCGCCGCCCGCGACTCCGCCGACAATGATCACCTTCATCGTGCCACCTCATCTCTTCGTTGGAGGACGCTCCGGGCTCGGCTCACTTGATCCACGGTCCGCGCCAGCCGCCGTGCCCGGCAACGAGCGCGTCGGCCGCGTCCGGTCCCCACGAACCGGGCACGTAGCTGTGCACCGGGGGCGGCGCGTCGATGAGCGGTTGCATGACGCGCCACTCCTCCTCGACGCTGTCCTGACGCGTGAATCGCGTGCTCTTGCCGACCAACGCCGCGTGCAGCAGGACCTCATACGGCGTCGGGCCTTCGCCGCCCGCGGCTTCGAACTCCATGTCGAGTTCGACCGGCGCAGGCATCGCCGCGTCGGCCCGGTTCGCCGAAAGGACCAGCCGCACACCGGTCGAGGGATCGAGCTTGACCACGAACTGATCCGGTTCGCTTTGTGACGTTCGCAGTCCGAAACCCAGCCGGGGCGGGAACTTGAACACGAGCCGCAACTCCGTCTGGGTCACCGGCAGGCGCTTCCCTGTACGGATGAAGAAGGGAACGCCTGACCACCGCCAGTTGTCGATCTCGAGCCTGAGCGCCGCGTACGTCTCGGTAGTCGAGTCGGCCGCGACGCCATCGATCGCGCGATACCCGTCGTGCTGCCCGCGCACGTACTGACTCGGATCCGCAGCAACGATGGAACGGAAGATTGCCGTCTGCGCGCTCTTCAGCGTCTCCGGATCGCCGCCGGACGGCGCCTCCATCGCGGCGGCCGCAACGACCTGCATGAGATGGTTCACGACGACATCTCGCAACGCGCCGACCGGATCGTAGAAATGGCCGCGGTCGTCGACGCCGAAGTCCTCCGCCAACGTGATCTGGACGCACTCCACGAAGTTGCGATTCCAAACCGGCTCGAGCATCGTGTTCGCGAAACGCAAGAAGAGGATCTGTTCGAGCCCCATCTTCCCGAGGTAATGGTCGATACGGTAGAGCTGCGACTCGTCCAAGTACTCGTGCAACTCGTCCGCCAGCGCGCGCGCCGACGCAAGATCGTGACCGAACGGCTTCTCCACGACGACTCGCCCCGACTTCGTCAGGCCAACGTCGGCGAGCCCCTTCACCACGGTGGCGAAAAGGAATGGCGGAACCTCGAGATAGAACACGGGACACGACGCGCCCTTGATCGCCGCGCTCACCTTCTTGTAGGTGACGTCGTCGGCGAAGTCGCCCTGCACGTAGGAAAGTCGCGCCGCGAGCCGGTCAAACACGATGGGGTCGATCTGCTCACCGGTTCCGAGAATCGACGTGCGGGCGCGTTCGATGAGTTGCTCGATCGACCAGTCGTCGACCGCGACCCCGACGATCGGGCACTCGAGCAGCCCACGCTGCTCAAGCCGATACAGCGACCGGAAGGTCATCACTTTCGCGAGATCGCCGGTGATGCCGAACACCACCAAGACATCGCCCGTCGGTTGCGTTCGGTCGTCGCGAGAACCTTTCGCCATGACACTCCCTCGGAAACACAACGAGTGATACACGTCGATGCTCACACCTGACGCGGACGCCGCCTAGGGCATTGCGACCCTTCCGATTAGGGACAACTCGCCCGGGCGCGAGCCGCGCGCGAAGCAGATACTGGACATCACCGCGAGGCAAAGGACGGGGCGCATGGCCGAGTATCCGAACATCAGCGACCACGGGTTGATCGGCGATCTGCAAACCGCCGCGCTGATCGACACGAACGGCACCATCGATTGGTTCTGCTGCCCCCGCTTCGACTCACCAAGCGTGTTCGCGTCGCTACTCGACGCCGAACAAGGTGGCTTCTTCCGGATCTGCCCCGACGTGCCGGGATATGTGACCCGCCAGCTCTACTTGCCGGAAACGGCGATCCTGGTGACGCGATTCATGACTGAGGCCGGCGTGGGAGAGGTCATCGACTTCATGCCGGTCGCGCGTCGGGCCGGCCACCGACCGGCATCGGATTGTGAGGCTGGTGCGTGTCGTGCGCGGCACGATGCGGTTCGTAGCCGAGATCCAGCCGCGCTTCGACTACGCCCGCAAACCACACAAGGTCGAGGTCACGAGCGAAGGCGCGGTCTTCGAATCGGACGACCTGGTGCTCACGCTCCATCGGGTGGGAGATCCGATCGTGCGCGGCGCGCAGCGCGCCGGCACCGTCGAGCAGACGGGTGAAGGCATCCGCGTGACGACGACACTCAACGCGGGTGAGATCACGGGCATGATGCTCGAGTCCGGTGGTGCCCGGCCGCGCCAGATCTCTCGCGACGAGCTGATCGGGATGTTCCTCGACACGCGGCGCTACTGGCGCGAATGGCTCGATCGATCAACGTATACGGGGCGTTGGCGAGAGGCCGTCACCCGCTCGGCGATGACGCTCAAGCTGATGACGTACGGGCCGACGGGCGCGCTCATCGCCGCACCCACATGCGCGCTGCCCGAACAAGTCGGTGGTGAGCGCAACTGGGACTACCGGTACACGTGGGTGCGCGACGCGTCGTTCTCGGTCTACGCGCTGCTCGGCCTCGGTTACACCGACGAAGCCGAAGCGTTCGTCTCCTGGCTGATGGACCGCATCGCCGAAAGCGCCGGCGACGCATCCGGCCCACTCAAGATCATGTACCGCGTCGACGGCTCGTCCGACCTCGTCGAAGCAACACTCGACCATCTCGACGGATACCGCGGGTCGCAGCCGGTGCGCGTCGGCAACGGCGCCGCCGACCAACTCCAGCTCGACATCTACGGCGAGGCCATGGATGCGATCTACCTCGCCGACTCTCACGGGCTGCAACTTCCGCATGCCGGCTGGACCCAGGTTCGGAACATGATCGATTGGGTCTGCGACAACTGGGACACAGCCCGAAGAGGGCATCTGGGAGACGCGCGGCGGCCGCCAGAGCTTCACCTATGGGCGGTTCCAGTGCTGGGTCGCGCTGGACCGCGCCATACGGCTCGCCCAGTCACACGGCCGACCGGCATCGATCGCACGCTGGACCGAACAACGCGACCTGATCTACGAGCAGATCATGACGAAGGGCTGGCACAAAGACCGCCAGGCATTCGTGCAGCACTACAACACTGACGTGCTCGATGCGTCACTGCTGCTCATGCCGCTCATGGGCATCGTCGCGCCACGCGATCCCCTGTGGTTGTCGACCCTCACCGCCATGGACGAAGAGCTCGTGTCCGACAGCCTCGTGTACCGCTACAACCCGAGCGCGTCACCCGACGGACTCCGAGGCTCGGAAGGAACGTTCACACTCTGTTCCTTCTTCTACGTCGATGCGCTCGCACGCTCGGGACGACTCGACGACGCTCGACTCACCTTCGAGAAGATGATGACGTACGCCAATCACCTCGGGCTCTATGCCGAAGAGATCGGACTTACCGGCGAACAACTCGGCAACTTCCCCCAAGCCTTCAGCCACCTCGCGCTCATCAACGCGGCCGTGAACCTCGACTACCAACTCGACCACGGATCCGGAAACGTTGACCCGGTACTCGAAAAGGGAGTCAAGCGCACGGCGCGATGAATCCGCGAACCATTGCGTGACTCATTCCGGATCGGGAACGGACCAAAGTCCCTGGGCTGGTGTGTGGTGACGGCTGCATGGTGGAACGGCGACGCACGGCACCGATCGTGAGCGCCCATCTGGGAGGTAACCATGACGCAAACATCACAGGATCAGACGATCTCGGTGGCATCGGACGATCGACTCGAGATCTACCCCGACGAAGCGAAGGGCTCCGGGTGGCTGTTCTTCGCCGGAACCGTGCTCGGCCTCGCGGGTGTCATGCGGATCGTCGATTCCCTCTGGGCCTTCTCCTACAAGGGCGCGCTGCCTGAGGCCTTGAAAGACGGCGTGCTCGGTTCCAACCTGAAGAACTACGCCTGGGCGTGGCTCTTTGTCGGGATCGTGCTGATCGCATCGAGTGTTCTCGTCCTGGCTCGTTCGCAGTTTGCGCGCTGGGTCGGTTTCATCGCCGCGACGATCATGGCGGTGAGTGCGATGGCGTGGATGCCGTACTACCCGGTCTGGTCGCTCACCTACATCGGCATTGCCGTCCTCACGTTCTACGCGCTGGCCCGCCACGGCGGCCGAGAAGCGCTGTAGCCCCTCTCCACCACGACCGGTAGATGCTCGATATGACGACGCTCGGGGCTTCTGACGAAGAGGCCATGGTCCGTGCCGCGGTCGCGAACCTTGCCGACCATCTCGCGATGGAGACCCTCGACATCGAGGCGACCGTTCGACGATTCGTCGGTGAGTGGTACGAGCGAGCGCGGGTGAAGACGTTCGTCGGGATTATCGCCGAACGACACGCCCGGATCGAACTGCAGCGAATCCCCGTCCAACACCCATCCCAACCCGGAGGCAACTATGCCCAATAACACCACCGACACCCCTGTGCTCGACACGCTCGCCGGAATCACGGCCGCGTCCATCGAGAACTGCGAACTCGTTCCTCGCGAAGTGATGATGGCGCGCATCGCGGCGCTCGTCGCCGTGGGCGCACCACCGGCGTCGTACCTGTTGAACGCGGGCACAGCAGTCGACGTGGGCATCACGCTGGAAGATGTCGAAGGCCTCCTGATCGCGGTCGCGCCCATCGTCGGCACTCCCCGCGTCGTGACCGCCGCCGGCAACATTGCCCGAGCTCTCGGCTTCGCGATCGCCGCCATCGAAGCCGAAGACGAACTCACCATCACCAACAGCTAACCGCGCGGCGTTACTTCAGCCAAGGTCCGAACCCGTCCAATGCGTGACCCGGTTTCGAACGCGGAGAGCAAGGCAGCCCGTCGGACTCACCCCGGGATTCCCGGCGGGCTCCTCGCATCCGAAACGATGCGAACCTGTCATGCAAAGGTCGGGTGACACTCGCCGGCCGGCCGAGAGTCAAACGACCCTAACGACATTCGCAACGTCGGCTGCATGATGTTCGACGACGACGAGGTCGTCGGCTCGTTGGGGCAGGAGGCGCTACCAGATGTCTGGGACTGAAGAGGCGGCTTCCGTCGTCCGCGAGAAGGCGCCGAACAAGCAGCTCCTGTCGATCCTGCTCGCGATGGCGATGTTCGTGCTCGTCGTGGACACGTCGATCATGAACGTCTCGATCTCGGCCGTCGTTCACGATCTCGGGACGACGGTCAGCGGCGTCCAGAGCGCGATCGCACTCGAGGCCTTGGTCTCCGCGGCGTTCATCCTGATCGGAAGCAAGGTCGGCGACCTCATCGGACGCAAGCGTGCATACGTGCTGGGTCTCCTCGCCTACGCGATCGGTGCATTCGCGATGGCCCTTTCCCAGGGCCTCTTGGCGATGATCATCTTCTGGGCGATCGTGGGCGGGCTCGGCGCGTCCCTGTTGTTGCCGGCGATGCAATCGCTCATTCACGGGAACTTCGAAGGCGCGGCGCAGAAGAAGACGTACGCACTCGTCGGCGCGGCGGCGGCGATCGCGGCGGCAGTCGGTCCGTTGGTCGGCGGTTTCATCACGACATATCTGTCGTGGCGGATCGCGTTCTTGCTCGAAGACCTCATCATCTTGGTCGTGCTGTCCGGGATCAAACTCGTTCACGACGTCCCGTACACAGGACCTCGTCACATCGACGTGGTCGGCGCGATCTTGTCCGTAGTTGGTATGGGCGGTCTCGTCCTCGGGATCCTCGTGTGGCAAGAAGGCGGCGGATCCGTCGGCCTCTTGCTCGCTCTCGGCGCGGCTTCGATGGCCGGCCTCGCTTACTGGCTCGTGCGCCGCAAGCGAGAAGGCAAACCGATGCTGCTCGATCCGGATCTGTTCAAAGCCAAGCTCTTCCGATACGGAGTTTCGTCACAGTTGCTGCAACAGGTCGCGCTCGGCGGGTCGATGATCGTGCTGCCGATCTACCTGCAGATCGTGTTCGAGTACAACGCCATGCAGGCAGGTCTGACGCTCGCGCCGCTCTCGCTGACGATGTTCGGTGTTGCGGTGCTCGCCGGAAAGAAGGCCGGCACGCGCCGCCCAGCAAAAATGATCCGGTCCGGCTTCGCGCTCGTCTTGGTAGGCATGATCTTGATCGTTCCTATCGTGCCCCGTGCCCACTCCGGATGGGCGCTTGTCATACCCCTCGTGATCGCCGGCATGGGTCTGGGATTGCTGGTCTCGCAACTCAATAACTACACGTTGTCGCCGATCTCGGACGAGCGCGTCAGTGAAGCTGCGGGTGTGAACTCCGCGTCCGGATCGTTCGGACTGTCCTTCGGCCTCGCGTTCGCCGGCGCGATCATGCTCGCCTCACTGTCGTTCACGTTCACCAACATGGCGAACCAGAGCTCCGTCCTCCGTCCGGCACAACAGGAACAGGTCGCGAACGCTTTGGAACACGATGCCCAAGTAGTCAGCAATACGCAGCTCGAACAACAGCTGAACGGTCAGACACGAGCCGTGCAGGACGAGATCATCCGCATCAACACTGAAGCACGCGAGCGCGCACTCCAAGTCGCGCTCCTCGTCCCCATCCTCGCCGCGCTCATCGGCCTGCTGAACTCGTTCCGCATGATGCGACTCCCCGACCCGATCCCGTCAGAAGCAGCCGAAGGATTTTTTTTTTTTTTTTTTTTTTTTTTTTTTTTTTTTTTTTTTTTTTTTTTTTTTTTTTTTTTTTTTTTTTTTTTTTTTTTTTTTTTTTTTTTTTTTTTTTTTTTTTTTTTTTTTTTTTTTTTTTTTTTTTTTTTTTTTTTTTTTTTTTTTTTTTTTTTTTTTTTTTTTTTTTTTTTTTTTTTTTTTTTTTTTTTTTTTTTTTTTTTTTTTTTTTTTTTTTTTTTTTTTTTTTTTTTTTTTTTTTTTTTTTTTTTTTTTTTTTTTTTTTTTTTTTTTTTTTTTTTTTTTTTTTTTTTTTTTTTTTTTTTTTTTTTTTTTTTTTTTTTTTTTTTTTTTTTTTTTTTTTTTTTTTTTTTTTTTTTTTTTTTTTTTTTTTTTTTTTTTTTTTTTTTTTTTTTTTTTTTTTTTTTTTTTTTTTTTTTTTTTTTTTTTTTTTTTTTTTTTTTTTTTTTTTTTTTTTTTTTTTTTTTTTTTTTTTTTTTTTTTTTTTTTTTTTTTTTTTTTTTTTTTTTTTTTTTTTTTTTTTTTTTTTTTTTTTTTTTTTTTTTTTTTTTTTTTTTTTTTTTTTTTTTTTTTTTTTTTTTTTTTTTTTTTTTTTTTTTTTTTTTTTTTTTTTTTTTTTTTTTTTTTTTTTTTTTTTTTTTTTTTTTTTTTTTTTTTTTTTTTTTTTTTTTTTTTTTTTTTTTTTTTTTTTTTTTTTTTTTTTTTTTTTTTTTTTTTTTTTTTTTTTTTTTTTGGGGGGCATATCTGTCGTGGCGGATCGCGTTCTTGCTCGAAGACCTCATCATCTTGGTCGTGCTGTCCGGGATCAAACTCGTTCACGACGTCCCGTACACAGGACCTCGTCACATCGACGTGGTCGGCGCGTACTTGTTCGTAGTTGGTATGGGCGGTCTCGTCCTCGGGATCCTCGTGTGGCAAGAAGGCGGCGGATCCGTCGGCCTCTTGCTCGCTCTCGGCGCGGCTTCGATGGCCGGCCTCGCTTACTGGCTCGTGCGCCGCAAGCGAGAAGGCAAACCGATGCTGCTTGATCCGGATCTGTTCAAAGCGAAGCTGTTCCGATACGGAGTTTCGTCGCAGTTGTTGCAACAGGTCGTGCTCGGCGGGTCGATGATCGTGCTGCCGATCTACCTGCAGATCGTGTTCGAGTACAACGCCATGCAGGCAGGTCTGACGCTCGTGCCGCTCTCGCTGACGATGTTCGGTGTTGCGGTGCTCGCCGGAAAGAAGGCCGGCACGTGCCGCCCAGCAAAAATGATCCGGTCCGGCTTCGCGCTCGTCTTGGTAGGCATGATCTTGATCGTTCCTATCGTGCCCCGTGCCCACTCCGGTTGGGCGCTTGTCATACCCCTCATGATCGCCGGCATGGGCCTGGGATTGCTGGTCTCGCAACTCAATAACTACACGTTGTCGCCGATCTCGGACGAGCGCGTCAGTGAAGCGGCCGGTGTCAACTCCGCGTCCGGTTCGTTCGGACTGTCCTTCGGCCTCGCGTTCGCCGGCGCGATCATGCTGGCCTCACTGTCGTTCACGTTCACCAACATGGCGAACCAGAGCACCGTCCTCCGTCCAGCACAACAAGAACAGGTCGCGAACGCTCTGGAACACGACGCCCAGGTAGTCAGCAATACGCAGCTCGAACAGCAGCTGAACGGTCAGACACAAGCCGTGCAGGACGAGATCATCCGCATCAACACCGAAGCACGCGAACGTGCACTCCAAATCGCGCTACTCGTCCCCATCCTCGCCGCACTCATCGGCTTCCTGAACTCGTTCCGCATGATGCGACTCCCCGACCCGACACCATCAGAAGCAGCCGAAGGCGTCCTTGGTTGAGGCCCAGCGACGGAAACTGACGCCGCCGCGGGTTCAACACCTACGTACCGTTCGGGGACGCTCGTTCGGCGGGTTTCGCTAACTGTGCGCTTCGAAGTCCGCGACGACGTGAGCACTCACTGCGCTCCCCGCTGACGCTCGGCGCGACACCTCAAGGGACGCAACTAGAACCCACGCGCTGACCTGGCCAAACGTTGTCGAAACGACAACGGCAGTGGAGGTTATGGGACGTTATTCCAACCCCGACAACGTGGCGCGTCTGAACCGCATTCTCTCTGGTCAGGGGCGTGACCGACCGTCCCATCGACCCGTCCCATCGGTCCGCCAGAAACAGACCCGATTGACCGATTCGCAACGATCCGAGCTCCTGACGCGGTACCTCGCCGGAGAATCCGCGACCGCGTTGGCAACGGAGCTCGGCATCAATCGGGCCACCGCCTTCAGCCTCCTGCGACGCGCCGGCGTGCAGACGCGCTACCGCATCCTCAGCGACGAAGACGTCGCGGTCGCGCGCCAGATGTACGAGGCCGGTCAGTCTCTGGCCGTGATCGGCGAACACTTCGGTGTGGCCGACCGGACCGTCTTGAACGTGTTCCGCCGACCCGGCGTGCCGCACACGAGGTCCGGGCACGAACCAGTGGAGCCCGAAACCCTCCCGATAGTGATCACGAGATGACACGAACGCGGGGCTGTCTTCGAACGGGCTTCGCCTGTTTGACTACTTCGGCTTCGTAGGGATCATGAGGCCGATCCCGGCAGTGGCACGTGCTGATCGGGATTATTCCGCGGAGGAGATCGCGCCGGGTGCGCTGTTCGCAAGACTCAGCACTCCGGCGACTGCGATCGCGAGGCCGATCCACGCTGGGACGAACCGCGCGAGTCCCTTGCGTGAGCGTTTCGTCGAAGATCGCGATGCCGAACAGTACGCTGAAGATCAGCGTCGATGCATTGCTTGCAGCCATCGCTGACGCGAGCACGCCGGTCTTGAGCGCGGATTGCTGGAGCACGAAGCCCACCAGCGCGGACACGATCAGCACCCACGTCGACCAGGTCGTCAGGAGTGACGCGACTCCGTTGCCGATTTCACCGACAAAGACTTTGGTAACGGCAGCTTGCAGCGCAAACCCGACACCCGCGGCGGCGCCGAACAGCGCGGCACGCGTCGCTCCTTGTCTTGTTCGACCGAGCATGGCCATCCCGGCGACGATCGCGACCGACACGAGTCCGGCGCTCCACCACGCGGTGGCAGACGGGTTCGATGTCCCACCCGACGGTGAGCCGGCCATCAAGAACAAGATGATCCCGGCGATAACGGCGACCGCGCCCAGGATCTCGCGTCGGCCGACGTGCTGATCCGTGAATCGAACGCCGAGCGGCAGCGCGATAACCAGACTGAACGTGGTCAGCGACTGCACGACGACCAGCGGTCCGCGATCGAGCGCGGCGGCTTGAAGGATCCAGCCGGCGACCTGCATGAGTCCGCCGACGAGCCAGACCGGCTCCCGCAGTATTTGAACGAGGAATCGTGCGTCTTCACCGGGCGCGGGGGCTTGCAGGGTCCCACGTTGTTGTAACACTGCACCCGCCGCGAACGCGCACGCCGCGAGCAGCGCGAGAACGGCCGCCATAGTGCTGACGTTAACTGGGCGCCGGATCTGCATGGGAGGGGCGACAAGCGGATGTCGTCGGGACCTTGTGCTCTGGAGCCCCGGACGGCTGATCGTTCACGATGGTGCCGTCCAGCAACCGAGGAGGCAGCTTCATGTGGTTCGGCGTCGGGATCATCGGCCTCATCATTTGGATTGCGATCGCGTTCTGGCCCGCTCGAGTGGCGGGGCGTAAAGGGCACAGCTTCATTGGATACTTCATCCTCAGCCTGTTCTTCTTCCCGCTCGCGCTGATCATGGCGTACGTCGTGCGGGACCGACGCGGCGTTGTCTACCGGTAGGCATCGACCGTGGACAGCCAGAGCCTCCTCATCATTGCGACCGTCTTCCTCGCGTACGCGGCGCTGTCGCGCCGATTGGACGGCACGTCGATAACGGCGGCAATCGTGTTCGTCGGCGCCGGCTTCCTGGCCGGTCCCGAAGTGCTCGGCTGGTTGCACGTGACCTTCGGCCAAGAGACTGTCAGTGCGCTCGCAGAGGCGACGCTCGTCGTCGTTCTGTTCACCGATGCGTCGCGCATCAACCTGCGCGCCCTCCGGCGCGAATATGCAGTGCCCGCACGCTTGTTGGGCATCGGCTTGCCGCTCACGATCGTTGCCGGCACGGTCGCCGGGCAAGTTCGTGTTGCCGAACGTGACCTGGGCCGAGGCACTCGTGCTCGCGATCGTGCTCCGCCGACCGACGCCGCGCTCGGCCAAGCCGTCGTCACCGACGAGGGCCTGCCGTCGCGTATTCGTCAAGGTCTCAACGTGGAGAGCGGTCTCAACGACGGTCTGTGCGTCCCGCTGCTGGCGATCGCGCTCGCCGTCGCGCAGACCGACGCCGGCCAGACCACTGGCACCCATGCAACGAAGTTGGTCATCGAAGCGATCGGCTGGGGCATCGCCGGCGGGGTCATCGCCGGTGTGGTCGCGGGGTACGCGCTACTGATCGCGAAGCGGCACATGTCGATCGAAGGCCACTGGATCCAGGTCGTTCCCGTCATCGCAGCCGTCGGCGCATTCGGCATCGCCGACGCTCACAAAGGCAGCGGCTTCATCGCCGCGTTCGTCGGCGGAATGGTGTTCGGCTGGGTTGCAGGCCGGGATGCCCTCGCTGCCGCGTTCTCCGAGGAGCTCGGCAGCGTGCTGAACGGTGTCACCCTCATCTTGTTCGGTGCGGCAATCTTGGGATCGCTCTGGTCGGACATCGGGCTCGTCGAGGTCGTATACGCCTTGTTGAGCCTCACCGTCGTCCGCATGGTGCCGGTCGCGATCGCAATGCTCCGCACGCACGCACGCGCCCCGACCGTCTTGTTCCTCGGCTGGTTCGGCCCGCGCGGGCTCGCGTCGATCGTCTTCGGCGTCATCGTCGTCGAGACCGGCGGCCTACCCCACACCTCAGCACTGATGGTCGCGCTCACCACCACCGTTGCCATGAGCGTCATCGCGGACGGCATCACCGCGGCCCCGTTCGCACGGCGATATGCCGCGTGGCATGCCGCCTCCGCCGCGCCGATGGAGAGCTCGCCCGTACCCGACCAACGGTGGCGTCACACCGTGCCGACGATTCCCGTCGCTCGACGACCATGAGGCCGTGCACCCTCTCGATCAGGACTTTGGACCCTGGGTGGCACCGCTCGATCCGGGTTGAATGTGTACAGCCGTACAAGTCGACGGGACTCGGCACCCGGAGGCGGACTGTCGGTCTTGCACTCACACGACGCTGATTCTGGAGGAGTTGCTATGGCAGAAACTGACATCGACGAGCTCGGCCCCGTGGACTATCTGGTGATCGAGTTTCCGGGAAGCAAGTTCAACGGCGAGATCGCACCCACATTGATCGACCTGGTCGACCGCGGGATCATCCGAGTTCTCGACCTGATCATGATCACAAAGGAATCAGACGGTTCCTTCGACGCGATCGAGCTCAACGACTTCGAAGAAGGCGCGCTCGGGGAGTTGCACCGTCTCGAAACCGAGATCGCCGAGTTGCTGAGCGCGGACGACATCGCCAACGTGGCCGCGGCGCTCGAGCCCGGAAGTACCGCCGGAGTCCTCGTCTACGAGAACCTGTGGGCAGCACCCTTCGCGTCGGCGGTTCGCCACTGTGGTGGCCAACTCGTCGCCAATGGCCGCATCCCTGTACAAGCGTTGATCGCAGCGTTCGAAGCCGACGAAGCAGAAGGAGCCTGACATGCCCATGGTTGCACGACGTATGGCCCGCCGGAGTGTGATCGGCGCACCCGTTGCCCGCACCGCGGCGGTAGTCGGTACCGCGGCGGTGGTCGCGCACGGCGTCAACCGACGCCAAGACCGTCGCCAAGGTCGCCGCTGACAAGCAAACGGCAGGCAGGAAACAACCATGTTGATCGCGCTGCTTGCGATTCTCGGCGTCGACCTGATCGTGATTGTGGTGGTCGCCGCAGCGGTGTTCGGCCGCAAACGCTGGCTCAAAGCCCAACCCAGCTACTTCGCGGGAGCGATTCGAGTCTCAGACGGCCATGTCGATGGACTGAGCCCGAAATGGAAGCGCGGCTCCGCTCGGTGGGTCCGCGACGTCATCGTCTGGAGCAAGGCACCCTTCCTGTACCGCGACGAAGTGCTCCCGGTTGAGCGCGTCTCCGGTGAACGTGCCGCGGGTGCCGGTGAGGTGAAGCGCTTGGGTGACAACCCGGTCGTCGTCGAGTTCGAGGTCGACGGAGCAAAGATCGAGGTCGCGGCACAGCAAGAGCAAAGCGACCTTGTCAAAGGACCTCTTGCCGGTGCCCACTCGACCCGGGCGGCAACGACAACTGCGCCGGTCTGACCTCCACATGGCCACCGACGGCGAGGACGAAGGCCAGCGCCTCGGGCAGACTGGTGTTCGCGTGACGAGCCATGTCGGCATCGCCGCGTGGTCCTTCATCGGAGTGGTGCTCTCGGTCAGCATCGTGATCCTGTTCATCGGCGTCGCCGCCGAGGTCGTGATCCCCGTCGCGCTCGCGGCACTGCTCGCAGTCGTGCTGAAGCCGGCGTCCGACGCGTTGGTCCGGCGTCGATTCCGGCCCGCGGTCGCCGCCGGCCTCGTCGTGTTGGGACTGGGCGCCGTCCTCGGCGGGATCGCAGCCGCGAGTGTCGCGGGCGTGAGTAGCCAGTCCGAGCAGATCCATGCCGCGGTCGATGACGCCGTCCGAACACTCGCGAACGAGACCGGTATCGATACCGGATCCATCCAAGAAGTGCGCACGGCGGTCAATGAATCGTCCGCGGTGCTCGCACTCGGATCGGTCACGAAGTTGGTCTCGGGGGTCAACACCCTCATTGGTCTGGCCAGTGGCATCCTGCTGGGCTCGTTGGTCTTCTACTACCTCGTCAAGGACGGCGCGCTCCCTACGCAAGCGTTTCGTGCAGGCCGTGAACCCGGCACACCGTGGCGGACTCGACGAATTCATCGGCGAAGCGTGCGTGACGCTGCGCAGCTATGGCCGTGGACGCACGGTGATGTCCGCCATTGTCAGTGTCGTCATCGGGCTTGCTGCGATCCTGCTCGGCCTACCACTCGTGTTGTCCATCGTGTTGTTGACCTTCATTGGCGGCTACATCCCGTACATCGGCGCGTTCTTAGCCGGCGCCTACGTCGCACTCATCGCGCTCGGGGAAAGTGGCGTCGCGGCCGCGGTCATCATGATCGTCGTCTCGCTCGCGGCGAACCTGCTCCTCGAGAACTTCGTCGAACCGCGAGTCATGGGCCGAAGTCTCGACCTGCATCCGATCACGGTGGTCGTCGTGTTGGCGCTCGGCGGCATGCTCGGCGGCATCATTGGACTGATTGTCGCCGTGCCCGCAGCCGCGGCTGCCCGCTCCGCCTACCTGCAGCTCCGTACGACCGGATACGTCGATGAACTCGCAACCAAAGCCCGTCCCGTCCGCGACGGACTCCTTAGCGAAAACGACTGAACGTGCGGGTATCAGTCGCGCTGTGCGTCGCGGTCGAGCGGTTCACCGGACGAGCAAGTCTCTCGCGGTGGTGCGACCTCGGACTGATGCCATGACCTTGCCTGAAGATTCAAGGACCACACGACCCGGGCCGAGTCGCCCCGCGGGCTCCCCGTCGGGTCCTATCGAGGTCCGCCGCGCCGTGCTCGATGCCGCGGGATCGCTGTTCGCGCAACGGGGAGTGGATGCTGTATCGCTCCGGGATATCGCGGCAGTCGCGAACGTCCACGTCAGTCTGATTGGTCGGTACGTCGGCAATCGCGACACGCTGGTGCCGCGGTGTTCGATGACCTCTCCGACCAGCTCCCGCGCGACGTGTTGGAACATCCGCTGTCCGGACAGGGGTTCGAGGTCGACACGGTCATGGGGAAATGGGTGCGCATCGCCGGTGCGCTCGCGATCAGCGGCCGGCGTCTCATCGGCCACGGCGGATTCAACCCGGTGCTCGCGATGGCGACAACGCTCGCCGACGGTTACGGACTTGATCCCGTGGCGGCACGTCTGCGCGCGGCGCAGATCGTCGCGGCGGCGCTGGGCTGGCGGATCTTCGAGGACTATCTGATCGAGGCGGGCGAGCTCGAAGCCGTGTCGCTCGAAACGTTGCGCGCGGAACTGGCTCGCTCGGCGCGGCGGCTCGGGGCGACGCCCTGGCCTTCACCACCGGACCCGAGCACCGCACGCGCTGAAACCGTCCGTCCACGCGCTCGGGACCTTCGGCCCTGGGTATCGGCGCTCACGATCGCTTGAATGTATACATCCGTACAAGTTGATTCGCGCGGGCCACGTTTCAGACAGCGAAAGAAGGTCACCGTCATGACCGTTACCGAGCAGCCGAAGGTTTCCAGCACCGTGCCGTTGCGGTGGGACGAGGTGTATTACACGAACTGCCCGCTGGTTTCAGCGAGCAATGTGGATCAGGAGCTGGGTTGGACTCGGGAGGAGTTCAAGAAGCTCGGCGTCAGTACGCGTTCTTGCGTTCCCGCCGCGAGAACAACTGGTACCCGCACTACATCCACAACATGGACAACCTCATTCGCTTCGGCGGTTTGTTCCCGCCGATGCATGTGCACGCGGACATCCGCCGGACGAAGTTGTTGGGCGCGACCCATGCCCCACACGAGGGCGGCTGCATGCTCGTACGCGCCGGGACGACATCTACCGGATGACCGAGCTGAAAGGAAAGAAGATCGGTCTCACGAAGAGCCTGAACACGATCAAGAACGACTGGTGGCGTATCCAGGAAGAACAGGGCATCGAACTGATGCTGCGGATGAACGGCATGACCCGCGACGACGTCGAGATCGTCGAGTTCCCCTACCCCGACGACTGGTACGACAACCCCGCGATGCTGGCCCGCATGGACAACCCGTCGGAGCTGTGGCTGAAGCGTGATCACAAGCACGACCTCGCGTTCCGCCCGCTCGAAACCGCGCTCGAAAACGGCACCGTCGACGCGATCTACACGCAGAGCAAGGTCTTCCAACACCTCCAAGAGGCGACCGGCAAGTTCAAGTCGATCGAGGACCTGTCCCGGTATCCGGACTGGACACTGCAGGTGGCCAACATCCCCGCCGTCATCACCTGCACCGACGAGATGGCCGAGGAACACCCCGAACTCGTCGTCGCGTACATGAAGGGGATGATCAAGGTCGGCCGCTGGGCCAACGAGAACAAGCACGCCGCCGCGGCGATCCTCGACCGGCAGACGTTCTACGTCGATGTCGAGGACACCTACCAGGGCATCAAGAACATCGACATGGTCCCGAACCTGTCGCCGCAGAACCTTGTCTCGATCGAGATCGGCAAGGACTTCATGTTCAGCCACGGCTACATCCACAACGACTTCGACGTGCACGAGTGGGCCGCGCCGGAGTTCTTCGAGCAGGCCGCACGCGAGCTTCTCGAAGACGAGTGGACGATGCGGTCGATGGCGAAGCTGCCCGAAGCCACCGAGCTGGGCGCGCCCAGCATGCGGCTCGGATGAACGAGGAGAACAACATGACCACAACCGCAATGGAACTCGTAAAGAGCGCGGCGTCGCAGCTCGAACAGGTCGCACCGCAAGCCGCCGCCGACGAACGAGCCGCCGGGAAGGCGGTGTTCGTCGACGTGCGCGAAGCCGAGGAATGGCAGCACGGTCACATCGAAGGCTCGGTACCCGCGCCGCGTGGTCTGATTGAGTTCTTCGCCGACCCGACCAGCCCCCGCCACAAGAAGGAACTTGATCCCGCCCGGAGGGTGATCATGGTCTGCGCCTCCGGGCGCGCGTGCATCACTCGCCGGGATGACGATGGGGCGATGGGCTACCAAGATGTCGCCGTCCTCGCAGGCGGTCTCAAGGGCTGGACCGAAGCCGGACTGCCGACATGCGAACACGACTACGCCGGTATCTGACGTTCCTAAGAGGAGTGACGTGATGGCCAAAACAGAGAGTGCGCAAGGACGGTGGCAGAGGATGGGCTTCAGCCCATCACCGTCTTATGTTCGGGAACCTGACTGAGCCGGTGACGGTGGAGTACGTGTCCGACGGTCACATCGTGATCATTACCCTCAATCGCCCCCACGCGGGCAACGCAGTCACGACCGAATTGCGCGGCCCAGTTGTCGGACATTCTCGACACGATCGCTGTCTCGCCAGGGTGCGAGTTGCGATCATGACCGGCGCCGGTGACCGCGCCTTCTGCGTCGGCGGCGACCTACGTCAGCGCAAGGACATGACCAAGGAGGACTGGCTCCGCCAACGCCAGGTCTTCGATCGACGTGCTCTTCAAGATACGCCAGCTGCGCAGGCCGATCATCGCGGCAGTCCATGGGATGGCCTATCGGCGGCGGTTGCGAGATCGCCATCAGTACGGACTTCATCGTCGCGGCAGACGATGCCCTGTTCGGCCAGCCCGAAGCGATGGTGGTCTCAGCGCCGGGGGTGGCGCGCCGGATCTTCCTGCCGCGCCTGCTGCCGCGAGGCAAGGCATTGCAGATGTTGATGACTGGGGAGCGAATCCCTGCACCGAGGCGCATCGGCTTGGGATGGTCAACGAACTCTTCCCGCGTGCTGAGTTAATGCGCCAGAGCACTGCACATGGCGGAACTCATCGCCAGCAACTCGCCGACCGCGGTACAGGCCGTCAAGCGCGCCGTGCTGATGGGCAGGGCGAACCGATCGAACAGGCCGCCGCGATCATGATGGAGTCGCACTGGCGCCCGTGGTCCATCCGACCGCGTTGAAGGCATCCTTGCCTTCAATGAAGGCCGTGAGCCCACTTTTCCGGACCCCGATTTCTAACGATGACTGGCGGTCGGGCCCGGCTGAAGGGAGCGTGATAGCGATACGCATATATCTGATCTTGAGCTCGTCCGTTTCGTCATGTATGCTGCCCCCCCGCCACTGATCTGCCGATCTCGCGGCCTACTATAACCGCACGCATCCCACTCCGAGTCGACGCGAGATCGTGGGCCACGTACGGAGCGGAACTGCGATTGCAGTCACTATTCACGCTCAGTCGGCCGACGCCCGTGCTGGGACTGGTGACCGATGTTGAGCGTCAACGCCTTCGTGTCGCCCGACCAGGTCTCCGCAATCGGCGATGCCCTGGCCGGGCTTCCCGGGGTCCGACATGTGATGCCAGGAGCGTTGACGTCTGAGGGTTTGATCAGTCTGTCGGCCGAGGTCGACGCAGTGAATGCCGACGCTGCTATCGATCTCCTCGCACGCTTCGATCTGGACTGGCGCGACGTGACGGTTG
>CAWIFT010000008.1:0-498913 GCA_963835455.1 uncultured Actinomycetes bacterium
TAACGGTCCCGTCCGGTCCCAGCGTGAACCCCGCCGGCTGGTTCATCCACGCGTTGGCCGCGATCACCGAGAACGTGCCGCCGATCCCGGCGATCGCGACGGGGATCCCCGACACGAGGTGCGCGCGGGGCGACAGGCGATCCCAGCCGTAGATGTAGATCGCGATGAAGATCGCCTCGAGGAAGAAGAACAGGCCCTCGATCGCGAACGGGATGCCGAACGCCCCGCCGAACCGGCCCATCAGGCCGGGCCAGAGCAGGCCCATCTCGAACGACAGGACGGTCCCGGTCACGGCCCCGACGGCGAAGGTCACCGCCATCACCGTGGACCAGCGGCGCGCGAGCAGCATCGCGGCCGCGTCGCCTCGCCGCAGGCCGATCCAATTCGCGATCAGGACCATTGTGGGGAGGCCCAGGCCGAGGCAGGCGAGGACGATGTGAAAGCCGAGCGTGAACGCCATCTGCGAACGCGCGGCGAGGAGCTCGGGGGGGACGGCGGGGGTCATGGCGAGCGGCACCTGCGGGGCCGGCGGTCGCGACGATCTCAGGGGCTCGGGATCGCGGTCGAAGGCTGTGTCGATGCTATCAGGGACCCCCGCCGGAGCCGATTTCGGCACCGGCCGAGATGATCTCACCTCCTCGATGACCCTGCTCCCCCCCCACCCCGCTCCCCTCCACGGGTCTTCCCCCCTGTCCCACCCGCCATACCCCGCCCCCCCCCCCGAGGCGCGCCGGACACAGAACCGCCCGGGTCGGTCACGGCCCGGGCGGTTCGCGCGGGTGCCTACTTGTAGGTGAGGGTGCCCCCGTCAACGAGCGTGATCGTCAGCTCGCCGCTGGCGATCGCGTAGGTCGAGGCGTTGCTCAGGCCCAGGATGTAGAGGTCCGACATCGAGCCTTCGCCGCAGTACGGCCATGGTCGAGGGCCCGACCGTGATGGCCATGCCGCCCGCGGCTGTGGTGACGTACGTGCCGGCGACCTGGTTGCAGTCTGCCTTGGCGGCGAACGACCCGTCGGCCTTGAACTCGATGGTGTAGTTGGCCTGCTGGTCGGCGGGCACGACGCCCTGGAAGGCGGGCACCTTCTCGGTCACGGCGGTCAGCTGCCAGGCCTTGCCGGTGAGCCCGTCGCGGGGCTGGCAGCGGGGCCGACGCTGGGTGCGACCGCCGCGCTGGCGGCCGGCACCGTGCCGGAGCCGAAGGTCAGCGTGCCGCCATCCTTGAGGGTCAGCGTCAGCACGTCACTCGCGATCGCGTAGGTTGTCGCGTTGCTCAGCGCGTGGACGTACAGGTCGCCCATCGACCCCTCGCCGCAGAACGCCATCGTCGAGGGTCCGGGGTGATCGTGATCCCGTCCGAGCCGCTCGTCGTGTACGTGCCGGCGACCTGGTTGCAGTCGGCCTTCGCGCTGAACGTGCCGCCGCTGGCGGCGAAGTTGATCGTGTAGTTGGCCTGCTCGGCCGTCGGCACCACACCCTGGAAGGCGGGCGTCTTCTCGGTGATGGCGGTGAGGTGCCAGTCCTTGCCGGTCAGGCTGCTGCCAGAGCCGCTGGAGCTGCAGGCGGCGAGCATGGCGGTCGCCGCGACGGCGACCGCGATCAGCGTGAGTTTGCGCATGGTCTCCATTTCCCCCAACAGGGTCTCGGTGCAGCACGTCACCCAACGCGCCGCACGGCCGCCGGCGGACATCCGCCAGCCCGAAGAGGAGTAGATACCACACTCCGCGGGTCGGCGTCACCCCGGGAGGAACGGGGTGGGCCGCAGCGCCGGCCATGGAATGTCGCGCCGAAGCCGCCAGATCGCCTGCCGAGGGCGACCCGGCGTCGACTCCTTCCGCCGTCCCATGCAGAGGGCGCACACTGCCCGCATGCGAACCCCGACCGCGCCCGTCCGCCGCCTCTACCGCGACGGCGCGCTCGCCGACGGCCGGAGCGACCGCCTCCAGCGCGGCGTGTCGATCCTCGTCGATGGCGGGCGGGTGGCTTGGATGCGGCCGTCGGACGACGAGGGGCCGCTGGACGCGGGCGTCGAGGTCATCGACGCGTCGGGCTCGACGGTCGTACCCGGCATGGTCGACGCCCACAGCCACCTAACGATGCCGGGCGGCGCGCACTGGATCGACCGCGCCACCGACCCGACCGAGCGGCTGCTGGCGGTCGCCGAGGCGAACGGCCGGCTGCTGACCTCGGCCGGCGTCCGCTGGGCCCGCGATGTCGGGTCCGTTCGGCGGCCCGTGCCCGACGGTGGTCCGACCGCGCGCTCGCGCTGACCGTCCGAGACCGGTGGCGGGGCCGGGCCGGCTACCCGCACGTCCGCGCGGCGGGCACCTGGATCATGGCTGCCGGGTACATGCCGGCGCTGAGCGTCGAGGCGTCCAACGCGGACGAGCTGCTCGCGGCGGCGATCGCACAGCTCGACGACGGGGCTGACCTCGTCAAGCTCTACCTCGACGGGCCCGATCCCGGCGTCAGCCCGTGGACGCCGACGGAGCTGCGCCGGGTGGTGGACGCGGTCCACGCCCGCGGCGCGCGGGTCACGGCGCACAGCGGCGACCTCGCCGGCGCTCGGGCGGGGGCGGAGGCGGGCATCGACGCACTCGAACACGGGTTCGAGCTGGACGAGACGACGGCGCGGACGATGGCCGCCAACGGCGTCCGCCTCGTGTCCACCTTGTGCGTGATCGCCTCGTGGCAGACGTTCGCGCGGACGACGGGCCTCGCGCGCTTCGCGTCCGACGAGGGCCGGGCGAAGGTCGAGGCGCGTCGGCGGCAGGCGCTGGCCTCGGTCGCGGCGGCGCACGCGGCCGGCGTGCGGATTGCCACCGGGACGGACTTCGGCGGCGGCTCGACACGGGCCAATCAGCTCGCCTGGGAGGTGGAGCAGCTCGTTGAGGCAGGGCTCCAGCCGTGGGAGGCGCTGGGCTGCACGACCTGGCGGGGCGGAGAGCTGCTCGACGAGCCCGACGCCGGGATCCTGCGCGAGGGCGGGCCCGCCGACCTCGTCCTGGTCCACGGCGATCCGCTCTCGGATCCGCGCGCCCTGTGGCGGGTGTGGCACGCGTCCTGGGCCTAGCCGAGGCCCAGCTGCGCCCCTTCGCGAGCGGCTACCTGCAGTGGCTGGCGGAGCGTCCCGAGGGCCGGCCGTTCCACGACGAGATCGAGACCGTCCTGGCCCCGCACCTGCAGCGATCGCAGTCGGCCACCGACGGGCGCACCCCGCGTCGCTCGTTCTCATAGCGCCCGACCGCCGGTACGTCCTGCCTGTTTCGGCCGCACCGCGTACCGTTGCCGGCGTGAACCCGCCCGGCACGACGACGCGAACCTCGGGACCGCCGGCCTTCCACCTGCTGGCCAAGCCGACCGGCGCGACCTGCAACCTCGACTGCGAGTACTGCTTCTTCCTGTCCAAGGAGATGCTCTACCCGGGCAGCCGCTTCCGGATGGCCGACGAGCTGCTCGAGCCCTACATCCGGCAGCTCATCGAGGCGCACCGCGGTCCCGCAGGTCACCATCGCGTGGCAGGGCGGCGAGCCGACGCTGATGGGCGTCGACTTCTTCCGGCGGGCCATCGAGCTACGTCGAGAAGTACCGCCGGCCGGGCATGACCGTCGAGTACACGATCCAGACCAACGGCACGCTGCATCGACGACGAGCTGGCGGCGTTCTTCAAGGAGCACGACTACCTGGTCGGGATCAGCATCGACGGGCCGCCGGCGATGCACGACGCCTACCGCGTGGACAAGGGCGGCGCGCCGACGTTCGACCGGGTCCTGCGCGGCCTCGAGCGGCTGCAGAAGCACGGCGTCGAGTACAACACGCTGACGACGCTGCACCGCGCCAACGCCGACCACCCGCTCGAGGTCTACCGCTTCCTGCGCGACGACGTGCGGCGCCCGGTTCATGCAGTTCATCCCGATCATCGAGCGGCTGCCGGCGCCGCGGATCGACGTGCCGCTCGCCAGCTCGGGCTCTCGCCGGGCTCGCCCGGAGGCGCCGTGGCGGTCCTGGCGCGACCGTCCGCTCTACCGCCAGGAGGGCGAGCCTGGTCACCGACCGCTCGGTGACCGCCGAGCAGTACGGGGCGTTCCTGATCGGCGTCTTCGAGGAGTGGGTGCGGCGCGACATCGGCGAGGTCTACGTCCAGATGTTCGACGTCGCCCTCGCGAACTGGCACGGCGAGCCGCCGGCCTGTGCGTCCACTCCGAGACGTGCGGCACGGCGCTCGCGCTGGAGCACAACGGCGACCTCTACTCGTGCGACCACTTCGTCGAGGAGGCGCTACCGGCTCGGCAACATCGCCGAGACGCCGATGGCCGAGCTGGTGGCGCTCCGACCAGCAGCGCGCGTTCGGCCTGGCCAAGCGCGACACGCTGCCGCAGTACTGCCGCGACTGCGACGTGCGGTTCGCCTGCCACGGCGGCTGCCCCAAGGACCGGTTCATCGAGACGCCGGACGGCGAGCCCGGGCTCAACTACCTGTGCGCCGGGTACAAGGCCTTCTTCGGCCACGTCGACGAGCCGATGCGGATGATGTCCGAGCTGCTCCGCCGGGACCGCGCGCCGTCCGAGCTCGTCGGCTGGTACGCGGCCGAGGACGCCCGGCTCCGGGACGCTGCGGCGAGGGCCGGCCGCAACGACCCGTGCCCGTGCGGCAGCGGGCGCAAGGTCAAGCACTGCCATGGGGCGACGGCATGAAGGTGGAGATCTGGTCCGACGTCGTCTGCCCGTGGTGCTACATCGGCAAGCGCAGGTTCGAGCGTGCGCTCGACGGCTTCGACCGGGTCGCCGAGGTGGAGGTCGAGTGGCGGAGCTTCGAGCTCAACCCGGCGCAGCCCAGGGGCGTCCACCAGCCGATCGACGAATCGCTCGCGGCGAAGCTCGGCGGCACGGTCGAGCAGGCGCGCGCGCTGAACGCCCGCGTCACCGCGCTGGCCGCCGCCGAGGGCCTGGAGTACCACTTCGAGCGCTACCAGGTGGTGAACACGTTCGACGCCCACCGGATGGCGCACCTCGGGCGGTCGGTAGGGCTTGGCGACGCGATCCACGAGCGCCTGCTCCGCGCCCAGCTGGTCGAGGGCAAGATCCTCGACGACCCCGACACGCTGGCCCGCCTCGCGGTCGAGGTGGGCGTCCCCGAGGCCGAGGCGCGCCGGGTTGCCGGCTCGGACGCCTTCACCGAGGAGGTGCACGCCGACATCCGCCTCGCGCAGGAGTTCGGCATCACGGGGGTGCCGTTCTTCGTGTTCGACCGCCGCTACGGCGTATCCGGGGCGCAGCCCAGCGAGGTCTTCCGCCAGGCGCTCGAGACCGCCTTCGAGGGCGCCGCGAACCTCGACTGACGGGCCGGGGCCGCCCCTGCGACGGTTGCGGCCGCGTCAGCCGCTGCGCGCGGTCACTCCGGGTCGGCGGGTGCCGTCGCCCGGACGAGCGCCACCAGGTCCACTGCGCGCACGCGCCGGGTGCGCCCCGACTCCGTGCGGACCGTGGCGGCGGGGATCACGCCGCCGGCAAGCGATTCGACGATCGCCGTCTCGCCCGCATACAGCCCGGTGCCCATGATCGTGACCCGCATCCCGGGCCTGATCTCGGTGCGGCCGAGGCCGGCCTGGACGTTGATCCGCGCCACGGTGGGCGGCGTGACCTGCGGTACGTAGACGGGCGCGGGGCCCTTGGGCTTGCGGGTGGTGGGGTAGGCGACCTTCCGCTTGCGGGTCATCCGCGACTCCGGCGGGGGTTGCGCTCTTCCTTGACCGGCCGCGGCTCATGTCCCGGACGCGGCGGGTTGGGCAGCGTGCCCGGTGCCATGTCCGGCGGCGGCGGCAGCGGGCCACGCGCCTGATAGGCCTCGACCTCGCGCCTGAACGCGACCGCCACGTCGGACGGGATCGACGCGTACCAGGCCGCCTCGATCTGCTTGAGTCGCTCCGTCTCCGCGGCGCGCTGCTCGCGCTCGTGCTTCGAGTGCTTGGTCATCGGTTCCTCCCTCGGGCCTGGCCACCAGCCGGCCTCTCGATTGCCTGGCCGGTGTCGGCGCGTCGGAGCCGCTCACCGGGAAGCGCGACCACCCGGCCTCCGCCGGGATGGTCGACCGGCGCCCGACGATGGGCTCCGGAGGGTGCCGGTCCGCCGGCCGCCATGCCGGGACGGCCGCCGGGGACCCTCCCGATGTAGTTGCCGATCGACGCGCCCGGCTGCGCGGTGTTGCGATGCGGTCGGCGGCCGCGGTCGGCGGTCGCGGCTCGGGGCTGCTGCCGGGACCGGCCCGACGGGGCGGCGGCGCCGGAGCGCAGGCGGATCGGCTCGGCACGCACCGAGCGGTCGGGCTCGAACCCCGCAACGACCTCCGACGGGATGACCCGGCGGAGGTGCTGCTGGATGTCGCGCAGCAGACCGGCCTCGTCGACGCAGACGAGCGAGACGGCCTCGCCGTCCACGCCCGCGCGACCCGTGCGGCCGATGCGGTGGATGTAGTCCTACGGGACCATCGGCAGCTCGTAGTTCACGACGTGCGGCAGGGACTCGATGTCGATGCCGCGGGCGGCGATGTCAGTGGCCACGAGGACGCCGACGCGCCCGGCCTTGAAGTCGGTCGAGCGCGCGGACCCGCTGGCCCTGGCTCTTGTTGCCGTGGATCGCCGCCGCGGCGATGCCGTCGCGCTCCAGCTGCTCGGCGAGCCGGTTGGCGCCGTGCTTGGTGCGCGTGAACACGAGCGCCTGCGTGATCCGGCCGCTGCGCACCAGGTGGGCGAGGAGCTCGCGCTTCCGCTCGCGGTCGACGGGGATCACGACCTGCTCGACCAGCTCCGCCGGCGGTGTTGCGCGGCGCGACGTCCACGGTCGCGGGATCGGTCCAGGAAGCGCCGCCGCCAGCTCGCGGATGTCGTCCGAGAACGTGGCCGAGAACAGCAGGTTCTGGCGTCCGGGCGGGAGCAGCGCGAGGACCTTGCGGATGTCGCGGATGAAGCCCATGTCCAGCATCCGGTCCGCCTCGTCGAGGACCAGGATCTCGACCCGCGAGAGGTCGATCGTGCGCTGACTGAGGTGGTCGAGCAGGCGGCCGGGCGTGGCGACGACGATCTCGGCGCCGGCCCGGAGGGCACGGACCTGGGGGTCGAAGCCGACGCCGCCGTAGATCGCCGCCGAGCGCATCGGCCGATGTCGGCCATAGGTGCGGACGCTCTCCTCCACCTGGAGCGCGAGCTCCCGGGTGGGGGCGAGGACGAGGGCGCGGACATGCGGACGGGGAGCGCGGCGATCGGCGTTGTGCGGTCGTGCGTCCGAGGCGGCGTGGAGCCGCTGGAGCATCGGGAGCACGAACGCGGCCGTTTTGCCGGTGCCGGTCTGCGCGCCTGCGAGGAGGTCGCGGCCGGCGAGGACGAGCGGGATCGCCTCGCGCTGGACCGGGGTTGGCTCGGTGTAGCCCTCGTCCGCGACGACGCGGACGTACTCGGGCGCCAGCCCGAGCGTGTTGAACGACATGAAGAAACGCCTCTGACGGCCCTCCCGCCTGGAGCGGGTCCCGGTCAGGGCGGATATGGTTCGGGGTCGGACGGTGTGCGAGACCGTGGACGCAGACCGGGGCGCCCGTCGAGCACGAAGATCGTGAGTGTAGCGCACGCCGCCCGGGATGGCGATCAGCCGCCCCGGCCAGTCGCCGCGACCACCGCTCGGGTGAGCCGGTCGGTCCGCACCGCATCGGCGTAGGGCGAGAGAACGCGCGACGGGTCGCCGGCCTCGACGGCGTCGAGGAACGCCTCGGCCTGGACCTCGTAGGGGTCGCGGCCTGGCGGCAGCCTGCGCACCGCCCCGCCGCCGTGGATCACCACCTCCCAGGTGGTCTGGGCGTCGGGCACTTTGCGGATGGTGATCAGCCGCTCCGCACAGGCGAGCTCCAGCTCGATCGTGTCGGACGCGAGGCGCCGAGAGTTCGCGAAGGTGCCCACCGCTCCGCTCTCGAAGCGCAGCAGCGCAGCGGTGGCGTCCACGAGATCCACCCCGGCGGGCACGAAGGGCGCCTCCTGCGTCGAGGCTGCCGCGACCACCTCGGCCTCGCCGACGAGGTGGCGGGCCAGGTCGTAGAAGTGCGTCGCCTGCTCGACCACCTGGCCACCCCCGGTCGCCTCGTCGCGCCACCAGTCCGGCGGCGGCGTGCCGCACAGCCATCGGGCGGTCACGAGGTGGGCCGGGCCGTCGTCCAGCGCCTCGCGGACGTCGTCCAGCGCCTCGAGACCCCGGAGGTGGTAGCCCACCGCGGCGACGAGGCTCCGCCGGGCGATCGCCTCGGCCAGCCGGGCCGGCGCCGCACCGTCCGTGGCCGCGAGCGGCTTCTCGGCGAGGAACGGGATGCCGCGCTCGACGAGGCGGCCGAGCACGCCCGGCGCGGCCCACGGCGGGACCGCGACGAACACGACATCGGGGCGCTGCTCGTCGAGCATGCGGTCGAGTGCCGCGTCCGCAGCGTAGGCGACGGCGTCCCGCGGCTCGGCCAGGGCGCGGGCGCTCGCGAGGCTCCCCGATGCCACGCCGACCACGCGCGTCCGCCCCAGACGGTCGAGCGCCGCGAGGTGGTAGCCGCTGATCCAGCCGGCCCCGACGAGGGCGAGCCGGAGCGTTTCGGGGCGGGTCATGCCATGCACGGCCAGGTTCGGCGCCCAGCCACGGAGGGGCGCCGAACCTGGCCGACCGGCTACTTCTTCGCGGTCTTGGCGGCGGCCTTGGCGGCCGTCTTGGCGGCAGCCTTGGCTGCCGGCTTCGACACCGGCTTCGCGGCGGCCCTGGCGGCGGGCTTGGCCGCCGGCTTGGCCGGCTTCTTCGCCGGCTTGGACGCGGCCGCGACCCCCTCGGCGATACCGGCCTCCTCGGCGCCCTGCGCGACCATGACGACACCGGCGCTGGCGAGCTGCCGGGTGGCCTGCCCCGCGCCTGCCGCGACCGCGAGCTCGGCGACGCCGGCCGCGGTGCTCGCCAGGCCCGCCTCCGCTGCGTCGTCGCGGGCGTCAAGCAGCGCATCCGCTGTCTGGGCCTCCGCGATGCCCTCGGCCAGCTCGTCGAGGCCGAGGGCGGCGAGCTGGTCGCTGACCGCGCCCATGCCCTTGGCGAGCGCCTCGGCGGCCATCGCCCGTCCGATCTCGTTGACGGCGAGCCCGTGCAGCTGCCGGCCCTTGGTGGCGAGGAACGCCGCGAACACCGGCATGCCCATCAGGTCGGCGACCTCGCCGGCGACGCGGAGCTGCCCGGACATCGACGCCATCGTCATGCCGCGGTCGAGGTTGTCGGCACCCACCGAGGCCAGGAGCGAGGCGACCGCACCGACCTCCTCCGACGCGTCGAGCGTCTCGGCGCCGCGAACGGTGTCGCGGACGGCCTCGCCGGCGGCGATGTCGCCCAGGGCGTCGATCGCCTCGGCCTCGTCGAGCTCGTCGGCGCCGTGGACGAGGTCCGCAGTGCCGAGCGCGGTCGCAGCCACCGTCGTGCGGGCCGCTTCGCCCGCCGCGTCGAGGAGCTCCGCGCCGCCGACGAGGTCCTCCGCCGCCACCTCGGCGACCTCGGAGACTGCCGCGGGCGTAATCGAATCGGACTGCTGCTTCGCCATGTGGTCGATCCCTCGGTATTCGTGGCTCGAACGGAGCGTCGCGCCCGCGTCCAAAGAGTATGGCGCGGAGACCGCGATGGCACCAGCCGCCATGTTGGCGGGGTCCGCGTTGAGCGTCCCGTGGCGGCTCGACGGACGTGGTCCCGTGCCACCCAACGGACCGCCACCCTGCTGAGGGCTGCCACGCCGGCGCCGGGCGCGTCCTGAGGCTGACGGCGACCCGGGAGCGAGGTCCGGGCCGCCAGTCGCGACGTCGAGTACCTAGCCGCCGTACTCCGTCGCGATCCAGCCTACGGGCGTCGATGCGGTCGTGGACGCGACCTTGGTCAGGTAGATCCGCGCCCGTCCAGCCGACGGGTAGTTCGGGCGGACGCCGGCCACGGCAACTCCGGCGCGGTAAGTCTGGATGGTGGCGGTGATGACGGTGTTCGACGCGATCCCGCCCGGAACGACCACGTCGACGTAGCTGCCTCGTGGCGCGACGTTTGCCCGGCCGCTCCGATTGAGCCGGACCTTGCCCACGACCTGGAGGCCGATGCCGGAGCTCGCCGTCGCATAGACGCCGACGCCCTTCGTCGCCTCGCCGCGCACGCCCTGGCCGTCAGTGACCCGTCCGAAGACGCCGCGCCCAAGGGGGCTGTCGGCCGATGTCGACCCGAAGACACCCGTCCGCAGCGGGTACCCGGTCGGCGTCGCCGTCCCAGAGGGGCCGAGCTCGCTCCAGCCGCACACGCCGGGGCCGGTGTAGTAGCTGATCCCCAGGACGCCCGGCTGCGTCGTCCCGGTGATGCCCTCGCCGAGCACCGCAGGTCCCCCCTGGCTGAGGCCGTGGACACCCGGTCCAGTCAGGCACTCCGCCCTGAACGCGGGCGCCTGGGTCGCCGACACGACGATCGTCGTCACTGCCGTCGCGTCGTTCTGCCCGCCCAAGACGACATCCCCGTCGGTGCCGGCGCGAACGAGCTCCGGGTGCCCAAGAGCCGAAGCCACCGTGGCCGCCCCCAGTCCAAGCGCTGCGCCCAGCACGGCGCGCCGCGGGCGCATGGTGTCCTGATCGAGGCTCATCTAGCGCTCCCTCGCGTCGGCGCCGCATGGGATGAGGGTCCACGGGTCGCCAGGCCGATCGTCGGCACATGCCGTCACGAGGTCGTTACGAACCGCCGCGCGCGGAGCGGGGGCCGAGCGCTATCCGCGCTCGACGAGCGGCTTGACCTGGCCGATCAGCCGCTCGAGCGTCTCCGTGTCGTACGGGGCCGGCTGTTCCGTGATCGCCGTTCGGAAGCCCAGCTCGACATAGGGCGCGAGGCGCTCGGCGAGCTGCTCCGGCGTCCCGTTCCAGAAGGTGTCGTCGTCTTCGACCTCGGAGAGGGGCGTCCGGTTGTGCTCCATGGCCGCCTTCCAGACGCGCACCGCCTCGGCCTCGGAGTCGCGGATCGTGGCCTTGAACCCGAGCGTGAACTCGATCTCGCCCGGGTCGCGCCCCGCCTCCTCGCAGTGGCGCCTGAGCACCTCGACCTTGTGGGCCACGAACTCGACCGTGCCCATGGCGTTCCACAGGTCGGCGTGGCGGGCGACCGTGCGCAGGGTCTTCTTCTCGCCGCTGCCGCCGATCATGATCGGGAGGTGCGGCTGGACCGGGAGGGGCGCCAGGCGCGCGTCGTCGAACGCGTACCGGCCGCCCGGGGCCGACGTGACGGCCTCGCCGTCGAGCAGCGCCCGGCAGGCCGCGACGGACTCCTCGAGCCAGTCGAGCCGCTGGCCGAAGCCCGACCCGAAATCGATCCCGTACGCGCGGTGCTCCTCCTCCATCCAGGCGCCGCCGAGGCCGAGGATGGCGCGCCCGCCCGAGATGTGGTCCAGCGTGGTGGCAAGGTTCGCCACCAGCCCCGGGTTGCGGAACGTGTTCGCGCCGACCAGCAGGCCGAGGCGCACGCGCTTGGTGGCCATCGCGCTCGCGGCCAGCGACGCCCAGCCCTCGAAGATCGGCTGGAGCGGGTCGCCGAAGATCGCGTACAGGTGGTCCCACGCCCAGATGTGGTCGTACCCGAGCGCGTCGACGCGCTCGACCGCGGCTTGGTAGTCCGGCCAGGTCGTGGCCTGGTTCCAGAGCAGCACGCCGAACTTGAGATCGTTCATGGTCTTGTCCTCGAGCGGGTGGAGGGATGGGCGAGGGGTGCGGCAGCCGACCGTCGGCGCCGTGGGCGGGACTTCAGTCGGCAGCGGTGGTCGCCTGGAGGACGATCCCGTTGCCATCGGGGTCGCGCACGGTGACCGACCGGCCCCAGGCCTGCTGGCGGACAGGCTCGTCGATGGCGACGCCCTGCCCCTGGAGGCGGGTGACGTCGCCGTCGAGGTCGTCGGTCTCGAGCACGAGGCCGGTCAGCGAGCCGGCCGGCATCGACGGGAACCACGTCACGAGCGTGATCGAGGTCTCGGCGCCGACCGGGCGGACCTGCACCCAGCGCTGGCCCGGGCCCATCGGCATCTCGCGGACGAGCTCGAGGCCGAGCACGCCGACGTAGAAGTCGCGGGCGCGGTCCTGGTCAGTGACGGGGATGGAGAACAATTGGACCCTGGTGATGCTCATGGCTCGAGGATAGCTGCCCGCCGCGGGTTCGGGGCTTGAGCCGCGGCCGGCCACCGACGCAGAGCGATCACCGCTCCGACCGGGGCCGCGACAGCTGCAGCCGCGAGCACGGCGGACACCGAGCCCGTCAGGCCCACCAGCGGCAGGCCCGCCAGCGCCACCAGCAGCGACCCTGCCGCGGACGTCGAGAAGTGCAGCGCGGCGGACGCCGCGTGCTCCGTCGGGGCGGCGGCCGCGGTGATGGCGCCCAGCGACGGGATGACGACCCAGGCGAAGCCGGCGCCGAACAGGAGCCGCGCGGCGATGAGCAGCGCCGGCGTCGGCGCCAGCGCGGACATCAGGCCGGCCACGCCGAGGAGGATGCCGCCCACCAGGAACAGGCGCCGCCCACCGACCATCGGCAGCAGCCACGGCAACGCGAGGAAGGCGGGCACCTCGACCAGGGTCCCGGCGGCGATCGCGAGCCCGATCTCCCAGCCCGAGCCGCCCACTTCGGCCACTCGGGGCCCCGTGAAGATCGCCGCGGCGTTCGAGCCGGCGAACACCATGGCGAGCCCAGCAAGGAAGTGGCGGTGCCGCCGGATGCCGGCCCGCACCCCGTCGAGGAGCCCCGTCTGGACGCCCACAGCGATCCCCGTCCCGGACACGAGCTCGCCCCGGAGGCGCGCGGCCACCACGCCGGCACCGAGCAGGCACAGGACGGCACCGATGATCCCGGGCGCCGCCCAGCCCACGGCCGTCACCGTGATGGCCGCCCCCACCAGCACCACGACCACCATGTACGCCGCCGACGCTCCGACGCGGGCCCGCGAGAACCGCGAGCGGCTGCCGCCAAGACGGGCGAGGATCAGCGAGTCGGTGAGCGGGACGAACGCCGCGGCAAGGGCGGCCCAGCCGACATAAGCCACGGCGATCACCGGCAGGACGCCCGTCGCGTGGGCAGCCGCGACGGGCGCGGCGACGAGGAATGCGGCTGCGAGCACCCGCCGCCGGCCATGGTGGTCGCCCAGCCGGCCCCAGGTGGGCGCGGCCAGGAGGGTGGCCACGGCGGCTGCGGCGGCGAGCGGGCCGACGAGCGCCGGCGGGAGACCGGTCCTGATCAGCAAGACCGTCGCGAACGGGGCGACGGCGCCGTTGATCGAGCCGCGGACGAGCATGAGCCCGAGCGCACGGAGCGGCACCAGGTCGATCGACGAGGGCATCTCGCTGCGCATGGACCCACGATGCCGGATCTCGCGCGCGGGCGCCGTGCCGCCGACCGGCCGCGATCGCCGGTCATCCGCCCGGCGTCAGCGCCCCTCGTACGCCTCGCGGAGCGCAGCGACGTCGAGCCGGCTCATGCGCAGCATGGCCTCCATCGCGCGCGCGGCGCCGGCCGGGTCGGGCCCGCCCAGGTAGGCGCCCATCTCGCGTGGCACCACCTGCCACGAGACGCCGAAGCGGTCCTTGAGCCAGCCGCACTGGCCGGGCTCGCCGCCGCCCTCGGTGAGGGCCTCCCAATACCGGTCCACCTCTGCCTGGTCGGCACAGTCGATCTGGAACGACACGGCCTCGGTGAACGGGAACTGCGGCCCGCCGTTGATCCCCGTGAAAGGCTGGCCGGCGAGCGTGAACGACACGAGCAGCACCTCGCCGGCCTTCGTGCTCGGGTTGTCGCCCGGCGACCGCGAAACCATGTCGACGCGGCTGTCCGGGAACAGCGACGTGTAGAACAGGGCTGCCTCCTCGGCCTGCCCGTCAAACCACAGGCTGGGTGTGATCTTTGCCATGACGGTGATCCTCTAGCTGGCTGCCTGATTGAGGACGAGTGGCGTGACTTGAGCGAGGGGCCGGGCTGTCAGCCGCCGGCGGGAGCCCAGGTGGAGCCGCCGGCGCCGTCGCGCACCTCGATCCCTGCCGCCGCGAGGCGGTCCCGGATCAAGTCGGCCGTTGCCCAGTCCCGGCTGGCACGTGCGCTGTCGCGAACCTGGACCAGGAGGTCCACCAGCGGCCCCAACTCCTCGCGCCCGTTTCCCGCGCCGGTGGCGGCGCGCTCGCCCAGCCGGACGACCAGCGACCGGAAGGTGGCGCTCGCGTTGTCGAGGTCCGGGCTGTCCTCACCGGCTCGGACGCGCGCGGCGATGGCCGAGTCGAGGTCCAGCAGGGCCCCGACCGCGTCCCGGAACTCGCCGGTATCGAGCGCGGCGATGAACGTCCCTTCTAGGTGCTGCATCTCGTCGCGCAGCGGTGCCGCGGGCCGCCCGGTCCGCACGCCCGCCTCGGACGCCCCGAGCGCCGCCTCGCGGACCGCGTCGGCCGACTGGCCGGCTGCCAGGCCGCGAGCCGCCTCGCCCAGCGCCTCGATCGCGATCTCCGACCCGGTTGCGAACCGAGTGCTGCGCCCGCCCACGCGGACGGTAACGCCGCCGAGGCCCGCGATCGACGCCGTGCCGGCGCCCAGGTCCAGCAGGAGCGCGGTGTGGCTGTCGACACCGAGGACGAAGACGCCGTCGGGGAGCATGGCCTCGAGCATCCGCAGGCGGCGCTCGCCCATGTAGCAGAACCGCGTGTCGTGGTTGCCGCCCTCGGCGTTGTCGTAGTGGGGGACCACTGCGGCGCGCAGCCCGGTGGCGCGGCCGAGCAGGTCGAGGCCGTCGAGCCACCGGGGCGCCTCGCCCACCTTGTAGACCTCATACACCGGGATCGTGACCACGCCCAGCGTCAGGGCCGCTGCGCTTGCCATCGTCAGCACGCCGCCCCCGGCAAGCAGGTCTGCGAGCGCGTCCGGGATGGGACCCCCAGCCCACTGTCCGAGTGCGTACGAGGGGCTGCCCGGGCCCGCCATGACGTACTGCGCGCCGCGGATCCGCGCCACCGCGGTGGCCAGCGTCACCGCGTCCACGTCCCGCGAGCGGTACGTGGCCACCTCGACGGGGTTGCCGACGCTCGTCGCGAAGAACTCCATGGTCCGCGCGGAAAGCTCGTCGGCGTTCTCCTGGAACCCGTACGGGGTGTCGATGATGGCAGCCGGCACACCGTCTCCGCCGAGGCGGTCGAACAGGGCGCGGTGGACCTTGGCCATGGCAGGCGCGGTCTCGCCCGAGCCCATGACGGCGAGGATCCGGGGGATGGCGGTCATGCGAGGAAACCGCCGGCAGCGAGGTCGGACATCACGTCAGCGAGTTCGACCGGATGCTGCGCATGGATGTCGTGGTCGCCGTGGAACCACCGGACGCGGGCGTCGGGGAGGGCGGCGAGCGCCCGGTCAACGGCGGCCCGCTGCCGCTCGGACCTCGACACGTCGCCCCCGTCCGCCGGGGCCAGCAGCACAGGGGCCGCAACCTGCGCATAGCGCCGCGAGGGGTGGTGCTCCCACATCCCGTGGAGGACCTCGAGGTGATGTTCGTAGGAGAGCCACGGCGCCACGGTGCCGTCTGGGCGGACCTCGAAGTTGGCCAGCGTCCCGGCGATGCCGGTCTCCGGCCAGTCCGGGTGCGCCGAGCGGATGTAGCCCTCGATCTCGGAGCGGCGTCGGCCCGCGAGCCTCGGCGGCGCGAGGGCCTCGCGGCACGCCTCCCAGGTGGGGAACGCCTCGGCGGGCTCGAACCAGCCGCCGTCCACACAGGCGATGCCGCGCACGGCGCCTGGGTGGCGGGCCGCCAGCTCCAGCACGACGTTGCCGCCCCACGACTGTCCGGCCACGATCGGTCGGTCCAGCCGCAGCGCGTCGATCAGCGCCGCCACGTCGTCGGCGACCGTGGGGACGTCGTACGGGCCGTCCGGCTTTGACGAGCGGCCATGCCCGCGGAGGTCCACCGTGACCGCACCGTGGCCCCGCTCGGCCAGCCGGGCGGCGACCCCGTCCCACAGGCGCGCGTTGGACGCCAGGCCGTGGACCAGGACGAACGGCACGGCGGCGCCTCCCGGGGCGGCCCCCGGCGCCCACGTGTCCGCCGCCAGCTGGACGCCATCGGCGACCGCGATCCGCTGCGTCTCCATGACATGCATCTTGCTACGGATCGCCGGCGCGGGCTCGCCGGCGCTGAGCCGCCGCACGGGGCGATGGCCCGCCGCCCGCCGCGCCCGGCCGGTCCGGACATGCCATAGTGGGGGCGCAGGCAAACAACGCCTCCCCGTCCCGGGCGGCATCGCACCGGTGGAGCAGAGAGCGATGACCGACGCGCCGTATCAGCGTGTTCACGTGGTGATCAACCCGGCCTCGGGCAAGGACGAGCCCATCCTCAACACCCTCAACGACGTCTTCCGCCAGCACGGCGTGGACTGGGACGTGAGCATCACCAAGAAGTACGGTGACGCGGCGCTCCAGGCCAAGGCGGCCCTCGCGGGCGGCGCGGACCTCGTGGTCGGGTACGGCGGCGACGGCACGCAGCACGAGATCGCCAACGCGGTGCTCGAGGCGGCCGACGCGCACGGCACCCCCGCCCGGATGGGGATCCTGCCCGGCGGCACCGGCAACGGCTTCGCGCGCGAGCTGGGCGTCCCGGGCACGCTGCGCCCCGCCGTCGAGGTGCTGTGCTCGAGCACCAGGACGCGGTCGATCGACGTGGGCCGGCTGCGCCATGTCGGGGTGGCCAAGGTGCCGGACCGCTACTTCGTCCAGCGGCTGTACGTGGGGGTCGAGCCGGAAGAGCAGACGAGCCGGGAGCTCAAGGACCGCTACGGCGTGTTCGCCTACGCCGTCAACATGGCGCAGCGCGGCGGGGCGAAGGAAGTCGCCTACCGCGCGGAGGTAGACGGCGAGGCGGTCGAGTTCGAGGCCTCCAAGGTCTACGTGGTGAACTCGGGGATGATGGGCACGGGCCTGCAGATCACCCACACCTACGCCGTGGACGACGGCCTGCTCGACGCCTTCGCGATCGACAGCAAGACCAAGGCCACGATGGTCGCCGCGGCGGAGCGGTTCCTGTCACTCCATACGCAGACGGCGTCCCGCTACATGCGCCAGTGCAAGGCTATCCGCATCGACACCACGCCCGACCAGCCGGTCTGGGCCGACGGCGAGTACATCGGGCGGACGCCAGTGAGCATCGAGGTCGCGCCGGGGGCGCTCACCATTGTCGTCCCCTGACGACAGGACCGGCCTCGGCCTCCTCCACCGCGCGTTCGACCGCCTGTACCCGGCGATCCGGTTCAACTACGAGCGGCTCCAGGGCCACGCCTGGTTCTCCGAGATCACCCCGCACCTGTGGGTGGGCGGCGCCCCGACCTACGGCCGGGACTTCGAGGCGCTGCTCGCGTCCGGCATCACGGCGGTCATGGACATGCGCGCGGAGCGCACGACCGAGCCCGAGTTCTTCACGGAGCACGGGATCACGCACCGCCAGTACCGCGTCCCGGACGTCACCGTCCCGGGCCCGGAGGTCCTGACCGATGCGGTCGCCTGGCTCGACGAGCAGTTGGCCGACGGGCGTCGGGTGCTGATCCATTGCGCCAAGGGACGCGGCCGCTCGGCCACCGTGCTCGCCGCATACCTCATGCGCACCGATGGGCTTTCCTTCGACGAGGTGAGCCGGTTGCTGAGCTCGAAGCGGCGCCTCGTGAAGCTCCAGGACCGGCACCGCGTGGTGCTCGAGGCATGGATCATCTCGCTGGCGTCCGCGGATCCAGGCGCCGAGCCGGGCTGATCGGGCACTGCGCCCGTCGGCGCCCAGGTGCCTCGCCCGCTGCTGCGTCGGCCGCCCCCGGCGCGGCCTCCCGGCAGCCGGGGGTATCGTGCGCCGTGGCTCGGGGCGCCGCCGGATGATGCGGGCGGCGGGCCAGCGAGGGGTTGAACGGGCATGAACAGGCGGGCAGTGGTCGTCGGCGGCGTGGTCATCGCCGGCGTCGCGCTCGTGGGCGCGGTCGCCATCAGTCGGTCGATGAGCAGCCAGGCGCCCGCGGTTACGTATCTCACCGCCACGGCGGCCGTCACGGACGTGGTGGACACCGTTGCGGTCACGGGCTCGGTGCAGCCCGTGGAGACGTACGCCCTCGCCTTCGGGCAGGCGCCGACGCGCAACCCGAAGCCCTCGTCCTCGGTCGCGGCGGCCCAGCCGGCCCAGACCTGGACGGTGGCGACCGTGAACGTCAAGGCGGGTGACGTCGTCGTGGCCGACTCCGTGCTCGCGACGGCGGACACGTCCGACGCCGAGGCGGCGCTGGCCACGGCCAAGCTCAACCTAGGGGCCGCGAAGGCGCGGCTCGCTACCGACGCGAAGCCCGTCACCGCGACCACCAAGGCGAAGGCGCGCCTGGGCGTCACGCAGGCCAACCGCCAGCTGGCGCAGGCTCGCACGGCCCAGTCCCAGACCGCGGCGTCGGGCCGGCTGGCGATCTCGCAAGCCTCCGCCGCGCTCACCGACGCCCGCAAGAAGCTCGCCGACGACAAGGCCGCGCACCTGCCCGATACGGTGATCGCGGCCGACCAGGCGGCGGTGACGCAGGCGTCCCGCGCCCTCGCGTCAACGCGGCTGCAGGTCGCCTCCGCCAACACGCAGGCCGCGAACCAGGTCGACGCGGCCGGCCTCGCCGTGCAGTCGGCGCAGCTCGCCTACCAGGGCGCCACCGACGTCAACACGAGCGCCATCGTGGCAGCGGACACGGCGGCCGTGTCACAGGCCGAGCAGGTGGTGAGCGACGCTCAGCTGGTGCTCGACCGCATGACGCTGACCGCGCCGATCGCGGGCATCGTCTCGTCCGTGTCGATCCAGCCGGGCGACGTGACATCGGGCACCGCGATCGTCCTGCGGAGCCAGACCGTGCAGATCGCCGCGTCGGTCACCGAGTCCGACCTCCCCGCGATCAAGGCCGGGCAGCCCGCGGACGTGAAGATCGCGGCGCTCAATGCGTCGGCGAAGGGCACCGTGGACACCATCGACCTGGCGGGCGCCACCAAGAGCGCCGGGGGTGTGGTCTCGTATGGCATCACGATCTCGCTGCCGACGGCGCCGGCGAACGTCGCCCCGAGCATGACGGCCGACGTGGACATCACGACCGCGAGCGCGCCGTCCGTCCTCGCGGTCCCGGCCACAGCGATCGCCGGGACCCCGGATGCCTACACGGTGCGGGTGATGGATCCGTCGGGCGCCGTCAGCACGGAGCCAGTCGACGTGGGCCTGATGACGACGTCCCTGGCCGAGGTCAAGTCCGGCATCACGGCCGGGACGGTGGTGGTCACCGGCGTGGCCACGGCAAAAGACCTCGTGACCACGTTCCCGACCGGTCCGGGCGGCCAAGGCGGGCCGGCCGGCACGCGCACCCCCGCCCCGGCGTCCTCGGGGCAATGACGGCGCGGACGCGGGGCCGGTGACCTTCGGGTGATCTGGGCCGAGCTGCTCCCGCTCGCGTTCTCGCGCCTCGCCGCCGCGCGCCTGAGGGCGCTGCTCACGATGCTCGGCGTGATCATCGGCGTAGCATCGATCGTGGCGCTGGTGTCGGTTGCCCAGGGCGCGACATCGGGCATCACGAGCCTGATCGAGGGGCTGGGCACCAACCTGCTCAACATCAGCCCGGGCGCCAGCTCGAATGGATTCCTCCGGGGGGTCGCCGGGACGGCCACGACGCTCACCGAGGACGACGCCATCGCGATCCAGGGCGTCGAGGGCGTGTCGCAGGTAGCCCCGCAGGCGTCGACCGTGGCAGTGGTGGTTGCCGGGAGCCAGAACACCACGACCAGCCTGACGGGGATCACGCCCGAGTTCGCCACCGTCCGCGCCTACGACATCTGGCACGGCTCGTTCATCTCCGCGGCCGAGGTCGAGCGCGGCCTTCGCGTCGCCGTCCTGGGCTCGACCACCGCGGACGACCTGGGGCTCGGGGCCGACGCCGTGGGGACTGACATCACGGTCGGCGGGATCCCGTTCCGGGTCGTCGGCATCCTCCAGCCCAAGGGCATCCTCGACGACCAGGTGCTGATCCCGCTGCCCGCCCTGCGCGACAACTTCGTGGCCGGGGATTCGCTGGCGGCGATCTCCGTCTCGGTAGTCCATCCGGACCAGATCCCGCTGACCAAGTTCCGGATCCGCGAGCTGCTGCGGACCCGCCACGGGCTCGCGGTGGGCACGGCCGACGACTTCACGATCATCGACCAGGCGCAGCTGCTCTCGGCGTTCGGGACGATCACCGGGTTCCTGTCGCTGCTGCTGGCGGGCATCGCGTCGATCAGCCTGATCGTGGGCGGCATCGGGATCATGAACATCATGCTGGTCTCGGTGCGGGAGCGGACCCGCGAGATCGGCATCCGCAAGGCGGTCGGCGCCCGCGGGCGGGACATCCTGGTTCAGTTCCTCGTCGAGGCCCTGGTGCTCTCGCTCACCGGCGGGCTGCTCGGCGTCGCGTTCGGGGTGGCCGCGTCGGCGGCGATCGGCGCGGTCGCGGGCTGGGGGCTCAACGTCAGCCCGGGCACCGTGGCCCTCGCGGTCGGGTTCTCGCTGGTGGTGGGCGTCGTGTTCGGCGTGTGGCCCGCCCGCCAGGCGGCGCGCCTCGACCCGATCACGGCGCTGCGGTACGAGTAGGCCGGGCGCCGTCGTCCCGGGCGGTCCGGGCCCCGCGCCCGTTCGGTCGCCCGGCGACCGCGCCATGACGCCGCACCGCTGCCTGTGTGCGTTCTCATCGTGCTGCGCAGGTTCCTGTGCAGACGCACAGGACGCCGCGGCTCGAGTCGGCGAACCTACCGATGAGGTGCAGCAGCCTCACGCGAGCGGAGCAGACCCCATCCATGACCACCAACGCTGCGGTATCCGCAGGACGGCGGCGCCCAGCGGCAACCGCGCACATCGGGCCGCAGGCGCTGCCGCGCGCCTGGCGGTCCGTTCGCGGTCGGGACATCGCCGGGCTGCTGGCCGCGTCGGCCGTGCTCCTGCTCGCGATGTGGCTCCGCCACCACGGCACCGGCATCCTCGACGACCCGTGGGCCTCGATCGGCCAGGTCACGGCGCTTGCCGGGACGTGGGCGGCGCTGGTCGGCGTCCTGTTCGCCTCGCGGGCGCCATGGCTCGACCAGGTGGTCGGGACCGACCGCCTGCGCCTTGTGCACCGCTGGACCGGCTTCGCCTCTGTGTGGCTGCTCGCCATCCACGGGGCCACGTCGCTGTTCGCCTTCGCGGGCGACTCGATCCTCGGGACGCCGGGCGAGCTCCTGCGGCTGCTGCTCACGGTCCCCGGGATGCTGGGCGCCCTCGTGTCCATGGCTCTGTTCGGCCTCGTGGCCGTCACCTCGATGCGCATGGCGCGCCGGCGGATCTCCTTCGAGGCGTGGCACGGGATCCACCTCTACGTCTACCTCGCGGTGGCCTTCGGGTTCCTCCACCAGCTCACCATCGGGACGGACTTCGCATCCGACCCGCTCGCCCGGGCGGTCTGGATCGCGATCTACATCGCGGCGTTCGCGCCCCTGCTCGCCTACCGCGTCGTCGAGCCGATCGTCCGCAGTGCGCGCCATGCCTACCGCGTCGAGCGCGTCGTCAGCGAGGGCCCGGGCGTGTTCAGCCTCTACGTCGGCGGCCGCGACCTCGACCAGCTCCCCGTCCGCTCCGGCCAGTACTTCGTGATCCGGGCCCTCGGCCGCGGCTGGTGGCGCGGCCACCCGTTCAGCCTCTCCTCCGCGCCCAACGGCCGCACCCTGCGGTTCACGATCAAGGAGTTCGGCGATGGCGCCCGCTCCTACCGCGAGCTGCGTCGCGGGACCCGCCTCGTGCTCGAGGGTCCGTACGGCGTGCTCCACGGCGGCAAGCGCACCCGGCCGCGCCTGCTGTTCGTCGCCGGCGGCATCGGGATCACGCCAATGCGTGCCCTTGCGGAGAGCCTGCCGTACGGAGTCGGCGATGCCGACCTGATCTACCGGGCTCCCGCGGAGCGCGAGCTCGTCCTGCGCGAGGAGCTCGACGCCCTCGCGGCGCATCGCGGGCTGCGCGTCCACTACGTCATCGGGCGCCGCGGCAACCGGGGTGTCGGCGCCGACCCGTTCGGGCCGAGGGCGCTGACCGCGGCGGTCCCCGACATCCGCGCCCGCGACGTGTACGTGTGCGGCCCGAACCCGCTGATGGGCCGCGTCGCCACGTCACTGCGCGACCTCGGGCTGGAGGACGACCAGATCCACCTCGAGCGCTTCGACTGACCCGCGATGAGGACGTCATCCCTGTTTCCCGTCAAGGCGGCCATCGCCCTCGCCGTGACCGCGGCCGGATCGGCGCTGGTCATCGGGTTCCAGCCTCCCCAGGCGGCAGTCGGGTCGACACCGGCGGCCGGCACCTCGTCCGCCGCCGCGGGCTCCACGCATGGGCGTTCCTCGACGACGGCCGCGACCGCCCAGCCCGGCGCGGCCGGCGGGACGTCCGCCGGTGCCGGCGGCGCGTCCGGCTCGTACAAGGACGGCACGTACACGGGGGCCGCCTCGCAGGACCCGTTCGGCGTCGTCCAGGTCGCGGTCACCGTCAGCGGCGGCAAGATCACTGATGTCCAGACGATCCAGCAGCCCGGCGATCGCCGCAGCACGCGGATCAACGCCCAGGCGCTGCCGATACTCCACGACCAGGCGATCGCGAGCCAGAGCGCGCAGGTCGACGGCGTGTCGGGCGCAACCTGGACCAGCCAGGCCTACTCGGCGTCCCTCCAGGCCGCGCTGGACCAGGCCAAGGGCTGACGGGCCGGTGAACCTGGTCGCACCCGTGATGGGGACGACCGTGAGCATCGACGCCCGCGACGTCGGGATCAGCCGCGAAGTGCTGGCCGCGGCCGTCGCCCGCCTGCGCGAGATCGAGGCCCGGTTCTCGACCTACCAGCCCGACTCCGAGATCAGCCGGATCGACCGCGGCGAGCTCGATCCAGCCGACGCGCATCCGGAGGTGCGTGAGGTGCTCGCGGCGTGCGAGGTCCTGCGGGCGCAGACCGGTGGCGCCTTCGACGCCCGGTACGGAGGGCGGCTCGACCCTTCGGGATACGTCAAGGGCTGGGCCGGGTCCGAGGCGGCAGCCGTCCTGCGGGCCGCCGGCGCCACGCGCTTCATGCTCAACCTCGGCGGCGACATCGCCTGCGCCGGGGAGCCCGAGCCCGGCGTGCCGTGGCGGGTCGGCGTGCGCGACCCGGCCGACCCCGCGCGGATGATGCTGGTCCTCGCCGTCCGCGACGGCGCGGTGGCCACCAGCGGGCGCTACGAGCGCGGCGAGCACCTGCGAGACCCCCGCACCGGCCGACCGGCGACGCGCTGGGACTCGATCACGGTGACGGCGCCAGACCTCTCGACGGCCGATGCCTACGCGACGGCCGCATTCGTGATGGGCGACACGGGGCCTGCGTGGGTGGCGGGCCAGGACGGCTGCGGGGTCGCGGCGGCGGCCGGCGGTCGCCTGCTCACGAGCGACCTCATCGACCGGGCGACGATCCGAGCCTGACCGTTCGCCTGGGCGGCGGACGGGTCGCAACGGCCGGGGGCGCGTCGCCGGGCGAGCGGGCAGGAGCGCGGGGTGCAGCCAGCCGGTTCCCCCGGCGGGCCGCGATGGCGATAGCCTTGGGACACCGGCCCGCGGACCCCAGAACCCTGGGCGCCGGCCGCAGGAGGCGAACGTGCGACTCGGTTTGGTGGGCTACGGCAACGGCGGCCGCCACTTCCATGCCCCGTACATCCTCGCCGCGGACGGGGTGGAGCTGTGCGGCGTGGTGACGCGCTCGCCGGAGCGCCTGGCCCAGGTCGCGACCGATGCCCCCGGCGTGCCGGTGTACGACTCGCTGGCCGCCATGCTCGCGGCCGGCGTGGATGCCGTGACCATCACCACGCCGCCCGAGACGCGGCGGGAGCTCGTGCTCGAGGCGATCGCCGCGGGCGTCCACGTGGTCGCGGACAAGCCGTTCGCGTCCACGGCCGATGGCGGACGGGAGCTCGCCGCGGCGGCGCGGGCGGCGGGCGTGGCGCTCAACGTGTATCAGAACCGCCGCTGGGATGCGGACATCCGAACCCTCGCCGCCGTGATCACGCGCGGCCAGCTGGGCGAGGTCTGGCGCGTGGAGTCGAGGTTCGACCTCGATGAGCCAGGGGGCCTGCTCGCCGGTCCGCACGGCGGCATGCTCCGGGACCTCGGCGCGCATCTCGTGGACCAGCTGCTCTGGCTGGTGGGCCCGGTGACGAGCGCTCACGGCGAGCTGGAGTGGCTCGACGTGCCCGGCGACCGCGTGGACTGCGGGTTCCAGGCCACGCTCCGCCATGCGTCGGGCGCCACCTCGCACGCGAGCGCGACCAAGATGAACCACAACGTCGAGAAGGAGCTGCGCGCGTACGGCAGCGACGGCTCCTACATCGGCCACGCCACCGATGCCCAGACCGATGCGATCCTCGCCGGCCGGCGGCCCGCGACCGAGGGCGCCGCCTGGGGCTACGAGCCCGAGTCGGCCTGGGGCACGCTGCGCACGGCGGGCGGCGAGGTGCGCGTGCCGTCCGAACGGGGCGCCTACCAGGACTACTACACGCAGTTCGCAGCCGCCGTCCGCGGCGAGGCGCCGTTCCCGGTGCCCGCGGAGGAGGCCATCCGCACGCTCGAGGTGCTCGATGCCGTGCGCCAGAGCGCGATCGAGGATCGCGTCGTCAGCATCGGCTGAGGACGCATGCCGGTGGTCCCGATCCTGGTCCGGCGGCGGACGTTCGCCGCAGCCCTCGCCTGCCTCGCGTTCGTGCTCATCGGCTGGAGCGGCCTGCTCGTGCCGTCGCTGGCCCGCGAGGTGGAGGACGGCTTCGTCCAGACCGACGTCGGGCTGGGCTTCTTCTACTTCGCGACGGCGGTGGCGTACGCGATGGGCTCGGTCCTCGGCGGCATGGCGACCGAGCGGGTGGGACGCCGGACGATCCTCGTCCTCGCTGCGGCGCTCCACGGCGTCGGCCTCGTGGCGCAGGGGGTGACGGGCGCCTGGACGGTGTTCGTCATTGCGGGCGTGGTGCGGTCCATGGGCGCGGGGGCCCTGGACGGCGGCACGAACGGCCTCGTGATCGACCTGTACGGCGACTCACGCGGCCGGGCGCTCAACATCGCGCACCTGTTCTTCGCCCTCGGCGCCCTCGGCGCCCCGTTCCTGCTCGCGGTCCGGGGCGCGGTTGGCCTGCCGTGGGAGGCGGTCGTCGTGGCCACCGGGCTCGCCTCGATCCCGCTGGCGGTCGCGCTGGCGGTGACGGACCTCGCAGACGGCCGGGCCCGGCCGGGGCGGGCGCCCGGCGGCCTGCGCTCGAGCATGCTGGCGCTGCCGCTGGTCGTGCTCGCGGTGGCGATCGGCTGCTACGTCGCGGGCGAGATCGGCGTGTCCAACTGGCTCGTGCGGTTCCTGGCCGCGGCGCCCGGCGGGCTGGCGACGTCGGCGCTCGGACTGTACTGGGCGGGGCTGATGGTGGGTCGGCTCGTGGCCGCGCGGTTCGCGGACCGCTTCGACCACGTGCGGCTGGCGATCGCGGCGTCGCTGGCGGCGGCCGTCGCGCTCGTGGCCGCGGTCGTGGCGCCGTCGCTGGGCCTCTCGATCGCCCTGTTCGCCGTCGTCGGGTTCGCGTCCGGGCCGATTTACCCGCTGATCATGGCGATCGGCGGCGAGCGGTTCCCCGACCGCGCGTCGGCGATGAGCGGCATCCTGTCCGCAGCCGCGGTGCTCGGGTCGGTGGTCTACCCGCCGCTGATGGGCGTGCTGTCGGTGACGGTGGGCCTCCCGGTGGCGATGGTGGGCACCGCGATCGTGATGGCCGCCTGCGCGGTGGCGCTGGTGATCGTGGGGCGGATGCCTGCCTCGGCCGCGGCGCTGCCCTCGGCGACCGGCGGGCGGTAGCCCGAGCGGCGATCATCGTGGCGTGACCAGGAGACGACGATGACCCCCAGCGACTGGCAGCCGAACCCGCGCGACCGGCGCTGGTCGCGCCAGCCCGTACCGGCCGAGGTTGCGGCGTTCCACCGCACGCTCGACGGGTACGGTCCCACGCCGCTGGTCGAGCTGCCGACCGCAGCAGCGTCACTCGGCGTGGGCCGGGTGCTCGCCAAGGACAAATCGAGCCGGCTCGGCCTGCCCGCGTTCAAGGCGCTGGGCGCGTCATGGGCGATGCACCGGATGCTCGCGTCGGGGGTCGGCGCGGCCGGCCGGCCGGTCACCTTCACCACCGCCACCGACGGCAACCACGGCCGGGCGGTCGCCCGGATGGCGCGCCTGCTCGGCCACCGGGCGCGGATCTTCGTGCCGGACGGCGTGTCCGCTGCGGCGGTTGGCGCGATCGAGGCCGAGGGCGCCCCGGTCGATGGACGTCGGCGGCTCGTACGACGATGCCGTGGCCGCGGCCGTCGCCTTTGCCGCCGAGACCGGCGCGGCGCTGCTCCAGGACACGGCGTGGCCCGGCTACGAGCAGGTCCCCGCCTGGGTCGTCGAGGGCTATGCGACGCTGTTCGCGGAGCTGGATGCGCAGCAGGCGGCCGTCGGCCTCTACGCCGCCGACCTCGTCGTCGTGCCGGTCGGCGTCGGGTCGCTGGCGCAGGCGGCCGTGGCCAGCTACCGCAGCCGGCCCGACCCGGCACGGACCGCCATCCTCGCGGTCGAGCCCGTTGCAGCGGCGTGTGTCCTGGCCAGCCTCCGGGCAGGCGAGGCGGTCACGGTCCCCACCCGCGTGACCACGATGGCGGGCCTCAACTGCGGCACGCCGTCGAGTCTCGCCTGGCCGATCCTGCGGGCTGGTCTCGACGCCGCCGTGGCCGTGGACGACGAGGAGGCAGCCGCGGCCGCGCCGTGCTCCGGGCCGGCGGCGTGGACGCAGGGCCGTGCGGGTGCGCCTCGCTGGCGGGCGCGACGGCTGCTCTGACCGGCGACGGCGCTTCGGCGCGCCGCGCGTTCCTGCGGGTGGGGTCCGCGTCGACAGTTGTGCTAATCGTGACCGAGGGTGCGGCGGCGAACCCCGGCTGATGCCCGCGCGGACCCCGATGCTACCCCTGGGCGGGGCCGCCCTGGCTGGTCGCCGGGTCCTCCGGCTCGGCCGCTGGGGCGACGCCTTGCGCGCCGGCCTCCGGCGCCGGGGACGGGCTGGCAGCAGACCCCGGCGTGCCGCCGACCACCGAGGCGGCGGCCGCGGCACCGGCAGCTGGCGCCACGAGCGACCCCAGCGCGTCGGCGTCGTCAGCGCCCGAGGACGATCCCGGCGCGACGGCGGTTGCAGGCGGCGGGGGTGGCGCGAGCGGCGCCTGGGGCGCAAGCGGGGCAGGCGGCGGGGGCGGCAGCGGGGCGGACGAGCTGACGGTCGCACCAGGCCCGCCGGTAGGCGGCGGCGTCTTGGCGGCCCGGGACCGAATGACCGCATAGGCGATCAGGCCGCCGCCGACGACGACCAGCAGGAGCAGCAGGAGGGGCGACGGCCCGGACCCGTTGTCGCCGGTGCCCGTGCCCGTGCCCGGGGACGCCGAGGGCGAGGCGCCCGCGGATGCGGCCGCGGACGAGGATGGGGCGGCGGACTCGGACGCGCTCGACGACGCGACCGGCGTGGGCTTGGGCGTTGGCGCGGGCGTCGGCTTCGCCGTGGGCGCCGCGGTCGGCGCCGGGGTGACCGCGGGTGCCTCGGTCGGCGCGGCCGTCGGCTTCGCCGTAGGCGCTGCGGTCGGCGCCGCCGTGGGCGCGGCCGTGGGCGCCGCGGTCGGCGCCGCGGTCGGCGCCGGGGTGACCGCCGGTGCCTCGGTCGGCGCAGCTGTCGGCTTCGCCGTCGGCGCGGCAGTGGGCTTCGTCGTCGGCTTGGGCGGCGCGCTCGGGGGCGCGCTCGCAATCGGCAGGGGGATTGACGGCGGGCTCACCGGAAGCGACGGCAGGGCTCCGCCGCAGGCGGCCACGACGACGCCGGCGGCGAGGGCCGCCGCCAGCAGGCCGCCCGGCAGCCGCGTGCGGCCGGCTCGATGGTCCATGCGGGCAGATCCTTTCTCGGGAGGTGGCGGCCAGCATGCGGAACGGCCGCGAGGAGGTGCGTCGGATGGGGCCGTGCAATGGCCCCGACGGTCGGGATGATACCCGCGTTCGTTCAGCTGGCCCGCTGGCGACCGGGCGCCGCCCCGCTCGACAGGGCTGCCGCCGACCGCGGGCCGAACCTCAGGGTCGTGTCGTGACGTGCGTCAGCCTACGCCCGCACCGGTCCGCGGGCCCTCATCGCCAGGCTCGGCGACCGCATCGTCGCGGTGCCCGCGCCGCTCCACGCGGGCCGCCTGGCGATGCTTGGTCAGCTCGGAGGCGAAGCCGGCGAGGATGCCGATCCCCATCAGGATGTAGCCGATCGTGAACAACTTGGCCGCGTCGGTCGTGGGGTGGAGGTCGCCGTAGCCGACCGTTGCAAGCGTCACCACCGAGAAGTAGAGCGAGTCGACGAAGGGCCAGCCCTCGAGGATGTGATAGGCGATGGTGCCGACGGCGATGACCGTCACGGCGCTGCCGAGGAGCACCTTGCCCTCGGGCTCTCGCGCCAACTCCCGCATCGGGGCGAACATCGGCTCGTACCTCCGTGTTGTCGAATTCAGTTGGTCGTCGGTCCGGGCCGACGCGCCGCTATGGTGCGGTCGATCGCTGGCTGTACCAGCATCACCACGACGACCGCCAGGACGAGAAGCGCCAGCAGCGCCGGCCCGGATCCCACCATGACCGAGGTCAGCAGGGTCACCATCAGCGGCGCCCTGAACATGACCATCAGGGTCCCGGCCATCGTCGCGGCGACGAGCACGTCGAACCCGACGCCGGGGAACAGCAGCGACAGCGCCTCGGCGACGCACACCGCGGCGAAGATGACAGGAAACACGGGGCCGCCGACGAACCCGGCACGCAGGGCCACCGCGAGCAGGGCCAGCTTGGCGAGCGCCATCAGCACGAGCACTGCCGACCCGTAGCCGCTCGGGTTCGCGACCACCGTCGCGACCTGGCTCTCGCCCGAGAACATGAGGATCGGTGCCGCGACGCCCGCGACGCTGAAGATCAGCCCGCCGACGAGCGCGCGCTCGATCTCGCGGTCCTTGAACCGGCCGAAGAACCCGCCGCTGATCCGGAGCAGGATCCCGGTTACCAGCCCGAGGCTGAGACCGATGAACGCACAGAGGATGGCCGCCACGAGATCTGCCGGGCCAAGCGATGTTGTCGGCGCCAGGTGCAGGTAGTCCTGCAGCCCCGTCTGGCCGGTCTCCGCGAACACGAGGTACCCGATGACGCCCCCGAGCAGGGTCGACGGCAGGAGGGCGGCCCGCTCCGCGGGCTGGGGCATCAGCTCGGAGCCCAGCACGCCGGTGAACACGGGCGAGGCGACCAGGCCGTTGTACGCCGACGCGATGGTCGAGAACACGATGGGCCGACGCTGTGCCATGGGGACGCCGGCCTTCTCGCCGTACAGGGCCGCGAGCTTGGCGGCGATCCCGCCGATCCCGCCCTCGGGCCCGAGGACGGCCCCTGAGAACAGCGACGCCCACGCCACGAGGATGTTCTCCGGCAGCTTCCGCCAGTCGATGGCCTCGACGCCGCCGGTTAGCGTGTCGGTCAGCGGGCCGTCGAGGGTGGTGGGTGCGTGCCGGTACTTCACGAGCAGGCCAACCGCCAGCGAGAACGGTAGGCAGATCGCCGGGAACAGCCACGGGTTCGCCTCGACGGTGGGGTTCTCCCACAGCAGCCGGTTCACCGTCATGAACACGAACAGCCACGCGAGGACCGCGACCGCGCCGATCAGGGCCGCTACGACCACGTGCACCAGCGGAGCAGGGAGCCGCTCGCCCGTCGCACTGGCGCCCGCCGCGCTGGTGCCCGCTGCGCCTGCACCATCCGCGGTGGCCTGTGTCATCGCGTTGCAGCCTCCTCCGCCGGCCGGCGGCAATCGCCGGCGCCCGCCAAAGGTAGCCGACGACTGGGTTCAGCATCAGCCCCACCGGCAGCATCAGCCCCACCGGCAGCATCGGCCACCTCGCGGCGAACCTCTTGCTCCGGATCGGACGATGCGACGATCCACGCACGGCTGAGCCCGGGACGAGCGCCGCGGGCGCCGCCCTGCTGCAGGCACTCGAGATGCCTCTCGAGGAGGAGCTGGCGGCGTCCGGGGACGCGTCCGGCCCAGGCCTGTCCTAGAGCCGCGCGATCGCCAGCCCAAGCGCTCGCCGGTAGCGCGGGTCCACCAGCGGCCGCCAGGTCCGGCCGACTGTCCGGCCGAGGCGCGCCACATCGTCGTCGAGGTCGGCGATGAGCTTGCCGATCGCGCGTTCCTGCTGGCGGGTCGTCGCCACGGTCGCGATGCCATCGCGCGCCAGCTCGGCCGCGACGTGCAGGTCGTGCTGGTCGCCGAGGTGATCCTGCAGCGCCACGACGGGCCGAATCAGCGCCGACGCCTCCGGGTCGAGCGGCTCGCGGACGAACTCGAGCGTGTAGCGCAGCCACTTGGCGGCGATGCGCAGCCGGTGCAGCGTGGCGAGGTCGGCGCCCGCGACCAGGGGCTCGAACGCCCACACCGCCTGGTAGGCGCCCCAGATCGCCGTCGGCATCCGATACCGGAGGATTGCCGGTGCCGCGGGCTCGAGCTGGGCCGCCGCGAGCCCCGGCGTGGAGGCGAACGTCTCGTAGTCGGCGACGAACGTGGTAAACGCGTCGCTCGCCAGCACGTGGGCAAGCGCCTGGCGCCGCGCCTCGCGCTCGAGCAGCCACGCCGCCAGCAGGGGCTCGAGGCCCTCGCGCTGTCGTGCGCTTCGCCGCTGGCCGCCTGCGACGAGGATCTCGAGCATGACGTCGAGGTCGCGGACGGTCCCGAGGCGTGCCCCGAGCTCGCGCAGCTCAGCGAGGTAGCGGCGCCGCTCGTCGCGCTCGAACCCGTCGCCGAACACGCGCCAGACGGCCCGCATCCGGCGCGCGGCCACACGCATCGCGTGGACCTCCTCCGGGTCGTCGGAGCCGAGGACACCAGGGACGTGGCCCAGCATGCGGGCGAGGTGGAACCGCAGGAGCTTGCGTCCCGCCTCGGCCCACGGGTCGTCCACCCGGACATCGGGCGAGGCGCCGATGGCGAGGTGGTCCACGGCGCCCAGCGCGAGGTCGGCCGGTGACGGCTCGGCCGCCGGTGCCGCTTCGGCGTCCTCGAGCTCGCCCCCGGCCTCGAGACCCGGCTCAGGCCCTGGGGCGAGCGGGTCGGGCCCGACGGCGCTCGCCGTTGCATCTCCGGGGCTGCCAGCGCCCTCGACGTCGTCGCTCACGACTTCTTCCTGTCGCGCTTGCCTCGCTTCGCGCGGCCACGCGCGGCGACCGCGTTGCGATGGGGCTTGGCGCCTTTGGGCGCCTGCGCCATGAGATCCGCCTTGGCCGCCTGCAGCGCGGCCTTCGCCTCGTCGCTGACCTCGGGGTACGTGGGGTGGATCCCAATGAGCGTTTGCGCGATGGCTCCCGCCGCGATCAGCCGGGCGAACGGCTTGTCGTCGGCCGGGATCGCGTACCACGGGGCCCAATCGGTGCTGGTGTTCGACAGCACCTCGCTGAACGCCTTCTGGTAGTCGTCCCAGAACACCCGCTCCTGGGCGTCCGATGCGCTGAACTTCCAGTTCTTCTCGGGCTCGTCGATCCGCGCCAGGAATCGGCCCCGTTGCTCCTCCCTCGACACGTTGAGGAACAGCTTCACGATCCGGAAGCCCTGGTCGGACAGGTAGCGCTCCCAGTCGTTGATCTCGCGGAAGCGGCGCTTCCAGATGTCGTCCCCGCGAGTCTCCGGCGGCAGCTTCTCGTTCGCCAGCAACCCCGGGTGCACCCGGACGACGAGGACCTCCTCGTAGTACGAGCGGTTGAAGATGCCGATGTTGCCTCGCTCGGGCAGCTTCTCCGCGTAGCGCCACATGTAATCGTGGTCGAGGTCCTCGGTCGAGGGGACCTTGAAGCTGCTGACCTGCACGCCCTGCGGGTTGACCCCGCTCATCACGTGGCGGATGGTGCCGTCCTTGCCGGCGGCGTCCATCGCCTGGAGCACCACGAGCACGCCGTAGGTGTCCTGGGCGGCCAGCCTCTCCTGGTACTCGGCGAGCAGGCCGACGCCCGCCTCAAGGACCTCCTTGGCCTCGCGCTTCGAGATCCCCTTCGGTGCTGTCGTCGGGAAGTCCTTGGGCAGCCGGACGCGTCGCCCGGGCTCCACGCGATACGGGGCGATGAGGTCGGCGATCCTCTTGTGCCGCAAGTCGGCCATCGGGCACGGTCCTTTCTCGCGGTCGCTCGCGCCGCTGACGGCACCGATGATCTCAGGTCAGCGCGCCGGGCGCATCCTCCCGCCAGGGGGAGCGTCGGCCCCGCACGGTCAACTAGCTCAGGGCACGCCGGCCGCCAGTTCCGGCGCCCCCGCGTAGTAGCGCCGGCCGAGTCGTCGCGCCACGCCCACCAGCGCGATCATCACCGGCACCTCGACCAGCGGGCCGATGACCGCCGCGAACGCCGCGCCGCTGTCGATCCCGAACGTCGCCACCGCCACCGCGATCGCCAGCTCGAAGTTGTTCGACGCCGCCGTGAACGAGAGCGTCGCCGTCTGCGCCGTAGGTCGCCCCGGCCCGCACGCTCATCCAGAACGAGACCAGGAACATCACCACGAAGTAGATGAGCAGCGGGATCGCGATCCGCACGACGTCGAGCGGGCAGCGCCACGATGTTCTCGCCCTTGAGCAGAACATCACGACGATCGTGAACAGCAGCGCGACGAGGGTGATCGGGCTGATCCGCGGGATGAAGACGCCGCTCGTACCAGTCCCTGCCCCTGCGGCCGGATAGCACGAACCGGGTGAGGAACCCGGCGATGAACGGGATCCCGAGGTAGATGAACACGCTCTGGGCGATCTGCGCCGATGCGTGATCTGGACGACGGCCCCTGGAGCCCGAACCAGCGTCGGCAGCACCGTGATGAACAGGTACGCGAAGACCGAGTAGAACAGCACCTGGAAGATCGAGTTGAACGCCACCAGGCCGGCGGCAGTACTCGGGGTCGCCGCGCGCGAGGTCGTTCCAGACGATGACCATCGCGATGCAGCGCGCGAGGCCGATCAGGATCAGGCCCGACCATGTACTCCGGGTAGTCGCGCAGGAAGATGACGGCCAGGGCGAACATCAGCAGCGGGCCCGACGACCCAGTTCTGGACCAGCGACAGCGCCAGGATCTTCGCGTCGCGGAAGACGCGCCCGATCTCCTCGTAGCGGACCTTCGCCAGGGGCGGGTACATCATCAGGATCAGGCCGACGGCGATCGGGATCGAGGTCGTGCCGACGCTGAGAGCCGGTCGAGGAACGGCACGACCCCCGGGACCAGGTACGCCCGAGCGCGATGCCGCCCGCCATCGCGCGCGAAGATCCAGACCGTCAGGTAGCGATCCAGCAGCTTCAGCCGGCGCGGCCGCTCGGCCTCGGCGGCACGCGCTGTCGTCACTGTGCGATCACCGAGCGGGGCGTCCGGCCAGCGGCGCGGAGCGCCACCTCGATGAACGGCCGAAGCCGCCCGGCGACCTCCTGCTCGGTGCGGCGGAAGGCGGCCAGCCGCTCCTCGTCCGTGCCGTCGACCTCGGACGGGTCGTCGAGGCCCCAGTGGAGCGTGTTGGTGGAGCCAGGGAACACCGGGCAGGTCTCGCGGGCCCGGTCGCAGACGGTGATGACGTAGTCGAACCGCTGGTCGAGGAACTCGGTGATGACCTTGCTCCGGGCGGCCGACCAGTCGATGCCCGCCTCGGCGAGCACGCGCACGGCGTACGGGTTCACCCGCGTCGCCTCGGTGCCGGCCGAGTGGACCTCGAAGTCGGCGCCGCCGTAGCGCTGTAGCAGCGCCTCGGCGATCTGGCTCCGGGCCGAGTTGTGCGTGCACACGAACAGCACGCGGATCGGGTCGGGCATCGGTTCGTTCCTCCTGGCGCGGCCGGCCGCCGCGATGGTCATCTCGAGGTCGACGAGCTCGCTTTCGAGCCGCTCGAGCTCACCGCGCCGGCGGGCGATGGCGGCACGCTGCTCGGCGAGGATGGGCGCGAGGTCGAGGTCCGACGGCGCCCTGCTCCAGGCAGCGCCCTGCGAGGCGCCCAGCATCACTCGGGGCCGAGGCCCAGCCGCCGGAGCGCCACCACGAGGCGCACCCGCGCGACATCGGCATCGGTGTAGGCGCGGTAGCCGTTGGCGCCGCGATCCGCTTGCGGCAGGACGCCGGCCTGCTCGTACCAGCGGACCGCAGACGGGGCGATCCCGACGCGCTTGGAGAGCTCCGCGATGCGCATGGGGTGAGCGTAGACCTTCGAGTGGCTCGAAGGTCAAGCGGTCGTCCGAGCGGCTCAGCGCACCCGACGCCGAAGGTGGACGCCGGTCTCGGCGCAGCTCATCGTGAACTCGACAGAAGCGCCAACGATCGACTCCGCGACCTCGCGCGCGATCGGCTCGTAGCCGAGGCGACGGAACCAGCCTTCCGCCGTCTCGGTGACGAGGTACAGCTCCCCGATGCCGTCCGCCCGGGCGGCCGCCTCGGCACCTTCGACCACCGCCCGGCCGACGCCCTGCCCCCGGCGGTCGGCTGCCACCACAACCGAGCGCAGCAGCCCGGCCTCGCCGTACCGCTCGACCGCCGCCGCCCCCACGATGCAGTCCTCGTCGCGGGCGACCACGCCCAGTGCGGTCAACGCCTCGGCCGCGCCATCGAGTGGGAGCCCGGCCGCCGCGAGCAGCGCCTCGACCTCCGGCACGTCCGCGGTCGCGGCCGGCTCGACGCGCATCAGCAGCATCCCTCCCCGCCGCAGCATGACCCTTCGCTCGCGATCGGGAGGAGCGAGCGCGTCGCGGCGGTGGCGTCCAGCGAGGCGCCCGCCGGCCGCGTGGCCTTCACGATCGCGCTGACCATGCCGTCCGTCACCTCGTGCGTCGGTGTGATCGACACGTCCGTCCAGCCCGGCCGCCTCGAGTCCGGCGCGGAACTCGGAGAACGACAGCGCCCCTGCGATGCAGCCGGCGTAGGAGCCGCGCTCCGCCCGCTCCTCGGCGGTCAGGCGGTCATCCGCCACGATGTCCGTGACGCCCATCCGACCGCCTGGCCGCAGCACGCGCGCGATCTCGCGGAACACGGCGGGCTTGTCGGCCGCCAGGTTGATGACGCAGTTGCTGATCACGACGTCGATCGACGCCGCCGGCAGCGGGATGCTCTCGATGTGGCCGCGCAGGAACTCCACGTTGGTGGCGCCAGCCTCGGCGGCGTTGCGCTGCGCCAGGGCGAGCATCTCGTCGGTCATGTCCAGGCCGAAGGCGCGGCCCGTGGGCCCGACGCGCTTCGCGGACAGCAGGACGTCGATGCCGCCGCCCGAGCCGAGGTCGAGGACGCGCTCGCCCTCGTGGAGCTCGGCGACCGCGATCGGGTTGCCGCAGCCGAGCGACGCGAGGACCGCCGCCTCAGGCAGCTCGTCGCGCTCGAGCGCGGAGTAGAGCTCCGGCCCGATTTCCTCGGACGTGGAGCAGCAGGCGCCCTCGCCCGCGCGGATCGCGGCCGCGGCGTAGTGGTCGCGTACCGTTTCGTGGATCGTCTCGGTGGTCATCGGTGCTCCTTCCCGCCGGCGGCCCGGCGTGCTGCGATATTGATACTGGACAATATCGATGGTTGTCAATACCATGCGCACCATGAAACGCGGGACCGATCCCGATGCGCTGCTGCTCCAGGGGGCGGCGGACCCGACGCGGCTGGCGATCCTGCGCCAGCTGGCCGGTGCGGACGAGGTGTGCGCGTGCGACTTCACCGCCTGCTGCGAGGTCGCCCAGCCGACGGTCAGCCACCACCTCAAGGTGCTGCGCGAGGCGGGATGGGTCACCTCCGAGCGGCGGGCCTCGTGGGTCCACTACCGGATCCGCCCCGAGGCCGTGGAGCGCTTCCGGGCGCTGGCGGGGGAGCTCGCCGGCGGGTTCGCGCGCCCGCTGTCCGCACCCGGCCGCTCGTCTGCCCGCCCTCTGCCGGTGATCCAGCCCGGCGTCTGAGCGGACGTCAGCCCCCGAGGATGATCCCCGCGGCGTGGCAGTCCTCGGCGAACGATGCCTGGCCGTCCGTCGTGGGGTCCCAGCGCCCCGGGAAGGCCACCAGCCGGTCGAGGCCCACCTCGGCCATCGCGGCCACGTAGTCCACGCGGGCCTGCCCCGGCTTCCGGAACGCCTCGTCGCGCCCGTAGTGCGAGAACCGCAGCGTGGCCGGGTCGCGGCCCGTCTGCTCGCAGCGCGCCCGCACCTCGGCCATGCGGACGGCGATCTCGGCCGGCGGCAGGAACACGAAGTTGAGCTCGTCCGCGAACCGCACCGCCAGGCCGGCCGTCTTGTCGCGGCCGTTGCCGCCCACGATCACCGGGATGTGCGGCTGGATCCCCTTCGGGACGTTGATCGCGTCCCTGACGTTCGCGAACCGGCCCTCGTACGTCGCGTGGCCGGGCGCCAGCATCCGCGTGATCACCTCGAGGTGGTCGCCCAGCTGGGCCAGCCGCTCACCGGTGGACGGGAACCCGTAGCCGTAGGCGAGCCACTCGTCGTCCTTCCAGCCGGCGCCGATGCCCAGCTCGAACCGCCCCCCCGAGATCACGTCGACCGTGGACGCTAGCTTGGCCGTGAGGCCCGGGTTGCGGAACCCGGTGCAGACGACCATGTGGCCGAGGCGGACGCGGCGGGTGGCCATCGCGAGCGCCGACAGCATCGAAAAGGACTCGAACGTGATCTCGTCGGTCGGGCTCGGGGACCGTGTGGAAGTGGTCGAACACCCACAGCGATTCGAACCCGAGCGCCTCCGCCTGGGCGGCGAGCTCCACCGACCGCGACCACGCCGCGGCCGGGTCCCAGCCGTCGTACTCGCCCTTCCAGCCCTGGGGCACCATCAGCCCGACCAGCATCGCCTCTCCCGTCCGCGTTCGCCTTCCCTCGGCCACGAGGATTGCACGGCCGGGCGGATCGTGGCGCCGGAGGCCAGCTGGCGTGGGCGAGGGTCTCGCCGTCAGCCCGGGTCGGGCACCGCCGCGGTGTCGGCGGAAGCCGAGATGTCCGGCTCGCCCCCGCCCCAGCCGCCGGCCGCCGTCGTGGCGGCCGCGCTGGCCTGCGCTGCCATCACCTTGAGCACCGTTCGCCACGTCGCTGAGACGACGCCCAGGGCTGGCACCACGAGGAACATCCCCAGGACGCCGGCGACCGCCGACCCTGCAGGGATCGCCACCAGCACGATCGCCGGGTGGAGGTGGACGGTCTTGCCGTACACCAGCGGGCTGACGACGTTGCCTGTCACGAGGTTGAACGCGACGGTCCAGATCCCCATGACCGCGATGTCCACCGGGGTGCCGACGGCGACCGTGAGCAGGAACGCCGCGCCCGTGCTGATGAACCCGCCGACATAGGGGATGAAGCACAGGAAGAAGGACAGGACGAAGATGGGCAGGGCCAGGGGGATGCCGAGCACCAGCATGATCACGAGCTGGCTCGACGCGCCCACGAACGAGATCACGGCCGTCCCGAACATGTAGCCGCCCAGCACCTCGAACGCGCGCGTGCCTGCGGCCTGGATGTCGCCGGCGACCTCGGGGCGGGCGCGGGTGACGACGCGGCCCCAGAGGCCGCTGCCGTCCCGCAGGAAGTAGAACGAGAGCAGGGCACTCAACACCACGATGGCGAGCACCGAGGCGGCGTCCTGTGCCACGGTGGCGATCACCTGGAGACCGCCATTGGCCAGTGATCGCACCGCCTCCACGGCGAGGCCGAGCTGCCCGCCGAGCGTGCTGCTCGCCTGGTCCGCCCCGTTCACGACATCCTGCCCGATGGCCACACCCTGCTCCAGCAGCACCGCCAGCGCCAGCACGAGCATGGCCAGGATCACGGCGAACCCCCCGCCGACAGAGAACGCCGCCGCACGGGCGCGGGATCGGCCCCTGCTCATCATCCAGCGCACGATCGGCTCGAACGTCGCGGCGAGGATCACGCCCAGCAGGACCGGGAGCACGACCATCGGGACCGAAACGCACACGCCCACGATCACGCCCACGAGCGCGACCGCGATCAGGATTCGCCAGCTCCACTGGGCGAGGCGATCGACCCACGGCGCGACGAGCCCGGGCAGCGGAGGCGGTTCGTCGGGCTGGATGATCGCCACGGTCGCCTGGGAGACGGCGAGGATCACCGCGGCCACGGGGACAGCGGCGAACAGCCCCACGACGCCGGCGAGCTGGAGCCCGGCCGGCAGCACGACCAGCACCAGCGCGGGGTGGATGCTGACCGTCCTTCCATAGATCATCGGCCGGATCCCATAGCCCAGGATGGCGCCGCGGACCCCGATCAGCACCAGCATCACGACCGTGGGCCCGACCCCGAGGGCGGAGTACGTGACGGCGAGCATGATCGCAGTCGTCACGATGCCCCCGAAGTAGGGGATGTACCCGCCCAGGAACACGAGCACGGCCAGCGCTCCGGCAAGCGGAACACCGAGGACCACCATGAACACGTAGTCCGTGACCGCGATGATCGCGGACAGGACGGTCGTGCCGCGGAGGTAGCCCCCGACCCGGCCGAGGGCGTCCTCGCCGGCTGTCGTGATCCGGTCGCGCTTGGCCTCGTCCACGGCCTGGAAGCACCAGTACCAGGCACGGTCCCCATCGCGCAGGAAGAAGAACACAAGGAAGGCGGCGAGGATCACGACCGTTACCGCACCGGCGATCGACCCGATGAGGTCGCCCGCGGCTCCCCCGATGGCGCTCTTGATCCCGTCGGTCACGTGGCCCAGTAGCGTGACGACGAACTGGGGCACGGGGAGCGATGCGATCTGGTCGGCCAGATCCTGCTCGGCCGCGACGATCTGCCTCAGGATGTCCGCGATGTACGGAACCAGCAGCCATCCGAGCAGCAGCGCCACCCCGGTCACGACCGCGACCGCGCCCACCCAGACGACGGCCGCGGCGCTCGTCCTCGTGCGGCCCCGCTTCCGCAGCGAGAGCGTCCACGGCGCGAACAGCGCGGAGATCACGACGGCGATCGCGACCGAGGCGGTGACGGTCCACAGGACTCCGGCCAGCAGCCACAGGACCACGACGAAGCCGGCGATGGCGAGCAGGCGCCACCCGAGCGCGGCGAGATTGACCAGCCAGTCGGGGACCTCGGGTCCGGCAACGGACGTGCCGTCGCCGGCGATTGCCTGGCTCACGACCCCACCTCCTCGATCAACCGCGAGACTGCGGTGATGCCGCAGATCATGGCAGGCCCGGTCACGATCGCGCTCGCCCGATCCGGGTGACGCTCGCCCGGCACGGAAAACCGTCCGCACCGGCTGTCCGGATCACCCGTTTGGCATGACGGCGCCCGCCGCCAGCCGGCGCAGACTTCGGGCACACAGCTGAGCGGAGGGCAAGGATGCGGCGGTTCGTCATCGAGGCGGTCATCGACAGCCTCATCCTGGTCGTCATCCTCCTGCTGCTGAGCCTGCTACGCGTCTCGCAGCCGTTCCCGTTCGGCAGCGGTGCTCCGCAGCCCGTGCTCACGCTCGTTGGCGCCGGCCCGGTCGCCATCCTGGTCGCCGGGGCCATCCTCGTGCTCGCGCAGCACTTCGTGCGGCCCGTCGTCGTCGCCTTCACCGGGCGCCTGCTGCTGTCCACGATGGGCCTGTTCCTGGTCATCGTGAACCTCATCGTCCTGTGGGTCGCGTCGCTCGTGGCGCCGGACCTGGTCGTGTGGACCAACCCAGGCTGGTTCTGGATCCTGGTCTTGGCCGCCATGTACACGCTCCTGTCGTCCTTGGTGGACGCCCTGCTGGGGATGAACAGACCGCACAGCCTCACTGGCGGGACGGAGGCGGTGTGGCGGCTGCTCGAATCGCTGCCCACGCCTCGGCGAAACGTCATCCTCGAGAACCTGCGCCTCCAGCAGATCTTCGATGCCGTGTACGCCGCGGCGCTTGACCAGACCCTCCGGGGGACGCCGATCGGCCGCTTCCGCGTCTGGTTCTCCCGGACCGTGCTGGGCGAGGAGGACCTGTTCATCGACATGTCCGGAGCGGAGCGGTTCCGACTCCTGCTCCAGGACCTTGGTCCCACCTACGTCAAGATCGGCCAGATGATCGCCAGCCGCGGCGACGCGCTGCCGCCCGAGATCATCGAGGAGCTCTCGAGACTCCAGAGCGACGTCGGTCCCTTCCCGTGGGATGACGCCCGGATTGTGATCCAGTCCGAGCTGGGCAAGACGCCCGAGGAGTTGTTCGCCACGATCGAGCACGAGCCGTTCGCTGCGGCCTCGACGGCCCAGGTCCACCGGGCCACCCTCCATGACGGCTCAGTCGTCGCGGTCAAGGTCCAGCGGCCGAGGATCGTGGCCAAGACCAAGGCCGACTTGGGCGTCATCACGGAGCTCGGCAAGATCGTGGAGAAGCGGTTCGCCATGGCCCGGAAGGTGGGCCTGGCCGCCATGATCAACGAGTTCTCGGGCGGCGTCCTGCGCGAGCTCGACTATCGCAACGAGGCGTACAACGCCAAGCGGCTCACCGACAACCTCGCCAAGTTCCACGAGATCACCGTTCCTCGGATCTACGACGACCTGTCCGGCACGCGCGTGCTAACCATGGAATTCATCAACGGGATCAAGATCACCAAGAAGCAGGCGCTCCAGGAGGCCGGCTTCGACACGGACGCGCTGGGCGCGGTCTTCATGCGGTCGGTCATCAAGCAGATCCTGATCGACGGGTTCTTTCACGGTGACCCCCACCCGGGCAACCTGCTAGCGGACCCGGCGGACAAGCGATTGGTGTTCATCGACCTTGGCCTGGTGGGCCAGCTCAAGGGCACGCAGCGCGTCGACCTGCTGGGGCTGATCTACGCGGTCCGCGAGGTTGACATCCCGGGCATCGCGGACGGCCTGCTCGCGCTGGGCACGCCGACCTCGGAGTTCAACGAGGAGCAGTTCCGGAACGACGTCGACCGCCTCGCGCGCCAGTACCTGATCTACGGCGGCGCCACCTCAATGGGCGAGGCCCTGACCGGCTTCATGGGCGCGGTGTTCAACAACGGCCTGCGCCTTGACAGCAGCCTGACGCTCGCGATCAAGGCCGTGATCCAGGCCGAGGAGACCGCCAGCGCCCTGTCCGCCAACGTGGATCTCGGCGAGGCGGCCATGGAGGAGGCCAAGGCGGCGATGCTGGAGTCGCTCGAACCCGACCGGGTGGCCAAGCAGCTCCAGACGACGGCGGTCCGCGTGGGCAAGGAGCTCGCGCGGCGCGCCCCGTCGCTCGAGGACGCGGCGTTCAAGTGGATCGACCTGTTCAACAAGGGCAAGATCACGGTCGAGGTGGACACCACGCAGCTGTCCCAGTCGATCGAGAAGGTGAGCAGCCTGGGGAGGGAGGCCACCGTCGGGCTGATCGTCGTGGGCCAGCTGATCGGCACGGCGATCGCCATGATCATCCTGCTGCAGCCCGCCCTCGCCGACTACGCGGGCCTGGCCTACGCTGCGATGACCGCCTTCGGCGTCACTCTGGTCGTCAGCTTCTTCGTCCTGTTCCGGCTCTTGTTCCGCGGCGACGACACGACGTCCTAATCGGGCTCCCCGCGGAGGGCACCAGGAGCATCGCGAGTCGACCGTCGCTGCCTTCCGTTCCGCGCTAGCAGCTTCGGGCCCGTCATCCCAGCCCGACGCTCGAGGTGGACCCCCTCCGCTGGTGGAGGTTCCTCCTCTGAAGGGGAGGATGCCCCGATGCCTGCAACGGCCGAAGATGCCTGCGTACGGTGATGGCTTGCCGGGTCGCGCCCCGCATCGTGCTTAGCGTGGGCGAGCGGGCGTTCACTCTCGAGCCGGTGCGCACCCATAAGGACTACGTCGATGGCAGGGGATGAGGCATCGAGGACAGGAGCGGATCCAGGGACGGATGCGGGCGCGCCCACGCTCAGGGATGGTGGAGCGTCACCCGAGGGCAGTCCGGCTCAGCGAGAACGACGTCGGCCGCCGGCCGTCACGGTCGTGGCGGTCACCTACTTCGTCCTATCCGTCGCCTGGGCGGTGATCGCGATCCAGTCGCTGGTCTCCGCGCACATCGTCCTCCCGCCGGGCGGCGGCGTCCTCGACACGGACGCGCTGCGGAGCGGCTTTACGCTTCTCGGCGGAATCGTGGCTGTCCGGCAGGCGGCCGTCGGCGTGACGGCCTTCGTGGGCGGCATCGCTCTCCTTCGGATGCACCCGCGCGGTTGGCTCCTGGGCATGGTCGCCGCGGTCATCGTCCTCGCAGTACAACTCGTCTCTTGGTACGACGCGTCGGCCAACTACGTCCTCATGACCTTCGGGGTTGCTGTCGTCCTCCTCATGAACCAGACCGAGGTGCGCGACGCCTTCGGCGAGGGAGCGTACGCGTGAGTGACACAACCGTGATCCCTGACGCCGCTGGAGCCCCCTCAGGTCCAGCCGCGACCTCTACACAACCCGCCACGGACCCGGAAGCCGACTTGGCACTGCTGCGCCGCTACGAGCCGATCGTCCGCTACACGAAGGGCGAGTTGTTCTTCCCCACCGGCGTCGACGAGTACGTCGCCCTGAGTGCGCTCTGGGCCCACCTCCCGAGCACGGGCCGGAATGAGCTTCTCGTTCCCGCCGGGAACCTCTCAGTCGACAACCTTGCCGAGCCTCGCACGACCGAGTTCGGCGCGGTCGAATTCCTTCGCCGCGTCGAGGACGTCGACCTGGCGACGCAGGCTCGCGCCCTGATCGCCGGTTCCGCGCAGGAGCTGCCCGAAGCCGAGCGGTTCCACCCCGGACCGGGCCGCTTGGCGCGGGTCGGCTACATTTCCCGCCTGGTCGACGCCGTCTTCTCGCTCAGCCTGCTCGTCCGTGGCCACACGCCGGGCGCGGTCGTGGCAGCCTCCGCGCACGCGTACCGCGCAACGCTCGCCGAGAACGAGCGATACGTCTACTACGGCCGCGTCGTGCGGGGCGGCGGATGGGTCGCCTTGCAATACCGCTTCTTCTTCTACTTCAACGATTACCGCTCGACGTTCGACGGTGTCGATGATCACGAGGCCGACTGGGAGATGGCGCTCGTCTATCTCGCGACGAGGCCCGACGGCGAGCTGCAGCCCGAATGGGTCGCATACGCCTGCCACGACTTCAGCGGCGACGACCTCCGGCGGCGCTGGGACGACAGCGAGGGATTGATCCGGGTGGGCGACCATCCGGTGATCTTCTCCGGGGGCGGGTCCCACGCCTCCTACTTCAAGCCGGGCGAGTACATCCTGCAGATCGAGCTGCCGATCACGAAGTCCCTGAGGCGGGTCGGCGCCGCCCTTGGCCGCTTCTGGAGCGGGACCCTGCGCCAGGGGACGACCGAGCGCGGCAGCCTCAGCGTGTTCACGGTGCCCTTCGTCGACTACGCCCGTGGCGACGGCCTTTCGATCGGGCCCGGCGAGGCGAAGGAGTGGACGCCGGTCAACCTCGACCCGGTCCCCGCCTGGGTCACCAAGTACCGAGGGCTTTGGGGCCTGTTCACGGGGGACCAGCTGGGGGGCGAGGACGCGCCCGCCGGCCCCATGTACAACCGCGATGGCACCGTTCGCCAGGCTTGGTCCGACCCGTTCGGTTTCGCCGGCCTCGACAAGGTCGCCCCGCCGTCCCAGGTGCTGCCGCTCCTCGAACGCCAACGCCGCGACCTGGTCGAGGCGAACGCGGCGCTCGCGCTCGAGACCGACGCGAAGACGGACGAGCTTCGATTGCTGAACGAGGAGCTGGCGGCGCTCGCCGGCAACCCATATGTGGAACGTGAGTACAACACGGTGTCGGCCAGCGTAAAGGCGCTCGTGACCGACCTCAGGAAGATCCACCGCGCGCGAGCAGAGAACGTGGCGAGCCTCGAGGCGATCGACCTCAGGATCCAGCGTCTCCGGCAGGGCGCTGCGGACGACCCGAAGGCCCACATCAAGCACGCCAACGAACCTAGCGCCTCGCGGCAGGCTCGCTTCGGCCGCGCCGCAGAGGTTTGGGCCGGCATCAGCATCGGCCTCGTCCTCATCGCCTTGGTCGCCGTCGTGCTGCTCGTGCCGGCGGAGTTCCTGCCCACGGCGGCCTTCCTGGTCGGTTTGACCCTGTTCATCGACGCGTTGTTCCGGGGTGTCGCTGAGCAGTTCGTGAACTGGCTGGCGGTGGTCCTCGCCGTCGCTACCGCGGCGATCCTCCTGTGGACGTTCTGGCAGCTGATCCTGCTGGGGCTGGTTCTGGCGGCCGGGATCTACCTGACCTGGGAGAACCTGCGGGCAGTGGCCGAGTGATCGGCCCGCTTGCCGATTGCGGCGCAGGGAGTCCCCGGCGGACGCGGGTCCGCGACCGCGGGTCGACCTGTCTCCCCGTTGGTCCGCACCGATGAGGACGCCGCGGGCGAGGTGGTGGCAGCAGCGCAACCTGAGGTGTGATCGATGAACAAGAGGGCCGCGCTGGTCGCCTTGGCCGGTGCCCAGTTCGTCATGGTCCTCGACCAGACGGTCATGGGGGTCTCCATCAGCCAGCTGGTCGCCGACTTCGACACGACCGTCACGACCATCCAGGCGATCATCACCCTGTACTGCCTGGTGATGGCCATGCTGATGCTCGCGGGCGGCAAGATCGGCGACATCATCGGGCGCCGACGCGCATTCCGCGTCGGGCTCATCATCTACGCCTGCGGCTCTGCCATGACGGCGGTCGCCCCCACCGTGGCGATCCTGACGTTGGGTTGGTCGGTTCTCGAGGGGATCGGGGCATCCCTCGTGCTGCCGGCCATGGTCGCGCTGATCGCCGGCAACTTCGAGGGGCGGGACCGCAAGGTGGCCTACGCGGTCATCGGCGGGGTGGCCGGCGCCGGGATCGCCGTCGGCCCCATCGTCGGCGGCTGGGCGACCACGGTCCTGAGCTGGCGGGTAGTGTTCGTCGGGGAGGTCGCCCTCGTCATCGGGATCTTCGCCATGACCCGGTTCGTCGGCGACGCCCTCCGGAGCGGGCCAAAGCCCCGGCTTGATGTCGTGGGCTCCGTGTTGTCGGCCGCCGGGCTGGGGCTGATCGTGCTGGGGACGCTCCAGTCGAGCACCTGGGGCCTGGTCCAGCCCAAGCAGGTGCCGTTCGAGGTGTTCGGCCTCGCTCCCACGCTGTTCGTGGTCGCCGCCGGCGGGCTGCTCCTGTGGGCGTTCGTCGCCTGGCAGCATCGTCGCGAGGCGATGGGCAGCGACCCGCTGGTCCACCTCGACCTGCTCAAGATCCTGCCGCTTCGTTCGGGCCTGATCGGCCTGTTCACGCAGAACCTGCTCCTCATGGGCGTCTTCTTCACGATCCCGCTGTACCTGCAGCTCGTGCTCGGCCTCAACGCACTCGAGACGGGCATCAGGATGCTGCCGACCTCGATCGCGATGTTCGTGGCCTCTGCCGCCGGGTCGCGTCTGTCGACCCGCTACGCGGTGCGCACGATCACGCGGGCGGGCCTGATGCTCTCTGCCATGGCGTGCCTCCTCCTCATGGCGACAATCAAGCCGGACCTGGCGAATCTCGAGTTCGCGGTGTCGATGGCAGTGCTTGGCGCCGGGATGGGGCTGATGGCCTCGCAGCTCGGACTCGTGGTCCAGTCGTCGGTCGACGCGACGGGCCGCGGCGAGGCCGGCGGGCTGCAGTTCACCGGGCAGCAGCTGGGCTCGTCACTTGGGGTCGCACTGATCGGCGCCATCGTCCTCGCCGGACTGACCGCGTCGTTCGCCTCGAGCATCCAGGCCGACACGCGGATCAGTACCGAGGTCGCCGCCCAAGTCGGGACCGAGGTCAGCTCGGGGCTCAACTTCGTCTCCGCCACCGACATCGAGGCTGCCGCCCAGAAGGCCGGGCTCGACGCGTCGACGACCGCCTCGATCGTAGACGACTACGAGGCGGCCCAGATCCGGGCCCTCAAGGCGGGCCTGCTGGCCGCGGCGCTCCTGGCGCTCGTCTCGCTCGCGTCCACGGCCGGCCTGCCTAGGACGGTGCAGACGGGTGGCGTGGCGCCCGGCGACGAGGCCGTCGCGTCAACGCCCGCCTGACTCCCCCGAACCGCGGATCGCGCCGAGGATCTCCCGGAACGGGATGACCAGGAACGCTGACACGGCGAGGAAGCATAGGGCGCCGAGGGTCGGGACGATGAAGCCGACGGCGGTCGCGAGGAGCAGCATCGCGAGGCCGGGCCGGGCCTTGCCGGCAAGCGCCGCGAGCTCCTCGTCGCTGACCTGGCGCCGCAGCAGCTCGTGCGAATGCACGGCGTACCGCCACAGCCCGACAAGCAGTGACGAGATCGCCACGAGGGTGAGCCCGTAGAAGACGACCGCGACCCGCTCCGGGTCGCTGTTCCCGAAGTAGTCGGCCATCAGCCGGGTCGGAAACGGCAGGAACGCCACCACCAGCAGGAGCAGGAGGTTCAGGCGCAGGAACAGTCCGTCCGCGCGCTCCATCTGGCCGGTGATCGCCGCGTGCCCGAGCCAAACCCAACCGATCGTCAGGAAGCTGATGACGTAGGCGAGGTAGGAGGGCCACGCTGCTGCGAGCGCGCCGAGCAGATCCTGCTCCGCGGCGAGGGGCACCGCGATCTCGAGCACGAGCAGGGTGATGGCGATCGCGAAGACGCCGTCGCTGAACGCTTCGAGGCGTGTGAGCGGGAGGCCGCGGGCACGCGCCGGCGGCGCCTCGGGCGTGGGGTCAGACATGGCCGGAGTCTAGCGCCATGTCCAGTGGCTGCTGGCCCGGAACCGCAGCCGCCTACCCTGATGGGTTCGCGGTTCGCGGTTCGCGGTTCGCGCCGGCCATCGCGCGACGAGCGGTCACGATGTCCAGCATGGCCGACTCGCGACGGTGGCCGGCACGATCTCGACAGCTGCGGCTGCCGGGGCGGGCAGAGTCGGACGGCGACGCGCATTTTTCCCGAAAGAGCACGGCTGCTCCGTCGACGACGACCGCGCCACAAGGGGACGCGGAGACCGATGCGCCCAGAGCTCGCGAGCCTTGTCCGCGAGGCCCACGACCCGCCAACGCCTCCTCCGACTCGTAGGATGCTCGTCGACGGGCCTTGGCAGAGCATCATTCCCCCGAGGTGGCCCCGTATGCGAGCGTCACTCGTGTGGGAGCGTCATCGATGGACGGTGGGTCCGGGGCTCATGTTGGCCTGACACCGCTTCGTGGAGGGAGCACACCGCCTGCCCGGATGGCTTCGCTCCGCGACAACCCGATAGGCAGGGACCGCATGCGCGGGTTGATCCTGCAGGTGGCGATCGACACCGCCGCCCTGCTCGTGTCGCTGCTCGTCTTCTCATTGATCAGCGTTCCCCAGCCGTTCCCGTTCGGCGGCTCAGGGACCGCCGTGCCGATCGTGAACCGGGGCCGCCTCGGGCGTGCGATCGCGCGCCACTCGGTCGCCGTGGGCGCTCCCAAGCACACCATGAGACCCGGAAGGCTCTCCCCTTGACCGGTCTCGCCCTCCTCGCGGCGCTCTTCTTCGGCTATGCCCTGGTGGCGTCGCGGCTCGACCGCTGGTCGATCACGGCTCCACTGGTGCTCGTGCTCGCGGGCATCGTCGTGGGACCGGCCGGGGTCGGCGCGCTCAAGGTCTCGATCGGCGCCCAGCCCGGTGTCACCCTGGCCGAGCTCGCACTCGCCTTGCTGCTCTTCACCGATGCGGCGACCGTCCGGCTGCGGGACGCCGAGGGCGAAGCCGCGTACCCGAGCCGCCTGCTGCTCGTCGGGCTGCCCCTCACCATCGCCCTGGGGGCCGCTGCCTGCATGCTTCTGTTCCCAGCCATCGGCTGGCCCGTCGCCGCCGTCGTCGGGACGATCCTGGCCCCGACCGATGCCGCCCTCAGCCTCCCCGTCCTGTCGAACCCCGCGATCCCGGTGCGCATTCGCAGCGTGCTCAACATCGAGAGTGGCCTGAACGACGGGATCGCCACTCCCTTCCTGACCTTCTTCCTCGCCGTCGCAGCGGCGGCCGAGAACGTCGGCACCGAGAACTGGGTCGCACAGTCAGCCGTGGAGATCGGCCTCGCCCTGCTCACGGCCGTCCTGGTCGGCGGCGTGGGTGGCTGGCTGCTCGCGCAGGCTCGACAGAGGGACCTGGCCTCGAGCCTCTCCTCGGAGCTGGCCATCGTGGCCTTGGCAATGCTGGCCTACGGAGGCTCGGTCGCCGTCGGCGGGAACGGCTTCGTGGCCGCGTTCGGCGCCGGTGTCGCCTTCCGCCAGGCGAGCGGCCGGCGCTTCCTCCACGCTGCCGAGTTCGCCGAGAACCTGGGCCTGTTCGCCTCGTTCCTCGTCTGGATCCTCTTCGGCGCGGCGATCGCGGGCCCCGTGCTGGCACTGGGGGCCGCGGCCCGAGGTCATCGCATACGCCCTGCTCAGCCTGACGGTGGTGCGCATGCTCCCCGTGGCCGTTTCCTTAGTGCGCACCGGCTTCCGCGCCGACACCGTGGCGATGATCGGGTGGTTCGGGCCGCGGGGCCTGGCCTCGGTGGTCTTCACGATCCTGGCCTACGAGACGCTGCAGCAGGCGGCCTTGCCGGTCGACGACCTCGTGCAGATTGCGACGTGGACGGTCCTGCTGTCGATCATCGCGCACGGGCTGAGCGCGGTGCCCCTCGCCCGACGCTACGGACGCCGGATGGCATCGGCGCCGTCGGGCCTTCCCGAGAAGCGGGAGGTCGCCGAGCCCCGGGTCAGGCGGCGGGGGGTCGGCTGACCGTCGCCGACCAGCGGCGCCACCGGGTGGGGGGCGTATCCGGGTCCGCGAGCGCTGGGTCGGCGGCGGGCGCGGCGGGCCGGCCGAAGGGTCAAGGCGTGGCGCGCTCGAGGCCGCGGCGAGCCCGTCCTCCGTCGTTGACCGTTGTCCTCGGTCGTCGCGGTGTCCCGCGAGGCGCCGGCTTCGGCATGGGCCGGGCCGGGATCGGCAGGCGGACGCCCGCCCGGCGGGCGGGCGCTTGCCACGGCGTGGTGGTAGGTTGGCCCGGCGCGCAGGTGCGGCGCGACCCACAGCATGCAGGGCGAAGAGAGCGAGATGGCAGACAGGCAGTTGGTCTTGGGGGTGTTCGACAACGAGGCCGCGGCAGATGCCGCGGTCGAGGCGATCAAGATCTGGGGCACGTCCTGGGTCGGCATCAAGCCGGGCACGATCGGCGTGCTCGTCGCCGACGGCAAGGGCGGCATCAAGGAGCACAAGCTGGGGGAGCGGAGCTCTGGCATGGGCGCGGGGATCGGCCTCGTCCTCGCGGTCGTCGCACCGCCCACGCTGCTCGCAGGCATCGCTGGTGGCGCCATCCTCGGCCACTTCCACCACAAGGGCCTCGGGCTCACGCCGGAGGACCGCACGCGGATCGGCTCGGCGCTGGCGGGCGGCAAGGCCGCCGTGGGCATCCTCGCGGAGCCCGATGAGGCCCAGATCATCTCCGACAAGCTGATCGGGCTCGGCGGGGTGCCGGAGGCCCACGTCGTGACAGACGAGGCGCTAGACGCGGTCGCGGCGGCGGTACCCGACACGGCCGCGCCCCTCGCCTGACCAGTTCCGGCGCCACGCAACCCGGATCCGCGCGGGCTCGCGCTCGCGCTCGCCGCCGTGTTCGTGGCCTGGCGCCAGGTCGAGGGGACGCTGTCTATCCGCTCGATCGACACGCCGCGCCGCGAGCTCCATTACTGGGCGGCCGTGATGGCGACCTTCGCGCTGGGCACGGCCGCCGGCGACCTGACCGCGGCCACCCTCGGCCTGGGCTACCCGGCGTCGGCGCTGCTGTTCGCGGTGGCGTTCGCCGTCCCGGGCCTCGGCTGGCGCCTCCTGGGCTGGAACCCCGTCGCCTCGTTCTGGGCGGCGTACGTGATCACCCGGCCGCTGGGCGCGTCGGTCGCCGACTGGCTCGGCAAGAGCGCGCTCGGCGGCCTGGGGCTGGGCGACGGCTGGGTGGCCCTGGCCTTCACGGCGTGCATCGTCGTCGCGGTCGCATACCTCGCCGCGACCCGCGTGGACGTCCCGGCGGACCAGCTCGGGCGCGCCGCCCCGGTCGCCTGACGCCCCAACGGCGGCGCCAGGGCGCCTGCTGCCGGGGTCCGTCCGCAAGACCGCGCAGGGGCGGCGGGCGCGACCGGTCCCGTCCCTCCCCGGGGCGGGGCTCGCCCCCGATCCAGCCCCGTGCGCCCGGGGGCCGCCGCGGCCGTCGGTCCCCGTCGGAGACGGCGCGGATGCCGAGTCCAGGGTCGCCGGCCACGGGCGGGCACTGCGCGCACCCTCTGCGCGCCGCGTGCACACCTTCTGCCGATCCCGCCGCCAACGTGGTGGGCCATCGGCAGCGAGGCCTGCCGCCACCCGTCACCGGCCCTTGGGCCATGGAGGACGACATGACCGAGAAGCGCAAGAGCGGCGGCCCGAGCGCCGGGCTTCTGCTGCTCATCCCGCCGCCGCGCTCGCGGCGCACGCCGCGAGGCGCCACCACCGGATGGTGTGGGAGGAGGCCGGGGAAGCCGGGCCGGATGCGCCGTCCCGGCCGCACGGCCGCCACCGCTTCGCGGGGCCGGACGCCGCTCCGAGGGACCGCGACGCCTTCCGGCTGCCGCCGAGGATCGAGCGGATGCTTGACGCCTGGCACGCCCGGGCCCACCAGGTGGCCGCGCCCGCGGACGCCCCCGCGGCCTGACGTGGCGCCTGACGGCCGGGCGGGTCGCTGCCGGCCGCCAAGGCCGCCGGGCGGACTGCCGCGCGCCGGGGGGCCGGGCTGCGGTCAGCGGGACGCGTCCAGGAAGCGGGCCGCCGCCTCGGCGGCGTCGGGATGGGTGTTCACGCCGTAGTGGTTCCCGTCCACCTCGACGACCGCGGCGGACGGCACCGCCGCCAGGAAGGCGTCGCGCACCTCCTCCGGGACCACGAACCCGCGCTCGCCGACGAGCGGCTGGGTCGCGCGCACGAGCAGGACGGGCATGGTCAGGTACGGCCACAGGTCGGCCGGGTCGTGGCGGTCGCCGTAGTCGGCGTCCTCGAGCACCGCCTCCCGCCGGCTCCGGGCGCGGACGCCGCCCGGGACCTCCTCGAGCTCGTACCGGAAGTAGCCCTCCCAGTAGGGGCTCCACGGCCGCACGGTCCCCAGCTGCCGGACCAGCGCGAGGTACCCCTCGAGCGAGGGGTAGACCGCGCCCAGGCGCTCCACCGACGCCCGGATCGGGGCGGCGGTGGACGGGTCGGGCTGCCCGCAGGCGTCGATCAGGACCGCCTCCTCGAGGCGCCCGGGGGCGAGGCGGGCGACCTCCATGGCGACAGCCGCGCCCATCGACTGGCCGAGCAGCGAGAACCGCGCCGCGCCGAGCGCGTCGGCGACCGCGACCACGTCGCGCGCGTGGGCGGGCCAGCCGTACGTCCCGGGCGGCGTCGCCTCGCTCAGGCCGCGCCCCCGGAGGTCCACGGCCACCACGGTGTGCGTCCCGGCGAGGCGCTCGGCGAGGAAGTCGAAGCCGCGCAGGTTCGCGGACAGGCCCGGGACGCCGATCACCAGCGGAGTGCCGGGGGAGCCTCGCCGCTCGGCGTGGACGCGGCCGGACGGCAGCGCCAGATCGAGCCCGGTCGCGCGGCTGGGGGCGGGGTCCATCGTGGCGGCTCGCGGTGCGGGTCGGGTCTCCGACATCGTAGCGGCCGGCCGCCAGCAGCGGCCCCTCCGCGCGTCGCCCCTGCTGTCTGCGAGCGCCGTCACCTGCTGGGCTTGACCAGCTGCGCGAGGCGTCGGCATCGCGCTTTGGAAGCGTGCCCACAGCTCGGCAGGCAGCGTCAAGGGCGATCCGACCATGAGGTGAGTTCGGGCGGGGGAAACCCTCTCGCCCCGACCAAACCCAGCTGATCGTCGAGCATCTGCTCCGAGGGCTCCCGCCAAGCACAACCAAGAGGCAGTAGCCGATGGCGCTCGGCTGCGCTGCCACCCTCATCGGGGTAGCTCGAAGGACACCGAGGCGGTGTCGGCACCACCCCGGCCTGGACTCCCGGCTCCTCGGCAGCATCTTGGGCACCACCCTGTCAGACCTGCGAATGGAGGGCGTGGCCCTCTGAGAGTCGATCAGGCTGGATGCCGAATGCACCACTTGACGGGACATGACCACCCGCCGCAACGTACGCCGCGACTCCGGAGGAGCGATGATCCACACCACGAACCTGGAGCGTGTCGCCCCTTCGGGCGCGGTCCAGAGCGGGACCGGGATCGGGGGCAGCGCCTCGAATGGGATCGCCGCCCTTCGCCGTGGACGTCGTGAGCCGGATCTCGCCACCTTGGCCGGCTGCGATCCTTCACTTCACTCGAGGAGACACCCGGATGTCGCTCGACAACAAGGTCGCCATCGTCACCGGCAGTGACAGCGGGATCGGCCGCGCCATCGCGATCGAGCTCGCGCGGCAGGGGGCCGCGGTCACGATCGACTACCACAAGAACGCCGCCGCTGCGGAGGCGACCAAGAAGGAGATCGTGGACGCCGGAGGGCGTGCCCAGGTCATCCAGGCCGACGTGTCGAGCGTGGCCGACATCCAACAGCTCGTCGACGAGACCGTGGCCGCCTTCGGGCGGCTCGACATCCTCGTCAACAACGCGGGGATGGAGACCCGCACGTCCACCCTCGAGACGACGGAGCACGAGTTCGACCTGGTGATCGCCATCGACCTCAAGAGCGCGTTCTTCGGCGTCCAGCTGGCGGCGAGGCAGATGATCAAGCAGGGCGGGGGCGGCCGGATCATCAACATCTCCTCGATCCACGAGGACTGGCCGATGCCCGGCAACTCGCCGTACTGCCTGGCCAAGGGCGGCGTCCGGATGCTGACCCGCACGGCCGGCGTCGAGCTCGCGGCCCATGGCATCACCGTGGTCGGGGTGGCTCCCGGGGCCGTGCACACGCCGATCGACGCGGCCACCCTGGCGGACCCGGCGCAGAAGGCGAAGCTCGAGGGCGCGATCCCGCTCGGGAGGGTGGCCGAACCGGCCGAGATCGCGAGCCTCGTCGCCTTTCTCGCCTCCGACCAGGCGTCCTATGGGACGGCGACGACCTACGTGGTCGACGGCGGGATGATGCAGGCGAGCGTTGGGCTCTGACCCGGTGAGCGGCGCCGAGCGGCAGCGGATGGCGGACGCGGGCCACCCGGAGAACGGCTGGCACGAGGCCAGCCCCTGGTACCAGTGGGGCCCCTACCTGTCCGAGCGCGCGTGGGGCACGGTCCGCGAGGACTACAGCGCCGACGGCGACGCGTGGGACTCGTTCCCCCACGACCACGCCCGCTCGCGGGCCTACCGCTGGAACGAGGACGGGATGGCCGGCGTCTCGCGACGTCTTCAGCCGCCTTGCCTGGCCCTCGCGCTCTGGAACGGCAGGGACCCGATCCTCAAGGAGCGGATGTTCGGGCTGACCGGCCAGCGAGGGCAACCACGGCGAGGACGTCAAGGAGTACTGGTGGTACCTCGACGCCGTGCCCAGCCACGCCTGGCTGCGCTGGCGCTACCACTACCCGCAGGCCGCGTTCCCGTACGACGAGCTCGTCGCGGAGAACGACCGGCGCGGCAAGGCCGAACCGGAGTACGAGCTGCTCGACACGGGCGTGTTCGACGACGACCGCTACTGGATCGTCGAGGTCCACTACGCGAAGGCCGACCCCGACCGACATCCTGATGCGGATCGCCGTGCGCGAACCGCGGGCCCGACGCGGCGACGCTGCACGTGCTGCCGACGCTGTGGTTCCGCAACACGTGGGCGTGGGACCCGGCCGCCGGCGCGCCGAGCCTGCCGCGGCGCGCGGACGGCGACGCGCATCGTCGCCGACCACCCCGAGCTCGGCGAGTACGCGCTCGAGGTCGGCGCGGCGCCGGACGGCGCGACGCCGCGAGCTGCTGTTCTGCGAGAACGAGACGAACACGCGCCGCGCTCTACGGCGCGCCGGCCGCCACGCCGTATCCCCAAGGACGGCATCAACGACCACGTCGTCCGCGGCGCCGCCACGGTGAACCCGGACCGGCACGGGGACGAAGGCCGCCGCGTGGTACCAGCGTCGACGGTCGCGGCCGGCGAGACGCCGAGCTCCGGCTCCGGCTGCACCGGACCGGCAGGTCGGGCCGGCACCGCGCCGGCGGCGACGCCGGATCGCTCGGGCGAGCGTTCGACGCGATGATGCGCCGGCGGGAGGCCGAGGCCGACGAGTTCTACGCGGACCTCCGCCGGCCGGACGGCACCGACGAGGAGGCGCTCGTCATGCGCCAGGCGTTCGCCGGGCATGCTCTGGAGCAAGCAGTACTACCGCTACGACGTCGCGCCGCTGGCTCGACGGCGACCCCGGGCAGCCGCCGCCGCCGCCCGAGCGGCGCCGCGGGCGCAACGCCGGCGTGGCGGCACCTCGACGCCGCCGACATCCTGTCCATGCCCGACCCCTGGGAGTACCCGTGGTTCGCGGCGTGGGACCTCGCGTTCCACGCGATCACGCTCGCCCACGTCGACCCGGCCTTCGCGAAGTACCAGCTGCTGCTGCTGTGCCGGGAGTGGTTCCAGCACCCCAACGGCGCGATCCCCGCCTACGAGTGGTCGTTCGACGACGTCAACCCGCCGGTCCACGCCGCGGCCGCGCTGCGGGTGTGGGACATCGACGGCGCGGCGCGACACGGCGTTCCTCGAGCGGGTCTTCCACAAGCTGCTGCTCAACTTCACGTGGTGGCTGAACCGCGAGGACGAGCGAGGGCAACAACCTCTTCGCGGGGGGCTTCCTCGGGCTGGACAACATCGGCGCCTTCGACCGCTCGCCACCTGCCCGCGCGGCACGAGCCTCGAGCAGTCCGACGCACGGCGTGGATGGTCCTGTACTGCCTGTCGATGCTGCGGATCGCGACCGCCCTGGCCGAGGCACGACCCGGCCTACGAGGACCTCGCAGACGAAGTTCCTCGAGCACGTCGTCCGCATCGCGGCGGCGATGGACCGGAGCGGCCTGTGGGACGACGACGGACGGCTTCTTCTACGACGCGCTCGAAGCTCGCCGACGGCACGGCCGTCCCGATCAAGGTCCACTCGATGGTCGGGCTGATCCCGCTTGATGCCGACCATCGTCGTGCCCGCGCGGATGGTCGCGCCAGCCAGGGGCTCGGCAAGCGGTTCGCCCGGTTCACTGGACGCGATGCCCGATGTCCGGCGATCGGCTCCGCGAGGCGGCTACATCACCGGCCGACCGGGCCGCGAGATGATGCAGGTCAGCGTCGTGCCGCCGGCGCGCCTCGCTCGGCTGCTCGCGCGAGCTGCTCGGCGAGGACGGGTTCCTCTCGCCCCACGGGCTCCGCGCGCTGTCGCTGCGCCACCGCGACGCGCCGTTCCGGCTCGAGCTCGGCGGGTTCGACGCGCCGGTCGACTACGAGCCGGGCGAGTCGACTCCGGGATGTTCGGCGGCAACTCGAACTGGCGCGGGCCGGTCTGGTTCCCGCTCAACTACCTCGTCATCCAGTCGCTCCGCAACTGGGATGCCTGGATGGGGGACGACTTCACGGTCGAGTACCCGACCGGGTCCGGCCGGGAGATCCGGCTGCGGGAGGTCGCGCACGACCTGGCCACCCGGCTCGTCTCGATCTGGCTGCCGGACGGCGACGGCCGGCGCCCGGTCTACGGGGCGATCGAGAAGTTCCAGACCGACCCCGAGTGGCGCGACCTGCTCCAGTTCCACGAGTACTTCCACGGCGACACGGGCGCGGGCCTCGGCGCCTCGCACCAGACCGGCTGGACCGGCCTCGTGGCCCACCTCATCTGTCGCGGCGGCGTGCTCGACGTGGCGCGCCCAGGATCAACACGAAGATCGGAGCCCAAGCCATGACCACGCTCCCCGTCGCCGCCGACCGGCCGCCGCGCCGGTCGATCCTGATCGGGCCGGCCGCGGTCGTCGGGATCGCCATCGTGTACGTCATCCTCTGGGTGGTCGCTCGTCCAGGCGACCAGCCGGCGCTCCGGTACGCAGGCGAGATGGCGGGGATGCTCGCGCTCCTGCTGCTCAGCCTCGCGCTCGTGACCGCCAGCGGACTCATGCGCGTCCTCGAGCCGGCGTTCGGCGGGTTCGACCGGGTGCTGGTGTGGCATCGCCGCATCGCCCTGTCGGGCGTCATCCTGCTCGTCCCGCACCGGATCCTGGTCGCCACTTCGCCGAACCCCGACCCGAGCGATCTCGGGAACGCCCTGGGCCTGCTCGCCCTCTTCGGGTTCCTGGTCCTGGTCCTGTGGGCCCTGGCGCCGCGGATGCGCCACGGCAAGAACCTTCGGCTGATCAGGCGGATGGCCGGCTCGACCTACGAGAAGTGGCGCGTCGGCCACCGGCTCATGGGGCTGTTCGTCGCCGCGGCGACGCTCCACGCGGCCCTCGTCGACCCGGTCCTCCATGCGTCGGGGATGCTCATGGCGATCACGCTCCTGGCCGGCGGCATCGGCGTGGCGGCGTACCTCTACCGCGAGCTGCTCGCCGAGCGCCTCACGCCCGTCTACCAGTACACCGTCCAGGAGGCGAGGCAGCTGAACGAGCGGACGCTGGAGGTCGGGCTCTCCCCGATCGGCAAGCCGATCCAGCTCGTCGCCGGCCAGTTCATCTTCCTTGCCCTCGGGGTGCCGGAGGGGTACGAGTACCACCCGTTCACGGTGGCCAGCGCGCCGACCGACACGGAGCTGCGCCTGTCGATTGGCGCCGCCGGCGACTACACGCGCCACCTCTACGAGGACCTGCGGCCGGGCATCGACGCCAGGGTCGTCGGGCCGTTCGGGATGTTCGACTACCGCCGCGGCGAATAGCGGCAGGTGTGGGTCGCGGCCGGTATCGGCATCACGCCGTTCATGAGCTGGATCCGCGCCCTCGACGGGTCGTTCCCTACGACGTGGACTTCTACTACACGGTCGCCAACGAGGCGGGCGCCCTGTACGTCGACGAGATCAGGGCCGCGGCGGCCACCTACCCGTCGCTCAGGCTCCACCTCTCCGAGTCCGACCGGGACGGCCGGCTGACCCCAGAGCAGCTCTGGGCGGACCGCCCGATGGCCCAGACCTCGGTCTACATGTGCGGGCCGTCCGGGATGATGCGCGCGTTCGAGGCCAAGCTTCACGACCACGGGGTCGCGCGCGACCACATCCGCTGGGAGCAGTTCGGGCTGCGCTAGCGTTCACCGACAGTCGACCTGTCGAAGCCGAGCGTCCGCATGCGGCTCCAGCAGCGACCAGGCCGACAGTAGAGAGGTGGGACAGCCCGCAGGTCTGGCGAGGAGGTCGGTTCGGGGCGCGGGCGTCATGCGGCCTCGACCGTCCGCTTGTGTTGGAGGGGCTGCGCTCGGCCCGACACGATCATCGTCATGTCGCTCTCGCCGAGTTGCCGCCGCGGTGTCCCTCTGTGCGACCACCCGCCCCTCGGCTGAGTTACGGCGCCGGGCAGGTGGTTGCGAGCACCGTCTCGACTTGGGCGGCGGCCGCCTTCATCTGGTCGACCGCGGTCGTGATGGCACTGAGCTTGGAGCCGAGCCCGGGCTGGTCGCCCATGCTCGCAAGGGTTGCCTGCAGCCCCTGCGCGGCGGTCAGGAGGTCGGCGACGGGCGCCGAGACCAGGTCCTTGCCCGAGACGAGCAGGGCCTGAGCGCTTGACTGGACGTCGGTGACGGCTGACACCACGGCAGCCGTGCCGGCCTGGAGGAGCTTGAGGCTGCTCAGGGCGGTCACGGAGGTGCGGAAGGCGGCCGCGTCCGTGCAGATGGCCGCCACGCTCGACGCCGGTGCGGACGATGGCGAAGCGGCGGGCGACGCGACGCTGCTGGCCGAGGAAGCGGTGCTTGCCGAGACGACCGGAGCAGGCGTCGCGCCTGGCGATGAGGATGCGCCGCCTCCGCAGGCGGCAGCACCGATGGCTAAGGCGAGGAGGGGAGCGGCGAGGGGAATGCGACGAGTCATGTCGGTACGTCCCACCTGACGGAGCCCCCCGAGCGGGTGCCGTCGGAACCCTGAACGTTCGCGTGGGGCAGGACCACCAGGCGGATGAGTCCTGCCCCACACGTCTGCTACCGGTCAGCCGACCGACGTCAGCCTGGTCAGCCGGCCGCCGAGTCCCCGGCCGACTTGGCGGCGTCCTTGACGGCCGCTGCGGTCTCGTCGTCGACCGGGGCCGACTTGACGACCTTGGCGTCCGGGATCGTCGCCTTGACCGCGTCCACCGCGGTGAGGGACACGAGGGCCACGATGCCCGAGGTGCCCGGGGCGATGACCGCGGCGAGCTCCTCGGCCACGCCGCTCTTCATCATCACGTTGCCGCGCCTTGCCGACGGCGGCCCCCGCGACGCCCGCGTAGACGGCGCCGGCGAGGATCGTCGGCGGGAAGATGAGGCCGATGGCCGCGCCGCCACGGCGCCCCACACGAAGCCCGTGCGCGTCTTGTGGTCGGTCATCTTCTGGATGTGGACCTTGCCCTGGTAGTCCGCGTTGGCGACCAGGACGCCGTCGATGTCGATGGCCCGCTTGGCCTCGGCGTCGACCAGGGCGTAGTAGGCCGCCTTGGCGGAGTCCATGTCGGCGAACTGCGCCACGATGAGCGCCTGGTTGCCCTGGACGGCGATGCCGGCCACGGCCTGGACGCCGCTCTCGTCGCCCACGGCGACCACGGCCGCGTCGACCGGCTCGTCCGGCTGCCGCTGTTCCCTGCGTCTCGTCAGTCATCTGGGGATCTCCTTCGTTTCGATTGCCTGGGACCCATGCGGGTCTGGATGTGATCGGGCTCAGCTCTGCCTCGGCCTCGACCTCCTCGGCTGCGAGGACCGCGGCGAGCGGCCTCGTCGGCCGCCTCCTGCTCGATCATCTCGGCGGCGACCAGCGCGTCGACCGCCTCCCGGGCGGCCTCCCGCTCGATGAGGTTTGCCGCGATCATCGCCCGGACGGCCCGCAGCGCGGCGGCCGCCTCGATCTCGTCGGCCGCGGCGACGACGTCCTCGGCCTCCTCGGTCGCCGCCTCCTCGACGTCCATCGCCATCCGGACGACGTCCTCGGCCTCCTCCTTGGCGGCCTCCTCGATGAGCTCGGCGGCGAACAGGGTGTCGATCACGTCCTCGGCGGCGGCGTCCTCGACCGCGAGCGCGGTGGCGACGACGTCGGCCGCCTCGGCGATGGCGGCCTCCTCGATCAGCTCGGCCTCGACGAGCGTGGCGGCGATCTCCATCGCCGCGGCCATCTTGACCTCCTCGGCCGCCTCGATCGCGTCCTCGGCCTCCATCTTGGCCCGCAGCTCGTCGCCCACGAGGGCGAGCGCGTCGGGCGGGATCATGGCCTGCATCAGGGCGCGGCCGCCGGCGCCAGCGATGGCGTCGCGCAGGCTCGCCGCCCAGTGGTGCTCGATGACCAGGATCGCGGCGGCGCCGCCGGCCGGGATCGACTCGGCGAGCTCCTGCATGCGGTCCACGGACAGGCCGGCGTCGCGCTCGGCGACGGCGAGGGCGCCGAGGACCTCGCCCTCGACCATGCCCTCGACCCCGCCCGCGTGGAGGCCGATGAGCCCCCCGGCGATGGACCCCAGGCGCATCCGCTCGTCCTCGGAGAGGTCGGTCAGGTGCATCGAGTTCTCGATGCTGCCGTGCCGGTCCTTCTGGACGAAGATGACGTCGACGAGGCGGATCACGCCGCGCTTCCGCACCCGGCGCAGCTCGGCCATGATCCGGCCGGTCGCCTCGAACTTGTCGAACCCGACCACGAACACCTGGATCGGGCCGGTCACGTGCTTGTCAGCCATGTGTCTCTCTCCTTCTGGGGACCAGCGAAGGCTGGTTCCTCCGTGTTGTCGCTCGGCGAACGGCGTGTGAACGCCCGCTCAGGCCGGGCTTGCGGACGCGGCCTTCGACGCGGCCGTGGCCGCGGCCGCCTTGATCGCCGCTGCGGTGTCCTCGTCGACCGGGACCGTCTTGACCTGCTCGGCCTGCGGCAGCTTCTGGGCGACGGCGTCGGCGTCCATCGCCGACACGAGCGCGACGATCCCGGACGTGCCCGGGGTGATGACACCGGCGAGCTCCTTCTCCACCTCGACGCGGTGGTGAAGGTTGCGCGCCTTGCCCGCCGCGGCGCCCGCGAACCCGAGCGCGACGGCGCCGGTCACGATCGTGGCCGGCAGGAAGACGGCTGCGACGACGCCGCCGACGATCCCCCACTTGAGGCCCGTCCGCGTGCTGTGGTCGGTCATCTTCTGGACGTGGAGCTTCCCGTCATCGTCGGCCTTGACCACGAGGACGCCATCGACCTCGAGCAGGCCCCCGACCTCGGCGTCGATGAGGTCGTCGTAGGTCGCCATCGCCAGCGACGGGTCCGCGAAGCGGGCGACGATGAGGGCATGGGGCGCCCTGGGCTGCAACCGCGCCCTCTGCGAGCACCCCTTGCTGGTCTGCGACCTGCGCGGCGATGACCGCCGTGTCGTCCGCACTGCCGGCGGGGTCGTCTGCTCCTCGGTCATTGTCGATACCCCGTGCGCCCTCTGTCGACTCGAGCAATTCGCTCCAGCGGGCGCCCCCCTCGTGCGCGGACGAGTCGAGGCACATCACCCTTCGGCGAGTCCGACGTGGGAGGTACACCCTAGGGAGGGGCGTGTCCGGCCGCATCCTCCTTGTCGGAGGAACCAGGGCCCGCGGAGCGCGGCCGCCGCAGCCTGGTGACGGCCGGGATGCGTGGCGACGCGCTGCTGGACTTCGGCCGACGGCTCCGTTAGGCTGCGGATGTCGACAGAGAGCTGGTCGTGGTGACCGCCCGCGAGCTTGGGGGCCAATGTCCGAATCCACCTTCGGACTCGGCCGTGGAAGCGACCCGGCGGGCCGACTCACACGGCCGGGGCATCCGCGACTCGCGTGGGGCCCGGCCTCGAGGCCAAGTTCTTCGTCCCGACCCGCAGGTCGGCGACGCTGCGCCGCACAAGGCTGCTGCGCCAATTGCGGTCCGGCGCGAACCGACCCTTCATCTCGATCGTGGCTCCGCCCGGCTACGGCAAGACGAGCCTCCTCGTCCAATGGGCGACGGAGGACCCGCGACCGGCCGCCTGGCTGACGGCTGACGGCCGCGACAACGACCCTGCCGTGCTCATCTCCGACCTCGCGGTGGCGATCGATCGGATCGAGCCGCTCGGCTCGGAGATGCTCTCCGCGATCAGATCGGCCTCGACGCCCAGGGTGACCGCCATCGGTCTGCTGCTGGCGGCAGTGGCACGGCCCGCCGGCGGCCTCCGGATCGTGATCGACGACGGGCACCGGATCACCTCACGGGCGTGCCTCGACATCCTCGCGGAGCTGGTCGCGCGCATGCCAGCGAGGAGGGCAGCTGGCGGTCGCGGGGTGGACACGGCTTCGCCTCCCGATCGCCCGCTGGCGAGCCGGCGGGGTGCTGCTCGAGATCAGCTCGGGCGATCTCGCGATGGACGAGCGGGAGGCCGTGGGGCTGGGTCGTGAGCATGGGCTGCGTCTGTCGGCCGATGCCGCGGCCCGCCTGATGCGGCAGACGGAAGGGTGGCCGGCGCTGCTGGCGCTCGCCATCCTCGGGGCCAAGGGACCAGGGGAGGAACAGGCGCAGGTCGACGCGGCAGGGACGGCATCGAGGACTACCTGCGGTCGGAGGTGCTGTCGCGCCGGTCCAAGGCGGACATCGCGTTCATGACCGGCACCTCGATCCTCGACCAGCTGTCCGCGCCGCTCTGCGATGCCGTGGTGGGGCGACGAGGGTCGAGCGATGTCCTGCGCGCGGCTCGCCGAGTCCACGATGCTCATCGACGAGTACGGCGGATCGTATCGCTACCACGCGCTCCTGCGGGACTTCCTCCGACGCGAGCTCGCTCAGCGCGAGCCGCAGCGGGCCGCCGTCCTGCACCGACGGGCCGCGGCCTGGTACGCGGCGAACAACGCAATCGAGCTCGGCGTCGACCACGCGTTCGCCGCGGGCGATGTCGAGCTCGCCGGCAACCTCGTGGGCAGGGCCTGGCTCGAGCTCCACTGGTCAGGCCGCCGAGCAACCATCGAGACATGGGTCCGACGTTTCGGCGCAGCCCTTCTCGAGGCACACCCCTGGCTCGCCGTGCTGGCGGCCTGGGAGGAGATCGGTGCGGGCGAGGTCACGGCGGCGGTGCGTCTGGCAGACCTCGCAGAGCGTGCTGCCTACGAGGGCCCGCCGCCCGACGGCACATCTTCCTTCGAGGCGGGGCGTGCGATGCTCCGAGCCGCCATGGTCCGCCAGGGCGGCGCCGACGCGCTGGCGAACGCCACCCGGGCGGTGCAGCTCGAGGGCAGCCTCGGCGCGTGGCGCGACTTCGCGCTCTGGCAGGAGGCCATCGCGCGCCTCACGATGGGCGACTGGGCGGGAGCCGACGCGGCGTTTGCCGACTTCGATTGCCGCCGCCCGATCCATGGCCGACAACGCCATCACCTATTGCGTGCTCGGACACCGCGCTCTCGCGGCCATCGAACGCGGCGCCTGGGACGCCGCCTCTGCCCTCATGGACGCGATCGACGCGCTCGAGCCCGCTCCCCAGATCGACGGATACCTCTCGAGCCTCCCCGCTCGAGCCGCCCGCGTCAGGCTGGCGATCCACGGCGGGGACGTTCCGTGGGCACGTCGCGAGCTCGCACGCGTGGCGACCCTGCGACCGTTGATGAGCGCCGCGAGCCCCGCCGGGGCCGTCCAGTGCCTCCTGGCCCTCGCGCGCGCCCATCTTGCCGTCGACGACCGCGCCGGCGCCCGTGCCCTCGTCGCGCAGGCGGGCGACGTGATCCGCGCTCGCCCCGACCTCGGCGTCCTGCCCGCCGAGGTGGACTCGCTCCGTGAGGCCATCGCTTCGCGGGCGCCGCGGCTCCTCGGCGGTGCCACGAGCCTCACGGTCGCGGAGCTCCGTGTGCTCGCTCTCCTGCCCTTCTACCTCTCGTTCAAGGAGATCGGGCAACGACTGGGCGTCAAGGAGACGACGGTCAAGTCGCACGCGCTCTCGATCTACGGCAAGCTGGGCGCTGCGACTCGCAGCGACGCGGTCGACCTGGCCGTCGATGCCGGGCTCCTGGACAACCCCTTGCCAGCCGCACCGGTCGCACCGGTCGCGCGATCGAGGTTTCCGTCGGCCGGGGACTGATAAAGCCCGCGGCGAGCGCCTCCTCCGAAGGGGAGGATGCTTCCTCGGACGGGACCTGCGGAAATACGGTCGCATGCGGGCAGTTCGGACGTTCGCCGCCGACGCGAGGCGCACCTGCCGCCGCCCGACCCGCGAGCCGTCGCCGATTGTCTGCGCTGTCGGCGCCCTCCCTCCCCCCCCCCCCCCCCCCCCCCCTCCCCCCCCCCCCCCCCCCCCCCCGTCCCCCCCCCCCCCCCCCCCCCCCGCTTTTTTTTTTCCCCCCGCCGCCGCGGGGAGGAAGGGACGCCCCCCGTCCTCGGGGTCACCCGGCGTCCGGTCCAGCCTTACCCCCCCCCCCCCAGGCGCCCCCCCCTCTCTCCCTCCCCCACGAGGGAGCCGCCCGGGGGCGCCACCCCCCCCCTTTTTCCCCCCCCCCTCCCTCGGCCCCCCCCCCCCCCCCCCCCCCCCAGCCCCCCCCGCCCAGATAGCGCCCCCCCCCCCCCCCCCCCACAGATAGACCTGCCCCCCCCCCCCCCCCACACCACCCACCGCCCGCCCCCCCCCCCCCCCCCGCCTCGCCCCCCCCCTCCCCCTCCCCCCCCCCCCCAGAGGCCGCCCCCCCCCCTCCCCCGCCCGGCCCGCCCCCGACAAGAAGAACGGCACCCCCACCCCCAGCAGGGATCGCCGGCGCGGCCCCTGCTCAGCAACACCAGCACCGAGTGGGCCCCGTGGTACGTCATCCCGGCCGACGACAAGCCGTTCGCGCGGGTCGTCGCAGCCGCCGTGCTAGCCCACACGCTGATCGAGATCGACCCGCGGTACCCCGAACGTGTCCACGGAGGCGCGCGACGCCCTCCAGGCCACCAAGGCCGAGCTCGAGGGCCAGGCCGCGCCCGGCACAGCGCCCGACCCGATTGAGGCCGAGCTCACGGAGAAGGCGGCGAAGAAGTCGAAGGGCGCGGGCAAGTCCAAGTCCGGGAAGGGGAAGAAGGCATGACCGCTCCCACTTCGTCGACCGCGCCGAACCCCGCGGGCGAGAGCACGACCGATTGGTTCGCCCTCACTGCCGATGACGCCCTGCGGGCGCAGGGTGTCGAGGTCGGCAAGGGCCTGACGTCGGCCGAGGCGGACGCCCGCAGAGCCAAGGTGGGCCCCAACGCGTTCACCGCGGCCAAGAAGGCGTCGAAGGCACAGCAGTTCCTGGCCCAGTACGCCGACCCGATGCAGATCGTGCTGCTCGTCGCCGGCATCGTGTGCCTGTTCCTGCCCGGGCAGTTCTTCACCGGTCTGATGCTGCTGCTCCTGACGCTGGGCAACGCGGTCATGGGCCTGAACCAGGAGAGCAAGGCCTCGTCGGCTGCCGACGCCCTCAGCCAGTCGCTGGTCGTCACGGCCAAGACCCGCCGGGACGGCAACCTCGTCGACCTGCCGATGGACCAGCTCGTCCCGGGCGACGTCGTCAACCTCCAGGCGGGCGACCTGGTCCCCGCCGACGCACGCATCCTCTCGGCCGCGACCCTCGAGATCGACGAGTCCGCCCTCACCGGCGAGAGCGTGCCCACCCCCAAACAGGTGGACGCGGTCGCCGCCGACGCGGCGCTCGGGGACCGGGTGGACATGGCGTTCATGAACACCCAGGTCACGCGGGGCTCGGGCGTCGTCCTCGTCGTCACGACCGGCATGGGCACCCAGGTCGGCCACATCAGCGGGATGCTCTCGGCCACGGTGGCCGAGGAGACGCCGCTGACCAAGCAGATCAACACGCTGACCCGCCAGATCCTGATCCTGGCCGGCTTCGCGCTGGCCGCGTCGATCCTCCTGGGCATCGCCCGGGGGGTGCCGCTCCAGGAGCTGTTCCTGACCGCGGTCGCGTTCATGATCGCGGCCATCCCGACGGCGCTCCCGGCGATCGACACGGCCATCCTGTCCAAGGGCTCCCAGATGCTCGCCGCGGCGGGCGCCATCGTGAAGCAGCTCCGCTCGGTCGAGACCCTCGGGTCCACCTCGGCGCTCAACTCCGACAAGACCGGCACGCTCACGATGAACCAGATGACCGCCGTCCAGATGGCCATCGTCGGGCGGCGCTACGCGATCTCCGGCACCGGCTACTCCACCGAGGGGAAGATCACCCAGGCCGCCGGCCAGCCCGAGCTCAAGCTCGAGCCCTACCTGCTGCCGATGGCCCTCTGCTCGGACGCCGAGATCAAGGACGGCGACCTCACCGGCGACCCGAACGAGGGGTCGCTCGTCGTCCTCGCGGCCAAGGGCGGTGTCGACGCCGACCTGACCCGCGCGCAGTACCCGCGGGTGGCGACCCTGCCGTTCGACGCGGCCTACAAGCTCATGGCCACCTTCCACGACTGGACCGACGAGAAGGGCAACAAGGTCGTGCGCGCCTACATCAAGGGCGCGCAGGACCAGCTCCTGGCGCGGGCCGCGGCCGCCCACGGCCCGGACGGCACGGAGGTCCCGATCGAGCAGTTGCGCGACGCCTACCTCGCCGAGAGCGAGCGGATGGGCAAGGAGGGCCTGCGGCTCATGGCCACGGGCCGGAAGGACTTGGACGCGGCCACGTTCGACCCGGGCGCGGACCTGCTCAAGGCGATCGACGGGCTCACGCTCCTCGCGCTCGTCGGCATCACCGACCCGCCGCGGCCGGCCGCCAAGGCCGCCATCGCCACCGCCCAGGCCGCCGGCGTCCACGTCCGGATGATCACGGGCGACGCCGCCGTCACGGGCGCCGTCGTCGCCGCCCAACTGGGGATCCCGGGCAAGGCGATCACCGGGGCCGAGTTCGAGGCGCTGGACCACGACACGGTGCTCAGGGAGGTCGACGGCATCGGGGTCATCGGCCGCGTCTCGCCCCAGGACAAGGTCCACCTCGTGGACGTCCTGCGGGAGCAGGGCCACATCGTCGCGATGACCGGCGACGGCGTGAACGACGCGCCGGCCATCAAGAAGGCCGACATCGGCATCGCGATGGGCATCACCGGGACGGCGGTCACCAAGGCCGCCGCCGACATGATCCTCGCCGACGACAACTACGCCACGATCATCAAGGCGATCAGCATCGGCCGCAACGTCTACGACAACCTGCTGCGCTTCATCCGATACCAGATGGCGGCCTGCTACGGCTACATCACCGTGTTCCTCGGCTCGTCGCTGCTGAACATTCTGGGCGGCGTCCCGTTCCTGCCGCTCCAGACGATGTGGCTCAACTTCACCGTCAACGTCTTCCAGGCGATCGGCCTCGGGTTCGGGAAGCCGAGGGACGGCCTCATGGAGGAGAAGCCGCGGCCGAAGGGCCAGAAGATCCTGCCGCGACCCCTGACCGTCTGGCTCATCGTCGTCGGGCTGGTGATGGGCGGCGGCACGCTCGCCGTGATCGCCTGGGCGAGCAGCGCGTTCGGGAGCGACACGATCGCGCGCACGATGGGCGTGACCACGTTCTCGCTGTTCCGCATCGCCTCGTCCCTCGAGACGGCGGACGAGACCCGGTCGGTCTTCAGCGGCTACGTCCTCGGAAACCCGGCGCTGCTCAAGGGGACAGGGCTGTCCATCGTCACCATCGTGCTCGCGACCGAGCTCGGCATCCTCAAGAACGTGCTCGGCATGACCAGCCTGACCGGCGAGCAGTGGCTCGTCTGCATCGGCGTGGCCCTGTCGCTGATCGTGGTCGAGGAGGGGAAGAAGCTGCTCAAGGTCCGGACCGGCAGCGAGCCGGTGCTTGTCGCCGCCGCGCCCGCCACCGCCTAGCGAAGGAGCGATCGTCGCCGACGTGCGCCGCCCGGGACTTCCGTCCTTCGTCGCTGACCTGTTCGTCGATCCGGCAGCACGAGGCGCGTTGCTCGCCGGTTCTCTCGCCTTGGTCGCCGCGGCGATGGATCCGCAGGTCTGGAGTCCCAAGCTGCCGACCATCCAGGAGGCCGTCCGAGCGAATTCGCAGTTCGAGACCCTCGTCCTCCTGGCCTCGATCGGTGCGTCGGGGCTGATCCTCCTCGGGGGCGCGGTAGGCGACTCGATGCGAGCCAGGCGGGTGATCCTCGGCGGTCTCGTCGTCGAGTTGCTCGCAAGCTTCGTGAGCTTGATCGTGCCCGCCGGTCCAATCTTCGTGATGTCGCGTCTCATGGGCCATACGGGTGCAGCGTTCGTCATCCCGGTGTCCATCGCCCTCGTCGCCACGAGCTATCGCGGATCGATCCGGGCAACGGCGATCGGGGTTGCCTATGGCGCTTATGGTGCGGGTGGCGCCGCCGCATCGATCCTGCTTCGGGCTGTGCCGGGAGAGCAATGGCCTGCGATGCTCGCCGCGATCGCTGTCTGCGCCCTCGCGCTCCGGCTTGCCTGGACCCGCACCCTGGAGCTGCATCGGCCGTCGGAGGCGGAGCGCCCGCTCGTGATCGGCGTTGCCCTGTGGGCCTTCGGGATCATCACCTTCACGGTCGGGCTGACCTGGATCGGCGGGAGCCTGGATAACCCGCTGCGCTGGGCGTTGATCATCGGCGGGCCGGCCCTCGTCGTGGGTCACCATCGTCTCGATGGCTCCCGGACCGCGAGCCTGGCCCGGTTGGTCCGCCGTCGCGTTGCGATCGCGCTCTTTGTCGGTGTCACGATCGCGATCTCTGAAACGGCTGCGGTGCTCAACCTGCCCCTCTACTTCCATCTCGTGCTCCGTTACGAGCCGTTGCCGGCGGCGGTCGCCATCGCCCCGCTCGCGGGTGCGCTCATGCTGGCCGGTCCCGTCGCCGGCGCCCTCTTGAAGCGGATCGCGCCACGCTGGCTCGTCGGCGGCGGCGTCATGCTCGTAGGCCTCGGGAACCTGGTGCTCGCGGCAGTCGCAACCGAGTCCGCGTCATATGTCGCCTTCGTCCTCCCGTGCCTGATTGTCGGCGCTGGGTTCGTCGTGGCGACGACCGTCCGAACGGCGATCATCTTCGCCAGCCTCCCGGACGGGTTGCCGGCATCCGCGGCGGCGCTGAACGAGTCGTCGATCTCGCTCGGACGGCGGATCGGGGTCGTGCTGGTCAGCGCGATCGTCGCGCAAGTGGCCATGTCCACCTACTCGGCCTCGGTCGCGGGGTTGCCGCCCGCCGATGCGACGGCCGCGATCGCCGCCTTCCGCCCCGTGCTCGTGGCCGTCGGCACGCCGTCGTTCGCGGAGGTCGCGACGATCGTCACGGCTGCCGACATCCGGCCCTATCTCGACGCCTACGCGGCCGGCCTGAACGCGGCCTTTCTGCTGTGCGGGATCGTCGGCGTGGTCGGAGGGGCCGTCGCATTGCTCGCGTTCGGCCGCGCCGATCCACTCAGGACCAAGTGGGAGTACCAGGGCGAGCGAGCGTCGGCCGGGAACCCTTAGTCGACCGCGATCCGACCAGAACGCCTCAGGAACAACCGTTCCAGTCAATCCGTCGGCGGTGTGCCGCAGTGGGTGCGCACCGCATTCCCTTCCGCAGCGCGGGCAGCGAGCTGCGCCAGCTGCTGCATCGGAGCTCTCGTCCCGCCGCGTGTTCGCGTGACGAGGGCTGGCGCTCCCGCGCCACGGCCTTCCTCCGACGGGGAGGATGCCGCCCGCCTGCATCCTGGCCTACGGTCCGGTCGTCCAGGTGACCCCGCATGGACGTCGACGTGCCTGGACTGTCCTCTCGAGCGTGACGCGACACTGCTGCGCACGTGGCGCGGTGCGTCGTCCGGGGGATGCGAACGTCGACCGCGAGGAGCCGAGGTATCGATGTGACGGACCAACAGACGACCCCGGAGATGACATCGGCCACCGACGCGGACGGCACCGTCGTCGGCGCGACACAGGTGTCGGACGACCAGGGGGTGCTCGCAGAAGGCGCCGTGGCGGCCCAGGGGACCCACGCCCTTATCGTCGCCCGCTTCGCGGACCCGACGCTCGCGATGTCGACCTACGACGACCTCATCGACGCGGAGGTCGCAGGCCTGCTCGAGGTCGACGGCGTCCTCATCGTCAAGGCCGACGAGGACGGCAAGCTCCACGTCCAGAAGATGACCGACCACAGCACCCGGACGGGCCTCAAGTGGGGGATCGTCGGCGGTGTGGTCGCCGCGGTCTTCCTGCCCGCAACGATCGTCGCGGGCGCCGTCGCGCTCGGCGTTGCCGGTGCCGCAGCGGGCAAGGCGCGCAACCTGCACCACCGCGCCGAGGTGGAGAAGGAGCTCGCCGGCGTCATCACCCCGGGCACCTCGGGCATCCTCGCGCTCGTTTCGGCCATGGATACCGACGCCGTCGCACAGAAGATGCCGGCGGCCGAGCAGGTCAAGACGATCCCCGTCGACGAGGAGACCGCTGGGGCGATCAAGGCTGCCGCGGCCGCCGCAGCGTCGCAGGCCGCGCCCGCAGTCTCAGCCTGAGGAGCGCCATCGGGAACCCGTCCGGCGAGCCGACCGGCGCCGGACCCAGGGAAGCAGGGTCCAAGGAGAACAGGCACATGACAGACAAGCACGTGACCGGCCCGATCCAGGTGTTCGTGATCGGGTTCGACAAGTTTGAGGCGACCGGCCGGATCATGGCCGAGCTGCGCCGCGTCCGGAAGCGCGGTGTCATTCGCCTCGTCGACGTCATCTTCGTCCAGAAGGACAAGCACGGCAGCATCGAGAACTCGATGCACCTGACCGACCTGTCCGAGAACGAGCGGGAGCGACTGGGCTCGATCGCGGGCGGGCTGATCGGCCTCCACGAGGGTGGCCTCGAGGGCATGCTCGTCGGCGAGGAGCTGGGCGCGCTCGCGGTCGCCGAGCGCGACGCCGGCCTCGGCGTTGACCGCATGAATGAGCTCGCGGCGAGCATCCCCGCCGGTGGGGCCGCCGCGATCCTCGTGATCGAGCACCACTGGGCGGCAAACCTGCGCGACGCCATCCTCGATGCCGGTGGATTCGCACTGATGCAGGCGATGATCTCGCCCGACGCCCTGGCGCTCGTCGGCGACGAGCTGCGGGTCAAGATGGAGGCCGAGGACGCGATCGAGGCGGCTGAGGAGGTCAAGATGGCCGCCGCCATGGAGATCGCAACCACGCTCGTCGAGATGGAGCTCATCGAGGACGCCGCCATCGTCGAGGCGGCCGATGTCGTCGCCACGGCGCTCGCGATCGAGGACGCTGCTGCCGAGGACGTGATCGACACGTTGTTCGCGGCGGAGCTCATCGAGGAGGCCGCCAAGGAGGAGGCCGAGAACGTCGTGCGCATGTCCCTCGACGTCGAGGAGGCGGCGATCGAGGAGGCGGAGGACGTCGTCGCCGCGGCTGACGAGGTCGAGGCGGCCGCCGCGCTCCGCGCCGTCCGCGCTCTCATGGCGGCCGACATCATCGAGCGGGAAGCGGCGCAGGAGGCCATCGATGCCCTCGTCGCGGCCGACATGATCGAGCAGGAGGCGGCCGACGAGGCTCTCGCCGCCGTCCTGGCAGCGGAGGAGGTCGAGGCCGAAGTCGAAACGGACTGAGCGCGATCACCGACCCCCAAGGGCGCAGGCATATCGAAGCGAAGGAGATTCACATGACAGACGAGACGAAGGACGCGGCGGCAACACCGGATCTGCCGGTCGACGCGGCCGTGGTCGCCGTGGGCGACGACCTCGGCGTCGAAGCCGTGGCCGGCATCGCCGTCCAGGGCAACCAGGCCCTCATCGTGGCGCAGTTCGCCGACATGGACTCCGCCAAGGCGGCCTACTACGCGCTGGTCGACGCCGAGGTCAAGCGTGCCCTCGACATCGAGGGCGTCCTGGTCGCCAACGCCGACTACCAGGGCAAGGTCCACATCCAGAAGATGACCGACCACAAGACGCGCACGGGCTTCGTCTGGGGTGCCGTGGCAGGCGCGGCCATCGGCCTGATCTTCCCGCCCACGATCCTCGCGGGCGCCGTCTACGCAGGCGTCGCGGGCGCTGCCGTCGGCAAGGCGCGCAACGTGATGATGAAGAGCGGCGTGGCCGAGGAGCTCGCCGGGGTCATCGCCCCGGGGACCTCGGGCATCGTGGCCCTCGTGTCGATCACGGCGGTCGACGCGGTGAAGGCGACGATCCCGGACGCCAAGGTCGTCAAGTCGGCCCCGGTCGACGACGAGACCGCGGCGGCCGTCAAGGACGCGGCCAAGGCTGCCGGCGACCCGTCGGCCGGCTGAGCCGATCCGCTCCGGCCGACGGAGCAGGTTGCGTTGAATGGGGCGGGATGGGTTCGATCGAGCCCTCCCGCCCACTCTTCGGCAGCTACCTCGTCGGGCCGAATCCGGCGGGAGGGGCGGCCACGGAGACACGTGATGATGGAAGATCCGCAGTCCGCTGACGCGGGAACGTCGGGCGACTCCGACCACCCGGCGCCCAATGCCGCACAGCAGGCGTCACTCATCGTGAGCGGCTCGAGAGGGCTGTTCACCCGCGAGGAGATGGCCTCCATCGCCGAGGACATGCCCGCCAGCGCTTCCGCCCGTCGGTGCTCTACGGGCATCGCGGGTCGAGCAACTCAAGGAGCCGATGATCGCGGCCGGCGGGTTCCGCGTGGGCCGCAAGACGGTCGCGCCTGAGGTCCTCGGGGCCATCAACGCCGCGCTCAGCGCGGCATAGCCAACCCACTCGAAGGGAGCAACAGGATGATGCGTCGCAGAGGCGTCGGAATCGTCGGGGTGGCGGCTGTCGCCCACCACGCTAGCAAGAAGGGCGCGCAGCAGCAGGCTGCGGCCGACCAGCAGGAAGAGGCGGCCGCCGAGCAGCAGGCAGCGGCAGATCAGCAGGCCGCCGAAGCAGCGCAGCAGCAGGCGGCCGCGGCGGCGGTCCCCGAGCCGCCCGCGGTCGACCCGATGACGGCCCAGCTCCAGAACCTGGCGAGCCTCCACACTCAGGGGATCCTGAGCGACGAGGAGTACGCGGCCGCGAAGGCCAAGGCGCTCGGCATCTGACGAGGGCGACCCGCCCGGGATCCGCCCGAACCCGCGCGCAGACGGGCGCGTCCCATGGCACCAAGAATGGAGCCCGCGCAGGGACGGCAACCACGGGCTCCGCCGCGGTCAGTTGTGGGCGGGAGCCTGTTGAGGCGTCCGCGGCAAGAACGGGAGCCTACGTTTCAGCCCGAGCCGACCTCCTTCAACCGGGGCGCCATCATTCGAGGCGGATGGCGGCCATGATCTCATTCAAGGTGAGGAAGCGATGAAACGACCGTTCGGGATCACGATACTTGCGATCATCTTCGCGGCGGCCGGCATCAGCTACATGATGCTCGGCTTCCAGATGACCACCGCCGTCACGTTCGGGCCGCTGCCCGCCGGCCAGGGCACGTGGATCTGGGGCTGGATCGTGGTGCTCACGGGCCTGGCGTTCTGGGCGGCCGGCCTGGCAGCATGGCGCCTGCAGCCGTACGGCTGGATGCTGGGCCACATCCTGGCGATCTTCGGGATCGTCGAGGCGATCTTCGCCCTTCTCGGCACCGGCAGCCTGAACTACGCCCTGGCCACGACCGCCTTCCCGTTCATCCTGCTGTGGTACCTGAACCGACCGTCCGTCAAGACGGCGTTCGGCCTCGTCAACGAGTAGGTCCGCCTCCTGAGGGACGAGGCCCCAGGCGACGAACCATCGGCAGGAGGGGAGCGATCCCCGCCTGTTCCCATGTCCCGGGCTCGCCACCTGCGTACGCAACACGCGCGCAGGCCGACGTTCGCTGGCCCCGCCGGTTCGTCCAGCGCGCCGGTCTGCGTCGGCAGCGCCGCCTCGAAGCCGCACCTGGTGCCCGGGGTAGACCGAGTCATCACGACGGACGCCCGATGCCTGGCCGGTCTGCAGCCGTCAATGCCGAGGGGTCATCGTGCAACGAGACCAGGCGATCAGATTGCAGGTCGTTAGCGTGTCACGGCAAGTCCGCGTCGGCCGATCGGCGCCACCAGACGAACGGGAAGCCGCCAGGTCGCCGGGACATCAAGGTCGGTCGTGGAGGTTTGTCTCCTCTCGCCCCGACCATTCTCGAGACACGCTGAAGCCGGCCTCTGCTGGGTCCGGCTTCGTCTCTTCTGGCCCGTGAATTGGTCACCCGCGTGCCCCTGACCGTATGCGGTCGCGACATGTCGCCGCAACGGCGGCGTGTGCAGTTCGGCGCCCGGAAGTGTGATCACCTGCGCGCGCATCCAGCTCGACGAGCCGGGGCCGTCAAGGGAATGCACCCAGCCGACAGCCCGATTCGAGGTTGACGCGCCGGATTTCCACATCTATCTCTGCATCACGATGGTTGAGGAAATCGACGGCGACTGGATGTCCACGGCCGACGCCGCGGCGGCGCTCGGCGTGACGGCCGACCGGGTCCGCCAGCTCGTCGCGTCGGGCGTCCTCGATGCGCGGCGGGTGGGGGGCCGCTACCTCGTGCGCCGGGACGGCGTCGAGGCCCGCATCGACACCGGCGCCCGGCCTGGCCGCGCGTACTCGCCGCGTCGCGCCTGGGCGCTCATCCTCCTGGCCGGCGGCGCCACGCGGCGCCACGCCCCCGGCGTCGACGCGGTCACGCTCTCGAAGCTGCGCGCCGTGCTGCGCGGCCGCGACCTGTGGTCCCTGCGCTCCAGGCTGGGTGCCCGGGCCCAGTGCCGCGACCTGCGCGCCCACAGCTCCGACCTCGCGCGCATCGAGGCCGAGGACGGCGTCGTGCTCACCGGTGCCCGCCACGCCCGCGAGGCGGGCCTCGATCTCGTCGCCCCCGACGCGCCGGTCGAGGCCTACGTGGACGCATCGACCGCGGACCGCCTGGCCGCCCGCTACGCGCTGCGCCCGTCCGCGCGGGCGAACGTCCGGCTCCGCGTGCTGCCGCCCGGGGTCGAAGGCTGGCTCGAGGGCCGCATCGCCCCGCGGCTTGCCGTGGCGCTCGACCTCGCCGGGGACCGCGACCCGCGCGCACAGGCGGCGGCCCGCGACGCGCTGGAGCGGCGGTGACGGTCGACATCCTGCCCGGCAGCGGTGCGGAGGCCGCCGTCTGGGCGACCGCTCTGGCGGTGTCCGAGGCCCTCGGCGACCTGCCGTGGGTCCTCGTCGGCGCCCAGATGGTGATGCTGCTCGAGCAGGAGGCCGGGCGGCCGTCAGGCCGCACGACCGGCGACGTGGACGCGATGGTGGACGTCCGCGCGGTCGCGGGGGCGACCCGCATGGCCGCGGCGCGCCTCCTCGCCGCCGGCTTCGAGCCGACGGCGGCGCGCACCCGTACCGGTTCCACCGCGGCACCGAGTCGGTGGACGTCCTCGCACCGGACCACCTCGGGCGCCGGGCGGACCTCACCACCGTGCCGCCGGCCACGACCGCGGCGATCCCGGGCGGCACGCGGGCGCTCGCGACCCGGCGGGTGCTCGAGGTGCGGGTCACCGGCGGCCCGGCGGGCCTGCTGCCCGTCCCGTCGCTCGCCGGCGGCATCGTCCTCAAGCTCCGGGCGTGGGAGTCCCGTCAGGCCGGGCGTGACGCCGAGGACCTCGTGCGCCTGCTCGCGCTCGTGGGCGACGTCGAGGCCGTCCGCAGCGAGTTCAAGCCCGCCGAGCGACAGCTGCTGGGCCAGGTGCGGCCGCTCGCCGACGAGCGCAGCCGGATCTGGCGGGTCGCGGCCGACCCGGACGAGGCACGGGCCGCCGGGCTCCGCCTGGCCGGCCTGCGGTGAGCTGCGTCCGGTCGTCCCTGTGGACCCGGGTGCAACTCCAGCGGTCTGGCGGCTGCGGTCTGGACCATCGACCGGGACGACCTCTGGACGCTGATCCATGCCGAGACCGACCACGACGGGATCATCTGGTAGAAAGGGACGTCATGCGCGGGTCGGAGAGCACGGGGCAGCTTCGCATCTGGCGACTGACCGTCCTTGTGCTCGCGGTCTGTGCGGTGCTGTCTGCCTGCGGTCTGCAGACGCCATCGGCCGCTCCCACGGTCGTGGCGCCAACCGAGCTTCCGTCGCCAGCGCTCGAGTCGGCCCACGACGCCATCGCGCGGTACGAGGAGTTGCTCGCGGCCGGCGACTGGGAGAGCGCTTGGGCGATGGTGTCCGCCGAACAGCAGCGGGCCTGGAGGTCGGTCTCCGACTTCCAGGCCGCCGAGTCGAGCTTCCTGCGCCTCTACGGGACGGCGTTCGCCATTCATCCGACCATCATCGACGCGGGCCAGGTCGACTCCGCCGCCAAGGGCGCGGGCTTCACATCCGTCAACGCCCTGCACTCCGCGCTCGTCACGGTCGATCGCGTCCCCGTTCGGGACAACTCGGCATGGGAGACATTCATCGTCGGGCTCGAGGCAGGCACGCCCAAGATCTGGCAGGTGCGCTGATGCGCCCTGTTTGCACCACGCCCGCCGCGCATCCAGTCCTCGGACGGCCGCGCACAGCGGGCCAGCCCGCCGGAGAGCCCATTCCTCTGGCTCAACTCGCAGGGCCCCGGGGCTTTTGGATGACTTCTGAACGTGCGGCGCCTCCAGGGAGCGGGCTGCCAGGCAAGCCCGACCTTCCCCGTCGGGATTCTGCTGTCGTAGCCGACCGGCGAACGAGCGCTGCTCGACGGCAGCTCCTACCCGGCGTCTGGAGCCCCGAGCCGGGCCGCACGTCCTGGGCTGGGAGTCGGGCCTCGCGCGCTCGACCGTCTACGCGTTCCTTCGGCGGGAGAGCGTCTGGCGCCTCGACCGGCTCGAGCTCTGGGGATCGCCAAGCTCGGACGGGATGCGCTGCCTGCGCTTGGGCCCGCAGCGGGGTCTTGCACTCCGCATGATCCTGAGCAAGACTACTCAACATGGTGAGTAGTCCGGATCCAGCATCTCCGTATCGCCGCCCCAGGCGGCCGAGCTGGCCCGCCGCCTCGCCGAGCCCCGGCGGTTCATCCAGGTGATCGCCGGGCCAAGGCAGACGGGCAAGTCGACGCTGGTCGCCCAAGCGGTCGAGGGGCTGCCGGCCCCGGTCCGTGTTGTGAGCGCCGACGAGCCCGCGCTCCGTGGCCCGGAGTGGATCGCGGCGCAGTGGGAGGCGGCGAGGCTCGAGACCGGGCCCGCCGGCGCCGTGCTCGTGATCGACGAGGTCCAGAAGGCCGCCGGCTGGTCGGAGTCGGTCAAGCGCCTGTGGGACGAGGACACCCGGGCCGGGCGCGGGCTGCGGGTGGTCCTGTTGGGATCGGCGCCCCTGCTCGTCGAACAGGGACTGTCCGAGAGCCTCGCCGGCCGGTTCGAGGTCATCCGCGTCCCGCACTGGTCGCTCGCAGAGATGCGGGCCGCCTTCGGGGTCACCCTCGACGAGTACATCTACTTCGGCGGCTACCCGGGCGCGGCCCCGCTGATCGGGGACGAGAGCCGCTGGCGGCGGTACATCCTCGACGCGCTGGTCGAGACCACGATCAGCCGCGACGTGCTGCTGCTTACCCGGGTGGACAAGCCCGCACTGCTGCGGCGGCTGTTCGAGCTCGGCTGCCGGTACTCGCGGGCAGGAGCTCAGCTACACCAAGATGCTCGGCCAGCTCCACGACGCGGGGAACACGACGACCCTCGCCCACTACCTCGAGCTGCTCGCCGGGGCAGGCCTGCTCACGGGCCTGCCGAAGTTCTCGGGCAACGTCATCCGCCGGCGCGCATCGAGCCCCAAGCTCCAGGTCCTCAACACGGCACTCGCGACGGCGCAGTCCGCCCGCTCGTTCGCCGATGCCAGGGCGGACGGCGAGACCTGGGGGCGCCTGGTGGAGTCCGCGGTCGGCGCGCACCTGGCCAACGCCGCGGCGACCGGCGAGCTCGAGCTCTCGTGGTGGCGCGACGGGGATCGCGAGGTCGACTTCGTGTTGTCGGGGCCGGGAGGCCTCGCCGCGATCGAGGTCAAGAGCGGGCGGGGAGGCGCCTCGCAGCCGGGGATCGCCGCGTTCATGGCCGCGTTCGCCGGTCTCGGCCCGATCCGGCCGCTGCTCGTGGGCGGGGACGGGATCGCGCTCGAGCGGTTCCTGCTCGAGCCCGCGGAGCGGTGGGTGGCGCGATAGGGGAGCTCGGGCTCGTCAGCGTTCGCGGGAGTCGGCGCCCTCGTCCAGTGCCGGGGCCAGCATCGATATCGTCGTCGCCAACCCTCTCGCCCCGACCAGTCTTGCGCACTTGCACCCTCCAATTGCCCGTTATGCAGCTGCCCAATCACGGGCTCGGCCTCGATCGTCGGACGTACCCGGCGGGGAACCGGGAGTCGGCGTGGATCTGACGAGCGCGCCATCATGGCGCGTGGGCGGGGGCGGAGGGCTGTGGTTTCTACTCGGTCGATCGGGCCACATCGCCGTCAGTCACCTACGACCGAACGACGATGCGCCGCCGGGAGTGATGGGAATGGCCAACGATCATCCAAACGCACTTGCGTACCGCCGGACCGCTGAAGCGTTCCGCCAGGGTGACCTCGACGCCATCGCCTCCCTGATCGCCAAGGACGTGGTGTGGCACGTCCCGGGAGACCACCCGGTGGCGGGCGATTGGGACGGTCGCGATCGCGTGCTTCAACTGCTCGCAAGGCTTCGCTCGCTTGGGTTCACCCTGCGCGAGCACGACGTCTTCGGCGACGACGACCACGTGTGTGCGCTGAGCTACATGGGCGCGCGCCGGGAGGGCCTGGAGGTCGAGACACGCGTCGTGAGCATCTTCCACTACCGCGATGGGCGGCAGACCGAGCGGTGGTTCTACCCCGACGACGTGCTCGCCTGGAACAGCATCTTTCAGGGCTAGTGGCGGGACTCGGGCCGGCGGAGCAAACCGCTACTCGTCCGTCTGCGCTTCGCCCTGGGGTGCGGGCAATCGCGGGGCCAGGATCCACCACCACGAGCGCCGTGGTCTCAGCGCCAACCCAGGAGCGCGCCCAAGCCCCCGGGCTCCGGCAGCCGCGCCGCCGGGATCCACACGAGCTGCGCGGAACCGTCTCCGCTCCCACCTTGGACCTCGCGTTCGCCAGAATGGGCCTCACGGTCGAGTGCGACAGCCCGAGCCGATGGCCGGCAGCCTTCTCCAGCCCGGCCGCGAGGAACGCGGCGACCACGACGACCTCGCGATCAGTCGCGCGACCGGCAGGGCGGGCTGGGGCGCCCGTCTGTGCGAGCATTGGCAGCGGGCCGGTCGTCGTTGCCGGCGGGCGCCAGCGCGGGAGGCGACATGGAGCATGTGACGTCTGCGGACGGGACGCGCATCGCCGTGGAGCGCGGCGGCTCCGGGCCGCCGCTGGTCATCGTCAACGGCGCGCTGTCGGCGGGCACCACCTCGAACATCTACGGCCCTCTCCTCGAGCCCCGCTTCACGCTGGTGCGCTACGACCGACGAGGGCGCGGCGCGAGCGGTGACGGCCCGGCGTACGCGCCGGAGCACGAGATCGAGGACCTTGCCGCCGTCATCGATGCGGTGTCGGGGTCCGGGTTGGCGTTCGTCTTCGGCCATTCGAGCGGCGCGATCCTGGCGCTCGAGGCCGCGATGCACGGGCTCTCCATCTCGCGCCTCGCCGTCAACGAGCCCCCGTACATCGTGGAGGGGACGCGGCCGCGGCCGCTGCTCGAGATCGCCGCCCACATCAGCGCCCGCATCGCGGCCGGTGATCGCGAGGGCGCACTCCGCACCTTCTTCGTGGGCCAGGTGGGCCTGCCGCCCGCGGCGGTCGAGCAGCTGGAGGGATCCCCGGACTGGCCACCGATGCTCGCGATCGCGCACACGGCCGCCTACGACTCGGCACTGACCGTCCACTCGGAGGTCCCCGCCGACCGGCTCGCCATGCTCCGGCTGCCGGTGCTGGTCCTGCGGGGCGGCGCGAGCTTCCCGTGGATCGGCGAGACGGCCCGCCACGTCGCCGACGCGGTGCCCGGAGCGGAGCTCGTGACCCTCCCGGGTCAGCCCCACTCCCCGGCGCCCGAGGTGATCACGCCAGAACTGGTGCGCTTCTTCCTCGGTTGATGCGCGTCGCTCCGCCCAGGACTGCTGCTGCCTGGGGCAGTCGCGGAGGAGTGGCGCGCCCCCCGCCGGCCCCTGGCGGGAGACCGACCTGGTACGCGGATCTGCTGTTCCTGACAGAATCTCATTCGGCCACGAGCTGCCATTCTGGTGCTAGATTTTGAACTCATGGCGTGCTACCGACGATTGTGTTGACCAGGTCACCAAGATGGCCGACGCTGTGCTCGATGAAATCGATCGCGTGATCCTGCGAGAGCTTCAGTCGAACGGGCGGATCAGCAACCTTGACCTCTCCCGCCTGATCGATCTATCCCCAGCGGCAACCCACGCCCGGGTCCACCGGCTCGAACGGCGGGGTGTCATCCGCAACTACGCGGCCATCGTCGACCGGGAGCAGGCAGGTTTCGACCTCCTGTGCTTGGTGAGCATCGGCATGCAGGTCCACCAGTACGAGCACATCGAGCGCTTCCGGGCGCTCATCCGAGAGATGCCCGAGGTGCTCGAATGCCACCACCTGACCGGGGAGTACGACTACCTCCTCAAGGTGGCCCTCAAGAACCGCCGCGACCTCGAGCGGTTCGTCGTCGAGAAGTTGACCCCCATCCCCGGCGTCGCCCGGATCCACACGAGCCTCGTCCTGAGCGAGGTCAAGATGACGACCTCATTGCCAATCGAGCGGCCCGTGACGTCGCCACGCAGACCCGGCAGGAGCACCTGACCCGATGATCGTCGCCGCTGCCGGACACTGCGAGGTCGGGCTCGCACGGGCCGCCGGTCTGCTGCCAGCGGTTGCGCTCGGCGTTCGCTGTGCCATCGAGCCTCGGGCCCACCGGGCCACTGCCAAGACTGACCGACACGCTTCGGCGTCGCCGGGCATCTCCAACAAGACGATCAGGCCCAACGGGCCTTGGCGAGCAGCCCCGCGCACCGCCGAGGATCGACGTGGCCGGACGCGATCAACGAACGGGAGATCACTGTGACCGAGCGCAAGCGGATGACCCTGCCGGCCCTGATTGCCAAGGCGGCCGCGGGGAACCCGATCACCTGGCTGACCTGCTACGATTACCCGATGGCCTACCTGCCAGGACGCGGCCGGGATCGACATGGTCCTGGTCGGCGACAGCCTGGGCATGACCATGCTCGGCTACGACTGCACCCTGCCGGTGACCATGGACGACATGATCCGCCACGCCGCAGGCCGTGCGCCGCGGCGCGCCCAACGCCTGGCTGGTCGGCGACATGCCCTACATGAGCTACCAGCCGCGCGTCGAGACCGCGATCCGCAGCGCCGGCCGCTTCATGGCCGAGGCCGGCTGCGACGCGGTCAAGCTCGAAGGCGGCGCAGAGATGGCCGACCGCGTCGCCGGGCATCGTCGCGGCCGGCATCCCGGTCATGGGCCACCTCGGGCTGACGCCCGCAGAGCGTCAGCGCCTGGGCGGCTTCCGCCTGCAGGGCAAGAGCGCCGGCACAGGCGCGCAAGATCGTGGACGACGCCAGGGCGCTGGAAGAGGCCGGCGCGTTCTGCATCCTGCTGGAGCTGGTGCCCGACCGGGTGTGCGAGCTGATCACCGAGCGCGCCGACGGGCGCGATCATCATGAGCCTGGGCTCCGGGCCGAACGCCCACGGCCAGCTGCTGATCTTCCACGACATGTTCGGCCTGTACCCGAAGTTCACGCCGCAGGATGGCCAAGATGTTCGCCGACGCCGGCAGCCGTGATCGGCGACGGCCTGAAGCAGATACGTCGCCGAAGTGACCGAGCAGGACGTTCCCGGGGCCCGAGAACTGGTTCGGCATCAAGGACGAGGAGTACGACGAGCTGGTGCGGCTGCTCGGCTGACGGTCGCGGTGCCGAGACCCCGCGCATGCGAGGAGACGGCTGTGACCACGGATGGCACCCACGGACGAGCAAGCCGAACTCCGGCGACCGGCTGGCGATCCCGGCCGACCGGCTCGACGAGATCAACGCGTCTGCTGCTCGACCCGGACGCCCGGGTCGTCAACGATCTGCTGGAGGTCGTGGCCAGGTACGGCACGCCCGAGGAGATCAACCGCCAGGCCGCGGGAGGCCGGCCGGCTGCCCGACCTGCTTGAGCACGGTCCGGCGAGATCCAGCCGCCGTACCTCGCCGACCTCGAGTGGCTGGCGGAGCAGCGCGACGCGGGGCGCTTTCGTCAGCGTCGCGGACTACCGGCGCAGGCGTCCTGGGCGACCGGGCCGACACGATGACCTTCCAGCGACGACCTCGCGGTGACGCTGGAGATCAGCGCCGCCCAGTACTTCCCCTGGCTGATCGCCGACGCCCGGCAGGCCATCGCCGACCGGACGCTGATGCCGGGCCGCTTCATCCGCGTGCGCAAGATGAAGGAGCAGGAGGCGCGACGGCGACCTGCCGGCCGTGGCGGCCGCGATGCAGATCATCGGCGCCAGCTACGTCGAGACGCTGGACACCAAGGGCACCGACGGCTCCAACATCCACCTGGGCGGGCCGGCCACCATCACCGGCTACTTCGGCGGCGTGGGCCAGCCCAACGACCACGCGCTGCAGTGGGTCGACGAGTTCCTGTACTACTACACGAACTACGGCGTGCGCCAGGTGCTGAACGTCAACCCGGGCACGGTGCTGGCCGGCTACCTGCTCCACAAGCTGGGCATCGACAACGAGTTCAAGATCTCGGTCTTCATGGGCAACGACAACCCGTACGCCGGCGCTGTGGACGCTGCTGGCCGCCAAGCTGTTCGCGCGCGACGACGGCACCACGCCCGCTGATCGGCTTCAACTGGGGCAACTCGGTCAACAACGAGACCATCGAGATCACCGCCGAGTTCCGCCGGGCGCTGGGCTTCGAGGACGTGGTGCGCTTCGAGCACCACATCACCGAGACCTGGAAGAGCATCGTCCGCCAGCCCTACGACCGCCGCGCCGAGCTGGTGGAGCTGGCCGACCACGTGCCCAACATCTCGGCCAAGCACGAGGGCGGCGACCCGGAGGTCGACGCCGCGCGCGCCGCACCCGTCCGACATCCTGGACTACTTCCGGGACAAGGCCGAGGTCGATCGCCAGCGGCGACTGGGACGCCCTGGCGGACAACTTCCTGGACAAGCACGACGCCCTCAACCCCACGGCCCGCGCGCTGACCGAGCACGGCCTGAGCTTCGTGGCCGCACGGCACCTCCACCGCTGAGCAGGCGTCGGGCGGGACCGGTAGCCGTGGCAACAGTGTCCCGCAGCGTCATCGTCACCCCTAGGCCCAATACCGTTCAGTTAGGGTGGAGCGAGGATACGGATCGCCTCCACGATCGGGAGGTGCGGGTGGGGCCAGGCACGATGCTCGGCCCGCTTGACGCCGTAGTTGCTCATCTTGCGTTTGACCACCCGGGCGGCGGCGCGCAGCCGCCGTCGGGGCAGCAGCTCGGCACAGATCTCGCGGATCGCGCTGACCAGGGCAGCGGCGAGGTGGAACGGGGCGGTGCCCTGCCGGGTGCGCACACTGCGCCGGGCGGCACGCAGCGAACGGGTGAAGGAGATCCGGTCGGGATCCACGCCCGCGTCATCGCCGGCGGCGTGCATCAGGGCGCGGATGGCGTAATGCACGCACAGATAGCCCCAGGCCTCCTGCCGCACCCCCTCGGGGGTCCCCGAGCGCAGCACCACCTGCGGACCACGCTGATGGGTCTTGAGCTCGTCGAAGGCCGACTCGAACTCCCAGCGCTCGGCGTAGAGCGCTGCGAGCTCGTCGGCGGGGGCGGCCGCGGGGTCGGCGATGGTGGTCAGCAGCCGGTAGCGGGTGGTCTCGGCCCCCGGGCGTCCCGGATCAGCCACCGCGTACTCCACGACCCGGACCGCGGTCACCTGGGTGCGGGCCCGCTTGTCGGGGGTGGCGACGATCTCGGAGCGGAACGAGCCGTCGGGGAACCGTTCGAGCACCGGCAGGACCGCGTTGCCCTTGGCCCGCCACAGCAGGTCCGCGCCGCTCGCGGCGGCGGCGGTGAACAGCGGGTGGGCGGTGAACCCCCGGTCGGCGAGACAGAGCATGCCCGGGCCCAGGGCGTCCACCAGTTGTTTGGCCAGGCTCACCTCGCCCACGTCGTAGGACGCCATCGCCGCGCCGATGATCGCGTGGGTCCCGCACTCGCCGAGCGCGACGAGGCGCAGCTGCGGGAACGCGCTGCCCTCCCCGCGCCCCGACCCGGCCCGGCCGAACGCGCTCGGCGTTGGCCGCGGTGTCGGCGACGTCGATCGTCGTGCCGTCGATGCTGACCAGCCGCCAGCCCCGGTAGAACGCCCCCGGCGTGGCAGGCGTGCCCAACGGCACGCACGCCCGGTCGAACAGCACCTCGCAGCGGTCGGCACGCCGAGCCGGGCCCGCGCCTGGGAGATCGCCGACTTACGGGGGCACCCGCCAGCCCCGCCGCCAGCCGACCGCCCACGCCAGCCCCTCGGTGAGGTTCCGCATCACCTCCTCGTAGCCGGCCTGCGAGAACAACGTCATCGCCAGCACGTAGTAGACGACGAGGCGCGCCGGCAGCAGCCGGCTGCGCCGCTCGAGGCGCCCCGTCTCCGCGAGGACCTCGTCGACCAGGGCCGGCGGGAACGTGCGGGTCAACACGCCCAGCGCGACGTGATCGGACAACCGCTGATCCGTCTCCGGTTTGACCCAACCCGCCCGTGGCATACCCGGAGCATAGCACGTTGATCACGCTAACTGAACGGGATCGCCCGAGGCCGGCCCCGGGCGCGATCTCGGGCCGCGGCTGGGCGGATCGGAGCAGGGATGCGGACCACGCCTCCAGGTTGGACTTGCGCGGTCCGCCCGGGTATCGGTCAGTTGACCGAGGCGACCAGGCGGTCAGGAAGATCCACCGGGCTGGGTCGACGTCAGCGTGCGCGTGTGGCCGCCTCGAGCAGGCGAAGCGCGTGCGATCGGAGGGCGTCGGCTAGTTCCTCGGGCGCCCGGATCTCGAACGCCCAGGGCATCGCGGCCAGCATCCTCGCGGCACCGTCGAGGTTCGCGGCATGGAAACGGACGATCGTGGACGAGCCAGTTTCGCGGAGCTCAGCGAGCGTACCCGGCAGAGTCGCACGCACGTCCGCCGCCGACGCGGCGGTGACGACCTGGATCTCCCATCCCCACGGGACGCGCGCAAGCCTCTGCTCCACGAACGCGGTCGCGTCGAAGCCGGCCGGGACGAGGGCAGGCAGGCCGAGTTGCTCGATCGCGGTGATTCGGTCGACACGAAACGAACGAAGATCCTGCTTGACGTGATCGAAGGCGGCCAGGTACCACCGGCCCCGGATCACAACCAACCCGTAGGGATCGATGTCCCGGCTCGTCGAAGCTCGATCCCGCGCCGAGTAGCCGATGCGAACACGCCGTTGCGCAGACATGGCGCGAGCGAGCGAGAGTAGGGTCACTGCCGCCACGGTCTCCCGCTCCGGACCCGAGTCCGCGAAGGCGAGGGACGCCTCCAGGCGCTGGATGTCCTCGCTGAGTCGTGATGGAAGCACGCGCCGAATTTCGCCAGCGCCGCCTCAATGGCCGGTGCGGAAAGGCCTAACCCCAATACCAATAACTTAGGGCGGAGACAATACCCGGACGGCCTCGGCTGGCGGCAGGCTCGGGCTCGACCAGGCGCGGTGCGCGGCGCGCTTGAGCCCGTAGTTGCTCATCTTGCGCTTGACCACCCGGGCGTTGGCCCGCAGGCGGCGCAGCGGGAGGAGGCAGGCCAGGATCTCGGCGATCGCGTGGCGCAGGGCGACGGCGAGCCCGGCCCCGCCGCTGACCCCGCTGCGGACGCTGCGCCGGGCGGCGTGGAGCGCCCGGGTGAAGCTCAACCGGTCGGGATCGACGTCCTCATCATCGGCGGCGGATGCCAGCAGGGCCCGCAGGGCGTAGTGGACGCAGCAGAACCCCCATGCCTCCTGGTAGACGCCCTCGACGGTGCGGGAGCGCAGCACGACCCGGGGGCCGCGCTGGTGGGTCTTGAGCTCGTCGAGCGCCGACTCGATCTCCCAGCGTTCGGCATACAGGGCCGCGAGCTCGGGCGCCGGGGCGGCGACGGGATCGAGGATCGTGGTGACGAGGCGATAGCGGGTCTCCTCGCTCAGGCCCCGGCCCGGATCATCGAGGGTGTACTCCACCACCCGCACCGGGAGCGGGTGCTCCCGACCGCGATCGTCGGCCGCCACGAGCTCGGACGCATACGAGCCGTCGGGGTGACGCGCCAACACCGGCAGCACGGCGTTGCCCCTGGTCCGCCAGACGAGCTCGGCGCCCGTGGCGGCGGCGGCACTCCAGAGGGGGAAGCCCATGAAGCCACGGTCGGCAAGGCACAGCATCCCGGGCCGCAGGGCTTGGGTGAGCTGCTTCGCGAGCGTCGCCTCCCCGGTCGTGTACGGGCCCATCGCGACGGCGAACATGGCGTGGGTGCCGCACTCCGCGAGGGCCACCATGCGGAGCTGGGGAAACGCGCCGACACCCTCGCCGCGCCCGCTGCCCGGCCGCCCGAAGTGCACGGCATGGGCGGCGGTATCGGCGAGATCGAGTGTCGTGCCGTCAAGGCCCACGAGGCGCAGGCCCCGATAGAAGGCCCCGGGAGTGGCCGGCCCCGCAAGTGGCCGGCAGGCCCGAGCGAACAGCTCGGCGAGCGGCGCGCGCCCGAGACGCGCCCGGGCCTTGCTGATGGCGACCTGGCTTGGGACCTCCCAGTGGTCGGTCCATCCCGTCCCCCAGGCGAGCCCCTCGGTGAGGCTGCGCAGCACTTCCTCGTAGCCTGCCTGGGGGAAGAGGGTCATGGCCAGGACGTAATAGACGACGAGGCGGGCCGGCAGGAGACGGTGGCGCTGCTCGCGGGTGCCGGTGGCCTCGATCACCGCGTCCACGAGCGACGGGGGGAAAGTCGCCGTGAGCACGCCGAGCGCGACGTGATCCGTGAGGCGCTGGTGGTCGCGGGGCTTCAGCTGTCCTGCGCGTGGCACGAAGGACAGGATACCACGCGCGGCGACGCTAAGTTATTGGTATTGGGACTAGGGGCGAACCTCGACGAAGCCCGCCGCGCTGAAGTCGCCGTCGAATGCCAGTGCCTCCCCGATGCGTTCGCGGCGCATGACGACGAAGCTCGTGGCATCGACGAACGAGTAGACCCGCTCATCGTGGCGCCGAAGCCAGGCGCGCGCCTCGCGCTCGATCGCCTCCTCGACGTGCACGACCGTCAGCCAGTCCGCGGACTCGACCGCGTCGAGGAACGCGACGGCCGATCGCGTGCCCGTCGCGACGGCGCAGGAAGGTCCAGGTCTCGCCGACGACGTGGTTCGTCGTCAGGAGCGCCTGGCCGGGCGACCACAGGCGGACCGCGTCCGCGTGGTTGGCATCACGCCGGAGCCGGAGCGCCACCCAGTAGGAGGTGTCGACGAACCTCACGAGCCGTAGACGACGTCGTCGACGGGTGCCGGCGCAGCATCGCTGCCGCCGATCCAGTCGCGGAACGGATCGACCGTGGGTTCCGGCTCGCCGATCGAGCGGCGGACGGCGTCCCGGATGAGGGCCGCCTTGGAGGTATGCGTCCGACGTGCTCGGGAGGCCAGCGCGTCGTCCAGCTCCTCCTCGATGTAGATCTGCAGTCGCTTCATTGCCGGGAGTATACATCGATCGCTAGCGTATACACCACGAGAGACGTCGGCCGGGGTGGGATACCCCCTCGGGCTCCGGCAGCCGCGGGGCCAGGATCCACACGAGCTGCGCCGTCGTCTCCGCCCCCCGCCCCGACCATTCTCGAGACACCCTGAAGCCTGGCCCCTACGGCCCGGCTTGCGTGTTGCCTTGCCGAGCAGGGCCCTTGGACGAGACCGTCGGCGAACGCGGTGTGATGTCAAGCAGCGAGGGCCCTCGTCGCCTTGCCAGCCGCTCGCCCGGCGATCTATCCTTGACTCATGATCGGACGAGTAAAAATTGACGCCGAGGCTACACGCGCGTCAGCGCGAAGCACCAGGTGACGATCCCGGTCGCCACGTTGCGCGACGCGGGCATCAAGACCGGGGACACCCTGCGCGCGGAGGTCCGCGGCCCCGGCGAGGTCGTGCTCATCCGCGACGAAGACCCGCTCGACCGGTTCGCGGGCGCTCTCACCGGCGTCTATGAGCCGGGCGAGCTCGACGGGCTGCGCGACGAATGGGGCTGACCGTCCTCGACGCCGGGATCGTGATCGCCGCCGTCGACTCGTCGGACGCCCACCACGCTGCCTCGATCGACGCGCTGCGCGAGTCCCGCGGGTCGGGCGACTCCCTGGTCGTGCCGGCGTCCGCGTACGCCGAGGCCCTCGTCGGGCCGAGCCGACGTGGCGCTGAAGCGGTCGCCACTATGGACGCGTTCCTGGATGCGCTTCCTGCGGCGGTCGAGCCGGCGACGCGAGAGGTGGCCCGCGAGGCGGCGGCGCTCCGCGCGGAGCACGGGCGGGCTCTCCGTCTCACCGATGCGCTCGTCCTGGCGACGGCAGCCGTCGTTGGCGCCGACCGGGTACTGACAACCGACGCGGGTTGGCCGGCCTCGAGGGTTCCGGTCAGGTTTGTCGGCACCAGTCGATGAGGGCGATCACGTCCGAGGCGTGCCCCGTCGATGTCCTCAAGGGGATCATCGAGGCGACCTGTGGGCTGGCTGGCGCACCAGCACCGGAGGCATCACCCCTGCCGCGACTGCACCGTCGGCCCGACGACTGAAGCCCAGACTGCCGTCGGGCGAGGACTGCGAGACGGCTATCGGCACACGAACATGCCCGAGCTGGTCGTGGCGCGGAGCGCGCCCTCTCGTGCCATCCTGGCCGCGACGAAGTCACGGAACAGGCCCGCCTCGTCATCGGCGAGGACGCGCTCGCCCTCACGGATCTCGTTGAGGGAAAGGAAGTAGTCGACGATGGCGTCCGGGTCGGTGATCCTCAGCTCGTCGGTGTATATCCGCGTGTCAACGCTCGCGAAGCGCTCACCCAGCTGCGCCGCGCCGTTCTCGAGCGAGAAGGCCCCGATGACCTGATCGGGACGCTGGCGCGGAGCCTGGTCGGGAGCCGCGTCCCTGGCGGCGTTCGAGACGCTCCTGTACTCGAGCATCAGCGCCCTGAGCTCGGCCAGGCTGTCGAGGCTCGCTGTCGTGGCATGGAAGACTCCCCCCTTCCGCAGGACGCGACGCGCCTCGGCGATCGCCCGCTTGCGATCGCGCACGTGATAGAGCATGTGGTTGGCGATGACGATGTCGAAAGCGCCGTCGGGGAAGGTGACCTCCTGCGCGTCCATGGCGCGATACTCGACGCGACACGCGAGCCCGTCCACGCGCCGCCTGGTCTCGGCCAACATGCCCTCAGAGCTGTCGGTCAACACCAGGGTCCAGCTCTCCGGGACGCGCGGGGCGTTCACCTGCCAGAGCAACCCGGTGCCGCACCCGAGGTCGAGGACGCTGCAGCCATCGTGCCCCTCGAGCTGGTCGAACACCCACGCAGGCCACGGTCGCGGATTGGTGCGGAACCTCGCATGCAGGGCGACCCTGGCGTTGAACCTGCTGGCGCTCTCGTACTGCGCTGGACCCGACCCCCTGCTCTCGCCCATTACCACCCTCGTGCCACGCCGACCTCGTGTGAACAGGTGGCATCGAGCGTTGAGGAGGGGCTCGCAGCCGCCACCCGGCGACCGTCTGGCGGGCCTGCGCCGGCACGTATGCCGCTCATGCCACCGCTCGTTCCCGAAGGATCCGCTGGTCGATCCGGACGGGTGAGAGCGTACCATCACGCTCCGCGCCGACCCGGTGAGGGCTGGATGAGACCGCAGGACCCCGACGTGGCCGGCGGCTCGACCCTGCCTCGCCGAGAGCCACCGTCGGGAGCCACATTCAGCGGACAGCCATCACCGGGATGCAGCATTCCTGGCGTATCGAGTCCGCGCCGCTCAATGGCCCGGGCGCCCTGGTGAAACAGGACTGTTGCGCAGCGCAACACGAGTGACGCACAATCCCTCTGCCATGACCGCCACCGTCCTCGAGCCACGCATCGCCAGGACCCGAGAGGTCGTGTTCGCGGCCACCATCGAGATCGTGGCCGAGCAGGGGTTCGCCGGCGCGTCCATCGAGGCGATCGCCCAACGTGCCGGCGTCGCTCGCTCGACGATCTATCGCAACTGGCCCACGCGAACCGATCTGCTGGTCGAGGCCGTCGGTGCCGCGATCGGCCCCGTCGGATCACTGACGGACGGTGACCTGCGAACAGACCTCGTGGCGATCGTCACCCGCCTCGCCGGGCTGCTGACCTCCGAGGTCATGGGCTCGGTCGCGGCTGCCATCATCCTCGAATCACGGCACGATCCCGAGCTCGAGGAGCTCCGGCGGAGGTTTGTGGCCAGCCGGCGCAGCGCCCTCGATGGCGTCATCGTCGACGCCGTCGCCCGTGGCGATCTGCCGCCCGAGACCGACGTGGAGCTTCTCGGGGACGAGCTGGCCGCCATGGTCATTTTCCGGGCCCTCGTCCTCCGGGCCCCCATCGACGCCAGGTGGGTCGAGGACCACGTCGACCGATGCCTCCAGCAGTTCGACACGGACGGAACGGGGTAGTCGATGCCCAGGCGCCCTTTGCTCTCGGACAGGTTCCGCTCGGCCCCGCCGTTCCTGACCTTCGAGCAGTACCTCCGGCCCGGCGACAGTCCGATCGCGGCGCACCCGACCGAGTCGCGCTATCCACGGATCGTGCCGTTGGTCGTCCTCGACTACGGCAGCGTGTCGGCCAGGTTTCGGCAGATGCGGTACGTGGGGCGGTACCTGGCCAGGGCGATCCTCGAGATGGCGCGCGGGGCGCGCGCCGTTCGACGCAACCCGCGCCTCGCCAGGACGACGATCGATGCGGTGACACTCGCCGACCTCGAGGTTCATGCGAAGCAGCTGGGCGTGACCGACATCGGCTACACCCGCGTCGACCCCCGGCACATCTTCCGCGGGTTCCGGGTGCTCTACCCCAATGCGATCGTGTTCGCCATCGAGATGGATCGCGAGAAGGTCCGGACGGCGCCGTCGATCCCCTCGTTCATCGAGGTGTTCCGCACCTACCTCGAGGTCGGCCGGGCCGTGAACCGGATCGCCGACTTCCTGCGCGAGCGCGGGTTCAACGCCTGTGCCGGCCCGGCGGTCGGCGGCGAGGTCAACTACGTCCCGGTCGCCCGCGACGCGGGCCTGGGCGAGGTCGGCAAGAACGGTCTCCTGATCACCCGGGCCAACGGCCCGCGCGTCCGCCTCGCAGCCGTGTACACGGACATCGAGAACCTTCCGCTCGGCGAGCGCCGGGCGGAGTTCGCGTGGATCCCCGACTACTGCGACAGCTGCAACGCGTGCGTCGAGAAGTGCCCTGGCGATGCGATCTTCCGGGAGCCACGCACGGCCCCGACCGGCGGCCCGATCTTCGTCGACCACACGAAGTGCGCGAAGCCCTTCTCCGAGGACAACGGCTGCACCCTCTGCATCCGGTACTGCCCGTTCAGCTTCGCAGACTACGAACACCTCAAGGAGATCCAGGACCGCGGGCGTCGACGACAGGACTAGGCGGCCGGCCCGCCAGCGCCGCCCGCCGCCGGATCCGTGGCGGCTTCGTGGCCTGCTCGTGACATCCGACCCGCACGCGCTGCACCGCCACCGCGGACCCCGACTTGAGGGACTCTGCCGACGCGACCAGCTCGCGGAGCGCGACCTCTGCGTCCGTGAAGGAGCGAATGACCCGATCCACGGCGTCATCCACGCAAGCGGGAGTGCGATCGGCGGGTTCGGCCACGGTGCCACCTCTCGGCGGGGAGCTGGCCGACCCGGTCGACGACCTCCTTCTCGACCTCCCCGCTGCGGCGCTGGACGCGCTTGGTTCGAACGAGTTCGAGGATGCCTGGGTCCCTGTCGCCGGCGGCCGTATCCTCGAAGACCGCGTCCTCGAATGGCTCGAGCATCGACGGGAGGTACTCTGCGAAAGTCCCGCGGTGCGGGTGCCGCCGCGACTAGCGTCGGTCTGATCCCCGACACGATCGAGGAGAACGCCCCGGTGGACTACAAGCTCGAACTCGTCGTTGTGCCCGTGTCGGACGTCGACCGTGCCAAGGCGTTCTACCAGGAGCAGTGCGGCTTCGACCTCATCGTCGACCACACGGCGGGCGACTTCCGGATCGTCCAGCTGAACCCGCGCGGGTCGTCGTGTGCGATTGCGATGATGAACACATCCCCCATGGCGCCGGGATCGCTCCACGGCCTGCACCTGGTGGTCAACGACCTCGCTGCGGCGCACGCCGAGCTGGTCGGGCGCGGCGTTGCGGTCAGCGAGCCCTATCACTACGACGTGGCCGGCCAGAGCACACCCGGCATCGATCCGAAGCACGGGAACTACTCGACCTTCATGGACCTGCGGGATCCCGACGGCAACACCTGGCTGATCCAGGAGGTCGGGTACGTGGCTGCCGCGGGCTGATCCGCCGGACGGCGTCCGCGGTGCCGATCGGTTCCGCAGGCACGCCGGGTGCCGGCCATGCTCTGCCCCTCCTTGTATCGCCGACATCGAGTCAGCTGCGGAGGACCGCAATCGATCCTTGACGTGAGTGGTAACGTGGCGTGACCCGGCCAATGTAACCGGTTCCACGAGGTGGCTGTGAGCAGGAAGGCCGTGACCATCCGCGACGTCGCCCGGCGCGCAGGTGTGAGCGTCGCGACTGCGTCTCGTGCGCTCAACGGCAAGGACACCGTCAGCCCGGAGACGCGAGACCGGATCCTGGGGGTCATGGAGGAGCTCGGGTTCTCGCCGAGCCCGGCGGCACGCCGACTCAGCCTCGGGCGCACGCTCACCATCGGCGTCGTCGTTTCGTTCCTGACCCGGCCCCAGGCCGCCGAGCGGCTCCGTGGCGTCGATGCCGTCCTCGCCGACAGCGAGTTCGACCTCGTGATCTACAACGTCGAGTCCGTCCAGAAGCGTGACCACTACCTGGCGACGCTCGCCCACTCCCAGCGCACTGACGGGCTGCTGGTCATGTCCCTGCCGCCGCGGCCCGAGACGGCCGCGGCCCTCCGCACGGCGCCCGTTCCGGTCGTGTTCATCGACGTCCACAGCGCGGCCATCGCCGGGCTGCCGCGAGTCGCTCGGCGACGACGTGGCCGGTGGCGCGCAGGCGGCCCGCCACCTCGTCGAGCTCGGGCACCGCGAGATCGCGTTCGTCGGGGATGCCGCCGAGAACCCGTTCGGATTCACCTCGAGCCGCGACCGCCAGCCCGGCGTGACCATGGAGCTGGCCGAGCCGGCATCCGCCTCGTCTCGACTGGGTGGGGCTCGGGGCGCATGGACGCTATGAGGCGCGCGACCTGGCCCGCCAGATGCTCGCTCGCGAGGAACGGCCCACGGCGATCATCGCGGCGAGCGACACGCAGGCGTTGGGCGTGGTCGCGGCAGCACGAGAGCTCGGACTCCACGTGCCCGACGACCTCTCCGTCATCGGCTACGACGATATCGAGGCCGCGGAGTACGTGGGCCTGACAACCGTTCGTCAGCAGCTGTTCGAGTCGGGCCGCTTGGGGGCGGAGATCCTCCTCGCCGAGGTCCAGGCGCGGGCAGCGGAAGCGCCCGTCGCGGAGCTGGCCCCCGAGCTCGTGGTCCGCGACACCACGGGTCCCCAAAGGAGGGCCGTGGACGAGGCTAGGCGACCTGTTTCACGATCGTTGACATCGTTCAGTGGAGGAGCATCGGTGCGAATCAATCGATGGCACGTGGCGGTCCAACATGAAGACGCCGCTCGGCGGCCTGGCCTCGGTCGGCCTCGCCGCGATCCTGGTCGCCGGCTGTGCGTCGCCGGGCGCCGTTTCGACAGCGACGCCTGCGCCGACGGCAACCGAGGCGCCGCCCCGCGACCAGCGCGGGCAGCGAATCGCCGTCGTCGACCGCGGTGGCCGCAGGTCCCACGTGCGGGACGGATCCGGTCACCCTGAACGCCTACTTCGAGACCGGCTTCGACATCCCGTTCAAGCTGTCCGAGGAGTTCACCAAGCAGTTCCCGAACGTGACCTGGGACATCAAGCAGGACCAGTTCACGAACCTCATGACCGCGACGCCGCGTCTGCTGTCGGGTGACAACCCGCCCGACCTCATCCGGCTGCCGTCGATGGTCTCCCTGGTCAAGGACGGCCTGCTCAAGAACCTCGACGAGCTACGCGACGGCCTTCGGCTGGGACAAGTGGTCGGCCGCACAGCTGGCGCAGAACCGCGTCGCCGCGGACGGCACGCGGGGCTCCGGCTCCCTGTACGCGATGGGCCTCAACTACAGCATGACCGGCGTCTTCTACAACAAGAAGCTCGCCACAGCAGATCGGCATGACCCAGCCGCCGACGACGGTCGCGGAGTTCGAAGACCTGCTCGAGAAGGCCAAGGACGCCGGCCTCCAGCCGATCATGATGTGGAACGCCACGCGCGAGCGGCGGCGGCCTTGCCTTCCCGCTCCAGAACCTGATGGCTGCCTACGGTCCCACCGCGCCCGATCAACGACTGGATCTTCCAGAAGGCCGGCGCGACCATCGACACGCCGACAAACCTGACGGCCGCGCAGCACCTGCAGCAGTGGATCAAGGCCGGCTACTTCCCGCAAGGACGTCAACGCGATCGAGTACACCGACGCCAATGCCCGGTTCGGCAAGGGCGAGGGCGTGTTCATGTTCAATGGCGACTGGCAGAACGCCGACCTACGACAAGGACCAGCCGGAAGGCGTCGGGTTCTTCGTCTTCCCGCCCGCCGAGGCCGGCGGCACGCGTGGCGGCCATGTCCGCGCCGCTGACCTACGGCATCGCCGCCAAGGCCAAGCACGCTGACTGCGCCGCCTTCTTCTTCAACTGGGTCGCCACCAACGACGACGGCTCGCCAGATCAACGTCGACAGTCGGCGGGTCGAACCCGGGCGGGCCGACCGACCTGCCGATCCCGACCGCCAGCCCGGCTCGGTGACCAACGAGACGCTGGCCGCCGGCAATGTCGTGGCCAAGGACAACGGCGCGATGGACTTCATCGCCAACGCGACGGGCGCCATCTTCGCCCAGGGCTGGACGCCCGAGCTCCAGAAGCTCGTGGGTGGCAAGCAGGACGCCGCCGGCCTCCTGAAGGCCGTCCAGGCCGAGTACGTGAAGGAGCTCGAATCGGTGATCGAAGCCGCTGGCGACGCCAGTCCGGGTGTGGCGACCTCGCGGTCGCCGCTTCCGGCAGCGCGCCTGCGGCAGACGCGTCGGACCCCCCGGTTTCGGGGGGTCCGACGGTAGCACGGTCGTTGGCTGGTTGTTCGTTCTCCCGGCGCTCGCCATGTACGCGGTGTTCGTCCTCCAGCCGCTCGGCCTGACGGTGCAGTACTCGCTGTACAGCTGGGACGGCGTCGGCCCGGCGACGTTCGTCGGGCCTAGCGAACTACGCGACCGTCCTCGAGGAACCGCGGCCTCGCGAGACGCTGTTCAATGCCTTCCGGCTGTCGTCTTCTTCAGCTTCGTGCCCGTGGGTCTCGGGCTCGTGACGGCGAGCATCGATCCAGCGGGTCGCCCGGGGTCCGCTCGGCACGATCTCGCGAACGGTCCTGTTCCTGCCCCAGGTCATCCCGCTCGTCGCCGCGGGCATCATCTGGGGCCGGCTGCTCTCGACGTCGGGCCTGGTCAACCAGCTCCTCACCGCCATCGGGCTGGGCGACGTCACGCGCGCCTGGCTGGGCGACTTCGACACGGCGCTGCCCGCCGTGGGCTTCATCGGCATCTGGGTGCTGCTCGGCTTCTGCACCGTGCTGCTGCTGACCGGCATGTCCAAGATCGACGCCGCACTCTACGAGTCGGCGCGCATTGACGGCGCCGGCTGGTACCGGGAGTTCCGTGCGATCACGATCCCCAGCCTGCGCTACGAGATCGGCGTCTGCCTGACCGTCACCATCATCTCCGCCCTCGCGGCCTTTGACATCGTCTACGTGTCCACGGGCGGCGGTCCGGGCAGGGCAACGGCCGTGCCCGGGATCCAGATCTACATCCTCGCCTTCCTCGAGCGCCAGGTCGGCCTGGCATCTGCGCTCGCGGTGGTCCTCGTGATCCTCGTGCTCGCGTTCATCCTCCCGATCCAGCGCGTGACCCGGGGAGGGAACAGGTGAAGGTCGCACGGGCTGAGCTGTACGCGGGCCGGACCCTGCTGATCGTGCTCGTGGTCGATCACGGTCCTCCCGTTCATCAGCATCTTCACGACCGCGCTCTACCCCTCGGGATCGGTGCCCCCCGGGATCTCGATGGCCCGCCGATCCACAGTGGGGCAACTTCATCGACGCGTTCCAGGTCGCCAACATGGGCACCCTCCTTGTGTCCAGCCTGTTCATCGTCCTGGCCGTGGTTCCGATCTCGTTCGCTCATCTCGACGATGGCCGGCTTCGCGATCGGGCTCCTGCGCATCCCCGGTAGCGGGCTGCTGCTCCTCCTGTTCATCTTCGGCCTGACGTTGCCGTTCGAGGGAATCATCACCCCGCTGTACTTCCTCGCCCGGGGCATCGGCATCCTCAACACCCGGCTGGCGATCGTGCTGCCGCTCATCGGGCTGTTCATGCCCTTCGCCGTGTTCTGGATGCGGGCCCACTTCGTCAACATGCCGATCGAGATCACCGAAGCGGCGAAGGTCGACGGCGCGAGCACCTGGGACCTGTTCTGGCGGATCCACGTTCCCCTCGCGCGGGCCCCGATTGCGTCCCTCGGCATCCTGATGTCCGTGTGGGCCTGGAACCAGTTCCTGCTCGCCTTGGTCCTCGTCGAGGACCCGACCCAACGGACGATGGCCGGCGCCCTCGGCGCGTTCCAGGGTCACTACGCGACCGACATCCCCCTGCTGTGCGCGGGAACGGTCCTGATCCTGCTTCCGACGCTCATCGTGTTCCTCATCTTCTCGCGGCAGATCACGTCCGCCCTGCTCCAGGGCTCGGTCAAGGGTTGAGCGTGCCGGGCGTGCCCGCGCCGCTGTCGGCCGAGCCGAGGATCCACGGCCAGGTCGAGGACGGCTATGGGCCGATTCACGACGCGTTCGTCGAGAACTTCCGGCTGCGGGGAGATGTCGGCGCGGCGTGCACGGTCTATGTCCGCGGTCGTCGGGTGGTCGACCTGTGGAGCGGGCTGGCCGATCGACGCTCGGGTCGGGCGTGGACCAGGACACCGCGGCCGTGATCTTCTCGTGCTCGAAGGGCCTGCTCGCCATCTGCGTGTACCTGCTCGTCGAACGCGGGCAGCTGGAGCTCGACCTCCCGGTCGCGACCTGGTGGCCGGCCTTTGCGGCCAACGGCAAGGGAGCCATCACGCTCCGCGATGCGCTGAGCCACCGTGCCGGGCTGGCCGTGCTCGACCGGGACCTGTCGAAGGCCGAGGTGCTTGCCTGGACTCCGGTCATCGAGGCCATCGAGGCCCAGCGGCCCCACAGCGAGCCGGACGCCGGCCATTTCTACCATGCGATGACCTATGGCTGGATCATCGGCGAGGTCATCCGTTCGGTGACCGGTGCCACGCCCGGGACGTTCCTGGACCAGGCACTGGTCAGGCCGTCCGGGCTGCGCGCCTGGATCGGTCTCCCGGACCATGCGCGGTCACGTGTCGCGTGGATGGAGGCACCCCTGCCCGACGAGGACTCGCCGCTCGCGCGCGAGGCAGCCAGGGTGGCGAGCGCCTCACCGGAGATCGAACGCAGCCTGACGATGGGCGGGGCATTCGCGTTCCCCGACCATGACGGGGTTGTGACGTTCAACGACCCGGAGATCCAGGCCGGAGAGATCCCGGGCGCCAACGGGATCGCGACGGCACGCTCGCTTGCCCGCATCTACGCCGGCTGCGTCTCAGCCATCGGCGGACCCCCGCTGCTCACCCGCGATTCCCTCGCGGACGCGCTGATCGTGCGCGCTGCCGGCCCGCAGCTCTCGGGAATGCCGGATGATGGCGCACGGTGGGGCACCGGGTTCCAGCTCGCCTCTCCACCGGCACAGCCGATGCTCGGACCTGGGAGCTTCGGCCATGCAGGGGCGGGCGGGCAGCTCGCGTTCGGTGACGTGGAGCACGAGGTCGGCTTCGCCTATCTCGGCAACCAGATGGGCGGCTTCGGTGACGCGCGTGCCAGCGAGCTCACGGCAGCGCTCCGTCGCGTTCTTCGTGTCTAGGGGCAGGAAGGAGCCTTCGCGAATGTCAGCCCGCGGCGTCTCGCCGCGACCCCAGCTGCTTACGTATCCCGACTCGCTTGGCGGCAACCTGCGGGCGCTCGGGGACCTGCTCGACGGGCCGCTCGGCGGCCTGTTCCAGGGCGTTCACGTGCTGCCGCCCTTCCCGTCCTCGGGCGATCGCGGCTTCGCGCCCCTGACCCACTTCGAGATCGATCCGCGGATGGGCACCTGGGCGGATCTGGAGCGCCTCGCCGAGCGACACGACGTGCTGCTCGATCTGATGATCAACCACCTCTCCCGCCGAAGCCCCGAGTTCCGTGACTTCGAGCGGCGGGGCCGCGCAGCACCCTCCGCGGACCTGTTCATCACGCTCGACAAGGTGTGGCCGAACGGTGACCCGCCGGCGTCCGACGTGGCGCGCATCTTCCTGCGCAAGCCCAATGCACCGTTCTCGATCGTGCGCATCGAGGCGACGGGCGAGACGGAGCGCGTCTGGACCTCGTTCGGCTCCGAAGATTGGTCGGAGCAGATCGACCTGGACGTCACGTCACCGACGACCCATGCGCTGATCCGTCGCTGGCTCGCCTCCTTCGCGGAGCACGGGGTCCGGATCGTCCGACTGGATGCCGTCGGCTACGTGATCAAGGAGCCGGGGACGTCGTGCTTCATGGTCGAGCCGGCCATCTATGACTTCCTGACGTGGGTCACCGACATCGCCGCAGAGCACGGGCTCGTCGTGTTGCCGGAGGTCCACGACCGGTACCCGACACACCAGCGCCTGGCCGAGCATGGCTTCTGGACATACGACTTCGTGCTGCCGGGGCTCGTCCTCCATGCCCTCGAGACGGGGGAGGCACGCAGGCTGGCCGCACATCTCGCCTCGTCTCCGGCGCGCCAGTTCACGACCCTCGACTGCCACGACGGGATCCCCGTCTGGCCGGATCTGAACGGGATCCTCGAGCCGGGGGAGATGCGCCACCTTGCCGAGCTGGTGGAGCGACGAGGTGGCAACGTCAACCGGATCCTGTCGGACGCGTACGCGGGCGAGGTCGACGTGCACCAGCTCAACTGCACCTACCGGTCGGCACTCGGTGAGGACGACGACCGGTACCTCGCCGCCCGGGCGATCCAGCTGTTCGCCAAGGGCGTCCCGCAGATCTACTACGTGGGGCTGCTCGCCGGGCTGAACGACGTGACGGCCGTGGAGCGCTCAGGTGAGGGGCGGGCGGTAAACCGCCACGACTACACGCGCGACGAGATAGACGCGGCGCTCGAGACGCCCGTCGTGAAACGGCTCCTCGAGCTCGTTCGGCTGCGCAACACGCACCCCGCCTTCGAGGGAACACTCCAGGTGGAGGAGGGCTACGGCCAGCTCTGCATGACGTGGAAACACGAGGGCGCGTCGTGTGCCCTCACCGTGGATCTCGCCAGCGGAACCTTCGCGATCTCGGACCGATTGCCCGTGGGCGGTGGCGCAGACGGCGCGTGAGGGCTCAGATCAGGCCACGAATGACGTCGCTACCGGTTGAGCGCGACGCGGGCCACCGTGGGCCGCGAGCGAGCGGCGGCGATGTCGCTCGACGAGCACCGCGAGGCGTTCATGGCCGGCTTCTCGGCATCTCGCGCCGACATGATCGACCAATCACCGTTGATCCGGCTCCAGCTCCCGACCGCCGCATCCCATCCGCGGGCCTTCGCACGAGCGGACAGGAGGAGGGCGTGGTCCTTCGCCGCGCCCCGCCGGCTCAGCTCTGCGGCACCCCTCGACGGCGGAAGCCGACCGCCGCGGCGACGCCGAGGGCCGCGGCGATGGCGCCGAGGACGACGAGCGGCAGCGCCTCGACGGTGCCCAGCGGAGGGTTGCCGACATGGGTCGTCGGGGAGAGGTCGAGCACCCACCCGGGCAGCTTGAGGCCCGGACCGAGGAAGGCGATGAAGGCGACGAACGGCGAAGGCCGCCCAGCCCGCCGGGAACGCCCTGGGCCGCAGGCCGAAGAGCGCGAGCGCCAGCCCGCCGACGAGGAGCTCGGCCGGCAGGTAGGCCGCGCCCGCCCCGAGGACGCGACCCAGGTTCACCGCGGTGCCCATCGACCACGCCATCCCCGCGGCCAGCACGACCGAGGAGACGACGACGATGACGACGAGGCCGGTGACGATGACGAGCCCGTGGGCGGCGAGCCAGCGCATGCGGGACAGGGTGCCGGACAGCCGGAGCTCGAGACGTCCGGCGGTCTCCTCGCCGCGCAGGCTGCCGACGGCCTGGACGGCATAGCCCGTGGCGATGATGGCGATGTAGAGCTGGGTGAGGGCGACGATCCCGTCCTCGGGTTGCGCACCCGACACCCCGAGGGCCTCGGCCATGGCCGGGTTGCCGAGCGACGGCGTCGATGAACTGCTGGGCGAGCGCGCCCATCATGCCCGCGAGGATCACGGCACCGGCGAGCCAGCCGAGGATCGCCGGGCGGTGGATGGCGGTCGCCAGCCCGAGCGGGCTGCGCAGCCACGTCGTCGCCCGCGCCGGTCCCGCGCCACCGCGGACGAGGGCGCTGCCGAGGTCGCGGCGTCCGGCGACGAGGACGGCGAGCGCGGCGAGCAGCCCGCCGACGGCGAGGGGGATGAGGAGGGTCCACCACCGCATCGTCCCCGAAGGGCGCGGCCTTCTCGGCCCAGCCGAGCGGCGAGAGCCAGGTGACCCACGTCTTCGTCACGTCTCCGACGCCCCGCAGCAGGTAGGCCACGGCGAGGACGAGCAGGCCCCACGTGTAGACGCCCCGGGAGTGCAGGGTGACCTGGGCGAGCAGCGCCGCGAGCCCGGCGAAGACGAAGGCGAGGGCGCCGAGGGAGGCCGCGTAGAGGACCGATCGGGTGGCGGGTACCCCGAAGGCGATGAGCCCGAGCGCGAACGCGATGGCGGTGACGACGATGGCGGCGGAGGCGAGCGATGAGCCCGGCCAGCACCGGGACGTGGCGCGCGACCCGGCCCGCGAGGACCGCCTCGAGCCGCCCGGCCTCCTCCTCGCGCCGGGTGGCCTGGGCGACGAGGCTGATCCCGAGCAGCGGGAGGAGGAAGGCAGCGAGGAAGCCGAACTCGTCCTGGATGATCCCGCCGAGACTGTCGATGCCCTCGACCCTGCCGTTGATCGCGACGAGGGCGTCACCGGCGGTGGCGGCCTGGGCGTAGCTGTGGATCTTCTCGGGGGTGGTGTAGAGGCCGGCGATCGACCCCGCCGTGCCGACCATCATGGCGATGAGCGCGAGCATCCAGATGAGCGTGCCGCGGCGGTGCGTCCGCCACTGGACGCCGAGCATGGCCCGCAGGCCGGTCGCCCTCATCGGCGCGCCTCCTCCGGCTCCCCGAGCTCGGTGGCGTCGAGGGGCGCGGCCTCCCCGTCATAGGTGCGCAGGAAGAGTGCGTCCAGGCTCGGCGGGGTGACGGTGAGGGTGTGGATCCGTGCGGTGTGCAGCAGGCCGACGACGGCGTCGAGGTGCTCGGCGTCGATGGTGAACCGGCTGTCGACGTGGCCGTCGAGCCGCTCGGAGACGTGGTCCGCGACGCCCGGGGCGTCGGCGAGGCCCGCGGGCGCGTCGACGGTGACCGCGTGGACGTGGGTGCGGGTATGCCGTCGCAGCTCGGCGAGGGTTCCGGTCGTCACGGTCCGGCCCCGGCGGATGATGGTCACCCGGTCGGCGAGGGCCTCGACCTCGCCGAGGATGTGACTCGACAGCAGGACCGTGCAGCCCTCCTTGCGCCGCTCGCGGACGACCTCCTGGAAGGCCTGTTCCATGAGCGGGTCCAGCCCGGAGGTGGGCTCGTCGAGCACGAGCAGGTCGGCGTCGGCGGCGAGGGCGGCGATGAGGGCGACCTTCTGCCGGTTGCCCTTGGAGTAGTCGCGGACCCGCTTGGTCGGGTCGAGGTCGAACCGCTCGATGAGGGCGGCCCGGCGAGCCTCGTCGAGCCCGCCCTGGGTCGCGCCGAGGACGTCGAGGCACTGCCCGCCGGTGAGCCCCGGCCAGAGCGCGACGTCGCCGGCGACATAGGCGAGCCGTTCGTGGAGCGTCGCGGCCTGGCGCCACGGGTCACCGCCGAAGAGCTCGACGTGACCGCCGCTGGCGCGGATGAGGCCGAGGACGATGCGGATCGTCGTCGACTTGCCCGCTCCGTTGGGGCCGAGGAAGCCGTGGACCTCGCCGGGGGCCACCTCGAGGTCGAGCCCGTCGAGGGCGCGGACCGGTCCGAAGGTCTTGGTCAGCCCCTGGGTGCGGATGACGGGTTGGGGCGCGCTCATGGGGTGTTACTCCTTCCGCGGGGCGCGGAACGCGCCCTCGGCGTAGACGATGCTGGCCTCCCGGGCCCACCGGTCGATCCCCTCGGGGGTCAGCGGGTCGGCACCGATCGCCACGGCGATCTGGTTTCTCAGGAGGATGAGTGCGAGGTCGTTGACCAGGAAGAACGCCGCCCGGATGTCGGGGTCCTCGCTCGGCCGAGCGACGCCCATCTCGACCATCACGTCGAGGAGGCGCCGGGTCGCGGCATACCACCGTCCGAACAGCGCGGCTCCCGCCGGGTCGTTCGTCAGGAGCAGCCGGCGCAGGTAGGCCGGCAGCGGCGAGCCGGGCGGGAAGCCCCGGGCGAATGCCTCGGCGAGCGAGCCCTGCGCCGCCCCGCCGGCGAGCAGCTCGACGAGCTCGTCGGCCGGCATGGCCTCGAAGATCGCGTCGAACGCCTGCGCGGCGAACGCGTCGACCTCGGCACGCAGGCCGTCCTTGCTCCCGAAGTGGTGGAGGACGAGCGCCGGGGAGACGCCGGCCTGGGTGGCGATCTCGCGCACGGTCACCGCGTCCGGGCCACGGTCGGCGAAGAGCCGCAACGCGGCATTCCGGATGGTCGCGCGGGCGGTGAGATCGCCGTCGTCGATGGTTGAACTCATGTTCAGTAGACTAAACGCCTGGTCAGTCTGCCGTCAAGAGGCGCCGGCGCTCGGCCAGAGGAGGCTCCCGATGACGCGGGGCGGGGTGGGCCGCCCGCCTACCATCGTCGGCGAGGTCGTGCAGTACGAGACCAGCTGACGACGCTGCTATGTCCGCGGGCGCCCATGATCTCCGCGCCGACCTCGGCGAAATAGGCCTGCGCGTACTGATCGTCGACGCCGGTCGTTTCCTCGCCGGACGTGTCGTGCAGCACGCGGGCGCGGAACGTACGGGTCGCGACGTAGGCCTCGACCAGGCGTGCCCAGTCGGGCCCGAACGGGTTCTCGCGCGTCTGGTCGGTGGTTGTCGCGAAGCCGTCAAGCGAGATGTTCAGGTCGACACGCACGGCCATCGACGTAGCTCCGCAGTGACTGCTTGCGCACTCGCTTCAGGATGTGGATCGACGATGCCGCTCGCGCTTGTCGCGGAGTCGGGCCAGGTTCCCCGGCGGATCGGCTTACCGCGTGGAGCCCCGTGGGGCAAGCATCGGCGAGCGCCGGCCTGATCAACAGGCGAATCCACGTGGATGACCTGCGTGCCCGAGCGCCATCACGTGCGCAGCACCTTCTCCAGCGCCCGGCCCTTCGCGAGCTCGTCCACCAGCTTGTCGAGGTAGCGGATCTGCTGCAAGAGCGGGTCCTCGATCGTCTCGACGCGGACCCCGCAGATCAAGCCCGTGATGAGCGCTGCGTTGGGGTTCAGGCGGGCCCCTTCGAAGAAGTCCGCGAAGGTCGTGCCTGCGGCAAGGTGCCGGTCCAGCTCGGCCTGGTCGTAGCCCGTCAACCAGAAGATCACGGCATCCAGCTCGTCTCGGGTGCGGCCCTTCCTCTCGACCTTCGCGAGGTAGAGCGGGTAGACCGAGGCCACAGTCGTCGCGAAGATCGGTGTCCGGACGAGCCGCTCATCCCGGCCTGACCGCGAACCAGCGCCCCTCCGGATCCGAGAACGCGAAGCTCCGCCTCCCGCCGTGCTCGCCCACCTCCGTCGCCTGCACCCCGCGGCCGACGAGGGGCGCGCGTCGGCCTCGAGGTCGTCGACGTGGAAGGCGATCGACGGCGTCGCGAGGTCGAGGCCGTCCGGGTTGTCCTGCATCATCGCCAGCGGCACGAGCTCGAACGCGAACGGCTGGTCGGCGAACCCGACCTCCGCGATCGTGAAGGCGCCCACCTGGTCGCGCCGCTTCTCGACCATGCCCACCTGCTCGACCCAGAACCTGCGGCAGGCCTCCGTGTCGTTCACGTAGAGCACGACGTATCCAACCTTCATCGAACGCCTCCCGACACGCTGTGCAGACGACGCGGCTCGCGCACCCGGCGGCCCAGGATCCTGCGAGGCCACTACCGTTGCATTGTCGATGAGCGAGGGTCGATCGGGCCAACCCTCTCGACACGGTCGTGGGAATCGGGAGTCGGCGTGGATCGGACAAGCGCGCCGTCATGCGCCACGGGTGGCGGCGGAGGGCCGCGACTCCTGGTTGGCCGGTTGAGCCATGCCTTCGGGCGCGGGCACGGAGGCGCGCTCGAGACGACCGGCTCGCGCCCGGTCAGGAAGCCGGGCGAGACGACGAGGCTGCCGAGTCTCGCGGAGGCATGTCCTCCGGCGGGATGGGCGGCACCCTTCGCAGCCAGAGCAGCTGGCGCAGGCTGGAGGAAGCCCCCGCCAGCGCCACACCGGCAACGAAGATCGACCCGGAAGCCAGGGCCAGAAGGGCCACAAAGGCGCTCGTGGCCGCGTACCGCCCCATCTGCACCAGGAGCCCGGTGCGCTGGTGGAGATACAGCTTGCCGTGGAGACCGTGCCGGCTGACCCGATAGCCGATGAGATTGCTCAGGTGGGTGGTCCCGACGATCAGGAACAGACCCCAGACATACCCGATGAACAACTCCCGAAGGGCGCCCTCCACGATGGTCGAGACATACCCCACGGCGAGGCCCAGGGCGATCGCGACACCGATGTGCCTCGGCTCAATGACCCGGGCCCGCTTGACCGATTCCTGCAGCAGCGGATTGCCTTCAACCGTGTGCACGGGATAGCTCTGATAGTGCGCCGCATAGTGGTCGACCATCTCGCGCTGAGAAGCCCTCGGGGGCGGCCCGCCGGCACGCGCGGAGCAGGGGGCCACGCGACGCGCAGGCCGAGGGTCAGCCGTACCGTGCGCGGAGGGGCTCGGCGACCTCGGCCGCGAGGCGTGCCAGGCCGTCAGGGCCGTCCGCCGCCGGCATCATGAGGATGATGTGCTGGGCGCCGGCCTCGACGTATCGGCCGGCCGCCGCCAGCACCTCGCCGCTCGGGGCGCCCCACGACCGGAGCTGCACGCTGATCTCGACCTCGCTCGGGTCGCGGCCGGCCGTCTCGCACGCCCGGAGCAGCATGTCGCGCTGGGCGACGAACGCGGCGGGCTCGCCGCCGCTGTGGTTCCAGCCGTCCGCCAGCCGGGCCGCAATCCCGATCCCCCGCGGCTTCTGCCCTCCCAGCCAGATGCGCGGACCGCCGGGCGTGAGCGGCGGCGGGTCGCAGGTCGCGTCGGCCAGGTGGTACGGCGGCGCGTCGAGTGACACGCCCCCCGGCGACGACCAGATCGCGCGCAGCACGCGCACGGCGCTCTCGAGGTTGGAGATGCGCTCGCCGATGGGCGGCAGGGGCAGGCCGTACATCGCGTGCTCGGCCTCGTGCCAGCCCGCCCCGAGGCCCAGCACGAAGCGGCCGTCCGCGACGACATCCAGGGTGGCCGCCATCCGCGCCAGCACCGCCGGGTGCCGGTAGGTGTTGCCCAGCACGAGGTGGCCGAGCTGGAGCCGCTTCGTCGCCGCCGCCAGCGCGGTCAGCGCGGTCCAGCCCTCGAAACAGGATCCGCCGTCGCCGAGGGCGACGAAGTGGTCGAAGATCCAGCCGGAGTCGAACACCGGCATCTCGTCGGCTGCCTGCCACGTCTCCTTGAGCGTCCGCCAGTCGACGTTGGTCTGGGACGTCTTGAACCCGACCTTCATGGGCGGATTCTAGGCGCCCCGAGGCGATGGCGCGTTGGAGGGGGCACGTGCGATCCTGAGAGGCGTGACCGATCCCCGCGCTGCCGAGGAGACGCGCATCGATCGCTGGCTGTGCGCGGTGCGCCTCGTGAAGACCCGCCCGCTTGCGACGCGGTTGTGCGAGGGCGGCCACGTCCTCGTGAACGGGTCGGCGGCGAAGCCGTCGACGAAGGTGCGCGCGGGCGATCGGGTGGAGGCCCGCATCGCGGACCGGGAGCGCGTCGTCGAGGTCGTGCGGCCGATCGAGTCGCGTGTCGGGGCCCCCGTCGCCGCGACCTGCTACGTGGACCACAGCCCGCCGGTCGTGCCGGAGGCCGGGCCGGGGTTCATGCCCATGCGTGGGGAGGGCCGGCCCGGCAAGCGTCTCCGGCGCGAGCTCGAGCGCCTGCGCCGGGCCGCCGACGCCTGAGTGAGACTCCCCGGGCCAAGTGAGGCTGGGTGGCGGGCGACTCCCACGCGGGGGTGCGCCGGGTCGGGGTGAGGTGGGACTGCCAGTCATCGGCACGTCGTGCCCGGGTCGTCTCCTGCGACTGGTGGTCACCGGGCAGGCCCCGATCCGGCCGCAGAAGGGTCTCTCCGATGCCCGGGAGGCACAGGACACCGTTTCGATCCGCTGCGGCGATGACTGGTAGTCCCGGGTCGCGCGCCTCACCGGTCCGATCGGCGCCTCCGCGGATGGCCTCACATCCGCCGCGCCCCTCCTCTCCGGGCGGCTCGTGCACTGAGTCCCACCTGCCCCGGGGAAAGATCGCTGAGCCCGGCCCGAGCGGCTTGCCCGGATCGGGGCCCGAGGAATGCGCCGCCACGCTGGGCGCTACCGCCAGCCGAGCTCCGGCGCCACGAACCTCAGGATGCTCTCGATGGCGTGGGCGTTGTACTCGACGCCGAGCTGGTTCGGGACGGTCAGCAGCAGCGTGTCGGCAGCCTGGATCGCCGTGTCCCCGGCGAGCTCCTTGACGAGGATGTCGGGCTCCGCGGCGTACGACCGCCCGAAGATCGCCTTCGTCTGCGCATCGATGTAGCCGACCTGATCGGTCGCCTGGTTGCCGCGCCCGAAGTAGGCGCGATCGCGGTCGTCGACCAGGGCGAAGATGCTCCGGCTGACCGACACCCGCGGCTCGCGCTCGTGCCCGGCCGCGGTCCACGCCTCGCGGAAGCGCCGGATCTGCTCGGCCTGGAGCTCGTGGAACGGCACGCCGGCGTCCTCGGTCAGGAGCGTCGACGACATCAGGTTCATGCCCTGCTGCGCCGTCCATTCGGCGGTCGCGCGCGATTCCGGCACCCCACCAGATCCGGTCGCGCAGGCCGGGCGAATGTGGCTCGGGGCGGAGCAGACCCGGCGGGTTCGGGAACATCGGCGAAGGGTTCGGATGGGCGAATCCGGCGCCGGACAGGGCCTGGAGGAAGGCGTCGCGTGTGATCGCGGGCCATGTCGGCGTCCGTCTTGCCCTCGGGCGGCACGTGGCCGAAGTACCGGAAGCCATCGATGACCTGCTCGGGCGAGCCGCGGCTGATCCCGAGCTGGAGGCGACCGCCGGCGATGAGGTCCGCGGCCCCGGCGTCCTCGACCATGTAGAGCGGGTTCTCGTAGCGCATGTCGATGACGGCGGTCCCGATCTCGATCCGCTTCGTTCGGGCGCCGATCGCCGCCAGGAGCGGGAACGGCGAGGCCAGCTGCTGGGCGAAGTGGTGGACGCGGAAGTAGGCGCCGTCGGCGCCCAGCTCCTCGACCGCCTCAGCAAGCTCGATCGACTGGATCAGCGCGTCCGAGGCGGAACGCACCTGCGAGTACGGCGAGGCCGACCAGTGTCCGAACGAGAGGAACCCGATCTTCTTCATCGGGGGCGGCTCGTCACTGCTCGTACCCCTCGACGACGGCAGGCGGTCGCAGGCGGGCATCCTCCGGGTCCAGACCGGCCGCGCGCCGGGCCTGCCGCTGGTGAAGGAGGTCGTAGCACTGGTCGAGCTCGACCCCGATCTCCTCCAGGCGACGACGCTCGTCGGGCGTGACCCCGCCGCCGGCGCCGGCGCGTGCCCAGAGGTCCTCCTCCTCGGCAGCCAGCGCGTTGATCCGTGCCATGACGGGCTGGTCGTTCATGCCGCTCTCCTCATCGACCTGGGGTTGTCTCGGACGTCTGCCACGGCGTGGTCAGGCCACGGGGACCGGAACCGTGCCCGCATCGAGCGCGGGGTCCGGCTGCTCGTTGCGGAACTCGATCCAGGCCGACTTGATGCAGGGGTAGTGCTTCGATGCCTCGGCCTGGGCCATGAAGTTCACGATGTTCGCCTCGAACCGGCTGCGCAGCGACTCGCTGGCGATCCCCTGCTCGTCGAGCGCCAGGTGTGCCTGGGCGAGCGAGAACATGTCCGGGTAGACCCGCGCACCGAGGTGCTCGAGGGGGATCCGGAGCGCCCACAGGCCGCGGTTGCCGCCCATCATGGACGGCGAGGCCGAGAGCAGCAGGCAGTGGCGCTCGTTGAACGGCTGGGGCCGGTAGCGCGACACCCAGTCGATCGCGTTCTTGAGGACTCCGGGCATCGAGGCGTTGTACTCGGGGGACGCGATCACGAGGGCGTCGGCGGCCTCCAGGCGCCGCCGGAGCTCCTGGGCGCCGGGCGGGATCCCTTCCGAGGCCTGGACGTCCTGGTCGAACGAGGGACAGTCGAAGTCCGCCATCGTGGCCTCGTCGACGGTCCCGCCGTTGGCCCGCAGGACATCCGCGGCGAGCCTCGCGAGGCGGTCGTTCAGCGAACCCTGCCGGAGCGAGCCGGCGAATACCAGGTAGGAGACCTCGCCCGCACCCTCGGGTGCCGCCGGTAGCCGCTGCTGGGACATCGTCGACGCTCCCTTCGGGGGCCCGCGCCATCGCCGGCCCGATCGCGGCAGACACCGTACCGCAGCGTCGCCGATCCGGCTGACGAGGCGCTTGCAGGACCACCCATGCCTCAGGGGGTCACGGTTCCCGGTTCATCACGGCAGTCCTGGTGTCAGCGGAACGGCCAGGGCGACGAGCACGAGGGCGGTGGACGCGACGGCCTCGACCATCCCGATCTGGGCCGGCCTCAGCCCGCGATGGTCTGCCGCGAGTCGGCGTCTCACCACCGGCAGCCCGGCCGCCCGGGCGGTGAGGAGGGCGCCGACGGCTGCATAGGGGAGGGGGAGCGCGGCGGCGGCGATGAGCGTGATCACCACGTGATACCCGACCGACACGACGGCGAAGCGCCCGTTGTCGCGCTCGCGGATGACCGAGCGGACCACCAGCACCGACCCGGTCATCTCCGCGGCCGCGATCGCGGTCGCCGCGGCGAGCGCCCACGTGCTCGTCTCGGCCCCGAGCAGCATCGCCGCGGGAGCCAGCACGGACGCCTGGGCGACGTGGGCGAGGCTCACCGGAAGCTCGCGCGGCCTGCCGGGCCTGGAGGCGATGAGGGTGACCACGCCCGCGGGCACGAGCACGACGGTCGCAACGACGAGGCGCGGCTCGAGCACCAGCAGCGCGAGCACAAGCAGCACGGTCGCGGCGCCGTACACCACGACCGATGGAACGTATGACGGCCGGCGCCGGGCCCGGAGCCACGCCTGGAGTGTCGCCGAAGCCAGGTAGGCGCTGACGGCGGCGCCCGCGAGGACGAGCTGGCTGGGCACGAAGCGGCTGAAGGCGACGCCGAGGAGGATCGGCAGCGCCAGCATTGCCCAGGCACCGTGCTGTCGCGGCAGCCACAGGCGAGCGGTCCGCCGCCCGGGGAGGGGAGCCCGCCCCCCGCCGTCCGAGGGGGTGGCATCGGTCACGGGGCCGGTGGCGTGGTCAGGCACGGATCGGGTTACCCGAACCGAGCGACGCACAGGCCGGGCTCGACGAGGGGCTCGATGCCGATCGCCGCCCATGCCGTCACCATTGCGGACCCGTCCGCACCCTCCGCTACCTCGCCGTGACGAAGCCCACGATCGCGTCGACGAGGCCATCGGCAAGCGCGTGGTCGTCGTCGGCGTAGCCGGCGACGATCTCGCCCTGGCTGATCGTCGACGGCGCCCGCGTCTCCGACTTGTAGACGTGGTTGGCGTTGGCGATCGTCACCCGCGTCTTGTCCTTCGCGTCGCTCCCCAGGGCCGCGAAGATCCTGTCCGCATCGGACCCGGGCACCTGGGCGTCGTTGGCGGCCGAGACCACGAGGGCGCGCCCGCGATAGGCGTGCAGCGCCGCGAGCGGGTCCGCGAGGATCAACTCGCGCGCGACCCGCTGTTGCAGCGGGCGCGTGCGTCGCCTGCCACAGGCCCGCGGCCTCGGGGAGCGCGGACAGGTCGGGCGCCGGTGCGTCTGGCGTCCAGCATCGCTGCGCGAAAGTCCCGGAGCGCGTTGTCCACGACGGCCGCGTCGCTCCCCGCCTTGATGCGCATCGCCCGGATCTGCTCGATCGCGGTGTCGAGGAGCGAGCGCGAGGGCCCGGACAGGCTGATGAGGCCGCCGAAGCGCGGGTCCGCCTGCTTCGCGATGGCCGCCGATGAGGCGTGGATCGATCCTTCGCTGTGGCCGAGCAGGAAGATCTTGCCGCACCGGTCCCGACTCGCGAGCTCGTCGAACGCGGCCTCGGCCTCGTCGACGTAGTGGGCCAGCGACAGCACCTCGAGCATCTTCAGATCCGCCGGCGCGCTGCTCTTCGGCATGTTGACGCCGGAGCCGACCTTGTCGAAGCGGATCGATCCGACACCGCGCGCCTGCAGCGCGAGCGCGAGCTGCGCGCCGCTGCCGTTCGTGCCAGGCAGGAGCGGCGACGTCCAGTCGCGGTCGGTCGGCCCGCTCCCGGCGAAGAACACGATGCACGGCGCGGCGCCGTCGCTCGCCGGCAAGGCGATCGTCGAGGGCAACGTGTAGCCGGGCCTGCTGATGACGACGTCCTCGTTCACCGCGGCGTGCTTCATTGCTGGTCCCGCGAGTGAGCGCGGCCGGGAAGCGACACAAGCAGCATGCCGAAGACCTTACAGCACGGAGACCGGGAGGCGGGGCGCGCTGGCTGTGCGACTCGACGGTGTCCGGTCGCACCGGGCTCGCGGTCGCGGTCGACCGTCGGTCCCGAGGGCTCTCGATCGTCGCGTCGTCGACCGCGTGAGCGAGCACGAGACGTGGTAGCCTGCCGGCGCCATCTCGGACAGTACGAGTGCGTCGGGCCGCGGCGATTTGCTCGTCGCGGCCGTCAGACGCCTCGAAGCCTGGTCGGGACGCCGGGACGCCGGGTCAGCCCTTGATGGCTCCCGACATGAAGCCGCGGACGTAGTAGCGCTGCAGCAGCAGGAACAGGATCAGGCACGGGATCGCCATGACGACGACGCCGGCCTCCGTGGAGCCGAAGTCGACGGCGCCCATCGTCTGCTGGCGCAGGTTCACGAGCGCCAGCGGCAGCGGCTGCTCGGTCGGCGAGTTGATCAGGATCAGCGGCGCGAAGAAGTCGTTCCACGCCGCCAGGAAGGCGAACAGCCCGACGGTGACGATGCCCGGCCGGACGGACGGCAGGAGGATGTGGCGGAAGACGCCGAAGGTCCCCGCGCCGTCCACGAGCGCCGCCTCCTCGAGCTCCCGGGGCACCGACTCGAACGAGATCCGCATCATGTAGGTCGCGAACGGCAGCTGGAACATGCCGAGCACCAGCGCCAGCCAGACCAGGTCGAGCTGGCGACTGATCGATGATCGGGACGGTCCGGGCGAAGTTGTGGAGCATGTAGAGCGGGATCAGCAGCGTCGCGTACGGGACCATCAGGATCGCGAGCGTGGCCAGGAAGATGACGTTCTTGCCCGGGAACGAGAACTTGGCAAAGGCGTAGCCGCCCAGCAACGACACCGCCAGGACGAAGCAGACGGTCAGGATCGAGATGACGGCGCTGTTCAGGACGAAGGTCGGCAGGCCCGGCGCCGAAGTTGTACAGCGTGCGCGTAGTTGCCGAGCCCGTAGCCGAAGACCTGGTTGGAGCCCGGTGACGGGCTGACCGAGGCGACGGCCGCCCAGACGATCGGGAACAGGAAGAGGATCGCGAGCCCGCCCGTCAGGACGTAGGTAGGGGGTCCTGCGACAGCGCGCTGGTTCGCCATCTGGGTCGACCTCAGTCTCGCTGCCGAGCCGCGCGAGGCCGCGGAACTGCAGGGCGTTCAGCACCAGCAGGGCCCCAGGACCATGATCGAGAGCGCGGCGGCCGTGCCCAGGTTCTGCCGCTTGAACGCCTCGCGATAGATCAGCTGGACGAGCGTCACGGTGGAGTTGTCGGGCCCGCCCTTCGTCAGGATGTAGAACTGGTCGAAGGCCAGCAGCGATCCGGTGATGCACAGGATCAGCGACAGGGCGAGCGAGGGGCGCAGCAGGGGGAGGGTGATGCAGCGGAAGGTCTGCCAGCGGCTGGCGCCATCGATCGCGGCCGACTCGTACACGTCGCGCGGGATCGCCTGGAGACCCACCAGCAGGATCATCATGTAGAAGCCGGCGAACTTCCAGACGATGAGGACCGTCGTCGAGAGCAGCGCGGTGTGGGCGAGCCCAGGAAGCTGATCTGGCTCGTCTGGGTGACGAGCCCAGCTGCATGCCCAGGCTGTTGAGCCCGTCCATCAGCGGATTGAGCGGCCCGATCGCTCCGGAGTACAGGCCCCAGAACAGCAGCGAGGCGGTCGCCAGGCCGAGGGCGCCGGGGATCAGGAAGCTCGTGCGCAGGAAGCCCACCCAGCGGCCGCCGCGTCTGCACGAGCAAGGCCAGGCCCAGGCCCGATCCCGATCAGCAGGACCGTGGCCAGGACGGTGTACTCGATCGTGAACCAGACGGCCGGCCAGAACAGGTCGCTGTCGCTGACGGACGAGTAGTTGTCCGGGAAGTTGACTGCCCGGGTTCGGGACGTGCAGGTCAGCAGGTTGCATCCGTGCAGCCGACATCCACGCGACCAGGACCAGCGGGATGATGAAGAAGCAGACCACGTAGACGAGCGTCGGCAGCGCGTAGAGCAAGCCAATGAGCTGGCGCGCCCTCTTCCAGCTGAGCCTCCGCCCGGAGCCAACCTCCCGGGCCGGCGCGGCGCTGGTCACTCGAAGGTCCTCCGGGATGCCGGACAGGCGCGCGGTGCGGGCTCCCGAGGGAGCCCGCACCGCGCATCGAGCTGACGGAGCATCGTACTTGCGCTGCAGGGCAGCGGTGATCGCGTCGTTGTCCGCGTCGATCTTCGCCGAGTCGGCGCTGTTGAACACGGCGTCGCGGAGCAGCACGATCCACGGGCCTGCGGGTCGTTGAAGGCGGCGTCGAAGTTGACGGCGAACGGCGTCAGGCCCTTGGCCGCGATCGTGTTGAACATCACGAGCCGCGGGTCGGACGACGTGTACTGGTTGTTGGCGAGGTCGGTGCGGGAGACGACGGCGCCCAGGCCGCCCTGGCGGCCGGCTTGGCGATCACGTTGACCTGCGCGTCGTCGCTCTCGAGCCAGGCGATGAAGTTCCAGGCCTGGTCGGCGACCTTGCTGTCCCTGGTGATGCCGATGGCATCGCCGCCGACGAAGGTGGACTGGCCGCCGTTGACGCCGGCGATCGGCGTGACGCCGATGTCGGCGTCGGCGAGAGCGGCGTTGGCCACGCCGGCGAGGCTGGCCGGCATCGGCATGATGCCGATGATGCCCTTGGGGAAGTAGCCGGTCCAGGTGGGGCCGGCCTCGGTCTTGGAGTCGGGCATCAGGACGGTGCCGTCCGCGACCATGTCGGCGAAGACCTTGTAGACGGCCTTGGCCTCGTCGCTGTTGAGCAGCGAGGTCTTGCCGTCGGGGCTCATGACCTGCTGCGCCGTCGGCCCAGATGATCGGCCACCAGGTGAAGACCTCGCAGCCGCCGCAGTTGCCGCCGAAGAAGGTGCCGTGGATGTCGCCGCCGAGCTTGGCGATCGGCGTGGCGTCGGCCTCGAACTCAGCGAGAGTCGTGGGCGGCTTGTTCGGGTCGAGGCCGGCCTGGGTGAACAGCTTCTTGTTGTACATCCAGACCGACAGGTCCATGACGAACGGCAGGCCGTACTCCTTGCCGTCCCAGGTCGAGGCCTTGATCGCGCCCTGGGCGAGCTGGTCCTTGAACGGCAGGGCGTTGATCCTGGCGGTGATGTCCTGGAACAGGCCCTGGCCGAGGTCCAGTTGGGCATGAACACGACGTCGCCCGAGAGCATGTCGGGCAGGCCGCTGGCGCGCGGCCGCGGCGCCGACCTTGGTGTTGTAGTCGTCCGTGGGGACGATCGTCAGGGTGACCTGGTTCTTGTGGGAGGCGTTGTAGCGGCTCACGAGCGGCTCCGCCCGGGCCTGCGTGGCCGCACGGGTCCACATCGTGAGCTGGTGCCGTCGTCGATGCCGGCGCTGGCGGCGGTGGCCGCCGGCGCCGGCGGCGGCCGGGGTGCGGCGTCGGCGCCGCGGTGCCGGGGCGCTGCCGTCGCGGCAGGCGCCGCGGTCGGCGTCGCCGCGGTCGAGCTGCAGCCCACGACCGCGACGACGGCCGAGGCCGCGAGGACGGGCATGCCCAGTCGGTTCCTCATCCTTCCTCCTTTGACCTTGCCAGCGTGACTCTGGTTGCCCAGGACCTGTCAGCTCGGGGTTGGCTCCCCGGCACGCGCGCAGAGTAGCACCGCATCGAGTGCGCACAATCGTGTGCAGTACGAGATCCGTGCTAGCATCGAGTGCGCACAATCGCTGTCATGCAACACCGACGCCCTCTCGGGTCCGTCGGCAGCCTTGAGGAGGAGTCGACCATGATCCGACCAGGAACGACGGACCGCAGGCTCTCGAGCCGGCTGGCCGGTCGTGGCCCCGGTCGTCCCGAGCCCGCCGCGGCCGTGCGGCTGCGCCCGATCGGACTCTCCGGAACCGCATCGAGGGCGGCATGTGGGCGGACCGGCGGCGGGTCAACCACGAGCGTCACGATCCCCCACGGCGCCGCCCAGCTGGAGGCGGCCGGCAACCTCGTCAACTTCAGGCTCGCCGCCGGCGCCGCGGGCGCTATCGCGGCGGCAACGACGACGCCGGGACGACCGCTCCGTTCCTGGACTCGGACGTCTACAAGTGGCTCGAGGCGGTCGGCTGGGAGCTCGCCACAGGCGCACCGACCGGCGCTCTGGCCCTGGCCGAGCCGATGATCGAGCTGGTCGGCGAAGGCCCAGCGGCCGGACGGCTACCTCGACACCTTCTTCCAGGTCGCGATCCGGGCAAGGAGTTCACCGACCTGCGAGTGGGGCCACGAGCTGTACGTGGCCGGCCACCTCGTCCAGGCGGCGATCGCCTGGAAGCGCGGCCTGGACGACGACCGGCTGCTCGGGTCGCGGAGCGCTTCGTCGGCCGGATCGAGGCGGAGCTGGGCCCGGGCAGGCGCGAGCTGGTGTGCGGCCATCCCGAGTTCGAGATGGCGCTCGTCGAGCTGTATCGGATCACCGGGCGAGCGCGCTACCTCGAGTTCGCGCGCACGCTCGTGGAGCGACGCGGGCACGGGCTGCTGGGCGAGGGCCGCTTCGGGACCGCGCTACTGGCAGGACCACGAGCCGGTCCGGACGGCCGCCGAGCCGGCCGGCCACGCCGTCCGGCAGATGTACCTCGACTGCGGCGTCGTGGACGTCGCCGTCGAGACGGGCGACCGCGAGCTGCTCGAGGCGGCCATCCGGCGCTGGGAGGCGATGGTCGCGTCGCGCACGTACCTGACCGGCGGCCTGGGGTCGCACCATCGCGACGAGGCGTTCGGCGACGCGTTCGAGCTCCCGCCCGATCGGGCCTACGCCGAGACCTGCGCCGCGATCGGCAGCGTGATGCTCGCCTGGCGCCTGCTGCTCGCTACCGGCGAGAGCCGGTTCGCCGACCTGATCGAGCGGACGGCATTCAACGCCGTCCTGCCGGGCTGGCCTCGACGGCCGCACTTCTTCTACTCGAACCCGCTGATGCGCCGATCGGGCGGGCTCGAGGTCCTCGAGGGCGCCGCCACGACCCGCCGGGCCGAGTGGTTCCCGGTGTCCTGCTGCCCGCCGAACCTGATGCGCTTCCTCGCCATGCTGCCGGACCTGGTGGCGACGGTCGACGGCGACGGGGGTCCAGCTCCACCAGTTCGTCACCGGATCGGTCGAGCGCCGGTCGGCGGCGGCCGCGTCGCGCATCGACGATCGCGACCGACTACCCGTGGGACGGCGACGTGGCAGTGTCCGTGAGGAGACGCGCTCGCCGAGCCATGGACGCTCTCGATCCGCGTCCCGGGCTGGTGCTCAGGGCGACCGTGCGGCTGGGCGGCGCGCAGGTCCTGGCCGAGTCCGGACCCGGCACGATCGACCTGACCCGGGCCTGGGCGGCGGGCGATCGCTCCGCTCCGGCTGGACATGGCGCCCGCGGTCACGTCCCGGACCCGCGCATCGACGCCGTGCGCGGCACGGTCGCCCTCGAGCGCGGGCCGCTGGTCTACGCGGTCGAGGACGCGGATCTGCCCGCAGGCGGGTCCGTGGAAGTCGCTCGAGATCGACGCGGTCGCCGACGGTGGTCGCGGTCCCCGAGGCGGTGACCGGGCTTGGCGAGACTGACGGCTCGCCTTCGAGGCCGAGCTCCGCGACGACCCGCCGGCATCGATTGGCCGTAAGGCGGACGCCCGACGCCCGCAGGCAAGGCAGCCGGCCGACGCGGATCGCGGTCCGCGCCGTACCGTACTTCTGCTGGGCCAACCGGCCGGGCTCGGAATGCGCGTCTGGCTGCCGACGCGTCTCGACGCGGGATCGAGCGCAGGTAGCCGATGGGCGGCTGGCCGCGACCCCTCTCGCCGGCGGGGATCCTGGGGCATCGAACCCGCAGGCAAGACTCGGCGCCAGCGATCGGACTCGCCGCGGCCGGAGGGTGCAGCCGGCAGGCGCGCAGCCGCCCCGGGTCGACGGCGACGATGCGAGACATCGCCGCTGGCCTCGGGCGTGTCGCCGAGCACGGTCTCGCGGGTCCTCAACGACTCGCCCAGCGCGGTGCCGATCGCGGCGGAGACGCGCAGCGCGTCACCAGGGCCGCGCTGAAGCTCGGGTACCGGCCGAACCCCATGCCCGCGAGCCTGCGCGGCGCGCCGACGATGCTCATCGGCGCGGTCGTCCGCGACTTCAGCGACCCGTTCTTCGCCGACGCCATCGAGGCGCTCGCAGTCGAGGCGATGGCCCACGGCTACAACATCGTCCTGGGCCACATCCAGGGCCGCCAGCAGGAAGGTCTCGAGCTCACAACCGTGCTGGAGACCCGCCATTGCGACGCCATCATGATGCTCGGCGACATGCAGGACCAGCCGCGCCTGCTGGCGGACCTCCGGCGGCAACGCAGCCCGTGGTGGCGCTGTGGCAGGGAACCAGCCCGCTGCAGTTCCCGACCGTGGACATCGACGACGAGCGGGAGATCGATCGCCGGGCTGGAGCATCTCATCGGGCTGGGCCACGAGCGCATCGGGATGATCAGCGCGCGCCTGCCGGGCGACAACCCGCAAGCGCGAGGACGCGTTCGTCGAGGCCATGACCAGGCGGTTCGGGGCGTCCCCGAGGGCTACGTTCAGCGCTGCGCCAGCCCCCTGGCCGGCGGCGAGCAGGGGTTGAGGACTCTCCTGGCCCTGCCCGACCCGCCGACCGCAGTCGCGTGCTCGACGGACCTTGCGGCCGTCGGCGTGCTTCACGCCGCGATCAGTCTTGGCGGCTCCGTCCCGGACGGGCTGTCCGTGGTCGGTTTCGACGACCTGATGTTCGCCCCGTACCTCGTCCCGGCACTCACGACCGTGCGGATGCCGACGCGCGAGATCGTCGTCGAGGGCCTGACGATGGCGATCGAGATGGCCCGGGACCCGACGCTGTCCCGCGATCCCAGGGTCACCGTCTTCGAGCCGAGCCTCGTGGTCCGGGGATCGACCGCGCCGCCGGCGTAGCGGCCATGAGCAATGTCGTTCGCCGCCTCCTGATCGTCGTTGCCCTCGTGCCGGCGGCGTGCAGCGGCCAATCCACGATCCCGGTGCCGTCCGCCGCCCCGCCGGCGTCCAGGCCGGCCGCGTTGTCGCCGTCTGTGGCGGTCCGATCAGCAGCGGTGAGTCCGAGCGCCTCGCCGGTTGCGGGAGCGGATGCGGCCGGGATCGTCTGGGTGTGCATGCCGGGCGCTGCCGACAACCCCTGCACGGCCGACCTGAGCGTCACGGTCATCGATCCGAACGGCAGGCGCTCGACCGCGGATCTCGTGCCGGCCGCCGACCCGCCGATCGACTGCTTCTACGTCTATCCCACCACCAGCCGCCAGACGACGATGAACGCCGACCTCTCGATCGACCCGGAGGAACGGGTCACCGCGGCGGCGCAGGCGGCGCTGTTCTCCCAGGTCTGCCGTGTCTACGCCCCGGTCTACCCGCAGCTCACGATCGCGGCGCTCAGCTCGGGCGGGATCACGGCGGCGGACGTCCAGGCCGCATACGACGGCGTCTCCGCCGCCTTCGGCGACTACCTGGCCACCTACAGCCATGGCCGGGGCGTGGTCCTCATCGGTCATTCGCAGGGCGCGATGCTCCTCGACGACCTGCTTCACTTCGAGATCGATCCGAACCCTGACCTCCGAAAGCTGCCGGTGTCGGCCCTGTTGATGGGCGGCAACGTGAGGGTCGCCGAGGGCCGGACGACCGGCGGCGACCTGGCCACGATCCCCGCCTGCGGTTCCGCGAGCCAGGTTGGGTGTGTCGTCGGCTACTCGAGCTTCGCCGGGACGCCGCCGCCGGACGCCAGCTTCGGGCGAGTCGAGGGTGCCCTGCACATGCTCCCCATCCCGAATACCGGTGACCAGCAGATCCTGTGCGTGAACCCGGCCGCGCCCGGGGGAACCGGGACGCTGCTCCCCTTCTTCCCGACCGCGGACGCGGTGAAGCTCGCGGGCGGCCCGATGCCCGCTCCGACGACCGCGTTCGTCTCCTATCCGGACGCGCTCACTGCGAGCTGCCAGACGAGCGGCGGCGCGACCTGGCGGCAGGTCACGCGGACCGCGTCCGCGCGGGCTATGCCCGCCCTCTCCGGATCGGAGGGTCCCGCGTGGGGCCTCCACGATCTGGACGTGAGCCTGGGGCTCGGCAGCCTGGTCGAGCTGGTCAGGTCGGAGGCAGCGGCCTTCGGGCACTAGCCGTCGAGATCAGGGCAGCTGCCGGCGCGAGCTCGAGCGACTGCGCAGGGCTGCCGACGCATGAGCCGCCCGTGGCAGGCTGTCGGTCCTGCCTGGGCGGTATGGTTGTCGCTGGCGCCTTGAGGCTGGAGCGAACATGGGCGAGCCTCGGCTGGTGATCGACGAGACAGCCGGTGCCCACGCTCGCCACGGGGTGATCGGGGCTTTGCCGGGCCGGTCCGGTTCGTCGACGCCGGCGAGCCCGCGATCCGTTGCCCGGTATCGATCGCGACGCAGTGGGCGGCGGCCCGCCTCGGAGGCGGGACCCGCCGGCGCAGGCCCACACCGGGCCACGAGGTCCACGTCCGCGGTGGTCGGCTGCTCGGTGCTGAGGCTTGTCCGTGCGCGCAGGTCATGACGGCGGGCCCGTTGGGGCGACCCTCAGCCCGCCGCCTTCCTTACCAGCTCGGCGATGCGCTTCTCGGTGACCGCATTCAGGTTCGTCACGGCGAATGCGACCGGCCACATGTCGTCCTCGTCCAGCCTGGCGTCGGGCTGGAAGCCGAGGGTCGAGTAACGCACCTTGAACTTCGACTTCGCCTGGAAGAAGCAGATCACCCGGCCGTCCTTGGCGTAGGCCGGCATGCCGTAGAACGTCCGGGGCACCAGTGCCGGTGCGGTCGCCAGGACGATCTCGTGGATGCGCTCCGCGAGCGTCCGATCGGCATCCGCCATCTCGGCGATCCTGGCCTGGACGTCGGCCTCACCGGCAGCGCGCGCCTCCTCCGGGCTGAGCTTCGCGGCCTTCCTGCGCTCCCGGATCGTCTCCTGCATCGCAGCGCGCTCTTCCTGGCTCAGGACGCTCCCGGACGTCTTCGGCGCGCTGCCTCGCTTCGTGGATGTCGTCGTGTCGGTCATGTTCGTTCGTCCTCACGGGACGTGCCGCCGGAGCGGCGCGATGATGCTCACCGTCTCAATGGACGGACCCGGACCATACCGCTACGGCCCGCGTTCCGCTTCTCCGGACCTTCCCGATCGCACCGTCCAGGAGCCTGGTCGCCCTCGACTGCTCTGCCCGCCGCCGCGATCAGTACTCGCCCTTGATCACGAAGAACGAGCCGCGGATGGTTCCGGCCAGCTTCGACTTCTGCCGTGCGAACTTGAACCGCGAGGCGAGCTCGGCGGGGACCTCCATCCCGTCGGAGAGCTTGAACCCGACCGCCCGCTTCGCTGGCGTCGTCGATCGTGTACATCACGTTGATCGACAGGCCGCTCTCGTAGAACACGTAGGCCATCCGGATGCTCTCGACCTGGAACGCCGTCGCCTCCAGCGGGCGAGACGCGATGACGAGGTCGCGCTCCTCCCTGAGGATGCGATGCACCCAGTCGACGGTCTCCTTGGCCTCGCTCGCCGGCTCCACCGTGAAGTCGTGGTCGTACTTGTTCTTGAAGTAGCGGGCCTCGTTCGCCCGCAGGCCGGCAAGCGCGGGCGCCACCGGTGACGACTCCAGGCCGGTGGTCGAGACGTTGCTGAAGTCCACGACGTAGGACATGACCCGCTCCTTTCGCCTCGGGGCGACGCCCGGGTTGTCGGGCTGCGATGCAGCATGGCACCGGCCCATGATTGTTGCCCGAGGCGGCGTCAGGTCCTGCTCGTGCCCTCGGTGGCGGGGCCGACGTGCACGGCCGCAGCAGGGACGATGCAGGAAGACCCTGGATGCAGGAAGACCCTGGGAGGGTCGCGTGACCCGGGCCCCCGCCGCTTCGTGACCGGCCGCTCTGGCGCTCCGCGTCTTGGCGGCGCACGGTCGCCGGGAAGAGGAGGCGGACATGACGAAGGACCAGAGAGCAGTCCCGGGGCAGCCTGTCTGGGTGTGCATCGACCGCATCAAGCCCGAGCGGCGCGATGACTTCCGACAGTTCCTGTTCGAGGTGAAGCTTCCCGCCGTGCGGGCAGTCCGGCCGGGGGCCCATGCATCGGTCCGGCTCCTCGAGCCGGCGACCGCGAACCCGGACGGGACCTTGGCGTTCATCTGGCTCATGGACCCGGCGATGCCCGGGGAGGACTACGACACCTCCGCGATGTTCGCAACCCACTACGGTCCGGAGATGGCGGCGGAGCTCATGCGCCGCTGGGAGGACTTCGCGGTCGAGGAGCAGCAGTTCTACGAGACGGTCCAGACCGACTGGTGAGCGGCGAACGAGTGTCGCTGGCCGTCCTCCCGGTCGGTCTCCGATGTCGGTCGCCGACTGTCCACGCGATCCATGCGCCCGGAGCGCCCCGCGACCCGTTTCGGGTAGGGTTCGCCCATGACAGAGTCTCCCGTCGACGACCCTCTCGCCCCGCCCCATCCCACCCGAGTCGCCGTCGTCGGCACCGGCGCGGTGGGCTCCACCTTCGCCTTCGGGCTGCTGCTCTCGGGGCTGGCCTCCGAGATCGTCCTGTCGGACGCGAACGCCCGCAAGGCCGAGGGCGAGGCGATGGACCTCCTGCACGCCGTGCCCTTCGCCCCCACCACGCGCGTCTGGGCGGGGCCCATCGCGGACTGCCGCGGCGCGGCGGTGACCGTGATCGCGGCCGGCGCGGCCCAGAGGCCCGGCGAGTCGCGGATCGACCTCGTCCAGAAGAACGCCAGGATCTTCCGCGAGCTGGTCCCGCAGGTCGCCGAGGCGAACCCGGACGGGATCATCCTCGTTGCCACGAACCCGGTCGATGTTCTCGCGTACCTGACCTACCGGATTGCGGGCATCCCCGCGGAGCGCGTGATCGGCTCGGGAACGATCCTCGACACGGCGCGCTTCCGGATGCTCCTGGCGGACCACTACGGCGTGGACCCGCGCTCGGTGCACGCCCACATCGTCGGCGAGCACGGAGACACCGAGGTGCCCGTCTGGTCGTCGGCGAACATCGCCGGCATGCCGATCGCCGACTTCGCTGCCTCCACCGGCATCGCCCACGAGGACGCTGCGCTGCGCGCGATCTTCGAGGGCACCCGCGATGCCGCCTACCAGATCATCGAGCGCAAGGGCGCGACGTATTACGCCGTCGCCGCGGGCCTCATCCGGATCGTGGAGGCGGTGCTGCGCGATCAGCGGACGGTCCTGTCCGTGAGCTCGCTGATCAACGACTACTACGGCATCGACGACCTGTACCTGTCGCTGCCGACAGTCGTCGGGAGGCGCGGCATCGAGCGGACGCTCCGTCTGGGGCTGTCGGCCGAGGAGGCGTCCGGCCTGCGGCGCTCGGCCGCCCTCCTGCGCGAGACGATCGAGGCGATCGGGATCTAGCTCCCACCCCTGCCAGCCCCTGGCGGGCGAGCCCCTGGCGCGCGAGCAGCAGGCGCGCGAGCAGCAGGCGCGCGAGCAGCGAGCCCAGCCCGGGCTGGGCTCAGTCGAGCCCCAGGGCCGATCGAACCTCGGCCGGGACCGCCGTGAAGTCCTCGGCAACGGCGAACGCACCGGCCGTCAGCAGCACCGACGCCGGCAGCGATGACGTGATGCCGAACACCGCGCACCCGGCAGCCCGGCCCGCGAGCACGCCGTTGCGGGCGTCCTCGACGATGAGGCAGCGCGCGGCCGGGACCCCGAGGCGCTCGATGGCGCGCAGGAACGTCTCCGGGTCCGGCTTCTTGCGCGTGATCTGCTCGGCGGACACGACCACGTCGAAGGTGCGCTCGGGGACGCCGATCTCCGCGAGGTTGGCGTCCAGCTTCGGGCGGCCCGAGCCCGTCGCCACCGCCAGGAGGAGCCCTGCGTCACGGGCACCGGACAGGAACTCGCGCACGCCGGCGATCGGCGGCATCGTGCCCCGGATCAGCTCGACGTAGATCTCGTAGGCGCTGGCCCTGTCGGTCGCGAGGTCGACGGTCACGCCGTGAGCCTCGGCGCCGCCGCTGATGAACCGGTCGTCGCCGGCCCCGATGAAGGGCGCGAAGTCCTCGCGGGCCACGGCAAGTCCATACCGGCGTCGCAGCGCCTCGGCCACGGCCGCAGCCCAGTACGGCTCGGAGTCGCAGAGCACGCCGTCCATGTCGAAGATCACGGCGTCGTAGGTTCGGTGGGTCATGTGGCGAACGTACCATGACGCACCGTGCGGGAACACGGACCTTGGCGGGTCCTGCAGCCGCCGGCCCCGGCGTCGACGCCCGGGGGGAGTCGCACCATCGCTGCCCGCCAAGGGCGCCCGGCCCCCTCCGCGATCCTACCGGAACATCATCCTGCTGCCGTCGGCGAGCGAGATCGTGAGCAGTCCATCGACGATCTGGTAGCCCACTGCCCGATCGAGGTCCGTCACGAACGACTCCGACAGGGACCCGGCTCCGCACGCGGAGAGGGCACCCCGGGCGGGCGTGATCACCAGGCCGGTCCGTGGTCCCATGCGCCCCCCCGGGATCACCCGGTACGTCCCGGTTGCCTCGGTGCAATCGGCCGTGGCCCGGTATGTCCCGTCGCGCCCGAAATCGACCGTGTACCGGGAAGGATCGGGTGTGCTGGAAGGGGCGACGCCCTGTGCGGCCGTGGTGCCGGTCCAATGCCACGTGACCCCGGTCAGGAGGTCTCCCGACGATGGTGGTGCCGTGAGGATGAGGACCGCCAGGGCGGCGAGGATCGCGACCCAGGCAACGACGCTGGTGACCCCGCGCATGAGGCCTCTCCGGGGTGGACGCGGCAGCTGGCTCCAGGATCGACCGACCCTGCTGCTGGACGGCGACCCGTTCCTGGGCGGCAGCATAAGCCGCGCGAGCCTCCGACTGGGCTGAGCCTGGTGCCGGACCTGCTGTCCAGGTCACGACTCCCGGGTCGGGCAGCCCAGTCGGGATCTGCTGCGGTTGGTCCGCCCGGACTGGTGCCCCGGCGCCGCCGTCAGGCCGGCGATGTCGAGAGGTACGTTGGGCGTCGTCACGACGCACCGACTGCGGGTCAGGCGTGCGGCCGCGCCGGCATCAGGGCCGAGAGCGTCTCCGTCAGGTCCGGCGTCTCGATCGGGTCATCCTCGACGATCTTGCCGTTGGCGAGAGCGTAGTAGGTCAGGCCTCGGGCATCGATCTTCTTCCCGGAGGCGAGGGTGATCTCGGAGGTGAACCGGGCGACCACTGAGTCCCCTTCGGCCACGAGGTTCTCGATGTTGAAGGTCATCCCGGTCATGGCGGCCCCCATCGCAGGGAGGATCGCCTTGAAGCCGGCGCGGTCGACGCCCCCCAGCGCCCGGTTCACGTAGTTCGGGGCGAGCACGTCGTCGATCACGTCAAGATTGTGGCCCTCCAGCACCTCGGTCATGAACCGGCGCACGACCGCCTTGTTCTGATCCGTCGACGAGATCATGGGACCCCTTTCCGGGTGCATCCGCACCCATCCCGGCAGGGTCGGGCTCGCCATTGGCCCCGCGCGACGGTCGAGGCGACCGTATGGGGACGCCGCGCTGGTGGGAGCCCGGGGCTCCCCTGCCTCCCGGTCGGACGGCCATACGGTGCGCGCATTGGTCAGAACTTGCAAGCGTCACAACCACTGGCACGGTCAGTACGGGCCAGACGGCCCTATGCTCCGATGGACGCGAGGCGCTTCCGATGCCGATGGCACGGTCGCAGGCCTCGCGCACGAGGCGGGTGCGGAGGTCGCCGCGCGATTCTGGCAACCAGTCGGCCGTCGGAAGCCGGCCAGGGCGGTCTCCCGACCGCGGCGCCAGTCGAACCCCGCTACAGTCCCCCCAACGGAGCCGTTGACACAACGGAGCCGGGGACTCGACACAGGAGAGCCGGATGATGTACGGCTGGGACATGGGCGGCGATGGCTGGCTGGGGTCGATTCTCGTCCTCGTCCTTATCGCCGTCGTCGTCTACTTCGTCGCCAGGGAGGTGACGCTCCGTCGCATGGCGCAGCGACCCCCGACACCGCCACCTCCGAGCGCGTCCGCGGTACCCCCGCCTGCTCGTCCGGAGCCACTCGACATCCTGCGCGAACGGCTCGCCCGCGGCGACCTGACGGTGGACGAGTTCCTGGCCGCGAAACGCGCCCTCGGCTATCCGGACGGACCGACGCCGCCGGCGGCCGGGCCCGGGGCGACGCCGACCGGGTGACGCCGCCTCCTGCCGCCCCTCGGACCGACCGCGCCGCCGGCGGCCGGGCCCGGGGCGACACCGACCGGGTGACGCCGCCTCCTGCCGCCCCTCGGACCGACCGCGCCGCCCGCCCTGGCTCCGCGCCCTCCGGGTCGACCCGGACGTCAGGACCTGACGACGAACCCGTCGATCGCGACGTACGGATGGCCCGGCGACGGGAGCACCTTGATCGTGAGCGTGTGGCGGCCGGAGGAGTGGAAGGAGCGCTTGAACAGCACCGCGCGCGGGGCGAAGGATGAGCGCCACATGTCGACGCGGGCGACGGCGCGCCCGTCGACAAGGACGAGCGCCAGGCCGCGGGTCGGTCCCTTCGGCCCGAGCCAGCTCACCGAGGAGCCGGTGAAGGTGAACGTCGCGGTCGCGCCGGGCGTCTTCGACCAGGCGACGCTGCCGCCGATGTAGCGGCTGTTCGCCGCACCGTCCCAGCTGCCGCGATAGGCGATCGCACGACTGTGCTCCGAGTAGCTCCTCGTGACCCGGGCGGGCGCGGGTGTCGGCGGTGTCGTCGACGCGTGGCTTGCCGTTGCGGCGGTGATCGTGGCCGTGGTGGGCCGGGGCGTCGGAGCCGGAGTGGGCCTGGGCGTCGGCCTGGGCGTCGGAGCCGGGGTGGGCCTGGGGGTCGCGGCCGGCGTGGCCCTGGGCGTCGGAGCCGGCGTGGCCCTGGGGGTCGCGGCGACGGTCGCGGGCCCTGACGCCGCGGCCGCGGCCTGTGCGGCGGCCCCGCATCGACTTGGGTGCGCCGACCCCCGTGTCGGAGAGCCAGGCACCGACCGGCCGGCGTGGCCGCGAGCCAGCCTGCGTCGCCGAGGACGCTCAGGTTGGCCGACAGCCAGTTCGTCGTCCGACCGGTGGCCGCGTCGATCCGCGGCAGGTCGAAGCTGACCGAGGCACCCGGCGCCAGGTCGGCGACGAGCGGCGCTTCGATGAGCACACCGGCGCCGTGGCCGCGCCCTCGCTTGTCGAAGCGGTGACCGTGACGACCGAGCGCGCCGCCTGCGGCTTCGGGGTCACGCGGAGCGGGCAGGACCTGGCTCGGTGCAGCCGGGATCGCTTCACGCCCGGTGTTGGTGATCCGGACGACGGCACCCGTCCCGTTCTGGTCCGGCTGGAAGTCGTAGCTGACCGCCCGGTCGCCCCAGACCCGGACTTCGACGCCCGCGATGTCGACCTGGTCGGCAGCGGGGAGCGGGCGACGGCCCTTGTCGCGCATCTCGACATCTCAGGAGGTACCTGCCGGGTTCAGCACGGCGCGGCCACCGCGAGCGTGATCGACTTGCCTTGGTCCGGACGCGGCGTGCGGCGACGCCGGTCGGGGCGGGCGAGGTCGTCCCCGCGGTGGCATCCGAGTCGAGCTCGATCGGCTTCCAGCTGGCAACGAACTCGATGCCGGCAGGGACGGCGCCGCCGGACCACGTGAGGCCGATCGAGGCCTTGGTGCCGCCGTGCAGCAGGCCGCCCACCACCGGGGCGGCGAAGGCGATCGACCGACGGCCGAGGGAGGCGAGGTGGATCGAGGTCGCGATCCGGCTCACGCCCTCCCCCCACCTGCGGGACGAGGACCAGAACTGCTGCATGCTCCGCAGCGTCGGCTGGCCGCCCCACCATCGACCGCCCGGCGTGAGGTAGAAGGCCTTGATGAACTTCGCCGTCGCATCGATGTTCGCGGCGTACGTGTCGAATGCGGTCGCGTAGCGGACGGGGTCCCGGTCGTAGGCGTTGTAGCCGAACAGGTTGTGCTTGACGCGGGAGATGTAGCTGGTTCCCCAGGCCGACTCGTGCAACGCGGCCGCCAGGAGGAAGCGGGCGTTGACCCCGTACTTCCTCTCGGCGGCGATGAAGGCAGCCCCCAGCGCCGGCAGCGGCGTCCTTGCCTTGAGGTACTCGTCGATCGCCCAGGCCGAGACGCCGCTCTTCGACACCAGGTTCGTGTCGAGGGTGATCGGGCCGCCGGCGTGGTATCGCGTCGCCCGATGCATGCGGGCATCCGCGCCAGGGGCGACGAAGCTGAGCAGGAGCGTGGCGGTGAGCATGGCCAGGGTGACGCGAGGGCGAAGGCGAGAGGTCATTGGTCCCAGATGTGCGGCTGCAGGTGCCGAGGAGCCCCCGTGTCACGTGGTCAGCTTCGGTGTGCTGCGGACCACGAGAGGTGGCCGTGACGGGAGGTTCGGTGGAGTGGGACCAACCTCCCCCCGCGAGGCCCATCGGTCAAGACGCCCGAATCACCCAGCGCGGCGTCGTCGATAGGGCTACGGCTGGGGTGTTGCAGCCGGGATCCCCCTCGTCTACGGGCCCGCCGAATGACCCGGTGGCGTTCGCGTCGCCCGGGCGCACGTTCCGGCCGTATGCTCGGCACGATCACCCGGATGGAGGGCAGGCGTTCGATGCAGACGGAGGGCGGCGACACGACGCGCGACGGGCTGGCGCTCGAGGAGGCGCTGGACGAAGCCGTCGCCGGGCTCCCCGGCGTGGATCGCGGCGGCGCGCGGCGAGGAGGTCGACTACCGCTGGCTCGGCATCGGCCTGAGGCTCGGCCTGGAGCGTCCCGAACAGGCGCGCCACCTGCTCGAGATGATCGGGGCCGCGGAGGCCGATCGGGCGGCGCTTCCCCAGGCCGATGCCGGGGCCGCCTCCCCGGCCGGCGATCCTGCCCCCGAGGGTCCCGCCGGCACCGCGCCGGTTCCGGTTCTCTCGTCGATCCTCGCCCGGAGTCGCGGCGATGCCTTCGTCGGATCGGGCCGGACGTGGGGCCGGAGGTGACGTTCGCATGGGCCGCCCGGCTCACGCCCGGCGAGATCCTGGCGCTGGGGCGCGTCGTCCTGGAGATGCTCGCCGCGGGTGCGCCGCCCGACATCGGCCGGGGCTTCGGCCTCGCCTGGGACGCGGGCGTGCGGATCCCGCGACGAGAGCGGGCGCGATGTTCGGGGAGTTCACCGAGCTCGAGGTCACGGTCGGGAGCGTCCTTGCCGGGCGCGACCTGCGGGCGGAAGACCGGGCCCGGCCACCGCAAGGGTTCGGAGCCCTGCTCGACCAGTTCGTGTTGCAGGCGGGCCCGGAGAAGTCGCGGGCCGCCGCCGCGCTCAGGGAAAGCGGCGAGCCGGGGGGGAAGGGCCTCGTCGCCCTCTGGAACGCGTGGCTGGCGATGCGCTACCGGAGCCTCATTCCGCGACCGACGTTCGAGCTGCTGGTGCGTCCCTGGATCACCGTCGTGGGCCCGCTGCCGGAGCGGTGAGTGGTGACCGGCAAGCTCGCGGAGCTCGCGAACACTGCCAGCTCGATCACGGCGCCCCGATCCGATCGGGCGTGCGTGCCGCCCTGCTGCTACGTGGTCGCCCCGCCGGCGTCGGCCGTCGGCGGCTCGGGCGGTTCGAGCCCCGGGGAGGCGCCACGGTCGGCAGGCGCGAACTCGCAGTCATCCGGACGGAGGAGGCAGATCCGGCGGTCGCGGTCATAGCCGGGGCAGTCCTCGGTCATGGGGCATTCATCGAGCATCGCTGAACGATCTGCTCGGGATCCGTCCTTGTCAACCGCGGGGGCCGGGCCAGCTCACGGGCCCCGGCGGCGCGGCTCGTTCCAGGCAGCCCAGTAATCGGTCCACGGCTCGTGCGCGGCGGGCCATTTCGGGCGCCGCCGGGGCTGTTCGCCGCGGAGCGACGCGCCTTCGGGCGGCGTGCGGGACAGCAGGGCGTCCCGAGCCGCCGAGAGCTCGGCCATGTCCGTCGTGGTGTCCGCGCCGGAGACGTCAGGGTGGATCTGGCGTGCGCGGGCACGGTATGCCCGGGAGATCTCGCCACGACTCGCTCCGCGGCGGACGCGGAGGATCTCGTGGGGCTCGTGGGACGCACGGCGGGCCATCCGCGAAGCGTCCTCCATCCGCGGCGCGCGGTCAAACGCCTCGTTTCCTCGAAGGGCCGGGCTGGCATGGCCGGGGTCCGCGGGCCGCCCGGCCTCGCCTGCCGCCGGGCATGCATCCCGTCTGCTCGAGGCGATGATTCCCGGACTTGAACGACGGCATGGGATGATCGCCGTGCCATGGATGCCATCGCCTTCGTCCTCGGCGTCTTCCTGCTGGCGCTCACCCTCTGGGACCTGTTCCAGACCGTCGTCGTGCCAAGGCCGACGCCCGGCTGGTTCCGGATCGGCCGCTACCTGGTGCGCGGCTCGTGGCGCGGCCTGCGTGCCCTCCGTGACGGGCGGCCCGGGCAGGTCGTACGACCGCGTGCTGGGCCTCTTCGCGCCCGCGGCGACCGTCGCCCTCCTGGCCGCCTGGCTCGTGACGCTGATCGTCGGGCTACGGCCTGATCCTGTATCGCGGTCCGCGACGAGCTGCGCCCGCGTGCCCACCGGACCTGGGCACCACGCTGTACTTCGCGGCGACGTCCGTCCTGACCCTGGGGTTCGGGGACATCGTGGCCGCGGGGACCCTCGCGCGGGTCGTCATCACGATCGCCGCCATCAGCGGCCTGGGCGCGGTCGCCCTCGTCGTGACCTTCCTGTTCTCGCTGTACGGCTCATACCAGCGCCGCGAGATGCGGGTCGTGATGCTCCAGGCGTCCGCGGGGGCTCCCCCGTCAGCGGTCACGCTGCTCGAGACGTACGCATTGCTCGGGCTCATCGATCGGCTCCCCGGCCTGTTCCGCGACTGGCAGGAGTGGGCGGCCGAGGTCCTGGACTCTCACGTCGCCTACCCGATGCTGGGCTACTTCCGCTCGAGCCACGACAACCTGTCCTGGATCAGCGCCCTCGGGACGGTCCTGGACGCCTCGAGCCTCGTGCTGACGACGGTCGAAGGCGTGCCGCGCGGCGACGCCAAGCTGTTCAAGCGCATGGGGACCCACCTGGTCGAGGACATCTCCAACCTCGGGTTCCGCGCCGGCCGCCGACAGCACCTGGACCGGTCGGCGTTCGAGGCGGCCTGCGACCGGCTCGAGCGGGCCGGGTATCGTCCTCGCGCCACGCGACGTGGCGTGGGCGTCGTTCGAGGCCGCCCGCGCGACCTACTCGACGCGGCTGGTGGCGATGGCGTCGTACTGGGCGACGCCTGCCGCGCAGTGGCTCGGCGACCCCGTGGCGCTCCACCAACCGATGCACGAGCCTGACGATCCCTGAGGCTCCGCCAGCCGACCGCGCGGCTCAGGCGCCGCGTCGGACCGCCCGGCCGAAGGCCACGAGCGCGAGCACGCACGCGAGCGCCAGCAGCGCGTTCCCGAACATGGCCGACGGTCAGGCCGACGGTGATGGACATGAACCCCATCGCCGGCGGGTAGATCGTCGAGCCGATGACGGCCATGCCGGCGAGCGACCCGCCGACGGCGGCCGAGCGCTGCGGGTAGCGGTCTCCGCCGATCGCGACGATCATCGGGAAGACCGGCCCTGACGCCACGCCCGCGGCCGCGAAGGCGGCGATCGAGAGCGGCAGCAGCGGCACGAGCACCGCGATCCCGATCAGGACGGCCATCGCCAGCGCGCAGACGATGGTGAAACGCAGGTGGTCGAACCGGTCCGCGATCATCGACGAGACCAGGCGCCCGACGGTCAGCCCTGCCCAGTACAGCGACAGCGCCAGGGTTGCCGTGGTCAGCGGCGCCGGCTCGAGGAAGCGCACGATCCAGTTCGAGACGCCGATCTCGGACGCGACGTACGCCGCGATCGCGAGCCCGAGCAACAGCAACGGGCCGGCCAGCAGCGATCGTCCGTCGCCGCCGCCCGCGGCCCCCGGCAGGGGCGCGCCCGCGTTGCTGGCCGTCCTCCGCCCGCTCGGCATCGGGACGAGGACGTAGGCCAGGGCCAGCAGCGCCACGACCGCGCCCGTGCCGACGGCGACCGACTCCCACGGGACGCCGCCCCCGACGAGCGCCCCGACGAAGAGCGGCGCGGCGAGTGCCCCGACGCTGAACGACATGTGGAGCAGGTTCATCGCCCGCCCCCGGCCCTCCCGGTACACGTCGAGGACGAGCACCGTTCGCACCGCCATCCAGGCAGCCGGCACCGGCGCCCATCGTCAGCGCAGCCAGCACGAACGCTGCCCAGGTCGGGGCCAGGCCGAGGCCCGCGGCACCGAGGCCCGGTGACGAGCAGCGCGCCGCCGAGGACGGGGCGCCGCCCGAGGCGTTCGGTCAGGGCCCCGCCGGCAAATGATCCCGACGCGTAGGCGATGGCATAGACCAGGTAGGCGATGCCGATCCCGGCATCGGTCTGCGCGAAGGTCGCCTCGATCGAGCGGATGAGCGACGGGATGAGGAGTCCCGTCCAGCCGACCGCGAGGAGGGTCAGGCACGCGACGAGGCCGGCCGCCAGCCGCGCATGCCCGCTCGCGGCGGCGGGAACGGGAGATGGCGCCCGCGATGCCGGTGTCAGTCAAGGACAGGCTCCGTGCGGGCACCGCGAAGCACGGGCGACATCCCCTTCGAGCGCAGTTCCTCATCACGCTGGCAATGGTAGTGCGGTGCACCCCGCCGCCCGTGGTCGTTCGCGCGCCTGCGACCCTTCGGCCACCGGGGTGGTTCGACGCATGGGACGAGCCGAGACGATGCGGCCAGCCGAAGCACCCGGGCGCGAGAGTCGGCACCATAGCGGACAGCGGTCGATGGGCGACCAAGCCCCGACACCGCCGAACCCGGGAGGTCTTGCAGGCATGTGCGGCGTCTTCGGCTACGTGACGGACCGGGACGAGGCGCTCGGGCCGATCCTGGTCGAGGCCGCGCAGCGGCTCACCTACCGCGGCTACGACTCCGTCGGCGTGGCGACCTTCCGGGACGGCACGATCGACCTGCGCAAGGACGTCGGCAAGGTGGACGCGGTCGCGGCGCGCCACAACTTCGCGGAGATGCGCGGCAGCCGCGGGATCGCGCAGCTGCGCTGGGCGACGTTCGGCGAGCCGTCGCAGGTCAACGCCCAGCCGCACCTCGACTCGGACGGCACGATGGTCGGCGCGCACAACGGCAACGTCGTCAACAACGCGGAGCTTCGCCTCCAGTTCCTGGCCGAGGGGATGACGGTCCGCTCGGACAACGACGGCGAGACCTGCGTCCATGCCGTGGAGCGCTACATCCGGCGGGGCTACGAGCTCATCGAGGCGATCCGCCTCGCATACGGCGACCTCGAGGGCGACTACGCATTCGTGATCGGGCGCGCGGACGACGACCGGCTGTACGCGTTCAAGAAGGGGTCAGGCCTCGTCGTCGGGATCGGCGACGGCTTCACCTGCGTCTCGTCGGACCTGCCCTCCATCCTGCCGCTGACCCGAAACGTGATCCGGCCGCTCGACGGCGAGATCGTGACGTTGTGGGCCGACCGGGTCGAGGTCCGCTCGGTGGGGGACGGCAGCCTCGTCGACCGCCCGGTCGAGGTCGTCACCGAGATCGATGGATGCGGTCCGGAAGGGCGGCTACGCGCACTTCATGGAGAAGGAGATCCACGAGCAGCCGCAGGTCGCCCGCGAGCTCCTGCACCTGCTCGACGCGAGCGCGGACGTGGCGCCGATGGTGGAGCGGATGCGGGGCGCCCGGCACCTCTACCTGATCGGCTGCGGCACGAGCTTCCACGCCGCCTCGGTCGGCTCCGTCTACCTCGCGCAGCTCGCCGGGCGTGCCGCGATCCCCGTGCTGGCGCCGCAGTTCATCGCCCAGTACGCGCCGGCGGTGGGCCCCGAGGACGTCGGGATCTTCGTCAGCCAGTCGGGCGAGACCAAGGACGTGCTCAACGCCCTCGAGGCGGCCGAACGCCGGGGGATGGCCTGCTTCGGCCTGGCCAACGTGGTCGGCTCCACCCTGACCCGCGCCGCCCGGCTCTGCCTGCCGCTCGGCTGCGGGTACGAGATCAGCGTGCCGGCCACCAAGACATTCACCAACCAGGTCCTGGCGTTCCTGTATCTCGCCTACCGCCTGGCGGGGAAGGACACGGGCCTCCTGGCGCGCGTGCCGGACCTCATGGAGGAGACGCTCGGAGCCGTGGCCGGCCCGATCGAGGCGATCGCCGGCGAGATCAACGCCTGGGACAACCTGTACTGCCTCGGCTACGGCGCGACCTACCCGATCGCCCTCGAGGGTGCGCTCAAGCTCAAGGAGATCACGTACGCGCACTGCGAGGGGATGCTCTCGACCGAGTTCAAGCACGGCCCGCTGTCCGCGGTGACCGCCGGCTTCCCGATCGTCTTCGTCGCCGGCCCGGCGGACGTCCCGCTCATCATCAGCGGGATCAACGAGGTCAGGGTGCGCGGGGCACGGACCATCACCATCGCGGAGGAGGATCCGCGCCTGCGCGCCAACGGCGACGTCCTGGTCGCCATCCCGAGGTCGGACCCGCAGGTCAGCGCCCTGCTCGGCGTCCTGCCGCTGCAGCTGCTCTCGTACCACATGAGCGTCCTGCGCGGCCACGATCCGGACTTCCCGCGGAACCTGTCGAAGACGCTCACGGTGGACTGAGCGGGGCCGCCGGGCGCGACGATCCGTCCGCGCGGGCCGCGTTCAGTCGCTCCCCACGAAGGCACCCAGCTGCTCGACGACGAAGGCGTGATCGTCGACCTGCGGCAGTCCCGACACGACGACCGTGCCGATCACGCCCACCCCCTCGGCCCGCAGCGGGAACGCGCCGCCGTGCGCCTGGAACAGCTCGGGGGACAGGGCGTGCCGCGTGTTGACATCCTGGCCGTCTCGCTCGTGGCGCAGCCTCACGAGCAGCGAGCTCTGCTCGAAATGCTGCGCGACCTGCGCCTTCCTCGTCGCCCATAGGTCGTTGGACGCCGTGCTGCCCGGCAGGGCCGCCACGTACACCAGCCTCCCGCCGGCCCGGACCTGGATGACGATCGGCAGCCCGCGCTCGGCGGCCGCCGCGGACATCAGGCGTCCGAGCCTGTGGAGCGATCCGAGGTCGGCATGGCGGAGGACCAGGTCGCGCTCCTGGGCCTCGAGCTCGTCGATCGTCGGCCACTCGTTGCTGCCCGGGCTCGACATGCGCACCTCCCGTGATCGGTATGGATCGTGCCGGCCCACCACGGCCCGGTGGGCGCCCGCGACCTGCGGGGATGATGAGATCCGCTCCCCGCGGCGGCGTCAAGTGCCCCGAGCGACTCCCACGGGTCGCCCCACGAGGGCCGCGGCGACGTTCGCCCTCCCCGCGATCCTGGCGCGGCTGACCGGGACCGAGCCGCTGCCACGGGGGCGCCGACGACTGACCGGCCTCGGCCGAGGAGGGCCTGCCCGCGCGTCCGGGGATGACCGGCGGGCCGGGGGAGATCGCCGGCGCCGCCACCCGGCCGGTCGTCGGCTGTGCCACGCTGTCGCGAGCCGAGGCCGTGGTGACGGCACCCCGTGCGGGAAGAGGATGACGCCGTGGATCTGGAGCGCGTCGCGCCGGAGCTGCGCCAGTCGGCGAAGCGGGCGAGCCTGCTGCCGATCGAGCACGGTGGGTCGGCCGCGCCATCATCGGGACCCTGCTCGCGCGTGATGCCGGACGCGAGGACCGACGGCGTGACGATCCAGAAGCCCCACGGCGTGGAGCCGGGGGTCCGCGTCTATCGCCCGTCCGTCATCCGCTCGCCGGCGGCCCTGCTCTGGATCCACGGCGGCGGGTTCGTCATCGGGCGGGCCGTCCAGAACGACCGGTTCTGCGGCGCGACGGCCCGGGAGCTCGGGATCGTCGTCGTGTCGGTCGAGTACCGCAAGGCACCCGGTCATCCCTTCCCGGCCGCGCTCGACGACTGCGCTGCCGGGTGGGCCTGGATCCAGCGCGAGGCGGCGGCGCTCCGGATCGACCCCGGCCGCGTGGCGGTGGGTGGCGAGAGCGCCGGTGGCGGGCTTGCCGCCAGCCTCGTCCAGCGGCTGTTCGACGAGGGCGGCACGCTGCCCGCGGCCCAGTGGCTGTTCTGCCCGATGCTGGACGACCGGACGGCGGCGCATCGCGAGCTCGACGCGATCGGCCACTTCGTCTGGAACAACCGCCTCAACCGGTTCGGCTGGCGGTCCTACCTGGGCCGTGAGCCCGGGGAGGCCTCCCCTCCGGCCTACGCGGCCGCGGCACGGCGGGACGACCTGGCCGGGCTGCCGCCGGCGTGGATCGGCGTCGGCGACATCGACCTGTTCTGCGAGGAGGACCGCGCCTACGGCGAGCGCCTGCGTGCCTCGGGGGTCGAGGCAACCCTCGACGTGGTGCCCGGCGCGCCGCATGGCTTCGAGGTCTGGGCACCCGACACGTCGCTGGCGCGAGAGCATGTCGCTCGCGCGCACGACTGGCTTCGGGGCTCTCTGGGCGTGGACGGCCGAACCGCACGCTGACGGCCCGCGGGCAGCAGGTTCCGCATCGGGTGCCGGGTGAGCGTCGTTGCGTGGCGCCCGCGGTCCGTCCGCAGCCACGCTCCCGCGCCGCGCCGACCAGCGCCTGCGGGTACGGTTGTCGCGGCATCGACCTTGCGCGTGCGGGCCCGTACGAACACAGCGCGGAGCTCATCATGCAGAAACGCAGCCTTGACGGCGAGCAGGAGTTCCCGGAGACGGCCGAGATCGGCGAGACCGTCGGGTTCGGGGGCCTCGGCGCCAAGCTGAACTGGCTGCGGGCAGCCGTGCTGGGCGCCAACGATGGTGTGGTGTCCGGGTCGGGCATCACCATCGGGGTCGCTGCGGCCGACCCCACCAACCTGCACGCCATCATGGTTGCCGGGGTGGCCGGCCTGCTGGCCGGTGCCTCGGCGATGGCGATGGGCGAGTACGTGTCGGTGTCGAGCCAGCGCGACACCGAGGAGGCGCTGATCGCGAAGGAACGCCACGACCTGGAGCACACACCCGGGGAGGAATACGAGGAGCTGGTCGGGGTGTACCGGGGCCAGGGGCTGTCTGACGCGACGGCGCGGCTCGTCGTGGACGAGCTCACCGCGCACAACACGCTGGCCGCCCACCTGCGCGCCGAGTACGGCGTCCACCAGGAGGAGCTGACCACCCCCTGGCACGCGGCGATCGCGTCCGCGGTGTCGTTCACGCTGGGCTTCCTGCTGCCGCTGGCGTCCATGCTGCTCGCGCCGGCCGAGCTGCGGATCCCGGTCACGGTCATCGTCGGGCTGGTCGGGCTGCTGCTCACCGGCTGGGCCAGCGCGGTGATCTCCGGCTCGTCGAAGACCCGCCCGATCGTCCGCAATGTCATCGGCGGCTCGATCGCCATGCTGCTCACCTGGGGCATCAGCCAGCTGTTCCACGTGACGACGGCCTGACAGTGCCGGTGCGTGCCGCCGGCTCGTCCGGGCCGGCGGCGCCGTTTGAGCGGCGCGTTGGGTACGATCCTCGTCCCTGATCCGTCACCGGGATCCCGGCGGGCCGCACCCGGCACGCCCCCGGCCGCTACGAGGCTTCCACACGTGTCTGTCAACCCCAATCGTCGCGATCGACGCGCGGGCGCCCTCGCCCTCGTCTTCGCGGGCGCCGCTGTCCTCGGACTCGCGGCGTGCGGGGGAACGGTTCCCCTTCCATCGATTGCGCTGCCTTCGATCGAGGTCCCATCGATCGGGCTGCCTTCGGTCGAGCCGCCGTCCATCGCGCCCCCGTCGAAGCCCCCGAAGCCGACTCCGGCGGCCACCCCCGAGCCGACCCCGGCACCGACGACGGCGCCAGTGGAGACGCTCAAGCCCGCGGCGACCGCGACGGTCGCGCCCGAGCCGACGGCCGCGCCCACCGCCAAGCCCACCCCCGCGCCGACCCCCACGCCGACGTTCAGCGCCGACGGTCGACGCCGACCGACCGCAGGCCACGGTCGCGCCGACCCCCGCGCCGATCCCAGCCACGGCCCGACGCCGAGCCGACCAAGCCAACGCCGACGCCGACCCCCACGCCGGCGCCGACCGCCCGCCGACGCCGGCGGCCACGCCCCGGCGCCGTCGGCCACGCCGCGCCGCCCGCGTCGGGCCTACTCCGACCGCGACCGCCTCGCCGGGCACCGGGCGCGGGCAACGCCGGAAGCGGCGGGCCCGAGCTCCTGCTGCTGCTCGTCCTGGCGGTGGTCGGCGGCGGGCTCGTCGCCTACGCCTGGATGCGCTCGCGGGGCCCGACGCCACCGGGCGGCCCGACGCCTCCGGGCGGGACCCGCTCCGGAGGTACGCCGCCTGGCGCCGCTCGGTCAGGTGCCGCCGCCCCCGCCGCCGACCGCCGCCGGCCCGCTGGCGCCGCCGCCCCCGCCTACCGCAGCCGGCCCGCTGGTGCCGCCGCCTTCGCCCGGCGCCGGACCGGACGCGCCGGAGGTGATCCCGACCCCGGGACCGACGGCTGCTGCGGGACCGACGGCGGCTGCGGGAGTGACGAGCGCCCCCGGGGCCCCCGGAGTCATCGCGGCGGATGCCGTGCCCGCCGACCCGCTCGACGTCGTCGACCGAGGTGATCCCGGGGACCCCGACGGGCTCGGCTCCCTGGCCGGGCGACGGAACCGATCCCGCCACCCCGGAGCCGCCGTCTGCCTGACGGCTGCGACGCACGAGAACGAACCGAAGCCTCCGGCGCGATGGCCGGGGGCTTCGTTCCACCTGGCCAGGAGCTCGTGGCGGGGCAACCGCGACGAGGTCGACGACAAGACGAGGTCGACGACCGCGACGAGCCTGACGACCGCGACGAGCCTGACGACCCGAGCTCGAGCAGTGAGTATGCTGGCCATCGCAGGAGGCGATCGCCTCGACCCACCGGACAGGGGCAGGACATGTCGAGCGAGTCCACCGGCCGAATCCTCCACGTGAACCTCTCCACCGGGGCAGTCGAGATCGAGCACCCGCCGGAGTCGTTCTACCGGACGTATCTCGGTGGGTCTGCCATGGGCCTCTACTACATCCTGCGCGACGTGCCCCCCGGGACGCACGGCCTGGACCCGGCCAACGTCCTGACCATGATGGACAGCCTGCTCACCGGGGCCCCCATCGCGGGCCAGAGCCGGATCACCGATCAGCGCCCGCTCCCCGCTGACGGACGGCATCGGCGACAGCCAGGGCGGCGGGTTCTTCCCGGCGGAGCTGCGGTTCGCCGGGTTCACCGGGATCGTGATCAGGGGCCGGTCACCCGAGCCGGTCTACCTGTGGGTCCACGACGGCGAGGTCGAGCTCGCGGCCGGCAGGCCACCTGTGGGGGAAGACCACGTCCGCGACCACCGATCTGCTCAGGGAGGAGCTCGGTGACGGCAAGGTCGAGGTTGCCGCGATCGGACCTGCGGGCGAGAAGGGAGCCCTGCTGGCCGCGATCATGAGCATGGGCAACCGGGCGAACGGCCGGACGGGCATGGGCGCCGTCATGGGGTCCAAGAACCTCAAGGCGGTCGCGGTCCGCGGCACGCAACCGGAAGGTGCCGATCGCCGACGCGGCCGCGTTCGGCAGGCTCGCGAAGTGGGGTCCCGCCGAGCTCCCCAACAACCCCGACATGGTGGCGCTGCGCGCGGACGGGACCGAGAGCGTGCTCGAGGGCCAGAACGCCGCGGGCGGCCTGCCGACGTTCAACTACGGCGCCGGCCAGTTCGACGGCTACGAGGCGATCTCCGGCGAGACGATGACCGCGACCATCCTCAAGACGCGCGACACGTGCTTCGCCTGCGCGGTCCGCTGCAAGCGGGTGGTCGAGACGGAATGGCTGGGCCGCGCCGTCGAGCCCCGGCACGGCGGGCCCGAGTACGAGACGGCCGCCGTCTTCGGGTCCTACTGCGGCGTCGACGATCTCCCGGCGATCTCGCTGGCCAACAAGATCTGCAACGAGGCCGGCCTCGACACGATCGGCACCGGGGCGACGGTCGCCTGGACCATGGACTGCTTCGAGCATGGCCTGCTGTCCGAGGCGGAGATCGGGTTCCCGGCCCCGTTCGGCGACGCGGCAGCCATGGTGCGCCTGACGGACATGATCGCGGCCCGGGAGGGCATCGGGGACATCCTGGCCGACGGCTCCCGGCACGCCGCCGAGGTCCTGGGCAGGGGCCAGGAGCTGCTGATCACGGTCAAGGGTGCCGAGGCGCCGGCCCACATGCCCCAGGCGAAGCGGTCCCTGGGCGTCATCTACGCCGTGAACCCGTTCGGCGCGGACCACCAGTCGTCCGAGCACGACCCGATGGTCGAGGAGGGCGCCTCCGACCTGTTCATGGAACGGCTGGCGCTGCTGGGCTTCGACGAGCGCCTGCCGTTCGACTCGCTCGGACCGGACAAGGTCCGTTTCGCCCTCAGGACGCAGCAGTTCTACTCGTTCCTGGACACGGCCTCCCTGTGCCAGTTCGTCTGGGGCCCGGCCTGGTCGTTGTTCGGGCCGCAGGAGACGGTCGACACCGTGAAGGCCGTCACCGGCTGGACGGACTTCGACCTCGATGAGCTGCTCGAGCTCGGCGAGCGGCGGATCAACATGCTCCGCGCGTTCAACGCCCGCGAGGGCATCGACCGCAGGAGCGACCGACTGCCCGCCAGGTTCTACGAGCCACTGGCCGGCACCGGCCCCACGCGCGGCGTCGCGCTCGACCCGGTGGTGATCGAGGGCGCCCTGGACGAGTACTACCGTCTCGCGGGCTGGGACAACCAGAGCGGCAACCCGACGCCGGAGACACTGGAGCGACTGGGTCTCGCCTGGGTCTCCGGGCCACGGTGAGCGACGCCCTATGATCTGCCGGCGGCCACGATCGAGGGGTCGTCCGGCCAGGTGAACGCGAGGGACCACGGATGATCGCACCGGGGATGGACAAGGTCGCGCCGCGCCGCGCCCTGATGGCGGCGGGCGCCGTGATGCTGGCGGCGCTGCTCGCTGCCTGTTCCGGCACGGCGGCATCGCCGCGCGCCCCTCGGGCCCCCGCGCCCACGAGCGCCCCCGCGGCCACCGCGGCGGCGACCCCCGCGGCCACCGCCGCGCCGAGCGCCGTGACGTCGCCATCCGCCGCCGCGGCATCCGGCGACCTCATCCTCGCCACGACCACCTCCACCCAGGATTCCGGGCTGCTCGACGTCCTCGTCCCGGCCTTCGAGCAGGTGAGCGCCTGCAATGTCAAGACCGTGGCCGTGGGCAGCGGCGCGGCGCTCAAGCTGGGCCAGGAAGGCAACGCCGACGTGCTGATGGTCCACTCGCCGGCCGCCGAGACAACGTTCATGGACGGTGGCTACGGCGTGAACCGCCAGCTGCTGATGCACAACTCGTTCGAGGTCGTCGGGCCGCCGGCCGATCCGGCGGGCATCAAGGGCATGACCTCGGCCAAGGATGCCTTCACGAAGATCGCCGACGCGAAGTCCACCTTCGTCTCCCGTGGCGACGGCTCCGGCACCGAGGCCAAGGAGCTCGCGATCTGGAAGGCGGCCGGCATCACCCCGGATCCTGCCTGGTACATCAAGTCCGGCCAGGGGATGGGCGCGACGCTCCAGATCGCCTCGGAGAAGAAGGGCTACACGCTGACCGACAACGCCACCTGGCTCGCGACCGAAGGCGAACCTGGACCTCGTGCCCATGGTGGACAGCGGCGACCCGTCCCTGCTCAACATCTACCACGTGATCCAGGTCAACCCGGCCAAGTGGCCCAAGGTCAACGCCGCGTGCGCCGCCGCGTTCTCGGAGTACGTCCTGTCGCCCGCGGGCCAGAAGGTCATCGGCGACTACGGCGTCGACAAGTACGGCCAGCAGCTCTTCGTCCCGGATGCCGGGAAGGCGGAGAGCACCCTGACGGCGCCCTGATCGCGCTGGCCACCTGCCGGCCGATCCCGACGCGAGCGGCGTGATCTCCAGCCTGCCATGAGCAGCGACCTCGTCGAGATCACGCTGCTGTCGCTCGCGGTCTCGGGTGCTGCGACGCTGATCAGCCTGCTCATCGGGCTGCCCATCGGCACCTGGCTCGCCCTGTCCCGGTTCCGGTCGCGCCACCTGGTGCTCAGCGTCGTGAACACGGGGATGGCGCTGCCCCCGGTGGTCGCCGGCCTGTTCATCGCCCTCCTCCTCTGGCGCAGCGGCATCCTGGGCGGGCTCGGCCTCATGTACACGCCGGGCGCGATGGTGATCGCCGAGGTCGTGATCGCCGTCCCCGTCGTGACGGGGCTCACGATCGCGGGCCTCGGCCAGCTCGACCCGCGGCTCCAGCTCCAGCTGCAGGGCCTGGGGGCGTCGCGACGGCAGACGATCTGGTGGCTGTGGCGCGAGGCCCGCCTGCCGCTGCTGGCCGCCGTCATGGCGGCGTTCGGCAGCGTCATCTCCGAGGTCGGCGCGGCGATGATGGTCGGCGGCAACATCGCCCACGAGACCCGCGTCCTCACCACGTCGATCGTGCTCGAGACGGGGCGCGGCGAGTTCGGGAACGCCATCATCCTGGGCCTCGTGCTGCTGGCCCTGGCGTTCATCGTCAACGGCGTCCTGACCTGGGCGCAGCAACGGGGGCCGCGGCGGTGAGGCCGGTCCCCGGCGCCGCCGACACCGGGATGACCGGGGGGCCCGCCACGGGCGGCGTCGGCGCCCCGCCCGATGCCGACCATCCCGGGCCTGCCCTGCTCGAGGTGCGCGACCTCGTGATCACGCGCGCGGGGCGCCGGATCCTGGCCGTCGACGAGCTGGCCATCCGCACGGGCGAGACGCTCGCGGTCGTCGGTCCCAACGGCGCCGGCAAGAGCACGCTGCTCCTCGCGTTGGCGGGCCTGCTGCGCCCGGACCGCGGCTCGATCGTGTTCGAGGGCGCTCCCGTCGTGCCCGCCCGGGACCTCGCCTACCGGCGGCGGATCGGCCTCGTGTTCCCCGCGCCGCTGCTTCTGTCCACCTCGGTGTTCGGGAACGTCGCCGCCGGCCTGCGCTTCCGCGGGGTCGGCGCCGCCGAGACCCGCGAGCGGGTCGAGCACTGGCTGGAGCGACTGGCGATCGCCCACCTGCGCGACCGTCCGGCCAGCCAGCTCTCGAGCGGCGAGGCGCAGCGGACGAGCCTCGCCCGCGCGCTCGTGCTGGACCCGCGCCTGCTCCTGCTGGACGAGCCGTTCGTGGCGCTCGACGCCCCGACACGCGCGCAGCTGCTCGATGACTTCGAGCGGCTCCGGGTGGAGGCACCGACGACGCTGGTGATCGTGACCCACCACCTGCACGAGGCCGTCCGGCTGGGCGACCGCCTCGCCATCCTGCTCGACGGTGGCATCCGGCAGTGCGACGCCACGGACCGGGTGATGGCGTCCCCGGTCGACGCGGACGTGGCCGCGATCGTGCACGCCGAGGCCCGGGTCCGCGGGCATGTGGTGGCGTCGGAGGACGGGCTGGTGGTGGTCGACACAGGAGCCGGGTCGGGACGGGACGTCGAGGGCCGTGCCCGGCGCCTCCTGGAAGCGACGCGCGCGGCAGGCGGCGCTGCGGATGACGCGGCGGTCCCCGAGGATGCAGTCCGCGGCGCGGCGGGAGGCGGCGCGAGCCCGGGACGTGCGGCACCCGGGGACGACACCGAGACCGTCCTCGGGGCATGATGGAGGCGACCGACTCGTCGCGGTGCCGGCGAGCGCAGGCGCGGAGGGCTTCGATGGCATTCGGCAGCAACGGGGCGATCCTCCGCGTCGACCTCACCCGGGGCACGACCGCCGTCGAGACGTTCGACGAGGCCTTCTTCCGGCTGTACCCGGGCGGCAAGGCCCTCGCCGCGTACCACCTGCTGCGCGAGATGCCCGCCGGGGCGGACCCCCTCGGGCCCGACAACGTGCTGGTGCTCGCCGCCGGCCTCCTCGCCGGGGCGCCGCTCTCGACCGCGACGCGCTTCAACGCGATCGCGCGGTCGCCGCTCACCGGGGGGTTCGGCGAGTCCGAGGCCGGTGGCTACTGGGGCCCCGAGCTCAAGATGGCGGGGTTCGACGCGATCATCCTCACCGGGCGGTCGCCGGAGCCGGTCTGGCTGTGGGTCAGGGACGGCACCGCCGAGATCCGCGACGGACGTGCTCTCTGGGGCCAGGATCCGCCGGCCGTGCAGGCGGCCATCCGAGCGGACACCGGCGAGAAGCTGGCCCGGGTGCTCCAGATCGGGCGCGCCGGGGAGAACCTCGTCCCGTACGCGATGATCATGAACGAGCTGCGCCACTACAACGGCCGGACCGGCATGGGGGCCGTGATGGGCTCCAAGAACGTGCGGGCCATCGCCGTCAAGGGCTCGCGGCGCTACGCCGAGCTCGCCCACGACCCGCAGGCGCTGGCCGAGGTCGGCAAGCGGCTCTCGAAGACGGTCACCGAGCACCCGCAGAGCTGGGACCTGCGCACCAAGGGCACGCCCGGGCTCACCGACGGCCTGAACGCGGCCGGGATCCTGCCCACGCGGAACTTCCGGCTGGGCTCGTTCGACCAGGTCGAGGGGATCGGCTTCCCTGCCTACGAGGCCATCCGGAGCGCAACCCGCTCCTGCTACGCCTGCGCGGTCCGGTGCAAGCCCGAGACCGCGTTCGAGGGCCGCTACCGCGTCACCGACACCTACGACGGCCCGGAGTACGAGGCCATCGCCGGCTTCGGCTCGAACTGCGCGATCTTCGACATCCAGCTCGTCGCGCGCGCCAACGAGCTGTGCAACGAGCTCGGGCTCGACGTCATCTCCACCGCGGGCACGGTGGCCTTCGTCATGGAGTGCGTGGAGCACGGGCTGCTCGACGTCGGGCGCGACCTCGGCGGCCTCGACCTGCGCTTCGGCAACGGCGAGGCGCTGCTCGAGGCGATCCCGCTCATCGCCGACCGTCGCGGGGCGGGCGAGCTGCTGGCGCTGGGCTCGCGACAGATCGCCGGCCGGGTCGGGGGCGGCTCCGCGGCCTTCGCCATGCAGGTGAAGGGCCTCGAGCTCGCCATGCACGAGCCGCGCGGCAAGGTGGGCGTCGCGCTCGGTTATGCCACCAATGAGGCGGGCGCGGACCACCTCGTCGCGTTCCACGACCCGATCTTCGCCAACCCCGAGTCCGTGGGGTTCAAGGGCGCCATGCCGCTGGGCATCACCGAACCGGCGAGCGCGCTCGACCTGGGCGAGAAGAAGGTGCGCATCTGGTACACGGGCGAGCGCTGGAACAGCGCCGAGAAGGTGCTGGGCCTGTGCTTCTTCGGCCCGGCGCCCCGGTCCTTCATGCAGGTCGACGACGTCCTGGCCGCCGTGCGCGCCGCGACCGGCTGGGACGTCACGGTGGACGAGCTGCTCCAGGTCGGGGAGCGGGCCGTGAACCTCGCCCGGCTGTTCAACGTCCGCGAGGGCTTCACCCGGGGCGACGACCGGCTGCCCGAGCGCCTGCACACCCCGCTCGAGGGCGGGCCGCTGACGGGGACCTCGATCGACCGGGACGCGTTCGAGGGCGCGATCTCGGCGCTGTACGCGCTCAAGGGCTGGGACCCCGCGACCGGCGTCCCGACGCCCGAGCGCCTGGCCCGCCTCGGCCTGGAGTGGACCGCGGGCGGCCCGACCCTCACGCCGTCCGCGTGGGGGTCCAGCCTCTGGGGCGAGCTCGGCTTCTACGGGCCGGGAAGACAGAGCCGGTTCGAGATCCGGCTCGACCATGGGATGCCCGCCTCCGACGCCCTCCGCCTGATCGGGGTCCCGGAGGCGGACGTGGCGGTGTTCGGGGTGAACGGCGAGGTGGTCCGCCTCGGCGACCCGACGCTGATGGTGACCGATCGGGACAGGATCGACTGCTTCCCGCCCACGAGCGGGGGGTGAGCGGGCACGACCCCGGGCCCCACCCGGGCCGGACGTTCTCCCGGGTCCCTGCGACCGGGGTCCCGCCTCAGCTCTCGCGGCCGCGCAGCTCCCAGGCGACAATCTCCGCGCCGGCCGGGAGGTCCGTGTCGGGGGGCACGAAGATCATCCCGTTCGCCGCCGCGAGCGACGCCAGCATGTACAAATCCTGGCCTCCCGACGACCGGGCCAGCAGCCGGTCGGGGCGGTCGGGTCCGGGGCGAGGACGACGCGGCTGATGGTCTGGCGGCCCGAGGAGCCCCGCATCGGCTCGGCGAGGCGGACGACCCGCGTGGGGCGGTCGAACGCCTTGGTGTGACCGGCGAGCAGGCGCAGGACGGGTCGCACGAACAGCTCGAACGTCACGAACACGCTGACGGGGTTGCCGGGCAGCCCGAACAGGCGGACGGTGCGACCGTCGACCGTCGCCCGTGCGAACGCGAACGGGCGCCCGGGCTTGATCGCCACCCGCCACAGGGCGAGGTCGCCCAAGGTGTCGAAGGCGGCCTTCACGTGGTCGTGGGCGCCGACCGAGACGCCGCCGCTCAGGACGACGACGTCGGCCCAGGCGACCGCCTCGCGGAGCAGGGCCAGCAGGTCGGCCAGGGTGTCCCGGGCGATCCCGAGGCGCCGCACCTCCGCCCCCGCCTCCGACGCCTGGGCCGCGAGCGTGAGCGAGTTGGAGTCGTGGATCTGGCCGGGTCCGAGCGGAAGTCCCGGCGGGACCAGCTCGTCGCCGGTCGAGATCACGGCCACCCTCGGCCTGCGGTGGACCGGGACGGACGCATGACCGGTCGCCGCGAGGAGCGCGATCGCGGCCGCATCGCAGGCGCGGCCGGCATCCAGCAGGTGCGCTCCCGCCCTCACGTCGCTCCCGGGATGGCGGATGTGGTCGCCGCGGCGGACCGGCGCGAAGACCGCCACGGTCGCGGGGATGTCGGAGGCCCCGGGGGGCGCGTCGGTGTCCTCGACCGGGACCACGGTGTCGGCCCCGTCCGGCAGCATCGCGCCGGTCATGATCCGGATCGCCGTGCCCTCGGCGACAGCGGCCCCGGGTGGGCGGCCCGCGGCCACCTCGCCCAGGACACGGAGCACGACCGGGCTGCCCGCGGACGCCGCGGCGATGTCGGACCCGCGGACCGCGAAGCCGTCCATCGCGCTGTTGATCCACGACGGCACCGTGAGGACGGAGCTGACCGGCTCGGCGAGGACGAGCCCGGCGGCGTCGCCGAGGTTCACGACCTCGGCGGGGAGGGGCGTGACGCCGTCGAGGACGCGGGACTGGGCCGCGCCGAGCGGAATGAGGTCGGGAAGGTCAGGCATGGGAGGCTCCTGCCAGGCAAGCGACACGGGTGCCGGGCCGCCAGCATAGCCGCGGTTCGCCGCCGTTGGAGGCGGACGCGCCGGCCCGGTCTCGCCGTCGACCATCACCCTGTGCGATGCGTCCGGTGCCACCGGGAGACACGCCGACGCCCCGCTCGCGCGTCCTGACCTCGCAGGCCGGACGCGCCGGGCGGGGCGTCGTGGATGATGGTGCGGGCCGATGCCCGCGCGGGCTAGATGGGACGAACCGTCGCGAGGCCCGCCAGAGCGAGCGCCACGACGGAACAGGCGCGCATCAGCGCGTCAAGGCGCGGGTGGCCGTGAGGCACACCAACCTCCTGACTTCGGCAGCCCGGCTGACTCGCGAGCGCGAGTCCCGTGGCTTTGCGTCCCCGGGTCACCCCGGGTTTGCCTTTTTCGGGCCAGCCGCCTGGCTGGGACGGCTCTCACCGCCTGGCTGCACGCTACCAGCGACGCTGGCCCCTGTACACCCGGCAGGCGGTCCCGGCGGTGCCCTTACTTTGGACTGCCCCGGCGGCGCCTTCGTCCTCAACGACGCCAGCGGCGTGCAGCGCGCGTTCGCGACGGCAGGTGTATCGTCCGCTCCCGATGGTTAGGTAAGGCCTAACAGTCAAGGCAGCATGAAGGGGAATGGCATCAACGAGCAGGAGCGGGCGGCCCTCATCGCGGAGGTCGTCGCCGACTTCGAGGCGAGCCTCGCCCGTCTCGCCGACACCCACACGCCGGAGTTCCTGGAGGTCGACATCACCATGCCCCAGGCGAAGGTGCTGCACCTCCTCGCGGCCGGCGAGGTCAGCATGTCCGAGCTGGTTGCCCGCCTCGGCGTGACCCTCCCCACCGTGAGCGGCGTCGTGGATCGCCTCGTCGATCGTGGGCTGATCGCGCGTCGCGCCAGCCCGTCGGACCGGCGCCGCGTGTTCGTCGGCATCACCCCCGCGGGGGCGGAGCTGCTCGACCGCTTCCGGGACCTCAACTCGCGCCAGGTGCGAACCCTGCTCGCCGTCATCGACGACGCCGACCTCGAGCAGGTCCGAGGCTTCCTGGCCGTGCTCGAGCGCGGCATCTCGCGGCTCGCAGCCGACGGCACCCCTCCCCGGCCGGTTGCCGCGGGGAGCGCCGGCGCATGAACAGGCGAGCAGTCGGCATCGCCGGCGTGGTCGTGGTCGGCGTCGCGCTCGCCGGCATGGCCGTGGCCGGCGGCGCCCTGGGCAGCAGGACGCCCGATGTCACCTACCTCACCGCCACCGCGACCGTGACGGACGTGCGCGACAGCGTGTCGATCAGCGGGTCTCTCCAGCCGGTCGATTCCTATGGCCTCGCGTTCGGCCAGGCACCCGTCCGTTCGCCGATGGCGGCGGCCACGGGCGCGACCCAGAACGCGGCGGCACCCTGGACCGTGGCCACGGTGGACGTCACGGCCGGGGACGCCGTCAAGGCCGGGGATGTCCTGGCCACCGCGGAGACCGGGGACGCCGGGCTGGCCCTGGACGTGGCCCGGGCGAACCTCGCGGCAGCGGAGGCGCGGCTGAAGACCGACCAGGCGCCCGTGTCGAAGACGACCAAGTCGCAGGCGAAGCTGGGGGTCACGCAGGCCAACACCCAGCTCACCCAGGCCCGGAAGGCCCAGTCGCAGACGCAGGCGTCCGGCCGCCTGGCCATCTCCCAGGCGTCGGCGGCCCTCGCCGACGCGAATTCCCAGCTGGCGGCCGACCGGGCCGCCGGGGCGCCGGCAACCATCATCGCGGCCGACACGGCTGCGGTGAAGCAGGCATCGCGGGCCCTCGCCACGACGAAGCTCCAGGTCGCCGCGGCGAACACGCAGGCGGCCAACCAGGTCGCGGCCGCCAAGCTGGGCGTCACGTCGGCCAACCTCACCTACCAGGGCGCCACCAGCGTCGACACGAACGCGGCCGTCGCCGCCGACCGCGCGGCCGTGGCGCAGGCCGAATCGGCCGTGGCCGACGCGGAGCGGACCCTGGAGCGCGCCACCCTGACCGCGCCGATCGACGGCCTGGTCTCGTCGGTCACCATCCAGCCCGGTGACTCGGTGTCGGGCACCGTGATCCGGCTGCGCGGGACGGCGCTGGAGGTGGACGCCGCGATCACCGAGGCCGACCTGCCGTCGGTGCGGGTGGGCCAGCCGGCCGACGTGACGATCCCCGCGATCGGCGCCACCGTGCACGGCCGGGTGGATTCGGTCGATCTGGCCGGCGCCACGAAGAGCGCGTCCGGCGTCGTCTCGTACGGGGTCGTCATCGCGCTCGACGGCGCCCCCGGCCTCGCCGCACCGAGCATGACGGCCGACGTGGACATCACCACGGCCAGCGCGCCCTCCGTGCTCGCGGTGCCGGTGTCCGCGATCGGGGGTGAACCCGGCGCCTACACCGTCCAGGTGCTGGACGGGCCCGGCCGGGTGCGAACCGTCCCGGTCGAGGTCGGCCTGCTGACGCCGTCGCTGGCCGAGATCCGGTCGGGCATCAGCGCGGGCACGGTCGTGGTGACGGGCACGGCGTCCGCCAAGGACCTGGTCACCACATTCCCCACCGGGCCCGGCGGCGGCGCCGGGACGTCCGGGCGCTCCAGCGCCGCACCGGCCCCGGCGGGCTCGCAGCCGTGATCGCCCCGGCGGCGCAGTCCGACCTGGCATTCGAGGGGCCGGTCATCGAGATGCGCGGGATCGGCAGGACCTACCGGTCGGGCCGCCTGGAGGTCGAGGCCCTCCGGGGCGTGGACCTCGACGTCGAACCCCGGCGACTTCCTCGCGATCGTCGGCCCGTCCGGATCAGGCAAGTCCACGCTGATGAACCTGCTCGGCTGCCTGGACCGACCGACGGCCGGCACCTACCGCCTCGCCGGCACCGACGTGGCAGGCCTGTCGGACGACGAGCTCGCGCGGGTTCGCAACCGCACGATCGGGTTCGTGTTCCAGTCGTTCAACCTGCTGCCGCGGACGACGGCTCTCGAGAACGTGGCCATGCCGCTGCTGTACGCGGGGGTGGGCCGGTCGGAGCGGCTGGAGCGTGCCCGGGATGCACTGGCCCGCCTGGGCCTCGAGGACCGCCTGACGCACGAGCCGTCGGAGCTGTCCGGGGGCCAGCAGCAGCGCGTGGCGATCGCGCGGGCGCTCGTGAGCCGGCCCGCGATCATCCTGGCGGACGAGCCCACCGGGAACCTCGACTCCGCCTCGGGCGCTGACGTGCTCGCGCTGCTCCACGAGCTCAACGACGGCGGGACGACCATCGTCCTCATCACCCACGACACCGACGTGGCGGTGGCGGCCCGGCGCAGCGTCAGGGTCCGCGACGGGCGGCTCGCGGCATGAACTGGGCCGAGCTCGTCCCCCTCGCCATCTCGCGGCTTGCCGCGGCGCGCCTCCGGGCCCTGCTGACCATGCTCGGGGTGATCATCGGTGTCGGGTCCATCGTCGCCCTCGTCTCGGTGGCGCAGGGCGCCACGTCCGGGATCACCAACCTGATCGAGGGCCTGGGGACCAACCTGCTCAGCATCAGTCCCGGCGCCAACACGTTCGGCTTCGTGCGTGGCGCGGGCGGGTCGGCCGACACGCTGACGATCGAGGATGCGCAGGCCATCGCCCAGGTCGAGGGGGTAGCCCAGGTCGCCCCGCAGGTGTCGACCATGGCCGTCGTGGTGGCCGGCTCCGCGAACACCACGACGACCGTGTCCGGGATCACCCCCGCCTTCATGCCCGTGCGCGCGTACGAGGTCTGGCGCGGCACGTTCGTGTCCGAGGCCGAGTACGCGGCCGGGCTGCGGGTCGCCGTGCTCGGCTCTGCCACGGCCGACGCCCTCAATCTCGGCGCGTCGGCGGTGGGCTCGGACATCAACGTCGGCGGCGTGCCCTTCCGCGTGGTGGGCATCCTCCAGCCCAAGGGCATCCTCGACGACCAGGTCTACATCCCGCTGTCCGCCATGCGGGACTACTTCGTGGCGGGCAAGTCCCTGCAGTCGCTGTCCGTGTCCACGCTGCACGCGGACCAGATCCCGCTCACCAAGTTCCGCATCACCGAGCTGCTGCGTGCCCGGCACAAGATCGCCGACGGCGCCGCCAACGACTTCACGATCGTGGACCAGGCGCAGCTGCTGTCGGCCTTCGGGACGATCACCGGGCTCCTGTCCCTGCTCCTGGCCGGCATCGCGTCGATCAGCCTGCTCGTGGGCGGCATCGGGATCATGAACATCATGCTGGTCTCGGTCCGGGAGCGGACGCGGGAGATCGGCATCCGCAAGGCCATCGGGGCGCGGGGCCGGGACATCATGGCCCAGTTCCTGGTCGAGGCCCTGGTGCTGTCGCTCGCCGGGGGCGTGCTGGGGATCGCGGCCGGCGTCGCCGCCTCCGCGGCGATCGGCGCCCTGGCGGGCTGGGGGCTCAGCATCAGCCCGACCACGATCGTGCTGGCGGTCGGCTTCTCGCTGGGCGTGGGCGTGATCTTCGGCGTCTGGCCGGCCCGGCAGGCGGCCCGGCTCGATCCCATCGCCGCGCTCCGCTACGAGTGAGCCCGGTTCACCCCGTGAAGGCCGTTCGCAGGGCCTCCTGGGCCGCCTGGTCGACGCCCAGCCCGTCCGTGAAGTAGCGCTCGATCGACCCGTACCCGCGCCGGACCTCGTCCAGCGCGGCCTCGAGGTAGCCCGGGCGGACGTCCAGGATCGGCCGGAAGAGCTCGGGGTCCCCGCCGCGTGCGGCGAGGGCGGCCAGCATCGGCTCGACCAGCGGTGCGAGGTGGCGGCTGCTCTCGAGGAAGTGGTCCATGACCGCGTCCTCGGGCACGCCCAGCAGGAGCTGCAGGGCGGCGACGGCCCAGCCCGTGCGGTCCTTGCCGGTGGTGCAGTGCACGAGCGCCGGCCGGTGCGGCTCGACGGCGAGATCCCGGAACAGCGTCCCGTACCCGGTTCGCGCGCTCGGCAGCCGGACGAGGGCGCGGTACTGCCCAACCCAGAGCGCCTCGGCGCCACCGTTGCCCAGCGCATCGCGCGCGGCCGCGGGATCCTCGGCCCAGGCGAACAGCAGGTTCGGCCCGCCCTCCGCCCACGCGGCGAGCACGTCAACGAGCAGCTGCCGCGTCCCGGCGGGGAGGCGGTCCGGCGCCTCGACCTGCTCGCGGGCGAGCCTCAGGTCGTACACGGTGCGGATGCCGAGCCGCGCGAAGGCGCCGGTGTCCGCCGGGGCGAGCCCGTGGAGGCCCGACGACCGGTACAGCACGGCGGTGCGGACCCGGCTCCCGGACCGGGTGGGGCAGCCGCCCACATCGCGCAGGTTGGGGATCGACGGGATGGCGAGCGGATCGCCGGTGGCGGTGGACGTGGGGAGCCTCCGGGGCTGCAGACCGGGCGGACGCACGGGCGCTCCCTCGACGATACTCGTTGCGCCGGCAGCCGTCGCGGTCCGGTGGGCAGGCCGTCCCCGACCCGGGGACCTGCCGGTGGTGGCCGGGCCCATGACACCGGTGAACGCGCGCTCCTCGCCGGCGGGCCGGCACGGGGGCGCCAAGGGAGCGTGATGCACGCGGGGACCTTCGGGGAGCTGGTCCGGGCCAGATACAGCGTCCGGGCGTACGACCGGACGCCGGTCGACGAGGAAGCGCTGGCGCGGATCCTCCAGGTCGTCCGGCTGGCGCCGACGGCGGCGAACCGCCAGGCCTTCCGCGTCGTCGTGCTCTCGACGCAGGGCCGGGAGCCCGAGCTGCGGCGGATCTACGACCGCGGCTGGTTCGTCGAGGCGCCCCTGGTGCTGGCCGTCTGCGCCGTGCCGGGCGAGGCCTGGACACGGTCGGCGGACGGCTGGTCGTCGGCGGAGACGGATGCGGCGATCGCCATGACCCATCTCATCCTGGCGTCGGCGGAGGAGGGTCTCGGGACCTGCTGGGTCGCCCACTTCGACCTGGTCGCAGCCCGGGAGGTCCTGGACCTGCCCGCCGGTCTTGTCCCTTGGGCATTCACGCCCCTCGGCCACCCGGCCGACTCCCGTCCTCCCAAGCGGCGGAGACGCATCGAGGAGCTCGTTCTCGACCGGCGGTGACGGGAACCGACATCACCAGCGCGGCCGGGCTGGGTCACACCTGCCGCGGGTGGGACGAGGCAGGAGGGCATCATGAACCTGGCGGACAAGGTCGTGGTCGTCACCGGGGCCGGCAGCGGCATGGGGCGCGAGGTCGCGCTCGAGCTGCTCCGGCGACGGGCGCGTGTCGCCGCCATCGACATCAACGACACGACGCTGCGCGAGACCGTGACCCTCGCGCCGGGCGGCGCCGAGAAGATGGCCACGTACGTCGTGAACATCACGGACCGGGCCGCGGTCGAGGCGCTGCCCCAGGCGGTGGTGGACCGCTTCGGCTCCGTCGACGGGATCGTCAACTGCGCCGGCATCATCCAGCCATTCGTGCGCCTGAACGACCTGGACTACGCGGCGATCGACCGCGTGATGGACGTCAACTTCCGGGGCACGCTGTACATGACCAAGACGTTCCTGCCCTGGCTGCTCGAGCGGCCCGAGGCGCACATCGTCAACGTCTCGAGCATGGGCGGCTTCATGCCGGTGCCCGGGCAGACCGTCTACGGGGCGTCCAAGGCGGCCGTCAAGCTCATGACCGAGGGGCTCCACTCGGAGCTCAGGCACACCCGGGTGCGGGTCACGGTCGTGTTCCCGGGGGCGGTCGCGACCAACATCACGGCGAACTCGGGCGTGGCCACGCCTGCCGCCGCGCCGGGGGCCAAGGAGTACAAGGCCCTCGCCGCGGACAAGGCCGCGAAGATCATCCTCGACGGCATGGAGCAGAACCAGTACCGCGTCCTCGTCGGCAGCGACGCGAGGATGCTCGACCGGCTCTACCGCCTTCACCCGCGGCGGGCCGCCGGGTTCCTGGCCAACCAGATGAAGGATCTCCTGGGCCCGTAGTCCTGCCGCCCGGGATGCCCTACGCCGCGTAGCCGGCGTCACCCCCGGTCCGGGACCCCGCCCGCGATCCTTCGGCACGTGACCAGAGCTGCCGCAGCGCGGCTGCGTACCGGGCAGGCTGCGTTCGCTGTGGCGGCCCGAAGTGGTGGACCCCGGCGTAGGCCTCGATCCAGATGTCCGGCAGCATCCCGGCCAGGAGCTGGACGCGCCGGACCATGAACTCCTCGGTCAGCAGGCCGTAGGCGAGGTAGACGGGGAACGTGCAGCGACGCAGGGCCTCGCGGTCGGTCGCGTCCGTCGCGAAGGCCCGCATCATCGCCCGGAGCCCGGCTGGTCGTTTCGCCATCCAGTCCGGTGGCGGACCGGGAGGCGGGGATGGCGGCGCCACCCCGGGCCGCAGCTGTCGCTGCGTGAACTCGCCGAGCACGAGGTCCGGATCGACACCCTCGTCCATCGCGACTGCCTCGGGGTGATCGACGGGGTCCCACGGACCCGGGACGTTCGCCGGCTCGAACAGCGCCAGGCTTCGCAGCCGTTGGGGGTGCCGTGCGCAGAACGCGAGCGACACGGCCCCACCGCCCGAGTACCCGACGAGGTGGAACGTGTCGAGCCCGGCGGCATCGACGGCCCGCCGGAGCCCGTCGACCTCGACCTGCATCGAGTAGTCCTCGGGCGGCGAGTCGCCCGCGTAGACCTCGAGGTCCTTGAGCATCGGTTCGATCTCGGAGTGGAGCTCCTGGAGCAGCGGCGCGTACGAGGGGCCGACGGGCGTGACGCCGCCGGGCACGAAGACGACTGGCAGGGGAGCGGACGCAGGCATCGCGAGCCCTCCGATCAGGCCGGGCGAGCGGGACGGCTCGCCAGCGGTCAGGCGATGCTGAACCAGGCTCGACGCCCCGTCAAACGGACCCTCCCGTCGAATTTCGTGCGGCCCAGCTGCCGTGCGGGGGCGCGCCCTCCCCATCACCCCGGGTGCCTCGAGACCCGGAATCGCCGCCAGCTCCCGCTGCGTTTCCCGCCCGGCGTGGTTGGACCCTGACACGGCCGCGGCCGGATTACCCTGTCGCCGTGGCCTTCGAGCCACGGGTCCAGCAGGTGCGGGATACGGCCCATCAGCGGCACGAGGGAGGCATGCAGGACAGGAGGGAGGCATGGCCGGCGACCAGCTCCACCGGGCCGGCGACCCGCGCCACCGGGCCGGCGACCAGCTCCACCGGGCCGGCGACCCGCGACGGGGGGACCAGCTCCACCGCGCCGGCGACGCCGTGATGCTCGGCGGGGTCGAGGGCGGCGGCACCAAGTTCGTATGCGTGATCGGGACGGGTCCCGGCACGATCCTCCGCACGACCCGGATCGAGGTCACGGATCCGTCGACGACGCTCGCTGCCGCGGTGCGCTTCTTCCGCGAGGCGGTCGACGGCGGAGTCTCGCTGGACGCGATCGGGATCGCCTCGTTCGGGCCGGTCGAGCTGCGGCGGGGGCATCCCCGGTACGGGTTCATCACCAACACGCCCAAGCCGGGCTGGTCCTGGACGGACATGATCGGCCCGTTCAAGGCGGCGTTCGGGGTGCCGGTGGGCTTCGACATGGACGTCAACGCGGCCGCCCTGGCCGAGGGGCGGTGGGGTGCCGCCCGGGACGTGGGGTCGTTCGTGTACCTGACGGTGGGCACCGGGATCGGCGGGGGTGCCGTCGTCGACGGCCGGCTGCTTCCCGGGCTGGGGCACCCGGAGATGGGTCACGTGGCGGTTCCGCGTCGTCCGCACGACGCGTTCGCCGGGGTCTGCCCGTTCCACGGCGACTGCCTCGAGGGGATGGCGAGTGGCCCCGCCGTCGCCGCCCGGTTCGGGCGGAGGGCCGAGGAGCTCGACGGCACCGAGCGCGAGGCGGCCGTCACGATCGTTGCCTGGTACCTCGCCGCGGGCCTGAGCTCGCTCGTCTACGCGCTGGCGCCCGAGCGGTTCGTCGTCGGGGGCGGGCTTGGATCGATGCCGGGCCTGGTGCCGGCGATCCGCACCGAGCTCATTGCGCGGCTCGGCGGCTACCCCGGCCTGGCCCGAGCACGCGGACCAGGGGTTCGTCGTGCCCGCCGGCCTTGGTGGCATGGCGGGACCGCTCGGGAGCCTTGTCGTCGCCGAGCGGTCCCTGGGCGCGGAGGTGGGCGATATCAGCCGGGGGGCGTGACGTCAGCCGGGTTCATCCGGGCAGCTGGCCGAGGGTCACCGTCACGGTCTTGGTGCTGCCGTTCGACGTGGCGATGGCGACCTGCACGGTCTGGCCGGGAGCGAGACCGGCGAGGACCTCCGCGAGCGTCGCGGAGTCGGGCGTGGGCTTGCCGTTGATCGACGTGATCGCGTCGCCCCGCGCAATGCCGGCACTGGCCGCCGGCCCGCCGGCCGCGGTGGAGTACACGATGGCGCCCGGAGCCCCGATGGCATCGACGGTCGTCACCCCGAGGTAGGCCCGGTGGGAGTTGGTGACCTTGCCGGTTGCGATGAGCTGGTTGGCGACGTCGGTGACCATGTTGCTGGAGATCGCGAAGCCGATGCCGGTCGCGGCACCGCCGAGCTGCGGGTCGGTCGCCGCGAGGGTGGGGATGCCGACGACCCTGCCGCTGAGGTCGACGAGGGCTCCGCCGCTGTTGCCGGGGTTGATCGCAGCGCTGGTCTGGATGGTGTTCGGCAGGGCGACGCCGTTCTGCTCGGACACGGTGCGCCCGAGCGCACTGACGATCCCCTCGGTGACGCTGCTCTGGAGGCCGAGCGGGTTGCCGATGGCCAGGACGATGTCCCCGACCTGGAGGGTCGAGGAGTCGCCGAAGGTCGCCGGCCGGAGCCCCGTCGCGTTGACGTGGATGACGGCGACGTCGTCGCCGGTGAACGAGCCGACGAGGGTGCCGTCGACGGTCTGGCCGTCGGCGAGGGTCACCTTGAAGGTCTTGCTGCCGTCGGTGACGTGCGCGTTGGTGACGATGTCGCCCTTGGTGTCGTAGACGATCCCGGACCCGAGCCCGTTCGAGGTCTCGATCACAACCACGGACGGGTTCACGGTGTTGACGACGCCCACGAAGTCCTGCTGGAGCCCGAGGGCCGTGACCGCGGTGACGGGCGACGCCGGCTCGGTCGTGGGCTGGGAGGTGGAGGACGAGGCCGGCTGGGTCGATGTGGGCGTGGAGCCCGACGCGGCGCTGCTGCCGCAGCCCGCGACGAGGACGACGGCGGCGACGGCGGTGGCGACCGTGCCCGCACGTGCGCGCGCGGCCCGCGTGCTGGGACCCTCGCCAGGGGTACGGCGGTGGAGCATCGGAGTGGACCTCGAGAGCGATTTGGGTGCCTGCCGACCGTACGAGGGCACGCGCCCGAGGAGAAGTCGCAGCCATCGTGTTCGCGGCGTGAGATCTGGCGGTCCCGCGATGGTGACACCCGTCATGGGTGGGTGGTCGCTGACGCGCCGGCCCTTGCCCGGACGGCGCGGACGCGGGGCCGGGGCCGGACGCAGGGTGCCGGGCTGCCGCCCGGGTCACCCGGAGCCGGGTTCACCGCGAGATCCGTTTCCGCGGTCGATCAAACGGGCCTAGTGTCCTGAGTCAGAAGTCATGAAACATAATAGTCATCCCCTTCGTATTTGGTGTAGAAAGGGGGGCACCAATGCGAAGAGGACGACCGGTCGATCCGATTACCGTGACCGCGGCGGAGCGAGACCCTGGAGCGTGGGCGCGGCGGCCGAAGACCGCACAGGCGCTCGCGCAGCGGGCGCGCATCGTGCTCGACGTGCGGACGGTGCTCGAACGGGACACGTGGCCGACGCTTGCGCGTGACGCGGCAGACGGTCGGTAAGTGGCGGCGCGGTTTGTCGCGCGGCGGCTCGATGGCCTGCTCGATGAACCGCGGCCGGGGGCCCCGCGGAAGATCACGACGCGCAGGTCGAGGCCGTGGTCACGCGGACGCTCGAAGCGACGCCGCGCGACGCGACGCACTGGAGCACGCGGTCGATGGCCGCGCGCGAGCGGGCTGAGCCAGACGCGGTCAGCCGGATCTGGCGCGCGTTTGCCCTGCAGCCGCATCGGGCCGAGACCTTCAAGCTCTCCAGGGACCCGCTGTTCATCGAGAAGGTGCGCGACATCGTCGGGCTGTATCTGGCGCCGCCCGACAAGGCGCTGGTGCTCTGCTCGGACGAGAAGAGCAGATCCAGGCGCTGGATCGCACCCAGCCGCTGCTGCCGATGCGCCCGGGCCAGGTGGAACGCCGGACGCATGACTACCGCCGCCACGGGACCACGTCGCTGTTCGCCGCCCTCGAGGTGCAGACCGGGCAGGTCATCGGCGAGTGCCACCGGCGCCATCGCAGCATCGAGTTCCGCAAGTTCCTCGACACGATCGACGGCAGCGGTGCCGGCGGAGCTGGACGTCCACCTCATCCTCGACAACTACGGCACGCACAAGACGCCGTTGATCCGCCGCTGGCTCGCTGCGGCACCGCGCTTCCACCTGCATTTCACGCCCACCGGGCGCGTCGTGGCTCAACCTGGTCGAGCGCTGGTTCGCGCTGCTCACGGAGAAGCAGATCCGCCGCGGCGCGCACCGCAGCACCCGCGAACTGGAGACGGCCATTCTCGCGCTACCTCGACGATCAGCAACGAGGCCCCGAAGCCGTTCGTCTGGACGAAGACCGCCGACGAAATCCTCGCCATCGTCGCGCGATTTTGTCAGCGAACTTCGGACTCAGGACACTAGGGCCCGACGCGCACCGCAACCACGCCGTGCATGGTGCCCACCAGGACGAGGCCATTCCAGAGGGTCGGTGAGGCGAAGTGGGGGACCGCCCCGACCGCGATGTGGGCCCTGACCGCCCCGGTCGACGTGGACAGGGCGTAGAGCTGGCCGGACCCGAGCGCGAGGCTCCACACGGTGCCGTTGCCGATCACGGGCGGGCCGTTCGCGCCCGAGCCCGTGTGCCAGCCGAGGGAGATCTTCCCCGTGGCGCTGATCGAGACCCGCTGGATGCCGGTCGTGCACGGGATGAACAGGACGGCGCCGATCTGCGCGGCACCCCCGAACGCCCGGCAGACGGTCCTCGACGACACCTGGCCGCCGATGCCGCCCAGGCTGCTCCGTTGAGGACATAGCCGATGCCGGCCTTGCCGGCGATGAACGCCCAGCCGCCGGGCATCAGGACCGGGCTCAGCGATCCAAGGTCCTGGTCGTGGGCGTTGTCCGTCCGCCAGCGCGACGGGGCGAACCGGGACGTGAGCTTCAGCGCCGGGGACAGCTTGAGCACCGCGTCGCTGCCGTCGTAGGTGGTGGTGGAGCTCCCGTTGCCGACCGAGACCCAGACGTTGCCCGTGCTGTCGATGACCGGCCCGCCGGACGACCAGATGGCGCCCTCTCGCGCGACCGGGACGCGGTAGATGAGCCGTGACCCGGTGCCGTTCGTCCGGACGCCGAGCACCGTGCCCTTGTACTGGCCGCAATCCCCGGCGAGGCCGCCGAAGCCGACGTAGACGTAGCCGTTGCCGACCGCCAGGGCGCCGCGCTGCTGGAGGGTCCGGGGAGAGGCGCCGACGGTATCGAGGCTTCGCGACCAGCGGACCGCGCCCGTCGCCGGGTCGAGGGCGAACAGGGTGTGCTTCGGCCCGGCCAGCTCCGCAGACGCGAAGATCGAGCCGGTCGCCGCATCGTAGGCCATGGTGCTGGTGATCCCGAGCGGGTCGATGTTGCCGCAGGGCAGTGTCGAGAGCGGGACCGGCGTGCCCAGGTGATGCCGCCACAGGACGGCGCCACTCGCGGGGTCGAGCGCATACACGCGTGTCGTTCTCGGTCGCGGCGATGATCCGTCCGCCGACGACGATCGGCTGGCCGTAGACGGCGCCGTCGAGGCTCGCCGACCAGGCCTGGGTGAGCGTGCCGGGCGCCGGGAAGCCCGGGTCGTAGCCGGACCGGATCCGGTTGCGGTGGTAGACGGGCCAGTCCGGGGCGGTCGTGGCGGCGAGCGGCGTCGCCGGCCGGGCCGCGGGCTGGGTCGTGGTGGCGGCAGCCGCCAGCATCGAAGCCGGGTTCGAGGGGGCCGTCGTGGCGGCCGTCGGGGCGCCGCCCGCGACACCGGGAAGCCCGGGGGTGCCAGGTGGTGAGGCCGAGCCGCCGCAGGCGGCCACGACGAGGGCCAGCACTGCCAATCGAGACCCGAGGGACGCTATCGGAGTCACGGAACTGCGCATCGCGGCATGCTGCCACGAACCGCGGAAGACCGCATGCGACGAGGTGGCCTGCCCGGGAGGCGAGGCGACGCGGGCGAGCTGCGCTGGGCTTGGACGGCCTGAACCGAGGCGCCGGATGCGGCCCTCGCGACGGCAGGTCCGGTACGAATGAGCCCGGACACCACGGCGACCGGCCCTGGGTTGAGCCGGTCGCCGTGGTGAGGTCGCCGTCATGCGGGGCCCCGGGACTACCCGGCGACGGCCTCCCGCTCTCGCGGCGACGTGGTCGTCGTGACCGGGACGTCCATCGCGAACGGCAGGCCGAGATGGTCGACGCCGTCGTCGGCGAGGTCCTGCTCGTAGGTGCAGATGCAGGGGCCGCTCTGGGCGCAGCCGAGGCAGCAGTACGCCTCGTCCATGCGGTACACGGGCCGGTCGGTGATCACGCCGTCGCACGAGGCGCAGTAGCCGCGGCGGGGGCTGGCGAAGGTATGCATGCGAGTCCTCCGATTGGTGTGGACGTGGGCGACGGTCAGGGATAGAGCCCGCGGAGCCGGGTGGCCGTGGCGACTCGCTCGACGGCGATGGCGTGGGCGGCGAGCCGCGGTGGGATCCCGTCGGCCGCGGCGCGGTGCCACACCGCATCCGCGGCCGAGAGGATCTGGCGGTGCAGCCGGTCATTGACCTCTTCGCGCGTCCACGCGAGGGCCGACCGGTTCTGCGTCCATTCGAAGTAGCTGACGATCACGCCGCCGGCGTTGCACAGGATGTCGGGGATCACGATGACGCCGTTCCGCTGCAGGATCGGGTCGGCCGACGGGTCGGTGGGGCCGTTCGCACCCTCGGCCAGGATCCGGGCGCGGAGTTCCGGCGTTGCGGGCGGTGATCTGGCCCTCGAGCGCGGCGAGCACGAGCACGTCCACGTCGAGGCCGAACAGGGTCTCGTTGTCGATGGGCTCGCGTCCCGGGGTGCCCGCCACGGTGCCGTACGCCCGGAACCGCCGGGCGAGATCGGGGAGTCGAGGCCGTCCGGGTCGTACGCGCCCCCGCCGACGTCCGTGATCGCGACGACCTTCGCGCCCGAGCCTCGTGGAGCAGGCGGGCCGTGGCCTCGCCGACGTTGCCGAAACCCTGGACCGCGACGCTGGCGCCGGCCATGTCCAGGCCGATGCCGGCGCGCGGCGTGACTCGATCGTGTAGACGCACGCCCTGGCCGGTCGCATCCGAGCGGCCGACCGATCCGCCGAGCGAGAGCGGCTTGCCGGTGACGACGCCGGGCACCGAGTACCCCTTGTGCATCGAGACGGTGTCCATGATCCAGGCCATCACCTGGGCGTTCGTGCCCACGTCGGGCGCCGGGATGTCGGAGTCGGGGCCGATGACGGCTCGATCTCGGTCGTGAAGCGGCGCGTGAGGCCCTCGAGCTCGCTTGCCGCTCATCGCTCGTCGGGTCGCACGTGACGCCGCCCTTGGCGCCGCCGAACGGGACGTCGACGAGGGCGCACTTCCAGGTCATCCACATCGCCAGCGCGCGGACGTCGTCCAGGTCGGTCTGCGGGGTGGAAGCGGAGGCCGCCCTTGGCCGGGCCGCGGGCCACGTTGTGCTGGACGCGGTAGCCGGAGAACACCCGGACGGAGCCGTCGTCCAGTCTGCACGGGGAAGTTGACGGTGAGCTCGCGCTGCGGCACCCGGAGGACGGCGCGGAGGTCCGGGCTCGAGCTCGAGGTGCTCGGCGGCGGCGTCGAACTGGGCGAGCGCCGCGGCGAGGGCGTTCTGCCCGGCGGTGCCGCGGGTCGCGCGGAGATGGCGGCTGGCGGCGTCCGTGGGCACCGGTGCGATGTCCGTGGTCATGGATGGGTCTCCAGGCGGAGTCGCATGGTCTGCTCCTGTCCGGAGAGGCTCGCCCCGGGCCCGGAACGTCGGCGGGGACCGGCATGAACGGCGTGTGAACAACGGCCCCGATCCCATGGACGCCTCGTTCATGAACGACCCGCGCCGCCGGTCTATCCTCAGTCCATGCCGCCCAAGCCCGCGCCGGAGATGGACGCCTCGCCTCCGGTCCGTCTCGCATCGCCCGCGGGCCAGTCGCCGCTGCTCCACGCCGCGCTCGCGCTCGTTCCGCCCGTCGGTGACGGCGTCGGAGCTCGAGCAGCGGTTCGCCGCCAGCGGCGCCGACCTCCGCCCCAGGGTCGCCGGCCAGGCTCCTCGCCGACCTCGCCGACCTCGGGCTCGTCCGCGCGAGCCAGCGGAGCGGCCGTGGCACGCGGTGGGTGGCGACGACGCTCGGCCTGCGGTACGTGGACGCCGGCCTCCACGGCCAGGCGAGCATCCCGCTCGCGGAGCTGGAGGGCCTGCGGACCGACCTGCTGTCCACGATCGCCCATGAGCTCCGGACGCCGCTCACGGCCGTCCGCACGAGCGCGGGGCTCCTGCTCGATCCGGCCTCGGAGCCCACGGAGGAGCAGCGCCGGGCGCTGCTGGAGGCGATCGAGCGCAACGGGGAGCGGATGCAGCGGCTCGTGGGCGACATCCTCGACCTGTCCCGCTTCCGGTCCGGGAGCGTCAGCCTCCAGCTCCGCCGGTTCAGCGCCGGGGCCCTGGCCGAGTCGGCGATCGCGGTGATCGCGCCGCTCGCGGCGAAGCGAGGCCAGCGCATCGAGCTGGTCACTTCCCGCGTCCGGCGACCATCGCGTCTACGGGGACCACCGGCGGCTGGAGCAGGCGCTGCTCAACCTCGTCTCCAACGCCCAGCGCTTCGCGCCCGACGGCGGGACGGTCTCCGTGAGCGTGGAGGAGCACGGGCTGTTCACGAGCTGGAGCGTGACCGACGACGGCCCCGGGATCTCCGAGGCGGATCAGGCCCGGCTGTTCGAGCGGTTCTTCGTCGGCCGCAACGACCGCTCCGGCCGGCGCGAGGGCGTCGGGCTGGGGCTGCCCACGGCGCTCGCGATCGCCCAGGCCCACGGCGGCACGATCGGGGTCCGGAGCGCGCTCGGCCGCGGCAGCACGTTCGCGTTGATCGTCCCGACGGCGGGTCCCGAGGACGACGACGTGATGCGGATCCTGGTCGTGGACGACGAGCCGGACGTCGTCGAGTCGGTCCGCCTCGGCTTCACGCTCCAGTGGCGGGAGGTGGAGGTGCTGGGCGCCGACACCGGCGAGGCGGCGCTGGACATCGTCGAGCGGCAGAGCGCCGGACATCGTCCTGCTCGACGTCGGGCTGCCCGGACAAGGACGGGTTCGCGGTCCTGCGCGAGCTCCGGGCCTTCTCCGACGTGCCGGTCGTGATGCTCACCGCCCGGGACGACGCGATGGACAAGGTCAAGGGCCTGGAGCTGGGCGCGGACGACTACGTGACCAAGCCGTTCAACCACCTCGAGCTGATGGCCCGGGTCAGGGCGGTGCTGCGGCGCCTCGACATGCCCGCGCCCGCGAGCCGGGCGCCGTCGTTCCGGTCGGGCGACCTGGAGGTGGACTTCGCCAGCCAGGAGGTGCGGCTGCGCGGCGAGCGGGTCGAGCTCACCCCGACCGAGTACAAGCTCCTCTACCACCTGGTCCGGAACGCGGGGCACGTGCTCCAGCACGGGACGCTGCTGGCCAAGGTCTGGGGCCGCGAGTACGTCGACGAGGTGGACTACATCCGGGTCTACATCCGGCGGCTGCGCGAGAAGCTGGGCGACGACCCCGAGCACCCCGCTACATCCAGACCGAGCGCCGCCTGGGCTACCGGTTCCTGGCGCAGCGCGACACCCGGGCGTAGCGCGTCACGGCCGGCGGCGCGGCCCGCGCGTGCCCCCGCGCGACGCCGCTACATGATCGGGCTCAGGATCTGGAAGTAGTTGCCGTCGGGATCGGAGAACGTGGCGATCCAGGCGTCGGGCGCCTCGCCCGGCTGGTAGGGCTCCTGGACGACGACGGCGCCGGCCGCCTTGAGCCGCGCGAAGTCGGCCTTCACGTCGGTGCTCTCGACGTTCCAGATCGATCGCCCCGGCTCCGCGGTTGCTGCCGGTGACCTGGTCGTGCGGTCCGACGGTGACGAAGCCCGTGCCGATCTGCCAGCCGCTGTACGCGCCTTCGTTCCAGCCGGGCGCGCCGAAGAGCTTCGAGTAGTAATCCTTCAGGCGCTGCGGATCCGCGGACCCGATCAGGATGCTGTTGAGGTTCATCTCGTCTCCTTGTCTCCTGGGAGGGCGGTTGCCGGGGGGCGTGGCCGCCGGCCGTGACCCGGTGCCGCGGCGCCGGGGGGCGTGGCTGCCGGCCGCTACCGGTACCGCGGCGTTCGACCTAGAAGTACCGATTGCATACGGGCCCAACATGCCATCGCGCCGTAATGCAGTGCCCTCGGGCGGCGAGCACCCCCAGCGCGATCGCAGCGGTGAGCCAGAAACCCGCGACCGCTCCGAGCATGCCGACGCGCCAGGCCAAGAACAGTCCGCCGACGACAATCAGGGCGAGGGCGAGCGCGAGCGCAAAGCCTGGACGTACCCACCAGAAATCGAGCGGATCGACTCGCCGGCTTCCCAGCACCAACAGCGCCACGACGAGACCGAAGTTCGACGGGTTGAACAGTGGCCGTCCGCCTACCCGGATGAGGTACTTCGACAACAACGACGCGGCCCCGACCGCGACGAAGATCCATCCGCCCCGAAGACTCCACCAGTCGCCGTGCTGGGTGCCCGGAACCCGTAACACGAACGCGACGCCACTGCCCGTCAGCAAGGCGCTCGACGGCCACGCGATCACATGGTCCCGCCATGCCGTGACGACAACCTCGATCACCGCGCACGTCGCGACGGTCAGCAGGATCTGCGCGATCGAGATGTCGAAACGCAACAGCGTCTGACCGAGTACATGAAGCGATACCACGACCAACGCCACATGCAAGCGCGGGTCGCGAACATTGGGGCCGACGAGCGGATACACCCGACCGCCCAGCCTCACCGTACGCGCCGCGCGCGGGCGGCCACCTCCATCAGCCCCTCACCCGCGAGCGGAGACGCCCCAGCATCAGCAACGACGGACACATCAACCCAACGACACGCCCGCCACAACGCCTCAACCTCCGCCGTCATTCTGGCCCAAGGAGTCAGCAGCGCATTGGCACCTGCGCGACCTTCGCAGACCAGGGGTGTGGTGGTGGGAATTTCGGCGCCATGTCTGAGTTGTCTTCGAGGCGGCTGCGGTGTTGCTGTGAGCGATTCGTGGTGGTGTAGTCCGTTCTCGGATAGGAGTTTGCTGTGATTCCTTCAGCGGTAGTGAACGTTGACCGAGTCAGCGGACAGGATAAATGGACTGCGGAAGGTACGGACCATGACCGTTGGCGCAATCAACAACGCTGCACTTCTCGACCCTTCGCAGACCGTGGCCGCGTCGTCGTGGCAGACGCGTATGCAGCAAGCGTTGGGTCCGGTCGCCCAACTGTTCGGTGAGAGCGCCCAGCAGTTGATGAGCGACCTCCAGTCGGGCAAGACCAGCCTGAGCGCGTTGGCCCAGTCGAAGGGCATCTCCCAAACGGACCTGCTCAACGCGATCAAGCAAGGGCTGCAGCAGTCGTCCGCGAACGGCGGGCCGCAGTTGTCGGACACGCAGCTCACGAACCTCACGAACACGATCGCCAACCGGGTACACGGCCATCACCACCATGGTGGCGGCATGAGTGCTGTCTCTGGTGCGAGCACGTCCGGTGCGTCGGGTGTGGGCGGCGACTCCGACGGTGACAACGACGGCAGCGGCGGCGCCGCGGGAGCGGCCGGTGTGACGAGCGCCTCGGGAGGTGCTGCGTCGTTGCAGACCGATGTCGAACGTCTCATGTTCGACCTCCAGAGCATGCTGCAGTCCAGCGCATCCAGCAACGCCTCGTCGAGCACTGCGTCGGCCAACTCAACCGGCGTGTGGTCGAACACGTCGAGCGCCAACCTGCTCAACCAGCTTTCGCAGTTCGACCAAACGCTGTAACCAGCCGGACCCAACCAGGCCGACACCGAACCGTCGCCACCGCCAGGTACGACACGCGCGGTGACGAAAGCCTGGCGGCTCGATGCATTGGCCCACGGATGACTTGCCCGTTGCCAGTGATTGCTGCCATCGCGTGACGGAGCATCGCCGCGGGACATCGCTTCGCGCCGGAGGCCCGAAGTGGGGAGCGCGCGTCCGCGCTTAGCCGGAAGTAGGGGTGACGCCGGTGTCTGTCTCCACCGTCGGGTCGCGTCGCGACGACTCGATGTCGAGAGTCCGAGAACGGCACTCCAGGGATGCGGGCGAGGGTGTCTCCGCCGCGCGTGACAAAGGCGGAGCGACTGCGCCGTGCGAGTTGAGCCGACGTCCAGGGTCGACCCGCGATCGGCCGACGCGCTGCAAGCGCCGGAGAGTCCTCCTTGATGCCGGAGTCAGAGCCCGTTCGCCAGAGCATCGCGCGAAGATGCGTAGCGAGTGGTCTCTGCGCGCGTTCGGCGTGGCATGAGGAGGAGCGATGATGAGACGACGTGCCGTAGTGGGGGCGACACTGCTCTTCATCGTCCCGGCGTTCTCCCCGGCAGCCGCCGGCGCCACGGCGCCTGGCCGCGCGGCGCCGAGGAGCATCGGTTCCGCCGGCGTCACGCCCGCCGCGACAGCCGCGCGTGGGACCGCGCGGCGCGCCGGTCGGGTACCGGCCGCGGACGTGGGCGCCCCGCCGGGGAGCAAACCCGTTGCGCCGTCGCTCTCGGTGGCGCCCGCCGCGGTCTCGACATCGGCGACGGCGGGCCCGGTTCTACCGTTCGGGACGGCCGTGTCGTACGGCTCCCTTCAGGGTGCTCTGCACCAACCGATCGTCGGCATGGCCGCGACAACGACCGGCAACGGCTACTGGCTCGTCGCGGCCGACGGTGGCATCTTCAGCTTCGGCGACGCGCACTTCCACGGCTCCACCGGCAACCTCAGACTCAACCAACCGATCGTCGGCATGGCCGCGACACCGACCGGCAACGGCTACTGGCTCGTCGCGGCCGACGGTGGCATCTTCAGCTTCGGCGACGCGCACTTCCACGGCTCGACCGGCAACCTCAGACTCAACCAACCGATCGTCGGCGTGGCCGCGACACCGACCGGCAACGGCTACTGGCTCGTCGCGGCCGACGGTGGCATCTTCAGCTTCGGCGACGCGCACTTCCACGGCTCGACCGGCAACCTCAGACTCAACCAACCGATCGTCGGCATGGCCGCGACACCATCGGGCCACGGCTACGGGATCGTCGCGGCCGACGGCGGCATCTTCACCTTCGGCGACGCGCACTTCCATGGATCGATGGGCGGCGCACGACTCGTCGCACCGATCGTCGGCATGGCCGCGACAACGACCGGCAACGGCTACTGGCTCGTCGCGGCCGACGGTGGCATCTTCAGCTTCGGCGACGCGCACTTCCACGGCTCCGCGGGGAACCTCCTCGGCGAACCGGTCGTCGGCATGGCGGCGACACCGACCGGAAACGGTTACTGGATCGTCGAGCAGTCTCCGCCGGATCTCTTCTCATCGGCGCTCGTTGCCTCGCTGAACGCGCGGGCCGGGGTGATCTCGGCGTCGGTGCTCGACCTCACCACCCGCATCGCCTACCAGTACCGCCCCGGTCAGCTGGCCATGACCGCGAGCATCGTCAAGGTCGAGATCCTCGGCACGCTTCTTGCCGACGCGCAAGCCTCGGGCCGGTCCCTGACTCCGACCGAGCGGGCACTCGCGACGGCCATGATCGAACAGAGCGACAACGGCGCCGCGACCACACTCTGGGACGAGGTCGGGGGCGCGCCGGCGGTGCACGCGTTCGACGACGAGGTCGGCATGACGTCCACGACACCGAACGTAGTGTGGGGCCTGACGACCACGACCGCCGCCGACCAGGTGATCTTGCTCCAGCGGCTGGTGCAACCGAACGCCGTGCTGTCGAACGCGTCGCGCGCCTACGAGCTCGGTCTCATGGAGCGCGTCACGCCCAGCCAGGCGTGGGGCGTCTCCGCGGGCGTGGCTCCCGGTACGACGGTCGCCCTGAAGAACGGCTTCGAGCCGGTTGGTTCGGCCGCGACAGTCACGAGTATCGGGTGGGTCTCCGGCTACGGGCGCAACTACTTGATCGCCGTGACCACATCCGGGGATCCGACCGAGAGCTACGGGATCGACTCGATCTCCGAAGTGGCCACCGCCGCTTGGGACAGCCTCGGGCATTAGACGACCCGCCGACTGTCCCAGAACAACGTCCCGGAATCCCAGCCGCCCACTGTCACAGATCGCCGGCTCGAGGCGCGCATACCGGTTTGCTCGCCGGCGGGTGTCGGCGGTTGTGGTGTGGGCCCGCTGGTTGGGCGTCAGGCTCTGACGGTGTTAGTGGCGAAGTCCGCGATGCTTGCGGCGGTGTCGTGGGTGATGTCGGGGCAGGCGATCGGCACCAGCTCCGTGCCGTGGATCGTGCCCATGACTTGACGGCAGCGGGCGTCGACGCCGGCGCGCAGCAGCAGTCGGTAGAAGCCGACACCCTCGTCGCGCAGCGGGTCACATTCGTTGACGCTGATCATCGTCGGCACGAGGCCACGTACGTCGTCGATGGTCGCGAAGCCCGGCCAGGCCAGGGGGTTGCGACGCTCGACTTCTTCGGTCCCGTAGGCCATTGCACCACGGTTGTTGTGCAGATCGAGGAAGATGCCGTTGTTGTCAGTCGACGACGGATTCTCAGGCAGTGGCCAGATACCCGCGATGTAGGGGCACAGCGCGTACAGGCCGCTGATCAGCCCGAGGTTCCCGTCGCGCAACAGTCGCATACCGGCCGCAAGCGCCAGGTTGCCGCCACCGCTCTCGCCCGCGACGACGATGCGATCGGCGGCGATCCCAAGCTCGGCGTGGTGAGCCGCGACCCACTTGACGCCCGAGACACAGTCGTTCAACCCGGCGGGGTACGGGGCGATCTCGTCCACTGACGACGGGACGATCGCGTTCCGGAAGTCAACCATCGCGACCGCGACGCCCTGCGCGGCGAGGATCTTCCCCCAGGCGCGGTAGTTGCCGTCGTAACACGAACCGTTCTGCATCCCGCCGCCGTGGATGTAATAGACGCACGGCACCAACTCGCGCCTGTCGGGTCGGATCACGCGGATATTGATCTCGTTCCCATCGGGCTGCGACACAACGCTGTGATCGGTGATCGCGAGTCCCTTCGACGGCGCGATCTCCTCACTGTCACACGCCTCCAAGAACGCCGTGATCAATTCACGCAACGCGATCGCTTCAGCCGTGTTGGCCTCGTCGATCAGCTGCTGGCGACTCGTCGCGTTGCTCAGCGGCGCGCCAAGATCGAACGCGGCCGCCAGTGCCTTGATCCGCGGATCGATCCGCGGATCGTCGCTGATCCTGGTGTTGGGCATCGAAACCTCCAAACCCCGACCGGCATCGCGACACATTGTCGCGACCGGTGACGGCTGACGCCACCCTCATGCCTCGCGAACCGCGAACCGGGTATCCCCGACCACGCATCCCATATCAACGCGGCCGGCTATCTCCTCACGCCGGGACTGGGGCGTTCGCGATCGATTGCAGGTCGGTTCGACGAACCCCTCGAAACATCCGCCACCCCTCACGTCAGCAGAATTTCGACTTGAACCCGCTGATGCTTCGGGCTGAGAACCCGAGGTGGGTGCAACCGATTCTCGATCGCGCAGCACGAACGCGTTCGACACCCAAAGCAAGACTCCGCAGAGTCGTCGAATCTCCCGGAGACACGGCGTATGCGAAAACAGCTTCATCGCGAGCCTCTCCTCGTCAGCCGAGCGCTGGACGATCGACGGCTACTTGCGATTCGGGAGCCATCACTGCAACGATCCGCGTATGGCGACGCATGAAGTCAGGTTGAAACTGAACCAGGGCATCACCATCGAGAACGTCGACGCGACGTTTCCGGTGTGGAGCGATGACACATTGCTTGGTCGGTTGCGCGTGAGCCGAGGCTCGGTGGATTGGCAGCCCGCTCACGGACAGATGGTCTACCGCCTCAAGTGGGAACGGTTCGCGGACTTCATGATGGAAAATGGCCGAAAGGTCACGGCGAAGCGTTAGTCGGTCCCGCAAACGTCGAACAGCGACGACTTGGAACAGGTCGACTAACGCCTGCCTCTTCGGGCGATGCACCCGAAGTGGGCTCCGGGCTAAGGCCCCGAAGTGCCGCCCGGCGGTCGCTTCGCTCGCTTCTGAAGGCGTGTCGCTTCGGGTTCTCAGCCCGAAGGTGTCTCGCCGGCATGGTCGGGGAGACGCATGTGTCGCCACGGCGGCACGACCAGCGCGGAGACGACGGTTGCGAGCACCACGGCGGTGATGAAGATCGCGGTCAGATGTGTGCGGAGCGACCCGTGGTCGTACATGGTCACCCCGACTGCTGTCAGCGCCGCAGCCACGACGAGCAGCACGAGTGGGTATTGGCGTCGGAGTCCGATCACAACCAGGAGCGCGGGCACGATGTACCACAGTCTGCTCTGGGTTCCCATCGCGTTGATCGCTCGGATGGCGGAATGCGCGCCGGGTAAGCGTTCCGCGGTGCGGCGGAAGAACATCGCCCCGCAATGGAACACGAGTCCCGCGACACCAACACCGATCATCGCCGCGTCGACGACAGCTACCCGTACCGCGATCCGTCGCAGCGGCAGGGCACCAATCACGAACCGGGCCGCGAGGACCACCGAAAGCGTCACAGCCAGCGACGTGACATACCCGCGAGACACGATCAGACGATACGCCCGACGCGGGTAGTCCCGATCGGCGGTTCAGTTTGGTGCTCGTGGGTGCCCGTGGGAGGCCGGAGGTGTTGACGCTCTCGCCCGGGCCAAGCGACCGTGCCGCGTTAGTGCGAAGCTTTCTTTCCATGAGCGAAGCGCGTTTCGCGAGGTGCTCGAACCGATCGGAACTGACGCCCAGGTTGGGGGACAAGGAATCGCCGGGCGACTTACCGACACACTCGCGACCTGGATCGATCAAGAGGCCGGTGCGGCGCTCACCAAGATCGTCGAGATCGCGGGAGCCGACGCGCGACCGGCACAACGACGCCGTCGGACTCGGGATCCGGCCGAACGGCGTCTCGAAGGGTCGCCGGGTGACGGTTGGGAACCCATCTGCGCGCGACTTGGCCTCCCGGTGCCGTCGGAGCCGTTTCCAGTCACCAACACGACCGACGAGTTCCGCGAAATGCTTGGAATGCTGCCGCTTCCGTGAGCAGTTAGGCTACCGACCGGCAGTTGTTCTCTACGTTTCGGTCACGCTTAGCGACTGAGTCGGGCTCGAGGCGACCGAAGAGGTGGTCGGTCGCGGCCGGTCCTACCGGACTACCACTGAGTCTTGACGACCGCGATGATCGCCAGCGCGCTGACGGCTTGGAGCGACAGCCAGCTGCGGGTGGATCGATCCGTAGTGGTCAGTGCGGCGCCCGCCGCTGCGACCCAGATTGTGAACGGCAACCAGATCCGTTCCACCTCTCCGCGCGAAAGGCCGCTGATGTCGGCCAGGACTGCGGCGCCGGTCGCGGCGCCGACGAGCAGCCAGAGGCGGCGGTCGCGAAGCCGGACAAGAGCGACCGCGATCGCGGGACCGAGCGCGAGCGCCCACGCGGCGAGGTTGTTCACCGCGAAGAACGCGTACGGTCGTTGGATCGGAAGCGCGCGGTATTCGTGCAAGGTCGCGCGCAGGCCGTCGAGCCACCAGAACCCGAACGGCAAGAACGCGAGGAGCACGAGGCCGGCGCCGGCGCTCGCGACGAGGAGGCATGCGTAACGGCGTCGATGTAGCGCGATCACGAGTGCGGGCGCAGCGCCGAGCAGCATGCCGTACGAACCCATGAGGGCGAACCCGCCGACGACACCGCCCACGAACGTAAGACTGGTCGAGCGCAGGCCGTGTCGACCCGTGGCGATGATCACCAGCGCGACACTCCACGCCGAGATCGCCATGTACAGCGCGTCAGCACTCGAGGCGACGAAGATCGCGGCTGGCGTGAGGATGACCCATGGCATCACGCGCCGGGCAGTGAACTCATCGGCGACCTCACGGACCGCGATGAGCACGGCTGCCGAGGCGCTGGCGCCCGCGGCGATGACGAGCGCGGCTTCCCAAGCGGCGCCTCCGAGGCCGATGGCGGCCAGGCCCGCGAGCAGGAGCACCATGCCGGGCGGGTGACCCCGCGTCTGGATTTCGAAATGCCCGATGTCGCGCGTGAAGTGAGCGATAAACGCTCCCGCGTGGGCGCGCACGAACGGCACGTCGTGGAGATAGTCGGTCCGGTCGGCGACTCCGCGCGTGAGGCCGCTGAAGCCTTCCCCGAGCGCGAGCGCGATCGTCCACACGGCCGCGGCCGCCGCCGAGACGACGAGCAGGCCTCGCCAGGAGAGGCGACGCGCCACGATCGGGAGCCCCTTGACGAGAAGTGCCGCGGTCGCGACCGGCACGGCGAACGCGGGAATGAGGCCGAGATGCGGGCGCCCGAGCAACGGCGCAGCGAACAAGACGATGTTGACGTGATGGGCGGTGAGATGCACGGCCCACAGCCGGGCGACGACGATGATCCCGACCCAGGCGACGACCGCGGTGCGCGCAGAAACGCGCGTGCGCGGCGACGTCACCGCCGAGTCGGTCGCGGTCGCGGTCAAGCGGTCGATCTCCTTCGCGTGCGGATCGAGGCAGTCACGACGAAGGCGACCACCACGATCCAGATCACGGCGAGGCCGAGAACGAGGTTGCGGCCGTAGTCGAGGGGGAGCGCGCTCGGCACCGACGCTCGGCGTCCGTAGCCGCGCACGAGTCCCCACGAAAAGACAAGCAATACGGCGGACGCGCCGAGGCCGGCTTTCACCGGGTTCGCGATCCGGCGGGGGAGCGCGCGTGTCACGAGCCATCCGGTCCCGAACGCGAGCGGAGCGATGAGCGCGTCGTGGACGATCGCGGCGCCGACGACCCAACGGGCGAGGTCGGCTGGTCGCGTTGCCGTGGAGTCGACGAACACACCTCGGACGCCGTAGCCGATCATCGCCCAGCCGGCGATGAGGCCGCCCCAGAACAGCCGGCTTCGGCGCGGTTTGGGTTCGTTCATCGCACGACCAAATTCGTGACCCATTTGGTTTGCATGACTCCGGGACGGTTGGGCGCGATCAGCCGGGTCGGGAAGCCGTGGTCGAGGTTCAGGCGTTCGCCGTTCAGCGTGAGCGCGAGCATCGTGTCGGCGTCGTGCGCCTGGTCGGCCGTGAGATGTGACTGCGAGTACAGCCCACCCGGTTCGAGCGAAATCACGGCGACGGTCCGGCTGTCGAGCGAAGCAATCCCGGCGGCCGCGAGGAGGTCGCGAACGCGTACGCCCGACCACTGCGCGTTCGCGCTCCAGCCCTCGACGCACGAGACGGGGAGCGCGGCCGTGTGACGCGGCAGCATCTCCAGTTCGGCGACCGTCCACGACTTCTTCGTCTCGCCGTGTTCCTCGACGGTCAGGCGGTAGTCGGGATGCAGGGCGGCACTGACGACGTGCGCGTCGACGGCGCTCTGGTTCACAGGCAGGCCTTGGGTGCCGATGTCGGGTCTTCGTTGCGCGAAGAGCACGAAGCGACGTAAGGGCGAGAACGTCTGGCCGATCGTGACGATCGTCAATGCGCCGCTCGCGGCCGCGATCGACGACAAGAAGCCGCGCCGAGACATCCCGCGCGGGTCGTCCGCCGCAGTCTCGACGGCCGAGTCCGAACGGCGGAGCGCGGCTCGCGACGTGCTGATCTGGGCACCCACGTGAACGACCAGCGCGCCAACGGTTATCCACGCGACCCAGAAGTGCGCGCGCGGGAAGAAGAACGGCCACGGGTACCAACGCTCGACGTTGCCGACGCCAGTCGCGAGCATGAATAGCGAACCGCCGACGAGCGGCACGAGCGTGATGCGAGCGAGGATGTCGCCGACATCGCTTTGGGGCGCGCGGAACAGACGCGGGTAGACTGCCCACAACTTCGCGAACAGCAAGGGCACCGCCGCGATGCCAGTCGCGACGTGCACGCCCTGGGTGATGCGGTAGAGCCCGACAGGTCGGGTCGGCCAATCGAACCATGACGGCGGATGTTGAATGAGGTGCGATGTTAGACCCGTGACGAAGCAGGTCGCGAACGCGACGCCGAGCGCGATGCCGAGTATCGAAGCCGTGCGGTCGTCGTGCACGTCCCGCTCGATGGCCGATTCGCGCGTTGCGGCGAACTGACCGGTCACGGTGCGGGGGCAACGATCGCGAGGGCGGCCACCGCCGAAGCGAACCGCGAGCCGGGCGCGTGCTCAGCGACGGCGAGCGCGTCGGCGAAGTGGTCGACGTCACGCAATATCGGGAGGTCGCGCGTGACGAGGCCGAGCATCGTGAGGCGTTCGCGCTGGAGGCGGCCGGTGTCCGCGGTGCTCATCTCGATGCCGAGGAACACTCGCGGGTCCGGGCGGCGCAGACCGATGCACCACCAGCCTCCGTCGTACGCGTCGCCGAGCACCGCGTCGACGCCGGGTTCGAGCAGTGCATTGCACGCGTGCTCCATGAGGAAGCTCGAGATCTGAGGCGTATCCATGCCGACGAGCACCGCGGGGCCGTCCGCGTGCGCGAACGCATCGGCCAGCCGGAGGTCGAGGCTTCCCGTTCGCTGCGGCACGACGTCGAAGCCGGCGGGCAGCCATGAGCCGGGCGAGCCGTCGAGCGCGAGGACGCGTCGCCGGGCGGGTATCTCCGCAACGGTGGAGAGCGTGTCGACGAGTGCGGCGTGCGCGAGTGCGGCGGCCTGCTCCGGTGTGCACGGCGGGCACAGACGCGTCTTCACGAACCCGGCCCGCGGCGCCTTGGCGATCACAATCAACGTTGCGCGGTCGGTCATGACGATCGAAGCTCGAACGTGCGCAACAGCCGCTCCATGTCGCGCGTCGCGCGGACGGCGCCGCGCACCGTTCCGGTCACCTTCGACTTGCCGATACGCGGGATGTACGCCACGTCGACCTCCTCGATGCGCCATCCCTTCTGCGCGGCGAGAAGCACCATCTCGAGCGGCCAGCCGAAGCGGCGGTCTTCGAGCCCGAGCTCCAGAAGCCCTTCTCGGCGCGCAGCTCGCATTGGTCCGAGGTCGCGCAGGCCGACGCCCGCGCGCCGGCGCAGTTGACGAGAGAGATATCGATTCGCGAGTCGGAGGTGCGCGGGCCACGATCCGGGCTCCGCACAACGGGCGCCGAGCGCGAGGTCGGCGTCGCCGGAGATGACCGCGGCCGCGACGCGTTCGAGATCGGCTCCGACGAAGGAACCGTCGCAGTCCATGAAGCACACGACGTCGGAGTCGGCCGCGTTCAGGCCCGTCCAACACGCCGCGCCGAAGCCGCGGCGGGGTTCGGCCACGACCCGCGCGCCCAATGCGCGCGCGATCGCGGCGGTGTTGTCGGTGGAACCGTTGTCGACGACGATCGCGTCATAGCCCGACGGAAGGCCCTGCAAAACGCCGGCGACGGCATCGGCTTCGTTCAGGGCCGGAAGGATCACATCGGGCACACGCGGACCGTATCGGCGCGCGTCGCCACCTCGGGGCGGGAGCCGCTTACGATTCGCGAAACTCGAGGTGTGGCGGTGCCGGACGGTCGGGCGACCCCGCCTACATTGGCAAGAGTGCCAGTCGAAGCGTGCGTAAACGTGCTCGTGGTGGAAGACGATCCGACCGTGCGCGAAGTTGTCACTCGCTACCTCGAGCACGAAGGCATCCGAGTCGATGCCGTGGGGGATGGGAACCTGGCCCTCGAACGGGCGGCCGAGTGCTGGCCCGACCTCGTCGTGCTCGATCTCATGTTGCCCGGACTCGACGGACTCGAAGTGTGCCGCCGATTGCGTGCCCATGCTCCGGTTCCCGTCATCATGCTGACCGCGCGCGGCGATGAAGAGGATCGCATCGTCGGTCTCGAACTCGGCGCCGACGACTACATCTCCAAGCCGTTCTCACCCCGCGAGCTGATTGCTCGGGTCAAGGCGGTGCTGCGGCGCGCGTCCGGTGGCGTCGCCAACGGCAGCGGCTCGTCACAGATCGTCGCGGGCGACGTGCGCATCGACGTCGGTGCGCATGAGGTCTTCCGGTCCGAGCAGCTGCTGACGCTGACGGCGCGCGAGTTCGAGTTGCTCGTGTTCCTCGCGTCGAGCCCCCGTCACGTATTCCGCCGAGACGAACTCTTCGAACAGGTTTGGGGATACACCTACGGCGACGCCGCGACGGTGACGGTGCACGTTCGGCGCCTGCGGGAAAAGGTCGAGGCCGAGCCGGCGAATCCGCGCCATCTCGTTACCGTCTGGGGTGTCGGCTATCGGTGGGACCCGTGAGCGGGTGGCAAGTGGGCCGCGTGGTCGCGGTTCTCGTCGTCGGCGGCGTGTTGACGCTCGCGCTCGCGGCTGCCACTGCGATGTCGACGGCCGATGCAGTCAAACTCGATGCGATCGTCGCGGGCGTGACCCTCGGCGGTTTCACGGCCGGCGCCGTCGCCCTGCACGTGTTGCGTCGGCGCCGGGTCGGTACACAAGCGGTCGCGCTCGCGCTCACGACCCTCCTCGCGCTCGTGGTCGGTGCGTATGCCGCGGCGCGCTCGATGTTCATCTCGCACCACGATCTCACCGTGCTCGTCGTCGTTCTCGCCGCCGCGGGCACGGTCGGTGTCGCGTCGGCGCTCGTGCTCGGGACGCGGGTCGGCGCGGCAACCGACGCGCTCGTCGACGTCGCGCGGCGGATCGCGCAGCCAACCGAAGGCACCCACACCGGTTTCGCGACGCCGGCGCGGTCTGAGTTCACCCGCCTCGCCGACGAGCTCGCGGCCATGGAGCGGCGGCTCGATCACGCCCGCGAGCGCGAGGCCGCGCTCGACACGTCGCGGCGCGAGCTCGTCGCATGGGTCTCGCACGACTTGCGTACTCCGCTGGCCGGCATGCGCGCGATCGTCGAGGCGCTGCAGGACGGCATCGTCGCCGACGACGAAACGCGCGCTCGTTACGTGCAGACGCTCGGGCAGGAGGTCAACAACCTCAGTGTGCTCGTCGATGACCTGTTCGAGCTGAGTCGGACGCAGTCCGGGTCGCTACGCCTGCACTACGAGCGGGTCTCGCTGTACGACCTCGTCTCCGACGTGCTCGCGGGCTCGGCGCCGGTCGCCGCCGCGAAGGGCGTGCACCTCGAAGGTCGCATCGTTGGGCCCTCGCCGGAGCTCGCAGTTTCGCCGCCGGAGGTGGTGCGCGCATTGCGCAATGTGCTGGAAAACGCGATCCGGCACACGCCCAGCGACGGTAGCGTGGTCGTGGAGGCCGGTATCGACGACGACGAGCCCGCGTGCGTGTACGTCGCGGTGCACGACACGGGCGGGGGAGTGCCGCCCGGCGACTTGCCCCGCATCTTCGAAGTCGCGTTCCAATCCGACCGCGCCCGCACGCCGGGTGGCGGTTCCGGACTCGGGCTCGCGATCGCGAAAGGCTTCGTCGAGGCGCACCAGGGTGAGCTCGTCGTCTGCAACGAGAACGGCGGCGCTCGGTTTACGATGCGTCTTCCGCGGGAGCCCGGCTGATGCGGGTCTTGGTGACCGGCGGAGCGGGCTTCATTGGGTCTCACATCGTCGACGCGCTCGTCGCCGGCGGCCATCAAGTTCGCGTCCTCGATGTATTGCACCCGGCCGCGCACGACGCGAAGCCGGACTACCTGAACGACGACGCGCAATACACGTGGGGCGACGTCACCGATCCCGCGGTTGCCGCGGCTGCAGTCGCCGGCGTCGACGCCGTTTCCCATCAAAGCGCGATGGTCGGCCTCGGTGTCGATTTCGCGGATGTCGATGCCTATGTGCTCAACAACGACGTCGGCACTGCGATGTTGCTGCGCGCCTTGCATGAGCGCGGCTTTGCCGGTCGCATCGTGTTGGCCAGCAGCATGGTGGTCTACGGCGAAGGGCGCTATCGCTGCGCCGAGCACGGGATCGTGCGCGCGGCACCCCGCACCCGTGACGCGCTCGCACGGCGGGAGTTCGACCCGGTATGTGTTGAGTGCGGCGGAGGCCTGGTGGCCCAGCCCGTCCCCGAGGATGCGCCCGTTGATCCACGGAACGTGTACGCCGCCACCAAGTTGCACCAGGAGCACCTGAGCGCTGCGTTCGCACGCGAGCACGAGGGCACTGCAGTCACGGCGTTGCGCTACCACAACGTGTACGGGCCCCGCATGCCGCGCGACACGCCGTACGCGGGCGTCGCAAGCATCTTCCGCAGCGCGTACGAACGCGGTGACGCGCCGCGGGTGTTCGAAGACGGGCACCAACGACGCGACTTCGTCCACGTCCGCGATGTCGCACGCGCGAATGTCTGCTGCGCTCCTGTGCGACGAGCCCTACGACGGTCCCCTCAACGTTGCGAGCGGCACACCGCACACCGTGCTCGACATGGCCGTCGCGCTCGGGCACGCGTTCGGTGCGGATGCGCCGACCCCGATCGTCGCCGGCGGTGCTCGGCTCGGCGATGTTCGCCATGTGTTCGCGTCGACCGACCGGGCGAAGGCCGCGATCGGCTTCAGTGCCGCGATCGGCTTCGACGAGGGAATGCACGAGTTCGCCTCGGCGCCCCTGCGCGCTCAGCCCATTCCCAGCCTTCCTTCGTAACGAACCTTGTGGCACCTCTCCCTCCCTCCGAACGCGGTGTCGGGGTCCGGATCCGTGATCTCACCCACTCGTACAACACGCCTGACGGTTCTCTGCCCGTGCTCGCGGGCATCGACATCGACATCGCCGCCGGGTCGATCGTCGCGATCATGGGCTCGTCGGGTTCCGGCAAGACGACGTTGCTCTCTGTCGTCGGCGGCCTCGACCGTCCGCAATCAGGGTCCGTGCTCGTTGCCGGGCGTGACCTCGCGCAACTCGACCGTGACGAGCTGGCCGAGTACCGCCGGTCGATCGTGGGATTCGTGTTCCAGGACTTCGGGCTCCTCGGCCAGCTCACCGCGCTCGAGAACGTCGAGCTCGCGCTGACGTTCGCACGGGTCCCACATCGGCGTCGCCGCCCTCACGCCACTGAGCTGCTCGACGCCGTGGGCCTGGCGACGCGTCTCAATCATCGGCCCCACGCGTTGAGTGGAGGTGAAAAGCAGCGGGTTGCGATCGCCCGTGCGCTCGCGAACGATCCGCAGCTGATACTCGCGGACGAACCGACGGGGAATCTCGACGCGGCGTCGACGGCGGCCGTGCTCGATCTGCTCGTGAACGTTCCCGCGCAACACGGCTGCACCGTCGTCGTGGTGACCCACGACGATGCTGTCGCGGCGCGAGCGGAGAGCCAACTGCATCTCGCAGACGGGCGGGTCGAGCACCGATGAGTTGGCGCGACGCGATCGTTCTGGCGCGAAGAAGTGTCGGACGGCGCGGCGGCCGAGCCGTCCTTACGGTGCTCGCCGTTGCTCTGGCCGCGGCCTTGCTCTCGTCGTTGCTCATCGCGGCGGGTGCGGCGAAAGAGCGCGCGCTCGACCAGGTCAGCTCCGGCGGTCCGCTCGCGGGCATCAAGGTGGACGCGGCCGCGCCCGACGCGTCGGCATTGGAGAGCGATAGCCCTCGCCCGGGCCCGCCCCGGCTGATCGACGATCGTGCTGTCGCTCGGATCAAGGCGTTGCCCGACGTCACCTCGGTGCTGCCAGTGGTGGTCACGCCGACGATCATCGTGACGCCGAAGGAGTTGCCCGTCGCCGCGCACGCCACACACGGCAACGACCAGCGGTACTTCGAGAGCACCATCGGTACTGACCTCTCGCACAGTGGTGACCTTCCCCTCAGCGTTCTCGCGGGACGGCTTCCGACCGAGAGCTCCGTGAACGAAGCCGCGGTCACCGACGAGTTCCTTCGTCGCGTCGGAGTGACGAACGCCGACGCGAAAGCGCTCGTCGGCGTCGAGCTGATGGTTGGGGCACCGCGCGTCGTCACGTCGGGCTCGCAGCGTCGCTTTCGGGCCCGATGGACGCGAGTCCAGGTAGTCGGCGTGGTGTCGCAGGAAGCGGGCGACGGACTGCTGCTCGTGCCGCTCGATACGGCGCGTACGGCCCGCGCGTGGACCCTCGCGGGCGATGCGCTCGACGGTCTCGGAGTGAATCCGTCGCCGTACACGGCGTTGCTCGTCGTTGCGAAAGGTCTGTCTCATGTGGGCTCCGTACGCGCCGAGATCAACCAGGTCGGCTACTCGACGAGCGCGCCCGAGACGCTGATCACGCAGGTGCTCCGCTACCTGCACGTCGTCGAGATCGTGCTTGCAGGTATCGGGCTGATCGGTCTGACAATCGCCGCGCTGGGGATTTCGAACGCGATGCTCTCCGCCGTACGCGAGCGCCGCCGCGAGATCGGCGTGCTCAAGGCCGTCGGCGCCGCCGACAGCGACGTCCGGCGCGTGTTCCTCGTCGAAGCCGGCACCCTCGGCTTCGTCGGGGGCGTCATCGGAGCTGCACTCGGGTGGGGTGTCGCGCGGGTCCTCGCCGCGGTCGTGAACAAATACCTCTCGAGTCAGAATCTCCGGACGGTGAATGTCGGAGTACCGTTCATATTGCTCACGCTGGTCGCATCCGGCGCCACGGTTCTCGCGGTCGCCGCGGGAACGCTGCCCGCGCAACGTGCGGCGCGGCTCCCCGCCCGCCAAGCGATGGGCGAAGAATGAGGTCGATGCGCGTCGCCGCGACGGCCCTGGCGTGCACGTTCGTCCTCTGCGGCTGCAGCCGAGGCGATCATTCGTCGTCTGCGGCGCCCGCGGCGCCGCCGCCGAAGGTCGTCACCATGGTCACGATGGGCGGAAGCGCGACCGAGGGCGATGGTGTCGAGGATCGGTTGCACGACGCGTGGCCCTACCTTGTCTACAACGAGGCTCGCCCGCCGACGAGTGTGCTCGTGAACGCCGCGCTCGACGACGCGACCGTTCGCCGGGCGATAGCCAACCAACTCCTATTGGTGGCCGAGACCAAGCCCGACCTCGTTGCGGTCTGGCTCGGCGTTGACGACGCGCGTGCCCGCACACCGGTCGCGACGTTCCGACGGGAGTTGACGCTGCTCATTCGCTCCGCGAGAGTCACCGCCGTGACGCGTGTCCTCGTCGCGGACCTACCTGCGTCAATCGGGGTCGCCGACGCCGGCGCGTACAACACGGCAATACGTCAGGCCGTCACCGCTACGAAAGCCGAGCTCGTCGAGCTCGCGAACATCGACGTCACACTCGCGCCGACCCAGGGTCTTCCCGACCAACCCGATGCAAAAAGCCATCGCGCCATCGCCGACGCCTTCGAGCGTGTCCTGCGCGGTTCATAACCTTGTCAGCCAGGTGAACCAGCGTCCGCCGACGGTACGGCATTCGACGACGCGAAGCTGCGCGCCGTCCGCCAGAACAGCGAGCTCGTCGGCAGCGACCCAGCACCATGGGAACCACCCGACCATGCCGGTCGCGACCTCGAACTGGACCACGCCGAGCTCGATTCCGGTGCCCGGCTGCTCGACCTCCACGATCACCAGACCGTCGACAGTCAGCAACTCACGTACCCGCGCGAGCAGGCGCGCCGGATCGCCGCCGATCCCGATGTTGCCGTCGAAGAGCAGCGCGGTCGACCACCCGCCCTCCGCGGGAAGAGGATCGAATACCGAACGTTGTACGACCTCGCGGCCGTGGGCCCGAGCGCACGCGATGGCTGTCGGGGCGGCGTCGATCCCGAGGACCTCGACCCCGCGCCCCCGCAACGCCTCGACGAGCCGACCCGGACCGCAGCCGATGTCGAGCACCGGGCCGAGGACGTCGCGCAGCAAGCGGTGCTCGTCGGGACTCGCGGCCGAGGACCAGAGGTCCAGATCGAAAACAGTCCGCGGCGTCGCGCCAGCACCAACGTCGTACGCGATCACCATGGAAAAGTAACCAGCCCGCGACCTCCGGACAGCGTCGAAGCCCTTACGGTTCCCGAAACACTCTCGGGTCGGCCTGACGAATCACGAAGCGGACCCTGCGCAACCGTTCCGGCGTCCGAGCGAGCGAGTGTCCTCGCCAAGGTCGAGTCACACTCGCCATCACGTGCGCAGAAGGCATGCTTGCGACTGCGGTGGGCGTGCGGTTCGACTCGGCCCTCCGACACGTCGAGCGTCTTTCAGGGAGGTCAAGTCGTTCGCGCGATCTGCGGCCTCGGAAGTTCTCGCCAATCGTCGTCCTCGAACGATCACCCTCCCTGCTCGGCCCACCGATCGATCTCCTCTTTGTTGTCAAGGGTTGTTCGGAGTCGGTTGTGGCGTTCGGGCGGGTTGGGTTCTAGCGTTGGGTCGGGTCCGGGAGTGGTTCTTCCGAACATGTGCGTCGAGGCCGTGTTGCGGCACGGAGATGCGCCTACGAATTGGCGGCGGTTCGCATATCGGGTGCGGTGCAGGCATTGGCGATACAGCCCAGTCCGAGCATCGACTCCCATGCTCGTAGCGTGCCTGCGTAACCCGCGCCGAGGGTAGTGATCGGTCCTGGCCTCGCGGTCGGGGTGATCCACAGGTTCGGGACGGGATGGTCTTCGTCGTACCAGATGAACACGGCAACCCTGCCCGCCCGGTAGGCGGCACTGTCGAGGACTGGCCGAACATGCTGTTTCGCCCACGCTGTCCACGACCGAGTTGGCGCAGTCGTGGCCATCGTCGCACAGCGTCGGCGTGACGAACGCGAAGGCAGGGAGAGCGTTCGGGTCGAACTCGCTGAACGGACGAACTTGGTCATTGCAGTGGGCGCGGTCGTCCGCTCCCCACAGATACAGCGCAGGCACATGCTTTGCCGCGTTTCCGGTCGCGCTGCAATCGGTGCTGGCCCCTTCCACGTAGTTCACGGCGGTCAGGCCCGCGCGTCGGGCTTGGCGGAAGATGTTGTCGGCAGTCGTACTGCACGATGGCGAGGGTGAACAGTCGTTGACCGTGCCGGACTGGAACGCGCCGGTGACTTGACCGACGTACTGGGTGAGACTGTTCTGCGCGGTGTCGGTCTCGGTCCAGTCCGTGAAGTAGCTGCACTTCATGCCAAGCGCGTGCAGGTAGGGCATACCGGGGCCGAACCCGAGGCCCACGTCGTTCCACGTGCGGTTCTCCAACGCGAACACGACGACGGACGCATACCGCTTCGGTACGGGACCGGAGTTGCCACACACCCGAGTCGATTGAGCAGGCAAGGTCGAGGTCGTGGACGGTCGCACACGCGTCGTTGTTGACAACATCGACGAGGTCGAAGGCGCGGCGACGCTGGTCGTAGTCGACCTTGGACGTGAACTCGATGACGAGGACGTCGTACACGCTGTAGCAGCCAGCGCGACAAGTACCAGCGCCGTCAGCCGGTTACGACCGCTTCTTGCTCGACTTGCGGGCCTTGCCCCTCTGCTTCTTCCCCGGCGGACCTTCCGGACTTCCTGCAGGTGTGGTCGCATCACCGGGCTTCTTCTGTTTTCCCATCACCGCACAGTACGGGAGACGGATCCTCGCCACGTCGAGGTCGCTGAGCGTGCGGCGGACTCATGCCCAGAACTACGAGATCTACATGGGGTTGCGGTGGAACGCGTGAACGATCCATGAGGTTGCGCTCTCCGGCCCGTGCCCACCGGCTCACCCGAGGGCGTGACCGGCCCCGGCACCGATGCCGGGACCGGCCCCCGCAACGATGCGAGGGCCGCGCCCCGTTCCACCGACTTCCGCGCCGTTACGCGCGGCGTCGCGCCGTCCGCTGCCCCCTTGACGGTGGGCGCCCATCGACGGGTTGGTGCCGGCAGACGTGGCGGTCACTTCTTCGTGGAAGCGCCGTTCGTGTCGTGCTCGGCCAATGCTTTCTCGGTCACCTTCACGACGTTGCGCGCCAGTTCATTCGACGCTCCGACCAGTTGCTCGGTCATCTTGAACGCCGAGTCGATGATCTTGCGCCGCGGGCCGTCTTCGCTCACCTTGGGGAAGACGCCGTCGACCGTGTCCAAGAACTTGCGTACGGCCTCCAACGCCGAGTTTTCGGCATCTTCGACCGAGTCGATGAGTTGGATCGCGCCATCGTCGCGCTTCGTCTGCTCTGTAGCTGTCATCAGACCCTCCTGTGTTCACACCTCCGGAATCGACACTTCTCGACGTGACCACCATCGCGGCGATGAGCGGCCCGAACCAGAGGCTTTCGGCAGGACTCCTGGCCGCAAGGTGAAGCGACGGGGGCGCGGCATCCGTGTGTGGTGACGCCGCGCGACGCCCGTTCCCGATCTCGGCGGGGTGGCATCCCACGCCCGGACCTGTTCGCGCGCTGTTACGCAACCCGGCGTCCCCATCCGGCGTCGCGATCCGGGCTGCGACCGCCCGAGCACACCAGACCCGCCACCCGGAAGGCTGTTACATCACAACGTTCAAGGGCCACGCGCGCGTCGTCACGAAACGTCCCGACCGGACCCCCCAAGACGAGACCGATCACCATCCGAACACGAGGAGCGGAGTGGCAGCAGGGGATTGCCGGCGCCACGGACGTCATCCGGGCGGTGACGTCCGACGACGCGCATAAGGCCGGAAGCCGGCGGAGTAGCCGCCGAGGTATATATGTCACGCGAGAGGAAGCGTCGCTCGCAGCGGCGGTGTGCGTATGGGTCGAGTCCCCCCCACCGAGGTGAACCCCCACATGCGACGCGGTGCGCGGGCCAATAGAACCCGCGCGATGCACGTTCGGGGCCTTGGCCCGAAGCCGACTTGTCGAATCGCGGCGAACTGAGCCAGGTCAGCGCTCGTAGACCTTGACGTCAGGCACGATCTGCTCGCGGAACATCCGGAGCACCTCTCCCGGCTCGGCGTGCCGACCAGCTACGCCCTTCGAGAACAGCAGCCGGTCATCGACTTCGACATCGAACACGCCGCGCGATCCCGTCACGAGCACCAACTCCGAGATCACGTGTTGGTAATCGTGAAGCAGTTCCGTAGCCGTGCGCACGGCACGGTCCGAATAGTCTCAAGGGACGCAGTAGGTGACGCGGACCCGATGTTTCTGCACGTCCCGATCGTACCCAGCCGTACCGAGTTAGAAGCCAAGGCAAACGTCTCGGAGCGCATGCGTCTCGCGACGAACGCCGTCGGCGAAGCCTGGTAGGCGGGCGAGGGACCTAGCGCCGGATTCGGCGTTTGATGACCTTGGGGGCTGCGGCGAAGCCGCGGACGGGATGAAAGGCGTCGGACGCAGCGGTGAGTTCTGCGATCTCGTCGTCGCCGAGTTGCAGATCTGCGGCGGCAACGTTCGATTCGAGTTGCGCGAGCGAGCTGGCGCCCGGAATCGCGACGACATTGGGATGGCTGACGACCCATGCGAGTGCGACTTGCGAGGACGTGGCGTCATGGTTCTTGGCGACGCTGCGCACCGTCTCGATCAGATCGTGAGCAGCGACCACGTTCTCGGGCAAGAACAGCGGGTCGTTGGCGCGTGCCGAGTCAGTGGGGAGGTTGGTCGCGTCGTATCGACCGGACAGCAGCCCTTTGGCGAGCGGACTGTACGCGATGACGAGACGGTCGTTCGCTTCGGCGTACGGTACGAGCTCGGCGTCGGGCTTGCGTGCTGCGAGGCTGTACTGCACTTGGTTCGACAGCACCGGCGAGCCCAGCGCCCGTTCGGCGGCGCGCCAGCGGCCGAGCGTGAAGTTGCTCACACCGACATGCGCGACCACGCGTCCGTCGACGAGCCGGCGCATGCCGCGCATCTGCTCGGCGATCGGCACGATCGGGTTGGGGAAGTGGATCTGGTACAGGTCGATGGTGTCGATACCGAGGCGTTTCGCGCTGGCGCGCCCGTGCCGTTCTGCGACGGAAGCGAGCGGCATGAGCGGAAACAGCTTCGTCGCGACGAAGACTTCGTCGCGACGGGTGGCGATGGCGCGGCCGACGATCCGTTCGGATTCGTTGCGCCCGTAGATCTCGGCCGTGTCGATCAGGTTGACGCCGAGGTCGAGCGCGCGCCCGACCATCGGACCGGCCTGGTTCTGGGCGTAGTCGGTTCCGTATCCCCAGTCCTTCGACCCAAACTGCCAGGTACCGAGCCCGATCACCGACAGGCGCACACCATTGACTTCGACGTATCGCATGAACGGAGAGTAACGCCGCACGAATCGGACGTCGCCCACGGTTCTCGGGTTTGCCGGGGCGTGGTTTCGGCAGGTTCGAGTTACGTCGTAGAGCGTCGCGACGGCATCGGGGGTCCAACAACGTCGGGGTCTCAACCCGAAGCACGCGATTGTTCGTCGCCCCGGGTCGCCCCGCGTCGCCCACGGTGAGTTCTTGGTCTACGCGTCGGCTCGTTCCGCCGGATCCTGGTCGTAGAAGTCGCGCAGCACCTCGTACAACGCCGCCTCGTGCGCCTTCAACGCGACCGGGGCATCGAAGAAGCACTCGGTCGCTACCGCGAAGAACTCGGCCGGGTTGGTGCCGCCGTACAGGTCCAGCGGCGGTCTCGGCTCGCCATCACGGAGCGCCGCGTACGCCTCGGTGCACACCTCGACCCAACGATCCCTCTGGTCGGCGGGCAGCGGGGGAGTGCCGTCGGTGATGTCGTCCAACATGTCGAGCTTGTGCGCGAACTCGTGGAACACCACGTTCCGGCCCCGGCCGGGATGACGAGCCGCGCGCTGCGCGTCGTCCCACGCAATCAACACCGGGCCGCGCTGATCGTGCGCCTCGCCCAACAACTGGGCCGGCTCGGCCAGCACCGTCCCGGGCACCGGACCGGCGTACCGGCCGCGGCTCAGGATCGTCGTCGGGTGCACGATGATCGCGCCCACTCCGTCGTAGTAATCGATCCCCAACTCGAGCACCAGCAGCGCGGCCTCGATCGCGATCGTCGTCACCATCTCGTCGGTCAGCTCGAAGCCGTGCGCCGCCTCCCAATGCTTGTGCCGCACGAGCCAGTTCGCGATGTCGGCCAGCCCGACGCGCTCGTCAACCGAGAACGTCTTCCACAGCGCGATCGCGTCGGCCGCGATCAGGTCCCAGTTCTCGGGTAGTCCCTTGCGCCGGTGGAACACCTACGTCAGCGCCGGGATCCACTCGCCGTGCGCGGCCAGCAACGCGTCGACCAGCGCACGGATCTCGTCCAACGACAGCTCGGCCGCAGTATGCGGATCCAGCATCGCGGCGTGGTACACGTGCTCGCGCCGACCGGTCAGCGCCGCCTCGACCGTCAGCTCCTGCACATTGACATTGGTGCGGATCAGCGCGGCCAGCTGCGGCGGCAACGCACCGATGCGGGTCGGCTGCACGCCGTTCCCGTCCACCAGGCACGGCACCTCCACTGTGCAACCGGCGGGCAGATCAGAGATCAGGTCGTCGTTCGGCACGTTCCCGTACACCACGCGCGGCTTGCCCGTCTCGATCGAACGGATGATCGTCGCCGCGTATTCGAAGCTCGGCTGCACGGCGAACGCCTCACCGCTCTCCAACCGCGCGCGCTCGGCATCCCAGTCCGCGATCTGGGCTACGCACCGGCGCGGGTATTCGTCCAACGGGATGTTGAACGACGACACCAGATCAGGACGGTCGCGCTTGATGAACCACGGCACGTACTCGGCGAAATGCTCGCTCGACTCGGTCACGAAATACCCGAGATGCCGCAGGACCTCGTAGCGCACCCGATTCCCCTCGGGAACGCGACCCGACGAAGCCAGCTCCTGCAACCGCGGATACAGGTCCTCACCACCGGACGAGAAGCGCAAGTAGAACGCCATGTGGTTGATGCCCGCGGCGAGGTAGTCGATCTCGCGGTAGGGGATACCGAGATCCATGGACAGCTCGAACGCCGTGCCCTGCACCGAGTGGCACAACCCGACCGTCCGAATCGACGACGCCCGCGAGATCGCCCGGCAGTTGATCGCCATCGGGTTCGTGTAGTTGAGGAACCACACGTCGGGGCAGAGCTCTTCCATGTCGGCGCACATGTCGAGGAGCACGGGGATCGTGCGCAGCCCCCGCATGATCCCGCCGATGCCGAGTGTGTCGGCGATCGTCTGGCGCAGCCCGAACTGCTTCGGCACCTCGAAGTCGGTGACCGTGCACGGCTCGTAGCCGCCGACCTGGATCATGTTGATCGCGTAGTCGGCGCCGTCCAGCGCGGCCCGCCGATCGGTCGTCGCCGTGATCTTGGCGGGCGCATCCAACGCCTCCGCCACCCGCCGCGCCACCAGCTCCGACGTCTCCAGCCGGGCCGCGTCGATGTCGAACAGCGCGATCTCCGAGCCCGCCAGCTCCGGGTGCCCGAGGATGTCGCCCAGCAGATTGCGGGCGAACACGGTGCTGCCGGCCCCGATGAAGGTGATCTTCGCCATGGGGAGAGGCTACGTGCGGCCTGGGGCCTGGCGCGCTGCCGGCGATTCTTCGGAAGAATCGTCGCGACGGGGTGGGGGAAATGCCTCCCAAAGTCGGGCGGTCCGCTTGACGAACGGAGGGCATGACCCGGCGAGCCACGAGGCGAGACGGCAGACCGTCGCGCGACGAACCCGACGCCGCCGAGAGGGGCGCGACCCTCATCGAGGTCCTCATCGCGAGCGTCATCATGAGCTCGGCCGTCATCGTCCTGGTCACCGGCATGGGAACGCTCTTCGCCAGCTCCATCCAGAACCGTCAGTCGACCACTGCGGGCGTGGTTGCCCGGAGCTACGCGGAGGCAGTCGTCGTCGCGGTTGCGGCCTCCTCCGCGGCCGCCGCCGCCGCTACACCGACGGGCGCCTGGTGCGCAGCGACTTACACCGTCGACTTCCCTTCGCTCCCCGCGGGCTACACCGTCGGCGCCGCGTACGACGCGTGCCCGGTCGACAACTCGACGACACCCCAGTTCCAGACCGTCACGATCACTTCGACGACTCCCCAGGGCGCCACCGAGACGCTGCGCATGGTGGTGCGCAAGACATGACCGCCGGCCGCACCCGCGCGCACGACGAAGCCGGCGCCGCGCTCGAGCTCGCGCTGGTCTTCCTCACCGCGATCGCGGTCATCACGGGCGCGCTGCTCAGCTTCGCGAGCACGAGCTCGCAGGCGACCGTCGCCACCCGCGCCGCCCGGGGCACCGACTACGACGCCGACGCCGCGATGCAGGCCGACATCGCGACCATCAGGGTGAGCCCCACCCAAGGTGTCGTCGGCAGTTGCGCGTCGTTCACGCCGGCGTTCACGCTCAACAATCCCGCCCGGCCGGTGCGGGTCGACTGTTCGCCCTTCGCGACGTCGGCCGCGCAGCGCCACGTCGTGCTCTCCGTGTGCCCCGCAGCAATCGCAGCACCGTGCCCCGACGCGTCCGCGCTCCTGCGCGCCGACGTGATCTTCTACGACGACTCGGGCTTCGGCCGCGCGGTCTCGATCCAATCCTGGAGCAACCAGTGAGCATCCGCCGCCGCCCACACCGCCGCGCACGCCGCGACGAATCCGGCTTCACCCTCGCCGAGCTGATCCTCGCGATCGCGATCGAGACGATCATCTTCGGTGCGCTCGCGACCGCGTTCGTCGTGGTGCTCAACGGCGGCTCGTCCATCAACGAGAACCTCGGCAAGTCGAGCGACGCCCGGTACGCGGCGAACTACATCATCAGCGACGCCCGCAACTCGAGCGGTCCCGAGATCTCGCTCACCGACGTCGCGAGCTGCCCCGACCCGAGCCCACCCGTCGCCGGCCCGCAGACCGCGGTCGCGCGCTTCAACTGGAACGCACCGAACACGGCCGGAACCATCACCGCGAACGTCGCCGACTACGTGCTCGTCGCGGGTTCGCTCATGCGCCGGCACTGCGAGGCGGGCGTGCTCGTGAGCGACTCCGTGCTCGCGAACGACGTCGCCGACGTCTCGGTCACGTGTTCGCCCGTTGCGGACTGCTCGGTCGGCAATCCCGTGTCGATCACCGTCACCATCACCGAGACGGTCGACAAGGCGGGCGGCACGCCGTACAGCTACACCCTCACCGCCGCGTTCCGGAAGCTCGTCGGTGGCGGCAGCTCGATCACTCCGACACCGCCGCAATCGCTGGTCATCTTCGGCAGCGGCGGTTGCGGCATCAACGTCTCGGGCGGACCGACCGGCGGTCTCAAGGTCTACGGCAAAGCCTCGATCAACACCGCCGACACCGCCGACTGCAAGGCCATCAGCCTCGAAGGCAGCGGCGCGTACAGCGCCGGAAGTACCGAGATTCTCCAGGGCGGAACGTGCACGAACAACAACGGCGGCAGTGTGTGCCCGTCGTGGACGAACTATCCGACCCCGAAGGGTGATCCGTACGCCGGGCTCGTCGCGCCGGCGACGACCGGTACCGCGCGGACCAATCCGTGCGGGGGAACCAGCGGTTCGTTCACCGCGCTGCCCGGTATCTATGCCGGCGCGTTCGTGGTGCAGGGAAGCGTCCACTGCACGCTCGCCTCCGGCATCTACGTCTTCAAGAACGGCTTTTCCGTCACCGCCGGCGGGTCGCTGGACACTGCGCCCGGCGGCGTGTTGATCTACCTCACGAAGGGTCGTTTCAACATCGACGGGGCCGGGGACGTCACGCTCGCGGCTGCGACGACCGGCCCCTATGCGGGCCTCGTGGTTTGGCAGGCCGCGGCCGACACGACGACGTTCAACCTCGCCGCCGGCGGTGTCGTCTCCTTCTCCGGCGCCATCTACGTGCCGAACGCGACGGTCCTCGTCTCCGGCAACGCGCAGGGGACGAAGGCAATGTCGATCGTCACGAAGACGATCGTCATTCAGGGCAGCGCGGGCATGATCGTCGGCGCATCGCTGGTGCCGCTCTCGGTCAGCGGGCCCGCGACCCTCCCGCCGTGGACGGTCAACAAGCCCTACCCGTCGACCACCCTCACCGCGGCCGGCGGCGACGGCAGTTACACATGGTCGCAGACCGGGCTCCCGAACGGCATGGCCCTCGACGCGGGCACCGGCGCAATCTCGGGATCGCCGACCGTTGCCGGAACCGCGACGGTCACGATCACGCTGAACGACGCGCTCGGCGACGTCCCCGACACGCAGGTCTACGCGCTGAAGATCAACGCGGTCCCCGCGATCACCACCGCGTCGCCGCTCGCGCCGGGTGAGAAGACCGCTCCCTATTCGACGACGATCGCCACGACCGGCGGCACGGCGCCGTTCACCTGGGCCGCGACCGGCCTGACCACCATCGGCCTCGCGATCGACCCCACCTCCGGCATCATCTCCGGCACACCGACCGTGGCCGGAACAGCAACCGTCTCGGTCGCGCTCACCGACGCGGCCGGTGCCACCGCGTCGAAGGCGAACCTCTCGCTCGTCGTCGCCGCCCAACCGACCATCTCGAGCGTCACGCTTGCGAACGGCTCCGGTGGAACCGCGGGCAAAGTCGAAAAGGGCGACACGATCAAGGTCGTCTTCTCCGCGCCGATGGACGTCTCCAGCATCTGCTCGACGTGGGGGGCCGATACGTCGAACCAGAGCATCACGACCGACAACGCGGTCGTCGTGACGCTGACGGACGCGACCAAGGACACGATCACCGTCACCGCCACGCCGACGTGCACCTTCAACTTCGGTGTTCTCGACCTCGGCGTCGGCACCTATGTGACTGGCGGCAACGCGGTGTTCGGCGGATCGGGTGGAAACCGGTCGAGCGTCTCGTGGACGGTCAACACCAGGACGCTCCTGATCACGCTGGGCGCCAAGGGCGCGACCGGCACGGTCGCAACGGTGGGAACGAGCACACCGATCTATACGGCCGGCCCGATGCTCGACTCACTCGGAGGGCTGCTGGGCAACTCGCCGTTCCCCCTGCCCGCCGGAAAGAAGTTCTGATGGGTTGGAAACGCGGGAGCCCCGAGCCCGGTGGACGACTGGGAGGAGGCCGCCGAATCTGGTTGTTCGCGGCCGTCGTGTTGCTCGGCATCGCGGTGTCGACGGCGATGAGTCTGCGCCCACTGGTCTCGGGCGGACGCGAGGTCAGAGAGGTCCGACGCGACGATCTGGCGTTGCAGCGGGCCAGCGACGTGCGCTCGTCGCTGGCCGATTGGCAGGTCTACATCGAGCCGCACATCGCGACGTTCTCCACGCTCCCGTTGGCGCTCGATCCGGTCGATCTCGCGACGGGTTCCCGGCTGGCGGACACGGAAATCGCCAATGCCCAATTGCTCGCGACTTCGTTGCGGGCGGTCGCGCTTCCGAACGAGGCTCGCAATCTCGAGCGATCGCAGGCCGCGTTCACGAGGTCCCTGACGGCAATCGCGCCGATGGCGGCCGGCAGCCCGGACGAGGTCAGAGCCCGGGTCATCGCCGCCGAGCGCGCGTCGTTCACGCAGCTCTGGCTGCTGACCTCGACGGCGTCGACGACGGTTCGTGAAATGCGAGACACCGACCTGGATCAGGCCGGTGCCTTCCTCGACAACGGCCGCGTCACCATGTTTGCCGTCGAAGCCCTCTCCGCCCTCGCCGTACTGGTACTCGCCATCTTGCTCGGCCGGCGCGCCAAGCGCAGAGAGCGTGTCGAGCGCGACAAGGTGCAACGCCACGGCTTCGAGACAACGCTGCAGCGCGCGCTGGAGATGGCGGAGACGGAGTCGGACACGTACGCCATCGCGGATCGGGCGCTCGAGGTTGCGGTGCCCCATCTCCAGGTGGAGATGTTGCTCGCCGATTCGAGTCGCGCGCACTTCCATCAGACGTTTGTCACCGACGATGGGCCGGACGCACGCAACGGCTGTGGAGTGGTGTCGCCGTTGCTGTGTCCGGCGACGAAACGCGGCCAGACGATGCTGTTCCCGTCGAGTCGCGCGATCGACGCCTGCCCGTATCTCCAGGGACGCGCTTCGGGCGAGTGCTCCGCCGCCTGCGTTGCGGTCAGCATCGCCGGGAAGGGCATCGGCGTGCTGCACGCGACCGGCACCGACTCGTTGCCGCCGACCGAGTCGGACGTGCGCTACCTGGAGGTCACCGCGCGCCAGTCGTCGGAACGGATCGCGATGCTCCGCGCGTTCGAGAAGTCCGAGACCCAGGCGCGCAGCGATCCGCTCACAGGTCTGTTGAACCGGCGCAGTCTCGAGAACAAGGTGCACGACATCGAACGAAGCACGATGCCCTACGCGCTGGCCTACGGCGATCTCGATCACTTCAAGGAGCTCAACGACACCCACGGTCACGAGGCCGGCGACCAGGCGCTGCGACTGTTCTCACGGGTACTGCGCGACTCCGTGCGCCCCGACGACGTCGCCGCCCGCTACGGCGGCGAGGAGTTCGTCGTCGTCCTGCCCGACTGCGACCTCGAGACCGCGACCGCGGTGCTCGAGCGTGTCCGCGAACGACTCGCGCTCGCGTTGACCAACGGACGTGTGCCGTCGTTCACCGTCAGCTTCGGGCTGGCCGCGTCGGTCGACGCCGACACGTTCGAGGAGGTGGTCGCGCTCGCCGACCACGCGCTCCTCACCGCCAAGGCCGACGGTCGCAACCGCGTCGTCCTCGCGGCCGACGCCGTCTGACGCCCACGCGGCGCCCCGCCGAAGGCGCGAGAAACGTGCGCCGCGTGTGACGCCCCAGTGACGAGGACATGGCAATTGTGGTCGTGCAACGAGACGACCGCTCCTGGCGATGGCGACCACTTCGGGTCACCTGGCGGCCGACTCATCACGAGAGGGAAGTCATGCACATCAACGGTCGTACAGCCGCGATCGCGATCACCGCGATTGTCGCGGCGCTCATCGCCGGGTTTGTGATCGGCACGGCAACGAGCACCAACAACACCACCAACTTCAAGAACGCGTCTTCGGGGCCATCGGTGCTGGGCTGTGCTCCCGCGCCCTCCAAGTGCGGGCTGCCGGACACGACGAACACCGGGCTCCAGCCCGGAGTCGTGCTGACGAAGGTTCCGAGCGAGGCCACCAAGGGCACGGGCTGGTCGTACGCGTCCAACAAGGTCACCGTGACCGCGTCCAACGTCACGATCAACGGCCTCGACCTCGCCGACGGTGTGACGCTCTCCGTTCCGGACGGCAGATCGAACGTCGTGTTGGACAACCTCCGGGTGAACGGAGCGCACGGACAGAACAACAACGCCGTCACCATCGGCGCGCTCACCACCAACACGCGCCTCACGAACTGTGAGCTGATCGGCGCTCCGCTCAGCGAGGGATTCAGCAGTTCCCGCAAAGGGCAGGCCGGTGTGCTCACGCTCAACACGTCGCAGGGAGCGAACGGCGTCACCGTCGATCATTGCAACATCCACGGGTTCTCGTCCGGCATCTACTTCCAGACCGACAACGGCGACAACGTCGTCACCAACAACTACATCCACGGGATGACGTGTTGGAACTGGACCGCCAACGTCTCCTGCCTCACGAACCAGGGCGCCGGGATCGATCACCTCAACAACCTTCAGTTCGGCGGTGGGCCCGGCACGTCGACGCACCCGGCGACCGCGCTCGTTCGCAACAACACGCTGATCAACGACGGGCTGTGTTGTCAGTCCGATGCCATCGCCTTATTCGACGATTCCGGCTCGCACCAACACGCAGCGCAACGCCCACATGAAGATCGACGACAACCTGATCGGGAGCGGTGGCGGGTACTGCATCAACGGTGACGATTCGTACCTTCCGCAGCCGACGTACGTCGCCATCACGAACAATCACTTCACGACCTACCGGCCCGGCACCGGTACCTACGTCAATCGGAACTGCTCGCCGTCGGGCATCACTCGATACGGCGTGCCGTTCGCCAATCGGGGTGCCGGCAACTACGCGTGCGGCAACTACTGGGACGACGGTGCATTCCCGGGCTCGGGGTCGGACCAGTCGAACGGTTACCCGACGGCGGTCCAGCCCATCGTCGCCTGCGCGAGTTCGGCGCCGTGGGTCGTGCCGAACGAAGCGTGACGACGACCGTCCCCGTGACAACCAATCCACCGACCACTGCGACGACGGTCACGCTCCCGCCGACCACGACCACGGTGACGACGGTTCCCGCGACGACCACCGTTCCGGCAACCGAGGCTCCGACCACGACGGAGGCGCCGACCACGACGACCGTCCCGCCGACGGTTCCGCCGACCACCACGACCACGGTGGAGAATTCCTTCCCGATCTCGGGCCACTGTTACCCGGACCGAAAGCCCCCCGTCTGCACCTTCGGTTAGGAACAGGCGCGTCGCGCGGTTCTCAATGATCGGTGCGGCGCCGGCGGAAGCTGTCGACCAGATCGGTGAGATGCGGGCTGGGCTCGATTCCGAGTTCAGCCCGCAGCAGATCGCGGTACTGGTGGAAGTCGGCCAGCGCCTCGTTCTGGTTCCCCTCCGCGATGAAGCCCTTGATCAGGGCCCCGTGCGCGCTTTCCCGCAACGGCTCCGCGCGGACCGTCGCGAGCGCGGCTTGGATCGCGTCGGCGCACCGACCGTCAGCCGCGAGTCGGTTCGCCAGTGCCTCGAGCGCGTGCAACCGGAGCTGGTGCCACTCCTCGGCCTCGATCAGCACCCAATCGTCGTACCAACCGGGGAGCAGGTCTGCCGACAACCGCTCCACCGCGCTCGGCGCCGTGTCGGTCTCGAGCATCGCGGGCGACCCTGCGATCAGCCGGCGCGCGAGCGCGCGCGACTCGCGCAGGTCGACCATGACGTCGGAACGCAGACCGACGTCGAGGGACGAGACATCCAGCGCGTCACGGGCGACACCTTTGAGCCGCCACAAGGCGGAGCGCAGGCTGCACGCGGCATCGTGCTCGGACGCTTCGGGCCACAGCGTCCCGGCGACCAACAGGCGGGTCATGGGTTGGTCCCGGAGCGCAAGCAACGTCAACAGCTTGCGGGACATGGCCGGAAGTGACACCGATCGATCCTCGGCGCGAAACACGAACGTATCGAGTACCGATACGGCCAGGCTCCCACCTTCGCCGCCGACGAGGGCGACGTCCAAGCGGGGTCGGTCGGGCGCGGCGGCATCGTCGCGCGCGTGGTCGGTACTGAGATTCACGTCACGGGGATCGACTCGCCGATCCGGAATCGACACAGGAACCATCGGAGGACCTCCACCGGTCGGATCACACATCGCAAACGGTTGGTGCCCTCCACCGTCGAGTGTGCCGTTCGACGATCGACTCCTCCAGGGCCGCTCGCAGTCGCGCGACGGGTCCTCGGTCCCTCGCGCCCGGGACGCGCGACACGCGCAATACCGGGAAGCCGGCTCAGGATGATGATTCGGACCGATCGAGGCGTCCGCACCGAGGGCAGAAATACGGCACGGGAGGCGGGTCGACCGGATCGGTGGTCCGCCGGACGCGCTTGTTCGACCTGACCATTGCCGCTCCGCAGTCGGCGCATTCCCGGACCTCGCGCGTGAGATTGCTCACCCCGCGATCGTGATCGCCCGGGCGACGCCTCGGGAGGGTCCTTCGCCCTCAGCGCGGCCGTGCGATGGGCCCATTGGGGCGACACCCGCGGCGTCGGGCCTTCGCAGATCGATGTGCTGATCGATGTGGTGACGAGTCGGCCTGTACGCCGGATTCTGTGCCGGACCTCTCGGTCCGACGGTGGCCATCCATCTCGGCCGGCGGTTACCCGACGGCTCCAGCGGCCTACCCGGGGTCGAACGGGCGGGACCACCCTTCCCCTGCTCGGCCTTGCTCCGGATGGGGTTTACCAAGCCACCCGGGTCGCCCCGGATGCTGGTGCGCTCTTACCGCACCGTTTCACCCTTACCTGTGCGGCGGCATACCTCTGCAGGTAGGCCGATCGCCATCGGCGGTTTGCTCTCTGTTGCACTTTCCTGCGGGTCACCCCGACTGGGCGTTACCCAGCATCCTGCCCTGTGGAGTCCGGACGTTCCTCGGACGGATCACCACTCTTGCGAGCGGGTCCGTACGCGGCCACCCGGCCGACTCGCCACCGCCGCCATTCAATCACCGTTGGCAAACCGTTGGAACTTCCCCGGGTGGTGACGCGTCGTAGACCGTGCAGGAAGGTACCGACGAGAGGGACGAGATGCGCCGAGTGATCCGAGTGGTCGTCGTAGCGATGTTGTGCGTGGGCTACCTCGCCGCCGTGGGCCCGAAGGCCGCGCACGCGGTCGTCGGCAACAGCTTTCCGCACAAGGCGCTGGGCGGATTCTCGACCACCGACGGGAAGGGCTTCTGGGTCACCTACCTGAACGGCGACGTCGTGACGTACGGCACCGCGCACGACTACGGCAACGCCTCGAACCTCCCGTTGAACAATTACGTCTCGGGCGGCGCGGTCGCTCGCAGCGGCACCGGATATTGGCTCAACGCGTTCGACGGCGGAATCTTCAGCTACGGGTCGGCGCGCTTCTACGGGAGCATGGGCGCGAAGCCTCTGGTGGAAGCCGTGGTCACGATGGCGCCCACGAAATCGGGGAAGGGCTACTGGCTCCTCGCGAAGGACGGCGGCATCTTCTCGTTCGGCGACGCGCGGTTCTTCGGGTCGACGGGTGCGCTCCACATCCAGGGCGCGATGAACGGGATCACGACGACCCCGAGCGGGAACGGGTATCGCCTGATCGCCTCCGACGGCGGAGTCTTCGATTTCGGTGACGCCGCGTACTACGGCAGCCTTCCGGCGCGCGGGATCGACGTCCACGACGTGATCGCGATGGCGCCGACGCCGACGAACAACGGGTACTGGCTCGTGCGTTCGAACGGCACCGTCTACGCGTTCGGTGACGCGCAGGAACTCGGCAGCGTGCCGCCTCCGGACCAATGTGATTTCGTCGCCGGGATCTTCTCGAATCCGGTTGCGCAGGGCTACCGGATACTGATGGCGTCCGGTCGGACCTTGGCGTTCGGCGACGCACCCGGCGGCCCGGGGACGATCGGGCACACCGACCTCTGCGGCAACACCGTCCCGTAGTTCGCGTTCAACGATCAGTCGCGCAGCTCGGCGACCGGCACGACCAATCCGTCCCGGAGCAGCGGACGGAACTCCGCGCGCTGGCGCACGATCACCACGGCGGCCATCACGAGATACAGCACCCCGATGCTGATGCGGGCGGGGCCGTGGATCGCCTCGAACAGCGGGAGCTTCGTGGCGAGCTGGGCCAGCCACACCCCGAGCAGGATGCTCGCCTCCTTCACGCTGACCCGGAGGTTCGCGACCACGGCCACCGCGAACGCCGACTGCGCGGCGGTGACGAACAGCTCCTCGCGCTGCACGGCGTCGATCGGCAGGCCGTGCAGGCTGCCCGACGAGATCGCGAACACGATCGGCAGGGTGCCGACGAGCAACGTCCACTGGTTGACCTTCGACGACACGAGCGCGCCGAGTCCGGCGTTGGCGTTGAGTCGCCACGCGAACATGCCGGCGATCAGGAGCTCGGGCGCCTCCGACGCCAGCGGCGCGACGAGCGAGATCAACACGAAGTCGTCGATCGCGAACTTGCGGCCCGTGTCGACGAGCGACTCCGCGAACGGTTCCGCGCACACGAGGATGGTGATGACCGAGGCCGCGAACAGGGCGATCACCACCGCGCGCCGCGATTTGGTGGGCAGCGAACCGATCGTGAGCGACGGGCCCACGAGGTGCGGCTCCTCCGCGGGCGCGCGCGCGACGCGCACCATGTAGACGACGAAGATCGTGACGAGGATTGCGGCGTCGAAGAGTCCGAGCGTGCGGTGCAGCGGCAAGGTGAGCCCGTAGACCGTCGCGATCAGCAAGAACGCGATGGCCACGCTGTTGCTGCGGTCGAGCTTCACCTCGTTCGTCGGCGGGATCTCCGAAACGTTGCGCAGCTCGCGGCCGCGGCGCGCGCTGCGGATGCGGTACGCACCGACGAGCACGACGAGTGACCAGCCCGCGCCGATCAGCAGCTGGTTGCCGCCGGTCATGTTGGCGAGCGCGTCCGGCGCGAACTGGACCGGGTTCTTACCCGCCTTCCAGGTGAAGACGAAGTCGACCGCGTACTCGGGCAGCACCGCCACCAGGGCGAGCAGGGCCAGGGCGAGGCCGGCGGAGATGTCGACCTGGGAGGCCTCCGCGGCCCACGCCAGCATGAAGGCGGACCCCACCACGGCGAGGCCGAAGATCACCGCGGCCGTGACCGGCTCGGGGTGAATGCCGAGAATGTGGAGGAATACCCCGGGGGCGGCGGCGGCACCGGCCAGGACGAAGGCAGTCGCCGGGCGCCGAGCGGGGCGCGTCGGGGCGGCGGCCATCCGGGCATGGTACGGCCGGGCTCCGGCGCCGGAGCCTGCACGGTGCGGGTATCTGGAACATCCGGACCCGAGCGCTCAACTCGCCCATCCCGCCGGCCGATTGTGGGGGAGTCGCGGCGGAGTAGAGCCGACGGAAGGTAAGGGAATGAGCGTGTTGACCTGGCGGGAACGAGGACGATGCAAGGGCGCCGACCCTGCCGTCTTCTACCCCGAGGACGACGAGGATCCCGGCGAGGAGGCCAAGGCGATCTGCGAGACCTGCGCGGTCCGCGAAGCCTGCCTCGAGTACGCGATCGCGGCCCGGGAGAAGATCGGCGTCTGGGGTGGATACACGGCGCGCGAGCGTCGTCGTCTCGTCCGCCAGCGTCGACGCGCGCCAGCTGAACTTCGGCGCCGGCTGAACTTCGGCGTCAGCTGACGGTCACGGCGACGGTCAGCACGCCTTCGATGTCGAGCGTGTAGTGCCCGGGCGCGATGCCCTTTGCGTCGATCGTGTACTGCGCGCTCGCCGACTGACCCGCCGGGATGAGTTGCGCCATCTCGGTGCAGATCCCGCTCTGGTCGAGGTGGGGCGTGCACGCGAGCGGGTGCGGCAGCGTGACCGTTCCGTCGGTCGGGTTGTGCGCGGTCACCGCGAGCGCGGCCGTCTTCCCCGACACGATCGTGAGCGTCTTCGGCGCGGTCCACGTCAGCATCTGCGCGCCGTACTGCTTGGGCACGGCGACGGTCGGCGCGACCACCGGTGTCGTCGGTGGCGGGAGCGTTCCCAACTTCCCGGCCGTCTGCGGCGGGGGGCTCTGCGCCGGGGTGGTGTGCGGCACCGTCGTGACCACGATCACCGGCGCGACCTTCTTCGGGACGGTCGCCGTCGGGCGGGTCTTGGAGATCGACTGCGCCGCGATCGTGGTCGGCGTCTCGGTTCGGACCGTTGCGTTCGACGAGTCGCTCCGGCGGGCGACGAGCGCGATCGCGCCGACGATCAGCACCGCCAGTACGACGCCGCCGAGCGCGAACGCGGCCCGGCGCCGGCGGTGGAGCTCGGGATCTCCGGCTCCCGCGGGTACGACGACGATGTCGTCGCCCTCGGCCCCCGCCTCCGGGGCGGCCTCGAGGCGCGCGGTCTCCACCGAGCCGTCGTCGCGCTCATCCGTGGTCGACAAAGTTCCTCCCCGACGCCCGCCCAAGCATGGTCGCGCGCCCGGACGGTATTTACCAAGCGCCCGTGACTAGGGCGTGACGACCAAATGGGGCTGGGCGTGCACGTACGGGCTGTCGACGGCGCCGTACTGATCGCCCAGGTTGACCGCGTACTGGCCCGGCTTCAGCGGTGCGCCGGTGGCGACGAACCCCGTGCGGGCCCAGAGAGTGCCGACCAGGTCGACGGTCTCGTGCGGTCCCACGACGATGGCGGGCATGTGCCCCGAGCAGTCGGCGGTTGCGGTTCCCGACTTCACGCGCCAGCACGGTCCGAAGAACGACATGCGCACGGTGAACGCCAGCGCGTTGGTGTAGGTCATCTCGACGTCGACCGAAGCGCCGGACTTCGCGCTGGGCGTCGGGTTCTTCAGATGGATCGTGTAGATCGTCGCCGGTGACTGCGGCGAGAACACGGTGACAATGCTCGAGATCGGGGGCGTCGCCTCGCACGGTTGCGCGCACTGCGGGAGGAAGCTGGGCACGAACATCGTCGAACCGGGCGGCGCGGGCATGAGGTCGCCCGCCGCGTTCTTGTAGCCCGCGACGATCGTCTCGGTGCGGGCCGCGGTCTCGCCCGGGCGCAGGAACGTGTCGACGTGCGCGCAGGGCAGCGGTGTGGGGCCGGCGGTCGTCGCCGGATACGGGTACGGCCAGACGCCGTCGGAGTACTGCCCGAAGCCCGATGTCGCCGGGGTCGTCCAGATGTCGACCGTGTTGTTCGCACACTCGGACAACACCACCGTCCAGGTGCCTTCGTTGGTCACGGTGTAGTGGATCGGGAGGCTCGAGTTGCCGTCGATCGAGAACATCGGTTGGCAGCCGGTGTGTGCGTCACAGCCCGTCGAATGGGCCAGAGGATCCGCCGGCCACGACACCGAGACCATGGAGAGGTCGGTCGGGTCGTGCGGGGGCTGGGTCGTGGTCGTCGTTGCCGCGAAGACGCCGTTCGTCGTCGGGGTCGTGCCGGTCGTGGTCGTCTCGGGCACGGTCGTGGTCGTCGCGTCGGGCACCGTCGACACGGACGTGCTCGTCGACGTTCCGTTCGACACGACCACCTTGTGGTGCCCGTTGCTCTGCAGTGCGGCAGCACTCGCGATCGTGCCCGCGAGCACGAACGCGACCAGCGCACCCGCGACCATCCGGCGGTGCATGCGCAGGCGCTTGCCGCGCGCGGTCACCGCGTCGACGGGTGCCGGTGTCGGCGACTGCGGATCGTCGAGGTTCTCGAACATCACGCGACCTCCTGTCCGAGCGCGACCCGGAGCGCAGCCAGGCCGCGCGACGCGTGCCCCTTCACCGAACCGACCGAGCAACCCAGCGCAACCGCGACCGCGGCTTCCGACTGGTCGGCGACGAACCGCAACATCACGACCTCGCGTTGGCGGCGGGGGAGTGCGAGCAGCGCGCGATGGAGATCGACCCGTTCGCCGTCGGGTTCGCCCGCCGGGGCGACCTGCGCGTCGACGTGCCGGGCCGCGGTGCGCCGCCGGCGCAGGAGGTCCAAGGCGAGGTTGCCGGCCACGCGCGCGACCCAGGCCTGCGGGGCGTCGTAGTCGCCGATCTTGCCCCAGCGCGAGTACGCCCGCGCGCAGGCTTCCTGCGCGATGTCGGCCGCCTCCTCCCGCCGTCCGAGGAGTCGGAACGCGACGCGGTAACCGCTGCGGTAGAGGCCCGGATACACGTCGTCGAAGCTGGTCACCGCCGCCCTCGCGCCGGTGTCGGGCACGGTCCCGATCGCCACCGACTTTGTGATCATGCCTCTCTCACGTTCGAGCCCCGCGAAAGGTTGCGTTCGGCCCGCGGAAAGGGTCGCATCAGTAGGCTGCCCCTTCGATGTCGTTCGATCTACCCCCCGAGTACGTCGAGCTCCAGGCGACGGTCCGCAAGCTGGCGCAGGAGAAGATTGCGCCGCGGGCCCGCCAGATCGACACCGACGCCACGTACCCGCAGGACGTGTTCGAGGTGTTCCGCGACGCGGGCCTGCTCGGGCTCGTCGTGCCGGAGGAATACGGGGGCGGGGGCGCGGGCATCCTGGGTCTGACGCTCGCGATCGAAGAGGTCGCCAAGTACTCCAACACCGCGGCCTTGATGTTGCTGCTCTGCCGGCTCCCGACGGGGCCCGTGCTCATCGCCGGCAGTGAGGAGCAGAAGCAGCAGTACATCCGCCCGGTCGCGAGCGGCGAACAGCGCGCGGGCTTCGGGCTTTCCGAACCCCAGGCCGGCAGTGACGTGGTGGGCATGCGCACCAAGGCCGTGCGCGACGGCGACGACTGGGTGCTGAACGGCACCAAGTGCTGGATGTCGGGCGTCGTGCAGGCCGACTGGTACTGCGTGTTCGCCAAGACCGGTCCCGCCGACTCCCGCAAGCACGACGACATCTCCTGCTTCATCGTGGAACGCACGTTGCCGGGAGTCTCCGTGGGGCGCACCGACGACAAGATGGGCGTCCGGGGCGTCGACACCGGCGAGCTGATCCTCGACGACGTGCGGGTTCCCGCCGCGAACGTCGTCGGCGAGGTCGGCGGGTTCCGGCTCGCGATGCTCGGCCTCAACTCGATGCGCCCGATCGTCGCGGCGCGCGGGATCGGCCTGGCCGAAGGCGCGCTGATGTACGCGGTGGACTACGTGAAGCAGCGGGCCGCGTTCGGCCGCACGATCGCCGACATGCAGGGCATGCAGTGGAAGATCGCCGAGCTCGCCACCGAGATCGAGGCCGCGCGCCTTCTCACCTACCGGGCTGCGATGATGGCGGACGAGGGCAAGTACACCAAGGAGTACGTGCCCTTCTTGTCGATGGCGAAGTACTACGCGAGCGAGGTCGCGGTGAAGGTCTCGGGTGAAGCGCTGCAGATGTTGGGTGCGGCGGGATACATGAAGGATCACCTGACCGAGCTCTACTACCGTGACGCGCGCCAGCTCACGATCGTCGAAGGAACCTCGCAGGTGCAGCTCGGACTCATCGCTCGCGGCGTCCTCGACCACGACCTGTGGTGGGACTAGGTGGGCCGTACGCGTGAATGAGGTCCTGACCCCGATATTGGCGCGCGTGACGCGCGGTACGGAGCTGTTGCCCGAGGAGATCGACGCGGCGATGGCGGAGATCCTCGAGGGCCGCGTCGCCGACATCCAGGCCGCGGGGTTCATCGTGGCGCTGCGGACGAAGGGCGAGTCGGTCGAGGAGCTCACGGCCCTCGTGCGCACGATGCACCGCTACGCGCAGCCCGTCGAGGTCGCGGCGGGCGCGATCGACACGTGCGGCACGGGTGGTGACCGCTCCGGCACCATCAACGTCTCGACAATGGCCGCGCTGATCGCGGCGGGCGCGGGGCGCGGGTCGTGAAGCACGGCAACCGCGCGCAGTCGTCGAAGTGCGGCTCCGCGGACGTGCTCGAAGCGCTCGGCGTCGTCATCGAGCTCGGGCCGGAAGGCGTGTCGCGCTGCGTGGCCGAAGCCGGTATCGGCTTTTGTCTCGCGCCGCGCTATCACCCCGCGATGCGATTCCTCGGGCCCGCGCGCAAAGATCTCGCGGTGCCCACCACGTTCAACTTCCTCGGACCGCTCGCGAACCCCGCGCACGTGAAGCGCCAGGCGGTCGGCGTGAGCGACGAGACGATGGCGACGCGCATGCTCGGCGCGTTGCGGCTCCTCGGTACGGAGCAGGCGATGGTGTTCCACGGCGACGACGGCCTCGACGAGCTCACGACCTCGACGACGAGCACCGTGCACGAGCTGGTCGACGGCGAGGTGCACTCGTTCACCCTCGACCCGCTCGATCTCGGCATCCCGCGCGCGTCCGCCGACACGCTGGCCGGTGGCGACGCGCCCGCGAACGCCGACGCGATCCACGCGGTGCTCGCCGGAGAGAAGGGTTCGCACCGCGACATCGCGGTGTTGAACACGGCGGCCGCGCTCGTCGTGGCCGGGCTCGCCCCCGACCTGGGCGCCGGCGTCGAGGCCGCGGCCGCGGCCATCGACGACGGACGCGCGGCTCGCGCGCTCGAGACCCTCGTGCGTGTCAGCAACGAAGCCTCCGCGATCGAGAAGGGCAACGGCTGAATCGATGGCGCCGGTCCTGCAATGTCCCGACTGCGGCGAGAAGCACCCGCTGAGCAAGGTGCCGACGCAGGGCGCATTCCCGTGTCAGGGCTGCGGCCGCGTGTTGAAAGTGCCGGACGCGGTCGGACAGCGGGCCGCCGCGCAAACCGCGGCCGCCCGTCCGGTGCCGGTGGCGTCGGCATCGGTGAGCCCCACCGGTCCGGTGACACCCTGGGACGAACCCGCCGCACCCGCGGCGGGCGCCGCGACCGGTGCGGCCGCGGCCGCCGGTTCGACCGCCGCGAGCCCCACCGTGGACGGCCTCGGCGCCCTCGCGCCGCGATCGAGCCGCCGATCGGGCCACCGCCTCGGGCCGGTCTCGTGGTGGATGCGGCTGCTGTTGTGGTTCATCGCGGTGCCGCTCGCATTCATGTTGGTGTTCCTGGTCGCGCGCGCGTTCGGTCTGTTCACCACCAACCAGCTGTCCGACCTCTTTCTCGCGAACGACACCGCGCGGTTCTGGCCCGTCGCGCGGCTCCTGCCGTTCGTCGCGCTGGTCACCGCGTTGCTCGTGACGCTCGGCGTCTACCTGCTCGCGCGACTGCGTGGCCGCGGCGGCCGCGGTGCGGCCGCGGCGAACGAGTACAGCGCGTCTACGAGTCGAGGGCGCGGACGGTAACCGCGGGCTCCGGCATCGGTTGGGCCGGGTTCGGCAGCGCGGCAAGGAAATCCTGTACCGCGTCGGCGGCGAGCGGGCGGGCGAACATGAACCCCTGTCCGCTGTCGCACTGTTCCTGCTGCAGCTGACTGAACTGGTCCTGCTCCTCGATGCCCTCGGCGAGCGTCTTCAGGCCGAGCTGCTTGCCGAGTTGCACGAGCGTCCGGATGAGTGCGTTCGACTCGGCCGAGTCGCTGATCGCGCTCACGAACGAGCGGTCGATCTTGAGGATGTCGACCGGGAACTGGCGCAGGTACGCGAGCGACGAGTACCCGGTCCCGAAGTCGTCGATCGCCACCCCGACCCCGAGATCCTTGATCGCGCGCAGCTGCAGTGCAGTTGCGTTCGCGTCGTACATGATCGCGGTCTCGGTGAGCTCGATGACGAGGCCCGACGGCGGGAGACCGGTGGCTTCGAGCGCGGTGCGGAGATCGCGGACGAGGTGGTCGCCGTCGAGCTGGCGGGCGGAGACGTTGACCGAGACGTACATGCCGCGGTCGGCGAGCCGCCACTCCTGGGCCTGGCGCGCGGCCTCGGCGATCACCCACCGACCGACGTCGACGATGAGCTTCGTCTCCTCGAGCAGCGGGATGAACGAGTCGGGTTGCACGAGTCCGCGCACCGGATGCTGCCAGCGCAGGAGTGCTTCGACACCGAGCGGCGCGCCGGTCTCCAGCTCGAAGATGGGTTGGTAGACGAGGAAGTACTCGTGGCGCTCGAGTGCGCCGCGCAGGTCGAGCTCGAGGGTGAGCCGGTCCTCGACGGCGGTCTGCATCTCGCGCTGGAACGAGACGTAGCGATCGCGGCCCGCGGCCTTCGCCTCGTACAACGCGATGTCGGCGTCGCGCAGCAGGTCGGTGGCCGAGATGCGGTTCCCGCGCGCGATGCCGATGCTCGCGGTGATGCACACGGTAGGCCGGGCGACGTCGTCGATCTCGAACGGCTTGCGCAGCACTTCGAGCAGGCGCTCGGCGACGAGCTCGGCGCTGCCGTTCGGCGTCGCCCCGTCGACGAGAACGACGAACTCGTCACCGCCGAGGCGGGCGATCGTGTCGCCCTCGCGCAACGTCGTGAGCAGCCGCGCCGCGACGGCCTTCAGGAGCTGGTCGCCGGCCTCGTGGCCGAGCGTGTCGTTGACCTGCTTGAAGCCGTCGAGGTCGAGGAACAACACGGCGGTCTCGGCGCCGGAGCGCCGGGCGCGGGCCTGCATCTGCTCGACGCGGTCGAGGATCAGCGTGCGGTTCGGCAGGCCGGTGAGCGAGTCGTGCAGCGCCTGGTGGCGGATGCCTTCGAGCAGGCGGGCGTTGCGGATCGCGATCGTCGCCTGGCTCGCGACCCCGCGCAGCCGCCCGGCAAGCTCGGGGTCGTCGATCATGCGCTCCGGCCGTTCGACGACGTCGCCCACGACGAGGCCGACGCGCTCCTCGTTCACGATGATCGGGATGGTTGCGACCGCGGCCGCGCCGAGCTCGTCCATCAGCATCGGCAGCACGTTCAGGTGCGCGGCGCTCTCGCGGTCCCAGACGGTGACGGCGGTGTCGCCTGCGCGCGGGCGGGGGACGGGCACTTCCATCGAACGCAGCCGCACTTCGTCATTCGTCGAGTAACCCGTGGTCGCGACGACGCGGCCGTACGGAGTCCCGGGTTCGAACAGCGCGACCGCGGCGCGATCGCAGCCGATGACGGCCGGGAGCGCCCGCACGATGTTCGCGGCCATGTCGTCGGTCGTCGCGAGTTGCGCGAGCGAGTTCGAGAGATCGAGCAGCGCGCGTGCGGTGCGGGCCTGGCGGCGGGCGTCGTCGAGCGCCGACGCGGAGTCGAGCGCGGCGGCCGCGAGACGCGCGTACGCCTGCAGCACGATGCGCTCCTGGGGGAAGAACACACCCTGCTCGTTGATCGCGGCGAGGCGGCCGTAGCGGCGCTGCGCGGAGAGCACGTCGACGATGATGCGGTGATCGTCCTCTTCGGCGTCCGCGGCGAGGAGTTGCACGGCGAGACGCTTGGCCTCCGCGTCGTCGATGCCCTTGGCGTAGACCTCCTTCGGCGCCGACGGCAGCGATTCGAGCGCGAGCACGAAGACGGGTGCGTGCATCGCGTGCGCGGCCGATGTGACGATCTTGGCGAGGACGCGTTCCAGGTCGTCATCGGAGACGAGGTCGGCGACGGTCGCGTGCAGCGACTCGAGCCGGGCAGTGAGGATCTCGACGCGCGACTCGAGGAATTCGACGGTGGTGCCCGCTTCGTCGGGGAACCAGCGGATGCGGTACTCGCAGGCGGGCGCGCCCGCGCACGCGCACGCGACGTGCTCGACCTCGGCGCGCATGCCGAAGAGCTGCGGGATGTTCGCGTACAGTCCCGCGGCCCAGAGGCAGTACGCGGGGAAAGGTTCGAAACCGTCGACGAAGTGCTCGTGGACGACCCATTCGGTCGGACCGACCGCGTGGCCGTGGAGCTCGATCACGGGGGCGAGGCTCGCACCGCCCGATTCCGCGATCATCGTGAGCAGCGCCTCGGGTGAGCCGAGCGACTGCAGCATGTTCGTCAGCTCGGGCATCGAAGGATCGGCGAGACCACCACCCGCGGCGAGCTTCACCGCCTGGTCGCCGGATGTGTCGGCCATGACTTCGAGCAGGCGGCGGAACTGCTCGTACGAGCTCCACGTCCCGAGGTCGTACAGCGCGTCGGCGCTGCGCGTCTCACCCGCGGCGCGCAACAGCTGCGCCACCGATGCGTCGCCGCCGGTCTCGCGGAGATAGCGGATCATGAGGTACGAGTTCACGCCCGCGAAGTGGCAACCCGCCTCGACCCCGGTCTCCGATTGCATCCAGGGAAAGTCGTCGCGCCCGCCGCTCCCCTTGAGGACGGTTTGTCCGCAGCGGCGGCGGTTTAGGGCGGATTCGGGGTGTACGCCCGGTCGGGGCCGTCGAGGCGTTGCCCGCGTTCGACGTGCAGGTGCGCGTGCGCAATGGCGGCGTCGAGGTCGGAGAACACGTGGTTCTCGTGCGCGAGACGGTCGAGCGCGCCGACCGCCTCCAGGACCTTCAGGTGCTCGGGCCGCGGGCCCTTCAACAAGACCGTCGCGCCCCGGCGCTCGAGCTCGGTCACGATCTCGCCGAGGGCCTGCGCACCGGTCGCGTCGAGGACTTGGAGTTGCGGGAGGCGCAGGATCACGACGCGAACATCGGCGATGGCCGTCAACTCGGTGAGGAAACGCTGCGCGGCCCCGAAGAACAGGGCGCCGTCGAGGCGATACGTGACGATGTGCTCGGACAGGAGCTCGTGCTCGTCGTCGTCGGTGATCTCGTCGGCGTCGGCGGGGACACCTTCGGCGACGGCCGACGCGCTGAGCGCAACCTTCCGCAGGGCCAGGACCGCGGCGACCGCGACGCCGAGCTCGACCGCACGAATCAGATCGAACACCACCGTTGCCGCGGCGGTGAGCACGAGCACGACGGCGTCGGAACGCGTCGCCCGGCAGACGGCGCGGACGTTGTGGATCTCGACCATGCGCACAGCCGTCACCATCAGGACCCCGGCCAGCGCGGCGAGCGGGATCTGGGCGACGAGCGTGCCGCCGAAGTAGACGACCGCGACGAGGACGAGCGAGTGCACCACGGCAGATGCCCGGGTGCGCGCGCCGGCGCGCACGTTCACGGCCGTGCGCGCGATCGCGCCCGTCGCGGGCATCCCACCGAACAGGGGAGACGCGAGGTTCGCGAGTCCCTGGCCGAACAGCTCGCGGTCGGGGTCGTGCCGCGGCATGTCGGCCATGCCGTCCGCGACCTTGGCCGACAGCAGCGACTCCAGTCCGGCGAGGAGCGCGACCGCGAACGCGGCGGCGGCGAGGGAGCTCACGCGCGACGCGGAGATCGACGGGAGCGAAGGCAACGGCAACGAGCTGGGAAGCGAGCCGATCCGGGCGATGTCGAGACTGGCGAAGCGGGCGACGAGCGTCGCGACCACAACCGCAAGCAGCGATCCGGGCAGCGATTTGTGCAGTCGGGGTGCGACCGTCATCACGACCGCGACGAGGAACACGATCGCGAGCGAGGCCACGCTGCCGTGCGAAGCCGAACGGCGCAGTGCGTCGATGGCAACCAGCGCGGTGTTGTCGCCCTTCGGTTTCGGTACTCCGAGCGCGGCGGGAACCTGTTGCAGGAAGATGATCGCGGCGATCCCGACCGTGAAGCCTTCGATCACGGGCCAGGGGACGTACGCGAGATAGCGGCCCACCCGGAAGAACGCGGCCGCGAGGAGCAGCGCGCCGGCCATGATGCCGACGACGTACACCGCGTTCGCGCCCTCGCGCGCGACGATCGGCACGAGAACAACCGTCATGGCCCCCGTCGGGCCCGAGACCTGCACGTTCGAACCGCCGCACACGGCCGCGACGAAGCCGGCGATGATCGCGGTCATCAGTCCGGCGCGGGCGCCGAGTCCGGTCGTGATCCCGAATCCGAGCGCCAGGGGCAGTGCGACGACACCGACCGTGATCCCGGCCACGACGTCCGACTTCCACGACCGCGACAAACCCGCGTAGTCCGCGCGCCGGGGGAGGAGGCGAGTCAGTTTCACGCGGGAGACGGTTCGATGCTCAGACCCGTCAGCAACTGTTGCGACACGGTGAGCGAATTGATCAGGAGCTGCTTGGCCGACGCGAGGAGCCGGACCAGTTCCGGGTCGCGGATCGCGTAGAACACGGATGACCCGACTTTCCGGGTGGTGACGAGCCCGGCCCGCCGCAAGACCGCGAGTTGCTGCGAGAGGTGCGACATCTCGATGCCGACCCGGGGCTGGAGCTCTCCTACCGAGAGTTCCGACTCCGATGCGGCCAGCACCTCGAGCACGCGGATGCGGGCCGGATGCGCGAGCGCGCGGAACAGCTCGGCCTTGATCTCCGAGATCGGCCGGGACAGCTCGACCTCCGGCGCTTGATCCATCCCAACCCCACAGACTCATCAATTGATGAAGTCGTCATATCTTAGCGGAACCGCGGCCTACGACGATGCGGGGGAGCGCGGAGGCGAGCTCGCCGTCGACGAGGGCCAGGTGGAGACGGCCCGCGTTGCGGGCCACCCACCGGTCCACCGTGAGGATCTCGGCAATGTCATCGGTCACCTCGCCGAGCAGGGTGTCGTCGTCGGGCCAGCGGACGCGGCCGTGGCGGATCTCGACGCGCTGCCCGTCGCAGTCGACGACCAGGCGTTCGACGCCCCGCCACATCGCCACCGTCCGCCGGCGCTGCAACGCCCGGGCCAGCGCCTCGAGCCGGTCGCGCGTCGCCGCCGCCTCCTCGAACCGTTCCTCGTCGGCCAGGCGGTGCATCCGGGCCGCGAGCGGGGCGAGCGCCACGTCGGGCTCGGACGTGAGCGCGCGTCGCACCGTCCCGACGAATTCGGAGTACGTCGCTTCGTCGATGTGGCCGCGACACGGGCACGCTGCGACCCCGAGCTGCGCCGACACGCACGGGGGCCCCTCGACGATCGACGCCCGGCGACCGATCCGCGTCCCGCACCGCCGCAGCGGCACCGCGGTCTCGATCGCCTCTCGCACCAGGTGCGCGGTGTTGGTCGAGTGGAACGGCCCGAGGCCCGAGTTGTCGCGTGGGGTCGTGCGCGTCACGGTCAGGCGCGGAAACCGTTCGTCGGTGAGCTTCAGGTACGCGCTCGTGCGCTTCGCCTTGCCCGCGCGGTTGAAGCGCGGCTGGAGCTGTTGGATCAGTCGCAGCTCCCGGATCTCGGCTTCGAATGCCGTCGCACAGACCCGATGATCGATGGTCACGAGCTCGCGCAGCAGCTGCGGCACCTTGCGCCGGTCGTCCGACGCGAAATACGAGCGCACGCGGGCCCGAAGGTTCGTGGCCTTGCCGACGTAGAGGACCCGCCCGTCGCGGTCGCGAAAGATGTAGACGCCCGGTTTGCGCGGCAATTTCGCGGTGAGGGCCAACTTCGCCGCGGACGGATGCGCGCGCATCTTCGGCAGCGCGAGCAGATCGTCGAGCCCGAGCACGCCGTAGCTCGCGGCTCGCTCCAGCAACGCGTGCAGCACCTCGGCCGTCGCCGCCGCGTCGGCGTACGCACGGTGTGTCGGTTCCACGCTCGTGCGGAAGTGGCGCGCCAGTGTGCTCAAGCGCAGGTTCGGGATCTCGTCGCGTACCAATCGGCGCGCCAACGCGAGCGTGTCGACGCGACGATTCGCCAGGCGTGGATACCCGTGCGCGACGAGCGCGGCGTCGAGGAACGCGCAGTCGAAGCGAATGTTGTGGCCGACGATCACCGCGTCGCGGGTGAACTCGAGCAGCGGGGGAAGGATCTCGGCGATGCGCGGTGCCGGGAACACCATCGCCTCGGTGATCCCCGTGAGCACGGTGATCATCGGGGGGATCGGCACGCCGGGATTGACGAGCGACTCGAACCGGCCGAGCAACTCGCCGCCGTGCAGCTTCAGCGCGCCGATCTCGGTGATCGCGTCGGTGTTGGCCGACCCGCCCGTGGTCTCGAGGTCGAGGACGACGAACGTCGTCTGCGAGAGCGGCCTGCCCAGGTCGGCGAGCGATTGCTGGCGCGGCTCGGTGCGGGTCGCAAGGGTGGGTTCGAAGCCGGGGAGGACTGCGGTGAGCGGGGAAGTTCGCGTCACGGAGCGGGAAGCGTAGCCGAACACATGTTCGCACGCACATATGTTCGGCTTGGCTAGGCTCCGCCGCCGTGAGCGCCACCCGGTACCGCTGCCAGGCCTGTGGGAACGTCACCCGTTTCGACGTGCTCTCGACGCGCCGCACCCGGGCTTTCCACCACTACACGATCGGCGGGGAGCTCGACATCGAAGAGGAAGAGGTGCTGGAGGAGCGGGTCGAGAACGTGACCTGCCGCTGGTGCGGCGCGGCGGGCGACAAGATCACCGTCGAGCCGTAGCTGTCACACCCGCCGGTCATGCTCTCGGGCATGCACCTGCGCACCATCGATTGCGACGAATGCGTCATGGCCGGCACCAACGCGTGCGACGACTGTGTCGTCAGCTTCATCCTCCGGCGCGAGCCGGGCGAGGCGTTGGTCATCGACGCCGAGGAGGAGCGCGCGCTGCGCACGCTCCAAGGTGGTGGCCTCGTCCCCGAGCTCCGCCACCACCCCCGCCGCGCCGGTTAGCCCGTTTCCCGATCCTGGCTGCGCTGCTTCTCCCAGGCGAGGAAGTAGCCGGGATCCTCGGCGTCGTACCACCGGAGCAGCTTGCCCGCTTCGGCCCAGCCGATCTCCGCGATTGTCGCTTCCATGAACGCTTGGCGAGCGGCCCGGCGGAGCCGCTCCTGCTGCGCTGCAGACATCTGCGACGTTTCGTTCGCAGCGTCGACCGTCGCACGGAAGCACGCGGGGTCGCCCGTCGCGGTGGCGAGAACCTGCACCGCATACGCGTTCATCGAGCAGCCGGCGTTGTCGGCGGCGCGCCGCAACGAGTCTCGGAGCTGCGGCGACATCCGGATGTGGATCAGGGCGGCTTTCTGGTCACGAGCCATCGCCGGAACCTACGACCCCGGTGAGACACGTACGCGAAATTGGGGTGCTACTGCGGGTGGTATCGCCCGTGGTACCACCCGCGATACCGCCAGTAGTAGCGCCTGAAAAACGACATGCTCTCGTCGGTGGTTATCGAGTTGAAGAACACGGACGGGCCCGCGTGTGAACGCGGCCTCTAGGGTTGCGCGGTGCCGGACCCCCAACCCATCGACATCGTCCTGTTCGACCTGGGCGGCGTGCTCATCGACTTCGGCGGCGTCGAGCCCATGAAGGAGCTCGCGGGCATCGCCGAGGACGACGAGCTGTGGCGGCGCTGGCTGGCGTGCCGCTGGGTGCGGAGCTTCGAACGGGGCGAATGCACCGCCGACGAGTTCGCCGTCGGATTGATCGACGACTGGGATCTCTCGATCGAACCGCACGTCTTCCTGCGCGAATTCGCGAGCTGGCCCGGTCGCACACTGCCCGACGCGGAAACGCTCGTCGCCGAAGTTCGCCGCGCCGTCCCGGTCGGATGCCTGAGCAACACCAACGCAATCCACTGGGACCACTCGTTCTCGCGGTGGCCGATCGTCGAAGGCTTCGACTACCGCTTCCTCTCCTTCGAGCTCGGCATCGTCAAGCCCGACCGCGCGCTGTTCGACCGGGTCGCCGAGCTGTTGCCCACCGCGGCCGATCGGGTGCTGTTCCTCGACGACAACGTCATCAACGTCGAAGGCGCGGTCGCCGCCGGATTTCGCGCCCGCCACGTCAAAGGTGTCGACGAGGCCAGAAGTGCGCTGTTGGCAACGGGAGTGCTCCGGTGAGATCGTCCGGAGCGATTGCGATCGCGTGTGCCGTCGTGGTGATCGGCGCGGGCTGCAGCAGCAGCGGTGGTGCCGGCGCGGCCAAGAGCACGACCTCGGCGCCGCGTCTCACCGCGCAGCCACGCGGCACCGGCGCGTGCGACGACCGCGACCCGGCGCGTTGCCTGTTGCCGTTCCCGAACGACCGGTTCACGCGCGCCGATCCGACGACGCCGACCGGCCGGCGGCTCGACCTTCCCGCGACCGGGACACCGGCGAACGTGGCGGGCAAGCACATCGACCCGACGGAGTGGAACCGCAACGACGGCTTCAGCCCGTCGTCGATCGGCTTGACCGTCGTTCCCGATCTCGACGTCGCGCAGTCGAAGCTCCCGCCGCAGACCGACATCGCGCAGTCACTGGCGCCCGGGTCGCCCGTCGCCGTCACCGACGTCACCACCGGCCGACGTCTCGCGGCGTGGGCCGAGACCGACCCCAAGGTCACCGATCCCGCACAGCGGCTGCTGCGCATCATCCCCGCGGCCGGTCTCGTCGAAGGCCACCGCATCGAGATCTCGCTCCGGAACCTGAAGCGCGCCGACGGATCGACGGTTGCGCCACTGGCGTGGTCGTTCACGGTCGCGTCGGAACAAGGACTGTCGGGCCGCCTGCGCCACATGTGGCAGGAGACCTCCAAGGCGCTCGGCACCGGCGCGCCGAAGTTCACGGTCACGTCGACCGAGGACTCCGGCTCCGCGCGCGTCGTTCGCGGCACCTTCGCGATGCCGAAGTACCTGACCGGTGACGGCGGGCCCGGCACGGTGTTCGACAACGACGGCGACCCGAACGGCATCCCGCACGCGACCGGCACGATGAACGACGACTACGTCTGCACCGTGCCGAAGAGTGCGAAGGCCGCGTCGGCGCCGTTCGTGCTCTACGGACACGGGTTGCTCGGCTCGCGCAACGAAGCCCTCGGCATCGGCGGCGTCGCCGCGACGGCGGGCCTCGGTTTCTGCGCGGTGGACGAGCTCGGGATGAGCACCGCCGACATCCCGACCGTGATCGCCGAGCTCGCGGATCTCTCGAAGTTCCGGACCCAGGCCGATCGCCTGCAACAGGGCGCGCTCGGCTTCCTCGAGCTCGGCCGGCTGCTCGCGAGCCCGCAGGGCTTCGGTACGAACCCGGCGTTCCGGGACGCGAACGGCGCGTCGATCATCGACGCCAAGAAGTTGTCGCTGCTCGGCGCGAGCCAGGGCGGAATCCTCGGCGGCGTCGAGTCGTCGGTCACGACGGACTGGAACCGGGTGATCCTCGCCGTCGGCGGCATGGGCTACAACCTGCTGCTCCGGCGCAGCGTCGACTTCGACAAGTTCCAGGGTCCGTTCGCGGCCGGATACCCGAACCCGGTCGATCAGGCGCTGGCCCTCGAGCTGATGGAGCAGCTCTGGGACCGCGGCGAGAACACCGCGTACGCGCAGCACCTCACCACATCGCCGTATCCCGGCACGGGTGGCGCGAAGACGGTGCTGATGCTGGAAGCGTTCGGCGACCACCAGGTGACGAACGTCGCGACCGAGAAGCTGGCGCGCACCTTGGGCATCGAGCGCCGCGCCCCCACGCTCGCCGCCGGTCGCTCGGCCGACGTCGCGCCGTTCTTCGGGATCGACCCGTTGCCGTCGCTCCCGCACGCGGGTTCCGCCCTCGTCGTGTGGGATTTCGGAACGCCCACGCCGCCCGCGGCGGAAACGCCCAACCGCGCGGGCGACGATCCCCACGGCAAACTCGCCGACGTCCCGGAAGCGCTCGGTCTCCTCGCCGCGTTCATCAACAACGGCACGGTCATCGACGTCTGTAACCACCAGCCCTGCCACACCGCCCCGTAGCGGACCGAGCGCGACCGATCAGCCGGCGGCGCGCAGGCGGTTGCGCTGGTCGGTTGCGAGCTTCGTCGTCCGCTGCTGCAGGCCGGCGGGGTCCGTGCCGTGGCTGACGACCTGCGCGTTGTAGGGACCGACCGTGAACAACGCGATGGCGGCCGACGTGTCGGTGCTGGTTCCCAGGATTGCCGCGGTCGTCGCCGGGGGGAATCCGGGGATCGAGAAGGTCTTGGCGCCCGGGGGCTGCTCGGCCTGGAGTGCCGCCTTGTCGCGCTCGAAGTCGTGTTTCGCGCCCGCCGCGGTCGCGAACTGGTACACGAACACGAGGATCTCCGACTGGTTCGGGCCCATCCACAGGCGCTGATAGCCCCGGAGGAATCCCTCGGCGCGGAACGCCTTGCCCGCGCGGGGATCGTCGTCGTCTCGGATCGCCTTGGCGAGATCCGACGGTCCGGTGTCGCCGACGTCGTCGGCTTGCCGCGTGAAACCCTTGGGCACGTTCGCGATCAACAGGTGTTCGAGCGACGTCGACGACGCGGGAACCGTCGACCCGGTGGCGGGAACCGTCGTGCTGTCGACCGAGGTCGGGCTGCTACTCGCGCCCTTGGACGACGAAGAGCACGCGGCCAGGCCGGCCACGATCGCGAGGCTCGCGGTACATGCGCCAACCCAGTGCGGTCTCAGTCGCGATCGGCCTTCGCGAACTTGGCGAGGTCGGCCGCGCCGACACCGGTGGCCTTGATGCCGCGGGCGACGATGCTCGTGTCCCAACCTTCGGCCTGCTTGCGCAGCGCGCCGACCGTGCAGTTCTCCTTGCCGAGGATCGAGAACGGGTCGAAGTCGTAGAGCTTCATCGCGTTGGCGTGCGAGATCTTGTCGATGTCCTCGTCCGAACAGTTCGACGCCTGCATCTGCTTCATGAACTGCTCCGGCGACTGCGGCCAGGTGGAGTCCGAGTGCGGGTAGTCGCACTCCCAGCAGATCTTGTCGATGTTCATCTTGTGCCGCAGGTCGATACCGACCGGGTCGTCGATCCAACAGCAGATGACCTGCTCGTCGAACACCTGGCTCGGCATGCGGCCGCCCATGTCCTGACCGGTCCAGTAGCGGTGACGGTCGAACGTGTAGTCGATGCGCTCGCGGAAATACGGGATCCAACCGATCCCACCTTCGCTCAGCGCGTACTTCATCTTCGGGAACTTCTGCGCGGCGGCCGACCACACGAAGTCGGCGGCGGCCTGCACGATGTTGATCGGCGACAGCGTGATGAGCACGCTCATCGGCGCGTCGTCGGCGGTGATGACCATCTTCGACGACGACCCGATGTGCACGTTGACGACGGTGTCGACCTCTTCGCATGTCGCGAAGAACTTGTCCCAGTGACCCGAGTGGATGCTCGGGTAACCGAGGTGCACGGGGTTCTCGGAGAAGGTCACCGCGTGGCAACCCTTGTCGGCAACGCGCCGGACCTCGGCCGCCATCTTGTCGACGTCCCACATCATCGGGAGTGCCAACGGGATGAAACGGCCGGGGTACGCGCCGCACCAGCTCTCGATGTGCCAGTCGTTGTACGCCTGGACGAGCGCGACCGCGAGCGGCTCGTCCTTTTGGGACGCGCGGGCGAACAACTGGCCACAGAACTGCGGGAAGCTCGGGAAGCACATCGAACCGAGCAGACCGTTGGCGTTCATGTCCTTGACGCGATCGTGGATGTCGTAACACCCCGTGCGCATGTCGTCGAACGACTGCGGGTCCATCGCGTACTCCTCGGGCGGGCGGCCCGCCACCGCGTTGAGCCCGATGTTCGGGAGCTCCTGACCCATGAACTGCCACACGTCGATGCCGCTGTCCTTGCGCACGAGCTTCGGCGCGACCTCGGCGTACTTCTGGGGCAGGCGACCCTCGAAGAGGTCGGGGGGCTCTACGACGTGGTCGTCGACGCTGACCAGAATGAGGTCTTCGAGCTGCATGGGTTCCCCCTCGGAACGAACCTGACGTCGGTGTCAGTGTAGGACCGGACTTCGCCCGGTGTCACGCCTCCACGGAGTGGGCGCGCAGGGCCTCGAGCGAACACCACTCGATGGCCCCGACGTGGGTTGCGGCGAGGTGGACGCGCGGTGCGGCGCCGGCCTCGTACGCCTCCTGCCACCGCGGCGCGCACAGGCACCAACGGTCGCCCGGCTTCAGGCCCGGGAAGCCGTACTGCGGCATCGGCGTGACGAGATCGTTGCCGTGCTCGACGCAGAACGCGAGGAACTCCGCGGTCATCTCGACGCAGACGAGGTGGACGCCGACGTCCTCGCCGTGCGCGTTGCAGCACCCGTCCCGCGTGAAGCCGGTGAGCGGATCGAAGCTGCAGGGTTCGAGTTCGGTCCCGAGCACGTTGCGCGGCATCGGTCAGTCCCAGGTGACGGGGAGCGCGGCCGGGGCGCGGAAGATCGCGCCCGAGATCGGAGCGGGTTCCGTGTCGGGATCGAAGCGCAACCCCGGGAGCCGGTCGAGCAGCTGCGTCAGCGCCACCCGTGTCTCCATGCGCGCGAGGTGCAGTCCGAGACACATGTGCGGTCCCCACGCGAACGCGAGGTGCTGGCGCGGCGGACGGAAGATGTCGAACTCCTCGGGGTTCTCCCACACCTTCTCGTCGTGATTCGCGGAGCCGATGTTGACGCCGACGAACGAACCCGCGGGAACGAACACGCCCTCGACTTCGGCGTCGCACGTCGCGGTACGCATGATCCCGATGAGCGGCGGTTCCCAGCGCAGTCCTTCCTCGATGGCCTGCGGCATGAGCGCGCGGTCGGAACGGAGCGCGTCGAGTTGTTCGGGATTCGACAGCAGTCCGAACAGCAGATTCGCCGACGAGCGGTACGTCGTCTCCGCGCCGGCCGGGAGCAGGAGGCGCAGGAACGAGCAGATCTCCTCGTCGGTGAGGCGTGTCCCTTCGAGCTCGACCTGCGCGAGCACGGAGATCACGTCGTCGGAAGGGTGCACGCGGCGCTCCGCGATGATCGCACTGAAGTAGTCGAAGAGCGCCTGCGACGCGCTGGCCGCGCGATCGAGCTCGAAGCCGGCGCTGATCACCTCGACCGCGCGGCGGTGGAACATCGGCAGGTCTGCGCGCGGGAGCCCGAGCAGCCGTGCGATGACGACGACGGGAAACGGGAAGGTCACCTCGCGCACGAGGTCGGCCCGTTTCGTCGGCCGATCGATGAACGCGTCGATGTGTTCGTTGACGACGTCGCGCACGAGCTCGCGTTCCCACGTGTCCATCGCCTTGCGGCTGAACGCCTGTTGCACCAGCCCGCGGTAGAGGTGGTGCTCCGGTTCGTCCATCTCCAGGATCGAGTGGCCGAGCACCTTGCCCATCACGTCGGCGTAGGCCGCGGACGAGAACGTCTCGCCGTCCTTGAGTACCTGCTGCACGGCATTGAAGCTGTACGCGGTGAACACGCCGACGCTCCGGTCGATCGGCATGAACTCGATGTCGGAGCCGTCGGGAACGATGGTGGCCTCGTCGTCGCCTTCGCGCTTCATCGGGTGCTGCGGACGCACCAACGCGAACATCGGATACGGGTTCTCGACGATCCCCATTCCCGCGCTGCGGTTGAACTCTTCGAAGGGGTCGTAGCCGTCGTCGAGATCCGAAGTGGCCATGGGTCGACCGTACTACTGTGCGCGCCCATGGCCATCGACCAAGTCAACCTCGGTCTGCTCGTGCTGCGGGTCGCGCTGGGCGCGACGATGATTGCGCACGGTTACAACCACATCTACCGCGGCGGCAAGATCAAGGGCACCGCGGGGTGGTTCGAGAGTCTCGGCATGAAGCCGGGCATCTTCCACGCCTGGCTCGCCAGCATCACCGAGTTGGCCGCGGGCGCAGCGCTCGTGCTCGGACTGCTCACGCCGTTCGCGGCGGGGGCGCTCATGGGCACGCTGCTCGTCGCCTTCGTCACCAATCACCGCAAGGCCGGCTTCTTCGTGTTCCGCCGCCCCACCGAGGGCTGGGAATACATCATGAACCTCGTCGCCGCACTGCTCGCCGTCGCCTGTCTCGGGCCCGGCGATTGGTCGCTCGACAACGCGATCGACTTCGCGCCGCACAACTGGTGGTCGCTCGTGATCGCGTTGGTCGTGGGTGTCGGCGGCGCGGCGGCCACGCTCGTCGTGTTCTGGCGCCCGCCCGCACCCAAGCCCGCCGAGGCGTAAGCGGAACGCGCTACGCGCTACGCGCGTGCGGCGCGGAGTTGCTCGACGAGCAACGGCAGCACCTGCTGCCATTCGCCGACGATGCCGGCGTCGGCGGCTTCGAAGATCGGCGCATCGGCGTCGGGGTTGACCGCGAGCACCGTCCCCGCGGCGCGCAGCCCGACGGTGTGGTTGAACTTGCCGCTCGCGCCGATGCTCACGAACAGGCGCGGCGCGATCGAACGACCGGTGATCCCGATCTGGCGGGAGCGGGGGAGCCACCCCTCGTCGGTGACCTTGCGGGTCGCGCCGAGTTGCGCGCCGAGGAGGATCCGAAGCGGCTCGAGGTCGCGGTAGGCGTCGGGGGCGACACCCCGGCCGACCCCGATCACGGTGTGCGCTTCTGCGAGCAGGTCGAGATCGTCGTCGCGGGTGCGCGCGAGCACGCGGACGCGACCACGCGCCGCGAGATGGTGACGCTCGGTGGGCGCGTCGTTGACATCGCGATGCGTAAGGATCGGGAGCACTCCGGGCCGCACGGTCGCCATCTGGATCGGGGACGAGCAATGGATCGCGGCGACGAGCCGGCCGCCGAACGCGGGCTTCCACGCCACGAGGCGATCGTCGACCCGTTCGAGCTCGACCGCGTCGCCGGTGAGGCCCGCGCCGAGGCGGGCGGCGACACGTGACGCGACCTCGCGGCCCCACGCAGTCGATGCGGTGAGGATGGCCCACGGTTGCTCGCGGCGTGCGATCTCGGTGACACCGACGGCGACGTCTTCTTCGACGTTGGCGCCGTCGAGGTGCACGATCGCGTCCGCGCCCCACGCGCGCAGGAGTGCGGTGTCCTTCGGCGAGACCGTGACGACCAGGACGTTGCCCGTGAGGGTGGCCGCGGCGGCCAGCAGCTCGCGGGTCTCGTGCACCCGATCGGGTTCGGACACGACGATCGTGCGCGGTTGATCGGCGCGGGTCGGCGCGACCGGGGGCCCGGCATGGGCATCGGCGTGCGCGTCGGCGGCGGGCGTGCGGTCGAGTGCGCCGCGCTCGTGCAGCAGGCGCACGGCGTCCTGCACCTGATCGAACAGCGGGGCTTCCGCCTTGTACTGCCGGGCGCGCGTGACGGCCATGAGCTTGACCTGGCCGACCGATGTGGGCGACGCGGACTGGCCCCACGGGCCGGGGCCGAGGTCGCCGGCCCGCACACGCCGGATGCGATCCGCGGGCACGGCCGCGCGCCCGGACGGATCGACCTTGGCCGGATCGATCAGGCGTTCCGCGCACGAGAGGATCGCGGGCAGCTGCACCTCGGCCTGCAGCCAGCCATCGTCGTGCTCGCAGCGCGCGGAGACGAGCGTGTCGTCGATCGAGAGGTTCCGCACGCCGGTGAGGAAGGGCAGATCGCAGAGCTCGGCGAGCTCGGGGCCGACCTGGCCGGTGTCCGCGTCGACCGAGTTGCGGCCGGTGAGCACGAGGTCGAACGGGCCGACGTGCGCCAGCGCGGCGGCGAGCGCTCGGGCCGTGGCGAGCGTGTCGGAACCGGCGAACGCGGGGTCGGTCACGAGCACGCCCGTGATGTCGACCGCGCGCTCCCGGCCCCACGCGATCGCCTCGCGCAGCGCGTCCTCGGCCGTCGGTGGCCCGAGGGTGATGACGGTGACGTGCGAACCGGCGCGCGCCGACGCGAGCTCGACGGCTTGGCTCACCGCGCGGCGGCAGTACGGATTGAGCTCGAGGTCGACGCCCTCGCGGCGCAGCCGGCCGTCCGGTCCGAGCTCCATCTCTTCGAAGTTCGGGATCTGCTTCACCAAAACGGCGATCCGCATACAGTGAGGTTATGGCTCGCGAAGCGGTGATCGTCGATTGCGCCCGCACCGCGTTCGGGAAGCGCAAGGGTGCTTTGGCGGGCTGGCATCCGACCGATCTGCTCGGCCTGGTGTTGCGGACGATCGTCGAGCGCAACGACATCGACCCCGCGCGCATCGACGACGTCGTCGGCGGCTGCGTGACGCAATCGGGCGAGCAGGGCTGCAACGTGACGCGCAACGCGTGGGTCGCGGGCGGCTTGCCGTGGAGCGTTCCGGCCACGAGTGTCGACCGGCAGTGCGGCTCGTCGCAGCAGGCTGCGCACTTCGTCGCGCAGGGGGTGATCGCGGGCGCGTACGACATCGGGATCGCGTGCGGCGTCGAGTCGATGACGCGCTCGCCGATGTCCACGAACGCGCGCGGCGGCACCGGACCGTTCAGCGGTGAGTTCCTCTCGCAGACGAACAACACCCTCGGGATCCAGTTCTGGGTCGCGCAGGTGCTCGCCGACAAGTGGGGGATCACCCGCGCGGAGATGGACGAGTACGCGTTGCAGTCGCACCGGCGGGCGGCCGCGAACACCGACAACGGGTTCTTCGCGGGCGAGATCGTCCCAGTGCCGATCATCGATCCGGAAACGGGCGCGCCGACCGGCGCACTGCTGGAGACCGACGAAGGCATCCGTCGCGACGCGTCGCTCGAGAAGATCGCGGCGCGGCCGCCCGCGTGGGAATCCGAAGATCAGCCCGCCCCCGACATCACCGCGGCCAACTCGTCGCAGATGACCGACGGCGCGTCGGCGATGATCATCGCGTCGGCCGACTTCGCCGAACAGCACGGCCTGCCCGTGCGGGCCCGGTTCCGTCACTTCGCGGTCGCGGCCGAAGACCCCGTCCTCGTGCTGTCGGCGCCCGTCCCCGTGACGTACAAGCTGATGGAACGCTCGGGAACGAAGGTCGACGAATTCGACGCCGTCGAGTGCAACGAGGCCTTCGCCGCGATCGCGTTGATGTGGCAGAAGGAGTTCGGCTACCCGATGGATCGCTTCAACCCCCGCGGCGGTGCGATCGCCCTGGGACACCCGCTCGGTGCGTCGGGCGTCGCCCTGATGACCCGCCTCCTGCGGCACCTCGAGGACACCGGCGGCCGCTTCGGCTTCCAGACGATGTGCGAAGGCGGCGGACAAGCCAACGCCACCGTCATCGAACGCCTCTAGCCGACAAACTCCCAACAGTTGGCGGAGTTTTCGGCGCTATGCGCGCATTTCTCCGACAACTGTTGGTGGAGTTTTCGGCGCTATGCGCTGATATCTCCGACAACGGCGGTGAGGGCGGCGAGTTGTTCTCGGTAGTGGGCGGGGGAGTGGTGGACGAAGCGGAGGTTGACCCCGGTTGCGCCGATGTCGACGAAGCGCGCCAATTGCTCGCGGACGCGCTCGGGTTCGGCGAGGGGATCGAGCGGGTGCTCGTTCTGCACGATGACGTCGACGGGGGTTTTGCGTGCGGCCCACGCGTCGGTCGCGCGCGCCCGCTCCAGCATCGTCGCGAGTTCGCCGGTGCGCAGGCCGAACGGCACCCAACCGTCGCCGAGCTCGACCGCGCGCCGCAGCGATCGGTACGTCTTGCCGCCCACCCACATGGGGACGTGCGCCTGGACCGCGCACGGGTCGACCAGGAAGCCGTCGAAATCGAAGTAGTCGCCGTGATACGCGGGTTGCGCCTGCGACAGCGCGGCGCGTAGCGCGCGCATCGAGTCGTCGGCGCGCGCGCCCCGGTCGTCGAACGGCGCGCCGAGGAGCTCGAACTCCTCCTGCAGGGAGCCGACGCCGACGCCGACGATGACGCGTCCACCCGTGACGACGTCGAGCGTTCCGTAACGCTTCGCGATCTCGAGCGGATGGTGGTAGCCCAGCACGAGTACGTGGGCCGCGAACCGGATCGACGTGGTCAGCGCGCCCAGCGCACCGAAGGTCGCGAGCGGGTCGTAGTAGCGACCGCCGCGGACCGCGCGCGACGTCGACGGGCACCGCGACGTGCTCGCTGCACGTGCAGTGGTGATAGCCGAGCCGCTCGGCCTCCTGCACGATCGAGACGATGTCGGCGAACGTCGCCGTTGCCTCCCAGTGCGCGTGCGCACGCGGCAACAACGTCAGAGCCGGAGTCACGATGCCGAGCTTCACCCGACGGGACGCTACGCGAGGACGCGGTCGATTGCGGTGACGAGCGCGGGAACGTGCGCGGGCGCCTCGTCCATCCGGTTCGTCTCCGCGAGGTGCACCATGGATTCGAACAGGATCCCGAAGACCCCGACCGAGATCGCGGCCGCTTGCGGGCTGGCCGCGGCTTCGGCGTCGGAGCGGGCCCAGAGCCCGCGGATGAGATCGGCGATCTCCCGGCGGATGCGACTCCGCAGTGCGTTGACCTCGGGCGACGTGCCGACGCCTTCGAGGAGGATCACACGCGCGGCTGCGGGATCGGTGACGAGGCAGTCGACGTACGCGCTGACGCCGACCTCGATCAGGTTGGCGTCGGGTGCGGCGTGGTCGAGCGCGCACCGCATCGTGTCGAGCAGTTGGCGCAGGCAGGTCTGGAGCGCGCCGTACATCGCGTCTTCGCGGTTGTCGAAGAACGCGTAGAACGCGGTGCGACTCGTACGGGCACTGCGGACGATGTCCTCGACCGACGTGTGGTGGTAGCCGCGCGCGGCGAATTCGTCGATCGACGCGCGCACGAGGCGGCGCCGCTGGTCGGCACGCCGCTCCTCCGCGGACAACCCGCGGTAGCGACGCCCGCTCGGGGTCAGCGCCACCGGAGCGGTCGGGGATTCAGACGCCGGATCGGGCGTGAGTGCGTGCGCAACCACGGGGAAAAGGTTACCGGCGATTCGGCTCGCTAGTTTTCGGGCATGCCGGACAAAACCGCGACCTTGGCCGAAGCCGTGCACCAACACGTGCGCGCGGGCGACATGCTGCACCCGGTCGTCGGGCACACGCGCTGGACCGCGGCGACGCGTGAGGTCGTGCGCCAGTGGTGGGGACGTGATCCCGGCTTCACGCTGGCGATGCTCTCGCTCTCGAGTCTCGGTGCATTGTTCTTCCGCGGCGGACTGGTGAGCAAGGTCATCACTGGTTACTCAGGAGACACTTTCCCCAACTTCACCCCCAATCCGTGGTTCGCCGGCGCCTACGAACGCGGAGAGGTGCAGGTCGAGCACTGGTCGTTCCTGGCCTTTTCGCAACGGCTGGAAGCGGCGGCGCGGGGGCTTCCGGCGATCGTGACCCGCTCGATCGCGGGGTCGTCGATGGCGGAGAACGACACGTTCGCGAACGTGGACACTCCGTTTGGTGAAATCGGTCTCCTTGCGCCGCTGACGCCGGATGTCGCGCTCATGCACGCATTGGTCGCCGACCGCGAGGGCAACGTCGTCGTGCATCCGCCGCTGCTCGAAGGGATCTGGGGGGCGCTCGCGGCGAAGCGGGGCGTGATCGTCACGGTCGAACGCATCGTCGACGACGTGCGCCCGTGGTCGCATCTCGTGAAGATCCCCGCGCACCGCGTGCTCGCCGTCGTGGAGTGCCCGATGGGCGCGCATCCGGGCGGACTGTTCACGGGCGACGTTCCCGTCGACGGTTACGGCGAGGACTACGACTTCTGGGTCGACGCGCGCGCGGCGACCCGGGCCGGCACCGACGAGTACGACGCGTGGATCCGGCACTGGGTGCTGGACGTCGAGTCGCAGGACCAGTGGATCGAGCGGCTCGGCCCGGAGCGCGTCGCCATGCTGCGCGCCAAGGCCGATCCCGAGTCGTGGCGGGCCGACGCCGCCGCCTTCCCCGCCGATCTCGACGCGCCCGTGAACGCGTGGGAGCGCGCCGCGGTGTGGGGCGCGCGCCACCTCGCGGCGCGTGTCGCGGAGACCGGTGCGAACGCGGTGCTCGCGGGCGCGGGAGTGGCCAACCTCGCGGCGTGGCTCGGCGTGCAGATCGCGCGCGCCGCCGGTTCCGACGTGAAGCTCACCGCCGAGATCGGGCTGTGGGACTACGACGCGACGCTCGGCGACCCGTTCGTGTTGAACCACCGCAACTTCCCGACCGCGACGATGCTGACCGACGCGCAGTTCGTGCTCGGCGCACTCGTCGGCGGTCCGGGCACGACCACGATCGGGTGTCTCGGCGGCGCGCAGGTCGACCGGGTCGGCAACATCAACTCCACGCACATTCCGCCCCGTCCGTTCCTCGTCGGTTCCGGCGGCGGCAACGACGTGGCGAGCACCGCGGCCGAGAACGTGATCGTCGCGACGTTGACGAAGCAGCGCACCGTGGCCGAGTGCCCGTACGTGACGTCGCCGGGCACACACGTGCAGGCGCTCGTCACCGACCTGGCCCGGTTCGAGAAGCGGGCGGGTGTGCTGCAAGTGAGCGCGCTCGCGCCGGGGGTCTCGTTCGACGAGGTGAGCGCATTGTGCGCCTGGGAGCTCGAGCCGCCCGTCGGTGAGCTCCCGGTACTCGACGCGCCGACTGCCGCCGAGGTCGCCGCGCTCCGGCGCTGGGATCCGCGCGGCTGGTTCCTGCGCGCGCGCTGAGGCGCCCGCGGACGCGCGTCAGCGGGTGACGATCACGCACGCGGCGTTGGCGCCGCGCCCGACGGTGTGGGCGAGGCCGACCCGGGCGTGCTCGACCTGACGCGGCCCCGCGTCGCCGCGCACCTGGTGCACCAGCTCCACGACCTGACCCAGCGCCGACGCGCCGAGCGGTTCGCCCTTCGACAACAAGCCGCCGCTGCGGTTCACCGTTGCGGCGCGCCCGTCGGCGAGCATCTTCGCCTGCTCGCCGGGCGCGCACAGGTCGAGCTCCTGGTACGCGAGCAGCTCGCGGGCGGCATCGGTGTCCTGACATTCGACGACGTCGAGATCGTCGGGGCCGACTCCGGCCTCCGTGTAGGCGTCGCGCGCCGCGAGCGTCGACGGGGGAGTGATGTCGCGGTCGTCGATGCCGGAGAGCGGGGTGGCTTCGCCGAGCACGCTGCCGGGTAGGTGGGAACGCAAGCGGGCCGAAGCGAGTTGCACACCGCCGTCGCCCTTCTGCAGCACGAGCGCGGCGGCACCCTCGTTCGGCGAGCACAACATCCACAGGTGCAGCGGCTCGCACACGACCCGCGACGCGAGCACGTCGTCGGCGGTCACTTCCTTGCGGAACATGGCGTTGGGGTTGTCCACGCCGTTGCGGCGGTTCTTGACCACCACCTCGGCCAGATGGCGCTTTTCGAGTCCCGCTTCGCGGAGCAGCCGCTGGGCCCGCAACGCGAAGTACGCGGGAGTGGCCGCCAGCCCGGCCTCCTCGCGCCACGGCTCGAAGAACGACGAGCGGATGATGCCCTTGGGCATCTTCTCGACACCGAACACCAGCGCGCAGTCGTACTGGCCGGCGCGGATCGCGCCGGCCGCGAGTTGCAGGGCAGCACCCCCGCTCGCGCAACCGGCTTCGATGTCGACGATGGGCACGCCGGTGAGTGCGAGCGCGCCGAGCACCTTGTGGCCCGACGCGACGCCGCCGTACGCGGTTCCGCAGAACGCGGCCTGGAACGGGGGGTTCCCGGCTTCCGCGAGCGCGGCGCGCACTGCGTGCACACCCATCTCGGTTGTGGTCTTCCCTTCGAACCGGCCGAAGGGATGGACACCGGTGCCGGTTATGCGAACGCCCACGTCACCACTCCGTTGGGCAACTCGTCGGCCACAAGTGTCATCGCCTGCCCGAACTCGAGTTGTGCAGGGTCGGACTCGCGCAGGCGCGTGATGATGCGCAACTGCTCGTGCACCAACTCGACCACCCCGAACCCGTACGGCACCGCGCCCTCGTAGCCGGGTGGCGCCGCGGTCACCGCGGTCCACGCCCACAATGTCGCGGCGCCCGACAACGTCACGCGCTGCACGTCGGTCGCACCCGAATAGGGACACGTATCGAGGAGCGGGAAGTGGTACTTCGAACTCGTGGGCGAATAGCCCCCGATCAACGCGATCGAGCCGTCGGCGGCGATCTCGAACAGCCCCTCCTGGATCGGCGCGAGCGTCACACGACACCCTTCGCCCGCAGCGCGTCGATCTCCGCGGTCGACAACTGCAGCAGGGCCGAGAGCACTTCCGCGGTGTGTTCGCCGAGCCGGGGTGCGCCGCTCGGCGCCGTCGGTGTCTCGCCGACGCGGCGGGGATAGGGCGCCTGTTGGCGGAGCGGTCCGACCACGGGATCGTCGACGGTCACGAGATCGTGACGCGCGTCGAAGTGCGGGTCGGCGAAGATGTCGGCCGCGGTGTACGCGGTCGCGACGGGAACGTCGTGCGCGACGCACCGGTCTTCGACGGCGCGCGCGTCGAGCGTCGCGGTCCAGTCGGCGACGATCTGGTTGATCGTGTCGCCGTGCGCGGCGCGATCCGCGAGCTTGGCGAAGCGGGGGTCGTCGAGCAGGTCGAGCCGGTCCATCGCCTTGCACAGCCGACCGAAATTGGCGTCGGAGCCGGCGACGATGCACACGTACTTGTCGTCGCGGGTGGGGTAGTTGTCGAGCGGCGCGGAGTTCGCGAGCCGGTTGCCCTCGCGACTGCGGACGATCCCGAGGCGGTCGTACGCAGGGAGCGTCCACTCGAGGATGCGCAACACCGAGCCGTACAGCGCGGCATCGATCACCGCGCCCCCGGCGCCGCGCGCGTCGCGCGCGTACAACGCCGCGACCGCGGCCTGCGCGGCGAAGACGCCGGTGAGATAGTCGGAGATCGTGACGCCGACACGCACGGGTGGGCGGTCGGGATACCCGGTGAGGTTGAGCAGTCCGCCGTAGCCGATACCGACGCGATCGAGACCGGGGCGGGCGGTGTACGGGCCGTCCTGACCGAACATGGAGATGCGGATCGTGACGAGTCGGTCGGCGAGACGATCGGGCCCGATGTTCCACTGTTCGAGCGTGCCCGGCCGGAAGTTCTCGACGACGACGTCCGCGGTCGCGGCGAGTCGCCGGAACACGTCCTGGCCTTCGGGTGTGCGCAGGTCGAGCGTCACACTCTTGCGGCCGCGGCCCTCGACCGCCCAGAACAACGAGTACCCGTCGACGAACGGCCCGATCTCGCGCATGAAGTCGCCGCCGCGCGGTTGCTCGATCTTGATGACCTCGGCGCCCTGTTCGCCGAGCAGCCCGGCACAGAACGGCGCGGCGATGCGCGTCCCGAGATCGAGGACGCGCAGACCGTCGAGCGCACCGGTCACGAGCGGCCTTGCTCCTTCTTCACCGCGTCCATCCCGCCCGACTTGCGCGCCTCGACCTTGGCGAGCGCGGTAGGGGTGTTCGAAACGAACTGGTGGAGCATGAAGTGGTAGCGCCACGATTCGCGCTGGCCCATGAGATCGACCATGTGGTTGATCGACGCCTTCACCGCTTCCGCGGTGAGCGGCGGCACGAGCGCGACCTGCTCCGCCATCTCCTGCGTTGCCTGTTCCAGTTCGGCGCGCGGCACGACCCGGTTGACGAGGCCGTAGCGCTCGGCATCGGCGGCGTCGAACTCCTGCGCGCAGAAGAGGAACTCCTTGGCCTTGCGCGGCCCGAGCTCCCAGGGCTCGACGAGGAGCTCGACCCCGACCCCCGACATGCGCAGCACCGGATTCGAGAAACGCGCGTCGTCGGCCGCGACGATCAGGTCGCACATGCACGCCAGCATCAACCCGGCCGCGGAACACGTTCCCTGCACGGCGGCGATCGTCGGCTTGCGCAGGTCGCGGATCTTCACGAGCTTGTCGAAGTACATGACCTGTTCGTGGCGGAGCTTGCCCTCGGGGGTGGCGCGCATCGCCGACCAGTGCTCGACCCCGGCGAGCAGCTCCTTGAGGTCGTGACCGGCCGAGAAATGCTTGCCTTCCGCGTTCAGCACGACCACCCGGATCGCGTCGTCGGCGTCGGCCCGGTCGAACGCCGCGTCGAGCTCGTCGATCATCCGGCTGTTCTGCGCGTTCGCCGCTTTGGGACGATTCAGCGTGATCGTGGCGACCGGGCCGGCGGTGGCGTAGCGGACGGTGGGGACGGCATCCACGCCGGAAGGGTTGGTCACGCGCAAGGATGGTAGCGGCGGTGCGGTCGACAAGGACTGCTTACTTCGCAGCGCCGATGTGCCGAAACGGAAGGAAATGTCGACCCGACCCGAGCCCGACCCGGACGCCGCCCGCGCGGTAGGCGCGTTGATCGCCCCGGTGGTCGCGTGCCTGCGCGGCGACGACGAGGGAGTCCAGGTGTTGCTCGACGACACCTGCGACGCCGGCGCCGCGACCGAAGTGATCCGGGCCGCGCCCGCGATCGCACGTGTCTACCTCCGGCTCGCGCCGCCGCCCGACGGCGCCGACGACATCGTGCGCCAATTCCCCCACGCCGCGATCGAACGGTTCGGCGACCCGGAGCTCGTGAGCCTCGGCGTCGAGTGCCTGCACGTGGCGCGTGTCCCCGAACCGATCGAGAACATCGCGCGCGCGGTCTTCGTCGACGACGCGTTGTCGCACGGCGACCGTCACGCGCTCGAAGGTGCCGTCGCATCGTGTTGGTGGTGCGCGCTCCGTAGCGCCCACCTCAGAAACGTCGACCCCATCGCCGAAGCCGCCGCCATCTGCCGCTACATCGCCCGCGTCGCTTAACCGCGCTAGGTGATGGTGATCACGGTGCTTGTCACGTTGAACCCCGGTACGTCTGCCTGCAACGTGTAGCTGCTTGGCAGGTCGATTCCGCAACCTGTGAAGACCAGCCGACTCCGTTGACGGTAGGGAGCGGGGATGCGTTCGTGCATGAGATAACCGGATTCTCGGGCACGGAAGGTTGTGTAATCGTCAGCGTCACGTCGCTGCTACCAGTCGCAATGACATTGCCGCCGGCGTCCTCGATCGAAACCTCGGGCTGCTGAGCGAACGCATCGCCATGACGCGGTCGTCGGACTCGGTTGCTGCGAAAACACGATCTGTGCGATCGCTCCGACATTTACGTCGAATGTTTCGCTCGTCGCCGAGAACCAGTCCGCTCGTCACTGTCGCTGCCAATGTGTACACGGTTGTGCTGGCGAGGTTGACCTTGCAGCCGACGAAGTTTGCGACACCTACGGCGGGACTACGGGTGTTTCCGGCAATGCACGTCAGCGCGGCGCGGCCGGGTCAGATGTCCGAGTGATGTCCAGGGTGACAACGTCGTGGTTGCCGGTGACAGTGTTTCCTCCGGCGTCTTGGACTGCGACGCGGGGTTGGCGGGTGAAGGGGATGCCGCCGGTGGAGTCGTTCGGTGAGGTGACGAAGGCGAGCTTGGCCGCGGGCCCGGTCGTGACCGCGAACGCGCTGCTCGTGCCGGTGACTCCGGCGAGATTGTCGTCGGTCGCGACCAAGGTGTAGGTGGTGGTCGATTTCTTGTCGATCGCACATCCCGAGAAGGCCGGCGTCAGCCCGCCGGCGAGCGCGCGCCCGTTGCTCGTCGTGCACGTCAGCACGGCGCCCACCGGAGCCGACGGTTGCGTGATCGTCAGGGCGATGTTCCCGGTCGCGGCCGTGGCGAGGTTTCCGCCGGCATCCAGTGCTGCGACGCGCGGTTGTTGGGTGAACGCGACTCCTCCGGTCGACGCGTCGGGCGACGTGACGAAGGCGAGCTGGGCCGCCGGTCCGATCGTGATCGCGAACGTGCTGCTCGTGGTGGCCGACACGCCGACGTCGTCGTCGGTCGCGAACAACGTGTACGTGGTCGAGCTGGCCTGGTCGATCGCACAGCCCGAGAAGGCCGGCGTCAGGCCGGCGACGAGCGCTCGGACGTTGCTCGTCGTGCAGACGAGCGCGGCGCCCACGGGCGCAGACGGTTGCGTGATCGTCAGGGTGACGTTCCCCGCCGCGGAGGTCGCGATGTTGCCACCGGCGTCCCGCGCCGCGACGCGGGGCTGCTGTGACAGCGCGATGCCGCCCGTCGAATCGCCCGGTTGGTCGGCGAATCCGAGGTGCGTCGCCGCGCCCGCGGAGATGAGCGTCGGCGCGCTGGTCGCAGCGGTCAGGGCGCCGTCGGTCGCGTCCAAGGTGTAGGCCGTCGGGCTCGAGCGGTCGATCGCACACCCGCCGAACCTCGCCACTCCATTGTCCGCGGCGACGGACGTCGCGTCGCACGTGAGCGTCGCGCCCGCCGCGGTGGTGATCGTCAGCGCGACCGGGCTCGAATCGTCGGTGACGATGTTCCCGGTCGCGTCCTCGACCGTCACCTCGGGTTGCGTCGTGAACGGCGTGCCGCCTGTCGAGTTGCTCGGCGACGTCGTGAAGACGAGATGGTCCGCGTCCGCGGCATTGATGGTCAGCGGCGAGCTCGTGGCCGGCGACACGCCGGCTGCCGCGAGCGTCGCGAGCAACGTGTAGCTCCCGGACTTGTCGATGTTGCAGCCGCCGAACTGCGCCTCGCCGGAGGTGGCCGTCGTCGAGTTCCCGCCCGTACACGTGAGGATCGCGCCGGCCGGAGTTTCGATCGAGAGGGTGACGACACCCGCGCCGTTGGTGACCACGTTGCCACCGAGATCGAGCAGCTGGACATGCGGCTGCGACGGGAACGGGACCAGGCTCCGCGTGTCGCTCGGCTCTTGCACGAACCGAAGTTGCGCAGCCGCGCCAACGGTGACGGTTGCCGTGGAGCCGGCGGCGGCCAGCCCGCGCGCGGCGACGCGCAGCGTGTAGTGGCCGGCCCGGTTGATCTTGCAGCCCGCGAACCGGGCGACGCCGCCCACCGCGCCGTACCGGGTTCGTCGTGCACGTGAGCGTCGCGCCGGCCGGCGGCGAGACGATCGAGAGGGTCACCGCGGCCGACGAACCGGAAACGACGTGGCCGTCGGTATCGAGAATCTGCGCGATCGGCTGCGGGCGGAACGCGACGCCGCCGGTCGATGTGCCGGGGCTCGTCGTGACGTCGAGCCGAGCGGCCGCCGGCGCGACCGTCGTGGGATTCGTCGGCGCGGACGGAGCCATGGCAACGATCGTCGGGGCCGTTCCTCGAGCGCTCGCGCGCCCGAAGAAGCGCGCGTCGCCGAAGGCGAAGACTCCGCCGTCGGCCGCCACGAACCAGTAGCCGCGGCCGCTCGGCGACGCGGCCATGCCGACGATCGGCATGTTGAGTGCGGTCGCGCCCGCCGAACCGTGGAACCCGGCGTCGCCGAACGAGAAGATGCCGCCGTCGCTCGCGACCGTCCAGTAACCGTGGCCGCTCGGCGTCGACGCGATGCCCACCATCGGCCGGTTGAGCGCGGTCGCGCCGGTCGAGCCGTGGAAGGTCGCGTCGCCGAAGGTGAAGATGCCGCCGTCGGATGCGACGAGCGTGTATCCGTGACCGGTCGGCGTCGCGGTGAGCCCGACGATCGGCTTGTTCAACCGCATGGCGCCGGTGGATCCGTGGAAGGCCGCGTCTCCGAACGCGAAGATGCCCCCATCGGATGCGACGAGCCAATACCCGTTTCCGCCGGGCGTGGACGCCATGGCGACGATCGGTCGGTTGAGTGCGACGCCACCGGTGGAACCGTGGAACTTCGCGTCGCCGAAGGCGAAGATCGCGCCGTCGCTCGCGACCATCCAGTAGCCGTTGCCGGACGGGGTCGCGGCCATGCCGACGATCGGTTGGCGGAGCGGGATCGTGCCCGCGGAGCCGTGGAACGCGGCCCCGCCGATCGAGAAGATGCTGCCGCTCCGAGACACGAGCCAGTAGCCCGGTCCGGGCGGGTTCGTCGCCGGGATCATCTGGTCGGCGGTGTCCGCGTCGGCCGAGGCCGCCGGCGCGAACCCGAGCGTGAGGAACAGCTGCGCAGAGCAGGGCGGCGAAGGCAACGCGTCGGGCTGACATGCGAGCGCCTTTCCGCCGTCGACTCCGCGGTACCCCCGAACCCTGCTCTCGCCGACGTCACTGGCGCGTTACGGCGGACGTATGCCGAAGACTTTGCGACCGGGAATGACTTCAGCCGGCTGCGGTGCAGCCGGCTGAAGGGGGAACCAGAACAGGGCGAGGGCGCTACGTGACCGTCAGCGTGCCCTTCATGAAGTTGTGGATGTTGCAGTGGAACTTGTAGCTGCCGGCGGTTGCCGGGGCCGTGAACGTTGCGGTCTTCCCCGCGTCGATCGTGACGTTGAAGCCGCTGGTGTCCTGGGTGACCGTGTGCTGCGAAGTGCTCTCGTTCTTCACGGTCACGGTCGACCCGGCCGCGACCGGAGTCGTCTTGAACACGAATGCGTCGCTGATCGTGATCTGTGCGGTCCCCGACGCGGCAGCCGGTGTGGAGCTCTTGCTGCTACTGCCGCAGGCGGCGAGGCCCACGGCGAGTGCCGCGATGGCGATGAAGGTGAAGAGACGTTGTTGCATGTCTGTAGTACGGAGCCGGAGGGGGTTGCGGTTCAATTCTTTTCCCGGGGCAGCCCGAGCGTGCGTTCGCCGATCACGTTGCGTTGGATCTCGTTCGTACCGGCCCAGATCGAGCTCGCCTGGTAATAGAGCCACGAGCGTTGCCAGGCGCCGTCGCCGGGATTGTCCCGGGCGCCGCGCCACAACGGTTGCGCGGGCCCGACGACCGCCATGGCGGTGTCGTGCAGGCGTTTGCTCATCTCGCTCCACCAGAGCTTGTTGATGCTGCCGACCGGTCCGGGTTCCGCGCCCTTGGCGGTGCGGGAGATCGAGCGCCAGTTGTGCAGCTGGAAGATGCGGACCTCGACGAACGCCTGCGCGAGCCGGCCCGCGAGGCGCGGGTCGTCGAGCGCTTCGTTCTCGAGCCCGAGGCGCCACAACTCCTCCAGGAGTTGGGCGTGCGCAACGAGCTGGCGGGGATTGACGCCGCGTTCGTGGGTGAGCGTGGAGTTGGCCACGCGCCAACCTTCGTGCAACGGCCCGACGAGTTGTTCGTCGGGCACGAAGACGTCGGAGAAGAAGACCTCGTTGAACTCCGACTCGTCCGTGATCTGGCGGAGCGGACGCACCTCGACCCCGGGCGCGTGCATGTCGATCGCGAGGGCGGAGATCCCCTTGCTCTTCGGCGCCTCGGGATCGGTGCGCGCCAGACACCAACCCCAGTCGCGCGAACTGCGCGTAGCTCGTCCACACCTTCTGACCGTTGACGAGGAAGCCGCCGTCGACCTTCGTGGCCCGCGTCGTGAGCGAGGTGAGATCGCTCCCCGCGCCGGGCTCGCTGAACAACTGGCACCAGATCTCCGATGCGTCGAGGATGCGCGGCAGCCAGCGCGCCTTCTGCTCGACCGTGCCGTGCGCGAGCAGGGTGGGTCCGACGAGGTTCACGCCGATGCGCCCGACGAGCTCGGGCGCGCGAGCGCGCGCGAGCTCCTCGGTCACGATGTAGTGCTCGACCGGACCGCCACCGCGGCCGCCGTACTCCGTCGGCCAGCCGACGCCGACGAGCCGGCCGCCCGCGAGCTTCGCCTGCCACTCCCGACCGAACGCGACCTCGTCGCCGAGGTCGTCGAATCGTGGTGGCAGGCCCTTGCCGTACTCCCACGGAAGATGGGCGCGCAGCCACCCGCGCACTTCGTCGCGCAGTGCGGCTTCGGCGGGTGTCGCGCGCAGGTCCATGAGGCGCGCAGCCTATTTCTCGGCCGCGACGCCTTCCATGGGTCGCTCGCGCTGCGCCTCCCGTACGGACGGCTCCGCTGCGGCTCCGGTCAGACGCGCTGGTCGATCGGCACGTACTTGCGCTCGGTCGGCCCGGTGTAGATCTGCCGGGGACGGCCGATCTTGGTCTTGGCGTTCTCGTTGCCCTCCCACCAGTGCGCGATCCAACCGGGAAGACGCCCGATCGCGAACAACACGGGGAACATGTCGGTGGGGAAGCCCATCGCCCGGTAGATCAGGCCCGAGTAGAAGTCGACGTTGGGGTACAGCTTCTTCTCGATGAAGTACTCGTCGGTGAGCGCAACCTCTTCGAGCTGCAGCGCGATGTCGAACAACACGTCCTTCGACTTCAGCTCGTTCAACACGCGCTCCGCGGTGCCCTTCAAGATCTTGGCCCGGGGGTCGTAGTTCTTGTAGACGCGGTGGCCGAACCCGGAGAGCCGGAACGGATCGTGCGCGTCCTTCGCCCGCCGCACCGCTTCGCTCACGTCGCCGCCGTTGTCGCGGATGTTCTCGAGCATCTCGACACACGCCTGATTCGCGCCGCCGTGCAGCGGGCCCCAGAGGGCGTCGACCCCGGCCGCGATCGAGGCGTAGAGGTTCGCCTCCGCGGAACCGACCATCCGCACCGTCGAGGTGGAGCAGTTCTGCTCGTGGTCGGCGTGCAGGATCAAGAGCTGCTTCAGCGCGTGCACGATCGTCGGTGAAACCTCGTACGGCTCGGACGGCACCGCGAACATCATGCGGAGGAAGTTCTCGATGAGGTCGAGGGAGTTGTCGGGATAGAGGAACGGCTGACCGATCGACTGCTTGTACGAGTACGCCGCGACGGTGGGCAGCTTCGCCATCAGGCGGACGATCGAGAGCTGCACCTGCGCGGGGTCGTGCGGATCTTCGGAGTCCTGGTAGAAGGTCGCGAGCGCGTTGACCACCGACGCCGTGGTGGCCATCGGGTGCGCATCCTTCGGGAAGCCGTAGTAGAAGCGCTTGACGTCTTCGTGGACGAGCGTGTGCAAGCGGATCTGGCGGCTGAACTCGGTGCGTTCCGCCGCGGTCGGGAGCTCGCCGTAGATCACGAGCCACGCGGTCTCGAGGAACGACGGGTGCTCCTGCTCGGCGAGGTCTTCGATGTCGTAGCCGCGGTAGCGCAGGATGCCGGCGTCGCCGTCGATGAACGTGATCGCCGACTCCGTCGAGCCCGTGTTCACGTAGCCGTAGTCGAGCGTGATCAGCCCGGTCTGGGCGCGCAGCTTCGAGATGTCGATCGCGTACTCGTTCTCCGTGCCGCGCACCACGGGGAGCTCGATCTCCTTGCCGTTCCACAGCAGTTTGGCCGGCGCTTCCGACATCCGCGGCTCCTTCATCGGGGGCGACGTGCAATCTACCGATCCTCGCCGGAGTCGGCGTTGCGGGGCCCCGAGCGGGCCAGATTGACGGAGTTGTGACGTTCCCTGCGAGACTCGGCGCCCATGGACTTCGACCTCACCGAGGATCAGCTCGCCCTGCGCGAAGGTGCGAGCGAGGTCCTCTCCGATCTCGCGTCGCCGGCGCGCGTGCGCGCCCACACCACCACCGATGAGCCGTTCGACCCCGAGCTCTGGGGCGCGCTCGTGGAGCAGGGTTGGCTCGGCGTCGAGCTCGACGAGGCGCACGGCGGACTCGGGCTCGGAACGGTCGAGGTGGCGGTGCTGGCCGAGGCGCTCGGGCGCCACGCGGCGCCCGCCCCTTTCGTCCCGATGGTCCTCGCGCTCGACGCCCTCGTTTCCGCGGGCGACGACACCTGGGTCGCCCGGTTGCTCGCGGGCGACTCGATCGCCTGCGTCGCGTGGGACGCGTCCGCACCCGTTCCGTACGCACCGTCGGCCGACATCGCGATCGTGCTCACCGACGACGGCGTGTACGCAATGGAGCTGACCGATCGGCCGCGGCGCGAGCCCGCGATGGACCTGACGCGCGAGCTGGGCTGGTTGCAGTTCGATCCCGCGCACGCGCGCCGGTTGGGTGGTGCCGACGCGCGCACGAGGTTGCTCGACCGTGGGGCCACGTTCACGAGCGCCGACCTCCTCGGCAGCGCGTCCCGCGTCCTCGAGCTCGCGGTCGAGTACGCGAAGGACCGGGTGCAGTTCGGGCGCCCGATCGGTTCGTTCCAGGCGGTGAAACATCGCTGCGCCGACATGCTCGTCGATGTCGAAGGGATGCGCTCCACCGTCTACTGGGCCGCGTGGTGCATCGGCGCGGCCGACCCGGACGCGTCGGTCTCCGCGTCGACCGCGAAGATCTGGTGCGGCGACGCGTCCAAGCGGGTCATGGCCTCGGGACTGCAGGTGCACGGCGGCATCGGGTTCACGTGGGAGCACGACCTGCACTTCTTCCTCAAGCGCGCGCAGCTCGATCAGCTCGCGTTCGGCGACGCGTCCGCACACCGCGAGCGACTGGCCGCGCTGCTGCGGCCGCGGGTGGAGGCGGGCGAGAGTGTCGTCTGAGGCGCGTCCCCCCGAGACGGGATCGACCGAGATCGTGTGGAACGAGCCGCCCGACGACGTCGTGTGGAACGAGTGGGGCCCACCGGTGCGGGTTCGGATCGATCACGCGCCCGTCGCCCTGTTCGCACGCGCGGTCAAGGACCCGAGCCCGGTCTACCGGTCGGAGGCAGCCGCGCACGCGGCGGGCTTCGACCACGTGCCGGCGCCACCCACGTTCACGTTCGTGATGACCGACTCCGGCGCGTACCCCGATCTCCAACCGGCCGGCGGAACCGGCTCGATGTACGCGGCTTGCGGATTCGACGCTGCGGAGGCGTTCGCGCGCGACGGCCTCTACCTCCACGGCGAACAGCACTTCACGTATCACCGGCAGGTGAGTGTCGGTGACGTGCTCGAAGGCCGCCTGCGCACGTCGCAGCCCGTCGCGCGCACCGCCCGGCGCGGTCCGATGGAGGTCACGTGGTTCCAAACCCGCTGGACCGACGCCGACGGTGCGCCCGTCGTCGACGAACAGATCGTCTCGCTGTTCTTCCCGAGCAGCTGAACTACGCGCCGCCGGCCTTGCCGCCGTCGGCGGTGACCGCGTACCACTTGTTGAGGATGCCCTGACCGTTGGTGTCGCCGGCCTTGGCGTCGCCCGCGAACCGGTAGAGCGGGTGCCCGTCCATCTGCAGTTGCAGCGTGCCGTCGGCGAGCTTGAACGTCGTCAACTTCGCGGCGTCGATGCCCGCGCCGGCGGTCGGGGTGCCGGTCGCCGTGGCCGCGGGCCACGTGGTGGAGCACGGCGCGGTCGTGCACGTGCTGGCACCCGGAGCGGTGTCGTTGTCGAAGCGATAGAGCGTGAGCCCCTTGCTGTCGACGATCACCTTGCCCAACTTGGTGGTGGTGGCGAGGGTGACCGTCGCAGGCCCGGTGGGAGCGATCGTGGTGCTCGCGGCGACGGTCGTCGAAGGCGCGACGGTGGTCGAGTTGGTCGAGTTGGTCGAGTTGGTCGACGACGACGACTTGCTGCTGCTGCCGCACGCGGCGAGAGCAAAAGCCGCAACCGCGACCGTGGCGAGCGCGCGGACATGGAAACAACGCATGGGGACCCCCTGGGACCGATCGCGGACACCTCCAGTACGGACGCGGGCCGCCGGCGGTTCGATGAACTCCGGAACAATGAACCCGGGTACCGGGCCGGCCGTATCCTCGAAGTGATGGCCGAGGCGCGCCCCGTGCTGGCGAACGACGACGGTGTGCGGGCGGTGTACGCCGCACACGGACCGGAGCTCTACCGTTTCGCGCTCCGGTCCCTGGGCGATCGCGGGCTGGCCGAGGAGGCCGTCCAGGAGACCTTCGTGCGGGCGTGGCAGGCCGCGGAACGCTTCGACGACGCGCTCGGGTCGCTGCGGACGTGGCTGTTCGCGATCATCCGCAACGTCGTGATCGATCTGTCCCGGGCGCGCGCCGTGCGGCCCATGCTCACGGCCGAGGGCCGGACGAACGAGCCGATCGTGCTCGACGACGACGTGGAACGGGTGCTCGTCGCGTGGCAGGTCGAAGAGGCGCTGCAGAAGCTGAGCGGCGAGCACCGTGAAGCACTCGTCGAGGTGCACTACAAGTCGCGCCCGTACCACGACGTTGCCCGTGATCTCGGGGTACCGGTCGGTACCGTGAAGAGCCGCGTGTACTACGCGCTGAAGGCGATGCGCCTCGCGCTCGAAGAGTTGGGTTGGTCCGATGATGTCTGATGCGTGTCGCGAGATGCGCGCCGCGCTCGGCGCGGCGGCGCTGGGTCGGGCCGACCCGGCCGAGCAGCTCGCGCTCGACGCCCATCTCGAAGGCTGTGCCGACTGCCGGGCGGAGCTGCGCGAGCTGACCTCGGTCGCCGAGGCCCTGCCGCTCGCGGATCCGTCGCGCATCACCGTCGACCGCCCGCCGCCTCCGGCCGAGCTGCAGGCTCTGGTACTCCACCGCGTCGCGGGGGAGCGCGCGGCCCGCCGGACACGCACGCGCCGCCGCGTCGCATTCGTTGTCGCCACGGCGGCTGCGATCGCGGCGGCCGTCATCGCGTTCGTCCTCGTGGTGCCCGACAACTCGCCGTCGGGCACGAAGGTCGTGTTCGCTTCGCATTCGGCGGTGACGGCAACCGCGACGCTGCGCGCGCGCGATGCCGGCACGGAAGTTGCGTTCCACGTCTCCGGTCTCGACAAGGGCGAGCGCTACTGGCTCTGGCTCACCGGCAAGGACCACATCCGGGTTGCGGCGGGAACCGTGCACGGCACCGGCGCGCCGATCGACGCCGTGATGACCGCGGCGCTCCCGCTGGACCAGGCGCGTCGTATCTGGGTCACCGACGAGCACGACAAGGTCGTTCTCGATCAGCTGCTCCCCGCGTAATCACCACGAGGAACATCGGCACGCTTCGGCATCCGGCGGCACGCGGCTTCTAGTGTGCCGCCCATGCCGCAGAACGTTCCCGGGTTCGAGTTCTCCGACAACGCCAAGCAGGTGCGGGCGTTCGTCTTCGATTTCTGGTGCGCACAGGGCCGCGGCCCGACGCTGCTCGAAGTGCACCAGGAGACCGGCCTCGACCGTCGGCGCATCATCGCCGCGTACAAGGAGCTCCAGCTCGGCATCGACGTGGTGGTCAACGAGGACACGCAGAACTGCAACCTGCTGAAGGCGCCGCCGTTCTCGTCGTTCCCGTCCCAGGTGCGCGCGTACATCGACGACACGTTCCACTCCTTCGTCGGGTGCGCGAGCGAAGCGGTCGCGTTCTCGCACATGCCGCCGTTCAAGGACAAGACGGTGCGGCTCGAGTCGCACTGCGCGTGCTGCTTCACGCCGGTCACGCTCGTCTCCAAGAACTTCGAGCTGCAGTCGGTGACCCCGCCCGGCGTTTTCCTGCACATCTCGCTCTCGCCGTACGACTGGAACAACGTCGACATGAGCCGCATGTGCGACTCGATGAACTACGTGCTCGATGCCGAGCACGCCGAGCACTACGAGAAGCAGACCGCGACCCGGGGCATTCTCGTGACCCTCGAGCAGGCCAAGATGTTCGTGCAGAACGTTGCCAACGAACGCATGTACAACTTCCACTGGAAGCCGGGAACGCTGAACCCGCGCGCGGTGATCAAGGGCTTCCAGATGATGGGCGTCGACACCTCCGCGTGGGAGTGACGCTCACTCGGGGGTAGCGACCCGGGCCCGCAGTGCGGCCCGGTCCGGCTTGCCGGTCGGGAGGAGCGGGAGTGCGTCGACGACGATGACGCGTTCGGGGGTCTTGAACCGGGCGATGCCTTGCGCCCCGAACCACGCGCGGCACGCGTCGAGGTCGAACGCCGTCTCGCCCTCGACGAACACGACGACCCGTTCGCCCATCAACGGGTCGGGCTCGCCGACGGCGACTGCGTGGCGCACGCCCGGATGCGCCTCGAGCACCTGCTCGACCTCGGCGGTGCTGATGTTCTCGCCGCCGCGGATGATGACGTCCTTGATGCGGCCGACGATCTCGATGGTGCCGTCGTCTCGTCTCTCCGAGAGGTCGCCGGTGCGGAACCAGCCGTCGGCCGTGAACGCTTCGGCGGTCTGCGCGGCGTCGAGGTAGCCGACGCACACCTCGGGTCCGCGTGCGAGGAGCTCGCCGTTCGTGTCGATCCGGATCTCGACCTCGCCGATCGGGTGCCCGTCGGTGATGATCGTCGGGACCTCGGTGGAGCCGTAGGTGCGCTTCACGCGCGCGCCGAACGCGCGCGCCGCTTCCGCGACGAACGCATCGCCGACTCCGGCGCCGCCACTCGAGATGAGGCGGAGGCTCGCGACGCGTTCGGTGCGGAACCCCGGCGCCTGCATCATGGAGACGAAGAACGTCGGCGGGCCGACCATGAACGTGACGCGCGCACGCTCGATCAGTGAGAGCGCGGCTTCGGGATCCCAGCGGGCCATGAACACAGTGGGGAACGGGACGACGCCGGGCAGCGTGATGCCGTTCAGCAGCCCGGAGATGTGCGCGGCGGGCGCGGGCATCAGCACGCAGTCGTCCGGCCCGAGGTCGTGCGCGGTGTGCATCAACGTGGCCTTGTACGCGAGCGTCGCCTGCGTGTGCAGCACGCCCTTCGGTGTGCCGCTCGAACCCGAGGTGAAGAGGACCGCGGCCAGGCGGTCGGCATCGGTCCACGGCGCCTCGATCGGCGTACCGGACGGGAGGGCGTCGAGGTCGGCGACGACGAGCGCGGGGCGGACGGCGTCGAGCACGCCCGCCACGTCGCGCGCGCCCATCTGGTGGTGCACGGGCGCCGCGATCGCACCGAGCCGCCAGCACGCGCGGTACAACACCGCGACTTCGTCGCGATTGGCCGATTGCCACGCCACCGCGTCGCCGGGACCGACGCCGAGCGCCCGGAGGCCGCCGGCGACACGCGCCACCTGTTCCGCGAGCCGCGGCGCCGCGACGCGCGTCAGGAGCGTGTCGAGCGACGGCATGTCCCACGGACCGCCGCGGCGGCGGTACTGCGCGGCGAGGGGCGAGGTGAAGGTCGGGGCGATCAAACTCCTGCCGCTCCGATTCAAGCCCGGCGCGACTTCCAGCCGTCGCTCGCCGGAGTCGCGCCCTTCAGCACGCTCGTGCCGACGAAGTTGCGCTGGATCTCGACCGTGCCCGCGCCGATACACAACCCACGGATGTCGCGGTACACGCGCTCGACCGGGTACTCACGCGAGAAGCCGTAGCCCCCGAGCAGCTGGATCGCCTCGTCGCACACGAACTTCGCCGCGAGATTCGCCGCGGTCTTCGCCATCGCGGTCTCGAGCGCGGGTGGCGTGCCGTGCGGGCCGGCCATGTGCACCGCGCGCTGCAGGAGCAGGCGAGCACCTTCGAGCTGCGTCGCCATGTCGGCGATCTTCCACTGCAGGCCCTGGAGGTCGGCGAGAGTCTTGTCGCCGAGCTTGCGTTCGTTCATGTAGCCGACCGCGTATTCGAGCGCGCCCTGCGCGGCGCCCACGCACATCGCCGCGTTGCCGCAGCGTTCGTGGTTGATGTGCGAGATCAACGTCTTGAACGACTCGCTGTTCGCGGGATCGCCCCACAGCAACACGTCTTCGGGCTCGATGCGCACGTCGTCGAAGGCGAGCTCGGCCTCGCTCGTCGCGCGGAGCCCCATCTTCACGTGCGTGCCGGCGACGGTGACACCGGGCGCTTCGAGGTCGACGACCACCGCGCCGATGCCCTTCGTGCCGGTGCTCTCGGGGAAGCGGCACCACACCAGGCACACCCGTGCCTTGTGCCCGCCGGTCACGTAGTTCTTGTACGCGTTGAGGCGGAAGCCGTCGCCGTCCGGTGTGAGGCGGGCGCGCATGTGGCCGACGGAACTGCCGGCCTCGGTCTCGCTGATCCCGATGCAGAACAACCCGTCGCCGCTCGCAGCCATCGGCAGCCAGCGGTCCTTCATCGCGTCGTTCCCGAGGTGCTCGATCGCACGCGGCGGGCCGTTGAAGATCAGCTGGGCGAGGATCGCGGCGGAGACGTCGGCGCGGGCGAGCTCTTCGAGCACGATCGCGGCTTCGATGTCGCCGAGACCGGCGCCACCCCATCGTTCACCGATCGTGATGCCGAACAGCTCGGCCTTGCGCATCCCGTCCCACGCCCACTGCGGGAACTCTTCGGTCTCGTCGCCGTGGCGGGCCATCGGTGCGAGCTCGCGCTCGGCGACGTCGCGTGCGAGCTGGCGCAGCGCGGCCTGGTCTTCGGTGTCGGCGAACGGACTCGCCCCGGTCGCGTGCGCGGGCATGACGAGAAGGCTACGCCCGGGCTGACACACACGTCAGGTTGGGCGACTTCCTGCCGGGCAGCTGGTCAGGTTGTTTTCCGCTCTCGGCGCTGCGCGCCGGGCCGCTCGGGCCCCGCTCACTGCTCGGCGGGGTACCCGCCTCCCGACGTTCGCTCAAGCGTGCAGGAAGGTTCGCATCGCGAACTGGATGACGAAGAGCGCGGCCGCGCCGATGAGCGCGGGCCTCATGACCGTCGCCGGTCCGAGGTACTTCTCGCGCTTGGCCTTCTTGCCCATGAGAAAGGGGATCGGCGTCGCGACGGGGCACCTTGAACCTGACTACCGTGTCAGGCATGGCTGCCGAGACCCAGGAAGAGGCTGGTCCGGGGCCCGACTGGTTCACCGCGCAGCCGTACGAGGCATGGGGCGAGGTCCGGCGGTCGGAATGCCCGGTCATGGCGACGCCCGGCGACGTGATGGGCCCCGACACGGGCACCTTCTACCAGGTGACCCGCTTCAAGGATGCCGACGCGGTCCTGAAGGACGACAAGACGTTCGCGTCGTCGATCAACGCCATGCACATCGGCCAGTTCATGGGCGAACTGCTCGTAGCAATGGACGGTGACGAGCACCGGACCTACCGGAACCTCGTGGCCAAGGCGTTCCGCGCGTCGCAACTCGCGCGCTGGGACGAGTCGCTCGTGCGGCCGATCATCCACCACCTGCTCGATGCGATCGCGCCGCTCGGGCGCGCCGATCTCGTCGCGTCCGTCACCGCGAAGTATCCGATGCAGGTCATCTGCGGCATCGCGGGCGTGCCGCTCGAGGACGCCGACCAGTTCGCGCAGTGGGCCGAGGAGATCAACACCGGCCCGATGGCGCCCGAGCGCGGTCACGCGGCCAGCGCGGCGATGGTCGAGTACCTGAAACCGCTGGTGCAGGCGCGGCGCGACGATCCGACGGGCGACTTCCTCTCCGATCTCGTTCATGCCGAGGTCGACGGTGAGATGTTGAGCGAGGGCAAGCTCTACGGTTTCCTGCGCCTGCTCCTGCCCGCGGGCGGCGAGACCACGTACCGCGTGATGGGGAACGCGCTGCTCGCGCTGCTGACGCACCCCGACGATCTCGCGCGGGTGTATGCGGACCGCGACCTGATCCCGGAGGTCATCGAAGAGACGCTCCGGTGGGAGACGTCGGTGACGATGGTGAGCCGGATCGCAACGGCCGACACGGTCGTGGCCGGGTGCCCCATCGAGGCGGGCTCGCCGGTCGGCGTGCTGACCGGGTCGTCGAACCGTGACGCGCAACGCTGGGACGACGCCGACGAATGGAAGCTCGGCCGGCCCGTGCAGCACCACCTCGCGTTCGGCACCGGTCCGCATCAATGCCTGGGCATGCATCTCGCCCGGCTGGAGTTGCGGGTCGGGCTCAACGAGATCCTCGACCGGCTGCCGAACCTGCAACTCGATCCCGAAGCGGCCGACACCGCGGTGATCGAGGGCTACGCGTTCCGTGGGCCGCGCGCGCTGCCCGTCACGTTCGATCCGAGCTAGGCGATCCGAGCTAGGCGATCCGAGCTAGGCGCCGCCGAACATCATCATCCACTGGTCGCGCGTGCGCGGACGGTAGACGACGTTCGTGCGGCGCACGTCGCCCATCGGCGCGTTCGCGTCGGGCGAGTACATGTGGCCGGGATACAGCACCGTGTCGTCGGGCACGATCGCGAGCTTCTGCGTGAGGCTCTCGTACAACGCTTCCGGATCGCCCCCGGGGAGATCGGTGCGGCCGCAGCTGTCGAGGAACAGCGTGTCGCCGCTCACGAGCTTCCCGTCGACGAAGAAGCATTGCGAGCCCGGCGTGTGCCCCGGCGTGTGAATGAGCGTGATCGGGATCGCGCCGACGTCGACGACGTCGCCCGACGCGTGCAACGTGAGGTCGGAGTCGGAGCAGCCGGTGACGCGCTTGACGCCCCACGCCTCGTCCGCGTGCACGTGCAGCTTGGCGTCGACGTCGGGGAGCGCGAGGAGCTCGGCGACACCCGCGATCGACCAGCCGCCGAGGTCACCGCCGACGTGGTCGGGGTGGTAGTGCGTGACCAGCACCCCGGAGAGATGCATGTCGTCGGCGGCGAGGATGTCGACGAGCTCGGCGGGACCGTACGCGGGATCGATGGCGATTGCGTCACCCGTCTCCCGGTCGCCGACGAGGTAGACGAAGTTGACCATCTGGCGCGCGATCTGGTCGTCGGGTGCGAAGTCGCGGCCCGCCAGCAGCTGACGGAAATAGAGGCGGTCGTGCATCGGCGACACCCTAGGAGCAAACGGTCCCGCTGATCGTCTCGCCCGTCGGCCTGGGACGTGCCCGGGAGCGCCGCCTACGCTTGCGCCGTGCAGCGACCGGCGACGGAGATCGAGCACGTCCGCCGGGCCACGCGCCAGGTATTGCGCGCGCTCGACGACCTGACCGACGAGGGTGCCGCGGCGCCGTCGCGACTCCCGGGGTGGACGCGCGCCGAGGTGGTCACCCACCTGGCGCGCAACGCCGACGGGATCCGCGCGATGGTCGAGGCCGCCGCCCGGGGCGAAGTCGCGTCGATGTACCCGAGCGCCGACGTGCGCGCGGCCGGCATCCGGGCCGGGCGGGGGGCGAGTCCCGCGGTGCTGCGCGCCGACCTGCGCGGCGCGCACGATCGTTTGGTCGATGCCTGGGACGCGCTCCCGGAGGACGCCTGGGAACGTCCCGGCCGCGCGTCGGTGACGCGCACGATGCGCGACTTCGTCTGGGTGCGTTGGCGTGAAGTCGCGGTGCATCAGGTCGATCTCGATCTCGGTTTCGAGGCATCGGACTGGCCGGTCGCGTTCGTCGCACCTGCGCTCGACGAGGTCTTCGCGACGCTGGGCTCGCGCGCCGTCTCCACCCGTCCGCTCGTCGACATCGACTACCGCGTCGTGACGACCGATCACGACCGCGCGTGGCGAGTCGAATTGCGCGGCGCCGAGGTGCGCGTGCTCGACGACGACGGAGGCCCGGCCGACGGTGAGGCCGCCGGGTGGGGCTGCGACGTGGCCGCGTGGCTGTACGGGCGGGATCCGCGCGGCGGCGGCGTGGTCGCGAGCGGCGACCTCGGCGTGCTGCGGCTCCCGCGCTGGTTCCCCTACGCGTAACCCATGGAGCTCCTGCGGCGGGTGATGCGCGAGCAGTCGAGCGAGCAGGTCGGCCTCTCCGCATCCGGGGCGGCGTTCTGGCTCGTGATCACGGTGTTGCCGACCGCGATCGCGGCGGTGAGCCTCTACGGGTTGATCGTGACCCCGCAGCGCGTCGCCGACAACCTTGCGGGACTCGCCGACAACGGACCGCAATCGCTGGGCGTGACGGTCGCCGACCAACTCAAGAAGGTGGCGGCGGAGAGCCACCCCGGGTTGACGATGGGTCTCGTCGTGTCGCTCGTGCTCGCCCTGTGGAGCGCGTCGGCCGGGGTCTACAACCTCGAGCGCGCGATCAGGTCCGCGTACGGCTTCACGCCGGAGATGTACGTGCGGGCGCGCGGTCGGGCATTGATCGGCGCGGTCGTGGTCGTGGTCGGCGTCGGTGTGCTCGCGTTCCTGGCGACGACCGCGGCGATCGTCGGTGACTACCTGCCGTCGTACCTCACGTTCGCGCTGGGAATCCCGCTGCTGGTGGCGCTGCTCGCCGCCGTCATCGTGGTGTTGTACCGCTTCTCGGTGGGGCGCAGGATCAAGCTCGGCGCGCAGTGGCCCGGCGCCCTCGGCGCGAGCGTCGGGCTCGTCGTCGTGATCGCCGGCTTCGGCATGTACCTCCGGTACTCGACGCGTTACACCGCGGTCTACGGCGCGCTCGCGGGCACGGTGATCGGCATGATCGGCACGTACCTCAGCGTCTACGTCGTGATGCTCGGCGCGGTCCTCAACGCGCAGCTCGCCGCGATGCGCGCCGAGCGACCTCCCGGTTGACCCGCCCGGTTCAGTCGTTACTCGACGATCTCGCTCGTCTGAATGACCGGCGCGATCGTCGTGTAGTTGGCCATGTCGGCCATGACATCGCCGGTACCCGGCAAACCGAGGGCCGCGCCCATGGCGTCGGTGGACGCGAACCGGAAATGCACCGCGGCGACGTACGGACCGTCGACACCCTTGTCGATCTCGGCGCCGTCGAGACCCCACGTCTTGACCGCGAGCGGCACGTGCGTGTCGCGGTAGTAGTCGAAGTCGAAGGTCGCACCCTCGGTCTTCGGGTAGAGCACGCTGAATCGGATCATCGGGCGCCGTCCTCTCGTTCCGTGTCGGAGAGGCGGAGTCTGCATTTTGTGTCCCGGAGAAGCAAGCTCGTGCCTCGCGAACCGATGCCGCGCTACGGGACACCGGCGCAGGTCTGGATTGCCTGCCCGAGCCACGGCGGATCCTGCGCGTGCGTGTAGCCGGCCGACGTGACGAGGTGCCCGAACGCCTTGTAGTCGGCGGCCGGAACGTGCTGCTTGATCCAGCCGATCATGCACCAGCATGCAGGTTCACTCGTGCCGCCGCTCTTCGTGCAGCCGTGGACGAACTCCTGCTGGTTCTTGTACGAGTACGGGTCGCGGTCCGCGGCGGTGGAGCGATACCCGCCGTACACGAGGAGCGCGACGAGCACGAGGACCGCGCGCTTCGCCCACCATTTCAGGTTCGGTGCCTTCCACCTCGAGGCGGTGGTGTGCGTGTACAGCGCCGACGGGGCGAACGCCGGCGCCCCCGGCGGGGGAGCCATCGGCGGCGGAGTACCGCCGGCCGACCACTGCGGCGAGGTGCTCGGTGCCGGGCCCGGGGCGCGCGGCGGCGCGACGAGCAACGAGCGGCAGTTCGTGCACTTGATCGCGGTATCGGTCGCGGTGGCGCCGCATCGACCGCACGATTTCATGGCCGAAAGATCGGCGAGTCGGTCTGCGCGCTGAAGCCACGACCTCGAGTCGCATCGGTCGTTTCTCCTCGGCAGCGGCTTTCCCGAAGCCGGGCCCGCGTTCGCCGCGCCGGGACGGGAGTCAGGTACGGAAGAACAGCTCCGGATCGTCCTCGTCGAGTCCGGACAACTGTCCGCTGAACTGCCAACCGTCCGCGACGAGCAGCGCCCGCATCGCGGCGTTCGACTCGTTCGTCGACGTCCACACCGTCGAAGCGCCTGCCGCGGCGACTGCGGCGCGCAACAACGCCCGCCCGACACCGAGCCGCCGCGACGCGGCCGCCACGATGAGCAGGTCGACGAACGGCCGGCCGAAGAACCTACGGGGCGTCGTCACGACGAAGCCGACGACTCGGCCGTCGGACACGGCAACGAGGCAACAACCCGACTGGATCGCGTCGACGATCAGCGCGACCCGATCACCTCCCACGCCCGGATCGCACGACAGGACCCCGGCCACGTCGGCACGGCCCGCCGGACGGATCTCCACGCCGTTCACGGCTCCGAGTCTTACCTCAGGAGTAGGCGACGTACACGCCGACGCGGTCGTACGCTCTCCCCATGGCGACCACCAACGGAACCCGCACCGAGTACCGCACCTGTCATCTGTGCGAGGCCACGTGCGGGCTCGAACTGCACCTCGACGGACGCGCGATCACGCTCGTGCGCGGCGACCGGGACGACGTCTTCAGTCACGGCTTCCTGTGCCCGAAGGGCACGGCGCTGAAGCAGCTCGAGTCGGATCCGGACCGGATTCGCCGCCCACTCCTGCGCGACGGCGACACCTTCCGAGAGGTTTCGTGGGACGAAGCCTTCGAGGCGATCGACGCCGGGCTCACACCCATCCGTGAGCAGTACGGACCGGATGCGCTCGCGGTGTACCTCGGGAATCCGGGCGCGCACAATCTCGCCGGTCTGGTCTACAGCCGTGTGTTGCTGCAGGCCGCACGCACGAAGAACATCTACTCCGCGAGCACGGTCGACCAGATGCCGAAACAGGTGTCGGCCGGCCTGATGTTCGGCGGGGCGCTCACGATCCCGGTGCCCGACGTCGATCGCACCGACTACCTCTTGATGCTCGGGGCCAATCCGTACGCGTCGAACGGTTCCTTGATGACCGCGCCCGACATGCCCGGACGTCTGCAGGCGCTGCGCGCGCGGGGCGGGAAGCTCGTCGTGGTCGACCCGCGTCGCACGAAGACCGCGGAGGAAGCGGACGAGCACCTGCCGATCCGGCCCGCGACCGACGCACTCTTCCTGTTCGCGCTCGTACACGTGCTGTTCGCGGAGGATCTCGTCGAGCTCGGAGATGTTGCCGCGTACGTCGACGGTGTCGAAGTCGTCGGCCGGCTGGCGGCGCCGTTCACGCCCGAAGCCGTCGCGCCCGCGTGCGGCATCGACGCGGAGACGATCCGCCGCGTCGCCCGCGAGCTCGCGACCGCGCCGACGGCTGCCGTCTACGGCCGCATCGGCACGTGCGTGCAGGAATTCGGCACGCTCGCGTCGTGGCTCGTCGACGTGCTGAATGTCTGCACCGGCAACCTCGACCGGCCGGGCGGCGCGATGTTCACGAAGGCGGCGACCGCGACGGCCGGCGGTGCGACGGGGAAGGGGCGGGGTGTCACGTTCGGGCGGCGCAGCTCGCGCGTGCGCGGATTGCCCGAGTACTTCGGTGAGCTCCCGGTGGTGTGCCTCGCGGAGGAGATCGAGACCCCCGGCGACGGCCAGATCCGCGCGCTCGTCACGCTCGCGGGCAACCCCGCACTGTCGGGCCCGAACTCGGATCGGGTGCAGAGGGCCCTGCCGACGCTCGACTTCATGGTCAGCGTCGACATCTACCTGAACGAGACGACGCGGCACGCGAACGTGATCCTTCCGCCCGAGCCCGAGCTCGCGCGCGGCCACTACGACCTCGCGCTCTACAACCTTGCGATCCGGAACGTCGCGAACTACTCGCCGCCGCTCGTCGAGCTCGAGCCCGGCGACGTGCCGGAGTGGCGCTCGGTGTTGCGGCTGGCGGGTGTGATCGGCGGGCAGGGCGCGCACGTCGATGTCGACGCGTTCGACGACCTCGTCGTTTCGGGTCTGGTCGGCAAGGCGGTCGCGCGCCCGGGCTCCAACGTCGAAGGCCGCGACACCGACGAGTTGATGAAGGCACTCGCCACGCGCCGCGGTCCCGAACGCATCCTCGACCTCATGTTGCGGACCGGTCCGTACGGCGACGGCTTCGGCGCGGATCCCGACGGCCTGTCGCTGGCGAAGCTCGAAGCCCATCCGCACGGCATCGACTTCGGGCCGCTGCAACCCCGCATCCCCGAAGTGCTGCGCACGGCCACCGGGATGATCGAGCTCGCGCCCGAGCCCTGCACGGGTGACGTCGCTCGCCTGCAGGCCGCACTGGAGCGCCCGCCCGCGAACGAGGGGGGCGCGCTCCTACTCGTCGGCCGGCGCGATCTCCGTTCCAACAACTCGTGGATGCACAACCTGCCGGTGCTCGTGAAGGGCAAGCCCCGTTGCACGATCCACGTCCATCCGCGACGACGCGGCCCGTCTCGGGTTCGGCGACGGCGTCGAGGTGCGGGTGACCTCGCCCGCGGGGCAGATCGTGCTGCCGGCCGAGGTGACCGACGCGGTGATGCCGGGCGTGGTGAGCATCCCGCACGGTTGGGGTCACGCCGTCGACGGAACGAGGATGGCGACCGCCACCGAGAACGCGGGTGCGAACTTCAACATCCTCGCCGGCTCCGACAGCTTCGATCCGCTCTCGGGGAACGCGGCGTTCAGCGGTATCCGGGTCGAGGTTGCCCCGATCGCGGAGGTCGGGGTCTAACGGTTCTGCCGCTCCGCGTTGAGTGCGTCGAACATCTCGTGGTCGACGAGATCGTCGTACTCGGGATGCTTGGCGATGTAGCGCTCGACGAACGGGCAGATGGGCACGATGCACTTGCCGCGGGCGCGGATGTCGTCGAGCGCGCCGCGGGCGAGGATCTTCGCGAACCCCCGCCCGCCGTACTCGGGTCTGACCTCGGTGTGCGCGAGCACGATGCGCCCGCCGCGCACGTTGTACTGGATGAAACCGACGACCGTGCCGTCGACGACCACCTCGTAGCGCAGGCGCGCCTCGTTGTGGCGAACTTCCACCGTGACCGCGTCGGTCACGACGCGCTCTGCTCCCGTAGGCTTTTCGCGAAGTCGCCCATGCCCCGGAGGTACTGGTCGCAATGCTGGGTCTTGCCCACCGCGATCGCCTTCGCGTCGATGCCGCCGGGAAACACCGGCGGAACGTAGTACTCGAACCCGTCGTCCTCGATCGCGTCCGCAATGCCCGCCGCGCACTCCGCGGCGGGGACCTTGTCGACGTCGATGAGCGCGGGCACGTTGTCGGGCTGATCCCAGATCTCGGTCTCGATGGGTCCGGGGAGCACCAGCTTCACTTCCACCGGAGTTCCCGCAAGGTCGAGCAGCATCGCTTCCGCGAACCCGCACATCGCGTACTTCGCGGCGTTGTACGCGGCCTCGTTCATGATCGGGATGCGGCCACCCATGCTCGATACGAACACGATCTGGCCGCGCCCGCGTTCCAGCATGCGCGGGAGTACGGCGAGGCCCATCCGCACGGGCGAGTGGAAGTCGACGTCCATCACGTATTGCACATCGTGCGGGGTGAGATCGGTGACGCGGGTGCGCTTCGGGATCGCGGCGTTGTTGACGAGCACGTCGAGCCCGCCGAACGCGTCCCAGGCTTCGATGGCCACCTGTTCGGCGCGCTCGAGGTCGCCGAGGTCGGCGGCCCACAGCCGCGACCCGGGCGTGAACTTCCGACACTGCTCGAGCACGACCGCGAGACGGTCGGCGCGACGGGCGACGATCCCGACGGTGGCACCGCGTTCGGCCAGGATCGGCGCGAGCGCGGCGCCGATGCCCGAGGACGCGCCGGTGACGAGGATGTTGGCGCCTTCGATCTTCACGTGCCCTCCGCGATCTCGTTCGATTCGTGCTCGGCCCAGGAGAAGATGCCCTTCGACATCGTCGATGCCTCCTCGCGGGCGCGGGCGCCGAACACCTCGGCCCGCGCCGCGTGCACACCGTGGTCGGCGGGCGCGGCCTGGGCCGCCAGCTCCGCGAGATGGCCCGCGAGGCGCAGGTCGCCCGTCGCCGCCACCTCGACGGCACGCGCCGCCAACCGCGACGCGCCACCCGCGAGATCCGCCAGCTCCCGGGCCAGCGCGGCCGCGGGCGCAGGCTTCAGGTGCGACGGATCACCGTCGTACCAGCCGCCGTACAAGCGCCACAGGTTCCGCACGACGAACTCGGGCTCGTCGTACACCGCGTGCAGATAGGGCCGTTCGAGGAGATGGGCGGGCGCAGCGACGTTCTGCACGATGTCGTCGAGCCGGGCACCGTCGTTCATCAGCGCGAGCGTCTGTTCGACGAGCGACTCGAGGAGCTCCGCACCTTCGTTCAGCGCGCGTTGCACGCGATCCGCGCCGACGATCGGCAGTCCGTGGCCCGGTAGCAGGACATCGGGGGCGAGCGCGGCCATCTTGCGAAACGCAATCGCCCAGTCGCGCGCGTAACGCTGCACCTTCTGCGGGTTGCCGCAGTTGGGCGAGGCCCAGATGAACATGTCGCCCGCGAACAACACCTTGCGCGCGGCCGACCAGACCCACGTGGCGTCGTCGGTTTCGCCGCGATCATGGAAGAGCTCGAAATGTTCGCCGCCCACGGTGATCGCCAGCGTGTCGGAGTACGTCTCGTCGGGTATGCGGTACTCGGTGGGCCACCGGAGTCCCGGCGCCTTGAACTGGCGCTGATTGATCACCGCGTTGTAACCCGCGGTCATGCGGTAGCGCTCGAAGCGTTCGGCGATTGCGGTGTGCGCGATCACGCGCGGCGCGGGCCAGCCGTTCGTGCGCGCGTCCTCCTCGTAGAGGTCGACACCGAACACGTGGTCGATGTGCCCGTGCGTGAAGACCGCGGTGTGCAGCGGACTGTTCGACCACGTCCGGATCGTGTCGTGCACCGCTTTCGCATGGAACACGCCGCTCGTGTCGACGACGACGAGGCCGTCGGCGGTGTCGACCGCGGCGGAGTTGGCGAAGGCGTCGACGAAGGCGAGCCCCGGCTGCACCTCGGCCATCTGTCCGCTCGACGCGAACGGGTGATGGGCCTCGATGGGCAGTGCACCGGTGAACAGTCTGTCGGCGAGGTCGAGCAGCTCCATGGCCGGAGCGTTCCACGGCCACGCTTGCCATGAAAATCAGAACGTGTTCCAATTCCTCGATGGTGACTGCTGCCCCCGAGCCCGAGACGCCGCCCGAAGGCGCCCTGGCGCGCAGCCAGGCGGCCCGCCGGCGCCGGGTGCTCGACGCGACCCTGCAGCTCGCGGCGGAGGGGGGTTTCGACGCGGTGCAGATGCGCGACGTCGCGGCCGCGGCCGACGTCGCGCTGGGCACCGTGTACCGCTACTTCGCGTCGAAGGAACGCCTGCTGCTGGAAGCGATGGCCGAACAGCAGGCCGACCTGCGGGCCTACCTCGAGGTGCACCCACCCGGGGAAGCCACGCCCGCGGCCCGGGTGGTCTCGGTGTTGCGGGGCGCGAACCGGTCGCTGCGGGAGTTCCCCGACGTCACCGCGGCGATGGTGCGTTCGTTCGGCACCGCGCAGGTCGAGAACGCCGACATCGTGCAGCGGGTCACCGAGATCATGACCGCGATCATCACGAGCGCGATCCACGCGCCCGAACGCCGCGCCGCGACCGCGCGTGAGGTGCGCGTGGCGCGCATCCTCATGCAGGTGTGGCTCTCGTCGCTCAACGGCTGGGTCTGCGGCGTCGACGGACCCGACCGGGTCGACGAGGACCTCGCGGCCGCCACCGACCTCCTGCTCGCGTAGATCCCCCGCGTTCGCCGGGGGAGTGAAACGTGTTCTATTTTCGGTCGATGCCCACGCGCCACTTCAACTTCGCCGACCTGTTCGAGCTCGCCGTCGACAAGGTGCCCGACCGCCTCGCCCTCGTCGACGCCCGCCGCGAGGTCACCTACCGCGAGCTCGACGAACGGGCGACCCGCCTCGCGCACACGCTCACCGACCTCGGGGTGAAGGCGGGGGATCACGTCGGGATCCTGGCGACGAACTGCATCGAGTGGGTCGAGGCGCTGTTCGCGATCTACAAGATCCGCGCGAGCGCGGTGAACATCAACTTCCGCTACGTGGAAGAGGAGCTGCGCTACATCTTCGAGAACTCCGACATCGTGGCGTGCTTCTACCAGCGGGAGTACGGCCCGCTCGTCGCGTCGGCGCGGTCCGCGCAGCCCCGCCTCGAGCACTTCATCCGCATCGAGTGGAACGACTCCACCGCGGACGACTCCGTGCTCGATCCCATCGAGTTCGAAGCCGCGGTGGCCGCCGGCTCGCCCGAACGAGACTTCCCCGAACGCTCCGACGACGACATCTACATCCTCTACACGGGCGGAACCACCGGGATGCCGAAGGGGGTGATGTGGCGCCAGGAGGACGTGTACTTCGCGCTCGGCGGCGGCATCGACGTGTTCACCAACGAGCGCGTGGCCGCGCCCGAGACCGCGAGCGAGAAGATCGACACGACGCAGCCGAAGGGTCTCGTCGCGATCATCCTGCCGCCGCTCATGCACGGCGCGGGGCAGTTCAACACCTATCGCAACCTGTTCGAAGGCAACACGTCGGTGATGCCGGGGCGGTTCGAGCCCGAAGAGGTGTGGCGCACCGTCGAGAAATACGGCGTGAACGTGATGCAGGTCACGGGGGACGCGATGGCGCGTCCCCTCGCGGACACGCTCGAACGCATGCAGGGCGACGTCGACGTCTCGTCGCTCGTGTCGTTCGGCAGCACGGCCGCGATCTTCTCGCAGACCGTGAAGGAACAGCTGCAGGAGCTGCTCCCCGAGTACCTCGTCATGACCGACTCCGTCGGTTCGACCGAAACCGGCATGAACGGGATCCGCTTCGTGCAGAAGGGTGACGCACCCAAGGACGGGATCACGAGTGTGCAAGCGTCCGCGGACTCGGTCGTGCTCGACGAGAACTTCGAGCCCGTCGTTCCGGGTTCGGGCACGGTCGGCCTGCTCGCCGCGGCGGCAACATCCCGCTCGGCTACTACAACGATCCGGTCAAGACCGCGGAGACGTTCGTCACCGACTCGCACGGTCGACGTTGGTCGATCCCGGGCGACTTCGCGCGCGTCGAAGCCGACGGTCGCATCACGTTGCTCGGCCGCGGTTCGGTCTCGATCAACTCGGGCGGCGAGAAGATCTATCCGGAGGAGGTCGAAGGCGCGCTGAAGTCGCATCCCGACGTGTACGACGTTCTCGTCGTCGGGGTGGGTGACGAACGGTGGGGCGAACGCGTGTGCGCGCTCCTGCAACCACGCCCGGGGCACACGCCGGATCTCGAGCAGTTGCGGGAGCACTGCCGTACCCGCATCGCCGGTTACAAGATCCCCCGGCAGCTGCTGTTGGTCGACGAGGTCCCGCGCCTCCCCAACGGCAAACCCGACTACCGGTCCGCCAAGGAGCAGGCGAAAGTCCGGGCCGGGGAGACCTGATTCGACCATCTGGTCTACGGTGAATCGGTTGGTCCTGCTCAAGGCACGGCTCCGGCGACCGATCGGAATGTCGCGATGACTGCCCGCCGTCTTCACCGAATCGTCGCGTTCGCGGCGCTCACGCTCGTCGTTGCGCCGCTGACTGCGGCGGTAGCAACCGCGACCCCGGCCGCGGCCGCGGTGACGACGCAAACACCGGTCATGGGACCGAGCCTGCTGTCCGCCGCGGAGCTCGCGGCCTGGTACCACCGCCACAGCGGCGTCACTCCGCTCATCCCGTCGTTCGACGGCCATCCGGCGGGCGACGTCACCGCGCTCGCGCAGGTGTTCATCGACGACGGCAACAAGGAAGGCGTCCGCGGCGACATCGCGTTCGTGCAGTCGCAGCTGGAGACCGGCTGGCTGCACTTCTCCGGCTCGCAGATCACTCCCGACGCGTACAACTACGCGGGGATCTTCGCGTTCGACGGGCGCGCCGGACTCGTGAACTGTCAAAACGGCGACTCGGCACCGAGTCGGTGCATGGGAACGCCGCAACACGGAGTGCTCGTACAAATTCAGCTCCTGCGCAGCTACGCGGATCCGTCCGCCAAGACGGCGAGCGGACGCTTCATCTCCGCGCCGTCGGACCGTGCCGGGCAAGCGCCCCTGTGGGAGTACTTCGGTGGGAACAACTGTCCGTGCGGCAAGCTCATCTGGGCGTCGGCCTCCGGGTACGGCATCCGCATCATCCAGATGTACTCGCAGGCACTCGCCGAGAGCGGCAAGGCCGGCGCGTGCGTGGCGTACGCGCCGCCGGTCGCGGGCGCGAAGTCGGGTACCGGCTACTGGGACGTCACGCGCGATTCGATCGTGCACCCGTTCGGGGTCGCGAAGTTCTTCGGTGACACGCGTTCACTCAACCTCGTGGCGCCGTTGACGGGCGGCGAGGCACTGTCGACCGCCAAGGGCTACTGGCTGCTCGCGCGCGACGGCGGCATCTTCTCCTACGGCGCGGCGCGGTTCCACGGCTCGACCGGGGCGATGCGCCTCAACAAGCCGGTCAACGGGATGCGGCGGACCAGCGACGACGGGGGTTACTGGTTGGTCGCCGACGACGGCGGCATCTTCTCGTTCGGGAACGCGAGGTTCTACGGCTCGACCGGCGGCATCCGCCTCAACATGCCCGTGCTCGGCATGGAACGCACGTTGAGCGGCAAGGGCTACTGGCTGTTCGCGTCGGACGGCGGCATCTTCAGCTTCGGCGACGCGCGCTTCTACGGATCGCTCGGCAGCGCCAAGCTCACCTCGCCCGTCATCTCGATGCAACGCACGCCGTCGGGCAAGGGCTATCTGATGATGACGAAGGACGGCCGCATCTTCCGCTTCGGCGATGCGGCGACCTTCGGCAGCATCGCCGGATGCACGAACTACGGCGGCGCGGCGCGCATGCTCGTCACCCCGACCGGCCACGGGTACTGGGTCGCAACCGGCAACGGCAACATCGTTGCGTTCGGCGACGCCCGGAGCCTCGGCTTCCCCGCGACCGTCGGCGGGCCGACGATCGCCCTGCTCCCCGCGAAGTAATCCGGAGTAGTCTCCCGGGGACATCACACCCACGGGGAGCTCGGGGGACACCGGGCTGAGAGGGTGGCCAGCGCACGCCGCGCCCTGCCACCGACCCCTCGAACCTGCACCGGATAATGCCGGCGGAGGGAGGGATGCGCGTGACACGCGCTGCCATCGTGCTCGCGGGAGGCGACCCGGTTGCGCCCGGTCTGCGCACGCGGCCCGACTGGGATTCCCGCTACGACGGCGCAGTCGTCGTCGCCGCGGATTCGGGAGTGCACCAGAGCGAGATCCTCGGCCTGCACGTCGACTACGTCGTCGGGGATCTCGATTCGGCCGACCCCGCGGCGGTCGAACGGGCCCGGGCCGCGGGTGCGGTCGTCGAACGCCACCCCGCGGAGAAGGACGCGACGGATCTCGAGCTCGCGTTCGACCTCGCGCGCGACCGCGGCGCGCAACAGATCACGGTTGTCGGTGGTGCCGGCGGTCGGGTCGACCACTTCCTCGCGAACGTCGCGCTGCTCGCGTCGCCGCGGTTCGCCGATCTCGAGGTCGACGCCTACCTGGGCGACGGTTACCTCGCGGTCGTGCAGGGCGGCCGGCCCCCGTTCGTGATCACCGGCGAGGCCGGATCGCTCGTCTCGTTGGTGCCGGCCGCCGCGTACGCGTCGGGGATCACCACGACCGGACTGCAGTATCCGCTGCACGGCGCGACCCTGCGGCCGGGAACGTCGCGCGGTGTCAGCAATGTGCTCATCGACAAGGAAGGCTCGGTTGTGCTCGAACGCGGAACGTTGCTGATGATTCAGGCTTCCGGAGGTGCGGCGTGAAGCGTCCGTTCCACCTCTCGGCGGCGCGCGTGGTGCCGGTCGTACTGGTCGTGCTCGCCGCCGCGTGCAGCAGCAGTACAGGAAGCAGCAGTGCGAAGCCCGCGGCGCAGCCGGGTTCCACCCCGACCACCGTCGCGAAGAAGATCACGACGGTCCGGCTCCTGACGCACAGTTCGTTCGCGGCATCGCCCGCGGTGCTGGCCGACTTCACGAAGCAGACGGGCTACAAGATCAAGCTGGTGCAGCCGGGCGACGCGGGCGTGATGGTCAACGAGGCGATCCTGCGCAAGGCGAATCCCGTTGCCGATGCGTTGTTCGGGGTCGACAACACGTTCCTCACGCGCGCGCTCGACGCCGGCATCTTCGATCCGTACGTTGCGCACGGTCTCGACTCCGTGCCCGCGGCGATGCAGGTCGATGCCCAACACCGGGTGACGCCGATCGACAAGAGCGACGTCTGCGTCGATTTCGACAAGGGCTGGTTCGGTCACGACGGCCGGCCGCGGGCGCCGAGCGCGCTCGACGACCTCGTCGATCCGAAGTACAAGAACCTCACGGTGGTCGAGAACGCGTCGACGTCGTCGCCGGGACTCGCGTTCCTGCTCGCGACGATCGCGGCCAAGGGCGAGAACGGCTGGAACGCGTACTGGTCCGCGTTGAAAGCGAACGGGGTGCGCGTCGACGACGACTGGACCGCGGCCTATCAAGCCGACTTCACCGCGGGGGGTGGGAGCGGCGATCGCCCGATCGTCGTGTCCTACGGCTCCGATCCCGCAGCCGACGTCCAGTACTCGAGCCCGCACCGGGCCACGCCGAACGTCGGTGTCATCGCGTCCACGTGCTTCGGCCAGACGGAGTACGCCGGGGTTCTCCACGGCGCGAACAACCCGGCCGGTGCGCAGGCGTTCATCGACTTCATGCTGACGCGTCGGTTCCAGGAGGACATGCCGCTGCAGATGTACGTGAACCCGGTCGTGACCGGCGCCGCGCTGCCCGCGGTGTTCACCAAGTGGGCGGTCGACCCCCCGAAGCCGTACGCGATCGATCCCGCGACCATCTCCGCGAAGCGGAGTGAATGGATCAAGAAGTGGACGGACCTCGTGGTGCGATGACGGGTGCCGGGGCCGCCCGCGCGGCGCGGGTCGCGCGGGTGGTCGTGCCGCTCGGGTTCCTCGCGGTGTTCTTCGTGTGGCCGTTGCTCGCGATCTTCGGTCACTCGTTGCGGCCCGGCGCGATCGCGGACGTCGTCACCGACCCCGCGTTGCGCCACGTCGCGTGGTTCACGTTCTGGCAGGCGGTGCTGTCGACGCTGCTGACCCTCGTCGTCGGCCTGCCCGCCGCGTACGTCGTCGCGCGCTACGACTTCCGCGGCCGGCGGCTGTTCCGCGCATTCGTCACCGTTCCGTTCGTGCTGCCGACCGTGGTGGTCGCGACCGCGTTCCTCGCGCTGCTGCGGCCCGGTGGGCCGCTCGCGTTCCTGCACTGGCAGCGGGGCGTAGCGCCCATGCTGGTGGCGCATGTGTTCTTCAACCTCGCGGTGGTCGTGCGCACGGTCGGCGGGTTCTGGGCGAACCTCGACCCGCGGCGGGAGGAGGCCGCCCGGATGCTGGGAGCGTCCCGGGCGCGCGCGTTCCGCGAAGTCACGCTGCCGCTGTTGGCTCCGTCGATCATCGCGGCGGCGTCGATCGTGTTCCTCTTCACGTTCACGTCGTTCGGAGTGGTGCTGCTCCTCGCCGATCCCGCCCACGCGACCCTCGAGGTCGAGATCTACCGGCAGGCGATCGAGCTGTTCGACCTGCAGACCGCGGCCGCGCTCGCGCTGGTCCAGATCGTGGCGGTGCTCGTCGTCGTGTTCGGGCTGGCCCGCGCCCAGGAACGGCGGGGGATCGCGCAGCGACTCGTGGGTGCGCAGGACGCGGCGCGCCGGCCGCGCGGGCGCGAGCGGCTCGTCGTCGGCGTGATCCTCGGTGCCACCACGCTGTTCCTCGGCCTGCCCCTGGTGTTGCTCGCCTGGCGGTCGTTGCACGTGGGCGGGGAGTGGAGCCTGGCGTCGTATCGGGCGCTCGGTTCGAGCTCGTCGACCTCGACGCTCTTCGTCTCGCCCTGGGTCGCGGTGCGCAACTCCGTCGAGTTCGCGATCATCGCCACCGTGATCGCGCTCGTCGTCGGCGGGCTCGCGTCGGTGGTCATCGCGGCGCGTCCGGGCCGGGCGACGCGCTCCATGGACGCATTCTTGATGCTTCCGCTCGGCGTGTCGGCGGTGACGGTCGGATTCGGTTTCCTGCTCGCGTTCCAGCACGTGCCCAATGGTCTCGCGACCTCGCCGCTGCTCGTGCCGATCGCGCACGCCGTCATCGCGATTCCCTTCGTGATCCGCGCGGTCGTGCCCGCGCTGCGGAGCATCGATCCGCGGCTACGCGACGCGGCGACGATGCTCGGTGCCGGACCGCGCCGGGTCTGGCGCGAGGTCGATCTCCCCATCACGCGGCGTGCCTTCGCGGTCGCGGCCGGATTCTGCGCGGCGGTCTCGCTTGGGGGAGTTCGGCGCGACCTTGTTCGTGGCCCGGCCCGATTGGCCGACGGTTCCGATCGCGATCCAACGATTCCTGGCGCGCCCGGGGGAGATCAACGTCGGTCAGGCGCGGGCGATGTCGGTGATCCTGATGCTCTTGACCGTCGTCATCGTGTTCGCGATCGAGCGGATCCGCCTGCGCGACCTCGGCGAGTTCTAGGTGCTCCGCGTCGAAGGGGCGGTGGTTCGGTTCGGTGACCGGCGCGCGCTCGACGCCGTCGACCTCGACATGGGACCGGCGGAGACCATTGCGGTGCTCGGGCCGAGTGGATCGGGGAAGACCACCCTGCTGCGGGCGGTCGCCGGTCTGCAGCGCCTCGACGGGGGACGGATCGGTTGGGACGGCGCCGACCTCGCCGGCGTTGCGCCGCACGAACGCCGCTTCGGGCTGATGTTCCAGGAGTACGCGCTGTTCCCGCACCGCGATGTCGCGGGCAACGTCGAGTTCGGGCTCCGGATGTCCGCGACCGAGCGCGGGGCGCGCGTGCGCCGCGTCGACGAAGTGCTCGATCTCGTCGGACTGTCGGCGCTGCGCGCCCGGCGGGTCGCCTCACTGTCGGGTGGTGAGCAGCAGCGGGTCGCGCTCGCCCGCGCCCTCGCGGTCTCGCCGCGCCTGTTGATGCTGGACGAGCCGCTCGGTGCGCTCGATCGTGTGTGGCGTCGCCGCCTGCTCCAGGAGATCCGGGCGATCCTCGATCGGGCCGCACTCCCCGCGCTGTACGTCACACACGATCACGAAGAGGCGTTCGCGATCGCGACGCGCGTCGTGATCATGCGCGACGGGCGCGTCGCGCAGGTCGGCGCGCCGGCCGACGTGTGGCGGGCACCGGTCGACGCGTGGACGGCCGGCTTCCTCGGGTTCGGGGCCGCGGTCGGCGGCGAGGTGCGCGCCGGCCGGGTGCACACGCCGTGGGGCGCGTTCCCTTCCCCGGCCGCGCCCGGACCGGTCGAGGTCGTGGTGCGGCCGGACGGTGCCCGCGTCGACGACGCGGGCCCGATCGACGCGACGGTCGCGCGCGCGACGTTCACCGGGATGCACGTCGAGCTCGCGGCCGCGGCCGGGAACGCGCCGCCACTGACGGTTGTGGTGGCCCCGACGCGTGCGCCGGCGAAGGGCGATCGGGTGCGGCTCACCATCGACCCCGGCGCCCTGCTCGTGTATCCGCGTCCGGCAGACTGAACCCATGGCGACGAAGGCTGCGGTCGAGGCCGGCGCGCGCGAGCTCGCGCGTCGCGATCCGGTCCTGAAGCAGATGCTGCGCGAGCACGGGGTTCCCGAGCTCCACCGCCGCGGCCCGCGCCGCCCGCACTTCGCCGAGCTCGCGCGCATGATCTGTTACCAGCAGCTCGCGGGCCGTGCCGCGGCCGCGATTCACGGACGGTTCGAGGCGCTCTTCGACGGTCCGCCGACCCCGGAGGCGGTGCTCTCGCTGCCGTTCGAGACGCTGCGGAGCGTCGGCCTGTCGAACGCGAAGGCGACGTCGATCCGCGACCTCGCGCAGAAGGTCGACGACGGCATCGTCGAGCTCGACCGCGTCGCCCGCCTCTCGGACGAGAAGGTCGTGAGCGAACTGATCCTCGTGCGCGGCATCGGCGAGTGGACGGCACAAATGTTCCTCATGTTCCAGATGGGTCGCCTCGACGTGTGGCCCACGCTCGATCTCGGCGTGCGGGCCGGTTTCGCCCGCATGTACGGCCTCGACCCCGTGCCGACCCCGAAGCCGCTCGAGGCGGAGGGCGACCGGTTCCGGCCCTACCGCTCGCTGGTGGCCTGGTGGTGCTGGCGGACGGCCGACACCGTGGGACCCGACTGACGCGGTCAAGTCGGTGGCTCATCCGTCGATGAGCCTGAGTGGACCGATCGCGCCAGAAACAACGCGCCCGGAGGGCGTGGCGCACGTGCGGGGCGCTCCTCGGATTCTCGGCGGTGTGCGCGGGCGCGGTGGTCGTCGGCGGCCCTCCGGCCGGCACGCGGCACGTGCAGCTCGTGAGCGAGGCCGCGGCGAAGACCGTCGAGACGACGGTCTCGACCGTTCCCCGCGCCCGGGTCGCGACATCGACGACGACGTCCAGCACGACGACGAGCGTCCCCGTGTCGACGACGACGACGTCGACGTCGGTCACCACCACGACGGTCGCCGCGCCGAAGCCGACGACCACGACATTGCCGCGCCGTCAGCCTCCGGCGGGGAAACCGCCGGTCACGTCCCCGTCGTCGACGACGACGTCGGCGCCGGCGAACACGACGACGACCACCGTGAGCTCGTCACCCACGACCTGACCCTCGCGCGCACCGGTTCCTGTGCGGCGCGCCGCGTCAGCTGTGGTTGCGACCCCGACCGCGACGCCGGGAGAGGGCGACCGCGAGCGAACCGACGCCGAGCGCGGCGAGCGCGCCGAACGCCGAGGTGCTGTTCGAGCCCGTGAACGGAAGGTTGCCCCCGCCGCCACCCGGTGTCGTGGGTGTCGACTGCGACGTCGTCGGCGACGTCGATCCCTGTTCGTGCGACGGCGTCGATGTCGTGGTCGTCGAGCCTTCGCTGTGGAAGGTTGTGGAGGTTTCACCCGAGAAGGTCGTGGTCGTCACGAGGATCGTCGACGACGTCGTGCTCTCGGGCGTCGTCGTCGATGTGGTGGTCTCGGGCGCGGTGGTGGTCGTCGTCGCCTCGGCCGTCGTCGTGGTGGTCGGCGCCTCGGTCGTGGTGGTCGTCGGCGCTTCCGTGGTGGTCGTGGTCGGCGCTTCGGTCGTGGTCGTGGTGTTCTCGGGGACCGTCGTCGTTGTCGTTTCCGGCGCCGTGGTGGTGGTCGTCGGCGCTTCGGTCGTGGTGGTCGTCGCTTCGGTGGTCGTGGTCGTCGTCGCTTCGGTGGTGGTGGTCGTCGACGACGAGGTCGACGTGGTGGTCGACGCGTAGGTGGTCGTGGTCGTGGTCTTGGGCGGGCAGCAGTTCGTCAATGTCTGCGTCTGCGTCGCGTTGCCCTGATCCGGGCCGTTGTTCCACTGCGTCGAGGCAACGACGGTGTGTGTGCCCGTGCCGATGGAGATCGGGATCGTGTGGCTCCCGGACGGACCGGTGAACGTGTAGTCGACGACGGCGACCTCGGTGCCGTCGACGGTCACCGTCTCGTGCGCGGTCGTCGGAATGCCGCTCGTGAAGTTGTGGTACTCGAAGGAGACCTCCGTGCAGGTGATGGAGATCGTGCTCGTGTGCGCGAACGCGGCCGCCGAGAACGCGAAGACGCCGAGCACGCTCAGGAGCAGCGGCGCACCGATCGCAATGCCGATCGCGCCGAGTCGTCGGCGGCGGCCGGAGCTGTTGCCCACGTACCGCTCGTAGTAGCTCTCGCCCCACACCTTGCGCGCCAACTCGCGCAGTGCAGCTTCCTCTTGCCGTCGCCGCCCCATGATCCCGCCCTCCGTGACGTGCACATCACATCACATCCAGTAGCGAAACTTCCAACGCGCGCGAATCGGACAAGCCGGCGCGACATCCGCTCGCACCGGAGCCGGTCAGGCGACGGCGCCGCCGGCTTTCAGGGAGGCGATGTCCGAGTGGTCGAACCCCCACTCCGCGAGAGCTTCGTCGGTGTCCGCGCCGGGCTTGACCGGCGCGCCGCGGACCGAGGTCTGCGTGCGGCTGAAGCGAGGCGCGGGCGCGGGGTGGGGTGCGCCCTCCACGTCGACGAACATCTCCCGGGCCACGTTGTGCGGGTGGTCGCGCGCTTCGGCCATCGCCAGCACGGGCGCGAAGCAGACCTCGGTCCCGGCGAAGAACGCGACCCAGTCGTCGCGGGTCCGGGTGCGGAACAGGTCCGTGAGCCGGGCCTTCCACGCCGGCCACTGCGCCATGTCCATCTGCGTCTCGGCCCGTAGGTCGTCGAAGCCGAGCGGACCGACGAGGCGCAGGAAGTTCGCGTAGAACTTCGGCTCGTAGGCCGCGAGCGAGACGAAGCCGCCGTCCGCGGTCTCGTACACGTTGTAGAAGTGGGCGCCGCCGTCGAGCAGGTTCGTGCCGCGCGGGCCCCACATGCCCATCGCGTCGAGGCCCCAGAAGATGCTCATGAGTTGGGCGCTGCCGTCGATCATCGCCGCGTCGACGACCTGGCCGAGGCCCGATCGGCCGCGCTCGACCAACGCGGCCAGGATCCCCATCACCACGAGGGAACCGCCGCCGCCGAAATCGGCGAGCAGGTTGATCGGGGGCACAGGCGCGTGACCCTCGGGACCCAGGTGCCACAGCACGCCCGCAACCGACAGATAATTGACGTCGTGGCCGACGTCGCCGGCGAGCGGTCCGGTCTGACCCCAGCCCGTCATGCGCGCGTAGATCAGCGCGGCGTTGCGCGCCTGACACTGTTCGGGGCCGACGCCGAGTCGTTCGGCGACGCCGGGCCGGAAGCCCTCGATCAACACGTCGGCGCGTTCGCACAACCGCAGCACGACCGCCGCGCCGTCCGGGTGCTTGAGGTCGACGCCGACGCTCCGGCGGCCGCGGTCGATCACCGAGAACGACGACGCGTTCCCTCCCGCGACCGATCGCCCGCTCGCGACATCGGTGGCGCGGTCGACGCGCAGCACCTCCGCGCCCAGGTCGGACAGCAACATCCCCGCGAACTGCACGGGCCCGATGTTCGGGAGCTCGACGACTTTGACACCCGCGAGCGGTCCCATGGAACTCCCGTCAGACCTTGAGGAGCCGCGCCGCGTTCTCGTAGAGGAACTTCGGCCAGACGTGATCGCGGAACGGCACGTGCGGGAGCTCGGCGAAGATGCGATCGATGTCGAGGCCCATCGGGTAATAGCCCGCGTAGATGATCTTGTCGGCGCCGCGCGTGTTCGCGAAGTGGATGATGTCCTTGTTGTAGTGCTTGGGCGCGAACGCGGACGTGGAGTAGTACAGGTTCGGCCACTTCAAGAGCAGCTTGACCATGAGCTCGCTCCACGGCTCCCCGCCGTGACGCGTGATGATCTTCAGCTCGGGGAAGAACCAGCACACCTCGTCGAGCAGCGCCACGTCCTGCGGGGCGAAGCGAATGCGCGGACCGGGAACGCCGGCATAGACGAAGATCGGGATGTCGAGCTCGATGCACTTCGAATAGATCGGGTACATCTTCTTGTCGTTCAGCGGCACCTGCGGGATGAGCCCCGTGCCCCAGCAGTTGACCGAGCGGGCGCCGCGTACGCGCACGTCTTCGTCGAGCTTGCGCACCGCGTCCATGCCCTGGTTCGGATCGGTGTTCGTCGACGCGATGAACCGGTCGGGGTAGCGCTCCAGCGCGATCTTCGCGTTGCCGTCGACGGCCATTCCCGTGAGCGCCTTGGTGATGCCGTGCTGATTCATCTTCGCCATCAGCATCTCGACCGGGTCGTCGACCTGCTCGTAGTGCGGCACGCCCTTGAACATGTACTGCGCGGGGAACTCCCACTCCTGGCTGTCGGCGTCGTGTGTCTGCTTGCGGATGAAGTCGTAGTGCTTGGCCTGTTCTTCGCGCGGCACGGGGAACCCGATCATCGTGTCGATGACCCCGACATCGGCGCGGGCCTTCTCGAACGCTTCGACCGTCACGCGGATACATCCTTCCGAGGAAGCTTGAACACCCGTTGCGCGTTTTCGCGCAGGAACTTGGGCCAGACGTGGTCGCGGAACGGAACGGCGGGCATCTCGTCGAAGATGCGCTCGTAGGTGAGTCCGGCGGGGAAGTAGCCCGAGAAGATCACCTTGTCGGCCCCGCGGGTGTTCCCGAAGTTGATGATGTCGGCCGGGTAGTACTTCGGCGCGAACGCCGTGGTCGAGTAGTAGAGGTTCGGCCACTTGAGCAGCAGCTTCGCGGCGAGCGCGGTCCACGGCTCGCAACCGTGCCGCGTAACGAACTTCAGCTCGGGAAAGAACCAGCAGACCTCGTCGATCAGCGCGACTTCCTGGGGCGCGAACTGCAGACGCGGACCGGGAACGCCCGCAGTCGAGCAGAACGCGACGTCGACCTCGATGCACTTGGCGTAGATCGGGTAGAACATCTTGTCGTTGAGCGCGACCTGCGGGTAGAGCCCGGACGGGAACGCGCCGACCGACTTCAGGTCGAACTCGTTCGCGTAGCGGTCGATCTTGCGGACGGCATCCATGCCCTCGTTCGGGTCGATGCTGATGCCCGCGAAGAAGTGATCGGGCAGGTCGCGTACCGCCCGCTGTCCGATCTCGTCCTCGACGCCGACGATCGCCTGCGTGATCCCGTGGCGCTGGTGCTCGAGGAAGAGCATCTCGACGGGGTCGCCCATGTCGTCGGACTCCCACTTGGGCACGTTCTTGAACATGTAGCCCGCGGGGAATTCGAGCTCTCCCGCTTTGGCGTCCTTGGTCGCCGAGTCGTGGCTGCCCTTGCGAATGAACTCGTAGAACTCGTACATGTCTTCGCGCGATTTCGGGAAACCGACCGCGGTGTCGACGACCCCACCGGCCTTCGCCGCTTCGTACGCCGTCGGCTCGGTCACGACAGCTTGAAGACGCGCTCGGCGTTCTCGCGCAGGAACTTCGGCCACACGTGGTCGCGGAAGGGGACGTCGGGCATCTCCTTGAAGATGCGGTCGAGCGAGAGCCCCATCGGGTAGTAGCCCGCGTACATGACCTTGTCGGCGCCGCGCGTGTTCGCGAACTTGACGACGGCCTCGGGGTAGTAGCGGGGCGCGAACGCGGAGGTGGAGTAGTAGAGGTTCGGCCACTTGAGGAGCAGCTTCACCGCGAGGTCGGCCCACGGCTCGCAACCGTGCCGGGTGACGAACTTCAGCTCGGGGAAGTACCAGCACACCTCGTCGATGAGGCCGACGTACTGCGGCGCGAACGGCACCCGCGGCCCGGGCACTCCCGCGCACACGCAGATCGGGATGTCGAGCTCGATGCACTTGGCGTAGATCGGGTAGAACTTGGCGTCGTTGATCGCCACCTGCGGGTAGAGGCCCGCGGGAAACGCGGTGGCGGCCTTCACGCCGAGCTCCTCGACCGCGCGCTGCAGATCACGCACCGCGTCCATGCCGCGGTTCGGGTCGACCTCGAGGCTCCCGAAGAAGCGGTCGGGATGTTCCTTCAGCGCGCGGAGCGAATCGGCGCTCTTGTCCTCGGCGAACGACACGCCGAGCATGCCCTTTTCGATGCCGAACTTGTCCATCTGCTCGAGCAGGAACCGGACCGGGTCGTCGCCCGCCTCCGGGTGCGGGACGTCCTTGAACATGTACTGCGCGGGGAACTCGAACTCGTCGAGCGACTCGCGGTCTCGCAGACTCTGGCGCAGGAACTGATACGTCCGCGCGCCGGCGCGAAAGGGCGTGGCGATCATCAGATCGATCACGCCGACATCGCTCGGCATGGGCATGCGCGCCTCCTCGGCGGGATCGGCCCGGACGGGACTCGTGGGCTGGGAACGGGACTCGAACGTATACCGGGGCTCCTCGATCGGTCAGATCCGTACGCCTGCGTTCGCGAACTGCTCCGGTCGCGAGCGGTGTCCGGTCGTGCGTTCGCCGCCCGGCCCGCGAGAATGGACCACGATGAACCTGAAGACGGCCGCGCTCCGCCTCGGCGTGCACTACCAGACCGCGTACCGCTGGGTACGGAGTGGGCAACTCGTCGCGGTCAAGGTCGGCGCCGGCTACGAGATCTCCGAGAGCGCGGTCGAACGGCTCAAGGCGCAGCGCGCCGTGACCGGTCGGCTGCCCGAACGGGCCGAGCAGCCCGGCGGGCCGGCGTTCGACGCGGCCGGTGCGGCCGACCCGTTGCAGGTCCTGGATCTGATGGTCGACGCCGTGACGCTCGATTCGACCGCGGTCGGAGAGCGCGCGGCGCGCGTCGCGGCCGAGTACCTCGGTGACACCGCGTTCCTCTATCGCATGACGCCGACCGACGACATCGTGCTCGTCTATGCCGCGCACCGCGATCCCGTCGCCGAGGTGGCCGCGTCCACGCTCGGGCGCGATCCGCGCACCGGGACCGATCTCGTGCGCCGTACGGTGAAATCGGGTGAGCTCGCCTGCGTCCCGCAGGTTCCGCAGCGTGAGCTTCGCCGCCGCCTGCACCCGGAGCTGCACGAACATCTGCAGCTCTCGGGGTGCTACAGCGCGGTGAGCGCACCGGTCGGCACATCCGGCGCGTTGCTCGTCACCCGAGACCTCCCCGGCCGTCCGTACACGAACGACGACGTTGCGTTCATCGAGGCGATCGCGCGGCGGGTCACGCGTGCCGACGAGCGGGTGCAGTCGTGGACGGGCGCGTGGGAGATGCGCCGGGCCATGGTCGAACTGTTCAGCGCGCCGACGTTCAACGGCAGCTGCTTCGATTCCCTCGACGAGACGAATCCCATCGTGGCGGTGCTCGATCTCGATCTGTGCCATGTCGCCTGCAGCAAGGGCTACGCCACGCTGGTGGGGGAGGACGCCGAGCGACTCACGGGGGTCACGATCCGCTCGATCGTGCGCGACGGGCGCGCGCTCGACGACGCGCTGGCACCCGTGTTGTCCGGGGAGATCGATTTCCGCAGTGTCGAGCTCGAGGTGCTGGCCGACGAGGCCCGTGTCGCCCTCCACGTCGCAATGGTGCGCCGTGCCGACGCGTCGCCGCGCGGGGTCGTGCTCGTCGCCCATTCCGTGCCGCCGCTCTCGGGCGGCTGATACGTTCCGCGTTCGTGCCGGGAACCGCCGACTGGGGTCACGCGACCGAGCTCGACGACATCGCGGCGCAGGTCGCCATCGCCGGAATCGGTGAGACCGCGTACACGAAGGCATCCGGTCGCACCGCCCGGGAGATCGGCGCCGAGGCGGCCGAGCGCGCGATTGCGGACGCGGGCCTCACGCCCGCCGACATCGACGGCATCACGTGGTCGGGCGCGTTCGCCGACTTCGACGTGGACGCGTTCCATCAGCACTTCGGCACCACGCACGAGATGTGGACGTCGCCCTGGGGTGGCGGGATGGCGTGGGCCGCGACCGCGCCGTACCTCGCCGCGCAGGCGATCGGCGCGGGCAAGGCCCGGCACGTGCTCAACGTGTTCCCGGTCGCGTGGGCGACCCAACGCGCGTCGATGACCGGCGGCCCGGGCGAGGTGCATGCCGCGCAGTCGTTGAAGCAGAACCTCGAAGTGCCCTTCGGTTGGTTCCCGCAGCCGATCTACTTCGCGTCGATCATGCGCCGGCACATGATCGAGTTCGGCACGCGGCCCGAGCAGTTCGGCGCGATCGCGGTCGCGTGCCGCCGGCACGCGAACCTGCACCCTGATGCAGTGATGCACGGCCGGCCGATGACGATCGACGACTACCTCGCCGCGCCGTTTCTCGCCGATCCGCTCCGTCTGCTCGACTCGTGCCTGATCTCCGACGGGGGCGCGGCCTACGTGACCACGAGTGTCGAACGGGCGCGCGATCTCCCCCGTGCCCCGGCCGTCGTGCAGGGTGTGGGGGAGGGGTATTCGGCGAGCGGAACGCACTGGGCGCTGCAGCGCGCGTTCACGAGCACGCCCCAGGTCTTCTCCGCGCCCGGCGCGTTCGCGATGGCCGGACTCTCGCCCGCCGACGTCGACGTGCTCACCGTGTACGACCCGTTCACGGTGGTGAGCATGATGCAGATCGAGGACATGGGGTTCTGCCCGAAAGGAGAGGCGGGCGCGTTCGTCGAAGGCGACACGTTGTTCCACGACGCGGGGAAGTTGCCGTTCAACCCGCACGGCGGCCTGTTGTCGCACGCGTACGTGCTCGGGATCGCGCACGTCGTCGAATGCGTCAAGCAGCTCCGCGGCGTCGCGGCCGCGCAGGTTCCCGAATGCGAGGTCGCGGTCTACGGCGGCTACACCGGACACATGGCGAGCACGCTCGTGCTCACGCAGGATCGGTAGGCCGGCCGTGGCGATCAAGCGTGACGATTTCCCGCTGCCCGACGTCGACGATCCGCTGACCGCGCCCTTCTTCGCGGGGGCGGCGCGGGGTGAGTTGCTGATCCCGCGCTGCGCATCGTGCGGCGACTACGTGTGGTATCCGGGCGACTCGTGCCCCCGTGACGGCGGTGCACTCACGTGGACCGCGATGTCGGGGCGGGGCACGTTGTTCACGTGGGCGGTGGTGCGCCGCGCGTTCCTCCCGGCGTTCGAGGATCGGATCCCGTTCGTGACCGCGCTGGTGGCGCTCGACGAAGATCCCGCGGTCCGGCTCTGCACGTACGTGGTCGACACCCCGCCCGAGGAACTCGTCGCCGACGCGCCGGTCGCCGTCACGTTCCGGCCGCTCTCGTTCGCGACGGTTCCGGACAAGTCCGTGATCGTCCCGATGTTCGCAGTCGCGTGATCTACGACGATCTGCGCGTCGTCGACTGCACGACGGGTATCGCGGGCGCGTACTGCGCCAAGCTCCTCACCGATCTCGGCGCCGACGTCGTGTTCACAGCTCCTCTCGGCGACGATCCGTTGTTCAGGTACCTGCGGACCTCACAACGGCGCGCGGCGGCCGCGGAGTCGTGGACGGATGCGGCCGACATCCTGATCACCAACGCGCCGGCCGCGCTCGGCTCCGAACCGCTCGTCACGGTTTCGATCAGCGCGCTCGGTCACGGTGGTCCCGACGACGGTCTCGACCTTCCGGAGGAGGTCCTGCAGGCGCGCAGCGGGAGCCTCTCCGCGCACGGGCACATGGACCTCCCGCCGTTGACGGTCGGCGGCCGGCTCGGCGAGTACATCGTCGGTGCGTTCGCGGCGCTCGGCGCGGTGACGGCCTGGTGGCGCGCGTCGCGCACCGGCGTTGCGGAAACCGTCGACGCCTCGTTGCTCGAAGCGATCCAGCTGACCTACGTGACGACTCCGACCCTCATGGCCCGCTTCCCCGGTGGGCGGCCGCAGTCGTTCCGGTGGGTGATGATCCCGGGCAACGAACCCGCGGGCGACGGGCGCTACGTCGGCATCACGACCGTCACCGCCCAGCAGTGGCAGGCGCTCGCCCGGCTGATCGGACGCCCGGACCAGGCCGACGACGACGAACTCGGAACCATGATCGGCCGGTTCCGCCGCGCGCAGGAAGTGAACGACGCGATTCATGCGTACACGGGCGCACACGACGCCGACGAGATCGTCGCCGCGTGCGTGGAAGCGCGCGTTCCCGCCGCGATCGTCGGCAACGGCGAGGAGCTCCCACGCAACGAGCAGCTCGCGGCGCGCCACGTGTTCGTCCGGCAGCCGGGCGAGCAGTGGATCCGGCCGCGGGCGCCGTTCCGGTTCCATTCGGTGGCGGATCGCGAGCTGGTGGCCCCGGGTGTCGCCGGCGAGAAGTGGTCACCGCGCGCGCCCGCGGCGCGTTCCGCCGCCGTTTCCACCGCCGCGCCGGGCGAACGGCCGCTCGCCGGGATCCGTGTGCTCGACTTCACCGCCTTCTGGGCCGGGCCGTTCGCCACCGCCTGGCTGTCGTCGATGGGCGCCGACGTGGTGAAGGTCGAGGCCGTGCAGCGTCCGGACGGCATCCGGTTCAGCGCCGCGGTCCGGCCGCACGACGACGCGCAGTTCTACGAGAAGTCGGCGTTGTTCCACGCGTGCAACCTCGCCAAGCGCGGCATCACGCTCGACCTCGGCCATCCCGACGGTCTGGCGATCGCCAAACGGCTCGTCGCGCGCAGCGACGTGGTCGCTGAGAACTTCACGCCGCAGGTGCTCGAACGGTTCGGGCTCGACTGGGACACGGTGCACGCGCTGAACCCCGCAGCGATCATGCTGCGCATGCCCGCGTTCGGGCTCGACGGGCCGTGGCGCGCCCGGGGCGGTTTCGCGCAGACGATGGAACAGCTCACCGGGATGGCCTGGGTCACCGGATACGAGAACGGGCCCCCGATCATCCCCGGTGGTCCGGTCGATCCGATGGTCGGTGCGCACGCCGCGCTCGCGGTCGTGGCCGCGCTCGAACACCGCGACCGCACGGCGGTCGGGCAGCTCGTCGAGGTGCCGCTCGTGGAGGTGGCGACCGCGGTGACGGCGGATCAGGTGATTCGCTACGCGATCGACGGCACGCTGTTCGGGCGCCGGGGCGCGGGCGGCGTGTACCGCTGCCTCGGTGACGACGCCTGGGTCGCGATCGACCAGACGAACGACCCGATGTCGCCTGCGGACCGAACGGCGTGGTGCGCGACGCGCACCGCCGACGACGCGGCCCGCGCGGCGCTCGCGCAGGGCGTCGCCGCCGCGGCGATGGTCCCCGGGTTCGCGACCCTCGACGATCCGCAGATGCGGGCCCGCGGGTTCTTCGAGCCGGTCGACAATCCGTTGGTCGGTGCGCAGTACTACCCGACGTGGCCCGTGCGACTCTCGGCTGGACCGGCGCAGGTGTGGACCGCGCCCGCGCCGACGCTCGGCCAGCACAACGTCGAGGTCCTGCGCGACGAGCTCGGAATCGACGACGAGGAGCTCGCGCGCCTCGAACGCGAGCACGTCATCGGCACGACCCCCGTCTACTGAGCCGGGCAAGTACCGCGGTCAGCCAATGCCGCGATGTTCCGCGAGTGGACTCGGAACCACACGGCCCGGCGCGTCCAGCGCGGATATGTCCGCACGTTCTGTTCGGGTCGACGCATCAGCGGGTACGCGATATCGGCAGTTAGGGCGCGGGCCGTGCCTCAGGGATGATACGAGCCCCAGACTTGCCAGCCAGCCGGGAAATGGGCGACGACGACGTCGACCTCGGTCCCGCTGTCGTGCTCGCCGGGATTGAGCAGTTCCACTCCGTAGCTTGCGCTCATGACCTTCGCACCGCAGTAGCGACCGACGTTGTACGCGAACAGGTTGCTGAAGTTGCCGGGCGTGACCTCGCCGACCTTGTAGAACGCGGTGACACGCGTCAGTCCGTTCTTCCAAAGAGGGCGCAGAGCCTGTATCCAGCGGACCGCTGCCGCAGTTCCCTGCGTTCGTGGGTCGTCAGTGGCAGGCGCCACCGTCATGCTCGCGGTCGGACACTCACATGGAACTTGCACGGGAGTCACTTGCTGTCCTCCCGCGTCGAGCGGCGGCGAGGTTGGGCAGCTTGCGAGCGTTGTCGAGCTGACTGCGCCGGGTCGTCGGGTCGTCGTTCCAGCGGCCCGCCTCGGCGAACTACTGCACGCAGTCGCGACGACGAGAAGCGCAACGAGAGGGAGTCGCACACACACCTGACGCCGGGCCCGAGACAACGGGTTCCTCGGGCTTGCCACGCGCGGAGATTGGCCGGTCGGGGGTGCGTTCTTGCCAGGCCTGGACTGAGCAGATCGACGTCGCATGCGCACGGCATCGTGTTGATAGCGAGCAGCGTCGAATCGAGGCAGACGTTGGCGGACGCGGCCTAGTCCGGGTCTGGTGGCGGCTTGTTTCGGGGATGGCGGGGGTCGTCGGGGCCGACGAACGCCCGCCGACCGGTCCCTTCGACGAGCAACCAACCGTGGTGGGTCTTGAGGTCGTGGTCGTGCCCGCAGAGCGGGTCGATGTTGGCCAGTACCGTCTGTTTGTTGTCCGCCCAGGGCTCGCGGTGGTCGAGCTGTACGAACATGCTCGAGCACGCTTCGTTTGCGCATTTCGGCTTCGACCACAACACCGCGATCCGTTGCGCGGCGGTGGCACTCCGACCGAGGTGGGTGACGTTGACGACGTCGACGCCCTTGGTCAAAACGAGATGCAGGATCGATTCACCGACCAGCTCGCGGGCGATCCGAACCGGGACCGGTCCGACGCCGACGATCTCGCACGTCTCCTCGCCTTCGATCGCGCCGCGGGTCAGGGCTTCGACACTGACGTGGACGAGTGACAGGTACCGAGGCTTCTCCCGCCGCTGTTTCGTCGTGGATGAGGTCGCGTCGCGCTCTGCCAACATGACGAGCGCATCGAATGCGTACGCGGCACGTAGCTCGCGGCGTCCGTCGGCGCGCGCTTTCGTGAAGAGGTCGTCGATGATGGGTTCGAGGGCCCGTTCGATGCGGGCGACACGCTCCGCGGTGCCGCGAACGACCAGGTTCCGGGCGCCCTCGCTGTCGGTGTACGTCCGCAGGCATCGTTCGCCGTGGATCCGACGATGGGTCGCGTCTCGGTCCGGATCCGCGGCCGCCTTCGTCCGCAAACACTCGTCCCGTAACTCGGTCACGTTCGTTGCCGCCGCGGCCTCGAGCAGACGGTCGACCGCGCTCGGATCCGCAAACCCCGCACCCGCGATCGCGCCCGCTTGCTCGTGCGACAACATGCCCGCCCGCATTGCGTCGGCAACGGTCGGCAACTGCGCGACGTGCTTCGACGTCTCCAATGACCGGCGGGCGACATTCGCAGACGTGCCGCCCAGCTTCGCGAGATGTTCCGCCGCCGAACGCGCGCCGGCGCGCTTCCAATCCCCGGCCTCGTCGACCCGCGCGGCCAGCAGGACCTTCGCGCTCGACGCCATCCGTTCGATGCGATCGAACGCCGACCACACGTCCGTCACGTCCCGCCTCGAGACCGCATCCGGCTCCAGCCCGCCGACCATCGCCGCGAACGCGCGCTCGAAGATCCGCATCGTCGCCGAGGTCAACGGTGTTCGCAGGTCATCCGTAACCGCCACACCGACACCATGACAGAGAGGTGAGACACCTATCCGCCGCGCGAATCGGGCGTCGGTAGGGTTCACGCCGTGACGACGCCGGCGGGAGGGCCCGAGCTCGAGGACGTCGAGGACGCCCTCGTCGATGGCGACGTCGCCTATCAGCGGGGCACCGCGGCCGCCGCGCTGCGGCACCGCGATTTTCGGATCGTGTACTCGGGCACGTTCGCGTCGAACATCGGCACGTGGATGCAGAACGTCATCCTCGGCGCGTACGCGGTCAAGCTCACCGGGAGCGGTTTCTACGTCGGTCTGCTGTACTTCGGGCAGCTCGGCCCGTTGCTGTTCCTCTCGATGATGGGCGGCGTGCTCGCCGACCGGGTCGATCGCCGGCGTCTCCTCGTGAGCCTGCAGATCGTCCAGGGCGCGTTGTCGTTCGGGCTCGCGTTCATCGCGTGGTCGTCGCATCCCTCGACGGTTGCCATTGCGGTGATCGTGTTCGCGATCGGCATCGCCAACGCGCTCGGTGCGCCGGGCCTGAGCGCCATCCTTCCCACTCTCGTGCCGCGCGAAGACCTCACCGGCGCGGTGTCGCTCACGTCGGTACAGATGAACCTGTCGCGCGTCATCGGTCCGGTGATCGGCGCCCTGATCTTCGGCAGGCTCGACGCGGGCCCGGTGTTCGCGATCAACGCCGCCACATACCTGTTCGCGGTGGCCGCGCTCATGTGGGCGCACTACCCGCGGTTCGCGCAAGCGGGCGCCGACCGCGGCAATCAGCGCCTCCTCGACGGGGTGCGCATCGCCCGGGCCGACCCCGTCATCCGGTACGTGCTGCTCACGTTGTTCTCGTTCTCGTTCTTCTCGGTCACCTTCGTCGGCATCATGCCGCTCATCGCGCAGTACAACCTCGACCTGTCGAACGGCGTGTACGGCCTCCTGTACGCGACCTTCGGCCTGGGTGCGGCCGCGGGCGCGTTCAGTGTCGGGACGGTGCTCGCGCACCGCTCCAAGCTCGCCTTGTTGCGGCCGGGATTCATCGCCTTTGCGATCGCCCTCGCGGCCTTCGGACTGGTCCGCAGTGTCGCGGCCGCATTCGTGGTGATCGCGCCGCTCGGATACATGTACTTCCTCGTCGTCACCTGTCTCTCCACGATCCTGCAGAAGCAGTTGCGCGACGAACAGCGCGGGCGGGTCATGGCCCTGTGGATCATGGTCTTCGGCGGCACCGTTCCCCTCGGTGTGCTGGTCGCCGGTCCCTTCGCCAAGTCATACTCCACGGCGGTCCTGCTCGTCGGGGCCGGTTGGGCGTTGGTGCTCGCGTGGTTCTCGGGGGCACGGGCGCTCCGTGAGAAAGGCGCACCGGATGACTGAGCAACACGCCGCGGTTCACGCCGATCTGCGCGGACGCGTGGTCGGCGTGGTTCGTTCCGTGGATCCGGCCACGCTCGACCAGATCGCGCCCGCGACCCCCGAGTGGCGGGTGCGCGACGTGCTCGCACACATGGTGGGTGTGAGCGACGACATCGTCCACGGACGCTTCGAAGGCATCGCGACCGATCCCTGGACCGCGGCCCAGGTGGAGAAGCGCCGCGCGGTGCCGTTGGACGACCTGTTGGGCGACTGGGACGAGTACGGCCCGCGCTTCGAACAGATGCTCGCCGAGGCGCCGGAGCTGATGGCGGGCCAGGCGATCTTCGACGCGTACACGCACGAGCACGACATCCGTCACGCCCTCGCGCGTCCGGTGCGCGCGCGACAGCGACGCGCTCGAACAGAGCTGGGACTGGCTGCTGCGTTCCAATGCCGACGGCCCCGCGATCCGGTTCGTGACCGAACGCGGCGACGAGATCATGGGGACCGGCGCGGCACGGCTGAGCGTCGGGGCGAGTCGATTCGAGCTGATCCGGGCGACGACCGGACGTCGATCGGAACGGGAGATCGCGGCCTACGTGTGGGAACCCGCGTCGACGGATGTCACCGTGCTCGTCGGTGCGCCGATGTTCACGATCCGCACCGAACCGCTGGGCGAGTAGCTAACCCAGTTCCTGCAGCACACCCACGACGTTGCGGCCGAGCACGTCGAGGCAGTAGCCGCCCTCCTGTACGACCAGTGTCGGTCGGTCGAGCGCGGCAACGGCCGCGCCGATGCGCGGATAGTCGTCGGCGACGAGGCGGAAGGAGTCGGGGTCTTCGAGTGCGGTGTCGACGCCGAGCGACACGATCACCGCGTCCGGCGCGAACTTGCCGACGACGGCGAGCGCGGTGGTGAGCGCGTCGGCGTACGCCGCCCACTCCGTACCCGCGGGGAGGGGAAAGTTTCGGGTGCAGTCCTCACCTGCACCCCAGCCCCGTTCGTTCGCGAAGCCGAGGAAGAACGGGTATTCGAAGGCGGGATCGGCGTGCAGCGACACGAACAGCACATCGTCGCGGTCGTAGAAGATCTGTTGTGTCCCGTTGCCGTGGTGATAGTCGACGTCGATGACGGCCACGCGTGCGCCGCGGTCCGTCCACGCCTGCGCGGCGATCGCGACGTTGTTGAGGTAGCAGTAGCCCGCGTAGGAATCCGTGGCCGCGTGATGACCGGGCGGGCGCGCCAGCGCGTACGCGACGCGCTGCGTTGCCACCTGCCACCGCCTCCCACGCGGTGAGGGTGACGTCGACCGCGGCGAGCGCGGCGGCGTTGGTGCCCGCGAGGATCGGATCGGTGTCGTGGGAGTACCAACCGAGCTGGGCGATGATGCTCTCCAGCTCGACCATCGGTTGGTCGCGGATCGCGCGGGCGTACGCGACGGCTTCGGATTCCTCTTCGCGCCCCGTCGTCTGCCGCCAGCGCGCGTGGGCGTGCTCGAGGAAGTCGAGGTACTCGGCCGGGTGCACCCGCAGGATCGGGTCGCGGCCGAACGCGTTCGGCGCGGTCGGCGTCCCGAGCCGCACGTCGGCGATCGCGGCGAGGATGCGGTCGACCCGCTCGGGGATCTCCGGCGGATCGATGAGGCGGCCCGCGTCGAGGAACGGCTCGCGGGGATGGTGCGCCCGATGCGCGTCGGAAGCGACGATCAGCATCCTGAAGCTGTAGCACGCAACTAGCGTGCGCGGGGTGACTTCCCCCGCCGTGCGCGTGTTCTCGGTCGACCTCGACCAGCCCACGGCCGTCGTCGAGCGCCTCGACGCCCTGCTGCCGCCGGAGGAACGCCACGTGTCCGCCCCCATTCGGGTCGCGCGCGCGACGACGCGTGTGCTCCTCGCGGCGGCGCTGGACATGGACGCGATCGCGGTCCCGATCTCCCGGCGCTGCGTTCACTGCGGCGATCCCGCGCACGGTCGACCGACGGTGGCCGTCGCAACGCCGATCTCGTTCAGCCTCAGTCACTCCGGTTCGTTCGCGGTTGTTGCGATCGTCGAAGGTGATGCCCGCATCGGCGTCGACGTCGAAGCGGTGCGGCCGCGCGGTCGCATCGAGGCGCTCGCGGCGCGGGTGTTGAACGACGAGGAGCACGCGGCCTGGCTCGAGCTCGACGATGACGACGCGCGTCTGCGGTCGTTCCTGCGGACCTGGACGGCCAAGGAGGCCTACCTGAAGGCGCTCGGTATCGGCATCGCGACCCGCCTGCGGGACGTTCCCGCCCGCGTCGACGGTTGGCGCACGTCGGAACTGCAGCTGGGGCCCGGTCGGATCGCCGCGCTCAGCATCGATCACACCGAATTCGGTGTGACGGTGCACGAGATCGAGCCGCTCGCTATGTCGAATGACGGAACTGCAGGCTGACGCGTGCGCCGGCGCTCGCGACCTTCGGCACCGAGTGCTCCCACGTCGCCTGGGTCGCACCGCCCATCACGAAGAGGTCGCCGGGCAATAGGGCAAACGGACGGGCCGGGCCGCCTTTCGCCTTCGGACGCAGGCGCAACGTGCGTGCCGATCCGAGCGACACGATCGCGACGAGAGGCTCGACCAGGGTGGGGTCGACTCGGTCGCTGTGCCAGGCCACGCTGTCGTGTCCGTCTCGGTACAACGCGGCACCGATGCCGTCGAACGCGCGCCGGTAGCGCACGCGCAACGCTTCGGCCATCGCCGCGAAGATTGCGGGAACGCTCTCGTCGCCCAGGGCGTGGCCGTACCACGCGGTGAGGCGGGGCTCTTCGACCATCCGGTCGTACATCCGCACCGTTCGGTGCGCCCACGGCGCGCCGGCGACGACGCGCTCGAACAACGCGTCGGCGGCGTCGACCCAACCCGAGACGTGATCGACCCACGCGGTGCCGTCGAGCGCGATGCGGCGGGCGGTCGCGAACGACGCGTCGAACGTGGGCGCGTCGCCAACCGCGGTGAGCAACGTCGGCTGCCAGTGGAGCTCCTCCCGGCTCGCTCGGATCGAACGTACGTTCGCCATGCGGGCCACGGTACCCCCGAGGGACGGGTACCGTGAAGCCCGTGCTCGACGACGACGAGGACCTCACCGACCGCGAAGGTGCGGACGACGACGCCGACGCCGGGGTCGAGGGCCACGCCGCGCCGCCGCCGATCGAGCGCTTCCACCGCTCCGCAGTCGGCACGGCGTTCGCGGCCGGGTTGATGGGTCTGCGGGACGTGCTCGAGCCGCCGAAGGACGAGACGCCCGCAATCGTCGAGGATTGGGCCGGGGGCGAGCCGTTCAACGATCCGATGGTGCTCCGGCTCGATCCCGACCACCCCGAGGACTCGATCGTGATGATCCGCCCGCACCTCATGCGCAAGCCGCCGGCCGAGTAGGCGCCGTCAGCCGCTCGCGGTGAGGCGCTCGCTCGCGATCGTGCAGCGGGCCAGGCGGTCGGGGATCGGCTCCACGCCCAGGCCGGGCGCGGTGGGCACGCGGAGCCGGCCGTGTTCGAGCACGAACGGTTCGGTGATGTCGCCGTCGACGCCGAAGAAGCGTTCCGACGCCGAGCAGTCGCCGGTGAGCGTGAACCCGGGCAACGCGGCCACGGCGAGGAGCGCGGCCCGGCCGACGCCCGTCTCGATCATCCCGCCCGCGAGCGCGTCGACACCGCCGGCCACGCACGCGTCGTGCACGCGCCGGGCGTCGGTGAGGCCGAGCCGTCCGACCTTGATCGCGATCGCGGTGCACGCGCGCCGGTCGATCGCGTGCTGCGCGGCCGCGACGCTCGTGATCGACTCGTCGAGACAGATCGGGGTGCGCACACTTTCGACCAGTGCGGCGTGCGCGTCGAGGTCGTCCGCGGCGCACGGTTGCTCGACGCACTGCAACCCGAGATCGTCGAGCGCCGCGAAGAGCTTGCGCGCCCCGGCGAGGGGGTAGCCGGCGTTCGCGTCGGCCGCGAGCGGCGCGTCCGGCCCGATCGCGGCGCGCGCGACCGCGAGCACGTCGACGTCCCGGCCGGGTTCGATCTTGCACTTGAAGCGTCGGTAGCCGGCTTGCACGTAGTCGCCGACGACCTGTTGCAGCTCGGCGCGGTCGTCGATCAGACCGATGGCGACGCCCCCGTCGACGAACGGCCGTTCGGCGCCCAGCCACGACGCCAGCGAGACGCCGTCGCCCCGCAGGCGGGCGTCGAGCAACGCACACTCCAGCGCGGCGCGCGCGGCGCGCTGGCCCGGCACCTCGCGCAGGTCCGCGCCCGCGAACGCCCGCGGGACGAGGTGATCGCGCAGCGCCGCGTGCGCGCCGTCGATGGTCTCGCCGTCGTACTCGGGCGTGGCCATCGCCGTGCATTCGCCCCACCCGATTCCCGCGTCGGTCTGGACGCGCACGAGGAGCGCGTCTTTCACCGCAGTGGTGTTGCGCGCGCTGCGGAACGGCGCGACGAGCGGCAGGCGGACGCGCACCAACTCGACTTCGTGCAACACGCCACTCACTTTGCGGAGCGTACGCGCGAAGAAGCCCGGGCACGGTGGCCCGGGCTTCTTCGAGTGATGACCGTTCTCGTGAAACCCTTAACGACGCTTGGTCGCCGCCTTCTTCTTGGCGGGCGCCTTCTTCGCGGCGGTCTTCTTGGCGGGTGCCTTCTTCGCCGCAGTCTTCTTGGCGGGCGCCTTCTTCGCGGGCGCCTTCTTGCCCGAGAGCACCGCGTCCTTGAACGCCTTCAACGGCGTGATGCGGGCGACGCGCTTCGCCGCGACTCGAACCTGCTCACCGGTGGCGGGGTTACGCGCCATGCGTGCGGGCCGGTCGATCCGGCGGAACTTGGCGAAGCCCGAGATCGCAACGTCTTCGCCGGTCGCCACCGTTGCGGTGATCAGATCGGTGAACGACGTCAAGAACTGGTCGGCTTCCTTGCGCGTCCATTCGTTGACTTCTGCGAGCTCGTTCAGCAGCTGGCTGCGATTCACTTTTCCTCCATGCGATGTCGGGACGTGCGGGGTGCATCGTTACACGTTCCGTTCGCCGAAGCGTGGATCTCAGGCCCAATTTCAAAGGTTTTTTCGCCTTCCGGGTCGATCAGGAAGCGCGCCTTGCCTTGTGACTTCGCGCGATACATCGCGGCGTCGGCCCGGCGCAGGAGGTCGTCGGTGTCGGCGCTGTCCGCCGCGGCCAGGGCGACGCCGACGCTCGTCGAAATACGGACCGGTCGGGAAGCGATCTCGAAGGGCTCCGACAGAGCGGCGCAGATGCGCCGGGCGACCTCGGCCGCGGGGCCGGCGGTTTCGAGGCGGGTCAGCATGATCGTGAACTCGTCGCCGCCCATCCGGGCGACGAGGTCACCCGCGCGGATGCAGTCGCGCAGCCGGAACGCCACCGCGACGAGGAGCTCGTCGCCCGCGTCGTGCCCGTAGCGATCGTTGACGTCCTTGAACCCGTCGAGGTCGACGAAGAGCACCGCGACGAGGCCGCCGGGCCGGGCCCGGGAGGTGCTGCGTTCCAGCTCCTCGATGAAGCGGCGGCGGTTGGCCAACTCGGTCAGGGGGTCGTGCGAGGCCTCGTGATCGAGCCGGTCCTTCAGCTTCTCCAGGCCGCTGTGGACCTGCGCATTGTGCAGTGACACGCCGGCCTGCGCCGCGAAGAGCTCGAGGCTCTCGACGGGCGCGGCGGGGGGATCCCCCGCATCGGGCCAGCGGGCCGTCAGCACCACGGCCTGCTCGTCGATCATCGGGATCGGCAGGGCCAGGAGTGTGGAGGCGTTCGATTCGTCGCCCGCCGTGTGACCCGTCGGCTGGACCGTCAGCTTCGCCGGCGCGCCTGTGTTCTCCGTCGCTCGGACCGCAGCCGCGGCGAGCACGAGCTCGTCTCGGGCGGGGGCGGCCGGCTCCGCGTGGGAACCGTGCACGCGGCGCGTGGCGAGGATCTCGGGTTCGTCGTCGTTCGGCAGGACCAACTCGAAGACGTGGGGCTCGTCGAAGCCGAGCTCGCCGACCGTGGAGACGATCAGGTCGAGGATCTCGTCGACGTCCAACCGCGAGATGCGCCGCCCGCCGAGGGCCGCCTTGCGCAGCTCCAGCGACCGGTCCTCGGCCTGGTTGCGGCCGCGCCGGTGCGCGTTGATCTCGTCGACGAGCTGGTCCGCGAGATACCCGACCGGCAGCGCGACGAGGAGGACGACCGTCAGCCGCTGCGCGACCGTCGCCGCGGGGAGGCTCGGTGTGCTCGCCAGGTTCAGGCCCGCGTAGCCGCCCGCCAGCACGAGCCAGCTCGCGAACGCACCCGGGATGCGGAAGCGGATCGCACCTTCGATCGAGGGCAGAACGAGGATGGCCCAGTCGGCCGATTCCACGGTCATGTGCTCGTGCTGCGCCCACGCGACGAGCAGCACCACCAGCGTGTCCGCGAGGAGTTGGACCACGCCGAGCAGCACCCGGGTCCGGGCGTCCTGACGCTCGGCGACGTACGCGACGAGGTTGATCGACCAGAACGCGCCGACGAGCAGGAGGGCTTCGACGTGGGGGAGCGTGCCGGCGGTCCACAGGCGGACCAGGACGAGCGCGCCCACGAGCAGTCGGACGCGTCGGAACGCGGCTTCGATCGAGACAGGTGTCCCGGCGTCGGACGGATCCGCGAGCTGATGATCTTTCATGTCCCCCTCTGGGTCCCGCTCCGGCAAGCCGGCGCGCGGGTCCCGCCCTCCCTTCCGGTATCGGCAATCGGTACCCATACGTTGAATTCGCTCACCGAAATCGTCGGAAACTTCGTCAATGCGTCCGGCGTCTTGTCCCGTGACAAGGTGTTCGCGTGAGTTCGCCCCTCGTCATCGACGACCCGACCGACCCTCGGTTGCACGACTACGTCGACCTGGCGGACCCCGATCTCCGGCGGCGCGTCGAGGCCCAGCACGGGTTCTTCATCGCGGAGTCGCCGCTCGTGGTCCGCCGGCTCGTCGAGTCGGGCCGCACGATCCGGTCGGTGCTGGTGACACCCGCCCAGTACGACGTTCTGTCCGATGATCTGGCGCAGGGCGCGCCCGACGTGCCGGTCTACGTGGCGGCGGACGCGGTGTTGCGCCGGGTCGTCGGGTTCAACCTCCACCGCGGTGCGGTGGCGGCCGCGGACCGGTGGCCGATGCCCGCGGTCGAGTCCGTGCTGCGCGGCGCCCGCCGCGTCGCGGTGCTGGAACGGGTCAACGACCACGAGAACCTCGGGGTCCTGTTCCGCAGCGCGGCCGCGCTCGGTGTCGACGCGGTGCTCCTCGACGCCGAGTCGTCCGATCCGCTGTACCGGCGGTGCGTTCGCGTCTCGATCGGGCACGTGTTGCGGATCCCGTGGACGCGCATCGTCTCGGTCGAGGACGTGCGGCGGGCGGGGTTCACCACGTACGCGCTGACGCCGGCGGCCGACGCGACCCCGATCGCCGAGGTCGACTGGCGTAGGCGCTCCGCATTGCTGTTCGGCGCGGAGGGACCGGGGCTGTCGGACGCCTGGCTGCGGGCGGCGGACGCGCGGGTCCGCATCCCGATGACGCCGGGCTCCGACTCCCTCAACGTCGCCACCGCCGCCGCCGTCGCCTTCTACGCCGCCTCACCCTGACCCGTCGTGACGATTCTTCCGAAGAATCGCCGTAACGGGGCAGTCGGTGGGTGGGGCAGTCGGTGGGTGGGTCAGTCGGTCGGCACGTCGGCGGTGATGCGACCGTCGGCGACCTCGATGCGCCGGGTGAGCGAGATCGCGTCGATGAGGGCCCGGTCGTGGGTGACCAGCAGCAACGTGCCCGCGTAGTTGTCCAGTGCGGATTCGAGCTGCTCGATCGCGGGCAGGTCGAGGTGGTTCGTCGGTTCGTCGAGCACCAGGCAGTTGACGCCCTTCGCTCCGAGCAACGCGAGCGAAGCCCGCGTCCGCTCGCCCGGCGACAGGGAATCGGCCGGCCGCGCGACGTGCTCGGCGCCGAGCCCGAACTTGGCCAGGAGCGAACGCGCCTCGCTCGGCACCAGCCCGCTCGCGGCCTCGAACCGCACCAGCAGCGGCGCTTCGCCCGAGAACATGGCCCGGGCCTGGTCCAGCTCGCCGACGATCACTCCCGGGCCGAGCCACCGTTCGCCCTCGTCGATCGGCCGCCGCCCGACGATCGTGTCGAGCAGCGTGGTCTTGCCGCCGCCGTTCGCGCCGATGATCGCGATCCGTTCGCCGTATTCGATCTGGAGATCGACGGGCCCGAGCGTGAAGTCGCCGCGGCGCACCACCGTGCCCGCGAGGCGCGCCACGACCGCGCCGCTGCGGGGCGCGGTGGCGATCTCCATGCGCAGGTCCCAGCCTTCGAACGGCTTGTCGACGGCGTTCGCCTCGAGCCGGGCCAGGGCCCGGTCGGTGATCTTGGCCTTGGCCGCCACGTGCTCGCTGCTGTTCCGGCGGAACTCGCGGATGTGCTTGTCGGTCTCGCCCGACTTCTTGATCTTTGCCTTTCCCTGCACCGACCACTGCCGCTGCCGCTGGGCGCGGTCGACGAGCTCCCCGCGCTGGGCGCGGTAGCTCGCGTACTCCTCCTCGGCGTGGCGCCGGGCGGTGGCGTGCTCGTCGAGATACGACTGCCAGCCACCCGCGTACTCGGTGGCGGAGTGGGAGTGCTCGTCGAGCTCGAGCACCGACGTGATCGTGCGGTCGAGGAACTCGCGGTCGTGGGAGACGATGACCGCACCGCCGTTCAGCTCGTCGCGCAGGAACTGTTCGAGGCGTTCGAGGCCGGCGAAGTCGAGGTCGTTCGTCGGTTCGTCGAGCAGGAACACGTCGAAGCGGGCGAGCACGATCGCGGCCAGGCTCGCCCGGGCCGCCTGTCCACCGGACAACGCGGGCATCTCGAGGTCGAGCACGCGCGCCGCGAGCCCGAGATCGGAGCAGACCGCGCCGACGCGCGCGTCGAAGTCGGCCGCGCCGAGGCCGAGGTAGCGCTCGAGCGCGTCGGCGTAGGCGTCGTCGGCGCCCGGAGATTGCTCGGCGAGCGCGGCGGACGCGGTGTCGAGCGCCTGCTCCGCGGCCGCGACACCGGTGCGGCGGGCGAGATAGGCCCGCACGGTCTCGCCCGCCCGCCGTTCGGGTTCCTGCGGCAGGTAACCGACCGTCGCGGACGGCGGTGTGAGGGTCACGGTCCCGGAATCGGGCGCGTCGAGGCCGGCCAGGATCTTGAGCAGCGTCGATTTCCCCGTGCCGTTCGGCGCGACCACTCCGACCCGGTGGAGGGGCCCGATCGTGCACGACACTCGGTCGAGCACGACGCGCGGGCCGAACGACTTGGTGATGTCACGGGCAACGAGAGCGGCGAACGATGAAGACACGGCGGCACCTGCGATCGAGCGGTGGACGAGAGGCTCGGAAAGGCGGCCGATCAGGACATCGGGACGCACGATACCCGGCGTGACAGCATCGGCATCGTGAATTCGGGTGCACCGTGAGTTCCGGCGACCGGCCGAACGGTCGACCGGGGGACCGGCCGGGCGATCGGGAACCGGCCCCGGCCCTCGAGCTCGACGCCGACGGAGAGGCAATCGGCATCCGGGTCGTCGACGCCCGGCACCCGGGTGGCGCGTTCGCGCGGTCGCGGCTCGTCGACGTGGAGCTGGTGCGTTGCGACCTGTCCGCCTGCGATTTCTCCGAGTCGGTGTGGCAACGGGTGCGACTGGTCGACTGCCGGGCGTCGTCGATCGAGCTCCCGCAGTCGAAGCTGCGCGACGTCACCTTCCGCGACTGCAAGCTCGACGACGCCAACTTCCGGCTCGCCCGTCTGCACCAGGTCCGCTTCGACGGGTCCGTGCTGAGTGCGGCGGAGTTCATCGGCGGCCAACTCGAGGAGCTGGGGTTCGACCGCAGTGATCTCGCGGGCGCCGACTTCTCGAACGCGCGTTGCGCCGACGTCGATCTGCGGGGCGCCCGCCTCGACGGGCTGCGCGGGATCTCGGCGCTGGCGGGCGCGACGATCGGCGTCGAGCAGCTGTTCGGGATCGCGCCGGCCCTCGCGCAGGCCCTCGGGCTGCGGGTCCACACCGCGGCGGACGAGGGTGTGGGCGACCGGCCGCCGCCGCAAAGTCGGTAGACGGATCCCCGGGTGCGACCGCTAGAATCCTCGTGCTCCGCCACGGGCCAATGTCGTCCCGCGGCGGCCAGTATCCCTACGGTGCTGACCGCCTGAACCGAGGACGACTCCCAGTGATCGATCGCGAGCTACCCCCGCTGTACGACCCCCGATTCGAGCACGACGCGTGCGGCGTCGGGTTCGTCGTCGACATGCAGGGCCGCAAGAGTCACGCCATCGTCGAACAGGCGCTCACCGCAGTGTGCTGCCTGAACCACCGCGGCGCGGCCGGCGCGGAGCCGGACACCGGCGACGGCGCCGGGATCCTGGTGCAGATGCCCGACGCGTTCTACCGGGCGACCGGCGAGTTCGAGTTGCCGCCCGCCGGCAGCTACGCGACCGGCATCGCGTTCGTCCCGCCCGACCGCGTCGACGCGACGACGGAGGCCGTGGACAAGGTCCTCGCCGACGAGGGCTTCGCCGTGCTCGGCTGGCGCTCGGTTCCCGTCGACGGTGACCGGCCCGGTGCGTCCGCGCGCGAACAGATGCCCGCGTTCGTGCAGGTGTTCGTCGCGAAGGAGGGCCTCGCGGGCGACGAGCTCGAACGCCACGTGTACCTCGCCCGCAAGCGCATCGAACACGAGACCGACGCGTACTTCGCGTCGCTCAGCAGCCGGGTCGTCGTCTACAAGGGCATGCTGACGCCCGACCAGCTCGGCGAGTTCTACGCCGACCTGCGCGACGAGCGTTTCGAGAGCGCGCTCGCGCTCGTGCACTCGCGTTTCAGCACGAACACCTTCCCGAGCTGGCCGCTCGCGCACCCGTACCGGATGCTCGCCCACAACGGCGAGATCAACACGGTGCAGGGCAACGAGAACTGGATGCGCGCCCGCGAAGGCGTCATGAAGAGCGACGTGCTCCCGGGCGACCTCGAGCGCGTGTTCCCGATCTGCACGCCCAACGCGTCCGACACGGCCCGGTTCGACGAAGCGCTCGAGCTGCTCAACCTCGCCGGGCGTCCGCTGCACCACGCCATCCTCATGATGATCCCGGAGGCGTGGGAGAACCACGAGAGCATGGATGCGGAGCGTCTGGCGTTCTACCGCTACCACGCCGCGCTCATGGAGCCGTGGGACGGCCCCGCGTCGATCGCGTTCAGTGACGGCACGGTGATCGGCGCGGTGCTCGACCGCAACGGCCTGCGCCCGTCGCGGTACTGGGTCACCGACGACGACCGCGTGATCATGGCGAGCGAGGTCGGCGTGCTCGACATCGACCCGGCCAAGATCGTGAAGAAGGGCCGGTTGGAGCCGGGGAAGATCTTCCTCGTCGACACCACGCAGGGCCGCATCATCCCCGACGAGGAGATCAAGGCCGACCTCGCTGCACAGCATCCGTATCAGCAGTGGCTCGACGACGGTCTCGTGCACCTCGACGAGCTGCCGCCGCAGTTCCCGCTCGTTCCGCAGCACAGCTCGGCCGTGCAGCAGCAGCGCATGTTCGGTTACACCGAGGAAGACCTCCGCCTGATCATCGCGCCCATGGCGCGCAACGCGGTCGAGTCGCTCGGTTCGATGGGCACCGACACCCCCGTACCGGTGCTGTCCGACCGTCCGCGCATGTTGTACGAGTACTTCAAGCAGCTGTTCGCGCAGGTGACGAACCCGCCGCTCGACGCGAACTTCGAGGTGCTCGTCACGTCGCTCAACTCCGCGGTCGGCCCCGAGGGCAACCTGCTCGAACCCACGGCCGCCTCCTGTCGTCAGATCGTGTGCGCGTCGCCGATCCTGACGAACGAGGAGCTCGCGAAGCTCCGCTACATCGACGACGCCGATTCCGCGGTGCCCGGGTTCACCCCGTTCTCCGTGTACTGCCAGTACCCGGTCGCCGAAGGCGGCGAGGGACTCCGCATGGCGATCGACAACGTGCGCATGCAGGTGAGCGAGGCGATCGCGAACGGCGCGAACCTCGTGATCCTCTCGGACCGTTACGCCGATGCCGAGAACGCGCCGATTCCCGCGCTCTTGATCACCGCCGCGGTGCACCACCACCTCGTGCGGGAGAAGACCCGCACGCAGGTCGGGCTCCTCGTCGAGACCGGTGAAGCCCGCGAGGTGCACCACTTCGCGCTGCTGCTCGGGTACGGCGCCGGTGGCATCAACCCCTACCTCGCGTTCGACACCATCCGCGACCTCGTGCGCGAGGGCGTGCTGAGCGGCCTGACCGAGCGCAAGGCGGTCAAGAACTACGTGAAGGCCGCGGGCAAGGGCATCCTCAAGGTGATGTCGAAGATGGGCATCTCCACGGTCGCGTCGTACACGGGGGCGCAGATCTTCGAGGCGGTCGGGCTGCAGAAGTCGGTCGTCGACGAGTACTTCACCGGAACCGCGTCGCGCATCGAGGGCATCGACCTCGAGGTGATCGCCGCCGAGGTCGCACGCCGGCACAACATCGCGTACCCGAGCCGTCCGACCGAGCTCGCGCACCGCGAGCTGACCGTCGGCGGCGAGTACCAGTGGCGCCGCGAGGGCGAATACCACCTCTTCAACCCGGAGACGGTCTTCAAGTTGCAGCACTCGACGCGTTCGGGTCGCTACGACGTCTTCAAGCAGTACACGAAGCTCGTCGACGAGCAGTCGCGTCGGATCGCGACCTTGCGCGGCCTCTTCGAGTTCCGCAACGGCGAACGGCCGCCGATCCCGATCGAAGAGGTCGAGCCCGTCGACGCGATCGTCAAACGATTCTCGAGCGGCGCGATGAGCTACGGCTCCATCTCGAAGGAAGCGCACGAGAACATCGCGATCGCGATGAACCGCCTCGGCGCGCGTTCGAACACCGGCGAGGGCGGCGAGGACCCCGATCGGTTCGTGCGCGACGCGAACGGCGACTCCCGCAGGAGCGCGATCAAACAGGTCGCGTCCGGACGCTTCGGGGTCACGAGCGAGTACCTCGTGAACGCCGACGACCTGCAGATCAAGATGGCGCAGGGCGCGAAGCCGGGCGAGGGCGGCGAGCTCCCGGGGCACAAGGTGTACCCGTGGATCGCGAAGACGCGGCACTCCACTCCCGGCGTCGGACTCATCTCGCCGCCGCCGCACCACGACATCTATTCGATCGAGGATCTCAAGCAGCTGATCCACGACCTGAAGAACGCGAACAACCGCGCGCGTGTGCACGTGAAGCTCGTCGCCGAGGTCGGGGTCGGCACGGTCGCCGCGGGCGTGTCGAAGGCGCACGCCGACGTGGTGCTCATCTCCGGCCACGACGGCGGCACGGGCGCGGCCCGGCTCACGTCGATCAAGCACGCGGGCGCGCCGTGGGAGCTCGGCCTGGCGGAGACGCAGCAGACCCTGTTGTTGAACGGTTTGCGCGACCGCATCGTCGTGCAGGTCGACGGCCAGCTGAAGACGGGCCGCGACGTCGTCATCGCGGCATTGCTCGGCGCCGAGGAGTTCGGCTTTGCGACCGCACCGCTCGTCGTGAGCGGCTGCATCATGATGCGCGTCTGTCACCTCGACACGTGCCCCGTCGGTGTCGCGACCCAGAACCCCGAGCTGCGCAAGAAGTTCTCGGGCAAGCCCGAGTTCGTCGTCAACTTCTTCGAGTTCATCGCCGAAGAGGTGCGCGAGCACCTCGCCGCGCTCGGCTTCCGCTCGATCGAGGAAGCGATCGGCCACGTGGAGATGCTCGACGTGCACAAGGCCGTCGAGCACTGGAAGGCGCGCGGCCTCGACCTCTCGCCGATCCTGGCCACGCCGGTCAACAAGTACGAGCAGACGATGTACTGCTCCAAGGCGCAGGACCACGGGCTCGACAAGGCGCTCGACCAGCAGCTGATCGCCGACGCGCGGGCGGTGCTCGACTCCGGCGAGGGGCAGATCCGGATGTCGTATCCGATCCGCAACGTGAACCGCACCGTCGGCACCATGCTCGGTTCGGAGCTGACCCGACGTTGGGGCGGCAACGGCCTGGCGACCGGCGCGATCGACCTGACGTTCCACGGTTCCGCGGGGCAGAGCTTCGGCGCGTTCGTGCCGCGCGGGATCACGCTGCGCCTCGAAGGCGATGCCAACGACTACTTCGGCAAGGGCCTGTCCGGCGGCACACTCGTGCTGCGGCCGGCGCGCACCGCGAAGTTCGTGGCAGAAGAGAACATCATCGCCGGCAACGTGATCCTCTACGGCGCCACGGCAGGGAACGTCTTCATCCGCGGTGTGGTGGGTGAGCGTTTCTGCGTGCGCAACTCCGGTGCGACCGCGGTGGTCGAAGGCGTCGGCGACCACGCGTGTGAATACATGACCGGCGGGCGCGCGGTGATCCTCGGGCCGACGGGTCGGAACTTCGCGGCCGGGATGAGCGGTGGGTTCGCGTTCGTGCTCGATCCCGATCGGTCACTGTTCCTGCGCGTGAACCGCGACATGGTCGACCTCGACGTGCTCGACGACGACGAGGACGCCGACTGGCTGCGGGGGATCATCACGTTGCACCTCGAGCTGACCGGCTCGGTGGTCGCGGAGCATCTGCTCTCGGGCTGGCAGCACAACGTCCGCCAGTTCACGAAGATCTTCCCGAAGGACTACAAACGTGTGCTCGAAGCCCAACGCGACGCCGTGGAACGCGGCGTCGACGTCGACGAAGCAGTAATGGCGGCGGCTCGTGGGTGAGACCGACGGGTTCATGAAGCACGAGCGGGAGCTGCCCAAGCGGCGCCCGATCCCGGTGCGCGTCGCCGACTGGCGCGAGGTCTACGAGGACTTCCCCGCGGAGAAGGCGCGCACGCAGGGCGGGCGTTGCATGGACTGCGGCATCCCGTTCTGTCACACGGGCTGCCCACTCGGAAACCTCATCCCCGAGTGGAACGACCTCGTGTACCGCGACCGCTGGCAGTCGGCGTCGGAGCGGCTGCACGCGACGAACAACTTCCCCGAGTTCACCGGCCGCCTGTGCCCGGCGCCGTGCGAAGCCGCGTGCGTACTCGGCATCAACGAGCCCGCGGTCACGATCAAGCAGATCGAGGTCGAGATCTCCGACCGGGCGTGGGAGGACGGCCATGTCGTTCCCGTGGTCGTCGAGAAGAAGACGGGCAAGCGGGTCGCGGTCGTCGGCAGCGGACCGGCGGGCTTGGCGGCCGCGCAACAGCTGACGCGTGCGGGCCACGACGTCACCGTGTTCGAACGCGCCGATCGCATCGGCGGGTTGCTGCGCTACGGCATTCCCGAGTTCAAGATGGAGAAGCGTCACCTCGACCGCCGCATCGCGCAGATGGAGGCCGAAGGTACGCAGTTCCAGACGAATGCGAACGTCGGCGAGAACGTCCCGGTCGGCGACCTGCAACAGTTCGACTCCGTGGTGCTGGCCGGCGGCGCGACCGCGTGGCGCGACCTGCCCGTGCCCGGACGCGAGTGCGTCGGGGTGTACCAGGCGATGGAGTACCTGCCGTGGGGCAACCGCGTGCAGCAGGGCGATCTCGACGAGGCGCCGATCTCGGCCGCGGGCAAGAAGGTCGTGATCATCGGCGGCGGCGACACCGGCGCCGACTGCCTCGGCACCGCGATCCGCCAGGGCGCGGCGTCCGTGCACCAGTTCGAGATCCTGCCCCGCCCGCCCGACGCGCGGGTCGAGTCGATGCCGTGGCCGACCTACCCGATGCTCTACCGCGTGACGTCCGCGCACGAAGAGGGCGGCGAACGCGTCTACGCGGTGAACACCGAATGCTTCCTCGGCGACGACGAGGGCAACCTCCGGGCGTTGCGCGCGCACGAGGTCGAGCAGAAGGTGGTCGAAGGGCGCATGACGTTCGAGCGGGTCGAGGGCACCGACTTCGAGTTGGAATGCGAGCTCGTGTTGCTCGCGATGGGTTTCGTCGGCCCTCAGAGGCCGGGCCTGCTCGAACAACTCGGCGTCGAGCTGAACGAGCGCGGCAACGTGACGCGCGACGACACGTTCCGGACGAACCTCGGCAACGTCTTCGTCTGCGGCGACATGGGGCGCGGTCAGAGCCTGATCGTCTGGGCCATCGCCGAGGGCCGCTCGTGCGCGGCCGCGGTCGACGAGTTCCTCATGGGCGAGACGCTGCTCCCGTCACCCATCGGCCCGGAGACGGTACAACTGCGCTGATCGGCGATGTGCCGTCTTCGACGGTCGGATCGCAGCGATCAGCTGTCACCAACTGCGCTGATCGGCGATGTGCCGTCTTCGACGGTCGGATCGCAGCGATCAGCTGTCACCAACTGCGCTGATCGGCGATGTGCCGTCTTCGACGGTCGGATCGCAGCGATCAGCTGTCAGCAACTGCGCTGACGTCGCGCACGCAGGTGGGCACCCGGCTCGGGCCGTCCGCCCCGGGGGAGCGCGGCGGGCGGCCCGAGCAGTGCATCCCCATCTTGGGGGGCGCGCATTTCGGGCACTCGGCGTCTGTGCGACGAGAAGATGAACGCTGCGAAGGTTCAGTGGTGACGTTCAACCACGGGGCGTGATGCCCGCGCGCGTCGCGTGCCAAAGGAGCTCCTCGGCGAACTCGTCGACCGCGGCCTGCGCGAGATCCGCCATCGCCGGACCGGAGCCCGGCTCGAGCGTCAGGCACACCTCGTCCGGGCCCGCCGCCACCAGGTGCAGGGTCGCGGCCGTCATCGCCCGACCGGTCTCGTTCCAGAGGCGGGCGGTGGTGTTCCACTGCGCCCCGGCCGACGTGAAGCGCACGTCGACTTCCGCGGCGCCCAGGTCGCCCAGCGTCCAGCGCAGGACCGACGCGGGCGAGTCGCGGCGCAGGCGCAGCAACACGTCACCCAGCAGCGCGCCATCGATAGGCAGTGTGCGCCGCACGCCGAAGCCGTCGGGATCCATCCCATTCCTCCCCGAACCCATTCCTCAGGTCCCAGTCCTGAGAGCTATGCATCGACCGCCCCGGCACCCGACTGAACCCCGACCACGCGGTGCGCGCACCCCATGCGAAAGCGAGCCGAAAGGCGGCCGTCGCGTACGATCCGCCCATGTTCGAATGGCCCGAAGAGCTCCAGATGGTGCGCGACGCCGTGCGCCAATTCGTCGACAACGAGATTCGCCCGCACCGCGAGGAGCTCGAGCACGGCGACATGCCGCCCTACGACCTCCTGCGCAAGCTGTACAAGACGTTCGGTATGGACCAGATGGCCGCCGACGGCTTCGACAAGCGCATCGCCGCCGAGGAAGCAGCGGCGAGCGGCCGCGGGGCGGGTACCCCGCCTCGCAGCGAGCGCGACAGCGAAGGTCGTGGCGGAGGTGGTGGGTTCACGCTGCTTCCGATCATCGAGCTGTGCAAGTGCTCGCCGGGCATGGTCACCGCGATGGGTGTGTCGGTCGGGCTGACGGCCGCGGCGATCAACGCGAAGGGAACGCTCGCGCAACGCAAGCGCTGGGTGCGCGACATCCTGACGATGGAGAAGATCGGCGCGTGGGCGATCACCGAGCCCAACTCCGGTTCGGACGCGTTCGGGCAGATGGCGTCCACGGCGCGGCGCGACGGTGACGAGTACCTGCTCAACGGATCGAAGACGTTCATCACGAACGGTCCGTACGCGGACACGATCGTGTTCATCTGCAAGCTCGACGAAGGCAACCCACCGGCCGACCGCACCGTGTTGCAGTTCGTGCTCGACTCCGGGATGCCCGGCCTCGAACAGTCGAAGCCGTTGCGCAAGATGGGCTTGCACTCGTCGCCCACCGGGATGCTGTTCCTCGACGACGTGCGCGTCGGCAAGGACCGGTTGCTCGGCGAGAGCGAGGAGGTGTTCCGGGGGAGCGGCGGCCGAGAGGCGAGCAAGGCGACCTTCGTCATGGAGCGGTCGGGGGTCGCGGCGATGGCGCTCGGCATCATCGAACGCTGTCTCGAGAAGTGCGTGCAGTACTCGAAGGAACGCCAGCAGTTCGGCCGGCCGATCGGTGACTACCAGCTGATCCAGCTGAAGCTCGCGAAGATGGAGGTCGCGCGCCTCAACGTCGAGAACCTCGTGTTCCGCGTGCTCGAGTCGTCGCAGGCGGGCAAGCCGATGACACTTTCGGAGGCCTCGGCGATGAAGCTGTACTCCGCGGGCGCGGCGACGGAGGTTGCACTCGAGGCGGTGCAACTCTTCGGCGGCAACGGGTACATGGCCGAGTACGAGGTCGAGCAACTGGCTCGCGACGCGAAGGTCTTGCAGATCTACGCGGGCACCGACGAGATCCAGGTCGGCCAGATCGCGCGCGCGTTGCTGGCGTAGCGGGCCGGCGCTGCGATGCCCGTCGAACCGCCGGCGTGTGTCTGGGATTTTCCCGATCCCGAGGCCACGGAGGGCGTCGACGAGATCATCGCGGTGGGCGCCGACCTGCATCCGGGCACGTTGCTCGCCGCGTACCGGCAGGGCCTGTTCCCGATGTACGCCGGCCGCTCGCTCGCCTGGTGGTCACCGGACCCGCGGGGTCTCATTCCGCTCGACGGGTTTCACTGCAGCCGGTCGTTGCGGCGAGCGATCCGCCACTTCGAGGTACGCGTCGACACCGCATTCGTCGACGTGATGCTCGGGTGCGCCGACCCGAACCGTCCGCACGGTTGGATCAACCAGCAGTTCGTCGACGCCTATACGCGACTGCACGAGATGGGTTGGGCGCACTCCGTGGAGACGTGGTGCGACGGTGTGCTCGTCGGCGGCTTGTACGGCGTTCGCATCGGGCGCTTCTTCGCGGGCGAGTCGATGTTCCACCGCGCGACGAACGCGTCGAAGGTCGCGTGCTGGGCGACGGTCGAGCTCTTGAAGCTCGACGGGGTGCGACTGTTCGACGTGCAGTGGACGACGCCGCATCTCCGCACCCTCGGCGCGATCGACGTCCCGCGCCGCGAGTATCTCCGGTTGCTAGCGTCGGCGCGTATGGAACCGGTGCAGATCTTCCACAACCCTTCGTGCAGCAAGTCGCGGGGCGCGCTCGAGATCCTCGGCGAACGGGGTGTCGACGCCGACGTCGTCCGCTATCTCGACACGCCGCCCGATCGCAAGACCCTCGAACACATCCTCGACGCGATCCCCGACGAGCCGATTGCGCTCGTACGCACCGGTGATCCGAAGTTCAAGGCCGCGGGTCTCACCAAGGCGGACGTGCAGACGCGTACGCAGGTGATCGACGTGTTGCTGAAGCATCCCGAGGTCATGGAACGCCCCGTCGTGTTCGTCGGCGACCGGGCCGTGATCGCGCGACCGTCCGAGAAGGTCCTCGACCTCCTCGACTGACCGACCGTTGGTCAGTCGGCCATTCCGGCGATGGCGATGATCTTCGTGGGTGTCATCCGCACGAGGAGCTCTTCGGGTACCGCGTTGCGCCGCCCGAACTCCTCGGCCTGCTCGGCGCCCATGTAACGACCGCCGAGCCGCGTCGCCCACTTCAGCAACTCGTCGGAGTCGCGGCTGACGGTCGTGGTGCCCTCGATCGACACGAACGAGAACGGCGGGTTGTCGTCGTCGACGCACAGCGCGACGCGGCCGTCGCGCCGAATCGCCTTGCCCTTCACCGTGTTCTCACCGGTGGTGAACACGACGTCGTCGCCGTCGAGGACGAACCAGATCGGGACGACGTGCGGCGCGCCGTTCCGCCGGGTGACGGCCAGTTTCGCGGTGCGCGTCCCCGTCATGAGGAACGCCCGGCGCTCCGGGTCGGACATGTGGGTGGCCATGTCGGAACGGTAACCTCCGACCTCATGACGATGCCCTCGCCCGAAGACGTCCGCGCCGAGGTCAAGGCCTGGCTCGAAGAGAACTGGAACCCCGATCTGACGGTCGGGGAGTGGTGGGACATCCTCGCCCGCTCCGGCTACGCCGCCCCGACGTTCCCCGAGGACACGTGGGGCAAGGGCTGGCCGCGCGACCTCGCGAACATCGTCAACGAGGCCATCACCGAGCACGGCGCGATCGGTCCTCCTGCGGGCCTCGGCTACCTGCTCACCGCACCCACGATCGTGGCGCACGGCAACGATCGCCAAAAGCGCGAAGACCTGTTGCGCATCCTGAACGGGCAGGACGCGTGGTGTCAGCTCTTCTCGGAGCCGGGCGCCGGCTCCGACCTCGCGAGCCTCGGCACGAAGGCCGTGAAGGACGGCGAGGAATGGATCATTACCGGGCAGAAGGTCTGGACGTCGACCGCACAGCTGACCAACCTCGGCATGCTGCTGGCCCGCACCGCGCCCGACCTGCCGAAGCACAAGGGCATCACGTACTTCAAGTTCGACATGCAACAGCCCGGCGTCGAGATCCGACCGCTGCGCGAGATGACGGGCCACGCGCTGTTCAACGAGGTGTTCATCGACGGCGCCCGCGTGAGCGACGACGACATCATCGGCGGGCTCAACAACGGTTGGGCCGCCGCGAACACCACGCTGATGGCCGAGCGCGCGGGACTGGGCACGGGTGGATCCGGTGCGGCCGGGAACGCGTTCCCGGGTCCCATCGCCGCCCAGCTCGACGACCGCGCCGGCGACCACGTCGGCCAGGTCCGCACGGGGGGCACGGGTGGTGGTGGCGTTGCCGCCGCGAACCGGTTGATGAAGCTGGCGCAGGAGCTCGGCAACAACACGGACCCGAACATCCGCCAGAAGCTCGCGAAGCTCTACACGCTGCAGCAGATCGGCCGGTACTCGTCGCTGCGCGCGAAATCGCCGAGCCAGCGCACCGGTGGAGAGCCGAACATCGCGAAGCTGATGATGAGCGACCTGCTGCGTCTGCAGCGCGAGGTCGGGCACGAGATCATCGGCCCGCACGGCATGGTGATGGGCGCCGACACCCCCGGGGGCGGGATGGTGCAGGAAGTGACGCTGTTCTCGCCGGGCCCGTCGATCTACGGCGGCACCGACCAGGTGCAGCGCAACATCATCGGCGAACGTGTGCTCGGCCTGCCGAAGGAACCCGGACCGGCGAAGGACACTCCCTACAAGGAGCTCCTCGTCAACAGCTAGAGGCAACGACGCCAAAGACCGAGGTTTGGCATGCTTGATCAGCTGCTCGCGACGGCAGGGGTCGAGGAGTGTTTCGTGCCCCGGTCGCGCGTCGGGCTCTGTGCGCTGCACGGCGGCCTCGAGCAGGGAACCGCGGAGATCGCCGGGGCCGCGGCGGCGCTTTCGGGGTCGTCGTTCTACGCGGTCGTGCAGCCGGGAGACCTGCGCTGGCACGTGCCGTCGCACTACTACGACCCGGCCCTGTCCGACGGGCTGCGCGCGTTCCTGGCGGGCATCGACGTCGTGATCTCGGTGCACGGCTTCGGCGGCGTCCGCGACGCGGACGATCGGTGGACCACCGCGTTGCTCGGCGGCACGAACCGCGATCTCGCGGCCGAGCTCGCGCGCACCTTGGGCGCCGCGCTGCCCGGCTACCGGTGGATCGCGGATCTCGACGGCATGCCGCGCCATCTGCGCGGGCTGCATCCCGCGAATCCGGTGAACCGTGTGCCGCAGGGTGGGGTGCAGCTCGAGCTGCCCGCCGCGCGTTCGGCGCGCGGGTCCCGACTACGACGCGCTCGTCAACGCCCTGGCAACAGTGGCAGCAGATGCGCGACGTCGTTGTAGCGACGCAGGATGATGCGGTCGCCGTCCGCGACGACCTCGCTCACGGACGCGTTGTCGGCGCCGGAGAACGCGAACCGACGCGAGCCAGTGACGCGGTGAAGGAGTTGACCGATCGCGCCGCCGTGTGACACCACGACGACGCGTTCGTCGGGATGCGCGGCGACGATCCGTTGGAACCCGGCCCACGTGCGGGCGTCGAAGTCGTCGTGGGGTTCGGCGCCGGGGATCACGTCCCAGCGCTCCTGCACGAAGATCTGCTCGAAGATCGGGTCGCGGGCGGCCGCGCGCTTGCGGAACTCGCCTTCTTCCCACTCGCCGAGGAACACCTCGCGGAGATCCGGTTCGACGATCGGGGTCAACCCGAGCCGGGCCGCGAGCGGGGCCGCGGTCTGGTGGGTGCGCTGGAGTGTCGTGACGTAGATGGCGGCCACGGTCTCGTGTTGCAGCCGGTCCGCGAGCAGCTCGGCCTGCTGCACGCCGACCGGATCGAGCTCGGGGTCGCCGTGGCCGTCGCGCAAGGGGAACGGCCGGTCCGGGTGGGCCGGTGCCGACTCGCCGTGGCGCACGAGCAGGATCGTGGTCGCGCCGGGAGGGGCGGCGAAGCGATGCTGGCGGAACCCTTCGGGCGGAATCTCGAGTTCTTCGGAACTGGGCGGTGTCACCGGCGAGAAGGTAGTCCTGCCGCCACGCCGGGCCTCAGCCGAGCACCCGGGCGAGCCGAAGAGGGGAGATGGTTTTGGATCCGGCGGCCGCACGCGGGCTACGCGTTTCGGGCCGATGGATCGGGGTCCTGGCGTCGTCCGGGGCGGTGATCGTCGGAGGGTTCATCGGTGCGGCCGTGATCGATCCGAACGCAGTCGCGCCGGCCGTGAACGCCGACCAGTCTCCCGGACTCAGTGCGTTCGTCACGCTCGCGCTCGTCGTCGGCGTCGTGTTGCTGCTCGCCGCGCTCATCGGGTTCGTGCGGCGGCAGCGGCAACGACGCACGCTCGCGCGGTCGTCGTTCGTGCAGGTGCCGGCGCGGTGGGCGCCGACGCGGGTGCGGGGCCAGAGCGTGTCGGGGGTCGCGGTCGAGCAGTCCGACGGTTCCTGGCTGGCACTCACGATCCCGACCGCACTCCGCACGCGGAAGTTCGAGACCGAGGTACGCGCGGCGGGAGCGGTCGACATCGCGCGGGTCGGGGGATACGCGGTCGTGCGCGCACCGGGGACGACCGCGCTGCTGTCGGCGAAGCCGAAGGCGGTCGCCATCGAGCCGCCGCCGGATTCGTCGGCGCCGCTCGTGACGCTCCGCGCCGGTGCGCGGGTCGCGACCGAACCTGACGCGAACGACGGAGCGGTCTGGTTCCGCGATGCGATGCAGCTGCCACGCGGGGCGGCGATCAGGGTGCTCGTGCTGCTCGCCTACGTCACCTACGCGATCGTGCGCCAGGTGCTCGACGGCGAGCTCGCCTCGGTCGGCAGCGTGCTCGTCACCGTGTTCCTCATCGTGTCGGGCATCGCTGTTCCGGTGATGTGGTTCGTCCTGAAGACGGTCACGACCGTCGACCGCGCGGGTATCACCCGCCGACGCATCTTCCGCCCGCCACACGTGATTTCCTTCGACCGCATCGCGACAGTCGCGCGCTACCCGACGGGGAAGGCGAGCTTCCCGACCAAGGTGGTCATGACCCTCGACGACGCGTCGACCGTCGCGATTCAGACCCGGCAGCCGGATGCGTTTCTCGCTGCACTTCAGCGCGGGCGCGCCTTTTCCTGAAGCGGATGTACCGGCGACTGCCCGCTAGCGTGCGCGGGTGGGCGAGACGCGCATCACCACCGTCAACCGGCACGTCGGGTTGGCCGACGTCGGGCCGGACGCGCGGTCGCGTCTCGACGCGATCGCGCGCATCGTGCAGGAGGTCTCCGACGCGGACGCGTCGAGTGTGGAGCTCGACGGGATGGGTCTTTGGATCCTGCGGCGGATGGATCTGGAGATCGCAGCCGCGCCGCGCTTTCGCGCCGAGGTGACGGGCTCGACCTGGTGCAGCGGCGTCGGCGCGCGGTGGGCGGAGCGCACGACGCAACTGCACGTCGGCGCGAAGCTCTGCGTCGAGGCCATCGCGATCTGGGTGCACACCGATCCCGCGACCGGTGCACCGTCGCCGTTGCCGGCCGGGTTCGATGCGGTGTGGGGTGTGACCGCGGCCGGCCGGAAGGTGTCGGCGCGGCTGCGCCACCCGGCGCCGCCGCCGGATGCGCCGCGGCGCGCGTGGCCGTTGCGGGCCACCGACATCGACGTCGTCGGCCACGTCAACAACGCGGCGTACTGGGCCGCGATCGAAGAGGAGCTCGCGCGGCGGGGCCGGCCGCGGGTCCGCACCGCCGAGATCGAGTTCCGTTCCGGGCTCGATCCCGCCGAAGCCGTCGACATCGCGATCCGCGACACCGCCGCGGGATTCGCAGCCTGGCTCCTGGTCGACGGCGACGTCCGCGCGTCGGTCCTCATAGGCTGCGAACCATGTCCCACGAACTGAAGCTCGGCTACACGATCGGCTACTGGGGGGCACAGCCGCCCACGGGAGTGCCCGTCGCGCTCGCGGAAGCGGAGCGACTCGGCTACGACTCGTGCTGGACCGCGGAGGCGTACGGCTCGGACGCGCTCACGCCGCTCGCATGGTGGGGCGCGCAGACCTCACGCATCAAGCTCGGCACGTCGATCTGCCAGATCTCGGCCCGCACACCGACCGCGATGGCGATGGCGGCGCTCACCCTCGATCACCTCTCGGGCGGCCGGTTCATCCTCGGGCTCGGGGCGTCCGGACCGCAGGTCGCCGAGGGTTGGTACGGCGACGATTACCACAAGCCGCTCGCACGCACGCGTGAATACGTCGACATCGTGCGCCAGGTGCTCGCGCGCGAGGCGCCGGTGGAGTTCAAAGGTGAGCGCTACGAGCTGCCCCTGCACGGCGGCACCGGGTTCGGCAAGCCGCTCAAGTCGATCACGCATCCGTTGCGCGCCGATCTGCCGATCTACCTCGCGGCCGAAGGCCCGAAGAACGTGTCGCTCTCGGCCGAGATCGCCGACGGTTGGCTGCCGATGTTCTACGCGCCGCGCGTCGACGGCTTCTACCGCGATGCGCTCGTCGAAGGCTTCGCCCGACCGGGCGCGCGCCGCACGGCGGAGACCTTCGAGGTCGCGTGCCTCGTTCCGGTGATCATCGCCGACGACGTCGAGACCGCGGCCGACATGTACCGCCCGGTTCTCGCGCTCTACATCGGCGGCATGGGCGCACGCGAGGTGAACTTCCACAACAACGTGTTCGGGCGGATGGGCTACGAAGGCGAAGCGAAGCTCATCCAGGATCTGTATCTCGACGGCAAGAAGGCGGAGGCGGCCGCCGCGGTGCCGACCCAGCTCGTCGAGGACGTCGCGTTGATCGGCCCGAAGGACAAGATCCGCGCCGATCTCGACATGTGGCGCGAGTCGGCCGTCACGACGATGCTCGTGTCGGGCGCGACGGAGCAGTTGCGAACGATCGCGGAGCTCGTCCTCGGATGATCGAGCTGGATGCCGAGGAGGCGCGCGTTCTCGGTTGTCTGATGGAGAAGGCCGTCACGACGCCCGACAACTACCCGTTGTCGGTGAACGCGTTGATCAACGCGTGCAACCAGAGCACCAATCGCGATCCGATCGTGACGTACGACGAGACCACCGTGGAGCGTGCCCTCGAAGGATTGCGGGAGAAGGGCGTCTCGCGCCGGGTGCGGGCAACGGGGCAACGGGTGGTGAAGCACCGTCACGTCGTCGACGAGGCGCTGCAGCTGTCGGTGCCCGAGTACACGCTGCTCGGCGTGCTGTTGCTGCGCGGCGCCCAGACCCCCGGTGAGCTCAAGCAGCGGTCCGAGCGCTGGCACACGTTCCGTTCCCTCGACGACATCGAGGAGACGTTGCAACGGCTGACCGAGCGCGAGTTCGTGCGGCAGCTCGAACGGCGACCCGGCCAGAAGGAAGCGCGCTGGATGACGCTCATCGTCTCCGGCGCCGGCGCCGGCGCGCCGAGCCCCTCCGCAACCCCGACCGACGCGCCGGTCGCGCCGGCGGCCGCGCCCGAGGTCGTTCCGGTCGTCGCGCCGGAACCCGAACCGGAGGTTCGGCGCGAGCGTTCGCTCGAGGTACGCAACCCGGCGACCGGTGAACTCCTCCGCAGCGTCGCCGTCACCGACGAGCGCGAGGTCGAGCAGAAGGTCGAACGGGCCCGGCGCGCCCAGCCCGCGTGGGCGGCGCGCTCCTACGACGAACGCGCCTCCCGCCTCGAGGCGTTCCGCGACCTGCTCGAAGCCGAGGCCGAGGAGTGCGCGCACATCACGACGCGCGAGATGGGCAAGCCGATCGCCCAATCGCGCAACGAGATCCGGGCGGTGCTCGAGCGGATCGACTGGAACATCGCCAACGTCGGTGCGGTCATCGCGCCCCGGGTGGTGACCCCGGCCGACGGAACGAGCGTGGAGGAACGCGTCACGCACGAGCCGCTCGGCCTCGTCGCGCACGTCAGCGCGTGGAACTACCCGTACTTCGTCGGGCTCAACTCGATCGTGCCCGCGCTGCTCGCCGGGAACGCCGTGCTCTACAAACCGTCGGAGCACGCAACGCTGACCGGCCTGCGGCTGGTCGACCTCATGCACCGCTCGGGTGTTCCGATCGACGTGATCCAGGCCATCGTGGGGGGTGGGCTCACCGGCGCCGCGCTCGTCGGGTCGGACGTCGACATGGTGTGCTTCACCGGCTCGTACGAGACCGGGCGGCGGGTGGCCCGCTCCGTCGCGGACCGTCTCATTCGCCTGCAACTGGAGCTCGGCGGCAAGGACGGCGCCTACGTCTGTGACGATGTCGACGTCGAGTCGACCGCGTTCGCGGTCGCCGAAGGTGCGTTCTACAACGGCGGGCAGTCGTGCTCGGCGATCGAGCGCGTCTACGCGAACCGCGCGATCTTCGACGGGTTCGTGAGTGCGCTCGCGGATGTCGTCGGCGCGTATCGCACCGGCGATCCCGAAGACGATCACACCGACATCGGCCCGCTGGCGCGCGCGGAACAACTCGACGTGCTCGAGGCGCAGGTCGCCGATGCGGTCGCGAAGGGGGCGCGGGTCGTGTGCGGCGGCCGGCGGATCGACCGACCGGGTTCGTGGTTCGAGCCGACCGTCCTCGTCGACGTCGACCCGAGCATGAGTGTGATGCGCGACGAGACGTTCGGCCCGGTGATCGGTGTGCAACGCGTCGCCGACGACACCGAAGCGGTCGCGTGTCTCGACGACACCGAGTTCGGGCTCGGCGCCGCGGTGTTCACGCGTGATCGCGACCGCGCCGAGCGGATCCTCGGCCGGCTCGAGGTCGGCAACGCGTACTGGAACCGCTCCGACCGTTCGAGCGTCCGCCTGCCCTGGGCCGGCCGGCGTCACTCCGGCCTCGGCGTGTCGATGTCGGAGTCCGGCGTCCGCGCCTTCGTGCGCGAGAAGGCCTGGCACCTCGGCCCGTAGTCGCGGAAACCCTCGCAACAGTTGTCAGAGAAAACGTGCGCAACTGGCTTGCACGAAAAGCGCCGAGCGCTGACTTCGTGCAGAGAAGGCGGCGCCTGGCGCCGAAAACTCCGACAACTGTTGGTGGGGTTCAGGGGGCGATGGTGGAGTCGGGGGTGCCGATGATCGTGATCGGCGTCTCGCCGGGTAGCACCGACACCGGTGTGTCGGTGGGGTCGCCCGGCGTCGGCGCGACGGTGACGGGCACGTCGGCGGCGCGTTCCGCGGGCGGGACCGTCGCGTCGACCTGCACCGGCGGGGTGGGCGCCGGGGCGTGCACGACGGGTGCGACCTTCGGAGCGGTCGGCGTCGGGGTCGTCGTCGTCGGCGTCGTCGGGCGTGACCGGCGTGACCCGCGTGACCCGGACCGTCGTCGGCGGAGCCGGGGTCTGGGACGAGATCGTCGCGGTTGCGACGATCGATTGCGTCTCGACCTTCGTTCCCGGCGTGGACGGCGATTGCGCCGCGTACGCGACGCCGGCGAACACGGCCATGCCCGCGGCCAGACCGGCCACGGGAAGGATGACCTTGCGCCGCAGCAACTCGCCGTGCAGGCGGCGCGCTTCGGTGCGCGAGCAGCCGAGGACTTCGGCGATCCGTTGCTCCATCACGTCGCGGTCACGGCCGAGGGCGCCGGCCAGTGCGACGATGTCGACGGTGCGCAGCGCGAGCGGGTCGCCGGGCCCGGTGTTGCGGAGACGGCGGACGATGTCGATGTAGCCGGCGATGACGTCGTCGACGTCCGGGCCGACCGTTCGCTCGATCTCGCCGACCGCGAGCGTGGTGCCGTCGACCTGCGGCGGAACGCGCAGCGGGACGTGGGCGGTGAGGTCGTCGCCGTAGCACTCGGCCAGCCGGGCGCACACGTCGGCGGGGACCGCTTCGTCACCCTGCTCGTAGCGGCGGAGCTTGGCGGCGGTCGTCCCGGCCGCGGTCGCGGCCGCCTTGCGCTTCAGGCCCCGGCGCTTGCGCGCCGCGCGCAGCAGCGCGCCGAGCCGTTCGGGCGGCATCGCGTCGTCGAGGAGCAGCGCCACGACCTCACTCATCGAACCCACGCATCCCGAATGCCTCCATTGACCGATCCGGCTCTCTGATCGGCAAGTGGCGGGGGCGGGTCAAGGAGAGAATGTCGCAACCGGGCGAGAATCAGACGTCCACGCCCTCGAAGGCCAGCCGGTCGTCCCGGGCCGGGTCGTCGACCACCTCGCACCCGGTGTCGAACCGCATCGTGGCCCGGTGGGCGAGGTCGTACCGGGGCCACTCCGGGAGCCCGGGGTGGTTCGGATCGCCGGTCCGGGCGAACGCGATCCAGGCCCGGTGCATGGCGGCGGCGATGCCCGGGAGCTCGGGGCCGTCGCCGGTCAGCATCTGGGCGCCGCCGCGGTCGAGGTTGTCGAACACGAACGGGATCTCGAGCGCGTGGGTCGAGCGCAGGATGCCGCCGAAGACCGGGCTCTCGAAGGTGAAGAGGTACGACCACACCGACCCGTGCGGCAGTTGGGCCTCGAGCAGGCGGATCGCGGGAATGCGGAACACGCCGTCGGTCGAAAGCTCCTGCCAGAGCTCCTGCGGGCTCATGTCGGGCCGGCGGGCGCGGTAGTCGGCGAACACCGTTTGACTGTCGTCGCCGAAGACGGGCCGGAGCCGGGCGACGATGCCGGCGTCGTCGAGGTCGGCCATGCCCGGGTCGGCGACGGTGAACAGCGTCATCTCGGTGAGGTTCGTGCCGGTCAGTACGTGCACGCCGGCGGCGTTGCCGCCCGCGATCGCGGCGAGCGGTGTGTCGCGCAGGACGACACCGTCGACGACGGGTTGGAACGGGAGTGCGTCGACGCCGTCCTCGCGCCACGCGGGCAGCGCGCGGAGGATGTCGTCGGTCGACTTCGCGAGCAGCGCGTCGACATCGCCGGCGGGAACGCCGAGATTCTCGATGACCGGCGCCGCGATGCGAGTGGCGCGTTCGCCGGTCGAGACCCAGGACGCGGCGCCGCTCTGCGGGATCGCGCCGGTGAACAGTCCGCGCGCCGACGGCGTGCCGAGCAGCGTGCCGACGCTCGATCCACCGGCCGACTCGCCGAAGATCGTCACGTGCGCCGGATCGCCGCCGAACGCGGCGATGCACTCGCGCACCCACTCGAGCGCGGCGATCTGGTCGAGGATGCCGGCGTTGCCCGAACCGGTGAACGCGCCGTCGTAGAGATCGGCGAGGTGCAGGAACCCGAACGGGCCGAGGCGGTAGTTGATCGTGACGACCACGACGTCGCCGTGGCACCGCGAACTTCGTGCCGTCGTACCAAGGTGTGTCGCCCGCGCCCCAGATGTACGCGCCGCCGTGGATCCACACCATCACCGGCCGGAGCGCGTCGTCACACGCGGGCGTCCACACGTTGAGGTAGAGGCTGTCCTCGCTGTACGCCGGTTGTGGCTCGCCCATCATCTTCGTCATCGCGAACTCGGTCTGCGCCGACTGCGCGGAGAACGAGGTCGCGGAGCGCGTCCCCGACCACGGCTCTTCGCGCTGCGGGGCCTGCCAGCGGAGCGCCCCGACCGGAGGCGCGGCATACGGGATGCCGCGGAACACGTGTACCCCGTCGCGCTCGAATCCCTCGATCTTCCCGCTGCGCGTCGCCACGATCGTCATGGCGGTGCAGGCTACCGCCGGCTACAGCCGGGAGAAGTCCGGCTCCCGCTTCTCCAGGAACGCGGTGATCGCCTCCATGTTCGCGGGCTGACCGATCATTCCCGTGAAGGCGAGGTCCTCGCGCGCCCGGGCCGCGCGCACCGCGTCGATACGGCTTGCGACGACCACTCGCTTCGTCGCGCGCAACGACGCGACCGGCATCTTCGCGATGCGGCGGGCGATGCCCATCGTCTCGGTCATCAGCTCGTCGGGCTCGACCGCGCGCAACGCGAGACCGCACTCGACCGCTTCGTCGGCGGTGATCCAGTCGCCCGTGTACAGCTTGAGCGCGGCGCGTTGATTGCCCATCACGACCGGCATCAACAGGCTGCCCGCCGCCTCGGGCACGACACCGAGGGGAACGAACGGCGCACGGAGTCGCGCGGTCGTCGCGATGAGCGCGATGTCGACGTGCAACAGCATGGTCATGCCGATCCCGACCCCGATGCCGTTGACCGCGGCGATCACCGGCTTTTCCAACGCGGCGAGCGTGTCGAGGAAATGCGGGAAGCCCGGGCCCGCGTCGCCGAAATCGTTCGGCGCGGACGCGCTCAGGCGGCCCATCTCGCCGAGGTCCTGACCCGCGGAGAACGCGCGGCCGGTGCCCGTGATCACGACGCACGCCACGTCGTTGCTCGCTTCGGCCTCTTCCAGCGCCGCGCCGGCCAGGTGGTACAGCTCGTCGTTGAACGAGTTCAGCGCCTCCGGGCGGTTGAGTGTGATCACGCGTACGCGCGCGTCGTCGACGACTTCGAGGATTGCCACGACTACTACTCCCTCGCTGCGACACGCCGTGCGGCGCGTCTCCGCTGCGTCCGCACGGTCTAGATCCCGTCCCAGACGATCTTGGTCTCGCCGTCACCGAGCAGGAGCTGCTCGGGCGACTGCTTGTTGATGTGACCGATGAGCATGTTGTACACGCCGTAACCGACGAGCTCGCGCAACCGCGGTGCGAAGGTCTGCACCTTTTCGCGGGGCAGGCCGAGCTGTTGGTTCTCCTGTTGGCGGATGTAACCCGCGCAGTAGTTCATGGCGATGCCGACGCGCGGCTCGTCGGTTGCGTTCGCGCCGCCGCCGTGCCACAGGCTGCCGTGCCAGATGAGCACCGAGCCCTTCGGCATCTCGGCCGCGATCGAGTCGTACGCCGCGCCGTAGTCGGGGCTGTGATCCGCCAGGTGTGTACCGGGCACGAGGCGCGTCGCGCCGTTCGCCTCGGTGAAGTCGGTGAGCGCCCACATCGAGTTGCACACGGTCGGCGGGTGCGGCTTCGGCAGCGGGATGAGTTGGTCGTCGGCGTGGATCGGCTGCGCGATCTCGCCGGGGAGGATGTCGATCGACGAGAGCGACGAGATGATGCAGCCCGGATCGAGGACCCGCTCGACGACGGGCAGCACGTGTTCGTGCACCGGTACGCGTTGCCACACTTCGTCGAACGCGAGGAGGTTGTAGATGCGCAGGGTCTTGTGGCCTTCGAACGAGTTCGGCGCCGGCTGCACGTCGAGGAACCGTTCGAGGCGGGAGAGCGCGTCGTTCAGCTCGTCGATCAGCGCGGGCTCGATCGCGTCCTCGACGATCGTGTAGCCCTGCTCGGCGACTTCCTTCACGTGCAGCTCGACGTCCATTCCCGCCAAACTACAGCGCATGACCCTCTACGCCCTTGGCGACATCGAGCCCGACATCGACCCCGATGCCTTCGTCCATCCCGACTGCACCATCATCGGCAACGTCGTGATCGGTGCGGGTTCCACGATCTGGCCGCAGGCCGTGCTGCGGGGCGATCAGAGCCGGATCGTGGTGGGGGAGCGCACGAGCGTGCAGGACGGCGCGGTGCTGCACTGCACCCGCGAGCTCGAGACCATCGTCGGCAACGACTGCACCATTGGTCATCTCGCGCATCTCGAAGGGTGCACGGTGGAGGACGGTTCGCTCATCGGTACCGGCTCGATCGTGTTGCACCGTGCCATCGTGCGTTCGGGGGCGCTCGTCGGCGCGGGCGCGGTCGTGCCGAACGCCATGGAGGTGCCGGGCGGCGCGATGGCGCTCGGCGTCCCGGCCAAGTTGCGCGAGGGTGCGGTGAACCCCGAGCAGGTCACCTTCCCCGCGCAGGAGTACGTGCGCAACTGGGCGCGCTACCGCGCCGAGCTGCGTCGCATCGACGAACGCTAGAAGTGCGCGCGATGCAGATCGCGCAGCAGGGCGATCTCGGCGCCGTGGTGGAGCACCTCCTGATTCACCCACCACACGATGTCGACGAACGGCTCTTCCGGATCGCTGCCGTTGGGATACGCGCTGTGCCCCACGGTGTCGAGCGCGGTGTCGTCGGCGCCGACGAGCGCGATGCGCCACGCGCGCGCGGCCCGGTCGAACGCGGCGATCGCGCCGGCCGCGGTGCCCTGGTGCTCGTAGCCGTCCTCGGTCAGCGAGTGGGTTCCGACCGTCCAGTCGGCGCGACCGGCCAGCATCTCGCCGAGGTGCCCGAGCCGCCACGCGATCGTGGTGAACGGCGGCGGCCACGGATGTTCGGGACGGGCCGAATCGCGGGCCCACTCACCGCCGCCGTACAGAACATTCGCCCCCGGGCCCGGTCCGGCGGCGCGGCGGCGAATCGACCAGCAGTTCGGCACCGGTTCCCAGAAGTACTCCTCGTCCGTCAGCGGCGCGACCACGACGCGGGTGCCGTTCCCACTGTCGAGATCCGGACCGGCGACGCGATCGTGGAGTCGCCGGCACGCCCAGTCGAATTCGGCGAGGAGCGGGACGAGGCGCGGCGGGAGGCCCACGACGCGAGCGCTAGACGTTCGCGCCGACGACGCGCCCGATGCTGTACGTCACGACCATCGCGATCACCGACAACGTGACGACGCGCAGTGCGGCGCGACCGCGGGGCGCGCCGCCCAGCTGCGCGCCGAGGGCACCGAGCCCGAGGAGCGCGACCACCGTGACGGCCGCGGTGAGCGCGATGCGGATGCTCTTGGGCGCGAGCGTGATCGTCAGCACCGGGATCACGCCGCCGAGAACGAACGCAGTCGCCGACGTGAGCGCGGCCTGGACCGGGCGCGCGACCATCACCTCGGAGATACCGAGCTCGTCGCGCGCGTGCGCGCCGATTGCGTCGTGCGCCATGAGCTGGTCGGCGACGAGGCGGGCGAGCCCGGGCTCGACGCCGCGCTCCTCGTAGATCTTGGCGAGCTCGTGCATCTCCGCGCGACGGTTCTCGGCAATGGCCTCGGCCTCGACGCGGAGGTCGGCTTCCTCGGCGTCGCGCTGCGAGCTCACGGAGATGTATTCGCCGACCGCCATCGACAGGGCGCCGGCGACGAGACCGGCGAGCCCCGCGGTGACGAGCGTGGCGCGCGACGAATTGGCCGCGGCCACGCCGATGACGAGGCCGGACACCGAGAGGATGCCGTCGTTCGCACCCAACACCGCCGCGCGCAGCCAGCCCGCTCGGTGACTCTTGTGGTGCTCGGCGACGTGTGCGGAGACGGCCACACGCGCACGCTACCGCCATTGGGGTGGGGACGGTTCCCACGACTATCTTGCGTCCCGCCGGGCGTTCGCCTGGGCGTCGCAGGTAATCCGGAGGGGATCATGCCCGAAGCAGTCATCGTCGCTACCGCCCGCACGCCGATCGGCCGTGCGAACAAGGGCTCGCTCGTCGAGTGCCGCCCCGACGACCTCTCGGCGCTGATCATCGATGCGGTGATGGCGAAGGTGCCGAGCCTCGATCCCGCGCAGGTCGAAGACGTCATCTGGGGCTGCGGTCAGCCCGCGGGCGAAGCGGGCACCAACGTCGCTCGCGTGTCCGCCCTCCTCGCCGGGCTCGAGGCGCCCGGCGTCACGGTCAACCGCTACTGCTCGAGCTCGCTGCAGACGATCCGCATGGCGGCGCACGCGATCCGCGCCGGCGAAGGTGACGTTTTCATCTCCGGCGGCGTCGAGACCGTGAGCCGGTTCCAGTACGGCGCGGCCGACACCGGCTCGCCCAACGCGAAGTTCGAAGCGGCGCGCGAGCGCACCAAGCTGCGCGCCGACGGCGGTCAGCCGTCATGGATTCCCGGTGGCGGGCTCGGCGACGTGTACATCGCCATGGGTCAGACCGCGGAGAACGTGGCCGAGGCCGAGAACGTGAGCCGCGAAGAGATGGACGAGTTCGGCGCACGTTCGCAGCAGCTCGCCGTGAAGTTCCAGGCGAACGGCTTCTTCGAGCGGGAGATCACGCCGGTGACGCTCGCCGACGGCACGGTGGTGTCGAAGGACGACGGCCCCCGCGACGGCACCACGGTCGAGAAGCTGTCGACGTTGAAGCCCGTCTTCCGTCCCGACGGCAAGATCACCGCCGGCAACGCGTGCCCGCTGAACGACGGCGCGGCCGCGGTGGTCGTGATGAGCGACACCCGGGCGAAGGAGCTCGGCATCAAGCCGCTCGCGCGCATCATCGCTTCCGGTGTGAGTCAGATCAATCCGGAGATCATGGGCCTCGGTCCGATCGAGGCCTGCCGCCAGGCGCTGAAGCGGGCCAACATGACGATCGACGACATCGACCTCGTCGAGATCAACGAGGCGTTCGCGGCGCAGGTGCTCCCGAGCGCGAAGCACCTCGGTATCCCGATGGAGAAGCTCAACGTGCACGGCGGCGCGATCGCGCTCGGTCACCCGTTCGGCATGACCGGCGCCCGCATCATGGGGACGCTGATCAACGGGCTCGAAACCGAGGACAAGCGATTCGGCATGGAGTCGATGTGCGTCGGCGGCGGCCAGGGCATGGCGATGATCATCGAGCGGCTGTAGCCGTTCGCGGTCGCGCATGGCGGGCGAGGGGGGCGACAAAGGGCGAAGCGCGCTGGCTCACGGTCGTCACGCGCTTTGGTACGTCGCCATCGCCGCGCTCGTGGTGGTGCTCTTCGGAGTTGCGGGCTACGGGCCGCTGAGCTTCATGAAGCGCAACTCGGCGCCGTCGTCGACCGCCGCGACACCGTCGGTGGCGTCGAAGACGCCGAAGAACGGTGCGGGGGCCACCGGGCGAACCACCACGTCGACGACGATCTTTCACCTCGAACGCCGCTCGTACGCGCGGGGCGACTGTGTCACGTTCGATCAGCAGCCGGGTCAGGACACGCGCGAGACGCACGTCGTGAACTGTGATCGTCCGCATCTGGTCGAGATGACGACGAGCCTGAGCCTCGACCGCTTCGATCACTTCCCGACCGAGGCCGAGTGGCAAGGGGTGTTCGAGCACGACTGCGCGCCGGGCACGCGCGCGCTGATCGGTGGGCCCGTCGATCCCGTCGGCCGCTACTTCCCGACCGCCATCATGCCCACGCACGAGTCCTGGATCCACGGCGATCGCGAGGTGTGGTGCGGCGTGGGATCGTTGTCGCTGACCGCTCCGCCCCGCCCGTCGATGCTCATGCCGTTCACGGGCAGGGTCGAAGGCACGACGCAGGCCCGCATCGCGCCGATCGGCTCGTGCTGGGGTCGTTCCGAGTACGAGATCCCGTGCTCGCAGTCGCACCTGTGGGAGGTTGCGGGCTACGCGGACCTCGCCGGGAAGGTCGCACGACCGCCCGCGGTCGACGACGACCACGCGTGGGGATTGCTCGTCGGTGACGCGTGTCACGTCGTCGCTCTCGGTTACCTCGGCCACGAACCCCGCAACGACCAGCGCGCGGGCTGGGAACCGATCGAACCGGGCAGCTGGGCCGCGGGCCGGCGCACGGTCGAGTGCACCGTGGCGCGTTACCAAGGCAATCAGAACGTGCCCGGAGTCGGTTCGCTGAAGGGCTGACGCCGCCGACGGCTCAAGGTTCTCCGGTGCGGCCGTCGACAATGAGGGGGATGGACGCGATCAACAGCCTGGTCGGTGGCGCGCGGCAGGCGCAGGCCACGTTCGAGGGTGCCGCGGAACAACTCGCGGCCGCGGATCTTCCGACGGCGAAGAACCCCGACCCGACCGATCCCGCGCATCCGTCGCCGCCGGTCAATCCGGAGGTGGACGTCGCGGGTCAGCTCGTGACGATGACGGTCGCGGCCGACATGCACCACATCACCACCGCGGCATTGCGTTCCGCGTTCAGCCTCTACCGCGACTCGATCGACCTGATCCGCCCGGAGCGCCCACCGACCGACGGATAGGTCACTCGCCGGACTGCAGCTCGGCGAGGATCTGCGCGGTCGGCGGACCGTCGTGATGCATCTGCCCGTCGCGCAGCATGACGCACCAGTCGGCGTGCGACAAGAACAACGGTTGGTGGGTCGCGACCACGACCGTGCTGCCCGCCGCGGCGCGCGCCTCGAGCACGTCGAGCAACGCGGCCTGGGCCTTCATGTCGAGCCCGACGAACGGCTCGTCGACGATGACGAGCGCGGCCGGCCGTACGAGCGCGACCGCGAGCGCGGTCTTCTGGCGCATGCCCCGGCTGAACTTCGACGGGAGATCGTCGGCGCGGTCGAGCAGTTCGAATCGTTTGATGAGCTCGCGGCTCGGCGTCTGCCAGTCCTCGGCGCCGTGCAGTGCGGCGACGTACTCGAGGTGCTCCCACACGCTGAGGTCGTCGTAGAGAATGGGATTGTCACCCGCGTAGCTGAGGAGGGCGCGCGCCGGCAGCGTCCCGGCCTCGTGTCCTCCGATGAGCACCAGCCCGGAGGTGGGTTCGATGAGCCCGGCGATGATGCCGAGCAACGTGGACTTGCCCGCGCCGTTGTGACCGACGAGCGCAACCAGGTGGCCGCCTTCGAGGCGGAGGTTGAAGTCGGACAGCGCGGCGTGCTCGTCATACGTCTTCGTCAGCTGCGTGATGTTCAGCAGGAACGGAGCCTTCGGTTCGGACACGGGATCACACGCCTCTCAGCGCCGAGTACAGGAGCACCGCGACCGACACCACGCTGACGTTGACCGCAACCGCGACCGCGGCCGCGTCCCCGCTCGCGGACGCAACCGCGATCGGTGCGAGTCCTCCGATCGCGATCGCGGGCGGGATCCCCTGGCGGAAGAGGAGCACCATGCCGTAGATGTCGGGGGAGAACACCATCATCGCCAGCTCGGATGTCGGTGGGCCGAGCGCGACGTTGAGCGCGCTGCCCGCGAGCGCGGCGAGCGACGCGCTGACCGCGCAGGCGACGATCAGCATCGCGTGCGCGCCGGTCGCCGCGGTCACGATTCCCGCGCCGACGAGCGCGAGCCCGGTGAGCGCCACGATCGGCGCGGCCAGGTTGCGGAGCAGCACCGCGCGGATGCTCACGCCGTACGTGAGCAGCAACGTGGGGTGATCGAGCTCGGCTCCGAACGGTTCGACGAAGTCGAGCGCGGCGACGAAGAGCGCCAATCCCGCGAAGATGATCAAGAGGTGGGTCGAGCGCGCCACGTACGTGAGTACGGCCGCCGCGGCGAGAAGCGCGAACACGCGCACGACCCGGTCGAGCGGCCAGCGCAGGTAGCCGTGCCAGCCCCGGCGCCACGCCGGACGGTGCACGGTGCGCGGCGTCGGGAGCCGCAGCCACGGCCGGCTGCGCGATTTCTCCGAGGCGAGCTGGCGGTGGAGGAGCACGACGGTGCGCATGTCCTGCAGCGACGCGGCGAACCGCAGTTGGCTCGTCAAGGTGCTGCGGTGGAGCAGAGGCTCGAGCGAGGTGCCGCCGATGGCGATGAGCGCGAGCGTCGGGACCAGCACCGCGAGCGCGATGCCGGCCGCGGCAACGACCGGCGGGACGACGCCGTGCAGCGGGAGCAACCCGAGCGACGCGAGCCACGAGGTCGGCGCGATCCAGGTGTGGAGGTACGCGTCGACGACCGCGCTCGCGACGAGCACCGCACCGATGGTGTTCGTGATCAGCGGGCGGAGGCGGTGCGCGGACGCGAACGCAACGGAACCCCAGAAGACCGCGGCGAGGCACGGCCCCGCGAGCAGTCCGCACAACGCCCAGATGCCGGGTCCCGATGGCAGGCGCGCCGCGGCGGCGAGACCGGTGGCCGCGCCGACGACCGCACCCCCCGTCACCGCGGTGCGCAACTGGCTCACCGCGAGCGGGCGCAGCACACGCGCCCGGGGGATCGGCGCGAGCAACAGGTACATCACGTCCGGGCCTTCGGGCGCGAGCGGCGCGCCACCCGCGCCCGCGCGCAACGCGACCCAGAGCGCCAGCGCGACGATGATCGACGCGACACCCGGAGCGTGATCCCGGAACTGCGCGATCGACTTCGGACCGAGCTCGTCACCGGTCAGGATGATCGGCACCACCACGATCACGACGACCGCGAAGAACCCCCGCAGCCACAGCTCGTACCACGCATCGATCCAGTCGCGTTGGTCGCCGCGGTTCTTGCGCCGCGCACTGCGCATCTCGCGCAGCACCACATCGCTGCCGGTTGCCATCGATCAGCTCAACGGCCGGAGGTGCGACTCGGTGACAAGGTTCTGCGCCGAGACGTACGGCCGCGCCGACTGCGACGCCATGATCCCGTGATCGGCCCGCAGCTGCGCCATTCCCTCGTTGTGGCCGGTGTAGCTCGCGGGTTGCTCGAGCATCCAGACGATTCCCTCGGCCGCAACCGCCGACGGTTCCCAGTCGGAATGGTCGGCATCGGGCATGTTGAACACGAACCCTTCCGACGCGACCGGCACGTCGATCCGGAACGTGTTCACCGCGATGTCGAAGGGGCGCAGCTGGTGCGCGGCCGACACGGTGAGGTGTTCGAGCGCGGCCTTCGCCATGCCGTAGGCCATGAGATCCGGGATGTAGTTCAAGCCCGCAACCGACGACACGTTCACGATTGCGCCCCCGCCGTGCTCCTTCATCGACGGCGCGACCGCGCGGATGGCGATCAGCGGCGCGCGCAGATCGACCTGCATCACGAGATCGAAGCGCTTCATCTCCATGCCGAGGTCGCCGGGAAACGTGATCGCGGCGTTGTTCACCAGCGCGTCGACGCGCCCGAAGTGCGCGAGCGTCGTGGTGATCATGCGCTCGACGTCCTCGTCGCGGCCGAGGTTCGTCGGCACCGCGATCGCGTCGCCGCCGGCCGCGCGGATCCGGCGCACCGTGTCGTCGATGGTCCCCGGGATCGGCAGCGGAGCAGCGTCGGTGGCGCGGGCTGCGCAGGCGACGTGGCATCCCCGCTGCGCGAGCAACTCGGCCGTGGCCGCGCCGACGCCGCGCGATGCGCCGGTGACGATCGCAACCTTGCCCGAGAGATCCATGGCGGCGACCCTAGAGCGCGGGTAGCGCCTGGTGCAGAGTCAGGGAGTCGGCGTAGAGATCGCCGTGCTCGGCGACGCGCGCGAGCACGGCGGCCGCCTGGAACGAGAGGGAGCCTTCGTCGCCCGAGTCGGCCGCGGCCTCGACTTCCGACCAGGCGAGCGGCGTCGAGATCGTCGGCTGGTCGCGGAGCCGCAACGAATACACGCAGACCGTCGTTTTGTGCCGGTCGTTCTGACTCCAGTCGACGAAGACCTTGCCCGGCCGTTTGGCGCGCGTCATGTCGACGAGCACCCGATCGGGATCGCGCGACTCGAGCAGCTGCCCGAGTGCGAGGGCGAACCGTTTGGTGTCCTCGTCGGAAGCGTCCGAACCGAGGATCGGAACCGACAGGTGCAACCCCTTGCCCCCCGACGTCTTCACGACACACTGCAACCCCAGTTGCGCGAGCGTGTCCCGCAGGTCGAGCGCGACGCGACAGCAGTCGATGATCGTCGCGGGCTCGCCCGGATCGAGGTCGATCACCATGGCGGTGGGGTGGGCCGGATCGGCGAGCGTCCACTGGTGCGTGTGGAGTTCGAGCGCGGCGAGGTTGGCGAGCCAGACGAGCGCGGGCAGCTCGTCGACGAGGCAGCCCTTGGTGCCGCCCGTGGCTTCGTTGCCGGGTGCAATGTCCACCCAGCCGGGATGGTGCGACGGGCAGTTCTTCTCGAAGAAGCGGGGCCCGGCCGGGCCGTCCGGCGCCCGCACCAGGGTGGGGGGCCGCCCCGCCAGGTGGGGCAGGATCCACGGTGCGATTTGCCGGTAGTAGTCGATGACGTCGGCTTTGCGGAACCCGGCCGTGGGGTAGAGCACCTTGTCGAGGTTCGAGAGCTTGAGCTCGCGGCCCTCGATCTCGACGAACTGCTCGCTCGGCTTCCCCCTCGCCATATCTAGAATCACCTTATGCCCAGTGCCATTTGGACCGGCTCGATCAGCTTCGGCCTCGTGCAGGTGCCCGTCCGCCTCGTCAGTGCGACGAAGAGCCGTGACGTGAGCTTCAACCAGCTCGAGGAGGGAACCGGCGCCCGGATCCGTTACAAGAAGGTGTCGGATCAGACCGGCGAAGAGGTCCCGCCCGACAAGATCAAGCGCGGCTACGAGATCTCGAAGGGCCGCTACGTGATGATCGAGCCCGACGAGCTCGACGTGCTGCGCCCCAAGGGCAGCCACGCGATCGAGATCGAGGAGTTCGTCGACCTCGACGAGATCGACCCGCTGTACTTCGAGCAGCCCTACTACCTGGTTCCCGACGCGAAGGGCATCAAGCCGTACAAGCTGCTCGTCGAGGCGATGATCGAGCTCAACAAGGTCGCGATCGGGCGCATCATCGTGCGCAGCAAGGAGCGTCTGGTTGCGATCCGGCCCGTCGACGACATGTTGTGCATCGAGACGATGCGTTACGCGGACGAGGTGCTGCCCCGCACCAACCTCGTCCCCGACGACGGCGAGACCGAGCTCAGCGAACGCGAACTCGCGATGGCGCGTCAGCTCGTGGAGTCGCTCGCGGCCGAACACTTCGAGCCGGAGAAGTACCGCGACGAGTACCGCGAGCAGGTGCTCGACCTGATCGAACGCAAAGCGGCCGGCCAGGAGATCGTGGCCGAGCCCACCGTCGAACCGCCGGCCAAAGTGCTCGACCTCGTGGCCGCGCTCGAAGCGTCACTGGAGAAGGCGCAGCACGCCAAGGAGCGTCACCCGAGTGTCGCGGCCGCGTCGGCGTCGGCCGCGGAGAAGCCGGCGGCGAAGGCCACGAAGAAGTCGGCCGCCAAGAAGGCGCCGGCCAAGACCACGGCCAAGAAGCGCAGCGCGTAGGGCGTTACGACGCCGACCTACTAAGACGCCGACGAACTAAGACGCGAGGCGCTTCGGCGCCCGCGCGGCGTGACGCGTCGGCAGCGTGGTCACCTCGGCGATGCCGTGGTCGTGCTCGGTTTCCAACCAGCCGCAACCCGCGCACACGGGCGACCCGTCGGCCGGGACCGAGAACTCGGCGCAGGCCTCGTACGCCCCGCTGACCAGCTCGTTTGCGTCAATCGTCTGCATGGCCCACACCATGACAGACGGGTGTGACAACAACGCTCGATTCGACGCCTATAGGGGAACGCGGCCGTCGAGGGCGGCCTGGGCGGCGAAGCGCACCCGGAGGTCGTCGTCGAGTTTGCGACGCTCGACGCTCTGGTCGGCGCGACCGACACCGATCTGGGCCAGGCCCCGCAGCGCGTAGTACCGCACGCACGCGTCCTTGTCACCGAGCGCCCGCTCGAACAACAGGCGAAGGTCGGGGCGCGCGACGTGCGCCATCGCGCGGATCGCGGCGCGGCGTACCGCACGCGACGAGTCTTCCAGCGAATGCGTCCACGGCTTCGCGACCAGGAGCGGGTCGGCAATTTCGAGCTTGGCGGCGGCGAGACAACGAAAGGCGGCGTCGGGCGAGTTGGTCGCGTCGAGGAGTCGGGCCAGGTCGCGCGGATTCGACACGTCCAGCGAACCGATCTCGGCGACGGCGCGCTCGTGCGCACGGTCGGGCTGGACGATGCGCGGCGGAACGAACGCCGCCGTGACCGTGTCGAACACCTGCAACAAGATGTCGCGCCACTGGTCGGGGCTTTCCAATGCGATCGATACCGCGCCGATCTCGATGCGCACCTGTTCGATGTCGTCGAACTCGCGGAACAGCGCCGCGACTGCAGCCGAGGACCCTTGTTCCTCGCGCGTGAACCGCCCCGCCTTGCCGCCCATCACGGGCCCGGTCGCGAACCGCAGCTCGGCCGGGGTGCGGCCGGGCTCGATGAGCACGAAGTCCTCGAACGTGTCGCCGAGGGTGCGTTCGTGCTCGGGCAGGATCGACGTAGCGGGTTTCGGGTCGTGCGCGCCGGGCTCGGCCTCGGGCTCCGGCTCGGCGGCGACCTCGACCTTGAAGATCCCGAAGCGCCAGCCGTAGCTCAACCGGATCCCCGGCGCGAGCTCCTCTTCCGTCCAGCCCTCGCCCGGCCCGACGAGGCCGGACAGCCCGGCGTCGTCCTCGACCGTCCACGGACCCTCGGAGAAGAACCGTCGGAGCTGGGCGCGGGCGCGATCGACCAGCGTGATCGGCATCCGCCCGAACGAGGTGCGCGAAACGCGTTCGACCGCGGTTTGCGTCAGCCCCGCACGGGCGATGCGCAGGCGCGAAGCATCGCGATCCTGGGCCACAGGCGCATCGTACGCTCGGTCAGACCTGAACCGAGTGACCGTCTTTCCACTCGCGCAGCACCAGATAGTGCCCCTTCAGGGCCGCATGATCCCAGACGCCGAAGCCGATGAGCGTTCCCTCGTGGCCGGATGTCGCGGGAAGTTGCTTCACGCGGCGCAGCCCGTCGGCGATCCCGGCGCGGGTCAGGTGCTCGGCGGCCGCGATGCCCTCGCCGAGGAGCCGGCCGATGTCGAACGCGGCGCACCCGATCGGTCCGCCGGCCGCGTGCGCGAACTTCTCGCCGAGCCGCGCCCGCATCCGGTTGTCGTCGGCGATCGTGTCGATGTACTCCCAACCCGCGTAGCCGTCGCGCCAGTCGGGGCGCGCGTAGCCGAACATCAGCGCGGAGTTCGCGAGCACCGGAACCTTCCATCCGAGCGACTCGAGCGCGAGCACCACCGCGCGCGACGACACGCCCAGGCCGAGATACACGAGGACGTCGGGCTCGGCCGCGCGCAACCGCTCGAGCAGCCCGGTCGCATCCTCTGCCAACGCGGAGATGCTCGCAGTGCCCGTCACCTCCAACCCGAGCCGGGCGCGGGCCGACTCGAAGCACTCGGCGTACCGACGACCGACAGGGGACTGGTCGAAGATCACCGCCGCGCGTCGAAAGCCTCGCGCCACCATCCGCGCCGCCAGAACGGGTGGCTCCTCCTCGAGCGAGCCCACCTGGTAGTGGAACATCCACTGCGATCGGGTGCGCTCGCCGCCGGAGTAGTTGATCGCCGGGATGCGCGCCGCGTCGCACATCGGCGCGGCGATGAGCGCGTTGTCGGAGATCGACGGGCCGACGATCGCGACGACGTCTTCGTTGTCGAGGTCGTCGAAGGCGCGGACCACCTCGGCCTCGCTGCCGGAGGGCAGCCCGCGCGACTGCCGCTCGATCAGCTCCACTTCACGATCGAGCCGCCCGGTCGCCGCGACCTCGTCGATGCCGAGTTGCAGCGACTTGAGGAACAGATCGCCCATTTGCGGGTAGTCGTACAGCAACCCGATGCGAACCGGAAGCGCAGTGTTGGTGGCCATCGTCGTATCCTTGCACGATGCTGCGGGAGAACGTCGAGCGCATCGCGGGTGACGCGATCCATGCTGCGTGGACGACCGTCAATCGGCTCGGTGCGATCGGTCCACGCCACCGCCGCGCCCGCGCGTTCCACTCGTTCGGAGCCGGCAGCATGATCGCGTTCCCGCAGTCGGTCATCTTCGGCGAGGGCCGGATCGCGCTCGGTGAAGCGAGCACGATCGGGCCGTTCGCGAGCATCAGCGCGGGGATGCCGTCGCAGGCCGATATGCGGGGCGAGCCGATCATCACGATCGGCGACCGGTGCACGCTCGGGAAGGGCATCGGCATCGTCGGCCACGAGCGCGTCGAGATCGGCGACGACATCTGGACCGGTCACTACGTGTACGTCACCGACCAGAACCACGGCTACGAAGATCTCGACCTGCCGATCGGCGTGCAGATGTGGAAGAACCAGCCGGTTTCGATCGGCGACGGGAGCTGGCTCGGGCACGGCGCGATCGTCCTGCCCGGTTCACGCATCGGCAAGCACGTAGTGGTCGCGGCCGGAGCGGTCGTTGCCGGCCTCCACGTTCCCGACAACAGCGTCGTCGCGGGCGTTCCCGCGCGCGTCGTCCGGAAGTACGTCGCGGGCGAGGGCTGGGTGAACGTCCCCCGGTAGCAACGCGGCATCACGTGTCACGGATACGTCGCAGAAGGCGACCGCGATTGCCGATTGGCGGTGATGCCCTAGCGCGCTCGCCATGACACGGACTTCGAACGCAGGCCGGTCCGAACGAAATCACACGCAGCCGTCGTCGCATCGACAACGTTCACCACGTCCTGCAGCGAGCACCTGATCTCTTGCCCGCCGACGACGATCGCAACCTCGGGAAAGAATGGCGTGGATGGGTCCACTGCCTGAAAGAAGGGGCCGTCCGCTGCCGCGGCGAATGTCACCAGGAAGTGGCTCGGCCCGCCGCCGACGACGATCCACGGACCCGACGCCTCGCGCAGGTAGAGGTCGTTTCGGTCGCGACCGTTGAGCAGCCGGATGGCCTCGGCAACCTGACCGGTGGTGGCATCAAGGAACACCTCAGAGTCGTAAGCGGCGCCGTGCCACACGCAGACCTCGAGCTCTACCACGCCACCAGATTCTGCCCGATGCCGGGCCGCGCCGATTCAGATCTGTAGACGCGAACGAAGCGACCAGTCGGCCGATGGCCCACGGGGCGACCCACAGGATCGCGAGCACTGCGACCATCACGACGAACAGTCGACGAACGACCCGCGCCTGCGAGGCCGACATTCCTCGGGTCCCACGAGCGAACCGCCCACGCTTCGATCGCGGCCTCGTAGCTGTACGGACTCTCCGAGAACGATCGCGACTCGCCCGAGACTCGACCTTCGGAAGGTGTCGCGACGACTTACGTCGACGATTGCGCGCACTGCCCACGAGGGCAAGGGCAATCGCGGGTCGGCGAGCACGGATCGGCGGTCATGCGTCCTCTCGCCCAGGCCGAATCGCAGCCTCGCGCAGCGCACACAGTCGTCGATCGTTCCGCCGTTTGAGTACGAAACGACAGACTTCCCACCCGGCTTCGAGGACGGCGGCGTCGAGCCCCCGACGACCACCTGCGCGCGAGGACGCATCCGTCACTGCGCGAGAGTCTCCTACGAAGCGACAAACGCATAGTGCCCGACCTCACGCCGGGCGCGGCGAGCGCCTGATCGGCATTTCGGTGCGGCTACAGCAACGACAACAAGACGAGTGCCAAACCCACGATCGCGAGGACGATTCCCCACCTCCGAGCGCCGCGCCACACGCCGTCCAACGACGGAGCCGCCGTTGCCAGCAGCGGGTAGAGCGGCCCGACGAGGCTCGTCAACACGCACGCTCCGCCGAGAAGCGCGACGACGACGCCGACGAAGCGAACTGCTTCTGTCATCGAGCCTCCCGACGCGCAGCCTCACGTATCTGCACCATTTTGGCCGATCTCGCGACATCCTGCTGTTCTGGACGATTATCAACGAGGTGAAACCGACCGAGTGGCTCGCGGTCACCACCGAACGTGCACCGAGTCGCAACGGGTACGGAACGCCGCGCCGCTGCCCGCGGTCAGGTATCTGCGAACATGCCGGAGACAGGTCGCGCCGGCTGTGGTGCCGCGCGCGCGGCAACTCCGATGGGAGGTCTGGTTGCGGTTCTCGTGGGCTGTGACCTACCGGCTGGGCACGGTGGTCGGCGCCGGTGCACTCGCGGTTCTTGCGTTCAGTCAGGGGAGCCAATGGTGGAACTTGGTTGGGGCCGTGCTGACTGGGAGCGCGATCGCGGACGTGATCGTGCTCATCGCGGCGGCGTGGTATCGCCGGCGGCACCGTTCGGAGTACTAGATCATCGCGTCCCGACAACAACGGGGCCTGCGGGCGCGGTCTGGTTAGAGGACGATTTGGGCGACGAGTCCGATGCTCATGCGTTGCACCGCGGGAAGGCCGCTCGGGCCGGGGTTCCTGATGATGGTGACGCCGGGTGCGGCGGGGTCACCGAGCGCCGGGTAGCCGGGTGCACTGACCTGCAACACGAACGACGGCGCACCGGGCGGGCCGGGCGCCTTGTAGACGAAGTGGCCGGTCGTGGTCTTGTCCGGTGAGACCGACAACGTCAACAGTGCGGCGTCAGAGCATCGGCCAGTGGGTCAGGAAGTCCACCCAGGAAGTGGCGAACTGCAGGACGCAATAGCCGATGAGAGCCGCGGCCGCCGCGACGGGAACGACAACGGTTCCGATGAAACCGACGGCGAGTCGTGCCGTCGACCGTTGTTCCAGAGGCACCCGTGCCACATCGCCATCATGCGCCGACGAGGAGGGCCTTGCCAGCGCGAATCGCAGCTATGCGCGCGTTGGATCCGCTCCGGATGGAGGGTAGGGAAGGTGCTCCGACCCGTCGCCGAGAGCGGGGAGTGCGTCTCGGTGATCCGTTGCGTATGCGTTCTCGCCGAATGCGAGAACCTCGAAGGAGACCATCGCCCGGAGGTGTCGCGGTGTCGTGCGACACTACGGGTGGGCGACCGACGAAGCTGGGAGCGCGCCGTGGGACGAACACGCCGATTGCGGTTGCGGGTTCCCGTAGCCGTGCTGATCACGTTGGTAGCAGGAGCAGGCCTCGCGGCTCCTGCTCCGTCCGAAGCTGCGGTGGTGGCGCCGACGACCACGGGCTATTCGCTGCTCCTCGGTATCGGTGGGGTCTACAACTTCGGTACACGGTTCTTGGGTGTGCCGTCCGACCTCAACCCCGACAACTGCGCGCCGTCGCCGCTGCCGGGGCGCGCGCCGCAACCGTTCGGAACGTGCCAAGCGATGGCCTCGACGCCCGACGGCAACGGCTACTGGATCATGAACTCCGTCACCGGCGCGATCTTTTCGTTCGGCAATGCGCACGACTTCGGCAGCCCGCAGGCGAGGTTCGCGGATGTCAGTCCCGAGTTTCGCCCGCTGATGAAACAGATCGTGTCGACGGCTGATGGCCAGGGCTATTGGGTGTACGAGATCGGGGCCAGCGACACCGGCACCATCGACCACTTCGGCGATGCCGGTTTCTTCGGAGACACGACAACCCTCGCTGCGCACAGCCAGACGGGATTCAACGGACGCCCGGTGGGGATCGCCGCAACCGCCGACGGCAAGGGCTACTGGGAAGTGCATTCCGACGGCGGCGTGTTCGCGTTCGGCGACGCGCGTTTCGCCGGGTCCATGGCTGCGCGTCCGCTTGCGGCTCCGATCGTCGGCATCGTCGCGACCGTCACCGGCAAGGGCTACTGGCTCGTCGCGTCCGACGGCGGCGTGTTCGCGTTCGGCGACGCGCGCTTTGCCGGGTCCATGGCCGGCCGGCCCCATGCGCCGATCATCGGCATGGCTCGCAACCCGGCGGGATCGGGCTACTGGCTCGCGGGTGTCGACGGAGGGGTCTTCGCGTTCGGGGGCGCGGCGTTCCTCGGTTCGCTTGCCGTTGCCCGCGTCCCGATCTACGCGATCGTCGCGAAGAGCGGCCCCACGGTGCCCTGATCCCGAGCGCACCTCGCCGGCACGACCATCCACGACAAGACTGCGAGTGCGGACAATGCTCGCCGTATGCACTGCCGTGCTCCGGCCCTCGTCGTCGCGGTCGGCATGTTGGCGGCCTGCGCGGGCGGCGGCAAGAGCGCGCACCTGCCGTCAGAGCTACGGAGCGCGCTGAAATCCACTTCGCCGGTCGCCGACGTGGCGGCTGCGAGTGACCAGGAGACGCACGCGCTGTTCGACGCCGTCGGTCTGCGCGCCAAGTTCGGCGCCGACGCAGACCCCGTGTATTCGCTGCTCGACAAGGCACGCCATCAGGCGATCGAGGCGGAGCCGGCACCCGACCTCGCGAAGGTGGTCCACACGAAGGCGTTCGTGACCGGACCGCCGGAAGTTCGGCTCGTCAGCGACACCCTTCTCCAGTCGATGCCGGTCCAGTTCGCGACGCACTTCGCGGAGTCGCTCGACTTCTTGACGTCGACGGCCGGGTCGGGAACCGGCACGGAGGACCTGCCGGAACACAACCCCGCGTCCCGGCAGGACGACGGTACGCGAACGGTCACCGACAACGTCAGCGAGAGCTACGGCGTCGACGTCGCCGGATCACGGGTCACCGTTGCGATGGCGGCCAAGCTGACGGAGACAGTCACGGACGACAAGTCGCATTCGCTCCTCGTGTGGGTGACCGAATCGCGCACGTACAAAGGTGTGATCGACATCTGTCCCGACCCGTCGGGTGGCGTGCCGCTCGATGTCACGACGCAGATCCACATCGACACCTCGACGGGCAAGTCGGTGAGCAGCGACGCGACGCTCGACCTGCATGGTCACGTGAACGACCAGGCAGGACTCGCGTCGGTCGACGCCTCGTACGAGAACCATTCGAAGCTGTCCGGCAGCAGCATCGACCTCAGCATGGGGAACCTGTCGCTGCCCGGCACGGCGAACGGCTATGACGGCAGTTCTTTGAACACGGCGAGCGCCACCGGCTCGGTGGGCACAACGGGCGACGCGGGCGCGGGACTCAAATTCGCCGTGAGTGACCTCGGCCTCAGCGTCAACCTCGTCGAGCCGGTCATGGAGGCAGCCCAGAAGCTGTGGCGCAACGGTCGGTGCGTCGTCGTCGCGGTACCTGCGTACGACGCCGAGACGCCACGCAAGATCGACCAGCAGGGCAACGTGCAGCACACTGAAGAAGTCGACACGAAGTCGGAGACGGCGTTCGGTGTCACGTTGAAGCACCGTTATGGTGCGCCACCGCAGGCGTCGGTCGACCTGTCACTGTCCGGTGAGGACAAGCTCGACAAGGAGCATCTCGACGCGGCTCCCGGGTCCGTCACGTACACCGCGCCGAGCGACGAAGGCAAGACCGCGACGGTGACGATGACGTCGACATCGAAGCGCGGCATCGGCAAGCTCGTCATCGAGTTCGACACCAAGTCCAAGAAGCTCGCGATGTCGATGAACGGGAGCATGAGCTTCGGGAGCGGGCCCATCACGATGACCGCGCAGTTCCGGGCGTCGAGTGCGATGTTCAAGCAGGTGGGCAACGGCACGTACCGCGCGTCGCTTCCGGCGACGACCGCGTACAACCTCACCTTCCCCGGCGACAACTGCACGAGCGCGAACGGCAGCGAGGGCCGAGGAACGCTGGTGTTCACCGGGACCATCGACGAGGGCCCGGACAAGAAGCCCGTCTGGCACGTCAGTCTCGACGGGAAGCGCAGCGTCGTGCACACGAACGAAACAGCATGCGGGAAATCGTTCTCCGACGTGGCGCTCTCGGGCACGGCCGGCGGGCTGGTCGGCGCCATGGTGAGCCTCGCCGGTGTCATCACGTTCTCGGCCGACGGTGGCACGGTGCGCGTCAACAAGAACCTCTCGGGGCTGAGCATGAACGCGACGTTCGTCGCGACAGTCCCGAAGTAGGCGATTGCCAGACCGGCGCAGGTAGGGGAGCCGAGGCGTCAGTCGGCGGCGCGTGAGGGGCCCATGGCCGCGACCGCGCGTGCCAGCAACACGATGCCGATCATCAGGATGAGTGTGCCGGGCAGGATGCGAAAGTGTTCGGAGTCGCCGTCGTGTCCCGGGAACAGTGACGGCAGGTCGTCCGCCGCTCGGGTGAGGTAGACGACTGCGATCGTGACGAATCCCATCGCAGTCGCGGCGATGAGACGAGGCCGGTTGTCCGTGGCCGCGAAGCGAATATCGGCCGCGATCGCCCACTGGATCAGCAGCAGCGCGACGCCCGCACCGATGAGCAGGAACGACCATCCGGCGGGCGCACCCCGTGCCAACAGGATCGGACCCGTCGCCAGTGCGAGCAGCCCACTGACGACATGGAATCCATCGGCTCTACCCGGCTGTCGGCTCATCCAGCACCTCCGAACGCGCGCTTCACCGGTCATCGCCATACTGCGACCGACGTATGTGGAGTGCCTGTGAAGTCACCCGATCCCGCGCCGGTGTGGCGAGGACCCGGCCCGGGGCTAGAAGGCGCCGTCGGCCGGTCGGTAGCGAAACGCCATCCACCCGGCTGCGGTGATTGCTCCGAGCGCGACGACAAGAAGCACGACGCCACGAGAGGTGTGTGCGCTCGAGGGCAACGCACGGCCCGTCCGTCTCGCGTGACGAACCACTTCGTGTCCGGGCCAGAAACTCGGCAGGTGTGTCGCAGGCACGACGAGGTAGACAACCGCGACTGCGATGAGAGCCAGAGCGACGAGGGCGACCGCGATCGGTGCCACCATGCGGCGGGAGTGCATGGAAACCGACGCTAGCGGCAGTTGTCGTCGACTGCACGCCCCGGCCATCGAGCGGCGGTCGTGTTTGTCCTGTTGTGTCAGTTATCGCGTGTGGCGGTTGGGCCGTATCGGTTGAATGTCCGGCGACCCGGGCAGGTAGCGCGGGGTTGTTGGGGAGTCGCCCGCCGTTCTACGCTGTGCGGGGATCGGGGGGTGGCCAACATGGGTGGATTGGTCGGCAAGTTCGCGAACGCACGCGTCGTCGCGCACGTGGTCGTGTTGGGGTTCGTCGCCGCGGCCGCGAGCGCCTTCGGCGTGGTCGCGCAGATGTCTCCGGCGGACGCGTCCGGCTGCGGCACGCAGACGGCCTGGACAACGTTCGGATTCGACAACGCGCGGACGGGTGTGAACCCGTGCGAGACAACGCTCAGCACTGCAACGGTCCCGAACCTGCACCTGCTGTGGACCGCGCCGTTGAGCGGTGTGTCGGTCGCGCAGCCGACCTACGCGCCGGGCATCGTCGTGAAGGGCGTGGCCCGGAACCTGCTGTTCGTCGCAGACGAACAGGGCCACGTGCAGGCGATCGATACGGCGACGGGGAAGTGGGTGTGGCGCCGCACCGTTGGTGTCCACCGATCCACGTGTTTCGATGTTCCGGGCGGCAGGTGGGGCGCGAGCGCGGCGCCGCTGCTCGACCCCGCCACTGGCACCGGCTACGTCGTCGGCGGGAGCGACCGGTTGTTCGCGATCGACCTCGCAACGGGAAAGAACAAGGTCGGCTGGACACCCGTCACGATCGGCAAGGCGCTCGTCGATCACGTCTACGGCGCGCTGACGATGTCGGCCGGCGTCTTGTACGTGACGACCGCGAGCTACTGCGATCAACGCACGTATTTCGGCAAGGTCGTCGCAGTCAACATCGCGACGCACTCGATCCAGAAGACCTGGAATGTCGTCGACCCCACTTTGCACCCGGGTCAGTACGGTGGCGGCATCTGGGGACCCGGCGGCGTCTCCGTCGACGACGCCAACGGTGCGGTCTACGCGGCGACCGGCAACGCGATCCCCGGTGAGAACACCGGCTTCGGCGATCAAGTCGTGCGCCTCGACCCCAACCTCAACGTCCAGGCCGCGAACTACACGGCCCTCGTCGGCACCGATGTCGACTACGGCGCCACGCCGCTGTTGTTCCAGCCGCCGGGATGTCCCGCCCTCCTCGCGGCGAAGAACAAGTCGGGTGTGCTCGTCGTGTACAACCGCGACAACATCGCGGCCGGGCCGATACAGACGATCCAGCTCGGTGACCCGACGAACGATCAGTTCAACGGCATCCCCGCCTACTCGTCGGCGCAGAACATGGTCTACGTCACCAACTCGTCGCAGTCGCCCGACCTCGCCTACGCGCAGGGCATGGTCGCGTTCCAGGTCCAGCCCGACTGCACGCTCACCGAAGCGTGGCACCAGGACGTCGGAATCAACGGACAATCCGTCACGCCGCCGACGGTCGCGAACGGAGTCGTGTACGAAGGCGACGGTCCGGACAACACCTTGTGGGCCTTCGACGCGCAAACCGGAGCCCATCTGTGGGACAGTGGCACGAACGTCCAAGGCATGATCTTCGCCGCTCCCACCGTCGTTGACGGACACGTCTACGCCGCCGCGTGGGACGGCAACCTCTACGCCTTCGGAACCTGACCCTGCGATCGTCGCGAGTGCGTTGGCGGCGGTCCGTCGACAGACGCTCGGTGGCTGCGGGGTCACCGTGATAGACGTAGGTCCATGTCGCGCGGACAGCGCGTGATCTCGGACGGGGGGAAGCGATGGACGTCGCGGTCGTTGGTGCCGGTGTGGGCCGGACAGGTACGCACTCTTTGAAGGTGGCGCTCGAACAGCTCCTCGACGCGCCCTGCCATCACATGCTCGAAATCCTGGGGGATCCCACGCAGGTGCCCGCGTGGACGGACGCCATCGAAGGTCGTCCCGTCGACTGGTCCGCGATGCTGGCCCGGTACCGCGCGATCGTCGACTGGCCCGGAGGTGCGTTCTGGCCGGAACTCTCGGCGGCCTATCCGGACGCGCTCGTCCTGTTGTCGGTGCGCGATCCCGAGAGCTGGTATCGCAGCGCGTCGAACACGATCTTCTTGTCGTTCGACCGGGTCCCGCCGGAGGTCAAACCGTGGATGGACGAGGTTCGCAAACTGCTCCACGACCGCTTCAGTGACCGGTTCGACGACCCGACGGCAATGATGGACGCGTTCGAGCGCCACAACGACGCCGTCCGAGCCGGCGTACCGGGCGAACGCCTCCTCGAATGGACTCCGGGCGACGGCTGGGAACCCATCTGCGAGCGACTTGGCCTCCCCGTGCCTTCGGAGCCATTCCCGGTCACCAACACGACCGACGAGTTCCGCGAAATGCTCGGCATGCCGCCGCTTCCGTAAGGCGCCGGTCGCGCCGTTGCGCGTTAGGGTCCCGTTCCCGCTCTCGAGGAGGCAGACAGTGGCCGAGTTTCCGACGATCACGCATGTTGCATTGACGGTGAGCGATCTGACGCGCAGTGTGCCCTGGTACGAAGCATTGTTCGGCTCGAAGCCCGTCCTCGATGAAGACACGGGACCGTTCCGCCACGTCGTGTGGCTCGTCGGCGGCACACTGGTCGGACTGCACCAGTTCCCTGATCTCGCGAGCGCCGAACCGTTCGATGAGCGTCGTGTCGGGCTGGATCACCTTGCGTTTGCCTGCGCGAGTCGCGGCGAACTCGCGGAGTGGGAGTCGCGCTTGAACGAGCTCGGTATCGCCAACGGCGGCATCGTCGATGCGGGATACGGCTCAGGCTTGTCGTTCCGTGACCCCGACAACATCGCACTGGAGTTCTTCGCTCCGCCCGGCTGATGTAAGCCCCGGCTCACGTTCGATGGCCGCCGAGCATCCGGGGCACTTGACGGGTCGTTCTTCAGGCGGTGACCGTCGCCGCGTTCGGGAGGGCGACCGGCGGTCCCGGAATATGGATCTGTAGGCCTCCGTCAGGGAGAACGACGGTCCCGCCAAAGTTTGCGCCGTAGAACACGAGGTCCAGCAGGACCGATGATTGCCGAGCGACCGACGCAGGCGTCGCGTACGAGGTGGCGCGAACCGACACGCCCGAGCCGTCGCGACGGTAGCTGAAGTCGAGCCCGTTCGGCAGCGCGTGTGGTGCGTCGCTGTCGTTCTCGACCTGGACGACAACGTTCAACCGTTCGAGCGGGTCGCGCAACAGCGCGACGACCCGCGCCGAGGGAACGAGGCCGTCTGCGAATACGAGCGGAGCCGCGGGTATACCGGTGCCCAGACGCACCAGTCGCGCGACGTCGACGCCGTTGACCGTGAATCCGGACAGGCGTCCGTCGCTCGCGAACGAGGGTTGCTGGTAGTGATCGCAGATCGCGTGGCCCTGCTCGTGCGCACAGAAGCCCACGCCGCCTCCCCCCAGGGGGAAGAACGGGCGGGGAACGCCGAGGCCACCGGCGTCGACGAAGGCACGGAGGCTCAGAAGCATGGCCGAGAAGTAACGCGCGGCCGCAGAGCCGGGTTCGGCCGCGGCGATCGCGCGTCGAAGTGACGAGGGCGAGTTCTCGGCGACCAGACGGAAGACCGCGGCCAACGAGGGCTTGGGTGAGGACGACACTGCGGAAGAGGACGGCGAGGCAGAAGCGGACGAAGAAGAAGACGGCGAGGACGAGGCCGAGAACTTGTCCGTACTGCAGGCGCCAAGCGCGACGACCGCGCTGACGATCACCACCGCAGCTCGCCGCACGCGCCCATGATGCCCGGTCCGGGACGGGTTGTGCGAGCGCCGATCAGGGCGCTAGCGCGCTTGGTACCACGGCGCGGCCGACTCGCCGAACGGGTGGCCCTCGGCGGGATAGATGATCGAGCCCCTGATCGAGAACCACGGAAGGTCGGAGGGCCCGGACGGATGGTGCTTCGTCGGGTATGCGGCATCGTCGGTGAGCCGGAGGTTCGCGAGGGGCGAGGCGCCGCACGGATGAGACGCAGTGCGGAACGCGAATCCGTCGGTCGCGACGTACCACGGTTCGCGAGACGGACCGTTCGGATGCGCGTCGACGGGATACCAGTGCAGCACGTTGTCAGCCAACGGCATGCCGTGGCCCGTTCACTAGGGCCGGAAGTCCCGGATCGAACGGAAGATCGACCCGACGTGAGAGCACGCGCGTGCACGCCCTCCACAGGTCCCTGCCCCTCGGGACCCTCGCCTCTACGCGTGCTCCGCCGGGGCGCCGATGTTCGAAGAAAAGGAGGTCACCATGGGTCTCATCCGCAAGCTCACGTATGCCGGCACCGGTGGTCTGATCGACATCCGTTCCGACGCCGAGCGCGTCGCGTCGTATTCGAAGAAGCTGATGAAAGAACGCGAGAACGCGCCCGGCGATGACGACCGGCGGCTACTTCGTAGCCGCCGGTGAACCGGGCGGGCTCGGGTACGACTTCGGCGTCAGATCGGGCGGAAGTTCGTTGTAGATCGTGACCGCACCCTTGGTGTCGAACAGGTTCGCCGGAGTGCTCGGCCACTTGCCGCCGGGGTAGCGCATGCCGCCGTCGACGAGCTCGTACATGCCGTTGCCCACGACGCCGGTTTCGTCCTCGCCGCGGGCGTTCGGGTTCCACCACAGGAGCCCGGCGTTGTCGAGTCCGTTCGGGTCCTCGCCGTTCCAGAAGCCGTGCTCCCCGTACGTCGCGAAGGCCTGGATCGTGGCGTCCGCGTTGTCGGGCGGTGCGATCGCGTACATGCCGGCCTTGAAGTTGTCCGGCGTCAGCTTCGGTCCGGCCGACTGCAGTCCGTCGAAGAACAACTTCACGTCGCCGTAGGTGATCGCGTAGCTCTTGTCGCTCGGCGGCTTGGTCCCGAAGTACCACTGGTGCACGGTGTACGCGGGGTTCTTCGTCTGGATCACGCGGGCGGGCGTGAGTTGCAGGCCGAACGCGTGCGCCCACTGGCTCTGGTCGAAGCTGCGGCCGAACACGCTGGTGTCGGCCAGGACCGTTCCGGCCATCAGCCACTCCGGTCGGTAGTTCTGCGCCGAGGCCTCGGTGGTGAAGAAGCGCGGCATGATCGGGTCGCCCGTGAAGATCACGTCGGTTGCATTCGCCTGCTTGAGTGCGACCGCAATGTCGTGCGCGGTCTGGTTGAGCTGGGTGATGTCGAGGAAGTAGTTCTTGTGCAGGACGAGTGGAATGCCCGCGTCCTTGAGCTCTTGCACCATGTCGTCCCACGAGGCCTTGAAGCGGCCGTCGTTCGTGTCGTAACTCAGCAGTGCGAACGTGCGGGTCTTCGTGTGGAACGCCGGGTCACCTGCGTAGATCGCGGGCTTGCCCGCGAGCTGTTGCTTGATGAACGAGACGAGCATCTTGCTGGTCTGTTCGGGGGACGGGCCGGTGCCCCAGATGTACGGAGAGTGCTCCTGCGTGTAGCGCTGGGGCGCGGCGATCGAACAGGTCCCGATACACAGCACGTGATTCGCGGCGAGCTCGGTCGAGAAGCTCTGCGCCTGCGCGGGGCCGCCGATGACGGCGAAGACGTGGAGCTGCTTTGCGGCCGTGTCGGCATCGGCTTTCGCCGCGACTTCGTCGGTCTGCAGGCCGCTGCCCTGGATCTTCACCAGCTCGACCTTGCGACCGTAGGTCTCGTACAGGCTCGAGAACAGCTGCGTGTAGTCCTTGTACGCCTGCTCGATATTGGCCGGCGGGTCGTACGCGCCCGCGGCCTGGAGCAGCGCGTCCTGCTGCGGGTCGGGCTTGGCGATGTAGTAGCCGACGCGGATCGTGTCCGCGGTCACCGCCGGCGCGGCGATCGCGCCGCCGTTGTCGCCGGTGAACTTCGGGACGCACGGCGCGGGGGAGAGGACCGGCATGGCCACGCGACCGGTCGCCGGGTCGCAGTGGTCCTGCCACGTGTACTTGCCGACGGTGCCGGCCTTTTGCGCGGCCTGGTACTGGATCGGAATCGCGCTCGCGGGTGCGGCGGTACTGCCGGGGGTCACGTTCGTCTTCTTGTCGTTCCCCCCGGTCACCGCCAACACGATGGCGACGATCGCGATCACGACGACGATCGCGATGAACGGCGCGTAGCGCACCAGCGGCGACCGCTTCTTACGCGGTGTGGTCGGCTGCATTCGGTTCCCCCATTGCTCGACGAGCGATTCTGTCAGGTGTGAGTCGTCAGATGTCGGCGCTTCCACTGCGCGCGATCGCGGTACCGGCGGCACCGAGGTAGGAGTGCACGACGCGTTCGTCGTTGACGATCTGTTCGGGCGGCCCTTCGGCGACGATCTCACCGAGATCGAGGGCGATCACCCGGTCCGCGATACCGAGCAGGAGCGGCACGTCGTGCTCGATCACGAGGAGCGTGGCGCCGCTGCGTTCGCGGATGCGCAGCAACAGCGGGCCGAGCGCCTCGGCCTCACGTTGCGCGATGCCCGACGACGGCTCGTCGAGCAGGAGCACCGACGGTCCGTGCGCAAGCGTGCACGCGATGTCGACGATCCGGCGGCTTCCCGTCGAGAGTTCGCGCACGAGCTTGTCGCGGAAGTCGGTGATGCCGAGCATCTCGAGTAGCTCCTCGACCCGCGCGTCGACCTCGTCCTCGGCGTCGACCACCCAGGGGAGGTGGAGTGCGGCCGCGACCGGATCGCGGACGTCGAGGTGGCGTTCGAACGAGAGCGCGATCGTCTCCCACACGCTCAACGAACCGAACAGCCGGCCGTCCTGGAACGAACGGCCGAGCCCGAGCCGGGCACGCGCCGCCGCGCCGGTACGGGTGATGTCACGCTGATCGTCTCCCTCGCCGAGTGCGATCGTCCCTTCGTCGGCGGGGATGAAGCCGGAGATGACGTCGAACAGCGTGGTCTTGCCCGCGCCGTTCGGACCCATGAAGCCGACGATCTCGCCGCCGCGGGCGGAGAACGAGACGTCGGTCAATGCCGCGAGCCCACCGAAGCGTTTCGACACGCGCTCCAGCACGAGTCGCTCGAGGCTCGGTGCGGGCGATGCCGGGTGTTCGCCGTTGGTGCCGTTGGTGCCGTTCGTCACCGGAACGGTGATCGTCGCGGTGTTCTCCAGGGGCACGCTCGCGGGCACGGCGGCCGGTTTGCCGTCCTGCATGACCGTCGCCGCACCCTCGAGGAACACGGAGCGGAGCACGTCGGGCCGTTCCAGCAGTTCCGCGGTGGGGCCGTGGAACCGGATCTCGCCCTTCTCCATGAAGAACGCGGTCTCCGCGATCGTCAGCGCGAGATTGACCGACTGTTCGACGAGCACGATCGTCGTACCGTTCGCCGCGAGGTCGCGTACCAGCGGGAGGAGTTGTTCGACGATCGCCGGTGCGAGCCCGAGCGAGAGCTCGTCGATCATCAACAGCCGGGGCTGCTCGATGAACGCCATGCCGAGCGCGAGCATCTGCTGTTGGCCGCCCGAGAGGTTGCCGGCCGGTTCCGGGAGGCGGTCGCCGAGGATCGGGAACAGCTCGAGGACGTGCCGCGTCGCGGCGTCGACGCGGGCCTTGTCCTTGCGATGGGTCCAACCGGCGAGGCGCAGGTGTTCGGCGACGGTCAGCGTCGGGAACACGCCCTGCCCACCGGGAACGACGATCACGCCGCGCTCGGCGATCTCGTTGGGGGGTGCGTAGGTCATGTCGCGGCCGTCGAACACGACCGCACCGTTCGTGGCCTCGACGAGGCCGGAGATCGCCTTGATGAGTGTGGACTTGCCGGCACCGTTCGTCCCGAGCAGCGCGACGATCTCGCCTTCGTCCACCTCGAAGTCGACGTGGAACAGCACCTGCACGTTGTCGTAGTGCACGTCGAGGTTGCGCACCACGAGCAGCTTCATGAGTCCCTGGGCGCGCTTCAGGCGGACCTCGGCCTGCGCGGCGGTCGAGGTCCACACCCGGCTGATGTCCGACTTCACGTACATGGACGCCGAGGACAGGATCCACGCGCCGATGAGGAACACCGGCACCATGATCAGGAGGCTCGTGCGGATGCCGTACGTGTCGGCGATGCCACCGACGATGTACAAGATGATGAGCCCGGGCAGGATGAACAGCGACGCCATCGAGAACCCGAGGGCGCGCACCTTGGGCGGAATCGTGAGCGAGAGCGTCGCGAAGATGCCGGGGACGAGGAGCGCGGACACGCCGGTGATGACGACGTGCATCGCGATCGCGAACCACAGCCAGGGTGCGAGTGCGAACCCGATCCACGCGCCCGCGATGACGATGCCGAGCATCGCGAGCATGCGGAGCCCGATGCCCGGGTCCTTCCGCATGAGGCGTGACGCGAGCGGGATACCGAGCGTGATGCCGACGAACTGGGCGGGTTCCGCGAGCGCGGTGACGAGGCCGCGGGCCGCTTCGTCGAGATGGAACACCTGCTCGTAGTAGATCGAGGTGAGGGTGAGCAGGCCGATGATCGACGCCGCGAGGAACGGCAGCGAGTACCAGATGCGGCGCAGGGTCGCGACCTGCCAGAGGATGCGGATCGACTCCGCGAACGACGGCGGGATCTCGTCGGTGCCGACGACCTCGGTCTCCGCGCCCGCCGCGGCGCGCTCGAAGTGGCCGCGCCCCGGTTCCTTCACGCGCAGGCCGAGGTACGCGAACACGAGCGTGGGCGGCACGAACACGAAGAACGGGACGCGCCAGCCCCAGATCTGCGCGATCAGACCGCCGAGCAACGGCCCCACGATTGCCCCGACCGCGATGCCCATGCGATGGAAACCGAACACGTCCGCCCGCACCTCGGGCGGGTACATGTCGGGAATGAGCGAACTGTGGGTGGGGGTGACGACGGCGCGTCCCATCCCGGAGCCGGAACGGGCGAGCACGAGCATCCACACGGTGATCGCCGCGCCCGTGAAGAGCCCGAAGATGGCCCACACCGCCGCGCCCAGCACCGCGATCCGCATGCGGGGGAGTCGGTCGGCGTAGTACGCGAGCGGCACCTCCAGGAGCAGCCCGCCGAGCAGCGTGAGGGCGACGAGCGAGAGAAACTGCTGGTTCGTCATGCCGAAGTGGTCGCGGATGTTCGGTGCGAGCACGCCGAACATGTCGCGGTCGGCCTCGTCGAGGGCGTTGAGCCCGAAGAGCACGACGAGCGGGAAGATCGCGTAGCCCGCCGAGATCTCGTTGAAGTACTGCCGTGGTCCGCGCGGCTTGTGCACCGGCAGTTTGCGCAGGTGGAAGAGGACCTTTCGGTCCGAGGTCGGCCCGCCCGCCATGAACATGCTCATTCGTGCAACCCCGCGAACTCGTCGGGCGCGCCGCCGGCCATGGCTTCGTCGAGCGCGCCCTCGGCCGCGGCGGACAGCGGTTGCGGTTCGACCACGAGCGTGTCGGCCAGCAGGCTCGGCACGCGGATCCCGCGGCGGCGCGCGTACCAACGCAGCGCGCCGTCGCGGGCATCGCCGAGCGCCGCGCCGAGTCCGCCGGGCATGAGGAGGAGCACGAGCAGCATGCCGGCGCCGGTCGACAGGAATCCCCATTCCGGCGGCAGGAAGTACTGCGCGCCGTACACGTAGATCGCGCCGAGGATCGCGCCACCGATGGAACCGAGGCCACCGACCACGACCATTGCGAACACCTGGAGCCCGGCGATCGGGTCGAACAACGCGACGCTGATCGACTGCTGTTGCAGTTGGAAGAGCGCGCCGGCCACCCCGGTGACGAACCCCGAGATGCAGAACGCGAGCAGGAGCGTTCGGGTCGCGTTGACGCTGTACGCCTCCGCGGCCCGTTCGTTCTCGCGCACGCCGATCAGCACGCGTCCCGTGCGGCTCGCGCGCAGCCCGCGCGCCGCGAACACCACGATCGCGAGGACGAGCAGCGTCAGCCAGTAGAAGCGGGTGTCGGTCCCGAGGCTGATGAAGTCGTGGCCCGCGATCGAGAGCACCGGTGGGCGCGGGATCTGGTTGCCGTCCTGGAACCAGTTCGGCAGCCAGTGCGTGAGCGGGGAGTAGCCCGCGTTCAGCAAGTACTTGGACGTGACGAGCGCGAACGCCAACGACATGACCGCGAACGTGAGTCCGCGCACGCGCAGCGTCGGCATGCCGATCGCCGCCGTCACCAGCGCGCCCGCGATACCACCGATGATCATTGCGACGATCGCGCCCCCGATCACCGGGTCGGTGAAGTTCGTGACGAACCAGCCCGCGACCGCACCGGCGACACCGGCGACCGCCATCTGACCGAGGCTCACCTGGCCGGCCCAGCCCGTGAGCATGACGAGACCGATGCCGATCATCCCGTAGATGCCCATCGTCGCGAACTGCGACACGCGGTTCTCGGGGAGGAACAGCGGCACCGCCACGATGGCGCAGAGCACGACGAAACCCACCGCAACCTGCGCGGCGATGACCGCGGGTTCGCGCCGCAGTTCGGCGGGGATCGGCCGGATCTCACGCGTCGACTGCCACGTGGAGATCGCGGAAGTCGCGCACGCGGCCGCGGTTCGAGCGTTGGGCGATGAGCGCGATCGCAATGATCACCGTGATCACGACGGGGCGTGCCGCGTCGTTGTCCCAGCGGTAGAACACCGACTCCGACACGATGCCGAGCCCGATCGACGCGAAGACCGTGGTCGGGAGGCGCTCCATGCGCCCGATGACCGCCGCGCCGAGCGCGGCGAGCAGCACGCTCGAATCGAGCGCCTGCGTGACCGACGCGCCGATGACCCCGTTGCGGAGGAACAGCGTCACGTACGCGAGCGCGCCGACGATCGCCCACAACACACTCTGCAGTCGCCGCACCGGGATGCCGAGCAGTGACGCCCGGTCGGCGCTCTCGGCCGTGGCCCGCAGCGCGGTCCCGACCGCGGAGAAGCGAAAGAACCCCGTGAGGGCCAACAGCACGAACGGGACCACGATGAGCACGAGGATCTCGTTGCCGCTGAAGTTCGTCACCCCGACGTGGAACGACAACGAGAGCTCGTTCGGCAGCTTGAAGTCGTCCGTCTTGCCGATCCAGCGCGGGAGGAACAACGAGAGGCCGAGCAGGATCTGCGCGATACCGATGGTCGCGACCGTCGCGATGAGGCGCGGCGCGCGGAAGAAGCGCCGGAGGAAGAGGAACTCGACCAGGATCCCGAGGAGAATTGCGCTCGCGAGGCCGGTGGCCGTCGCGAGGAAGTAGTTCCAGTGGCGCGCCGCAATCAGGAGCAGCGCGAAGTTCGCGGGTAGCGCGCCCAGCTCGGCCTGGGCGAAGTTCACGATGCGGTTCGCCCGGTAGACGATGACGATGCCGACTGCGAGGAGGCTCGTGAGCAGTCCGGCGATGACACCCTCGAGCACGAAGCTCATCGGAGGGTGCCACAACGCGTCGGCGACGCCGTACATGAGCAGGAGCGGGACGGCCGGCACGAGCGCGGCGCGCCCGGGGAACTCGCGGAAGACGTAGGGGACCGCGGCGACCACGAGCGCCATGATCCCGAGCGGGGAGATGGCGCGGCTGGTCGGCTGCGACCCCCCGGCGACGAGCCCGATCACGACGCCGGCCGTGATCGCGCGGGCGCCGACGGAGTCGAAACGGCCGTCGAGCTCGCGGCGGGCCAGTGCGGTCGTCATGCGTGGTCCGCCCGGAGGTGTAGGACGATCGAGTCGACGACGCACTGCATCGCGGCGGCGGCGGCGAGATCGTGCCGGTCGCGCAGGATCTCCCACGCGTCCGGCCCGGTGAGCACGTCGAGCACCGCTACGACCTTCTCGCGCTTCGCGCCGGGCAGGCGTTGGAGCTCGGACGCGAAGACCCGTTCGAGATCCGAGCGCGCGCGTGCGTGCGCATCCCGCAGGATGCGGGCCAGCGTCGGCGAGAACGCGGCGTGCAAGCGTGTCGCGCGCCCGATCCCGCCGGTTTGCCGGTACAGCGTGAAGCGCTGCAGCACGAGCGCGTGGGCCCGCGCGGCCAGCGGGCCGGTGGCGGGCGTGGGCGCGAGCATCGGCGCGATGCGCTCGTAGTGCCGGCGGGCCGCCACGCAGAACAGGTCCTCGAGGTCGTCGAAGTGCACGTAGACCGAGCGCAGCGACACCTCGGCCCGGGCCGCGATCTCGCGGGCCGTCGGACGGAGCTGCCCGTCGGCGAGGAGGTCGAGGAGCGCGTCGGCGATCGCGTCCCGGGTTTTGGCCGACCGGGCGGTGCGGCCGTCGGTCTGGCCGTCGGGGGGCGCGGCCGCGTCCGCGGACGTATCCACGTCGACCGGCTGGGTCCCCCCGTTCACGAAGGCGCAATGTACGGAGAGTGCACAGGCTGTGCAAGATCAACCGGACCCCTGTAGGGGGCCCGGAAAATCACCCGTGTCGCCGAGCGACCAATAGGTAACGTCGGTGCAATGCCGCACCCGGACGTTTCGTTCGAACGCGCGCGCCTGGAGTTCGCACAGTCCTGCCTCGCCGCGATGCGAGCACGGACGGCGGCCAAGGTCTCCGACGACGACATTCTCGCCGCGAACGAGGCCGATGCGGAAGCGGTGCGCTGGCAGCTGCAGCGGCGCCTCGCGTCGCTGGACGACGACGTCGCGGTGCTCTGCTTCGGTCGCATCGACGAAGAGTCGGGTGAACGCTGGTACGTCGGGCGGCGCCACATCGAAGACGGCGACGGAACGCCGGTGGTGGTGGACTGGCGCGCCGGCGTCGCCACGCCGTTCTACCGGGCGACGCTCGCCGATCCGTTCGGGCTCGAGCGCCGGCGCCGGTTCGTGTTCAGCGCCCGCGAGCTGAGCGACGTCTTCGAAGAGGACTTCAGCGATCCGGATTCGCTCGCCGGTTCGGGGGGCGTCCCCGATCCGCTGCTCGCGGAGCTGGGTCGGGCCCGTACCGGCCAGATGCGCGACATCGTCGCGACGATTCAGGCCGAGCAGGACGCGATCATCCGGGCGCCGATCGAGACCTGTCTGATCGTGCAAGGTGGTCCGGGGACCGGCAAGACCGCGGTGGGTCTGCACCGCGCCGCGTTCCTGCTCTACGAACACCGCGTGCGGCTCGCGCGCGAAGGCGTGCTCGTCGTGGGTCCGAACCCGGTGTTCCTGCGTTACATCTCGCAGGTGCTGCCGTCTCTCGGCGAGACCTCGGCAACCCAGACCACGGTCGACGGTCTGCTCGCGTTGCGATTCCGCGTCGTCGCCGAGGACCCGGTCGAGGTCGCGGCGGTCAAAGGCGACGCCCGTCTCGCGGACGTGGTCGCGCAGGGCGCCGCGGACGCGATCCGCGTTCCGGCGGCCGGCGTGACTCTGAGGTTCCGGACTCGTCAGATGACGATCGACGCGGACGACGTGCGCGACCTCGTCGACGAGGCCCGCCGGCGCGACGCGCCGTTCGCCACCCAGCGCGAACGCTTCCGGCAGTCGTTGATCCGGCGCGCGTACGACCGCTACACGGGCGGGGTCGCGATCGAGCTCGACGAGAGCGATTTCGGTGCCGCGCTGCTCGGCGACGCGGAGTCGCGCAAGGCGATCGACGGTTGCTGGCGCAGCGTGAGCCCGGTCGCGCTCGTGCGTTCGTTGTTGACGCAACGCGCGTTCCTGGCGCGCGCCGCGGCCGGGGTGCTCTCGGAGGCCGAGCAGCAGCTGATGTTGCGACGGAAGCCGAAGTCGGCCGACGCGTGGACCGCCGAAGACCTGCCGCTGCTCGACGAGGCGGAAGCGTTCCTGAAGGGTGCGCCGCGCCGCTTCGGCCACGTCGTGGTCGACGAAGCGCAGGACCTGTCGCCGATGCAGCTGCGCATGCTCGCGCGGCGCGCGCACCGGCACTCGATGACGGTGCTCGGCGACCTCGCGCAGGCGACCGGGCCCGCGTCGCCGTCGAGTTGGGAGGCGACGCTCGCGCACCTCGGCCGGCCCGAGAACGCGCAACCGGCCGAGCTCACGATGGGATATCGCCTCCCCGGCGAATTCCTCGCGCTCGCGAACCGGCTGCTCCCGCTCGCGGCGCCCGGCGTCGCGCCGTCGCGTTCGGTTCGCGCGGACGGCGATCCGCCCGACGTGCACGAGCTCGCGCCCGACGAGCTGGTGGCGTCGGTCGCGGCTCACGCCCTCGCGCTCGCCAAGGAGTTCGGCACCGTTGCGGTCATTGCGGCCGACGCACGCGTCGACGCGTTGCAGCGCGCCATCGAGGACCGGGGCGTCGTGCTCGCGGAGCCGGGTGAGGTCTCGCCCGACCGGCCGCTCGTCGTGTTGTCGGCACGATTCGCCAAGGGGCTCGAGTTCGACGCCGTGATCGTGGCCGAGCCCGCGGAGATCGCAGCCGAGGACCCGCACGGCGTGCGCCTGCTCTTCGTCGCCTTGACGCGGGCGGTGCAGCACCTGGCGCTCGCCCACGCGCAGCCACTGCCGGCGGTATTGACGGACGCGTAGGCTGCGCGGCGATGGCAGCGACCGCGCCGGTGCAGATCACGACCCGCACCGGGAGCGTCCGCGTCGAAGCCGCCGCGACCAACACCGAGCTGTCGGTGAAGGGCGGTACCACCGAGGTCCAGGACGACGGCACCATCCACGTCCACCGCCTGCCGTCGGCGAACACGATCATCGTGCGGTGCGCGCCGGGTACGGACGTCACCGTCGGCACGGTGTCGGGCAAGATCGAACTGTCGGGTCCGCTCGGCTCGGTGCGCGTCGCGTCCGTGAGCGGCAAGATCCGCGTCGACGAAGCCGCGCGCGTCGATGCCCGTTCGAAGTCCGGCAAGATCGAGATCGGCACGTGCGCGGGCGAGTGCCGCATCATGACCAAGAGCGCGACCGTGAGCGTCGGTCGGGCCGACCGGGCGACCGTTGCCGCGGTCTCCGGACTCGTTGCGCTCGCGCAGGTCGGCGGCGCCGAGATCAAGACCATCAGCGGCAAGGTGTTCGTCGGGTCGACCGGGGCCGAGCGGGTCGCGGTGCACACCGTGTCGGGCAAGGTCGAGATCCGCGTGCTGGGCCCGGCCCGGCCTTCGGCGCAGCTCAAGTCGGTGAGCGGAAGGGTCCGCAACGACATCGAGGCGGGCGACGACTTCGAGATCGCGGTCTCGAGCATGAGCGGCACGATCAGGGTCTCCGGCGCCTGATGGCGGAACACGGGGCGATCGTCTTCACGGACATCGTCGGCTTCACCGCGCTCACCGATCACCACGGCGACGATGTCGCGCTCGCTCTGCTCGAGCGGCAGGAGCGGATGGTGCGGGCCGCGTTGCCGGACGGGTCACGCGTGGTGAAGGAGCTCGGCGACGGGTTGTTGCTCTGGTTCGACGACGCGCACGCGGCGATCGACACGTGTCTGCGGTTGCAGCGCGATTTCGACGGGGTCAACGACGCGGCCGACACGTCGATTCCGCTTTGGGTCCGCATCGGCGTGCACTGGGGCTGTCCGCGCCGGCGCGGTGACGACATCGTCGGGCGCGACGTGAACCTCGCGGCCCGCATCGTCGATCTCGCCGGCCCGGGCGAGGTGCTGTGCTCCGAGGCGACGGCCGACGCGATCGGCGCCCGACCGGGAATCGACTTCGAGCCGCTCGGACCGGTCTTCGTGCGCGGTATCTCCGAACCGGTTCCGATCGTGCGCGTCGTCGGCGCCGGCAACGGCTGCGCTAGAGGTACATCTTCTCGGTGATGGCGGGCTGATCGGGCGCGGCGCCGGGGCGGCGCGGCGGTTCCGGTCCGGTGTACCGCGGCTTGGGAGAGGGCGCGGCATCCGCCGAAGGGTGCCGCGGCCACACGAGGGCGGTGAGGGCGATCGTGAGCCCGACGACGACCAGCGCGACGGCGGACGGGATCACGCGGTGGCCGTAGACCCGGAGGAGCGTGGCTGCGATCTGCGGCGGGTTGCCGGACCCGTACGCCAGGACACGCGGCAAGGCGAAGAACACGACGAGTGGGGTGAACGCGAGGAACGCGGTCCGCCGTCCGACCCGGCCGATCGTCCGCCGGTCGTGCTGCAGGATCAGTGACGCGGTGATGAGGAGCAGCGCGGCCATGATCGCCAGGACGGTGACGACGTCGGCCGTCGATCGCGGGTTGTGGAGTCTGGGCATGTTGTTCGCCTTGATGTGCACGGCGAGCGGCGGGACGCGCAGCAGCTGCGCGGCGAGCTGCGGATCGTGCGGCGCGAGCGCGTCGTGCAATGCACCGCTGAGCGCGTGCCCGTCGATGGTGAACGTCTGGCTCGGCGCACCCGAGAGGATCGCGGCATGGATCCGGGCGACGGTGTCGGCGAACGCATCGGCGACGCGCGGGTCGCGTAACGCGACGGCGACCGCAGCCTGCGTGCGGGGATCGCGGCTTGCACTCGGGAGCTGCTGATCGAGCTCGTTGGTGATCTGCTCGGCGAGGCCCTTGCGCACGACGGGCAGTTCCAGGAGCGCGTGGGCGGCCGAACGGGTGGCGCCCGGGTCGAAGATCGCGTGGGAGACGATCCACGCGTCGTAGCCGACGAACGCCGCGAGGAAGCCGAGCACGAGGAGGATACGAGCGCCCGAGTGCTGCGTCACGACTGTTATGTCGGCGCGGGCCGGAGCCGGCTCAAGGGCGTCAGCCGGCCTGCTTGGCCACCGCCGCGGCCGCGGCCAATGCCCGTTTCGGGTCGAGGAACCGGCCCTTCACCCCGCCCGGGCCCTTGCGTTGGACCGGACGCAGCTCGTCGTTGAGCTCGTAGACCAACGGCTCGCCGGTCGGGAGGTTCAACTCGACGACCTCCTCGGGCGTCAGACCGTCGAGATGTTTGACGAGCGCCCGGAGCGAGTTGCCGTGCGCGGCGACGAGCACCGTTGCGCCCGTCCGGAGGTCGGGAACGATCGCGTCGTACCACCACGGCAGCATCCGCTCGAGCACGTCCTTCAGGCACTCGGCGCGGGGGAGCACGTCGCGGGGGAGCGCGGCGTAGCGCTCGTCGTAACCCCAACGTTTCGCGTTGCGCGCGAGCGTGGGATCGAGCTCGGGCGGCGGCACGTCGTACGAACGCCGCCACACCTTCACGCGGTCCGCGCCGAACTGCGCGGTCGTCTCCTTCTTGTCCTTGCCCTGCAGGTCGCCGTAGTGCCGCTCGTTGAGTCGCCAGGAACGCCGGACGGGGATCCACGCGCGGTCGCACTCGTCGAGCGCGAGCTGCGCGGTGCGGATCGCGCGCACCTGCACCGATGTGTGCAGGATCTCGGGACGGACGTCGGCGTGCGCGAGGTCGCGGCCGCCGCGGCGGGCTTCGTCGCGACCCTGATCGGTCAGGTCGACGTCGACCCAACCCGTGAACAGGTTCTTCAGGTTCCATTCGCTTTGCCCGTGGCGAAGAAGGACGAGGGTGTACGGCACGGGGAGCATTCTGCCCGACGAGCCTCATCCGGTCCGACAAGTAGTGTCCGGCCCCGATATGGGCGCCGGTACACACATCGTGACCCTGTGCACCGGCAACGCGGCCCGTTCCGTGATGGCCGGCGCATTCCTGCGCGAGCACGTCCCCGGCCTCCTCGTCACGACGAGCGGAACCCATGTCATCGAAGGCATGCCGATGAGCTGGCGCACGCGCGACGCCATCGCATCCATCGGGTTGCCGATTCCCGATCACCGCAGCCGCCAGGCCACGGTGCAGGAGCTCGACTCCGCCGATCTCGTCATCGCCCTCGCGCGCGAACACGTGGCGTGGATGCGGCGCGTGCATCCCCGCGCCGCGCCGCGCACCGCGACACTGAAGCGCCTCGCGCGCGACCTCCCGGATCACGAAGAGCCGCTCGGCGATCGGCTCGCGGCGATGAAGCTCGACGAGGTCGAGCTCGAACCGTGGGAGGACGTTCTCGATCCCGCGGGTGGCGACCTCGACGTGTTCCTCGACTGTGCGCGCGAGATCGCCGATCTTCTGCATTCCGTGATTCCGCGGCTGTAGGTTTTTTCCATGCTGGAAGACATCGAGGCAACGCTGCTGGCTCCGGGCGGTGCGTTCGAGGTCGTCGACGTCGAGGTCGACGGCGTCACGATCAAGTCGTTCAAGAACCGCATCCGCACCCTGCGCGACCTGTTGCTCAAGTCAGCCGACTTCGGTGACAAGACCTACATGCTCGCGACCGACGGCGTCCGCGAACGGCGCATCAGCTACGCAGAGCACGCGCGTCTCGTCGCGTCGGTCGCGGCGGCGTTCCGTGATCAGTACGACGTGCAACCCGGCGACCGCGTCGCGATTCTCGGTGCCAACAGTCCGGAATGGGTCATCGCGTTCTGGGCGGCGATCAGCCTCGGCGCGATCGCGGTCGGGCTGAACGGCTGGTCGACGGGCCCCGAGATCCGTTACTTCGTCGACGATTGTGATCCGAAGGTCCTGATCGCCGACCGCAAGCGCGTGGAGCGCATCGAGGGTGACGACCTGGGCGTCCCGATCGTCGTGATGGAGGACGACTTCGCCGCGCTCGAGACCTACGCCCCCGACGCGGGCTTCCCCGCCGTGGAGGTGGCCGAGGACGACCCCGCGATCATCCTCTACACGTCGGGTACGACGGGGCGCCCCAAGGGCGCCATCAACACGCACCGCAATGTGGCGTCCTACCTCATGCTCAACTTCTACAACGGCGCGAAGGCGATGATGCTCGCGCCGCCGTCGGATACGCCCGCGCTGGCCACCGTGCCAACTGGTGACGAGTCCGCTCTTCCACGTTTCGGGCCTGCACAGCGCGGCGGTGATGATGCTCGCGACCGGATTGAAGAGCGTGTGGTTGACGGGCCGTTTCGATCCCGCGGTCGCGATGCAGGTCATCGAGCGCGAGCAGTGCACGGGTTGGTCGTTCACCGAGACGGTATTGCACCGCATGGTGAACCATCCCGATGTGGGGAAGTACGACCTGTCGTCGATCAAGAACGTCGGCGGCGGCGGATCGCCGGTTGCGCCGTCGTTGATCGAACGCACCCGCCGGGTTTTCCCGAACGCGAGTCACAGCGTCGGCATCGGCTACGGCCAGACCGAGTGTGCCGCGCTCGCGACGCTCAACAACGGACAGGAGCTCATCGACTTCCCGATGTCGGTGGGGCGCCCGTTGCCGACGGTCGAGCTCGAGATCCGCGACCCGTTCGGGGTGACGTTGCCGGAAGGCGAGGAGGGCGAGGTGTGCCTGCGCGGGCCGATGGTCATGCCCGGCTACTGGCGCCGCCCCGAAGCGACGGCCGAGACGATCACGCCCGATCGCTGGCTGCGCACCGGCGACATCGGGCGCATGGAAGGCGGCCGGCTCTACCTCTCGTCGCGCAAGCGCGATCTCATCTTCCGCGGCGGCGAGAACGTGTATCCGGTCGAGATCGAGAAGCGCATCGAGGATCATCCCGATGTCGAGGAGTGTGCGGTCATCGGTGTCGACCATCCCGAGCTCGGCCAGACCGTGAAGGCCGTGATCGTCGCCCGCCGCGGGCACACGATCGACATCGAGTCGGTGCGGGCGTGGTGCGCAGCGGAGCTCTCGTACTACAAGGTTCCCGAAGACTGGGAAGTGCGCGAAGGGTCGTTGCCGCGCAACGCGGCGGGCAAGATCCTGAAGGACGTGTTGCGCGACTCGGGCGCCGACACCGGATTCGTGGAGGAATAGATGGATCTGCGCGCGCTCGTCGCCCCGGACCACACCGCGCTCGTGCTGCAGGAGGTGCAGAACGGTGTGGTCGGGTCGCCCTCCGCGTTGCCCGCGCTCGCGGACGCGGCCGCAGCCGTGGACCTGATCGGGAACTGTGCCCGGCTCGCCCGGGCGGCGCGTGAGATCGGCGTGACCGTGTTGCACTGCACCGCGGAGACGCGTGACGACGGCCGGGGCGCCAACACCAACGCACGCTTGTTCGCCGGCGTGAAGAAGTCGCCCGTCCGCTTGTCGCCCGGGAGCGCGGCGGTGCAGGTGCCCGACGAGATCGGTGTCGACGCGCGCGACCTGGTGCTGGCGCGCTACCACGGCGTCGGGCCGATGACGGGCACGCAACTCGACTCGATCCTGCGCAATCTCGGGGTGACGACGATCGTCGGCGTCGGCGTGTCGGTCAACATCGGGATGACCAACCTCGCGTTCGATGCGGTGAACCGCGGCTATCAGATCGTCATGCCCCGCGACGCCGTTGCGGGCGTCCCCGCCGAGTACGCACAAGCGGTCATCGACAACACGCTCAACCTGGTCGCCACCATCACCACGACCGCTGACGTCCTGGCGGCCTGGAATATGTAGCCTGGCCGCCATGGCGCCGCAGATTCCCCGCATCATCTCCGTCGACGATCACGTCATCGAGCCCCCGAACGTCTGGCAGGACCGCCTGCCCGAGAAGTACAAGGCGATCGGGCCGCGCATCGATCGGCGCAAGGTCAAGAACATGAAGTTCGTCGGCGGCGTGTTCAGCTACGAGACCGCGGCCGACAACGAAGACGGTTTGTGGTGCGACTGGTGGCTGATCGAAGACCTGCAGTACCCGCTCACGCGCCTGTCGGCCGCCGCGGGCTACCCGCGCGACGAGATCACCGTGAGTCCCATCACGATGGACGACATGCGCAAGGGCTGCTGGGACCAGAAGGCGCGCCTCGAGGACATGGACGTGAACCACGTCGAAGCGTCGCTCGCGTTCCCGAGCTTCCCGCGCTTTTGCGGACAGACGTTCACCGAGCGCAAGGACAAGGTGCTCGGCGATCTCTGTGTGAAGGCGTACAACGACTGGATGGTCGACGAATGGTGTGCGGGTACCAACGACCGGCTCATCCCGTTGATCATCGTGCAGCTCTGGGACCCGGTGCTCGCGGCCGCGGAGGTGCGCCGCAACGCGGCGCGCGGTAACCACGCGGTCACGTTCTCCGAGATCCCCGCGTTCCTCGGGCTGCCGTCGATGCACGACAAGGACGGCTTCTGGGATCCCTTCCTCCGGGCCTGCGAAGAGACCGACACGGTCGTGTGCATGCACATCGGCTCGTCGTCGAAGATGCCGTCGACGTCGGCTGACGCGCCGGCCGCGGTCGGCAGCACGCTCACCTACATGAACGCGGCGATGTCGCTCACCGACTGGCTGATGTCGGGTCTGTTCGAGAAGTTCCCGCGGCTCAAGATCGCGTACAGCGAGGGCCAGATCGGTTGGATCCCGTACATCCTCGAACGCGCCGACGCGGTGTGGGAGGACAACCGGGGTTGGGGCGGGGTGGCCGACAAGGTGAAGCGCCCGCCGTCGGAGTACTACTACGAGCACGTGTACGGCTGCTTCTTCGACGACGCGCACGGTCTGAAGAACCTCGACGCGGTCGGTGTGGACAACGTGACCTTCGAGACCGACTACCCGCACAGCGACTCGACCTGGCCGCACACCAAGAAGGTGGCGGAGGAGATCATGAAGGATCTCACCCAGGAGCAGGTCGACAAGATCTGCCGCACCAACGCCATCGAGATGCTCCACCTCAACCTGAAATCGTAAATAGAACGCGTTACAGTTCTGCCCATGGCAGGACCTCAGCTCTTGATCGGCGGGGAGTGGCTCGACGGCGCCGACGGCGGCTACGAGATCATCAATCCCGCAACCGAGGAAGTCGTCGGCATCGCGCCCGAGGCATCCGAAGCCCAGGCGCTCGACGCGGCCCGCGCCGCGCAGGAGGCGTTCCCGGCCTGGTCGCAGACCTCGCCCGAGGTGCGCGCGAACCTGCTCCAGAAGGTCGCGGACGCCATGCGCGACAAGTTCGACGACCTCTTGCCGCTCGTGATCGCGGAGACGGGCTGCACCGCGACGGTCGGCAAGCAGATGCAGGTGCCGCAGGCCCGCGTGCGCTTCGAGACGTACTCCCGCATGGCGTACGAATCGAACGTCATCCCGTTGGCGCCCATGGAGATGCCCGCCACCGCGCTGGCGCCGGGCGGACTCATGGGCGCGATCGCCCGCCGCCAACCGGTCGGCGCAGTCGCCGCGATCACGCCGTACAACTTCCCGGTCGTGAACATGGCGGGCAAGCTCGGGCCCGCGCTGGCAATGGGCAACACGGTCGTGGTGCGACCGGCGTCGCAGAACCCGCTCGCTGTGATCGAGCTCGTGCGCATCATGCACGAGGTCGGCTTTCCGCCCGGCGTCGTGAACGTCGTCACCGGCTCGACGCCCGTCACGGGTGAAGCGCTCGTCGCGACGCGCGACATCGACATGGTGTCGTTCACCGGTTCGACCGGAGTGGGGATGCGCATCGGTGAGGTCGGCGGGCGCACGATGAAGCGCCTGCTGCTCGAGCTCGGCGGCAAGGGCGGCGCGCTCGTGTACGACGACGCGAACCTCAAGACCGCGATCGGCATGATCGGCTCCACGTGGACGTTCCACTCCGGCCAGATCTGCACCGCGCCGACGCGCGCGATCGTGCAGCGTGGTGTGTACGACCAGGTCGTGGAAGGCCTGACGAAGATGGCCGGCGCGTTGAAGGTCGGTGACCCCTACGAGCCCGGCACCGTGCTCGGTCCGGTCATCACCGCCGCGCACCGCGACCGGGTGGAGGGCTACATCGAGTCCGGACGGTCGGAGGGCGCAGACGTGGTCGCGGGTGGGCAGCGACCGGAGAAGCCCGACAAGGGGTACTACGTCGCGCCCACGTTGCTCGCGGGTTGCCGGCTCGACATGAAGGTCGTGCAGGAAGAGATCTTCGGGCCCGTCATCGTGGTGCTCCCGTTCGACGACGAGGACGAAGGCATCGCGCTGATGAACGGCACCGACTTCGGCCTGTACGACTACGTGTTCAGCGCCGACTCGAACAAGGCGTTCCGCGCGAGCAAGCAGCTGCGGGCCGGCAACATCGGCATCAACACGACCCAGCGCAATCACAACACGCCGTTCGGCGGCACCAAGTTCAGCGGGGTCGGTCGCGACGGCGGGGTGTTCGGCCTTCACGCGTACACCGATCTGCAGTCGGTCGTCTGGCCCGGTTGATGACCGCGCAGACCGTCTCCGTCGTCCCCGACGGAGTCCTCGCGTACGGAATGCAGCTGCCCGTACAGGCGCTGTCGGTGCGCGTGTCGATGCCGTGGGAGCAAACGGCCACCGTCGACGACATGGTGCGGGTTGCCCAGGCCGCCGACAACGCCGGCTTCCTCTACGTGGCCGTGTGTCATCACGTCGCGATCCCGCGCGAGCCCGCGGAGATGATGTCGACGCAGTGGTTCGACCCGATCGCGACGCTCGGGTATCTCGCCGCGCACACCACGCGTACGCGGCTGATGACGAACGTGTTCATCGCCGCGTACCAGCCGCCGCTCACCGTGGCCAAGGCGTTCGCCACGCTCGACCGGCTCTCGAACGGGCGCATGATCGTCGGCATCGGCGCGGGTCACGTGGAGGGCGAGTTCGACGCGGTCGGGGTGTCGTTCGCCGACCGGGGCAAGCTCACCGATGCGGCCCTGTCGGTGATCTCCGACGCGCTGAGCAACGAGTGGACGACTCCTGCGTCGGGCGAGGAGGTCGGCCAGCGCCCGCGTCCGGTGCAGCAGCCGCACCCCCCGATCTGGATCGGCGGCTCGGGCAAGCCCGCGCTCCGGCGCGTCGCCACCGTGGCCGACGGCTGGATCCCGCAGGCGACCTCGCTCGATCAGCTCCCGGAGGACATCACGACGATCCTGCGGATGCGGGACGAGGTGCGACCGGGGGCCGTTCCCGAGATCGGATACCACCTCGTCGCGCACGTGGGTGAGCCCACCTGGGACCTGCCCAAGGGCGTGATGCACGGCTCCGCGGATCGGATTGCCGAGTTCGCCAACAAGCGCCTCGGTGCGATCGGCGTGTCGCACCTGCAGGTGCGTCTCTTCGCTCGTGACGCGAGCGAGCACTGCGACCAGATCGCGGCCTTCGGCGCCGAGGTCGGCCCTCAACTCGTTCGCACGCAGCTCTCCTAAAGGAACACCATGCCTTTCCTGTCCATGCGGCACGATTTCCGCGCCCCTGCGTTCGCGCCGGCATCCTCTCAGGAGATCTACGCGACCGCGCTCGAACAGTTCGCGTGGGCCGACGCGCACGGCTTCGACTCGCTCGTCCTCTCCGAGCACCACGGAGTCGACGACGGTTGGATGCCCGCGCCGCTCACGATGGCCGCCGCGGTGCTGGCCCGAACCGCGCGGGCCCGGCTGATGATCAGCGCGGCGATCCTGCCGCTCCACGACCCGATCCGCATCGCCGAGCAGATCGCCGTGCTCGACAACGCCTTCCCCGGCCGCACGTGGGTCGTGTTCGGTGCGGGCTACCGCGTCGAGGAGTTCGAGATGGCGGGGCTCGAGCACGCGGCGCGGGGACGGATACTCGAAGAGCACGTCTCCGCGGTGCTCGAGGCGTTGACGGGCGAGCCGTTCGAGTGGCGCGGCCGTGAGGTGTGCGTGACGCCCAAGCCCGTCACCGATCCGCGCCGGATGTTGTTCGTCGGTGGGGGAGTACCGGCCGCGGCGCGCCGCGCGGCGCGGCTGCGACTCGCGATGTTCCCGATGAACGCCGACGCCGTCGTGCGCGAGGCGTACTTCGACGAAGCCAAGAAGATCGGTTTCGAAGGCGGCTTCCTCCTGCAGCCGGTCGGTCCGACCTTCGTGCACGTGGCCGACGACCCCGACAAGGCCTGGGCCGAGATCGGCAAGTACGTGCTCTACGAGGCACAGACGTACGCGTCGTTCCAGACGCCGGGCCAGCACTCCACGCCCGGCGTGCGCGCTGCGTCCGTCGACGACCTCAAGGCGTCTCCGCAGTACGTCGTCGGGACACCCGAGGAGGTGTTGGCGCGGCTGCAGGAGGTGCCGGCCAACGGCGGCATCGTGTTCCACCCCCTCGCCGGTGGACTCCCGCCCGCGATCGGTTGGTCGAGCCTCGAGCTCTTCGCGGCGAAGGTGTTGCCCCGATTGCGGCCGGACACTGCGGGGTAACACGCCTCTAGGCAAGGGCGGAATTTCGGCGTACCGTCGTCGGACTACCCCTGCAGGGAGGTCCTGGTGGCTCGGTACCGCAACTTCGACTCCACGATCGGCGCCGGCACGGATACGCAGGCCGTGGCTCCCGCATTGGACGACGTCCGACTGCGCCGCGCCGGACTGAAGGCCGCACTCAGCGGACTCGAGCTCGCGCTCGCGGCCCCGGCCGCCAACCGGGCCGACTGGGTCACGCACGTACGCGACGCGCTCGACGTGGTGCACGAGGTGTGGACACGCCACATCGTCGAGACCGAGGCGCCGGGCGCGTTCCTCGACGAGCTCGTCACCGAATCGCCACGGCTCGCGACCCCCACGTCGCGCCTGCGCCGCGAACACAGCGAGATCCTCGCCACCATCGTCCGCGGCGAACTCGACCTCGCCGCGCCGCCTTCGGGCGACGACACCTACGTCGCCTGGGCCGACGAAATGCGCGTCGAGCTCACCGCCCTGCTCGCGGCTCTCGCCCGGCACCGCCAGCGCGGCGCCGACCTGGTCTACGAGGCCTACGCGGTCGACCTCGGCGGCGGCTACTAGGCGGCACATTCCGGTGGCGCCCCGAGGGTGCGTTTGCGGGTGACGGGATCTCGCGGTCCGAGTTGCCAGCCGCTGCTCTTGCGCCGGTGGTGGGGATAGCAAAGCCACCCGAGGTTCGAAAACGATGTCGGGCCACCCCGAGCGTGGTCGTGGATGTGGTCGCGTTCGAGGTATCCGCGTTGGTGGCACCCTTCGACGTCGCATTCACGCCCGCTCACGAGCAGCGCGGTTCGGACTTCGGCGGGGACGTGCCGGCCGAGGTGGGCAACGGTGAGGATGTCTTTGCCGCGTTTGATCACCGCGGTCAGGAACGCAGAGCCGATCAGCTCGCGCACCCAGCCGACGTCGACGGGCCCGACGCCCGGGATCTCGCACACCTCGTCACCCACTGCGCCGCCGCGGATCAGTGCGCCGTGGTCGATGAGAACGTGCACGGTCGCGTCGCAACCTTTCGCGTGCGTCGTGTCGCCGAGCACGAACGTGGCGAACGCGTCGGCGGCGTAGGCCTCGAGCGGTTCGTGGTCGGTGCCGGCCTTGTGTTCGCGGAAGATGCGCTGCACCGCGGTGTCGAACGCGGCCTTGATCGGTCCGCCGACTTCGGGTGCGAGCCGGAACCGCCCGCCGATCATGCCGTCGGCGTCGGTCCAGATCCCGAACCGACGCTGCCGGTGGTGTCGCTCGGCCCGCGTGCCCGGGTCCTCGACCGCAGCACGCGCCGCGACGCACGCGTCGCGCAGTGGCACCAGCCCCTGTTCGGCGATTGCCAAGAGCTCTTTCTCGGCGGCCGGGTTCGCGGTTGCGGCCGCGGCGATCATCTGCGCTTGCCCTGCAGAGAGCCGTCCCTCGCGCGCCGCGGTATCGGTCGCGGGCAGCTGCTCGAGCTTCTCCGCAGTCTCGATCGCAGCCTGTGCTTCACCGCGCCTGACGCCCAACGACCGTGCCACACGCGCCGCGCCATCTCGTTCGCTCGTCTCCGCGACGCGTTTCGCCGTCTTCGCGACCATCGTGTCGACGACGTTGCGGATCCAGGCGAGTTCGTCGACGACGCGTTCGGCCGCTTGCGGCGACAGGGTGGACGCGTCGAACGCGGAGCTGATCTCGTCCAACGATCTGCGGGCGGAAACGAGCGCATCGAACATATGTTCGTAGCGTAACGAACGGGTGTGACAGCAATGTGCGGCCGTAAACTTGGCCGAATGGGTGTCGATCCGGCGGTGCTCGCGGCGCTGGAGATGGCGGTTGCGGCGGACCCGACCAACACCGCGGTGAGGACGCACCTCAGCCAGCTCCTCCTCGAATCCGACGAGCCCGCCCGCGCGCTCGAACACCTCCGAACGGTGCTGGCCGCGCAGCCGAGCGATCTCACGGCCCTCACGCTGGCGGTGCGCGCGGCGACGTTGGTCGGCCAGACCGATCTCGCGGCCGGCTACGCGCAGCTCGTGCGCGCCCTCAGTGCGCCGAGTGCGCAGCCGCTCGTGACCGCCACGCCGACGCCCGATCCACCCGGGGCCGCCTCGACGGATCTCGATGTCGAGCTCGAGGCGTTGCTGCACAACGAGGACATGCTCGACGTCGAGGCGCCGCCCCTCACCCTCGCCGACGTCGGCGGGATGGACGACGTCAAGCGCGAGGTCGAGCGCACGTTCCTCGGGCCGATGCGCAATCCCGAACTGCGCAAGATGTACCGAAAGTCGCTCCGGGGCGGTCTCCTGCTCTACGGGCCTCCCGGTTGCGGCAAGACCTTTCTGGCGCGCGCCATCGCCGGTGAGCTCGGCGCGAACTTCCTCAGCGTCGGCTTGCACGAGGTCCTGGACATGTACCTCGGCCAGAGCGAACGCAACATCCACGACCTGTTCGATCGCGCCCGCCGGAACACCCCCTGCGTCCTGTTCCTCGACGAGGTCGACGCGCTCGGGCAGAAGCGCACCAACCTCGCCCGCTCCGCCGCGCGTAATGCAGTCGTGCAGTTGCTCGCGGAGCTCGACGGCGTCGACGACGAGAACGAAGGCCTCTTCGTGTTGGGCGCCACGAACCAGCCGTGGGACATCGATCCGGCAATGCGCCGCCCGGGCCGGTTCGATCGCACCGTGCTCGTCGTGCCGCCCGACAAGACCGCGCGGACACGGATCTTCGAGCTGCACCTGCGAGACCGGCCGATCGAGCAGATCGACTACAAGACGCTGGCGCGCAAGACGGATCGGTTCTCGGGCGCCGACATTCGCCTCGTGTGCGAAACCGCCGCCGAGTTCGCGATCGAGGACTCGTTGTCGTCGGGACGGGCGCGGGCGATCACGAACAACGATCTCGAGCGTGCGATCGCGCGGACGACACCGAGCACCCTGCCGTGGTTCGACGTCGCCCGGAACTTCGTGACGTTCGCGAACCCGAGCGGCGAGTACGACCAGCTGCTCGACTTCATGCGCACCAACAAGTTGCTGTGATGGACGAGCCGTTCGCTCCGTAGTGGTCAGACCACTTCGTCGTCTTCTTCATACAGGGCTTCGCCCCGGCGCAAACGTGAGGCGATGCGTACCACCGTCGGCAACTCGCGCCGGGTCGGGGTGTGCGCGGCGAGGAAGCGGGCGACGGCCACCAGGATCAACGCCGATTCGTCCGAGCCCTCGGGCCACGCGGTCGCCTGCCGCACTCCGGCTTCGACCGTCTGGAACCAGTGGAAGCCGGCGTCCTCCACCAGCAACGCGCGCCCCAGCGCCGCGATCAGCTCCGCACGCGACCCACCCGCCTGCAGGAAACCCCACGCCTCGTTCGCGGCTTCGTCCACCATTCCCTGCGTGTCGAAGCAACGATTGAGCCCGGCGATCGACCCGACCGTCGCCTGCGGCAACCGCGCCGCGGGAACGTTCAGGAAGCGGTCGAGGTAGATGCGCAGCGCGGCCTGGACGGCCGCGCGCCGCAATTCGGGCGTGGGATTGCGCCGCAGCGCCTGGTGCAGCGCGTTGGCCGCGGTGAACGAGTGGTGCACCGTGTCCCAGTCGGCATGATCGTTGCGCGTGTGGAAGCGGACGATGCGGAGGGCCGCGGCGTAGGCCAACGCGCGTCCGATCTCCTCGTCCGTCGCACCGGCCGCGCGCGCGTCGATCAGCGCGTCGGCGACCGCGAGTGGTTCGTCGGCGAGCACCTCCCACGCGACCGCCCCGACATCCACGCCCGAGGATTCCGGGGGCCCCGGAGGCTGCAACCGCGCCGCCGTGTCCGCCGCGAGCAGCACGAGGTCGCGCGGGTGGCGCCACTCCGAGAACTCCTCCGAGCGCTGGGCGCCCGCGGTCTGGCGGACGAGCGTGGGGAGCACCTGTCCCGCGGCATCGGACCCGAGCAGGTCGAGCGCCTCGAACGCCTTGTTGGTGAAGTCGATCGTGTGGCCGCCGTCGATGAACACGTGATCGCTGACCGCGGCGAACATCATCTGCTCGACGCCGTCGAGGTGCGTCGGATCGGTCAGCGCGGTCTCGAGGGTGCGCTCGGCGGAATCGCTCGATCGCGTCTCGATGAAGCGGCGATACCAACCCGCGAGCCGATCCAACGGCACGCCCTGCGTCGGCAGCGGACCCACCGGGAACCGCGGCGCCTGATTGCCGGTGTCGTTCGCGACGAACGTCAAGCCGTGCACGAGCGCGAGCGCGCGGTCGTCGCCGTCGAGATGCGGAAAGAGATTGGCCATCGCGACGAGCACGGTGAGTCCGGCTCCCCAACCCGCGCCGCGGTAGGTCGTGCCGAAGTCGACTCCGGTACGCACGATGTCGGCGGCCGGCACTCCCGCGTCGAGCAGACCCAACACCGACTTGGCGACGACGAGCGAGATGCCTTCCTCGAGCCCGTTGCGCAGGCGGCTCTGCAGGTGCCCGACGGGATCGTCGTCGGCGCGGGCGGCGACGAACACCTCGTCGTCGCGCACCGTTGCCGTGAACCCACGCGCGTCGTCGGCCCACATGTCGAGCGTGCATCCCGACACGAGATCGAACCGCGCGTGGTGCCAGTGGCAGGTCACGAGCCCGGCCTCCACGGTGCCCTGGTGGAGCGGGAAGCCGAGGTGCGGGCAGCGGTCCTCGATCGCGTACGCCGCGTCGTCGTGCCAGAACACGACCACCGGCACCGAGCCGACCTTGGTCAGCAGTTGGCCCGCCTTCCGGAGATCGGCGAGCGTCCCGGCCCGTACCGCCTCGTCGATCATCCCGGGGTCCTTTCGACGGCGAACGTGCGACAGATTGCTTTCTGCAAGTGTTCTGTTGCGATAATCTAACTCCTGATGGATCCCGTCAAGACCCTCGACCAGACGACCATCGGCACGACGAACCTCGGCCCGACCAAGCGCCAGATCGTCGAACGGTTGAAGCGCGCCGACGCCAAGGTGTCGGATCTCGCCGCCGCGCTCGACATGACCGAGGCGGGCGTGCGTCAGCACCTCGACGCGCTCGCCGATCACGGTCTCGTCGTCTCGCGCACCGGGCCTGCGGTCGGCCGCGGCCGACCGCCCACGGTCTGGGCGCTCACCGATCTCGCGCAGGACCTCTTCCCGGACCGCCACGACGATCTCACGGTCGAACTGATCACCGCCGTCCGCACCGCGCTCGGCGACACGGGACTCGCGCGGGTGATCGACGCGCGCGCCGAGGTGCAGCGCGCCGCGTACGAACGCGCCGTGCCGAAACGGGGCCCGTTGCGCGCGCGCGTCGAGGCGCTCGCGCGGATCCGCGCCCAGGAGGGGTACGTCGCGGAGGTCGTCGACGATCCCGAGGGCCGCGGTGTGCTCCTCGTCGAGCACCACTGTCCCATCTGCACAGCCGCCGCCGCGTGTCCCGGATTGTGTGGCTCCGAACTCGCACTCTTCCGTGAGGTTCTCGGTCCGAAGGTGTCGGTGGAGCGGACCCAACACATCATCGCGGGTGATCGGCGCTGCACATACCGCATTGCGCACGTGTAGGGCGTTCGCGCCGACCCCGTCGGGGCGAGGCGATAACTTGCCTCGTTGATGCCGGTTTCGGAAGCGAGCACCGCGCGCCTGCGCACGCGCCGACGACGGTACGTGCTCGCCATCGTCATGGTGTTCATCGCGAGCCGGTACCTGTATTGGCTCGCCGGGGTGCGCTTCGACGCGTGGGCACTCACGAACAGCTGGCAGCTGTTGCCCGAGGATCTGTTGCGCCACGATCTCGTGGGGAGCCTCTGGTACCTGCACTCCCAACCGCCGTTGTGGAACGCCGTCATCGGCGCCACGCTGCACTTGCCTCACGCGCACGGCCTCATCAACATCGAGCTCGTCCTGTGCACACTCGCGCTGACCGTGCTGATGTTCTTCACGATGCTCGAGCTCGCGGTTCCGATGCCGCTGGCGTTTGTCACCGCGACGATCTTCGCGATCAGTCCGACGACGGTGATGTACGAGAACTGGATGTACTACACGTACCCCGTCGCCCTCATGAGTGTCGGCGCAGTCTGGTGCTTCGCGCGATACGTGCGTACCAAGCGCGTCGGCTACGCGGCGGGTGTCGGATCGCTGCTCGCGCTGCTCGCGTTGACGCGGGCTTCGTACCACCTGGTCTTCGTCGTCGCGGGTGCGGCGGCGGTCGTCGTCGTGGCACCGAAACTCACCCGCCGGCGCGTGCTGGTTGCGGTCGGCATCCCCGTGATCGTCGTCGGCGGCCTGTACGTCAAGAACTACGTCGTGTTCGGAGAACCGACGGCGAGTAGTTGGCTCGGCATGAACCTTGCGCACTCGCTGCTCGGCAACCAGCCCGTCGCCGTGCATGCCGACGTCGACCGCGGGAAGCTCTCACCCCAGGCGTTGACGCCCGCGTTCATCGGCCTCGACTCGTACCCGGTCCACCGTGCACCCACGGGGGTGCCCGCCCTCGACCGGCCCGAGAAGGGACCGGGGGTCAACAATTACAACAACCTCGCCTATATCGACGTCTCGCGGCAGTACCAAAAGGACGCGGTGGAGTTCATCAAGCTCCACCCGGATCTGTACGTGCGCACGGTTGCGGACGCCTTCCGCACGATGTTCGTGCCGTCGTCCGACTTCTTCGGAGTACAGGTCGACAAGCCGAACTTCGTCCACCTCCGCGGGGCGATCGACTTCGAGAACGACCTCCTCGGGCAGCGCCACGAGTACCAGCCGCCCGCGTCGGGCCAGCTGGCGACGACCGCCGCGCCGGATGCGCGTGACATCGCGTGGCTCATCGTGTTCGCCTACAGCGCGACGCTGCTCGCGGCGGTGTTCGTCGCGGTCCGCTCGATCCGACGCCGGCGCTGGTCGGTCCCGGGCGCGACGCTGGCCTTTCTCGCGTTCATCGTCACGTTCTCGATGTTCGCGTCGAACATGTTCGAGCTCGGCGAGAACATGCGGTTTCGGTTGGAGACCGATCCGTTGGTGTTCGCCGCGATGGCCGCGCTGTTGGCGCGGGCGTGGACGTACGGGCGCGGCCTCCGGGCGGCGCGGCGCGGCGCCGAGGTGATCGCCATCGAACCGGACGACCTCGACGTCCCGCTCTCGCTCGACGATGCGTTGCCCGGCGAGCTGTCCGACCGTCGGCACGAGACCGAGCCGTTGCGGGGCTAGCCGAGTAACGTCGGCGGCCGTGAGTTCGACCGGAAGCATCACCGACGACGGCGTCGCACGACTCCGCGCCCGCATCGGGATCCCGGAGCCGCATCCGATGCCGCCGTACTACACGATGCCGACCCACGACACGTTCCGGAATGTTGCGGCCGCGTACGGCGACGACAATCCGCTGTGGTGCGATCCCGGGTACGGGCCCAAGACCCGGTGGGCGCAGTCCATCGCCCCGCCGGTACTCGTCGGCGGCGACACACTGATCGGTGAGGACGAGGTTGCCGCGGTCGCGCCCGAATTCGCGGAGCTGATGAAGGGCGATCCGTTGCGCGGCGTACATGCGTTCTACGCCGCGAGCGCCCGCGAATGGTGGGCGCCGCTGCTCCCGTTGCGGCGCACCTATCGCCGCAACGCGCTCGTCGCCGCGCTCGACAAGGAGAGCGAGTTCGCGGGCCGGGCGATCCACGAGTGGACGGCGCAGGTGTTCCGCGACGACGCGGGCAGTCTGCTGTCGGGTCAGTACCGGCTGATGGTGCGCACCGAGCGGGAGAAGGCGCGGGCCAAGAAGAAGTACGACGCGATCACGATCGATCCGTACACCGACGAGCAGATCGCCGAGATCGACGCGCAGTACGCGCGCGAGGGTGCACGCGGTGCCGAGCCCCGCTGGTTCGAGGACGTGCACGAGGACGACGAGGTCGGGCCCATGGTGAAGGGTCCACTCACCGTCACCGACATGGTCTGCTGGCATGCGGGAATGGGTATGGGCCTGTACGGCGTGAAGCCGTTGCGCCTCGGGGCGCAGAACCGCCGCCGCATCCCGCGTTTCTTCCATCGCGACGATCTCAACGTCCCCGACGTGATGCAACGCGTGCACTGGGATCCCGAGTTCGCACGGCGCTCGGGCAACCCGACCACGTTCGACTACGGCCGCATGCGCGAGACCTGGTTGATCCACCTGTGCACCGACTGGATGGGCGACGACGCGTGGTTGTGGAAGCTCGACTGCGAGTTCCGGCGGTTCAACTACGTCGGTGACACGCAGTGGCTGCGAGGCCGGATCACCCGCACCTATCTGGCCGACGGTGATCGACCCGCGGTCGACGTCGATCTCGAGATGGTCAACCAGCGGGGCGAGGTCACCACGCCGGGTCACGCGTCGATCCTCCTGCCGAGCCGCGAGCACGGACCCGTACGCCTGCCCGACCCGCCCGGTGGGGCGCGCGACCTGCAGGAAGCGCTCGCCGCCATCTCCGAGGAGTTCACGCGCCGATGACACTGCACGTGTTGCACGACGACCGCGGACTCCTGACGTTGCGGCTCGATCGGCCCGACAAGCGCAACGCGATCGACGAAGAGATGATGCTCGCGCTCGTCGAGGCGCTCGAGACCGCGAGCACGGACGACTCGGTGCGGGTGATCCTGATCGAAGGCGCGGGCGACAACTTCTGCGGCGGCGCCGACATCGTCGCCCGCAACGCCGCGGGAACCGGCGATCGCAAACCGCGCACCGGGAGCATCCAGCGGCGCCTGCCCACCCAGGCCCACCGGCTGATCCCGATGCTCGGGCTCGTCCAGGTGCCCGTGGTGTGCAAGGTGCGCGGTTGGGCGGCCGGTATCGGATTCCAGATCGCGCTGGCCGCCGATTTCACGCTGGCCGCCGACGACGCGCGGTTCTGGGAGCCGTTCATCGAACGGGGCTTCACGCCGGACAGCGGTGCCACGTGGATGCTGCCGCGTCGTGTCGGCGAGGCACGGGCGCGGGAGCTGTTGCTCCTCGGACGCGCGCTGAGCGGAGTCGAGGCGGCCGAATGGGGCGCGATCCACCGCGCGGTTCCGGCCGCGGTGCTGGACGCGGCGGTCGACGAAGTGGTGGACCAGCTCGCGGCCGGTCCGACCACCGCCCTCGGCCTCACCAAGTGGCTGCTCAACGTGGGTGCGAGCGCGGGTCTCGAGGCGCACCTGGCGAACGAGGCGTACGCGTTGGAGCTCTCGTCGCGCACCGACGACTTCCGCGAGGGTCTGTCCGCGTTCCGCGAGAAGCGCGCGCCGCGCTTCGAGGGGAGATGAACGTCGGACGCGACACGCCGGTGGACGTTGCCGTCGGCGAGGTGCGCGCCTGGGTGGAAGCGAACGTTCCGCGTGCGTGGGTCGAGGCGGGCCGGCGCGGGGGCGCGGCGGCGGTGCGCGCGGTCCGGCCCCGGGCCGATTACGAGGCGTGGTACCCCGTGTTCGCGGCGTCCGGTCTCGTCGTTCCCACGTGGCCGGTGGAGTACGGCGGCCTCGACGTGTCCCCGGCGATCGCGCGGGCGATCGACGGTGAGCTCCGTCCGTTCAACCTCGGGCGACTCAATCCGTTGGGCCTGAACAACACCGCACCCGCGCTCTATGCGTACGGCACCGAGGAGCAGCGGCTGCGCTTCCTGCCGCCGATGGTGCGCAACGAGGAGAAATGGTGCCAGCTCTTCAGCGAGCCGGGTGCGGGCTCCGACCTCGCGTCGCTCGCCACACGGGCCGAACGCGACGGTGAGTCGTGGTGCATCACCGGCCAGAAGGTCTGGAGCACGTGGGCACACTTCTCCGACTTCGCGATCCTGCTCGCGCGCACCGATCCCGACGCCCCGAAGCGGCAGGGCGTCACGTACTTCCTGCTCGACCTGCACCAACCCGGCGTGGAGGTGCGACCGCTGCGGCACATCGGCGGCGAGGTCGAGTTCAACGAGGTGTTCCTCGACCGCGCGCTCGTGCCCGACGCGTATCGCGTCGGTGAGGTGGGCCAGGGTTGGAAGGTGGCGAACGCGACGCTGTCGGGTGAGCGCCAGATGGTGTCGGGCGGGAGCTCGGGCGGCGTGGATCGCATCGGCGGCCGGGGCGTCGAACACCTGCTCGAGCTCGCGCGTGCGTCGGGACGCGATCGCGACGCGGTCGTGCGCCAGGACCTCATGCGCGTGCTGAGTGAGGAGCGCATCCGCGACTGGACGAACCAGCGCACGCGCGCGCAGGTGAAAGCCGGGCGCGCGCCCGGGCCGGAGAGCTCGGTGGGCAAAGTGCATCAGGGGGCGCTGAATCAGCGCATCCAGCTGCTCGCGACCGATCTGCTGGGCGCGGGTGCGATGGCGTGGTCGCCCGACGAGATCGCGGGCGAGCTGCCGCTCGAGGTCCGGGGGATGTTGCGGAGCCGCGCGAACACCATCGAAGGCGGCACCACCGAGGTCAACAAGAACATCGTGGGCGAGCGCGTGCTCGGTCTGCCGCGTGAGCCCGATCCGTGGCAGGGTGCACCCTGGCGCGACGTCCCGAGGAGCTGAAGGCGCAGTGGAATATCCGAAACTCGAGACGCTGGTGCTCGAGCGCAAGGGTCCGGTCGGCTGGTTGATCAACAACCGCCCCGACCAGCTGAATGCGATGAGCGCGCAGATGCGCGACGAGTTCGAGCTGGCGTGGCGCGCGCTCGACGCCGATCCCGAGGTGCGCGTGATCGTGCACACCGGCGCGGGCCGCGCGTTCCAGACCGGCGTCGACGTGACCGAGATCGCGACCGACGGCGAAGGCATGCAGCGCTACCGCGAATCGGTCGAGAAGTTCGACTTCCACTTCACGTCGTGGCACAACGACGTGTGGAAGCCCGTCATCACCGCGGTGAACGGCATCTGTGCCGGCGGCGGGTTCCATTGGATCGCCGACGCCGACATCGTGATCGCCGCGTCCGACGCGCAGTTCTTCGATCCGCACGTCTCCATCGGCCAGGTGGTGTCGATCGAGGCGATCGGACTGATGAAGAAGATGCCGGTGGAGGCGGTGATGCGCATGGCGTTCGTCGGCCGGCACGAGCGCATGTCGGCGCAGCGCGCGTACGAGCTCGGCATGATCAGCGAAATCGTCGATCCGCCCGACCGCCTGCGCGAAGCCGCGCAGGAGCTGGCCGAGAAGATCGCCCACAACTCGCCCGCGGCGATGGCCGCGACCAAGCGCGCGCTCTGGGGGGCGCTCGAGCTGGGTCTCACCGACGCCTGCAAGGCCGGCGCGGCCGAGCTCGTCTCGATGTGGGGCCATCCCGACCAGGAAGAGGGCCCGCTCGCGTTCGCGGAGAAGCGCGAACCGCGGTGGGTGCCGCCGGAGAGCTCGTCACCCGACGCATGAAGTTCTCGGTCGAGCTCCCGGTCGCGTCGCCCGACGCGCTCGATGACCTGCGCGTTCGCGATCGAGGACGCGGGTTTCGACGCCTGCTTCGTCACCGACCATCCGTTCCCGTCCCGTTCGTGGCTCGAGTCCGGCGGGCACGAGACCCTCGACCCGTTCGTTGCCCTCTCGTTCGCGGCGGCGGCTACGCGCCGCCTTCGATTGCACACGAACTGCCTGATCCCCGCGTACCGGAACCCGTTCCTGACCGCGAAGTCGATCGCGACCCTGGACGCGTGTTCGCGCGGCCGGGTGATCCTCGGGGTGGCGGTCGGCTATCTCGAAGCCGAGTTCGAGGGTCTGGGCGTGCCGTTCGCCGAGCGGGCGCGGCGGCTCGACGAGACGCTCTGGGCGATGAAGGCGGCGTGGGCCGACGAGTTGCCGGAGCACATCGTGCGCCCCCGCTGTGTGCAACAACCGCATCCCCCGATCTGGGCGGGAGGCAACTCCGCGGCCGCGATCCGCCGCGCGATCACGCACGGCAACGGCTGGAGTCCGTTCCCGGCGAGTCCCCGCACCGCGGCTGCGGTCGACACCGCGTCGATCTCCGACGTGCCGACGCTGGCGAACGCGATCGCGCGGTTCCGCGACCTGGCAACGGAAGCCGGTCGTACCGATCCGCTCGACGTGTGCTTCACGCCGTTCTCGCACCCCGGCCACAAGGACATCGTCGACCCCGCGGCGTTCGTCGACGAAGCGCACGGCCTGGCCCGCATCGGCGTGACGTGGCTCGCGTTCCATCTTCCCGCGCCGAGCGTCACCGAGTTCTGCGAGACGGTCGCCGCGTTCGGTGAGGCCGTGGCCGAGGTGAAGGAGCGGTGACGAACACCAAGGTCTACATCCACGAGCTGATCGACATCATCGGGCAGAACCGCGCGCGTTACATGCATCACATGACCGCGAACTGGTGTCCGACCGCCCGGGAGGAGCGCAACATGCTGTGCTTCGGGGTCTGGGGGACGGTGGGCTCCACCGGTCGGTGGCCCGAGGTCGTCAACATGTGGGAGCTCGAAGGCTGGGACGGTCTCGTCGCGAACTTCGCGCACGAGCTCGGGGCGCCGTCGTTGCAGGATCCCGCGCTGGAGAAGTGGTGGGCCGCGGCCGCGGATCTGCGGCGCGGCGGCTTCGACCGCATCGTCGTCCCCGAACCGTGGAGCCCCACGATCGAGGAGCTCACCGCAGCCGGGGTGCGGGGCGCCGTCTACGCGCACGAGGTCGTGCGGGTTCCCATCGGGACGGTGCGCGAGTTCCTCGACACCCTCGCCGATGTCGGCGTTCCCGCGCTCGAACCGCTCGGCCTGCGAGTGTGTCGGCGCGTATCGCGTCGCGATGATCAGCGACACCGAGGCGATCGTGCTCTGGGCGCTGCCGTCGTGGGAGGCGTGGGGTCGTTACGAGCAGGCGTGGGACGGCCCGCAGCTCGCGGCGTGGCGCGCCCGCCTCACAACCCTGAACGCCGACGTGCAGCGCACGCTCATGGTCGACGCACCGCTCAGCCCCATGCGCATCGGCCGCCAACCCCGGGTCGAGGACCGCCTCCCGCTCGACGAGATCTAGCGCGGCGCCTGCGGGCAGGTCGCGAGGTGGTCGTTCACGACGCCCACAGCCTGCAGATAGCTGTAGACGATCGTGGTGCCGACGAAGTTGAAGCCGCGCTGCTTGAGGTCCTTGGCGACGCGGTCGGACAGGTCGGTGTGGGTCGGGACGTCGGCCATCGTTCGGGGCCGGTTCACGATGGGCGTGTCGTCGACCCAGCGCCACAGATACGTGGCGAACGACCCGTACTCGGCCTGCACGGCGACGAACGCCTTCGCGTTGCGGACCGACGACGCGACCTTGAGCCGGTTGCGGACGATGCCCGGATCACCGAGGAGCTTCTCGAGCAACTTGTCGGTGTAACGCGCCACGCGCGCGACGTCGAAGTTGTCGAACGCGCGCCGGTAGTTCTCGCGCTTGTCGAGAATCGTCGACCACGAGAGGCCTGCTTGCGCGCCTTCGAGGATCAGCATCTCGAAGAGATGGGTGTCGTCGTGCGCCGGCACACCCCATTCGTCGTCGTGATAGGCGCGCATGAGGTCGGAGCTCTCCGCCCACGCGCAACGTTGCCGGGCGGCCACGCGTTACTGCAACTTACTCAACGCGCGTTCGCGCAGCTCGTACTTCAACACCTTGCCGCCGGCGTTGTGCGGGACCTCGTCGACGATCTCGAAGTAGCGCGGGACCTTGTAGTTCGCCATCTTGTCCCGGCACCACGTGCGCAACTCGTCGGGCGTGATGGTCGCGTTCAACCGTGGGATGACGTACGCGTAGCCGACTTCGCCCATGCGATCGTCGGGGACGCCGATGATCGCCACCTGCGCGACCGCCGGGTGCTCGTTGATCATGTTCTCGATCTCGGCCGGATACGCGTTGAACCCGCCGACGATGAACATGTCCTTGGTGCGGTCGGTGATGGTGATGTAGCCGCGGTCGTTCATGACCGCGACGTCGCCGGTGTGCAACCACCCCTCCGGGTCGACGGCCTCGGCCGTGGCCTCGGGGTCGTGGATGAAGCCGCGCATGATGTTGTAGCCGCGGATGACGACCTCGCCGGGTTCGCCGCGCGGCACCTCCGCGCCCTCGTCGTTGACGATGCGCACCTCGACGTCGGGGATCGCCCGGCCCGAAGTGGTCGAGATGGTTTCGGGGTCGTCGTCGTGACGGCACATCGTCGCGATGCCCGTCGCCTCGGTGAGCCCGTAGCCCGTGACGATGGTCTCGAACCCGAGCTCGGCGCGCATGCGGCGGATCAGCTCCACCGGCACCGGCGCCGCGCCCGTCACCGCGAGCCGCAGCGAGGTCATGTCGTATTCGCCGATGCGCGGATGGTCGAGCATCGACTGGTAGATCGTCGGCGGCCCCGGCAGCATCGACACCTGTTCCTCCGCGGCGCGCTTCATCACCGCGTCGACGTCGAAGACCGCGTGCGGAATGATCGTGGCGCCCTTCACGAGCGCGGCGACGATGCCCGCGTTCAATCCGAAGGAGTGGAAGAACGGATTGACGACGAGGTAACGGTCGCCGGCCCGGAGGCCGACCACCGTGGACCACGCGTCGTACGCCCGGACCGTCGCGCTGTGGGTCAGCATCGCACCCTTGGGATTGCCGGTCGTGCCCGACGTGAAGAGCACGCCGAACAGATCGTCGCCGGCGACGTTCGGGAGGGTCACGCCGTCGGTCGCGCGGCCGAGGAACTCGTCCCACGCGGCACTGCGAATGTCGATGATCTCGCGCAGCTGCGGGAGCTCCGGCTCCGCGCGCAGCAGCTTCTCGTAGTTGGTGTCGAGGAAGTCGGTGACCGTGAAGAGGAGCTTCACGTCGGCGCGCTCGAGCACGTAGCGAGCCTCCGCGCCCTTGAAGCGGGTGTTCAAGGGAACGATCGCCCCGCCCGCGGCCGAGATGCCGAGCGCGGCGATCACCCACTCCGTGCAGTTCGGAGCCCAGATGCCGACCCGGTCGCCGGGTTCGATCCCGCTCGCCACGAGCGCGCGCCCGGCCCGCGCGACCTGGTCGGCGAGCTGCGCGAACGTGATCCGCGCCCGTTCGTCGACGAGCGCCTCGCGGGTCGCAAACGAAGCGGCCGCCCGGGCCACGAGTCCCGGTATCGTCGCAGGAAGCTGCTCGTCGGTCATACCGACAACTTGCCACGACCAAGGCCTTCTGCGCATGCCCGAGCCCGAATCCGGACACTTCCAAACGGTGCGCGTCGAACGCCGGGGTCCGGTCGGCTGGCTCACCTTCGACCGGCCCGAGGCCGCGAACGCGATGGACGCCCGGATGATGGAGGAGTTGGAGCAGGCCTGGCGTGCGCTCGACGACGATCCCGACGTCCACGTGATCGTCAACACCGGCGCCGGAAAGGCGTTTCAGACCGGCCTCGACATGGCGCAACTCGCCCGCGACCCCGGCGCACTGCGCGAGCAGTCGCGCCGGACCAAACGGTTCGAGCTCCGCTTCACCGCGTGGCACAACGACGTGTGGAAGCCGGTGATCGCGGCGGTGAACGGGGTGTGCGCGGGCGGCGGCCTGCACTTCGTGGCCGACGCCGACATCGTGATCGCGTCGTCGAACGCCACGTTCGTCGATCCGCACGTCTCGGTCGGCCAGGCCACCGTGTACGAGACGATCGCGCTGGCCAAGAAATCGCCGATGGAAGCGGTGCTGCGCATGGCGTTCGTCGGACGGTACGAGCGCATGTCGGCGCGCCGCGCGTACGAGCTCGGCATCTGCTCGGAGGTCGTCGATCCGCCCGAGCGGCTGCCCGACGTGGCCCAGGCGCTCGGTGAGCTGATCGCGCGCAACTCGCCCGCCGCGCTCGCGCACACGAAACGCGCGCTCTGGGGCGCGCTGGAACGGGTGTCGCGGTGAGCACGGTCACGATCGGCACGGCGATCGTCTCGTACATCGAGCCGCACCCGGGCCAGGCGGTTGCGTTCAACCACTGGTACGAGCGTGACCATTTCCCCGCGACCGTCACCGGCGGCCCGGGAGTGTTCGCGGGCGCGCGGTTCGTCGCGACCCGCGCGTGCAAGGAGCTGCGCCCGCCGGGGCAGCTGTTCGGAGACCCGGCGCGGGGTTCGTATCTCGCCGTCGCGTGGGTGCTGCCGGGCAAGCAGGCCGAGTGGGAGGAGTGGGTCGCGCGCGAGATGGAAACGCTCGCGGCGCAGGGTCGCCTCTTCCCGGGCCGCGACCACGTACACACCGGCATCTACGAATGGATGTGGGATTCGGGAACGGTCGACGCGATTTCGGCCCTCGATCGTGGATACCGCGGGGCTGTCGTCGCCGGCGGGGAATCCGGGGCTCCCCGGCTCGATCTCGCGGTGTCGGTGGGCCTGCGGCTCTCCCGTACGGTCATCTCGCAGGCCGAACCCCCGCCCCACGAGCTCGTCATCGGGTTCTGCGCGGGCGATCCGCTCACCGAGTTCGCCGCGCTGCGCCCCGACCTCGACGGGTGCGGCTTCGCGAGCCCGTTCCTCGCCACGGTCCCCGGCACCGATCGGTACACCGACGAGCTCTGACCTAACGTCGCCGCCGTGAAGACAACGCTGCTCCTCTGTGACCACGCCCAGGAAGTTGCGGGCAAGCTCTACATCCTCGGTGGTGGGTGGAGCATCTATCGCGGTTCGCCGGTGACGATGGGCCTCGCGGTGAAGATCTCGATCCCGTGGGACGCCGCGAACATCCCGCACGACTTCACCGCGCGCCTCGTCACCGAGGACGGACAGGACCCGGTGCTCCCGAACGTCGAGGGCGGCGCCGCCGCGACCCGCGTCGAGTTCCAGGGTCGGTTCGAGGCGGGCCGCCCGGCGGGGCTGGCCCCCGGCAGCGAGCTCGACGCGCCCTTCGCGGTCAACATCGCCGGCCTGCCCCTCGCTCCCGGCCGCTACGAATGGCAGGTCGAGATCGACCAGCTCGCCGTCGGCCAGGTCTCCTTCACCGTCATGGACGCGTAGCGGGCACCGTCATGGAGGCGTAGCGGGCCATTTGCCCCGAATGCAACGGCAGGGAATTGCGCGGCCACCCGCGATTGCTCATCCGCGACCGCGTACCGCCGATGATGCCAGCGGGAACCGCTTCCCTGCCCCCTCCCCCCGGGGCAGCAAGCGCGCGACGGCCCGCCGGGATCCAGACCGGCGGGCCGTTGAATTTGTTCATTCCTCTTTGGAAGCGCGCTTGTGGCCCGCGTTAGCGTTCGCTCCCTATGGGACGCTTCGACGGACGAGTAGCAGTCATCACGGGTGCGGGATCGGGTCTCGGACTCGCCACCGCGCGCCAACTTGCGAACGAGGGCGCCGCGGTCGCGTGCTTCGACATCGCGGTCGACGCCGCGGAGAAGGCCGCGGCCGAGATCGGCGAAGGCGGGGGCGCGGCGCGTGCGTACCGCGTCGACGTCTCCGATCCCGATTCCGTCCTGAGCGCGATGAACAGCACGGCGACCGACCTCGGCCGGCCGCAGGTCGTCGTCAACAGCGCCGGCATCGGTCGCTTCGCCCACACGCACGAGATGCCCTTCGCCGACTGGCAGCGCATCATCGGTGTCAACCTCACCGGGACGTTCCTCGTGTGCCAGGCCGCGCTGCCGCACCTGCTCGACGGCGGCGGTTCGATCGTCAACATCGCGTCGAACGCGGGCATCCGTTCGCAGCCCTACTCGGCCGCGTACTGCTCGTCGAAGGCGGGCGTCATCCATCTGACCAAGGTCATCGCGGACGAGTACCTCAAGCGGGGCGTGCGGGCGAACGTCGTCGCCCCCGGCGGTATGGAGACGCCGCTGCAGGAGGCGTTCTTCGAGTTCCCCGAAGGCGTCGACTGGAAGGTCATGCGCAAGGCGATGTCGCCGCTCGGCAACTCCCAGCCGGAAGAGGTCGCCAACGTGGTTGCGTTCGTCGCGTCGGACGAGTGCCGCTACATGACGGGTTCGGTCGTGTCGATCGACGGTGGCATCACGGTATGAGCGAGATGCCGGCGGGCGCAGCCGAGATGATCGACGACGCGGGCAGCGTCTGGGAGCTCGTCGAGCGCCGGACCGCGGCCACTCCCGATCGCGTCATGCTCTTCGACGGCGATCGCACGACGACGTTCGCGGCAGTACCGCGAGTTGTGCGAACGCGCGGCCGCGGGTCTGTACGCGCTCGGTGTCACCGAGGGGACGAACGTCTCGTGGCAGCTGCCGACGTGGACGGAGTCGGCCGTGTTGGTCGGTGCGTTGTGCCGGCTCGGCGCGGTGCAGAACCCGATGCTCCCGATCTACCGGTACCGCGAGGTCTCGTTCATCGCGAAGCAGACCAAGTGCAAGCTGCTCATCACGCCGTCGACGTGGAACAAGTTCGACTACCAGGCGCTGGCCGAGCAGGTCGCGGGCGAGAACGACGACATGCACACGCTCGTCGCCGACCATTTCAACCCCGAAGGCGACCCGGCCACCCTCCCGCCCGCGCCCACGGTCTACGCCGATCCCGCGCAGGATCCGGTGCGCTGGATCTTCTACACCTCGGGGACCACCGCCGACCCCAAGGGTGCGCAGCACACCGACCGCACCGTGCTGGCCGGGGCGATCGGGTACGCGGAGAAGACCCACGTGGTCGCGGACGACATCGCGCTCGTCGCATTCCCGTTCACGCACATCGGCGGCATCATCATCGGCGTGTACACGCCGCTGCTCACCGGCTCGGCGGCCGTGTTGATGGAGGCCTGGACCGCGGCGGCATCGACCGAGCTCATCGGTCGCCACAACGTGACGCTCGCGAACGGCGCGGCCGCGATCCACACCGCGCTCATCGAAGAGGCCCGCGTGAACCCCGCCGCGTACGCGACGGTGCGCGACTTTCCCGGAGGCGGTTCGACGAAGCCGCCGCACCTGCACGACGAGTTGAAGAAGGTGATCCCGAGCTCGATCGGCACGACGTCGGGCTACGGCATGACCGAGGCGCCGATCGTCGCGCAGACCGACATCGATGCGCCCGACAGCTCGAAGGCGACCGCCGAAGGCACACCGACGCGCGGCGTGACGATGAAGATCCTCGAGAGCGGCGAGATCGTGGTGAAGGGGCCGCAGGTGATGCGCGGTTACGTCGACAGTTCGCTCGACGCCGACGCGTTCACCGAGGACGGCTTCCTCCGCACCGGCGACATGGGCCGCTTCGACGAGCACGGCGCCATCCTGATCACCGGCCGGGTCAAGGACATCATCATCCGCAAGGGCGAGAACGTGTCGGCCAAGGAGGTCGAGGACGTCCTGTACGTGCACCCCAAGGTCGCGGACGTGGCGGTGCTCGGTATCCCCGACGTCGATCGCGGCGAGATGGTCGTCGCCTTCATCGTCCCCAAGGACCTCGCCGACCCGCCGACGATCCCCGACGTGCGCGAGCACTGCACGAACGTCGGCTTGATGATGCAGAAGATCCCGGAGCGGATCGAGATCATCGACGTCATGCCGCGCAACCCGAGCGGCAAGGTGCCGAAGCACGAGCTGCGGGCGCGGATCAGCCCCCCGCCCGCCTGACCAGACCGTCGAAGAGGCGTTGCTGCGGCCGGTCCTCGTCGGCCGTGTCCTCGGGGTGCCACTGCACGGCGAGGAGGAACGCGCCGTCGAGCTCGAGCGCCTCGACGATGCCGTCGTGCGCACGCCCCACGACCCGAAGGCCGTCGCCGAGCTGCGCGATCGCCTGATGGTGGTGGCACGACGCGGTGACCGTGGTCGCGTCCATCACCTCGGCGAGCAGTGAGTCGGAGTCGAGGGTGACGTCGTGTTGGCGGGCGCCGCCGGCCACTCCCGGTTGGCCGTGGGGTGGCACGCCCGGATCGTCGGCGATGTGCTGGTACAGGGTGCCGCCCCGGGCGACGTTCAGGATCTGGATGCCGCGACAGATCGCGAGCGTCGGGACCGAACGCACGAGTGCGGCCTCGGCCAGGGCGCACTCGAAGTCGTCGTCGGCGGCGTCGACGCCGTACGTGTTCGGGTTCGGCGCCTCGCCGTAGCGCGCGGGGTCGACGTCGGGACCACCGGTGAGCACCAGCGCGTCGACCCGCCCCAACAGCTCCTTCGGGTCGCGGGCGTCGTTCACGATGACGGGCGTGCCGCCCGCGCGGAGCACGGCCTCGACGTAGCGGTAGGGGAGCGCGGCCGCGCCCGAGTACGGCCACTTGTCGGTGCGGCCGAGGCGACGCCCGGTGAGCGCGACAATCACCATTTCGGGATCACCACTGGTCGAAGTTGCGGCGGCGCTCCCAGTCGGTGACCGCGCGGTTGAAGTGCGCCCACTCCTGGCGGGCGGTGTTGAGCAGATGGTCGTGCACGTCGACGCCGAACGCGTCGGCCGCGACCTTGGAACCCGCGAGCGCCTCGATCGCGTCGACGATGCTGTCGGGGACGCGGGCCACATCCGTCGCTGCGTACGCGTTGCCCTCGAAGCGCGGACCGGGGTCGAGGCCGTGTTCGATGCCGTGCAGACCGGCCGCGATGGTGGCCGCGAACGCGAGGTAGGGATTCGCGTCGGCGCCGGGGATGCGCGACTCCAATCGGAACGACGCGCCGTGACCGACGATGCGGTAGCCGCACGTGCGGTTGTCGACGCTCCAGGCCAGCGCGGTCGGCGCCCACGACTCGGGTTGGTAGCGCTTGTACGAGTTGACGGTAGGGGCGTACAGCCACGCGAACTCGCGTCCGCAGGCGATCTGCCCGCCGAGCCAGCCGCGCATCGGGGCCGAGAGGTGATCGGGTGCGTGCGCGTCCCACATCGAGCGCGTCGCGTCCGTCCGGTGACCACAGGCTCGAGTGCACGTGGCACGAGGAGCCGACGTCGTCCGACGAGTACTTCGCCATGAAGGTGACCGCACGGTTGTGCTGCGCCGCGATCTCCTTCACGCCGTTCTTGTAGATGACGTGGCGATCGGCCATCTCGACCGCGTTCGCGTACACGAGGTTGATCTCGTGCTGGCCCTTGCCCGCCTCGCCCTTGGAGAACTCGACGGGTACGCCCGCGCCGTCGATGCCGTTGCGGATGTCGCGGATCAGGTACTCGTCGCGTGTCGTCTGGAGGATGTGGTAGTCCTCGATCACGAGTGAGTGCGGCGTGAGGTTCGTGAAGTCCTTCGCGGCCGCCTCCTCGAGCGAGTCCTTGAACAAGAAGAACTCGAGTTCGCTCGCGAAGTTGAGCGTGAAGCCCGCGGCGGCCGCCCGTTCCACCTGACGCTGGAGAATGCGACGGGGCGAGACCTCGACCGGCGCGCCCGTCTCCTCGTCCAGCAGGTCGCAGAGCACCAGCGCGGTCTTCTCGAGCCACGGGATGGTGCGGATGGTGGAGAGGTCGGGCTGCGCGGCCATGTCGCCGTAGCCCTGGTCCCAGCTCGCGAACGCGTAGCCGGGCAACACGTTCATCTCGCTGTCGACCGCGAGGAGGTAGTTGCACATGTGCAGCGGCTGCGCGCCCGCGTCCATGTGCTCTCGCCAATACGTTCCGGTGACGCGCTTGCCGACGAGCCGGCCCTGCAGGTCGGGAAACGCCACCAGGACCGTGTCGATCCGGTTCTCGGCGATCGCCTCGTCGAGCATCGCCGCGTCGAGCATCCCGCGCACCGTCATGGACGCACAGCCTATTTACTCGGGCGTGACGTACGCGGCGGTGATGCCGCCGTCGACGACGAGTTGGGATCCGGTCATGTACGAGGCGTCGTCGGAGGCGAGGAAGAGCGCGGCCTTCGCCAACTCCTCCGCGAGCCCGAGCCGGCCCATCGGGATGTGCACCATGCGGCGGGCGCGGCGCTCGGGATCGGAGAGGAGCTCCTCGAGCAGGGGGGTTTGGATCGGTCCCGGGCACAACGAGTTCGCCCGGATGCCCCGGCGCGCGTACTCGACCGCGATCTCGCGCGTCATCGACAGCACGCCGCCCTTGCTCGCGGTGTACGCGATCTGCGCGGTGGCGGCGCCCATCAGCGCGACGAACGACGCGACGTTGACGATGCTGCCGCCTCCCGACGCGATCATCGCGGGAATCCCGGCCCGGCATCCCAGCCACACGCCCTTGAGATTGATCTCCATGACCTTCTCCCACGTCGACTCGGGCGTGTCGAGCACACCGCCGTCGTCGGCCGGGAAGATGCCGGCGTTGTTGTAGAGCACGTGCAGGCCGCCGTAGGTGTCGGTCGCGCACGCGACCATCGCCTGACAGTCGGCCCACGTCGACACGTCGGCGCGCACGTACGTGGCGTCGCCACCCGCGGCGCGCACCGCGGCGACGGTGGCGTTCCCCGCGTCGTCGACCACATCGGTGACGACGACGCGCGCACCCTCGCTCGCGAACAGCTCGGCCGCGGCCCGGCCCATCCCGCTCCCCGCGCCGGTGATCAGCGCGACCTTTCCCTCGAGTCTTCCCGTCACTTCGTCACCTTCTTGTACTCCCGTGGGCCTTCGACGACCTCGAGTTGCAGCGCCTCGGTGAAGCACGCGTCGAGACGCGGTGTGCTCTCCCGCACGTAGTCGTCCATGTTCTGGGTGATCGGTCTGATCGCGTTGGTCGCGGGATAGATGAAGCGCACCTTGGCGTCGGGGTTCGACGACTGCGCCAACTGCTCCAGCGAGCTCGCGTACACGTCGCGGGCGTCGATCATGCGGCTCCAGTCTTTCGTCCAGCCGAGCAGCCCGGCGGCCTGGGTCGACGACTTCGGGTGCACCGCGGTGATCTCGCCGACCATGGTCCGCAGCGGGACGTTCTCGGCGCGCACCCGCGCCGCCCGCCGGGTGCCGTTCTCGCGGGTCGGGTCCCGGTCGGGGAGCGCCTTCAACGCGGCCTGGGCGCGATCGCACGCGCCCGCGACCGCGGCGGCCGTGGTGGCGTCGAGCTTCTCCGGCGACTTGGAGCCGACCAGCGTCCACCCGAGGATGATGCCGATGCACAGGAGCAGGACGAACAGCGTGAGGATGAGGAACTCCCACGGCGGATGCTTGCGCCCCGACGGCGGCCCGGGCGGGTGGAGCGCGCCGTTCGAGTGCGGCGGCTCGAGGGCCGGCGGTACCGGGGGTTCGTCGTGCACCGCTCCATCCTTCTCGCCCGCCCTCCGTCGCGGCGAACCGGACCCGAGAACCCTCGCAACAGTTGCGAGGGAAAACCGCCCTCTGCGCGGATATCGCGCACAACTGTTGCGAGGGAAAACCGCCCTCTGCGCGGATATTCGCTGCCCAACTGTTGCGAGGGTTGCCGGGAGTCAGGCGGGGAGTTCGAGGAGCATGGTGAGGGAGTCGCCGGAATCGTCGACGACCTCGAAGCCGTGGCGCGCGTAGAGGCGTTTGGCCGGATTGTCGGGACTCACGCTCAGGCTGATCGCCCGCTGCAGGTCGCGCTCGGCCCGGGCGATGATCGAACCCAGCAACAGGGTGCCGACCTTGTTGCCCCGGAACTCCGGGTACACGGCGATCGACAGCTCCGGGATGTCGTCCGCGACGTAGCCGTAGCCGGGTGCCGCGGCGTCGAACAAGCGCAGCCAGGCCGCGCCCACGGGTTCGTCGCGGCGATCGAGCGCGCAGAGCGCGACGTCGCCGGTTCGGCCCCAGTCGGCGACGTAGCGCGCGTTCTCCGGGACGGCGAGGACGGCCTCGAGCGCGGGACGCTCGTCGCCGTCCTCGTCGCGCCAATTCACCGCTTCGTACAGCATCTCGGCAAGGAACGCGGGGTCGGCGTGCGCGCTGAGACGGAACACCGGGCCAGCCTAGGGTGAGCGGATGGCGCGACCATTCACTGCGGTGTTCGTCGCGCTCGTTCTGGCGACGGCTGCCTGCTCCACGAGTGGTGGGTCGGCGACGCTGCGCCACGAACGCGCCGGGACGATCGACTGGTCGCCCTGCTCGCAGGTGGAATGCGGAACGCTCTCGGTGCCGCTCGACTACCGGCGGCCGAACGGCCCGCACATCACGCTCACGCTGGCCCGGTTGCCCGCCACCGGGAAGAAGATCGGCGTGCTGTTCGTGAACCCGGGCGGCCCGGGCGCGTCCGGAGTCGAGTTCCTGCGTACCGCGCCGAATGTGTTTCCCGACGAGGTGCTCAGGTCGTTCGACATCGTTTCGTGGGACCCGCGCGGCGTCGGTTCGAGCGCGCCGGTCGAGTGCGGCGACAACCTCGACGCGTTCTACGCGGTCGACCGCGATCCGCACACGGCCGCGGCGGTCGCGCGGAACGTCGATGCGTCGCGCGCGTTGATCGCGGCATGTCAGGAACACAGCCGCGCGATCCTTCCGTACCTCTCGACCGAGAACAGCGCGCGCGACATGGACGCGATCCGCGCGGCGATCGGCGAGGCGAAGATCTCCTACGTCGGTTACTCCTACGGCACGCTGCTCGGCGCGTTGTACGCGGATCGCTTCCCGACGCGTGTCCGCGCGATGGTGCTCGACGGCCCGGTCGATCCCGCCCGTTCGTACGCCGACAGCACCGTCGACCAGGCCAAGAGCTTCGACCACGATCTCGACGCGTTCTTCGCGTACTGCCGGTCCAACTCGGCGTGCGCGTTCGCGCACGGGGGCGATCCCGCGGCTGCGTACGACGACCTCGCGGCCACCATCACGCAGGAGCCGATCCCGGGCACGGTCGACGGCGAGCACCGCACGCTCGGGCCCGGCGAGCTGGACATCGGCGTCGCGAGCGCCTTGTACAGCGGCGCCGACGGGTACCGCACGCTGGCGGCCGCGCTGGCGAAAGCGGCCGGCGGCGACGGCGCCCGCATGCTGGCTTTGGCGGACGCCTACACCGGCCGCGAGACGGGCGGGAAGTACTCGAACGAAACCGCAGTCCTGTACGCAACCGGCTGCATCGACGCGCCCGCACCGCCCACCGTCGCCGCGGTGCAGCGCCTCGCGGACGCGGCCGCGGTTGCCGCACCCCACTTCGGCGCGACGACGGTGTGGCTCGGGTTGCCGTGCACGCTGTGGCCGGTGCCGGCGGTGGGCAAGATCGCGCCGATCCACGCGGCCGGCGCGCCGCCCATCATCGTCGTCGGCGCGTTGTACGACCCTGCGACCCCGTACAACTGGGCGCAGGGGTTGGCCTCGGAGCTCGACAGTGCACACCTCGTGACGTCGGGCGGCGCGAGCCACACGTCGTACCGCCGTGACAGTCCGTGCATCGACCGGACCGTCGACGCGTATCTCCTGCAGCTCCAGGTCCCCGCGTCCGATCCGCACTGCAGCTGACGGGCCGCGCGCCTCAGTCGGGGTCGAGCGACAGCATCCTGATCGCGTTGCCGCGCATGATCTTGTAGATCGCCTCGTCCGAGAGCCCCTCCACCATCGCCTCCGCGATCTTCTTGGTGTCGGGCCAGGTGGAGTCGGTGTGCGGGTAGTCGGTCTCGAACGTGATGTTGTCGACGCCGACGCGGTCGAGCGACTCGAGCCCGTGGCGGTCGCGGAAGAAGCAGCCGTAGATCTGGCGGTAGTAGTACGTCGACGGCGGCTCGGGCACGAGATCCTTCACCCCGCCCCAGGCGCGGTGCTCGCGCCACACGTCGTCGGCGCGTTCCAGCACGTAGGGCAGCCAGCCGATCTGGCCCTCCGAGTACGCGAGCTTCAGGGTGGGGAAGCGCACGAGCACGCCGGAGAACAAGAAGTCGGAGAGCGACGCCATCGCGTTGTTGAAGCTCAGCGTCGCCGCGACCGCCACCGGCGCGTCACCCGAGGTCGCGGGCATCTGCGACGACGAACCGATGTGCATGCACACGACGGTGTTCGTCTCCTGGCACGCGATGAAGAACGGGTCCCACTCGCCGGAGTGGATCGAGGGGAGTCCGAGCTTGGGCGGGATCTCGCTGAAGCACACCGCGTGCACACCGCGCGCCGCGTTGCGCCGGACCTCCGCCGCCGCGAGCTGCGCGTCCCACAACGGGATCAGCGTCAGCGGGATGAGCCGCCCGCCGCTGTCGCCGCACCACTCTTCGACCATCCAGTCGTTGTACGCGTGCACGCACGCCGCCGCGAGCTCGCGGTCCTTGGCCTCGAGGAACGTCTGGCCGCAAAAGCGCGGAAACGTCGGGAAGCACAGCGACGACTCGACCCAGTTCATGTCCATGTCGGCGAGGCGGGCCTTCGGGTCGTAACAACCGGGGCGCATCTCGTCGTAGGTGATGGGCGACATCGTCATGTCGTCGCGGTCGAAGCCCACCGCGGCCACGTGGCGCTTGTTGATGTAGACGAGGTCTTCGTACACCCAGCAGTCGGCCTTCGGACCGGCGTCGTCGAACGTCTGCTCGTAGGCGCCTCCGCCGACGTGGCGCATCGTGCCGATCCCGCGCCGTTCCACGTGCGGGCCGGCGGCGCGGTACTTCTCGGGCAGCCACCGCTCGAACAGGTGCGCGGGCTCGACGATGTGATCGTCGACACTGATGATCTTCGGGAGCTCCGCGGGCATCTTTGGTCTCCTGCCGGGCAAAGGGGGACGAAGAGATCCTAGAGAGCCCCTTGAGGACACCTCCCAAGCGGACGACAATCTCTCCGTGGCGCACGGAAGCGCAAGTGCAGCGGTCCCCGAGGGTGAGTACCGCCCGAACGCGGAAACCGCGAATTGGTCGTTGGCGGCCGCGGTGGGATGGAGCGTGCTCGCGCTCGCGCTGGGCGACTTCGGCATGTTCTTCGCGGCCGCGATGTGCTTCGCGCTGTGGCTGCAGTGCCGCCAGCGCATCGTGGTGGACGGGAGCACCGTCTACCGAGTCGGCCTGCACCCGGTCGTTTTCGACCTCGCGACCGCCGAGGTGATCAGCACCGGTCGGCGCTGGTGGCAGGAGTTGTTCTTCTTGGGCCAGAGCCTGCAGCTCCGCGACGCCGACGGTCACCGGCTGTACCTCGAGTCCTGGCTCTGGGATGCGCCGACCCGGGCCGCCTTCGTCGCCGCGATCAGCACGACTCCGGGTGAGGCTCAGTCGCACTCGTAGACTCCCCGCTTCGTGGAGCTGCGCTACTCGGACGCCGACGAATCCTTCCGTGCCGAACTGCACGCCTGGCTCGACGCGACGCTGCCCACGCTGGCGCCCCAACCGCCGCGCGATGCGTGGCCCGAGCGCCGCAAGTGGGACACCGACTGGCAGCGCCGGCTGTTCGACGCGGGCTACGCGGGCCTTCATTGGCCCAAGGAGTACGGCGGGCGCGGCGCGTCGCCGACCGAGCAGCTGATCTTCTACGAAGAGACGGCGCGCGCCCGGGCGCCGTACGTCGGTGTCAACTTCGTGGGGACGCTGCACGCGGGTCCGACCCTCATCGAGGAGGGGACCGACGAGCAGAAGCGCGCGCACCTTCCGAAGATCCTGCGGGGCGACGAGGTGTGGTGCCAGGGCTTCTCCGAGCCGGGGGCCGGCTCCGATCTCGCGTCGTTGCGGACCCGCGCCGATCGCGACGGCGACGTCTACGTCCTCAACGGCCAGAAGATCTGGTGCTCGTTCGGTCAGATCGCCGATGTCGGCGAGTTCCTCGTGCGCACCGATCCCGAAGCGCCGAAGAACCGCGGGATCTCGTGGCTGATCCTGCCGATGGACCTGCCCGGGATCGAGGTGCGCCCACTGAAGACGGTGCTCGGCAGCTCCGAATTCGCCGAGGTCTTCCTCACCGACGTGCGCGTCCCGGTCGCGAACCGCGTCGGCGACGAGAACGACGGGTGGCGCGTCACGAACGTCACGTTGAAGTACGAGCGGGGAACCGCGTTCGTGAGTGAGCTGGTCGATTCGATTCGCCTCGCGGAAGAGCTCGCCGCCGGGCGGGCCTCGATGACGGCCGGCATCGAATCCGAGCTGGGGCGCTGTCTCGCCGAGTTCGACGCGCTGTGGGCGCTCACGAAGCGCAACGTCTCGCAATCGACGCGCGGCACGGTCGGGCCGGGCGCGATGGTCATGAAGCTCGCGTACTCCGAGGCGCGCCAGCGCTTCGGCGAGTTGTGCCTGCGCGCGCTGCACCGCGACGCCCTGCACGTCGACGACAACGAGCTCGTGGAGGAGCGACTCCGCACGCTCGCGCTCACGATCGCGGCCGGCGCGTCACAGATCCAGCGCAACATCATCGGCGAGCGAGTGCTCGGATTGCCGAGGGAGCCGCGGTGAACATTCGCACGCTTGGCCGCAACAGGGCGGTGGGTGGGGTCGGGGGGCGGGAGCGAGTGCTCGGATTGCCGAGGGAGCCGCGGTAATGGATCTCGATCTCTCCGACGACCAGGTCGCGCTGCGCGACGGCATCGCGTCGATGCTCGCGGCGCGCATCCCGATCGAGCGCGTCCGCGCCGGGTTCGACCGGGCGATGTTCGACGAGCTCGCCGGTGCCGGCGTGTTCTCGCTGCGCGCCGACGGGTTCTCGTGGTCGGACTGCGTCGTGGTGTTCGAACAGCTCGGGCGGTTCTGCATCCCCGGCCCGCTCGTCGACTCCCTGCTCCTCGGTGAGGGCGGGATCGCGGGGCTCGTCACGGAGTTCCCGCCGCTGTGGATCGAGCACCTCGACGCGCTCGACGTGCTGTTCGTCCGGGGCCCGGGTGGCCTGCGCACCATCGACCCGAAGACCGTCGAGTCCGATCCCTCGCCGTGGCCCCTGGACCCGTGCACGCCGGTGTCGCGCGTCGAGCGCCTTCCCGAGGGAACACCCGTCGACGCCGGTCGCCTCTCCGTGCTGCCGGGTACCGCGCTCACCGCCGCGCTCCAGCTCGGTCTCGCCGACCGCCTCACCGAGCTCGCGGTCGCGTACGCGAAGGAGCGAGTGCAGTTCGACCGTCCGATCGGCGGGTTCCAGGCGATCAAGCACATGCTCGCCGACATGCTGACGCGCACGGAGGTCGCGCGCGCCGCGGTCTACAGCGCGGGCGCGGTGCTGGACGAGGCCGCGGACGACAATGCCCGCCACCGGCTGGTGTACGGCGCCAAGGTCGTCGCCGGCGACGCCGCGATCGCCAACGGCAAGGCCGCGACGCAGGTCTTCGGCGGGATGGGGTTCACGTGGGAGGTCGACGTGCACCTCTACCTGAAGCGCGCGTGGGTGCTCGAGACCCACTTCGAGAACGCCGAACGGAACGCCGAGCTGGTGTGCGCCCTCGCCGGAGACCCACGCCTGCCCTGAAGAACCTGACGCTATCGTCATGCGCATGACGCGGCCGCAGACCACTGTGCTGGCGGCGCTCACCGAGCGCCTCGCTTCCGATCCCGACGGTCCCTATCTCGAGTTCTCCAACAGTGACGGCGACATCGTCGCACTCACCGCCTCCGAGATGGATCGAGAATCGAACCATCTCGCGCACACGCTGCGCGAGCTCGGCGTGGTGCACGGCGACCGCGTCGCGACACTGCTCGACAACCGGGCCGAGCAGGTCATCAGCTTCTTCGCGGTGCTCAAGCTGGGCGCGGTCCAGGTGCCGATCAACACCGCGTACAAGGGCGAGTTCCTGCGCCATCAGCTCGCGGACTCCGGCGCGAAGGTGTTCTTCGTGCAGGGCGACTTCGCCTCGCGTGCAGTCGAGGTCATCGGCGACGACACCACTCCCGCGCTGACGCACTGCATCACTGTCGACCCGCCCGACGCGGTCATCGACGCGCGCCCGACCATCTCGTGGCAGGACGCGCTCGCCGCGGGGAGCAACGCGCCGATCGACGGCATCACGGTCCGGCCCGGCGATCTCGCGTGCTTCATCTACACCGCGGGAACGACGGGTCCGTCGAAGGGCTGCATGCTCTCGCACAACTACATCGTGAGCCTGGCCGACCAGATTGCACGCGCGTGGCAACGACGTGCGGACGACGTCGTGATGACCCCGCTGCCGTTGTTTCACTTCAACGCGATCTCGGTGTGTGTCGTCGGGACGTTGCTGACGGGTGGACGCGCGTCGATCGTGCGCCGCTTCTCGGTGAGCAACTTCTGGCCCGAGATCAAGCGCATGGGCGCCACGATGGTGAGCATGCTCGGGTCGCCCGCGATCCTCATCGCCAACGCCGACGACCATCCCGATCAGCAGGGCCACCGGCTCCGCCTGTGCGCGGCGGCACCGATGCCGCCCGACACCGATCGCCTGTGGCAACAGCGCTTCGGCTGCAAGACCTTCAGCGCCGGTTACGGGCTCACGGAGGCGTCGCTGATCTCGATGCTCGCCGCGGGCGAGCCGAACAAGCCCGGCGCGGCGGGGAAGCCGAACCTCGTCGAGTTCGACGTGCGCCTCGTCGACGACGACGACGTCGAGGTTGCCCCGGGCGAGGTCGGCGAGATCGTGTGCCGCCCGAACGGCCCCAACCTCATGTTCGCCGGCTACTGGAACCGGCCCGACTCCACGGTCGAGGCAACGAGCAATCTCTGGTTCCACACCGGTGATCTCGGGCGCATCGACGAAGACGGGTTCATCTATTTCGTCGATCGCAAGAAGGACGCACTGCGCCGGCGGGGCGAGAACATCTCGAGCTTCGAGATGGAGAAGGTGCTCTACAGTCACGCCGCGATCAAGGACGTCGCGGTGCACGCGGTGCCGTCGCCGATCGGCGAGGACGACGTCAAGGTCACCGCGGTGCTGCAGGACGACGCCCGGGTCAGCGAGGAGGAGTTGTGTCGCTGGGTCGCGGAGCGGGTGCCGTACTTCGCGATCCCGCGCTACGTCGAGTTCCGGGACGACCTGCCCCGCAATCCGGTCGGCAGGGTGCTCAAGTACCAACTCCGCGACGAAGGCGTCACCGAGACCACCTGGGACCGCGAAGCGGCCGGGGTCACGTTCGAACGGCGCTGAACCACAGGCGAACGACGCTGACTGAGACAGGTTCCACACCCGGGGCAAATGGGTCTCAGCCGGCCCACAGCGGCGACCGATACTCCTCGATGCGCAAATGCCGGTCGTGCGGTTACCTGCTGTTGGGCGAGGGCGAGACGTGTGGGCGCTGTGGCGCACCGCTCGCGGTCGTCACGGTCGGCGCCGCCGCCGGTCCCGCCACCGTCGCCGCGCCGCCCGCGGCCCCGCCCGCTCCCCCCGCGCCGCCCGCGCCGGTCCGTGCGGTCGCCTCGATCCCCGGGCTGGCACCCGCGCCCGCGCCGGTCCCGCCGCCGCCCGGCGGCGCGCCGGTCCCGGCCCAACCACTGCCCGCACTGCGCGAGACGTGGGCGCCGGTTGCGATCTCCGCGCCGCACAGCGAACCCCGGTCGAAGAAGCTCGGGCTGACCGTCTTGTCGGTCGTGATCGCGATCGTGGTCGGCGCGGCCGTCATGCACCTGCGTTCCGACCCGCTGCCGCCCGGGACGAGTGCGTTCGCGTCCGGCGGTGGTGTCACGTACACCTCGCCCGACGGTGCATTCCAGGTGCAGCTGCCGAAGGCGCCCGAGATGCAACAGGAACAGATCCCGATCAACGGCACGACGGAGACGCTCTACACCGCGGTGGCCGGCACCGACGACTACGAGATCGGCGGCGGCAGCATGGCGTTGCCGGCATCGGTGTCACCGGCGCAGGCGAGCGCGGCGCTCGACACTGTCCTGACCGGTGCGATCAAGAGCGTCAACGGCAAGGTCTCGCACAGGACCGTAACCTCGCGAGGCACGCTTCCGGCAATCGTGGGCGAGTTCAAGGACTCGCACGGTTACGCGGCGCGCATGATGGTGGTGATGTCGAACTCGAGCCTCATCGTGCTGCTCGTGCACGCCAAGTCGGGCGTCGACCGGCTCTACAAAGCGCTCGACGCGTCGCTGATCATTCGTTAGGGATTGCGCGCCGGCGCGCTTTCCAGATCCATTCGGCCGGCCACCGACGCGCCCACTTGGGCGGGGCGAACTCTCCGTACGTGGTCGAGGCGTCGTCGCCGGCGCACAGCTCGAGAAGATCCTCGACCTCGAATCCGTTCGCGCGCAGTACCCGGATCCAGTGTCCCGGCGGGAGCACCCAGTCGATCGTCCCGTCGCCGAAATCGAGCCGTCCGAGCTCGGAGTAGGCGATCTGCAGCTTGCGGGTCTGCTGTTCGCGCTCGTCGTCCCAGGTGAGATACAGCACGGGGTGTGCGCAACAGAACGCGAGGAGACCACCGGGACGAAGCACGCGTGCGCATTCGGGCACCGTGATCGCGGGATCGCAGAAGCCCATCGCGCCGTGATCGCAGAACACGATGTCGAACGCGGCGTCGGCGAACGGCAGCTGCTCTCCGCTCGCCTGGAGGAGCGGCACCGTCGCCGAAGCTCGGCGCGCGTGGGCGAGCTGCCCGGTGGAGAGGTCGAGCCCGACGACGCGCGCGCCCTGGTCGGCTAGTGCAATCGACCATTGCGCGGCGCCGCATCCGAGCTCGAGCACGTCGCGTCCCGCCACCGCGCCGAGTACTTCGAGCTCCGACTCGGGAACGCGATACGCGCCCCACGCCAACGGTTCGTGTCTCAGCGCGTCGCCGTGTGCGGCTTGATAGCTGTCGGCGTCGGCGTCCCAGAACTCGCGGTTGCGCCGGACGTGATCGGTCACGCGGTGGGGGAGAACCCGGCGAGTGTCATCGGCTCGGTGTGCTCGACCCGGCGTCCCTTCGACTGGATCGAGACGTCGTGCCCCGCGGCCTCGGCGCGCAACGCGCCGACCGTGCACTTCTCGCGGGGCCGGATCGCGTACGGGTCGAACCGGAAGAAGCGCATGGCGTTCTCGTGCGTCATCTGGTTGATCTCGGCGTCGGTGAGATCCGTCGGCGTGAAACCCTCCAGCAGGCGCTCGGGCGCGTTCGGCCAGATCGCGTCGCTGTGCGGGTAGTCCGTCTCGATGCAGATCCGATCCGTGCCGATCTCACGCGCGTGGCGCGCACCGAAGTCGTCCTCGATGAAGCAGAGGATCACACGCTCCATGAACACCTGGCTCGGGAGCTTGTCGCCGAAGTCGGCGAACGTCCACGCCTTGTGGGTGGTGTAGGTGTGGTCGAGGCGCTCGAGGAAGTAGGGGATCCAGCCGATCCCGCCTTCGGACAGCGCCACGGTGATGTCGGGGAACTTCTTGAACACCGGCGAGAAGATGAGGTCGGTCGCGGCCTGCACGATGTTCATCGGCGAGAGCGTCATCATCACGTCGACCGGCGCGTCGGCCGCGGTCATCACGAGCTTCGACGACGACCCGATGTGCATGTTCACGATCGTTCCGAGGTCGTTGCACGCCTTCCAGAACGGATCCCAGTGGTCGCTGTGCAGGCTCGGGAGCCCGAGCGGCACCGGATTCTCCGGGAACGTCACCGCGTGGCAGCCCTTGGCGTCGACGCGGCGCACCTCGTCGGCGAGCGCCTCCGGATCCCAGATCGGCGGGATCGCGAGCGGGATGAAGCGGTCGGGCGCGGCGCCGCACCACTCCTCGATGTGCCAGTCGTTGTACGCGCGGCACAGCGCGAGCGCGGCGTCCTTGTCGTCGAGCGCGGCGAACAGACGGCCCGCGAATCCGGGGAGCGACGGGAAGTTGAGCGAACCGAGCACGCCGTTCGCGGACATGTCGAGGACGCGCTGCTGCACGTCGTACGTTCCGGGCCGCAGTTCGTCGAAGCTCGTGGGGTCGAGGCCGTACTCCTCGGGCGGGCGCCCGCTGACCGCGTTGAGCCCGACGTTCGGGATGTCGAAGTCGAGGAACACCCACCGGTCGGTGCCGTCGGGCATGTGCTCGATCCGGGGTGCGATGTCCTTGTACTTGGAGGCGAGGTGCTCCTCGAACACGTCGGGGGGTTCGACGATGTGATCGTCGACGCTGATCAGGATCATGTCCTCGATGCGCATGAACGCAATATACGACGGCTGCTGAACCGATGGTTCCTCCCCGGAGTTTCTGTCGCCGAGGGTGCGCGGGCTAGCTTCCGGCCCGTGCAGAGACCGGTGTGCATCGTCGGGGTCGGATTGTCGGATGGTCCGGTCACGCCCGACCTGAGCGCCGTGATGCTCGAAGCGCAGTCGTTCCGGCGTGCGCTCGACGACGCCGGGCTCGAAAAGGACGACATCCAGGGGCTCGCGAGCGCCGGATACGGCGGCATGCACGAGGTGGCGCTGGCCGAGTACCTCGGGCTCACGCCCCGTTGGCTCGAGTCGTCGAGCGTCGGCGGGTCGAGCTTCGAGTTCCACGCGATGCACGCGTACCGCGCCATCCAGAACGGCGACGTCGACACCATCGCAATCGTGTACGGCAACAACCAGCTCTCGGCGTCGGGGCGCACGCTCGGCACCGGCGGGGGAGGTGGTGGCGGCCGCGGCGGCATGGCGCTGCCCCGCCCGATGACCTACGAGTTCCCGACCGGGCTCACGCTCGTGGGTGCGTACGCGATGGCCGCGCAGCGGCACATGTACGAGTACGGCACGAAACCCGAGCAGCTCGCGTCGATCGCGGTGCAGACCCGCGAACACGCGGCGCGCAACCCGCGCGCGATGTACCGCGACCTCCTCACGGTCGACGACGTGATGTCGTCGCGACTCGTCGCGGACCCGCTGCACAAGCTCGACTGCTGCGTGATCTCCGACGGCGGTTGCTGCATCATCATGACCACCGAGGAGCGGGCCAAGGATCTCGGTCACCGCCCGGTGTACGTGCGCGGCGCGGCCGGCGGCACGACGCATCACTCGATCGCATCGATGGCCGACATGACGCGCACCGCGGCCGCGGTGAGCGGTCCGAAAGCGTTCGCCGACGCCGGGATCACGCCTGCCGACGTCGACATGTTCGCGATGTACGACTCGTTCACGTACACGGTGCTCGTGGTGCTCGAAGACCTCGGGTTCGCGCCCAAGGGCGAAGGCGGCGCGTTCGTCACCGACAACGGCGGCAACCTGCGCCTCGGCGGCGCGCTGCCCACCAACACCGACGGCGGCGGACTCTCCTGCACGCATCCCGGGATGCGCGGACTCTTCCTCCTGTGCGAGGCGACCCGCCAACTCCGGGGCGAGGCCGGCGACAGTCAGGTGCCCGGCGCGGAGATCGCGGTCGCGCACGGCAGCGGCGGCTGGCTCTCGACCCAGGCGACCGTGGTGCTCGGTACGGAGGCGAACTGATGCCCGATGCGACGATGGCGAACGCAGCCGAGTGGAGCCCGCAGGACTGGACCGAGGTGCCGAAGTGGCTGATGCCGCGGCCGGTGCAGGAGGACCGCGAGTTCTGGGAAGGTGCGGGTCGAGGCGAGCTCCGCATCCAGCACTGCACGAACTGCGGACGGCATCAGCACTACGCCCGCATGCTGTGCAGTCATTGCGGCCGGGAATCACTCGAATGGGTGACCGCGAGCGGCGGCGGCACGATCTATTCGTTCACCGTGATCCGTCAGAACGGTGTGCCGCCGTTCAACGAGCGGATCCCGTTCGTGGTCGCGACCGTCGACCTCGACGAGGACGGCGCCCGCATGATCGCGGCGATGCCCGACCTCGATCCGGCCGCGGCGCGCGTCGGCATGCGCGTGCGTGCGGCATTCCGGGCCGCGGGCGACGAGTTCGGCTTCGTCGACTTCACCGCTGCGGAGTAGCCACCGGCTCTTCGTGGGCGTGCGGGTGCGAGTTCCCGGTCGCGCCCGGGCTCACGATCGACACCACGAGCTTGGCGAGGACGGCCTCGACCTGTTCGGGGGTGCGCGGTGCGCGGCGCAGCCGTTCGTAGGTTGCGTACGACGTGAGCGCGCCCAACGCATCGGCAGCCTCGTCGACGGTCCAGTGCGAGCGCATCTGACCGGCCGCGGCCAACGCCTCGACGAGCCGCCGCAGCTGGTTCTCGTCGATGCCTTCGCCGGCCTGATCGCCTCCTGTGAGCGCGGTGAGCGTCCGCAGGCCGTTCATGCGTTCCTCGTGCTCGGCCCAGTGCCGGCACACCGCTCCGAGGATGTCGCGCAAGGCGACGAGCGGATCGCTCGTGACCCCCCGGGTGTCGTCCATCGTCACGCTCCGGGCGATGGACGACGCGAGCTCGTCCAGCACGGCGCGCTTCGATCGGAAGTGTTCGTAGACCGTGGCGCGGGCGACGCCGGCTTCCTTGGCCAGCACATCCATGCTGAAACCGTTCGCGCCGCGCTCTCGGGTGAGGCGGCCGGCCGCGTCGACGATGCGCGTGCGGGTCGCGCGCACCAACTCTCGCCGGGTGGGACTCATTGCGGGTCTCCGTTCTGCCAGTTCCCGGATCGGGGGCCAGCCCCGATGACGGGCTGGTCAGACGTCGGCCGGCACCCGAGATCCACCCACGACGAGCTCGAGCTCCCGGCCGAAGACCTTCTCGAACAGTTCACGGCGTCTACGGGCACCCCAGAGCTCCAGCTCGGCGTCATCGTGTGCGGAAAGTCGGATGACCACCAGGTCCTTACCCACAAACGCGTCCAGATCCTCAACCCCACCGCGCCGACCCCGGTCGAGACCGTCCGCCACCCGCAGCAGCGCGGCGAGTTTTCGCAGGCGGAGGCGGTCTTCGGGGGAAAGTGCGCTGAATCTGCTCTCGGAAGATTTCGGGTCGCCGCGCCGGTGATGGCGCACGATCGCGGCGAGAAAGGCGACCTCGGACGGGTCGAAACCGCGGAGTTCGCCGTTTTCCACGAGATAGGCCGCGTGGCGGTGGTGACCCTTGCGGGAGACGTGCTGGCCGATGTCGTGCAGCAACGCCGCGAACTCGAGCATTTCGCGGTCGCGCTCGTCGAGCTGGTGCAACTCCGCGGTCTGGTCGAACAGGCGCAGGGCCAGCCGGGCGACCTGCGCGGTGTGGGTCACGTCGGAGTTGCAACGGCGGGCGAGGCTCGCGACCGACGCCCGCCGCAGCGCACGCGGGTCGTCCGACCAGTCGCTCGGGTCGTGGCTGCGCACCGCGTCGAGCACGATGCCCTCGCGCAGCGCCCAGTCGCTGGTGATGAGGCCGTCGAGGTCGAACAATTCGAGGATCGTCACCAACAGCGTCGAACCGGCGGGTAACAACTCCGCCCGGCGTTGTTCCTCCAGGCCCGGGAGCCGGCGCCGTTCCGAGGTCTTCATCTCCATGATGCGCTGATGGAGCGTGTCGATCTCGGCCCGGGTCGCGCGCAGGGCGTTCGTGCTCGACGGCATCGTGCGCTCGCCCGACGCCAGGGCCACGGCCATGCGGACGAGGTCGTTGAGCGTTCCGCTGGTGCCCACCGCGAGCTTCGGCTCGCGACTGCGCACTTCGCGCACGAGTGGTTCCAGTCCGGTACGGACGCGTTCGTCGAGCCGGTGGCGGTCGGCCTTCGACGGCGGGTCGTCGCGCACGCACTCCGCGGTGAGGCGCCCGACGCCGAGGGGAAGGCTCGTCTCCCAACGCAGACCCGACGCGTCGCCGATCATGATCTCGACGCTGCCGCCGCCGATGTCGATGCACACCGCGGGCGCCGGCTCGAGCACGACGCTGGCGCGTACTGCCGCGAACACGAGGCGCGCCTCTTCGTTGCCGTTGATCACTTCGACCTCGACCCCGGTTTCGGCCTCGATGCGGTCGACGAGCTCGCTGCCGTTCGCGGCGGTGCGGATCGCGCTCGTCGCCCGGGCGATGACCTCGGCTGCGCCCAGCGCGTCGGCGAGCTGGCGCAGCCGGCGGACCGCGGCGACGGCCCGGTCGGCCGTCGCGGGCGGGATGCGACCGTGCCGGGCCACGTCGTCACCCAGCCGCAGCATCTCCTTCTCGCGGGCGACGGCCGTGAACGTGCCGTCGAGGTGCACGTCCGCGACGAGAAGGTGAAACGAGTTCGATCCGAGGTCGAGCGCGGCGATGCGCATCGGACAGGACGCTACCCAGGCGCGTACCCTGGACCGACCATCGCGCGAAGGGGAATTCGCAATTATGAGTAATGGGGAACTTGCGTTCGAGCCGAGGATGCTGATCGACGGGGAGATGGTCGAGGCCGAGGGCGCCAAGACGTACGACAACGTCAATCCCGCGACCGAGGCGGTCATCGGTCCGGTCGCCGATGCATCGCCGGCCGACATGGAGCGGGCGATCGCGGCCGCGCGGCGCGCCTTCGACGAGACGACCTGGTCGACCGACCGTGGTTTTCGCAAGGCGTGCCTGCAGCAGCTGAAGGAAGCCCTCGACAAGCACAAGGAAGAGCTCCGGCCGCAGATCATCGCCGAAGTCGGTACCCCGGTGGCACTTACGTTCGCGATCCAACAGGACACGTGCATCGAGGACATGCAGTGGGACATCGACATGATCGACCGCTACGAGTGGGAGTACGAGCTCGGCAACCACGAGTTCTTCGGGCTCAACTCGAATCGTCTGGTCATCCGCGAACCCATCGGCGTGGTCGGCGCGATCACCCCGTGGAACTTCCCGTTCATGCTCAACCTGTCGAAGATCACGCCCGCGCTCGCCGCGGGATGCAGCGTGATCCTCAAGCCCGCGCCCGACACGCCGTACTCGGCCACGTGGATCGGCAAGATCGTCGCGGAGGAGACCGACATCCCCGCGGGCGTCTTCAACGTCGTCACTGCCGCGGACCCGGCCGCGGTCGGCGACATCCTCACCGGTTCCCCGCTCGTCGACATGATCTCGTTCACCGGATCGACCGCGGTGGGCAAGCGCATCGCGGCGCGGGGCGCCGAAACGCTCAAGCGCGTGTTCCTCGAGCTGGGCGGCAAGTCGGCGAACATCGTGCTCGACGACGCCGACTTCGCCGAGGTGCTCCCGGGCGCGGGCATGGTGTGCATGCACTCCGGCCAGGGCTGCGCGATCACGACCCGGTTGCTGTTGCCGCGTTCGCGCTACGACGAAGGCGTCGAGATGGTGAAGGCCGCGTTCGAGAGCTTCCCGTACGGCGACCCGACCGACTTCGCGAACATGGCGGGACCGCTGATCAACGCCCGCCAGCGCGACCGCGTGTTGGGCCTCATCGAGACGGGCAAGGCCGAGGGCTCGAAGTGCATCGTGGGCGGCGGCGCCGCGACGCAGTTCGACAAGGGCTACTTCGTGCAGCCGACGTTGTTCGTCGACGTCGATCCCGATTCCACCCTCGCCCAGCAGGAGATCTTCGGGCCGGTGCTGGTCGTGATCCCCTACGAGGACGACGACGATGCCGTTCGCATCGCGAACAACTCGCGCTACGGATTGTCGGGCGCGGTCGCCGGTGGGTCGCTCGACCGGTCGTTGGCGGTCGCCCGGCGGATCCGCACCGGAACGATCTCGGTCAACGGCGGCCAGTGGTTCGGGCCCGACTCGCCCTTCGGTGGCTACAAGGAGAGCGGCCAGGGCCGGGAGCACGGGGTGGCCGGCTTCGAGGAGTACCTCGAGACGAAGACGGTGGGTCTGCCCGCGCGGTAGGAGCGGCAGCGGAGCCGACCGGACGGGAGGCGCAGCGCGAGCGACCCGTTGTGCACTACTCCTGGGATCTCGCGAACGCGATCGTGCCTTCGAGGAACGCGCCCACGTCGGCGGCCTTGTGGGCGTACACGCCGTTGAACCAGTCGGGTACCGACACTTCGAGAAGGTCGCTGTTCGATCATCGTCAGCACCGGGTCGACGATCGCCTCGACCGGAAGCATCTCGACGCCCGTCGTTCCGAGCGGATCGTTGTCGGGCAGATGGAAGAGCTCGGTGTCGATCACGCCCGGGTAGAGCACGTGGAGCTTGACCGGTGTGTCCCGCAGGTCGACCTGCAGGCACTCGGCCCACGCCGAGATCGCGGCCTTCGTCGCCGCGTAGGCCGCTTCCGCGGGCGGCGACAGACGCGCCGCGACCGACGACACGTACATGAGCCGTCCGCCGCGGGCGACGATCTCGTCGAGCAGGGCGAACGTGAGCCGGACGGGGGAGAAGTAGTTGATCGCCATCGTCGACTCGACGATCTCGGGCGTGAGGTCGAACACCCGCTTGCGCTTCGGGATCCCCGCGTTGTTCACCAGCACGTCGACGCCGCCGAGATCTTCCGACGCGCGGCGTGCGAACGCGGCCAGCCCGTCGAGGTCGGCCAGGTCGACGGTCCAGGCGCGCGACTCCGGCGCGTGGACCTTGCACTGTTCGAGCACGTCGTTGAGCATCTCGGCGCGCCGCGCGCAGATCCCCACCGTCGCACCCCGCTTCGCGAAGCCGACCGCGAGCGCGGCCCCGATCCCCGTCGACGCGCCCGTCACCAACACGTGCTTGCCACTGAGGTTGTACATGCGCGTTGACGGTAGTCGCCGGTAGCCTCGGCCGGCCATGCCTCTGACGCCCGCATCCGCGCTGCTCACCGACCGGCTCGTCGTCGTCACCGGCGCGGCCCAGGGCATCGGCGCCGCGGTCGCGGTCACCTGCGCCCGCTTCGGTGCCGATGTGGCGATCTGTGACCGCGACGCCGACGGACTCGCCCGCACCGCGGCCGAGGTCGAAGCGGCCGGACGGCGCGCGTCGACGGCGGTGCTCGACGTGCGCGACGGCGACGCCGTGCGCGACTGGATCGGCACGTGGGAACACCTCGACGTGCTCGTCAACAACGCGGGCGGCGGCTTTCGCGCCGCGTTCCTCGACGTCAACGACAAGGGCCAGGACTCGTTGGTGCGGGAGAACTTCACCGGCGTCACCAACTTCGTGCGCGGCGTGCGTGCCGCTCATGTCCGCGGACGGGCACGCGTCGATCGTCAACATCACCTCGATCGAGGCGCACCGGGCCGGTCCGGGCTTCGCGATCTACAGCGCGATGAAGGCGGCACAGGTCAGCCTCACCAAGTCGCTCGCGCTCGAGCTCGGCGACCGCCACATCCGCGTGAACTGCGTCGCGCCCGACGTCATCCCGACGCCCGGCATCGGTGGCGACCTCCCGGTCAAGACGCCGCTGCCGTTCGCCGGTCATGTCGACGACGTCGCGGGCGCGGTGATCTTCCTGGCGTCCGATCTCGGGCGCTTCGTCACCGGTACCACCATCCATGTCGACGGCGGCAATCTCGCGGCGGGCGGGTGGGGGCGCGCCGCCGACGGAAGTTGGGTCACGGCGGGCGAGGAGGTGATCCCGTGAAGTTCGGAGTCGCGCTCGGCGCGCTCAATCCGCACTTCCACCTCGACGCGACGATGGCGGCCGAGGAGCTCGGCTACGAATCCGTGTGGCTGCCGGAGCACTTGATCTTCACCCGTGCGATGTCGCGCTCGCCGCACCCGGGGGAGACCCATCCGCCGGTGCCGCCCGACGCACCGATCTACGACGCGTTCGCCTACCTCGCGTTCCTCGCGGCGCGCACCGAGCGCGTGCGCCTGGGCACGCACGTGTTCAACATCGGTTTGCGGCACCCGTTCACGACCGCGCGTGGCGTGCAGACGGTCGACCTGCTGTCGAACGGCCGCTTCGAGTTCGGCATCGGCGCCTCGTGGCTCGAAGAGGAGTGGAACGCGACGCAACTCGACTTCGCCGCACGCGGCCGGCGCGTCGACGAGGCGGTCGAGGTCTGCAAGCGCCTCTTCACCGAGGAGACGATCACCCATCACGGCGAGTCGTTCGCGTTCGAGGAGGTCGTGTTCGAACCGAAGCCGGTGCAGAAGCCGTGGCCGCCGATCCTCGTCGGCGGCGAGTCGAAGGCCGCGCTGCGGCGTGCGGCCCGGGCCTGCGACGGCTGGATCGGCATGGCGCACTCGTTGGAGTCGGCCACGGCCCAGATCGCGATCCTGCGCGAGCTGCTCGCGGAGTACGGGCGCGCGGCGGTGCCGTTCCAGATCGTGCTCGGCGGCCCGGTGACCTCGCGTGACGATCTCCGCCGCTGGGAGGACATCGGCGTCACCCGCATGATCGTGTCGCCCTGGCGCCGCTCACCGGAGGCGGTCGAGGCGATGAAACGGTTCGCGGGCGACTACGTCACCTAAGTCGCGTCGAGTCGTTCGGGCGTGCGGGCGAAGTCCCGGATCGAGCCGACGTGGCGGAACGCCACCTCGATCACTCCCGGCTGCATCGAGTGACACACGCCCGCCATCGTGTGCGGGAGCCGGCTCGCCACCGGGATCGCGTCGAGGTCCATGCCGCGGCCCATGCCGATGTCGCACGCCCGCCGCAACGTGATCGCGCGTTCGGCGTCGTCCTCGGGGAGCGTGTCGTCGGCCCAGCGCATGAAGCCGCCCTTCCACGGCGCGGCGTCGAAGGGCGCGCGTACGCCGACGATGCCTTCCCACGTGACGTTCCACTCGAGCGCGGCTTCACCGTCGACCCAGAGCCGGCAGCGCGATGCGCCGGTCACCGGATCCCGACGCGGGATTTCGAGGTCGTAGACGCGCTCGGCCCGGTCCCAGGCGGCGTGCGTGATCGCGTGGCAGGCCGCGTCGAACTGATGCGTGCAGTTCTGTTTCGGGTCGGTCCAGCGTCCGGCGCCGGTGAACCGGCGCGTCAGGGGCATGCCCGCGAGCTTGCGCAGCGGCACTGCCGCGTCGGGGCACGTCGACCACGGCCACCGTTGCGACACGGCGTCCGTCGCCACGACGCGCTCACCGTCGTGGTGCAGCGTGACCACGAAGTGATGGAAGTCGTCTTCCAGGTCGGACACCACGACGCCCGGCGCGGTCGTCACGACCCGGATACGCCGCCGGTACGTGTCGGCATCGAGATCGAAGTCGGGCCGGGATGACACGGACGTCAGGGTAGGGGAACAATGCACGGGTGCCGCCTGTCGTCGACTCCGACCAGCACCTCTACGAGACCCGGAGCATGTGGGCCGATCACATCGACCCCGACCTGCGCGCCGAGGCCCTCGCCATCGTCGACGACGAACTCGGGTATCCGTGGTTGACGTGGCGCGGCGCCAAGCTGAGCCCGGCCGACGTGCAACGACCGGGGGAGACGTCGGCGCTCGGCACGGTGCACGAACGCATCCGCGCGGGGTTGCCGCCCGCAACTCGCTATGACGACGAGTTACCGCGCGACTACTGGGACGCGGCGGCCCGCGCCGCGCGACTCGCCGCGATGGGTGTCGACGAGGCGGTCGTGTTCCCGAACTTCGGATTGCTGTGGGAACGCACGCTCGATGCCGATCTCGGCGCGCTCACCGCGAACATGACCGCGTGGAATCGGTGGTGCGCGACCGTCGTCACCGACGGTCGGGGCAAGGTGCACCCGGTCGCGCACGTCACCTTGCGCGACGAGCGGTGGTTGCTCGCGGAGCTCGAACGGCTGGAACGCGACGGCGTGCAGCTCGCGATGGTGGCGCCTGCGCTCGTCGACGGGAGGCCCCTCTCGCATCGCGATCACGACCCGATCTGGCGGGCCTTCGTCGAGCACGGTGTGCGGCCGCTGTTCCACGTCGCGGATCAGCGCCGGCCGTTCGCCGACGCCTGGTACACCGATTCGCCCGACGCGTTCGTCTCGACCCTCGACTCGGTGTTCCTCTGGACCGCGGCCGCGCTGTCGTGCAGCGACCTCATCCTGAACGGCACGCTGGAACGGCATCCGGATCTCCGCATCGGGATCGTCGAGCTCAGCGCGGTCTGGGTGCCGATGTTCTTGATGATGCTCGACGGCGGCGCCGACTTCACCGCCCGGCTCAACGGCCGTCCGCTCGCCGAGCTGGCGCTGCGCCCGAGTGAATACTTCCGCCGCCAGGTGCGCGTGTCGTCGTTCTCGTACGAGTTGCCGGCGCGGCTGATCCGCCAGACCGGCGATCTGTACATGTGCTGTTCCGATTACCCGCACTCGGAGGGGACGGCCACGCCGCTCGCCGACTACGCGCGCGGCGCGATGGCGATCGGACCCGCCGACGCGCCCGGGCTGTTCCACGACAACGTGGAGATGTTGCTCGAGCGTTAGCGCTGGATGAGCAGCTCGTCGGGCAGCGTGCCCTGGAACCACAGCGTCGTCTCGACGCGCTTGGCGATCTTCCAGCCCGCGTCGGTACGCACGAAGTCGTCGTCGTAACGCGCGCCGACGAAGAAGAAGTGCAGGCCGCCCTCACGCGTCGCCGCGCCCTGCGGGTTCGTCACCATCGTGCGGCAGGTCGCGCGGTTGCCGTCCAGCGTGACGTCGATGTTCGCCATGAGGTGCTGGGTCACCGGGAACGCGGTCATGACCTTCGCGAGCCAGCCCCGGACCTCGCGATACGGGCCGACCTTGCCGCCCGGGTTCGACGAGTAGTCGCAGTGCGCGTCGTCGGTGAACACCGTGTCGAGCAGATCCCAGTCCTTGGTGTCGATCGCCCAGCCGTACCGGACGATGACGTCGTGGATCTCGGCGCGGTCGGACAACTCCTGCGGCGACAGCGTCACGAGAGCGGTTTGGGCTCGGCCGCGTCGGGCTTGCAGTTGATCGCGAGCGTGAACTTGGTGGTCACGACCGGCTTCGACGTCTTTTCGTTCGACCACGTGGTTTCGGTCACGTAGAACTCGAGCTTCCCGCCGTCGCTCTTGGCCTTTTCGTACACGTCGGAGATCACGCCCTCGCCGACGAGCACGTCGCCCGCGTGCGGCCAGTCGCCGCCGTGGTAGATGAACTCCTGCTCGCCGTGCAGGATCGCGCGGCCCTTGCCCCGGAGGTTCTCGATGGGAAGGCCGGCCGCGCCGCCGACGCCCATCGAGCCCCAGTAGGGCATCACGAACGGGAACGTCGGCGGCACCGGCGCGTTGTCTTCGGTGTACACCGGGTCGTCGTCGAGCAGAGCCTGCGCGAACACGCGGATCGGCCCTCGCTCGATGATCACCTTCTGCGTGCCGAGCGGGCGCCCCTTGAGCTCGGTGAGTGCCACTGCGTTGCCTCCGAAGTCGAGCTGACGTACATGTCAGAGTTCGTCGGAGGCTACAAGCGGGCGCCCGGTATCCGCACCTCCTACGTGCTGCTCGATTGCGATGGAATCTCGAGGCCGCCGTGCGCCGCGAGTCCGTAGATCACCAGCACCGCGATCAGGAAGTACGTGAGCGACCAGATCGGGTAGAAGGGCATCCACGCCATCGTGCCGATCGCGCCGATGCCCGCCGCGATGATGCCGAACCAGCGCCCGACCTGCGATCCGCGCAACACCGCGAACCCGGCGAGGATCAACAAGATGCCGATGATCAGCCAGTACCAGCCGTAGTTCTTCACGGTGGACCCGAGCGTGGCGTTCGGGAGATCGGCGAGCGCACCCTTGGCCCGGAACGCCCAGATCGAGTCGAAGATCTTCATGATCCCCGCGAGGACCAGGATCACTGCCGAGAACGTGATCCAACCGGAACCCTGTTCTTCATCCATACGGACACCTCCGAGACGAGACGCCCCCAAGTGGCGCGTCAGAGATCGTCTAGAAAGCGTAAAGGGTACGAATCGTCCCCGGGTGGATGTTCTCAGCGTTCTGAGAGGGTTCGCTCAGGGTTGCTGTTCCACACCCGGCGACCAGGAGCCGCGCACGAAGATCGACGGCGTTCCGGTGCCGTCGGCGGGCACTGCGTACGTGTCGGTGGCCGGGGTCCCGGTGAGGGCCCGGGGGACCGAGTACAGCACCGTCTTGGCGTCGAGCCACTCCACCTGGTCGTCGACGCTGCGGGTCTCGGCCAGCGCGACGTCGGTCCCGTCGCGGAGGTCGAGCACGTGCAGCCGCCATTTCACCGCGCCGATGCCGTTGTTCACGCGCTTCTTGTACGCGATGTGGTGCTGATCGGGTGACAGTGACGGGCACTCGACATTCGTGGCGATGGTGTGCGCCTCGCGGCGTTGGAGGTCGCCTTCGATGAGATGGGTCTCCCCGCCGACGGCGAGCGTCGCGTAGAACGTGTTGGAGTCGGCCGCGAACGTGACGCCCCAGAAGTTGCGGCTGACCGCGTTGACGGTGTTGCCGTTGTCGGTGACGTGGAAGCTCTCGAGGTTCTCCAGCGCCTTGCCGGTCGCGGTGTCGATGAACAACGTGCGGGTGGAAAAGCCCGTCGACGCGTAGGAATCACCGTGGACGAAGGTGGTCATGGACGCGTACCTGGCGTCGGGCGAGATCCGCAGGCGGCTCGGCAGCCCGGGCAGCGCGAACTTGTGCACGACCGCGAACTTCTCGTCGAAGATCTCGCCGGAGTAGGTGGTGACGACACCCTGGTTCGTGACGAGGCACACGCCGACGCCGCGCTCCATCGCCACGCGGTCGCAGTCGAGCTTCGTCGGCGCGCGCGGTCCGCTCGGAGCGGACAACGGCACGACCTCGACCTTGCCGTAGTTCGACCCGAGGTCGGTGTTGCGGAACACCAGGTGCGGCTCGGCCATGAGCTTGGCGAACGCGACCGCGTCCGCGCCGAGCACCGGCTCGGTGGGCTTCCCGTGGCGGGGGTCATCGGCGCGCGCGTGCAGGAGATATGCGCCCCCCACGAGCACGCACACGCCGACGAGCGCGACGAAGGCCGTGATTCTCAGGCGATTGCTCATGCGTCCGCCATGTCCTCCGCCGTACCGCGCCGGGCCGATTCGTTCCGGGCAACCTTCGTTCCGGTCTCCCTTTTCTACGGCTGCGCGACCCGCTCCCTGAGCTTGTGCTTCATGACTTTTCCGGTGGCGTTTCGGGGCAATTCCGCCACGAACCACAGGTGTCGGGGCCGCTTGTAGTCGCCCAGGTGTTCGGCGCAGAACCCGAGCAGCGCCTCCTCCGACAGCGACGTTGCCGGTTTGCAGACGACGAACGCGCCGACGTCCTCGCCGAGCACCGGGTGGGGTACGCCGATGACGGCCGCCTCCTGCACGTCGGGGTGTTCGAGGATCACCGCCTCCACGTCGGTCGCGTAGATGTTGTTGCCGCCGCGGATGATCATGTCCTTGATGCGACCGGAGATGTAGACGAAGCCGTCGGCGTCGAGATACGCGAGATCGCCGGTGCGCAACCATCCGTCGGGCGTCCACGTGGAGGTGTTCGCGCCGTCGTCCTTGTAGTACTCGCGCCGCTTGCCCGGGAGCCGCACGAGAAGCTCGCCGACCTCCAGCGCGGGCCGGTCCTCGTCGGTGTCGGGATCGACGACGCGCACCTCCATGGGTGGGTTCGGCTTCCCGACCGAACCAATGCGCTTGTCCGCCTCGTCCTTCGGCATCGTGATGAACGCGGGCCCGGCTTCGGTGAGCCCGTACGAGTTGATGACCGACGCCTGCGGCATGCGGTCCTGCAACTTCTTCAGTGTCGCCGGCGCGAGTGGCGCACTGCCGATGGACACGGCCACCGGTCCGGAGAGGTCGGCGCCGGCAAAGCGCGGGCTCGCGGTGATGAGCTCGGCCATCGCGGGCACGAGGAAGATCATCATCGGCTTGTCGCGCTCGACGACGTCGAACCACCGATCGACGTCGAACTTCGGCATGTACACACCCGTGAGGCCCATCTTCATCGGGTTGAAGATGAAGCTCATCCCCGCGAACGTGAACAGCGGTGCACCGTGCAGCCAGCCGTGGTTCGTCCAGTTCGGCGCGCAGTTCGGGATCATCGCGACGTTGCGATGGCGGACGAGCACGCCCTTGGGCAGCCCGGTCGTGCCCGACGTGTACATGATGTCGGCGGTGTCGTCCGCGCCGACCGCGACCTGCATGTCGCTCGCGTCGAAATCGTCGATCTCCGGCCAGGCGGTGGTCGCGAGCACGGCCCGGATGGGTATCGCCTCGGCGACGGTGCGCGCGTTCTCGAGGAGTCGTTCGTTCGTGATGATCACGGCCGGCTCGGCGTGGCGCAGGATCGTGAGCACTTCGTCGATCGACAGACGGGTGTTGACCGGGACCACCACCGCGCCGGCTTTGTGAATCGCCGCGTACGCGACGATCCACTGCAGGCAGTGATCGCTGTCCATGTACAGCGCGACGCGATCCTGCTTGGCGACGCCCCGGTCGACCAGCCAGCGTGCGAGTTGATTCGAGCGTTCGTCCCACGCCCGGAACGTGATGCTCGCGCCCGCGTCGAGGTCGGTGTACGCGATCCGATCGCCGCCGGTGCGGGCCATGAACCGCAGCTGATCGACGAGGAGGTGGCCGTCCGGAGCGACGGGCGGGTTCGCGGGTGCCGTGCTCATTCGCCGAACCCCATGCGCGGAATCTTCGTCCGGTGGCCGGCGAAGATCTCTTCCTTGCGCTCGACGAGCTCACTCGGCGTCCAGCGGCCCCGGTCGCGGTCGGCATCGGTGCGGTCGAGCGTGTGGACGCGCTGCCAGCCCTGCATGAGGTGAATGCGCGTGCCCCACATCACGAACACCTGACCCGACACGTCGGCCGCGGCCTCGCTCGCCAGAAAGCACACGAGGGGTGCGATGTTGTCCGGCTCCCACTCGGGACCCTGCATGTACTCGGCCGCGCCGGGCATGCTCTCGGTCATCCGCGTCAGCGCACGTGGACACACGACGTTCGCGGTCACGCCGTACTTCTTCAGCTCACGGGCGAGCACGATCGTCATGGAGATGATCCCGGCCTTCGCGGCCGAGTAGTTCGCCTGACCGGCTTGGCCGAACAGGCCCGACTCCGACGCGGTGTTGATGATGCGCCCGTTCGGTGGGGCGCCGGCTTTGCCGCGTTCGCGCCAGTGCTGCGCCGCGGCGTGGCACGTCGACATGTGGCCCTTGAGATGGACGTCGATCACCGCGTCCCAGTCTTGTTCGGTCATGTTGAACGACATCGCGTCGCGCAGGATCCCGGCGTTGTTCACGAGGACGTCGAGCGCGCCGTAGGTATCGATGGCGTGTTCGACCAGCGCGCCCCCGCCGCTCCAGGTCGACACGTTGTGATCGCTCGGGGTCGCGGTGCCGCCCGCGGCGACGATCTCGGCGACCGTGGCGGCGGCCCGCTCGCGGTCGAGATCGTTGACCACGACGCGCGCGCCCTCGTCGGCCAGGAGCCGGGCGTGGCCGCGGCCGATGCCGCCACCGGCGCCGGTGACGACCGCGATCTTGCCGTCCAGGAGACCCACGCGCAGGAGGCTAGGACACCAGTGTCGGAGGCGGCAGGGTGACGATCTCGCCGGGAAAGATGAGGCTCGGATCGCCCGACCGCAGCGTCGAACGGTTCGCCGCGATGACGGTGAGCCAATAGCGCGCGACCTCGCCTTCGGTCGGCGGGGCACCGGAAGCGCGCGTGAGTGTCGAGCGTGCGATCGCCCAGAGGTTGTCGCCCGCTCGCACGACGACCCTCCCGCCGGCTGCCACGGGAGGGGTGGGTCGGACGGCAGGCTTCGGTGGCGCAGGCGCGCGCACAACGGGCTGGTCGGCCACGACGGCCGGGGGAACCGGCGCGGGACCCGCGGCGTGCGCGGGCAGTGCGGGGAGCGCCGGGAACACGATGCACGAGCCCGCGATCGCGACTTCGACGAGTCGGCGGACGTACGCCGGCAGCGCGGGTGCGAGTCGCCGCGCGACGGCGGGCCGGTCGAGGCCGAGCGCGATGACGCAGATCCCGGTTGCGAACAGCAACCACGCGCTCGCGCCGAACGCGACGACCCACGCCGCGACGATGGCCACGTCGCGGCCGCGGCTCCACGCGTCGGCGCCGAGCGCGGGCCGGGCGACCACCAGTGCGACGAGCGAGACGACCGCGAGCAGCGTGACGAGCAGGAGCTGCAGACGGGGTCGGGTCGGGTGCATATCCGATACATATCAGATCATCTGAGAATGTGTCAAACATTGAAATCGGACGTCAGACGGCACTACCGTGGCGCGATGAAGAGCCGTGATCTCGCGTCGAATCTCGAGTTCTGGTCCGGCCGCGGCCGCACGAACGGTCGCGACGACCCGGACCGGTTGCGCCCCTCGTTCCGACCGTCGCGGTTCCGGCGCGGGTGGCTGCGCGTGTCGTCGTTCGCGCGCCGTCGTTCGCGTGGCCGTCACTCGCGCGGCCGACCTTCCGGTTGCCGGACCTCGCGTGGCGCCCGGCCGCGGCCGCGGCGCTGATCGCGGGCCTCACTGCGGCCTGGTTGATCGTCGGCCAGCACGCGTCGTCGCCTCCGACCACGGCGCCCGTGCGCACGGCGGCCCCGCAAACGACCGCGTCATCCGTCGCCCGCGCGGCCCCATCGACCACCGTGCCCGTCACTCCCGATTGCCGTGGACTGTCGGCCTCCCGGCGGGAGGTCCGGTGCGTGATCGACGCCGTCGACGTCGACATCCGGCTCGTCCCGCCCGCCGCGGCGGGCGCGGCCTATCGCCGGGCGGCGGGCGCCGATGTGGCGGCCCGCTCCGGACTGCCCGCCTGCGCGCACGGTGTGCCCGACGAGCGCGCGTGGTCCGTGGCGTCGGCGCCGATCAACGCGATCGGGCGCTACCGCTGCCGGTTCGAGCACGGACTCGCGGCGATGTGGTGGACCCACGGCGACCGCCTGGTCCACGCGGTCGCGCCCGACGGCGACCTGGCCGCGCTCTTCTCGTGGTGGCAAACGCACCTCCCAGAGTAGGCGCTCGCCTGCTCATGGGTCGCTCGCGCTCCGCCTCCCTCCGGTCGGCTCCGCTGCCGCTCCCATGCTCATGGGTCGCTCGCTCCGCTCCGTCGGCTCCGCTCTCCCTCCGGTCGGCTCCGCTGCCGCTCCCATCCCTGACGGGGCCACGCGAGGTTTGGTACGTTCGACCGCCCTTTCAGAACGAACCGGAGTGTGCGATGGAGATTTTTCACAGGGTCGGCCTGGCCGGAGCCTTCCGCATGTCCCACGTCATCGTGGCCGTCATGTGGATGGGCTTGCTGTGGTACTTCAACTTCGTGCAGACGCCGGCGTTTGCCGAGATGGAAGCCGGCTCGCGTAACGACGCGCTGGACAAGCTCACGTGGCGGGCGCTGTGGTGGTTCCGCTGGTCGGCCGCCGCCACCGTCCTCTTCGGCCTGTTGATCATCGGTATCGCGCCGAAGGGCACCTACGGCAAGGACTTCTGGGTGCACACCGCGGCCGGGCCGACCCTCGCGATCGGCATCCTCTTCGGACTCGCGATGTTCCTCAATGTGTGGCTGGTGATCTGGCCCGCGCAGCAGGTCGTGATCGCCAACGCCCGCACGCTGAAGGCGGGCGGCGAGGCGAACCCGGCGGCAGCCGCCGCGGGGCGCGCCGGTGCCATGGCCTCCCGGCAGAACACGATCTTCTCGCTGCCGCTGCTGGTGTTCATGGTCGGCGCATCACACTTCTACAACCTCGGCCCGAGCTTCGCCGGCACCATCAGCTCGAGCAAGGCGATCGTCTATCTTCTTATCGGGGTCGTCGTGCTGATCGTGCTCGAGCTCAACGCGCTCGGGAAGATCAGTGGGCGGGGTAACACCGGGCTGAACGTGATCTACGAGACCCACAAGAACGCGATGTACACCGGCTTCGGCCTGATCATCGTGTTCTACGTCCTCGCCGAGATCATCCTGAAGGTGTAGTCGCCGTTCAGACGCCCAGCAGGTCGGCAATGTGCGCCTTGTGCGTGCTGCTCGATCCGAACAGCGGCTCCAGTGACTTGGCGCGCTTCACGTAAAGGTGCATGTCGTGCTCCCACGTGTAGCCGATGCCGCCGTGGATCTGGATGCCCTCTTTGCCGAGCAGGCGCTGACAGTCGCCGGCCGCGACCTTCGCCACTGACGTTGCCGTTGTGCGCCGCGGGTCGTCCTCCGCGATCGTGAGCGCGGCGAAGTAGCCGGTGGCGCGCGCCCGTTCGAGCAGCACCATCATGTCGGCGAACTTGTGCTTGATCGCCTGGAACGATCCGATCGGCACGCCGAACTGCTCGCGTTGCTTGGCGTAGTCGAGGGTGACGTCGAAGATGGTCTGCGCGGCGCCGACGATCTCGAGCGCGGTCGCAACGGTTGCCTCCTCGATCGCGCGGCGCAGCGCCGGCGCGCTCGATGCCGTGCCGTCACCGAGGACGCGATCGCGTCCGACGCGGACACCGTCGAGGTCGACGTGCGCGAACCGGCGGCTGCCGTCGAGCGCGTTGACGCGCCGGGTGCGGAGGGTCGCGACCGGAACGACGAGGGCGTGCACGCCGTCGTCCCCGGACGTGCCGGGCTCGCGGGCGACCACGACCAGCTCGTCGACCGCGTCGCCTTCGACGACGTAGCGCTTCTCGCCCGCGAGCACTGCGTGCGCACCGTCGTACACGACGGTCGCCGTCACCGCGGCGGGGTCGTACGAGCCGCGCGTCTCGGCCACGGCGAGCGAACCCGCGCATTCGCCGGCAGCGACGGTGCCGAGGAAACGGGCCCGCTGCTCGGCGGTCCCGGCTTCGCGTACCGCGGGCACGAACTGGGACACGGTGGCGAGGAGCGGGCCCGGCGCGATCACGCGCCCGATCTCCTCGGCGAGGATGCCCGCCTCGATCATTCCGAGCCCGATGCCGCCGTCGGCTTCGGCGATGGTGAGCGCGGGCCAGCCGAGCGCGGTGAGCGTCGCCCACAGCGCGTCGGGCCGCTCGTCGTCGTCGACGACCCGTCGCGCCAGCGTCACCGGACTCTCGCGGGCGAGCACCGCCCGGATCGAGTCGCGCAACTCGTCCTGATCCGCCGAGAATTCGAGCTCCACTACATGGCTCCCTCGCCTCGCCAACCAGGGCTCGGCTCGTCCGCACGTGAGTGACGCTCAGGTTACGAGCTTGGCGATCTCGTCCACCAAAGCGCGGCGGTCGACCTTCTCGCCGACGGTGAGCGGCAGTGCGTCCAGGACGTGCACTGCTTCGGGAAGCTTGTAGGTCGCGATGTGGGGGGCCGCGAACTCGCGGAGATCGGCCAAGGTGGGCGGGCGATCGCGATCGCGCGGGACGACGGCCGCCACCCCGATCTCGCCCATGACGTCGTCGGGCCGCGGCACGACGGCAACTGCCGCAACGCCGGGGTGTGTCGAGAGCAGACCTTCGATCTCGACCGGATAGACGTTGTAACCGCCGCGCACGTACATCTCCTTGCTCCGCCCGACGAGGCGGAGCCGGCCCCGGTCGTCGATCCAGCCGAGATCGCCGGTGCGAACGAAGCCGTCGGCCGTGAAGGCGGTCCGGGTCTGGTCGGGATCCCGCCAGTAGCCGGACATGACGGCGGGGGAGCGCAGGCAGACCTCGCCGATGTCGGAGCCGGTGACGGGATCGCCCGCAGGGTCGCGCAGCGACACCTCGACGCTCGGGTGTGGACGCCCGACGCTGATGATCGCGTCTTCGTCGGGATCGTCGAACGCGGTCCCGAGCCCGATGCCGGCCTCGGTGCACGAATACCGCGTGGCGAGGCGCGCGCCGAAGCGGCGGCGCGTCTCCTCCGCGAGGCCGGGTGTGACCGGACCGCCGCCCGCGATGATGTACTGCACCGATTCGAGGTCGAAGTTGTCGAACTCGGGATCGCGCAGCATCAGCGCGAGCTGCGTCGGCACGCCGGCAACGGTCGTCATGCGTTCGCGCGCGAGCAGCTCGAGCGCCGGGCGTGCGTGCCAGCGTTCCATGATGAACGTGGTGCCACCGCGCCGCAGATTGCCCGGGAACTTCGTCATGAAGCCGAGGTGCGCGAACGACGTGCCGCTGACCGAGCGACCGCCGCCGTCCCAGGTGTCGCCGACGTCGGTCTGCGTGATGAAGGCGAGCTGGCGTTCGCAGTAGAGCGCGCCCTTCGGCAGGCCGGTGGTGCCCGACGTGAAGATGATCGCGACCGGGCGCTCGGGATCGGACGCGAGCTCGGGTGGCGCTTCGCCCTTCACGCGCAACTCCGGCAACACCGAATCGATCGACTCGGCGGGCGGCGCGTCGTCGGCGCTGACGACGAGCCGGGGCCCGGCGACGGAAAGGATCGCGTCGCGTTCGCGCGGCGACAACCGGTCGTTCACGCCGGCGGTGATCGCACCGAGCTTGGCCGCGGCCGCGTACGTGATCAGGTATTCCGGCCCCGCGGGGAGCACGAGCCCCACCACGTCACCGGCGCGCACCCCCCGGGCTGCGAGCCCGACGGCGACTTCGCCCGAGAGGCGATCGACGTCGTGGTACGACATCGACCAGCCCGACGGCGTGACGTAGGCGGTACGATCCGCGAAGCGGCGGGCCGCTTCCGCGATCGTCCAGGGCAGCCCCGGGAGAGACATGGCCGAAGCGTACAAGTCGCCTCGACGAGCGCCCGGCCGACGCGATGTCGCGGCGCCGGCGGGAACGCCCGCGGCGGCGAGAGAGCTCCGGGCGCAGGGCCGCAAGACGATGCGCAAGCTGCTCGACGCCGGGATGCGCGTGTTCGCCGAGCGCGGCTTCCACGCGGCTCGGGTGGACGACATCGTGCGCGCGGCGCGCACGTCGCACGGCACGTTCTACCTGTACTTCGCCAACAAGGAGGAGCTCCTGCGCGCGCTCGCGATCCAGTGCGCGCAAGAGATGGGCGCGCTCGCCGGTGGCCTGGGCGTCGTGACCGACGACGAGGCGGGTGCGGCCGAGCTGCGCCGGTTCCTCGAGACGTTCTTCTCCACGTACGCGCGGTTCGGTCCGGTCCTGCGCGCCTGGATGGAAGGAAACGTCGACGATCGCGAGACGAGTCAGCTGGGCGTCGTCGCGTTCACCGACATCGCCAACGCGCTCGCCGTACGCATGCGTGAAGCCGGGGCACGCGGTGATCCGGCGACCGTCGCCGCGCTCATGGCGCTCCTCGAGCGCTTCGCGTATTTCCTCGTCTCCCGCCGGCTCGAATTCGATGCCGACGCTTTGTTCGACACCGTCACGGTGGTCGTGCACCGCGGTTTCTTCGGCGCGCCGCTCGCCGCGTAGACCCCGGCGCGATCAGATCTCGCCGGCGGCCGCCGCGACGATCTCGGCGTCGACGGCCTCGGCCGGGAAGCGGGTCGAGAGGTAGATCGCCTTGGTGGCGCCGAGCAGCGGGATCGCGAAGAGTCCGCCGACGAGGCCGCCCGCCGCGACACCGACGAGTGCGGCCACCATTGTTGCCGGTGGGGAGAGGCGCACTGCCCGGCCGATGATCAGCGGCTGGAGCACGTGGTTCTCGAGTTGCTGGTACACGAGGAAGATCCCGAGCGCGATCAGCCCCACCACCGCGCCCTGGGTCAGCGCGAGCAGCACGAAGACCGATGCGCCCAGGAAGCCGCCGATCTGCGGGATCGGGTTCGTGATCGCGACCCACACGCCGATGAGCGGCGCCAGCGGCACGCCGAGAGTCAGCGCCCCCGCGAGCATCACCACCCCGCCGAGCACCGCGACGAGCAAGGTTCCCGCGATGTAGCGGCCGACGACCTGGTACACGAGGCGACCCAGGCGATCGGCGTCCTCCCGCCGGCGCTCGGGCACCAGCCGGCGAACGCCGTTCACGATGTGCTCTCCGTCGAGCAGGATCGTGATCGCGAGCAAGATGGTGAACAGCGCGGCCGCGACCCCGTCGGCGATCGCCCCGGCCGCGTGCTCGATCGGTTTCGAGTTCGCGCTGAGGTGCTCCGGCACGTTGTTCAGCCACTCCTGGACCTTCTCCGACGCCTTGGCCTCGCGCAGGCGCGGCCCGACGATGGGGAGCTTGCCGAGGTCTTTGACCGTCTGCGGGATCTGCTTGTTGAAGTCGCGGACCTCGCGGATCGTGGGCACCGTGATCAGTGCGGCCAGGACCGTGACGATGACCGCGCTCACGAGCATCACGACCCCGGCGGCCGTGCGGCGGTGCCAGCCGGTCCGGCGCTTCAACGCGTCGACGAGCGGATTGAGTGCGAAGGCGAACAGCGAGGCGATCGCGACCGACGACAGCGTGCGGGGGATCGATCGGATGAACCAGACCGAGATCGCGAAGATGGCCACCGCGACGGCGAGGGGGATCGCGGATCGCGGATCGAGATCGAGGCCGCCGGCGGAACCGTCGCTCGCCGTGGTGGAGGGTCCAAGAGGAGGCGACGTCACGTCGGTATCGTACGAGCCGATGGTCGATATGGCGCGCACGCTCCGGGTGCGGCTGTCGGTTCGGTCCACGCTCGCGCTCGTCTTCGCGCTGGGCCTCACGTTCTTGATCCTGTCGATCGCGCGCGACGCCGAGCGGGTGTTCGCCTGGGCCCTCTCCGCGATGGCGATCGCGGCGCTGGTCTACCCGGCGGTCGAATGGCTCGCGCACTTCCGCTTCGTCCCCCGCGCGCTGGCAGTGTTCCTGACCGCGATCGTGTTGCTCGGTACGATCGGCTTCGTCGGCTACAAGATCGTGAACGACGTCTCGAACGCGATGAGCAGCCTGCAGCAGGCTGCACCCCAGCGGGCCGGGGAACTCGAGAAGAACTCCGACTTCTTCCGGGAGATCAAGCTGAAGGAGCGCGTCACGAACCTCGTCGACGCGATCCCGCAGCGGCTCGCGGGGGGCGAGACGCCCCAGGCGATCAAGTCCGCGGCGTCGCAGAGCGTGGCGTTCCTGGCCGGTTTCATCCTCACCATCTTCTTCGTGCTCTACGGGCGGCGTCTCCTCGACGGGGGCCTGAGCCTCATCGAGGACGACGCGGCGCGACAGCGAGCCGCGTTCGTCATCCGCGACGGCTCGAGGCGGGCCATGTTCTTCGCGCGCGTGAAGCTCTGGGAAGCCGTGGTCGAGGCGTTCCTGGCGTTCGCGATCGCGCGGGCGGCGGGAGTGCCGGGCGCCGCCGCGCTGGCGGTGTGGGTCGGCCTCTGGAGCTTCCTGCCCGTTGCCGGTGTGGTCATCGGCGCGCTGCCGATCATCGTGTTCGCGGGCGCACACACCCTGCAACGCGCGATCGTCGTCGCCGGCTGCTTCCTCGTCATCCTGATCTGCGACTGGCTGGTGAACCGCTGGCTCGAACGACGCACGGTCTACGTCGGTTCGTTCGCGCTCGTGTTGGCCGCGTTCGGCGGGCTCGAGTTCTACGGCCTGAACGGCGCGCTGCTGTTCATGCTCGGGGCGGTACTGATCATCTCGATCATCGCCGAGTTCGGCCCGGAGGAGATGGCCGAGCGACTCGCCGCGCCTCCGCCTCCGTCGGGTTGAGGTTCAGGCCCCGAGAATGACCGTGCTCGCCGACGAGAACCAACCGCCGGTCCCGTTGACGCACGCGAGCTGGGCGTTGTCGACCTGACGGCCGTGCGCCTCGCCGCGCAGCTGACGCGTCGCCTCGACCAGCAGGAACATCCCCCGCATGCCGGGATGGCAGTGCGACAGACCGCCGCCGTCGGTGTTGGTCGGCAGCGCTCCGCCCAGGCGCAGCTTGCCGTCCTCGACGAACGGCCCGCCTTCGCCCGGCTTGCAGAAGCCGAGCGCCTCGAGGCTCGCGAGCACCATGTGCGTGAACGCGTCGTAGATCTGGCACGTGTCGATGTCGGCGGGGGTGACGCCCGCGCGCTCGAAGGCGAGCCGGCCGCTCGCGTACGCGGGGGAGCGGGTGAAGTCGTCCCACTCGCTCATCGTCGTGTGGCTCGTCGCCTCGCCGGTGCCGAGCACCCACACGGGCTTTTGCGCGAGGTCGCGGGCGCGCTCCTCCGTGGTCAGCACGATCGCGCCGCCGCCGTCGCTGCGGATGCAGCAGTGGAGCTTGGTCAACGGGTCCGCCATCATCCGGCTGCTGTTGACCTCGTCGATCGTGATCGGGTCCCGGTAGAACGCCTCGGGGTTGAACGAGGCGTTGTAGCGCGTGCTGACGGCGATCTCGGCGAGCTGTTCGATCGTGGTGCCGAACTCGATCATGTGCCGGCGGGTTGCCATCGCGTACTTCGAGATCAACGAGTGGCCGAACGGCACGTCGAACTGGATCGGGCCCCGGCCCCCGAAACCGAGGTTCGCGGTGCGGCGCCGGGCCTTGAGGTCGGCGCGCGTCGTCGAGCCGTACGCGAGCACCACGACCTCGACGTGACCGGCGAGGATCGCGGCAGTTGCGTGCTCGACCATGAACTCCCACGTCGAGCCGCCGACCCCCGTGCCGTCGATCCAGGTAGGGCGCAGGCCGAGGTATTCGCAGATCTCGATGGGGGCGAGCATGCCCATGCCGCTCGATCCGAAGCCGTCGATGTCGGCCTTCGTCAGCCCCGCGTCGGCGAGGGCGCGCGTCGTGGCCTGGTAGTGCAGCTCGAACGGGGTCTTGGTGTCGACGCGGCCGATGTCCGACAACGCGGCGCCGACGATTGCCACTCTCTTCGTCCCCGCCATCAGCGCAGTTTCCACTCCACGCGCTTGCCGGACGCGAACATCTTCTGGCCCTCGCCGATGGAGTCCTGGCTGGTGCCCATCGCGACGTACGCGTAGCCCAGCCGCACCGCTTCGCGTTGGGGCATCGAGCGGGTCGACCAGATCGCGCGGACGGTGCCTTCGATCGCGAGCTTGGGCTGTGACGCGATGATCGCCGCGAGCTCGCGCGCCCGGGCGCCGAGCTCGGCGCCGGGAACGACCTCGCTCACCATGCCGATCTGATGCGCCCGCGCCGCCGACATGCGCTCGTAGTTGCCGAGCAGCGAGAGCCGCATGATCTCCGGGAACGGCGTGATACCGGCCATGTGGATGGGCTCGAACGCGGCGGTCATCCCGTAGGTGACGTGCGGGTCGAAGAACGTGGCGTGCTCGGCCGCGACGATGAACTCGACTTCGCCGAGCATGTAGAACGCGCCGCCGCACGCCATGCCGTTGACTGCCGCGATCACCGGCTTCCACAGGTCACACGACTTGGGTCCGATGTTGTCGCCGGGATCGTTGAACATGAACGGCGTCGAGCCGCTCCCCACGATGTCGGACTCGGCGGACGATTCGCCGTCGCCCATCTGCTCCATACGGTCGATGCCGGTGCAGAACGCCTTCTCGCCCGCACCGGTGAGCACGATGCAGCGCACCTCGTCGCGCCGCCGCAGCGCGTGCCACAGCGCGTGGAGCTCGCGCTGCATCTGCGCGTTGAACGCGTTGTGCACGTCGGGCCGGTTGAGCGTGACGACCGCGACGCCGTCGTCGCCCTCGTCGTACGTGAGGGTCTCGAAGTCGGGGACGGGGATGCTCATGCCCGGCGCTGAGCGTCGATTCCCGGGTTCTCGCTCTGGAAGACGTAACGGTTGACGATGCGGCCGATGTCGGCCGGATCCCACTGCTTCGGGTTGCCCTCTTTGTCCTTGGCGAGGAACTGCTCGCCGATCTCCCACGGGCGGTAGTGCGCGAGGTTGTTGCCCACGAGCCGGAAGACCTGGCCCGTCACGTGCAGCGCTTCGTCCGACGCGAGCCACACCACCGCGGGCGCCGAGTTGCCGGGGTTCATGTTCTCGAACTCGGTGTAGTCCTCGGGGTTCTTGACCTCGATCTTCATCGCCTGCGCCACCATGCGGGTGGCGCCGCCGGGGCCGATGCAGTTCGCCCGCACGCCGTAGCGGCCGAGCTCGAGGCTGGCGATGATCGTCATCGCCGCCACGCCGGCCTTCGCCGCGCCGTAGTTGATCTGGCTGGCCTGGCCCTGCAGGCCCGCGCTCGACACGGTGTTGATGATGGCGGCGCGCGGTTGGCGACCTTCCTTCGACTCGTTGCGCCAGTACTGCGACGCGTGGTGCATCGTGTTGAAGGCGCCGTAGAGGTGCACCTTCAGGACCGAGTCGAAGTCTTCGGGCGACATCGAGAACATCATCTTGTCGCGCAGGATGCCGGCGTTGTTGACCAGCACGTCCAGGCGGCCGAATGCATCGATCGCGGAGCCGATGATGTTCTTGGCGCCTTCGAAGTCGGCGACGCTGTCGTAGTTGGCGACGGCTTCGCCGCCGCGCTTGTTGATGACCTCGACGACCTCGTCCGCGGCGCGCTTGTCGGCGCCTTCACCGCTGACCGATCCGCCGAGGTCGTTCACCACGACCTTGGCGCCGTGGTCGGCGAGCATGATCGCCTCGCCGCGTCCGACGCCGTTGCCCGCACCGGTGACGATGGCCACCTTGCCGTCGAGCATGCCCATTTGCGCGATCCCCCTGCTGAAAAGAAAACTGACGTTCGTGTCACCGTAGCGCGGGCGGAAAAGCGTGCGCCAAGGGGGAACGAGGAGCGTATGGGCCGCCTGCAGGACAAGGTCGCGATCGTCACCGGGGCCGGCCAGGGCATCGGTCTGGCGTACGCGCAACGGTTTCTCGCCGAGGGTGCGAAGGTGGTGGTCGCCGAGATCAACGAAGAGCGCGTGGCCGCGGGGATGAAGACGCTCGCCGGGAAGGGCGACGTGCTGTTCGTCCCGACCGACATCTCCGACGAGGCTTCCGCACAGGCATGCGTCGACGCGACGGTCGCGGCGTTCGGCACCGTCGACATCCTGCTCAACAACGCCGCGCTCTACTACGACATCGACAACTTCGATCCGAGCCTCGAGTACCTGAAGAAGGTGTTCTCGGTCAACCAGTTCGGCGCGTGGCTGATGGCGCGGGCTGCCGCCCCGGTGATGGCGAAGCAGCGCTACGGGCGGATCATCAACGTGTCGTCGGGCGCGGCGTACGCGTACTCGTTTCCGTCGTTCGGGGACGACTTCACCGGTCTCGGCAACTACAGCTACTCGATCACGAAGTGGGGCATCGTCGGGCTCACCAAGTTCATGGCCGCACAGCTCGGCCAGTGGAACATCACGGTCAACTGCATCGCGCCCGGCGTCACGATGACCGAGGCGACGAAGAAGATCGTCCCCGACTTCTTCATCGAGGGCATGACCGCGCAGACGGCGATGAAGTCGACGCTCGAGCCCGAAGATCTCGCCGGTGCGGCCGTGTTCTTCGCGAGCGACGACGCCAAGTTCGTCACCGGCCAGACGCTCGTGGTCGACGGCGGACTCGCGATGCCGGCGTAGTCGGCGCGGCACCGGCCGCTACGGGCGGCAGATGATCTCGCCGTGCAGGACCGCGAACCAGGCGTCGGGGTGCGCGGCCCAGGCGCGCCACGCGGCCGCCATCGCCTCCAGTTCGCCGCGCGTGGCGAATCCGTCGCGTTCGGCCTGTTCGGCGATGGCCGACGTCGTCATACGGTCGGCCCAGAGGTCGCCCCACCACGTGCGGTCCTCGGGGGTGGCGAAGCACCACGCGGTCGCCGTCGGTTGCACGTCCGCGAATTCGGCCGCGTGCGCCCACGCGAGCAGGAATCGTCCGGCGTCGGGCTCGCCGCGGTTCGCGCGGGCGATTTCGCGGTACAGCGCGAGCCAGGCCTCGAGCGCGGCGTCGTGCGGATACCACGTGAACGCGGCGTAGTCGCTGTCGCGGGCGACGACGACGCCGTCGGGTTTGCAGACGCGGCGCATCTCGCGCAGCGCGCCGACCGCGTCGGGAAGGTGCTGGAGCACCTGGTGGGCGTGCACGACGTCGAACGACGCGTCGGCGTGGTCGAGCGCGTAGACGTCGCCGGTCGCGAACTCGACGTTCGCGACCCCCTTGGCGTCGTGTCGGGCCTGCGCGATCACGTCGGCGGAGGCGTCGATCCCGATCACGATGCCCGGCGCGACCCGCTGCGCGATGTCGAGCGTGATCGTTCCCGGTCCGCACCCGACGTCGAGGACCCGCGTGCCCGGTGTGAAGTACGCCGCGGCATAGGCGGCGGAGTTCTCGACGGTCCGCCACCGGTGCGAGCGCAGCACGCTCTCGTGATGCCCGTGCGTGTAGGTCATGTTCCGATCCTTTCACCCCGAGAGGTCCGTGTGGCGAAGGGGTTCTGCACGCTCGCGTTCGGCGTCGTAGCGTTCGCGACCGGTGGCGCGGATCACGGTGGTTTCGATGGCGTTCTGGGGCGACGTCATGCCGTTCGTTCCGATCGCGAACGAGCTGGCGCGCCGCGGTCACGACGTAACCTTTGCCGTGCCCGAGGGCTTCTGGCCGATGCTCGGCGGCGAGGCGTTCAGCCTCGCTCCGGCGGGGACGCAGTTCTCGCCGCGAGAGCTCGACGCGCACGGCGATCTCCTCGATCGCGCGTCGTCGCCACTCGGCACCGCGCGCGCCGCACGATTCTGGATCGGCGAGTTCGGGGTGCGGCCACTGCGGTCGATCCACGCCGCGTTGGCGGACGCCACTGCCCACGCCGACCTGGTGCTGACCCATCCGACCGCGGCCTTTGCTGCACGCATGGTCGCGGAGGAACGCGGGATTCCCTGGGTGACGGGTCATCTGTTCCCGATGCTCATTCCGACGACCGATCACCTGCCTCCCGGCTGGCCGCTCGAACGCGTGGTGCGGCGGCCCTCGAAGCGTCACACGCGTCTCGCGTGGTCGGCGATGGAGCGCGTCTCCGGTCGCATGATGTACGACCGCGAAATCAACGCGCAGCGTGCTTCGCTCGGACTGCCCCCGGTGCGTGCCAACGCGATGATCGGGGGATTGTCGCCCGCACTGGTGTTGCTGCTCTGGTCGGCCGGGTGGGCGCCGCCGGCTTCGGATTGGCCCGAGCACTACACGGCGACGGGGTTCACGATCTGGCCCGGACCGACCGGACAGGCCCTGCCCGAGCGGCTGTCCGACTACCTCGATGACGGCGAGCCGCCCGTCCTCGTCACGCTCGGCACCTCGGCGGCGAGCAACGCCGGTGACCTCTTCGAGACCATTGCCGAGCTGCTCGACCGCACCGGACGGCGCGGTGTCTTCCTCGTCGGCAACACGGACAACGTTCCGGCGCGCCTGGCCGCGCGGGACGATGTCTGGTCGTTCGCGCCGATCACGACGGTGCTCGCGCGCTGTTCGGCCGTGGTACACGCCGGTGGTCACGGCACCACAGCGGCCGCACTCGGCGCCGGCGTGCCTTCGGTCGTCGTGCCGATGTTGTTCGACCAGCAGTGGCACGCACGGCGAGCGCAGGAACTCGAAGTGGGTCTGCACGTACCTCGGGGGCGCGCGTTCGTCGCTCGGCTCGAGCGCGCGCTCGATGCCGTCGTCGGCAACTCCGGCTTCCGCACGAAGGCATCGACGATGAGCTCGCGAATCGGAGCCGAGAACGGCCCGCGCGCTGCAGCCGACGAGATCGAAGCGCTGCTCGCTTCGGAACGAGGCTCAGTCGCCGAGCGGTGAGCCCCACGGTGGTTGCCCGGGTTCGGCGGTCTCGGGACCGACGCCGTCGAACGCCAACATGTGCGAGAGGCGATCCGCAAACTCCTGCGCGGCGACCATGGGATCCGTGGTGTCTGCGTCGCGGAGCACCCACTCGGCCGCGGAGGCGTTGTGCGTGCGCAAGGAGCGCGGTTCGCGGCGCGTGTGGATCGCGCCGTCGAGTCCGATGACCGCCTGGATCTCGGATCCACCGATACTGCCGTCGTATTCGAGGATCCAACCGCGCACGTGGTGGAGCCCGATCTCGTGGCGGCCGGAGCCGGGATTGCCCGCCGCCGCCATCGAGGCGATGAAGCTGCGCAAGCTGTCGTCGGCCAGTGCGGATGCGGCTTCCCGTGACATATCGCCGACCCTAGATCCACCCGGTGGTTGGATTCGACCCGTGACGGGACCTTCGCCGCGTGCGGAACCAGTACGACGACGGCCCGTGCTCGTACTGGTCGGCATCGTCGGCCTGCTGGTCGCCGTCTTCTTGAAGCTCGCCGATTCGGTGCGCGAGAGCGACGCGGTTTCGCGCCTCGACGGCAATGCAATGACCTGGGTCGTGCGGCACCGCGTCGGATGGGTCACGCAGACCGCTCACGTCTTCACGTTTCTCGGGAGCGCGTGGGTCGTCACCGTGGTCGTGGTCGCATCCGCGGCCTATCTCGTCGTCCGCCACCGCGGTTCGGACGCACTGCTCATCGTGTCGAGCGCGGCCGGCACCGCGCTGCTGGTCGAGGGCCTGAAACACAGCATCGACCGTCCGCGACCGGCGGTATCGCTCCGATTGGTCGCCGTGAGCGGAGCGGCGTTCCCATCGGGCCACGCGGCGCAATCAGTCGCGTGCTACGTCGCCCTCGCGGTCGTCGCGGCCATGGCGACACGTTCGACCCGTCGCCGAGTCGTCCTGGGTGTGGCGGCCGGCGCCACCGCGGTCGCGATCGGTACGTCGCGCGTATATCTCGGCGTCCACTGGCCGACCGATGTCGTCAGCGGATGGTTGCTCGCGGGAGGTTGGCTGCTGGTTCTCGTCGGCCTCCGCCGGGCTTTCGGTGCGGTGGACGAGGCCGACCGACCGGTCACCGACTCGGACATTTAGCAAAGACTTGAGGTGGTCGGAGTTGTCGGGCCCTCGGCAAGTCGTCAGGCTGCACCGAGCGAGCACGGATGTGGCCCGTACCCACCCGCCGGGTGCGGGCCACATGCGTACCGGTGCAACTCTTACGCTGTGCGGATGGAACCGCCCGACTCCGCGCGGCTCCATCGACGGGGCGTCCTGCTCGAACGACTCACGCTCGCATGGAATGTCGTCGGTGTCGTCGTGCTCGCCGTCGCCGCGTTCCGCGCTCGGTCGGTCGCACTCGCCGGTTTCGGCCTCGACTCTCTGGTCGAGATCGGCGCCAGCACGGTCGTGTTGTGGGAGCTCTCCGGCGAGGGTGACCTGCGCCGACGGCGCGCGCTGCGATTGATCGGTTACGCGTTCATCGCTCTCGCCGTCTACATCGCGCTGCAGTCGACGATCGTGCTCGTGACGGGCTCTCACCCGAAACACAGTCCACTCGGCATCGCGTGGACGGCATTGACGGCCGTCGCGATGTTCGTGCTCGCCGCCGGGAAGACCCGCACGGGCGCCGCGCTCGACAACCCCGTACTCAGAACCGAAGGCCGGGTGACCTTCGTCGACGGGCTCCTCGCCCTGTCGGTGCTCCTCGGACTGACCCTCAACTCCGTCGCGGGTGCCTGGTGGGCCGACCCGCTCGCCGGCTTCGTGATCGTCTTCTACGGCCTCAAGGAGGCCAGGGAGATCTTCCGGAGCGACCGGACGCACGGACCGGCCGCGGCTTAGACTGGCCCGGTCAAGTCCACGGCACAGCCGGTACTCGAACGGGTTGTGGCCGGGTCTCGGGGAGGCAGCATGCGGCGGAATCTGGTCGTACTCATCCTGGGCGTGCTCATCGGAGCCGTCGTCGCCGGCACATCGGCGTTCGGGATCGGGACCAAGACCCCGGCGAAGAAGTCTGCGTCGGTCACGACGACGACCATCAGTGCCGTGCGCGCCCATCGTCGCGCCATGCGCGCCTCGATCGAACAACTCGAGGCGACGCGTCGCACCGATCGCCGCGCGTTGAACGCGGCCATCGTGTCGCTGAAGAGCCGAGTACACGACCGCCACGCCACGATCAAGGCGATGATCGCGGCGCTCGAGAACGCCAACCAGTCCGATCGGGCGACCGTCCGGAGCGACCTCGTTCAGCGGGACGGACAGGCGCATGCTCTGGACGCCCGAATCAGCGCGTTGAAGACCGCGATCGCCGCGGCGCACGTGCGGACGACTTCGCCCAAGCTCCCGAGAATCCACGGTGGTCCCTAGCCGGCGCGCGCTCGGGCATCGTGGACGTGCCGTTCGCGGTGGTGATGCCAACACAGGAGCTGCAGATTCGAGAGATCGGTTGCACCGCCGTGGGACCAGTGCTCGACGTGGTGGCCTTCGCAGTGGTCGGGGGGTCGGTTGCAGCCGGGAGCTCGGCAATGCCGGTCGCGCGCCACGATGGCTTTCCACTGGGCGGCGCTCACGGTGCGAGTGGCGCGGCCGACGTCGAGAACTTCGGACCGGCCGGACAAGATGATGCGACTGATCTCGCAGTCGCACGTCAACAGCTCGAGCAACGTTTGGGAGTAGGTGTGCCGCCCGGGTCCGGTCGGCGCCGCCGCTACCGGCGTTCGCTTCGAAAGCTCTTCGACGTCGACGACCACGCTCACGTGCGGCCGTACACCATGGGCCTCGGTCGGGTTCAGCTGTTCGAGGTACAGACGGCAGATCGCGGTGAGCGCGTCGAATCGCCGTTTCGGCGTGGTGCGCGGGTCATGCTCTTGCAGATCGCGCGCCATCTCCGTGTTCAACGCGGTGTCGATGCACTCGCCCGAGAGCTGGTCGCCGTTCCCTTGGATGTCGAACGCGCCGTGCAACGTCTTCGCGCTGTACAGCGCCCGCCGGTCGAAGTCGGTCTCGTCCGAGCCCGCGCCACCGTCGCCATCGATTGCATCGGTGAACCGGCGCACGATCGCGGCGAACACCTTCGGCGGATGCAAGCGCGCCTGTTCCACCAGCGCGGGTTCGCAGTTCGCGATCTCGTCTGCCCGGCCGGGCGTGAACGCGTCTGCGACCACCTGCGCGTGCCGCGGCGAGATCTCACCGGCTGCGAACGCGGCCGACACGACCGGCAACCGCGCAAGCTTGCGCGCCAGCGCCACGTACCGATGCGCGACTCCGCCGTCGATATTGCACGCATGCCTCAACGTGGACGCGGCGGACGAGAAGTTGTCGATGGTGTAGTCGCCGGAACGGTCGTACTCGGCGACGTCTTCGAGCCACGCGGCTTCAGCCGCGTCGAGCTCGCGCCGCTGCTTCGTGAGGAGATCCAGAGACACGAACATATGTTCGTAGTATATCCGAAACCTCATATGAAACAAGGTGAATCAAGCACGGTTGGTCTCGGAGGATGCCCGGTACGCTCGCGACCGTGGTGCCGGCTGACATCGACGAGCGCGCCGCCGCCGAGTTCCTGACCGAGCGCCTCGGCGGGGTCGAGAACGTCGAGTTCGTCGGTGAAGGCGCGTGGTCGCGGTGCTTTGGCTTCGTATGCGATGCGCACGCGCTCGTCGTGCGCTTCGGCCGGCACCGTGTCGACTTCGAAAAGGATCGGGTGGCCGCCTCGTGGCGTTCGGCCAACCTGCCGATTCCGGAGGTCGTCGAGGTCGGCGAGGCATTCGGCGGCTACTTCGCGATCTCGACGCGTGCGCACGGTGTCCCGTTGGAGTCGCTCGACGCACGCGGGTGGCGCGCCGTCACGCCGAGCTTGCTGCGCGCGCTCGACGATCTGCGGTCGATTCCGGTCGCCCCCGCGCGTCGGTTCGGCGACGACGACACCGGCCACTTCGGCTCCTGGCGCGATTACCTCCTGTCCGTGCAACACGACGCGCCCGGGCGCCGCACGCACGGATGGCGGGAACGGCTGCGGGGATCGGAACGGGGAGCGGCCGTGTTCGCCGCCGGCTTCGACCGCCTGGCCGAGATCAGTCACGACCTCCTCGTCGAGCCGAGCTTCGTCCATAACGATCTGGTCAACCGCAACGTCTTGGTCGAAGGAAGCACGGTGACGGCGATCTTCGACTGGGGCTGCGCGTTCGCCGGCGACTTCCTCTACGACATCGCCGCGATCGTGTTCTGGACGCCCTGGTACGCAGCGCTGCGCGACGTCGAACTACTCGAACAGGCCCTCGCGGCACTTCGACGCGGTGGGAGCAGATCTCCACGACGCCCGCAGGCGGCTCGAAGCCTGCGCACTCCACATCGGGCTCGTGCACATCGCGTACAACGCGTTCCTCGGCGACTGGTCGACGCTCGACCTCACCGCCGATCGCACCGAGGGCTACATCGGCACTTCGGGTTGAGGCGAGTCAGAATTACACTCCGCGCATGGCGATCGACGGGTATGTCGCAACGGAATTCGAACCGGTGCTCGACGCGTTCACGCAGAACTTCGACGAGCGGGGCGAGGTGGGCGCGGCGGTGTGCGTCTATCTCGACGGTGAGCCGGTCGTCGATCTCTGGGGCGGCGCGGCCGACCGGGACAACGCGACCCCGTGGGTCGAAGACACGCTCGTGCTGGTGTACTCCGCGACCAAGGGTGTCACCGCGACGTGCGCGAACCTGCTGATGCAGAACGGCCACCTCGCGCCGGACACGCCGGTCGCCGACATGTGGCCGGAGTTCGGCGCGAACGGGAAGCAGGCGATCACGGTCGCGCAGGTCATGTCGCACCAAGCGGGCCTGCCGTACGTCGAGGGCGACTTCACGCTCGAACAGTCGCTCGACTGGCAGACGATGGTCGACGCACTCGCCCGGCAGTCGCCGATCTGGGAGCCGGGAACGAAGCACGGCTACCACATGCGCACGTACGGGTGGCTCGTCGGTGAGATCATCCGCCGCGCCGATCCTCGGCACCGCAGTGTGGGCACGTTCTGGAGAGAGGAGATCGCCGCCGACCTCGGCGTCGACTTCTGGATCGGGCTCCCCGAAGCGCTGGAGCCGCGGGTCGCGAAGCTCGTCCCCCCCGAGACGGATCTGCGGGAGGCCCTGCGCGCGTTCGGCGACGAGCTCCTGCTCACGCGCGTGTTCTCCAGCCCCGGCGGACACTTCAACTACGACGAGATGTGGAACACCCGTCAACTCCACGCCGCGGAGCTGCCGTCGTCGAACGGCATCGGCAACGCGCGTGGTCTGGCGCGCCTGTACGCGTCGTGCATCGGGAAGCTCGACGGTCGCCGCACGCTGTCACCGGAGACCGTCGCACAGGCCACGCTCGAACGGGCGTGCGGCAAGGACGAGGTGCTGATGATCGAGAGCTGCTTCGGTCTCGGCTACATGTTGGGACGCGCGTTCGGTGCGGCGAACCCGCCGGACGCGTTCGGGCATGCCGGGGCCGGGGGTTCGCTCGCGTTCGCCGATCCGGATCCGGGGATCGCGTTCGCGTACGTCATGAACGACCTGCGCTTCGACGTCAACGGCGATCCCCGCAGCGAGGAGCTCGTGCGCGCGGTGTACCGCGTGCTCGAGTCGGGGAGCTAGGACGAGGGGAGCGCGCCGAGCTCGTCCCGCAACGGCGACTTCTGCACCTTGCCGCTCGCCGTCCGGGGCAGCGACGTACGTATCTCCAGCCGCTCGGGCAGCTTGAAGCGCGCCAGGCCGAGGCCGAGGAGGTGCGCGCGCAGGTCGTCGAGCGCCGGTGTCGAGCCGGGGGTGGGGATCACGTACGCGCAGACCTTCTCGCCCATGACCGGGTCGGGCAGCGCGACGCACGCCGCGTCCGCCACGGCGGGGTGCGTCACGAGCAGCGCTTCGACCTCCTGCGCGGAGATGTTCTCACCACCGCGAATGATGATGTCCTTGAGCCGGTCGACGATCGTCAGGTACTCGCCGTCGTACACCGCGAGATCGCCGGTGCGGAACCAGCCGCCGGCGACGAACGCGTCCGCGTCGAGCGCGGGGTCGAGATAGCCGACGAACATCTCGGGGCCGCGGGCCAGCAACTCGCCCGGCGTGCCGAACGGAACGTCGGCGAGCGTCTGCGGGTCGACGATCCGCAACTCCGCGGCGCCGATCAACGGGCCGTCGGTCGTCGAGTCGCGTTCCGGCGAAGACGCCGTTGCGGCCGGTCGTGAGCGTCGGGTATTCCGTCGACCCGTAGGTGCGTTTGCACCAACAGCCGAACGCGGCGGCGCCCTCGCGCACCATCGCGGGCGCGACGCCCGCGCCGCCGAGGGAGAACATGCGTACCGAATCGAGTTCGGTACGACCGAACGACGGGTGATCGATCATCGTGCGCATGAAGACGGGCGTGGAGATCATCACCGCCACGTGCTCCTGCTCGACGAGCTCGAGCGCGCGTCCGGGTTCCCACACGTCCATGAGCACGGTCGTGATCGCGCTCGTCACGGGCAGGAGGATGCCGTACGTGAGCCCGGCGACGTGCGTGACCGGCATCGGGAGCAGCAGCGACTCGCCCGGTTGCATCTCGTGGGCGGCCGCGATGGTGTCGGCCTCGACGCGCAACGACTGGTGCGTGTGCACCACTCCTTTCGGATCGGAGGTGGTGCCCGAGGTCCACAGGATCAGTGCGGGATCGGCGACGGAGACGCGGGCGTCGGCCGCGACCGCGGCCTCGGGGAGCGGGCTCGTGTCGCGGACCTCCAGCAGCTCGCCCGCGAAACCCGCAGCCCGCGCGAGCGCCGGATAGTCCGTGCCGCGGAACGAACGCGGCACCACCATGAGCCGGGCGCCGGTGCGGTCGAGGATGTAGCCGAGCTCGTGCGCGCCGAGCGTCGGCGTCACCGGACTGGCCACCGCGCCGCAGCGCCAGATCGCCCAGCACAACACCACGGCTTCCCACCAGTTCGGCAGCTGCCAGGCGACGACCGAACCCTCACCGACCCCGCGCTCGCGCAACGCGCCGGCAACCCGCGCCGAACGGGCGCGCAGCTCGCCGATCGTCAGCCGCACCTCGCCGTCGACGATGGCGAGCGAGCGACCGTCGACCGCGGCCAGGCGATCGAGCAGCGTCTCGTCCGTCCAGATGTGCTGCGTGCGCCAGCGCGCCGCGATCTCGGTGGGCGCGGGATGCGCGCGGGTCACTGGGCGCCGTAGACCGGTGCCGGCTGCGGTGCCTGGGCCAGCAGCTTGTGCACGGCGGCACCGATCTCGGCCGGATCCCAGCGCGCGCCCTTGTCGAGGCTCGGGCCGTGCTGCCAGCCGTCGGCGACCGAGAGCAGGCCGCCTTCGACTTCGAAGACGCGGCCGGTGACGTCGGCCGATTCGCGGCTGCCGAGCCAGACGACGAGCGGGGAGATGTTCGCAGGATCGTTCACGTCGAAGCCCGACTGCGGAACCCCCATGCGATCGGCGAACACCTCTTCGGTCATGCGGGTGCGCGCCGCGGGGGCGATGGCGTTGGCGGTGACGCCGTACCGGGCCATCTCCGCGGATTCGACGAGCGTGAGTGCGGCGATGCCGCCCTTGGCCGCGGAGTACGCGCCCTGACCGACGCTGCCCATCAGTCCGGCGCCCGACGACGTGTTCACGATCCGCGCGTCGACCGCGTCGCCGGCCTTGGACCGGGAACGCCAGTGTTCGGACGCGTGTCGGGTCACCGCGAAGTGGCCCTTCAGGTGCACGCGGATGACCGCGTCCCACTCGTCCTCGCTCGTCGTGAACAGCATGCGGTCGCGGACGAACCCCGCGTTGTTGACCAGCACGTCCAGTTGTCCGAAGGTGTCGATCGCGGTCTGCACCAGCCGGCGCGCACCGGCCCAGTCGGCGATGTCGTCGGTGTTCGCGACGGCCTCGCCCCCGAAGGCGTGGATCTCGTCGACGACCTCCTGGGCGGGTCCGGTACTGCCGCCGGTGCCGTCGCGTGCGACGCCGAGGTCGTTCACGATGACGCGTGCGCCCTCGCGCGCAAAGGCGAGCGCGTGCTCGCGGCCGATGCCGCGTCCGGCGCCCGTGACGATGACGATGCGGCCCTCACAGATCCCGGTCACGGGGCCGCACCCTAGTGTCGGGCGGGTTCCTCCGACGTTTCGGAAGCGAGTTCCGCCGATGACTCCGCATTGGGTTCTCCGGCATCGGACCACGGTGCGGGACGGCCGAAGAAGAAGCCCTGCGCGAAGTCGCAGTCGAGCTGCTTGAGCCGGCGGGCCTGCAGATCGGTCTCGACTCCTTCGGCGACGACCTCGAGCTCGAGGCCGTGGCCGAGGTTGATGATGCCGCTGACGAGTGCTTCGGATTCCCGCCGCCGGCCGAGGCCGGACACGAAGCTGCGGTCGATCTTCAACTGGTGGATCGGGAGCGCACTCAGGTTGGAGAGGCTCGAGTAGCCGGTGCCGAAGTCGTCGAGCGCGATGCGGATGCCGACCTCGTCGAGCGCGGCCAGGGTGGCGGCAATGTGCTCGGCGTCGTCGATGAGCAGGCTCTCGGTGATCTCGAGCGTGAGCGAGCCCCGCGGCACGGACGAGACGAGTGCGGTGAGCCGGGCCACGAAGTCGGGCTCCGAGAGTTGGCGGGCCGACACGTTGACCGCGATCGGCAGGTCGGGTCGCTGCTGCAGCCGCTCGTGCGCCTGCTCGAGCACCCGCCAACCCAACGGAACGATGAGACCGGTGTCCTCGGCGAGCGGAATGAAGTCGCCCGGGGGCACGAGACCGAACTCGGGATGGTCCCAGCGGACGAGCGCCTCGAGTGCGACGGGCAGCCGGGAACCGAGGTCGACGATCGGCTGGTAGTAGACGATCAACTCGTCGCGCTCGAGCGCGCGGTGCAATCCCGTGACGCGCGCCAGCCGGTTGGTGGCGTCGGGCGTCTCGCGGTCGGTCCGGTACTCGACGCTGCGGCGGCCGCGCTGCTTGGCGCGGTACATGGCGTCGTCGGCCTCGCGCAGCAACTCGGACGCGTCGGCCTCGTCGCGCGCGACCGACACGCCGATGCTCGCGCTCACGAACAGGGTCTCGGAGTCGACCTCGAACGGCTGCTCCAGGAGCGCCGCGACCCGATCCACCGCCGCGTGTACCTCGAGGTCGTCCTTCACGTCTTCGACCACCACGACGAACTCGTCTCCGCCGAGCCGAGCCACGGTGTCGGAGCCGCGCAACCCGTCGATCATGCGCTGCGCGACCTGCGTGAGCAGACGGTCACCGGCATCGTGACCGAGGCTGTCGTTGACGAGCTTGAACCGGTCGAGGTCGAGGAAGAGCACGGCCACCGCGGTCTGGTCGCGGCGTGAACGCTGCAGGGCGTGAGTCAGGCGGTCGTTCAGGAGTGCACGGTTCGGCAATCCGGTCAACTCGTCGTGGTACGCCCGGTATTCGAGGTCCTGACGCGCACGGGCCTGTTCGATCGCCACCGCGGCGAGCGAGACGACGCGTTCGAGCAGCGCGCGATGACGATCGCGGTCGACGTCTTCGTGATCGAAGAGCAGCGTGAGCGTCCCCGCAACCGCCTCCCGTTTCGGCAACTCGATCGGTACGGCCCAGCTGACCCGCATCCCCATGTCGACCGCGACGTCGTTGACTCGGTCGGAATCGGTGGTGGCGTAGTTCGCGAACACCTCGTCGCGATCCATCGCGGCGCGGGCCGACGACAACGGCGCGTCGATCGCGATGCTCGACACGCGCTCGTACTGGTCGGCCGGGAAGCCGGGCGCGGCCGCGACGCGGAGCTCGCCGCCCTCGAGGAGACGGATGATGCAGTAGTTCGCCTCCGCGCAGACGGCCGTGAGCGCGGCGACACGATCGAGCACGGTTTCGAGGCGCTCGCCCCACGCGATCATCTCCAGGATCCGCGACTCCTCGGAGAGGAGGTCGTCGAGCGCCTTGCGTTCGGTGACGTCACGCACGTTGAGGATGATCCCGTTGATCCTCGGGTCGTCGAGCCGATTGGAGATCGAACTCTCCTGCCAGCGCCAGCGGCCGTCGGCGTGCTGTACCCGCACGAGCGCGTGTGTCGTCTCGGCGGGGTGCTCGAGCATCCGCTTCCACGCGGTCCCGATGTTGGCGACGTCGTCGGGGTGGACGAAGTGCCGGACCGGCCTTCCCACGAGGGCCGACTCGTCCTGGCCGGTGAGCCGCCCGAACGACGGGCTGACGTACTGACACCGCGCGTGGAGGTCGAGAATGATGATCCCGTCCGCGGCGTGCTGCACGAGGGTGCGGAACCGGGCTTCGGCGGCCGCGACCCGCGCCGCGGCCTCGCGCCGATCCGTGATGTCGTGCACGTTGATGACGATGCCGTTGATCACGGGGTCGTCGATCTTGCTCGTCGCCGAGATCTGACACCAGCGCAGGGTGCCGTCGCGATGCTGTACCCGCATGTCGGCACGCAACGATCGACCGTGTTCGCCGAGCAGCTTGCCCTGGTGCTCACCCCGGACGCGGACGAGGTCCTCCGGGTACACGATCGCCGCCGCGTCGCGGCGGCCGACGAGCTCGTCGACGGCGTAGCCGGTCAGGCTCTCGATCGCTTCGGTGGCGAAGACGATCGTTCCCGTGGTGTCGAGCACCACGACCGCGTCGGCCGCGTTGACGAGCAGCTGGCGGAAGCGATTCTCGCTCTCGGCGAGCGCGACCGCGGCCGCTTCACGATCGCGCGCGCTGACCCACACGATGCGCATGACGAAGACCAGGCCGGCGGCCATCAGCGCGGCGATGCCGTGACTGCGGCCGGGACCCAAGACGCTCGGCGCCCAACCGAAACCGACCGCGATCTCCGCGGCCGCGAGACACAGGAGGCTCCAGATCGTCGCGGGGAACACCGCGGGCGAGCCTTCGATCGCGACGACCTGCGCGGCGCAGAACACGAAGCCCACCGACAGGACCGGTCCCCAACCCGTCGTGTAGATCACGAGGGTGATGACCACGACCTCGATGCCCACGCGGATGCTGAGGGGAAGGACCCGCGCCCGCCGCCAGTTCAGCGCGAGGTTGCTCACCACGAGTCCGCCGACGGTGAAGCCGACGAGAACACCCACGTTGACGGGCGCGATGATGCCCAGCGCCCGCAGCCCGAGCAGGGCGACGAGCGCGATCACGGTCATCGCCAGGGTCTCGAGCCCCGTCCGGACAGGTGAGGGATGCATTCCCTGTTCTGTCGGATGGTTCACGATCGAAACTGACACCCGGCTCGCGGCGATAGTCCGATTTGCGGCGACCTCGGATTACGGTGAGCCGGAAATCACGTCCGGGGCGCTGACGGACCGCGCGGCGAGGAGCAGCTGGTGAAATTCGGTGTGACGATGTTCATGACCGACCAGACCATCGGACCGGTCGAGTTGGCCCGGGAGGTCGAGGCGCGGGGGCTGCATTCGCTGTACGTGCCCGAACACACCCATATCCCGACGAGTCGCCGCACGCCGCCGCCGACCGGGGACGCGGAGCTCGCCGAGGAGTACAAGCGCACCCTCGACCCGTTCGTCGCGCTCTCGATGGCGGCGGCCGTGACCGAGCGGCTGGTCGTGGGTACCGGCATCTGCCTGGTCGCGCAGCGCGATCCCATCGTGACCGCCAAGGCGGTCGCGAGCCTCGATCGTGCCTCCGGCGGGCGGTTCGTGCTCGGGATCGGGTTCGGCTGGAACGCCGACGAGATCGAGCACCACGGCGTCGACATGAAGCGCCGGCGCGACGTCACCCGCGAGCACGTGCTCGCGATGAAGGCGCTGTGGACCGACGACGTCGCGTCGTTCGACGGCGAGTTCGTGCACATCGCGCCCTCGTGGTCGTGGCCGAAACCGGCGGCCGGTCGTCCACCGATCCTCATCGGTGGCGCGCCCGGACCGAAGCTGTTCGCGGCCGTCGCGGAGTATGCCGACGGCTGGATCCCGATCGGTGGCGCCGGTGTACGCGCCGCGATCGCCGACCTCGGCCACGCGTGCGAGGCGCGCGGCCGCGATCCGGAGACGCTGCGCATCGTGCCGTTCGGGACCGTTCCCGACCCGGGCAAGTTGGAGTACTACGCGTCGATCGGTATCGAAGAAGTCGTCCTCCGGCTCGCCGGTGGTACCCGCGACAAGGTGCTGCCTCGCCTCGACCGGCTCGCGGAGTTGGTCGAGTGAGTGCGCCGGTACTCGCCGGGCTCGAGGTCGCGGGCGACGCCGACGCGTGGCGCGCGGCCGGCTTCGCCGTGGACGACGACGGCGTCGTCCGCCTCGGTCACGTGCGCATGCAGACCGGCGTCGGCACGGAAGGAATCGCGAGCTGGACGCTCGGGGATGCGCCGCTGGTGGAACCGGCCGAGCACCCGAACGGCGCGACGGTGCTGGATCACCTCGTGGTGTTCACCGACGACCCGGAACGCACGGTGCTCGCGTACGCCGACCTCGGGCTCGAGGTGCGCCGGGTGCGCGATCTCGGGAACGGCCGGTCGCAGACGTTCTTCCGGGCGGGCGAGGTGATCATCGAGCTGGTCGGCCCGGTCGAAGGCGACGGCGACCGGCCCTTCGGCCTCTCGCCGACGGTCAGCGATCTCGACGCGTGCGCCCGGCTGCTCGGTGAGCGGCTCGGGACGATCAAGGACGCGGTCCAGCCGGGCCGGCGGATCGCCACGCTCCGCCACGAAGCCTGCGGCCTGACGATCCCCATCGCCTTCATGAGCCGATAACTACGGGTCGCTCGCGCGGCGCCTCCCTGTCTATGGGTCGCTCGCGCGGCGCCTCCCTGTCTATGGGTCGCTCGCGCTGCGCCTCCCTGTCTATGGGTCGCTCGCGCTGCGCCTCCCTTCGGTCGGCTCCGCTGCCGCTCCCACAGGCGTCATCACCGAATCGCGGTGGGCCGCGCGCGAGGATGCCCGGATGCCTACCGGACTCGTGCACTTCGATCCTGCGTCGTTCCCACCGGAGCCGATGCCGTGCCTGCGGTGCGGCACCGAGGCGATGATGCGGTTCGCGGGCCCGTGCCCGACGTGCGCGCAGGAGCTGAGGGACAAGTTCCGGGGCGAGGCGCGGGTGGTCGAGGACGCGGCGTACGTGCCCAAGATGAACGTGACGCCGAACGCGGTGGCGTTGAAGGACGACTGACACGCGGCGGTAGCGTGACGGCGTGCCGACGGGTGTCCGGGTCAGCGCCGACTTCTACGCATTGCTCGGCGTCGACCCCTCGGTGAGCGGCGACGATCTGGCGCGCGCGTTCCGCGCCCGGGCCAAGGAGCTCCACCCCGATACGAGCGACGACCCCGACGCCGCGGGGAAGTTCAACGACCTGGTCACCGCGTACGGCGTGCTGTCGAACCACCGCACACGTCGGGAGTACGACCGGGGGCGCCTGCCGGCAGGCGTCGGGCCCGCAGGACCGGTGCCCGACGGGGTGCGGTCGGCCGCGCCGGCGCGCAAGCCCCTGGTCAAGCCGTGGTCACCGCGCCGGGCGTGGACGTCGATCGTGGTGGGTGCGCTGGTGGCGTTGCTCGGCGTCGGTGCGGCCGCGGTCACCTGGCAGCTCCACCAGACCGACGCCCGGCGCCACGCGCGGTACCGGCCGGTGAGCGCGACGCGGGTCGACAACGGCGAGATCATGTTCGTCGCCGCGAACGGTCAGGTCGTCCGGACCCGCGAGCCGCAGCAACACGGCGAGGGGAACGGTCTCGGGCCCACGGTCAATGTGCGCTACGACCCTGCGGACCCGACCCACGTGATCGTCGACGCGAACACCCTCGGCCGCGACATCACCTTGGCGGTGGTCGCGTTGAAGCTGATCGTCGGGGGCGTGGTGTTCGTCGTGCTCGGGCGTCGGCGGCTGCGCTCGGCCCGGGCCGTACAACGACCGCGGGCGCCTACAGCCGCTCGATGATCGTGACGTTCGCCTGGCCGCCGCCCTCGCACATGGTCTGCAGGCCGTAACGCCCGTTCGTGCGTTCGAGCTCGTAGAGCAGCGTGGTCATGAGGCGGGCGCCGGTGGCGCCGAGCGGATGCCCGAGCGCGATCGCACCGCCGTTGACGTTCACCTTGGCGAGGTCCGCGTCCGTTTCCTTCTGCCACGCGAGCACGACCGATGCGAAGGCCTCGTTGATCTCGACGAGGTCGATGTCGTCGAGGCTCATGCCCGTCTTCGCGAGCGCGTGCGCGGTCGCGGGGATCGGTGCGGTCAGCATCCACACGGGGTCGGCGCCGCGCACCGAGAGGTGATGGATACGAGCGCGGGGCTGCAAGTTGTGCGTGCGCACGGCGTCGGCGCTCGCGATGAGCATCGCCGCGGACGCGTCGGACAACTGGGACGCCATCGCCGCGGTGAGGCGCCCGCCTTCGACCAGCGTGGGGAGGGAGCGGATCTTGTCCAGGTTCGGCTCGCGCGGGCCTTCGTCGAAGGTGGCGTCGGCGAGCGGGACGATCTCCCTGTCGAAGCGGCCTTCGGCCCGCGCACGCAACGCGCGCTCGTGCGACTCGACCGCGTACGCCTCCATGTCGGCGCGCGTGATGTCCCACTTCTCCGCGATCATCTCCGCACTGCGGAACTGCGACACCTCCTGGGTGCCGTAGCGCGCTTCCCATCCGGGCGATCCGGTGAACGGGGTCTCGAAGCCGTACTGCTCACCGGCGAGCATCGCCGCGCTGATCGGGATCGCGCTCATGTTCTGCACGCCGCCCGCGACGATCAGGTCGGCCGTACCCGACATGACCCCCTGCGCGGCGAAGTGCACCGCCTGCTGCGACGACCCGCACTGGCGGTCGACCGTCGTTCCGGGCACCTCGTCGGGCATGCCGGCGACGAGCCAGCAGGTGCGCGCGATGTCGCCCGCCTGCGGACCGATCGTGTCGACGCAGCCGAACACGACGTCGTCGACCGCGGCGGGATCGACGTCGACCCGGTCGAAGAGGGCACGGATGGAATGCGCGCCGAGATCGGCGGGATGAACCTTCGCGAGTCCGCCGTTGCGCTTCCCGACCGGGCTGCGTACGGCGTCGACGATGTAGGCCTCAGGCATGGCCGTCATGCTAAAGGCCCCGGGCGCAGCCGCCGTCACCGAAGGCCGTCGTCAGTGGAGGCCGGCGTCAGTGGAGGCCGGCGCCAGTGGAGGCCGTCGTCAGTGGAGGATCGTGTTGGCGACCCGGTCGAGGTGCAGGCGCCGGTCGCCCGACGATCGGGCGAGCGCCCACGACCGCTTCAGGTACAGGTGCAGGTCGTATTCGGTCGTGTAGCCGATCGCGCCGTGACACTGGAGCGCGGCCTTGGCGGTCACGAGCGCGGCTTCGTCGGCCTTCGCCTTCGCCATGCTCGCGTGGGCGGGGTCGAGGGTGGCGGCCGCGCGGTAGACGAGGGGCCGGGCGAACTCGAGCGCGATGCGCGCGTTGGCGAGGTGATGCTTGACCGCTTGGAACGAGCCGATCGGGACGCCGAACTGGCGCCGCTCCTTGGCGTACTCGGCGCTCAGGTCGAGCATGCGTTGCGCGAGCCCGCATTGTTGCGCGGCAGTGCCGATGACGGCGCGCGTGAACGAATCCCACAACGGCTGTCCGTCGAGTGGCTGCGGAGTGCCTTGCACCTCGAACAGCCGGCGCGCGCCGTCGACCGAGGTGTGGGCGACCAGTTCGACGGCCTCGCGTCGGAACTGTCCGGCGTTGGTGATGATCACGTCGACGGTGTCGGCCCACGGCACGAGCGAGTGCGCCACGCCCACGACGATGTCGGCTCGGTCGAGGAACGGCAGACCGAAGGCCGCGCTCTCGACGATCGGCTCCGGCAGTGCGCAACGGCCCGTCTCCTCGAGGATGAGCACGAGGTCGACCAGGCTGAGTCCGAGGCCGCCCTTCGCCTCCGGCACGAGCATGCCGACCACGCCCATCTCGGCGAGCTTGTCCCACAGGCCGGGGACGCGACCGGTGTCGTTCGTCCACGCGGCGCGGACGTGCGCGGGTGTGCACTCCTTCTCGAGGAGCTCTCGGACCGCGTCGCGGAACGCGAGCTGATCGTCGGTGAAGGCGAAGCGCATCGTCAGCGCCTCGGCAGCCCGAGCACGCGCTCCGCGATCACGTTGCGCTGGATCTCGTTGGTGCCCGCGTAGATCGGGCCCGCGAGCGCGAACTCGTAGCCCTTCATCCATGCCCCGTCGGCGCCGTCGAGCAGCTCGGCGTGGTCGCGGAGCAGCTCGAGCGCGAGCTCGTGGAGCCGTACGTCGAGCTCCGACCAGAACACCTTCACCATCGACGACTCCGCGCCCGCGCGCACGCCCTCGACCAGGCGCGTGACGGTCCAGAAGGTCTGCCAGCGGTACGCCTCGGCGTCGATGTACGCGGCGGTGACGCGGTCGCGCAGCAGCGGGTCGTCGCCGTGGGCGTGGTAGAGGTCGATCAGCCGTTGCGCGGTCGCGAGGAAACGACCCGGGGAACGCAGCGTGAGGCCGCGCTCGGAGCCGGTGGTCGCCATCGCCACCGCCCAGCCCTGATTCGGCTCGCCGAGCACGTCGGCGTCGGGAACGAAGACGTCGTCGAGGAACACCTCGGCGAATCCCTCGTCGCCGTCGAGGCGTTCGACGCCGCGCACCGTCACACCCGGGGTGGCGAGGTCGACGAGGAAGTAGGTGAGACCGTGGTGGCGCTCCGCATCGGGATCACTGCGGAACAGTCCGAAGAGATGGGTGCAGAACGCGCCCCGCGTCGTCCAGGTCTTCTGGCCCGAGAGGCGCCAACCGCCCGCGGCGTCGTCGCGCACCGCCCGGCTCTGGATGCCGGCGAGGTCGCTGCCCGCGTTCGGTTCCGACCAGCCCTGGCACCAGGTCTGTTCGCCCGACGCCATGCGCGCCAGGATGCGCGCCTGCTGCTCGTGCGTGCCGAACTCGAAGATCGTCGGCGCGAGGAGAAAGATGCCGTTCTGGGTGACGCGCTGCGGTGCGCCCGCTCGGTAGTACTCCTCTTCGAAGATGAGCCACTCCCACAGGCTTGCGTCGCGTCCACCGAACTCCTGCGGCCACGAGACCACTGCGTAGCGGGCGTCGAAGAGCTTGCGTTCCCACTCGAGGTGTGCGGCGAAGCCGGCGCGCGTGTCGCCCGACGGCAGCGCCGGGCGCGGCACGTTGGCCTCGAGCCAGGCGCGGCACTCGGCGCGGAATGTTTCCTCGGCGGGGGTGAACTCGAGATCCATGAGCGGCGGGCGATCGTAGCTGGCCCGGCCCGGGCCGTTCCTGCCAACGTGGGGGGTGCCCGTTGCGCCCGACACGCCCGCTGTGAGTCTCGGCGTCCACGCCATGAGCATCACGCCGTTCGACCGGGCGGGCGCGCTCGACGAGGCGCGGCTCCGGACGCACCTGCAGTTCCTCGCCGAGGGCCGAGTCGGCGTGTACGTCGCGAGCCAGGGGAGCGGCGAGGGCGATCTGTTGTCGTTCGCCGAGAAGGTCACCGCTCTATCGCCTCGCGGCCGAGGAGCTGCGCGGTCGTGTGCCCGTCGTGGCGGCGGGCATCGGTCTGGCCGCGTCGACCGCGACGACGCGCGAGCTCGCGCTCGCGGCGGAATCCGCGGGCGTGGACGCGGTGCAGATCATCGGGCCGAGGCCCGGGCCGTTGCGGTTGCGCGAGGACGAGTTGGAGGCGCACTTCCGTACGGTGATCGAAGCCGTCCACTGCGACGTGCATCTCTCGAACAACACCGCGCTCGCCGGCTACGAGCTCCCGATCGCGCTGGTCGAACGGTTGGTCGACGATTACGCGCACGTACGCGTCGTCAACGTGTCCGACCCGCGCGTCGCGGAGTTGACCAAGTTTGTCTTTCAGCTGGTCGACCGGTTCGGCGGGCGCCTCGAGGTACGGGTAGGCATGGTGCGCGAGATCGTGGCGATGCACGCGTTGGGTGCGCGCGGTGTGCTGTGCTTCGAACCGAACGTGGCGCCGCGTGTCGTCCGCGACGCATGGGACAACCTCGAAACCGGTGAGTCGGGATCGGTGGAGGCCCTGCTCCGGTTGAACGCCGCGCTCGCCCGGGGTGGGAACCCGCGTTCGCTGAAAGCGGCGCTCACGATCATCGGGCGCGACGGCGGCTACCTACGCGCGCCGTACCTGCCGCTCACCCCGACCCAGCACGACGAGCTCGAACAGGAGCTGCGCGCGCTGGCGCTCGTCTGACGGCCGCGCTCAGATGCACAGTGCCGTCGTGAAGCTCTGGTGGCCCCGGTTCGGTTGACATTGTTGCGACCAGCTCGCGGAGTCGAGATGCCACGTCTGATCGACTTGCCGCGCGAGGCGCACGTCGAAGCGGATCGCGTGGACCGAGTCGTCGGCCAGGCCGTTCACCGTCACCACCAGCTCCGTCGCCTCCGGCGAGGCGTTCGCGACCTGCGTGTCGGTGGACGCGGCGTCGATGTTGTCGGCGCGCAGGAACTCGTGTACGACGCGTTGGGGATCCCGCGCCCACGTCGGCTTGTCGGTGGCGAGTCGCGCGTTGAATGCTGCGACGGGGATCGAACCGTCCGGCGCGCGCGGTGGCGGCGACCAATTCGCGAGGGACGGTGACGTCGAGGTCGTCGTGGACCCGATGGCGGTCGTTCGGGTCGTCGTCGTCGAGGTGGTGGGCGGCACAGTCGAGGGGGCGGTGGATGTCGTCGACGTCGTCGACGGCGTCGTGACCGCGGCCGGCTTGGAGCTACTCCCGCACGATGCGGCGACCACCGCCACGCACGTCACGAGCAGAACGCGGGGTCGACACAGCGCAGTGACGCTCATTGCCGAATTCTGTACCCATCCGCGGCGCGGGGACAGCATTTCCGGTTCCCGGCCGCCGCAGACTCAGCGACCGAATCCGTACAGCCGTTGTGCGTTCCCGGAAAGGATCGCGTCGCGCTCCGCGCCGGGAACGTCGGTGAACGTCTTGTCGATCGCGGCCCACGAGTGGGGCCAGTCGCTCGAGATGTGTGGGTAGTCGCTGGACCAGAGGATGCGATCGACGCCGATCGACGCGCGGTTCGTGATGCCGAACGGGTCGGTGAGGTACGTGAAGTGGAGATGGCGCTCCACGTACGCGCTCGGCATTCCCGTGATCGTGAAGTCGCTGATCGCGAGCAGCCGCTTGTAGTTGTTGTCGATCTGCTCCTTGAAGTACGGCACCCAACCGCAGTCGACCTCGGCCACGACGACGTTCAACTCCGGAAAGCGATCGAACACGCCCGCGAAGATCATCTGCACGATCCGGTTGGGCGCGTCGAAGAACCGGCCGTACCCGGGGAGTGCCGCGCGGTGCGCGGCGGGCATGTGCTGGGACAGGCTCACGTGGATGTTCAGGGGCACGCCGGCCTCGACGACGCGCGCCCAGACCGCATCGTCCTCGTCGGTGATCTCCAGCGTTCCGTTCGGATAGCAGCCGAGCAGCACCCCCCGGATGCCCGGCCGATCCAGCACGCGATCGATCTCGGCCACGGCGGACGCCGCCCCGCGATTCGGGACCAGCATGAGTCCGGCGAAGCGCTCGGGCGCGAGTGCGACGTACTCGGACAGCCAGTCGTTGTACGCGCGCACGAGCGCGAGGTGGAACTCGGCGTCCTTGGTCGCGACGACGGCCTGCGCGAGACGCGGGGTGGGGTACAGGACCTCCGCGTCGACGCCGTCCTGGTCCATCTCCGCGAGCCGGGCCGCGGGGTCGTAGCCGCCCGCGCGCATGTCCTCGAAACGCGACCACGCGTGCATGGCGCCGGGTTCGAGACCCGCGCACGCGTTCATGCCGAAGTTGATCGGGTCGCGCACGCCTTCGATCACCCAGGCGTCACCCGGTTCGAACCGGTCGATCCGCGGCGCACGGTCGCGGAACGCGGCGGGCACGCGGGCGGTCCAGAGGTCGCCGGGCTCGTTGACGTGGCTGTCGCCGGAAATGAGGCGGTAGGTCCGTTCGCGCATCGGTTCCTTGTAGCACGGTGATTGGTCGACTCCCGCTGCGCCGCCCCTCCGGTCGGCTCCGCCTACGTCTCCTGCGCCCCGGGCGGGCGATCGGCCGCAGCTCCACTGTGGCAGGAATCGTCCGGAGATTGTCATTGCTGCCACGAACGTCGTCACACACAATGGGTCCATGACTCGCCGTGTCGTCTTCGTCGTGTATCCGCAGATCACGGCGCTCGACCTGGTCGGTCCGCACGAGGTGTTCGCCGCCTCGGGTGGCTACACGATCGAAGTCGCGGGCGCCGCGGCCGGGGCGATCGTGACGTCACGTGGGCCCGGCATCGTGGCCGACCGGTCGTTCGCCTGCGTGCGCGGCGCGATCGACACGCTCGTGGTGGTGGGCGGCAACGGTGCGTTCGCGGCGGCGCGCGACGCGAGACTGGTGCGGGCGGTGACGAACCTGGCGCGCCGGAGCCGGCGGGTCGCGTCGGTGTGTTCCGGTGCGTTCGTGCTGGCGGCGGCCGGGCTGCTCGACGGGAAACGGGCGACGACGCACTGGTTGGCCTGCGATCGCCTGCAGGATCGCTACCCGGAGGTCGACGTCGAGCGCGATCGCATCTTCGTGCAGGACGGCCGGGTCTGGACGTCGGCGGGCGTCACCGCGGGCATGGATCTCGCGCTGGCGCTCGTCGCCGACGACCTGGGTCAGGACGTCGCGCGGGCGGTCGCGCGCCAACTCGTCATGTACGTGCAGCGCCCGGGTGGCCAGGCGCAGTTCAGCGCGCAGCTCCAGGCCCAACGCGCCGCCCGCGACCCCCTACGCGAGTTGCAGGGTTGGATCGGTGAGCACCCGGCCGAGGATCACAGCGTCGAACGGCTCGCGGCGCGGGTTGCGATGAGTCCCCGTCACTTCGCGCGCGTGTTCCGGGCCGACGTCGGTTGCACCCCGGCGGCATACGTGGAGCAGGTGCGGGTCGAGGCCGCGCGCCGGCTGCTCGAGACGACCACGCTCCCGGTCGACGACGTCGCGGCGAGCGCGGGGTTCGGCACCCCCGAAACCCTCCGGCGCGCGTTCGCCCGGCGAGTGGGCGCGAGCCCGACCGACTACCGCGACCGCTTCCGTTCCTTCCAACCCGCATAACCCCGACAAGGAGTTCCCCGTGGACATCGTCTGTCTCTTGTTCGACGGCATCACCGCGCTCGACATCGTCGGGCCGTACGAGGTGCTGCAGCGCCTGCCCGAAGCGAACGTCAAGTTCGTCGCCGAAACCGCGGGCGAGATCCGCACCGACAACAAGTTCCTCGCACTCGTCGCCGACTACTCGTTCGCCGACGTCACGAGTGCCGACGTGCTCGTGGTGCCGGGCGGATTCGCGACGCGCGGACTCGAGGGCAACGACACCGTGCTCGAGTGGATCCGCGCGATCGACGCGACCACCACGTGGACCACGTCGGTGTGCACCGGTTCGATGTTGCTGGCCGCCGCCGGGTTGCTGGAGGGCAAGGAGGCGACGACCCACTGGGCGTCGCTCGAGCGCTTGAAGGAGTACGGCGCGATCCCGACCGGCCGGCGTGTGGTCGAGCAGGGCAAGTTCGTGACCGCGGCCGGAGTGTCGTCGGGTATCGACATGGCGCTCACCTTGGCGGCGCGCATCGCCGGTGACGAGTACGCGCAAGGCATCCAGCTCGGTATCGAGTACGACCCGCAGCCGCCGTTCGACTCGGGTTCGCTCGACAAGGCGCCTCCGGCCGTTTCGGAGTTCATGGTCTCGCTGTACGCCGGGCGCGTGTAAGCCCCGAACGCCCGGGTGGGAACAGGCCCTACGCTGCCGGCGTTGTCACCGCGCATGAGCGACCTCGAACCCGCGCGCCCGCCGCTGTCGATCCTGGAACTCGCGCCGGTCGGGGAGGGAACGACGGCGGCCGCGGCGCTCGCGGGCGCGGTCGAGTTGGCGCGCCTCGGCGAACGCCTCGGGTTCACGAGGCTGTGGGTCGCCGAGCACCACAACATGCCGGGCATCGCGAGTTCGTCGCCCCCGGTGCTCATCGCGCACCTTGCCGCCTCGACCGACACGCTGCGCATCGGCGCCGGTGGCGTGATGCTGCCCAACCACGCCGCGCTCGTCGTGGCCGAGCAGTTCGGGATGCTCGAGGCGCTGCACCCCGGTCGCATCGACCTCGGACTCGGCCGCGCGCCCGGTACGGACCCGCTCACCGCAGCCGCGCTGCGCCGCAGCTCCACCGCGTTCGCGGCCGACGAGTTCCCCGAGCAGTTGCGCGACCTGTTCCAGTTCTTCGACGGAACCCATCCGCAGATCACCGCTGTTCCTGCGGGCGGTTATCGGCCCGCCATCTGGCTGCTCGGTTCGAGCGGCTACAGCGCGCAGGTCGCGGGCGCACTCGGCCTCCCGTTCTCGTTCGCGCACCACTTCGCATCGCACAACACCGTTGCCGCGCTGGAGCTGTACCGAAACTCCTTCCAGCCGTCGCCCGAGCTCGATCGGCCCTACGCGATGATCGGCGTGCCCGTCATCTGCGCCGACACGACCGAGTACGCAGGCTGGCTCTCGGGCTCGAGCGCGTTGTCGTTCGTGCGGTTGCGGCAAGGTCGACCGACGCCGCTGCCGACACCCGAGGAGGCCGCGGAGTACGTGTTCACCCCGTCGGAACGCGAGCTCGTCCGCACCTGGACCGGCCCGCTGATCCGTGGAACCCCCGAAGCGGTCACCGCGGACCTGGAAGCGCTCGCGCTCCGCACCGGCGCGGACGAGTTGATGATCACGACGATGGTCCACAACCAGCGCGACCGGCTCCGGTCGTACGAGTTGCTCGCCGGCGCGTGGGCCGCCGCGCCGACCGACGCGCCGGTCGAGTCGCCCGCCTGACCCGTGCTGTTATCGTGCGGCCATGGGGAGCAAAGGAAGCAAGCCGCGCAAGCCGAGTCACTCGCAGCACCTTCCCAAGGTCGGTAGTCCCGAGGAGAACCAGAAGGCCTTGCACGAGGAGCAGGAAGCGGTGCTGGGTCAGTTCGGCCTGCGCCACGCGTCGTCGGGAACGAAGGTCGTCGTCGGTACGGTCGTGACGCTGCTCGTCATCGGCGCGATTCTGGGTCTGCTCCTGTTGATCGTCTTTCGCTGAGCATCGGGGCCTGCCCCGGCGCCATGACCCACGAACCCGAGCGCGCGGACGAAGATCTGGACGCCGGCGACTTCTCGTCGTGGGCGGACGCCATGTTGGGCGCGTTGCGGGGCGAAGGCGACGCCGATGTCCCGTGCGCCGGGTGCACGGCGTGTTGCACGTCGTCGCAGTTCGTGCACATCGAGCCCGACGAGACCGACACGCTGGCGCACATCCCGCCCGAGTTGCTGTTCCCGGCACCGCGTCGGCCGCGCGGTCACGTGCTCCTGGGCTACGACGAGAGCGGCAAGTGCCCGATGCTGATCGACAACGCGTGCTCGATCTACGAACATCGGCCCCGCACGTGCCGGACGTACGACTGCCGGATCTTCGCCGCGACCGGCGTGGAGGTCGACGACGACAAGCCCGAGATCGCGCGGCGGGTTCGGCGTTGGCGGTTCCGCTTCCCGACCGACGACGACCTTCGCCGGCGAGATGCGATTCGGGCCGCGGCCGCGTGCGCGTCTCGGGAAGGCGTGACCAATACCGAGGTCGCGGTGCGTTCGATCGAGTAGAGGTCGCGGTCGTCACCGATGAGTTTCGGTCGGCGTCGCGGTCGGTAGGGATACGAGCGCGCAACGCCGGCGACAGGAGACACTGATGCCCACGATCACCCCCAACCTCTGGTTCGACACGCAGGGCGAACAGGCGGCCGAGTTCTACGTGTCGGTGTTCCCGAACTCGTCGATCACGAACGTCTCGTACTACGGCGAAGCGGGTCCGGGTGTGGCCGGCACCGTGCTCACCGTCGATTTCGTGCTCGACGGGCAGGCGTACACCGCGATCAACGGCGGCCCGCTGTTCACGTTCGACGAGGCGATCTCGCTGTTGATCAACTGCGCCGACCAGGAGGAGATCGACTACTACTGGTCGAAGCTCACCGAGGGCGGCGAAGAGAGCCAGTGCGGTTGGCTGAAGGACAAGTACGGGCTCTCGTGGCAGGTCGTGCCCGCCGACTACCACGTCCTCATGAATGATCCCGACCGTGCCCGCGTGGACCGCGCGATGAAAGCCGTGCTCGGTATGAAGAAGCTCGACATCGCCGCGATCAACGCCGCGGCCGACGGGGACTAGCCGAACCGGTCTACGTCGCGAAGCTGTCGTTGTCGAACACGGTGGCGAGACCGGTCACGAGTTGGCGCCACTCGCTCGGCGCATCGGCCGGGAGTGCAGCGCGGATGCTCAGCGCCTCGACCAACCCGACCGCGTTGCCGCGCAGGCACGGAGCGTCACCGGGCGCGGCGCCGTCGCGCACGTTCACCGCGTCGCCGACCGCGAGCGTGAAGGTCACGTCCGGGTCGGTCGCCGCCACCGTGAACTCTCCGACGAACGGATCTCCCTGGGAGATCGTCAGCGCGGGACCTACCGCGGCGGCGTAGCGCAGGCTGGACGCGATCTCGTCGGGCTCCTCGCTCGGTACCAACCCGAGGGGGAGCGCGATGTCGCGTTCGTGGATCCACGCGTCCCAGAGTGCGTGACTCGCCAACAGGCGGATCGACACGTGCCCGGCCGGTGACTCGGCGGTCATGGACCAGCCGGCGTCGTCGAGCGGGGCGAGTGCGTCGAGGAATCCCCGGTTCGACGCGACGAACTGGTCGAACACCTCGCGCCCCGAAAGCGCGCGCATCGGTTCGATCATCAGCGGCGGGTGCGCGGCCGGGTCGAACGCCGCCAGGAGCCGCGTCGGGGTCCCCGCCAGTCCGGCGTTGACCGAGGCCTCCCAGAACGCGTTGACCCCGACGAGGTGGGCGACAACGTCCTGCACCGTCCATCCGTCGCAACGGCTCGGCGCGTTCCACTCGTCGTCGCCGAGACCGTCGAGCAAGGTTTCCATCCGCCGGCGCTGACGGCTGACGACGACGGCCTGATCGTCGGCCCGGCCGTCGATCGACAGGAGCGTGGGCGCGTCGTACCGGGGCGACAGCTTCACGATCCGCCGCCGCGGCTGACGATGACGGCGGAGCCGTGGCCGAACAGGCCCTGGTTGATCGACATCCCGATGCGGGCGCCCTCGACCTGGTGGCCTTCGGCGCGTCCCTGCACCTGCCACGTCAGCTCGCACACCTGGGCGATCGCCTGCGCGGGGACGGCTTCACCGAAGCACGCGAGGCCGCCGCTGGCGTTCACCGGCACGCGGCCGCCGATCGTCGTGGTGCCGTCGCGCAGGAGCTTCTCGGCTTCGCCCGGCGGGCAGAGCCCGATCTGCTCGTACCAGTCGAGCTCCATCGCGGTCGAGAGGTCGTACACCTCGGCGCAGTCGAGATCGTCGGGGCCGAGCCCGGCTTCGGCGTACGCGCGCACCGCGATCGACTCCTTGAAGCCGTGTTCGGGCACGCCGCCCACGCCCGCCGCGCTGTCGGTTGCGAAGTTCGGGAGCTCGATGGTGGTCTGCGGGTAGCTCGGCGTGACCGTGGAGATCCCGCGCACCCGCACGGGATCACTCACGCCGTGGCGCTGCGCGAAGTCGAGGGACGAAACCACGAGCGCCGCCGCGCCGTCGCTCGTCGCGCAGATGTCGAGCAGGCCGAGGGGGTCGGAGACGATCGGCGCGTTCAGCACGTCGTCGACCGACACTTCCTTCTTGTAGCGCGCGTAGGGGTTGTGCAGCCCGTGGCGCGCGTTCTTCACCTTCACCCGGGCGAAGTCGTCGCGGGTGGCACCGAACAGCTCCATGCGGCGCCGGGCGTAGAGGCCGAAGAACGTCGGGTTGGTCGCGCCGAGCAGCCGGAAACGCAACCAGTCGGGGTCGTCGCCCCGTTCCCCCTTGTTCGGCGCGAGAAAGCCCTTGGGAGTGGTGTCGGCGCCGACGACGAGGGCGACGTCGCAGAATCCGGCGAGGATCTGGGCCCGTGCGGTTGCGAGCGCGGTCACGCCCGAGGCGCAGGCCGCGTACGACGACGCCACCTGCGCGCCGTTCCAGCCGAGCGCCTGCGCGAACGTCGCCCCGGCGACGTAGCCGGGATAGCCGTTGCGCATGGTGTCGGCGCCGGAGACGAACTGGATGTCGGGCCACGCGACGCCCGCGTCGGCGAGCGCGGCTTGCGCGGCGACGACTCCGTACTCGACGAAGTTGCGGCCCCACTTGCCCCACGGGTGCATGCCGGCACCGAGAATCGCGATGTCGTGGTCGCTCACGGCGTGCTCCTCGACGGCGCCCCTGAAGGTGCCCCCGATGGTGCCCCCAACTGGTGCCCCCAATGGTGCCCATTGCCAGATGACGTACTCGTTGTCGTCGTCCTCGTAGAGCGGGCCCAGTACGAGCTCCATCTCCATGCCGACCTCCAGCTCACTCGGATCGGCGCCCGTGGCGAGCGCGCCGAGCACGACCATCTTCTCGACTCCGAGCTCGACCGCGCACACCGTGTACGGGACGAAGGGATCCGGCGCCACGTAGGGCTCGGGCGGCGCGTAGTGGTTCGTCGTCCACGACCACAGTGTTCCGGTGCGCGAGAGCTCGACCGGCTCTCGCTCCTCGCCCGGTGCGCTCGGGTTGGCCGAAACGGCAACCGCGGTCGGCCAGTAGTACGAGCCGGACTGCACGCCGCGCGCGCCGAGCAGGGCCGGCGCGGACTCGTCGGTCGTGAACCAGTTCTCGACGGCAGGCACTCTCGTCTTGGTCACGTCAACTCTCCCAGATGCTTCAACGTCTGTTCCGCCTCGCTCATGATGCGTGCGATCAACTCCGCGACACTCGGGAGGTCGTCGATCACGCCGGCGACCTGACCGCTCGAGAGTACGCCGGCGTCGAGACGGCCCTCGACGAGCCCGGCCCGCAGCAACATCGGCGTGTTCGCAGCCAGGATCACCTGCGTCCACTTCAGGTCGGCCTCGCGTTTCATCGCTCGGCCCTCGCTCAACATGCCGCGCCACTTCACGCCCGACATCTTCTTGAACGCGAACGCGTTGCGCACCGCCCGGGTGATGGCGCGGACCGAGTTCGCGGTTTCGAGCTCGTCGACGAAGTCGGTCCGCAGGACGCGATGCGGAACGCCGTCGATCCGTGCGGTCACCACGGTGTCGGCGACCGTGCGTTCGAGGTAGTAGCGCTTCACCGATTCGGGGACCGTGCTCTCGCGGGTGAGCAGGAAGCGCGTTCCCATTGCGATGCCGGCCGCGCCGTAGGCCAATGCGGCGACGAGACCGCGACCGTCGAAGAAGCCGCCCGCCGCGATGACGGGGAGGTCGACCGCGTCGACCACCTGCGGCAGCAACAACGTGGTTGCGACCGAACCGGTGTGACCGCCGCCTTCGCCGCCCTGGACGATGACCGCGTCCACGCCCCAGGCCGCGACCTTCTCCGCGTGGCGGCGCGCGCCGATCGACGGGACCACGCGCACGCCCGCGTCCTTCAGCGTCTTGATCTGGCGCTCGTTGGGTGCGAGCGCGAACGACGCGACCTGCACCTGTTCCCGTACCAGCAGGTCGACGCGCTCGGTCGCGTCTTCGGCGTCGGCCCGAAGGTTGACCCCGAACGGGCGGTCGGTGCGTTCTTTCACTTCGCGGATCGCGGCCGCGAGCTGGTCGTAGGTCATGGTCGCCGACGCGAGGATGCCGAGCGCACCCGCTTCGGCCGTGGCGCTCACGAGCCGGGGCCCGGCCACCCAGCCCATCCCGGTCTGCACGATCGGGACGTCGATCCGGAACAGATCGCAGATCGGCGTGCGCAGCGCGCCCGGCCCGGTCACGGGTTCGGGACTTCTTCCTCGCCCAGCCCGTTCGGGTCGATGCGCAGCCGGATCCACTCGAGCTCGTCGTCGGTCGGGAGGCGCGACTGGGGAACGTCACCGTCGATGGCGAGCTCGAAACCCGTGGCCGCGACAACGTCGTCGACCGCGACCCCGGGGTGCACCGAGCGCAGGCGCATGCGGTGGTCGGGGGTTTCGAAGTCGAGGACACAGAGGTTGGTGATGACGCGGTGAATGTCGTGGAAGCGTCCGCCGTCGGCCGGCAGCTCGCGGGCGCGGTCGAAGCCGACGCCGCTGACGACGTCGACGGACGGGACGAACGTGCGCGTCGTGTGGGACGGGATCCAGTACGACGTCTTGTCGTTGATCGTGTTTCCGGGCGCGCCGCGCATACCGAGCAGCTGGGTGCGCGGTGCGGCGTGCGAGCCGATGAACGCGAAGTTCTGATTGCCGTGCTTGTCGATCTGACTGCCGCTCATCATCACGTGCCGGCGGCCCGACCACACCACGTCGAACATCGTGCGGTACGGGTTCCAGCCCGCGACGACCTTGCCGGGATTCTCGACTCCCACGGGAAGGATGTTCTCGACGAGCAGCGCCTCGCCGTCGGTCATGACCAGCTCGGGCGCGACCGTGGCCTTCGCCAGGCGCCCGCCGATCACCGGCAGCGTCCCGATCGGGTTGGCGAGGATCTCTCCGTCGTTCGCGAAGCAGTCGGCGATGGCCGCCGCGCACACCTCGGCTCGGCTCGGCGGTCCGTCTCTCACGCGCCCACCGCCTTTTGGTACTCGGCCTCGGTGACGTCGATGTAGGTCGCGCGGAATTCGTTCCACGCCTCTTCCGATTTCGCCGACGCCGTGTACGCCTTCTGGAACGCCTCGTCGCGCGGATAGTCGGGCACACATTCGGTGAAGTGCGCGCCGTGCGGTGTCTCCACCACGCCGTCGGTCATCAGTCGGTTGATGCGGATCGACTGCGCGGGCCCGTCCGCGAGGAACTGCTCGGTGTCGACGATCTTCTCCACGCTCATGAAGCGGCGGGTCGCGGCCATGCACATGAGGTCGTCGAAATAGGGATCGACGTTCAGGTACTGCCCGGTGCCGCCCCGATCGCCCCGGTGCATGTGGATCAGCGCGACGTCGAGCGTGAGCGCGGGCATCGCGACGAGCTCTTCGCGGTCCTCGTACGGCGACGTCACCGTGCGCAGCTTCGGGCTGAGTCGCATCACGTCGGAGCCGAGGCCGACGCGTGTCGGCAGGAACGGAACTCGCCACGCCGCGGCCTGCAGACCGAGCAGGAACATGCCCTCGTCGAGCTCCATCGTCGTGACCGCGCCCGATTGCCGCGCGTTGCGGAAGTGCGGCTCGAGGGCAATGGAGTCGAGGGAGACGAACGCGTAGACGACCTCGCGCACCTTGCCCGCGCGGCACAGGAGCCCGACATCGGGGCCGCCGTAGGACACGATGCGGAGGTCTTTCGCCGACGACCGGCACAGCGCGCGCACCAGGGCCATGGGCTTGCGCCGCGACCCCCAACCGCCGATGCCGACGGTCATGCCGTCGTGGACCTCGCCGGCGATTTCGTCGAGGGTGACGCGTTTGTCGGGGACCACTCGCTACTCGATTCGATTCGGTCGATTCGGACGGGGTGGCCGATCGTAGGCGCGGAGGTATACGGCCGGTCCAACGGCGCCGGCTCCGGCGCGGCCGTGCCAGAATGCCCGGCCGATGGACGATCTTCGCTTCGACGGACAGGCCGTGATCGTCACCGGCGGTTGCCGGGGTATCGGCCTCGGGATCGCCACCCGCTTCGCGGCGGCGGGCGCGCACGTGTTGGTCTGCTGCCGCACCGAGCCGGAGTCGCTGCCCGACGGCATCGCGTTCGTCGCCGCCGACGTGCGGGAGCCCGATCAGATCGACGCGGTGCTGGATGCGTGCGCGGAGCGGTTCGGGCGCGTCGACGTGCTCGTCAACAATGCAGGCGGTTCGCCCCCGGCCGACTCCGCGACCGCGTCGCCGCGGTTCACGGCCGGGATCATCGCGTTGAACCTGACCTCGCCGATCGTGTTCGCGCAGCGGGCCAACGCCGTGATGCAGGGCCAGGACTCCGGGGGCACGATCGTGAACATCGCGAGCGTGAGCGGCGTCCGCGCGACCCCGAACACGCTGGCGTACGGCGCGGCCAAGGCGGGCCTGCTGAACGCGACGAAGACGATGGCCGTGGAGTTCGCGCCCAAGGTCCGGGTCAATGCCGTGGTGGTCGGGCTCGTCGTCACCGAGCAGGCGCACCTCTTCTACGGCGACGAGCAGGGGATCGCGGCCGTCGGCGCCACCGTGCCGCTCGGCCGCATGGCCGACCCCACCGACATCGCCGACGTCTGCTTGTTTCTCGCGTCCCCCCTCGCTCGCTACGTGAACGGCGCGGAGGTCCTGGTGCACGGCGGCGGCGAGAAGCCCGCGTACATGGACGCCGCGAACCGGACCGCGCGCGACTGATGCGCATCGTCGTTTTCGGCGCCGGCGCGGTCGGCGGTGTGATCGCCGGCCGCCTGTTCGAGCACGGGAACGACGTCGTCGCGATCGCGCGCGGCGCGCACTACGAAGCGATGCGCGACCGTGGGCTCCGCCTCGTCGATCCCGACCGCGAAGTCACATTGTCGGTTCCCGTCGTGGACGACGCGGCGCGCATCGAGTGGCGCGCCGGCGATGTCGTCCTCGCGGCGATGAAGACGCAGGACTCGACCGCGGCATTCGACGCGCTCGCGGCCGCGGCCGGTCCCGACGTTCCCGTCGTCTGCGTACAGAACGGTGTCGAGAACGAGCGCATCGCGCTCCGGCGGTTCGCGCGTGTGTACGGGATCTGTGTGATGTTGCCCGCGGAGCATCTCGAACCCGGAGTGGTCGCGGCGGCGTCGGCGCCGGTCAGCGGGCTGCTCGACATCGGCCGCTATCCCACGGGGGTCGACGACGGCGCGCGTGATGTCGCGGCCGCGCTCTCGGGCGCGACGTTCGAGTCCGTTCCGCGCCCGGAGATCATGCGCTGGAAGTACCGCAAGCTGATCATGAACCTGGCCAACGCGGTGGAGGCGTTGTGCGGGTCCGGCGATGATGCCGACGAGCTCGGCCGGCTCGCGCGCCGGGAAGGCTCGGCGGTGCTGCGCGCGGCCGGCATCGACTTCGCGTCGGTCGGAGAAGACCGCGAACGGCGCGGCGATCGCCTGACTCCGCGCCTGGCGCGCGGGGGCGGCTCGACGTGGCAGAGCCTGCAACGGGGGATGGGCTCGCTCGAAGCCGACTATCTCAACGGTGAGATCGCCTTGCTCGCGCGTCGGCACGGCGTCGAGAGCCCGGTGAACGCGCGGCTGCAATGGGCCGCGAACGACGCCGCCCGGCGCAAGCTCCCGCCCGGATCGTTGCCGGCTTCCGATCTGCTCAGGGGTGTTGCGAGCTGACCGAGATGATCTCGCCCGTCATGTACGAGGCGAGGTCGCTCGCGAGGAACACGATGACGTTCGCGACCTCCCACGGCTCGGCCGCGCGCCCGAACGCCTCGCGCGTCTCGAGCTCGGCGAGCAGTTCCTCGGTCGTCACCTTGGCGAGGAACGGATGCATGGCGAGCGATGGCGCCACGGCGTTGACCCGCACGTTGTTCGCGGCCGCTTCGATCGCCGCGCACCGCGTGAGCGCCATCACCCCGGCCTTGGCGGCCGCATAGTGCGACTGACCCTCCTGCGCGCGCCAGCCGACGACGGACGCGTTGTTCACGATCGCGCCGCCGCCCTGCCCGGCCATGTGTCGCAGTGCGGCACGCGTCATGCGCATGGTTCCGGTCAGCGTGACGTCGAGCACCGAGAACCACTGCTCGTCGGTCATGTCGGTGAGGGCGGCGGTCCCGCCGAGGCCGGCGTTGTTCACGAGCACGTCGAGCTGCCCGCCCCCGAACTCGACCGCTTCGTCGACGAGCCGTTGCACGTCGTCTTCGATCGTGACGTTGCCGAGGATCGCGAGTGCGTTGGGCCCGAGCTGGTCGAGCGCTTCCTGCAGCCGGCGCGGGTGGATGTCGCTGATGACGACCCGCGCACCCTCCTCGACGGCCCGCTTCGCGGTCGCGAATCCGATCCCCGTCCCCGCGGCGGCGGTGATGAGGACCGTCTTGCCCGCGAGCAGGTTCCGTCCGGGCGGATACACCGGTGCACTGGTCATCGTGGCTCCTTCGGCAACCCCAGGGCCTGCTCGCCGATCACGTTGCGTTGGATCTGATTCGAGCCGCCGTAGATGGTGTCGGCGCGCGAGTAGAGGAACAGTCGGGTCAGGCGGTCGTCGTCCTGTTCGAACGCGACCGAATCGGCGCCGAGCACGTCGACCGCGAGCTCGCCGAGGCCGCGGTGGAAGGTGGCCCACAACAGCTTGTGGATCGACGTGGCGGGATCGACGGTGCCGTGTTCGAGCATCGGCAGCGTGCGCAGCGCGTGGAAGCGCATGACGCGCAACGTGATCCACGCCTCGGCCAGTCGTTGCCGAAAGACCGGATCCTGCGCGAGGCCGTTGGCCTGGGCGAGATCGGTGATGGTGACGAGCTCGCTCTCGAACGAGAGTTGTTGACCGAGCGTCGATGCGCCGCGTTCGAACGCGAGCGTTCCCATCGCGACGCGCCAGCCCCCGTTGACCTCACCGACGACGTTCGCGGCCGGAGTGCGCGCGCCGTCGAAGAAGGTCTCGTTGAACTCGCTGTGCCCGGTGATCTGCACGATCGGCCGGATCTCGATCCGCCCCGGTTGATCCATCGGTACGAGCAGGTACGAAAGGCCCTTGTGTTTCGGTGCCTCGCGGTCGGTGCGCGCGATCACGAAGATCCACTGCGCCCAGTGCGCGAGCGACGTCCACACCTTCTGTCCGCTGATCACCCACTCGTCGCCGTCGAGATCGGCCCGGGTCTGCACGTTGGCGAGATCGGAGCCGGCGTCGGGTTCGGAGTAGCCCTGGCACCAGATCTCGGTGCCGCGGAGGATGCCGGGGAGGAACTGGCGCTTCTGCGCGTCGCTGCCGAAGTGCACGATCGTGGGGCCGAGCAGACCCTCGCCGATGATGCCGACGCGCCCCGGTCCGCCGGCGCGGGCATATTCCTCGTAGAAGATGACCTGCTCCAACAGCGTGGCGCCGCGACCGCCGAACTCGGCGGGCCAGCCCAACCCGATCCAGCGGTCGCGACCGAGCTCCTGTTCCCACTCGAGCCGCGCGTCGAACAGCTCGTGCTCGTCGCCGGGACCACCGCGCCCGCGCACGACCGCGAACCGACCGTCGAGACGATCGGTGAGCCACGCTCGCGCCTCGGCGCGAAAGCGTTCCTGGTCGGAAGTGAAGCGCAGGTCCATCGGAAGACGTGGCACGCTATCGCTCATGGAACCCGAAGGGCTTGCTGTAGTGACCGGCGCGAGCCGGGGAATCGGGCGCGCGGTTGCGATCGAGCTCGCGGCGCGGGGCTTCGACACGATCGCGACGATGCGGGATCCGGCCGACGGCGCCGATCTCGTCGCGGCGGGGATCCGGGTCGAGCGGCTCGACGTCACGGATCCGTCGACGATCGTGCTCCCCGACGGTCTGCGCGTGCTCGTGAACAACGCGGGCATCGAGAGCGACAACCTCCCGCTCGAGTTCATGCCCCTCGATTCGTGGCAGCGCCTGTTCGCGACGAACGTGTTCGGGCTGGTCGAGGTGACGAAGCACGCGGTGCCGTTGCTGCGCACTGCAGGCGGGGGAGTGATCTGCAACATCACGTCGTCGTCGACGCTCGCCCCGGTTCCGTTCCTCGGTACGTATCGCGCGTCGAAGGCGGCCGTCACCGCGCTCGGCGAGTCGCTCGCGGCGGAGGTCGCGCAGTTCGGCATCCGCGTGATCGAGGTGATGCCCGGGCCGATCGAGACCGACATGTTGGCCGCCTCCGACCGGCCGCCCGTCGCGGCCGAACACGCGGAGTACCGCGAGCTGGCAGAGCGGTTGTGGGAAGGGCGCCAGGGCATCCGCGGGCAGTACACGCCGGCCGCGGTGGCCGCGCGCCGCATCGTGGACGCCATCTGCGCCGACGACGGGCCGCTGCGCTACGGGTGCGACGACCTCAGCGTCGGCATGCTCGAAGGTTGGAACACCACCGACAACGCGAAGTGGACGCTCGGGATGCTGAAGTCGTTCTCGTGATCACCGGGTTGGCGCACACCGCGTTGCACGTGAGCGACGTCGACGCGGCGGTGGCGTGGTACCGCGACGTGCTCGGTCTCGTCGTGTTGTCGCCGCCGTACCGGATGGAGGGCGAGGCGATCACCCACGACATGGGCGAGCTCGTCCCCGCGCCCGTGGTGGTGAAGGCCGCGATCGTCGGGGTCGCCGACGGCTCCGATCGGGTCATCGAAGTGATCGAGTATCCGGCGGTCGCCGCCGGTGCGCCCGCGCCGGCCGATGTGACCCGCCTCGGGTATACGCACGTCGGTCTGTTGTGCGACGACGTTGCGGCGACCCGCGCCGCGCTCGAGGCGAAGGGCGTGAGGTTCCTCGTCGACGGGATCGCCGACGTCGCGGGCGTCCGCACCACGTGGTTCGCCGACCCGTGGAACAACGTCTTCATTCTCGTCGAGAAGGTGCGCCGCCCCGACCGCCCCTACTACCGCCAGTACTGACGTCCGCGATTCACCACCAACAGTTGTCGGAGTTTCCGCCGCTGTGCGCTGATTTCTCCGACAACTGTTGGTGCGGGTCAGAGGGGGTACTCGAACTCGATTTCGTGGCGGATCGGGATGCTGTGCGCGCCTTCGGAGGGAAGCTCGGGTTTCAACGCCCGCGAGTCGGTCACCGCGTCGCGGTGGAACCCGACCCAGTCCCAGCCCGCGCGTTGGTAGAGCCGGATCGAGTCGGTGTTGTCGTTGGTCGTGACAAGCCAGAGCCGCTTCCAGTTGTTCGCGCGGGCGTGCTCGACCACCGCATCGAGCAGCGCAGTACCCGCACCCGCGCCGCGATACGTCGTCACGAGCACCGCGAGCTCCGCGTCGCCGTCGATCTCGTGCCACAGTGCGCAACCGACCGGTCGACCGTCGCTCTCCACGACGAAACCGTCGAGCGTCGACGTGTCGTGCGCACGGCCGCGGGAGACGACCTTCGTCGACGCGAACTCCGCGGTCACGACTTCCGCGATCCACGCTCGATCGTCGTCGGCAACGCGGCGGACCTGCACCCGACTAGCTCACTCCACCGCGCCGGTTGCCCGCAATGCCTCGATGTCGGATTCGCGCAAACCGAGCACCTCACGGAGCGCCCATTCGTTGTCCTGGCCCAGCGTCGGGCCCGCGTGGTCGTAGCCGCCCGGACACGCAGCGAGGCGAAAACCGTTGCGCTCGTACAGGCCGGGGCCGAGGAACGGGTGCGTGTGCGGTTCGAAGTGGCCACGGTGCGCGAGTTGCGGGTCGTCGTGCAGATCGCCGAAGTCGTTCACCGGAACCGCCTCGATGCCCGCGGCCTGCAACGTGTCCGCGACCTCGGCGCGCCGGCGGGTGCGCGTCCACGCCTCGACGTCGTCGCCGGCGATCGCCCGGAGCCGGGCCAGCTGCTCGTCGTTCCAGCACGCGATCGTCACCCAACGATCGCGGATGCCGTCCTCGTCGGCGCACGCGAACGCGCCGTGGAGGAGCGCGTCGCGATGGTTGTTGCCGTCGCGGAGGCGAATGACGCCGTCGATCTCGTAGTCGAGGAGCCAGGGCGAGAGCGTCCAGATGGCCGACTCCACCTGCGAGAGATCGAGGTACACGCCGCGGCCGGTGCGACGCCGGTAGTGGAGCCCCGCGGCCAGCGCGGCCGCGACGTAGCGGGGCGCGAGCGAGTCGGTGATCGTTCCGTAGGGACCGACCGGTTCCCGATCGGGCCAGCCGGTGAGCGCGTTGTAGCCCGCGAGTGCGGAACCCTGGCCGCCGAAGCCCGGGTAGTCCTTGTGCGGACCGGTTTGGCCGTTGAGGCACACGCTCATCATCACGAGGTCGGGTTTGATCGCGGCGAGGCTCTCGTAGTCGAGACCGAAGCTCTTCATCGCGCGCGGGGCGAAGTTCTCCGCGACCGCGTCGGCCCATTCGACGACGAGCCGGCGTACCAGTTCCACCGTGGCCGGTTGTTTCAGGTTGAGCGTGAGGCTCCGCTTGCCGACGTTGAGCCCGTCGTACATCGCCGAGCCTTCGAGTCCGTGCGGATTGTCGGGTACCGCGAGCGCCATCGCGCGGAGGAAGTCGGGCCGGGTCCGCGACTCGATGCGGAGGACGGTGGCGCCGTTCTCGGAGAAGTAGCGGGTCGCGATCGGCCCGGCCGCGCCGGCGCCGAACTCGAGGATGCGCACGCCGGCCCAGGGTTTCTCGCCCGCCGCGACCGGCGTGACCCGCGGGTACGAACCGGTGGGCGCGGCCGCGCCCGGCTCCGGGCGAACCGGTGCCGCTTCACCGTCGGCGGATCGCACCACCACGAACGAACGGGGGAAGCGTGCGATGTCGTCGACCGGACCGAAGAAGTCGCGCGACGCGAGCTGCGCCGACGCATAGATCTCGCGCGGTGAGTTCGCGGGCGCAAGCATCAGGTTCGTTTCGCACGCGATGTCGTAGAGCTCCTGCATCGTGTGCCGCGAGAAGTACTCGGCGACCGCGGTGGAGATCCCGGCGAGCTCTGCGTCGGTCGCGGTGTTCTGGTTGTACGTCTCCCAGTCCTGGCTGGTGAGCGCGTCGGCGGGGATGCCGTCGGCGACCACGAGTTTGGTGAGCGTCTCGAGGCTCGCGACGCGCGCCTTGCCACCTCGCAACCCGAAGGAGACGAAACCGTCGGCCGCGGGCCAGATCTCGCGTGTGCGGCCGATGCTGGCGCCGAGTCGACGACCCCGGTTTCCCGTCTTCGGGAAGTTTGCCGGCGCGACCATGTTCGCGACCAGCACGACCTCCTGCATCGAGACGTCGACCCGTTGCGGTCGGCCGCTCCACAACGCGGTCAGCGCGGCGAACGCCGCCTCGCCCGCGGTGTGCGCGTACGACGCGGGCTCCGTGCAACGCACGGGCGCGCGATCGGGATCGCCGGTGGCGAACATGTTGCCGCTCGCCGCCATGATGCCGAGATCCGACGCCCGCCACGATGCCCGGGGCCCGTCGAGCCCGAACGGCGTGATGCTCACCCACACCGCCGCGGGCGCGCGGCCCGCATCGATCACGTGCGTGCCGTCGGTGCCGGGGGAGTCGAACACCACGTCGGCCGCGGCGAGGAGCGCGTCGAGCTCGGCGGCCTCGGCCGCGAGGGCGACCACGCGTTTGCCCACGTTCCACGCGCGGGCCACGTTGTCGTGCAGTAGGTCGCCGGCCGGTGGCACGACCCGCACGACCGCGGCGCCCAGGTCGGCCATGACCCGCGCGGCGCGGGCCGAGGGCTCCGCCCCCAGGTCGACCACACGCAGCCCCTCCAGCAGCCGTTGCGCCACCGAAACCCCCTCCGAATAAACTGACACGGACGTCAGCAAAGGACGGTACCGCAATGACGAAGTACGAGGTCGTCGACGCCGACTGCCACATTCTCGAGCCGCCCGACATCTGGACGAACTGGCTTTCGTCCAAGCATCAGGACAAGGCGCCGAAGCTCGTGAAGGATCACGAGGGCGGCGACGCCTGGCTCACTGCAGTCGGCGGCGATCCCGATCCGATCGGTCTCGTCGCGACGCCGGGCATGCCGTTCGACAAGTTCCGTTGGTACGGCGTCACCTACGAAGAGGCGCGCACCGGTTGCTACAACGGCGAGGCCCGCCTCGCGGACATGGACATCGACGGCGTGGACGCGGAGATCCTGTTCCCGCCGCAACGCACGATGAGCCACTTCCTCGGCGACGACGACGACGATTTCGTGCTCGCCGGGGTCGAGGCGTACAACAACTTCTTGTTCGAGGAGTTCTGCGCGCCCGACCCGAACCGCCTCATCGGCATGGCGCAGATCCCGTCACTCGGCATCGACAACGCGGTGGACTCGGTCCGCAAGGCGAAGGCGCGCGGCGCGAAGGGCGTGTTGATCTCGAACTGGCCCGCGGGCAAGAGCAGCCTCTCGCGCGACGACGACCCCTTCTGGGCCGCGGCGGTCGACGAGGGCATGCCGGTGTCGATCCACATCAACATCATCAGCCGGGCCGCGCGCAGCGCGAGCCGCAGGGCCGCGGCGGCCAAGGGGAATCAGCTCTACAACATGGCGACCGAGGCCACGCGCGCGAAGGCGATCGGGGGTATGAGCCACGTCTTCGCGATGGCGACCGGCGCGATGACCGACATGATCTTCACCGGCGTGTTCGAACGGTTCCCCGAGCTGCAGGTCTGCTGGATCGAGACCGGCGTCGGGTGGATCCCGCACTTCCTCGAGTGCATCGACGATCGCTGGTGGCGCAACCGGGTGTGGGGCGACCTCCCGCTGAGCGAGCCGCCGTCGACCTACTGGTACCGCAACAACGCGGCGAGCTTCATCACCGACCGCAGCGGTGTGGAGCTGCGGAACCGGGTCGGGGTCGACAACATGATGTGGTCGAGCGACTATCCCCACCACGGCAACGACTGGCCGTACTCCCGCAAGACCATCGAGGAGATGATGGGCGGGATCAACGAGATCGACCGGGCGCTGATCACCGGTGGGAACGCGGCCCGCATCTGGGGCCTGCACGACTGACGTTCGCGGTCATTTCGACGCCTCGGCGTCGGCGTCGTCGTCGAGGCGGACGCCGCCGACGCCGGTGTTCGTCGCCTGCGCGGTCGCGACGGCTTCGAGGGTGAGCCGTTGGATCGTGCGCTGGTGCACGTAGTTCAAGACGCGGTCGACGGCCGGGATCATGCGTTGCGAGTTCGCGGTGAGGCGGCGTTGCACCGCGACCATCTCGTCCTGGTCCCAGTCGCGGCCCTCGCCCGCGAGCATCGAGTGCACGTCCTTCTGCAGCGCGCGGAAGTGGCGCACGTAGATCGAGCCCAGCTCGACGAGGATGTCCTCGGTCATCCCGATCTCCTGGAGCTCGACGACGGCCCGGAGGAGCGCGAGGTCGCTGTCGTCGTAGACCTCGTGCCCGAGGGCCTCCGGTTCGGCGAGGAGGCCGATGTCCCGGAGGCGGCCGACGAGCTCGGGGTCGAGGCCCGACTTCGCAACCAGATCGTCCAGCGAATAGCTGCCCTGGGAGGCGAAGAGCCCCTCGATGCCGGGGCGGTCGGCACTCAGCAGGGCGCGGATGGCCGCGAGCGAGAACCGCTGGGCCTGGAGCTCTCGGATCCGGGCGAGCCGGTCGAGATGCTGGGGGCCGTAGAGCTTGTGCCGCCCGGATCGCTCGGGGGGTTCGAGCAGCCCCTCGCGGGCGTAGTACCTGATGGTGTCGACCGTGAGCCCGGCCTCGTGGGCGAGCTCATCGATGCGCCAACGGGCTTCCGCCACCGTCCGGCCCCCCGGTTTGACAGCTGTGACACTGAGAGCATATACTCACAGTGTTGTTCCACCGGGAGCAGTTGCTCACGTCGGTTCAAGGTAGCAGCTCAGTGCCGTTGCCGGACACAGTTCGAGAGGAGTCGACATGCGGACCACAAACCACAGCGAGCCCAAGGTGCAGGCGCTTTCGTGGCTGGTGTCGCAACTCCGCTGGGAGGAGACCCTCGGCGGTCTCCGGGAGACCAAGTTCGACGACGGCCACGCGGTCGCCCGCAAGGCGGCCTAGGCACCGGCCCGACCTCCCCAAAATCTGAGTCGACTGCGGACCCCCGCCGCGGTTGGCCGTGCGATCGGCCCCGACACCCCCCGTCGGGGCCGAATCGCGTCCGGACGCATTTCGCCCGGCCGGATCGCGTCCGCGGGCGCCGGCTTCACTCCCGACGGCGAAACGCCGACAACCTCTCGGTGCAGGCGAACCCGTCGACCCCTGCCGGTGTACGGCGTGCGGCGCTCGCCTTCAGCGTGCTCCCGACCCCGCACGCCGACGCGCTCGCGCACCTGTTGACGATGCGCGAGCGGGTGCGGCTGCGGGAGGGCCTGACCCAGGTCCGGGACGCGTCCGACGACGAGCGGATCGCGGCGTTGCACGCGCTGGTGCGCCAGATCCGCAACGGCGTCGACTGGCCGATCCTGTCGGGGCACAACCCGACCGACTGCCCGTTCCACGTGGTCGACGGCCATCCGCTCGAGCGGGTCGCGGGGGTCTTCGGGCAGCTGGCCGAACGGCAGCCGATGACGGTCGCGGTTGCGCTGTGCCATCTGCCCGCGGAGACGCGCAACGACGTGTGGGTACTGCTCGAGAGCCAGTCGCGCGCCAAGGTCATGCAGCAGTTGCCCGAGGTCGGGCTCGTCGGCACGGTGCGCACGCGGATCCTGGCGCGCGAGGTGACGGCGAGACTGGCCCGGGCGGCCAAGATGGCCGCGACCCGCCCCCTCGGCTGACCGCGACGAGAAATGCCCGGCCCTCCCGTCCTTTGTCGACCGGGACGGAAGGGTCCGGGGCTACGACAGGCTGACGGCCCGCGGTAAACGCGACGTAAAACGCCGCGCGCAAGTGCCGGTCAGGCGCGCGTCCAGCGGGGGAGGGTCACGTCTTCGATCCGGTGGAACACGACCCGGACCGGTTCACCGATCGTGATCGTCGCGGGATCGATCTCGTTGATCGGACCGTCGGCGCTCGCGACCAGATTTCCGACGAAACGGATCCGCGGGTCCTCGTCGAGCTCGACGACGATCGTGTTGTACGGCGCGACCTCGGAGAACGCGGGCAGGAGCGGCGGGTGCGGGACGATGAACGACCAGATGCGGCCGCGGCCCGACGTCGTCTCCCACTTCACCTCGGTCGAGCGGCAGCGCGAGCACATCGGCCGGGGCGGCATCCGCCACGCACCGCACGCCCCGCACGCCTGCACGAGCAGCTCGCCGCGTGCGCACCCGAGCCAGAACTCGCCCGCGGTCGGATCGGCGAGGTTCGGCAGCAGCCATCCGGTCTCCATCGCTCACACATCCTTCGTGAAGAGGATCGCGGAGGTGGGAACACCCTCGCCGCTCGTCACCAGCGACACGTCGGCGCCCTCGACCTGTGCGGTCGACGTGCCCCGGATCTGGCGCGCGCCCTCGAGGACGAGGTTGAAGCCGTGCACGTACGCCTCCGACATGCCGCCACCAGCGGTGTTCACGGGCAGGCGGCCGTTCGGCCATTCGATGTTGCCGTCGTCGGTGAACGGTCCGCCTTCGCCGCGTGCGCAGAATCCGTACCCCTCCAGCGACAAGATGATGAGCGGGCTGAACGCGTCGTAGAGCTGCGCGACCTTGACGTCGGCGGGCGTGACGTCGGCCAGCTCCCACATGCGCTTGGCTGCGGTCCAGGCCGGGCCGCGCAACGGGTCGTCGTTGAAGAAGTTCGTCATCGTCTGGTGCTGCGGGGGGAGGCCCTGCGCGAACGCGTGGATGTACGCCGGGGGCTGCTTGAGATCGCGCGCCCGTTCGGCCGACACGACCACGACCGCCAGCGCGCCGTCGGTCTCGAGGCAGTTGTCGAACAGGCAGAGAGGTTCCGAGATCCAACGCGCGTTCATGTACTCGGCGCGCGTCATCGGCTTGTGGCCCATCGTCGACGCCGGGTTGCGCGCCGCGTGCTTGCGGAACGCGAGCGCGATGTTCGCGAGGTGATCGCGTGTGCCGCCGTACTCGTGCATGTAGCGGCGGGTGAGCATCGCGATCTCGTCGACGGGCCGGAGCATGCCGAACGGGCGCGACCACTGACTGTTGTCGGAGAGGCGGGCCGCGGCCTGCGACCACGGCCGGCTGGTGGGGTCGGCGCGCTTGCGGGCGCGCCACGCCACCGCCACCGAGCACTGACCGGTCGCGACCGCCATCGCGGCCTGGCCCACGACGCCGCAACCCGCGCCACCACCGAAGCCGACCTGGGAGAACCAGGTGACGTCGCCGAGTCCGACGTTGCGGGCGACGTCGATCTCGCGGTTCGGCTCCATGGTGTACGAGGCCATGCCGTCGACCTCGGCGGGGTCGACGCCGGCGTCGTCGAGCGCGATCGACACGGCCTGACACGCGAGCGACAGCTCGGTGTCGGCCAGTCCCTTGCCGAACGCGGTCTGGCCGATGCCGACGACCGCGGTCTTGTTCTTGATCACCAGCCCTTCCATTCGGGCGGCCGGCGCTCGCGGAACGACGCAACCCCTTCCTGGGAGTCCACCGTCGACGAGTTCAGCTCGACGAGCATCGCCTCTTCTTCGAGGACGTCGCGGCGCGACAGCTCCGACGCGTCGTGCAAGAGCTTCTTGCCCCAGCCGATCGCCTTCGTCGGCCCGCTCGCGAGCCGCTCGGCCCACTCCTTCGTCGCGCTCTGCAACTCGGCCGCGGGCACGACCTTGTTGACGATGCCGAGCGTCGCCGCGTCCGTCGCGGACAGGTCGTCGCCGAAGAAGATCAGCTCCTTCGCCTTGTGCATGCCGACGATGCGCGGCAACAGGTACGCCACGCCGCCGTCGGGGACGAGGCCCCGCCGGACGAACACCTGGATGAGCTTGGCGTTGTCGGCGGCAATGACGAGGTCGGCCGCGAGCGCCAGCATCGAACCGCCACCCGCCGCGGTGCCGTTCAACGCGACGATGACGGGCTTCTCGCAGTCCTGGATGGCCTGCATCAGCTGCTGGAACCCGGCGCGCATCATGTTCACCGCGGAGCCGACGACGCGTTCGGGCGCCTCGGGCGGGCGCGTTCCCCGCTGTGGCTGCGGAACCGACAGGTCGGCGCCGGTGCAGAAGTGCCGGTCGCCCGCGGCGGTGAGCACGACGGCCCGCACCTCGAGGTCCCAGTGCGCGTTGCGGAACGCGTCGATGAGCATGTCGCGCACGTAGAAGGGGATCGCGTTGCCTTTGTCGGCGCGGTTGATCGTCAACCACAACACGCCGTTTTCGAGCCGGGTCAGCAACTCCTCGGATGCGGATCCGTCCACAGCTTCACTCACTGCTTCACCACCAATGCGTCGAGTGCCACCGCGCCACGGGGGCGGATGACAAGGGGGTTGATGTCGAGTTCGCGCACGTCGCCGGCGAGGTCGAGCGCGAGGCGCTGCACCTTCATCACGGTATCGACCAGCGCGTCGATGTCGACGGGGCGCCGGCCGCGGACGCCTTCCAGGACCTTGAAGCCCTTCAGCTCCTCGAGCGCGCGGCGCGCCTCGTCCTCGGAGAAGGGCGGAACGCGGAAGGTCACGTCGCCGAACACCTCGACGAAGATGCCGCCGAGCCCGATCGTGACGACCGGCCCGAACAGCTCGTCGGTCGACACGCCGATCAGGGTGTCGACCCCGCCCGTCACCATCTCGCAGACCATCACGCCTTCGATGCGCGCCGCGCGGTCGGCCTTCTTGGCCTTGCGCAGCAAGTCGTCGTACGCGGCGCGCACCTCGGCCGCAGTCGTCACGCCGACCTGCACCACACCGACATCCGTCTTGTGCAACAGGTCGGGCGACGACACCTTCATCACGACCGGGAAGCCGATCGCCTTCGCGGCGCGCACCGCTTCCGCGGCCGACGAGCAGAGCTCGTCCTTCGAAGTCTTGATGCCGTACGCGCGGATGAGGGCTTTGGAGTGCCATTCCGACAGCGCCTGGCCCGGCGCGAGGTCGGCGAGCAGCTTGCGGGCCTTGCGCGCCGCGGGCAACGCGACCCGGGGCGCGTCGTCGAAGGGGGAGCGGTAACGGTGCGCGAACGCCCAGTAGTCGGCGTAGCTCTTCACGGCCGCGACGCAGTTGTGGAACGTGCGGAACACGGGCAGGCCGCCGTCGAGCAGACGCTTGTAGTAGGTGTCGTCGGTGCCGGCCGGTGCCCCCCACACGACATAGACCGGCTTCGTCGTCGACTGCGCCGCAGCGATGATGTCGCGGACGAACGGTTCGCTGAACGTCACGACCGCGCCGGTGATGGGGATCACGAGGATGTCGACGTTCTTGTCGGCGAGGATCACGTCGAGGATCTTGCGGCCCCGCGCATCGGCAACCGGCGGGCCGCCGCAGTCGACCGGATTCGACACGCGCAGGTACGCGGGGATCAACCCGTCGTGCAGTTGGCGCTGCGAGTCCTTGGTGAGGTCGGGGAGGTTGAGTCCGGCGTCGGCGAGAACGTCGGCCATGTGCGCGCCCGTACCACCGGAGATCGCGTAGACGCACACGCCGGGCTGCTTGTTCGCCTTCGCCCACGCCGGGATCTTCGGTGGTTGGGTGCGAGCGAACGCCATCGAGACTTCGAGCAATTCGTCGAGGCCGTCGACGCGCGTGACGCCGAATTGGCGGAACACGGCCGCGGTGACCGCGTCGGAGCCGGTCAGGTGCCCGGTGTGCGATTGCGCCATCGAACGGCCCGCCGCCGTCTTTCCCACCTTGACCATCACGATCGGCTTGCGGAGCTTCGCGGCGTGATCCGCGGCCAGCATCAACGTGCGGCCGTCCTTGAAGCCCTCGATGTAGCACGCGATCACGCCGACTTCGGGTTGATCGGCGAAGTGCCGGGCGAAGTCGGCGAACTCGAGGTCGACCTCGTTGCCGGTCGGCGCCCAGTGCGACAGCCGGATCCCGACCTCCTGGCCCTGGAACACGGGGCGGCCCTGATGCCCGGACTGCGTGATGAGCGCGATCGACGGACCCTCGAGATCGGTGCGGAAGTCCTCGAACGCGTTGAGGTTCGTGTTGGGGCCGAGCAACCGCACGTCGCCGCCGCGCACCAACGCCTCCAGCCGGCGTTCGCGCTTGCGGCCTTCGACACCCGTCTCGGAGAAACCCGCCGCGAAGATCACCGCGAACTTCGCCTGGCGCCGCAGCACCTCCTCGAACGTCTCTTCCGCGCGTCCGGTGAGGATGATCGCGAGATCGAGGTCGCCGGGGATGTCGAACACCGACTTGTAACAGGGGTGCCCGAGCACCGTCTCGCGCTCCGGGTGCACCGGATAGAACGTCGCGCCGTTCTGCTGCGACCACTGCGCGAACTTGCGCGTCATCGCGGTGTTCGGCTTCGCCGGCTGCTCCGAGGCGCCGATGAGCGCGATCGTCCGGGGGTGCAGGAACGCATCGATGTCGACGTCGCGCAGATGCAGTGCGCGTCCGGACACGTCAACATCGACGGGGACATCGGCAGGGGCATCGACCGCGGGCGCCGGGCGACCGGACGGCGACGGTTTGGGCATGTGGCATCTCCACGACGGGGGCGGTCGAGCGGCCGTAAGTATGACGGCCACGTCAGGATTTCGGCCAGTTGGTAGGTTCGACGGGCTATGCGGACTGTGGCGATCGTCGGGACCTCGCTCGCCGGGCTGCGCGCCGCGGAGACGTTCCGGCGCGACGGGTTCGACGGCCGCATCGTCGCCATCGGCGCGGAGCCGCATCTGCCGTACGACCGCCCGCCGCTGTCGAAGGAGCTCCTGCGCGGCGACTGGGAGCCCGACCAGGTCGTACTGCGCAAGCAGGGCGTCGACGACCTCGACCTCGACTGGCGCCTCGACGCGCGTGCGGTCGCGCTGCACGTCGACGAGCACACGGTCGAGCTGCACGACGGCGAGCGCGTCGCCTTCGACGGGCTGGTGATCGCGACCGGCGCCACCCCGCGCCGGCTCCCGAACCAGCCGAACCTCGCCGGACTGTTCACGCTGCGTACGCTCGACGACGCGCTCGGCGTTGCGCGAGTTGCTCGACTCGCATCCGAAGGTGGTCGTGATCGGTGCGGGCTTCATCGGTGCCGAGATCGCGGCGACGTGCCGGATGCGCGGCCTCGACGTGACGGTGCTCGAAGCGTTGCCGCAACCGATGGTGCGCGGCCTCGGGCCGGAGCTCGGCGCGGTGATCGCCGCCATCCACCGTGACCACGGCGTCGACCTCCGCACCGGCGTGCAGGTCGAGGCCATCGAGGGCGACGGCGAGGGCCAGGTCCGGGGGGTACGGCTCGGCGACGGCTCGATCGTGGAAGCGGGCGTGGTCGTCGTCGGGGTCGGCGTGGTACCCGAGACCGCATGGCTCGAAGGTTCGGGGCTCACGCTCGACAACGGCGTGGTCTGCGACGAGACGTGCCTCGCCGCACCGGGGATCGTCGCCGCGGGCGACGTCGCCCGTTGGCCCAACCCGTTGTTCGACGGGGCGTTGATGCGCCTCGAGCACTGGACGAACGCGACCGAACAGGGCGTGCACGCGGCCCGCCGGCTCCTCGGTCACGACGAGCCGTTCGCGCCCGTGCCGTTCGTCTGGTCCGACCAGTACGACCGCAAGATCCAGACCGTCGGCCTCGTCTCGGCCGACGCCGACGTCGACGTGCACATCGCGCACGGCACCCTCGCCGATCGGCAGTTCGTCGCGTTGTTCGGCCGGAACGGTCGCCTGTTCGGCGCGCTCGGCTTCAACCGTCCGCGCTTCGTGATGCAGTACCGCCGCATCATCGCCGAGCGCGGATCCTGGGACGACGCCCTCGCCCTCGCGAATCAGCGAGCGCAGCGACCTGCAATGAACGAAGCGAACGTCGTGCCGGCGCGGTTGCTGACGGCGCGGTTCGTGATCGTGGTGACGTCGGGGCTCTTCTACTTCCTCGCGGTCGCGATGCTCACGCCGGTCCTGCCGCACTACGTCGAGGACTCGTTGCGGCACGGGAGCGTCGCGGTGGGTGCGACGGTGCTCGCGTTCTCGTTCGGCGCGATCACGCTGCGCCTCTACGCGGGACGGATCGGCGAGCGCTACGGCCGGCGGGTGCTGATCATCGGCGGCGCGCTCATCGTCGCCTCGTCGACCCTGGCGTACGGGGCCGTCCACTCGCTCTGGTGGCTGCTCGCGTTGCGCATCGTCACCGGTTTCGGCGAGGCCGGGTTCTTCGTCGGCGCGGCGACGATGATCACCGATCTCGCGCCCGTCGAGCGGCGCGGCGAAGCCATCTCCTACTGGTCGGTCGCCGTCTACGGGGGCTTGGCGTTCGGACCGGCGATCGGCGACCTGCTGCGTGGCAATGCGCGCTACGAGCTCACGTTCGTCGTGTCGGCGATGTTCGCGCTCGTCGCGGCATTCGTCGGGCTGTTCACGGTCGACCCGCCCCGCGACCCGCAAGAGGCGCCGCGGGAGCTGATCGCGCGCCGCGCGGTGACGCCGGGGACGGTGCTGTTCCTCGGGCTCATCCCGCTCGCGGGCTTCGGCGCGTTCATGCCGCTGTACGCATCGGACCAACTCGACATCCGATCGGGTCCGATCTTCTTGATCTACGGGATCCTCATCCTCGCGGTGCGCATCTTCGGCGCGCGCGTCCCCGACCGGCTCGGTGGGCGCACTGCAGGGACCATCGCGTTGGTGCTCGCGGCCGCGGGCATCGGAACCATCGCCGCCTGGCAGACCGTGGCCGGCCTGGTCGTCGGCACGGTGATCCTGGCGTTCGGAATGTCGCTGATGTATCCCGCGCTGTTCGTGCTCGCGCTCGACGGTGTGAGTGATGCGGAGCGCTCGTCCGTGGTGGCGACCATCTCGTCGTTCTTCGACGCGTCACAGGGTCTCGGCGCCTTCGTCTGCGGCGCCGTCGTCGCGGTGACGGCCAACAGCGGGGCGTTCGTGACGGGCGCGATCGCGGCGCTGGTCGGCCTGCTCTTGTTGCGTACCGCCACCTCGTAGCATCCGCGGCGATGCCGAGCGCTGTTGGTGACGAACGATTTCCCCCCGAAGCTGGGCGGCATCCAGTCGTATCTCTACGAGTTGTGGCGACGTCTCCCGCCCGATGAGACCACGGTGCTCACCACTCCGTACGCCGGCGCGGCGGAGTGGGACGCGCAACAGACGTTCCGCATCGTGCGGACGAAGCAGAAAGTGCTGTTCCCGACGAAGGCGTTGACGCGCGACATCGACGCGCTCGCGCGCGAAGTCGGAGCCGACGTGATCTTCCTCGATCCGATGCTGCCGCTCGCCGCGGTCGGGCCGCACCTGCAGAGCGCGCCGTACGTCGTGATCGCGCACGGCGCCGAGATCACCGTGCCCGCGAGCCTTCCGTACCTGCGCACGCGCGCGCGGCGGGTCATGCGCGCCGCGGCCGGGATCGTCGCCGCGGGCGGCTACCCGGCGCGCCAGGCCACGCGGGTCGCGGGGCGCGATCTGCCCGGTGTGATCGTTCCGCCGGGCGTCGACGGCGAACGATTCCGGCCGATCGACGACGACCGGCGGGCGGCAACCCGCACCCGGTTCGGGCTGGATCCCGCGCGACCGCTCGTGCTCGGTCTGTCGCGCCTCGTCCCCCGCAAAGGCTTCGACGTCGTGATCGACGCGGTCGCGGGGATGCCCGGGGTGCAACTCGCGATCGGGGGCTCGGGTCGTGACCACGCCCGGCTCGCGCGGCGGGCGGGCGGTAATCCGAACGTTCGCTTCCTCGGGCGCGTCGCGGACGCCGACATGGCCGACCTCTACGGGTCGGCGGACGCGTTCGCCATGTGTTGTCGCGATCGGTGGGCCGGCCTCGAAGCCGAGGGTTTCGGCATCGTGTTCCTCGAGGCGGCGGCGTGCGGGGTTCCGGCCGTCGCCGGTCGGAGCGGCGGCGCGCACGAGGCGGTCGTCGACGGCGAAACGGGATACGTCGTCGAGCCGCGCGACGTCGCGCGCGGTGCGGGCCGCACTCGCGCGGCTCTGCGACGATCCGGAGCAGCGCTCGCAGATGGGTCGAGCCGCACGCGAACGAGCAGTTGACGAGTATGCGTACGACCACCTCGTCGCGCGGCTCCTGCCGTTGACGCAGGGTGATTTCTCGGCCGCCGAGACGCTTCCTCGTCGATCCGGACCTCCCGGTAGATTGGCGCCGTGACCGGGAAGGCCTCGTGACCGGTAAGACGCTTTGATCGGCAGGTCGATCGTCGTCGCGTCATGGGTGACGCTCGCGATCTTCTCGATCGTCGCCATTGCCGACGCCGCCGGCCTGCACGCGTTGAACACGCCCGCGACGGTCGTCAGCGTCTCGCTGTTCCTCGTCTCGCTCCCGATCTGGATCTACGCGTTCGGCCTCGCGCTCGTGCGCTCGGCGCGCGGGGACGACATCGCGGTCGCGTCGTGGGTCTTTCTCACCCCGTCCGCACCCAAGGAGATCCGGCGGCAACTGCTCGGCTCCACCGGAATCTGCATCGTGGTGGCCCTCGCAACCGCGTGGGCGAATCCGTTCAGCGTCCTGGTCCCGATGCTGCCGCTCGGTTTCGCGGCCCTGTGGGGTGCGCGGCACGGCGTCTACCCGGCCCGGCGTCCGCCGGCCGTCGTGAAGGGAGCACGGCGATGACCGAGACCGCCGACGAACGCATTCGTATCGAAGCGCCCGCGGATCGGTGCTGGGACGTCGCCGTCGACTTCGAGTCGTACCCGGAGTGGGTGCGCGACGTGAAGGACGTGAAGATTCTCGAGCGCGACGATCAGGGCCGCGGCCTGCGGGTGGAGTACCGGGCCGCCGCGCTCGGCAAGAGCATCCGCTACGTGCTCGGGTACGACTACTCGGCGGCACCGGGATCGTTCTCGTGGAAGTTCGTCGAGGGCGACATGCTGCGCCGCCTGGACGGCACCTATCGCTTCGAGCCCGACGGTGTGTCGACGCGCGTGCACTACGAGCTCGCGGTCGAACTCGCGGTGCCGTTGCCGGGGCTCGTCAAGCGCCGCGCCGCCGGTCTGATCATGGGCAGCGCGCTGAAGGAATTGAAGAAGCAGGTCGAAGCCGTCGCCTGACGAAGTTCCCCGGCCCCGCGCTTGACCGCACCGCTAGCCTCCGATTCTGCAGTGCGGACGAGCCGAGCCCGGTCCGGCGAGGCGAGGGAGCCATCTTGTAGTGCGCATTCTCCTGTTCACCGGCAAGGGCGGCGTCGGCAAGACGACCGTCGCGGCCGCGACCGCGGCCCGGGCGGCCGAGAACGGCTTGCGCACGATCGTGTGCTCGACGGATCCGGCCCATTCGCTCGCGGACGCGTTCGACACGCCGCTCGGTGATCGCCCGACCCCGATCGCGCACCGCCTCTTCGGCCAGCAACTGAACGCGCGGGTCCGTTTCGAAGAGGCCTGGGACGACGTTCGCTCCTACTTCGTCGACCTCCTCGACTGGGCCGGCGCGGATGCGGTCGAGGCCGAGGAGCTCGCGGTGATCCCCGGGCTCGACGAGGTGTTCGCGCTCGCCGACATCAAGGAATTCGCGACGAACGGCGAGTACGACCTCGTCGTCGTGGACTGCGCGCCGACCGCGGAGACGATTCGGCTGTTGTCGCTGCCCGACGTGCTCGGCTGGTACATGGAGCGCATGTTCGACACGCAACGCCGGTTGACGCGGTTGTCGCGTCCGATCCTGCAGCGGATGTCGGGGGTGCCGATCGCCGGGGACGGTGTATTCGGCGCGGTGCGGCGGTTCTACGACCGGCTCGACGGTGTGCGCGAGCTCCTCACCGACGGCGACGTCACGAGCGCACGCCTCGTCGTGAATCCCGAGCGTCTCGTGGTCGCCGAGGCGCGCCGCACGTTCACGTATCTCTCGCTGTTCGGGTACCACGTCGACGCGGTCATCGCGAACCGGATCCTGCCGAAGGACGTCGATCACCCGTGGCTCGCGCAGTGGCGCAGTACGCAGTCGGCGCACCTCGACGTGATCGCCGACGCGTTCGCGCCGCTCCCGCTCCTCGAGGCCGAGCTCGCGAACGAAGAAGTCATCGGACTGGGCGCGTTGTCGCTCTTCGCCAAGAACCTCTACGGCGACGCCGACGTCGCCGAACGGCTTTCGTTCACCGAGCCGTTCCGCGTCGAGGCCGTCGACGGTGCGCTCTTGTTGTCGGTGCAGCTCCCGTTCACGGAACGGGACGAGGTTCGGCTCGGCCGCACCGGCGACGAGCTCGTGCTCACCGTGGGTCCGCACCGACGGGCGTTGGTGCTGCCCGACAGCCTCGTGCGCCGCGACGTCTCCGGCGCGCGCTTCGTCGACGACCGGCTGGTGGTGGAGTTCGTCTGATGGATCCCCACGACTCCGACCCGCCGGAACCGCCGTCCGAGGGCGACGCGGTCGACCATCTCTGGAACGCCGCGCACGAGACGTTGCGGGCCATGCGGATGCTCATCGACGCGGCCGACGAGTTCGTCGAGGCGCAGCGCGCGGAACGGCCGGCCGCGCGCGGCGGCACCGGGACGCGCGAGGGCCGGGTCCATCACATCGACATCGACCTCGGTTCGCAACGGGGCGCGGCGCGCCCCGCCGACGCCGACTTCGACTCCGACCTCGATCTCGGATCGAGCGCGGGCGCTTCGTAGGCGCAGCATGGCGGAAACGATCGGTCTCGACATCGGCGGAACCAAGGTGCTCGGCGTCGTGCTCGCCGACGACGGCACGGTGGTCCGCGAAGCGCGCCTCGCCTCACCCCATACGGGGCTCGACGTGCTCGTGCAGACGGGCGCGTCGATCGTCACACAGCTGGACGCGCCGGGTGTGCCGATCGGTGTGGGCGCAGCCGGACTCGTCGATCACGACGGCGTCGTGCGCTACGCGCCGAACCTCCCGAACGTGCGTGAGGCGCCGTTGCGCGACGCGCTCGCGGAGGCGACCGGTCGGGTGGTCGTGGTCGACAACGACGCCGCGGTCGCGACGCTCGGTGAGGTCACCTACGGCGCGGCGATGGGCAAGCGCGACGTCCTGCTCGTAACGCTCGGCACGGGCATCGGCGGCGGGTTTCTGTTCGACGGGCGCCCCTACCGAGGCGCGCACAACTTCGGCGCGGAGATCGGCCACTTCACCGTCGTGCTCGACGGTCCGTTGTGCGCGTGCGGGGAGCGCGGGCACTGGGAGTCGATCGCGTCCGGGACCGCGCTCGGCCGAATGGCGCGCGAAGTTGTCTCGAAGGGCGGCGGCGCGGCGATCGTCGCCGCCGCGGGCGGCGACATCGGCGCGGTGTCCGGCACCCATGTCGGCCGGGCCGCCGCCACCGGAGACCCGGACGCACGCGGCCTGCTCGTGCAGTACGCGGAGAACGTCGCGGTCGGTCTCGTGAGCCTCGCGAACATCCTCGACCCGGAGTGCATCGTCATCGCCGGTGGTCTGGTCGAGCTCGGCCCGCTGCTGTTCGGCCCGCTCCGCGAGGCGTTCGGCCGTCACATCGAAGGCGGTGGCTACCGGCCCCCGATCCCGATCATTCCCGCCGAGCTCGGCGAGCGCGCCGGTGCGGTCGGTGCCGCAGTGCTCGCCCGTACGCTGCTCGCGTGACTGTCAACCTCGGCCTCGCGCTCCCGTCGTTCGTCGACGATCCCGACGTGCCGATCGGCGTCGCGCGCGCGGCGGAAGCGGCCGGGCTCGACGGCGTGTTCGTCTACGACCATCTGTGGCGCGGCGACCCGCCGAACCGCCGGCCCGCGCTCGAGTGTTTCGCGCTGCTCGGCGCGGTCGCGGCCGAGACGAGTCGTGTGCAGGTCGGCACGCTCGTCGCGCGCGCCACGCTGCGGCCGCCCGCGACGCTCGCGAACGCGTACGCGACCGCGCAACGTGTGAGTGGTGGTCGCGTCATCGCGGCGATCGGCGCGGGCGACTCGCAGAGTCGGGCCGAGAGCGAGGCCTACGGGCTCGAGTTCGGCACGTTGATCGACCGCGTCACGGCGCTGCACGACGCGGTCCGCGCGACTGCCGGCAACGACTATCCGGTGTGGGTGGGTGGCCGGGCGGCGCAGGTGCGTCAGATCGTCGCCGTCGCCGATGGTTGGAACTCGTGGGGGACCGAGCCCGAACAGTTCGTCGCCCAGGGCACGCTCGTCCGCGAGATCGCGCCCGATGCCGCGTTGACGTGGGGTGGCCTCGCCCGTCCGCTCGAAGAAGGTCCGACCGCGCTCGCCGATCGCCTGTGGCCCTACGTGGAGGCGGGGGCCTCGTGGATCGTCCTCGGCCCGATCGACTCGAGCAATCCCGCGAACGCGCCGGTGCTGGGCGACGTGCGCGAACGCCTCAATCGCTGAGCGGCGGGCGCGGAATGCGTCGATTCAGCCGAGCAGGAGCTCGGCGGCCGACCCGAGGTTGTCGCCCATCGACACCGACGGATTGAGTCCGTTGCTCCAATAGGTGAGCTCCGCGAACCAGACCGAGCCGAGCACCCGGACGATGCCGTCGAGGTCGGCATAGTTGTTGCAGTGCCCGTCGCCGTCGACGACGTCGGCGATGATGGCGCGCAGGGTCGAGTCGATCTCGCTCTTCAGCGGAAGGGTCGCAGGCTCCGATGACGACATCGCGGCGAGCATCGCCTTGGTGACGAGCGGGGAGCGTTCGAGCGCCCGGGACGCGCGCTTGAGCACATCCGATACGCGCGCCGCGGGAGTGTCGCCGGTCGGCGGTCGTTGCACGAGTCGTTCGCGCAACGTCGCGGCCTGCTGCGCCATCGCCGCGAGCAGCAGTTGGTCCTTCGACGCGTAGTGCCGGTAGAGCGTGCCGAGCGCGACCTCGGCCCGGGCCGCGACGTCGCGCATCTGCACCGCGTCGTAGCCGCCCTCCGCGGCGAGCCCCGTGGCGGCCGCGATGAGTCGCTCCTTGCGAGCGGCGGTCTCGGCGGCTCGGGTTCCGGTCATGACGACTCCCTCACGGCGGGCCCGGGGACTGCGCCCCCCTGGCGCCCCCAACCCGGGGCGGACCGTAGCGCGAACCTAGAACGTGTTGCAGGTGTCGGCCGTGGCTTCCTACGATCGGGCCCATGCGTACTCAGCTCGCCCGGGATCTGGGCCTCGAATTCCCGATCTTCGCCTTCAGTCATTGCCGCGACGTGGTCGCGGCCGTCAGCCGGGCCGGCGGGATGGGCGTGCTGGGCGCGCTGTACTTCACGCCCGAGGAACTCGAGATCGAGCTGAAGTGGATCGACGAACACGTCGACGGCAAGCCCTACGGCGTCGACCTCGTCATGCCGGCCAAGGTGCAGCTGCCCGAGGGCGTCAGCGCCGACGACCTCGAGGGCCAGCTCGAGGAGATGATCAGCCAGGAGCACCGCGACTGGGTGGAGAAGGTGCTCGCCGAGCACAACGTGCCGCCGTTGCCCGAGGAATCCGCGGGTGGGCACCACCTGCTCGGTTGGACCGACGCAACCGCCCGTCCCCAGATCGACATCGCGTTCCAGCACTCGCCGTCGTTGCTCGTCAACGCGCTGGGTCCGCCGCCGAAGGACATCGTCGACGCGGCGCACGAGCGCGGGATCAAGGTCGCGGCGTTGGCGAGCAGTCCGCGGCACGCGCAGAAGCACGTCGAGATCGGGGTCGACATCGTGGTCGCGCAGGGCACCGAGGCCGGCGGGCACACCGGTGAGATCAGCTCGGTGGTGCTGTGGCCGCAGGTGATCGAGGAGATCGCACCTGTCCCCGTGCTCGCGGCCGGTGGCATCGCGCACGGATCGCAGATCGCGGGCGCGCTCGCCATGGGTGCGCAGGGCGTCTGGACCGGATCGATCTGGCTGACCGTGGCCGAGAGCGACATGACCCCGCTCGTGGTCGAGAAGTTGCTCGCGGCCGACTCCACGCAGACCGTGCGGTCGCGCGCGCTGTCGGGCAAACCCGCGCGCCAGCTGCGCACCGAGTGGACCGACGCGTGGGATCGCCCGGACTGCCCCGGCTACCTGCCGATGCCGCTGCAGTACATGCTGGTCGCCGACGTCATGGCCCGGGTGGGGCGCGCGCAGAACCGTGAGCTCACGGGCATGCCCGTCGGCCAGGTCGTCGGCATGATGGATCGTGTCCGTTCCTCGCGGGACGTGATCCGTCGCCTCGTCGAGGAGTACGTCGAAGCCGTCGACCGCCTCGACGCCCTCAACTCCTAGCCCCCCGCACTCCCAACGTTGGAGCGCACCTGCGAACTTTCCTCCCACGGCAGTGGTTCGGAGGGGCCTTCCCGGATCTCCGGCAGTAACGTCCTCGCGCGATGAGCGTGGTGGACGACGTACGCGAGTGGGAGGCGGCCGGCCACCGGATCAGCGTCGAGGGTCGATCGGTGTGGGTACTCGATGCGGCAGCCGATCGACGATCGCGGCGGAGATCCGTTGCTCGTCCTCCACGGCTTCCCCTCGTGTTCGTTCGACTGGCGCCACGTGCTCGACGCGTTCCGTGCGCACCGGCGCGTCGTCGCCTTGGACTTTCTCGGATTCGGGCTCTCCGAAAAGCCCGACGTGCGTTATGGCATGCGGATGCAGGCCGACGTGGTCGAGGCGGTTGCCGGCGAGCTCGGACTTTCCTCGGTCGCGCTCGTGACGCACGACATGGGTGACACCGTGGGCGGCGAACTCCTCGCGTGGAGTCTCGAGGGATCGTTGCCGTTCGCCGTGATCGAACCGCGTGCTCACCAACGGCAGCATCTACATCGACATGGCCCACCTCACCGACGGACAACAGCTGCTGTTGTCGCTGCCCGACGAACCCACCGAACTGGTCGGCGCCGACGGCTTCAAGGCCGGTCTCGCGGGGACGTTCTCTCCGAAGAGCGCGGTCGCCGACGATGAGCTCGACGCGCAGTGGCTGTTCGCCGAGCGCGACGGCGGCCACCGGATGCTGCCCCGCACGATTCGCTACATCGAAGACCGCCGCGCCGAGGAGCGACGGTTCACCGGCGCAATCGAGACGCATCCGTCGCCGCTCTCGGTGGTGTGGGGCGCGGACGACCCGATCGCGATTCTCGCGATGACCGACCAGCTCCGCAGTGCCCGCCCCGACGCGCAGATCACGATCCTCGACGGCGTCGGCCACTACCCGATGATCGAAGCGCCCACCCGCTTCGCGGAAGCGGTGACCGCAGCCCTCTAGGTGACGCGTTGGGAGCGAAAACGTTCCCTCGCAACGGTTTTGCTCCCAACTGTTGGGAGTTTTCCCGGGGAAGTTGGCGGGTCAGCCGTTGGTGCCGTTGGTGTCGTCGGGGAGGTCGGAGGCGGCGCCGCCGGCTTCGCTCGACCAGCCGGTGCTCGGCGCGTTCGCGGCCGCGCACGCGTCCTGGTGCCCCATCGTCACGTACTGCGCCGTGCCCGCGGTCGACCACTGACCGAATGCGCACACGTCATGATTCGACGCGGCGACCGCGACGGTGACCGAGCCGGGATTCTGCGCGACCGAGACGGTGTGCGGATCGGTGGACGACTGATTCGCCGCGATCCACTTGTAGCTCGGCTGCATCTTCGTGAGTTGGCCGATGTCGGCGCTCCCGACCTGCTCCACCGTCTGGAGCGCGGTGTGCCGCGTCGACTCTGCTTCGACGCGGACGATGACGTCGAGGTTCGTCGGCAACCCCGCGGTCGGCGTGCGCGGCGCGAGCACCACCGGTGTCTGGTGTTTCGAGTCCGCGGCGGGTTTGAACACGAACATTGCGGCGCCGATGGCGGCGGCCACGAACATGACCATGCCGATGAGCGCAACCCACTTGCCCGCGAGCGCACCGGAACCGGCGATGCGGGGGCTGTGCGTGTACGGCGCCGGCGCGCTCGGCGGCGCGACGTTGACGACGGGTTGCATCACCGCGGGTGCGAAGAACTGCTCTTCGGCCGACGGTGCGGGCGCGGTCGGCGCACCCACCGAAGCGCCGACGGGTGCGAGCGGCGCGGGCGCGGCCATGAGCAGGTGACCGCACGCGCGACACGACGGCCACAGTGGCCGTACGTCCTTGCCGCACTCCGGGCACGTGTTCATCCCTTGTGCCAGCCCTTGGTGGGCGCGGCAATCGCGCGGCAGTTGGTGCTCCGGACGGTCACGAACTGCGTCTTGCCCTTCGCCGGTTCGTCGCGCGCGAACACGCACCGTTCCGCGTCGACCGGCGTCGCGAGCGTCAGCATCCGGGCGCTGTTCAGTTGCATCGAGACGTGGCCCGGCGTCGCGAGCGTCTTCGCGTCGACGATCGGGACGTTGGACGAGAACGAGCTGAGAACGGACGGTGTCACTTCCGGATAGGTGTGTCCGGGGGCGTAGAGCGCGCGCCCGCCGTCCGAGACCGTACGCAGCAACTTGGTGGCGATCGATTCCCGCGCCGCGGCCGCCGCCGGGAACGGCGTGTTGCTCGCGTTGCTCTTGAACAGCACCGGCCACACCGCAGTGACGCTGAAGGTCAATGTGACGGCCACAACGGCGCTCACGACGATGCGCCGCCAGTGCACGCGTGCGAACGCCACGGCGCGGGCAACGGGGCTGATCCTCGCCTGGGCCCGCGCCCGTTCGCGGGCCGCACGACTCGTACCGATGTCGTCGGGCGCGGACGCGGGCGCGGCCGACGTCGCGGCGCCGCGGACGGGCCGGGGCAAGAGGTTGTCGGGGCGCGGGAGCGCGCCGGGGAGCAGCGTGTCGGCGGGACCGCTCCGGGCGGCCGCCGCGGCCGCGGCCATGGGCGCGGGTGGGCGGGGAGGTGCGGCGACGTTGGCCATGCCGGCGCGACCGCCCGCAGCCGCCAGACGGCGCTGCATCGTCGACGGGATCGTCACCCGGCCGGCCTCGGGCCCGCTCTGCAGCGGCGCGCCACAACGCCGGCACATGAGCCATTCGGCCGGGACTGGATACTTACAAGTCGGACACTCCACGGCGACGCTCCGGATACGCCTTGTTTCCCCCGACCCGGATCATCGGCGCGCGCGGGCTCCAGCTTCAGTGCCGAAATGGAGAAATCGTCAGTCGGGCTGTCCGAAGGCGGGCCGGCCGAAATACTCCTGGGCGAGTTCCGGGCGGGGCTGCACGAACAAGCCCTCCGCCTCGGCGGTGAGCGTCTCGCCGTCGTACATCTCGGCCCGGGACATGATCCGGCGGCCCTCGATCCGGTCGAGCCACGCCCGCACCCGGACCTCCCGGAACAACGGCGTCGGGCGCCGGTAGTGGACGATGAGCCGGCCGGTCATCCCCGGACTCCCGGCGGCGATGTTCGCGATGCCGAGGATCTCGTCGAACGTGCACGCGACCCAACCGCCGTGGACGAAGCCGGGCGGTCCCTCGTAGGCCGCGCCGAACGTGCCGCGGGCTTCGACGCCGTGGCCGCCGTCGTCACGTGTGTAGAGGTCCCAGTCGAAGCGGGGGGAGAGCGGACTCGCCTCGCCGACGATCGGCGAGCGGGGGAGATAGTCGTCGTGGTCGCGCGGGGTGTAGCCCGCGCCGTCGTCGCGCCCGCGTCCCAGCCGGAACGTCAGCTGCTCGACGTCGCGCGCGATCGCCCGCAACGTCTCCGGCTCGACGTCCTCCACCGACATTGCCGCGTCGATCAAGGTGCGGATCGAGCTCGCGAGCTCGGCGCGCTCGGGGATTGCAAACGCCGCCGAATCAGGAATGCCGGGCGCAGCCTCGGACACGCGCGGTCACTTGCCCTTGAAGACGGGCGGCCGCTTCTCGCCGAACGCCTTCGGGCCCTCCTGCGCGTCCTCGCTCGCGAAGACCTCCCAGCCGATGCCGTCCTGGTGCTGCATCGCGTCGAGGTCGCTCATGTTCTCGGTCTCGCGCCACGCCCGCAGGATCGCCTTGGTCGACAGGGGCGCCATCTCCGCGACCTCGGCCGCGAGCTCCATCGCTCGCGTCAGCGCCTGCCCGTCGGGAACCACGTGCCCGATGAGGCCGATCTCGCGCGCCTCGGGCGCGGGGACGGGCGGGCACCGCAAGAGGATGTCCATCGCGAGCGTGTAGGGGATCTGGCGCGGCAGGCGGCACGCGGAGCCGCCCAGGGGGAACAGGCCGCGCTTGGCCTCCCACACCCCGAAGATCGCGCTCTCGCCCGCGACGCGGATGTCGGTGCCCTGCAGGATCTCGCTCCCGCCCGCCACCGCGTACCCCTCGACCGCGGCGATCAGCGGCTTGCTGAGGCGGTAGTCGCGCAGCAGCGCCTTCCAGTGCGGGTTGTTGCCCCGCGCCATGACGGCCTGCACGTTCGGGTCCTCGGACTGCTGGCCCATCGACGTGAGGTCCATGCCCGAGCAGAAGTTGCCGCCCGCGCCGGTGAGGATGGCGCACCGCACCTCGGGGTCGTCGTCGACGTACTCGTACCCGAGCACGAGCCCGGCGAGCATGTCGGGCGACAGCGCGTTCTTCTTCTCGGGGCGGTTCATCGTGAAGATCACGACGCGGCCCTCGCGTTCGATGGTGCAGTGCTGGGTGCTGATGTCGAGTCGTTCGGTCACGGGCCGGAGGCTAGAACAGGTTCCAGGTCGGGCGGCAATGCGCCCTTTGGATCAAAAGTGGAACGTGTTCTAGTCTGCCCCCCGACGCCGCCCAGTCGGAGGGAGCCCGGATGGGATTCTGGAAGCACGCGCAGGACGATCCGGGCTATCTCGCGATCGTCGACCCCGACGGCACCGAGCACACCGCGGGCGAGGTTCTCGCCCGGGCGAATCAGCTGTCACATGCGCTCCGTGCCCTCGGACTGAAGAAGGGCGATTCGGTCGCGGCCGTACTGCCGAACGGCATGCAGCCGTTCACCGTGTACCTCGCGGCCCTCCAGACCGGCCTCTACTACGTGCCGATCAACTACCGGCTCAGCGCGCCCGAAGTCGCGTACATCCTCGAAGACTCCGAGGCGAAGGCGTTCGTGAGCAACGAACGCTTCGCCCAGCTCGCGAGCGAAGCCGCGGACCTCGCGAAGATCCCGGCCGAGGCGCGGCTCGCGCACGGCACGATCCCCGGGTTCAGATCGTTCGACGAGCTCGTCGACGCGCAATCGACCGAGATGCCCGACGACCGTTCCAACGGTGCCGCGATGCACTACACGTCGGGCACGACCGGTAAGCCCAAGGGGGTGAAGCGCGCGCTCGTCGAGCTCGACCCCGACGTGAGCGCCGAGCTCTTCACGTTCCTCCTGCAGCTCTTCGGTATTCAACCGGGCACGCCCGAGGTGCACCTCAGCACGTCGCCGAACTACCACACCGCGGTCACGACGTTCGCGGGCAACTCGCTGCACATGAAGCACACGGTCGTGTGCATGGACAAGTGGGACGCGGAGGAGACGCTGCGCCTCATCGACCGCTACGGCTGCTCCCACACCCACATGGTTCCGACGCAGTTCATTCGCATGTTGCAGCTGCCCGACGAGGTGAAGGACAAGTACGACGTCTCCGCGATGAAGTGGGCCATCCATGCGGCCGCGCCGTGCCCCGTCGACACGAAGCGCAAGATGCTCGACTGGTGGGGCCCGGTGATCTGGGAGTACTACGCCGCGACCGAAGGGGGCGGCACGATCGCGCCGCCCGACGAGTGGGTGAAGTTCCCCGGCACCGTCGGCCGCGCGTGGCCGAACTCGGTGCTCAAGATCACCGACGACGACGGCAACGTGGTGGCCACCGGCGAGCCCGGCACCGTGTGGATGCGCATGGGTGAGGGCCGCACGTTCGAGTACAAGGGCGACGACGCCAAGACGAACGATTCGCACGACGCCGAGGGCTACTTCACGGTCGGCGACGTCGGCTACCTCAACCCCGAGGGCTACCTGTTCCTCTGCGACCGCAAGAGCGACATGATCATCGCGGGCGGGATCAACATCTACCCGGCCGAGATCGAGAGCTGCATCCAGGAGCACCCGCAGGTCGCCGACATCGCGGTGTTCGGGATCCCGGATCCGGAGCTGGGCGAGCAGATCAAGGCCGTGGTGCAGCCGTTGCCCGGAGTCGCGGGTGACGATGCGCTGCGCGCGTCGATCATGGAGCACGTGCGGACGCGGCTCGGGAAGTACAAGTGGCCGCGCAGCATCGACTTCGTCGACGAGTTGCCGCGCGAGCCCACCGGCAAGTTGTTGAAGCGCAAGCTGCGCGATCCCTACTGGGAAGGTCGCGACCGCGCGATCTAGCGCGCGAGCTCCCGCCCCTGTCCTCCGTGCTGCTGTTGAAGGAGAAGCGTTGACCGACGTCTTTACGGCCCATCACGTCATCGAGTATCCGGGCGGTTACACGCGCTCGGTCGGCCCGGTTGTCGGGCGGTTCCTCACCGGGCTGCGCGACGGCAGGATCCTCGCCGTCCGTCTCGCCGACGGTCGTGTGCTCGTCCCGCCGACGGAGTACGACCCGGTGACGAGCGCGGCAGTGGCGGCCGAGGGCGACCACTGGATCGAGGTCGGTCCGCGCGGCACCGTGCAGTCGTTCACGTGGGTTGCGCAACCGCGCCCGGGCAAGCACACGCTCGACAAGCCGTTCGCGTTCGCACTGATCCGGCCCGACGGCGCCGACACCGCGATGTTGCACGCGGTCGACTGCGGCAGCGCCGATGCGATCCGCGTCGGCTCGCGCGTCGCGCCGCGCTGGAAGGCCGAGCGCACCGGTTCGATCACCGACATCGAGGCGTGGATTCCGCTCGGCGACGGCGAGGAGCCCGAACCGGCCCCGCTGCACGTGCCGGCCGAGGACGAACAGCCCGTCACCGGCATCACGGTGCCGATCAAGCTCGAGTACGAGCTGACGGCCGGGGTGGCGACGAGTCGGTACCTGAAGGGCCTGGGCGAAGGGAAGATCATCGGCGGCCGCGCGCCTTCCAGCGACGAGGTGTACGCGGCGTCACGCGGTACCGATCCGAAGTCGGGCGAGCCCACGTCGATCGAGGTCGAGGTGCGCGACACCGGCGTGATCACCACGTTCTGCGTCGTGAACGTGCCCGGCCTGTCGGATCTCGCCCCCGAGATCCCGTACGTGTCGGCCCAGATCCTCCTCGACGGCGCGAACAACTGCTTCTTCGGCCTGATCCGGGGGATCCCGGTCGAAGACGTGCACATGGGTCAGCGCGTCAAGGCCAAGTGGGCCGACGAGCTGAAGCCCGACCACACGTCGATCCAATGGTTCGAACCGAGCGGTGAACCCGATGCCGACTACGAGCTCTACAAGGACTACCTCTGATGCGTGACGTAGCGGTGGTGTCGTACGCGTGCAGCACGACTGCGCGCGAAGCGGTGCACAACGAGACCGAGATGATCGTCCCGGTGCTGCACGAGGCCGTCGAGAAATCGGGCATCCCGAGCAAAGAGATCGGGTTCGTGTGCTCGGGAAGTCTCGACTACCTGCAGGGCGGGCCGTTCGCGTTCGTCTCCGGGCTCGACGCCGTCGGCGCGTGGCCGCCGGTGCGCGAGAGCCACGTCGAGATGGACGCGGCGTGGGCGCTCTACGAGGCGTGGGTTGCGATCCAGACCGGCGAGGTCGACAGCGCTCTGATCTACGGCTTCGGAAAGTCGTCGCCCGGAGATCTGCACGAGATCATGGCGTTGCAGCTCGACCCGTACTACCTGCTGCCGCAGTGGCCGTCGATGGTCGACATGGCCGCGCTGCAGGCGTGCGCGTTCCTCGACGCGAACGGCGCCACCGAGAAGGATCTGGCCGAGGTCGCGGCCCGTTCGCAGCGGAACGCGCAGAACAATCCGAACGCGGTGCGCAAGGGCAACGTGACCGCGGACGACGTGCTGAAGCAACCGGTCACGCACCATCCGCTGCGCGACGCCGACATCTTCCCGATCACCGACGGTTCTGCGGCCGTCGTGCTCGCGGCCGGCGATCTCGCCCGCAAGGTGTCCAAGCGGCCCGCGTGGATCCGTGGCATCGACCACCGCATCGAGGCGCACAGTCTCGGTGTGCGCGATCTCACGCATTCCGAGTCGACTCGCCTGGCCGCGGCGGGCGCCGGCGTGGCGAACGGCAACGTCGACGTGGCCGAACTGCACGCGCAGTTCAGCCACGAGGAGTTGATCCTCGCCGAAGCGCTGGGGCTCGACGCCACGAAGACGACGATCAACCCGTCGGGCGGCGCGTTGGCCGCGAACGCGGTCATGTCGGCCGGGCTCGCGCGCATCGGTGAGGTCGCGCAACGGATCACGAACGGTGAGGCCAACCGCGGCGTCGCGCACGCGACGAGCGGTCCGTGCCTGCAACAGAACATGATCGTCGTCTTGGAGGGTGAGTAACCGTGTCGGGTGAGCGCGTAGCAGTCGTCGGCGTCGGGCAGACGGTCCACCGCACGGCGCGCAAGGACGTGTCGATGGCGGGACTCGTGCGCGAGGCCGCTCAGGAAGCGCTCGACGACGCGGGCATGACGTGGTCCGACATCGATGCCGTCGTCATCGGCAAGGCGCCCGACATGTTCGAAGGCGTCGCCATGCCGGAGTTGTACCTCGCCGACGCGCTCGGCGCGGTCGGCAAGCCGATGATCCGGGTGCACACCGCCGGATCGGTCGGTGGTTCGACGGCCATCGTCGCGGCGAAGCTCATAGCGGCCGGCCTGCACGAGCGCGTGCTCACGGTTGCCTACGAGAAGCAGTCGGAGAGCAACGCGACGTGGGGGCTCTCGGTCCCGATGCCGTTCGCGGCGCCGCTCGTGGCCGGAGCGGGAGGTTTCTTCGCGCCGCTCATCCGCGCGTACATGTACCGCTCGGGTGCGCCCCGCTACATCGGCCACCTCGTCGCAGTGAAGGATCGCCTCGCGGCGCTGCGCAACCCGAAAGCGCACCTGCACATCCCCGACATCGACCTCAAGATGGTCGAGGAGTCGTTCCTGCTCTGGGATCCGCTGCGGTATCTCGACGTGTGCCCGAGTTCCGACGGCGCGATGGCGATGGTGCTCGGCAGCGAGAAGGTCGCCGACGCCGCGCCCGGGCCGGTGGCATGGGTCCACGGCATGGCGATGCGCAGCGAGCCGACGATGTTCGCGCGGCGTGACCAGGTGAGTCCGCAGGCGGGCAAGGACTGCGCGAAGGACGTCTACGCGCAGGCCGGTATCACCGACCCGCGCCGCGACTTCGACACGGCCGAGGTGTACGTGCCGTTCTCGTGGTACGAGCCGATGTGGCTCGAGAACCTCGGGTTCTGCGCGGAGGGCGACGGTTGGAAGCTCACCGAGTCGGGCGCGACCGGCCCGGACGGCGACATCCCCTGGAACATGTCGGGCGGCGTGTTGTCGTCGAACCCGATCGGTGCGTCGGGCATGGTGCGGTTCGGCGAGGCCGCGCAACAAGTGCGCGAGCGCTCGGGCGACTACCAGGTCGAGTTGAAGACGGGTCTCGCGTTGGGTCAGGCGTACGGCGGCGGATCGCAGTTCTTTTCGATGTGGGTCGTGGGGAACAAGAAGCCGTGAGTGCCCAGGCGCAGATCGCAGCCGCATGAACAACGTCGAACGCGTACGCGATGTCATGCAGCTTGCTGACGAGATGCGCGTCGACGAATTGGTCGACCGGTTCGCGGACGACGCGGTGATGGAGTTGCCGTTCGCGCCGGGCAAGATGGCGCGCACTCACGTCGGTAAGGCCGCGATCGGCGACTTCCAGCGGTTCGCACGCGACACGTTCAGCGAGTTCTCGATGACGGTCGACGCGATTCACGAGACTGCCGATCCGCACGTCGTCGTGGCCGAGCACCGCAGCGTCGCCGTGGTGGCGGAGAACGGCCGTCCGTACCGCAACCACTACGTCACATTCTTCACGTTCGATGACGACGGCCGGATCACGAAATGGCGCGAGTTCTACGACGCGGGGGTCGTGGTGCGGGCTTTTCGCCGCGATCCGGCCGTGTAGTTTTGCCCACGACGACCGAGGGAGATCCCGCAATGGAACTGAGCGACATCAACCTTTTGGACCGGGACGCGTTCACGAATGGTGTGCCCCACGACTGGTTCACCTACCTCCGTGCGAACCACCCGATCTTCAAGCACCCGGAGCCCGACGGCCCGGGTTTCTGGGTCGTCACCAAGTACGACGATGTCGTCGCCGTGGGTCGCGACGGTGCGACGTACTCCTCGGATCAAAAGCGCGGTGGCGTGGTGATCCTCGAGGAGACGGAGATGAACGACTTCGAGCAGGGGGGCAACCTCATGCTCACGATGGACGCGCCGGAGCACACGCGCTACCGCAAGCTCGTCAACCGTGGGTTCACCCCGCGCCAGATGCGCATGTTGGAGCCGCACATCCGCGAGCTCACCGCGCAGATCATCGACGACGTCATCGAAAAGGGCGGCTGCGACTACGTCGTCGACGTCGCGGCCGAAGTACCGCTGCAGGTCATCGCGGAGATGCTCGGTGTGCCGCAGGAGGACCGGCACAAGTTGTTCGAGTGGAGCAACCGCATGATCGGCTCCGAGGACCCGGAGTACCTGGTCTCCGAAGAAGAGGTGATGAACGCGCAGGTCGAGATGTTCATGTACGCGAACGAGCTCGCGGCGGCGCGCCGCGCCGAGCCGCGCGACGACATCATCACCGCGCTCCTCGACGCCGAGGTCGACGGCGACAAGCTCTCGGAGATGGACTTCAACCTCTTCTTCCTGCTGATCGCGGTGGCCGGGAACGAGACCACCCGCAACTCGATCTCGCACGGCATCAAGGCGTTCTGCGACTTCCCGGAGCAGTACCAGCTGCTGGTCGACGACCCGACGCTCGCGCAGTCGGCCACCGACGAGATCGTCCGGTGGGCGTCGCCCGTCATGTACTTCCGCCGCAACGTCACGAAGGACACCGTGCTTCGGGGCCAGCAGCTGAAGGAGGGCGACAAGATCGCGATGTATTACATCTCCGCGAACCGCGACGAGGACGTGTTCGATCGTCCGTTCGAGTTCGACATCCGGCGGAGCCCGAACGAGCACGTCGGCTTCGGCGGCGGCGGCCCGCACCACTGCCTCGGTATGAACCTCGCCCGCATGGAGATCTACGTGTTGCTCGAGGAGATGGCGAAGCGGATGCCGACCCTCGAGCGCACCGGCGAGGCGGAGCCGCTCCGGTCGAACTTCATCGCCGGCATCAAGCACATGCCGGTGAAGTACCCGCCGGGGCCGCGCGTCTGCCCGGTCGCGCACTGATGCGGCGCTGCTCATGACCGCGCACGAGTTCCGGTTCGGCGTGGAGGTGCACGGCCCGTTCGAAGGCAGCACGTGGGCCGACACGGTCCGTCGAGCTCGAAGCGCTCGGCTACTCGACCCTGTTCGTTCCCGATCACTTCGACGAGGGGCTCGGCCCGATCGCGGCGATGGCCGCGGCCGCGGCGCTCACCACGACGCTGAAGGTCGGATCGCTCGTCTTCGACTGCGACTACCGCCATCCGGCCGTGCTCGCCCGTGAGCTCGCCGCGATCGACGTGTTGTCCGAAGGGCGGCTCGAGGTCGGTGTCGGTGCGGGCTGGAAGAAGCTCGACTACGACCGGTCGGGTATCCCGATGGAAGCGCCCAAGGTGCGGGTCGATCGCATGATCGAGCACACGAAGATCCTGAAGGCGTTGTTCACGCAGGAGGAGCCGGTCAACTTCGCGGGCGAGCACTACCGCATCACCGACCTGCCCGGCACGCCGCGTCCGTACACGCCCGGCGGCCCGCCCTTCATCATCGGCGGTGGCCAGCCGCGCGTGTTGCGGTTCGCGGGTCAGATCGCCGACATCGTCGGCGTCAATGCATCGATCCACTCCGGTGAGGTCGACACCGATGCCGCCCACGACGCGATGCCGGAACGCATCGATCAGAAAGTCGGCTGGCTGCGCGAAGGCGCGGGCGCGCGGTTCGACGACATCGAGATCAACGCGTGGCTCGCGGCGGCCGAGGTGACCGACGACACCGAAGCGGTCGCCGACGTGATGGGCCAGCTCTTCAGCGCCGACCCGAAGGACGTGCTCGCGTCGCCGCTCACGCTGATCGGCTCGATCTCCGAGTGCGCCGAACGATTGCGCGAACGACGGGAGCGTTGGGGCTACAGCTACAGCGTGATCCCGGGTGAGAAGGCGCGCGACTTCGCGCCGCTCGTCGCGGCGCTGACCGGCACGTAGGGTCTCGTCATGGAGATCTCCTGCGCGTTCCCGCCCGGTCCGCACGTCGTCGATCACATCGTCGAGGCGGAACGCCTCGGCTATGCGCGCGCGTGGCTCTTCGACTCGCCCGCGCTCTACGGCGACATCTGGGTGATCGCGGCGTTGGCCGCGGAACGCACCTCCCGCATCGCACTCGGACCCGCCGTACTCGTCCCCAACCTCCGGCACCCGTTGGCGCAGGCGAGTGCGATCGCAACCCTCGAGCAACTCGCGCCGGGTCGGGTCGCGGTCGCGGTCGGCACCGGCTTCACGGGGCGCATGGCGATGGGCCAGAAGCCGCTCACGTGGGCGTGGACGCGCCGCTACATCGAGCAACTGCGCGCGTTGTTGCGCGGCGAGAAGGTCGAGGTCGACGGGGCGATCGTCCAGATGTTGCACGGGCCCGACTTCGCCCCGCCGTTCCCGATCAACACGCCGATCGTCGTCGCCGCCAACGGGCCCAAGGGCGTGGCGGTCGCGCACGAGTTCGGCGACGGCGTGATGACGATCGGTGCCGGCAACCCCGATTTCGACTGGTGTTCGGTGCTCGCATTCGGCACGGTGCTCGACGCCGGGGAGAGTCCGGGTTCGGAGCGCGCGCTCGCCGCAGCCGGGCCGGCCCTCACGGTCGTCTACCACGCGATGTACGAAGGCGATCCCGCGTCGGTCGACGGCCTGCCCGGTGGCGTCGAGTGGCGCAAGCGCCTCGAAGAGATCCCCGCGGCCGAACGTCATCTCGCGATTCACGACGAGCACCTCGTCACGGTGACCGAGCGCGACCGACCGCTCCTCGACGGCGACCTGTTGAAGGCGTTCACGTGGACGGGCGAGGCCGCCGAGGTACGCCCGCGTATCGACGCGCTCGCCGAATCGGGCGCGACGGAGATCCTCTACGCGCCGATGGGGCCCGACATTCCCCGGGAGTTGCGCACCTTCTTGGAGATGGCGACCTCGTAGCCGGCCTTCCGTCCGGATCGTCCGATTCGATCCCGGCGCCGGGCGGAAATGGGCGCCCGGGATCGAAAACCCGTGGGGAGGTGCTCGCACAGGGAGGGTTGCAGGGTGCAATCTTTGTCGGTGAGAGCGCGATGGGCACGATCGACGATTGCAACGGTCGTGCTCAGTTGCGTCGCCGTGGCGTGCGGTGGCGCGCATCCGCGTGCCGCACCGCCGGCCACACCGGCACCGGCGCCCGTCCCCGCTTCGGTCACCGCGTCGGGTTCGGTGTCGCGTTTCTGTGGCGACGTTCGCCGCCTCGAGGACGCGGTCCACGCACTCAGCGACTCCGACATGACACCGGACGATCTCGCCCAGTATCGAAGAGTCTCGGCTCCTGCAGTCGTCCAAGAGGAACAGGACGCGCCCGTTGCGATCCGCGCCGCGCTCAATGTCGTGGCCCACGCGGACCTCTCGGCGCCGGCAACGGGAAAGGTCGCGTCGCTCACACCCGCGGTCCGGGATGCGACGACCCGTTTGGCCGCCTATCTCCGCGTGAACTGCAACATCACCTGGCCGTCCGACGGGTAGCGGGTCGCGGGTCGGCGTGAGTCCGGCGCGAAACCGCTATTTGCCGGCGCGAAAACGCTATCTGGTCGTCACGCTGTCCAGGAGCTCGAGCTGGGTCGCCTTCAGTGACCTGGGCGCGGCGCTGGAAGTGAACGAGACGACGAGCTCGACATCGCCGAGGTGTTCGACGAACGGGCCGGTCTGTTTCGCGTCGGAGAAATCGAGGTAGGCGCGGCCGCTCGGGAGATGACCCGCTTTCCCCCCGAGGTGGGCCACGTCGTACGGCGTCGTGCTCGCGGGCGACACGCGCAATGTCAACTCGGTCGGTTGTTTGCTGCCGTCGACGAAGGTCTGAAAGACGAAGAATGCGGCCGGCGCGCCCGTCGTGGCGATGAAGCCGCGGTCGTAGCGAAGTCCGGCGGGGACGGGGATCGACGGCAGCGGCCGCGCGTCGTGCTTCCAGACCTGTGCGACGCGATCCGCGCACGTGTCCGGAGTGCCCACCGGGCAGGCCGTGAAGTTCTTGCTTCCGGTGTCGTCGGCCGGCTTCTTGGATCGGGTCAACGCGGAGATGCCGACGATCGCCACCACGACGACGACGGCCGCGACCAGCAGCTGGGCGATCGAAAAGCGTCGTCTCACTCCTACGAAATCGGCCCGGACCCGGCGCCGTCTGAGGTAAGCGGGCCAAATCGTGGGCGGTTGACCCGCCTACTGCGGAGGAACCGTGCCGCCGCGCGTCTCGGACCAGGTCTTGCCCTGTTCGACGTCGAGATCGTGGGGGAGGCCGAGGAGTCGTTCGGCGATGATGTTCCGCAGCACTTCGCTGGTGCCGCCGCCGACCGTGAGCGCGGGGCTGAACAGGAAGCCGCGATCCCATTCGGGACCGAACGTTCCGTTCGTCGTGAGCATGCCGCCCGCACCCATGAGATCCTTTGCGAGCGTGAACACGCGTTTGCCGTGCGGATCGGCCAGTGCCTTGCGCAGCGAGGCGTCGGGTCCGGGCAACTTGTTCACCGCGGCCGAGATCATGCGCATGCGGTGATACCGCAGGATCTCCCCTTCGATGAACGCGCCGACCACTTCTTGGCGCGCGACCGCGTCGTCCAGCCCGCCGCGGTCGCGGAAGTGCGCGACGAGATCGCGCGCGCTGGGTCCGTAACCCCATTGCAGCCCGCCACCGGTCGACAGGGACACGCGCTCGTTCGCCAACGTCGTCTTGGCCATGCCCCAACCGAGGTTCTCCTCGCCGATGAGGTTCTCGGCCGGGACGCGCACGTCGGTGAAGAAGACCTCGTTGAACCCCGCGTCGCCGGTCATGTTCCTGATCGGCCGCACCTCGATGCCGGGCAGGTCCATCGAGATGATGAAGTACGAGATGCCGCGGTGCTTCGACACGTCGTTGCGCGTCCGTGCGATCAGGATGCCGAACTTGGCGTGATCGGCGAGTGACGTCCAGATCTTCTGTCCGTTGACCCGGTAGATGTCGCCGTCGCGCTCCGCGCGCGTGGCGAGGTTGGCGAGATCGGAGCCCGCGCCCGGTTCGCTGAAGAGCTGGCACCACAGTTCCTCGCCCGCGAGCATGGGCAGGAGGTAACGCTGCTTCTGCTCGTCGTTGCCGAGCGCGACGATGATCGGTCCGCAGTGGCCGATCCCGATGGGATTGAGTGGTTTGGACACGCCCGCCCGCCGCATCTCGCTCTCGATGATCAGCTGCAACGCGGGGTCGGCGTCGAGGCCGTACGGCCGGGGCCAGTGGGGCACGACGTAGCCCGCGGCGACGAGATCACGCGCGCTCGGCGCGGGATTGTCCGCGAACCAACGGCGGACTTCGACGCGGCGCGGGTCGTCTTCGGCGGGCAGGTCGACATCCAAGGCTTCAGTCTCGCATTCCGCGCGCTCGGCCTGCTCAACTAGGCCCTCATGGCCTGGAACATCGCAGATCTCACCGAGCACATCGTCGACGCGGTTCCCGATCGCGTCGCCCTGATCGTCGCCGACGAGCCCCGTACCTACGCCCAACTCGAGGAACGGGCCAACCGCCTGGCGCACCACCTCCGGGCGCAAGGGATCGGCGAGGGCGATCACATCGGCATCTACGGCATGAACAGCCATGCGTTCGTCGAGACGATCTTCGCGGCCTACAAGCTGCGCGCCGTCCCCGTGAACGTGAACTACCGCTACGTCGAGGCCGAGCTCAGCTATCTGTTCGACAATGCCGATCTCGTCGCGCTCGTACACGACGCGCAGTACACGCCGCGCATCGCGGCCGTGCGCGATTCGCTGCCGATGTTGCGGCATCTCATCGCGATCGACGACGGCTCGGGTATCGACGCGTCGGTCATCGGCTCGATCGACTACGAGGAAGCGCTCGCGTCGGGCAGCCCCGAACGCGATTTCGCGGAACGCTCCGACGACGACATCTACATCCTGTACACCGGTGGCACCACAGGCATGCCGAAGGGTGTCGTGTGGCGTCAGGAGGACGTGCTCTGCGTCCTCGGCGGATTGGTCAACTTCGAAACCGGCGTGCGCGTCCTCGACGAGTGGGAGTTCGCGAAGGCCGCCGCCGACGCACCGGCCGACGCCGGGTTCGCAGTCGTGATCGCACCGCTCATGCACGGCGCCGCGCAGTGGGGGACCATCAACGGCTTGATCAACGGCCGCACGACGGTGCTCACGCCGAAGTTCGACCCGCACGACGTATGGCGCGCGGTCGAGAAGTACCGAATCCCGACGTTGAGCATCACCGGCGACGCAATGGGGCGTCCGCTGATCGAGGCGCTCGACGAAGGCGGATACGACGCATCGTCACTGGTGGCCGTCGCCTCGACCGCGGCCGTGTTCAGCGCCGCGGTGAAGGCGCAGTTCCACGAACGATTCCCGAGTCTCGTCATCGCCGACGCGGTCGGTTCGACCGAGACCGGGTACAACGGCGTGCGCGTGATCATGGCCGGCGGCGAGGAGAAGCCGGGCCTGCCGACCGTGCGCATGGGTCCCGACACCGTCGTGCTCGATGACGACATGAACATCGTCGAGCCCGGCTCGGGTGTGGTCGGGCGCATGGCGCGCGGTGGGAACGTTCCGCTGCGCTACCACAAGGACCCGGAGAAGTCGGCGGCCACCTTCGTCACCGTGAACGGTCGGCGTTACTCGGTGTCAGGTGATTCCGCGGTCGTCGAGGCCGACGGCACGATGACGTTGCTCGGTCGCGGTTCGGTGTGCATCAACTCCGGCGGCGAAAAGATCTATCCCGAAGAGGTCGAGGCCGCGTTGAAGGCCCACGAAGCGGTGTTCGACGTCGTGGTGGTCGGTGTTCCCGACGAACGCTGGGGCGAGCGGGTTGCCGCGGTCGTCGAGATGCGTCCCGACCGCACCGCCACGCTCGAGGAACTGGACGGTCACGTGCGCACACTCGTCGCGGGCTACAAGGTCCCGCGCGAGTTGCACCTCGTCGGGAAGATCGAGCGATCGCCGAGCGGCAAGCCCGACTACCGCTGGGCGAAGGACATCGCCACCGGTGTCAAGCACGCCTGACAGCTACGCATCTTTCAGTTCGACGATGATCTCGTAGAAGGGTTCGGCGCCGGTGTTGACCGCGGTCTCGATGCCGCCTTTCGGGACGTGCGTGACCATGCCCGCGATGACGGGCGCCTCGAAGAAGTCGCGGTAGGGGCTCTCGGAATCGGGCTCGGGGTCGACCGCGATGCGGTCGCCCTTCACCTGGATGAGCAGATGATCGAGATCGTGGCGGTGCACCGCGCTGCGCTCGCCCGGGTCCAGCCTGAGCACCCAGACCCGCACCCGATGGTCCTCGAACACGACCTTGGTGCCGACCCCGCCCAGTTCTCGATCCACCGGCGCGACGCTAATCGGCCTCGACCGGCGCCAAGAATGAAACGTGTTCTAAAATCGCCGGATGGCATCGCGTCGCTTTCCGTTCCCGATCCCGTTCGGTTGGTACCAGGTTGCTTTCCCGGGCGACCTTGCACCGGGCGAGGTGACCGCGGTCGAGTACTGGAACCGCGAGCTCGTCCTGTGGCGCGACACGAGCGGTGCGTTCCACCTGCAGGACGCGTTCTGCCCGCACCTCGGTGCGCACCTCGCGTACGGCGGCTCGGTCGACGGCGACCTGCTCACCTGCCCGTTCCACGGCTGGAAGTTCGACGGCGCCGGCGCGTGTTCGAACATTCCGTACAGTCAGCGCACCAACCGCAAGGCGCACGTGCGTACGTACCCGGTCGTCGAGCGCAACGGTTTCATCCTCGCCTGGTACCACCCGTTCGAAGAAGAACCGAAGTGGGAGATCCCGGTCATCGAGGAGATCGGCGATCCCGCGTGGAGCGACTTCTACGCGTCGTCGTACGTGATCCGGACGATCCCGCAGGAGATGTCGGAGAACGGCGCCGACCCCGCGCACTTCCAGTTCGTGCACGGCACCGACACCGTTGCCGAGGTGGAGGAGTACAACACCGACGGCCCCTGCTCGTCGATGTTGTCGAAGCAGACCTACGTCACGCCGCGCGGCGTGACCGAAGGCCGCATCGACGTCTACAACTACGGCCCCGGCTTCTCGAAGGTGTGGTTCAGCGGCATCGTCGACGCGATCAACATCGCAACCACCACGCCGATCGACGAAGAGACCACGCAGGTGCGGTTCAACTTCATCGTGCGCAAGTTCGACGACGAGAAGCTGACGTCGACCGTCGCCGACGCGTTCGTCAAGGAGATCAACAAGCAGGTGCAGGAAGACCGGCCGATCTGGGAGCACAAGAGCTTCTTGCCGTCGCCGGCACTCGCCGACACCGACGGGCCGATCCTCAAGTTCCGCAAGTGGTACAGCCAGTTCTACGCGGAGCCCTACGAAGTCACGAGCTGACCCGGGTTAGGAAATCACACGGTGTCCAAGCGACACCTCATGATCACAACGCGATCGAGTCAGGCACCGCGAACGCGCGATGGCAGCTATGGCCCGCCGTCGAGACCTACGTCACGCGGACGAGGCCGGTCGCCGTCGCGGCTTCCATCCAGCGGGTCTCCATGTCGACACCGTCGAAAGGGAACGCCGAGCCATCTTCGTCTGCCCATGAACTGCGCTTCCGCGCGGTGATGTCGCCGAGATACACGTGTAGCGCCGCACTCCAGGTCGTCGATGGAGCGTGCACATCGTGGATCGCATTTGCGTCCAAGACGAGCACCTCACCGGGGTGAACTCGGTGCACTTCGGTCCGCTCGATACCAGAGGCGGTCCGGCGGAACAGATGGTTGTCCTCGTACCCGGCCCACGTACCGATCACGGCGGAAACCGTGTGGTCATGGATACCGGTGGAAAACCCCCTCGGGAACAATCCCTGCGCGACGAACAAGGTGGCGGAGGAATACAGGGCCCCATCATCGGACGGCTCGACCGGCACGGGAAACGCAGCGTCGAGTCCGCCGGGGTCGCTGACAGCCCGTTCGACAATGTCGCGCAACGCAGCAACCGGTTCGACCTCATCGCTCGCTGCGACGCACGAAGCGATGAACGCATCGAGATCGAATGCCTTCACCCCGGCATCTTGCCCCGCGAGGAGTCTTCGCAGGAGAACCGATCGGTAGATATACGCTCGTCGCCGAGCCTGTCCGCGAGCATGATTGGGCGGTGATCGAGGTCAGGCGGCTGAGCGCGGACGAGTCGGCGTTCGGCGACGTGTTTCGATGGCACTGGTTGGAATGGGGCGTCTCGACCCCGAATGCAGTTGAGCGTGGTTGGCGAGCGCAGCTAGCGAGCCGATGTCACACCGAGGGGATCCCGTTCACGGTCGTTGCCTCGCTCGACGGGGAGCCCGTCGGGTGCGCGTCGGTCTGCGACGACGATCGAGATGCTCGCTACGGCGATCGGCGTCCGTGGCTGTCGGGCATGGTCGTGGTCGGTCCGGCACGGAACATGGGCGTCGGACGTGAGCTATTGAACGCGGCAGCGGACGGCGCACGGCAGGCGGCGGCTACCGAGCTGTGGGTGTGGACGACCGAAGCGGGTCCGTTCTACGAACGATGCGGCTACACGTACGCGCATCGAAAGGAGAACCTGCGCGACCAGTCCGTCCTCCACCTCGCGCTCTGACGCCGAACGGCAGTTAGGTGCGAGTCAGCGGACGGAGGCTTCCCAGCCGTCGTACTCCCCGCCGAACTGTGCCGCGAGGTCATCGAAGAAATCGCCGTTACCTCGGGTCGTCTCTGTGTCCAGCACGATCCCGCGACCTTCGCATGTGCGCGACCAACGATCCGGATTCTGCGGCAGCGGTTCCTTCACCGTCGCCTCGAAGGACCCCTTGGGGTGGTTGACGGTTTGATGACGAAGCTGTAGACCGCACCGTAGACGGGGTCGATTTCCTGGGCTGGCTCCGTTCTTTGTACGACTGCTCGGGGGCGGGGATTTGTTGCGTCGCGTACCGCGGTCTTGTTTCGGCGCGCTCTTTGTCGCGTGCGGAAGGTTGTGGACCGCTTCGAGAGCAAGTAACGACACGGGGGGACTATTCGTGAATCTCAAGAAGCGCGCGCTTCACCTTGCGGTGACCGCGAGCATGGTCGGAGCGTTTGTAACGACGGTAGGCGTACAGGCCGCGCACGCGATTCATCAACCCGATGCGTGTGGCGCGTACCTGCAAGGCACTATCGATCCGACAGGCAGTCTGATACCGGGTGGGCTGATTCCGGCTCCGGTGGGCATCAACACCGTCGGTCAACGCTCATATGCAGTGGTCGGCCACGAGAGCTACGGCCAAGACCGGATACTGAACGACCTCAACAACAACACGTTCAGCGCCTACCGGTTCGGGATTAGCGTCACTCTCGGCGGCACTATCGGCGCAAATCCGGCGGCCTCGGGCCCCGTCGCTCCTCTCACCGGCTCCGCGACCGGAACAACGAAGATCTTCCTCAAGTGGCAGAACACGTCCAACGGCGGCCCTCCGAGGGACCCGTACATCGATGTCAAGGAATACCAGCCAACTGCGCACATCGGCAGGGGCTACGTGGTCGGTGTTCCCGGTAGCGACAAGCTCGGCGCGCAGGCCGGCGTGATCAACGCCGGTAACAACGGCACCGGACCCGGACCCGTCAGCGGCATTCCGGGTCCTGCGAGCAGCACCACGGTCGGGCTCTACGTTCCGCCAGTGGCCACGTCGGGCACGTTCAAGCTGTCGATGACGTTTCCCGCCGTCGCGGGTCCGCCGGTGGCCGGCAACACCTACCACTCGGGGGACATCAATGTGGTGGGATTGACGCCGACGATTATTGCCACGTCGCTCAACACAGCGGTGGCTCCGTCGGGTCCCGGTGACGGTGGTTCGTTCGGCAACCTCGGTGGTGGCGTGAGCGTGGTCGCAGGACCGAACCCCGGTAGCTTCGTGATCAGCTTCGCCGGGACAGCGTTGGCGAATCAGCCGCTTCCGACGCTGGATGCGTTACTCGCGAACCAGACCGGCGCGTTGGCGACCACCGTGGCCGACGATGGCTCCATGTGGAATGCGACTCGAGTGGGTGGTGTCGACCCGTCGATCGCGCCAATCCACGACTTCGGCAACGGCGTTTTCGTCTCGTCGGGTGTGATGTCAAGCGGAAACATCCCAACTCCGACGCACGTGCCGGCTGGGCACGTCAACTATGTTCCCGACACGCAATACGTGATGGTTCAGTACCCCGCGGGACTCGCGTCCGCTCTGGTTCCAAACCTGGCCACGGACACACTTGCCCAGGGCCTTCTGCAGTCGATCATCGGTGCAAACCTTTCAGTCACTCTTGACCCGTGTGGTCTGGTCGGAATGCTCGGAGTTTTCTGCACAGCAGCAAACGCCTCGATCCCACCGATGTTCTCCGGCATCTGCGGAATCCTCTAACTCGATAACGCGGCAAATGTGTTTGAAGGGGGCGGCCTTTCGGGGCCGCCCCCGCGCGTACTTATCTGCCGTCGGCGCTCGCGGCGGCGATGGCTCACGGGGTGATCGGGCGGTTCTCGTGACCAGTTGGGTCTCTGGATGAGAGGTCGCCCCGAGCGTTCGTTGTCGCAGGCTCTGTTGATGGCTGTCATTGAGAACACGGTGAAGATCGACCGCCCGATCGAGGAGGTCTTCGAGTACCTCGGCGACCTCCGCAATGAGTTGGAGTGGAACCCGAAGGTCCGAAGCATGGCCAAGCTCAGCGACGGACCTCTCGGCGTAGGCACCAAGTTCCAGGCGAAATGGACGAAGAGCCCGACGCTCACGGTTGAGTGCACCAGCTACGACCGCCCGAACTCTTGGCAGTTCGTGAATTGGCGGACCGATCGCCGTGACGCTCGAGGCTCGAGGCTCGAAGGACGGTGACCAGTCCCAACGCGCGTAGATATCTGCCGCTCTGCACGGTGACTGCGCGTCGATCTGACGGCGCAGTCGGCGACACATCGACGACACAACACACGTCGAGAGTGCAGTGGTCTCGATGCCACACGATGTCACACGAATCGCGCGAATACACAGGTGAAGGCCCACGCGGTTCGGCGCAATCAAATTCGATGCGTAGCGATCGTACGGCGATTTCAGATCAGCCAGTTCTTCTCCGAGCCCTACGAAGTCGTAGCTGACCAGCGCCGATTCGGCTACGGGTCGACCGGGCGGGTCTTCAACCGGACGGCATCGAGGAGAGCTTCCGCCGTTCGGGGAACCGAAGCTCCCTGTGTCGGCGCACCGACGACCTCGACGACAACGGCCACGCGTGGTTCGTACACGACGTATCTCAGGCCGCGCGGCTGGTCCACGACCGCTCGATACCTTCGGCCATGAGGTGTCACGTCGACTTTCGTCGAGTCGTGAGCCGGGGGTGCCATGCGAACGAAGCCGAGGCCGTAGACGTCGTGCGTCGTGGAGTCGCGAAAATCGAACTCGGCGACTTCGCGGCCGTTCGACGCCTTCACCACCCGACCGCGCTCGTATCTCAGTCCGGCCGGTAGCGCACCGACAGTCGGCACCTCTCCGACGTCGAGGCCCAACCGCGCCGCCACGGTCGTCGCGCACGCATCGACCGCAGTCGCGGGACATACGTCGGTCGGAGGCGAGTTCGGCGACGACTGGGTCCCGGACGATGCGCCGAAATGGCGGGCAACGACCACACCGCCAGCCGCCGCCAGCACGCCCGCAAGGACGGCGAAGCGCATCGTCACCGTCCGAGTCACAGTGCGATCAATCGGCACATTCGCGGCGCGACTTCAGGCACCCTCATCCCCGCCTCGGCCGGCGCATACGAGATCAATCTTCGGCAATGGGCTTGTCGAACAACGCGGTCTCCTCCTCGTCGGGAGGTTCGAAGATCGTGGCCCACGTTTCCAAGTGCGCCCGCGTGATAGGCGAGGCCGTCCACTCGCCCGACGTATTGCGTCGCTCCGTTCGCGCGATCAACTCCTCCAAGGGTGCATCGAGGTAGCGCAGTTCGACTCCTACCCCCAACGCTCGCGCCCCGAGTCGTTTCTCGTCCCGTTCCACTCGCGCCCAGTGGCCCCACTCCAAGATCACGCTCTGGCCGTGGGCGAGGAGCTCCTGGGTCAGAACCCACAGTTGATGTTCGAGCCGCACCCGGAACTCGTCATCCCACAAGTCGGCGCCCAGTTGCGTCGCCCACCCGTCCTTGTCCAACCTGATCGCCGCGATCTTCGGTGCGAGCCGACGCGCGAGTGTCGACTTGCCCGAGGCGGGGAGCCCGCATATCAGCACGAGCCGAGTCGATGACTTGTCGTGCACGAGTTCCAACGTTAGGCGGCGTGCGCTCGACTGCGACTTTGAAGCTGACGCCCGCCGTCGCGCGCCGCGCCGGATTGCCGAGGGGGTCGTCCTCGACGGTCCGGCGTAGAACGGGCAGAATCGATGGCATGGGCGCGGTGATTCTTCTGTTCGCTCTCGGGCTCGCGATCTTCCTTTGGTGGTTGCGGATTCTCCTGACGCTGCTGCGAGAGGGTCCGAGAGCATCAGACGCGGGCTGGCTCGCGTCGATCGTCGTCGTCACGGTCCTCGGTCCCCTCGGCGCACTGATCTACCTCCTGACTCGCCCCGACCGGCACCACTCGTCGTCGGAACACACGCGTTAGGCGGACGCCATTTGCCCGCATCGGGTTCGGATCGGGCGCGATACGCACAGTCGAGGTGGTGTTGGCGGACGTGGCTGCTGAACTCGGCCGGGCGCGAGTCGAGCGCCGAATCTGCCGATCGGTGCTCGCCGTCACCGTGTCCGATCGGGCACTATTTGCGGCGAATGATGGCCCTCCTTACGCCCGGACGCTTTACGCCCAGACGCGTTGCCGCGACCCTTGGTGTCGCGATCCTGCTGAGCGGCTGCGGGGGCGCTTTCCAACCCGGGACCACGGTTGGTAGCACCGACAGTTCCGGGGGTTGCGTGACCGATGCCATCGGGAACTGCACGACCGGCACCGGAAACGGTGCGGGCGACGGTTCCGGGAGTTGTCCCACCGACGACTCCGGAAACTGCACGACCGACACGACTGCGAGCGACAGTTCCGGGAGCTGTCCCACGGATGACCTCGGGAACTGCACGACCGACACCACTGCGAGCGACAGTTTCGGGAGCTGTCCCACGGATGACCTCGGGAACTGCACGACCGACACCTCGACCGGCGACAGCGGTTCTCCCTAGGCCGCGATGGGACGCGCGCCGCATCGCGCGCCAGTTCTCCGCGGAGCACTACGAGGTCGGCGCCTGATCTCGGCGCGTGACACCGGCGGGCGCATACGTCCGAAGACCACCGGTCGGTAGCCTTCGATCCGTGGTTCCTCGTCGCTTGGTGGCACCGGTCGCGGTCGGTCTCGTCATCCTCGCGATCGCGTGCGTCGCAGTCGCGATCGTCTATTTCCGAGTGCCGGCTGCCCATCTGCCGAGCTTCTGGCCCGGCTATGACGCGGTTCGGCACACGACGAGCGCCGGGCGTGCGTTGCCGTCGAGCCCGCAGACCTCGCGCGGCCTCGTCGCGTTGCTGGTCGCGATCGGCGCGATCTCCGCCGCGTGGTGGACGATGTTCCGGTACCAACCGGCGGACTGATTCGCGCCGGCGCACCGTAAGCGTGCGGGACGCGCGCCGTGCACGGCAGTCCATTCGTCCTGTCATGCACGACCATTTGGCACATCGGCCTTCTCTTCGGGTTCGGCCGGGCGCGGTATGGGTACGACTGCTCGTGGGCTAGCGCGGGACCAGTCGGTCACGGTTCGGTCTGCCGATCGTGACGGAGAGCAGGTGCCATGGCGCTACGCGGGAACCGTCGAATGCCACGATCGGCGCGAGTGGGAACTCGCCGGCGGATCCGATCGGCTGGCCTCTTCGCCGTGGCGGTGTGCGGTGTCGTTGCGTTGCTGAGCGGCATGCTCGCGTGGGCCGATGCCGGGCCGGCCGCGGCGTACACGTGCCCGTGCACGTTGTTCGGCGCGACCGTGCCACCGGTTCCCGACAGTGGCGACGCCGGCGCCAACGTGGAGCTCGGGGTGAAGTTCACCGCCGAGACGTCGGGATCGGTGACGGGTGTGCGCTTCTACAAGTCCGCAGCGAACACGGGAACACACACCGGTTCGCTGTGGTCCGCGAGCGGAACGAGATTGGCCAACGGAACGTTCACGGCCGAGACCGGAACCGGGTGGCAGAACCTCACGCTCTCGGCCCCGGTGGCGCTGACGGCCGGGCTCACGTACGTCGCGTCGTACCACACGACCACCGGCCATTACGCGTCGACGCATCAGGGGTTTGCGGCGGCCGTCGACAAACCCCCGCTGCACGCGCTTGCGAGCACCGCGTCGAGCGGTAACGGCGTGTACCGGTACGGAGCGAGCGCGTTCCCGAACCTGACGTACTTGGCGTCGAACTACTGGGTCGATGTCACCTTTGCGTTGCCCACGGATCCGTCGACCACCACCACTTCCGCGGCGACGACGACACGACAACGACAACGACAACGACAACGACAACGACAACGACAACGACAACGACAACGACAACGACAACGACAACGACAACGACCGCAACTACCACTACTACGACGACCACGGCTCCGCCGACGTCCACGACCACGACGGCTCCGCCGACTACGACGACAACGCTCCCGAGCGGCGGCGCGAGCTGGGATTCCGTCGCGCGATCCGACGGCGCGCCGGTGGTCGTGTTCGGGATGCAGGAGGCGTCGGGGACGACGGTGCACGATTCGGTCAGCGGCGGCGCGATTGCCGGGAGCGTCGTGGGTGGGGGAATGACGTTCGGTACTCCCGGACCCGGCACGCGGACCGCGGTCCACTCGACCGGCAACGGCTTCATCCGTGTGCCCGCCAACGCGCAGTACCAGCTGTCCGGGACGACCGCGTCGTACGAGGTGATCCTGAAGTCGGATCTTGCGCACCCGACGGATTGGATGACGGTGCAGGATTTCGCGACTCCCGCGAACGGCTTGAGTCTGCACGGCTACGCGATGTACGCGAACGGCGGCGGAGGACCGAACACCGTGAACATCGAGTTGTTCACGAACAACCAGGACGGCTACCACGGCATCGTGCGCGGCTTCCCGGTCACATGGGACACGGCATGGCACGACTGGGTATGGGTGCTCGACGTCGCGAACGGTCAGAGCCGCCTGCGGTTGTATCGCGACGGCGTCTCGATCGGAGGACCGGTGTCGCTCGGCCGGCTGTACACGCTTTCACCGAACACGAATCCGATGGTGTTGTTCGGCGCGTGGAATGCGGCGACGACGACCGCGCAAGACTGGCGCGGTGCCATCGCGGGCTTCGCCGTGTACGCGTCTCCGTTGTCGCAGGCACAGGTCACCGCGCGCTACAACGCGATCTCTCCGCGGTCGCGCGAAGACATCTGAAGCGGGTCGCGCCGGCTGAGAAGAGCGCACACGCGGCCACGCGCGGCGCGTTTGTTTGTGGACATCTCCCACATCGCCATCATGCGGTGACTCCCGTCACCGATTCTGTGCCCAGGCCTTGATCTGGGTGTGCAGCCGCCCTATACCGCTATGGGCACAAACGGATGTGGGCCCGGGAACGGCGATGGTCGGTCCCGGTTTGGGCGCGGGGTGGTGCGGGAAATGGCGTTGATCGGCGGTCGGCGAAAGCGCAGTCGTGTGTCACGGCACATGCGCGGTGCCTTCGGAGTCTTCGTACTCGCGTTCACGTGGGTCGTGATCGCGCCGGCGGGATCCGGAACCGCGGTGGCCGCCGGTCCGTGCGGTCCGCCCGTCGTGAATCCCGTCGCGTGCGAGAACTCGCTCCCCGGAAACACGGGTTGGCAGATCTCGGGCTCGGGTGATGCGTCGATCCAGGGTTTCGCCACGACGATGAGCCTGAACCCCGGTGGAACCGTGCACTTCAAGATCGACACCAACGCGTCGGCGTACCACCTCGACATCTATCGCATGGGTTACTACGCCGGTGCCGGCGCGCGTCGTGTCGCGTCGAACATCACGCCGAGCGTGTCGCTGCCGCAGAGCCAGCCGAATTGCCTGACCGACTCGTCGACCGGGTTGGTCGACTGCGGGAACTGGCACGAGTCGGCCTCGTGGGCCGTGCCGTCGACCGCCGTGTCGGGGATCTACTTCGCGCTGTTGACGCGCTCCGACACTGGGGGGCGGAGTCAGATCTTCTTCGTCGTCAAGAACGACGCGAGTCACTCGGCGATCATCTACCAGACCTCGGACGAGACCTGGCAGGCCTACAACTTCTACGGCGGCAACAGTCTGTACTCGAGCGACGGATCGGCCCCCGCGGGGCGCGCGTACAAGGTCTCGTACAACCGTCCGTTCGTCACGGGGGAGACCGTGAACACCCCGCCCGGGATCACGCCCTCGGGCTCGTGGGTCATGTGGGCCGAGTACCCGATGGTGAAGTGGATGGAGCGCAACGGATACGACGTGAGCTACACGACGGGCGGGGACGTCGACCAGGACACCGGTGGCACCTTGCTCCGCAACCACAAGGTCTTCTTGAGCGTGGGTCACGACGAGTACTGGTCGGCAAGTCAGCGGGCCAATGTCCAGGCCGCTCGGGATGCGGGCGTGAGCATCGGGTTCTTCACCGGAAACACGATGTTCTGGAAAACCCGTTGGGAGAACAGCTTCGACGGAACGAACACCACGCACCGCACGCTCGTGACCTACAAGGAGACAGCTGCCAACGCGATCATCGATCCGCAGGACCCGCCGACCTGGACGGGCACCTGGCGCGATCCACGCTTCAGCCCGCCGGCCGACGGCGGGCAGCCGGAGAACGCACTCACCGGGCAGCTGTTCGGGTACAACAACGACCACATCTATTTCCCGATCCAGGTGCCGCAACGGTACGCGTCGTCGCGCTTTTGGCGGAACACGAGCGTCGCCACCCTCGGAGCCGGCCAGACCGCGACGCTCGCGAACGACACGCTGGGTAACGAGTGGGACGTCGACGTCGACAACGGCTTCCGACCCGCGGGGCTCATCGACTTGTCGTCGACCACGGTCTCGGCGAACTCCGTGCTCGTCGACTACGGGACCAACTTCGCGCCCGCGACCCTCACGCACAACATGACGCTGTATCGCGCCGCGAGTGGTGCGCTGGTGTTCGATGCCGGCACCGTGCAGTGGTCGTGGGGCCTCGATCCGGGCGATCAGGGTTCGACGCCCGATCCCGACATGCAACAGGCGACCGTCAACCTGTTCGCGGACATGGGCGTCCAGCCCGCGACGCTGCAGTCGGGTCTGGTGGCAGCCACGCAGTCGACCGACACGACCGCGCCCACATCGACGATCACCTCGCCCGCGTCGGGCTCCAGCCCCACGAACGGTTCCACGATCACGATCACGGGCACGGCTTCCGACACGGGCGGTGGCGTGGTCGCGGCGGTCGAGGTGTCGACCGACGGTGGCTCGACGTGGCACCGCGCGAACGGCACCACGAGTTGGACCTACTCGTGGAACGTCAACACGGGAATCACGACGTCGATCAAGTCGCGCGCGATCGACGACAGTGCGAACATCGAAACACCGAAGCCCGGGGTCACGATCAACGGGCACTGTTCCTGCAGTCTCTTCGGCGCCACCACGCCGGCGAACCCCGACAGCGGCGACGCGATCTCGGCCGAGCTCGGGATCAAGTTCACCTCGGACGTCTCGGGCTCGGTGACCGGAGTTCGTTTCTACAAGTCGACAGCCAACACCGGGACGCACACCGGAAGCCTCTGGACCTCGACCGGCACGCTGCTCGCGACTGCGACCTTCACCAGCGAGACCGCGTCCGGGTGGCAACAAGTCACGTTCTCGCCCGCGGTCAACGTGAACGCAGGCGTGACCTACGTCGCCTCGTACCACACGTCATCCGGCCACTATTCGGCTGATCCGGACAGCTTCTACGGCGTGCCGCTGGCCAGTGGGTTGCGCACGATCGACAGCCCGCCGTTGCACGCGCCGACCGGCCCGGCCGTGGGCAACAACGGTCTGTACCGCGTCGGCAGCGGTTTCCCGGGACCGTCCGACAACGCGACGAACTACTGGGTCGACGTCATGTTCTCGGCCTCGTCCGTGCCGCCGTCGGTGCCTGGAGCGCCGCCTTCGGTGATCGCCTCGAACGGGAACGCGTCGGCCACGGTCAGCTGGAGCATCCCCGCCGACAACGGCAGCGCGATCACCTCGTACACGGTCACACCGTTCGTGGGTTCGGTGGCGCAGACCCCGACGACGGTGTCCGGCACACCGCCCGCGACGTCCACCGTCATTTCCGGTCTCACGAACGGAACGACGTACACGTTCACCGTCAAGGCGACGAATGCGCTCGGGACCGGCCCGCCGTCCGCGCCTTCGAACGCGGTCGTACCGAGTGCGAGCGGACTCCAGTGTCCGTGCACGCTGTTCGGCACGACGGTTCCGGCCATCCCCGACAGCGGTGATGCCGGTGCGAACGTCGAGCTCGGCGTGAGGTTCACCGCGGACGTCTCCGGGTTCGTGACAGGAGTGCGGTTCTACAAGTCGGCCGCGAACACGGGGACGCATACCGGAACGTTGTGGTCGTCGTCGGGCTCGTTGCTCGCGACGGCGACGTTCACGGGCGAATCCGGATCGGGCTGGCAACAGGTGAGTTTCGCGTCGCCGGTTGCGGTGACGAGCGGGACCACCTACATCGCGTCGTATCACACCAGCACCGGTCACTACGCGGCGGTACACAACGGCTTCGCGACGGCGTTCGACGCGCCGCCACTGCACGCGCCGGCGAGTGGCGCAGCCGGCAACGGTGTGTACGCCTACGGCGGCAGCACGTTCCCGAACCAGAGCTATCTCGCGTCGAACTACTCCGTCGACGTCACGTTCACGACCTCGGGCGTCGGGGCAACCCTGCCCGACGCACCGACGGGTGTCCTCGCGTCGGCCGGGAACGCGTCGGCGAACGTCTCCTGGACCGCACCCGCGAGCAACGGCAGTTCGATCACCCAGTACACGGTGACACCGTTCATCGGTACGACCGCCCAGACGCCGACCGTCGTCGCCGGTGCACCGCCGGCGACGAGCACGACCGTTACCGGTCTGGCGAACGGAACCACTTACACGTTCAAAGTGAGTGCGACGAACGGCGTGGGGACCGGTGTGGCGTCGGCCGCGTCGAACGCGGTGACGCCCAGCGTTCCGCCGGCGCCGCCCGCGATCACGTCGGCCGCGCAGGCGACCTTCGTTGCCGGTACGGGCGGCTCCGCGACCGTCACCACGACCGGCGTACCCGTTCCGGCGCTGTCGAGCGGCGCGCTCCCGACCGGGGTGTCCTTCGCCGACAACGGTGACGGAACCGGAACCCTGACGGTCGGCGCGACTGCGGTCGTCGCCGTCACCCAGTTCACCTTGACGGCCAACAACGGAGTCAACCCGACCGCGAGCCAGTTGTTCACGCTCACCGTTCTCCCGCCGCCCCCGACCGTGAGCGCGTTGAGTCCGAACACCGGCGCGACGACGGGCGGTACGGCCGTCACACTGACCGGAACCAATCTCGCGGGCGCGACCGCGGTGAGCTTCGGCGGAACGCCGGCATCGTTCAGCGTGAACTCGGCGGCATCGATCTCGGCGGTGTCACCGGCGCACGCGGTCGGAACCGTGGACGTCACCGTCACGACGGCCGGCGGCACGAGCGCGACGGGTGCAGCCGACCGGTTCACGTACGCGAAGGTGGATCAGACGATCACGTTCGCCGCGCCACCCGCCTCGACACTGGCGCAGTCGCCGGTGACGCTCTCGGCGACGGCGTCGTCGGGGCTCGCCGTGACCTTCTCGTCGACGACGCCTTCGGTGTGCACGTCGGGGGGCACGAACGGTGCAACGATCACGCTCCTGTCGGTCGGGACGTGCACCGTCCAGGCCGATCAGGCCGGCAACGGCGTGTACAACGCCGCCCCGGCGGTGCTGCAGGGCTTCGGCGTGACCAAGGCCGATCAGACGATCACGCTGACGCTGCCGTCGACCGCGACGCTCGGCATGCCTCCGGTCGTCGTGACCGCAACCGCGTCGTCGGGGCTCGTCGTCACCTTCTCGACGACGACGCCTTCGGTGTGTACGTCGGGCGGAACCAACGGCGCGACGATCACGCTGGTCGCGCTCGGAACGTGCACGGTGCGAGCCGACCAGTCCGGCAACGCCGTGTACAACGCGGCGCCGACCGTGCAGCAGGACTTCACCGTCGTCGCTCCGAACCAGTCGATCGCCTTCGCCGCACTTGCCAACCGCACGTTCGGCGACGCGCCGTTCGTGGTCGGCGCGACCGCGACCTCGGGCCTCGCCGTCACGTTCTCGAGCACCACGTCATCTGTCTGCACCGCGGGCGGTACGAACGGGGCGACGATCACCATCGTGACCGCCGGCACGTGCACGGTTCAGGCCGACCAGGCCGGTGACGCCACGTTCACTCCGGCGCTCCCGGTGCAGCAGAGCTTCACGGTCGCGAAGGCGAACCAGACGATCACGTTCGCGGCCCTGGCGAACAAGTCGACCGCGCAGTCGCCCCTGAGCGTCTCCGCCACCGCGTCGTCGGGCCTGGCGGTGGCGTTCTCCACGACGACGCCGACGGTGTGTACGTCGGCCGGGACGAACGGGGCGACGATCTCCCTCATCGCTTCCGGAACCTGCACGGTTCTCGCGGATCAGGCCGGTAACGGCAACTTCAACCCGGCGGTCACCGTGCCGCAGAGCTTCGCGGTGAGCGCGGCGACCTACACGCTGTTCGGTTCCACGGTGCCGGCCATACCCGACAGTGGTGACGCCGGTGCCAACGTCGAGTTGGGGGTGAAGTTCACCGCCGACGCAGCCGGGTTCGTGACGGCAGTGCGGTTCTACAAGTCGGCGGCGAACACCGGAACGCACACCGGGTCGTTGTGGTCGTCCGCCGGCGCGCGGTTGGCGACGGCGACGTTCACGGGTGAATCGGCGTCGGGATGGCAACAGGTGAACTTCTCCGCGCCGGTCGCGGTGAG